>CBDDIF010000001.1:0-1352500 GCA_965228785.1 Hoeflea sp.
GCGTTCTCAAGTCTGCCGGTTTCGAATTGACGAACCGTGAGATTGAAACCGGGCTTCAACGGGTTGAATGGCCCGGCCGCATGCAGCGTCTGACCTCGGGCCGGATTTTTGACGCCGCTCCGGCCGACACCGAAATCTGGATCGACGGCGGTCACAACCCGGGCGCCGGCGTGGTGATCGCTGAAACGCTGGCCGAACTCGAGGAACGCATTTCTCGCCCGCTTTTCCTCGTATGCGGCATGATCGATACGAAAGATCCGGGCGGATTCTTTGCGGCTTTCGAGGGCGTTGCCCGTCACGTCTATACGGTGCCGATCACCAATTCAGAGGCCGGTATCGATCCGGTGGTGTTGGCCGGCGAAGCCGCCAAGGCCGGTCTTTCGGCCCAGCCGGCGCTCGACGTACACCAGGCCTTGCAGCTGTTGCAGGAAGACTGGGAAGAGATGGAAGCACCGCCGCGTATTCTGATCTGCGGCTCGCTTTATCTGGTTGGTGACGTGCTGGAGCAAAACAGCGCCACGGTGTCATAGAAACCGAGCTCTCGACGCATAACGCGATCCTCAAATCACCGTGACACCGGCTACGGGGACTTGCCGAGGGTCAAAGCACATCTATTGTTATTCCAAATCCAAGCGAAGCCGCGTGCGGAGGAGGAAAAATGCTGAACACGGTGCGTTTGCTTGTCGGAGCCATTTTGCTTTCGGCATCGCTGACAACGGCGTCTCTGGCACAAGAAATTTTCACCAAGGGCAACAGTTCGCTGGCGCTCGAGGGCTTCGACGCGGTGTCCTATTTCGTGTCGGGCAAACCCGTTTCCGGGCAGGCCAACCTGTCGACACAATACAAGGGCGTGACCTGGAGATTTTCCAGCGCCGACAACTTGGCCGCCTTCAAGGCTAATCCGAAGAAGTATGCTCCTCAATACGGTGGACATTGCGCCTGGGGAACGGCGCGGGGCTATGCTGTTCGCGGCGACCCGAAGGTCTGGCGCATCGTCAGCAGCAAGCTCTACCTGAATTATAACCGGTCGGTTCAGAACAAATGGAACCGGGACATCAACGGCTATATTTCCAAGGGAAACCAGAACTGGCCTGAGGTGCTGAAAACCAAGTGATCGGTCACGGGATCCGCTCACCGGGTTCCTTCCGATCAGTCGTCCGCCAACCACCTTATCGCAGCAAACACTCAAGCAGTGACCTGGCGGCCTTGCGATAGGGTTCTGCGGGTTCGCCATTGGCGATAGCCATGGCTGCCCTGTCGAAGGCCGCACCAAGAATTTCGGCCAAAGGTTCAAGAGGCACACCTTCCAATTTGCCGGATTCTGCTGCGAGTTGAAGCCACTCCACGAGCGTCTGGCTTCCGGTGTTTTTGTCGATATCGGCCACTTCCATCGTGCCAAGCACGGCCGGAGCCTCCAGCAGCAGCAACCTGGCGCGTCCCGGCACAGCCATCGCTTCAAAGTACGCCTCGGTTCCCTGCACCAGAGCAAGATGCGGGTCCTTCTGGTCTTGCGTGGCGGACGTAATCGTGTCCGCGACGGCGGCTGCCTCGGCTTCGATAACCGCCCTCAGCACATCGGCCTTTTCCGTAAAGTGGTGATACAGGGCCCCGCGCGTGACCTCAGCCTCGGCAACGATCTGCGGTGTGCTGGTTTCGGCAAACCCCTTCTCGGCAAACAGCTCGCGAGCGGCGGACAAAAGAGCGCGTTGTGTCGCCTCTGAACGGTCCTTGTTGGTTCTTCTCATTCACGCCTCTTGCAAACATACAGGCTGCATGTTATTTACATACAGGCTGTATGTATCATAATTTCCCAAAGGAGAACAGCATGAAGTGCACGCAGTTCTATCCGGTCCTCATGACCGACAAGGTAGAGGATACCGCCAATTTCTATCGGGAGCACTTTCGCTTCCAGCCGTCATTCGAGAGCGATTGGTACGTGCATCTGCAATCGATGGAAGATGAGTCGGTCAATATCGCCGTTCTCGATGGTCAGCACGAGACGGTTCCCGCCGAAGGTCGCGGACAGACCTCTGGCCTCGTGATCAACTTCGAAGTCGAGGATGTTGACTCCGAATACGCCAAAGCAAAAAACGCCGGGCTGCCAATCCTGCTTGAATTGCGGGACGAGCCGTTCGGCCAGCGTCACTTCATCACCAGGGATCCAAACGGAGTGCTGATCGACGTGATCAAGCCGATCCCGCCGAACGCGGAGTTTGCACAACAGTACTCGGACATGGAGTGACGCTGGGGCGAACGCCGCAGTTCCCGCCGCAAGAAAAGAAACCGCGCCGGTCATTTGGCACGGTTTCGACACAGGCCACTCAGAAAACAAAAGCCGACCGTGGCTATTCGGCCGCCTGCTGGCTGCCCTCAAAGCGCTCGATATCGGCCTCCTGCCCGCAGTTTCTCGGAATACCGGAGAGCGCACTCATCAGGAGCCAGTCCGGCAAGGCCTTGCACGCCTTGGCACCGCCTTCGACCCGGATCTGTCCGGCCGCAATTTCCGAACGCATATCGCGAAAACCGCGCCAGGCCTCGACGAAGCGTCTGATGTCCGCCTTGACCGTCACGTCAGGCTCGTAGCCCGGGTGCTTCAGGCACATGTCCACATGGCCATCCACCACAACCAGCCAGAAGCGACTGAAGCCCTTGTGGGTGCCTGAGAACTCGAACCCCAAAACGGTACGGTCGCTCGGCATGGCCGCAACATTCAGCCGTGTGTGCATGCTCCAGGCGAGAAAGGCCGGATCGAGATCCTCGTGCTCCATATCGCGCGCCCACTTCTGGCCCCACCCGGCAAGGCTCATGATGATCGGGTCGAGATCGCGTCCCGCGTCGGTCAGTTCGTATTCGTGGCCGCGCCGGTTTTCCAGCGGCTTTCGCCGTATCAGCCCGGCATGTTCCAATTGCTCCAGGCGTTGGCTGAGCAGTGTCGCCGATATCTTGGGCACGCCGCGGTGAATTTCGTTGAAGCGCGTGCAGCCATCGATGACCCGGCTGATCACCAGCAACGTCCATCGTTCGCACAGCACCTCCGCCGCCAGGGCCAGCGGGCAATATTGACCGTATCCTTTGTAGGGCATCCGTTCCTCCGGGGGCGTTGAACGGTTCAAGTATCGCTCAATTCGGCCCAGTGCCCAACTACAGAATCTGGAGCACTCCAGATTCTCTAGTTTTTCCTCGTCCGGGATCGTGTCAGTCATGACCCGAGGCACACCGAACGAACAGCCCTGATGGAGACCTTCATGCTGACCGACACCCTTGGAACTCGATTTGCCGAGCGGCTGCTTTTGCCCGGAAGCCAAGGCTACGACGAAGCGCGAACCGTGTGGAACGCCATGATCGACCGCAAGCCCGCGGCGATCGTTCAATGCCGAAATGCCGAAGAAGTCGCTGCGGCGCTGGCGGCTGCCCAATCGACCGACCTTGCCGTGTCAGTGCGCGGGGGTGGCCACAACATCGCCGGCTCGGCAGTCGGCGAAGACGCCATGATGATTGATCTCAGCCTCATGGATGGTGTCGAGATCGACCCCCTGCAGCGTCTTGCTCATGTGGAAGGCGGCGCCACCTGGGCGCAGGTGGACGCCGCGGCGCAGGAACATGGGCTGGCAGCGCCTGGTGGTGTGGTCTCGTCGACCGGAGTGGCCGGGTTGACCCTGGGTGGTGGATTCGGATGGCTGGCACGCCTTCACGGCCTGTCGGTCGACAATCTGCTGTCGGCGGACCTGGTCCTGGCGGACGGTCAAACGGTCACCACGTCGGAGACGTCGCATCCGGAGCTTTTCTGGGCAATCCGCGGCGGCAGCGGCAATTTCGGTGCCGCGACGCGGTTTACGTTCAAGCTTCATGCGGTTGGACCGGAGGTTCTGTTCGGCCCGACATTCTTCGCTCTGGAGGACGCCCGTCAGGTCCTCAGCGCCTATGCGCACCATGCGCCGACTTTGCCCCGTGAAGCCTGTGTCTGGGCGAACCTGATGACGGCTCCACCGGCTCCGGTGCTGTCGGAATCGGTCCACGGGACCAAGGTTCTCACCCTGATGCAATTCCACAAGAACGCAGACCATGGCGCCGCCGACCTGACGGCCCTTTATGGCGGTGCCGAACCGCTGGGATCGGCTCTTGCCCCCCGTCCCTTCGTCGAGGCCCAGGGTTTCCTCGATCCAACCTATCCTTTCGGCGCGCGAAACTACTGGCGCGCGCACAATCATGCGGAATTGTCGCCGGAACTCATCGACCTGCTGGTGGACCTGACACCGCACCTGCCGACGTCCGAATCAGAGCTTCTCATCTGCCAATTGGGCGGCGCCATTGCCGATGTTGCGCCCGGGGCCACCGCTTTCCCGCACCGGCAGGTCCCTTTCGTATCGACGCCGGGGGTGCGTTGGCACTCTTCCGACGAAGACGAACACGTCATCGGCTGGCTGAAGGACGTCTCGGAGCGCATTTCCCGCCACGCCGTTCCCGGCGCCTATGTGAACTTCATTGCGGAAGCGGAAAACCGTGCCGGCGATGCCTATGGAGGCAATCTGGAACGGCTGAGCGATGCGAAGCGCCGCTACGATCCCGACAATCTGTTTCGTGTGAACCAGAACGTCGCATCAATCTAACTCATATCAAACCAGGAGGTAATTCAGATGATCGCACCGAAGGCCATTCTCGCAACCGCAGCCATTGCACTGGTTTGCTCCAGTGCGACCGCCATGGAGACCGGAAAGTCGACGGAATTGATTCAGCATGTCGAGCACATGGCGACGGAGAACACGCCGGCCCGAGACATTCCCGGCGCAAAGGCGCGCCTGATGACCTCGTCAACGGGCGCCACCATGACCTTGACCACTCAGGAACTTCAGCCCGGTCACGTCACCACGGCGTGGTGGGTCATCATCACAAAGCCGATGAACTGCGAGGCCAAGCCCTGCTCGCCCGAGGATGTGATCGGCCGGGCGGATGATGTCGGCACCCAGATCGTCTACGCGGACGGGGTGGTGAATTCTCCGGACGGCAAGGCCAGCTTCGCGGCCCATTTGCCGCGGGGGTCCGTGCCTCAAGGTTGGTTTGGGACGTCCTTCGACAATCCGACCACGGCGGAAATTCATCTGGTTCTCAACGACCACGGACCGCTGATCCCCGAGCTTGCCGCATCGATGCTGACAAGCTATCGCGGAGGCTGCCGTGACGACAGCCTGCCGCCGCCGTTTCCGGATACGGCCAAGGCCGACGGGCTTTCCGGCCCCAATGGCTGTGCGCTGATACAGGACGCCATCTTCATGCAAGAGGCGCCATCGCAGTAACCGACGGCGTTGCACAACGGAAAACCGCACCGGATTGCTCCGGTGCGGTTTTGTTTTGATTGTTTCGTGACGACGCTTAAGCGGCGCCGGAAATCCAGCTCGAAAGGGCAGACTTCGGGGACGCACCGACCTTGATGTCGGCCACTTCGCCACCCTTGAACATGGCCAGCGTCGGAATCGACCGCACGCCGTATTGAGCGGCAATATCCGGGTTTTCGTCGATATTGACCTTCGCGACTTTGACCTTGCCCTCCATTTCCGAGGAGATTTCCTCAAGGCTTGGGGCAATCATCTTGCAGGGGCCGCACCATTCCGCCCAGAAATCGACCACGACCGGCTCAGCGGATTCGAGGACTTCCGATTGAAAATTGGACGTGTCGACCTTCACAGTGGCCATCGCATTTGCTCCTTCATGACATCTGCGGCAGGGAATCAGTCCACTGCCGATGCGTTGGACACAATATCTGGTAGGCCGATGCGGATTTCAAGAATGCATGCGTCACATTGTCGTTAATGTCGCGAGAGCTGTCTCCAGGGTGTCGGATGGCAATGCGATCAGTCGCGGCGCCTCGGTGAAAAGCAGGGCGGTTTCCACAGGCTTTCCGGGATAGAGCGGCTGCAACAACGCCCGATAGAGAGCCATCTGGGTGACATAGGAGGCAGGCACCTCAGCGATGGACTCCGGCGGCACCCGATTGGTCTTGTAGTCGACAACCCTGACTGTCTGCGCATCGACGCAAATGCGGTCGAGTCGGGCCGAGAGAGCGCGTTGCTCGCCGCCGATGACGAGTGTTCCCATGACCGAGACTTCCGCCCGGCTTCCAGGCGCAAACACCGGTGCGAATGCAGCGTCGTCAAGAACGGATAGGACCGCGGTAACGATCTCATCCCGGTCCGACCGGGTCCAGTCAGGGACCGCCCGCTCCAGATAGCGTTCGGATGCCATCATCCGCTCCGCCTCATCGAGCTCGGGGAGCAGTTGCAGAAGGCGGTGAATGATGCGGCCGCGTTCCATGGACTGGCCACCTGGGCCGGAAGCATTGAAAAGCGGCGACCGGCCCGCGGTCAGCCCGCTTTCCGGGTCGATAACCAGGCCCGTGGACGATGGGGTCAGGGGCCGAGGCAACCGTTCCGGCCTTGGCAACGGCTGCGAAAGCCTGTCCGGTGGCCCGTCATCGGTGGGTTCGGGCGCAACAGCCTGCGGTGCTACAACGCTCTCATCCGGCGGCGACACGGCGAACCGGCACCCGTCCCAGGTCTCGCCGCCAGCAGAAAATTCGCGTGGGCTGCTATTGGCGTGGCCGTCTAGCGCCTCGGCTACCATCTTGTGCCAGTGGCTGTAAGTCGGAACATTGAGACCGTGATAGCCGCATACCACCAACCGATCGGCCGCGCGCGTCATGCCGACATAGAGCAGGCGACGGTATTCCTCGGTCATGGCCCGAGTGATGCGGCTTTTCAATCGTTGGGTCGTATCATTGGAAACGGATTTGCCGGGCACCCACAAAATGGCCGGCGGCAGCGCTCCAATGGTCTGGTCGAGTGGCAACTCCTGAAGTTTCGGCATGTGCTGATGTTCCGCCGGCTTACCGCCGGAATCGACCAGGAAGACGATCGGCGCCTCCAGTCCCTTCGAGGCGTGAACGGTCATGATGCGGATCTCGTCGCGCCCCTGCTCCAGCTCGCGCTTGATTTCGGGTGACTGCGCCTCGAGGGTGGCGAGAAAGGCTTCGAGACCGGGAAGGCCGGCCATCTCCTGATCCAGCGCAAACGCCAGAAATTCATCCAGCACTTCGCCAGCCTCGTTGCCAAGGCGCGCCAGGATGCGGGCGCGGCCGCCATCGCGTCCGAGGATACGGGCATAGAACTCATGCACCGGTACGCGGTCGGCGTGATCGAGGAGCCCGGTCAGGCGCTCGTGGGCCTCCCGCCATTTCGCCGCGCCACGATCGGCCAAAAGCGCCAGCCGACGGAAAACGCTCTGGTTTTCCTTTCGCTCGGCTGCCAGGCGGTAGATATCCGCTTCGGTGAAATCGAACAGCGGGCTTTTCAGCAGCGCACACAGGGACAGGTCGTCTCCAGGCATCAACACGAAGCGGCCAAGCGCCATCAGATCTTCGACGGCAATGTGCTGAGTGAGCATCAGGCGGTCAGCGCCGGCGACGGGTATGTGGGCGCGTTTGAGCTGCCGCATCAATGCCGGCACGAAACCATCGCGCTTGCGCACCAGCACCAGAATGTCGCCGGCCGATACCGGACGCTTCTTGCCGTTGTGCACAATAGTCTCGCCCTCGGAGAGCCACCGGCCGATCGTTGCAGCCACACGATGGGCGAGGCGCGCCGGTGGCGCTGATTCAGGCGTCGCGTCGAACGGCGCCTTCCAGTCCTCGTGATCGTCGGCATCGTCCTTGGCGATCATCTCCCAGAGATCGACACAGCCCGGATCCTGGGCGCGAAACGCGGCGTGGCTCACCGCATCGTCACCCGACTGCAGTCCGTCACGGTTGATGGGATCGTCAAAAACCACGTCGACGGCCGACAGCACATCCGCCGTCGAGCGGAAGGAAAGATGCAGATTCAGGGCTTCGAAATGCCGTTCGGCATGGAATGCCCGCTGTCGAACGGCGCGGCCGGTCTGCATGAACAGTTCGGGCCGGGCGCCCTGGAAGGAGTAGATGGACTGTTTTTCGTCACCGACGGCAAACAGGGTCCGCCGCTCCTCGCGCGACGATTGCCCGGCAAAGAACTCTTCCGCCAGCTTTTCGATCACCGCCCATTGTTCGGGGCTGGTATCCTGGGCCTCGTCGACCAGAATGTGGTCGATGCCGCGGTCGAGCTTGTAATGGACCCAGGGGCCGGCGCCGTCCCGCTGAAGCAGCGCCGCGGTGTTGGCCACCAGGTCATCGAAATCGAGCCGCCCGCGGCGACGCTTGAGGGTTTCGTAATCGCGGTCGAGCCGCCGCGCCAGCTCCATCGCAGCGACACTGAGCTCGACGGTCTTTAAAAGCTGCATTCGCTCGCGGGCCGTTTTCATAACGGTTTCGACTTCCGTGAACCAGTCAACCGCCTCAGGCATAGCTTCGCGCATCGATTTCGACACGGCGCTGCCGAGTGATCTCGATGAACCGTCTGATTTGAAGAAATGTGGTTCGAGGAAGGCGAAACGGTCCGCCGGATCGAGGATCTTGTCGGCTTCGCGGAAGGCTTCGGCAAAATTCTTAGGCGTCTTGGCCGACTGCCGTGCAGCGGCGGCGCAATAATCGTCGAGGCCCATTCCCGGGTGCAGCGGAAGCGGCCATGTCGCCGCAAGCACGGCCTCGATTGTGTCATCGGGTTTCAGCCGCAGCGCTCGCCGCAACACATGGTCGACACCACCGAGCCTGTCTGCCGTTTCCAGGAACCGCCGGATCGCCTGGCGCTTGCCGGCTATTTCGGCAAACAAACCCTGCAGACCTGCTTCGCCGGCCGCCCCGAGCACGGTCTCGAGCGCCGTCTTCAGCGCACCGGTGCCATTGCCGGCGGCGGCCAGCAATGCCTGCTGTGTCTCGTTGAGCAGCTGCGCGGTGGCGGTGTCGTCCATCACCTCGAAATGACCGGCAACATTGGCTTCCAGCGGGAACTGGTGCAGCACCGCTTCGCAAAAGGCGTGGATGGTCTGGATCTTGAGACCGCCTGGCGTTTCCAGCGCCCGAGCAAAGAGCTGGCGGGCCAGGTGCAGCCCTGCAGCATCGGGGCGTCGTCCTTCAAGCTCCGTGAGCTCCACGGCCAACGCCTTGTCATCAATGCGGGTCCAGCCGGCCAGCCGGTCGAACACCCGGTTGGCCATCTCGGACGCGGCGGCCTTGGTGTAGGTCAGGCAAAGGATTGCTGAAGGCCGGCAACCGGAAAGCAGCAGCCGTATAACCCGTTGCGACAGCACATGCGTCTTTCCGGAGCCGGCATTGGCCGAGACCCAGGCCGACCGGACCGGATCGGACGCCAGCGACTGCTGGCGGGTGGTCCAGTCGAGATCGTGCCGCGGCGCGGCGAAGTTGTCATTGGCGCCGCCGCTCACTGTTCCGTCCCTTCCGGGTCATCCGCGTCAACGGATGACCATTCACCCAGCCGCGCCAGATGGTCGTAATCGCGGCCGTATCGGGCCTGCGGATCAGGGATGACCTGTGAGGTGAAACCGAGGCTCCCCTCTGCCAGCGCATCAACGAGCTCGGTCAGTCGGGATACGGCCTCATCACCCAGTTCAATCGCCGATTTCTCGCTGTCTTCTCCTTTGAACTTGCCATCGATCCAGTCGACCTTGAGCTCTTCCGCCGGTTTCAAACGGACATAGGCGAGGCCCGCCGGCCGCAGCGGTTCGAGTCCAATGAAGGCCCCAGCAGACAATGCTGCCGACTCGAGCGGCAATTGCGGATCGAGCAGCGTCCGGGCCACTTTGCGGCTCGGCGACGAGCCGGTCTTGTAGTCGATGATCTCCGCCATGCCGTCAGTGCGCAGGTCGATGCGGTCGGCAATCCCGGACAGGGTCAGGCCGGAGGGAAGATCGTACCGGGCCCGATGCTCGGTATGGCGGGCGACGATATCGGCGTTCCTGTCGCGTTCCCAATTGAGGAACGCGGCGGCAATGCCTGCGAACTGGTGCCTCCAGACCAGGGCGATATGAACCGGCAAACCGGTTTCGGCGAATTCGCGATCGGCGATCAGCACGAGACCGTCGCCGGCCTCAGGCACCATCACATCCGGGACCTCGCGAGTAAAGCACTCCAGAATCCGGTGATACAGCGTTCCGCGTTCCGCCGGCCCGGGGTCGCCAATCAGTGGCTCAGGTGCATCGAGTTGAAGGATCCGCCGCGCGTAGATGGCATAGGGGTCGCGCCGCAGGGTTTTGACTTCGGAAAAGGAATACCGCCTTGGTTGCCGGTCAGCAGGCGGTTTCGGCGAAGGCCGGTTGGCGATCGGCCGGTCCTTTCTCCGGTCGAGGGCTCCGGCCCACCGCAGGTAGCGGCGGCCGCGCGATCGCATGTGCTCCGTCTCGTCCGTTCCGACCACCGCCTGAAGCCGCTGCAGCCAGCGCGAAGCGACGGTCGGCGCGTTCTGCGATCGTGCCGACCGGCTGAGCACGACGTGCGGTGCACCAAGTCCCATCTGCACATCATGGGCGGCAAGGCCGATGCGCCGCTCGGGCGGATCGAGGCCGATCGCAGTCTTCATCGCCCGGGACAGGAACGGATCGCCTGACACAGCACCCGGCCACGTTCCCTCGTTGAGACCGGCCAGAATGATCGTGTCGACTTTTTGCAATCGCGCCTCCAACGCGCCCCAGATGAAGATATGCGGGTGGGCGCCAGCTCGTGGTTTGACCATCTCGCCACCGAGCAGTGCGGGAACTGTCGCCACCCATTCCTGTGCGGCGCAGGCCAAACCCGATCTGTCATCCAGAAGATCACCGAACAGCGAGCTAAGTCTTTCGCCGGCTTCTGATTCCCACAGTACCGATAGTGAGCCGGATTCATCGCGCGCGATATCCTCCAACAACCGACCGGTGTGCTCAGCCCACTCGGAAACGGTCAGTTCCGTCTGCTCCTGCCCCAGAAGTGCGGCAAAGGCCTCTTCGATCCTGTGCGCGACCGATCGGGCGAGGGCGATATGCTCCAGATCGAGGCGTTTTTGCCAGTGCGGTGCATGACGAAGATTGGCCTGCCTTTCCGAGAGCCGGCGGTCGAACAGTTCGGCCAAAGCACCGATGTCTGCCGTGCCGGTGCCACCACGCAGTGCCACACGCTCGATCAGCCGCGCCGCCCGGCGCATCGACGATGCCGGCAACCCGAAACGGACCAGCGGGTGTTTCATCAGCGCGACAAGGGCAATGGCGCTGCGCGCGCCAAAGGCAGTTTCGAGAGCCAGTTCAAGCAGGGTTGCCTGGGGCGACAGCGCCAGCAACCGTCCACCGGAATCATCGGCCTCGATGCCGAAGCGCTGCAGTTCACCGGCAACTCGGCGCGCCAGGGTACGGTCGGGGGTTACAAGCGCCACATCCCTGGCCGCTGCATCGCCCTCAGGCTGAGCGGCGAGGCGCATGGCAACGGCGATGGCGAGCGCCTCCTCGCGCTCACTGGTCGCCTCGATCAGTTCGACATGCTCGAACGCTGCGGCCACCCGGTCGGGCTGCATGCTTTGCAAGGCCCAATCGGCGGTCGCCGCGGCCGGCATCATCGCGGTCGAGACCAATTGGTTGCGATCGCCGACGCAATCCGATGGGTCTGCCAGGCTGACCACATCGTCTCGATCAGCCTGTAGTTTCTGCAACAGACGATAGAGGCCGTACTGCGGATGAGCACAAGTCGCCGGATCGAAGTGCTCATGCGTCGGATTGCCGCCCACCAGCATCCAGGCCGCCTCGCCCATCTGCTGGTCGAGCCCGGGCAACACCACGGCGCCCTTGTCCATTTGCGCAACGGCCGCCATCAGCTCGGCGGTTGCCGGAATAGAACCGGTTGAACCTGCAACAATAACCGGACCCGAGGGCGGTGCGGTCCGCATGCGTTCTGCCTCCACACGCAGCACGGCGTTGCGGTGATCTGCCGGACTGGAGGCGTGCAGCTCTGCAAGCCGGGCCGGCCAGTATTCGCCGGCAATCTTGAGGAACTCGAGCGTCAGTTGCCACCACTGTGCATGGTCGGCCGCCACCAGGTCATCGAGTTCGGACCAGGCGCGCTCCTCTGTATCCATCGCATCCAAAAGTTCCGCCAGATCGCGAGCGAGCCAGACGGCATCGGCAGGGCTGGCCGGGGCGATCAGCCGGTTTTCGCCATGGATTGCCGACACGCTCTCAGGCAGACGGCGTTTCCAGGCGATGATCAGCCGGGCGAGTTCCAGCAGCCGATGGGTGCTGCCGACGGGCGGCGGCAAATCAAGAAGAACGGGCCGCTCCTCGTCGAAAAAGTCCGCATCATCATCCGCGTCGCCCAGCGCCTTGATGCTTGGCAGAACGGCGCTGCTGCCGCCCAGCAGGTCGACGAATTCGGAGCGCAGTGCGCGCGCCGCTCGCCGTGTCGGCAAATAGATTGTCGCTGCCGAAAGAACAAGCGGATCTTCGGGGTCGTTGCGAAATCCCTCGATCAGCGATCCGTCACACAGGCTTTGCGCCAGGCATTGCAGGAAGGCGACACCCGGCGGGACGGTAAACAGCCTTGGCCCGGTCATGGCAGGGCTTCGGCGGCCGCCTCCGCGGCACGGAAGGCGCGCATGGCGGCCTCCGCTTCGCCGATCGCTTCAGGTGTGCCGACCGTCAACCACAGGCCTTTTGAGGGCATGCCGAACAGGCGCCCGGCTGCGATCGCCCGATCGAAACACCAATTGAGCGAAAATGGTTCGTCAGGCGCATCGGCGAAGATGCCCGGATGGGTCATGATGACGCCGGCATAGACCTGCGGGTCGGGCGAGTGGCGGTAATGGCGGCGAAGCCGTCCGGCCGCATCAGCCAGAAAATCACCCTTGCCGTCATAGCCGATCGCTCGATCCATCGGCGCGGTCATGATCAGCATGTCCATCTGCTGCGGATCCCAGGCAGCGGCCATCCTTGAAAGGTTGGTTTCATTCGCATCGGGCGCTTCCAGCCAGAAGGAATCACCATTGAGAATCAGAAAGGGACCATCGCCCAGAAGCGGCAGTGCTTTTACCACGCCGCCGCCGGAATCCATCAGCCTGTCGGATTCATCGGAAATAACCGCGTCGAAATCAGGCCGCGCCGCCAGATGGTCGATCAGCATGTCGCCCAGGTGGTGCACATTGACCACGACGTTGCCGATCTCGGCCTTTTGCAGATGGTCGAGCGTGTAGTCGAGCATCGGCTTGCCATCCACAGGCACGAGCGGTTTTGGCAAGCGCTCGGTGATCGGCCGCATGCGCATGCCGAGCCCGGCTGCGAGCACCATGGCGCTGTCAGGTGTCTTGCTCATCCGCCCTTACGATTCGTCCAGCGTGATTCCCGCTTCTGTGTAACACGGTTGCAAGGGACGAAGCACCTCGTGGCGCAGGGCTTCACACAGATAGGTCTCGATGCGCGGCAGGTGGCGGATATAGCCGGATTTGCCGTCACGGTCGCGCAGCCGCACGAACAGGCCAAGCAGTTTGGTGGCCCGCTGCGCCTGCATGATTGCCAGGGCCTGGCGAAATGCCGCCGTGTCGAAAGCAGGATCGGCGGCAAGGCGTGCTGCTTCGTACCGCTGCACCAGCCGCTCCGCGAAATCCGGCGGGATGGTGATACGGGCGTCGTGCACCAGGGACGCGATATCGTAGGTGACGGGACCGATCATCGCGTCCTGAAAATCGATCATGCCGACGCGGGCAATTCCCGTCGCATCGGCCTGCCAGAGAATGTTGGGCGAGTGGAAGTCGCGCAGCAGCAGCCCCGTTTCGGCCGCCTGCGCCAAATCGATCAGGCGCTGCCAGCCGTCTTCGAAGCGCGATCGCTCCTGCGGCGTCGCGGCCCGGTCGAGGCGATAGGGCAGATACCATTCGAGAAACAGTTCCACCTCAATCGTCATCGCCGCCGCATCGAAGGGCGGAATGACGTAATCGGTCGCACCGGGATTTGAAATCGTGCCTGGAATCGTCTGCGCGTGCAGGGCGACAAGGCAGTCGATCGAGGCTTCCCATCGCACCGGAAGCGGCTGACCGTCGGCATCGACGAGACCTTCGCTGCCGAGATGTTCGATCAGTGCCAGACCATGCAGCGGGTCCTGTGCCAGGATGGCCGGAACGCGGAAGCCACGGCTTGCCAGGAACAGGTCGAGGGCGATGAACGGTCCCATGTCCTCGGCCACACGGGCGATCTCCGCATAGCGCTTGCCGTCGCGGATTACGGGACCCAGCTCGCGCCGCGGCGCGTTCATCAACAGTTCGACGACATCACCATGGATGGTCTCATAGGCGCGCACTGAGGCGTCGCCCATGAGAAATCGCCTATCGGCGCCCTGCCGACCGTTGGCATCGAGAAAGGCCCGGATCTCCAAGCTGCGGGCGATGCGGTCGAGTGCCTCGTCCGGTCCGGCCATCACCACTCGGCGACCATTGCCTTCATGGTCCAGGTGGACGGAAACGGCATCTGGGGGCAGATGGTCTCCGGCCCGCTGGGGCCACTCGATCAACACCGCTCCGTCGACCAGGGCTTCATCCAGCCCGAGTTCCACCAACTCATCGGGGTCGCCAATGCGATACAGATCGAAATGGCTGATGGCGATGCGGAGCGGATAGTTCTGGACAAGAGTAAAGGTGGGGCTCGGCACTTCCAGGTCCGCATCGTCCGCCACAGCGCGGATCAGCGCCCGGGCCAGAGTCGACTTGCCGGCGCCCAGATCACCGTAAAGAGCCAGGCAGTCGCCGATGCCGATCACCGCAGCCAGGTCTTCTCCGAGCTGTTGCGTGGCGCGCTCGTCCGGCAGGGTAATCTCGAGTTGGCGGCTCACTCTGCGGCCTGGGAGGGCACCGTCGGTTCGGCCGGCAGACGGCAAACGACCGTAGTGCCCTTGCCTTCGTTGCTGATCACCTGGACGGTACCGCTGTGCAGTGTGACAAAACTGTCGACGATTGACAGACCCAGGCCGGCGCCGCTACTGCGCCGTCCCGCGGCGCTGTGTGTCTCAAAGCGATTGAGGACAATTTGCAGAACGTCTTCCGGAATTCCCGGTCCTGTATCGCTGACCGAAAAGACCAACTCGTCGCTCTCCCGCCGGCTGGACAGTGTCACCGCCGAATCTTCCGGCGCATAGTTGGCCGCGTTGCCTAGGAGCTTGAAAAGGATCTGCTTGAGCCGCTGCGGATCGGCAACCAGCGTGCCGGCGTCGTCGGCAATGTCGACGGTCAGCGAAACATTGTTTTCCTTCAGCCGGTCGGCGATCAGCGCCCCGACCTCTTCGACCAGTTCGGATACGTCGACGTTCTGCATGTCGAGTTGCATGATGCCAGCATCGACGGTCGTCAGATCGAGAATGTCATTGACGATGGTCAGGAGCAGCGCCGACGAAGTGGAGATGTGATCGACATACTCCGCCTGCTTGTCATTGAGATCGCCGATCTCTGGCGTCTTCAGGAGATCGGTAAAGCCGATGATGTTGGTCAGCGGCGAGCGCAACTCGTAGGACACGTGCTTGACGAAATCGTTCTTCAGCACGTCGGCTTTCTGCAGCGCTTCGTTCTTGTCGGTCAGTGCCTTCTCCACCCGGGCGCTGTCGGTGACGTTGACGAAGGTCAGCATCATCTGGGCGTTGGGCAGCGGGACGATCGCGTAGTCGAGCACCAGGCCGCTGTTGAGTTCCAGCCTGCCCTCATGGGTGCGGCGCTCTTCGTCGTAGCCAGTGATGATGGAGGCGAAATAGGCCCATCCATCCGGTTCGTCATAGGATGGCTGGCAAATTTCGGCGATACGGTTGATGTGAACGCCGGCCACCGCAACCTTCTCCGGCACCGCCCAGAGCGCCCGGAAGGCCGGGTTGGACAGTTTCAACTTGCCGTCGGCGCCGAACACGCAGACGCCCTCGGAAAGGTGATCGATGGTTTCGCCCTGAACCTTGACCAGCGTGTTGTAGCGGGTCTCCAGGTCGTATTTTTCCGTCAGATTGTCGAACACCCAGGTGACGCCGCCGCGCGGATGGATGTTGGCGAAGACGTTGAGGGTCTGGCCGTCCGGCAGGTGCCAGAGATGCGGCTGCGGATCGACTGCGTGGTAGACCGACAGGATCTCGTCCTTCCAGTCGTGCCAGGAGGGCGGTTCGGGCAATTTGCCATCGGCCCTGAGCCGCTCGAGGAATTCGCCGTGATCGGGGCTCTTGTCGAGGAACGGTGTGTCTAGATCCCACAGATTCTGGAAGGCCTGATTGTAGAACTGCAGGCGCTGATCGGCATCGAAAATCGCCACCGGCGTCGCCAGGTGATCGAGGGTTTCTGCGTGGCTGTCGATGGTGCGCTTGAGCTCTTCCCGCACCGCCTCGATTTCGGTGACGTCGCAGGCGAGCCCGGCCGAGCCGTTGATGCTGCCGGCATCGGTGACCTCGAAAAAGGCGCGATTGCCGCGAACCACCGTCGACAGACGGTCGATGAACGGGCGATCGAGTGTGCGTTCGGCAAACACTTTCTGCCGCGACTGTGTCCCGAGCAGTTCGAGATTGCGGCTGACGGCATCCGAGCTGTCGACGGCTTCAACGGCCACCGCATAGGCCTGGTTGACCCAGGTCAGCTCGTTATCCTTGTCACGCAGCCAGACCGGCATGTCGATCGTATCGAGCAGGGTCTGGAGCGTCTCCATGCCGTTCAGAAGACGGTCGCGTTCAGCCTTCAGGCCGGCGAGCTCCGCCCGCAGATTGGTCAGCGCCGCGAAACGCACGAATGCCCGGCCGCCGGAGGTACGGCCCTGGGCCTCGATGAGCTGACCGCGCTGGGTCTCGATGGTAACGTCGAAGCCATTGGCATCGGAGCGCAGCGAGTCGATGGCCCGTTCGATGCGGGTCGCCGACGCGGCGTCGAGCCAGCGTCCGAAAGCCAGAAATTCGGCGCCCGGTCGCGGAGCGCCGGTGTGCACCGGCAGGCTGCCAAGATATTGCGTCGGCGACTGGCCGTCCCAGATGACATAGGTGCGGTCTTTTTCGACAATCAGTGATTCAAGGCGGGCGACGTCCGTATGGGCTTCGCTCAGGGCCGATCGCAGCTCACTGTTGTCGGCGGAGATCTTGCCGCGTTCGCGAATGAGCCATATGGCGGAGATCATGGCGGCCGAAACTGCGCCAATGACGAGTGCAAAGTTGACCACTTCAAAGGAGTTGGCGAACAGCCCGCCATCGGTCAGCGCGCGAACGACGCCGCCTTCCTGCGCCAGCGCAGGTGCGCAAGCCGCTGTCAGCGCTGTGGTCGCCGTCAACAGCCCGCGCCAAAGCCTCCCACCGAATTGCCCGGAAAGGCTGAGTGACTGTTCCCCGATTATCCTCCCGTCCGGCCGATCCGCCCGGGATGATTCAGTCTTCGGCATGTCTTGATCCTTTTTGCCGCATCGTTGGCAAGACAGCCCCCAATCGCACCCGATCAGGCACGAATCATGGTGTCTTTATAGTAACTTGTTCACGAATCGGGGTGAAGGTGCGGCGGCAAAAAAGAAAACCGCGCCCGATGTCAAGGGCGCGGCTACTATATATTGTGGGTAATGATTTGAAAATCAGTACCTGTAGTGTTCCGGCTTGAACGGGCCCGTTGTTTCGACACCGATATAGTCGGCCTGTTCGTCCGACAACTGGCTGAGTTTGGCGCCCAGTTTGTCGAGATGCAGCTTCGCAACTTTCTCGTCCAGGTGCTTGGGAAGCACATAGACCTCGTTGCCGTATTCGTCGCCTTTGCCGTAGAGCTCGATCTGTGCCAGCACCTGGTTTGTGAACGATGCTGACATGACGAAAGACGGGTGGCCGGTGGCGTTGCCGAGATTGAGCAGGCGGCCCTCCGACAGCAGGATCATGCGCTTGCCATCCGGGAATTCGATCATGTCGACCTGCGGCTTGACGTTCTGCCATTTGAGATTGCGCAGCGCCTGGATCTGAATCTCGTTGTCGAAATGGCCGATATTGCCGACGATCGCCATGTCCTTCATGGCGCGCATGTGGTCGAGCCGGATGACGTCCTTGTTGCCGGTCGTGGTGATGAAGATGTCGGCGTTGGGAGCGGCATCGTCGAGCGTCACGACCTCGAAACCGTCCATGGCGGCCTGCAGCGCGCAGATCGGATCGATCTCGGTGACCTGGACGCGGGCGCCGGCTCCGCGCAGCGACGCGGCCGAACCCTTGCCGACATCGCCATAACCGCAGACGACGGCCACCTTGCCGGCCATCATCACATCGGTGGCGCGGCGGATGCCGTCGACCAGCGATTCGCGGCAGCCGTATTTGTTGTCGAATTTCGACTTGGTGACCGAGTCGTTGACGTTGATTGCCGGGAACGGCAGCAGACCCTTCTGCTGCAGCTGATAGAGACGGTTGACCCCGGTCGTGGTCTCTTCGGTGACGCCCTTGATGGCGTCACGCTGGGCAGTGAAGAAACCGGGCGACTGTTTCAGCCGCTTGGCGATCTGGGCGAAAAGGACCTCTTCCTCTTCGGAGCCCGGATTGCTGAGTACGTCTTCACCCGCCTCGGCGCGGGCGCCGATCAGGATATACATGGTGGCATCGCCGCCATCGTCGAGGATCATGTTGGACGGTTCGCCATCCGGCCACTGGAAGATGGCATCGGTATAGGACCAGTATTCCTCCAGCGTTTCGCCCTTGACGGCGAAGACCGGGGTGCCGGTTTCGGCGATCGCGGCAGCCGCATGATCCTGCGTGGAGAAGATGTTGCAGGAAGCCCAACGAACCTCGGCGCCGAGCGCCTGCAGGGTCTCGATCAGCACGGCCGTCTGGATGGTCATGTGGAGCGAGCCGGAAATACGGGCGCCTTTCAGCGGTTTGGCGGCGCCAAATTCCTCGCGGCAGGACATCAGGCCGGGCATTTCCGTTTCAGCGATCTGGATCTCGGTTCG
The DNA here is from genome assembly GCA_965228785.1 of Hoeflea sp. GTDB lineage: Bacteria > Pseudomonadota > Alphaproteobacteria > Rhizobiales > Rhizobiaceae > Hoeflea_A. Next base: position 18,835 of record CBDDIF010000001.1, read on the forward strand.
GCCGAATTCCGCCTGGCCGATGTCTGCGACGATATAATCTTGTTGCGTGCTCATGCTTCACTCCGATTGCGGCCCTGGCGCCGGAAAGACGCGGCCCCCGAAAATCTACCCGCCGCCTTTAGCAGGCGAGCGGGTATAGCGCAACAAGATATAAAGAAGTCTTTATATGATTGAATTTGACCCGGGAAGCGGTCAGGTGTCTTCGCCGAAACGGCCGGCCACCAATGCATCGAGGGCATCAAGCGCCGGACCGGCTTCAGGGCCTTCGGCGGACACGGTGATGCAGCAACCGGGGCTTGCGGCCAGCATCATCAACCCCATGATCGAGGTGCCGCCGACGCTGGTTCCATCCTTGGTGACGGTGATGTTGGCGTCGAAGGTTTCAGCGAGTTTGACGAATTTCGCAGAGGCGCGCGCGTGTAGCCCGCGCTTGTTGACGATGTCGAACGTCCGCGTCAGTTGGTGCTCGGCAGCGGTTTCGCTCATTGCCTATTTTCCGTTGAGGACGCGGCTGGCGACATTGATGTATTTCCGGCCGGCTTCCTGCGCTTCTGCGAGCGATTTTTCCATATCGCCCTCGGTGCGGACGCTGGCGAGCTTGATCAGCATCGGCAGGTTGACCCCGGCAATCACTTCAATCCGGCCGCCATCCATGACGGAAATGGAAAGGTTGGAGGGAGTGCCGCCGAACATGTCGGTCAAAATGATGACGCCCTGGCCGTCCTCTGCTCGCGATACAGCCTCAATGATGTCCATGCGCCGCTGGTCCATGTCGTCCTCGGGGCCGATTGACACGGTTTCCAGCAATTTCTGGGGTCCCACCACATGTTCCAGGGCGTTGCGGAACTCCTCTGCGAGCTTGCCGTGCGTGACAAGCACCAATCCAATCATCTGCTACCTGCTCCTGCGCTCCGGAAGGACCGCAAAACTCCCATCGCCCCGAGTCTGCACCCGATCCGGCTATTTAGCCAATCGCGTCGGAATTAAACGCATAATTGCGCGCACCATTCAATTCAATAGAATTTGCCGGGTTCCGTGAACTTTGTTGCGAAAGTAACGGACCACAACCGCCGATCAGCCATGCATTCTGCCGTCAGTGAAGGCGTCAACAAGCTCCAGCGGGTTCCGCAGGTGGCCTGCGATGGCGTGGACCATCGGCAAGGAAAGGCCAGCGCCGGGCTCGTATCGGTCATCGGCGGGCGGCAGGCGGGTGGCATCGTCTTGCGAACTGACGGCAATCGCCAAGTGCATGACGGCGCGTTCGAGAATGGGTACTCGCAGGATGCCGCTGCCGCGCAATTCGATCAGCCCGCTGATGGTTTCGGGAGCGACGGCCAGTACGCGACCACCGACAGCGTGAAGAAACACCTGATCATCGGCTACAAGAGCGGCTAAACGGCCAGCCACTCGGGCCGATTGCAGCAACTCCATCGCCAGCCGGCTTTTGCCGCTGCCCGACGGTCCGGTGACCAGAATGCCGGTTTCACCAACAACAAGGGCGGTAGCGTGGACGTTGCCGGCGGCGCGATCATCCTGTCGCGTCACCGGAAGTGTCCGATCATGGCTTGAACCGCGGCAGTTGCACGATGAACCGTGCACCCCGGCGCGCACCGGTCTTTTCATCGACGATGTTTTCGGCCGTCAGCTTGCCGCCATGGGCTTCGATGATCTGACGGCTGATGGACAGGCCGAGGCCGGAATTCTGGCCAAATGCCTCGTCGTCCGGTCGGTCGGTGTAGAAGCGCCGGAAAATGGTGTCAATTTTTTCCGTGCTGATACCCGGCCCGTTGTCTTCGACCTTGATGAAGCAGCTTTCCTTGTTGGCCGACAGACGGAGGACCACATGACCACCAGTCGCCGGTACGAAAGACCGGGCATTCTCGATCAGGTTGGTGAGCACCTGACCGACACGCAAGTCGTGACCTAGCACCATGAAGCGGTTGCGTGGGACGTTTTCCGACGAAACCTCGAAACTGATGTCCACGGCCTTGCCGCCTTTGCGGATCTGCCGGGATATTTCGACGAAATCCTCCACCAGCCGCCGCAGGTCGACCGGGCTCGCATCGTGGCGGGCCAGCTCGGCGTCGAGCCGCGACGCATCGGAAATATCGCTGATCAGCCGGTCCAGCCGGCGCACGTCGTGTTCGATGACATCGAGAAGACGCTTGCGCGACTCTTCGGTCCTGGCCCGAGGCAGCGTTTCGACGGCACTGCGCAGCGAGGTCAGCGGGTTCTTCAGCTCATGGCTGACATCAGCGGCGAAGCTCTCGATCGCATCGATGCGGCCGTAGAGCGCGTTGGTCATGTCGCGCAAGGCCGCTGAAAGGTTGCCAATCTCGTCCTGGCGGGCCGAGAAGTCGGGAATTTCCTCACGGGCGGTGATGCCCTTTCGGACGCGCTGGGCGGCATCGGCCAGCCGGTGCAGCGGGTTGGCAATAGTGCCGGCCAATAGAAGCGACAACAGAATGGTGACCGCTGCCGCCACCGTGAAGACGCGAACAATGGCGAGGCGCTCATCGCGCACGATCTTGTCAATATCGCCGGCCTGGGTCGACAGAAGCAGCACCCCAAGCACTGCGCGAAAACGTTGCACAGGGACGGCAACGGAGACAATCAATTCGCCGCGTTTGGTTGCCCGCACCACGGCGCTGCGCCCGCCGGTGAGCGCCGTCAGGACTTCCGGATAGATGGAACCGTCACCACCCGGCTGTTCCTGGTAGATCGGCAGGTCGGCCCGCTGGATCAGCCGGTTGACCGCCGTCAGCATCTGCTCGACCAGCGGCAGTTGCTCCTGCTCCAGCGGCGGCAGGTCGTAGCGCAGGATGCGACCGCGCGAATAAAGGCTCTGGGAATCCAGCAAGAGGCTCGAATCGCGGTCGTAGATGCGCGCCCGGGTGCGCGTCGGCGAGATCAGCCGCCGCAGCACTGGCGCCACCTGTTCGGGCACGATGGGGAAATCGAGATTGTCGATATCGGTGCCCGGTGAAATGCTCTCGCCGGCCTGCAGTTCGAGCAGCTTGAGCGGGTCGATGGTGATCGAGTCGGTCTCGACACTGGCCGAGCCGGCAACTGCTGCGGCGATGATCTCGCCCTGGGTCAGCAGGCTTTCGACACGGGCATCGATCAATCCTTCGCGAAACTGGTTCAGGTAGAGGATGCCCGACAGCAGAACCAGCAGGGCCGCCAGGTTGAGAAACAGGATGCGGCGGGTGAGGCTGGAGAAGATGATGCGGCTGAAACCGCGGCGCACCAGACCGAAGGGATAGGTCCACGAGCGCCGCTGCGCTTCTTCCTGCGAAGCGGCTGAAACAGTCTTGGCGATATCTTCGTGCTCGAGACCTGCCGTCATGCCTTGGTCTACAGACCCTAGTCTTCCCGGAACCGGTACCCGACCCCGTAGAGCGTTTCGATCATATCAAAATCGTTGTCGACCATCTTGAATTTCTTGCGCAGCCGCTTGATGTGGCTGTCGATCGTCCGGTCATCGACATAGACCTGCTCGTCATAGGCGGCATCCATCAGCGAGTCGCGGCTCTTGACCACGCCCGGCCTCAGCGCCAGCGAGTGCAAAATCAGGAATTCCGTGACCGTCAGTGTCACCGGTTGGCCTTTCCAGGTGCAGGTATGCCGCTCCTGGTCCATGGATAGCTGGCCGCGCTCGAGCGTGGTGCTTTCCTCTGTGCCGCTCTTGGCCGGTGCAATAGCGTCACGGCCCGATGCGCGACGCAGGATCGCCTTGACCCGCTCGACCAGCAGTCGCTGCGAAAATGGCTTGGTGATGAAATCATCTGCCCCCATCTTGAGACCGAACAATTCGTCGATCTCCTCATCCTTCGACGTCAGGAAAATCACCGGAATATCGAGCTTCTGGCGCATGCGGCGCAGCAGTTCCATGCCGTCCATGCGCGGCATCTTGATGTCGAAGATGGCCAGTTGCGGTGGACGGGCAACCAGTCCCTCCAAGGCCGAAACGCCGTCCGTATAGGTTTCGACACGATATCCCTCAGCTTCCAGAGCAATGGAAACGGAAGTGAGGATATTGCGGTCGTCGTCGACGAGCGCGATGGTCTGCATATGGTGTTCTCCGTCTAGTCTCGATCAGCCCGAGCCCATTGGACCCGGCCGATACCCCCTTTAACCGCCGGGTGTCATGAGAGCAAAGGTAGAACAAAATGTGGCACAAAACGCCTGGCTTGTCATTTTCGCGGCGACCTTTCCCCTCATCCCGTGCGCACCCATCGGTCTTTAATTGAGAACTAAACAGAATTTCAACCGATTTAAAATATTTGAATGTTTTTTAAATCGATTAATATCTTGAAATTATTAATCTTTTTCCGAAGTTTCTGTTGCGGCGCTTAAAGTCTGCCCCTAATGTCCGGCGAATTTTCAACGCCCACCCAGCGAAAAGGCGAATAGACGATGCGAGCAGCAGTTTCTGAATCAGGCACGCGCAATCCGACCGTCGGTATCGAAACAGCCGGTTTTCAGGGGCTACAGCACGTCTATTATAATCTGGTCGAGGCCGAGCTTTACGAGCAGGCGCTGTGCCGCGGCGAGGCGCAACTGACGGCCCAGGGTGCTCTGCGGGCAATCACCGGCCAGCACACGGGGCGTTCGGCGCAGGACAAGTTCGTGGTGCGTGACGCCGTCACCGAGCCGCAAATCTGGTGGGACAACAACAAGGCCATGCAGCCGGAGCACTTCGCTATCCTGCGCGAAGACATGCTGGCGCATGCCCAGGGCAAGGAATTGTTCGTCCAGGACCTGATTGGCGGTGCCGATCCGGCCCATGCACTACCGACGCGGGTCGTTACTGAATATGCCTGGCACTCGCTTTTCATCCGCAATCTGCTGATCCGCCCGGAGCGTTCCGCACTCAATGCTTTCGCGCCCAAGCTGACGATCGTCGACCTGCCGAGCTTCCGCGCCGATCCGCGGCGTCACGGCTGCCGCAGCGAAACCGTCATCGCGGTCGACCTGGAGCACGGTCTGGTGCTGATCGGCGGTACGTCCTATGCCGGCGAAATGAAGAAATCGGTGTTCACGGCACTCAATTATCATCTGCCGCAAACCGGCGTCATGCCGATGCACTGCTCGGCCAATGAGGGTCCGAAAGGCGACGCTGCCGTCTTCTTCGGCCTGTCGGGCACTGGCAAGACGACATTGTCGGCCGATCCGGCACGCACGCTGATTGGCGACGACGAGCACGGCTGGAGCGACGAAGGCCTGTTCAATTTCGAAGGCGGCTGCTACGCCAAGACCATTCGACTGTCGGAGGAAGCCGAGCCGGAAATCTACGCGACAACGCAGCGTTTCGGCACGGTGCTCGAAAACGTCGTCCTCGATGACCGGCGCGAACCGGATTTCGATGACGGCTCGCTAACGGAAAACACCCGCTGCGCCTATCCGCTGGATTTCATTCCAAATGCCAGCGCCAGCGGCCGGGCAAGCCAGCCGAGGAATATCATCATGCTGACGGCCGACGCCTTTGGCGTGCTGCCGCCGATCGCCCGGCTTACGCCGGCGCAGGCCATGTACCACTTCCTGTCGGGTTACACGGCCAAGGTTGCAGGTACGGAAAAGGGCGTGACTGAGCCGCAGGCCACCTTCTCGACCTGCTTCGGCGCACCGTTCATGCCGCGCCACCCATCGCAATACGGCAACCTGCTGCGTGACCTGATCGCCCGCCACGACGTCGACTGCTGGCTGGTTAACACCGGGTGGACCGGAGGGGCTTACGGCACCGGTTCGCGGATGCCGATCAAGGCGACGCGCGCGCTGCTGGCCGCTGCTCTCGACGGTTCGCTCAACACCGCCGAGTTCCGCACGGACCCGCACTTCGGCATCCAGGTTCCGGTCACCGTCAACGGGGTCGATCCCGCCATTCTCGATCCGCGATCGACCTGGGCCGACCCGGTCGCCTATGACGCTCAGGCGCGGCGGCTGGTGGCCATGTTCAGCGACAATTTCGCCAAGTTCGAAGAGCATGTCGGCACCGACGTTCTGGGTGCCGCACCGCAAATGGCACAGGCGGCGGAATAGAAAACCGCCATTATCTGAAAACACGCGGCGGCACCTGACATGGCGACGCCGCGTTTTTTTTGCTATGGCGTCCGCCCGTCCCTGGTTGAGGACGGTGTTTCGGACTTGAGGCCATGGCCAGCGAACCGCTTTACGTCAATGACACGATCACGATAGCCGGCTGGGAGCTGGTGGAGCAGTTCATTCGCGCCTCCGGCCCGGGCGGGCAGAACGTCAACAAGGTTGCGACGGCCGTGCAGCTGCGTTTCGACGTGCGTTCGTCGCCATCGCTGACGGATCGGGTAAAGGCCAATGTCGGAAAGCTGGCCGGCCGTCGTCTGAGCAAGGACGGCGTGCTGGTCATCGAGGCCGACCGATTCCGAACCCAGGAACGCAACCGAGAAGACGCCCGCGACCGGTTGAAGGAGCTGGTCCTCAAGGCCGCCGCGCCGCCGCCACGGAAGCGGCGCAAGACCCGGCCCACCAAAGCATCCGTCGAGCGACGGCTGAAAGCCAAGGCCAGCCGCTCGACGATCAAGAAATCCCGCGGTTCGATCGACTTCGATTAAGCCGGGTCATCCGCCTCCAGGTTCAGCCAGGCAACCTCTCCGGCCGATAGCGTGACCGCCAGGGCCGGCAGGGTCGTGGCGATCTCGCCAGGAGTGCGGGGTCCGATCAACGCAAAGGATGGAAAGCTCTGCGAAAGGACCCAAGCGGCCGCTACGTGGTGGGTCCCGACGCCGCGTTCCCTCGCCAGCTTTTCGGCGCGGCGGCGGCGTTCCTCGTTGGCAGCACTGGCGAAACAGGCGTCGGGCGACGTGTCGTCGGAAAGTGCCGTCCGAAGGTGCGATTCGACGAAGTATCCGCGCGCCTGGGAAGACCAGCTCAAATGCGCCGTACCGGTTCGCCTGAGATAATTCAGGGCCTGTTCGGTATTTGCGCTCAGGCATCCTGGCCATACGGGTTGTTCCATCACCGCCAGCGATAAATTGTTGTTGAGGACGGACAAGCCTGACTGACCGACTTTCGCCGCATGATCATTGGCTTCGGTAAACCGTTCGATCGTCCAGTTCGAACCTCCGAAAACACCGATTTTGCCGGCGTCTTTCAGCCGGTTCAGCACGTCGACGAACTCGCCGACGGGCACGTCGGTGTTGTCACGGTGCATGATGTAGATCGGCGCGTGGTCGAGCTGGAGGCGATCGAGTGAGATTGCCAGCTGCACCTCGATGGCTTCCGGCGTGCAGTAGGGCGTGTGTGCGCCCTTGACCACGACGACGCAGTCTTTCGACACGCCACGACCGGTCATCCACCGACCGAGCACTTCCTCGTGCCGTCCGCCGCCATAAACGAAGCCGGTGTCAAAGGCGTTGCCGCCGGCCTCAAACCAGGTGTCCCAGACGATTGCCCCTTCTTCCAGGTGATCACGATTATCACAGCCGAGAATCAGTTGGCTGGCGTCGCGGTCGAGACCTGCAATACGGGCCATGCGCATAGCCGGCAGGCCTTTCGGCAGGGTTCCGGAAAGCCGGCGGAGGCCGGCAACGGTGTCTCCCGGAAGCTGGTAGTTGCATTGACGGCGCCAGTCGTCGAGCACCCGCTGCGTTCCGAGGGAATCGGCTGCGTCAGCCGCCGGGAAGGCCGGCGACGTGTCGCCCGCCAGGATCGCTCGGGACGCAGCTTGTGCTTCATGGGCAAACAGCATGCGCGGGTCTTCCAGCCTCTCGATGCTGGTTTTGCCTTCGACCGTAACCTCGATCACGGCATCGGACGGCCCTTTATCCCGGCCTGGCGTCCAGGGATCGGGGAGGTGGATGGTGCCTTTCGAACCGGTAATCACCGCATCATTCGCCATCTCCTGCGTCACCGCCGTCGATACTTCGGCTGTGATATCGCCGTCGAACAGAAGATGGGCGCGAGCGACCTCGTCGACGCCAGTCGACCCGACGACGCCGAGACCGGCCACACGGATCGGATCGGCGGGACCGGAGCCGGAAGCGACACCGGCAACCAAACGGGCGAGTGAGACCGGATAAATACCCACGTCAAGAATGGCGCCGCCGGCGAGAGCGGGATTGAAAAGTCGGGAGGTGGCGTCGACCGATGCGGCAAAGCCGAAACTCGCCGCGATGTGCCGCACTGAGCCGATGGTGCCGGCACGCAGAATCTCGACCATGCGCGTGATCTGTGGGTGCGTGCGGTACATCAGCCCTTCCATGTAGAACACACTTTCCTGGGCGGCGGCTTCGGTCACGGCAACCAGCTCACCAGCACAAAGCCCGCCAGGCTTTTCACACAACACCGCCTTGCCGGCGCGGATCGCGTCTATCGAAAGCTGGGCATGGAAGGGGTGGGGGGTGGCGATATAGATCGCCTCGACCTCTTTGTCGGCCAGAAGTGCCGCATGGCTGTCATAGCGTCGAGCCGGATCGACGCCGAATTTGTCGCCGAAGGCATCACGGCGCTCGGCTGATCGGCTGGCTATGGCGAAAAGCTCACCACTTTCGCTTTCGCTGAGCCCTTGCGCAAAATTTCCGGCGATCGCGCCGGGACCGATGATTCCCCATTTGACCCTTGCCATGTGTCCGCCCTTGATATGCCGGAGTGATTTTGGCGCGATCCTAGGTCAGTCTCATCACGACACAACGGCAAAATTGACATCATCGGTGTTTGAATGTGTTGCCGCGCTTGTCGAGCAACAAATCCCGGGCCTTCTCGCCAATATCCAGTCGAAGCAGGTATTGGCCGTGTGGAACAACCGGATCAGGGGTTTCGAGTCCGGCAATGGTCAATGCCTGTCGCAGATGGGTTCCGGACATCGGCAGGTATTGCGGGTCTTCACCCGCCATCCAATTGTAAAAACGGCCTCCAAACCATCGGCTCCGCCGATTGGCAATCCTCGCAGACTGCACCCGATAATGGAGCACTCTCAACAATCCCTGTTCATCATGCGGATAAAGCTCGGCCGCCTTGCTTCCCGCTTGAAGGAGCGGAGCAAGCCCGGCGGACATTGCCTTGGAAAAGGCATCTCCCAGCAAAGAGTTGCTTCCTTGAGCCTTGATTATGGGGCCCTTCATCGACAACGAAATTCCGTATTTGATTGGTGTGGATAGGTCTCAAGGGTTATCGCCAATCAACGGCACAATTGTGGCTCTTGAGGGATTGTCCAATGGGTTGATTCTAAACTTGAAGCCGTGCTCCGCTGCACTTCAAACTGAATGGTTTTCATATTCTTTTACTATTTGCTGTAGTCTGCGACAGCGATTCGGAACAATGGGGGCCAGGATGGGGATTTTTAGTTTTGTCAAAGCGGCAGGACCACAGAGAGGGGAAGCCGGCGCACCGGATGCTTCGCATGTCAAACGGGACCTCGATACTCTCGGACTGGGAACCGCGGGCGTCAGTGTTTCGGTAGACGGCGACAAAATCCTGCTGGCAGGCACCGTTGCGGACCAGACGGTATTTGAAAAGTCAGTCGTGGCGGTCGGCAACACCAACGGCATTGCCGGTGTCGACGCGACCGGGTTGATGCTTGCCGGGGGCGCACCGGAGACGCCGGTCCTTTACAGTGTTGAACCCGGTGACGATTTGTGGTCGATCGCCGAGGCCGCTTACGGCAAGGGTGAGCGCGAGAAATATGCAACTATTCTCTCGGCCAATGGGCCGATGGTGACGGATCCGGAGCAGATCTATCCCGGGCAGGTGTTGCGCATTCCGGACGCATCGACGCTTTAGATCGGAGCTTCATGGACGGCCTTCCAGACGGCACTTTGCATCTGCCGGCCTACTTTGACAGGCCGGCACAGCAGGCGCTGCTCGATGCCGTGCGCGATCTCGTCCGGCAGGCACCCTTGTACGTTCCGACCATGCCACGCAGCGGCAAGCCGATGCAGGTCCGAATGAGCAATTGCGGATCGCTTGGCTGGGTGACCGACAAGGCGCGCGGCTATCGCTACCAGGATACCCACCCGGTCAACGGCAAGCCGTGGCCCCCGATCCCGTCTGAGCTGATGGCGTTGTGGCGAGACCTGGCTGACTATCCGGCGCCACCTGAGGCCTGCCTGATCAACTTCTATGCGGACACGGCGAAAATGGGCTTGCACCAGGACCGCGACGAGGAAGAATTCGACGCGCCGGTGCTTTCGGTCTCGTTGGGCGATGATTGCCTGTTTCGCATCGGCGGGACCAACCGAGGCGGCAAAACCCGGTCGATACGGCTTGCCAGCGGTGACGTCGTGCTGCTCGGTGGCCCGTCACGGCTGCGCTATCACGGCGTCGATCGGATCTATCCGCAAAGCTCGACGCTGCTGAAGGACGGCGGACGCATCAATCTGACGTTGCGGCGGGTCACCAAACCGGATTGACCGCGTCGAGAGAGCCGCGAAGGCCGAAAGGCTCGACAAGATTGGCCGCACGGGCCTTGCGTTGCCACACGGCGATATGGCGGTTTTCAGTCAGAGGTTCGTAGTGGGCCAGAATGGTCTTGTACGCGGGCATCGCCTGCAGATGACGTACCCAATGATAATCCAGCGAACTCCCGGATTTGGCCTCGATGATGAGGTCCGGGCGCTCCGTGCGCATCGCTGCAAGTTTGCTAGCGACATAATCGTCGAACACGCGACGAAGTTGCTCGGATTCAAAGCCATCATCGGCCAGTTCGTCTTCGCTCAACCGATGCAAAGCATGGGCTGGCACCCAGTCGCTGCAAAAGGGTGCACTCATGCGACCGTTGATCTGCCGGAGAAGCGGAAAGGTCAGCCCGATATCGGAACCAACGATCACCACGCTCGGGTTGTTCGTTTGGTCTCGGATGTCGGCGACCAGCGCGGCATCCGCCTTGCCCTTTCGTGTTGACCAGTCATGGAGCGGACGGGCAAAGGCTACGAGCGCGAGAACGACGCAGCCGATGCGATAAACCGCACTGCCGCCGGCTTGGCGCAGGAGCTGTTCCAGGGCCAGGATCGAGGCGATCAGTGCCGTCGCCTGGGCCGGGTAGCGGTGGTAGTACCAGCCCTTGCCCAGCACCACCATGGCGATGAAGAAGCCGATGGCCGCGAGTGCCGCCACATCGGCCAGGGGCGATACGGGCCCGCGGCTGCGACACAGTATCCAGACCGACAGCGACACCGTGAAGATTATGGCAATAGGCAGCCAATCGCTGGTTTCTGCGCGGATCGGCAGGTAGACCAGCTTGAGCAGTGGGTAGAGTGTGTCGAGAAACTCAGGATGAATTGCGAGCACGACCAGCAGATAGCTGGTGGCGACCGTACCAACGATGACGAATTCAATGTTGATGAGCGCCGTCAGCGAACGCCGCGATACCGCAGTCCACAGGGCCGGCAAGGCAATCGCCAGGACCCAGAAGGGCTTGACCACAATCATGACAGACCCGGCCAGCCCGGCGAGCACCGCCAGTGTCAACGTCGGCCGGTTCTCGCCCGCATCGCGCCGTCGCCAGGCCATGACGGCCAGGAGCGGCAGAAACAGAGCCAGCCCGATGTGTTCGCGCTGCGAGAATGCTCCGACAGGCAGGATCAACAGGATTGCCAGAAGCGCAGGCCAAAGCCACCAGCGCGCTTCGGCCGCCAGCAATCCGCCGCGCCGAACAATCGTCTCCGAGAGGGCGAAGCCAATGAATAAGGCGGCATAGGTATAGGCCAAGATCGCGATTTCCGGCGCAATCGAGAGCCTGTCCGCTATCCAGACGGCCGGCCAATAGAGCCAGACGGTAAAGGGCGGGTTGGCCTCCATGATATCGATATAGAGGCGCTGTCCGGACCACAACCGTTCGATGATGTGTATGTTCCAGGAAACGTCGCTGACGGTGCCGGCGCGCTGGTTCAACAGAAGCGAAATGGCGACAACGGCCACGCAGCCGATGATCGCGAGCAGCCGGTCCGCGGTCAGGGTTGGCTGTGTTCGTGCAGAGCTTGCTGTAACATCGGCCATGGCGGCCTATCCGTTGCCGGCGCTGGCGCCGAACACCCAGCGATCCAGTGCAACATAGTTGAGCAACGGAATGACGACGCAAACGACAGCCACCGGAATGATCATCGGCAAAAGCAGCCATTGCGCCAGCACGAGTGGCACAATGAACGAGATCGTGACGCCGCTGAGCGTCAACACGACAAATCGCGGAATCTCGAACCGGTAGGCGCCATTGGACGCAAAGGTGAAGACGCGGTGCGCGCAGTAGGAAAAGACCGCCGCCACTCCGTAAGCCACCAGCGAGGCCGCTGCCTGTCCGGCATCGTCACGCATCCATGATCCGAGGAGCATGGCCAGTATTGCGTAGATGGCCGTTGCAGTCAGGCCGACGAGGGCAAATCGAGAGATGGACTGCAGATGATTGCGCATGAGGGCTCAGACTTTCGCACTGCTTGCGTATTGCGCACCCAGCGGCCAGGCGGCCAGCCGCTTTTCGATCGCCCGCGCCAACCGTCCAGTGCGCGGGAACAGCAGGAAATGATCGCTTTCAATCTCCGTCAGGCCGGCGCCGGCGAGCAGTTTCTCGGCCTTGCGGCGACCCAACAGCACCGCGTCCTCATCGAACGGACAGCGCAGCACGGCAAGCCGTGTCAACGGATTGAGCGGGTTGTGTTCGATCAGGCAGACCGCTCCACCGGGACGGACCACGCGCCGCATTTCGGCAACGAAACCGGGCCAGTCCGGCGGCGGAACGTGGTGCACCACGCAAACCGCGAAGGCCAGGTCGAACGTATCATCCTCATAGGGAAAGTGCGGCGGCGCATAGGCGCGGTAGTCGGCCCAGGGATTGTCGGATTTCGCCCGCTCGACCGATTCAGCGGAAATGTCGCAACCGCTCAGTTCTGGAAACAGAGAGCGGCAGAACAGGTGCAGGGCGCCGATGCCGCAGCCGACATCCAGCGTTCGCGGTGGCTGCCCGTCTCTGTCGAGACCGCGCGCGGCAACAATGTCACGCAGGATATCCACCTTTGCCTGCAGGAAAAAATCGTGTTTCAGCCCGGAGAAGCTGACGGAGTCCTCGACGACATCGCCATAGTCCGAGCGGTAACCGTCGAACAGCGTCGACATCAGGCCGCACCCTTTTCGTGCACGACCGTGGATTCCTGTGCCGGAACACGCTCGAAACCGGTGAGCTTGTCGACGACGTAAAGCGGGCGCCGCTTCACTTCGGCGTAAATGCCGCCGACGTAGAGACCAATGATGCCTGTCATGAACAGATTGATGCCAAACAGAAAGCTGACGACAACAATGGTCGATGTCCAACCTTCGACCATGCTCGATTTGAAGAACCAGGCCAGAACGGCGTAGACGCCAAACAGCGCGGCGCCGACGGATATCGCGAAGCCGACCCAAAGTGCCACGCGCAACGGTTTTTCGGAGAAACTGACGATCGCATGGACTGCGAGCCGCAGCATTTTCCAGAACGGATATTTGGTTTCTCCGGCGGCGCGAGGCGGCCGTTCAAACGGCACCTCGGTTTGACGAAAGCCCATCCAGCCGAACATGCCGCGGACGAACCGGTCACGCTCCGGCATGCTCTTGAAAGTGGCCAGGGCCTTGCGCCCGACAAGACGAAAGTCGCCGACGTCGCGCGGGATGTTGACCGACGTCATGCGATCCAGGACGCGGTAGAAGATGTTGGCGCTCGTTCGCTTGAACCAGCCTTCGCCTTCGCGCCGAATGCGTCGGGCGTAAACGATCTCAAACCCTTCCTTCCATTTGGCTATCAGGTCGAACACCACCTCGGGAGGATCCTGCAGGTCCGCATCCATGACGATGACGGCTTCACCCTCGGCGGCATCCATGCCGGCGGTGATGGCGATCTGGTGGCCGAAATTGCGCGACAGCTCGATCAGCTTGCAGCGGCTGTCGCGTCGTGCGAGGTCGCGCAGAAATATGGCGCTGGTATCGCTCGAACCATCATCAACGAATATCGCTTCGCATGGTCCGTCCAGACGATCGAGCAACTCGCCGATTCGCCGTACCAGAAGCGGCAAGACGGCTTCTTCATTGTAGATCGGAAGAACCAGCGAATAGACGGGGGCCGCCCCGTCATTCGCCCGGCTGGCGGAGTGCTTCATCGGATTGGCCAATCGCGCTTCTATCGAGTGGTTTGAAGCTATCGAAGCGGGGTAAACGGCGCGTTAAACGGCATTCTGCGGCCTGCGCAGTGCCATCTGTTCGATCCGCTCCGGAATACCCTTATAACTCGGACAACAGATGGTCCAATATCGGACATTGTCCTTCTTTGGCGCCACACAACCTGATCATCTCGACAAGCGCTTTCTCCATGCGCTTCAACTCCGCCATTTTGTACCGCACATCCGCAAGGTGTTTGGAGGCAATCGTTTGTGCCTTCGCGCAGCTTGTCTCAGAGCCATCGGTCAATCCGAGCAGTGACTTTGCACCAGCTATTGGAAAGCCCAGGTCCCGGCATTTTTTGACGAACCGGAGGCGGGCAATATCACCCTCTGAATACGCTCGCCTGCCCGAGGCCGTTCGATCCGGTTTTGGAACAATGCCCTCGCGCTCATAGTAGCGGATGGTTTCGATGGTAACGCCGCTTCGTTGTGCAGCCTGTCCAATGGGAAACATGATTCAGTCCTTGATCCTGTAGCCGCTACAGGATGCATATTTTGATGAGGATTCCAAAAATTCACGGAGACACCTTGAAAGACCGACTTCTTCCGATTGGTATCGTGGGTACGGTTGTGGCGGCAATCTGCTGCTTTACGCCAGCGCTTGTGCTGTTGCTTTCGGCAGTCGGACTGTCGGCCGCAATTGGCTATCTGGACATCATATTGCTGCCGGCCCTGGCGATTTTCATACTGATGACGGGATATGCGCTATGGCAACGCCAGCGACGGTAGAGCTCCGTTCGACAATAACCTGCCCGGACTGTGGGCATGTCGAGACCGAAACAATGCCGACCGATGCATGTCAGTGGTTCTATGACTGCAAGGGATGTGGCGCGCTGCTAAAGCCCAAGGAAGGCGACTGCTGCGTTTATTGCTCCTACGCCACCGTTCCCTGCCCACCCATTCAAGAGGGCAATAACTGCTGCTAGCTAGTGTCCTAGAGCTTGCGCAGCGCCACCTGTTCGATCAGGTGATCCGGACCCTTTGTCAGTATCAGGTTGGCTCGCGGGCGGGTCGGCAGGATGTTGTTGCGCAGGTTCTTCAGGTTGATGTTTTCCCAAAGGCCATGGGCAATGGCGCGGGCCGCGTCCTCCGAAATGGTGGAATAACGATGGAAGAAGGATTCCGGGTTTTTGAACGCCGTTTCGCGCAGCCGCATGAACCGCTCCACATACCATTGATGGATCTGGTCCTCAGGCGCGTCGATATAGATGGAGAAGTCGAAAAAGTCGGATACGAAAGGCACGATTTTACCGTCCTCCGGCAGATCGCGAACCTGCAACACGTTGATGCCCTCGAAAATCAGGATGTCCGGCCGGTCGATCTCAATGTATTTGTCGGGGATGACGTCGTAGGTCAGGTGGGAATAGCACGGAGCCCGCACATTCGGCTGGCCGGCCTTGATCTGCGCCAGGAAGCGCAGCAGCGTCCCGACGTCGTAACTTTCGGGGAAGCCCTTCTTGTCCATCAGGTTTTCGCGCCGCAGATGGGCGTTGGGATGAAGGAAACCGTCGGTCGTCACCAGGTCGACCTTGGGACTGCCGGACCAACGGGTGAGCAGCTCTTTCAACACCCTGGCGGTGGTTGATTTGCCGACCGCCACAGAACCGGCAATGCCAATGATGTAAGGCGTCTTGGATGCGTTGGGCAGCGACAGGAAATGCCGGCGCTGATCAAACAGCAGGCTCGACGCCTCGACGTGGGCATAAAGCAGGCGTGACAGCGACAGGTAGATGCGGCGGACTTCGTCCAGATCGACCGGATCGTTCAGCGAGCGCAACCGCCGCACCTCGTCCTCGGTCAGGGTCAGCCGTGTGTCGGCGCGAAATTCGGCCCAGCGTTCCGCGGTAAAGAAACGATAGGGCGAATAATCGGACGGCGCGAAATGGTCGAGCTCACCTTCCGCCGGTGCCTTGGCGTGTTCGTTCATCATGACGTCCGCCCCGCCTTTTCCTGCAAGCCCGATTGGACCGTTCGCCGTTCAAGCTCCGCCATCACATCGGCGAGCGGAATGCCGGCGATATGGAGCACTACCAGTAAATGATAGAGCAAATCGGCGGATTCCGCTGTGAGACTTTCGTTGTCTTCGAGCATCGCGGCAATGGTCGTTTCGATCGCCTCTTCGCCGAATTTCTTGACCGCCCGCTCGCGGCCGGACGAAACCAGCTTCGCCGTCCAGGATTCATCGACCGGAGCGACAGCGCGGCGAGCAACAATCCTTTCCAGATCGACGAGCGAAAAGTCGGCCATTTTCAACCCCTTGTTAGAGCGCTTTGTTATCGAATAGGGTCATTTGACCGTGGCGATTTTGGTCTATGGCTAGGCGGGTTGCGGGCCGTGGTGCCGGCCCACCACAAGTGCAAGCCAACGACGCCAGGGGCCAAAAGCGCCCGGCCCCGAAGGGGTGGGGAAAATCGGCCCATCGGCTGCGTTTCGACGCTTGCCCGATGCACCACATCGCGCTACGCGACGCGCCTTGCCGAGTGAACCGATTTTCCTCCATCAAATGACCCTATCCGATAACAAAGCGCTCTAGTCGAGCCTCATTGCCAGTCCGGCTTCTGCCATATGCTCCTTGGCCTGCCTGATCGTATAGGTGCCGAAGTGAAAAATCGAGGCCGCCAGTACCGCCGTTGCGTGGCCCTCGCGCACACCATCCACCAGATGATCGAGCGTGCCGACACCACCTGACGCAATCACCGGCACGGTCACGGCATCGGCAATGGCCCGGGTGAGGGCAATGTCGAAACCCTGTTTGGTGCCGTCACGATCCATCGACGTCAGCAGAATTTCGCCGGCGCCCAACGCGACGACCTTCCTGGCGAATTCGATGGCATCGATGCCGGTCGGCTCGCGACCGCCATGGGTGAAGATCTCCCAGCGATCCGGCTCGCCATCGGCGGAGACCCGTTTGGCGTCGATTGCAACGACAATGCACTGATTGCCGAACTTGTCGGCCGCCTCGCGCACGAAATCCGGGTTTTTCACGGCCGCGGTGTTGATCGACACCTTGTCGGCCCCGGCCAGAAGCAGCTTGCGGATATCGTCGACGGTGCGCACGCCGCCGCCGACGGTCAGAGGCATGAAACAATGCTCGGCGGTGCGGGCAACCACGTCGTAGATCGTTTCGCGATTGTCGGAGGACGCCGTGATGTCAAGAAAACAGAGCTCATCGGCACCCGCGGCATCATAGGCTTTCGCCGATTCCACCGGATCGCCGGCATCGATCAGATCGACGAAATTGACGCCTTTGACCACACGGCCGTCCTTGACGTCGAGGCAGGGAATGACTCGCGCTTTCAGGGTCATGGCTGTTCTCCCTGCGCTTCGGCGAGCAGCGCCAGCGCCTCGGCCGGATCGATGCGGCCATCATAGAGCGCGCGGCCCGAAATTGCTCCCTCAAGGCGACCGGCATCCGGCATGGTCATGCGCAGAATATCGGCCATGGACGCCAGACCGCCGGAGGCAATGACCGGAATATCCACTGCGTCGGCCAGGGCCAGCGTCTGCTCCCAGTTGATTCCGGTGAGCACACCGTCGCGATCGATGTCGGTGTAGATGATGGCCGCAACGCCAGCGCCTTCGAAGCGTTGCGCCAGGTCAACCACCCCCAATTCAGAGGCTTCGGCCCACCCCTCGACGGCGACCTTGCCGCCGCGGGCGTCGATGCCGACGGCAATCCGCCCGGGAAAGTCGCGGCAGGCCTGTTTGACCAGGTCCGGGTCCCGCACCGCAACGGTACCGAGAATGACCCGCGCCAGTCCTTTTTCGAGCCAGTAGGCGATGTTGTCCAGCGTGCGGATGCCGCCGCCGAGCTGCACCGGATTGCCGGTTGCCGCAAGAATTGCCTCCACGGCGGCGCCGTTGACGCTTTCTCCGGCGAAGGCGCCATTGAGATCGACGACATGCAGCCAGGAAAAACCTTGCTTTTCAAACTCTTGAGCTTGCGCGGCGGGATCGGTGTTGTAGACCGTTGCCTCGTTCATGTCGCCCAGTTTGAGGCGAACGCACTCGCCATCTTTCAGGTCGATAGCCGGAAACAGGATCATGGCGTCCACCTCAGAAAATTGGCGATCAAGGCAAGCCCGAGCGTCTGGCTCTTCTCCGGGTGGAACTGGGTGCCGGCCCGATTGTCATGCGCCACGGCCGCCGTCACCGGACCGCCATAGTCGGTTTCAGCCAGAACATCGCCGCGATCGGTCGCGTCGAGGAAATAGGAGTGCACGAAATAGGCATGCAGCCCGTCCGGACCGGTTCGAATGCCGTCGAACAGCGGATGATCGCGCGCAAGCGTCAGGGTGTTCCAGCCGATCTGTGGAATCTTCAGGTTCGGATCGTCCGGCTCGATCAGCTTCACATCTCCGGCAATCCAGTCGAAGCCGTCAGTGACGATTTTCTCGAGGCCGCGCGTCGCCATGAGCTGCATGCCGACGCAAATGCCAAGAAACGGCCGGCCACGCTGTTCGACGCACTCGAACAGAGCCTCGTCCATGCCGTCGACAGCGGCAAGCCCCTGGCGACAGTCCGCAAAAGCGCCGACCCCGGGCAAAACAACCCGGTCGGCCGTTGCAACCGCCTCCGGCTGCGCGGTCAGGTCGATCTGCGCGTCGACACCGCTCTCGCGGGCCGCACGCTCGAAGGCCTTTGTGGCCGAGCGCAGATTGCCCGACCCGTAATCAATGATGGCAACACGCATCAGTGTTTTCCGTTTATGTCCAGGAGACCGAGAGCCGGTCCGTTGTCGACGGGTGCTGCCTTTGTATCGGGCTGCACCGTCCATCCGCGGCTGGGTGGCGGCGGGACCTTGCGTTTCGGCGCATGGCCCAGTTCAGCCAGATAGATCGCCTCGGCGGTCGCGCCGTTCGGGGCCTCGATAATGGCATCGACCTGCCAGTCCTGACGTTCGCGTCTGGCTATGCGCAGGCCGTTGCCTTCCAGGGCCACGAAAATCGAAAGCAGGACGGCGGCGGTGAAGAAGGCCGCCGACCAGTTGGGAAAGGTATCGATGCCGAGAACGACGCCGACCGAAGCCAGCAGCATGAAGGCAGCGGAAAACCAGAGCCGATGCCAGAGCAACCAGAACACCGGAATGATCAGGGCGAACCAGGCGAACCCGTCGCGGATGATTTCAGCCCGTTCCGGGGCTTCCGGGTCGTCCGGCGGTGTCAGAACGACAAAGCTGGCCATGATCCTATCCCAGCGTTCCCTTGGTCGACGGAATGGCGCCGGCCTGCCGCGGGTCGATTTCGACAGCGCTGCGCAGGGCCCGGGCTACTGCCTTGAAACAGGTCTCGGCGATATGGTGGCTGTTGGCGCCGTAATGGTTGGTCACGTGCAGGGTGATGCCGGCATTGTGCGACAGCGCCTGGAAGAACTCGCGACACAGTTCAGTATCGAAGGTCCCGATTTTCTGCGACGGAAACTCCACATGCCACACCAGAAAGGGCCGGCCGGAAACATCGAGCGCTGCACGCGTCAGCGTCTCGTCCATGGCCAGGTCCATCGACGCATAGCGCGCGATGCCGCGACGTTCCCCCATTGCCTGCGACAAAGCCAGTCCGATGGCAATGCCGGTATCTTCAACCGTGTGGTGATCGTCGATATGCAGGTCGCCCTTGGCGGAAATCTCCATGTCGATCAGCGAATGGCGCGATAGCTGCTCCAGCATATGATCGAAAAAGCCTACTCCCGTGGCGATTTTCGACGATCCCGTGCCATCCACGTTCACCGACACGGAGATGTCCGTCTCCTTGGTGGCGCGGTTGACGCTGCCGGTGCGATCCTGCCGCTGCTGGGCCATGTACGCATCTCCATGGGTTGGCGATAGCGGCTGCATAACAGGGCGGGCTGAAAATATCCAGAACGCACCGGCCCCGGGTGCTGCGGCCATTTCCCCCGGAAAATCGGCCGGGGGTTTGCAAAGCCGGATATCCGACATACATAGGGCTACGAACCCGGCCGCATTGGCGGTAGGCACCTTTCTTCTGTAGGGTTCGAATCCCGAGCCAAAGGACAGCACGATGAGCGAACACGACCCTTATGGCGTGATGCATGCGACAACCATTATCACGGTTCGCAAAGGCGATCAGGTGGTGATGGCCGGCGACGGCCAGGTCAGCCTGGGCCAGACCGTGATGAAGGGCAATGCGCGCAAAGTCCGTCGGATCGGCTCCTCCAAAACCGGTGGCAATGAAGTGATCGCCGGATTCGCCGGCGCAACAGCGGACGCCTTCACCCTGCTGGAACGCCTGGAAACGAAGCTTGAGCAGTATCCCGGACAGTTGATGCGCGCCAGCGTGGAACTTGCCAAGGACTGGCGCACCGACCGGTATCTGCGCCGGCTGGAAGCGATGATGCTGGTTGCCGACCCCGATATCACACTGGCCCTGACGGGAACCGGCGATGTGCTGGAACCGGAGCACGGTACCATGGCCATCGGCTCGGGCGGCAACTTTGCCTATGCGGCAGCGCGGGCGCTGATGGACGGTGACATGAGCGCCGAAGATATTGCCCGCCGGGCCATGGAAATCGCCGCCGATATCTGCGTCTACACCAACGGCAACATTGTCGTCGAAACGCTGGACGGCAGCGCAAGTTAAGCCGGCCGAACACATTTCAATCAGGTTGAAACCATGACCAATTATTCTCCGCGCGAGATCGTTTCCGAACTCGATCGCTTCATTATCGGCCAGAAAGACGCCAAACGGGCCGTTGCCATCGCGCTGCGCAACCGCTGGCGACGGCAACAGCTCGAGGGTGACCTGCGCGACGAGGTCATGCCGAAAAACATCCTGATGATCGGACCGACCGGCGTGGGCAAGACGGAGATTTCACGCCGTCTGGCCAAGCTTGCCGGCGCACCCTTTATCAAGGTCGAAGCAACCAAGTTCACCGAGGTCGGGTATGTCGGCCGCGATGTCGAACAGATCGTCCGCGACCTGGTGGAAATCGGCATCGGCCTGGTCAAGGACAAGAAGCGCGAAGAGGTGAAGGCCAAGGCCCATCTCAACGCTGAGGAGCGGGTGCTCGACGCTCTGGTCGGCAACACCGCGTCGCCGGCGACCCGCGATTCCTTCCGCAAGAAGCTTCGCGATGGCTTGCTCGACGACAAGGAAATCGAAATCGAGGTGGCGGATGCCGGATCCGGCATGCCGAACTTCGAAATCCCCGGAATGCCGGGCGCGAACATCGGCGTGCTCAATCTCTCCGACATGCTGGGCAAGGCCATGGGCCAGCAGCAGAAGAAGATCCGCACGACTGTCAAGGAAAGCTACAAACAGTTGATCAACGACGAGTCGGAAAAACTGCTCGACCAGGACCAGATCAACCTGGAGGCCATGCGCATCGCGGAAAATGACGGCATCGTCTTCCTCGACGAGATCGACAAGATCGCCGCGCGTGACGGCGGCATGGGCGCCGGCGTGTCCCGCGAGGGCGTGCAGCGCGATCTGTTGCCGCTGGTCGAGGGCACCACGGTCGCCACCAAATACGGTCCGATCAAGACCGACCACATCCTGTTCATCGCCTCCGGCGCCTTCCACGTGTCGAAACCGTCCGACCTGTTGCCCGAACTGCAGGGGCGGCTGCCAATCCGTGTCGAGCTGCGGGCGCTGACCAAGGAAGACTTCCGTCGCATCCTGACGGAGACCGAAGCGAGCCTGATCAAGCAGTATGTGGCACTGATGGAAACCGAGGAAGTGACGCTGACCTACACGGAAGACGCCATCGATGCGCTTGCCGATGTGGCGGTCGAACTCAACGGCAGTGTCGAGAATATCGGCGCCCGGCGGCTGCAAACTGTCATGGAACGCGTGCTCGACGAAATCTCGTTCGAGGCCCCCGACAAGTCCGGCAGCGAGTTCGTGATCGATGCCGACTATGTGCGCAAACATGTCGGCGATCTCGCCAAGGATGCAGATCTGTCACGTTACATTCTGTGACTTTTGCGCATCGGTATCGGTAAGAAGACGTTAAGCACAAGCGCCCGAGGCACAATCAATACTCGACATTTGAAGTCAAATTCCTAGAGTCCCGCTGTTGAACAATGAGCCCGGTATACCGGGCGACAGGGAGACCGGGGGAGATGATCGGGCGCCGTTTGGCAATCGTTTTGAGCATGGCTGCGGGCCTCGCCGTGTCCGCCGCGCCGGCTGTGAGCGCCAAGATCGTCACGGTGCCGGAAGGCAATCGCAACGTCAGCCAGCCACGCGTGCCCGGTGCCTCCGTCAAGCGAACCCGACAGACGAAAACCACGTTCGACCGCAAATACGAGAAAATCCGCGACCTGCTGAAACAGGATGCCAAACTGCGCAGCAAGATCTCGAAGGCGGCGACCAAATACGGCATTGATCCCCTGCATATTGCCGGCGCCCTGGTCGGAGAGCACACCTACAATGTCGACGCGTATGACCGGCTGCAATCCTACTACATCAAAGCGATGGCCTATGCGTCCGGCGGCATATCGTTCAGCTATGGCGGCGAGGATATCGACGGCTTCATCAATCGCGATGAGTTTGAACGTTGCGCCTCGCTGAGCGATTCCTTCGATCTCTGGACCTGCCGCGAGCAGGTTTGGGAAAAGACGTTCCGCGGCAAACGGGTGAACGGCCGCAAATATCCGAACGACCGCTTCAGCGCCGTGTTCTTTCAGCCGTTTTACGCAGGCCAGACTTTCGGCCTGGGACAGCTCAATCCGCTGACCGCTCTCAAACATACGGACAAGGTCAACCGGA
This sequence comes from Hoeflea sp., assembly GCA_965228785.1. Lineage (GTDB taxonomy): Bacteria > Pseudomonadota > Alphaproteobacteria > Rhizobiales > Rhizobiaceae > Hoeflea_A. The sequence goes on from CBDDIF010000001.1 coordinate 41,714, forward strand.
TATCGGGCCATCGCAAGCTCTCGCACCGCAACGGTGAAGAGGTCTACAAGGCGATCATGAACCCGGACATCTCGCTTGCCTATGTGGCGGCGGCTTTGCGCCGGTCGATCGACGTCTACAAGCAGGTAGCCGGGTTCGACATATCAAGGAATCCCGGCGTCACCGCCACGCTCTACAATGTCGGCAATCCCGACCAGCGAGCACGGGTCCTGGCGCGCAAGAACAAGCGTCGAAAGGCCCAGGGGCTGAAGCCGAGTTATCCGCAAGAGAACTATTACGGCTGGCTGGTCAACGACAAACTCGACGAGTTGCGCGAGCTTTTCTAGGGTCAGAACTCATATCCTGAAGTGACGGCCGCGGCGGTACAGACTGCCGACAAGGGAACCGGTGAGAGCCGGATGGGTTTTTGCCGTGCATGGTCTCGAACCAAGCAGGTGTGGCTAGATCTCAATGGGAGGGGGCAACTTGGACACTTCTTCGAAGATCAAGTTCCTTATCCACAAGTTCAATTTTGACTGGTGAGACGCCGCTGGCCAGTACATGTTTATCTCCACCCTTGCCCGAAACGGAAAAGCAGCAATGCCGATCCTGTTAGCGAACTTCTGCGCCATTCTATTCGGCATTCCACCAATCAGGTCAGTGCCATCAAGAACAAAAGGCAAATCCAATGCGCCACCAACTGTCACGGGTGCCCGGAAATCTATTCCCAGCTCTTCGGCCTTTTGGAGATACGCGGCGCGAAATGTCGCGTTGGGCTGGGTGCGTATGTGGTCGTACTTTACAAGATCCTCTTTGGTCATGCGCTTTCCCGCCAAAGGATGGGACTTGTCCATTATACAAACAGCGAAGTCATCATTGATCAGGTTCTGACCGTAGATGCCGTTTCGCTCGATCTCGAAGGGGTATAGACCGATGTCCATTTGGCCCCTGAGCAGTAGATCTGCACAATCAACATGGCCGGCACGCATCACGATTTTGATGTTTTTCGACTCTGCCCGAATTCTGGCGAGCACCTGTGGAAGAAACACCGCCGATACGTAGTCTACATAACCGATCCTGACTTCTCCGGTAGAGGTTGCCGGATCGAAGGCGTCGTCCATGAGGTTTTCGGCCTCAATCAAAATCCGGTTGACCACTTGAATGATTTCATGACATCGGTCGGTTGGAACAATTTTGCCGCCTTGGCGGGCAAATAGCCTATCCCCGGTGACTTTGCGCAACCGGTCGATTGTGTAACTGACGGTTGACTGTTTGACGTTGACATCGTCTGCCGCCTCAGAAAATGACCGATGTCTGTAAACAAGGCGGAAAGTTCTGAGCGTTGCCAGATCGAGTGACAGCAAAGCGCTATTCAGTGACATGATTTTACTTTAGATCGAAAATTTCGATTTTCAATATCTATTCCATAGGATTGATGAATGCGGAGAGGATCTCCATCCTGAGATCACCTGATCAAGGAGAGACTTCAAATGACAACCCCGACCTTCGCCATCTTTGGATTTTTCGACGTTAAAATCAGGGCCAATCCTCACAAAGTTGCGATTTCTGACGCTTCAACCGAGCTGGAAATTGCGCGCCGTGATCTGCTGGATCAGATCGAGCATGGTTTTACAATTGAGAACTCTGGCGAGCACGCGGAGGTTCCTGGTTTCGCCAAAACGCATCTCAAGACGCTGGTTGAGGTAGACTGCTAATTTGCGCTTGTCGCCGAAAAGGAAACAGTGGAATCAGGCTGCGCATTCCAGAGAACGTGAAAGCGATGGCATCACGCATAGCCATCGCCATCGCCATCGCAACGATGGATCGGTTAGCGGCCTACTAGTGGCGCGCCAAGGTGGGCTGGCTTCAGTGCGTTATGTCCACTCAGTTTGGGAGCTCGTCATTCGACAAAAGGAGTCGGATGTCGGCAACGAGCCCAAAGTGACATTGTTCTGCATCGCAGCTAACGATGGCTCTGGTGGAAGGGGTTGAAGAGTATTTAAGGATGTTGGTGGAGCAATCGCTCAGGGACGAATTTGAACGTTCTGGCCGGGTTTGGCTAAGAAACGCTGTTTCGGAAGATGACCTGGCACTGTTCGACGATGCCGCGACCGCCTGTTCGAAAGCTGGACAACGACTTGATTTTTCGACCGCATTGCACGCGGCCTTATCCAAGGGAAGCTCACTACTGAATGCTGTCCGGCTTCTTGCGCCTGATGCGGTCCCCGTCCGTATCGTCGCGCTCAACAAATCGGAAGGCGTGAACTGGGGAGTTCCTTGGCATCAGGACAGGGTCATCGCGGTTGCCGCGAAGGCCAACATTGAAGGGTACACAAACTGGACAAACAAGTCAGGAACTTGGCATTGCGAACCGCCACAATCCATCTTGGATGAGATGCTTTTTGTCCGCGTCCATTTAGACAACAACAATCAGTCGAATGGCGCGATGGAGATTGCTGTCGGAAGCCACGCAGAGGGTGTTGTCCCTTCGCCAAGAGCCGACACCGTAGCAAATTCCTATCCGGTCGAGACATGCGCGGCCAAGCGCGGTGACGTACTAATTCTAAAAATGCTGACGTTGCATTCCTCGAAGCCTGCGCAGATCCAATCCGGTCGCAGGGTGTTGAGGATAGACTTTGCGACATGTCAGCTTCCGTCACCGCTGTCGTGGAGCGGGCAGGCTAGCGAAACCTGACTTTCGTGCCTCTTATTCGAGTGGCAGGTTTGTCCGCCACTCTCGTCATTCGAAAAGGAGACAAATGACAGCAACGAGCCCAACACGCAAACTGAACATCGTTGATTTCTGTCTCAGATTTTGACCACCAATCAGTCATGTTTCGTTACCTTTTGCACTTTGCCGTCATCGTCATTCTCACCTTGCTTACCCAGGTGGGCGGCATTGCTTGGCTTTTGGCCCTAGCATTCCGAAGGACTCTGTTGGCGTTCGCCGTAATTTATTTTACCCTTTCAGTTGTTACTGTTTGGATTGCGCCGAGTTTCGGAAGGGTTGCGCTGAGCTGTTTTGAGAGCGGGCCTCTAGCAATGCAGAGTTGGATGTACTGCGCGTTGAACCGCAACTACGTGACGCCCGAACTCGCCGGGGTTCTCATGGATACAGCCGAAGAGATAGAACGTCGCTATCCGGGCACAACAACCCTCGTTCTAGACGCAAACTTTCCTTTCATCGATGGTTTTCCGCTTCTTCCCCACCTATCGCACGATGACGGAGAAAAAGCAGATCTAGCCTTTTATTATGCCGATGCCTCGGGGTACCTGCCGGGAGCAGTTCGGTCTCCAATCGGGTACTTCGCTTTCGAGCAAGGTCCAACGTACTGCCAGCCTACTTGGCCTACGCTTCGGTGGGATTTTGATGTACTCCAATCTCTTTGGCGAGATTACGGTCTCGAGCCGGAACGCAATCGTGCTGTTCTCGAAGTGCTTTCTAACGACCGACGAGTAGGCAGGATATTCGTTGAACCACATCTCGTAGAGAGCCTAAACGCTGGAAGCGACCGCATCGGATTTCAGGGATGCCGTGCTGCTCGCCACGACGATCATATTCACATGCAGCTTCGCTGAAGGTCATTTGGCAACCAGCAAACGGCGGTTTTGTCCGCAACCCGGTCATGGCCCGATTTTGTCGAATGTCCGCTGTTAGTAGAAGCTGCCGTTGAAATTGGAGCCAGATTGCAGAGTGTGACCCTAACCATCACCATCGATAACGGCGTGCAATGCCCTGATGCGATCCTCATCGAGGTCTGCGATGCAAACGGCCAGCCTGTTGGCCAACGCCGTCGCCTCCGGTGACAATCCGGCGGTATCGATGGTCACCCGCGGATGCGAGAGGCCTGCCAGCCGCTGAAGCTCCTCAGCGTCATCCCAGATGATGTTGAAGAAGCCGATAATCCGTTGCAGCATTTCCCAGCTCGGCTGGCCGCGATGGCCGTGCTCGAGCGCCGACAGGTAGGCGGCCGACACGCCGAGCGCGTCGGCCATCTTCTTTTGTGAAATGCCGCGTTCGTCGCGCATGCGGCGGATGGCTTCTCCGAACGGGGTCACTGGTTGGGCCTGCGAAGGCGGACATAGAAGGCACCGTCGCCGCCGTGGCCGCGGGCGGCCGGCTGACAGCCCGACGCCATGCCGCGAAACTCCGGCGTGCGCAGCCAGTGCGGAACGGCGCGGCGCAGGACGCCATCGCCGCCGGAAGAGGTGCCCTTTCCGGTCACCACCAGGATGTGGCGAAGACCCCTGGCATGGGCGCGCGCGATAAACCCATGCAGGAGACCATAAGCCTCGCTCTGGGTCAGGCCGTGCAGATCGATGCTGGCTTCCAACGGCAACCGACCGCGCGCCAGTTTGCGGTAGGTTGGCTTCTCGATGGGTGCCACACCCGGTTCCCGACCCGGCGCTCTCGCTGTCTTTTTCGGTTGATCTTGCGGCACAATCTTCGGCAACGGCGGGCTGATAACGTGGTTTGGTTGTGAAAAGGGGGCTTGGCTCTCTGCCTGCAGCGATTCCAGTGCCTCCATGCGCCCCGGATAAGCATCCACCGAGCGGGCAACCTGTCCCCACAATACGCGGTCTTCGCGACTAAGTTGCTTGACCTTGCGGCTCATTGCACAAGCCTCTCGGCTGCCGGATTGGGCAGCAGGACATAAAACACCGCATCGTGACGGACTGAACCGGCCTTTTCGCCTGCTTCGGCGCCGGAACCGAGAAACAGGTCGCCGCGGGACGGGCCGACAATGGCCGTGCCGGTGTCCTGCGCCAGCATCAACCGCCGGAAGGGACGATCGTCCAGGTGAGTCAATTGGTCGGCCTGAATGAAAAAGGGGGTCGCGAAGGTGTGGATCCGTCGGTCGACGGCCAGGGAGCGCCCGGCACGCAGCGCCACCTTGGCAGCTGCTACCGGTCCGCGATGTGGGTCGGCCACCGGAGCTTCCCGAAAAAAGATGTAGGAGCGATTTTGCCACAGCAGCGAATCCACCCGATCGGGATTGTCGGCGATCCAGCGGCGGATCCCCTGCATGGTGGCGGCTTCACGATCCAGCTCACCCCATTCGATCAGCACCCGGCCAATCGGGGTGAAGGGATGGCCAGCCTTGGCGGCATAGGAGACCCGGACAACACTGCCGTCTTCAAAGCGAAGCCGGCCCGCTCCCTGAATGTGCATGAAAAAGACATCGGCCTTGCTGTCCGCCCAGGCAATCTCAAGGCCACGCCCATCGAGATAGCCCTGGTCGATGGCGCGACGGTCGGCGTAAAAGTCGACACCGTCGGTGGATGCAAGTCCGAACGCGTAAGATTCGTCCATGCCTTCCGGCCGGTTGCCGTCGTCGACGTCCACGAGATCATCCGGACGGCGATAAATCGGATACCGGAAGCGATCCGACCGTTCGGAGGAAACACTCAGGTCCGGTTCGTAATAGGCGGTGACAAATCCGCAATTTCGATCCGGCGGATCGACGCGGAAAGCTCGAAAGTGGCCTTCGAAGAACCTGCGCGCCTCATCGGGCGTGCTGATGGTCTCGTGACGCGCTGCCGCAAAGACAGTGGCATACTCGGCTGTTTCGGCGCCGAGGGATCCGGTTTTGTAGGGTTTGACAGTTTCGACGTGGGTCGCGCAGTCGACCAGGCCCTCGATCACCGGCGTCGGGTCGTCGGACGTCCATCCCGGCAGCGCATCGAACGGTACCGGGGTCAGCGTCGCAGACATATCGAATCAGTCTTCCGATTCCGTCGCGATGAGTTTCCAGTTAGGATCACGCGACCGGGTGTCGCGGGCAAAGGTCCAGACATCGTTGACCTCTCCCACGCTATCCGGATCGCCATCGACGACTTTGCCGTCCTCGTCGAAGGTTGCCGAGATGAGCTGGCTGATGAGGCGCAGGGTCACATGCGCTTCCTTGCCCTTCATCTCGGCCTGGACGATTTCGGCCTTGTCGATGCCGACAAAGGTCGACTTGACGGTTTCGGACCGCTGTTCGCGTTCCTTGATGGCCGAAACGAACCCGTCATAGACTTCTTTGGACAGCAGCGACTTCAGGGCCTTGCGATCGCCCTCGGCAAATGCGCTGACAATCATCTCATAGGCTGTCTTGGCGCCCTCGACGAAACTCTTGGGCTCGAAACTTTCATCATTCGAGATTATCGAGCGAATCCCGTTGTTGAGGTCAGTGCCGGCTTCGCAATAATCGTCCGCCGCCGCAAACCGTTCATCAGCCGGCGTGTCGCCGTCGCGGCGTGGCAGGGTGATCACCTTGCTGTCGTCGTCTCCCTCACCGGACGCGGTTTGCTCGCCGTCGCGGGCACTGTAGGGGTCGAAAGGCTGTCTTTCGTTGCCGGTCCGACGGCCCAGCACATTGCGCAGCTGCAGAAAAATGATCACCGCAGCCACGAAAAAGAAAACGGTTACAAAATCAAATGAACCCATTCGCCGGTACCGGTCAGAGGAAAATTATCGAGCGCTTCAGTCTTTTGATTCTTCATATAGTCCGTTGCCTCGGATCATTCAAACCCAGAATCCCGGTAACCTTAAAGCGCAAGGCCCAGAACCACAGGTGTTTGCACTGGGCTTCGACCATGACTCGCGTTGTCGGCTGGAATGCCTATATGAGCGGTACATGAACCGTCGCCAACGGTCACCGCAGCGGATATCCTCTCCAAAGCGCCGTCTGCCCCAAGGAACAACTGTCCATGCCATTTTCCATCATTCCGTTCCTCCTCCTGATCGTTCCGCTGGCGGAAATCGGCGCATTCATCATTATTGGTCGGGAAATCGGCGTGCTTTGGACACTGGCAATGGTGTTCGTCACGGCCGTCATCGGTTCGATATTGTTGAGGATTCAAGGATTTGGCCTGATCAATCGCATACAGTCGGAAATGCAGGACGGCCGGGTGCCGGGGCGTGAGCTGGTGCACGGGATGATGATCATGATCGCCGGCGTGTTGCTGCTCACACCGGGTTTCATCACCGACACGCTTGGTTTCCTGCTCTTCGTCCCGCAAATCCGAGACGCCGGTTGGGCCATGATCCGGAAACGGGTTTCGGTGGTTTCGGCCGGCAGGTTCTCACATGGTTCTGCTGAGGGTTCGCACGAAAAGCCTGATGAACATCGCCCCTCTCAGACAATTGATCTGGATGCCAAGGAATTTCAGCGCGATCCGGATCGTGATTCTCCCTGGAACAAGGAATAGGCCCCCGCCGCAGCCCCCTGATCGGCAGCGCGCCTTTTTGGTTGTAAGCCGGAGGGCGAAATGCTAGCCAGTGCCCCGAATTGGCCGGGCCCGGCCGACAGATCATCATTTTAAGGACAATGTGATGTCAGACCAACCCGAAACGACGGCAGCCGGCGGCGCGACGACGGCCAATGGTCCCCAGCCTTCACTCAATGTGCTGGCGCAATATATCAAGGACCTTTCTTTCGAGAATCCCAGTGCCCCGCAATCCATGGCCAACCGCGAAGGCGGACCTGCCATCAACATCAACGTCAATGTCAACGCCAATCCGATGTCGGAAAACGACTACGATGTACGACTGTCGCTGAATGTCGAGGCCAAGGACGAAGGCAGCGGCGCGGTCGTCTTCAACGTCGAACTGGAATATGGCGGCGTGTTTCGGATCCAGCACTTCCCGCAGGAGCACATGCTTCCGCTGCTGTTTATCGAGTGTCCGCGGCTTCTCTTCCCCTTCGCGCGCCAGATCGTTGCGGATGCAACCCGCAACGGCGGATTCCCGCCACTGCTGATCGATCCGATCGATTTCAACGCCATGTTCATGCAGCGCATGGCCGAAGAGCAGGCCAAGGCAAAAGTCGAGGCACCTTCCGGCGCCAACTGACATTCAGCCTGAGTAGGCTTTCCAAAGAGCAGAACCGCCGAGCCGCTCGATGAGCGCCTGATGGGCCGCCGTTTCTTCGGCGGTCAATCGCGGCGGCAACGGTTCCGGACGGGTGCCGACCGCTGTTGCCTGTGATGATCCGTCCTCTGCCGATACGCCGGCGATTGACTGCACCAGACCGAGGGCCGCCTGGCGGCCGCCGTTCATCTCGATATAGACTTCGGCCAACAGTTCGGCATCGAGCAAGGCACCGTGCTTGGTGCGGTGGGAGTTGTCGATTCCGTAGCGTTTGCACAATGCGTCCAGCGAATTGGGGCCCATCGGATGACGGCGGCGGGCCAGGGCCAGCGTGTCGATGACCCGCCCGGGATCGACAGGCGACAATCCGAGCCGGGCGTATTCCGCATTGATGAAACCCATGTCGAAGCTGGCGTTGTGCGCAACCCACTTGGCGCCATCGAACAGGGCGGACATTTCCTCGACCACCTGGGAAAACACCGGCTTGTCGGTCAGGAATTCGTCAGTGATTCCGTGCACGGCCAACGCTTCGGGATGCACCTTTCGGCCTTGTGCGTTGATGAAGACATGGAAGGTGCGCCCGGTCGGGAACTTGTTGTCCAGCTCGACCCCGCCGATTTCGATAACCCGGTCGTGCTCCGGGTCGAGCCCGGTGGTCTCGGTATCGAAGATGATTTCCCGCACGTCAGTCAAACGCCCCGAACGTTATGACTGCGATGATTCGCCGTCAGCCAGTATCCTATCGACAATAGCATCAACCTGCGCCCGTGTTTCCTCGAAGGTTCCGGACGTATCAACAACATAATCGGCCCGAGCGCGCTTTTCGGCATCGGGAACCTGGCGGGCAAGAATCGCCTGGAACTTCTCTTCCGTCATGCCCGGCCGCTTCAGAACGCGCTCCCGTTGCAAGTCGGCGCCGCAGGAAACGACCAGAACGCGGTCGACATGGCGCTCGCCGCCGCCCTCGTAAAGCAGAGGGATATCGAGCACGACCAGCGGTTTCCCGGCCTGCCGCTGCCGTTCGACGAAAAAACGTCGCTCCTCCTCGACCAGCGGATGAACGATCGCTTCAAGCCGCTTGAAGGCCGTTTCGTCACCAACCACGGCGGCCGACAGCTTTTCGCGGTCGACCGTTCCGTCGACGACAGTTCCGGGAAAGGCCGCCTCGATCAACGGCGCGCCGCGACCGGAATAGAGGTCATGCACGATTTCATCGGCGCTGATCATCGGTATGCCCCGATCGGCAAACATTTTGCCTGCCGTGGATTTGCCCATCCCGATCGATCCCGTAAGGCCAAGCACGATCATCAGTGGCTCTCCAGATCTGCGACCACCAGGGCGCGCAGTGCATCATCGACCGTCGGGCGGACACCGAACCATTTTTCGAATCCCGGTACCGCCTGGTGCAACAACATGCCGAGCCCGTCGACAACTCGAAAACCCTGGTCCCGAGCCATCGATAATATGGGCGTCACAAGAGGGGTATAGACGATGTCGGTGACGACCGCGTTGGCGTCGAGCAGTGAAAAATCGATCGGCGGAACCTCTGACCCTTCCATGCCCAGCGAACTGGTGTTGACGAAAATCGTGGCATCCGTCATCGCCTCATGCAGCGCATCGAGCGGATGCGCATGGATCGTGTCGCCAAAGCGCTCGGCCAGCGCCGCGGCGCGCTCTACCGTGCGATTGACCACATGGACGGCTTTGAAACCGCGGTCGCGCAAGGCCACGATGACGGCGCGGCTGGCACCACCTGCGCCCAGCACCACCGCCGTCTCGCCGTCGGACCAGCCCGGAGCCCGTGCGTCGAGGTTGGCGGTAAATCCATAACCGTCAGTATTGGATGCGGATAGGTGGCCGTTTTCGAGCCACAGGGTGTTGGCGGCGCCCAGTTCCCGTGCGATCGCATCGGGGTTCTGCGCAAGGGCGAAGGCCGTCTCCTTGTGCGGAATGGTAACATTGCCGCCGATGAAACCGGATTTTCCGGAAATCAGATCGTCGATGAACCCATCGAATGCCTCGGGCGACACCTCAACCATTTCGTAGCTGCCCGCCAGTCCGTACTGGTTGAGCCAGTGGCCGTGGATTATCGGTGAGCGCGAGTGTTTGATCGGGTATCCGGTGACAAAGGCTCGGCCTGGTTCAGCCATCGATCACCTCCAGACGTCGCAGCTCGGCAAGAAGCGGCAGCATGGGCAAGCCGATGACGGTGAAATAGTCGCCCTTGATTTGTTCGAACAGTTGCACACCCTCTCCTTCCAGCTGATAGGCGCCCACGCTTTGCAAAGCGAGGTCACCGACCCGTGACAGATAGCGGCCGATGAATCCGGGGTCGAGAGACCGCATCGTCATGTCAGCCGATTCCACATGGCGCCAGATGGTTTCACCGCCCCGCGCCAGCACCACGGCACTGTTGAGCTGGTGCGTGCGACCGGACAGTTTGAGAAGATGGTGACGGGCGGCCTCCATGTCGGCCGGTTTGTGCAACAGGTCGTCGCCGAGAGAAAGGGTCTGGTCGGCGCCGATCACCAGCACATCCGTTTCGTCCTCGCTGACGGCCATGGCCTTGGCTTCCGCGAGTACGAGCGCAATGTCCTGCGGGCCGACGCCGCCATCGACAAGCGGCGCCTCCACGGTTCGTTCGTCGATGCCTGACGGTTGGGCGTCAAAGGTCAGACCGGCATTCTTCAGAAGCGCCTGGCGAAACGGGCTGGTCGAAGCAAGAACAAGTCGATCGGGCATTTCGATCCTTCTTTACGAATTTCGGTCGTTGACACCCAGCGCGATAATCGCCGCGGCGGTTTCTTCAATGGACCGTCGGGTCACATCGATGATGGGCCAGTTTTTTCGCGAACACAGGGTGCGGGCGTATTTCAGTTCTTCGGCGATCGCCGCGCGATCGACATAATCTTCACCGGTGAATCCAGCCGTTGCTCCAAGCACCCGGTTGCGCCGGACCTGGGCGATGCGGTCGACGGTTGCCACGAGGCCGACGACGATCGGGTGTTCGACACGATCGAGTATGTCCGGCAGAGGAACGCCGAAAACAATTGGAATATTGACGGTCTTGTAGCCACGGTTGGCGAGATAGATGCTGGTCGGCGTTTTGGACGTGCGGCTGATGCCAACGAGAATGATATCAGCCTCTTCGATGTTGGCCGGCATCTGACCATCATCATGGTCCATGGTGAAGTTGAGCGCTTCCATGCGGCCGAAATATTCAGCGTTCAACGAGTGCTGGGCACCCACGCGGTAGGTGGATGGCACTCCCAGATAAGACTGGAACAGCGCGATGACCGGATCCAGGACCGAAACACAGGGAATGTTCATGGCGCGGCAGCGATCAACGATGGTTCCGGAGATCTCCGGATCAAGAACGGTATAGAGAACGATTCCCGGAGCCCCGTCGATCGTATCGAGCACTGATTCGGCCTGTCGTTGGGTGCGAATCAGCGGATAAACGTGCTCAAGGGCCCGCGTATCGGTGAATTGTGCAGCCGCGGCCCGGCCAACCGTGATCAAGGTCTCGCCGGTCGAGTCCGAAATCATATGAAGATGAAAGTAGTTTTTCGGTCGATCCACACGATTCACCGGCGGCTGTTGAAACTCTTGAACAAGAACGGGGCGCGGCTCGCCCGCTCTATCACCTAGTGAATAACCAGCCGATTTGTCCACACCGAAGGGTGCGGGGATAGGGTTCCGGGTTTGCCTGTGGACAGATTCTCATCAACAGGCAAGGTTCGTGTTAACCACCTGTTATCCATAATCGACCCGATCGCGCGGAGCACCTAGCAAGCTGAATCATATGGAGAAATCAAGATAATCCACACTAACAACAGTTGGTCAGCTTAATCGGGTGCGCGTTCATGTCGCTGGTCTTGGGATAGGAACAACCGGTGGACAGGGTTTAATCCTTGAAACCCACCGACTCTAAGAAATAGAAGATCTTTCTATATATATATTTTTTATTGGAGAAAGGACGCAGGCGTGGTCGCCAGCCGAAACGTGCTGAAAGTTTTGGACGGGGAAACCGTCTTTCCGCCACCCGTCTGGCTCATGCGCCAGGCCGGTCGTTATCTTCCCGAATATCGTGAAACCCGGAAAAAGGCGGGTGGTTTTCTCGATCTTTGCTATACGCCTGATCTGGCTGTGGAGGTGACACTCCAGCCCATTCGTCGCTATGGTTTCGATGCGGCGATCCTGTTCTCCGATATCCTTGTCATTCCCGATGCCCTCGATCGTGATGTTCGCTTCGAAGAGGGGCGCGGGCCTCTGATGACACCGATCGACGCAGCGGGTATCCGCCGCCTTGATGGCAGCGGGCTGCTCAGCCACCTTGCGCCGGTTCTGGAGACCGTTGAACGGCTTCGGGGTACCCTGCCCCCGGAGACCACGCTGCTTGGCTTCTGTGGAGCTCCCTGGACGGTAGCGACCTACATGATCGCCGGTCACGGGACTCCGGACCAGGCGCCCGCACGTCTGTTTGCCTATCGTGAGCCCGAAGCGTTTGAAGCGCTGCTTGATCTGCTTGCCGATCTGTCGGCTGAATATCTCAGCGCCCAGATCAATGCCGGCGCCGATGCCGTTCAGATATTCGACTCCTGGGCGGGTGTGCTCGGCGAAGCGGAATTCGAGCGGTTTTGCGTCAAGCCGGTACGCAAGATCATCCATCGGGTGCGTGAACGTCATCCGCAAGCGCGCATCATTGCCTTTGCCAAGGGTGCCGGCCCTCTGTTGAAGGGCTACCGTGAAAAGACTTGCGCGACGGCCATCGGACTCGACTGGACGGTACCACTTTCCTTTGCCCGGTCGCTGCAGGCTGACGGCCCGGTTCAGGGCAATCTCGATCCCATGCGTGTGGTTGCCGGCGGCGATTCTCTCGATGCTGGCGTCGATTCGATTCTTGAAGGACTGGGTGGCGGTCCGTTGATCTTCAACCTTGGTCACGGAATTACACCACAGGCTGATCCCGATCACGTCACACGCCTCGTTGAGCGCATACGCCAGGCGGGGGCGAAGTGAGCGACGACGCACGACAGACCGGGGCCAGGATCGGCGGTAGGGCAGCGGGCAGAGCTCGTATCGCGCTTGCCGTCATGGCGGTCATCGTCATCGCACTCATGGTCTGGAACCCGCCACAGCTCTATCTGTGGCTGAAAGCGGTGCACGTAATCGCGGTCATCTCCTGGATGGCCGGCATGCTCTATCTGCCGCGGCTGTTTGTCTATCACGCCGACACGGAGGTGGGATCGGAGCAGTCGGAGACTTTCAAGGTGATGGAGGCACGGCTCTACAAGGTCATCATCACGCCGGCCATGTCGATCACCTGGATCGTCGGCCTGTGGCTTGCCTGGGAGGGATTCGGTTTCTCGGGCATCTGGCTGTGGCTGAAGATCCTCGCGGTTCTGGCGCTGTCCGCCGTGCACGGCTATTTCGGCCGGGCGCTGCGTCGCTTTCACGCCGATCATCGCGACAAGCCGGCGCGCCATTGGCGTTTGGTCAACGAGATCCCGACTCTCCTGATGATTTTCATCGTCGTCATGGTCATCGTGAAGCCGTTTTAAGCTTGCCGTTCGGCGCAGAATATGCGACACGCAGGTCAACCGGATATTCCTCCGGTGTTTCACGTGAATCGCCGGTCCTCATTCCCCTCGCCGGCAGTCGGTTATCCGCACAGCGTTACCCCCCTGAATTCCCGTAGCCTGTTCACACACCCACCCCCTGACATTCCCCAAAAAGAAAACGAATAAGCCCCATGCAGGAAATGAAGCTTCAAGAGCTCAAGAACAAGACTCCTACGGAACTGCTCGAGTTTGCCGAGACCCAGGAAGTCGAGAACGCCAGCACCATGCGCAAGCAGGAGCTGATGTTCGCGATTCTGAAAAAGCTGGCCGCGCAGGACATTGAAATCATCGGCGAAGGCGTTGTCGAAATATTGCAGGATGGCTTCGGCTTCCTGCGCTCAGCCAATGCCAACTATCTTCCGGGCCCCGACGACATCTACATCTCACCGTCGCAGATCCGTCGGTTCTCGCTGAAAACCGGTGATACCGTCGAAGGACCGATCCGCGGACCAAAGGAAGGCGAGCGCTATTTTGCGCTGCTCAAGGTCAATACGATCAATTTCGACGATCCCGAAAAGATCCGTCACAAGACCCACTTCGACAATCTGACGCCGCTCTATCCGGACGAGCGTTTCAACATGGAATTCGATGATCCCACATCGAAGGATCTCTCGGCTCGGGTCATCGACCTCGTTGCGCCGCTCGGCAAAGGCCAGCGCGGCCTGATCGTGGCGCCGCCGCGCACCGGTAAGACGGTGCTGCTGCAGAACATTGCCCATTCGATCACCGCCAACCATCCGGAATGTTATCTGATCGTTCTGCTGATCGATGAACGGCCGGAAGAAGTGACCGACATGCAGCGTTCGGTAAACGGCGAGGTTGTGTCGTCGACCTTCGACGAACCGGCGTCCCGCCACGTCCAGGTTGCTGAAATGGTCATCGAAAAGGCCAAGCGTCTGGTGGAACATGGCCGCGACGTGGTGATCCTGCTCGATTCGGTCACCCGCCTGGGCCGTGCCTACAACACCGTGGTTCCCTCATCCGGCAAGGTGCTGACCGGTGGTGTCGACGCCAATGCCCTGCAGCGGCCGAAACGCTTCTTCGGCGCCGCCCGTAACATCGAGGAAGGCGGCTCTCTGACCATCATCGCCACGGCGCTGATCGACACCGGCAGCCGCATGGACGAAGTCATCTTCGAAGAGTTCAAGGGCACCGGCAACTCGGAAATCGTGCTCGACCGCAAGGTCGCCGACAAGCGCATCTACCCGTCCATGGACATCCTCAAATCCGGCACCCGCAAGGAAGACCTGCTGGTACCGCGTCAGGACCTGCAGAAGATTTTCGTGCTTCGGCGTATTCTTGCTCCGATGGGGACCACGGATGCGATCGAATTCCTGATCGACAAGCTCAAGCAGACGAAGAGCAATGCGGAGTTCTTCGATTCGATGAATACCTAGGAAGAACCGGGCCGCAGCGCGAGTTTGAGTTCCTCAGCGTCGGTGATCGGCGCCAGACACACGGGGCCGTTGCACAGAAACGCAGCGGCCCCATTTTGTTTGCCGGAGTCGACATAGGCTGAGACAGTATCGCCTGGAACAATGCTGTTGGCGGCGTGGGCATCGCTGACAATCAAATCGAAGCGGCCCGGGTCAACGCTTTCCCGCATCACCCGGATCATATCGTTAGCCGGATTCAGCAGAATCAGTTTTCTCGGGTTGGCTACCGTGGCAATTGCGTTGACCGCCCCGCTGGCCGCCATCGGCATTTCCTTGACGCGTCCCCACATGGCTGCGGCCATGGTGCGTGTCCGCAAAGTGAGATCGGCGTTGTCGTCGATCAGAGCCAGGCGGGCGAGAGCTTCCAGCACCTGAGAACCGGCGGAGGGCGCGGCCTCGTCATGTTCGTGGCGTGTCCGCAGCAAAACGTCATTGGCATCGTCGGCAGTGAAGTAGGTACCGCCCGCGCCGTCCTGATAGTGGCGATCCAGCACGTCCGCATAGGACCGGGCGGCAATCAGATACTTTTCATCGGCGTCTACGGCATAGAGTGAAAGAGCAGCGTTGATCATCGCACCGTAGTCCGACGAGAGCGCCGGATAGGTGGAGATACCGTCGCGCCAGGCATGCGCCAACCGCTCTTTCCTGGACATCGATTCGGATACGAAATCAAATGCGGCGGTAGCCAGGTTGATCCAGTCGGGCCGATCAAGCGCCTGGCCAGCTTCCGCAAGGGCACGGATCAGTAGCCCGTTCCAGTCAGCCAGGACCTTGTCGTCGCGTCCCGGGCGCACGCGGTTGGCTCTTTCAGCGAGGAGAATGCGTCTGCAGGCTGCTAGTGTCTCTTCCTTCTGTTTGCCATCGGTCGGCGGGTTGGCGAGGCGGTTCAGGATTGTTTTGCCTTCCCAATTGCCGTCCCGGGAAACATCATAGTTCGTGCAGAAAACCTCGGATTGTTCGCCCAGAAGGCGGTCGATATCTCTTTTGTCCCAGACGTAGAACTTGCCCTCCTCTCCCTCGCTGTCGGCATCAAGGCTCGATGCGAACCCGCCTTCGGGCAAGAGCATTTCGCGCTTGAGCCATTCGATGGTCTCTTCGATTCGGGTTCGAAACAATTCGTCGCCGGATTCCGCGTAGACCCAAACAAGGGAACGAAGAAGTTGGGCATTGTCGTAAAGCATCTTTTCAAAGTGCGGCACCAGCCATGCCGCATCGACCGTGTAGCGTGCCATGCCACCGCCAAGATGGTCGTAGATGCCGCCGTTGATCATGGACCGAATCCAACTGATCACGGCGTCACGAGCCAGTGGTGAGGCGTCGGTTCGCCAGGACCTCCACAATGTCTCCAGCATCGAGGCGTTGGGAAATTTCGGCGCCTGACCAATGCCGCCATTTTGACGATCGATGATTGACAGGATACCGCGCGCCTGCTGCCCCAAGGTCTCGGGCAAGGGATCTTCGGGAACCTTGTCCGATGCGAGGGTCTGGTCGAGATGTGATCGAACGGCGGCGGCGTTGCGGGCAACCTTGTCCGGTTCCTTCCGGTAGATATCGGCGATACTACGCAACACCGTCACGAAATCCGGTCGGCCGTAGGCCGCAGTCTTGGGGAAATAGGTGCCGCCCCAGAAAGGCTCAGCGTCGCTGTTGAGGAACATGGTCAGCGGCCATCCCCCCTGTTCTCCCATGGCGTGCAGGGCTGCCATGTAGATCTGATCAATATCGGTTCGCTCTTCGCGATCGACCTTGATGTTGACGAAGAGCTCGTTCATCACCTCCGCCGTGGCCGGATCCTCGAAACTTTCATGGGCCATGACGTGGCACCAGTGACAGGCCGCATAGCCGACCGACAGGAGAATGGGCTTGCCGGTGTGCCTGGCCTCCATTAAGGCACTGTCACTCCACACCTGCCAGTGAACAGGGTTGTCTTTGTGCTGCTGCAAATAGGGGCTGGCGGCATCGCCAAGGACGTTGGTCAGATCTGAATGGGTCATGGTCGCCGCTGGAGTGTCTGTTGAAGGAGGCTGTTTACCATATGGACACCATCTTCGCCTTGTCGAGTGGCGCTGTGCCGGCTGGCGTTGCCATCATGCGGATTTCTGGTCCGGCCGTTCGATTCGGACTCGAAACAATCTGTGGCGTCATTCCGGAACCACGCCGCGCGACCTTGCGTGTTTTCAAGAACACCACGGGCGATGCGATCGACCGAGGCCTTGTCCTCTACTTCCCTGCCCCGAATTCCTTTACGGGCGAAGATTGCGCGGAACTCCATGCGCATGGCGGAAGAGCGGTCGTGGATGCTCTTTTACGCCGGTTGGCCGCACTTGAAGGATATCGCAGCGCAGAACCGGGAGAATTTACAAGAAGGGCCTTCGAAAATGGCCGCATGGATTTGACCGAAGTAGAGGGACTGGCTGACCTCATCGCCGCCCAGACAGAGATGCAGAGGCGCCAGGCGCTTGATCAATCGGCCGGCGGTCTATCAGCGATCTATGGGAGCTGGCGAACCGATCTTGTCAGGACCCGTGCCATGATCGAAGCCGATTTCGATTTCGCTGACGAAGATGATGTTCCGGGCTCAGTGGCTGAAACGATATGGCAGCCGTTACGGATTTTGGCCGCACAAATCCAAGCGCATATAGAAAAAACCTCCGCCGGAGAGATCATTCGTGATGGTTACCGAATCGTTATTGTCGGTGCGCCGAATGCCGGGAAATCCAGTTTGATGAACGCCCTGGCGCAGCGGGACATCGCCATCGTTTCAGATGAACTCGGAACGACGAGAGATGTTCTCGAAGTGCATCTCGATATTGCTGGATACCCGGTCAATCTGTTCGATACGGCTGGTCTGCGCGATGCCGCTGGCAGCGTCGAAATGGAGGGCATGCGCCGCGCTCGGATGGCTGCGGAAGGGGCAGATCTCCTTCTGGTTCTCGAAGACATTCATGATCCCGTCTTGATCGATTTGCCGGATGTCGATCCCTCACGGGTTCTGAAAGTCGGATCCAAATCGGATCTGATGGCAACGTCGACGCCGGATGAGTACGATTGCTTGATTTCCGTTCGCTCAGAGGCAGGACTAAATGGGCTTATCAAGTTGATCGAAGAACGGGTTCGTGACGCGGCCGGTTCGGTCACAAGTGCCCTCCCCAACCGGCAAAGGCATCGCGAGTACCTTGAAAGGTGTCGCGATCATATCCAGCTTGCGATCGAGAACGATAAATCTCCCCTGGAGCTGCGAGCCGAAGAATTGCGCCTGGCGTCGGATATGCTGGGACGGCTCACCGGCCAAATCGATGTCGAGGACCTGTTGGACGTGATCTTTCGCGAATTCTGCATCGGAAAATAGCGATGACTCACGTGAAACACGCGCTGCGGCGAATGAGTGACTCACGTGAAACACTATCGGTGAGTGGCCGCTGAACACGAGCATTTGTTTCACGTGAAACAATGGTGCTTGACAATTGGACGGCCCGGAGGGATCAGGAGGCTTGGAGACAACCATGACGGACAAGCATTCTGCGTCTTATGACGTGATTGTGGTCGGAGGCGGCCATGCGGGCTGTGAGGCAGCCGCAGCTGCCGCGCGCCTTGGTGCGCGCACTGCTTTGGTGACGTTGCGGCCAGATGCCATCGGGGTGATGTCCTGCAATCCGGCCATCGGAGGATTGGGCAAGGGACATCTGGTCCGCGAAATCGATGCGCTGGATGGGCTAATGGGTCGGGTGGCCGATGCCGCTGGTATCCAGTTTCGACTGCTGAACCGCAGTAAGGGGCCGGCTGTTCGCGGTCCGCGGACCCAGGCTGATCGCCGACTTTATCGTGAGGCCATGCAGGATGTTATCGGCAAGGTCGAAAACCTTGATGTTATCGAAGGCGAAGTCGACGATTTCGACCTGGACGATCAGCGGGTTTCGTCCGTAAGGCTTGCCGATGGACGCAGCCTGTCGTGCGGCGCCGTTGTTCTGACGACCGGGACTTTCCTGCGCGGTCTGATTCACATTGGGACGCGACAAATTTCAGCTGGCCGTATGGGAGAAGCGCCGGCGAATGGCCTGTCGAAAACCCTGATGGAGGCCGGGTTCCAACTGGGTCGACTGAAAACCGGTACGCCTGCGCGGCTCGCCGGCCAGACGATCGATTGGGAATCAATCGGGCGGCAGGAAGCTGATGCCGATCCCGTACCGTTCTCGTTCATGACCGATCGTATCGTGAACCAGCAGGTTGCCTGTGGGGTCACTCACACGACTGAGGACACGCACAAGATCATCGAAGAAAACCTCGGCCAATCGGCAATGTATTCCGGTCGGATTGAGGGCACTGGACCGCGTTACTGTCCGTCGATCGAAGACAAGATCGTGCGCTTCGCCGACCGCAAACAGCACCAGGTGTTTCTGGAGCCGGAAGGTTTGGATGACGACACGGTCTATCCGAACGGCATTTCGACGTCGCTTCCCGAATCCGTTCAGGAGCAATTTCTGCGCACAATTCCGGGATTGGAAAAGGCAGCCATCCTTCAGCCCGGTTACGCAATCGAATACGACCATATCGATCCGCGGGAACTTCATCCCAGCCTGGAGACCCGTCGTATTGCAGGTTTGTACCTGGCCGGCCAGATCAACGGGACAACCGGTTACGAGGAGGCCGGTGCGCAGGGTCTTGTTGCCGGGCTCAATGCCGCACTGGCCTGCACCGGTGGTGACCCGGAGCTATTCAGCCGTTCGGATTCCTATATCGGCGTGATGATCGATGATTTGACGACGCGTGGCGTATCCGCTGCTGGAAACCCCCGGTGGCCGAATCGATCTCGTGGAAAGCAATCAGAAAAAAGCTGCCTTTCTGAACCGGGCTCTGGCTGGGTCAGGTGCTCCTGGCAAAGTGCATGCCATTCGCGCAGAGAAGGCTTTTGCGGCCATCGGTCCGGTCGACGCGGTCTCCGCGCGCGCCCTGGCCGACCTGGAGTCACTCCTTGAGCTGGCGGAGCCCTGGATCACGGCCGGCGCGACGGCGTATTTCCATAAAGGGCGGGATTATCAGCGCGAGGTCGACAATGCCCGTAGAAGCTGGTCCTTCGATCTGGTAGAACATCCTAGCAGGGTGGATGCGGATTCGGTGATCCTGCAAATCGACAAATTGGCGCCCCGGCATCCAGGCAAGCAGAGCTAATCCCACCGGTTCGGTTCGAATCGGACAACGAAGACGAGGCGTTATGGGGCTCAAGGCGATGTTGGGTGGCGAAAACCGCATCATTACGGTGGCCAATCAGAAAGGCGGTGTCGGTAAGACAACGACCGCCATCAATCTTGCAACCGCACTGGCAGCGATCGGTGAAAAGGTCCTGATCATCGATCTCGACCCTCAGGGCAATGCCAGCACCGGTCTGGGTATCGACCGGCATGACCGGACGCTCTCCTCCTATGACCTGCTGGTGAGCGGTGCTGATATTGGCGAAGTGGCCATGGAAACCGACGTTCCGAACCTGTCGATCGTGCCATCGACCATGGATCTGCTCGGCGTCGAAATGGAAATTGCCGACCAGCGGGATCGGGTCTTCAAGCTCAAACGGGCCGTGTCCGTGCCGTCGGCGGCCGCCTATGACTATATCCTGATCGACTGCCCGCCTTCTCTCAATTTGTTAACCATAAATGCGATGGCCGCTGCCCACTCAGTGCTGGTGCCGTTGCAGTGCGAGTTCTTCGCGCTCGAGGGTCTCAGCCAGCTTCTGGAAACGGTGGGCCAGGTCCGGTCGACGCTGAACCCGGGCCTGGATATCCAGGGCATCGTCATGACCATGTTCGATTCCCGCAACAATCTGGCGCATCAGGTCGTTGAGGACGTACGGTCGCACCTGGGGGACAAGGTGTATCAGACCCTGATCCCGCGCAATGTTCGGGTGTCTGAGGCGCCGTCTCACGGTAAGCCGGCTATCTTGTATGATCTCAGCTGCTCGGGCAGCCAGGCCTATTTGCGCCTGGCGTCGGAGGTTATACAGCGCGAACGCGAACGCAAGGCGGCGTGAGGGCGCCGCTCCAATGAAAGTCTGACAGCATGACCGACGATCAATCCAAAAAACGGCTCGGCCGCGGTCTCGCGGCGCTGATTGGCGACATGGACCAACCCATGGGTGCGAGTGCACCCGAAGCGCCTGTGCCGTCGGCAGACCGGCATGTGCCGATTGAATTTGTCAGCCGCAACGCCAACAACCCGCGGCGGCAGTTCGATGAGGCCGATCTGCAGGACCTGGCCCGTTCGATAGCGCAGCACGGCATCGTTCAGCCGGTGGTGGTGCGGCCGGCCGGTGAGGGACGCTACGAAATCATCGCCGGTGAACGCCGTTGGCGCGCTGCGCAGCGGGCTGGTCTGGTGGAAATTCCGGTGATTATTCGCGATGTCGACGACCGCACCGCGCTGGAGATCGCCATTGTCGAAAATGTCCAAAGGTCCGACCTCAACCCTTTGGACGAAGCACTCGGATACGAGCAGCTCATTGCTGAACACGGCTATACGCAAAACGATCTCGGTGACATCATCGGCAAAAGCCGCAGTCACGTCGCCAACAGCCTGCGGCTGCTGAAATTGCCCGAGCAGGTGCGAGACATGCTGGCCTTGGGCAAATTGACCGCTGGCCACGCTCGCGCCATCGCCTCGACCGAGGACCCGGTCAAACACGCCAATGCCATCGTCTCGCGCGGTCTGTCAGTGCGAGATGCTGAACGGCTGGCCCAGAAGGAATCGGAGCCCACGCCATCGCGCGCACCGGCGCAAAAAGATGCCGATACGCTGGCGCTCGAAAAAATGCTGTCGGACCGTTTGGGCTTGAATGTGACGATTGCCCACAAGGAGAAGGGTGGGCATTTGAAAGTCGACTATCGTTCCCTGGAGCAACTGGACGAACTGTGCCGCCTGCTGCAAGCAGGATAACTCTTCAAGTAGAGTAAAATAGCCGGCTATCTGCCGAGTCTTGCCGATCGCTGCGCGACCGCAAGCAGCGCTTGGCGCGCCATGCTATCCTGCAGGGCCGGATGCCGGCGACCTTCGAGGATCGCCGTGGACAGATGGTTCAGCACTTGGGCAACGGCTTTGCCGTTCCAGTTGCGGGCAGCGCGTTCAAACGCCGGCTTGCGGCGAAAGTGCATGCGACGGGTGAAATCGCCGATCACCTGTGACGCCTGTTGACGTTGGCCTTCTATGCGACCACGGACAACATCGATTGACTGAAACTGCCGCAGGCAGGCTTGAAGGACCTGAAAGATGGGCGTCTTGGAGGCGATGATGCGCGACAAGGCGTGGTCGAGACCGGCGACGTTGCCGGAGAGCACACAATCGACAGCCTCATCGACCGACAGTGCAGATGCGTCACCCGTAACCGCCCGCACGTCTTCTTCTTCGATGCGTTCACGCCCGTGGCAATAAAGCATCAGCTTTTGGATCTCACCACGACTGGCCAGGCGATCACCGCCAAGATTGCAAACTAGCACCGACCGTGCATCCGTTGTCATCTGCAAACCGGCGCGGCTCAGTTCTTCGTCAATCAAGGCCTGCAGGCTACGGCCTTCGTCGGCATAGCAGGGAAGGGCCATGCAGGCGGACCCGGTTTCGGCCGCCTTGCGCAGGGCGGAACTCTTCTTGAGGTCGCCCGCCTCGATAATCAGCAGCGTGTCGGTCGGGGGGTCCTCTGAAATGGCTTCGAGCGCCGTGACGATGGCCTTTTCGTTGCCGGCGTTTTTCACCCAGACTAGACGCCCCCCGCCGAACATGGCGAGGGAATTGACCTCGTCAAGCAGTCGGGCCGGATCGTCCTTGATGTCCTGACTGTCCAACTTGGCGACATTGAAGGGATCGGAAATATCGACGTCGACGGTTTTCGACAGGGCCACCGAGCGTTCGGAGACCAGACCCCGGTCGGGACCGTAAATCAGGATGGCGCGATAGGCTGGATCCGGCCGGCGAATGAACGGATCAACTTCGCTGGCTCTTTTGTGCGCCATGGAGGTATCAGCGGGTTGTGCGGCTGAGGATCGACGCCGTGTCTGCCCGAATGATTTCCGCCAGCTCTTCGGCTGCTCGGTTTTCCGCGTCCCGCAGTGCTCGCCGGTTGGCGAATTCCTGTGTCGTCTGATCGTAGAAGGTCGTCACTTTCCGAGTACCACTGCCCACGATGACCTTGGTTTTGACGTCGGTCAGCACGAAACGTGCCGTCGCCTGGTAGCGCTGCGCAGTAATTCCGTCAGAAAGCTCCTCGCGCAGCGCGGCACTCGCGCGTCCACTGAAGCTCAAGTTCATCGAATAGTCCGGGCTGGCGGGCTCACCCTGACCGCCGGAATAAAGGAAAATCAGTCGGTTACGAAGAACCTGGGCGACCCGGTTGTCCACCGGATCAATGCCGACGGAGGCAAGATTTTGCGCGGTCAGAGTGTTGGTGGCATAGAGCGGTTGCACCTGGCAGCCCGCCAGCGACAGGCTGCCGACGACCAGCAGGCTGGCCAATAGCCCCCTTCTGCCAATGCGATCAGATGACGACATTCACGATCCTCTGCGGAACGACGATGACTTTGCGCGGCTCGCCCCCGGACAGTGCAGCCCGGACGACCTCCAGTTCCAGCACGGCCTTCTCGACGGTCAGTTGATCGGCATCGCGGGCAATTGTCAAATCGCCGCGTTTCTTGCCGTTGATCTGAACCGGCAGGGTGATCGATTCGTCCGTGACCAGCTCCTGGTCGTAGTCCGGCCAGTTGATTTCCGCCGCCAACGAGCTGTTGCCGAGAACCCGGTTGCACTCTTCCGCCAGGTGCGGCATCAGCGGGGCCAAAACCGTCACCAGAATGTCGGCCGCTTCCCGCAGCGCCTGGAGCGTATTGTGATCGGCCTTGCCTTCGGCTGCTTTCCCCAACGGACCGGCCAGGGTGTTGACCAGTTCGTGGATTCGCGCCACCGCCTTGTTGAAGGCCAGCTTTTCGATGTCCTCGCCGACGTGTTTCAAGGTCCTGTGGGCGGCTTTTGATATAGCTGCCGCGTTGCCGTCTTTAGCCGGCTTTGCTTCGATGTTGCGCAGCGCCGGCGCTGTTTCGCCGAGCAGGCGCCAAACGCGCTGCACGAAACGATGGGCACCTTCGACGCCGGCTTCCGTCCAGATGACGTCGCGCTCAGGCGGCGAGTCCGAAAGCATGAAGAAGCGGGCGGTGTCGGCGCCAAAGGACGCCAGGATATCCTCCGGATCAACGACGTTTCGCCGGGACTTCGACATCTTTTCGATGGCACCGATGCTGACTTCGCGGCCATCTTCGAGAGTAACGGCACGCCGTTTGCCCTCGTGTTCATCAATCTTGACCTCGGCCGGCGCCAGCCATTGGCCATCGCTGGAGTAGGTCTCATGGACAACCATGCCCTGGGTGAAAAGCCCCTTGAAGGGCTCCTTCAGGTCGACATGGCCGGCAATCCGCATGGCGCGGGTGAAAAAGCGCGAATAGAGCAAATGCAGGATCGCATGCTCGATGCCGCCGATATACTGGTCCACGGGCAGCCATTGTGTCGCCGCCTCGGGATCCGTTGGCTCTTCTTCCCATGGGGCCGTGAAGCGGGCGAAATACCAGGACGAATCGACGAAAGTATCCATCGTGTCGGTTTCGCGACGCGCATCCGCGCCGCATTTCGGGCAGGTGGTGTTGCGCCAGGTCGGATGGTGATCGAGAGCATTGCCCGGTCGGTCGAAATCGATGTCGTCGGGCAGAACCACCGGCAGATCCGCGCGCGGCACCGGCACCACGCCGCAGGTGTCGCAGTGAATGATCGGTATGGGGCAGCCCCAGAAACGCTGGCGCGAAACACCCCAGTCGCGCAGACGGTAATTGGTCTCGCGCTGCCCTTTTGATTTGCCGGCTAATTGGTCGGATTCCAAACGCCGCGCGGTCTCTTCAAAGGCTTCCGCCGGGCTCATGCCGTCGAGAAAGCGCGAATTGATCATCACGCCGTCGTCGACATAGGCCTCTTCGGTGATCTGGAAAGTTGCGGCATCGGCGTCCTTCGGCATCACCACCGGCACCACGGGCAACCCGTATTTGTTGGCAAAGTCCAGGTCGCGCTGGTCACCCGACGGACAGCCGAAAATGGCGCCGGTGCCGTAATCCATCAGCACGAAATTGGCGACGTAGACCGGCAGCGTCCAATCCTCGTCGAACGGATGACGCACTCTGACGCCGGTGTCGTGGCCCCTCTTTTCCGCGGTTTCCAGCGCGGCCACGGATGTTCCCATGCGGCGGCATTCCTCGCAGAACTCCGCCAGTTCCGGATCCTTCTGCGACGCTGCAAGCGCCAGGGGATGGTCGGCAGCGACCGCCATGAAGGAAGCGCCGAACAACGTGTCGGGACGGGTGGTGTAGACCTCCAGGACGGCTTCGCCATCCGGTGCGGTATCAGCCACGATCTCCCAGCGAATGTGCAGACCCTCGGACCGGCCGATCCAGTTTTTCTGCATCAGGCGGACCTTGTCCGGCCATTGATCCAGTCCATCCAGCGCTTCCAGCAGTTCTTCGCTGAAATCCGTGATCTTGAAGAACCACTGGGTCAGCTCGCGCTGTTCCACCGGCGCGCCGGAGCGCCAGCCACGGCCGTCGATGACCTGCTCGTTTGCCAGCACTGTCATGTCGACCGGGTCCCAGTTGACCTTCGACTGTTTGCGGTAGGCCAGGCCCTTGTCGAGGAAATCCAGGAACAACTGCTGCTGGTGCTGATAGTAGCTGGCGTCGCAGGTGGCGAATTCGCGCGACCAATCGAGTGACAGGCCCATGGATTTCAACTGGGCGCGCATCGCATCGATGTTTTCGTAGGTCCACTCCTTGGGATGGACCTTGTTCTGCATGGCGGCGTTCTCCGCCGGCAAACCGAAGGCGTCCCATCCCATGGGATGCAGCACGTTGAAGCCGCGGGCGCGCTTGTAGCGGGCGATGACGTCGCCCATGGCGTAGTTGCGCACGTGGCCCATATGGATGCGCCCGGACGGATAGGGGAACATCTCCAGCACGTAGTATTTCGGTCGGGGATCGTCATTGTTCGTTTCGAACAGTTTCCGGTCGTCCCAGACCTTTTGCCAGCGCGGCTCTGCGTCGCGCGGATTGTAGCGTTCGATGGCCATCGATAGGATCCGCTGTCTTTTTGGCTGTTTTGCGCGGAGCTTCACCACGAATGCAGCCAAGCGTCAACCGTTGCCGGCGAGATTGAACCCATGGCTTGCCATGCGGCGGTGAAACGCTATTGCTAAGGGCGTGGAGAGCGGTGGGGATGAGCGGGTCACGATGGACGCAACAGAACGACTTGAACAGGTGAAGCAGGATATTGCGTCCTCTGTCGAGGAGGCAGGCCGTCCTGCGGACAGCGTGACGCTCGTGGCCGTTTCCAAAACCTTTCCGGCCGAGGCGATCCGGCCGGTGATCGAGGCGGGGCAGAGGGTCTTTGGTGAAAACCGGGTGCAGGAGGCCCAGACCAAGTGGCCGGCCTTGCGCGACGGGACCGATGGAATCCAACTTCATCTGATCGGACCGCTGCAATCCAACAAGGCAGGCGACGCCGTGGCGCTGTTCGACGTCATCGAAACCGTCGACCGGGAGAAAATCGCCCGAGCGCTTGCATCCGAAATAAAAAAACAGGATCGCCGACCGCGCCTTTACGTCCAGGTCAATACCGGCTCGGAGCCGCAGAAAGCCGGCATTGATCCACGTGAAACCGTGGCCTTTGTCGAGAAGTGCCGCAGCGACTTCGGTCTCGAGATCGAAGGGCTGATGTGCCTACCGCCAATCGACGAAAATCCAGGGCCGCATTTTGCGCTTCTGGAAAAACTCGCCCGCGAAGCCGGTGTCAACAAACTGTCGATGGGCATGTCGGCCGACTTCAAAACGGCCATCGCATTCGGCGCGACTTCGGTGCGGGTCGGCTCTGCCATTTTCGGGTCTCGCACCGCTGCGACGACCTGACGCAGCGCCGGAAACCGGGAATCCGGGGTTTGCGGGGCGGTGTAAACCTATTGTCTGATTTACCGTCCTTTCGGTGAATCGGTAAAAACCGGCGAAAGCGATCGGGAGGACGTCATGACCAGCAGCTATCACGCCACCTATGCCGAGTGGGAAGCCGATCCGGAGGCCTTCTGGGGTGTCGCCGCATCGTCGATCGACTGGTTCACGCCCTTTGAGCGGGTTTTCGATCCTGATTCGGGAACCTACGGACGCTGGTTCACCGGTGGTACCACCAATACCTGCTACAATTGTCTCGACCGGCACGTTGCCCGGGGACGCGGCGACCAGCCGGCGGTCATCTACGACAGCCCGATCACGGGTGCCAAGAAGACCTACAGCTATTCGGAATTCCTCGGTGAGGTCAAAGCCCTGGCTGCCGTGCTGCAGGACAACGGCGTGACCAAGGGCGACCGCGTCATTATCTACATGCCGATGATCCCGGAGGCGGCCATGGCGATGCTCGCCTGCGCCCGTGTCGGGGCCGTGCATTCGGTCGTCTTCGGCGGCTTCGCCGGCAGTGAACTGGCGACCCGCATCGACGATGCCAAGCCGAAACTGATCGTTGCCGCGTCCTGTGGCATCGAACCCAATCGCATCGTCGCCTACAAACCGATGCTGGACGAAGCTATTTCGCTGGCCTCGCACAAGCCGCAAGGGTGCCTGATGTTGCAGCGCGAGCAGCACCCGGCGGAGCTGACGCAGGGCCAGGATGTCGATCTCGGGGCCGCGATGGAGGCTGCGCGCGCGGATGGCCGCGACGTCCCCTGCACACCGGTGGCGCCGACCGATCCGCTCTACATTCTCTATACATCCGGAACCACCGGGCAGCCGAAGGGTGTTGTTCGCGACAACGGCGGTCACATGGTTGCCCTTAACTGGTCAATGAAGGCCATCTACGGCATGGATCCGGGCGAAGTCTTCTGGGCGGCCTCCGATGTCGGCTGGGTCGTCGGCCATTCCTACATTGTCTATGCGCCGCTGTTGCACGGCAACACCACCATCGTGTTCGAAGGCAAGCCGGTCGGCACGCCCGATGCCGGCACGTTCTGGCGGGTGATCTCCGAACACAACGTGGCGGCGCTTTTCACCGCTCCAACAGCGTTCCGGGCGATCAAGAAGGAGGACCCGCAGGGCGAACTGATCGGCAATTACGATCTCAGCAAGTTCCGAACCCTGTTCCTTGCCGGTGAGCGCGCCGATCCGGATACCATCGAATGGGCTCGGGAGAAGCTTGGCGTTCCGGTGATCGATCACTGGTGGCAGACTGAAACGGGCTGGACCATAGCCGGCAATCCGGTTGGCCTCGGCGCCCTGCCGGTGAAACTCGGTTCGCCCACCGTTGCCATGCCGGGTTATGACATCCAGGTGCTCGACGACGAAGGTCTTCCGGTGGAGCGCGGCACGCTCGGCAACATCGTCGTCAAGCTTCCCATGCCACCCGGCAACCTGCCGACCCTTTGGAACGCCGAAGATCGGTTCCGCGAGGCTTATCTCGAGGAATTTCCTGGCTACTACAAGACTGCCGACGCCGGCTATATGGACGAAGACGGCTACCTGTTCATCATGGCGCGCACCGACGACATCATCAATGTTGCGGGCCACCGGCTGTCGACCGGTGCCATGGAGGAGGCGATCGCTTACCATCCGGACGTCGCTGAATGCGCCGTTGTCGGCATTGCCGACAATCTGAAGGGCCAGATTCCAGCCGGTTTCCTGGTGCTCAATGCCGGTGTCGACCGATCGGACAACGAAATCGAACAGGAAGTGGTCAAGCTCGTCCGCGATCAGATCGGACCGGTGGCCGCGTTCAAGCTGGCGCTGACCGTGCAGCGGCTGCCGAAGACCCGTTCCGGCAAGATCCTGCGCGGGACGATGCAGAAGATCGCCGATGGCGAAACCTGGAAAATGCCGGCAACCATCGACGATCCGGCAATCCTTGACGAAATCACCAATGTGCTTAGCGCTCGGGGCCTGATGCAACGTTAGGCAACGTGATCATTCCGATAGGAATTGGTCGTTGACCGCCACCCGCCCGCCGGTCCAAGGTCCGGGCGATCGGATACGGAGGGGATGTGGCGATGGAAGGCAAGGTTGCGATCGTGACCGGCGGCGCGAAGGGCATCGGCTACGCCATTGTCCAGCGATTTCTGCAGGACGGTGCCCGCGTCGTCATCGCTGACATCGATGAAAAATCCGGAGAAGCCGCTGTCGCAGACCTTTCCGACCTTGGCGAGGTTGAATTCGTACTCACTGATGTTGCCCAGCGCCTTGATGTTCGCAACTTGCTCGCCGCCACGCTTGATACGTTCGGTGATGTCGATGTGATGGTCAACAATGCCGGCATCGCCCACGAAGCCGACTTTCTCGAACTGACCGAAGCCGATTTCGAGCGGGTGATGGCGGTCAACGTCAAGGGCGCCTTCCTGTGCGGCCAGGCGGCGGCCCGCAACATGGTCGAGGCGATCGCAAAAGGCGCCGATCCCGGCTGCATCATCAATATTTCGTCTATCAATGCCGTCGTCGGATTGCCGCAGCAGGTGCCCTACACCGTTTCGAAGGGCGGCGTGGCGCAACTGACACGGGTCATGGCTCTGTCGCTGGCGCGGCATGGTATCCGGGTCAATGCCGTGGGTCCCGGATCGATCATGACCGGAATGCTGGCCTCGGTCGTGAATGAACGTGATGCGCGGGATCGGATCCTGTCGCGTACACCTCTCGGACGGATCGGCGATCCTGCTGAAATCGCCGGTGTAGCGGCGTTCCTGGCCTCCAAGGATGCTGCCTATGTCACCGGCCAGACCATCTTCGCTGACGGCGGCCGGCTGCCATTGAATTACACGGTCGACGTGCCGGAGACCTGATGGGACCTAATGGTTTTTCCCGAGGCAGCGTCAGCCCTCCTGACAGAATGTTGTCAGGAGGGGTGTGCGACAACGGCTCCATTGCTTACCAATGGAGATCGAAAAATGTCAGTATCCGCCCCCCAGAACGCCGCCGTCTGGTTTGAAATCCCTGTCAACGACCTGAAAGCCGCTACGACCTTCTACAACATTGTTTTGCAGACCGAACTCGTCGAGAAGGATATGGGCCCGCAAACCGTCGGTATCTTTCCGTGCAAGGATCCGATGTCCGGTGTGGCCGGCCATATTTACGAAGGCAAGCCGGGCGAGGCCGGCAATGGCAACACCATTCACCTTGCCACTCCCGACAAACTCGAGGATGCCATGGACCGCGTGGTCGCGAGCGGCGGCCAAGTGGTGTCGGACATCGTCACCATTGATGCCGGACGCTTCGTCTATTGTCAGGATCCGGACGGCAACAGCATCGGTCTGTTCAACTGATTGCCGGTTTGGGCGGACGCACAGACCGACTATAGTCCGCCCACCGGTTCACAGACGGGACAGGATCATGCGCCGCGCAGACCGACTGTTTCAGATCGTGCAATATCTCAGGGGCGGCCGCCTGGTTACGGCAGCCGCCCTTGCCGAACGGCTCGAGGTATCGGAACGCACCATCTACCGCGATATTGCTGACCTGCAATCGACTGGAGTACCAATCGATGGCGAAGCCGGCGTCGGTTACAT
Organism: Hoeflea sp.; assembly: GCA_965228785.1. Taxonomy (GTDB): domain Bacteria; phylum Pseudomonadota; class Alphaproteobacteria; order Rhizobiales; family Rhizobiaceae; genus Hoeflea_A. The sequence goes on from CBDDIF010000001.1 coordinate 72,197, forward strand.
CATGCGCGAAGGTTTTGACCTTCCGCCGCTGATGTTTTCACGCGACGAGATCGTGGCGCTTGTCACCGGGGCGCGGCTGGCCCGTGCCTGGGGCGGTGCAACCATCGCCCGGGCTGCCGAGGAAGCCCTGATCAAGATCGAAGCAGTGCTGCCCGACAGCGAGCGCCGTCGTATTTCCGGCACCGAGATCCATGCACCGGATTTCATGATGCGCGACGAGGTGCGCCACCGCTTTGACCTGCTCGAGCAGTCGGCGGATCAGCGCCAGGTGCTCGATGTCGAATATTATGACGCCGAAGGCGTTCCCACCCGGCGGCGAATTCGACCGCTCGGCCTGTGGTTTTGGGGCAAGGTCTGGACACTGGCTGCCTGGTGCGAGATGCGCACTGATTTCCGAACCTTCCGGCTCGACCGGATGAAGAGCATCGATGCAACCGGCGAGACCTTCAAACCGGAGCGTGGGAAGATGCTCAGCGACTACTACCGCACCATGGAAGCACGGGAGATGCCGCTGCAGACCAAGAGGTTCCTGTAGTCGGATCCCATCAGAGTGCTGCTGCTTCTCAATTGGACGCCTTCACGCTATGAAGGGACGTACACCCTTCCAAAGGCTGCCTCCCGTGGTCAAAATCCGGAATTCATAGCGGCATGGACCCATTTGTTCTGCCCGATGCGCTGTCGGTCGGTGCCATCATTGTCATTGCTGGCATCATCGTTGCGGGCAGCCTTGTGCAGGTCGGGCTCGGACTTGGCTTCGGGCTAACAGTGGCGCCGCTGCTTGCCTTGATCGACCCCGTTCTTGTTCCGGCTCCAACACTGTATCTCGGCATGTTGACGGCCGCTTGGGGAGCATTCGCGGAACGCCGGGCGATCATCTGGCGTGAGGCCGGTATGGCTGCTTTTGGCAGAGCCGTGGGCGTGGTTGCCGGCATCGCAGTGCTCGCGAGCGTCAGTAGCGAGGCCGGGTTCGAGCTTGTTTTCGGGGGCCTGGTGCTGCTGGCGGTGCTATTGACAGCCAGTGGTTGGCAGCTCGCATTCAACACCCGATCACTGCTGTCGATGTCCTGGATATCCGGATTGATGGGAACAATCACATCGGTTGGGGCACCGCCACTGGCGCTCATCTACCGGGATCGTGACCCGGCCACGGCGCGTCCTACATTGGCGGCTTTCTTCTCGCTCGGCTGCCTGGCGTCCCTGATCGGGCTCTACGCGGCCGGTGAGGCGGGCTGGCGCGAGGCCTTTCTCGCGGCCCTTATGCTGCCGCCGCTGGTGGTCGGCATTGCCGTGTCGCGGTTATTGAGGAGCGGTTTCGATCGCTGGTACCGCACGCTTCTCCTGACGGTATCGGGTGGGGCCGGCCTCCTGTTGATGGTGCGGGGCCTGTTGTCATGACGGCGCTGCTGACGATCTGCCAGGCGGCGGCACGGCATGGGCGATGGTTGCTGGTGGCCGGACTGGTGGCCGGAGCGACCTTGCCGTCGCTTGCCGAATACCTGCGGGGTCATTTGCCCTGGCTGGTTGCCGTGATCCTGTTCCTGGCTGCTCTGCGGATCGGACCGAAACGGGCCTTGGGTGCGCGTCGCGATCTCGGTCAGTCGCTCGGCTATATCGTAGTATTACAGATCGTGTGCCCGCTGCTTTATGCGGTGCTGCTGGTCGTCACCGGCTGGCAGAGCCCGATGGCCTTTGCCCTGGCGCTGATGTTTGCCGCCTCGCCGATCTCGGGCAGTCCGAGTATTACGCAGCTGACCGGTCATGACGGCGCACCCGCGCTTCGCGTGTTGATCGCGGCGACTGCGGTGTTGCCGCTGACAGTGCTGCCGGTCTTCTGGTTGTTGCCGGAGCTCGCCGGCGGCGGGGTATTCGACGCGGCGTTTCGGCTGTTGCTGCTGATCTTTGTGGCCGCACTTCTGGCGTTTCTCATTCGCGGATTTGTTGTCCCGGAACCGTCAGAGGCCGCGCTGCAAGCGCTTGACGGCGTTTCCGCGGTGGTTTTGGCCGTGATGGTCGTCGGCCTCATGTCGGCAGTCGGTCCTGCAATTACTGGCAATCCGGCTGGGCTTGTTTCCAATCTGGCGGTCGCTTTTGCTGCCAATTTCGGTGTGCAGATCGCCACCTACCTCGTGCTGAAAAACACCTCGCTCAAACCCCAGGCCGTGGGCTTTGCGGTATCGGCGGGAAATCGCAACATCGCGTTGTTCCTTGCCGCTTTGCCGGCCGCCGTCATTGATCCGATGCTGCTGTTTATCGGCTGTTACCAGGTGCCGATGTATTTGACACCGCTGCTTTTGCGACGGTTCTACCGGTAATAATGTCGCATGCGACGCAAGAGGTCGCAAAGTCGTGTTCGTAAGATCGGAATTCGGGTAGAATTGCTTGGTATGAAGGTTCCCAGGCCGATTCGACAGGTCGGCCGGGCGAAGAGGGAAGCCGGTGGAAGGCCGGTGCTGCCCCCGCAACTGTAAGCGGCAGTTCCTCCCCAATGCCACTGGCCATCGGCCGGGAAGGCGGGAGGCAAACGAAGACCCGCAAGCCAGGAGACCTGCCTTCATGATGTAGCAACCCGGGCGGGGTGCCCCGGTGAAGCGTCGGCGTTTCCCGCCTGCGGTGGACGCCCGCACTTTTCCGACCCCGTCTCACTCTGAACGGAGAGAGACAGTTTGCAACGAATGACCGAGGGGAGGCGCAGATGACCTCCCACCCGATTCCGGACGATTGCGATCTGGGCGAGCTGGTGCGCAGCATGGCAGCGCCAGATACCACCAACCTTGTGCAGATTCACGATCACGACAGCGTACGGTCGCTGACGCCAGAAGAAGCGCTCGTTCAATGGATCCTGGACCTGCCTGATGATGCGGCGGTCGATCGGGCAGCGGAATATGCCCTTCGGACCATCGATGGCGGTCGCAGAAATTCACCCGAGCTGGCTAAACTGTGCGATTACCTACGGCAGGCCAAGGTGGCCGGTGAGGAGGCGCGTGTGCGCGTTCGTCGCTCCTCCGGTCGGCGGTAGAGCGTTACTGCTCTCCGAGCTTCGTGTCTGCGGCTTCTTTGATTTCTTTCGGCGGATTTTGCGGGTAGAGCCAACCGGCGAAAGCGCGCGTCAGAATCGGCATGGCGAAGTAGGTTGTCAGCAGCACCACACAGGCTGTGGCCAAGGCGACGAGCAGGAGATGCGGTAATTCCTGCAAATCGGGAAAAAGCCCGAAGGAACGGTGCACGAAGAGGCTCACAGGCAACATCGCCAGATACATCATGACCGCCATCTTGTAGCGCGGCGGCATGGCGTGTGCCCCGACTTTGCCAGCGGTGGCTTCGAACCAGGCTTCCAGGCCCATGGCTGTTTGCGGCACTGGATCCGTATTGATCATTTTGCGAATGGAATCCAGGAATGCGGTATGTTCCGGTGAGGCTTCCCACCTCTCGAGCTCTTCGACACGGTCGAAACGATAGATGACGGTGTAGCAGTGCTGGGCCGGCGGACAGGGTCGAACAATGCTGACGGCCGGTCCATGATCGCAGCACAGGAGGCTGCGGGTCCAGTTTCGCAACGCCAGCTCGAGTGCATGTTGTGCACCTTGTTTGGGGTGTAGCGTCAGCATCCTGGAGATGCCGTCCGGTTGATTGGCGCGGTTTGAGCTTTCGCGTAGCTTTGGATCGGTCGCCATGATCTCGGTCGCCCCACAATTGGTCGAAGGCCAATCCTTGCAGGACCGCTCGCTCCGGCAAATCCAGAATCCGGGAATGTCCTTAATCGGGCATTAAGCAGCCGGGCGACGACTGGCTAAAGGTCGCCAAGCTTCGTGTCCGGCGAATAGGTCTGTCCGGAAGCGTGCTTGGTGACCGCCTGGGCGCACTGCATCTGGCCGGCATCGGCATTGTAGGCGTAGCAGGGGTCGCCATGCAGCTCCCAGCCGTCGTGAAGCGCCTTGCTGACCTTGTGGCAGAAGCTCGAATCGTCAGGACCAGTCAGAAGCCGGTAGAGTCTCATGTCGCCGTTCCTTCTTTTTGCAGCGCTGCGCGAGCAAGCAGCGCTTCGGCCTGCTCCAGGTGCAGCCGCTCGACCATGCGTCCGTCGATCTGGATGACGCCGCGACCGTCATTTTCCGGGCGCGCAAAGGCCGCAACCACGGTCCTGGCAGCTTCCGCATCGGCGTCGCTGACGCCGAAGATGCTGTTGGCCGCTTCGATTTGTGTCGGGTGAATCAGCGATTTGCCATCAAAGCCCATGCTTCTTGCCTCCCGGCACTCGCGGTCGAAGCCGTCCAGGTCGCGAAAATCGTTGTAGACGCCATCGATGATCTCGAGCCCGGCCGTGCGGGCGGCGAGAACCATCTGCATAAGCCACACGGAAAGGAACGACCGGCCGGGTTCGAGGGCAACGCCAGTGTCCTTAGCCAAGTCGTTTGTTCCGGCAACCATGCAGTCGAGGCGGCCATCCGGCTGGGTGCCGGTATTGGCGATGGGGATTGCATTGGCGATGGCGTGCGGCGTTTCCATCATCGCCCACAGCCGAACGTGCGCCGGTGTGTCGTCGAGCAGTTTCTGGGCATGATGGATATCGTCGGGTTCGTTGATCTTCGGCAACAGCACTGCGTCGGGTCCCCAGGCGCCAACGGCTCCAAGGTCCTCCATGCCCCACTCGGATGAAAGTGCGTTGATCCGGACAACGAATTCACCGCTTGGCCGTGGTAGGGAGAACCAGCGCTCCAGCGCGTTGCGGGCGGCGAGCTTTTCTGATGGCCCGACAGCGTCTTCAAGGTCGAAGATCACCGTGTCACAATTCAGGACGCGGGCTTTTTCCATCGCACCCGGTTTGCTGGCCGGCACATAAAGCACCGATCGTCGGGATCGTAACGGACGGTGGGTCAATTCGCATTTTTCGCTGTCCATGGCCCGAGTCTTGCCCCCGCTGGCGCCCATGCGCAAGCCGTTCGGTGCGGTTCGGATGAACGATTTGTCATCTTCGGCCGCTTGAAATCGGCAAAACGGATCGCCACCTCATGGTTAAGCCCGATCATGGGTGGTTTGCGATGCCGGCGGGCCTGTCCGCCCGAATAGATGTCGCAACCTGAACCGGGGGTCGAATGAAAATGGAAAACATACGCAATATCATTGTTGGAATCGTCGGACTGGCCATCGCTGTGCTCACCCTGTTCGTCATGGCCACCGTTGGCCTTGCCGTTGTAGGGTTTGCGGTTGTCGCCGGACTGGTTGGGCTCGTTTATGCCCGCTTCATCGCACGGCCCAAAGCGCAAAAACAGCGCGAGCCGCGCGTCTGGAACGACGGCCACGGTACGATCATCGATATGTAGGCGCGGAATCCCGCGCCAGACCGCCGGGAATCGCTCCCGGGGTCTTCTTTTTCCGCTTCAGCTTTGATAAACGCTTGGCGACAGTATCCAAGCCGATCCGCGTCCCTGCCCGAAACAATGCTTAGGGATCATCGCGGGTGCGGCAGTTCGAGGTTCGCCATGAAGAAATTTTCCAGACATAGCGGCGTTGCCGCACCCCTGCCGATCGTCAATGTCGACACCGACATGATCATCCCGAAGGATTACCTTAAAACGATCAAGCGCACAGGCCTCGGCAAGGGATTGTTCGCCGAAATGCGGTTTCACCAGGACGGATCGCAGAACGAGGAATTCGTTCTCAACAAGCAGGCTTACGAAAATGCTTCGATACTTGTTGCCGGCGACAATTTCGGCTGCGGATCGTCGCGCGAACACGCTCCCTGGGCACTGATCGATTATGGAATTCGTTGCGTGATCTCAACCAGCTTTGCCGACATTTTCTACAACAACAGCTTCAAGAATGGATTGCTGCCGATTGTCGTCACACCGAAAGAGCTGGAGCAATTGCTGGACGACGCGTCGCGTGGCGCCAACGCAACGCTGACGGTCGATCTCGAGGCCCAGGAAATCCACGGGCCGGACGGCGGCGTCATCACGTTCGAAATCGACGCTTTCAAAAAACACTGCCTGCTCAACGGTCTCGACGAGATCGGCCTGACGATGGAAAACGACCACCACATCGACCGACACGAAGAGCACATCGGCGACCATCGGCCCTGGCACTGAGGCCTGAGCGGCGCCGGCACTGGACAGGAACCCATGCGTCAACTGATATCGAGCGGCTCTCCATTCGAAGAGGCGGCGGGTTACTCCCGCGCGGTGGTTCAGGGCGACTGGTGTTTTGTCGCCGGGACGACCGGATACGACTATGGGTCCATGGTCATGCCGGAACGGGTTGAAGACCAGACGCGCAATGCCATGGCCACCATCGAAAAGACGCTGCAACAGGCCGGATTTGCACTCTCCGACGTGGTGCGGGCTCAATATTACATTATCGATGCCTCCGATGCAGGCCGCGTTTTCCCCGTTTTGGGTGAAATCCTCGGTGACATCAGACCGGCCGCCACGATGCTGGTCAGCGGGCTGATCCGGCCGGAAATGCGAATTGAAATAGAGGTCACCGCCTTCAAGGGAGGCTGACCGCCTCACCCCCACAGACAAGGAAACTACTATGGCAACGCGCAAACTGCTGCTTCTGCCCGGCGACGGTATCGGCCCCGAGGCAATGGACGAGGTCCGCAAGATCATCGGCTTCATGAACGAAGCGCTTTCGACCGGGTTCGAAATTGAAGAGGGCCTGGTTGGCGGTTCGGCTTACGACTCCCACGGCAAGTCGATTTCGGAAGAGCATATGGGCCTGGCCATGGATGCCGATGCCGTTCTGTTCGGCGCCGTCGGTGGACCGAAATGGGATGGCGTGCCCTATGACGTGCGTCCGGAAGCCGGGCTATTGCGTCTGCGCAAGGACATGGAGCTCTTTGCCAATCTCCGACCGGCGATCTGCTATCCGGCACTTGCATCCGCCTCTTCGCTGCGGCCCGAACTGGTCGAAGGGCTAGATATCCTCATCGTGCGCGAGCTGACCGGCGGGGTCTATTTCGGCGAACCGAAGGAAATCATCGATCTCGGAAACGGGCAGAAGCGGGCGATCGACACGCAGGTCTATGACACCTACGAAATCGAACGTATTTCCGGCGTTGCCTTCGAACTGGCGCGCACCCGCGCCAACAAGGTGACGTCGATGGAAAAACGCAACGTCATGAAATCCGGTGTGCTCTGGAACGAGGTCGTCACCGCGACCCATGCCAACGGCTTCCAGGATGTCGAGTTGGAACACATGCTGGCCGATGCGGGCGGCATGCAGCTGGTGCGACAACCGAAACAGTTCGACGTCATCGTTACCGACAATCTGTTTGGTGACATGCTGTCGGATGTTGCCGCCATGCTGACCGGCTCCCTGGGCATGCTGCCATCGGCCTCGCTTGGTGCACCGGATGAAAAGACCGGATCGCGGCGGGCGCTTTACGAACCCGTCCACGGTTCAGCTCCTGACATTGCCGGCCAGGGCGTTGCCAACCCGTTGGCGAAGATTGCCTCCTTCGCCATGTGCCTTCGCTATTCCTTCAACATGGTCGAGGAATCCGACCGTCTGGAAACGGCAATCGCCAACGTGCTCGGACGCGGTGTACGCACGCCCGATATCGCCGCCGACGGAACCACAACGGTGAGCACCGGCGAAATGGGCGATGCGGTACTTGCGGAATTCCAGTCATTGATGGGTTAGCGGTTGGCGCTTAACATGGGCCGGAGAGGCTCGATTCATGGCAGAACCGGATGAGCACGGCGGCGCTAAGCGCGACGGTGAGGGCCGCCTGCGGCGACTGACGCGGCCGGTCTACGAGCAGTTTCGCGCCAACGTGCATGCCAATCGGCGGCTTCTGAAGAACCGCCGGAATGTGCGTCCTCGAATTCCCCGGCTACATGGCTGGCGCTATTTCGTCATCATCGGCATGATTGTCGTCATGGCTGCGATCGTGCTCGACCAACCTGTCGGCGCCTATCGGACGCAATGGCCTCCCGAGGTGATCCTCTGGGCGGCACGATTGACCGATATCGGTAAGTCCGGCTGGATCCTGATACCGACAGGCGTATTTCTGGCGGTCGGCTATGCGCTCAACTGGCAAAGGTTCACCAGCCGGATGCGACTGCGGCTCGCAGTTTTCATGTCGGCAGCGGCCTATATCTTCCTGTCGGTCGGCGTGTCCGGTCTGATTGTCACCATTCTCAAGCGGTTGATCGGCCGGGGCCGTCCGAAACACTTCGAAGAATTCGGCGCCTATTCGTTCCAACCGCTGTCCGACTACAGCTGGGCGAGTTTTCCATCCGGACATTCGACGACGGCCGGAGCCCTGTTTGCCGCCATCGCCATCTATTTCCCGATTCTGCGCATTCCGGCTCTGCTCCTTGCCATCTGGCTCGGCTTTACCCGGGTGCTGGTCGGGGCGCATTATCCAAGCGATGTCGTTGCCGGTCTCGCCTTTGGAGCCTGGTACGCCTATTTCAGTGCGCTGGTCTTCGCCCGCTATGGCTTCATATTCACCTATGGTCCGGAGGGTTGGCCGGTGCGGCGCCGCGGTGTCGATCTCCTGAGACTGTGGCGAAAGAGGCCCAAAGCAGGCAACCCGTCCTGACCAGCGCCGGTGAATTGCGATTGAGCATTGACTCTGAAGGAGCGGTCTGTAAAACGCCCGCTGAACAGGAAGAACCATGCCGTCACGTATTCTACATGACCATCCCGCATTGAGTTCGGCAGCACTTGCCGGCTACGGGTACACATGCGCCTGTTCCGTCGCGAAAACGGCCACGAAGACGACCAAAACGGTTTGATGTCTCTGGCCTGTCCGCCCTCTTCCCGGCACGGCCGGGGGCGAGGGACCCGCACCGGCCGGCGGGTTTAGACAGGAAGAGAGACAGGAGAACGGATCATGGGATTCAGAGTAGCGATTGCCGGCGCCACCGGAAATGTGGGCCGGGAAATGCTGGATATTCTGGCGGAACGCAATTTTCCAGCCGACGATGTGGTGGCCCTGGCCTCCAGCCGATCGGTGGGTAGGGAAGTATCTTTCGGCGATTCCACGCTGACGGTGAAGAACCTCGAGACGCATGATTTCTCGAATACCGATATCTGCCTGATGTCGGCTGGCGGTTCGGTTTCGGAAAAATGGTCGCCGAAGATCGGCAGCCAGGGTTGTGTGGTCATCGACAATTCCTCGGCCTACCGCTACCACGCCGACGTGCCGCTGATCGTGCCGGAAGTCAACGCCGATGCGGTTGTCGGCTTCACCAAGAAAAACATCATCGCCAATCCGAATTGTTCCACCGCCCAGCTGATGGTTGCGCTGAAGCCGCTGCATGACGCGGCGAAAATCAAGCGTATCGTCGTGTCCACCTACCAGTCGGTCTCCGGCAGCGGCAAGGATGCGATGGAAGAACTGTTTGCCCAGACCAAGGCGGTGTTCGTGTCCGATCCACCGGAAGTGCAGGTCTATCCGAAGCGCATTGCCTTCAATGTCATTCCCCATTGCGACGTCTTCATGGAAGACGGCTACACCAAGGAGGAATGGAAGGTGGTAGCCGAGACCAAGAAGATGCTGGATCCGTCGATCAAGGTGACCTGTACTGCCGTGCGCGTGCCGGTTTTCATCGGTCATTCGGAAGCCGTCAACATCGAGTTCGAAAACGAGATCAGCGCCGAGCAGGCCCGCGATGTCCTGCGCGAAGCGCCGGGTTGCCTCGTGGTCGACAAGCACGAGGATGGTGGCTATGTCACGCCGCTCGAATGTGCCGGCGAGGACGCCACGTTCATTTCGCGTATCCGCGAGGATGCAACCGTGGAAAACGGCCTCAACATCTGGGTCGTTTCCGACAATCTGCGAAAGGGCGCCGCTCTCAACGCCATCCAGATTGCCGAACTCCTGGTCGCTCGCGGCCTGATCAAGGCCAAGAGCCAGGCAGCCTGACCGGTTGTAGATTCCAAGTATGATTGAGCGGCCCGGTTGTACTGGGCCGCTTTTTTCTTGGCTGTTCTTAGAGCAAAGCCGGCTGAACGTCAGGACTACTCGATCGACGCAGAATTGAGTTCTGGCGGGACTGCCCCTACAATGCCGATATTGAGCAAAGTGGAATCGATGGGGGTTTCCTGTGAAGATCGGTATGACAAAGATCGCAGCGGCACTGTGCATAGGCTTGTTTGCAGCGACCACGCAGGCACAGGCAGCAAAGTGCGGCAACAATTCCTCCGGCTTCAAGCAATGGGTCGCCGCCACAAAGAAAGAAGCGGCGCGCAAGGGTTTCAGCCAGCGCACGATCAATGCGACACTGGGCAACGTGTCCTATCAGACCAAGACGATCCGTCTCGACCGCAACCAGTCGAGCTTCAGGTTGTCGCTCAATCAATTCATGAGGAAGCGCGGTGCCAATTCCATTGTATCGCGCGGCAAAAGACTGAAGAAACAAAACGCCAGGCTTTTCAACCGGATCGAGCAACGCTACGGCGTTCCGCCGGGCGTGATTCTTGCCATATGGGGCATGGAAACAGGATTCGGCAGCTATACCGGCAATTCGGATACGATCTCGGCCCTGGCAACACTGGCCTATGACTGCCGGCGCTCGGCCTTCTTCACGCGGGAATTTTATGCCGCGCTGTCGATCATCCAGAGTGGTTCGCTGACGCGCAAGCAGATGCGCGGCGCTGCTCATGGCGAACTCGGCCACACGCAGTTCCTGCCCTCCTCCTATGTCAAGTTTGCCGTGGACGGCGATGGAAATGGCCGCCGTGACCTGCTGCGCTCGAAGACCGATGCGCTGATGTCGACTGCCAACTACCTGCGCGGTCACGGTTGGCGACGCGGTGCCGGCTATCAGAAGGGTCAGGCGAATTTCCGCGTGATCAAGAAATGGAACGCAGCCGGTGTCTACCAGCAGGCCATCGCGATCATTGCCCTGCAGATCGACAGCTAAACGTTAGCCGGGTTCGCCTTCAGTTCCGGTCGCGAAAAGTCGCCGGAGTTGGGATCCATGACCCACAGCTCGCCGCTGGAAATGTCAAACCAGGCGCCGTGAAGCCGCAGCTTTCCCTTGTCTTCGAGGATCTTGACGCATGGGAAAGTTCGCAGATTGGCAATTGTATTGCGAATGGAGATGCGCTCCAGCGCGGTTTGCCTCTCGCCACTGGTCAGCAGCGTGCTGTTCTGGATTTCCTTGGCCACCGGCGCCAGAAGGCTCATCCAGCGGCCGATGAAATCGCCGGGCGACAGCGGCTCGGCAGCGGGATCGAGGGCGGCCGAAATACCGCCACAGCGGCCATGCCCCATCACAACCACATGCTTGACGCGCAACGACTGGACGGCGAATTCCAGTGCCGCCGAGGTGGAGTGGTACTCACCGTCGGGGGCATAGGGCGGCACCAGATTGGCGACATTGCGAATGACGAACAGTTCGCCCGGACCAGCGTTGAAGATGGTTTCCGGCGCAGCGCGTGAATCGCAACAGGCGATGATCAGTGTTGTCGGTTTCTGGCCGGTTTCGGCCAACGCCCGATAGCGCGCGCTTTCCTCGGCATAGCGTCCGCTCATGAAGCGGCTATAGCCTTGCAGCAGAATGTCGGGGAATTCAGTCATGGCAGTCTCGTCAGTCGATTGAGGCCCTTGGTTTGCGATCGGTTAGCCGGCGCATCTGCACCATAGCAAAGGGGCGCGCGAGGCTGGCGGCTTCGCTCTCGATCGCCAATTCGTCGGTGCCGCGCTTTGCCGTTCGTGCGACGATTTCGAAAACCGAAGCTGTGGTGTCCTGCAGCGCCTTTTCGTCTTCGCGACCATTCAGAATGTGGGACAGGAAGGTTGCTGCGGTCAAATCGCCGGTGCCGTTGGGCGGATCCGGGATCTCGCGATGCTCGGCCATCAGGGCCTGGCCGCCTGATACCAGGATGTTGCCGATGGAACCGGCCATCATGGCTGGTGATGATGTCACCAGAACCCGATCGGGACCCAATGCCGAGGCGGCTTCGATTATGGCCGAGCTGCTGTCGGCCGGAAGACCGGTCAACCACTCGAGCTCATAGCGGTTGGGTGTCGCGATGGAGGCGCGCGGAATCAAGGTGTCGCGTATCGCTTCTGCCGTTTCCTCGGTGACGTAGAGACTGCCGTGGTCGCCAATCACCGGATCGCAGGCATAGATCGCCCCGGGATTGCTCGTGCGTATCCTGTCGACCAGTCGGGCAATGTCGGCCGCCTGTTCGGGCCCACCGAGAAACCCTGAAAGCACGCCTTCGATCTCTGCAAGCCAAGGCGCCCGGCAGAGATCGTCGATGATCGCGGAGAAATCCTCCGGCGGCATCATCGATCGCGTCGCGGGTCCATGCCCGAGGTGCCAGGGCAAGATCACGGTTGGAAGGGCCCACACCGGATGGCCAAGCATCTCGAGGGCAAAGACCGCGGCGCGGTTGCCGACCGAACCCCGAACAACGTGGCTCGATATCACAAGAACGGGGCCTGCGGCTGCATTGTCTGGTGGTGTGCTCATGCGGTTGTCTTAATGGCGTGGTGGTGAATTGACCAGTCGCATTGAGACCTTTCGGTGAATGGTTGCGAAATCCCGGTGTTTGTTAGGCAGACGCTTTCCTTTGACGACACATTCGATATGCTCCCTGCGAGTGAATCGGGGATGACAGGCATGAACGCCAACATCGCACGGGGACGCAATCCGGGGGTGGTGATCGCCGCTCTTTTCAGCCTGTTGCTTCTGTCCGGCTGCGGCATCAATGCCATTCCGACCTATGAGGAACAGGCCAAGGCCGCTTGGAGCCAGGTGCTCAACCAGTATCAGCGGCGCGCCGATCTGATTCCGAACCTGATCGAAACCGTCAAGGGATTTGCGGCGCAGGAAAAGGATGTGCTGACCTCGGTGGTCGACGCCCGTGCCAAGGCGACGTCGGTTCAACTTCCCGCTGATATGCTGACCGATCCAAAAGCCTTCGAAAAGTTTCAGGCAAACCAGTCTGCAATCAGTTCGGCGCTGACACGGTTGCTTGCGGTCTCGGAGAGTTATCCGGACCTCAAATCCAACCAGAATTTTTTGGCGCTGCAGTCGCAGCTCGAGGGCACGGAAAACCGAATAGCCGTGGCGCGCCGCGACTATATCGAAGCGGTGCGGCGCTATAATACCGAGCTTAAGACTTTCCCGGGACGCTGGTGGGCCTCGTGGTTCTATCCGGAGGCCAAACCCATGCAGACATTTACCATCGACAGCGACGCACGTGCCCTGCCACAGGTCAAATTTGACAATTAGCCGGAGTCCTTTCGGTTATTTATCTGTCAGCGGTTTCCCGCCGCTGATTGCTATCCTTGCGATTTTCGCGCTGGCTCTGGGGTCCACATGGGCACAGGAACTGCCATCGCTTTCCGGACGGGTCGTCGATCGCGCCGGCATATTGTCGAGCGAGGTTGAGAATGCCATTACGGCGACACTGGCCGGTCATGAACAGGCCTCCTCCGATCAAGTGGTCGTCGCGACCATCGACAGCACCGACGGTGAATCGATCGAAGCCTACGCCAACCGCCTGTTCCGGCACTGGGGCTTGGGTCAGGCGGAGGAAAACAATGGGGTTTTGCTGCTCGTCGCCGTCGATGACCGCAAGATGCGCATCGAGGTCGGATACGGTCTCGAGGGTACTCTCACGGATGTGCTCGCCAAGCTGATCATCGACAATACGATCGTTCCGCATTTCCGCGACGGCGATTTCGAAGGCGGCATCCGCGCCGGCACCGACGACATTATTGCCGTTCTTTCAGGAGATTCCGCCGAGTTACAGGCACGAGCAGAGCGCAATGCAGACCGGTGGGATAGCAGTCTCATCGGACGGTTCGTGTTCCTCGCGCTGTTTGCCACAATCTTCGTCGGTACCTTCGGATTTGCCGTTCTGGCGCGAATCTTCGGCCGCAAGATCTCGCCCGGCCGTTATCGATGGCTGGGTATGGATATCACCTATGGGGGCAGTTCCTCGTCATCGGGATCATCCGGGTGGGGCAGCGGTTCCAGTGGCGGATTCTCAGGCGGTGGCGGGTCGTCAGGCGGAGGGGGCGCGTCAGGCGGATGGTAACCTTGAGCCAAACGGAGCATGCGCGCCTGGCCGAAGCGATCCGGCAGGCGGAACGCAAAACAAGCGGCGAGATCTTCTGCGTGCTGTGCCGGTCAAGCGACGACTATTTCCTGCCAGCCGGCTTCGTGCTGGCCTGCATGTCAATCCTCTCGACAGTGCTGGTGGGGTTGTACGTCTATTTGATGTGGATCGACATTGGCGCACTGACGCTCCTGGCCTGCCAGATCGCGGCCCTGGCCCTTGGTCTTGCCTTCATAAAGTTCAAACCGGGCCTTAGGCCATGGCTGTTGCCGAAGAGCCTTTGCTACCGGCGTGCCCACGGCAATGCGCTTCGCCAGTTTCTGGCCCACAATATTCATGCCACGCAGGATCGCACGGGCATACTGATATTCGTTTCGCTAGCGGAACGGTATGCGGAAATCATCGCCGATACGGGCATATCGGAAAAGGTCGGGCAGGATGAATGGAACACGATTGTCGGCTCCATGACCGAAAAGATTGCCGCGGGACAGGTCGCGGACGCGCTAGAGGGTGCCGCGGAGCTTGCGGGTGCCCTGCTGGCGGAGCATTTTCCGCCAACCGAGGAGCCACGCAACGAATTGTCCGACCATGTGGTGGAATTTTAGCCGGCTCTCTAACGTGCCATCCCGTGATATTCCGCGTTGGGCTGCATCTCGGTCGCGGCCGCCATCCGGTTCGACATGTTGAAGAAGGAAGCCGTCGCGGCGATGTCCCAGATATCGCGATCGCTGAAACCGGCTTTTCTCAATGCTTCCCGGTCTTCCTCGACAATACGATCTGGTGTTTCCGTCAGTTTGACCGCGAAGTCGAGCATCGCGCGTTGACGCGTCTCGAGATCGGCAACGCGGTAGTTCATGGCGATCTGCTCGCCGAGAGCCGGATTGCCGGACAGCTGCCGGACGGCCGCGCCGTGGGCGGCAAGGCAATAGTAACAGTGATTGACCGAGGAGACGGCGACGGCGATCATCTCCCGCTCCAGTTTGCTCAAGCCGGAGTCGCCGAGCATGAGATCATTGTAGAACATCGAGAACGCCTGCAGCTTGGCTTCGTCGAAGGCATAGGCAAGCAGGACATTGGGTATCATGCCCAGTTTTTCCTGGCATTTGTCGAAATAGGCTTCCGTATCAGGGCTCAGATCCGCCATGGCGGGCATGTCCAACGCCGTGACCGCCGGCTCTTTCTTGCTCATAGTTTGAACTCCGGTGAAATTTGCTTTGCCAGTGCATTATTGCATCGCTTCCCGTCACAGTTCTGCTACCATCCGTCGATGGGCGTGGGCAATGCCGGCGCCCGGATTGCACAGACTCAGGGAGAGAGTAATGGGCGTGCGCCGTCACCCGAAGCGAGACAAACACATCGCCAGAGTGGCGGATATCCTCAAGAAGGAGAAACGGCCGGCGATCGATCCGGACATCCTTTTCGGGCGTGTGAGTGCCGATGACGTAGTCACGTTCCGCCCTGATGCCTTGGCGGCGGCAGCCGCCGACGCCCATCGTCAGCTGATGGAATGGGACGGCAAGAGCGCGCTCGTCAATGTCGAGACCGTCGAAGGCATCGATGTCGCAGGGCGACCGGTGACGCTGGTGAGCATCATCGACCGCAACATGCCGTTCCTGTTCGATTCGGTCATGGCGGAGATTTCCACCTCGCATCGCGACACCTACCTTGCCGCGCATCCGATCCTTTCGGTCAGCCATGGCAAGGGCGGAAAGGTCGAGGATGTGGTGCTTTATGTCGCCGGTGAAAGCGACGAGGACTGGTCCAAGGTCAGCCTCATCCAGGTGTACCTGCCCAACATTTCCGCGGCGGCGATGGGTGAGCTCAAGGATTGCCTGCTCAAGGTGCTCGATCAGGTGCACCGGGCGGTGGTCGACTGGCGCGGCATGCTCGAAAAGCTCGACGGTGTCATCGACGAACTGGAAGCGTCGAGTGCCTTCCACCATGTCGCCGAGCGCGATGAAGCGCTGGCCTTTCTGTCGTGGCTGCGCGACGACAATTTCACCTTCCTCGGCATGCGCGAATATCACTATGCCGGGACCGGCAAGGAGGCCCGGGTGGAGCGCGCCGAGGACACGGGGCTCGGCATTCTGTCCGATCCCAATGTGCGGGTGCTGAGGCGCGGCAGCGGCCATGTGACGACGACACCCGAATTGCTTGCATTCCTACAGGGACCTGACGCGCTGATCGTCACCAAGGCCAATGTCCGTTCGCTCGTGCATCGACGCGCCTACATGGATTACATCGGCGTCAAGCGTTACGACGAGAGCGGCCGGGTCACCGGGGAACTTCGGATCGTCGGCCTGTTCACTTCAACGGCCTATACGCGGTCGGTCACCCGCATTCCGCTGCTGCGTTCCAAGGCCGACTCGGTCATTGCCAGTTTCGGCTTCGATTCGGAAAGCCATTCGGGCAAGATTTTGCTCAATGCCCTGGAAAGCTATCCGCGCGACGAGCTGTTCCAGGTCGATGTGCCGATGCTCGCCGGCTTTTGCGAACAGATCATGGAGCTCAACGACCGGCCACGCGTTCGGGTGCTGCCGCGCATCGACCGCTTCGACCGCTTCGTTTCCGTGATGGTCTACGTTCCACGCGACCAATACAATTCCGATGCCCGCGAGCGCATAGGCGCTTATCTCAAGGATGTCTTCGACGCCCGACTCTCGGCCTATTATCCGGCCTTCCCGGAAGGCGGCGTCGCACGCGTTCATTTCGTGCTCGGTCGTTCGGCCGGCAAGACGCCGCGTGTGAACCAAGAAACGCTGGAAAACTCGGTGCGCACTATCGTCACGCGCTGGGAAGACCGTCTTGCGACCCTGGCTGGGGTAGAAGCCCTGTCGCTTCACACGTCCGATGCCTATCGCGATTACTTTACGCCGGAGGAAGCGGTCGAGGATCTCGCCAACTTCCTGACCTGCAGCGACGACAATCCGATCAATATCGATTTCTATCAGCGCGACGGTGAGGCGAGTGATCACCTGTCTCTGAAGATATTCCACCTGGACGAACCCGTCGAACTGTCGCGCCGGGTGCCGCTGCTTGAAAACCTGGGATTCAACGTCATCAGCGAGCAGACTTTCGATCTGTCGATTGGTGCGGATGTTACGGAAACCCGCAAGGTTGTGCTGCACAACATGGAACTGGTGCACCGCGAGGGCATGGCGGTCGACCTGGCGCTGCTCGTGCACATGCTCGACGAGGCATTCCTGTCGACCTGGCACAGTCGTATCGACAATGACAGTTTCAACCGGCTGGTCATCAATGCCGGTCTGACGGCCCGTGAGGTCGTCGTCATGCGCGCCTATGCGCGCTATCTGCGGCAGGCCGGCATTACCTATTCGCAGGGCTACATTGCCGGTACGCTCAACCGCTACCCGGACATTGCCGCGTCCATCTTCCGGTTGTTCCGCAGCCGGTTCGATTTGAAGGTGCGTGGCAAGAAGTCGGAACTCGATTCGGACAGGATCATCGCCGAAATCGAAGAAGAGCTGACCCGCGTGCCAAGCCTCGACGACGACCGTATCCTGCGGCGATACGTCAATGCCATCATGGCGACGGTACGGACCAACTACCACCAGCGCCAGGATGACGGGTCTCCGCGCGAGTCGTTGGCATTCAAACTCGATCCGCGAGAACTTGACGGCATTCCCGAACCGCGGCCGTTCCGCGAAATCTTTGTCTACGGGTCCGAAGTCGAAGGTGTTCATCTGCGCTTCGGACCGATCGCCCGCGGTGGTCTTCGCTGGTCCGACCGGGCGCAGGACTACCGCACCGAGGTGCTGGGGCTCGTCAAAGCACAGCAAGTCAAGAATGCGGTGATCGTTCCGGTCGGGTCCAAGGGCGGATTCTATCCGAAAAAACTGCCGGCGGGTGGAAACCGTGACGACGTCTTCGCCGCTGGCCGCGAGGCCTACAAGACTTTCATCTCGTCTTTGCTGTCGGTGACCGACAACATTGTCGACGACAAGATTGTTCGGCCGGGTCGCACGGTCTGCCATGACGGCGAGGATCCCTATTTCGTGGTCGCCGCCGACAAAGGCACGGCCACGTTCTCAGACACGGCCAATGCCATCAGCCAGGCGCATCATTTCTGGCTTGACGACGCTTTCGCGTCAGGCGGTTCCGCCGGTTACGACCACAAGAAGATGGGGATAACCGCGCGTGGCGCCTGGGAGGCGGTGGAGCGTCATTTCCGCGAAATGGACATCGATATCCAGAAGACGGAATTCAAGGTGATCGGCGTCGGCGACATGTCCGGCGATGTGTTCGGCAATGGCATGCTTCTGTCGCCGAAGATCCAGCTGGTGGCGGCGTTCGACCACCGCGACATCTTCATCGATCCGGATCCGGACTGCGCTTCCAGTTTCAAGGAGCGCAAACGCATGTTCAATCTCGGCCGTTCCAGCTGGCAGGACTACGATCGCTCCAAGCTGTCAAAGGGCGGCATGATCATCCCGCGCAGCGAGAAGTCGGTGACCCTGACCGCGGAGGCCGCCAAGGCCATAGGCTTCAAGCATGCCAAGGCAACACCGTTCGAGATCCTTACGGCAATCCTCAAGGCCGACGTGGATCTGCTCTGGTTTGGCGGGATCGGCACCTACATCAAGGCGGCGGGTGAAAGCGACGACGAGGTCGGTGACCGGACCAACGATTCCATCCGCATCACCGCGAGTGAAGTGGGCGCCAAGGTCATTGGCGAGGGCGCCAATCTCGGCGTCACCCAGCTAGGTCGCATCGAATACAATCAGCACGGCGGCCGCTGCAATTCGGATGCCATCGACAACTCCGCCGGGGTCAACTCTTCTGACGTCGAGGTCAATATCAAGATTGCGCTGGCAACGGCGGTGCGTGACGAGCGGCTGACGCTCGCCAACCGGAATAAACTGCTGGTGTCGATGACTGACGAAGTGGCCGCGCTGGTACTGCGCAACAACTATCTGCAGACGCTGGCGATTTCACTCGTCGACAGACGCAGCGCTCGCGCGACCGGCGATCTCGTGCGGATGATGAACCGGCTGGAGGCGGAAGGCCATCTCGACCGCGAAGTCGAGGAACTGCCCGACGACACGACGTTGGCCGAGCGGTTGGCTGCCAACAAGCCGCTCACGCGGGCGGAAATCGGCGTGCTCCTGTCCTACGCCAAGATCGTTCTCTTCGACGATCTGACCAGCAGCGAGCTGCTCGACGATCCCTATTTCGAGCGGGAGTTGATCGATTATTTCCCCAAACGCATGCACCGCCAGCACGGATCCGATATCAAGGGGCACCGGTTGCGCCGCGAAATTATCGGTACATTGCTGGCCAACGATGCGATCAACCGCGGCAGCCCGATCTATGTCAGCCGGTTGGTCGATGCCACCGGCATGCTGCCGGCCGACATCGTCAAGGCCTACGTCATGATCCGCGACGGTCTCGGTCTGCCGGAGCTCTACGATGCCATCGATGCACTCGACAACAAGGTTCCCGGCGACTTCCAGAACGAGCTCTATGCCGGCATGGGTCACGTCGTTCAGGCGGTCTCACGCTGGGCTCTGAAAACCGGTGTCAACCGCCAGCCGATCGGCGAAACGGTCAAGGCCATGCAGAAGGCGGTCGGCTCGCTGGAGGCGACGCTGCCGTCGCTGCTGCCGGAATTCATGAGGGAAGAGACGGAGATCTGGTACCAGCGATCAGTGGACAACGGTGTGCCGCGCAAACTGGCGCGGCGCCTGTGCCAACTGCCGGCGCTGTCACTGCTGCCGGAGATAATGCAGGTCTCTCAGAATGCCAAGGCGGACCTGAAAAAGACCGCTCAGGTTTTCTTTGCTGTCGGTGACTTGTTCCGTATCGGCCGCATCGACCTGGCGGCGCACCGTGCCAACATCTCCGACTATTACGAGGCGCTTGCGGTCGCACGCTGCCTCGACGAGATCGGAGCGGCGCGGCGTTCCATCACCCAGGCTGCGCTTGAGCGGTTCGGCAAACACAAGGACCCGATTGCTGCATGGCATGACGATGATCGGGTGCGTGTCGACCGGGCACATGAGCGTGTCAGCACCCTGATCGAAAGCGGTGAAATCAGCGTCGCCCGGCTGACGGTAGCTGCCGGCATGATGACGGATGTGGCGCGGGGTCGGGCCTGATCCGATCATTGATCGAGGGGAACATAAGCCGATGACGGACCAGACCATGGATGGAGGCGATAGCCGCCCGGTCGACCGCAAGGGAGTTATCGGCTGGATGATGTTCGACTGGGCGACCCAGCCGTTCCACACGTTGATCATCACGTTTGTCTTTGCACCTTACTTCGCCGCGCACGTGGCGGACAATCCGGTGCGGGGTCAGGAAATCTGGGGTCTGGCCACTGGATTGGGAGGCCTTGCCATCGCCATCATGGCTCCTGTACTGGGCGCGATCGCCGACAGCACCGGGCCCCGAAAACCTTGGATTCTGGCCTTTTCCTTTCCGGCCGTCATCGGCTGTTGGATGCTCTGGTATGCATTGCCGGGCGGCAGCGATATGACCCTGGTCATCGCAGCGCTCATTCTCGGCCTGATTGGAATGGAGTTCGCGGCGGTCTTCAACAATGCCATGATGCCGGATCAGGTGCCGCGTTCGCACCTTGGCCGGCTTTCCGGTTCCGCCTGGGCGCTGGGCTATGTCGGCGGAATTGTCTCGCTTGTAATCGTGCTCGGATTTCTCGCGGCCGATTCCTCCAGCGGAAAGACGCTGTTCGGGCTCACCCCATTATTCGGGCTCGATCCGCAGACGCATCAGGGTGATCGGGCCGCCGGCCCCCTGACCGCCATTTGGTATGTGATCTTCGTGCTGCCGATGTTTCTGTTCACGCCCGATGTGCATCGTCGTCGCGTGAGCAGTGGTGCCGTTGCTCAGGGGCTAAGCCAGTTGCTGAAAACCTTGAAGGCGTTGCCGCGGGAGCGCAGCTACTTCAGCTTTCTGATTTCCAGCATGCTTTACCGTGACGCTTTAGGCGCACTGTATGCTTTCGGAGGCATCTATGCGGCAGGCGTACTGGGGTGGCCAACGATCAAAATCGGAATTTTCGGCATTCTGGCAGCGACCGTCGGTGTTTTTGGAGCCTGGGCCGGCGGACAGATTGATGACCGCTACGGTCCAAAGACTGTCGTCAACATTGGCATCGCCTTCCTGATCCTGTGCTGCATCCTGGTGGTGTCGACGTCGCCGACCGAAGTCCTCTTCATAACCGTGGGCAGCGAGGCGTCACCGTCCAATCTACCGGATCTGGCATTCTATGTGGCTGGTTGCCTCATCGGCGCCGCCGGCGGCGGTCTCCAGGCCGCATCGCGGACGCTGTTGGTGGACCAGGTGCCGGACGATCGTGTAACCGAGGCTTTCGGCCTCTATGCCCTGTCTGGAAAAGCCACCACGTTCATCGGCCCGCTGCTGATTGCCGGCGCGACCGGCCTGTTCGACAGTCAGCGACTCGGCGTAACGCCAGTCATTTTCCTGTTCATCGCAGGCGCCCTGCTCCTGCCCTGGGTAAAGAGTGCGCATGACGCGCGGCCCTGACGGTTACCCCCTGCGGCTGAACTCAGTGCCGGAAATGCCGCATGCCGGTGAAGACCATGGCGATGCCTGCTTCATCAGCGGCTTTGATGACCTCGTCATCGCGCATTGAACCGCCCGGTTGGATGACGGCGGTAGCGCCAGCCTCGATGGCAGATATCAGCCCGTCGGCGAAGGGGAAGAAGGCGTCCGAGGCGACAACGGATCCGCGCGTCAGCGGCTCTGCCAGACCAAGCGCCTTGGCGGCATCTTCGGCCTTTCGGGCGGCGATGCGCGACGAGTCGATGCGGCTCATCTGGCCGGCGCCGATTCCCACGGTGGCGCCGTCGCGGCAATAGACAATGGCGTTCGACTTGACGTGTTTGGCAACCCGGAACGCGAATTTCAGATCGCTCATTTCAGCGTCGCTCGGTGTTCGGGCCGTCACGCATTTCAGCTCGATATCGTCGACGCAGCCGTTGTCGCGAGACTGCACCAGCATGCCGCCGGCCACGGTTTTGGCCGACAGGCCGGGCGCACGCGGATCGGCGAGGTCGCCGGTCGACAGGAGACGCAGGTTCTTCTTTTCGGCGATCACGGCGCGCGCCGCCTCCGTGACGTCCGGTGCAATGATGACCTCGGTGAAGATCTTGACGATTTCACGGGCCGCTTCTACGTCAAGTGTGCGGTTGAAGGCAACAATCCCACCGAATGCCGAGACCGGGTCGCAAGCAAGTGCTGCTTCATAGGCAGCTTTCAGGCTCTCTCCGACGGCAACACCACAGGGATTGGCGTGTTTGATGATGGCGCAGGCCGATGCATCCTCCGGGGCAAATTCGCTGACCAGTTCGAACGCCGCATCGGTATCGTTGATGTTGTTGTAGGAAAGCTGCTTGCCCTGATGCAAAACGGCGCTCGCCACCCCCGGTCGCGCATCGCCCGAGACATAGAAACCGGCGGTCTGATGCGGATTTTCACCATAGCGCATAACATCTCGAAGCGAGCCAGCAAGAATGCGCCTTTCGGGAGTTGCTTGCTTTAATTCGTCGGCGAACCATCCAGCGATGGCTGCATCATAAGACGCGGTTCTCGCATAGGCCCGCGCGGCCATGGACTTCCGAAAAGCCAGGCTCAGGTGGCCATCACCGGCATCGAGTTCTTCACCCAGCGCCGCATAATCCGTGACGTTCGTGATCACGGTGACATAGGCATGGTTCTTGGCCGCGGCGCGGATCATCGCCGGACCGCCGATGTCGATGTTCTCGACCGTCGTATCGTAGTCTCCTCCGGCTGCCCGCACCGCCTCGAAGGGATAGAGATCGATCACGGCGATATCGATCGGTTCGATCGCATTGTCCTGCATGGCAGCGGCATGATCGGCATCGTCGCGGATCCCCAGCAGCCCACCGTGCACGCCCGGATGCAGGGTTTTGACCCGTCCGTCCATGATCTCCGGAAAGCCGGTCAGGTCGGAGACATCGCGTACCGACAGTCCGGCATCGGCGAGTTTTTTGGCGGTTCCGCCGGTCGAAACGAGTTCAATCCCGTGGGTTGCGAGTTTCTCAGCGAGCGGCACCAGGCCTGACTTGTCGGAGACGGACAGCAGGGCCCGGCGGGGCCGAACGAGATCCGGCGCCGGGATGTGTTTGGACGAAACGGCCATAGCAACGATCCTTCAAGGGGAAACCGTCGTTCGCGTAGCATAGTGCAGCGCAATATTGAACCGTCTGCGAACCGTTGGAGGAGGGTTCGAAGCCGGTTTCCACGGCTTGTGGATCGGGATGTTATTTCCGGGTCTTCGGAACCGAGCGGACAAAGGTCCAGGCGATTTCGGATTTCTGCGAGATCACCATGTTAACGACGATCTGGGCCGAGCGACGCGGCCCGGCGAGATCGGCAAAGAAGATGTCCTCCTCGATCTCCGCACCGACGTCGGGCGAATAGAAAGTCCAGAACTCACCATCGCTCGCGGTCAGGACGATGTCGTTGTTCTTGTCGCGGGACAGCTGGATTTTTGGATGAATATGGAAACGGATTGCAGCCTGGGTGTCGCGGGCGATCGACAGGTCGTAGCGCGATGATTTGGCCAATCGGTCGCGGCCGGACAGAACATTGCCTTCGGCGCTGAGCTGCAGAGAGCGCTCATGCACGAGCCCGAAGCGTTCGGCGAAACCATCATGTTTGGCGACAAAGCCCTGGCGGCCGGAATCGTCGTCACGGCGTTCGACGTCGACATTGGCCGGGCCTGAAACGATGACCGGGCCCAGATAGGAAGAGTTGGAAATCGTTGCTGAAGATGTGTCAGCTACCGTCAATGTGGTGTGGGCGGCCGTGGTGCGCGCCAGCTTGGCATAGCTTGGCTGGAAATAAGCCGGGGCGCCGCAATTGACGACAAAGCGGTTGCGGCCGCACGACATTTCGAAGGACAGGCAGCCGGCATGGGCGGTGGCTGACAGTTCTCCTGGCGGTGGCGGCCCGGTATCGGCAAGCACGATGGTCTTGCGGTTGGCCAGCCGCTGATACCTCATCTGCGGCGTCAATTTCAGCGGTTCCCCGCCGGCCTCGTCATAGCGCAGAACCGACAGCAGCCGGTCGGCCGGTTGCGCCGTCGTACCGTTGAACAGCGCCAGCGTGCCGTCGGTATGGCGGAAGAAGCGCAGCGCCTGGAACATGCGGTCGATACTGGGTACCAGCCCCTTTGGCGGTGTGTGGCCGAGATTAAGGTAGGTCTGGCGCAACGGCAGCAGGTCAGCCAGCAAGGTCATGTTGACCTGCGGATTGCGCGACACGTGGCCGCCATCCGGCAGGATCTGTTTTTCAAGTTCGATGTCTAGATTGCGCGCCGCGATCTTGATGGCGGACGGGCTGGCCGGCGTCGCCAGCGTCGTCATGGCCAGAGCCATATAAACCCGGAACCGCGACTCACCTTCGCGCATGACAGGTGCCGTGCGGCGCAGGTAACGGTTCTGCAGGGCGATGCTGCGAATAAACCGCTTGTAGAAACCACGATCCTGGTTCTTCAGGATGATCGGCGAGTGCGACAGCCATGCCAGAAGGCGCTGGGCGGTAACATCCGGCTGCCAGGCTATGCCGACCTTGCTCTTGCCCCAGGTGTTGATCCAGTCTTCGGTGAGTTGGCGGGCATCGGCGAATGCTTCGTCGGTGTTGGCGGCGCGCAGGTGGCGCAGCCAGCGGAAGCTGTGGAGCGATTCGTCGAACCCCTCCGACGGCCCCACCATCAGGAAAGGCGACTGTCCTTCGGTTTCAAGCACGCGGCCTGCCAACGGAAAGCGACCGGTGTGGATTTCGTGTGCAATATAGGGGTCTGCAATGCGCAAATCGGTCGGGGCGACGATGAGGCGGTCGGGCACCTTGCCGAAAATACGCCAGGCGGCAATACGGCCGATCGACAGCCGCCGCGTTATGCGCCGTCCGGTTTCACGCAGATAAAGCGGCACGACGTGCCGAAACTGAGTCAATGCTGCCGCCAAACCCTATCCCCGTACTCCCCGTGAAGGGGCGCCCGTCCGTCTATACCATAAGACTATTTCGTCGACAGGGTAAATGAATGCCAACTATTTGTCCTGATTGTCCATAACTATGAGGACGCTGGCATAGAAGCCATCAAGGCCGGAAAAACGCGGATCATCCGCCGGCAGCATGGCCGGTGTGGTGCGAATATCGCCCTGAGGGGTCACTGCCGTTTCGAGGCCCGGCCACGCTTCAGGGTCAATGGCCTGCCTTTGGACATCCGAGTGTTCCCGAAGCAGTGCTGCGACAAGATCTTCGCCCTCGGCAGGGTCGAGCGAGCAATTGGAGAAAACCACCGTTCCGCCGGGACGGACCAGCGTCAGCGCCCGGCGCAGCATGCGCGCCTGGAGGTCCGCCAGTTTGGTCACATCTTCCGGGTCTTTGGTCCAGGGGATGTCGGGATGTCTCCTGACCGTGCCGGTTGACGAACACGGAGCGTCAAGCAGAATGCCGTCGAACGGTTCGGTCGGTTGCCAGTCCAGCAGATTGCCCTGGCAGATCTCGACTTCGAGCTCCAGGCGCTGCAGATTCTGTTCCAGTCGCTTCAGCCGGTTGGCGGATAGGTCGAGCGCCGTGACCTTTGCTCCGGCTGCTGCAAGCTGTGCGGTCTTGCCACCCGGCGCGGCGCACAGATCGGCAATACGCTGCCCTGCCACGTCGCCGAAGAGCTTGGCGGGGATTGCCGCCGCGGCGTCCTGCACCCACCAGGCGCCTTCCGAGAAGCCTGGCAGCTCCGGGACAGGACCGTCGCGGCCGACAAGACGCACGCTGCCGGTGGGCAGGACCGTGCCGCCAAGCCGGTTGGCCCAGCCATCTGGATCCGCCTTGACGGTCAGGTCGAGGGGCGCCGGCGTGGCGTGTGCTCTCAGTATTCCGTCCGTCGCATCGCCATAAACCGCGCGAAGCCGGTCGGCAAACCAGGCCGGTGCGTTGACCGTATCGGCTTCGAGCTCTGGCAATAGGGTGGATTTTTCGCGGCTCATGCGACGCAGAACAGCATTGACCAGCGGCGCAAAGCGGCGGTTGCGTGGATCACCGCGGGCGTGCTCCACGGCAAGATCGACGGCTGCACGGTCTGGCGTGTCGAGATAAAGGATCTGTGCCGCGGCAACCGTCAGCACGTGAACGAGTGCGCGGGCTCCTTCCGGTAGAGGCCGCTCAACCAGCTTCGCCAGAAATGCTTCGATCACCGGAAGATGGCGAAGCGAAGCCAGGATGATGGCTCGCGTCAGTGCCTGGTCTGCCGGAGAGAGATCCCGATAGGCCCGGTTGCCGTTGGAGGGATCCAGCATCCCGTCAAGCGATGTCTGTCGGTCGACGACGGCCGCCAGAATACGGGCTGCGACGCGCCGTGGGGCCAGCCCGGGCTTGTCGCTATCGTGCGAAGAAGGCCGCGGTGTCTTTGAGGCCGCGCGGCTGCGGCTCAAGACCAGGGCCCCTTCGGTGTCCGTCGGCCGCCGGGATTGCGGCCCCATGGTCCATTGGTATCCGGATCGGCCACCTTCTCAGGAGTCCGGGGTGACCGGGGTTCTTCACGTTCCCGAGGCGCCGGCGTGTCGGACTGACCCCACTCGGCGGCCATCTGATGCAGGGCAGCGACACGGTTTTCGGTCGCCGGGTGGGTCGAGAACAGCCCATCCATGCGCTGGCCGGCCAACGGGTTGATGATGAACATATGGGCTGTTGCGGGGTTGCGCTCGGCGTCTTCGTTGACGACGCGGCGCCCGCCGCCAGCGATCTTTTCGAGCGCCGATGCAAGCCAC
Source organism: Hoeflea sp. (assembly GCA_965228785.1). Classification (GTDB taxonomy): domain Bacteria; phylum Pseudomonadota; class Alphaproteobacteria; order Rhizobiales; family Rhizobiaceae; genus Hoeflea_A. Next base: position 99,028 of record CBDDIF010000001.1, read on the forward strand.
ATCGGGTTGCCACAGATTTCGGCACCACCGCGATCGGCGGAGTATTCGCGAGTGCGGCTGATCGCCATCTGCACCAAACCCGCCGCCAACGGCGCCAGGATCATGGCGGCCAGAACACCGACAATGCCCAGCGGATTGTTGCGTGCGCCGCGGAAGAAGAAGGCAAAATTGGCCAGCATCGTGATGGCTCCGGCAAGTGTTGCCGTGATCGTCATGGTCAAGGTGTCGCGGTGTTTCACATGGGCGAGCTCATGCGCCATGACACCTGCGACTTCTTCGTGGCTCAACCGGTGCAGAAGCCCAGTGGTCGCCGCGACGGCGGCATTTTCCGGATTGCGGCCTGTGGCGAAGGCATTGGGCTGATCGTTGTTGATCAGATAGACCTTCGGCATGGGCAGGTCGGCGCGTTCCGCCAACTGTTTGACGATGCCATAATATTCCGGGGCGGATTGGGCATTCACCTCGACAGCATGGTGCATCCGGAGCACCATCTTGTCGGCGTTCCAGTAGGAAAACAGATTCATTCCAGCCGCAATAGCGAGGGCGATCAACATACCGCCGGTTCCGCCGATCATATATCCGATCGCCATGAACAATGCGGTCATGAAGGCCAGCAGCATTGCGGTTCGCACCATATTCATGGCATGCACTCCAATGCGGGGTCCTTTGCCTTATATGATGGGGTGTGTGGGAGCGGAGTTCAATGCGCCAGGAAGAGCAATCGAACAAGACCAAAGAGGCCTTGGACCAGCCTGGCCTGACGCCAGAAACGCCGGGTGATGAAAAGTCTGATACACGGCGATTAGAAGACCTTCCGCCGGCTGCTCAGCGTGCCTTGAAAGAAGCCCATGCACGGCGCGAGAAACAGGATGACCAAGCCGGCCAGCCGACCGAAGTCGGCGGCCGCGGCGGCAAGGATCCTTCGCGTTACGGGGATTGGGAAATCGATGGCCGGGCCGTCGATTTTTAAGGATAGACTTAAGTCTCCATTAAGCGTCTTGGCAAAAGCACGGCGATATTCAGCCCATTTCGCGGCCGGTTAACTTTCGTTCAACGCTGTCTTTTCATAGTCTCGGTTGCAATACCGCCCCGGATGGCATCGGGGTCGTGGCGACCGGACTGCACCGTTTTACTGACAATGGAATCCATAAGATTCTTGAGTCCCGGTCGTAAAGCAATGCCGCAATCAGTGCGGCGATGCGATGGTTGGCCGGGGGAGACGAAGCCGCTACCGCACAATCGGCACACGGTCCGAAAGGACCGAGGGACATTGATTGCGCATTGACGCGGTTTCGTTGAGCGACGAAACCGGTGGCACTTCCTTGTCTCTTTATTCGTAGGGGCAACGACCATGAAATCCGCTCGCTCGAGCTTCTCCGCCAAGCGTTTCCTCCGAAACCGGGATGGCAATTTTGCCATTCACTTCGGACTTGCGGCGACTTTCATCTTCCTGGCCGGTGGCCTTGCGGTCGATTATACTACGGCGCTCGGCACCAAGGTCCGGATCAACAACGCGCTCGATTCAGCGTCATTGGCGACAGGCCGAGCGCTGGCCATTGGCGAAATCCCATCGACCGGTGACGCGGCCGAGAACTATTTCAAAGCGGTGTTCGCTGCGAATGTGGGTGATGATGCCTTCGATACGACGACCTACACGCTCAAGAATTTCAATCTGAATATGGCTGCAAAGACCGTGTCGGCGGAGGTCGAGGTCGACCAGAAGCTGACTCTAACGAGGGTCAGGACCCTCGACGCAGACCAGACCGTTGCCAGCTTCTCGGCGGCGAGTTTCGGTATCGGTGCGGTCGAAGTCGCCATGGTGCTCGACGTGACCGGTTCCATGGGCAACGGATACGGCAGCAAGCTGAACAATCTGAAAGCGGCAGCAACGCTCGCCGTCACCGAGCTTCTTGATGCCAACACCCCGACAGATGAAAATATCCGCATCAGCGTGGTGCCTTACGCCTATGGTGTGAACGCCGGTCCGCTGGCGAAATATGTGTATCCAGACTATCGCGAATCGAAGAGTGACGCGCCGGTCTATGATCCCAGCTTTCCGGCCGGGTATGATGTTGCCGCATTCCAGGCTCCCTACAAGACCTATTGTTACTGGGTTCAGAATCGGGTTGCGCCGCCCGCCTTCGACTATGCCGGATTCGACGGCACGTCCGGGATGCCGAAACCCATCAATGCGTCCTTTGACCTTGGCACCAGCGCTGACGCTCCCTTGTTCGAGCCGCGATATCAGCTGGCCAGCCACGGCGGTTACAGCGGCACCTATACGTGCTTTCTGCCGGACGATTTTCGGGTCAACAGCGACGGAACCAATGTCGACGATTGCGCGACGGACCGGAAGGCTCCGAAAACCAGCGGTCTGCCAAACTACCAGTATACGGATGAAAATCCGTCGAAGGGCATGATTAGCCGCGACTCCAGGCTTTACAACAATTACTGCCCGAGCGCTCCGCTGGTGACTCTGACCAGCAACGAGACGACGTTGACAAACGCCATCAGCGGGCTGACCGGTAGCGGCTATACCGCCGGCCATATCGGCCTGCAGTGGGCGTGGTATACGATCTCGCCCAAATGGGTGGATTACATTCCCGGCACGGCCTCGGATCCCGGCGATATGGCCATTGACGACGATCTTGCCAAATTCATCATTCTGATGACCGACGGTATCTTTAACACGGCCTATGCCGGAACGAATTCCAGCTACGTGACCAGTCAGCCGAGCCTGTCGGAGTTCCATACGGACAAGCTGTGCGACAACATCAAGGGCCAGGGAATCAAGATCTTCACCATCGGCTACGCCACGCCATCCTACGCGGACGCAATGCTGGAAGACTGTGCGTCACCGGATGAGGGCACGTTCACCTATTCCTATGAGCCGAACACAGCGAACGAACTGAAAAGCACCTTTCAGACCATCGCCAACATGATTCGCACGCTGCGGCTGTCGAAATAAGCCGGAGTGCCGGAACAGCCACCGGGCGTTCCACATCGCAATTACACAATCTACCGATGCGCTGACCGACCCTCGGCGCATCGTCTTTGTTTTGGCTCTCAAGTACCTATGGTCGTCGATTTGGTTGAAGAATCATAGCCTTATGCAGTTCGGTAAAATTGTATCGATCGATTTAAATTCATCTAAAATCTAATCTTTTACAGTCGCAAACGATCGAACCCGGCGGACAGTCCATGAACCGGGCCCCGGCTGTCGGGATCAAAAACAATGTTGTCAATCTGATGGGAAGATTCGCAATGATGACTGGAAAAGACACTCCTCTCATGAAGAGGTTCCTGAAGGACAGAAGCGGTAATTTTGCCATAGCCTTCGGGTTCTGCACCGTCGCCATCTTTCTGGCGATCGGGCTGGCCGTCGACTTTTCCAGGTCGATGGGCGAAAAGACGCGGATCAACAATGCGCTGGACGCCGCGTCGCTGGCCACGGCTCGAGCCCTGTCCATCGGTGAAGTCAGCGAAACCGGAAACGCCGCGGAAAACTACTTCAAGGCCGTGTTCGCTGCCAATATGGGCATCGATAGCCTCGCGGGCAGCGATTATGCAATCAAGAATTTCCATATCGATCCGGTCAACCAGTCCGTCACTGCGGTCGCCGAATACGATCAGGAGCTGACATTCACCCGCGTTGGAACCAACCAGAGCACGAGAACGGTCGCCAGCAAGTCGGCCGCCGTCTACGGCATTGGCGATATCGAGGTCGCCATGGTGCTCGACGTCACCGGTTCGATGTCTGGCTACAAGATCGAGGCGCTGAAGGATGCCGCCAAGCTCGGTGTGACAGAACTTCTGGCGCCGAATACGGCTGATGACACGCATGTGCGCATTAGCCTCGTTCCCTACAGCGATTCCATCAATGCGGGGCCGCTGTCGTCGTATGTCTATCCGGACTACAATCAGGCCAAAAGCAACGCACCGGTTTACGATTCCGGTTACAAGGCTGGCTATAATGTTGAACCGTTCCTTGAGAGCTATGGCGCCGATTGCTGGATGAAAAGCAACGGACATTTCAAGTGCGTCGACATTCCGAACGACTTTGTCGTCAAGTCGAATGGCAAGCCGCAGGACAAGTGCGCCACCGATCGCAAGGCGCCGTTCAGCGGGGCATCTTACCAGTACACCGACGCCAACCCGTCGCAGGGCATGATCAGCCGCGACTCACGGCTGCCGAAAAACGGTTGCACCAGCTCCAAGCTGATCACGCTGACCGACAAGAAGTCGAAACTGGACAGTGCCATCAACGGTCTTTCGACGGGTGGCTGCACGGCCGGTCATATCGGGCTGCAGTGGGCCTGGTACACAATTTCGCACAATTGGGCCGACTACCACTCCAAAGACTCCAAACCCGACGACTTCGCAACCAACGACAAGCTGGCGAAATACATCATCCTGATGACAGACGGCGCGTTCAACACCGCCTATGCAGGGTCCAACGATGACGATGTCGAGTGCAGCGAAGGAACACTCTCTGTGGCTCACACCGCGCAGCTGTGCACCAATATCAAAGCGTCCGGCATCAAGATCTTCACCATAGGGTTTGCGACCTCAAACTCCGCCGATGCCATGCTCCAGGCCTGCGCCTCTCCGGATGAGGGAACGCTGACCTATGCCTACGAGCCCAACACGGCAGCGGAGCTTGAAGATACCTATTCGCATATCGCCAACCTGATCCAATCGCTACGCCTGACGCAGTAGCCCACCGATACAGGTCGAACACCAGGCCGGTCGGGATCAGTCCCGGCCGGTCTTTTCTGTGGTTTGGTAGAGGTCAGCGCGGGTCGGTGGCAGGCCGCTCGGTCCGCGCACCCGTTTGCTTGCCAGCGTCTGGTTGATCTGCACCGTGCCGCGTTCGAAAGCGAGCGCGCAACCGGTCAGGTAGAGCAGCCACAGCCGCGCCTTCGGGGCGCCGACTTCGGCGATCGCTTCGTCGAAACGGGCATTGAGCCGCTCCGCCCACAGCCGGCAGGTTCGACCATAGTGCTCCCGCAGGTTTTCGACGTCGTGCACTTCGAAACCATGGCCTTCCAGGTTCTCGATGCTCATGCCGAGATGGTCGAGCTCTCCGCCCGGAAAGATGTATTTGACCAGCGCTTTGTGTTCGGCGCTCTTGCGTCGAAAACCTTTTTTGGTTCGCTTGGCGCGCCGCGAAATCGCGTGGTGCATGTAGAGACCGCCAGGCTTCAGCAGGCGATTGACGGTGGAAAAATAGGTGTCGTAATTGGCGCTGCCGACGGCTTCGAACATGCCGATCGACGAGATCTTGTCGAACTGTCCGTCGAGATCCTCGTAGGACTTGATCTCGATGGTGATCCTGTCCTCCAGGCCTTCGGCGCGAATGCGTTCCCGGGCAAGCGCGGTCTGTTCTTCCGACAGCGAGACGCCGTGGCCGGTCACGCCATAATGCTTTGCTGCGTAAATCAGCATTGCGCCCCACCCACAGCCGATGTCGAGCAGGTGCTCGCCGGGCTGCAGCCGCAATTTGCGGCAGATATGGTCGAGCTTGTCGGCCTGCGCCTGGTCGATCCCGTTGGACCAGTCGGTGAAATAGCCGCAGGTGTAGACCATGCGTTCATCGAGAAACAGCGCATAGAATTCGTTCGAGATGTCGTAGTGGTGCTGGATCGCTTCCTTGCCGGAACCTGATACAAAGGGGTTGTCGCCGGCGAGACCGGATTCGCCACTACCCCGGCCGACCAGGATTGAAGGCAGGTCCCTGGCGAGCTGCCATTTGGGCAGTTCCTTCAGCCGGTGCTTGAGTTTCTGGCGGGTGCCCAGTTCGGCAAGGTCGAACAGCGTGCCGTTTTCGACATCGATCTGACCGGTGACCCACATCTCAATCAGCGAATCGATGTTGGGCCGCAGCGCCATGCGTCGCAGCAAAAGCGGGTCGTTGATGGCCAGCACCGGACCGTCGGTCGGACCGATGTGCTCGCCGTTCCAGAGCCTGATGCCGAATTGCGGCTCCAGAACCTCAACGACGGTTCGGATCATCCTGGCAGGTTTGTCCGCCGAGCCCATGGCATCTCCATTCGCGATTTTTGTTGCCCGCCGGCTGTTTCAGAAGTCCCGCATATACGGAGAATTGGCGGCAACGAAAAGGGGCCGCATGGCGGCCCCGACTGAGAGCAATGAAAACTCGAGCTTACTTCTTGTTCTGGCGGTTCTCGATCAGGTCGTCCACGACCGCCGGTTCCGCCAGCGTCGAGGTGTCGCCGAGCTTGTCGAAATCGTCCTCGGCGATCTTGCGCAGGATGCGGCGCATGATCTTGCCGGAGCGGGTCTTCGGGAGGCCGGGCGCGAACTGGATCTTGTCGGGCTTGGCGATCGGTCCGATCTCCTGACGCACATGATCGACGAGTTCGACGCGCAGTTTTTCGTGGCCCTTTTCGCCGGCCATCAGGGTGACATAGCAGTAAATGCCCTGTCCCTTGATGTCGTGCGGGTAGCCCACAACGGCGGCTTCCGAAACCATGTCATGCGCAACCAGGGCGCTCTCCACCTCGGCCGTGCCCATGCGGTGGCCGGACACGTTGATGACGTCGTCGACGCGACCGGTGATCCAGTAATAGCCGTCCTCGTCGCGGCGGCAGCCGTCGCCGGTGAAGTACTTGCCCTTGTAGGTGGAGAAATAGGTCTGCACGAAGCGCTCATGGTCGCCATAGACGGTGCGCATCTGGCCAGGCCAGGAATCGGTTATGCACAGATTGCCCTCGGTGGCGCCCTCCAGCACCTTGCCCTCGCCGTCGACCAGCTGTGGCTTGATGCCGAAGAAGGGCCGCGTCGCCGAACCGGCCTTGAGGTCTGTGGCTCCGGGCAGCGGCGTGATCATGATGCCGCCGGTCTCGGTCTGCCACCAGGTGTCGACGACCGGGCATTTCCGGTTGCCGACTATGTTGTAGTACCACTCCCAGGCTTCCGGATTGATCGGCTCACCGACAGTGCCGAGCGTACGCAGCGATTTGCGCGACGAGCGCGTCACGAAGTCGTCGCCGGCACCCATCAACGCACGGATCGCCGTCGGTGCCGTGTAGAAGATGTTGACCTGGTGTTTATCGACCACATCCCAAAAACGGCCGGCGTCGGGATAGTTTGGCACGCCCTCGAACATCAGCGTCGTGGCGCCGTTGGCGAGCGGTCCATAGACGATATAGGAATGGCCGGTTACCCAGCCGACATCGGCCGTGCACCAGTAGATGTCACCGGGGTGATAGTCGAAGACATATTCATGGGTCATCGAGGCGTAGACCAGATAGCCGCCAGTGGTGTGCAGCACGCCCTTCGGCTTGCCGGTCGAACCCGACGTATAGAGGATGAACAGCGGGTCCTCGGCCTTCATTCTGGCTGGCGCGCAATCGGGCTTCGCCTTGGCCGTTGCCTCGTGGTACCAGACGTCGCGGCCGTCGACCCAGTCGACCTTGCCGCCGGTGCGGCGCACCACGAATACGTTCCTGACCTTGACGCGCTTCTTCTTGGCGATCTCGATCGCCTTGTCGGTGTTATCCTTGAGCGGGATCGGGCGGCCGCCGCGCAGGCCTTCGTCGGCTGTGATGACGAAGTCGGAGTCGCAATCGATGATGCGGCCTGCAAGCGCGTCGGGAGAAAACCCGCCGAAGACGATGGAGTGGATGGCGCCGATGCGCGTACATGCCAGCATGGCATAGGCTGCCTCGACGATCATCGGCATGTAGATGGTGACCCGGTCGCCCTTCTTGACGCCGTGCTTCTTCATCGCATTGGCGAGCCGGCAGACTTTTTCGTAGAGCTCGTTGTAGCTGATCTTCTTGTCGTCGTAAGGATGATCGCCTTCCCAGATGATCGCCGTCTGGTCGCCGCGGGTCTTCAGATGCCGGTCAATGCAATTGTAGGAGACGTTGGTGACGCCGTCCTCGAACCATTTGATCGAGACCTTGCCGTCGAAGGATGTGTTCTTGACCTTGGTATAGGGTTTGAACCAGTCGATCCGCTTGCCGTGCTTTCTCCAGAACTTCACCGGACTACGGGTGCTTTCCCGATACCAGTCGAGATAGGTATCGTTGTCGATCAGGGTGCGCTCCCTGGCGGCCTTGAGCACCTTGTATGTCTTCGCGGTCATGCATTCCTCCTAAGCTGGCGGCCCGACGCGGTGTCTGTTGTCAGGTCGGTCCCCTCCGGTCCAAAACTGCGCCATTAATAGCGGCTTTTTTGCTTCGGGCAATTAGACCTTGGGTCTGAATGGGTCCGGGACGATCATAAGCACGCCCTGGAACGAATCCTTGATCGAGCGCAATCGGGAATGGCCGGATTCCCCCCGTTCGATTTCGTTGCATTTGTTTGGCAACGGCGCTATATGCTGTGCGCAATTCCCGGAAATAAGTGGTTGATACCCACGGCCCGCGCTCCGGAGCGGGCGGACAGGAGACCTTTATCCAATGGCCACGACACTTCTCATGCCGAAAGCCACCGCCGTTTGGCTGGTCGACAACACGGCGCTCAGCTTCGAACAGATCGCCCAGTTCTGCAAACTGCACACGCTGGAGGTCAAGGCCATCGCCGATGGCGAGTCGGCGCAAGGCATCAAGGGTCTCGACCCGATCCAGACCGGCCAGCTGACGCGTGACGAGATTGCCAAGGGCGAAGGCGACCCGAGCCACAAGCTGAAACTGTCGAACCCCAAGGTTCATGTGCCCGAGCTGAAGCGCAAGGGCCCACGCTATACGCCGGTGTCAAAACGCCAGGACCGGCCGAACGCCATCCTGTGGCTGGTGCGCAACCATCCGGAACTGCGCGACGCCCAGATCTCGCGGCTGGTCGGCACGACCAAGTCGACCATCGAACAGATCCGCGATCGCACCCACTGGAATTCCGCCAACCTGACGCCGCTTGATCCGGTGACGCTTGGCCTGTGCACGCAGATCGACCTCGACATCGAGGTGGAAAAGGCCGCCAAGGATCGCCCGTCCGAAGTGCTGCAGCGCGAGGACGAGACACTTTTACCGGCCAAGGAAACGGAAAGCTTCTCGTTGGACATGTCTAAGCCGGCGCCCAAGAAGGAAGAAGAAGAAATCGACGCCGACGCCGTCTTCGCCAAGCTGAAGTCGCTGAAGGCGGAGAACGAGGACGAGCCGGAAGAGCCGCAGCCTTAAGGTTGCAGTTTCTCTAGATACGAGGACCGGATCGTGGTGCTGTAGTCAGCGCTGTCGGTTTCGGCGGTTGTAGTCGTAGTGACGGTGTACCGCTTCGACTTCTTCCACTGTCGCCATGACCGGGTTCAATTCAGCAAGCCGGCGGGGTACTTCTTCGGGCCGTCTTTCGGTTAGGTGCACCCTTTGCTGAAAGGCAAAAGGTAAATTCATACATTTATCACGCAGCTGATTGCGATACGTTTTCCGTCAGATATCGGGCTTCGATCGCTGGCAGCGGATGTGAGAAATAGTAACCCTGCAAGACAGCACATTGCATGTCGCTTAACGTTTCCATTATTTGCAAGGTCTCAACGCCCTCTGCGACAACTTCCAGATCAAGTCGCCGACACAGATCGATGATGGTCTGTACAATCGATTGGGCTTCGGGATCATCGATATCTGCAACAAATGATCGATCGATCTTCAGACGGTGCAATGGCAATGCACGCAGATAACTGAGTGAAGAGTATCCTGTTCCGAAATCGTCTAGTGCGACACTCACGCCCAGCTTGGACAAAGCACTAAGAACATCGGTTGTTCCGACGATATCATCGATCAGAACGCCTTCTGTTACCTCGATTTCAAGCCGCTCCGGAGGCAGCCTTGTCTGTTCCAGGACAGACTTGACCATGTTGACGAGATTGCCTCGTGTGACTTGAACGGGAGAAACGTTGACCGCAAGGGTCAGTGGCGATGAGCTGTCTGATGCGGTCCAGGTCAATGCATCCTTGCATGCCCTGCGCAGGAGGCTTTCACTGATTTCGTGGATCAGTCCAGTCTCTTCAGCAATCGGGATAAAGATGTCAGGCCCAACGGCACCGAGCTCCTCATCCGTCCAGCGCGCCAGTGCTTCAAATCCCACCAATTTTAAAGTTTTGGCACAAAATTGCGGTTGATAGAATGGAACTATTTCGTCTCGCTGCACCGCCTGGCGCAATCGTTCCGTGACGACGAGACGCTTTTGCAGACCTGATTGCATGCTTTCGACAAATGCCACACACTTGTTTCTTCCGCTTTTCTTCGCGGCATAGAGAGCCAGGTCAGCCTGATTCAGCAGACTCGGCCCGTTGTCCGTATCACTCGGAAAGCAGGCCGTTCCGATGGAGGCCGAAAGGCAAATGTCATATTGTCCAACGATGAAAGGTTCAGATATCCGGGCCAGCAACCGACGACTAAGTGAGTCCTGATCCAAGCAGGCGAGTTCATTCGGTTTACTGGTCAAAATCAGGAATTCATCGCCGCCCAGCCGGGCCACACTGCCGGCATCGCCGACAGTCTTGAAAAGGCGCTGTACAACCTGTTGGAGCAGCATGTCTCCTGTCGTGTGCCCGTAGCTATCATTGACCTGTTTGAATCCGTCAAGGTCAATCAGATAGGCCATTGATTGTTCTGATGCGGGATCCAGGTTCTCCAGTCGAGATTGGACATAGTTTCGGTTGAAGGCACCGGTCAGTGGGTCATTTTCTGCAAGAAACTTGACTTGAATTTGCGCCTCCATGCTTGTGGTGGCGTCGGCAAATATGCCTCTGAAGCCAACGAAGGTGTTCTCCTCGAATTGCGGACGACCGCGCATCATGATCCACCGCACAGTGTCATTTGAAGCGGAATAAAGCGGTAACGTGACGTCATGAAACTCATACATTGCGCAAAAGGCATCCGATACCCTATCGAAATCAGCGGCGCCTTGAGGATCAATATGTTTCTGCAATGCGTCGAGCAGAGTGATGCCGCACCCTGTATTGTCCGCTTCTGTAATAAGCTCCAGGACCTGCTTCGGGCAGGTCAGGAGCTTTCCAGTTGAATCCGTTCGCCAAACCCACTCAACCCCTTGTTCCTCATAATCCTTGAGAAGAAGATCGATGATTTCGCTCTTCTGCAGCAGAGACTCGTGATTGACGAAAGCCTTCATCTGCGCCCGCGCGCGTTCGAGCGCCGCATTGAATATGGCCATACCCGCCAAGAACGCCAGGCTGGCAATGATGAGGTCGGGCGTACTGTTCCAATACAATCCATAGACAAGTGGAACAGTGGTTAGGGTTATTGTCTGGATGCCAAGATACCAAAAGGCGGCGCGAGGCGCCTGCGAGAACCCAACTGTCCCAAGGGCAAGACTGCCGGTCATGACCGTCGTCAATATGGTCTTTTCGTTTCCGGACACGAATGGATAGAACAGGATCATTCCCAGACACCAGAGGCCGGCATTGACCTGCGTCTCTCTGACAAAGGAGACCATGTCGGCTTCCGAGCCATCTGTATGATAGCTTCTGTTCCAACGGAAAAAGAGCCACCAGGAAAAACATAACATTGTCGCAGTCCACAAAACGACGATGCTGTTGATTCCCGAGTTCCAGGCCTGAAACGATAGAACCGGTGCAAAGAAGGTATTGCCGGCCAGAAAAACCCGCATTTGTTCGATTGCGCCACGTATCTGTTTTTGGCGAATATGCTTTGCGGCAGTCGTCGGTAATCGCGCGACCGAAATCTCTTCAATCTTCAATAACTTCCCGGGAAGCCGAAGAAACAGATGCCACAAATCTGCAGAGCTGGCGCGCAATCAAGCCTCTCAAGCGCCCAAGAAGCTTCGAGAAATTTCTCCCATGGAGTTCGGGAGACAACCAAGCCGGACGCAGTCCACAGTAATTCTGCGGTATTATTTTTGTGGCACTACATCCAACAAGACAGGCCAGATTCGGTGTAACCGAACAGATCGAGAGAGCCGTATTTCCGGCATCATGCCAGCAATTGGAATGCAAAGAAATCATAGCCGTTGCAGATGAATCTTACGTTAACCCGCGCGTTCACAATCGGCGTTCATGGGTGCAGTACCACTAGGTGATCTACCGGTTCGTTACAGAGCAGCATATTGTTGTGACAACGATCATCCATGACCGCAGGCAATATCACCACTCGGCCGAATTTCGCCAGGCCCAGGCCCTAAATGCCGGGCTTTCGGCAGTCGCTGCATACGTCGTGATATATGCACCACTTAGGTCAGCCGCGCGATTTTGATCGCTGTGTCTCTATCGATTTTGATCTCAGCGAGCCGCGAAAATGTTCTCCGTATCCTTCATGATATCCTGATTGCTTTCGATAAATTCCATCTCCCGCTCGCTGAGAACGCGGGTCATCACACGGCAATCGCCTAATCGAACATTTGCAGTTTATTCTGGAATACGTGAGCTGCAAAATTATCGGGTGATTCTCGACGGAACCGAGGTGCTTCCCGATGCTGATTTTTACCAATGGAAACTTGTTCGATACAGATGCCGAGGCGCTTGTAAACGCGGTCAATACAGCCGGCGTCATGGGCAAGGGCATCGCCCTCGTGTTCAAGAAGACCTTTCCGGAGAACTACGAGGCCTACCTGGCGGCTTGCAAGGCGGGCCTGGTCCAGCCCGGTTCGATGTTCGTCACTGAACGGGCTGGCAATCCGAAATGAATCGTCAATTTTCCGACCAAGCAACATTGGCGATCGCGTTCGAAAATCGAGTGGATTGATGACGGACTCGATGATCTGCGGCGTGTCATCATGGGCAAACGTATTCGTTCAATCGCTTTGCCGGCGCTCGGTGCGGGACATGGTGCCCTCCCGTGGGAGCAAGTGCGCGGCCTCATCGAAGAAAAGCTCGCTGATCTCTCCGACGTCGCCGTGACCGTCTACGAGCCCCTTTCCGATGGCGCTTGACTCCTGCCAGGCTTTTTGGAATCAATATGAGAACAAAACAGGAACAAGTGGACCTATCATGCAGGGCAATCGGGCGCGGCAGGATCTGCAGGCGTTGCAGGATGCCGTCGCGCGTATCGACAGACGACACGCCGCCTTTGCACCGGCCGCCAGCCTTCAGGGCGACGGCGACGGGCTGTTGCGGTTCGGCATCGCGGCGATGGATGACGTCTTCGATGACGGCTTTCCGCTGCATGCCCTGCACGAGGTGCGCTGCGGCTTGACCCGCGACATCGGCGCCGCCAGCGGCTTTCTCGCCGGCCTGCTGACGGCCGCCGCGACGCGCCGGCCGGGACGCATTGCCTGGATCCGGGATCCGGCCTGCACGCTCGATGGCGGGCAACTCTTTCCGGCCGGGCTGGCGATGTTCGGACTCGATCCGGCGCGGCTTCTGATGGTCCAGCCGGCGGATCTGAAGACGGCGCTTTGGGCGGGCGACGAGGCGGCCAAGTGCAAGGACCTTTCGGCTGTGGTCCTGCAGGTCAAAGGCAATCCGGCGCGCTTCGACATGACGGCGACCCGCCGGCTGATGTTGAAGGCCCAGGGCAACGGCCTGTTCGTCGGCATCCTGCGCCAGGGGGGCGAGGAAGAGGCGAACGGCGTGGCGACCCGCTGGCAGGTGCAAGCCCGGCCGTCGGCGCCCGATCGCGATCTTGAAACCGGCATAGGACCGCTGCGGCTCGGTCTTGTGCTTGAACGAAACCGCAATGGACGGACGGGGCATTGGACCATTGCATGGAACCAGCAAGGACAACAGTTCGAACATGTCCCAGAGGATCATGTCGATCGCCCTGCCGCATCTGCCGACCGACCGGACGGCACGCCGCAAATGGGGCAGATCATGGCGTTCAAACGGGCGTCCTGAATCACCGCCGCTGGCCGCCATGGCCAGGATCAAGAATGCCATGCGGCTCGTTGCCATCGATGGCACCGGCTTTCAGGCAGGCCTGCGGGTCGGCCAGACGCTGAGCGACGCGCGGGCGCTGATACCCGATCTCGACAGTTTCGACCACGACCCGGAAGCCGACGCGGCCCTGGCCGAGGCGATCGCCGGTTGGTGCGACCGCTACACGCCGCTGGTGGCACTGGAACAGCCGGCCGACGAGATTGCCGGCGCCTGCGCCGGCCTGTTTCTCGACATTTCCGGCTGCGCCCATCTGTTCGGCGGCGAGCAGGCCATGCTCGACGACGTGGTCGGGCGGCTCAGGTCAGGCGGTTTTCTCGCTTCGGCGGCGATTGCCGACACGCCGGGTGCCGCCTGGGCCTTCGCCCGCTACGGTGACCACCGGGTGGTGGTGCCGGGTGAACACAAGGCGGCGCTGCTCGACCTGCCGCTCGCCGGACTGCGCCTGGAAAACGATCTGCTCGACATGCTGCGCAAGCTCGGCCTGCGCACCGTCGGCTGTATTGCCGGCTTGCCGCGGGCGCCGCTGGCGGCGCGTTTCGGCAGCACGCTGCTGCGCCGTCTCGACCAGGCGCTGGGGCGCGAGGACGAGGCGATCTCGCCGCGCCTGCCGGTGCCTGAACTCACTGCCGAACGGGTGTTTGCCGAACCGATCGTGCTGGCCGACGATATCGAGCGCACGGCAACCCAGCTTGCCGCCAACCTGCGCAAGGGCCTCGACGAGCGACAGATCGGCGCCCGCGAGCTGGAGCTCAAGCTGTTTCGCGTCGACGGGCATGTGGTGTCGATCCGCGTGCGCTCGGCAAGCCCCGTCTACACGGCGCCGCGCATCACCATGCTGTTTCGCGAACGCATCGCCGGTTTCCACGAGGACCTCGATGCCGGTTTCGGCTTCGACCTGATCCGGCTCAACATTCTGACGAGCGAGGACCGGCCGGCCGAGCAGGTGGATTTTGCCGCCAAGAGCGGTGGCGGTGAAGCCTATGGCAGCCTGGTCGACAAGCTCGGCGCGCGGCTCGGCACCGACCGGGTGCAGCATTTCGTTGCCGCCGACACCCATATCCCCGAACGCAGCTTCGGGCTGCTGCCGGAAGCCGCGGCCAGAGCTGCGCCGGAGTCGGATCTGCTGTGGCGGACGGATGACGAGAGGCCCGGCGGTCCGGTGGTGCTCACCCGACCGCTGCTGCTGTTCGAGCGGCCGGAACGGGTCGAGGCTGTTGCCGAGGTGCCGGACGGGCCGCCGATCCGCTTCCGTTGGCGCCGGGCGCTCTATCGCATCGCCCGCTCGGAAGGGCCCGAACGCATTGCCTGCGAATGGTGGCGCGACGGCCGCGGCGGCATGAGCCGCGACTATTTCCGCGTCGAGGACGACCAGGGCTACCGCTTCTGGATCTTCCGCCAGGGGCTGTTCGAGCGCGAGACCCGCCACCCGTCCTGGTTCATGCACGGGATGTTCGCATGATGGATCCGACCCTCGACGGCGGCTATGTGGAACTGGCCGCAACAAGCAATTTTTCCTTCCTGCGCGGCGCCTCGCATCCCGAGGAGCTGGTCAACGAGGCGGCTCGGCTCGGCCTTTCCGGCATCAGCGTCACCGACCGCAATTCGCTGGCCGGCGTGGTGCGGGCGCATATGGCGGCGAAGGAGGTCGGACTGACCTTCGCTCCGGGCTGCCGGCTGGTCTTTGCTGACGGCACCCCCGACATTCTGGTCTGGCCGCGCGACCGCCTTGCCTATGGGCGGCTGTGCGAGTTGCTGACGGTCGGCAAGCGGCGGGCGCCCAAGGGCGAATGCCATCTGGGGCTCGACGACCTGCTCGAGCACGGCGAGGGACTGATCATGGCGGTGGTGCTGCCGCCGGCTCTGCCGCTCGCCGAACCGGCTTGCCTGGCGCGGCTGGCGGAGCGCTTTGCCGGTCATGTCTATCTTGCCGCCGCCTGGCGCTATGCGGCCGTCGACCAACGCTTCCTGGCTCTGATCGACCGGCTGGCCAGGCGCCTTGACCTGCCGCTGATCGCCATTGGTGACGTGCTCTATCACGAGCCCGGACGGCGCTTCCTGCAGGATGTGGTGACCTGCATCCGCGAGCATCTGCCGTTGCGCACCGCCGGCCGCGAACTCGAACCCAATGCCGAGCGGCACCTGCGCTCGGCGGCCGAGATGCAGCGCCTGTTCAAGGGGTACGAACGGGCCGTCACGGAGACCGGTCGGCTGTTGTCGCGGCTGGGCTTTTCCATGGACCTGCTGCGCTACCAGTATCCCGAAGAGCCGACCGGCAGCGAGCTGCCACCACAGGAAACGCTGGAACGGCTGACGCAGGAAGGGCTCGAGATGCGCTACCCAGATGGCGCGCCGGCCAAGGTGCTCGATGCGATCGACCATGAGCTGGCACTGATCCGCAAGCTCGAATACGCGCCCTATTTCCTCACCGTCTACGATATCGTGCGCTTCGCCCGCGAGCAGCAGATTCTGTGCCAGGGGCGCGGCTCTGCGGCCAATTCGGCCGTCTGTTATTGCCTCGGCATCACCGAGGTGGATCCGGAAAAGGTCGACCTCCTGTTCGAGCGCTTCATTTCGGAGGAGCGCAACGAGCCGCCCGACATCGACGTCGATTTTGAGCACGAGCGGCGTGAGGAGGTCATTCAGTATATCTATCAGAAATACGGCCGCGAGCGGGCCGGCCTCGCCGCCACGGTGATCACCTACCGATCGCGCTCGGCGCTGCGCGAGGTGGGCAAGGTGTTCGAACTGTCGGACGACGTGATCACCGCCATTTCAGGCACCCGCTGGGGTGCCTCGACGGCGCAGCTCGATGCCGACGACGCCAAGCGCGCCGGGCTCGATCCGGACGACAAGTACCTGATGCAGATCCTCGACCTGGCGACGCAGATCATCGGGTTCCCGCGCCACCTGTCGCAACATGTCGGCGGCTTCGTGATTACCCGCGACCGGTTGAGCTCGGTGGTGCCGATCGAGAACGCCGCCATGGAAGATCGAACCGTGGTCGAGTGGGACAAGGACGACCTGGAATGTCTCGGCATCCTCAAGGTCGACGTGCTCGCGCTCGGCATGTTGAGCTGCATCCGAAAGGCTTTCGAGTTCCTTGAAAAGCACTACGGCCGCAGCGAGACCCTGGCGTCGCTCGGCGATGGCGACGAAAACGTCTACGACATGATCTGCCGGGCCGATACGGTTGGCGTCTTCCAGATCGAAAGCCGCGCCCAGATGTCGATGCTGCCACGGCTGCGGCCGCGCTGCTACTACGACCTGGTGATCGAGGTGGCGATCGTGCGGCCCGGCCCGATCCAGGGCGACATGGTGCATCCCTATCTCCGGCGTCGTCAGGGCAAGGAACCGGTCACCTATCCCAAGCAGGAGCTGAAGCAGGTGCTGAAGAAGACGCTTGGTGTGCCGCTGTTCCAGGAACAGGCGATGAATATCGCCATCGTCGCCGCCAATTTCGCCCCCGGTGAAGCCGACAAGCTGCGCCGCGCCATGGCCACCTTCCGGCGCGTCGGCACCATTCATTCCTTCCGCGTCAAGATGGTCGATGGCATGGTTGCCAACGGCTATGAGCGGGAGTTCGCCGAACACTGTTTCAGCCAGATCGAGGGCTTTGGCGAATACGGCTTTCCGGAGAGCCACGCGGCCAGTTTCGCGTTGCTGGTCTACGTCTCCTGCTGGCTGAAATGCTACTATCCGGATGTTTTTTGCGCCGCCATCCTCAACTCACAGCCGATGGGCTTTTATGCCCCGGCGCAGCTGATCCGCGACGCTCGCGAGCATGGAGTCGAGGTGCGGCCGGTCGATGTCAATCTGTCCGACTGGTATTCGCACCTGGAGCCCTGCGCGCCGGATGGCAGCACCACGGCGGCCATCTCGCCGCGCCATGCCAGCATGGCCGGCATCATGCGAAACACCCATGCGGTGCGGCTTGGCCTTCACCGCATCAAGGGGTTCGGCGAGGACGATGCCGAACGGCTGACCAAGGCCCGCGGCGCCGGCTATGACAGCGTGCGCGACCTGTGGATGCGGTCCGGCCTGTCGCGCCGGGCGATGGAAAAGCTGGCCGAGGCCGACGCCTTCCAGTCGATCGGTCTGTCGCGCCGCGATGCGCTGTGGGCGGTGCGGGCGCTCGACCCGCTGGGTGCGGCCGAACGGCTGCCGCTGTTTTCCATTGCCGGCCAGAAGAGCCTGCAGCAGGAGCCGGATATCAGCCTGCCGCCGATGCCGCTCGGCGAACAGGTGATCAACGACTATCGCAGCCTGTCCTTTTCCTTGAAGGCGCACCCGGTGTCCTTCGTGCGCGAGCAGCTGATCGCGGCCGGCTACCGGCAGAACGTCACGCTGCCCGACTGCCGCGCCGGCCGTTTCGTTTCCGTCGCCGGGCTGGTGCTGGTGCGCCAGCGGCCGGGCTCGGCCAAGGGCGTGGTGTTCGAAACGCTGGAGGACGAGACCGGGGTCTCCAACATCATCGTCTGGCCGAAAGTGTTCGAACGCTATCGCACGGTGGTGATCGGCAGCCGCTTCATCGGTGTGCGCGGCCCGCTGCAGTCACAGGACGGCGTCATCCATGTGGTCGCCCGGCAGATGACCGACCTGACGCCGATGCTGTCGGGCCTGTCGGACAGCGACGGTCCGATCGACGGCCTCGCCCGCGCCGACGAGGTGCGCCGCCAGCCGATCCCGCCGGAAGAACGCCAGAAGGCGGCCCGCATCCACCAGATGGTGATCCAGGCGCCGCAGCGCCGCAGCACGCCCAACATCCACGCCATGGCCACGCGCGGCATTCTGCCCAAGGGTCGGAATTTCCACTAAGGTTGCTTCTCGACAACCTCCAACAGGTTGACGGAGCTCAGCCAGCCCCGCACCGACTTTTGCTCTGCCGAAGACAGGCCAAGGACGTGGTCGACGATCATTTGTCGGGACTGCTCAATATAGGGCCGGGCCAGGTAACTGACGTCCTCGCCATAGATAGCAATGACGAAGGCTTTGTCCTTTTGGGAAAGCGCCCTGGCGTTGCCAAGGGCGAAGGGCTTGTAGGTCCGTGGCATCTCGTCCAGGACGAAACGGCCGAAACCCGTTGTTTCGGGAAACGCCGGCAAATCGCCCGTGCCGTCCCATGTGTCGGCGGTTTCCTCAACCCACTTCACGATGACCGGGTAACGCTCATAGAGCGCTCTCCTGGGGGCCGGGTCATAGAGGAAATGCGCCCGTAGTCCGGCGAGGACGATGCAGTCGACCGCCGTCGGGCAGTCGCCCAAGAGATATCGCGTTTTCGCCAGCTGCAGCTCGGCTGAGTGCATGATGCGGTGATATTCTTTTTCGGCTTCCCGTTTCTGCGTTTCGCTGCTCACGCCGGTCGCCCGGCACACCTTTGCACCCCATTCAACGAAGGAATTGGCAAAGGCCGCATCGCCTCCGGCCGCATCCATCGAAAGGAGCTCGTGGTTTTCCGGGTAGTTCCAGCGCCAGTGCACCGTCGTGCGGGCGATCCACTCGTCGAAATATTCTTCCAGGACGTGCACCAGGACCCCGAGCTCGCCGCCGGGGAACATTTCCCGGCCGGCGAAGCGGTGGTCCAGCATGCGCAAGATCGGCGTCGTGTCACCCAACATCCAGTTCTCCGGCGTGTGCAGCACCGGGATCTGATGGGTCGCCGAGCGCTGGCGAATTTCGTCCGCATTGTCTCTCGTCTTGGCGCGGAACTCCCAGTCGGCGCCATAGAAGTGCAAGGCGGCCATGAGTTTGTGGGTGAAGTAGCTGCGCTGCCAGCCGTAGACCACATAACGGTCCGGTCGATCCAACTGGTTTTCCGATCGGGTCTGCTGTGGCGTGAACATCGAGTTTCCGGATTTCAATTTGACATTACAGTCATAATGCGAAATATCATTTCGTATTACAAGCGTAATGGGAATTGATATGGCAGATCACCCCACGCAGCGGGCGCGTCACAAACAGGAATCCCGGCGGCGCATTCTTGATGCAGCGGCTACCAGATTGCGCGAAGACGGCATTGACGGCGCATCGATCATTCCTGTCATGAAAATGGCCGGACTGACCCACGGCACGTTCTACAGCCACTTCGAAAACAAGGATGATTTGGCCGTCGAAGCCTTCCGGCACGCGATTTCGGACAACCGCGAGCAATGGTTAGGATCCGTCAGGAGCCGGTCATGGAAGTCGCGGGTTGCCCAACTGGCCAAGGGATACCTGAACCGCAAGCACCGGGATGGCCGTTCTGAATCCTGCCCCTATTCGGCACTGGCCACCGACGCGGCCCGCGCTTCGGACGATTTCCGTCGAACCTTTGAACAAGAGCTGCACAGGTCGCTGAACGCCATGGGCGGCAGCCAGCTGGATGAACGGCAAGAACACGCCCATTACGAGGAAACCATCGCTCTCATGGCCTTGTTTGTCGGTGGGCTGTCGCTGGCACGCGCCGTCGATAGCCCGGCAATGTCCGACCGGATCCTGAAAACATGCCGAACCATGTCCGAGCGCCTGATTGATGAGGAGACCCCCTGAATGCCGATCGATATCGCCCCTTACGCTGAAAAGAAGACGATCACCATCAACGGCCGTTCCTTGGCCTATATCGACGAGGGAGAAGGTGACGCCATCGTCTTCCAGCACGGAAATCCCACCTCATCTTACCTGTGGCGCAATGTCATGCCGCATCTGGAAGGCCAGGGACGGCTGGTCGCCTGCGATCTCATCGGGATGGGCGACTCGGACAAACTCTCGCCGTCCGGCCCGAACAGCTACACCTTCGCCGAACACCGAGAATTCCTGTTCGCTCTCTACGACGCGCTGGGACTTGGCGACCGTGTCGTCCTGGTGCTGCACGACTGGGGATCCGCCCTCGGGTTCGACTGGGCCAACCAGAATCGGGACAGGGTCCAGGGGATCGCCTACATGGAGGCCATCGTCAAACCGGTGACCTGGGTTGAATGGCCGGAAAATGCCCGCGCAGTCTTTCAAGGGTTCCGATCGGAAGCCGGCGAAGCGATGGTGCTGGAGAAGAACGTCTTTGTCGAACGGATCCTTCCCGCTTCGGTGATGCGGGATATGCAGGACGAAGAAATGGCCGAATACCGGCGTCCCTTCGTCAATGCAGGTGAGGATCGTCGCCCGACGTTGACCTGGCCGCGCCAGATCCCCATTGAAGGTGAGCCCGAGGACGTGGCCAAGGTTGTCGAGGACTATGGCGCCTGGTTGTCGACCAGCGACCTTCCCAAACTGTTCATCAATGCGGACCCAGGCTCGATCCTCGTCGGACAACAGCGGGACTTCTGCCGGTCCTGGCCGAATCAGCAGGAGATCACCGTCAAGGGTACCCACTTCATTCAGGAGGACTCGCCGGACGAGATCGGCAAGGCCGTTTCCGGTTTTGTCGGCGGGCTCAGGGGTTAGCCGTTCATGACATCAGCCACACCGTGCTGTTCGCAAAAACCCGCGACGGCCTGATCCACGAAGTCATCAAGCTTCTCGATACGCTGGCCCCAAACGAGCAGCACCGGGGCAACAGGATCGGCGTGCCGCCTGGATGAGCCAGTGTCACAGAGTAGGTGTGATTACCGTCCTGTCTTGTTGAATTGAGTAGGATCGCGCACCTGGCTGCATCATGTGGTGATGAACTCGTGTTGAACACGCCCTACATTACGTGGTGCGTCGGGGCTCCGGCTTCCGACACGCGGACAATTGAGGCACGTGGAGCGGATGGTTCCAACCCAGACTGAGAAGCGGCCGAACGTCGCAAACGAAAGCCGCGAAAAGACCCACGTTGGCTATCGAATGACCATCGAGCCGGAGGCCAAGCGCATACGCGCCGTCCTCGACGGTGTGACGGTCGCCGACAGCGCTTCGGTGATGGTCATGAAGGAAACGCGCCTTCGGCCTGTGTTCTATTTCCCCCGGGATGACGTTCGGATGGATTTGCTCCAACCCACCGACCACCGGACATACTGCCCTTTCAAAGGCAATGCCTCCTATTGGAGCATTACAGCCAGCGACAAGACTGCGGAAAATGCGGCATGGAGCTACGAAGACGCCTATGACGAAGCGGCCATGGTCGAGGACTACGTCGCGTTCTACTGGGGCAAGATGGACCTCTGGTTTGCCGACGATACCGAAATCAAAGAGCAGCCGGCGGCAGACACAAACGCGAAAGACAATCCTCTCGTCGATTGGCTCGTACACGATGCGTGGAAGGCAACATCAACCGTGGAGCTGGTTGAGGCGCTGGTCGCGGCACTAACCCGCGCAGGCTTCCCGGTGTGGAGCCTTCGACTGTTTGTCCGCACGCTCAATCCCCAACTCTTCGCCCGGTTTTACAGCTGGAAACGCGGTCGCGAGGAAATCATCGAGCGCGAAGCAACGCACGCAGGGGCACAGTCCGAACAGTTCCTGGATAGCCCATTCGCGCTTGTCATCGACGGTCAGGGCGGCGTTCGCCGGCGGCTTGAAGGAGCCAATCCTCGGTTGGATTTTCCGATCCTGCGCGACCTGATCGAAGAAGGGGCTACGGATTACGTGGCGGTCCCGCTGCGATTCTCGGACGGGCAGATCAACGTCCTGACCCTCATTTCCGATGAGCCGGAGGGGTTTTCAACCGATCAGCTCGGACACCTCTATGAGGTCCTGCCAAATCTGGGCCGCCTGCTCGAGGCGCACGCTCAAAGAATCTCGTCGCTTACCTTGCTGCAGACCTATCTTGGTCGGAATGCGGGCGAACGCGTCAACAATGGTTCGGTCAAGCGCGGTGATGGCGAACAACTCCATGCCGTGATCTGGTTCTCGGACCTGAGACAGTCGACGACCCTCGCGGACACACTCTCTCGCGAGGATTATCTGGCGGCCTTGAACCAGTACTTCGACTGCGTCGCCGGGGCTGTGATCGAGCACGAGGGGGAGGTGCTGAAGTTCATTGGCGACGCGGTGCTCGCCATTTTTCCGATCGAGGACTCGTCCGAGACACACCCTGAAGCCTGTCGTCGGGCACTCGCTGCCGTCCGTACGGCCGGTGAGCAGATCACAAAGGCCAACTCCGAGCGCAGCGCGTCCGGCCTGCCGCTTCTGAAATTCGGGACCGGCCTGCACCGGGGCACGATCACTTATGGCAACGTCGGGACGGAACGCCGCCTCGACTTCACGGTAATCGGACCGGCGGTGAATGAGGCGGCCCGGATCGAGAGCCTTTGCAAGTCGCTCGACGTACCGGTGATTGCATCCTCGGCCTTTGCCGCTGGCGTGACGGACGGTTTGCGCTCGCTCGGCACCCAAGAGCTGCGTGGTGTGCAGGCCGAGGAGGAAGTATTTGAGGTCCCGCTCACCTGAAACGGATAGAGCGTGATACTTACACTCCTGTCGCGACAGGACCAACTGACTCTTGCGCGGTGGTCAGAGCTAGCCGTCCCGTCCGGTTCATCCGGCTTGCTTGAGAAAGTGCGAGCTTTTTGCCTTGAGGATCGCGCAGGTAGCCAACATTGAAGCGCCGTCCCCAACTAGCCGAACCACATCCTGCCAAGAGTAACGTCCTTCTTGATCAGATGATGGTGCAGCACGGCACCTGTATGGAGGATCAAAAGAACCAGCATCAATCTTGCCCCGAAGCCGTGCAGATCACGCGGCAGATAGGCGTTGAAATCAGGCAACTCTCCTGGCACGCCGTCGAATATGATTGCATCAGCCCCCGATAGCGCGATCATGGCGATTCCGCTGGCAGCCATCCCCAGAATGGTGATGTAGAACAGCGAGTGAACGAGCTTGGCTATCCGTTCCTGCCACTTTGGCCCGGAGCCGACCGGAGCTGGCTTGGTATCATATCGCCACCACCAGACCAGTCTTGCAAAGGTAAGGACGAGAACTGCGTTACCCAACGGGGCATGAAACCATAACAGGTCAGCTTTTGCAGCAGACTCCATGGGTCGGGTAGCCCAAAATCCGGTCACAAATTGCTCTATTATCAGGAGCGCTGATAGCCAGTGGATGGTTACAGCAACAGTGCCGTAGCGAGTATTGTCGCTCTTTTTCATAGAATTTGTTCCCCAACACAAACCCTATTGAAGACCGACACGGCGGGTCCATCAAGGCCATTGGTTTCTATCCACACGATAGTGAAGGCGCGCCGCGTGGCATTTGGCCTGAAATTGTTCCTTAGCTTCGATTGCGCAATATAGGAGGCCGGATCAATCCGGCGGCGCAAATCCGTTCACCGACCTATGGTGGCGTGGAAAATCGTTGCTGCAAGACCACTGAAAGCGCGGCTTCACGATTTTGAAGTCTGAGCTGCTCGTTTTCCCGCAATGATTCTCTGCATGAGTGTGATGAAGGTCTTTTGTTCTTCCTTGGTCAGTGGGGTCAGCATATCTTCGTTGACCCGCATGGCAGCTTTGATCGCATCGGCTTCGAGTGAGCTCGCTTTGTCGGTCATGTGGATCGAGCGAGCACGGCGATCTTCAGGATGCGGACGGCGTTCAATCAGCCCATCCCGCTCCATTCTGGCAATCGTGTTAGCCATTGTGGCTTGTTCAACATCAAGCCGTTCGACCAATTCCTTTTGTGTCAGGCCGTCCTCGCGCCACAACTCAAGAAGCGTCATAAATTGCGCTGGTGCAAGTCCGAGTGGGGCTATCTGTTCATGCAGGCCCTTAAAGCAAAGCCTGGCCGTGTGATTGATCAGGTAGCCGGCTGATTCCATTTTTTTGAAATCCATGATCTGCTTTAGCACTTGCATAGTGCGCTATGCAATGTTAAATGTAAATAGCCTACCATGCTATATTAGGAGCGATTACGTGGCCGCGAAACTGAAGGAAATGGATGAGGTTGTGACCCTTGCGGCACAAATGGAAACCGAAGAGGGTCCTATCGTTCTCATAAACATTTTCACCTTCGAACCGGAAGACGAAGATGCATTGATCAAGGCCTGGACACAGGATGCTGACTTTATGAAACAGCAGCCGGGCTACATTTCGACGCAACTCCACAAGGGATTGGCTGGGAGCTCTACACTCGTCAACTATGCAGTTTGGCAGGATGTTCGGAGTTTTCGAGACGCTTTTTCAAGTCCCGAATTTGTCCGTCTTCTTGAAGACTATCCAGACAGCGCAATTGCGACGCCGCACCTGTTCAGGAAGCTCGCGGTCGCCAACCATTGCGTGGCGTGAGGAGAGTATCGTGAGCTGGAAGCCTCTCCTTGTCGCTGCAGTTTTGGGTGTTTCATGCGCCGATGCCGCACTTGCCGATAACCACAAAACCGAAGGTCGCCTGACATCGGAACTAACGTTTTCAGCCATCGACAGGCACTCCAACGGATACATTCACCAAGGTGATCTGGAAGTGTTTCGGTCGGACGTCTTTACGTCCATGGATTACGACGACAACGGGCGCCTGACCTATGAGGAATTTGCCGCCTGGGATCCTGGATTTTCTCTTTTGGCCGAGGAAAAAGGTAAGTCCGAGGCCTATGTAACTGCCACAAAAATCGTGTTCGCGTTTTGGGATCGCGATGCTGATGGCGAGATTACGGAATCGGAAATGCGCCACGCCATGAACGCCGATTTTCGACGGGCGGATCTCAACGATGACGCTGTCCTCACCGAGGATGAGTTTCTCAATGGATTCATCATCATCGTGGCCATAAGGGCCACCATTCGGCCCGACCTCTAAGAGCGAATCTCGAGGATTGAGTCATCGACCATGACCACGAAGAGCAACACCCAGCATTATGGCGCTGTGGCGGTCACCATTCACTGGCTGTCCGCGTTGCTGATCATCGTACTTCTCGGTTCCGGTTTTCGCGCTGGCCAGACAATCGATCCAGCGGCAAAAGCGGACATACTTCGGTTGCATGCACCATTGGGCATCGCGGTGTTGCTTTTGACACTCGCCCGCATCGTTTGGTGGTGGCAATTCGACACAAAGCAAGCCAATAGTACGGGCGATCCGCGTTGGCAGGGGATGTCTGCCAAAGCGGTTCACCTTCTCTTCTACATCATTATCCTGGGCATGACGGCAAGCGGTATTGGCATGATCGTGCTTTCCGGCGCTTTTCCAATACTGTTTGGTGGGGCGGACGGAACCCTTCCGAACTTCAATCTGTATTTGCCGAGAGGCCCCCATGGTCTGGGTGCCAGGGCCATGATTGCCCTGCTGGTCGTTCATGCGGGTGCAGCTTTCTACCATCACTTTGTCAAGCGCGACGCAACGCTCCGGCGGATGTGGTTCGGTAATGGGAGCGCAAGTTGAAAACCAAGATACACGCAATCGCCGGAGCCATCGGCTTTTTGACAATACTGACCTTCTGGTCCTCGACCGTGGTTTCCGAACTGTTCGGCTCTCACGAAACCATCGCTGCGGTGAAAGACGCAATCCTCAAGGGTATGCTTGTTCTGATCCCAGCTATGGCAATCGTCGGCGCATCCGGGTTCTCGCTTGGCGCCGGCCGGACCGAGGCGCTCGTCTCGACCAAGAAGAAGCGCATGCCGATCATCGCCGCCAACGGCCTGCTGGTCCTTGTCCCGATGGCCTTCTTCCTTGAGGCAAGGGCCGCAGCCGGTGAATTCGACACGGTGTTCTATCTGCTGCAGGGTGTCGAACTGATTGCCGGTGCCGTGAACCTGACCTTGATGGGCTTGAACATGCGCGACGGCCTCCGGCTGTCCGGGCGTGGAAAACCGGTAGACCGCGCAGAGCTGAAGGGTCGCGATATGGTCGCGAACGGCACCATGGCCTTCCACATGTCCAAGCCCGCCGGCTTTGACCACAAAGCAGGGCAATGGATCCGGTTGTCACTGATCGGGCCAGACCCGATGGACAGCGACGGTGGATCTCGGGTGCTCTCCATCGTGAGTGCGCCCCACGAACCGCAACTGACTGTCGCGACCCGCCTGAGCGACAGCGCCTTCAAACGTCGACTGAAGGAGCTGCCGGAGGGCGCTGAACTGCGCTTGGCAGGCCCAAATGGCAGTTTCACCCTGCACGAAGACCCCGCCCGCTCGGCTGTGTTCATCGCGGGCGGCATCGGCATTACACCCTTCCTCTCGATGATCCGCGATGCCACGCATCGCGCGCTGGATCAGAAGATAACCCTGTTCTATTCCAATCGTGATCCTGCGGCTGCGGCCTTCCTGGATGAGCTGCAAGAACTGGAAAAGACCAATCCGAACTTTCGGCTGATCGCGACCATGACCGAGCTAGAGGGCGAAAGCTGCCAATGGAAGGGTGAAACCGATTTCGTCGATCAAGAGATGCTGGCCCGGCATCTTCCCGACCTCGCTGAGCCTATCTACTACTGCGTCGGCCCCGCTGCCATGATCGTTTCCACCAAAGAGATGCTCAACGCTGCAGGTGTCCCCAGCGAGGACATGTGCTTTGAGCAGTTCAGCGGCTACTGAAAGCGGAGTACTAATTCCACTGCTCCAATAAGTGCCAAGATCGCGAGATCTTCCACAAACTGACTCATGGGGCACGCTGAGTTCATCGTCCCATATTCCGCGACAAGACAAAAGACTTTCTCGCGGTCCAATCACTCCTATCCGTCCCGTCCGGGTTCGTTCGGATTGCTGGAGAAAAGTGCGAGTTTGTTGCCCTGAGGATCGCGCAGGTAGCCGACATAGAAGCGTGGCCCGTAGGAGGCACGAAAACCCGGTTCGCCCTCGTCGGAACCGCCTGCGGAAAGTGCGGCGGCGTGAAGCTCGCGAACCTGTTGTTGGTTGCGCGCTTCGAAGGCGACCATGGATCCGTTGCCGGCTGAGGCCGGACGACCATCGAAGGTCGGTTTGACGTAAAAC
This sequence comes from Hoeflea sp., assembly GCA_965228785.1. Taxonomy (GTDB): domain Bacteria; phylum Pseudomonadota; class Alphaproteobacteria; order Rhizobiales; family Rhizobiaceae; genus Hoeflea_A. Next base: position 126,634 of record CBDDIF010000001.1, read on the forward strand.
TCAGGCAAAACGGGAGACTGGCCGGGTTCGACCGGCAATGCGAAGCTCAACCCCTCCGGGCCTTCTTCCAGGCCATAGCCAAGGGGTGGCAGGAAAGCGCAGTAAAACCGTTTCGCGCGTGCGATGTCATCCGCACCGACTGTGACGTAGGAAATCATGTGTTTCTTTCCGGCAGTTTGCTTGTTCCGATCAGATTACCGCACATGTTGGCCGCGACGGAAATGACGGTTCTGAGCTCTTCCACGACTCTGCGGTCAACATCAGGTAATCTTGTGCCAACTGGCACAATCTGGAGAGGCGCGATGTTCAATGGCGGCCATGTTGTGATTTATTCGAAAGACGCGGAAGCGGATCGACGGATGTTCAAGGATGTCCTTGGACTTGCCAATGTGGATGTGGGCGGTGGCTGGCTGATTTTTTCCCTGCCACCCAGCGAGGTGGCGTTTCATCCGCATGAATCGTCGACCGCCCATGATTTCTATTTCATGTGCGATGACATCAAGACTGCTTGCGAAAAGCTTGACGATCATGGAATCGAGCATTCGGAGCCGGTTGATGAAGGATGGGGAATCGTGTCGGCCTTTGTATTGCCCGGCGGCGGGAAAGTCGGGTTTTATCAGCCACGACACGAACGTCCACAGTAACTCCGGCAGCGCGTTTCCCGGGCTTCTGCCCGGTTCTGAAGATTCGGGCGGATCCATTCTTGAAACCTATCGTTCATTCTGAGGCAAACCGTCCGCGATGTCGTAGTAGTCGCCCTTTTCCGAAACAAAGATGTGCCGCTCAAGGGATGTTCCGGTCGGGCCGTCGAAACAACCCATGGCGATGGCTGTCCAGTCATGAAATACCGGGTCCCAGAACAGGGTCGATCCACAGGTGCCGCAAAATCCGCGCCGCACTTTTTCCGAGGATTGGTACCAGAGCACCGCCTCTTCTCCCTCGATCCGAACCTGGCTGCGGGGGATGTCGATAGACGCTTCGTAATGTCCGGTCTGTTTGCGGCAGGCCACGCAGTGGCAGGCCGTGGGCTTTGGCAGGTCGCCTTCGACAGCAATCCGAACGGCGCCGCAGAGGCATGAACCCTTATGCATTGGCCGCCTCCTGTTGTCGCATCATGGTGCGGGTTCGACGCCGAGCTGCGATAACCTTGATCAAGGCCTTTGCCTCTGCAGGAGGTTCCTGCTCCATACGGCGGTAATCCGATCCGTCCGGGCGTCGCGAAAGGAGCCCGCAAGAGATCATGGTCCGGCGCAGCGTCGCTGGATCTTCGAAAAGATGTTCGTCCGACAGTCGGTCATTCATTTCGCGCTCCGACATCGTTTGTCCGGCGGGCAATGTGGCCCACAGCGCCCACAGGGCAAGCGTTTGCACCGCCCGCTTTGAAGGCCATTGCAGAAGCCGGCCCATCGTATCGAATTGGTGCAACGTGCGCTCAACCGAACGCGCGTCGGCGGGACGTTCGTCGGTGGCCCTGTCCAGCCGTCGTGTTGCCGCCTGGGCCGAACGCATGTGCTGGACGTTTTCAAAACCGGCCGCGCGGGCCAGCATGTTCATCAGTGTCAGGTGTGAGGGGCTGGTGTCCCCCAGTTGTCGGGACAGGGCGCGGGAGAACGTCGTGAGATCGTCCACCTGAAGCCGCAAAGGGTTCTTGGCCATAGTGCATCCATTTCAGGCGCCATGCTGGGTCGTTGGTCGCTGGCTTGACGACGCGGCGCCGGTTTGGGTGCGGAGCCATGTGGTCATATTGGCAGGTTTAGCTCTCCTCAAGGAGCAGCGACGCCTCGGTGTCTGCCGACCGTGAACGCTCGATAGCAGGTATTTTGCAACTGGCCAAGCGGCGTTTGGGCGAGGCGATCGGCTTTTCGGCCAGACCACCGACCACTGAAACCGGATTCGGCCGATGCGATCGACCGATGTCGAAAGGAGCAGTCAATAATCCTCGCCGGCGTAGCGGTTGGGCTGCCCCGCTGCGTGGGGGATCCCGACGAAATCGGCCCAGTCGGACCCTGGCCGCCAGATGCTCTCCATGTTCTGAAACGCGTCAGATTCCGACAGGCCAAACCCTTCCGCGGCGTACCGGTAGAAGAAGGCGCTCACCCGGGCATTGTAGATACAGTGGACATGGATCGTTGCGTCCGGGTGCCCGGCAAGCGCTTCCTTGAACGCCTCATAATCTGCATTCGTCGGGTTCGCGAAATCGACGGGAATGTAGACATATTCCATGCCCAGCGCCGAGACCGTGCCCGGTTCATCATCCAATGCGCCCTTGCCATTGTGGTGAATGCCAAGATTGACGATATGGGTGACGCCACAGGATTTGATGTCAGCCATCTGTGACTCGGTCGGCTGGCCCGACGTGGTGATCCGTTGATTGATCCGCCGCCAGTTCAGGATCTCAGGAAGGTCTTTCATGGCTGTGCCTCGAGCTTCATTCCGTGTGCGGGTCAGGATATCCCGACAACAGCCTGACAAAGTGACAAAACGCCAACTATTTCGGACACGGTTTTCAGGTGTTGCGAACGTCAAGATTGAACCGTTGCCGATAGTCGACAGGCGATATCCCCAGCTGTCGGGAGAAAGACCGCCGCATCCGTTCGGCATCCTTGAAGCCGCATTTCGCAGCGATGGCCTTGATGCTTGTGCCGGTTGTTTCCAGCAGCTCACGCGCCGTTTGCAAACGGATGGCTTCAATGGCCTTGGCTGGAGTCGCTCCCATGGTAGCGACATAGGATCTGTGAAATGTGCGCAATCCCATGTTTACCTGGTCCGCAAGATCCTCGACACGCAGGTCCTTTCGCAGGTTTGCGGCGATCCACGCATGCAGGTCATCGAACCGACCCTTGCGGTCGCGCCGTTGACGCTCCAGCATCGGACTGAACTGCGATTGCCCGCCGGGTCGCACCATGTAGGTGACCAGCGCCCTGGCCCGTTCCAACGCGGCCTCCAGGCCCAGATCTTCCGCAACGATTGCCAGAGCCATGTCGGTTCCGGCGGTGACGCCCGCCGACGTCCAGATGTGACCGTCGCGGATGTAGATCGGGTCCAGCTCGACCCGGACATCGGGGAATCGGGCGCGCAGGGCATCGCCGTCCTCCCAATGGGTGGCCGTGCGCCGTCCATCCAACGCACCCGTCGCAGCCAGAAGATAGGCACCGGAACAGACAGAACAGATGCGCTTGGCGTTTCCGACCATGGCCGCGATGCTCTGAACGAATTGCTCATCACCGGCGGCGGTATAGACCCCGTCGCCGCCAATTATCAAAAGCGTGTCGATCGCACGATCAGTCCATGCATCAACCGGTTCGGTTTCAACGGTCATGATCGTATCGGTCGGAATGGGCCCACCCCGGCTCGACAGGATCACGGTGTCATAGGCCAGATCGCCATCACCATGGCGCGCCCATGAGAACACTTGCAGTGGACCCGCAAGATCCAAAAGCGAAATGTCCGGAAACACCACATAGACGATGAGGTGTTTGTCGCGAGATGACTGCTGAGAGTTGGCAGAAATTGATGTCATAGGGTGATTTCTGCCACGAGCAGTCACGGTAGTCCATTCGAACATGGTGCTTGATGTGGTCGTGAGGTCGGTGTCAGGATGTTGTTATGGGGAATGTCCAATGACCAAGCCCACGCTCTACCATGCCTGGCAATTTGAGACCGCGACTGAGACCACCGCCACGATTTGTCCCGATGGCTGTCGCGACATTCTTGTGATCTCCGACACGCAGGGAGAGCGCGTACTCAGGCTGACCGATTGGGATTTTCAGCCCCGAACGGTCGTGCTTCGTGCCGGCACCAGGATCGCTGGCTACCGCCTACGCCCCGGAACCTCGATATCGTCGAAAGCGATCGATGCCATGGCGGCGGGCGCCGATTGCCCGGAAGACTGGATCAGTGCCCATGCGGTGACCAGCGATGAGGTGATCGACGCGCTGATTGAGCCCGGCGTCTCTGTTCCCGGTGCCGCGAAATCCGTCGGCGTGACTGTGCGGACGCTGCAGCGCAGGCTCAAGGACCTCTCTCTACCCCCGCCAGAGTTCTGGCGCCTGCTCGGACGGGCGCGGCGTGCCGCGTCGATGTTGCCCTGCCGGTTGCCTCTAGCCGATATCGCCTTCGAAAGCGGCTACAGCGATCAGGCGCACATGACCCGCGAATTCAAACGCTGGTTCGGGAAGGCGCCGTCCGAGCTGCGCCGAAACGAGGCGCTGCTCGACGACATCGCTCAACCGGCGCTCGGCAACTGGACCGGCGAACAGATCTCGATGAGATAGCCGTTGGGATCGCTCACATAGGAGGTGGTCTGACCCCAAGGCTCATCGCGCGCGTCCTGGATGAGTTCAGCGCCGGCTTGAATCGCCCCGGCGAGGGCAGCGGTGACATCGTCGGTTTCGAAGGCAATTTCGAAGACCGGCGCGTCGGCTCGCGGTTTCTCCGGGTTCTTGTCCAGCTGCCGCATCAGCGCGGTCGACGAGAATGCAAGTCTGGTTTCACCCGTTACAAGCTCACCGTAGTCGCCACTTTCGTGCAGGAAGCGCCTTTCCAGGCCGAAAGCGCGTTCGAAAAAGTCGAGCGAGGCTGCAACGTCATCGACGTAGAGGATTGTGTATCTGAAGTGCATCGGGGCCCTTCCCGTCTGTTGAGGGTCATCACAGGGCACCGATCTCTGCACAGGGGCTTCGCCCAAGTCTTGAAGAATTGCGACATGTGGCGCGCGTAAACGTAACGCCTGTGGTTACGCAGCCGATGAAAAAACCTCAGTGAGGCGGGTTTACCGATAGAGGTCGGGCGCGCCGATCTGGGCGTGGATGGCATTGACGGTTCTCTCGTCGATGCCAAGGCTTCTCGCAAGCTGGTCGAGATAGCGGGCTTCGTTCTGATTATCGAGATCGATGCCCATCACCGACATGGCATAGACCTGGGTTTCAAGACCTCGCGGCACATCGCGAACCAGGCCTTCGACGTCGATCGGCTTGTTCAACTCGTCGTTGACGAACCGGCGTTCGGCAGAACTGACGTCGCCCAGTCGGCCGAGCAATTTGTCCTGCTCCGCCTGGTCGAACCGGCCGTCAGATTTCGCCGCCTGGATCATTGCCCGCAGCATCAGGCCCGCGGCCACTTCCTGCGGTTCCGAGGGCTGCAGGTGCATTGCGCCCCGCCCCCTGCCGGCAATGGCCTGATTCAGCAGATCGCCGAATGAGCCGCCGGCGCCTTGCGACCCGCCGGAATTGGCAAGCGCGCCGGCAACCGCGCCGATGATCTGGCCGAGTCCGTCGCTTCCGCCGCCCTGCCCGCCGCCCATCAATTGTCCCAAAAGATCGTCGAGACCGCCACCCGATCCGCCTCTGCCGGACGACTGTGCCAGCGATTCAAGCAGTCCACCCAAACCGTCCTGGGCGCGCCCGTCGGAGGAACGGCCGCCGTGACCGCCAAGTGCTGCCCCCAGCAGATCTTCGAGGCCACCACCGCCCTGGAGCTGGCCGAGCAATCCGCCAGTTCCGTGATGGCCGGATCTTGCACCACCTGCGTTCTTCGCCGCGGATACGTTCACGACGGCTTCTGCCAGTGCTTCCAACAGACTCATGACAACCTCCCAACACTTGACCTGTCAAACACTTGCACATGTTTGCCGCGGTGGCCACCGTTTGCGGTGACGGAAGCCCAGACGTGTTACTCCTCGGTCAGCTTGTGGCTGTCCGCCGATGTCAGGTCCAGACGATAGGCCTTGCGCATCTGGTCGATGAACTCCAGCGACTCCTTGTCGAAGGGCGACTTCCCCTCGAAACTGTGGAGCACGATGCCTTCAATCAGATCACCCAGTCCCATTTCGTGTCGCGCGGCCAGTGCCTTCAGCACCTGGAGGACCCGTTTTTCAATGCGTACCCCCGTCTGAACGCGTTCGACTGTCTTTCTGGTTCCTGGCATGCCGCGGCTCCTCTTTGGTCATTTTGTACCATGGTAACGTTGCGCATCACCAGCGATTAGGAGGAGTTAAGTGCGCTACCTTGACAGAATGGTACGTTGGTACCAAAATTGGTAGGAGCAGGAGCGCGGTTTGCGCTGCCTGTTTTTCAGATCCAGGATGGGAGATCGGTGCCATGGGCACGGACTACGCAAGCATGACCGACGACTTCGAGAGATATGAGGTCGATGCCGGGAGCTTCAGCCACGAACACCATGTGGGTGTGGCCTTCGAGATGCTGAGACGGCACGCGTTCCTGACCGCCGCCTACCGCTATGCCGACATCATCAACACCGTGGCGACACGCGCCGGCGCGGGCGACAAATTCAACGCGACGATTACCGTTGCCTTCCTCAGCATCATTGCCGAACGCATGAACCATCGGGATTGCAATGATGCGCAGGACTTTCTAGCGAACAACCCGGATCTGCTGACGCAAAATCCTCTGACTGCGCTCTATTCCCGGGAGCGGATCATGAGCGCCGAAGCACGCAAGGCGTTCCTGCTTCCCGATCTCAAGCCCTGATCGATTATCGGCCGATATCCTTGCCCGAGGAGACCGGATGGTGACACAATGGTGCAAGGTCCCACCCAGCCGGTAGCACCGGCGCACCATCCAAACAACAGAGACAGCTGAAGTCATGGAAGCCTGGATTTTCATCGCGATCGCTGCGGCCGCGTTTCAGACCCTGCGCTTCATGCTTCAGAAGCAATTGAGCATGGGAACCCTGTCGACGGGCGGCGCAACATGCTCCCGCTTCTTTTATTCCGTCCCCTTCATCACGGTGCTCGCGCTAGGCTATGCCCTCGCCATGGGGCATGGCGTTCCCACTCTCGGACCTCTGTTCTGGGGCTACGCGTTCATCGGCGGGTTGTCGCAAATCCTGGCGACTTGGTGCGTGGTCGCGCTGTTTCAGCAACGCAATTTCGCCGTCGGCATCACCTTCAAGAAAACCGAGGTTCTGCTGACGGCGCTGGTCGGCCTGGCTGTCCTCGGGGACCGGATTTCGCTGGCCGGTTTCGTTGCCATTTTTTTGGGGCTGATCGGCGTCCTGGTGCTGTCGCAAAAACCTGGTGACACCGAAGGGACATTCCTGTCCCGCGTCTTCAATCTCGGCACGGGGCTGGGCGTTTTGTCGGGCGTCTTTTTCGCGTTCTCCGCCGTCGGCTATCGCGGTGCGACCCTGGAGATCACGAGCGACGATCCGCTGTTTCGGTCCAGCATTTCGCTCATGCTGGTCACGATCGGTCAGACGGTGGCCATGCTCATCTGGCTTCGGTTGCGGGAGCCCGGTGAAATCACCCGCATGGTGTCGGCTCGCCGGACCGCGGTCTGGATGGGGATTACCGGCATGGCCGGTTCGCTGTGCTGGTTCACCGCATTCACGTTGCAGAACGCCGCCTATGTCTTTGCCGTCGGACAGATTGAGGTCATTTTCTCGCTATTGGCGTCGGCACTCTTCTTTCGTGAAGTCATTGCGAAAAAGGAACTCGCAGGCATCGCCCTGATCACCGCAAGCATTCTCTATCTGGTCGTCGTGGCCTGACGGTTGCCTCCCGCTGTTCCCCATAGTGGGACAGGTTGAGGTGCTGCCGGGCCATGCCAACACGACGATGTGAACGGGGCTGCCATATTCGTTCCCTTTTTCGCCGGATTCGTTTCGAGTTCCCCCTCGGGCTTTGTTGCTGTGAAAAAAAGTTTGGGCCGCGGGGAGATTATTAAAGCCGTTCATTTTTGTTGATTCCGCGCCCCTCGCGCCGCGAAATCTCCTTTCGGCTTAGTATGCAGACTGTATCCAGATCGGATTTGATGAGTCGACGCCATATTTTGGTGTTACACTTTGAAGACGGATCCCTGATTCGGTGAATTTGGGGCAGGCAAATCACCGGCAGGCTTCGCAAGCATTTCAACTTGATTTGATTCGCCCAGCGTAAGCCCCGGCACCAACTTAGGTAGTGAGACAGAAATGGCCGTGGGAGGAGGGCGCTAGTACAGGAAAGGACGACGACGATGGACGTGTTTTCTCTACAATCCGAGGTTTACGAGCGAACCAAGGTGGAAGAGATTACCCTGCAAGACTACCTACTTGCATGTCGTGAAGATGCGGGCATGCGCGCTACAGCGGCGGAACGGATGATCGCCGCAATCGGTGAGCCGGAACTGGTCGATACCAGCCAGGACCAGCGGCTCAGTCGGATATTTCTGAACCGGACCATCAAACGCTATCCAGCGTTCGCGGATCTCTATGGCATGGAAGAGACGATCGAACGCATCGTCGGCTTCTTCCGACATGCCTCCCAGGGTCTCGAAGAACGCAAGCAGATCCTCTACCTCCTGGGTCCCGTCGGCGGCGGCAAGTCGACCGTTGCCGAGATCCTCAAACGACTGATGGAGCAGGAGCCGATCTATGTGCTCAAGGCCGGCGAGCAGGTTTCGCCGGTGTTCGAATCTCCCATTGGCCTGTTCAATCCCGAGCGCATGGGCGACCTGCTCGAAGACAAGTACAACATTCCGCGACGACTGCTGACCGGTCTGATCTCGCCCTGGGCGGTCAAACGGCTGGACGAGTTCGATGGCGACATCTCGAAGTTTTCCATCGCCAAGATCTACCCGTCGAAGCTGCGCCAGGTCGGCGTCACCAAGACCGAGCCGGGCGATGAAAACAACCAGGACGTCTCGTCGCTGGTCGGCAAGCTCGATATCCGCAAGCTCGAACATCTGAGCCAGAACGATCCCGACGCCTATAGCTATTCGGGCGGCCTCAACCGCACGACCCAAGGGCTCCTGGAATTCGTCGAGATGTTCAAGGCTCCGATCAAGGTGCTGCACCCGCTTTTGACGGCGACCCAGGAGGGTTCCTATGTCGGCACCGAGAACATCGGCGCCTTTCCCTATAACGGCATCATCGTCGCCCACTCCAACGAGGCGGAGTGGCAGCAGTTCAAGAACAACCGCAACAACGAAGCGTTTCTCGATCGGATTAGCGTCGTCAAGGTGCCCTACTGCCTGCGGGCCAGCGAGGAATCGCAGATCTACGACAAGCTGTTGCGCGATAGTGCTTTGCGCGAAGCGCAATGCGCGCCGGAAACCCTCGACATCATGGCACGCTTCAGCGTGCTGACCCGGCTGCACGACCACGAGAACTCGACGCTTTTGTCAAAGATGCGTATCTATGACGGCGAGACCCTGAAGGATACGGATCCGAAGGCCAAGTCGCTGCAGGAATACCGTGACGTGGCCGGCGCCGACGAGGGCATGAACGGCACCTCTACCCGCTTTGCTTTCAAGGTGCTGTCGGAGACGTTCAACCACGACACCGACGAGATCGCCGCCGACCCGGTGCATCTGATGTATGTGCTGGAACAGGCGATCAAGCGCGAACAGTTCAGCGAAGAAGTGGAAGGCCGGTACCTGGAATTCCTCAAGGCCGAACTGATGTCACGCTATGCGGAGTTCATCGGCCACGAGATCCAGAAGGCCTACCTGGAATCCTATTCCGACTACGGCCAGAACCTGTTTGACCGTTACATCGCCTATGCGGATGCCTGGATCGAGGAGCACGATTTCAAGGACCCGGACACCGGTCAGATGTTCGACCGCGAGATCCTCGACCAGGAACTGTCGAAAGTGGAGAAGCCGGCCGGGATCGCCAACCCGAAGGACTTTCGCAACGAAGTGGTGAAGTTCGTTCTGCGGGCCCGGGCGGAGAACAATGGCCGCAACCCCGACTGGCGCAAATACAAGAAGCTGCGCGGGGTGATCGAGAAGCGCATGTTCGGCCAGGTCGAAGACCTGCTGCCGGTGATCAGCTTCGGCGCCAAGCGCGACAAGGAGGCTGATGCCAAGCACCACGAGTTCGTCGACCGGATGATCGAGCGCGGCTACACCCGCCGCCAGGTCCGCCGCCTCGTCGAGTGGTACATGCGCGTCAACAAGGCGGGCTAGAGAGCAAAGGGCGATAGGTTTGGATCATTTGATGGCTGCAGATCGGCTCCACTCGGCAAGGCGCGTCGCGCAGCGCGATGTGGTGCATCGGGCAAGCGACGCAACGCCGCCGATGGGCCGATATGCAGCCACCCTTCGGGCCGGGCGCTTTTGGCCCCTGGCGTCGTTGGCTTGCACTTGTGGTGGGGTGGCACCACGGCGAGCAATCCGCCTAGCCAGAGACCAAAATCGCCACGGTCAAATGATGCAAACCTATCGCCCTTTGCTCTGAAGTCTGAAGTAGCGAGGACACAAGCCCCATGGGTCATTTCGTCGATCGCCGCCTCAATCCCAAGGACAAGAGCCTCGGCAACCGGCGGCGATTCCTCAAGCGGGTGCGCTCGCATGTCAAGAAATCGGTCGACGAGGCGGTGCGCAAGCGCGGCATCGCCGACGCCGACCGCGGCGAGAACGTCACCGTTCCGGCGGATTCGATCGCCGAGCCAACCTTCCGGCACTCCAACAAGGCTGGTCGGCGCGATTCCGTAACCACCGGCAACAAGACTTTCAGCACCGGCGATCGCATTCGCAAACCGCCGGCGGGCGCCGGTGGCGGTCGCGGCAAGACCGGCAGCGACCACGGCGACGGCGACGACGAATTCCTCTTCGTGCTGTCGCGCGATGAATTCCTCGATCTGTTTTTCGAGGACATGGAATTGCCCAATCTGGTCAAGCGCGGGCTGAAACAGATCCAGCTCAAGCGGCCGCATCGCGCCGGATTTTCGATCACCGGCTCGCCGGCCAACATCAATCTCGAACGCACCATGCGCAACTCGCTGGGGCGCCGTCTCGCACTCAAGCGTCCCAAGGATCGGGAAGTGCGGGCGTTGCGCGAGGAGATTTTCGCACTCGAAAAAGTATCGTCGCCAACGCCGGAGCAGCGGGAGGAACTCAAGCGGCTGCGCACCCTGTTGGAGGACACGCTGCGGCGCAAACGGGTGATCGCCTACATCGATCCGCTGGACGTGCGCTACAACTATTTCGAACAGCGGCCGGAGCCGCGCGAGCAGGCGGTGATGTTCTGCCTGATGGACGTGTCGGCCTCCATGGGTGAGCGCGAGAAGGATCTGGCGAAACGGTTCTTCGTGCTCCTGCACCTGTTCCTGTCTCGGCGTTACAAATCCATCGACCTGGTGTTCGTGCGCCACACGCACAATGCCCAGGAGGTCGACGAGGAGACCTTCTTCTACGCAACTGAAACCGGTGGAACGGTGGTCTCGATGGCCCTCACCGAAGCCAAGCGCATCATCGAAGAGCGTTACTCCCCGTCGGAATGGAACATCTATATGGCCCAGGCCTCGGATGGGGAGAATTTCTCCGGCGACTCGGAAAAATGCGTGGCGCTGCTCAATGAGGACCTGATGCGGTGCTGCCAGTATTTCGCCTATGTCGAGATCGTCGACGAGGCGGAGGCCGAATTCCTCAACAGCGAGGAAAACGGCATCGAACTCTGGCGCAATTACCGTCGCGTGGCGCGCGAATGGCCGAATTTCGCCATGAAGCGCATTGCCAAACCGGCAGACATCTATCCCGTGTTCCGCGAACTCTTTGCCAAGAAATCCGCCGGAGGCACCGATGGCTAGAGCGGCCAAAAAGCAGGAACCGCTGTTCGATGGTGCCGACTGGACTTTCGAGACCATGCGTTCGGTCTATGACGCGATCGAGGATGTGGCGCGCAACGATCTGAAACTGGATGTCTACACCAACCAGATCGAGATTATCTCATCGGAACAGATGCTCGACGCCTATTCCTCCATCGGCATGCCGCTGATGTATCGCCACTGGTCCTTCGGCAAGCATTTCGTCACCAACGAGCGCTACTACCGCAAGGGCGCCATGGGGCTGGCCTACGAGATCGTCATCAATTCCGATCCCTGCATCAGCTACTGCATGGAGGAAAACTCCATGCCGATGCAGACCCTGGTGATGGCGCATGCCGCCTTCGGTCACAATCACTTTTTCAAGTCCAACCACCTGTTTCGCCAGTGGACCGATGCCGGCGGCATCCTCGACTATCTGGAATATGCCCGCGGCTACATTGCCGAATGCGAGGAAGTTCATGGTGTCGCCGCGGTCGAGGCGATGCTCGACGCAGGCCATGCGCTGATGCCTAACGGCGTCTTCCGCTACCGACGTCCACGGGCGCCGTCGCTGCGCGAAGAACAGCAGCGGCAGGAGGAACGCCAGCGCCACGAGGAGCAGACGGTCAACTACCTGTGGAGCACGCTCAGGGACGCAACCCAATCGGCATCGGCCAATGCGGAAGCCATGGAACGCAAGCGGGAACTGCACCTGCCGGAGGAAAACCTGCTCTATTTCCTCGAGCACTACAGTCCGGTGCTGAAGACCTGGCAGCGCGAATTGCTGCGCATCATCCGCAACATCGCGCAGTATTTCTATCCGCAGAAACAGACCAAGTTGATGAACGAGGGCTGCGCCACTTTCGTGCATTTCCACATCGTCAACGAAATGCATGCCAGAGGCCTCCTGTCCGACGGAGCCCTGCTGGAAATCCTGCACAGCCATACCAATGTGCTGTTCCAGCCGGACTATGATGACCCGCGCTTCAGCGGGATCAACCCTTACGCACTCGGGTTTGCAATGATGCAGGACATCAAACGTATCTGCGAAGAACCGACGGCGGAGGATCGCGAATGGTTCCCGGAATTCGCCGGCGAGAAGGACTGGCGCTCGGTGCTTGCCGAAGCCTGGGCCAATTACCGCGACGAATCCTTCGTCCAGCAGTTTCTCAGTCCGGCGGTGATCCGCCGCTTCCGCATGTTTGCCGTCACCGACAAGGCCGACGATCCGTACTACCTGGTCTCGGGCATTCATGACGAACGGGGGTTCCACCAGGTGCGCGACGTGCTGGCGCAGAACTACGACGTTGCCTCGCAGGAACCGCATGTCCAGGTCGTCGATGTCGACCTGCTCGGCGATCGCAAACTGATGCTGCAACACGTCAAGCGCGACGGGGTGCCGCTTGACGCCGAGCTGCGCGACGCGACGCTCAAACACCTGAGGACACTTTGGGGCTACGATGTGGCGCTTGAGGAGGTCGCTGCCTGACCCGGTGAGGACAAGACGGAGAGCAGTTTTCCAGAGCGCCAAGGTCAGCTACTTTGGCCAGCCATGACCGAACCATTCCAAGACATGCTTGCCGGCGGGCATCCGAATTCACTGGGACGAACGGTCGAGGTGGTCGATCTGGTTTTGTCCGAACCGGAACGCTTCGACGAGCTGTTTCGCTGTTACGAGAGCGAGGATGAAGTCGTTCGGTTGCGGACGTCGAACGCCATGAAGCGTGTCGAGGCCGAGCGTCACGAACTGCTGGTGCCATACGTCGATCGCTTTATCGAACAAATTGGAGCACTCGACCAGGCTTCGGCTCAATGGACCCTGGCACAGCTCTTTGATCGCCTCTCGTCGGATATGAATGACGGGCAGAGGAAGGCGGCGACGGACATCATGAAGCGCAATCTGAAGAACCACGATGACTGGATCGTGCTCAACGCAACGATGGAAACCCTGTCGAAATGGGCGTCCAAAGACGGAGCTCTGGCGAAATGGCTCAAGCCCCACCTCGACCGCCTCAGCGCCGACAGCAGAAAATCGGTGGCATCTCGCGCTTCCAAGAAACTGAAGGCGCTTAGTTTCACGCTCTAAACGACCGCCGACAGGCGCTCGAAAATCCACCAGGTGGAGATCACGGCGATAGCGCAAAGCACCACCATGCGTGCGGGCTGGACCGTCGCCATCGACAGCCGCGACAGCACGAATACGATGCCCAACGTGGCCGCCAACAGCGCCACCTGGCCGACTTCGATGCCGACATTGAAGGCTGCAAGCGACAGCACCAGGTTCGGTGAATCGCGTCCGAGGATGTCGCCCAGCACGAACGAGAAACCAAGACCGTGCAGCATCCCGATCAGGGCGAAAACCCAGGGCGATCCGGATTTCCGGAACAGCGCAACCATGCTGGCATAGAGCACCGATGCGGCGATGCCGGCCTCGACCACCGGGATGAACCAGGACCAGCTCGGCGTAGCACCGAGAAACGTGGCGATCAGAGTTACGGAATGGCCGACGGTAAACGCCGTGACCATCCAGAACAGCCGCATGGTCAGCCCGGCGCCGAGCGCGATGCAGACCACCAGCAGCACGTGGTCGGGTCCCTCGACAATGTGCAGGATGCCCTGCCAGACGAATTCCAGCGCCGCATTTATCCGGCTGCCGTCGATGTGCAGCGGCTCCTGCAACTGGCCGTCGCGGGTGAAGGTATAGGGCGGCGAAACGCGTGCATCGACGACCACGTTCTCGATGGTCATGCCATCGCCGAGCACCAGCTCGGGATATCCGGAACGGATCGTCAGGGTGCCGTCTGGAGAGGCGCCTGATAGCAGGAACTCGGCCTCGATCACGGCATCGCCGAAGACCGGATCGATTTCTGCACCGGGCTTGGCAAGCTCCGTGCGAGCCGCATCAATACCGTCGAAATCCCCGTGTTCCGCTGCCGCCGCAATTCGGTACCTTTGAAGCTTTGCAGTCAGCGTGCTGCCATCCTGCTCCCAGACCAGCAAGTCTGCCAGGCGCTTGCGCAGACCGGCATCGTCGTTGGCGACAGCTTGCAATGACAGGTGATAGAGCCAGATGGCGCCAGTGTCATCGAGATAGAGATAGGGTGACTGCAGCCGCTCGCCGCTGGCCTGCGACCCGGCGATCAGGTCAGAGAAGATCAACGGAAGAGGTGCCTGCATATAGACGCGTAGGGCGTCGCTGTCTTCAGCCAGAACGAGGGTTCGGGTGCGTACGTCTTCCGAGAAATGCGCCTGCGCCTGCGTGCAGACCGCTAGCAGCGCCAAAAGCAAAGTCAGTATCCGCATGGTCTCAATCCCCCTTTAGTCCGATGCTGAACCAGACTAATTCGTGGCAAATGACACGCGGGTGTCCGTTCCATTACAGTTCGATGGCCGGGAGATGACAACCCGGTAATGGAGACACGGCGATCAGTGATCGTCCGGCGGCAGCGGACGGGTCAGGATGAAAGTACTCACCGCCGACAGGACCACGAGCTGGATCACGATGATGTGGGTCGCGATGCCGAACAGGAAGCTTGCGAGCAAAACTGCGACGATGGCCACCATCGCCATCCACTTGGCCCGGCGCGATATGGCGCCATGCGCCTGCCAGTCGCGGATTGGCGGACCGAGGCGCGGATGGTTGACCAGCCAATCGTGCAGCCGTTGCGATCCGCGGGCGAAACAAAACGCGGCGAGCAGCAGGAACGGCGTGGTCGGTAGCAGCGGCACCACGATTCCGACAATGCCGGCGGCGAGGCTGAGAAATCCGCCAACTAGCCAGAAGAACCGGATCAGCTGGTGCCTCGTTGCCATCCGGCTCTACAGAGCTCGCGCGATGTCGCGAATCGCTTCGAACGCGGTGAGCATATCCTCGCGTTGCATCTCGAACTGGCCAGCGACGAAGCGGATGACCAGCTTGCCCTCGTTCAGCGTCTGGGTCAGATAGATCCGTCCGTCATCATTGATGGCGTCGATGAGATTGCGGTTGTGTTCATCAAGATCGCCGTCGAAGCCCTGCGGCACATGTCGGAAGGAAAACAGCGAGAGCACCGGTGCGGTGGTAATCTCGAAGTCCGGTTCGGCGTCAAGCATTTCGGCAAGTTCCTGTGCCCAGGCGACATGGTTGCGGATACGGGTGCGCAGACCGTCCAGGCCATAGGCGCGGATCAGGAACCACAGTTTGAGGGCGCGGAAGCGGCGGCCGAGCGGCACGGACCATTCACTGAAATTGACGAAACCTTCCTTGCCGTGGGTTTTCAAATATTCCGGGTGGATGGCCAGCGTGCGGACAAGGCTTTCAGAATCGCGGACGAAATGGGCCGAGCATTCCATGGAGGCGCCCAGCCACTTGTGCGGATTGAAAACGATGCTGTCGGCCGCCTCCACGCCGCTCCAGAGTGTGCGGAACTCGGGGCAGATCATCGCCGTGCCGGCCCAGGCGGCATCGACATGGACGTAGAGACCCTCGTCCGTGCCGACTTTGCACACGGCGGCGATGTCGTCCGTGGCACCGGTCGACGTGCCGCCGACACAGGCGACGATGCCGGCCGGCACCAAGCCGGCTTCCCGGTCGGCACGGATGGCCGCCCGAAGTGCTTCAACGTCGAGAGCCTGGTTTTCGTCGGTCGGAATCTTGACCAGATTGTCCTGCCCCAGGCCGGACACCCACATGGCCTTGTCGATGGATGTATGGGTTCCCGTGGAGGCATAGACGCGCAACGGCGGCCGGCCGAACAGTCCGGTCTGGTTGCCGGTCCAGTCGAGCGCCCGCTCGCGCATGGTCAGGATCGCGCACAGGGTCGCGGTCGAGGCGGTGTCCTGCAGCGTTCCGCTGAAACTATCCGGCAGGTTCAGCGCCTGGCGGAGCCAGTCGACCATGCGCACTTCGAGTTCCGTGGCGGCCGGCGAGGTTTGCCACAGCATGCACTGGGTTGCCATGGCGCCGGCCAATTGTTCGGCGATGATGGCTGCCGGTGCGGCATTGCTCTGGAAATAGGCAAAGAACCGGGGATGTTGCCAATGGGTCATGCCGCCCGGAATGATGCGCTCGAAATCGGCGAAAATCGTCTCCATCTCTTCCGCGGCATCGGGCGGAGAATCCGGAAGCATGGCGCCGATATCGCCCGGCTCGACCTGAGGGCGTACCGGACGGTCGATCAGCGTGTCCAGATAATCGGCAGACCAGTCACTGGCGCGGTGCGACCAGGTTCGAAATTCGCTTTTGTCCATCTGAAGCCTTTCAGTGAAATCCGGATCGACCGTAGAGACTGGGCCGTCGCAAATCCAGATTCATTTCGACTGTAGGCTGAATTGATCGCGACAGGGCTTTGCGGGTGCGTGCGATAGTGTTACGAAAGCGCTTTCGGAACGGATCTATGGGAGGTTCCGTTACAATCCTGATTGGTGGGTCGGGATGCAGGGAGGCAATGAACGACATCATGGCTGCGCAGGGCAAGCAATCGGAAACCCGGTCAAAGCGCGATGTTCCAACGCGGCTGCGTGATGGGCTGCACCAATTGCTGGTCGATATCTATCCAGATCATGACGCCGAACGCCTATGTGACCAGGCAGTCGATGCCTATTGGGGCGGCGGGGCGCGGCCACGACGCCGCGGCCGGCAGTTGAGCAAACCCATCTGGAGCGAACGGGACAGCTATGTCATCACCTATGGCGACAGTATCGTCGACAGTGAGAGCCGCCCGCTGCAGCTTCTGAACGACTTTCTCGACCAGCACCTTTCCGGCTGCATCAACGGCGTTCACATCCTCCCCTACTTTCCATTCACCTCCGATGACGGCTTCGCCATCACCGACTACAGATTGGTCAATGATGCGCTGGGAGACTGGACGGATGTCGAGCGAATTTCCGGCCGCTTCAAGCTGATGTCCGACCTGGTGCTCAATCACTGTTCCAGCCAAAGTCCGTGGTTCCAGGCTTATCGTGAAGGCCGCCCACCCTACGACCGGTTCTTTTTCGAGGCATCCGTTGAAGACGATCTTTCCCTGGTGGTTCGGCCGCGTGCGCATCCCCTGTTGTGTCCCGTGGAAACGGCCAACGGAGAGCGACATGTCTGGTGCACCTTCTCCCACGACCAGGTCGATTTCGATTTTTCCAATCCAGAAGTGCTGCTTGAGTTCCTGCGCATCATGCGGTTCCACATCGATCGCGGCGTGCGCACCATCCGGCTCGACGCGGTGGCTTTCGTCTGGAAGGAGGTCGGCACGTCGTGCATTCACCTGCGTCAGACCCATGACATCGTGCGGCTGATGCGCCTGCTTGCCGATTTCGATGAGGAGCCGCTGGTTCTGATCACCGAGACGAATGTGCCGAACGTTGAAAATCTCAGCTACTTCGGCAATCGCAACGAAGCCCATGTCATCTACAATTTCTCGCTGCCGCCGCTGATTCTGCACGCCTTGCTCAACGGGTCGTCGCGAAACCTCAATCTTTGGCAGATGGCCATGCCGCCGGCGCAGCCGGGCTGCACCTATTTCAATTTCACCGCCTCGCATGACGGCATCGGGCTTCGACCGGCCGAAGGCCTGCTCGCCGAAGACGACATCCAGTCGATGATCGATACGGTGCGCAGCTTCGGCGGCCTGGTCAGCATGCGCGCGGCTGCCGGTGGAGCGAAACGGCCTTACGAGATCAACGTGTCGCTGTTCGATGCGCTGAAGGGAACGACGGGCGGTGAAGACGATTTCAACATCGAACGTTTCCTGTGCAGCCAGGCAATTGCCATGGCGCTGGAGGGGATCCCGGCCTTCTATATCCATTCGCTGCTGGCGACCCCGAACGACAACGCCGCCGCCGAAGCCACGGGTCACAACCGCGCCATCAACCGGCATCGCTGGCACTATCCCGACCTGCAGGAAAAGCTCCACGATCCACAATCCCGCCAACGCATCGTTTTTGACGAAATGAGACGGATGATCGGCATCCGCGTCCGCCAGCCGGCTTTCCACCCCAACGCCACGCAGTTCACGCTGCAGCTCGGCGACAAGCTGTTTGGCTTCTGGCGACAGAGCGCCGATCGGGCGCAAAGCATCTTCGCCATCCACAATGTCTCGGACGAAGAGGTGGACATCTCTGCCATGTCGCTCAACCTGATCGGCGGCGACCAGTGGTCGGACCTGCTCTCCGGCGAGCCCGTTGAGGCATTTTCCGGAACGATCCGTTTTGCGCCCTACCAATGCCGGTGGATCTCGAACTAAACTTTGCTCTGGATCTTTGTACTGACCAGTGGAAATCGGTGTCGATTTCATGGAATTGTCACGGCGACACGACAATGCTTGTCGCGCTCGATCGAACTGGGGAAAGCCATGACCGAAACCGACTTGCCCGTACTGGGTGCTGCCCTGCAACTGCCTGGCTATGAAAGGCTGATAGACTGGATCCGCGCTGCCGACCGGGATGTGGAATTGCAGGATTTTTACGAACCCCGGGTGATGGACGGCGATTGGCGGGCCATTGTCGAGCGCTACCGGCCGCTGCTGGACGGTCATCGCGGTCGTCTCGGGATTCACGGTCCCTTTATCGGCCTCGATTTGGCATCCGGCGATCCGGACGTTCAGGCGGTGGTCAGCCGCCGATTGCTGCAGGGGTTGGAGATCTGTGAAGCGCTGGGGGCCAACCAGATGGTGGTGCACAGCCCGTTCAACCACTGGCATCACAACAATTTCGGCAATTTCGACTGGCTGAAAGGCGTTATGTTCGAGGCTGTCCATGCCACCCTCAAGCCGGTCATCGAGCGTGCCGAGGCGACCGGCTGCGTGCTGGTGATCGAGAATATCGAAGATGTCGATCCGCTGGAGCGTTTGCGTCTGGTCGAATCCTTCAACAGCGCTGCTGTGCGGATTTCGCTCGACACCGGTCACGCCCATCTCAGCCGCGGCATGAGCGGTGCGCCGCCAGTCGACTATTTCGTCAAGGCCGCCGGCGGGTTGTTGCACCATGTGCATGTTCAGGACACGGATGGCCACGCCGACCGACACTGGCTGCCCGGTGACGGCACGATTTCCTGGCACGCTTTTTTCGAGGCGATCGCTGCACATACCAATGATCCCCGGATGGTGATCGAGGTGTTTCCGGACCGCGTTGCCGGCATTCCGGATTGCGTCAAGCGGCTGGAGGCGCTTGGTCTGGCGCGCTGACGGTTTGGCGGTTCTTTAACCGCAACCGATTATGGTATTGCCACCGGCCGAGGCAGTGGACCTGGCCGATACTTGGGAAATGCCATGACGGAAAGCGGACCGGACCTGCCTGTTTTGGGCGCTGCATTGAACATGACCAAGCTGCATGTGCTGCTTGCGTGGCTGCGCGACGGCGACCGTGATGTCGAAATACAGGATTTTGGCCATCCAAAGATCCTCGACGGTGAGTGGCAGGGCGTCGCCAAACTCTATCGGTCCTCCCTCGACGGTCACGGCGGACGCATCGGCATCCACGGTCCCTTTTACGGTTTCGACATCGGCACGACTGATTCCGAAATCCAGGTGGTGGTTCAGCGACGCTTTCTTCAGGCGCTCGAGGCGGCCGAGGCCGTTGGTGCGACCCAAATGGTCGTCCACAGTCCGTTCAACCACTGGCATCACCGCAATTTTGGTCATCAGGAAGGGCTCAAGGACCAGATCTTTGAAGCCAGCCATTCGACGCTGGGACCGGCGGTTCGGCGCGCCGAAGAGATCGGCTGCGAGTTGGTGATCGAGAATATCCAGGATGTCGACCCTCTCGACCGGGTCCGCCTGGTCGAATCCTTCGGCAGCGCCGCCGTGCGCGTGTCTTTCGATACCGGCCATGCCCGCATGATGAGCGATATGGCCGGTGCGCCACCGATCGACTATTTCGTGAAATGTGCCGGCAAGCTGCTTCACCACGTCCACCTGCAAGATACAGATGGTTATGCAGATCGGCATTGGTTGCCGGGCGATGGTGACATCGAGTGGCACGGCTTCTTCGAAACCCTGCGCTATTCGGACAATCCGCGCCTGATTGTCGAGGTCACGTCCGGCCGAATGGCCGATATCCCAAATTGCGCTGCTCGTTTCGCTGAAGCCGGCCTGGCCCGGTAGCTTGAATTCGGTCAGGCTTCATTCGATGAAACTAGCCGGCTAATTTAAAACTGTTCTCCTGACGAGCACGGAATTACCGCAGCCCGTCCTCGCCTTTGACATCCTTGGCCTCGAGGCCGCCCATGCGATTGTGGATGCGCGGACCGCAGGCCATGGCCAGGACGAAGACGATTTCGTCGGCGCGCGGCGCGTCCGCGAGACCGACTTCCATGCCGTCGAAGTGACTGCGCACGTACGCAGCGTTGATATGGCCAAGCGGAATGTCGATCCGTGCACCGCACCCGCCGACCTTCTTGCACGACGGCACGATCGCGGCGGCTTCACCGAGCTTGTCACGCATCGCATAGCCGCCTGGCACATGCCACAGTGCGCCGTGTTCCAGTTCGCCATTTTCACCGACAATGGCGCCCTTGCCGTAACCGTCGATGGCATCGACATCGCCCAATGCCGCAATCAACCGGTCGGTCATCATCGCGCCGAGCGGCTTCAGGTCGTCCATGGCACTTTCCAGGTCCGGCTGGAATTTGCCGGCAAAGGGATTGCGCACGACGGCGAGCATGGCTGCCTTGCGGCGAGGCGTGGCAGGCGGTGGCCCGTTTTCATGCATTGCCTCTTCGACCAGCAACAGGGTTTTTCGCACTACGAATTCAACCATGGTTTCGTTTTCCTTCATCCAGCATCAATGTGTCCGGTGTCACCCACCGGACTTCGTTGTTGAGCATCAGCACCGCGCCTTCGATGGTTCCGGCGGTCAGCAGGGCTTCGGCATAGGTGGCACCGCGATTGAGCGCGGCATCGGTTTCAGCACCGGTCAGGTCGCCGACTGCCGTCGTTACCAACCGGTCGCCAAGGTCGCTGTCGGGCGACAGCTCGATTGCCGGGGTGCGTTGGATTGCCGGGTGATCCGGCAGATCCGTTTCGTTGGCTATCAAGGTGGCCGCGACGTCCGCCTGTGCCGCGTTTTGCGCCAGGACAGTGACGGAGTCGGCGATGCCGAGCGAATGGCTCCTGCCGCGCCAACCGGATGTTGCAACGCCGCGGATTGGGTCGTCCGCACCGATGGCGATATGACCCATCGGCCGTGAGGCGATGTCGATATCGAATTGCGCGCCCGGTCCCAGGTGAAAGGCGATATCGCCACCATTGTTCACATAGGCCTTCGGCACCGCGTTGTCGGCGAGCATCGCAGTCAGCATCTCGTCGGCGACTGCTCCGGCGACAGCCGCCATGGGCGTTACGAATCCGCCGGTAATAGGTGTGACTGCCTCAAGCATTCGTCGCGCCACGGGTCCTTCAAGTGCAGGATTTTCGGATATCGGCCGGCGCAATTCTGTCAGTTCACCGGCAAGCGGCGCGAGGATAGTTTCGAAGCGGGAGACAGCACGCCGATAGAACCCGTCTCGATCGGCATCGAAGACCTCGATGATCAAATCGATGGGCCCATGGTTGAGGTGCAGCCGCCTGCCGTCCGGCAGCAGGACCGCTCGCGGCTTCTCCCAAGGCATTATCCGCCGCCGTTGATGGCGCTGCCCTTTGGGGGCGTAACGGCGCGCGTCGAGGAACCGTATTCCCCACCCTTGGCGAGAATGTCGTCCACCGTGCGTACGGCGTCGTCATGGCCGCCGAGAGCGCGATAATCCTCACGGCTTACGTTGAACTCGATGGGAGCGACGATGGCCGGCGTGGGCACATAGCCGAAGGAGTTGTCTGGCATTCTGGTCACATCGACCATCACCGTGATGCCGCCACCCGGCCAGACATAGACCGGAGCGCCACCGCAAGTCACTCGAGTCGATGTGCTCTGCACCGAGCGGGTCAGCTTGACCGGGTTCTTTGTGGCGCCGGAGCGCAGGGATCCGCCGGCGCCGCCCATGAACAGAACCGAACACATCGCCGGTTCACAGTTTTCACCGATCAGTTCCACCGAGGGAACCAGATTCTCTGGAAGATTAGCCGGCTTTGGTTCCAGGTTTTCGTCAAGGACATAGTAACCGTACTGTTCGCCCGTGGTCGACACCATCAGCATGGTCAGCCCGGGTTTTGCGCCCTTCTTGGCATTCCACGGTCCCAGGATGGTCAAAGGGTCTTCGACATCGGTGCCGCCCCAACCGAGGCCGGGTTCGGCCACCTGGAAATAGCGGCCCGGTGTCGAACGGCGACCCTTGATGCGGACGCCGGTGTCCTGCCAGTCGAGCACTTTGCCGGCCTGGTGTTCCGACACGACGCCGGTGATGTGGTCGTCGACCACGACCACCTCGTCGACCAGGCCGACCCACTGCGATGCGAACATGCCAATCGTGGCCGAGCCGCATCCAACCCGCATGCGGTTTTCGAGCTGTCCGTCGACGACCGGCGGCTTGCCAGCCTGCACAAGCACGGTTGAGCCGCCGTCGATGGCCAACTCCACCGCTTCCTTGTTGCACAGCCGCATCAGCGCATCACACGTGGCGCGGCCTTCCGACTTGGATCCGCCAGTCAAATGGTCGACGCCGCCGAGCGACAGCATCTGCGAGCCGTATTCGCCGGTCATCACATGGCCGATGGCCTCGCCTCCCGCGCGCACCGTCGCTGCTTCGGCGCCGACGTGCCGGTCCGTGTCGATCTTCACCTTGGCACCGCAATAGGAAAAGATCGCTTCGGTCACCACCGTTACAACGTCGGCCCCTTCGATGTCGCGGCTAACGATGAAGGGTGCCGGCTTGTAGTCGGGATAGGTGGTCCCGGAGCCGATGGCCGTAACAAATACCTCGCCGCCGGAAAACGGCTTGTCTTCCCAGTCGGACTTGAGGAAAGGCTTGATTTCGTCGCCGGCGGCGATGCGCCTGTCAAGAATGGTCAGCGGATCGCAGCGGACGATGCGACCGTCCTCGTTGGCGTAACGATCGCAGGCGCCGGTGCGCCCTTCGGCGACATAACACATGACCGGGCAGGCATCGCAGCGCACCTTGTCGGGCTTGGCCTTGCCGGCTTCTGCAGCCTCGGGAACCGAGCCCTCTCGCGCGGCATGGGTATGCGGTTCCGTCATGTCTTCTCCGTTGCGAGCGGTGAATTTCGAAAGATTTGGAGCATTCCCGGCGACGGGAGTGGCGGCTGCAAGTTCGGGGACGTCGTTCCTGCACGCATCAGATCGCCCCCGTTTGTTTGATTGCGGCCAGCACCCGATGTGGCAGAGCGGGCAGGCGGTCGACGCGGGCGCCCGTGGCATGGCGAATGGCATTGAGGATCGCCGGCGCGGTCGGAATCAGTACATGCTCGCCCAGACCCTTGGCGCCCATCGGGCCTTCCGGATCGGTCTTCTCAATCAGGATCGATTCAATCGGCGGCACATCGCCGATGGTCGGAATCAGGTAGTCATGCAGATTTTCCGTGCGGCCGGGGATGAACTCTTCCATCAATGCCAATCCAAGACCCTGGGCGATGCCGCCCTCGATCTGGCCCTCGGCCAGCAACGGGTTGATGGTGCGGCCGAGATCGTGGGCCGCGGTGATGCGCAGGACCTTGACCGTTCCGAGCTTCGTATCGACTTCGATCTCGGCAAGCTGCGCGCCGTAACCATAGACCGCGTAGGGCGTGCCCTGGCCGTTTTCGTCAAGCGGAGAAGTCGGCGGGTCGTAGCTTTCTTCGACCGACAGGGCGTAGCCGTTGTCGTCGGCGCCCTCATCAAGTGCAATGGCGTGCTCCGTGTCGCCATCGATCACCGACAATCGGCCGCCTTGGAGCCGCAGCTCGGCGCCAGGCCCCGCATTGCAGCGGCGCAGGATTTTGTCGCGCAGCGCCAGGCCGGCCGCTTCCGCCGCCTTGCCGGTGACATAGGTCTGGCGGGACCCGGACGTCTTGCCGCAATCGGGCGTCAGGGCCGTGTCCGGGCTGATCAGCTCAAATGCGGAGATGGGCAGGCCAAGAGCATCGGCGCAAATCTGTGTGATTACCGTGTTCGAGCCCTGGCCGATATCGGTGGCGCCCTGGTGCAGCATCAAACGTCCGTCGGCGGTGATGCCGAGGCGGATGGTCGACGGGTTGGGCAGCGCCGTGTTGCCGCAACCATACCAGCACGAGGCAACGCCGATGCCGCGTTTCAACACATCCGATCCGGCATTGAATGTGCGGCAGTCTTCGAGCATGTCGAGCCAGCGCGGCCGCAGCGCTTCCAGGCACTCCACAATGCCCACTCCAAAAAGCTGTTGGCCACAGACGGAGTGCTCGCCATCGCGCAGCGCGTTCCTGATGCGGAATTCCAGTCGATCGATGCCGCAATCCTCGGCCAGTTCGTCATAGGCCGTTTCCTGCAGGATTGCCGCCTGCGGCACGCCGAATCCGCGAAACGCGCCAGAGACCGGACCGTTGGTGTGCAACGCCCGCGTCGTCGCGTGATAGTTCGGCGTCTGGTAGGGGCCGGAGGCGTGAACCGGCACACGGGTCGCCACGGTCGGGCCCCAGCTGGCATAGGCACCGGTGTCGAAGTCGCCGTGAAAGGTCATGCCGACGATGCGCCCCTCCGCATTGGCGCCGATGCGGGCGGTCATGGTGCCGGGATGCCGCTTAGTGGTCGTCGCCATGGATTCGGCGCGGGTATAGACCATGCGGCAGGGTTTGCCGGTTTTCAGCGCTACCAGGCCGATCAGCGGCTGCAGCGAGATGTCGAGCTTGGACCCGAAGCCGCCGCCGGTCGCGGCCGGGATGACCCGCACCCGGTCTACCGACAGGTCCAGCATGGTGGCCACGTCGTCGCGGTCCATGATGGGCGCCTGGGTGCAGACCTGCATGGTCAGTACATCGCTATCAACCCAGGCGACGCCGGCTTCCGGTTCAATATAGGCGTGTTCGACGAAACCTGTGGCCATCGACGTCTCGACCGTCCACCGTGCCTCGGCAAGTGCCGTCTCGGCGTCGCCGCGCACCACCCTGCCCCGCGTCAGGATGTTGTCCGGACGGTTCTCATGCAGTTGCGGCCCGTCCGGTGCGCGGTCCATGTCGGCGATCTCCGGCTGCGGCGACCAGGTGACCGGGAAGCTTTCCAGGTCGAGCGCCTCGATCGCTCCGGCTTCGCCGGCGACGATCGCCACCGGTTCGCCGCGAAAGCGCACCCGGGTTTCAGCCAGCGCCGGCTGATCGGCAATCGGCGGGATGACGCCGAACACGTTGGTGCCGGGAATATCGACCGCGGTAAACACCGCCTCCACGCCTTTGTGGGCTGATTTCCAGGCGTCGATGTCGCCAAATGTGAAACCGGCGTGGGCGTGCGGAGAACGGATGGCCCTGACGAGAAGCGCGTCCTGCGGCCAGAAATCGGCGCCGAAAATCTCGGTGCCGCGGACCTTCGGATCGCCGTCAAGCCGTTCAAGCCTTGCACCGACGGCTTTTCCCGAGCCGGGCAAATCCGGTTGCTTAGCCGGCTTCACAGCGTCGCAAACCGCGTCAATGATCTTGCTGTAGCCGGTGCAACGGCAGAGAACACCGCCCAACGCATCTTCCACCTCGGTGCGGTCAGGTGCTGGATTGCTCTCGAGCAACGATACGGCTGCCATCAACATGCCCGGCGTGCAGATGCCGCATTGGGCGGCGCCATGGCGCAGGAAAGCCTCCTGCAGCGGTGCCAGCGTCTCGCCCGACAGGGCCTCGATTGTGGTGACTTCGCGGCCGCTCGCCTGAACGGCGGGCGTCAGGCAGGCGCAGACCGGTTCACCGTCGATCAGCACCGTACAGGCACCGCAGTCGCCGGCGTCGCAGCCGACCTTTGTTCCGGTAAGACCGAGGTCTTCGCGCAGAACGTGGCTCAGGCGCCGGCCCGGATCGAGCGGCAGGCTGGCGGGTTGGCCGTTGACCTTGAGGCCGAATGTGTCGGGTCGGACATTCATGCTGCAAGCTGCCCTTCCGGCAGCAATTGGCTGATGGCGCGGCGCACCAGTTCCGCCGCGGCAGCAGAACGATAGGCGGCATCGCCACGCGGGTCGCTGATCGGATCGAGATAATGCGCCACAGCGTCATCGGAGATCGAATTGGTGAGATCCGGCCCCACCGCCCGGCCGATCAGGCCGGATTCGATCTCGCTCAACCGGGTGGCGACGGCGCTGCAGGCGCCGACGGCGATGGCCGCGTCCGCAACCTGGCCGTTGTCGACCAGGATCCGTGCGGCCACCATGGCGATGGAGATCACCAGGTATTTGCGGGCGCCGAGCTTGAGGAAAACCGAGTTACCGGAGGTGGAACCCTCCGGGATCAGCACCGCGGTCAGCAGCTCGTCTGAACGGAGCGCCGTCTGGCGCGGTCCGGTGATGAATTCGATGAGCGGCAGGGTGCGTGTGCCCGATTGGGAGCTGAGTTCCACAGCGGCATCGAGCACGAGCAGCGCCGGAACGCCATCAGCCGCCGGAGAGGCGTTGCACAGATTGCCGCCGATCGTGGCGGCGTTCTGGATCTGCACCGACCCGACCTCGCGCGCCGCCAGCTTGAGCTGGTTGAAGCCGGCCGGCAGCTCGGCCTTCAAGATGTCCGTCCAGGTGGTCGCGGTGCCGATGCGATAGCCGGCTTCCGCGCGCACAATGCCACGCAGCGACGGTATTGCGGTGATGTCGAGAATATCGCCGGTCAGAGTCTGGCGGCTGGTTGCCGGGAACAGGTCGGTGCAGCCGGCGGCGATGCGCCGATCGCCGGTCGCCAGACAGGCCAGCGCGTCTTCGAGCTCGGTGGGTCGGACATAGGCCACGACGTTACCTCAGACCGCGCCGCGGCGGAATTTCGTTTGCATACAAACAAATTTGCCTTAGCCATCCAAGGGTGTCAATATGAGCTCGCAACAGCCACGAGGACAGGGATGGCCACAGCACAAAGACAGGCGGTTCCGGAAACCGCCTACCGGCTCGACGACCAGATCGGCTTCATCATGCGGCAAGCCAACCAGCGGCATCTGGCGATTTTCGGCCGCAACATCGGCAACTTCACCCCGACCCAATTTGCAACGCTCGCCAAAATCCACGAAATCGGCACCGTGTCTCAGAACGATCTGGGCCGCCAAACGTCGATGGACGCGGCCACCATGAAGGGTGTGATCGACCGGCTGAGCCGCAAGGGATTGGTCACGACACGACCCGATCCGACCGACCTGCGTCGGCTGCTGGTGGAGCTGACACAGGCCGGATTGAATGCTTATCTCGACAATGTCGATGCCGCGGTGACGATAACTGAAGAGACACTGGCGCCGCTCAATGAGCAGGAGCGGACACAGCTCGCGGAACTTCTCGACAAAATGGTAAAGACAAAATAGATAATAAAAACAATATTTTAACAAGAATACGCTGATTTCTGGAGAAACAGAAATGTCCGAAAACACCGAATCGACAGCACTTCTGGTCATCGATGTCCAAAACGATTTCTGTCCTGGCGGTGCTCTGGCGGTCGCTGAAGGGGATGCGATCGTTCCGGCCGTTAACCGCCTGCTCGAACTGTTTGAAATCAGCATTCTGACCCAGGATTGGCATCCGGACGAACACAGCTCGTTTGCCGACAATCACGACAGCGCCGAACCGTTCAGCCTCAAACCGATGCATTACGGTGACCAGGTTTTGTGGCCCAAGCACTGCGTGCGCGGCAGCCAGGGCGCGGACTTCCACCCGGATCTCGTCATCCACGGCGCGGATCTTGTCATCCGCAAAGGGTTTCGGCCGGCGATCGATAGCTACTCGGCGTTTTTCGAAAACGACAGGACAACCCAGACCGGCCTTGCGGGCTATCTGCGGGAACGTGGCGTCGACCATGTGGTTCTCACCGGCCTCGCCACCGATTTCTGCGTCTACTATTCCGCCATGGATGCCCGCCGCCTCGGTTTCGAGGCCACACTGGTTACCGATTGCTGTCGGGCGATCGACCTCGAAGGCTCGTTGGCCGCGGCGTTGACCGACATGGAAAAAGGCGGCGTGCGCTTTGTCACCAGCGAGGCTTACGCCTGAGGCACCGGGTTCTCAGGCCCGGTAGGCCGGTAGCGGCGAGCGGTCCTGCAGGGAAATCATGCGACGCAGCATCGTCTCGATCAGCCTTGTCTTGACTGATTGAAATTCCGGATCGTCGTACCGGTTGTCGAGTTCGTGCGGATCGGTTTGCAGGTCATAGAGCTCACTCCAGTCCTCTCCCTCGCGCAGCGACATGCGATAGCGGTCGGTCACCATGGTGCGGACCCGTTGCGGCCTGTTGAAGCCGGTCATTGTTCGCTGGCTGTCCTCTTCCACCAAAATCGCTTCCGGCGCTTTTTCAGACAGGAGATCGCGGCCCTGAAGTCCGTTGAAGGGCTGGATTCCGGCACGGGCAAGGATGGTCGCCGCGATATCGATGGATGAACCGAGCGTTCCATCCAGACTGCCCTGGTCGGGAGACACTGGATCGCGCCAGATGAATGGAACCCGGATGATACCCTGATAATGCAGCAGGAGTTTCAGCATCAGGCCATGGTCGCCCATGTAGTCGCCGTGGTCGGACGTGAAGATCACCACCGTATCGTCCGCAAGCCCCAAACTCTGGAGGTCTGCCAGAACGCGTCCGATCGCATCGTCAATCATCGTGATCGAGCCGTAAGTCAGGGCGATGATCGCACGCGCCTCGTCTTCGGTTACGGCGAAGGGGTTCTGATTGTCTCGCGGATCGGTCCCGTTCTCCAAGGCTTCGCGCATGGCTCGAATGGGCGGCAGGTCGCCCTTTCCGAACGAGACGGGAAGCGCGATGTCCGCCGGATCGTACATGTCCCAGTAGTGTCCTGGCGGTGTAAACGGATGATGCGGGTCGGGGAACGACATCTGCAGAAAGAAAGGCTCGTCTGAGCGTGCGCACTGCGCCAGCCACGCTTGCGATCGATCGGCGATCCAGGATGTTGAATAGAGTTCCTCGGGAACCGCCGTCCGCCAGGCCTGTGGTGCCTTGATCCTGTTGTCGGGCAGGGCGTTATCAGGACCGACAAGTGAATCGAAATCGGATCGCTGCGAGCGCGCCCAGAGGTGATAGTCGCCGGAGGCCTGGTCGGCATGGTCGGCAGCGATTTCCACATGAGCGAATCCGTAGAAATCTCCTTCCGTCCGCTCGGCCAGCGGCTTGTCCCAGGCCGGCACGACCTCCAGATCGTATTCACTGCCGTGACGATTGCGCTTGTGCGCATCCCGCAAGGGAGGCGACGGCGTGTGAAACCCTTCCTGCGGCTGGAAGCGATTGGTGGCCGGCTTGCCGGTGAAGCTCTGCAGGTGCGATTTGCCGATCAGGCCGGTGTTGTAGCCGGCATCGCGCAGCAGTTCGACAAAGGTGGTGTGATCGCGGCTGAGCGGAATGCCATTGTGCCGGGCGCCGTGCAGGGAGCACATGCGTCCGGTCATGATCGAGGCCCGGTTCGGCATGCAGATCGGATTGGCGACATAGAAACGATCCCATCGCCGGCCGCCGGCCGCCAGGGCATCTATGTTGGGTGTTCGCACCACGGGATTTCCGTAGCAGCCCAGGTGATCGGCGCGGTGCTGATCCGTCATGATCAGGATGAAGTTGGGACGCTTGCTCATTTGGAACCCGCCGTATCGATGGCGCCTCCTCGCGTGCGTCGCCAATCCCAGGCCATCAATGCAAGGCCCACCGCCAGAGCAGGCAGATAGATCTGCGGGTCGAGCGCCAGCAGGGCAAAGGCTGCCACCAACCGCAGCACGACCTCCGGGATGCTCAGCCTGCCGCGGTCATAGGCGGACAGAGCCGAGGAAAACAGCCAGATGCAGAACAGAGTGCGCAGCGTGATCCACACAAAGGTGCCCAACTGGAAATCCTCGACGATCAGCAGTGTCGGATAGAAGGCGAAGACGAACGGAATGATGAATTTGGCCATGCCGAGCCGGAACGACATCAGCGCCGTGGTCAACGGGTTGGCCTGGGCGATTGGGGCCGCCGCATAAGCCGCGATCGCAACGGGCGGCGTCAGCGAGGAAGCGACGCCGTAGTAGAAGACGAACATGTGCGCCGTCAGCATCGACAGGCCGAGTGCCTGGATGGCAGGGCCCATCACCAGAATGATGATCAGGTAGGCGGGCAGGGTGGGCATACCCATGCCGAGGACCAGTGCGCCGACCATGGCGACCAAAAGGGCCGAAAACAGGCTTTCTCCACGGATCGCCGCGATCACGTTGGCGACCTTCAGGCCGAGGCCGGTGGAATCGAGAGCGCCGACAAGGATGCCGATCGCGGCAACGGCAATGAGCAATTTCGCGCCCGATCCCGATCCGGACAGGAATGACTTCCACACTCTCAGCGGGTTGCTGCGAACCTCGGGGTTAATCACGGACAAGGCAAGCAGAACGATGACCGCGTTGAAACCTGCTGCTGACGTGGACAGTCCAAACAGCAGCGACCCGACCACCGTCAGGATCGGTCCGAGAAACAGCACCGAATTGATCAGGTCGACCCGGGTGATCCGGTCGTCCATCGTCAGCGGCTGGACTTCGATCCCCTGGCGGCGCGATTCCACCGTCACCGCCGCGAACAGGCTGAAATAGTAGAACAGAGCCGGACAGAGGGCGGCGACGATGACATTCAGGTAGCCGGCTCCGGTCAGGTCGGCCATGACCAGCGCTGCCGCACCCATGATGGGCGGCATGATCTGTCCGCCGGACGATGCCGTAGCCTCGATCCCGGCTGCAAAGGCAGGTGAAAAGCCGCGCCGCTTGATCATGGGGATCGTGAACGTGCCGGTGCCAACGATGTTGGCGACGGTCGAACCTGACATCGTGCCGAAGAGCGACGATGCCAAAATGGCGGCGTGGGCCGGGCCGCCGCGCGTGCGGCGGGTGGCGAGAAAGGCGAATTTCAAAAGGGTGTCGCCAGCGCCGGTGCCCTCCAACAGCGCGCCGAAAATGATGAAGATGAAAACCGTGCTGAGGACGATGTTGGTGATTGAACCGAACACGCCCTTGTTGGTGTTGTACCAGAGCGCTTCAGCGGTTTCGGTGAGCGTGAAACCGGTGTGCTCCAGCAGTCCCGGCATCCAGGGTCCGATGAAGAGATACACCACCGCGAATGCGCCGACGCAGAACAGACCCCAACCCCACAGACGGCGACACAGTTCGAGAAACACGGCGATGCCGGCGAGAGCAGGCCAGGCGTCGCGTCGCGTCACGTCGTAGAGCGCCGTTTCCATCTGTGTCTGCACGAACAGGAAAGACCAGATCGACCACAGGCCCAGTATGACGAGCACAAGGTCGCCGATCAGGTGCGGCCAGCCGGTGCGGCCGGATGTCTGGCGCGCGGCGACCACGGCGACAATCAGTGCCAGGGCGAAACCGCCGGCCCGGTGGGTCTTCGGATCAAGGAGCCCGATGCCGGAGATGTAAAGCGCCACGAGGCCGAGGATCAGGCAGCAGATGGCCGATGCAAACGAATACGCATCGAGGATGCCGCCAGGCTTCTTGTCATTGCCCGTCATGGAAAATGCTCTCGCGGTTTGATGTTGCGAGGCAGGCCGCAGCCCTGGGCCGCGGCCTTAGCCGATCGTCAGCTGGCTGGACGGAGTTCGTCCGGAATATCGAAACCGGCTTCTTCGTAATAACGCAGCGCGCCCGGGTGAAGCGGAACGTTGATTGCCGTAAACGCGGTGTCCTTGGTCACGTCCTGCAGGAAGAGCGCCGTTGCATGGACCTCGTCGAGATTTTCCCAGAACGCTTTTGTTGCGGCGTAGACGACGTCGTCAGGAACATCCTTGTGGGTGCCGACGAACTGGAAGAAGCCCAGAGCCGAGATCTCGCCATCGGTGAGCTGACCCTTGTAAAGGCCACCATCGAACGAGGCATAACCGCGTCCGGCGCGACCGAACAGGGACTGCATCCCTTCCGACTCGATCTTGTCTTTGGGGATCGACAGGACGCGAAACTCGCCTGACAGACCGAATTGCTCGATCCGTGCCGAGCCGATTTCCGCCGGACGGACCATCATGTCGATCTTGCCGTCGGCCAGGGCGGTATAGCCCTCACCCCAGGCCAAACGGACGGCCGTGTAGTCCTTGCCGGCCTCATAGCCGGTGAGTGCCTTGATCAGGGCTTCCGACGTTGCCGATGCCGACCCGGCCGGCGGTCCGGTGAACACGGTTTTGCCGCGAAGATCTTCCCAGCTCTCGATGCCTGAGCCGCCGAGAGTGACCGGGTGATAGGCTCCGGCCCGGAATCCGATGATGGATCGCAGGTTCTTTGAGAGCTCCGGCGCTGCATCGATGTTCTTGTACATGGCCTTCTGGCCGGCCATCAGATTGACAAGAGACGGAACCGAGGAGAAAAACGCGATCTCCCCCTTGGCCCCTTTCAGCATGGACTTGGTCAAAGTTTGCCCGGCATTGACCTGGACTTCCACGCCGTCCTTGAGTGCCTGGTTCGAAAAGGCGACGAACATGGTGTGGACCGGGTCACCGACGCCGGCCGTTTCGCCCTTGAAAATATCAGCTTTCGCGCCGCCCGAAGCGAACGCCGCAAGTGTCAGTGCGGCCGCCAGTCGGCCGAATCGTCCCAATCGTTTCATGGTACTCCTCCCTTGGATTGAAGCGAGGCTAACAAAATCATATGATACCGAATAATCATTTTTAGTGGGCTTCTCATAGAATATTGGTATGAAACTTGACCCCAAACATCTGGCGCAATTGTCGGTCATCGTCGAAGCCGGTTCGTTTCAGACCGCAGCGGATCGTTTGGGACTGACCCAGCCGGGGCTCAGCCGCAACATGAAGATCCTGGAAGGACGGGTCGGCGCGCCGCTTTTCAGGCGTGAAGGACGACGATCGGTTCCGACGGAACTGGGGCGCCGCCTGGCGCGCAACGGCTTCGCCATTCGCATTGCCGAGGAACAGGCCAGTGCCTATGGCAGTCTGTCTACCGTCGGCGCAGCAGGTGAATTGCGGCTTGGCGTTCCACCCATTGTCGCAGGCAAGTTCCTGACGCCGGTGCTGTCGGAATTCGTTGTCGAGAACCCGGAATGCGTGCTCGAATTGCGGGTCGGGCTGGTTCATGAACTGCGCTCCATGCTGGAGCGGGGCCAGATCGATGTCGTCATCGGGCCCAGGAACCTCTGCGACGGCGTGCCAGAACTGTCCTATGACCATCTGATCGATGACCGGGTTGGCATCCTGTGTCGCACCGGCCACGTGCTTGCCCACAAGAGAACGCTCGCACCAGATGATTTTCGAGACCAGATGTGGCTCTTTCATTCGCGTGGCAGCCTGCTGCGGCAACAGACCGAGGCGGCGATGAACGCCTCGGGGATCGACCAGATCCGTATCGCCTGCGAAACCGATTCGATCCGGTCCGCCCTGGAAATCACGGCGTCGACGGATCTGGTCACAACCATGCCCAAGGCGACAACCAAGCCTTACCTGGGAGAGGGTCTGATGTTCCTGCCTTTCGACCATCCGAAATTCGAGCGGCCGCTGGGTGCGGCGCGGCGGCGCGATGCACCGGAAAACAAGATCGTGGACGGGTTTTTGAGGCGATTGATGCGTTCGATCGTCAGTTGACGGCCGACCCGCACTAGGACAATTCGACACCGATTGCTTTTGCCAGCATTTCAAGTTCCGGAGATCGTCTGCCCATGGAATCAGCCAGTCTTACGAACTCTTTCGCCGCCATTGCAGCCGCCGGGTCGCCGGGTAGCTTGTCGACGTAGGCGTAGAACACCTCGATGTCACGCATATCCGGCGAGGACAGAAACGCCCGAGCCCGCCAGACGCCTTCTTCGATCTTTCGGCTATTGGCCGACAGAGTCATCATCAGTGATTCGAACCCGTCGGATGCAACTACTGTTGAAAAGTCCGGCAGGTGATCACTCATGGGGGCGTTGTTGCAAGCGCGAATCAAGAGGTTCTGCCTTGCTTGCAGGGCGATGTTGCTGAGAATGAGATTTTGGTTTTCAAGTTCGTCTTCGGAGGACGAAAACCATGAAGCCAGAACATTGCATTGTTGAATGATCATCAGGCAATTCATCTGCAACATGATTTCGCAAAAAAGCTGCGTTCGGTTTAGTGGTTCGCGGTCCAACTGTGAAAATACGTCTGTTGCGGTTTCCAGCAGTATCGAAGCGGCGGTGATGTCGGCGATGGCCTCGTCTCGGATCTGAGCAGTGGCAGCAAAACTGGATGTTCCAGGCGTTGTATTTGCCCGGTTGACAATCCGGTTCAGCGTCTTCTGATTGTTTGCGTCCGGGTAAAAATGCACGATCAAATCAGATACCAGCCGCCTGACCTCCTCATCCTTTAGAAACGGCAGGGATTCAAGTAGCTTACGATGGTTGGGTTTGACATGATGGCCCGCTTCGTGTGCGAGGCCATGAAACCAAGCCGCTATATAAGACTCGTCGATAGGCGCATATTCGAGATCCGGAATGATCTTCGGGAAAGAAAGCTCGGCGTGACTAGCTACAAGGTCCGACCTGGCGAGGGTCTGGAGTGCTTGATCAACGAAGCCGTGGCAAAGTAACAGGTCGGCGAGGAGACGCAAAGCCACCTTCTCGCTGAGTTTGTCGACCAGGCTTGAGAGAGCCTCGTCGACGTAAAGGGAGCGAAGATAGGTGGTCCATTCGATTTGTCGGCTATGGAATATAACCGGAAGATCGCGGCGATTGCTGATCGTGAAGTGACCAGGCAAACCATCATCGATCCAGAAGAGCGTGATGTTTCGTCCGATCACCCTTTCGGCCGCTTCGAGCGCCACATTCATTGGCGTGTGGTGATCGCGACCTACCGGCTCAATCGATTCGATGTTTCTGGCGCGGCTCTGGATGACGGCCTCAATAGCAAAGCGGTCAAAATCGTCCATTGCCCATTACGTTTTTCCATTGCCGGCCTTGAGCGCCTGAACCACCCGCTCGACCGTAGCGGCTTCGACGTTCTCGAAGGTGACACCGTTGACGATGATCTTCTTCTTGCGGTTGATAAGCGCCACAATGATCGGCGCTACCGCAGTGACGACTGCAGCCGTCGATTGCGCTACCAGGACCCAGACATTAGGGTCGCCGGTTATGGCGTCGATTTTCTGTTCCTGTACCCTGGTGTCCGGATGGGATCGAAATTCCTTCGCAACGGATGCGGAAACCTCCTCATCGCCCTCAATGACGATGTTGATCTTGTCGGAGTCCATATCTTTATCCTTCCTGGCAAGCGTGTTGCTCGGCAGAAAGAGATCGTAACGCAGTTTACGGTGCCAGAGTAGGGCGCTTGTATAGGCAACGTCAGGGTGGCCGGTTCATTGCGCAACGTGAGCGTGTAACCTAAATTAGAAAAGCGGTGTCAGAGCCCGCGCGAGAACCACCGGCATGGAGATCGGAAATGCCCCGCAATCCTTATCCCTCGTTCCGCGGGCTTTTGCGAAAGCCACCGACGTTGCGCCAGTCGATCTGGTTCTTCGTTATTCTCTTTTCCGGCTTGGCTGTCGTTGTCTTGTTGCAGGATGTCGGATATTGGCCGGAGAGTTGGACACTCAGTCCGGGCGCCGTTCCATAACGTGACGAAACGGTTGCTGTCTCTCCTCCCACCGCGAGCATTGTCTTGATCAACTGGGCCATCCTGGGAACCGGCTTTATCTCCCGCACCGTCGCCGATGCCATCAACAACAGCGACGGATCGCGGCTGGCGGCCGTGGCAGGTCGGTCTGCCGCCGGCGTGACAGCGTTTGCTGCGGAGTACGATATTCCGAAGGCCTATGCCGATTTCGGCGAAGCACTGGCCGATGATCAAATTGATGCCGTCTATATTGGTCTGCCCAATCATGTGCACCTGCCGATGGTCCGTGCGGCGGCGGAAGCCGGAAAGGCGATCCTGTCTGAAAAGTCGCTGACGACATCTTATGAGGATGCAGAACAGCTTATCGCCTGTGTCGAGAAGCGCGATGTCTTCTTTGTCGAAGGGCTGATGTATCTCAGCCATCCTCTATACAAGAAAGTCGGAGACCTTCTGAGAGATGAGAGACTTGGATCGATCCGCTCCATCAACGCCGTCTACGCGGCTGACATCAAGGATGTGACGAATCCGGGCGGAGGCGGAACGCTCTACAATCTTGGCTGCTATCCGGCCTCGCTGCTACAATTCGTCGTGCAGCAATGTTGCGGCGAGAGCGTCTTTAGCGAACGAACGCTTGCGGCGGTCGGCAGCCGCGATGGGCATGGCAATATCATCGACGCCGCGGCATCGGCCCGGTTCGACAACGGCATCCACGCCACGCTGCAATCGACCGACAGCTACGGCATGCACCACAGCTTCGATATTGTCGGGGATGCCGGCAGCCTGTCGTTTCGCACCAATCCGTGGCTGCCCGCCGCCGGAGACAATGTGATCGAGATCAGAACGCACAAGAAGCCCGCGGAGCGGGTCGTCGTTTCCGACCCTCATGATGCATTCCATCATCAGATCAGGATGGTCGAAGACTGTTTGAAACAGGGATTGCGGCAAGCGCCTCGTCCATCACCGCGCTGGAGCGACTCGCTCGAAATAATGCGTTTCCTGACAGACTGGGAACAAGCCGCCGGCGCGTGATCGGACTGCAGCGCCAAGCCATATCGGTATCGTTTGGCCATTGAGCCGCGATGCCATTCTCCTGAGAGTGTGATGTCCCGGTTAAGGTCTTGTTAACTATTGGGGCTCACACTGATTCGATAAGATTTTAGGGAGTTTTGCATGAGCCGACCATGTAATGGTTCAGCTTACAAGCGCGTCTGACGCACGTACATGAATATACCTCTCGTCAGACCTTCTTAAGCGGCTGGGAAAGGTATGAACATGTTCAAATCAAAACGTAGAATCTTCAAGACATTACTAGGTATTACTTTTCTTTCAGGTGTGATGGCGGTGTCGACACACGCACAAGCTGCGGGAATGGCCTGCGGTGAGCGGACGGCGCTGCTCAAGGCACTCAACGACAAATACAAGGAATCTCCGCGCGCCCTGGGCCTGTCGTCGTCGGGCAAGGCGATGTTCGAAGTGTTCACCTCGAAAACCGGCACCTGGACCATCGTGATGACCACCACCAAGGGCGTCACCTGCATCATGGCCGCCGGTCATTCCTGGGAAGATGCGCTTGAAGTGGTCGAGGGGCCCCAGGTCTGACGAAAGTCCATATTTCTGTTGGGTGCTGGCCCAGGGCACTCACAAATAGTGCCTCACCTCACCTGTGCCGGCTCGTCCGCAACTTGTCTCGATATCAGGCCCAGCGGGCGTTTACGATGATTCCAGTTGTTGCTACCCTCCATTGAGGCAGAGTGATATTGCAATCCCTGATGGATTTTGCCGCAGGGATGACAAGCAACACCCATGGATGCCTTTCTGACCAACGACTCGGCGATGACGTACATCGTTGCCATCGTTCTGATGTTCGTGTTGGCAATTGCCGCTCTTGCCTTCATGTTCTTCACGACCCCTCTCCCTTTCCTGGCTGTGAGCTTGCCTGTCTTTGCTCTGGGGCTGGCCCTTTATCGTTATCGTTTCGGGTATTGGCCCGAGTTGATGTGGTGGCGGCTGTGGGCCGTTTTGGCCAGTCTTGTCGCGCTGCTCGGGCCGGGGATATCACGTTCACCCCTCGGGATCGGGGCTGAAATCAGCATTGCGGTCGGGTGTTTTGTGATCGTGGAAGGTGTTTTGCGGCTGATAGAGCAGTTGGAACCGCGCTTCGGGCCGATCAAACTGCAAAAAGCCCGGGATCAGAATCCCGAAGCGCCGATCGATGTACCGGTGAACGAGGGCCCGCAAAAGCCAGTGTTCGGCCGCCGATCCACGCCCCCGCGGGCTTCGTACAGGGACCTGCGCTGACTGCCAGGACGATCCCTTCATCCGGCTCGGTCTAGCCTGCCTACCGCAGATTCTCAATAATTTTTGGCAGTCCGGTTGTCCCCCAAGGAGGGCTTCGGTGCGGCATCAATAAGACACTGGTATCTGCCGCGGCCCGCCATTCTTAACACCATCAAAGAAGACAATTGTGCGCGCGCCACCTGCGGCCTCCGGAACGATCAGCAAGCCTTCGGGCTTTTCCTTGGGTTGAAGGTCAAATTGCGTCAGTTTTATCGGCGCATCCAATCCACCACCCCAGGAGAAAAGCTGCCCGACAGCACTTTCCTGACCAACCGCTTTACCCACGAGCATAATGAAACGACCCTCGTGGAGCGCGATGTCTCGGATGCCAAGGTCGGGAGCCTCCACCGGCAAGCCGACAAACACCGGTCGACACGCAGCCTCCTTGAAAAGACAGGCCAGATCAACGGCGAGGATGCTCACCTCCTGCCCCAGGCTCGGCTGTCTGAACCCGAACACCGCAGTATGACTGCGAACCGCCATCCCTTCGATGTTAAGACCATTTTCTTGCGGGCTCTTCCCAAGAAACGGTGCCAGAATTCCGTTCTGAGACAGTAGGATACTTAGCCTAACGCTCCGCTCTATTTGAGGAACCACTGCGTCGTTAGTCGGATCAAAAAGCGGCTGCCCGGTCTCGGGATTGACAGGGAATCGAAACAATAAGTTGCGTGACTGCTGCACCTCACCGGTCTTCCGTTTGACGCTGTGAGAACCGGCGACATAGACGAAACCATCTGCATAGGTGACCGCTTCAGTGTCCAGCTCATCGCCGTCGCGAAACTCCGATTTCTCCGCCAACCGAATTCTTTTTCCTCCAGTTAGGACCATCCCTTCGATCTTGAACATCTGAAGGTATTTCTTCTCATCATTAACAGCGTAGCACCAACGTGTATCGCTGGCCGGGCAAACAGCACCACTGATATCTTTCCTGGATTTGTTTTTGAATCCGTCTCCCGCTATTTCAAGCGTTTGCGCCCGAACATCGGCTTGCCCTGTCCACAGGATGGCGAAAAACAAGGCAAATATTCCGAATAGAGTGGCAGAGAAGTTCCAGCGGGCATTCAATTTGGCCAAACACATATCATCCTCCCAACCGAAAACTGGATTATTCAAAAATCATCTTGCTGACGTTGAGGACTTTTCCATCAAAGACAGGTTTCATCTTACCGATTTCCGAAACGCTCCGCCTGCTGCGGTCTTCCCGCCATCCAGTATCGATGTACCGAAAACTCTTGAGCGGGTCCTTGGTGGCAAGGGAATGCAGAATGGACTCAATTGTGGTCATGCCTTTGTCCCGATTGCGGCGTCCGTGGTGTTTCACATCCATCGCAGCTTGCACGATCGACATGGGTGCACCGTCCAAGCCGTTGGGCAAATTTGGCAGCTTTGCCTTCAAAACAGCATCATGGATCTGGGACACGGCCCGCTTTGACAAAGCCACGGCGTTGTCCACGATCACGTTACGCGCAGCGGGCGAACCCTGAAGCCAGGCAATCCAGCGAGCGGCGGCAACGGCCTCATCCATTTCTAGCCGAGCCCGGTGGCCGTTAAAGAACGCCATGAAACGCCCGCGGTCATAGCTACGCTTTGCAATACCGTCGGGGTGCGGGACCGCTTCATCCAAATCGAGAGTATCAGTCCCGTTGACTGTATAAAGCCGCATGCGTTCGCTGCCCGTCTTCCCGATCTGATGGCCGAGCTTCAGCTCAGGAAAATAGACACCCGCCTCGTCTGGCAATTGATCAAGTAGATCACGGAACAGGTCGGCCAAATGCTCACCTGTGTGAGCGGCCATCTGGAAAAACCCGAGCGTGAATGCAGCGCTGTCCCAGGCGTTCACCACAAAGAAATTGCCTTCGGATTCGCACATGCCTGTAGGCGTCAGGAAGGCGGCCCAAAGTCCGTGTTGTGCCTCGTAATCGGTGTAGTTGTAAAACAGGCTGTTGGACACGCGTCCTGTCCGGGCAAGTCCGCGGTAGGTACCAAACGTGAAATCGTAACCGAGGTAGAGATCAGGTTTGCCTGTGCGCTTCAGGTACATCTTTCGGGGCGTTCCGGCCTCTTCAAACACCTGCCACCCGGGCTCCGGTTGATAGTTCCTATCGATGGCGCCCGTATCCGCTGGGGTTGCAAGGACAAGTGGGTTATCGCTTCCGCCCTGTTCACTAAGGTCTTCCGGGGCAGGGGAGCCGATAAACTCCTCCACATCATCATTTACCGGAGGACCCGTGTCCTCCTGCATATGCAGGAGGCCCAACGCTTCACCTTCCACCGCCTTCAGAAACGTCTTCCATTCATCCGCGTTCGGCGGAAAATTCAGACTGAGCGCCTGATATACTTCAACCAAGGCGTCCTCTGTATTGATGCCATAGTCCCCATCGATCACAAGGTTCGCACCGTAGAACAGGTTCAGCGCCTCTTGCATGAAATAGGTGGCGGCTTTCGTTTCGCGGAACTGCACCGGTCGGCTGTTGTCTAGGTGAAAGTGATCCCTGTGTGCGGCGTTGTAGTTGTAGGCGAGAACCATGCCGAAATGCTGATACGCGATGGACTGCACCAGTAGGTAGAGTGGCTTTTGGCTAGGCTGCTGGTCCGCGACCAACCGCCCCCGCGCCCAGTGTATTGCATCGAGGTCAAAGGCGCGGCCAGCTCCGTGCAGCTTACTTTTCTTGACGTATGCCCCCGCCGACAAAATGAGTTCCATCGTACCCAAAAGGGGCTCTGTTGCCGTTTTCACCGCTTCGACGAAATCGTCGAGCTCATCCTCGAAATCCTTCTGGCAATAGAATTTGTAATTTTGCCCCGTTTCTCCGTAGACGCCCAAGGGCGGGCGACCGTATTGGACGCGAACCGAAGCCAAATGGGTGAAGTAGTTCGTGGGCCTAGACATAAATCACCTATATTATATTCCAAAAATTACATATAATATTAAAATAGGAAACGAGAGATGTAAAAGAGTTTTTATTTTATATCACCGATGCAGCAAAAATATTATTTTTGTAGGGCAGTTGTACAATTTTGTGTACGGCTTCAAGTCGGTTCACTTGGCAGGGGATGAGCCTCTAACCGTAGACAGTTCGAATTGCCAAATACTGAAAGATGTCATTTGCGATCGCAGGTTCACTGGCCCACCCGCCTCAATCACGAACCGCGCCACCCAAAATTGAACACTTGAGCTACGAACAGGTGTTTGCGTTGACCAGAGCCTTCCGGCGCTCTGTCGGGCCGAGATTACCGATCTTACCGACGGCCCGATAAAACCTTGGATAGTCTCCGCAGCAGAGCTCAAGCAAGCGTTTGAAGTCGGGTACCAGATCGCTGTAAACGGCGATGGGGGCGAGCTTGGCGTTGTTGATCGGCTCGTCGAACCAGCGGTCGTAGCCGTTGCAGCCCTTCCATTGACTATCTCGCATACGACGAGATTTATAGCGATAGGTCTTGGGATCGAACATAATCACCGAGCAAGCCCGGCGAATGGAAACCGACCAGTCCGACCGCATCTCATCAACCAGCGTTCTCTTACGAACAGGCCTTAAAGCTTTCGCTTGATAACATCCTTAAGCATCTACTTGTCCAGAGACTAACTGGCCACGATCTTCTTCAGCCGCGCATTCTCCTGTTCGAGCTCGCGAAGCTGTTTCATCTCCGTAGGCATCAAGCCGGCGTACTTCTTTTTCCAGTTGTAGTAGGTCGCTTCCGAAATCCCGGCTTCACGGCACATCTCCGCAACGGATACACCTTCACCACGCTTCACTTTGTAAGCCTTCTGGGCGTCCAAAAGCTTCGATGCTTCCATATCTTCTGCTCCTTCCCAGCCAGGAATATCATCGCAGAAAACACTAACCCGAACCGAGGGCATCTTGCGGAGGCACATCAGTCCAAGGGAGCCTAAGAGGCAACATAGCGCCGAAAACGACATTCGTGCCGATGGAACATTTTAGCCTGAGATAACACGAATACTTGGATCTTCTCTCTCAACCGACTATCTTTATATAACTGATTAATGATACAAATAATTCTAAGAAGGGACGCTTTGATGAATGAAGTTTCGTTTGGAGACCTCGGCTATGAGGCATTGAATCCCTTCGAGCTAACTCAAGAAAGTCAACCTCCCAAAGTCGCCCTCTTGAGTGGAAATAGAGGCTCTGAGCCAAGTGACAACTTCATGATGTTCCGCCTCGGCGGAACAGAGAATCCAATAATGGATCTGACCGAGGTCGCTCCTGACATTGTCGGTGAACAAAACGAACCAGACGTTCATGTCAGCTTGTCAATGATGGCCTTTCACATCGCCGATTCATTTGTGAAGAGCATAGATGAAACCTCTAGAGCCACCCTAAGGTTGGACTTAGGAAAGGATAAGTCATCCAATTCATCACTCGAGCCGTTGTTTTGGTCTGTAGCAGCGGGTTTAGACTTCTATGAACACGTTCGGTCCGGTTCGAACAGCGACAAGCCAAAAGAAATGAGTGACAATTTCACAGAGACCTTTCGGCGACGCCCAGTTGAAATTCCGGGTGGACTTGGGCAACTTAGGTTAGAAGTTATTGCTCATCCTGAGAAGCCGTGGTGGCGAAAAGCCTTGAGCGGCTTAAGTCAAGACCAGAATCTGAAGAAGATTGTAAGTAGCGTTGGCTTCCCGGGCATCGCCTTGGACGCTGTCAAACTGATCGACGAAATGATCGGTCAATTTGAATCCAAATCAGCAACTCCAATCATCCAAAGCCGGCCGCTGACCCTAGCTTTTTCTCAAGCAGCGAAGTCTGACTACACCGGTGGCATTGATGCCGTCAGAATTGGCTGTGTTTCTCCGGGCTATTACGTCCTCTTGAAAGGCCACGATGCTAATCAGTTAAGGGATGATCCTCCGCTTTTTCTAGGCCACACCGGTCACCTTGTTTCGAAGTCCGTCTGGGATGGTGACAAGGGCAATATTGAAAGGAGCTCTGCTCCGTATGCCGACATTACATATGCTGTCGTGCGAATTAGGGCACGAGGGACCAAACTCGGGGGACTATGAGACTTGTCACTTGGTTCATCTCTAGATCTCACAATTGTAGGTGCAAAAGAGCCCAAACCCGACGATGGCGCATGCTTCCCGTCTTGGGTGGTCGCCCGTTTGAACAACCATGCGGCGATACTTGAGTTACCCCAAGATGGCACCATCGGGCGGTTGCTTGAAAAGCGCGAGTTAATTGCGCAGAGCCTCACAAACACAGCAACCATCCCTCAAAGTGATCTGGAAGACTTTTCGAGGAGCCTCGGTGGCGTACTAATCGATGGGGCAATCAGCCCCCTTTACGGTGAAGGCAGAGCAGGCGGCATAAGAATAAACCTGCTAATCAACGACTGCGACCTACAGTTAATACCTTGGGAGTACATGTGCGGTCCCGGTGAGTTGCCAATACCAGACATCAAGCGTTCGATTGCCAGAATTGTTCCATGTCGCTCTATACCCGTTGAAAATCAAGGTAGGGAAACACTTAGGGTCCTGTTAGCCGTATCTCGCGAACCGGATGATGGGAACGTCCCGGTTGACGAAATGAGGGCAGTCCTTGAACGAAAGTTTAAGCTGCGTATGCCCAAAAGCAAAGTGGAGCTGACTGTCCGCTCGGTGTCGAACAGACAGGACTTTAGCGATGCGATGACTGAGACAGTTGGTAACTGGGATGTAGTCCACTTTCTGGGGCATGGAGAGGTACAAACCGGGGCGTCGCAAACTATTGGCACGTTACGATTGGCCGATGACAACGGAAGCGTAGAGCACATGAGTTCTATGCAATTCGCGACGATGGTCGCTGCGGCCAAAACTCGCCTGGTGATCTTGACTGCCTGCAATTCTGGTGAAGCTGCCGTCGCAGCCCCATTTTCGAACATAGCTTTCACAACCGTCTCTATGGGCGTTCCCGCTGCTGTTGCAAATCAAATGGCCGTCCCGGCAGATACCGTCGCGGAGTTCTGCGGAGGGGTTTACGACACCCTTATTCAAAACGGTGATATCGACTTTGCAGTGAGTTCAGGCCGCCAGAGAAGTTTTACTACCCTAGCCCGAGGAGACGTGGATAACGCGGCTGTTGAGTGGGGTATTCCTATACTTTATCGAGCGGCCGGCGCTGAGATACTCTTCCCGGAGTTTGTTGCATAATGGCTTATTTCCACAGATTCGTTCCGGGCAAAAAACAGAAGTCAGATCAAGAGATTGACCAATCATCTGACAGAACGAGAGTCGGAGTTTGGGACCTAGAGGTA
Source organism: Hoeflea sp. (assembly GCA_965228785.1). Classification (GTDB taxonomy): domain Bacteria; phylum Pseudomonadota; class Alphaproteobacteria; order Rhizobiales; family Rhizobiaceae; genus Hoeflea_A. The sequence continues at coordinate 171,299 of CBDDIF010000001.1, forward strand.
AATGCGGGATTTCTTCCTGATATACTTAATGAGTTGAATGGTTGCAAAATGAGCTCAGGTTTGAGATGGTTGACGGCTCCGTCCCACGCTCAATTACATTCGGCGGCGAATCCACTTTGGACTGGGCTCGAAAAATGCTCGGCCCACAAGTTGAAGGCAAGGAGCAATCATTGCGCAAGAATATAGTAGCTGAAAACCTCCATACGCTTGGTCAAAGCGCAATCAACGACTTCGGGTTAGATTTGGTGGTACTTTTTACCAAGTGGATGATCGCAGATATTCGCGGCGCCAAAGTTTTGTGGAATTACTTCAGCGTTTCGGAGAGCAATTGTATCATAGTATCGGCAGCAGATGTCCGAGAATTCGCAAAGAGTGCAAACAGGAGTTTTGAAGTCGCTCTTGCTTCTATGATGATCTCCCAGCTGGTCGTAGAGTTGCATCCCAGTGAGGTTGATTTTCATCGGGAATGCCGAGGCTGTATGCTTGATTTCAGCGAAACGCGCGTCACACTCGTCGATACGTTCGCGGCTCTTGAGTTTGAACAAGAATGCTTGGAAACTATTCCTCAACCGACCAGAGACGCGGTGGAGAAGATGACGACAGTTTTGCGAGAGTCTCCTAGACCCTGATTGCGAGGTGAGATTTCTCAAACTGACAACCGTAAGTTCATCGTTTTCTAACTGACTTGATTTGGGCCCGTCCAATCCCAACATTGGGCGAACTGGTCTCATAAGGCTCTGGCTGTTGCTAGCCTAATTCCGCCATTTTCAGACCTTCATCGCGATCAGTTCAATGACCGCAAAGTTCCGCATTGCAGTCTTTTGTCCGATCCAGGCTCATAGAACAACGAAGTATGTCATTTGCGATTGCAGATCCACTTGGTCCACCCGCCTCAATCGCAAACCACGCCACCCTAAGGCGAACACCTGAGCTACATACAGGAACACGCGCTGACCAGTGCCTTGCGGCGCTCTATCGGGCCAAGTTTGCCGATTTTGCCGACGGCCCGATAAAACCTTGGATAGTCTCCGCCGCAGAGCTCAAGCAAGCGTTTGAAATCCGGCACCAGATCGCTGTAGACGGCGATCGGGGCGAGTTTGGCGTTGTTGATAGGCTCGTCGAACCAGCGGTCATAGCCGTTGAAACCGTTCCATTGACCGTCCCGCACTCGGCGGTAGCGGGCTCGCAGATCCGCGATTGTTTCGGCCTTTTCTATACGCTTTTGGGCGTCGCTGGCGTCACTCGTATAGATGGCGTGAAGCTTCTCGCGGGCGCTTGCCACCAACGCTATGAACTCGGCGTCGATCTTCTGGCCAGCGTGGTAGCGCCTCAGCGCCGCGATATCGCCACGCTTGCGCAGCCACTTTTCCACACCGGTTTCCTCGACGGCCACCGCAAAGGATTCGTTGAATACCACGTCTCCCCCGAAAAAGTGCACCTGGTGCGCGAGTTCGTGGAACACTGTCGCGGCGAGATAGGTTTCGCCGCGACCGAACATGGTGTTGAGCAATGGGTCGGCGAAAAATCCGAGAGTCGAATAGGCAGGAACGCCGGTGACGTAAACGTCGAAACCACGCGTGCGAAGGCCATCGGCAAAGCGCTCGGCTGCGGCTTCTGAAAAATAACCGCGATAGGGGACGCAGCCGGTCACCGGGAAACACCAGGTGTGCACCGCAAGTGACAATTCGGGCGCGGCGAACACCGCCCAGGTCACGTATGGGCGGCCGGTGTCGACAAATTTTCGGTAGGAGCCGTTGTCGGGCAGCCCCAGATCATCGATGGCGTATTGGCGAATGGCGCGGGCCTGTGCCAGTTGCTCTCGCGCAGCCGGATGCAGAGTGGGATCGTCGATCAGGCTGTCCACGGGTCGCGCGGACGAAATCAGGTTGAGGTGGCCGCTTGCCGAGCCAAGCAGATAGGTCGGGCTGCAGCCCTGCAGCGCAAGCAGTGCCGTCAAGACGACAATCCAGCGTGTCAGTTTCGCCAGCATTGTTGGTCTCGAATCCCGATTTCCGATGGCGGTGACAGAATGTTGCGTCCTAGCATCATTGGTGATGCGCGTCACCTCAGCGCTCATGAGGATTGCCGAATGAAGCGGATTACCTGAATTTTTTAGTATTGAGATCAATTACCTATTGAAATTTTTCGGAAAATACCCGACCGAATGTCGGTTGGATGCCGTCCTCCTCGTCATGTCCGTGAAAGCAGCGTCTTTCGCACATCAATGACAAGGAGATACCAGCATGACCACACCTCTCATACTTGGCGCGATCGCCATCGTCGGCGCCGCCGCGGTGCCTTTTCTGTTGCCGGCAAGCACCATCGTCAATCGATCGGCCATCGTCGACGCACCGGCAGACACCATCTTTGCGATGATCGCTTCCAACAGCGGCTACCAACGCTTCAATCCCTGGAAGGCGCAGGATCCGGAGTTGAAAATCACCATGCATGGACCGGACCGCGGTGTCGGATCCGGCTTCGCTTTCGACGGCAAGGGTGGCAAGGGCACCCAGACGATCACGGCACTGGAGGAAAATTCCTCCGTGACCATGCTGCTCGATCTTGGAGCAATGGGTCAGCCGGTCACGACATTCCGTCTGGAACCGGCCGGCGAGCGAACCCGGGTCACTTGGTCGACGCGGGCGGAATTCGGCATGAACCCGATCGGCCGCGTGTTCGGGCTTTATCTGGACGGCATGCTGGGCTCCGACTATGAACTCGGTCTGAAGCTGCTCGGCGATGCCGCAGGCAATCGGGCCTGACAGGAGGGACAGAACCATGCGCTACACGTTTTTTCTCTACAGTGACGAATCCAGTATGGCTGATGCCGATCCGGCCCAAATCGATCAGGCCCTCAAGGTCTTCGGTGCCTATATTGCCGCTCTGAAAGAGGCCGGCGTGTTGGTCGATACCGACTGGCTGCAGCCGACGACGACCGCAACAACAATCAGCAAGGCCGGAGGCACGAAGACTGTGCAGGACGGACCCTACGCCGACACCAAGGAGCAGCTTGGAGGCACATTCGTCATCGACGTGCCTGACCTCGATGCTGCGCTTGCGTGGGCGGAGAAATGCCCGGCAATCCACTTCGGCACCATCGAAATTCGCGCTTCGGCCCTGCCCGAAGGCGGCAACCCTTACGCTTGATGGCGGCAGCGGAAGCAACACCGGAACAGGCGCGCGCAACGGCCACCAATGTGGCGCGCGCTTCCTACGGCCGGCTTGTGGCCATTCTGGCAAGCCGTAACGGCAGTATCGCCGATGCCGAAGACGCGCTCGGCGAAGCCTTTGCCCGCGCCCTCGCCGTATGGCCGCGCGACGGCATCCCGCAAAGCCCGGAAGCCTGGCTGGTAACGGTGGCCAGAAACCGGCAGATCGACACGGCACGCAGCGCGGCGGCCCGGACCGCCAGCGCGTCAGTCGATGAAGAAAGCCTGCAGAACATTGCCTCCATTCTGGATGACATCGATCCGGAAGCCATACCGGAAAAGCGCCTGGAATTGCTGTTTGCCTGCGCTCACCCGGCAATCGATGCGATGGTGCATACGCCGCTGATGCTGCAGACCGTGCTCGGCTTCAAAGCCGCCGACATAGCATCCGCCTATCTGATGCCGATGCCGGCGCTGGAACAGCGGCTGGTGCGCGCCAAGCGCAAGATCCGCCATGCGGGCGTGCCCTTCTCGATACCGGCGCGAGACGCCATGTCGGACCGGCTGCCGGCCGTGCTCGAGGCGCTCTACGGCGCCTATACGCTCGGCTGGGAGCAGATGCAGGACGAGGCGACCGAGGATATGGCCGGCGAAGCGCTCTATCTTGTCAGCGTTCTCACAGGACTGCTGCCCGATGAGCCGGAGGTGCTGGGTCTCGATGCGCTCATCAGCTTTTCCCATGCCCGGCGCGATGCCCGCTTCGATGCGGATGGCGCCTTCGTCACGCTCGATCGGCAGCCGACAGAGCGATGGGACCAGACGCTGATGCGCCGCGGTTCCGTGCTATTGTCGCGGGCGGTACAGGCCGGCTCCCCCGGACGGTTTCAACTGGAAGCGGCCATCCAGGCGCTTCACGCCGACCGGCTGGCAACGGGCAAGATCGATTGGCCGGCGATTTGTCAGCTTTATGAAGGTCTGATGGCGGTTGCGCCGTCATCCGGCGCGGCCGTCGCGCGGGCGGCGGCGGTGGGCCACGCCAAAGGTCCTGACGCCGGGCTCAACGCCCTTTCCGGTGCGCAGTCGATGATCGGCGAGCGCGCGATTGACGGTTTCCAGCCTTACTGGGCCACCCGAGCCCATCTGCTGCGCATGGCCGGCCGCCGGGACGAAGCATTTGCCGCCTACGACAAGGCCATCTCCCTGACGACCGAAATCCCCGTTCGGCTGTGGCTGGAAGCACAGCGACGGGAGCTTCAAGGCTAGGCTTCCGACTGCGAAGCCTTAACGCGCGCGTTGTGTGCTTCTCCGCAATTGCGGTAGATTTAGCTGTTGATTTCAAATAGCGTCAACAAAATGAGTTCGGGATCAACTTATCGCTGAGCTGACCGCAATATGCCCCATAGCCCGTCCTTCGAAACTACAAATAAGCTTCACCGATGCACTGCCAAGGCAAGATAAAGTATTGAACTCGCCATAGACTATGTATCCTTCGAATTTAAGACTTGCTAATGTATGGGTAAAACAAAGTCCCACATAGAGAATTCGATCGCTAAGTAGTAATCTTAGAACTACCATCATAATTTTCTTGAGACGTTCCAGCATTATTGGACTCCTGTACTGGCAACGCCGTTCCGGAACGGCTATGGTGCGCAGCGTTACGATCTCAGATCGGTGAGCCCTCGTCGTTACATCCGAGTTACACGTTGTTACACTCAAATTGATCCAATGACTTGGGAGAGTTCACCTCGGTGTCGGCAAGCAAGATTCGAGAAATGGGACAGGTGTTTCGATCTGTCCGAAAGTCAAAGCGCCTTACCCAAGAAAATGTTGCGGAAGGAGCCCTCGGCAACCGCGACCGCAAGGGTTACATATCCGAAATTGAGCGAGGATTGAGGACCAAACTCACCGCCGATACGGTCCTCAAGATCGCAAACTTTCTGGATATTCCCGTAGACCAGTCCGATGATGGATTTCAGTTAGAGGATACAGGAACCAACGCCAAGACGACGCTGGAGATAAAGCTGAGCGAGTTAGATGCCGCGATTGCTGATACTAAGTCAGAGGTAGGCAAGGGCATTCATGAGCTTACCGAACGGTTCTCCGAGTTTGCTGATGCAATCTCCAGTAACAGAATGCTGAACGACGATCGGTTTTCCTTGGCAGACCTGCGCGAGTTGGCGGACAAGTTCGGTTACACGGATGAGACCAATCGAGTCGATCTCGTCGCCTTCTTGGTTGAAAAGGCTAAGGAATATCAGATCTATCGGGCGCAAATCGATGCTATTGATGAAAGGACAGCTGGTCTTGGCAGACTAAAACAAGCCTCACGTGACGCGGCAAACCAACTGGATTTTGAAAAAGTTGAAGATTTGCTTTCGAGGGTTGATCAAGCTGAAACAGCGACCGCCGCGGAGACAAAAGAACTTCGGGCAAAAAACTCTCTGCTACGTGGGCGCGTCCAAGAAGCATTTGGCCACTTGTCTAGTGCCGCGGATAGCTTCGCCGGTATAGATTCGTTAGAACCCGTTCGGCGTCGGATGTCGTATGCAAACCAACTCTACAACCATGGCCTACGTTTCGGTGACGAGGGACTTCAGTTTGCAGCAACAACGTCCCGTGAGGCCCTAAAGCCTCTCTCAGAGGAGAAAAATTCAGAACTATGGGCGGACTGCCAAACGAATTTGGCAACTATACTCGGGACGCTCGGTGAACGGATTGGAGGAAAGGCAGGTATAGCTTCACTTGCCGGAGCAATAGAGGCTAGCTCGGCGGCATTGCGTGTCTACTCGGAAGAACGTGATCCTCAGCGTTGGGCAAACACTCAAAATATTCTGGCTAATGCGCTCGGGGCTCAGGGGCAGCGTACAGGTGGGGCAACAGGCAATGAGTTGCTAGCGGACGCAGTGAAAGCCCATCGGGCAGCACTCCGCGTACGTACCGAGTCAAACTACCCGGAAGACTGGGCAACAACACAAAATAATCTCGGGGCAACATTGAGCACACAAGGTTATCGAACAGCGGGAACAGTTGGCGATGCCCTGTTGGCAGAAGCAGTTGAAGCCTATCTGGCGGCGTTGCGGATCAGAACAGAGCAAAAAACTCCTGTGCAATGGGCGATGACCCAAAACAACCTTGCCGGAACTTACGTTCGTCAGGATGAACGCAGCGGGGGAGGAGAAGGCAACAGTTTGTTGAATCACGCCGTGCAGGCCTATGAGGCTGCGTTGCGTGTCTATACAGAATCCGGCCACCCTCTAGATTGGGCGACCACAAAGAACAACTTGGGCTCCGCATACAAATCACTTGGAGAACGAATCGACGGCAAACCAGGCGATGCGTTGCTCGCCGAAGCGGTCAGTGCATTTCGGGCAGCCCTGCGTGTTAACACGGAGCGCGACCATCCTGTTCAGTGGGCGATGTCGCAGAATAATCTCGCCAACGCTTTTGTCAGAAAGGGTGAACGGACCCCGACGGAAACGGGCATAGAGCTCCTTGAGGAAGCAGAGGCGGTCTATCGGTCTGTTTTACGCGTGTACACCGAAGAGGAACACCCCTCGAATTGGGCAATGACTTTGAATAATCTGGCGAACGCGCTCGGAACACGTGGTTTGCGAGTGGGCGATCTAACGCTGCTCAAGAGGGCGATATCGACTTATCGAACTTCGCTACGAGTCTACACTGAAGAAGAGCACCCGGCTCGATGGGCAATGACTCAGAATAATTTGGCAAGTGCGCTTGTGTCGCTTGGAGCGCAAACTGACGGAGGTGGAGGTACCGCTCTGCTGGAAGAAGGATTGAATGCATACCACTCGGCATTACGCGTTAACACAGAACTTGACCGCCCAGCATCGTGGGCAATGACACAGAACAATCTCGCCGCAACGCTGCGTGAACTAGGCGAGCGCATTGGTGGTGGTGATGGCGTTGAATTGCTTGAGAACTCAGTAAATACTTACCGAATGGCTCTGCGTGTGTATGCCGAGAACAGCCACCCTATGAGGTGGGCTGAAACGCAAAACTTCATAGCAGATACGCTTACGACGCAAGATGAATACACCGACGATGGAGGCGGAGACACTCTGTTGGCCGAAGCAGCCAATGCCCTACGGTCTTCTCTTCGCGTGTATACCGAAGAGAAATGCCCACTTCGTTGGGCTGCTGCTAACGACAAACTGGCTTCTATCCTCGCGACCCTGGGACAGCGAATAGGTGGTTCACGCGGCAGTGATCTATTGGCTGGCGCATTGACCGCTTACGAGGATGTTTTGCGCGTGTACACCGAGGTAGATCATCCATTTCAGTGGGCGGTGACACAAGCAAATCTGGCCAATGCATGCGGCTTGGAAGGTGAACGCACTGAAGGCGAGGCTGCTCAAGCTCTATTGGTACGTTCGATTGAGAGCAATCGGGCGGCCTTGCGCTTTTTCACTAGGGAGAAGCATCCACTTCAATGGGCAGCGGCACAAAACAATTTGGCAAATTCGCTAGGTACCCTTGGTGAGCGAACCGGGGGTGATATCAGAGGACCATATTTGTCAGATGCGGCAAACGCATACAGGTTAGCTCTCCTAATATACACCGAAGAAGACCATCCGGTGGATTGGGCGATGACTCAAATGAACCTTGCCGTCACGGAAATGGTTTCTGTTGATCTAGGCAATGAAATAGATTCGCGTCCCCTGTTGGATTCAGCACTCGATCGTGTCAAGCCAGCCCTATCCGTATTTACAAAGATGAAACTGACGCATCTTTCAAGGAAGGCGGCCGAAGTTCACGAAGAGTTAGAAAAGCGATTGGGTTTGCTGGGTAATTCGAGTTCGGGAAACTAATGCAGTAGTGGCCGAGTAACAGAGGGACAAAGCTACCACAGGGACCATGCAACTCACCAGAATTAGGGTCGGCGGCAGTTTGACAGTCAAAGAAATGGCCGGCCGCCGTGACGAAGCATTTGCCGCCTACGACAAGGCCATCTCCCTGACGACCGAAATCCCCGTTCGGCTGTGGCTGGAAGCACAGCGGCGGGAGCAGTCCGGCGACTGAGGACTACGCCTCAGACTGCGAAGCTCTCACGCGCGCCAGCGCATTGCGGGCAATCAGGATGTGGAACGGCATGATGGCCTTGAGGTAGAAGCGTCCGCCGAAATTGTGCGGATGCACCCAGGTCGCCAGGAGCACACGCCCTTCGCCCGACATCACGGATACCCGAAAGTTCAGATGGCGGTCGTTGAAGCCAGCTATCAGCTCGCGGTCCGTTTCCGATTCGACCGGGAAGATCCCGACCCTGTCGGCGGCCGGAGGACCGTCATTGGACAGGCCAAAGGGCGTTGTCACAAGGCGACGGATGGCAACGAGGAACCGGGCCCAGCGCGGAAAGGCGGTAATGATCTCGGCGGCCCGTCGCGGCCCCGTATCGGCGGCGACGGCGTAGCAATCGAGGAAATCACCGTTCGCGATACGCGCGTGCAGCGCGCTGTCGGAGGGCAGTTCGGTTGCGGTCACACCTGTCGCAAACATGGCCAGCCTTTCACCGGTTACGATACCTTCATGCAAATATGGGGGTGGCGCCCCAAAATATGCACCGGTACCCACCGTGTCATAACGGCGCAGCCGGCTTCCTGAGCCGCCAAACCTGCTCTGACGGATAGCGTTTGCCCCATTCCGCAGGCACGGTGAAGCGGGTGCCGGTGACCTGCTCAGGAGCGTAGAGTTCCTTGAAGTCGCGAACCTCAAAGCCGATTTCGATGAACAGCCGCATCCAGTCGCCGATGGTCAGGTTGAACTCCATGCCGCCCGGATCGATGTCCACATCGGTCCAGTCGAGCATGCCGAGATTCCGGTATGGCCGGTGCAGGGTGAAGTCGCAATCGGCGCCACTCAACGGACTGCAGACCATCAGCAGCGGATGATTGCCGAGAAAGATCAGTTCACCGCCCGGGCGCAACAGCCGCCAGGCCTCGCGCATCCATATATCGGGATTGCACCAGATCGCGGCTCCGTATTCGGAGATCGCGAAATCGAACGATTCCGCAGGCAGATCGGTTTTCTCCGCGTTCCCCTCGATCAACGTGATCGACACATCATGTTCGGCGGCCAACCGGCGGGCCGTCGCCAATTGACGGTCGGAGACGTCGATGCCTGTCACCCGGGCACCGCGACGGGCCATCCAACTGGAAACATAGCCGGTGCCGCAACCCAGTTCGATCGCGTCGAGGCCAGACATGTCCCCCGGGAGGAGCCGAAGGTCCGATTCCGGGATACCCCAGATGCCCCATGTGGGCGCAGAAACGCTCCATAGCCGTTCGCCGGCGCCGACCCAGTCGTGAGCCATGGCATTCCAGTAATCGCGATTGACCGTCACGTGTTCGCTCATTACTTGGGCTCCCCTGGGCTTTTCGCTCCGTCCGCAAAACGTGACCGCGACGGAAATAACAGGCGGCAAAAGATTACGGACTTATGTGACAACCGAACAAGAGTTCGATTGTCCGTCTCTTCATCGAAAGGTAGGCCATTCGGAGGCGCCGGTGCGATTCCGGCTATGAACGGGCGGTCGATCCCGCTATAGGCCTTGCGCGGGCGTATCGACTGACCAACGGAAAGACACCCATGTTTGGCAACTGGCCGAAAATCACTCTTGGGTACGTATCGGGAATACCGATCCGCCTCGATTTCACCTTCGTCATCGTTCCCCTGCTTTTTCTCAACCGGTTTTCGGCCCAGGCCGGAAACGAGCTGTGGTTCGAAATCGGCGCGGTGATCGTCGGCGTTTTCCTGTCCGTTCTGCTGCATGAACTGGGTCACGCGCTCAGCGCGCGATCGTTCGGCATCGGTGTCGCCGAGGTGGTGGTCGGCGGATTTTACGGCTATGCACGCATGCTGCCGCATCGCACCACGCGACGCCGGTCGGTCGCGGTGCTTGCTGCCGGGCCCGGCGCCAATCTGCTGATCTTTCTGGCCCTGTGGGCTTTCCTGTCGTTTCCCTCGATTGGAGAATTGAGGACCATCGCCTTTGTCGGTTATCCCCAGACGATCGAACCGGTCTGGCTGGCCAAGGCCCTGGGGCTGCTCACGCTGATCAATCTGGCGATGTTTGTTTTCAACCTGTTGCCAGCCTTCCCGCTGGACGGTGGCCGCATCGTCGATCAGGTTCTCAGCTATGTGTTGACCCCGCAAAAGGGCGTTCGGGTTTCAGCCATTCTCGGTGTGATCGTCGGTGCCGTCATCGCCTATTTCGGCATGGGGCTGGGCATCTTTTTGGCACTGATCGGCGTGTTTATCCTGATCGTCAATCTTGGTCGACTGCGGGGCCGGCGTCCACAGCAACCGCCACCGCGCAATCCGTCGATGCTACAAAAATAGACCGGCCGGTGCGGTCAGTCGCGGCCGAAATACTGGTCGTCCGTGACGTGTTCCATCCATTCCGCCGCGGACCCGTCCAGCGCCTCCTGGATGGCAATGTGGCTCATGGCATTGTCGGGTGCTGCCCCGTGCCAGTGCTTTTCGCCCGGGGCGATCCAAACCGTATCTCCAGCCTGTATCTCCTGGACGGGCTCGCCGAGTTTTTGGATCCGGCCGATGCCGGCAACGACATGCAAGGTCTGACCCAGTGGGTGTGTATGCCACGCCGTACGGGCGCCGGGCATGAAACTGACCCGCACCGCATGAACCCGGGCCGGCTCCGGCGCCGAAACGATGGGGTCCATCGTTACAGTGCCGGTGAAGTATTCCGGGCCGGCGAATGTCGTCGGGCGGCTGTTGGCCTTGTGAATCTGCATGGGGTGCGGCGTCCTTCTCGATATAAGTTTTCGCCCTCCTTAGCAGATTCCCTCAGACAGTCGCCATGCGGGCGTCGGACCGTGACCTGATGCTATTCCACAAAACGACCGCGCAAACCGAACCGACTGCCAGTTCAAGACCGGTGATCTGAAGCATGGCGCCGTTCGGAACGCCGTCGAGAGCAACGCTGACAAGTCTCGCAAAGCCGTAAGCAAAGTAGAGCAAGGTCGCGGCAGCGAGTGCCGGAACGGCAAGGCGCAACCAGATGGCACCGGCGAGCGCAAACAGACCCCCGACCAGAACCGGACCGGACGAGGCCCGCATTTCGTTCAGAAGGTTTACGTCATCGCCGAGAAAGATGCCGGACGAGGCGTAGAATGCATGAGGCACAAACAGGATTCCGATGCCGACGCCGATGGCGACGAGGCCGGACAGCGACAGGGTCAGGCGAACAAGAACCGGGTTCTTCATGGTGTATCTCCTTTTTCGGTTCATCCGAAAATAATCCGAATTCCAAGACGAACAATTTCATTGTGTCCGGTTCTCTTATCCGTTCGTCCAAAATCGCTGGACATTGGTGTTCCCGCCTGCGAGAAACGACAGACCATGATCGTGCATCAGCCCCATGTCCCGGATCAGTCTCTGATTGCCCAGCCGCTGGGCGACCCGTTGGGCGAGATCCTGCACCTGCTGAAATTGACCGGCACGTTTTACTGTCAGTCCAGGCTTTCGGCGCCCTGGGGCATCGAGGTTCCCGCCTTCGAAGATGTCATGAGCTTCGTCATGGTGACGGGCGGCCGCGCCTGGCTCACTGCCGGATCAGGTGAAGCCCTTGCAGTGGAACAGGGCGATCTGGTGCTTCTGACAGGCGTGTGCGAACACCGGCTGCAAAGCGACCCGGACGCGCCGGTGGTCGGCCTGGATGCGCTGCCCATTCGCAAGATCACCGAGATTTACGAGACCCTCGACTATGGCGGCGGCGGAGATGTGACGGCTGTCACCTACGGCATTGTCCGCATCGATCATGCTGCCGGCGGCATGTTGCTGGATTTGCTGCCGGACGTTCTCAAGATCGACACCTGGAGCGGCGAATCCGGCAGCTGGCTACAGGCCACGCTGCAGTTCATCGCCCGCGAGGCACGCACGCTTCGGCCGGGCGGCGAAACGGTGATTACCCGGTTGGCCGACGTCGTCGTCATCGAGGCGATCCGCAACTGGATCAATACGGCGCCGGAAGCCGATCGCGGCTGGCTGAAGGGCGCGCGCGACCCGCAGATCGGCCGGGCGATCGTCGCCATTCACCGCGCGCCGGCGCAGGACTGGACGGTCGAAAGCCTGGCCCGGGAAGCCGGCATGTCGCGCTCGGCTTTTGCGGCCCGTTTCACCGAACTGATCGGCCGGCCAGCCATGCGCTATCTGGCCTGGTGGCGCATGCAGCTGGCGCGCGAACGATTGCTGCGAACCCCGCAGTCGCTGGCGGTGATTGCGTCCGACCTGGGCTATCGCTCCGAGCCGTCTTTCTGCCGGGCGTTCAAACGTGTGTTCGGCCAACCGCCGGGCCAGGTAAGGCGCGAGGCGGAATGAGACAACCTGATTTGATCGCAAGCCAGCGGCTTCGCGCGTGTGTGCGGGTCGCTGCTCCAGTCGGGCGCTTGCGATGACTGAGCGGCAGCAACCCGAAATAGGCGAGTTCGTGGCCATGGGCGCCGTGCTGATGTGCGTCGTGGCCCTGTCGATCGACATCATGCTGCCGTCGCTCGGAACGCTGGCCGAGGATCTCGGTGCCGCCGAGGGCAATCGCCGTCAGTGGGTCCTGACCGTATTGCTGATCGGGCTGACCACCGGGCAGCTCTTTTTCGGGCCGATTTCCGACGCCGTCGGACGACGCCCGGCGATTCTGACCGGCGTGGCGGGTTTCATCACGGGCAGCCTCATTTGCGCGGCTGCCACGACAATCGAGATGATGCTGATCGGCCGGGCCCTGCAGGGATTTTCGGCCGCCGGTCCGCGCACCGTGATGGTTGCGCTGATCCGGGACCGTTTCGAAGGCCCGACCATGGCGCGGGTGATTTCGATCATCATGGGGATTTTCGTGCTTGTTCCCGTGCTGGCTCCGGCGGTCGGTCAGGCGTTGCTGCTGGTGATGCACTGGCGGGGACTTTTTGTAGTTCTGGCGGCGGTCTCGCTGACCGGCGGGCTTTGGCTCCTGGCGAGGCAACCGGAAACGCTGGTGCAGCGCCGGAAACTTGGCGTAATCCAGTTTCTGCGCGCCATAGGAGAGGTCTTGAGCAATCGGCGGGCCGTTTCCTACACGCTCGCTTCGGCCTGCTGCTACGGCGCCATGATGGGGTACATCATTTCTTCGCAGCAGATATTTCAGGACCTGTACCAAGTGGGTGAAGCCTATGCGCTGCTGTTTGGCGTGTCGGCGGTCTTCATCTCGGCCGCGACGTTGCTGAATGCCCGCCTGGTCAAGACCCTTTCCATGGAAGGCATCTGCATCTGGGCCGCGGCCCTGTCCACAATCTGGTCCGCCGGGTTTCTGCTGTTTGTCCTTGTGGCCGGACTGCCGCCGCTTTGGGTCTGGATGGTCGTCAACGGCCCCATTCTGTTTCTGCTTGGGCTGCCGATCGGCAATTTCAACGCCATCGCACTGCAGGATCTCGGCCATGTGGCCGGGCTGGCAGCCGCGCTGGTCGCCTCCGCCACTACCGGTTTCAGCCTCGTCATCTCAGCCGGAATCGGACTTTTGTTCGACATGACAGTGGTTCCGGTCGTCGCGGGCTACGCCATCTTCAGTGGCGCGGCGCTTGGGCTGATTCTGCTGGGCGGAAAGCGTGGCATTTAGCGGGGCGGCCTTCGAGATCGTCCATCAAGGCAGTCGATTGCTGACCTCGACGAGGTTTCCGTCGGGATCGCGGAAATAGACAGACATCAGCTTGCCGATCGCACCGATTTTTTCGGCCGGACCCTCAACCGTTTCGACCTCATGGGTGCCGAGTTGCGCGACCACTGCGTCCAATGGGGTTTCGGTCACAAGGCAGAAATTTCCGCTGCCGGGCACTGTCTTCGCGGCAAGGCCCGGCGCCGTTGCGGCGTCCTGGAGGCTGATCTTGGCCTCGCCGAAATGCAGCGACCATTTGCCAGGCCGCTCTTCGCGCGGTTCAAGGTCCAAAACCCGTCGGTAGAACTCGATACTGGCGTCGACGTCGCGCACGCACAGAACGATGTGATCGAAGCCGGTAATGTTCATGATAGGCTCTATATCTGCTTCTGGACTCTCCGCAACAGCTTGATGCATGTCCTGCGCACCAGATACTCGAGGTCCTCTGCCTTTACGTAGGACTCCATGCGAAAGATGGCCATCGGGTTTCGCAGCCGGCGCAGCCAGATCTTCCATTGGAGTTTCTGGTGGACTGTGTGGGCATAGACATCCTGACCGCTGTCGATCCGGTAGACCCGAGCCGTCATGGAGATCTGCGGCCGCCACGCCAGCGGAACGCTCACCGGGATCCACGGAACAAACATGAATTCTCCCACGTCGAAATCCGACACGGTGATGTCGATGGCCATATCATTGCTGCCCGGTTCCGTCCGGCTTGAAGCGGGTGGCAGGGCCATGATGTCGCGCAAGGTCTGTTCGATAACGCCGGGATCGACCGGATTGTGAACCGGTGCCAGCTTGGCGAGACCTTTCTTGAGATTGAAATTCGACGCGACCGTGATGCTTCCCAGGTAGAGGGGCTGCCTGATACCGAACAGTCTGCGCCAAAACCCCAAGCCTTTGCCTCCATTGATCCACCCCTTCAGATAGGGACGACGGGCGGTGTTTTGAACGAAAGTTTGAGCATCGAGCAATACGGGGTCCTCATATCCCGAGCAAGTTGTTGGCTTGCTCGTGGTCAAGTCAGCGACTGTAGCCGATGATCCTCAGGCCGGTTTCCGTTTTCTCCAGTGGATATTGGCCGAGCTCGTAGATCAACGCCTCGGCAGCCTCAACGTCCTGCGGTTCCCGTGCTGCGGGCACGTTGTTGGACCGGGGATAGACAGCGACTGCCGGGATTTCCATCCACTCGATGGCACACAATTCAACGGGTCCGAATTCAATCGTGTCGATGAGCGCCCACGACGGATAAAGGGCCGGCATTTTCATGGTCTTTGGATCCTCGACATCGACGAATTTGACAACGAATTGCCGGATCCCAATATCGGCGTCTTCCAAAGCAGAAAACAGCATTCTCCATTTGGTGTCCGACATCAGGCCAGCTGAAAAGTTTCGCCGCACAAATTTTCGCGTGCGTTCCCGGTCTTTTTGCAGATTGTTGCCTGGGTAGGTCATGTTGGGCTCTCTGTAAGGACACCCTTCTAAAGCCTATCGACTTTGGCTCAATCAAGGCGCCACCCAGGTCCCGCGCCAGCCGTCGCTGCGTTCGAAACGGGCGCGGTGGTGGGTGGGCTCGGAAAGCACGACCGTGTCGATCGTCCTGATATGGCATTCGACAGCGACGAAGAGGGAGCGGTCGGCGATGCGTTCGTACCGGTCATGATCGGCGATCGGTGTGCCGGGCTCCGGGTGGACGCCGTAGTTGAGGCGCGATCCCTCGGACAGGGCATTCCAGCGGCCACTATCACCCGGCAGCAGGCGAGCCTCGGCGGTGATGCGCAGCTGGAACTGCCGGGCCGGGTCCCAGACATGCAAGGCGATGTGCGGATTGGCGCGAAGGGCCACGACTTTCGGGGTTCGGCTGTCGGTGTTGAACTCGATGACCTGGCGGTCGCGGTCGGCGGCGCGCAAGCCGACCGTGCGGATCTCTGGTTGGTCGCCGGTCACTGTTGCCACGGCCAGATAGCGGAACGGCGACTGGCGGTCTCGGGTTGCATTGTCCAGTTCGGCCCAGACCCGGTCGAGGGTTCCGGGCAGGTCGAGGATCCAGTCATTCATAGCCGGTCATCTCCAGGTAGCCGCGGCCGGGGTGGCTGCCGGCAGCGGTGACAGGGCCTTCCCAGTAGGAAACCAGCGTGTCCATCCAGCTGTCCGGGTTGATGGCATCGACAGTGATGTCGAGATTGCGGTCAGGCAGTTGCAGGCGCCATTCGACCGGAATGGATTGGCCGGCAACCTCGGCGGTGCGCCCGGGTGTCATCGACAGGGTACCGTCGCCATAGGCTGTCGTGCTGCCGTCGGACTCTATCCAGGTGGCCGACGTATAGGCATTGGCTGAGCGGCTGCGGAGGCGGAAACCCATGAGCTTGGAGCCGTCGTCGAAGTGAAGCGACAGCCAGTCCCAGCCGGTCTGGTCCGGGTCGAGCGGCTGCGACGACCATTCGCGGTCGAGCCAGGCCTGGCCGCTGACGTTCACCGGTCCGGTCGGCAGGTTGACCGTGCCGGTGACGGAATAGAAGGGCTGGGAGTAATAGTAGCTCGCCTGGCCTGAGGCGGATTTGACCGAATAGCCGTCATCGCCATGGCGGACGAGCGGCCCGGACGCTGACAATTCGATGTCGTAGGAGAAGTCCGGGCCACGGGCGGTGATATGCAGGGCCGATAGCGGATCGGCGCCGGCCGTCGCTCGGCTCTCCATCTGCCAATCGTCGATCCAGGCAGAAAACGGCGCGACGGTAACACCGGCCTGGCCGATCCCGCCGCGGGCGAAGCGTTCGGTCGAATAATGATCGTCTTTGGTTGTCAAGCCGGCGTGGGCCATGAAGGTTTGCGACGCCGACCAGCCATCATCGGCCTGGGGCTTCAGGGCCGATCGGAACAACGTCCATTGCAGACCGAGATCGGCGCCGCTCTCGTCCTTCAGGTTGGCGGTCAGGTACCACCATTCAATGCGGTAGTCGGGATGGGCGCCATGGTCCTGCGGAAACGCCAGTTGGCGTCCGGCCTGCGGTATGGAAAATCCCTCCGCATCGGTTCCGAGGCCCGCAAAACCCTGGGCGAAGGCAGCGCTCGCCATCATGACGAATATATAAGTCAGCCAACTACCTTTCATGGACGAATACCTTGAGGAAGCTGGCCGGCCGGGTTCTGGCGAGGCGCCAGGCAGGAAAGGCAGCGGCGAGCCCGGCCGCAATCAGTGCCAGAACAAGCAGGCGCAGCCAATCGATCGGAAAGATGAACATCGGCAGGCGCCAGCCGAAGGCTTCGACATTGACAATCGACAGCAACACCCAGGCCAACAGGAGACCGACCGGCAGGGCGGCGAGCCAAGTAAGCGCCGCAAGCGCCAGCGTGCGCACGATTTCCAATTGCGCCAAGGACCGGCGCGTCGTGCCAAGCGCCCAGACCGGCGCCAGTTGAGACAGTCGCATGGCCGACAGGGTCAGGAGATTTGCGAGGATGGCAAAACCCGCAACGCCCAGGGTGAGAGTGTTGAGCGCTCCGGTGACCAGGAAGGTGCGGTCGAAGACACGCAGCGAGAAGCGTTTGACATCGTCCTGGTTGAGGATGTTGCGGGCGGGCAGGCCGAAATCGGTCGTGAGCGCATCCGCCAGGGCAGGCGCTTGTTCCGGCGCCACGCGCACGGCGTGGCGCAGTTTGGGAAGATCGGGAAAGAAACCCATCAGCTTGCTGTGGTTGACGATCATCTGGCCTGTTGGATTGCCGTAGTCGGAATAGACACCGACGATATCCTCCGTCCAGCCGGGTGCCAGGGTCAGACGGTCGCCCAGCCGGTGCCCGTTGCGGCGAAACAGTTGCTCGTTGACCAGCACGCCGTCGCCGGCCGCCACCCGGTCCCAGACGTTTTCGGACTGTTCAAGCAATGGCCAGTTCTGCCGGTAGGTCTCGTGGTCGACAACACCGTAGAGAAAAACCGGCTGGCCGGCGATCTCGACTTCGGTTGAGCGCATGGGCAACACGGCATCGGCCCGGTCAGCCAGGAAGGCGCGCAGTTCCTCGGCCCGGGTCTCGTTTTCCGCCGTGACATAGAGTTCGGAGGCGAGGCGCTGGTCAAGCCAACCGGTAAAGGTGTAGCGAAACGAGGAGACCATGGTGCCCACGCCAATGTTGGCGGCCAGCGCCAGCATCAGCGCCATCAACGCCAGCGATAGGCTCGGCACCTGTTGGCGCATGTCCGCCCATACCCATTCGGCCAAAGCCGTTCGGGCGGTGCGCGCGCCTGCCTTGAGAAGCAGGATCAGGATCGCCGGCAACAGCAGTGCGGCGCCCAGCAGCAGCGCACCAAGGGTCAGGAAGCCGGATACCAGTCCACTTCCCAGCCATCCGGCCAGCAGCGCAATCAGAAGCAGGGCAAAGGCGGCAAGTGTCGACCAGCGGCTTGTGCGGCGGCTTGCCATGGCCCAGGCGCGCGGCTGTGCGGGGGCCAGCAGCGGCATGGTGGCGATGCGCCACAGGCCCTGGCCTGTTGCCAGCACGGCACCGCCGAAGGCGATGGCAAGGCCCGTCAGCACCCAGTCGGGCCGAAGGGTCAACGAGCCGGAGACCGAAGCGCCGTAGAGACCGGCGAGCGTTGCCGCCACGTCGGGCAGCAGCAGGGCGGCGATGAGATATCCGAGCGCCACCCCGATCAGCCCGGCGACCAACGCCAGCAACAGGGTTTCAATTAGCAGCAGCAGCACAACCGCGCGGTTGGGAAGGCCGAGCGCCCGCAGGGTGCGGATGACCGGACGGCGCTGTTCGAAGGCAAGGCCGATGGTGGCGTGCACGATGAACAGGCCAACGGCAAAGGAGAGAAACCCGAAGGCGGTCAGGTTGAGATGGAAACTGTCGGTCAGCCGGGCGATATCGCCCTGTGGATCCGGCGCGATGCGTTCGAGATCGGGTGCGATCTCGGTCAGCGGCGCAAGCCCGGCAGGTTGATCGGGCGCCAACAGAAGATAGTCGAAATCATCGCGCTGAAGCAGCTTCCAGGCGGTGGCGATATCGGCCATCAGATCGCCCTGTGCAACCTGCAACGAGGTGCGTAGATTGAGGCCGCTGTCAGCCAGTGCTGCTGCGGTGTCGGGATGGACAAGAATCAGATCCTCGCCGGCGACGAAGGCGCCGATGTCCTCATTGCCGGACAGGCCGAGAGGTGCTGCGCCCCGCGGCATGGTGAAGACATCGAGGCCGAGCACGCGCAGGCGCTCGCGGCCGATCCGCAAGGGGCCCTCGACGACGGGCGACACCAGCCAGCCGGCGCGCCGAAGCGCCACGAAACGCTCAGCGGCGATCGACCCGCCCTCTGCCGCCTGCAAACGCTCCAGAGTGTCCTGTCCGAGCACCGACGCGGCTTCGGCATAGCTGGAGCGCGCTTCGCTGTTGATGGCCTGCACGCCGGTCCAGAGGCCGGTGGCCAACGCCAGGCCGACGATCAGCGTGACAAGCTGCAGCGGCCGATAGCGCCAGTGCGACAGCAGTGCCGTGATGCCGGCGCCGATCATTGCAGCTGGCCGTGGGTCAGGTGCAGCCGGCGGTCGAGCAGGCTGGCGAGACGGGTCGAATGGGTGACCAGGATAAAGCCTGCGCTGACATCGGCGACCAGTTCCAGCATCAGTGCGATGACGGCATCGCCGGTTTCCTCGTCAAGATTGCCGGTGGGCTCGTCGGCAAGGATCAGCGCCGGTTTGGCAGCGAGCGTACGGCCGATTGCAACCCGCTGCTGCTGGCCGCCGGAGAGCTGTTCCGGGTATCGGTTGAGATAGTCGGCAAGCCCCAGCCGCTCGCCGAGTTCGGTGGTCCAGTCGGTGTCGAGCCGTCCGGCCAGACGGGCATGGAAGGCCATGTTCTGCGCCACGGTCAGCGACGGCACCAGATTGAATTGCTGGAACACCAGCCCGATGGTGCCGCGCCGCAGCGCCGCGAGGCCGGCATCGTTCATCGGTGCGATGTCCGTCCCGTTGATGTGGATTTCACCGGAATCCGGCACATCGAGCCCGGCGACCAGGTGCAGCAGCGTGCTCTTGCCCGACCCGGATTCACCGGTCAGCGCCAGATGCTGCCCGGCATCAAGCTCAAGCGACACACCCTTCAGAACATCGACGGGCCCTTCCTCGGTCGGGTAGGATTTGGTGACGTCGTGAAGCGCCAGCAGCATGGTGGGTCCGGGGTTGGATTTGCCGCTTACACACTTAGTGCCTTCATGACTGGTTGGAAAGATCGGGCCGGAGCGACGATAGGAAGCAGACCAATGCTCTGATTTGACACCCTTCCGGACGGCGCCTATCGTTTTGACTCACCAAACGGAGGATCTCGGCGTGACATTGCTTAACGTGGTTTCAGGGCGAAGGCGCGTGGGTCGGTAACGGATCCACACTCACGACGAGATGCGCCCCCGAATTGCTCGGGGGTTTTTTTGTGCCTTTGAAGCGGACAACCAAATGCCTGCAACGGAACGAACACCTCCGACGATTTTCACCCTGATCTGCCTGACCGGGGTGTCTACGGTGTCGCTCAACATGTTCCTGCCATCGCTGGTCAATATCGCAGCGGAATTTGAAGCCGGCTATGCGCTTGTCAGCCTGTCGGTCGCCGGCTATCTGGCGGTGACGGCGGTGTTGCAGATCGTGCTTGGCCCGATGTCCGATCGCTATGGGCGACGGCCGGTGCTGCTGGCCTGTATTGCGTTGTTTTGCGTGGCGTCACTCGGATGCCTGCTGGCGCAAGACATCTGGACGTTTTTGCTGTTTCGGCTGCTGCAGGGGGCGATCATTGCCGGCGGAGCCTTGTCACGGGTCGTCGTGCGTGACGTTCTGCCGCCGAAGGAAGCAGCGGGCATGCTCGGCTATATCGCCATGGCGATGGCGGTGGCGCCGATGCTGGGTCCGCTGGCCGGCGGGGCTCTGGACGAGCTTTTCGGTTGGCGCGCCAGTTTTCTGGCATTCCTGTTGCTCGGTATTGCGCTTTGCGTGCTGACCTGGTTCGATCTTGGCGAGACCAACCAAAATCCATCGGAAACCTTCGGACGTCAGTTACGTTCTTATCCGGCACTGCTGGGCTCGGGAAAATTCTGGGGCTATGCCACCTGTATGACGTTTTCCGTCGGCGGCTTCTTCGTTTTCATCGCCGGTGTGCCGCTGGTCGCCAGCGTAGTGTACGGCATGTCGGCCGGTACGCTCGGGATCTATATCGGCTCGATCACGGGCGGTTTCTTTGTGGGCAGCTTCTGCGCCGGCCGCCTGGCCCGGAGAGTGCCAATGATGACGATGATGGTGTCCGGCCGGGTGATCGCCTGCATTGGCCTTGGTATTGGCCTGATATTGTTCGCAGCGGGGATTACGCACGAATGGGCACTGTTCGGCTCGACGCTCTTCGTCGGCTTCGGAAACGGCGTAACAATGCCGAGCGCCAGCGTCGGCGTCATGTCCGTGCGCAGTGATCTCGCAGGCACTGCTTCCGGTCTCGCCGGCGCCATGATCGTCGGCGGCGGCGCGTTGCTGACCTGGCTGTCGGGCCTGATCGTCACCGGCGAGACGGGAGCGGTGGCCTTGCTGGGCCTGATGTTCGTGGTGGTACTGCTTAGCCTGCTCGCGGCGTTGTGGGTGGCCTGGCTCGATGGGCGAAGTCAGGCGGTCTGAATGTTGCTTGACGCTGCCAACCGAGACGTGTGTTCGAACTGGTCTGTGTCGCGGAGTAGAAAAGCTGTTTCCATTCAACCGACAAAGCTCTAGATCTGGGCTCCCCTCGGAGTTCAATTTCGTGAACAGATCCACATGCGGCTGAGAGTGACCATCCTGATCGGCGCGGGTGCTGCCGTGGCGATGCTCGTTGGCAAGGTGCCGGCGGCATTGCCGGACCTGCAGGCCGAGCTGGGGTTGAGCCTGGTTCAGTCGGGTTGGGTGATCGCCATCTTCAATCTGGTGGCTGCCGGGACGGCGGTGTTTCTGGGAACCATGTCCGACCGGTTCGGGCGGCTTCGGGTGGCGCTCTGCGGCATGGTTCTGGCGGCGTTTTCGGGGATTGCCGGCGGGTTTGTCGATAGCGGAACGGCGCTTCTGGTGACGCGTACGCTCGAAGGCCTCGGCTTCCTACTGACCACGACCTCCATGCCCGGGCTGATCCTTCACGCCGTTTCCGAGCGGCACATGAAGACGTCGTTCGCTCTGTGGGGCATGTACATGCCCGTTGGCTCCGGCTTCATGTTGGCGTTGTCTGGGCTGATTCTGGCGCATTTCGACTGGCGGGTTCTGTGGTGGTTTACCTCGGTTCTCATTCTCCTCGTCACGGTTCCGGTCTACCGGGTGGGGCGCAGCCTTGATGCCGGCGACGGGCGACCGGCAGCAAAGCTTAAGCTTGGGCAAAGTCTTCGACATGCGATTGGCCGCGGCCCAATGCTGCTCAGCACGATCTTCTGCTTCTATGCGGGTCAATATCTGATTGTCGCCGGTTTCCTTCCTCTCATTCTTGTCGAACTCAACGGGTACACGCCATCGGGTGCGGCTGCCGTGAGTGCCATTGCGGTGTTCTCCAACGCCGCCGGCAACGTGCTCTCCGGCTGGCTGCACGACCGCGGGGTGCGCTCCACAACGCTGATCCTTTTCGGCTGTTGCATCATGGCGATCGGCGGGTCGATCGTGCTGCTGGAGGACATTTCCGGACTCTGGAGGACGGTCACAGCCTGTGGCTTGTTCGTCGTTACCGGTCTCATTCCAAGCTCGCTGTTCGCACTGATACCCGATCACGCGCCGGACCGCTCCGTCATCGCGACCGTCAGCGGCATGGTCATGCAGGGCGCAGCCGTCGGTCAACTGGTCGGTCCACCCATCGGCGCCGCGGTGGTGGCGTGGACGGGCTTTTGGGAAGGCGCCATTCCGGTTGTCCTGGTCTGTGCGGTGGTTTGTGCGAGCTGCGCGCTTTTTTTGCGCCGGACCGGACCGCGTGCGCAGACCGGTTGACAAACCCGGATTGATTGAGCCTTCGGTTCCAGGAAGAAACCATGCCTGATCCCCAACTCGTTCCCGTCCTCGAAACCGAACGCCTGACGCTCAGAGGGCATAGGACCGACGATTTTGTAGAGAGTGCTGCGATGTGGGCCGATCCACAGGTGGTGGCCCACATTTCGGGCACGCCGTCGACGGCCGAGCAGTCGTGGTCGCGCCTGCTGCGATATACCGGCCACTGGCAGCATCTGGGATTCGGGTACTGGGTCGTGGAATCAAAAGTCGATGGCGCGTTCATCGGTGAGGTCGGCTTTGCCGACTACCACCGCGACACCACACCAAGCATCGCTGGCCTGCCGGAGGCGGGCTGGGCGTTGAAGACCGCCGCACATGGCAAAGGATTTGCCACGGAAGCCGTGTCCGCCATGCTGGACTGGGCGGATCGCAGTCTGGACGCGGAACAAACGGTTTGCCTGCTCGACCCGACCTATTCCGCGTCGATCAATGTCGCCCGAAAGGTCGGATACGCCGGCGATGTGATCGGGACCTACGGATCGCTCGAAACGCTCTACATGTATCGGCTAGGTGGGTCTCGCTGAACAATCATCGACCACCTCAACAATGAATGAATAGCCGCGCAAGAATCGGATGGCTGGACATTTCCCCGACGCGTAACTCTCCGGAAAACAGCCGGAGCGCTTGTCATGTCCACCGTTCGTCGTTTAACCGGGGCCGCCTATGGCATCCACCTGGCCGACCAGATCGCACTCGTTGCCGTGCCGCTTGTTGCCGCGCTGGCTTTTGACGCTTCCGCCGAGGTGATCGGCATTCTTGTCGCCTGCCAGTCGATGGCCCACCTGCTTGGATCCATTCCGTTCGGCATTCTGGTCGACAGCGCCCAGCAACGCAGTCTCGCCATCGCCGCGACTCTGGTTTCGATTGTCGGCTCCTTCGGCGCCGCCGCAAGTGTCCTGGCTGGAAATGTCGTCGCCTTCGGAGCGACAATCACGATAGCCGGGTTCGGCGCCGTTCTTTTCGTTCTGACAGCGCTCTCGATCCTGCCCAAGACGGTGCCCGCCAACCGGTTGGCCAACGCCAATGCGGCCATCGAAATTCCGCGCGCCGCCTGCTCCTTTGCGGTGCCGCTTGCGGTCGGTCTGGTGGTTGCCGATATCCCGGCAACTTGGGTCTTCGCGGTGGCGGGTCTTGGCGCCTTTGCCGCGCTGGCGTTCGCACTGTCGCTGCCGCGTTTTGAAGTAAGCGTGCGTCAACGCGAACCCGTGATCCCGCAAATCATCGAGGGCGGCGCCTATGTGCTGCGTCACACCCTTCTGCTGCCGATATCGCTTTGCGCGATTTTCTGGAATTTCGCCTTTGCCGCACTGCTTGTCGTCCTGGTGCCGACAATCCAGGATGTGTACCGCTTCGATCCGGGCACCTTCGGCATCGCCCTGTCTGCTTTCGGTCTTGCCGCGATTTGCGGATCGTGGCTCGCGGGCCGGTTCGCCCAGCAGGTCGCGCCATCCGTCATCCTGCTCTTCGGGCCCGGCAGTTCCGCCCTGGCGGCGGCGGGCCTGTTGGTTGTCGGTTCGGACGAGATCCTGCTCTATGTCTGCTTCTTCTTCCTGGGTTTCGGCCCGTCCATGTGGCTGATTGCCCAGAACTCGGTCCGCCAGCTGGTGACGCCGGGAACCATGCTCGGCCGGGTCAACGCGGTGATCCAGACCGCGATCTATGGCATCCGCCCGCTGGGGGCGCTGATCGGCGGCGTGGTCGTGGGCGCGTCCGACGCGAAAACCGGATTGCTGGTCGTGGTCCTGGCGTTCGGTGCGTCGTTTCTCGTATCGGTGTTCAGCGGACTGCGGAGCGTGATGAGCTATGATGGGCTGCAAACGGCCGAGGTGCGTGGATGAGGCGCCGATGTTGTTTCAAAAATCTCCGACCGGTTTTGACATGTCGGTCAACCTCTCGCCGATCCGGCTTGGATGGGGTCTCTCGCCAGTCTTTCGGAAGCCGGCTTTGAGATAAAGCCTGATATTGGCTTCCATGCGGCTGTTCGTGTAGAGGCGCACTTCGTTCAATCTCTTTTCGGCGGCGAGCGCCTCAGCGTGTCTGAGCAACGCGAGACCCAGCCCCTGGCCCTGGAAATCGAGATCAACGGCGATGCTGTAGATCAGCAGAAAGTTCGGGTCGGTCTCGACAACCAGGACACCGGCGATTTCGCCGCCGATCTCTGCCAGCCACACACGGCCGTCGGCGATGGGTTGCGAATAATCTTCCCAAGCCGGCTTCGGTGCTTCTCCGATGATTGCTTCGTAGGCCGGGACGTAGGCCCTCTTGCTGATTTCAGATACCTTTCGGGCGTCGTTAGCCCTGGCCAGTCGGAACTCAGTCATGTGCGGGAAACGTTGCGGCGTCGGCCACCAGAATGCGCAGGTCCCCAACGGTCATGAAGCCCGCTGAGCGAGCCTGTTCCAGTGATGTGCCGGATTCATAACCGACGATCGGCAGGCGCGGATCGATCGATGCGACCGCGTCCGCCGCCTGTTCGAACAGGTCGGTGGCGGGCGAGGCTGCGAACACGTTGGATAGCCCCATACAGTCCTCAGACCTGTTGGCGATGCATCCAGCCTCGTATCCGCCCGGTCCCTTTCGGCCCAGAAACGATATGTCGGTGCGTCGGAGCATTTTCGCATTGAACATGCGTCGATCGGTGGGCGAGCCGGACAGTTTCCAGGCCGCTTCCCAGAGCGCCAGGTCAGTCTCGTCTTCGATCCGATGCCACCCGTGCGACACCGGCCGGGCACCGGCTTCTCGCCAGATCCAGGAGGCTTCGAACAGGGTTCTGAAACCGTTGGTCACGAGATCAAGCCGACAAAAACTGTCCTTGACGCCGACAGCACCATCGAATCGTTCGGCGAGGGTCTTGATTTGCTCGACAATCTCATCGGTACGATCCGGAGACAGAACAGTCAGGTTGGAATAGTAGGGTGGCGGTTGATCGTCGCCGACAAAGGCGAACGGCAACCGCTCGTAGCCAAGCCCCTGCGACGAGAACATCGCCTCATAGAGGTCGGCATTGTTTCCGGCGGCAATGATGGCCCGCTCGTCGACACTCATCCCGGTTTCCTTGGTGCGTTCAGAAGCGCCGACCTTAGGCAATAGCCATGAGATTGCAATCGACGGATCCAGCAGAATGTGAACAGGCGCGCCTTCGCTGACGCGCCTGTTCCAGGCATATCTCTGTATAGAGCCGATGGGTGCGGGAAGCGTCAGCTTCCCAACCCGTTGACCTCTGCAACCGTGCCATGATGGATGCCCGGCCATGTTGCGGCGGCCTTGGCGAGGATGCCGGCCTTGTCCTTTTGATAGGCTTCGAAGACGGCGGCGTTGAGGAATACGTAGAGCTTGCCGTCGACGATGTCGGCAAAGCGCGGGCTGCCGTCGAGCTTCTTGCCCAGGGCGACACCGAGGGTGCAGTAACCTCCGTATTGCGGCATGAACTTTTCCGGGGCCGCGGCGAATTCATGCAGCGCTGCTTCGGACACGAAGTAGTAGGCAACGCCGTCATGTACGTAGGTGTGTTTCGCCTGTCCCGGAACGATGCCGAGGCCGTTTGCCATTGCTACCAGATCGTTGCCGCGGAAGGCGACGCCGTGGCCGTCGACCGTGGTTCCCTTGGACACGTTGTACTCGTCGGCGGCATGGGCTGCTGGAATGGTTGCGAAGACGCCGGCTATCAGTGCGGCGGCGGTCAGTGTTGTGATGGTTTTCATGTCATTCGTCCTTCTTGGTTGGTGCCCAAAGGGGCGGTTGATAAAGCTTGGCAGGCGGGTCCGGGGCTCACAGGTCCAGGTCAGACAGCCCCGGGTGGTCGTCCGGCCGGCGGCCCTGCGGCCACAGGAACTTGCGCTCGGCCGGATCGATTTCGAGATCGTTGATGCTGGCAATGCGCCGCTGCATGAGGCCGTCGGGGGCGAATTCCCAGTTTTCGTTGCCGTAGGACCGGAACCACCGGCCCGTACCGTCGTGCCATTCATAGGCAAAGCGGACGGCAATGCGGTTGCCGGCAAAGGTCCACAATTCCTTGATCAGCCGGTATTCCCGCTCGGTTTCCCACTTTCGGGTCAGGAAGCGCTCGATGGCGTCGCGGCCGGCAAGAAATTCCGACCGGTTTCTCCATCGGCTGTCGGCCGTATAGGCGAGTTTTACCTTGGCGGGGTCGTGCGTGTTCCAGGCATCTTCCGCAGCGCGGACTTTCATTGCAGCAGTTTCTTCGGTGAAAGGCGGCAGGGGCGGGCGGGTCATCGTTCCGGTTCCAATTCGATTTGCTTTTTGGGGCCGTCCGACCGCCTGTCGGGGAGGAGGCGGCCGGGCGCGCCGGGAGGGAGCGGCGCTTGGCGACTGTCAGTTGGTGGCAGATGCCTGGATGGCAGCCACGGCCGAGCTGGTGTCCGTGACGTGGCTGGCGATCATGCGGAAGTTGGTCAGTGCGGCCGCATAGCCGTCATAACCGGGGACCTGGGCGGCGGCCGTTGCGTCGGCCACGACCATGACCTCGAACCCTTCCTCGATGAGCGCCCGCATGTGGGATTCGGTGCACAGGTTGGCGGACATGCCGGCGATGATGACCTTGTCGATGCCGCGCTTGCGCATCTGCAGAACCAGGTCATTGGTTTCCGGACCGTAGACCTTGTGCGGGCTGGTCACGACGGTGGCGCCGTCGTCGATGTACTTTTTGTACTGCTCCAGCCAGTCGGCGCCCGAACCCTCGAACCCTTCCGTGTTGAGCGGGCCCTTGCGATTGAACATGCCTATTTTGTGCATCAGCGTTTCAAGTGCGCCCTCGAACTTCCAGCCGTGATCGTGCGGAAAGTAGTAGTGCGGCGAGATGAAGACCGGCATGTCGGTGGCCTTGGCAGCCGCGAACAGCCGGTCGATGTTTTCCACCGTGCCGTTTTCCTCGACGTTCTTGCCGACAACACCCCAGGTGACGCCCAGCGGGCTCAGAAAGTCGTTCTGCGGATCGGTGACCAGCAGCGCTGTCGTGCCCTGAACGATTTCGAAGCCTGGATCCGGCAGCCCGCTGTTGTCGGCATGGACGGCATTTCCGGCGACGGAAAGAGCCAGGGCGATGGCCGTGGTCAGTGCGGCGGCGGGGCGACGGACCCTGCTTCCCATGATCGTTTTCGAAAGGATTTTCATGTCGGTCTCCGTTGGTTCATCCTAAAGGTTACCGATCGGTACACCTTGTGTGCCAATAAGTGTACCGATCAGTAACCTTTGTCAACTGGATTTGGTGACGGAGCTAACAGCTGATGAGGCGGGGTCGCGCTAATTGCCTGAAAAGGATCACGAAAAATTTTTCGAAAAAATTGCGAGAATGCACTATATTGTGTACAGATCGGTTAACTTATGGATCCGGATATGAGACCCACCAAGAGAGATGAACTGGTTCAAAAAGCGCTGAAAGTGTTCTACCGGGACGGCTTTCATGCGACCGGAATGGACAAACTCGTCACAGAGACGGGCATCTCGAAGACGTCGATGTACAAGCACTTCCGCACCAAGGAGGATCTCATCCTCGCCGTCCTGCGGCTGCGGGACGAAAATTTCAGAAACTGGCTCTACCGCCGCATGGAGGATCTGGCCGACACGCCCAAGGATCAGCTGATTGCCATGTTCGACGCGCTGGAGGAGTGGTTCGCGGAAACTGAATACAAGGGCTGCATGTTCATCAAGGCCTCATCGGAATACCAGGAGGCAAGCCACCCCATTCACAAGCAATCGGCCGAGCACAAACGCCTGCTCGAAGTCCACATGCTGGATCTGGCGCAGCAGGCAGGGCTGAGGGATCCCGGCCTGCTGGTGCGGCAACTGCTGCTGCTCAAGGAGGGCGCCATCGTCACGGCCCATCTCGGGCACACGGAGAACCCGGCGCGGGATGCAAAGCAGGCGGCGGTCGATTTGCTTCGGCTGCATGAAGGGTAGAGACCCTTCTGATCTCAAATCCGCGATTTAAGGTGTTGAATGCGTTCGATGGAGCGTTCGAGCTGTTCGAGGGATAGCCGGCCGTCCTCAACGGCTTCGACGATCGCCGCGTTGATCCGGTCGCCGAGTCCGGGGTCGAACCGCCCGTGGCTGGTCAGCATCACCATGTCGTTGCCCGCTTCCAGGGCGCGAACGGCGGCTTCTTCGGAGGTGAAGCGCTGGGATATGGCGTCCATCTCGAGGCAGTCGGTGAGGATGACCGCCTCGTCGCCGACGATCGAGCGGGCGGCGGCGACACCCTTTCTGGAAAGCGAGGCGGGAAGATCCGGCCCATCGGAAAACCGTGAATGCACGACGTGGGCCATCATGACCATGTCGGTCAGGTTGCTCTGCGCCAGCATCCGATAGGGCGCCAGCTCACTTTCCTGCCAAACAGCCTCGATATGGGGCAGAACGTGGTGGCTGTCTTGGGTGGCGCTGCCATGGCCGGGAAAGTGTTTCAGGCTGGTCAGAACGCCGGCCACCTGGTGACCGCGAATGAAAGCCTCGGCACATCGAGCTACAATATCGGCATTGGCGGAATAGCTTCGGTCAAGCCTGCCGATCACCGGGTTGTCGGGATTGATGTTCAAATCGACAACCGGACCGAAGTTGAGGTTGATGTTGAATTCCGGCAGTTGGGCAGCCACACGGGCATAATACTGCGTGGAAATGTCCGGGTCGCAGTTGCCGCTGAAATCGGGCATGTCGGCCGGCGCAACCCAGGACGAAACACCAGTCAGGCCGGCCATCCGCTGGACCCGGCCGCCTTCCTGGTCAATGGCGATGAAGACGTCTGGCGCCTGGGCCCGAAGGTGGGATGTCAGGTCTTTGAACTGGCGAGCGCTGCCGACATTTCGTCCCATGATCGCCACGCCGCCGATTTTTCCATCCGCCAGCTGAGCCGACGCGGCACGGACGCCATTGTCATGGATGTTGGTGCCGTCGAACCCCACCAGGATGAGCTGTCCGACCTTGCGTTCCAGCTCGGAAACATCCGGACGGCTCCGGTTTACGATTGTAAAGGCGACGGCTGCTGCCAGAATGCCGACCAGGATTGCCCCATAGACAAAGCGCCTGTTGATCCTCATGCGTGGCCGCGGTCAGTTCTGGGCCGACCGGCGGGGTATGGCCGATATGTCGAAAGCCCATGGCAGCGCCGACTGGCACCAGACCTGCTTCTTTGGAACAAGCTGGTCTCTCTGCCGGATCGTCCCGACCCGCAGTCCAAAGAACGCGTTCGGGTCGCCATCGGAGCGGGCGTGAATGCGCGTTCCGCATTGCGGACAGAAACTCAACTGCCGCTTGCGGCCGCTCTCGGCGACCTTTTCATACTCCTTCAACTGGCCCGAAAGGAGATGGAACTTTCCGTCGATGACGCCGGCCACGACGCCGTAGGCCGTTGCGGAGTTGATCTGGCAATCCCGGCAATGGCAGATGGCCACTCTGTCCGTATCGATTTCGGCTTCATAGCTGATGTGCCCGCAAAGGCAGCTGCCGTCGACTTTCATGGCCACGTCTCCCCATTTCAGACATGCGCGACCCGTTAGGGACGTCGCACGCGCCCGACACAAGCAGCCCTCGATTTGATTGGCAACACCTGATCGTGACTGGGCGTCCCTACCCCCAAGCGGAGGAAAGCCAGGTTTGGGCGTGACTTGAGCCGTTAAACCCCGAGATACCGGGTCAGCTTCGCGGTATCCTCGCGCAGCTCGGCCGCGTCGACCGTTTCGACGTTACGGCCGTTCTCGATGAAGGCGACGCGGTCGGCGATGGAGAGCACGGCGTCGACACGCTGTTCGACCAGGACGATGGCGACGCCCTCGGCCTTCATCTGCACGATGACCTGGCGGATCTGGTCAATCATGGAGGGCTGCAGGCCCTCGGTTGGCTCGTCGAGCAGCAGCACCTGCGGTTCGATGCACAGGGCACGGGCGGTGGCGAGCATCTGCTGCTCGCCACCGGACAGGGTTTCGGCGCGCTGGGTGAGGCGCTCGCGAAGGCGCGGAAAAATGTCGAGCACGCGCTCGCGGACGTCGCTGCCGCCACCGCGGACCATCAGGCCGATTTCGAGATTTTCGGCGACCGTCAGTTCGGCAAACAGGCGGCGACCCTGAGGCACGTAGCCAACGCGCCGCTTCGGTACCTCGTCGGCCGGCAGGCTGCCGATATCCTCGCCGTCGAGGCGGATCGTGCCGGCCCGCAGGGGCAGCAGGCCCATGATCGCCTTCATGGTTGTGGTCTTGCCGGCGCCGTTGCGGCCGAGCAGGCAGAGGATTTCCCCCGGCTTCGCCTCCAGCGACAGGCCGAAGAGGACCTGGACGCGGTCATAGGCGACGTCGATACCCTGCACCTCAAGCATCGGCGGCCGTCCCCGTTCCAAGATACGCCGCCTGGACCTCCGCGTTGGCGCGGACGTCCTCCGGGCTGCCTTCGGCAAGCACGCTGCCGTTGTTGAGCACGGTGATGGTGTCCGCGGTGTCCATGACCACGTCCATGTTGTGCTCGATCAGCAGGATCGTGGTTTCGCCTGCGAGGCTGCGGATCAGGCCCTTGAAGTCTTCCACTTCGCTTTCGGCCAAGCCTTGCGTCGGTTCGTCGAGGATCAGCAGACGTGGCTCCTGACCCAGGCCCATGGCGATCTCGAGCAGGCGCTGATGGCCATAGGCGAGGTCTCCGGCGGTCTGGTCCATCCGGTCGGCGAGACCGACGCGCGACAGTACCGTTCGGACACGAGTCTCGACGGCCTTTGCATCCCGAGCGGTGCGCCGAACCGCCAGGGCGACGTTTTCGTGCAGCGACAGCCGGGCGAAGATCGAGGTGATCTGGAACGTGTAGGCCATGCCAAGCGCGATGCGCTTGTGGGCCGGCAGGGGCGTGACGTCGGCGCCGTCGAACTCCACCATGCCGGCACTGGCCGGAATGCGGCCGCAGAGCAGGCCGACAAAGGTCGATTTGCCGGCACCGTTGGGGCCGATCAGCGCCCTCACCTCGCCCTCGGGCAGATCGAAATCGACATCGTCCACGGCCTTGAGGCCGCCAAAATGGCGCGACAGGCCGCGGGTCGACAGGAGCGTCACGGTAGCCATGGCAACGCCCGCCGTTTCAGTTCGCCCACGAGGCCCTGCTTGGCGAACAGTGTCAGCAGCACCAGCGTCAGGCCGGCGATCAGCATGTATGCGGTGGTCAACCCGCTGGTGAAGTCGATCAGGTAGAACATGAAGACAGTGCCGACCAGCGGACCGATGGTCGTGCCCGCGCCGCCGAGCAGCACCCACAGCAGCGGAAAGATCGAGTACTGCACCGAGGCGAAGGTGGCGCCGACATAGCCGAACAGGAGCGCGTAGGCCGCGCCGGCGGCGCCCGACATGGTGCCCGACAGAATGACGGCAATCAGCTTGTGACGCAGCACATCGTAGCCGAGCATGCGGGCCCGTTCCTCGTTTTCGCGGATGGCCACCAGCACCCGGCCAAAGGGCGCCTGGACGACGCGGGCGACGATAATCAGGCAGATCGAGAACAGGGTCAGGGCGGCAAAATAGCGGTTGCCCGGCGTCGTCAGGTCGATGCCGGCGATCATGCGTTCGGGCTGCTGGATGACGAAGCCCTCATCGCCGCGGGTGTATTCGCCGAAGAGCAGGATCGTCAGAAAACCGGCCTGGGCGAACATCAGCGTGACGATCATGAAGGCGACGCCCGTGGTGCGCAACGCCAGGAAGCCGATGACGGCCGACACCAGCAGCGCCGAGAGGATGCCGGCGACAATCGCCGGCGAGGCGGAGAGATCAAGCTGGGTCATGGCAAGGCCAAGACCGTACATGCCGGCGGCGAAGAACAGGGCGTGGCCGAGGCTGAGCAGGCCCGTGTAGCCGAACAGCAGGTTGTAGCCCATGGCATAGACGGCCAGCACCATGATGCGCGCCAGGTTGCCGTGATGGTAGGCGGGCAGCACGAATTGCAGGACGAAGAGCAGGGCGATAACGCCGCCATGCAACAGGACGGAGCGGGCGGTCGTGCTCATACGGCGCGCTTCCCGAACAGACCCATCGGCCGGAAGATCAGCACGAAGGCGACAAGGAGCGTGGCGATGATCTTGGCCAGCGTCGGCGAAAAGAAGACCGAGATGATGCCGTCGCTCATGCCGATGAAAACGGCGGCGACGACGGTACCGGCAATGCTGCCGAGACCGCCGATGATGACGACGATGAAGGACAGGAGCAGCGGGTCGGCACCCATCAGGTAGTGGGCCTGCTGGATCGGCACGACCAGAACGGCGGCGAGGGCCGCGAGCCCCGCGCCAAGGCCGAAGACCAGGGCGTAGACCCGGTCGACCTTGATACCGAAGGCCGTGGCCATTTCGGAATCAAGCTGGCTGGCGCGCAGGATCAGGCCGAGCCGGGTCTTGGTCAGCATCACCCAGACGCCGAGCAGGATGGCGATCGCCGCGCCGATGACGAAGAACTTGTAGGTCGAATAGCCGAACCAGGGGAAATAGTAGCGGTAGTTGAAGGGGGCCTCGACGGGCCGGGCATCCGGGCCGTAGGTCATCAGCACGGTCTGTTGGATGATGTAGAGCAAACCAATAGTGGCGACGATGGTGGTCTCGGGGTCGTAATTGAGCCGCTTGAGCACGACAAAGTCGGCCGTCGCGGCGATCACCGCTGCAATCAATGGTGCGCAGACCAGCGCGACCATGAAGCCGAGCGCCGGATGGGCGCCGACCAGCGTGGCAAACCACCAGGCAAGCACTGCGCCGAGCATGAAGAACTCGCCGTGGGCCACATTGACGACGCGCATGACGCCGAAGACCAGGCTTAGCCCAACCGCGGTGAGCGCCAGCACGGCGGCAGCCACGGCCCCCTCGAGTGAGGCCAGCAGGAGATAGGGTCCGAGATCCATGAGCGCCGCTGAGTTAGTTTGGTGACGGTTGTTGTTGGCGAGGCCGTGCAGGGAAAAACGGTGACAGTTTACTTAATTCATTTCCGAGCTGTGCCTCAATCAAAAGCGGTGCCAGAATCAAGTAAACTGTCACCGCTTTTCTGGCACCGCATCGGTTGGGAACCGAGACAGCTGTCACCAGGATTCGGATTACAACGACTGCTTCGTGTAGTCCGTCTCGTCCGGATAGAAGGTATCCTCGATCGAGGTGGTGTGGGCCAGATCGAGCCGGCCGTCCTTGACCTGCGAGATGTATTGATGGCCGAAGACCTGGTGGGTCTTGCCATTGAACTTCTTGGCGCCCTGCGGATGGGCATTCGAATGCGGCATGTCGGTCATGGCCTCGACCGCCTCGATCAGGTTGCCGCGGTCCTGCGGACCCTTGTAGTCGGCGGCCTCCATGCCGTCCTTGATGACGTGCAGGGTTTCCCAGCAGCCGAACATGTGGGCATAGGTGGAGACGTCCTTCGAATCGGAGACCGACGCACCGTTGTCATCGACGCCGACGGCGGCGCGGTAGGCCTTGTCGTATTCCGACTGGTCGGCCTGGGCGTAGCGCGGATTGCCTTCCCAGAAATAGGAGCCTTCGAGGAATTCGAGACCCGGGCTGGCCAGATCGACCGCTTCGAGGCTGTCGATGAAGCCAAAGATTTCCGGCTTGTTCGGACCGTAGAACTCGCCCATTTCCTTGACGAAGGTCAGCACCGCGGGACCGACCATGACGTGATAGATGACGTCGGTGTCGCGCGGGATCTTCGGGAAGTACTTTGTGAACGAGGTCTCGGTCGGCGGAATGGCGATCTTCTCAATGACCGTGCCACCCTGCTTTTCGAGCGCTGCTGAGAAATAGTCGCGGTGGTCGTGGCCGAAGGCGAAGTCGGGGAAGATCATGGTGACCTTCTTGCCGAGGTTGCTCGACACGAACGGCGCCATGGCCTCGACCTGGCTCTTCACATCGGTGATGCCGGGCTGGAGCGTATAGCGGTTGAGCATGCCGCTGGCCACGTGATGGCCTTCGGAAACGACAAAGTATGGCAGCTTCAATTCGCCGGCGCGCGGCGCCGAGCCAATGACAACATGGCTGAACAGGGTGCCGTAACCGACATCGCAATTGTGCTGGTTGGCGAATTTCTCAAGCACTTCGGCGCCGCGTTTCGGATCGGTGCCATCGTCCTCGGCAATGATCTCAAGCGGCCGGCCGTTGATGCCACCGGCATCGTTGATGGCCTTGGCGGCGGCCTGCGTGGTGCGGTCGTACCAGCGGCCGTAAGCCGCGCCGATGCCGGTGCGGTGGACCTGGAATCCGACGCGGACCGGTTCGGAGGACTGCGCCTGGGCATAGCGTACGAAGCCCGGCATCGTGGCGCCGGCGGCGGCAACCCCGGCCCCGGCAGCCAGCGTCTTGATGGCATTCCGGCGGGTCACCAAAGCGGGTGACTTTTTGATAATCGGCATGATTGTGCTCCCGTTCGGCTGTTATGCGGCGCCTTTTCCGGCGCTCGATATTTATATGCATACAAACAAATTGTTCCCCCATAAGCGGGGTGGCGTCAAGCCCCCTTGGGCGCCGCCAGGAGCCACAGGCCGAGAAACGTATAGAGGATCATGAAGGCGGCGAGCGGTATCTGGCTCAGCAAAGCCGGCCGGTTTTCACCGTAAAGACGCAGTGACATGGCATGGGCTGCGAGGATCGCCAGTACATGGCCGATCACCACCGCGCCGGCCTGGGTCAGGAAGATGACACGCACCGTATCCTGGGTGTTGAAGAAGCCGGTGGTGACATAATAGGTGCCGAGACCGAGATA
This sequence comes from Hoeflea sp., assembly GCA_965228785.1. Classification (GTDB taxonomy): domain Bacteria; phylum Pseudomonadota; class Alphaproteobacteria; order Rhizobiales; family Rhizobiaceae; genus Hoeflea_A. Next base: position 206,817 of record CBDDIF010000001.1, read on the forward strand.
GTCCGCACCGGTGGCAAACGGATCGCTCGCGGCGGCCAGAGCGTATTGTCCGTTGACCAGGAAGACTGTGAAATAGTGGGCGATGTGGTAGCCCAGCGCGATCGGCAGGATGGAGAGCGCCAGCAGGCCGAAGGCCGTGGCGTAGCCGGGAGGCTTGAACGATCCGCCGAATTGTCGGGCCAGGATATCGCCGAGCCACACCAGGGCTGCAAAGGCCACGACCAGCAACACATTTGCGATCAGCAGGCCGCCGACGGTCTCCGTGACAATCGCCGAGCGGCCGGGAAAGGCCAGCGGATTGATGTCGATCAGAGCCAGCCACCAGAAAGTCTCGTTGAGCCCGTCGAAGCTGCCGGTGCCGAGGATAATCAGCACGAAAATGCCACCGCTGATCGTCAGCGGCTCAAGTTTCAGCAACTGCCAGCCGAACAGTCCGGCACGGCTTTCGTCGCGACCAAAGCGGACAAGCGACAGCGTGGCGAAATGGTGCATCAGGAGCGATATGAACTCGCCGCGCTTCAGCCAGTTGTCGCCGAACAGCGCCATGCCGGCAAAGCCGTAGAGCCAGTAGAGCGCGACGAAGACCGCCAGTCGCGCCGGGTCGTCAGGCGCCGGATCGGCGAGCGCGAAGGCTGAGAAAGCAAGGATCGCGACGATCGCAGGCCAGGTGCCGAAACTGTCCGGCAGGCGGAGGGGTGAAGTGCGGTCACCCGGGCCCAAGACCAGCCGTGCCGGACCCGACCACGGATTGATCCAGCGCCACAGATCGCCGACCAGCGCCTGCAGGATCACCAGGATTACCCAGAACACCGTCCAGACGAAGAGTGGCAGCGGATTGGCCAACGGATCGCGCGATCCGGCAAGGCCGATATAGAGGAGCCAGCAAAGCACCAGGAATGCGAGGCAACTGGTGGCCGCTTCCCAATGCGGCATGGGCAGGCGCGGCAGCCGTGCCGAAGCAAATATCTTCTCGCCGATATGGCCCGGAGTAACGGCCAGTGCCACCGCCGTGAGCGCCACGACCCAGATGCCTGAGGTGATGTAGACATCGGTTGGCAGAAGCAGCACGAAGCCCTGCTGGGCGACATGTGCCGCGGCGGGCCAGGCGGTCAGGCCGACGGCGAGCGTCAGGAGGAGTTGGGACGGGCGGCGCAAGGAAGCGTGTTGACCTGGTTTGGCGGATGCAACATGTTTTCATGGAATCACGATTTCGGGTCCGGCACAATGACTTACCTGCGTCCTCTGATCGTTCTGGCGGTGCTCGCCGTTGTCGGCTGGGCAGGCCTTCGGCTGTTCGACCCGTTCGGTCAGCCCCTTTTGCTGCAGAGCGTGCAGGCGGCGCCGCTCGAGGATGGAAGCGATGGATCGTTGGCGCTGTTCCTCACCATCGACAATCGCGGCGGGCCGGATCGGCTGATCGCCGCGACCGCGAGCGATGCCTCGGAAACGGAGCTCTATGCGCCTGAGTCTGACGGCACGATCCCGCTGCCGGGGGCTAGCACCCCGCTGCTTGCGTCCGACGGCGCCCATATCGTCCTGCGCGGCGTCGAAGGGCCGCTCGATGACGGCCGGCTGTTTCCGGTGTCTCTGACCTTTGAAAAAGCCGGGACGGTAACCGCTCGGGCGCGGCTTGCCGCTCCGGTATCGCAAGGTGATGCAACCCAAAGCGGGCTGTTCGGACTCGGCGACATCTGCCGGGTCGAAGAGGGCGAACCGGCGCCGGCGATCTCGCTGCGCACCGAAGCCCGACCGGACGGCGCCGGCTGGCGCGTTATTGTCGACGCCGAGGAATTCTCGTTTTCCAAGGAAGGCGCGGACAAAGAGCACATTCCGGGTGTCGGCCACGGGCACCTCTATGTCAGCGGACTGAAGCTCGGCCGGCTCTACGGCCCACAGGCCGATATCGGACCACTGCCGCCCGGCGAGCACACGGTGCGTGTCACCCTCAACACCAACGACCACCGCGCCTATGTGGTCGACGACGAGCCGGTGACGGCCGAGGCGACCATCGTCGCGAAGTGACGGGTCGTTTGACACGACCGTGCGATTTTGTTTGTGTACAAACAAATTTTGACGACAGGTGCATGAATGAGCGAAACGGGTCGCGGTCTGGTGGTCGGCGTCGATGTCGGCGGCACCTTCACCGATCTTATCCTGCTGGAATCGGGCGGCGCGGGCGGCTGTGTCCGGCTTGCCAAAGTCCCGAGCACGCCGGACAACCAGGCCTTCGGGGTGCTCAACGCGCTGGCTGAAAGCGGTGCGGATCTGGCCGACCTAGACCTGATCATCCATGGCACCACGACGACCACCAACGCGGTGCTGGAACGCAAGCTCTGCCGCACCGGGCTGATCACCACGGCCGGCTTTCGCGACGTGCTTGAACTTGGCCGGCGCACACGGCCGCAAGCCTATGGCATGAAGGGTGTATTCGACCCGATCATCCCGCGTGATCTGCGGCTGGAAGTGGCCGAACGGATGGATGCAGCCGGCCGCGTCGTGACACCGCTCGGCGAAGATGATGTGCACAAGGCCGTGCGGGCGCTGCTTGATGCCGACTGCGAATCCGTCGTCATCCACTTTCTGCACGCCTATGCCAATCCTGAGCACGAGCGGCGCGCCGCGGAGATCGTCCGGGACCTCTGGCCGAACGACTACATCACCATGGGCCACGCCTTGCTGGCGGAAAACCGCGAATTCGAGCGCGGCGTGACGGCGGCCGTCAATGCCTCGGTGCGGCCGATCCTGGAGCGCTACGTGGAGCGGCTCGGATCCGAACTTACCGACAAGGGCTACCGCGGCGACGTGCTGGTGATGAACGGCAATGGCGGCATGGTGTCGTCGAAGCGGGTGGCGCGCGAGGCGGCGAAGACGGTGATGTCAGGGCCGGCGTCGGGCGTCATCGGCGCTGCCTATACCGGCCGTGCTGCCGGCATCCCCGACCTGATCACCTACGACATGGGCGGCACGTCGACCGACGTGGCGCTGATCCGCGATGCCGAACCGGCCGTTTCGGCGGAGATCGAGGTCGAATACGGCATGCCGATCCATGTTCCGATGGTGGATGTGCGCACCGTCGGAGCCGGCGGCGGCTCGATCGCCCGGGTAAACGCGGCCGGGCTGCTTGAAGTCGGACCGGAGAGCGCCGGCGCTGTGCCGGGGCCGATCTGCTATGGCCGAGGCGGCACCGAGCCGACGATTTCCGATGCCAACCTGCTTCTCGGTCGGCTCGATCCCGGCAAGCTGAAATCGGTTGAAGGCGGTGTCTCCATCGAGGATGTGCGAGCCGTGTTCGAGGATACGATCGCCAAGCCTCTCGGGCTCGATGCAACCGGTGCGGCAGAAGCGGTGATCCGCATGGCCAATACCAAGATGGCGGGCGCCATCCGCATGGTTTCGGTATCGCTGGGCGCCGATCCGCGTGACTTCGCACTGTTCGCGTTTGGCGGCGCCGGGCCGTTGCATGCCACGGCGCTGGCCCGCGAAATCGGCGTGCCGAAAGTGCTGGTGCCGAGCCGGCCGGGCATTGCCAATGCCATAGGCTGCGTCGTCGCCGATCTGCGGCACGATTTCGTCAACACGCTCAATCGGCCGCTCGATGCTGTCGATGAAGCGGAACTGCACCGTGTCTTCGCGGATCAGATCGCCGAGGGTGAGCGCCTGTTGTCGAAGGAAAGCGTCGAGATTACCGAAATCCGTCACATCTACAGTGTCGACATGCAGTTCGTTGGCCAGTCGCACCTGCTGCGGGTGCCGCTGGAAACATCGACGCCGGACCGGGCGACCCTGCGGCGGCTGTTCGAAGAGGTCTATTTCAAGCGCTTCCGGGTGGAACTCGCCGAAATCCGCGCCACCCTCGTCAACGTCAACACCTCGGTGATCGGCGTTCGGCCGGCGCTGGACCTGTCGACACTGATCGATCCCGCAGGCCGCAAGAGCACCATCGGTGACGCCCGAACGTCCACCCGACCGATCCATTTCGCCGGTGAATGGTATGATACACCGATCTATTGGCGGGATCATTTGCCGGCTGAATTCCGCATCGAGGGGCCTGCGGTGATCGAGCAAATGGACACCACTGTTCTGATTGAACCGGGCGATATGGCTGTGGGCGATGGTGCCGGCAATATCCTAGTCAGCGTGGGAGAAGCGGAATGAGCCTCGATCCGATCACCCTCAGCGTAGTCCAGGCCGGTCTGCAGCAGGTCTGCGACGAGATGGACCTCAGCTTCTCCCGCGCGGCCTTCTCGCCGGTGATCGCCGAGGCGAACGACCGATCCGATGGCATCTACTCGGCCGTCGACGGGTCGCTGATCGCGCAGGGTGCAGGCGGTCTGCCGGTTTTCGTGGGTACCATGCAGTATTCGACCCGGGTGCTGATCGACATGATCGCTGCGGGCAAAGCGCCTGCACCACATCCCGATGATATCTACATCATCAACGATCCCTATCTCGGCGGCACTCATCTGATGGACGTGCGTTTCGCCCGGCCGTTCTACCGCAACGGCGAGATTTTCTGCTGGCTGTCGAACACCGGCCATTGGCCGGATATCGGCGGCTCGGTGCCCGGCGGCTTCTCGGCGTCAGCGACGGCGGTCGAGCAGGAAGGCCTGCGGCTACCGCCTGTGCGGCTGTTCAAGCAGGGCGTGCTCGATGAGGAGCTTTACGCCGTCATCTGTTCCAATATCCGGGTGCCGGATCAGCGCATCGGTGACGTCAAGGCGCAGGCCGCCGCGCTGATGGTCGGCGAGGAGCGGCTGGCAGCCCTGCTCGACCGTTACGGCGACGACACGGTGCGCCAGGCCATCGAGGAATTGCGTCAGCGGGCGGCCACGCAGATGCGCGCCTGCATTTCAGTGATCCCGGACGGGCAGTATACGTCCGTCGCCTGGGTCGACAGCGACGGTGTCGTCAACGAACCGCTGGCGATCCGGCTGACGGTGACGAAAGCGAATGACGAACTGACCTTCGATTTCGACGGTTCCAGCCCGCCCTGTGCCGGGCCAATGAACTCGGTGCTGGCGACGACACTGAGCTCGGTCTATCTCGCGATGCGCCACATCTTTCCCGAAGTGCCGATCAGCGCCGGCGCCTTCGAACCGCTGAAGGTGCTGACGCCGGAAGGCACGTTCCTCGATGCGCATTATCCGCGGCCGGTCTCGGGTTGTGCGGCGGAAGTGTCGCAGCGCATAGCGGAGGCGGTCTTCGCTGCCCTTGTCGACGTCCTGCCCGACCGGGTGACGGCAGCGCCGGCCGGTACCAGCGGTAACTTCGCCCTGGGCGGTCACGACCCGGAACGCAACCGCGACTTCGTCATGTACCAGCTGTCGGGCGGCGGCTATGGCGGCAACGACGATCATGACGGCCTGAGCAATGGCTGCTCGACGATCGGTATTTCCAAGGCGCCGCCGGTTGAGATCATGGAGCAGGCCTTTCCGGTGCTTTATCACCGCTATGCGTTGCGCGAGGGTTCAGGCGGCGCCGGCGCCCATCGCGGCGGCTTCGGTCTCGACTACGAGCTGGAGCTGAGACGCGGCCACGCCCGCGCAAGCTTCGTCATGGACCACGGCCGCTTCGGCCCGCAAGGCGCACTGGGTGGTGCAGATGGTGCGCCCAACGAAGTCACAGTGTGGCGGGATGGCGAGGCCCACACGCCGGAGCACCTTTCAAAGGAACAGGATATTCCGCTGCAGGCCGGCGACCGCGTGCGGGTGCGCACGCCCGGCGGCGGCGGCTATGGCGATGCGATGGCGCGGGACCCGGATGCGGTGCTTGAGGATGTGAGGCTCGGGCGCTATTCGGCTGACGATGCGCGGGCCTTGTTCGGCGTGGCGATCAGCGGAGAGCCGCCGGCGGTGGATGAGGCCGGGACGCAATCGTTGCGACGCGGATTCTCCTCAACGGCACGGTCCGAGTAGTTTCAGCCTGTTTGTGGCGTTTGCAAAAACACAGCGTTCGGCAAAAAGGTCGTTACACTCCAATGCAGGCGGTCAATCCCCCATCGATCTTGTAGTCTGCACCGGTGCAAAACCCGGCGCGGTCGCTGCACAGGAACGCTATCAGCGCGCTGGTTTCCTCAATCGTTCCCACTCGACCGATTGGATGTGCCTTGCCAAAGTCCGCGAGCGTGTCGTCGATCGGGTTGCCTTCGCCCGCGACTGTTTGTGCTGCGAATTCAAGCAATGGTGTTCGGATCGAGCCCGGGCTGATCGAGTTCACGCGGATATTGTCCCGCGCCGCGTCAACGGCCTGGGCCCGCGTCATCGCATGAATGCCGCCCTTGGTGGTTGCATAGGCCAAAACGCCAAACTGGTTCTGGTGACCTTGAACAGACGACACGTGCACAATGGCGCCGCCGCCGCGTTTCTTCATATGCGGATAGGCAAAGTGCGAAGTCAGAAAGCATGAATCCAGATTGATGCTCATCACCCGCCGCCAATGGGCCACATCCGTACTCACGGTGTCGCCGTAGGTCTGAATCGCTGCTGAGTTGACGAGTATATCGATTCCTCCGGCTTCCTCTGCCACGCGTTCGATCCACGCCTCAACTTGATTGGCTTCGGCGACGTCAACCTTCGTGACGTCAAAATCAAGATCTCCAGCGACCTTGAGTGCCTTCTGGTTCAGGTTGTCGTCAATGCCGCAGCAATAAACCATTGCTCCTTCCTGTGCGAAATGCAGTGCTGCCCCCAAACCGATGCCGCTCGATCCGGTAACGACGGCCACCTTGCCCTCGAATTCTCCCATCTGGAATTCTCCCTCATGCTTGCGCGATCAGCGCTTTCATGTACCCGACGGCAAAGGCCTTGCCAGCATGCCAGGGCGCATCGCATTCCAACTCCGGTGTGTGATCGGGGATGAGGACACCATCGAATTTGGCTTCTTTCAGGATCGAAATGATCCGGGCCATGTCGATATCGCCCTCATCGATGAAAACTTCGCGGTAGTTTGGCACCTTGCCTCTTACATTGCGGAAATGGATGTAGCCGATACGATCGGCCTTTGCGAATTCCGAGACCGTTTCGTAGATGTCGCCGTCGGCCATTTCCTGCAGGCAACCAAGACAAAGCTCGGCCTTGTTGTTTGATGACGAGTTGATGTCAAAGGCGCGACGATAGGCGTCGTGGCTGTTGATGAGTTTGGCGGTCATCCGCAGACTATCGACCGGCGGATCATCGGGATGAGCGGCAAGGACAACGCCTGCTTCCTCCGCCTCCGGTAGCAATTCGTTCAGGAAACGTGTGTATCGGTCCCAGATCTGTTCACGACTGATCGGTGCTTCGGTATCAGGGCCAACCTGGTCCGAGTAAGCCATGTTCCAGGCCATCCCTCTCGGAATTGGTTCATTCGGATCGATCTGGCTTAGGTCGAAACCAACAGACATTGCATCACCGCGGGCCAACGGAGCCCGTTTCCACCCCCATACTCCAACGGCCGAGAAATTGTATCCAATGCAGGGCACACCGGCTTCACCGGCGGCGCGGATGATGCGCTTTAAGTGAGCCATCTGCTCGTCCCGCTTTGGGCCATCAAGCAGAATGTCGTGCCAGTGGCGCACGGCAAAGTTCTCGATTGCGGCCAGTTCCAGATCATGATTTGCCAGATCAGCGATGAGATTCGAGAACAACTCAACCGTCCAGTCATCGCTCTGTCCCGCTCCCCAACTCATGTCGTCGTCCTGCGCAAGCTGCGGATTGGCCGAGAAATAGTCTTCAAGATGTGCGACGACATGCGATACGCCGAGCTGTTGGGCGAATTTGTAGTGACGTTCATCCAGCATCTGGCGATACAGACCAAGTCCGATTTTCATGGGTGCTAATCCTCACATGGTGGTGCCATTGGTGAACGACCGAAACGCACATGCGATGATGGCTTTGCCCGATCAACCAAGAGTGGCCTCCAGCGCCTTGGCTACGCCACGCAGTTCGGCCAGGCCTTTCAGCCGACCGATAGCTGAATAGCCGGGGTTTCCATCCTTGCCGATATCGTCAAGCAGCAGATGTCCATGATCCGGACGCATGGGGATGCGATGATCGGGCCGGCCCTCCTCTCGACGGCGTTTCTCTTCGCGGATCAGCGCATCGACAACCGCGATCATGTCGGTCGATCCGTTCAGATGGTCGGCCTCGTAGAAGCCGCCTCCGGGTTCGCGTGTCACGTTTCGCAGGTGGGCGAAGTGAATGCGCGGCGCGAATTCTCTCGCGATCGCCGGCAGATCGTTGTCGGCGCGAGCGCCCAGCGAGCCGGTACAAAACGTGATCCCGTTTGCCAGCGATGGCTGTGCTGCAAATATTGACCGATAATCATCGGCGGTGCTCAACACACGCGGCAGACCGAACAATGAATACGGCGGATCATCCGGGTGCAGGCACATCCTCAATCCCAGCTCGTCGGCCAACGGAATTGTGGCGCCAAGAAACTCGGTCAGGTTTCTCCGAAGCCCCTGGGGACCAAGCCCGTCGAAGGATGCGATCAGATCGCGAATCCCGTCGCGGGAATGGGTGGCTTCAGCACCTGGCAACCCGGAAATGATATTGTTCTCAAGCGAGGCGACTTCTGACTCAGTCAATCTGCTGTGGCGCTGTTCGGCCTTGTCCAGAAGGTCAGGCGGGTAGTCGTCTGCGGCATCGATACGCTTCAGGCAAAACACGTCATAGGCGGCAAAGTCGATCGGGTCGAACCGGAGAGCCAATCCACCATTTGGCGCGCGATAGGTCAGGTCGGTGCGCGTCCAGTCCACGACGGGCATGAAGTTGTAGCAGATGACTTCGAGACCGGCGTCGGCCACCGCACGCATCGAGGCTTTGAAGGCTTCGATCTGTTTGCGTGCGGTAGCGCCGTCTCGCTTGATTTCCTGCGGAATGGGTATGGACTCGACCACAGACCAGGCGAACCCGGCGGCTTCGATCTCGGCTTTGCGTCGCAGGATGTCCTCGGTCCGCCAGGGCTGGCCATCGTACGTCTCGTGCAGGGCGGTCACAATCCCGGCCGCTCCAGCCTGGCGTATGTGGTCCAACAAAACGGGATCTGTTGGTCCGAACCATCTCCAGGATTGCAACATTCGCGGCTATACTCCTCGACTTCTCTCTAGCTCTTGCCCAACTGACCCAACAAAATCAAGCTATTTGTTGTACCAGTGACGGGAGATTTGGATATCATTCTCGGCGAAGAAAAACCCGAAAAATACATAACTCATTGATATACATTGATATATTGTCTATCTTGATTTATCTCTTGCGTTTCAGGTGAGATCAGGTATCTTTTAATTGGACCAACAAATAGTGATCAGATGGCCGACCTGACGAACAAATCCACCCATGCGCAAACCGCTAATCAGACCAGTGCGGTGGATACGCTGGTTCAACAGATCAAGGAATACATCGCGGAAAACCGGCTCGGTGTGGGAGATCCGCTGCCGTCCGAGAGGGAGCTTGGCGAGCGGTTCGATGCCGCGCGAAACACCGTGCGTGAGTCGGTACGCATCCTGAAGGCCTATGGCGTGGTGGATGTGCGTCCCAAGGTTGGTGCGGTGATCGTCAACCGCCATATGGACGCGGTCCTGAACCTGTTTTCCTTCCAGTTGTCGATTTCACGCGAAACGTTTCAGGACATTCAGGGGTTCCGGCGATTGATTGAAGTCGGTGCGGTTGATGCATTGTTTTCCCGCGCCGATGACCAGGATCTTGGTGAACTGACCCGCATCAACTCGGCGATCCTGCGCGCGCAATCGGAAGAAGAAGCGGCACATCTTGATTTCGACTTTCATGCAACTCTCCTTGCGGTTACAGGCAACGATACCGTCCTGCTTGTCTACAACACGATGCGCCCGATCATCTGCCGGCTGATGGAGACCGGAAAGCATACGGATGGGTTGCAGAAAACCTATGAACAGCACGCCCAGATCCTGGACGCTTTGGCGCGACGGGACCGGCTGGCATTCCAGTTCCACATGTCGGCCCATATGGATCAGGGTCTGAAATATATCGAAGCGTCGGTAGGGGACCGCGCTATGTAACAGCGGCTTTTCGACACTGGACTTTCCTGACATCGCGATCCCTCGCGGTGAACGGAGTCTTTTTGCCTATTGGCACCTTAGGAGGAGTACCAACTATGAAACTGAATCTGAGGCTTACCGCGCTGGCGATCGCAGCAACTCTCACAGCGTCATCCGCCGCTGCAGACGACCTCACTGTCGCAAGTGTTGTCTTCCAACAAGACCAGTTCTTCCGCACCATCCAGATGGGCATGAATGCTGCGGCCAAGGCGGAAGGCGTCAATCTTCTGGAAGGCAACTCGGACAGCAAACCCGAGAAGGAAATCAGCCTGATCGACACGTATATAGCGCGTGGTGTGGACGCGATCGTGATCTCGCCAGTTTCCAAGGTGGCCTCCATCCCGGCGCTGAAACGGGCGGTGGACAACGGCATTCAGGTCGTCACCTACAACTCGACCATCGACGATGCCTCGATCCCGGTCAGCTATCTGAACTCGAAACAGCGTGATCTGGGCAATTCAACGGGCACCATGGCCGCCGAATTCATCAAGACCAAGCTTGGTGGGAGCGCCAAAGTGGCGACACTCGGTTTCAAGGCGCTGCTACCAGAAATTTCCGCCGACCGCGTCGATGGCTTTCTTGAAAAAGCCGAAATGGGTGGCAGCATCGACGTTGTCAGCCAGCAGGATGCGTGGCTTGCCGAAAAGGCCGTTCAGGTAGCTGGCGACATCATTACCGCCAACCCGGATGTCAACATCATCTATGCAGCCAATGAAGGTGGTACGGTGGGTGCCGTCCAGGCGGTTCGCAATGCCGGCAAGGCGGGCGAGATTTTCGTTTTCGGCGTCGACGGTACCGAGCAACTGGTCAATTTCCTGCTGGACGGCGATAATGTCCTGCAGGCGACTACAGCGCAGCAGCCCTATGTGATGGGCGAGATGGCCGTACAAAACGCCATCGCGGCCGCGAGAGGCAAAGCGGTCGAGAAGACCGTAGTTGTCCCGGTCCTTGGCTTGACGCGGACGAATGAAGCGGAAGCACGCGAGTTCCTCGACTATCTGAAGTCGCTGAACTGACCAACTGCGATCTTTTTGGGGGCGGCATGGTCGCCCCCTGACGGAACTCTGAGACGGACACCATGACCGTAGATGTCCAAACGCAAGGTTTGACGAAGGTCTACGGCAATGTCGTCGCGCTGGACGCCTTCAGCCATGTGTTCGCAAAATCGCGTATTCACGCCCTGATGGGAAAGAACGGATCGGGAAAGTCGACCCTGGTCAAAATACTGGCCGGAGTGACCCCACAGACATCCGGCGACATGGCCTTGGCGGGCAAGATGGTTACGTTTTCGTCGCCCGCCGATGCCCTCAACCAACGCGTCGTGACGGTTCATCAGGAACTCAGCCTTGTTCCTGAGCTAACGGTGGCCGAAAACATCTTTCTCGGACGGCTTCCCAAACAGAGAACTTTCGGCGTGCCGCGGATCGACTGGTCAGCCGCGCATCGCCGCACAACAGAACTGTTGCAGGATATGGGGCTCGACATCGCACCGACGGCGGTCGTCAGCAAACTGAGCGTCGGTCAACAACAAACAATCGAAATTGCCAAGGCGATGAGCTTCAATCCCGCACTATTGTTGTTGGATGAACCGACCAGTGCATTGGCGACCAAAGAAGTCGAGATGTTGTTCACCTTGCTGCGCCGCCTGAGGGAACAGGGTGTGACGATGATATATATCTCGCACCGCATGTCGGAACTCGCGGAAATCGCCGACACCTGTACCGTTTTACGGGATGGACATCATGTCGGCTCGGTTGAAATGTCGGACGTTTCGAATGCCGACATCGTTGACATGATGTTCGGCGACGTGGCCCATGATCGCCCGTCAGGGCGCCAGAGCCATGTCGACAAGGGCCATCCTATCCTCGAAGTGAAGAACCTGTCTCGCGAACAGGCGTTCGAGGATATCAACTTCACGCTTTACCAGGGAGAAATCCTTGGATTTGCTGGTCTTTTGGGGGCAGGGCGCACGGAAGTCCTTCGATCCATTTTCGGGGCCGATCCGTTTGACAGCGGCGAGATCGTCGTAGAAGGCAAACGTATCGAAAGACCCGATCCCCGTGCCATGTCCGGGATCGGATTGGGTTACACACCCGAGAACCGCAAGGAAGTCGGCTTGGTTCAAGCCCATTCGATCCATGCCAACCTTTCAATGGCGAGCCTACGCAAGAACGCAACCAACGGCATTGTCACCGATACCGCCGAACGACCCGGCGTGAGAAAGCAGATCGACCAGTTGCAAATCAAAATCGATCGCGCATCCGATCCGGTCAGCAGCCTGTCGGGCGGTAACCAGCAGAAGGTGGTGATTGGCAATTGGCTCAATACGGAACCCAAGATCATGTTCTTTGACGAACCCAGCCGAGGCGTTGACGTCCATGCCAAACAACAGATCTTCCAGATCATCTGGGAGCAGGCCGAAAAGGGAGTGTCGTCCATCTTCGTCTCGACCGAGCTCGAGGAACTGCTTGAGGTCTGTGACCGGATCCTGGTGATGAAGGAAGGTCGCATGCTGGGCGAACTGGACCCCGCGAAAACCACGCTCTCGCAACTATACGCAGCCTGCATGGAGGGACTCTGATGGCTATGGGTCAGGTGTTCCGGCGGTACCCGATGGAGATCATCCTGATCGCCATGTATGTCTATCTCGTTTTCGCCGCGCCCGGTTTTGCAACGGTGGACAACCAGCTCAATGTCCTGCGCAATATAACCATGCAGGGCATCATTGCGTTCGGGATGACGATGATCATCATCTCGGGCGAGATTGACCTGTCCATCGGGTCGGGTGTTGCTTTTTCCGGCTGCGTCACAGCCTGGGTGACTCGCGCCTTGAGCGACATCACCGGTCCTTACACCGCGATCGCCATCGGCGCGCTGTCGGCCATGGTTTTGTTGTTTTTGGTCGGGGTCTTTACCGGCAAGCTGCGTCAGCACTTCAACATGCCGACCTTCATAACCACGCTTGGGCTTTTGACGGTTCTTTCAGGTGCGGCCAATCTGATCACCGGCGGCTTCCCGATTACCAGCTTCCCATATCAGTTCAATTTCCTTGGATCCGGCTTCCTGTTTGGAATTCCCTTCCCGGTCTATATTTTTGTTGCAGTGTTTGGTCTGGTCTACTTTCTGATGAACTATACCAGCTTCGGCCGAGCCGTGTATGCCGTTGGGGGCAATCTGGAGGCCGCGCGCCTTTCGGGCATCGATGTCTGGAAAACCAAGACGCTTGCGCTTGGACTTACGGGGATCTTCACCGCCATCGCCGGTGTGCTTATCGCCAGTCAGATCCTGTCGGGCAGCGCTTCGGCTGCGCGGGGTTGGGAGCTTGATGTAATCAGTGCCGTTATCATCGGAGGCACCAGTCTGTTTGGTGGCAAAGGAACCATCCGCGGCACACTGATCGGTGTTCTTTTTCTCGGCGTGATTGTCAACGGCATGACACTGCTGAACGTCAGCGAATACTGGCAGTACGTGGTGCGCGGAGCACTGATCATCGGCGCGGTCCTGATGAACCATGCGATGGAGCAGCGGGCAAAGGCATGAGCCAAACGACCAGGGGAGATATGTGATGTCCGAAGTCACATGTGTTGCGCCAGTCGGCGACATTTGCGGCGAGGCCGCGACCTTTTCGGCGGATGAAAACTGCATCTATTGGGTCGATATCAACCGTTTCCTGGTCCACAGGATGGACCTTGCAACAACGACAGTGAGGTCGCTGCTGTTTGATGAACCCGTCGTTGCCCTTTCGCTGACAGACCAGCCGGGGCGCCTGTTGGTTTCGCTGGCATCCAAACTGATTTTCCTCGATCCGGCGACCGATTGCCGCGAGGATCTCGGAATTACCTTGCCGGATGCGCCGGTAGCGCGCTTCAACGATGGCCGCACCGATCCTAGGGGCAATTTCTGGGTCGGCAGCATGGGCAACAATGTCGGACCGAATGGAGAAGAGCTGGACGTAGCCAGTGGACTGGGCAAGCTTTACCGCTACAAGTTCGGAGGTGAACTGGAGGAGTTCGAGTCCGGGATCGACATATCCAATACGCTTTGCTGGGCACCTGATGACAGGACGTTCTATTTCGGTGACACGCTGAAGAACGAGTTGCGTGCCTACCCTTATGATCCTGAATCAGGGGATATCGGGCCTGGCCAAGCCTTCTTTGCCGGTTTCGACCGTGGTTTACCGGATGGCTCCGCCATGGACGCGGAAGGTTTCATTTGGAATTGCCGTTTCTCCGGCGGCTGTATCGTGCGGATTGCGCCGGACGGTTCCGTTGATCGCGTGATCGACATGCCGGTCAAGAACATCACCACATGCTGTTTTGGAGGCGCGGATCTCTCGACTTTGTACATTACGACCGCCTCTGCGCAAAAAGATGAAAGCGATCGTCTTGCAGGTTCCCTTTTTGCCATCGAAACCGCCACCAAAGGCCTGCCAGAAAACCGTTTCAGGACAAAACGATGAGCATGCAAAATCTTACAGGGCGGTTGGAGAATTGCTACTCCGGCGCAATCTATGACGTTATGCGCGCAAAAGGGCGACCAAATTGCGTGCTTCCAAACGACATAGTCGGACTGGATGCCGAAACCCGCTGCTGCGGTCCGGTCTTCACCTTGCGCGGAGTGGCTTTTGACGCCGAGCGCGAAAATGAGAACACCGACTACCTGTTGCCCTGGGTTCAATTCTTGTCCGACGCGCCGCCTGATCACGTCGTGATTTGCCAACCCAATTCACACTCGCTCGCATTGATGGGCGAACTGTCCGCCGAAACGCTCAAGCATCGGGGCGTCCGCGGCTATATCGTTGACGGCGGCAGTCGCGATAACAGCTTTATTCGGAAGATAGGATTTCCTGTGTTCTGCAAGTTCAGAACCCCTCGCGACATTGTCGCCAAGTGGGTTCCTGATGCAACCGGAGAGCCGATTTCGATTGGCGATGTGTTGATCTGGACCGGCGACTATGTGCTGGCCGATTTCGACGGTGTCGTCGTCATCCCCGCTGAAATTGTTGAAGAAGTGGTGGCGGAGGTCGAGAACACCATCGCCACCGAAGACAAGGTTCGTGCCGCGATTTTGTCCGGAATAGACCCCGTCGAGGCCTACCGGATGTATGGCAAATTCTAAAGAACACAGCCCCCGGACTTGGGCATTTGAGTGGGATAGGGGATACGGTGAAGTCGATGCTCTGGGCGGTATGCTTGGGCCCGTCACATTCCGCCTGAAAAACGATCGAGAATTTCAGCCGTTCGCCATTGCGCCATGGGCCGATGAAACTGGAAGCGCGGATGGTCTTCCAGGTATTTTGCAACGTCTGCGGGGAGAGTGGCCCTGCGTTCCATTTGGAATGCCTGAGCCGCCTGCCGGACTGCCAAGGGAATGGCAGGCCGTCGACGACAGGGACTGGGGTTTTCATCTCGTTCCCCACGGCGTGTCGTCGAATGATGAATGGAATCTGTGTGAACACCTTGGCACCGGCGTCTTGATCGAATTTGTCTATCCCGTCACCCATCCGGTTGAACGGATTGTGCGCAAGGTCGAAGGCCGTGAAGGCGAGGCGGCCATTGACTTGGAGCTCGAAATCCACATGCGGCGCGATGAAAATCTGCCGGTCGGCCTGCATCCTGTGTTCACTCTTCCTGGGAGATCCGGCGCTGTTGAGCTGCACCTCGCAGCAAAGTCAGCAACCGCCTATCCGGTGGAAACAGAACCCGGGGTTTCGCGCCTTTTGCCGGAAGCGACTTCCACCGATTTGACAAAAATGCCCGGAGTTCGGGGGGTCTCCATCGACATCACCAATCTTCCGCTGGCGGGCCAGACGGAAGAGCTTGTTCAGGTGGCCGTGGATACGGGGAAGGCTCGGCTGATTTACCGTGAAGTTGGATTTTCCGTCGAACTTCTGTGGAATGCAGCGCAATTTCCATTCTGCCTGCTCTGGATATCAAATGGCGGTCGCTCGGCGTCCCCATGGAACAATCGCCACTACGGATTGGGGATAGAGCCGGTGGCGTCCCTGTTTGATCTGGGAATCGGGCCAAGCCGGTCCGAACGCCATCCATTGACTTCCCTTGGCCACACAACACTTGGGCTTAGGAGGTCATCACCGTTCAAAACAGTGTACTCGATCTCAGTTGAAGCGGCTTAACCGTAGGCCTTGTTTGAGCTCAAGTCCGACCGGGCCGCATCCGCTCGCCTGAAGGGTCGAAAAGGGGCGCATAGCTCACCTGAGCCCGAAAAAGCTCGCGGGCGATGTCGACTTCAACGATAGAACCGTCAGGCAGCTTGGTCCTGGAGTGAGCCAGGGCGATCGGTTTGCCGATCCGGTAGCCGAAGTCGCAGGAGCTCGTCTGGCCGACGACTTCGCCTTCGATATAGATCGGTTCGTGCCCAAGCGGCACGGCAGCCTCATCTTCAAAACACAGGCTGACGGTTTGGCGTGTGGCGCCGTGCCGTTTGCGGTCCTGCATCGCTTCGAAACCGGTGAAGCCGCCTTTCTTTCGGGTGGCGAAGTCCAGGCCGGCCTCGATCGGTGAAACATCGCCGTCCAGTTCGTGGCCCATGGCGCAGAAGCCCTTTTCGATGCGCATGGAGGTCTGGGCATAGAGACCCGCCGGTCGCGCACCGGCCGCGATCATGGCGTCGTAGATCGGCTTGGCATTGTCCCAGAGGCAGGTGATTTCCCAGCCGGCTTCGCCGACATAGGACATGCGGGCAGCCCGTATGTGCTTTTCGGCCAGGTGGGCGGGGCCGACCTTGAAATAGCCGAGATCGTTGAGCTCGCCGGCACCGCATCGGGTTGCGATATCGGCGGCCTTCGGGCCCATCAGGGCGAGCGTTGCATATTTTGTCGTGCTGTCTTCCAGGTGCACGTCAAAGCCACCTATTGCGGCCGCGCGGTTGAGCCAGGCGAAATCTCGCTTGATGGCGGCCGTGCCAACAAACAGGCGGTAGTGATCGTCCGACAGGCGTTGTGCCGTCAAGTCGCTTTCAAACGTGCCCCGATCGTTGAGCATGGACGTGTAGATGACCGACCCTGACGCCCGGTCCATGTGCCCTGCGCAAACCTGCAAGAGGAACCTTTCGGCGTCCGGTCCGGTGACCTCGATCTTGCCGAAACTGGAGGCATCGAAGATCGCTGCCTCTTCATGCGCCGCCATCACCTCCGCGCGGACATTTTCAAACCAGTCGGGGCGCCCGAAGCGCAACGTTGGCTCCTGTTGCTTGCCAAAGTAGAGAGGCCGTTCCCAACCGAAGAATTGCCCCATGTGGGCACCGACCTGCCGGTAGTCGCGATCCTGCGGCAAGAGGGTCAGATCACGGGCGGTCTTCAGCTGCTTGCCCGGATAAGCGATGTCGTAATGGGTGCCGAGAATCTCCGGCGCCCGCGCCATCAGGTGATCGATATTGTTGAAGATGGGGGCGAACCGTTTGGCGTCGGCCTCGCCCAGGTCATACGCCGTGTGCCCATGAACAATGCAATGGGCGAGGTTCATGCCGCCGCCGCCGCCGGAGGCAAGACCAACGGAGTTCATGCCGCAGCCCAGAAACAATCCCCGGGTTTCCGCAGTCTCACCCAGCATGAACGTTCCGTCGGGAGTGAAGCTCTCCGGTCCGTTGAGCAGCATCTTGACCTCGGCCGTCTCAAGCGGCGGAAGGCGATGCAGGGCAAGCTCCATCATCGGCTCGAAGTGATCCCAGTCTTCCGGCAGCAGGCCGAACTCGAAGCTTTCGTTGAGAATGCCCGGTGCAATGGGTTTGCCCATGGGCTCGAAACACCCCACCAGCAGGCCACCGGAATCGTCGCGAATGTAGAGGTGGCTGTCATGGTCCGACAGGGTCGGCGTGTTGCCGACAATGCCGTCAACGGGTTTGGTCAGCAGATAAAAATGCTCGCAGGCGAGAGCCGGAACGTCCGCTCCGGCCATGCTCCCAAGTTCCCGCGACCAGAGGCCTGCGCACAGGGCGACGGCGTCACAGGAGATGAACCCGTTAGTGGTTTCAACGCCTTTCACCCTGCCGTTTTCAGTCAACACGCCCGTTAGGCCGGTGTTTTCGAAGATTTTTGCTCCCAAATTTTTCGCCGCCTTAACCAGTGCCGCACAAACATCTGAGGGAGAAACACGGCCGTCATCCGGCGACCAGACCGCCCCCAGAACGTCATCGGCATTCATCAGTGGCCAGCGCTCCTTGGCCTCGCCGGCGCTGATCGACGTCGCGTCGATCCCATAGGCATGGGCGAGTGCTTCCTGGCGTTTGACGTGGGTGAGGCGGTCGGGATTGGTAGCAATGGAAAGCGATCCTTTCTGGATCCAGCCAACCGATTGCCCGGTTTCCCGCTCCAGCCTGGAATAGAGATCGACCGAATATTGGATCATTCGTGTCAGGTTGCGCGAATGGCGCAGTGCCCGAACCTGGGCGGCCGAGTGCCAGGTCGTGCCCGAGGTGAGCTTGTTGCGCTCCAGCAAAACCGCATCCCCGACGCCCATCTGGGCCAGATGGTAGAGGGTGGAGCACCCCATGATTCCGCCACCGATGACGACAACGGATGCATGGGCGGGCAGGGTTTTCATGGCCGTCGTTCCTTTAGTATCTGTTCGAGGGCCAGTTTTCGATGGCAACCCATCGGCACCGGTTCATGTGCCAGATCCATCAATCAACCAACCTTCCCACAAAGTCGTGTTGACTCCGCCCGCGATTACCGGCGGAATGGTGATGCGCAGTCTGGACGAAGAAGCCAGAGAGCGCAGCAAGAATATGGGAAAGACCAGCTGCTGGGTTTGGGCCTACTTCAACCGGACTCGGCTGGGAACAAAAAAACAGGAGCAATCTATGTTCAAAAGAATTCTCAATACGACCGTAGCCTCGGCGGTCATTTTGGGTGTGACCGCCGCGTCGGCACAGGCGGCGTGCACCAATGATGTCTGGAAAAAAGTCATGGCTGCCGGCAAGGTCGTCGTCGGCGTGAAGGCTGACTACAAGCCTTGGGGTTACCGTGATCCAAGCGGTGCGATCGTCGGCATGGAGATCGATATTGCCCAGGCTGCGGCAGATGCCATGGGTGTGGAATTGGAAACGGTTGCAGTGCAGTCGTCGAACCGCATGCAGTTCCTCGAGCAAGGCAAGACGGACATGTTCATTGCGACGATGTCCGACCGCGAGGACCGCCGCAAAATCGTCGGCATCACCTCGCCGCCCTATTACACGTCCGGCACCAACATCATGGCGCCGAAGGCCCTCGGCTTCAAAAGCTGGGAAGATCTGCGTGGCAAGCCCGTCTGCGGCAAGCAGGGCGCTTTCTATAACCAGGTGGTCACAGAGCGCTACGGCGTGAACGTTGTCGCCTTTACCGGCAATGCCGAAGCCAAACAGGCCTTGCGCGACAAGAAATGCGTGGCCTGGGTCTATGACGACTCCTCCATCGGCTCCGACCTTGCATCCGGCGAATATGACGAGTTCGAAATGCCGCTCAACTCCGAGGACGACAACCCCTGGGGTCTGGCCGTTCCATTGGCCGAGCGGAACTGCATTTTCGGTAACTTCATGTCCGGCCTGGTCTACAACATGCACCAGGACGGCACCCTGATCGAGCTGGAAAAGAAGTGGGGCATTCAACCCACCAGCTATCTGGTCAAGCAGAAGGACCAATACGCCGACTGGCTGAAGTAAAGCTTTAGACAGCCTGAGAGCGGGGCGTTCGCGCCCCGTTCGTTGCGGTGTATTGGGGAGATTGCTGAATGCTCGAGGCATTCACGGAGTTGTTTCGGCAAATTGCCGAGGATCATGCACGCTGGAATTTCATCTTTTTCTACGATGAACGCCAATTCTGGCGCATCGTCGGCGGCATCAAATATACGATCCTGCTATCCGTCGCCTGTGTGATCTTTTCGGTTATCATCGGGGTTGTCGGCGCCTGGCTGCAGGGCTCCAACAGCCGCATCCTGCGCAACGTCGTGCAGGGTTACATCCAGTTCTTCCGCAACACGCCGCCCTTCGTGCAATTGCTGTTTTTCTATTTTGCGCTGGGGCAGTTCACGCCGACCGTGCTTGGTGAGGATGGTTGGACGGAATATCCGATCATCTCCAATGTCGGTTGGGCGATCATCTCCCTGTCGTTCTTCGCCGGGGCCTTCAATGTCGAGATTTTTCGCGCCGGCATCGAAGCGGTTCCTGAATCCACCCAGGAAGCCGCAAGCTCGCTCGGCTTCACGCGACTGCAGACCTACACGGAAGTCGTGCTACCCTTGGCGTTCCGCGTGTCGCTGCCGGCACTCAACAACAACCTGGTCAATCTGGTGAAAACCACCACCCAGGCCGTCGGCATCGCCGTCCCGGAACTGCTTTATGAAAGCGTAGGCATCTGGAACGACTTTCCCAGCGCGCAATATCCAACCATGCTGGTGCTGTTCATCACTTTCATACTGCTGGTTGGCGTGCTCGTTTACGGCATGCACCGTTGGGAGCGCGCGTTGAAAATCCCGGGCTACGGGAGCTGACACCATGAGAAAAAGCTCCATCCCCGGCATCAACACCCCGTCGACCACGGATCTTCCCGTGCTCAAGCCGTTCAAGGCGCGCGCCGCCGGTGAGGCGGAAGACCTGCTGTTTTCCCGCTGGCTGGCCGGAATACCGGGATCGGCCTGGGTGATCGCTGTTTGCATCCTGGCCTTCCTGCCGACCTGGGCGTTGGCCGCCAACGGCTACAGCTATGGAGACGCATTTGCCGCCCTGGTGAAGTGGATTCCGTTCATTGTCGGCAGCGGCTTCCTGTTCAACGTGCTGATCTCATTCTTCGCCATGGTTATCGGCACGCTTCTCGGTGTGGTGCTCGGCCTCATGCAGATTTCGCCGAACGGTATCATCCGTGTGCCGGCGCAGATGATCACCCAGACATTCCGCAACTCTCCCTGGCTGGTGCTGCTGTTCATCGTTCTGCTGGCGCTGCCGTTCCAGGTCACGATCTTTGGGGTGACATTCAACATTCCCGATTGGATGAAGGCGGTCTTCGGGCTATGCCTGCCCATTATGGCCAACATTGCCGAGATTGTTCGCGGCGCCGTGCAATCGGTCCCCAGCGGCCAATGGGAAGCCTCCGAGTCGCTGGCCTTTAGCCGGCACCAGACGCTCTGGCAGATCATCCTGCCACAATGTTTCAAGCGGATGATCCCGCCCTGGATGAACTGGTACGCCATCCTCACCATGGCAACGCCGCTGTGTTCCCTGCTGGGTGTGGAAGAGATCATCACGCTGAGCCGCCAGGCGATCGAAGCCGAGAACAACCGGCCGGAACTCCTGGTTCCCTTCTACGGCTTCGCCCTGCTCATTTTCTTTGTCTACTGCTACCCGATCGCCCGCGCCACCATAGCGCTTGAACGGCGATTTGCGGTGAATCTCTAGGAGGCCATCATGACCGCCGGCACTTGGTCACCCGATCAACCGATTGTCTCCATTCAGGACGTGCATAAATCGTTTGGCGAACTTGAAGTGCTCAAGGGCGTCTCAATCGACGTCATGAAGGGCGAGGTCATCTGCATCATCGGTCCGTCCGGTTCCGGCAAATCGACGCTCATCCGCTGCATCAACGCTCTCAACGACATCCAGTCGGGCTCGATCAAGGTCGAGGGCCAGGAGGTCCACGACCCCAAACTCGACAAGCTGGAACTGCGCAAAAAGGTCGGAATGGTGTTCCAGCAGTACAACCTGTTTCCGCACAAGACGGCCTTGGAAAACGTCATGATGGCACCGTTGAAGGTGCTCAAGCAGCCCAAGGAAGAGGTCGAGAGACGTGCCCGCGCGCTGATCGAAAAGGTGCGGCTGCAGGGCAAGGAAAACAATTATCCCGGCGAACTGTCAGGCGGTCAGCAGCAGCGCGTCGCCATCGCCCGCTCATTGGCCATGAACCCCGATGTCATGCTGTTCGACGAGGTGACGGCAGCGCTTGACCCGGAGACCGTCAAGGAGGTCCTCGTGACCATCAAGGATCTCGCGGAAGACGGCATGACCTGCATACTGGTCACACACGAGATGGGCTTTGCCCGCGAAGTCGCCGACCACATCTATTTCACCGACCGCGGCATCATCGTCGAGCACGGTCCGCCGGATACGTTCTTCGACAGCGCAAGCGACCCGCGCACGAAAGAGTTCCTCAGCCAGATCTTGTGACACTATCGGTGCAGGGGGCGGACGGCGTCACCCCTTCAGCCAAGCCATCACATCCGCTGCATTCCGGTCCGGTGGGAAGACCGGATAGAAAACCCTCCGGATCGTCGCGTCCCGCAAGATCATTGCCATGCGTTTCATCAGGACCATCCCGTCGACGTCAAAGGTGGGCAACCGCATCGCCTTGGCAAACTCGAGCTTCGCATCAGAAAGCAGCGGGAAAGGCAGGTGCATCCGCTCCGCCGCCTCGCGCTGGTACTCAGTTGTCTGGGTCGAGAGACCGTAGAGATGGTCAACCCCGAGCGCCTTGAGGTCGGCGAAATGGTCGCGGAAGGAGCAGGATTGCGGTGTGCATCCACGGGCACCGGGGATCTCATCCCATCCGTCGGGGAGCGATCGGTCTGGCCGACCCGTCATGGGATAGATGTAGAGCACGGTCGTGCCTTGGAGAGCCGGGAGGTCCACATGCAAGCCATCCGTTGCCGGGAGCCGGACGTTGCACAAGGACATGCCGGTCAGATGCGCGCAGGCACCGTCGTCCTCCGGCTGGGGGAGCTGTGACCAGTCGACTTCGTTCAGATTGACCATCAATCGCTCCTTTTTTTGTTACCCGACCCATTCGGTTGATCTAAGTGGGCGGTCCCTGCGTATCCTGAAGCTGTGCCCCAAATGCCACCGCCGGTGGCGTCCCCTCTATCCTGTCGGATAAATTCGGAAGCTTTGCAAATGTCAAAACCTACCCTTAACCGGATTGCCAATATACAGTCTGGACGGCGAATCGGGTTTGAGTGGGGTAAACGGATGAACAGTTCCGTAAAGCGAGTTCTGGCGGTTGGGGTCCTTTTGTCGGCGCAAGGTGCGGTCGCCAATGCCTCTGACACGTCGGGCGGTTTCACGACGGGCGTGCCACAGAAGCAATATGTCATCCATCTGGGCATCGGCGCACAGTACCAGCCCAAATATCCAGGCGCTGACTCTTACATTCTCACTCCCTTGCCGATCGTCGCCGTCGACCGGCTTTACCTTCCGGGGCTCGGCCAGGTTGTCGACGGAGAGGAAAAGACACGTGGCTGGGGCTTCTATCCGGCCTTTTCCTTCATCGGAAAGCGTGAAGCTTCGGATTCTCCCGATCTGACCGGCACGACAACCATCGATTCATCCGTCGAGATCGGTTTTGGGGTTCGTTACCGCTACGACTGGCTTCGCGGCTATGCCGAGGTAAGGCAGGGTTTCGGCGGCTATAGCGGCCAGGTTGGCCGTTTCGGTCTGGAGGTGATCACCGAACCGACAGATCGCCTGGAACTGGTTTTCGGTCCCCGCATCAACTGGGGTTCCGGGGACTATATGCGGACCTATTTCGGCGTGACTGCAGCGGAGGCCGCGGCACCCGGGTCCACGCTGACCGCCTACCAACCCAGTGCCGGGATTTCGTCAGTGGGTTTCGATCTGACGGCGAACTACGCCATCACCGACAGGACCACACTGCATGTGCGGGCCGGGTGGGACCGTTTTGTCGGCGATGCCGCGGACAGCCCGATTGTCCAGCAGGGTGATGACGACAACATCACCATTGGGGCAGGGCTGACCTATCGCTTCGACTTTGACGCGTTTCGGTAACGGGTCGCCCTTCGATCAAATTGCTACAGATTTGCTAGTAACCGACCGGGTTTGTCGGGCCCGCAGATGTGGTATGGCACGGCCCACGTATAGCGAGTGAGTGGGCCATGACGCGCGAATATTTATCGACGAACAGGGATATCTGGAATTCCGACGCGGCCAATTGGGTCGAGTTCGCCAAGGAGCGATGGAGTTTGGAGACACCCGAATGGGGCACCTGGGGCAATCCCGAGGAAGGCCTGGACATGCTTCCTGCCGACATGACGGGTGTTGATGCTATCGAACTGGGATGCGGGACAGGATACGTTTCCTACTGGATGGCGCGGCGCGGGGCGCGGGTCACGGCAATCGACATCTCCGCCGAACAGTTGGCGACGGCCCGCGATCTCGCAGTCGAACACAAGGCCGAGATCACCTTCATCGAAGGCAATGCCGAAGCAACCGGCCTGTCGGATGCCTCGTTCGATTTCGCCATCTCGGAATATGGCGCATCGATCTGGTGTCCGCCGGAGAAGTGGCTGCGTGAAGCATGGCGGCTGATGCGCCCGGGCGCGCGGCTGGTGTTTCTTGGAAACCACCCGCTGTCGCTGATCTGCTCGCCGCTCGACGGATCGCCCGCCGACCGGACGCTGCATCGCCCCTATCGCGATATGTGGGGCGCCGACTGGACCGAGGTCGAATTCGAACCGACGGGTGTGTGTTTCAACCTGACGATATCGGATTGGATGAAACTGTTCGCGGAGATCGGTTTCGAGGTCACAAAATACGATGAACTCTATGCGCCCGAATGGGCCATGGGAACACGTGCTGCCATTCCCTCGGACTGGGCCAGGATTTATCCTGTAGAACAGGTCTGGCGCCTCAAGAAACCCGCATGATGCGTTTTCGTGATAACGTCAGGCAGTCTGATGAGACGGGTGCGACATGACACTTGTGATGTGCGATCTTGGCGGCACGAATTGCCGCTTTACGACGCCGGACAGCGGCGGTGGTATTGAACGCGATCGCATCGTTCCGCTCAAGAACGACGACTTCACCGATTTCCTGTCAGCGCTGCAAGCCTATCGCAGTGGAGCCGGAATTGGGCGCATCGAGCAGCTTGTCGTCGCTTTGGCAGCGCCGGCCCTTGCGGGTGAGGTTCAACTGACCAACCGCGACTGGGTTTTGTCGAAGCATGAATTGAGCACCGCATTGGATGGCGCCGAGGTTGCCTTCCTGAACGACCTGCAGGCCGTCGCCCTTGGGTTGGACGCCACCGGTCTGCGCACGCGTCGGCTCAACCCGGGGTACCCGGATCCGCTTGGAAACCGTCTTGTCGTGAACTTCGGCACCGGGTTCAACACGGCAGTGCTGGCGCCCGATGGAACCGTGCTCGCCTGTGAAGCCGGACACGCGACTTTTCCGGCGGAGACCGCCTTCGACCGGCAACTGCAGGACTGGGCTGGCAAGCTCTATGGCCGATGCTCTCTGGACAGGGTGCTGTCGGGGTCCGGTCTCGTTGCTATCCATGATCTGGTGCGTGGCGAGCAAGGCCGCAAGACGAGCCATGCGATCCTCACCGCCGCTTTGCGCGGCGATGACAGTGATGCCGTGCAGGCCTGTCACGAATTCTGCCGTATTGCCGGAAGAGCCACCGGCGATCATGCGCTGACGTTCTTTGCCACGGGCGGTGTCTGGATCTCCGGCGGGTTGGGGCGCGCTCTGTGGCCCTTGCTGAACGCGCCGGATTCGGGGTTTCTGCAGAACTGTTTCCGAAAAGGCCGGATGCAGGCTTTGGCTGAAGCGCTGCCGATCCACGTCATCGAAGGCGACGAAGCGCCGCTTTATGGCTGCCTGCAGTTCGCTTTCTCGAATACGTCGCGAGCCACCACGGACCCTCAGCTGTAACCGCAAGTCATTCACCGGCGAAACGAAGCTGGTCAGTGCTCCACGGACCGCGCTTGCAGCAGCGATCGCGCCGTGTTCGTCAATCGCTCACCACCCGAAGGTGTTACCATCACCGTTTCGGAGACCGAAAGTCCATCGGCCGAAACGTACATGTGGAAGACCTGGCGATTGGCAAGTGTCCAGTCGGCAGCGGGGTGGAAGCTCAGGGATGTGTCCGAGGATCGCGGCGTCTTGGCATAGAGCCCGAGTTGATAGCCGGTGATGTTCGGATAATCGTTGCGCAAACCGGCAGCCAGTATCGGTAGTCTCACCAGCGCATCGATGTCCGAGGCCCGGGAATCCGGAGTCATCGCCGCGATCTGGCTGTCCTGTACGGAAACAAGCGTTTCCATGGTCTCCAGTTCCTGCTTCGAGGCGGGTCCCAATCGAATGGATCGCATCATGCGCGCAGAATATCCATTGAATTTTGGGACCAGTTCGACATGCAGGACATCGCCGATTTCCAATCGGCGATCATCGTTTCGGGCATGCAGGAAGCCCATGGAATGACCGCCTGACGCGACGCTGCGTGACACCGAGATTGGTCCGACCCAATGGTCATCAGCGCCTTGCGAAATCGAAAAGGCCGAGGCACGGGCAATCACATCGCGCACACACTCACCTGTGTCGACGCTATCCGCGAGGAACGCCATGGTTTGGTCCGCGATTGCTGCCGCCTGGCGGATAAAGCCCAGCTCACTTTCATCCTTTTGTGCCCGAATACGATCCGACAGGCGCGGCAGGTCCACAATCTCGACATCGGGCAGAAGCTGCCCAAGGCTGCGCCAGCTATGGGCGGTAAAGCCAAAACTCTCAAAGTCGGCGCCGAGCCGTCTGGCCCCGGTTTTACGGATCACCTCGCTGACGACCACGTAAGGGTCTTCATCGTCGCGGAAGGTCTGGATATCCTCGATCCAGGTCGCGTCGCGGCACGGCTCGCGATCGATTTCGCGCAGGATCCAGGTGGGCATGCCGTCTCGCGGAACCACAACACCGCGATAGAACGTCTCCGAGATTGTGAAGTCGCTGAGCCAGGCAAGCATCTCGGCGTGATCGCACAGGAACGCCTCGACATCCGCGTCGGCCATCGCCTTGCGAAGTCTGTCCAACCGCTCGCGGAATGGAGACGGAGCCGTCATTCGGTCTCGCAGATCTCGAGGATGGCCAGAATGTACATTTTGACACAATCGATGAACTGCGACTTGCGGACGCGTTCGTCCGGCATGGTGTTGAATTCACCGCCGGGGCCGCAAACAACCCCCTCCATTCCGGCGACGGCCAAATGAGCGGCATCGGTGCCGAAAAAGCAGGGCGGTGCGATTGGGCCCGTTGGCTGCGCCGTGCCGCGCACGGTTTCGTGGGCGCGATTGATCGCCGCGACAACCGGGCTTTGCGGGGACACTTCGAAGGGCGCCATGCTCGGTCCCTTGTGCAGAGCTTCTCGCTGAGACACCTCGTAGGAAAGTTCGGGAAAATCCGTTTTCAGCCCCTCGCACAGCGCCCTCATGTCGTTCAGGCACCCTTCAATCGACTGTGACGGGCCATAGCGGCCCGATCCAAGAAGTCGGGCGCGGTCTGCAACCTGTGGCGGGCGCCATTCGAGAAATTCGTCGCCGAGGCCCGCTCGCATAACTCCGACCTGCGCCCTGTTGACCATGGTGTGCTCCGGCCGGTCGGCACCGGAGAAAGTCATCGCGTTGATTTGCGGCACGAGTTGCGCAGCCGCAGCGAGCGCATCGGTCGCTTTCTCTCGCTTGGACATGTGCCGGGTGTCGCCGATCAGGTCGATGCAGAAGACGAAAGCGCCGGCATGGAGCGTGATTGCCTGCAGGTCAGTCGGCTCGGAATTGATGAAGTAATCGGTCTGCACCCCATCGGCGATCATGTCGACGGTGCCGATGCCACCCTGCAGCTCGCCGACGACAAAGGACAGGACGACATCGCCTTTGGGGCGGATTCCGGCCTTTTGAAGGGCCTCGACGGCACACAGGTAGGCCGCGTCGCCGGCTTTCATGTTCGACACGCCAATCCCGTAGATGAATTCGTCATCCATGACCCCGCCCCAGGGATCCACGGTCCAGCCGGTGGTCACGGGATTGGTGTCGAGGTGTCCGTTGAAGAGAAGGCTCGAGCCACCACCGGTGCCGGGATAGGTGGCGATCACATTGAAGCGGCCTCCGGTCACCGGTTGCAGCCGGCTCTCCAGACCCATGGCCTGGCAAACCGTGTGAACGCGCTCCGCCAGCTGTCGCTCTCCATCGGTCTGCGTGTAACTTTTGTGGCGGATCAGATCGATCAGCCGTTGATAACAGGCCTCTTCGTCGAGGCTTTCAATCACGTTGGTTTGGGTCATTTTGCTGTTTCCGCAAGTCCGTCGAATTGCCATATGGCCGGGACGCTCCGGAGGCTCTGGGCGTCCATGTGACATAGAATCGTGTGACCATCTTCCAGACTGTGGATAGGTGGTCGGGCTGTTGAGCAGATATCACCGAGGTTGCGCGGGCAGCGGCTTGCAAATGCACAGCCCGGGTTGCGCTCTGTTCGGGTCGGCAGGGTTCCGCTCAGCCTTACCCGCCGTGTCGTCGCCATGGGATCCAGGGCGGAAGACGACGACATCAGTGCCTCGGTATAGGGGTGGTAGGGCGGCCCGTTGATGGTATCCATGGCGCGCTCCTCGACGATTTCCCCGAGGTACATGACCGCCACGCGGTGGGCCAGATGACGAAGAATGGCCAGGTCATGCGAAATGAAGACCAGCGAAATCTGCGTCTCATCCTGGATTTCACGCAACAGCGCGACAATGGAAGCCTGGACCGCCGCATCGAGGCCGGACGTGATCTCGTCGCACAGAATGATCTCCGGCCTAGCGGCTAGCGCGCGGGCAATGGCAACCCGCTGCTTCTCGCCTCCGGAGAGCTGGTGCGGATAGCGCTGGCTGTAGTCCGCCGACAATCTGACCTGTTCCAGGATGCGGTTGACTTCATCGGGAATTTCGGAGCGTTTCAGATCGGGCCGATACAGGCGAAGTGGTCGGGACAATATGGTTCGCACCGAGTGTCTCGGATTGAGCGAACTGTCCGGGTTCTGGAAGATCATCTGGACCCGCGACCGGTAGGCCTTGTTCAGGTCATCGACAGGCTGGCCATTGAGACTGACGCTGCCCGAAAAGGGGAGCAGCCCGGCGAGAGCCCTCGCGAGGGTCGATTTTCCGCAGCCGGACTCTCCGACCAGCGCCAGGGTTTCGCCGCGACGCACCGCAAGATTGGCTTCCGTAACGGCGTAGACGGATGTCGCACCCTTTCCAGCGAGCTGCTTGAGCAGTCCCTTGCGACGATGAATAACCGTGAGATCCTTGATCTCGAGAGCGAAGGCACGACCCGATGCGGCAATGTCCGCCTCGCGCCGGTTCCACTCATCGCCTTCAAATCCGCCACGTGCGCAGGCAAGCGACCGGGTTCCCTGCTTCTGAAGCGTAACCGGTGCCGTATCGCAAATGTCCGGCGCATGATGCTGACAACTGGCGGCGAAAATGCAGGGGGGCGGAGCGGTGAGCCTGGGAGCGGGATTGGCTGCGTTGGTGTTCAATGCACGATGCGTCAACGTATCCGACGGTCGCGGGAGCGAAGCAAGAAGAGCGCGCGTATAGGGGTGGCGGGGTGCGGAGAAAAGCAGATCCGTCGGCCCTTCTTCCACCACACGCCCGCCATACATGACCGCGACACGGTCGGCCACCGCGGACACGGCGCCAAGGTCGTGACTGATGAACAACGCCGAAAACCCGGTGCGCTCCTTCAGGTCCCGAATGAGGTCGAGAAGAGTTGCAGCCGTAGTGGCGTCGAGTGCCGATGTGGGTTCGTCAAAAAGGATCAGATCGGGGTTTGCGGCGAAGGCCAGGGCCAACACGACACGCTGTTTCTCACCGCCGGAAACCTCATGCGGATACCGATCCTGAAGTTCCCTTGGATCGGGCAGGCGAACCGTCTCAAACAGTTCCATGATCCGCTCGTCCGGATCGCCCTCGAAGCCGTAGGCTGCCAGCGCTTCCCGCAGGTGTCCTCCGAGCGTCTGAACCGGATCGAGAGCAGTCGCGGCATCCTGAAAGACCATGGCGACGCGACGGCCGCGAATGGCTCCCAGCCCTGCCTCATCCAGCGTCATGAGATCATCGCCGGACAGCGCAATGCGCCCTGCCTCGAATGTCACCTTTCCAGGCAGGTCCCGGATGATGGCATTGGCGAGGGACGATTTCGCCGAGCCGCTTTCCCCCACAAGCCCAAGCACCTCGCCGCGTGAGATCGACATGTCGATCTGGTCAAGAATGCGGACTTCGCCGCGCGCCGACGCATAGTTCAGGGCGTAGCCTTCGATCGCCAGAACCGTCATGATACGACTTTCGGGTTCAGAACGTCGCGCAGGCCATCGCCCAACAGGTTGAAGCCTATGGCGACAGTCGCGATGGCGACCGCCGGCGCCAGCACCGGCCAGGGCGACCGGAACAGATGATCGCGGGCTTCGGATATCATCAGACCCCACTCAGGCGAAGGCGGCTGAGCGCCCAACCCCAGAAAGGACAGAGTCGCAAGCGTCATTATGGCAAAAGCGACACGGATCGTTCCTTCGACAACCACCGGAGCGGCGACATTCGGCAGGATTTCAGCAAAGATGATCCAGCCGACGCCCTCGCCGCGGGAGCGTGCCGCGGCGACGTAATCGAGATTCCTGACCTGCAGCGTGATCGACCGGGAGATGCGCGCCATGCCCGGTGTGAACGCTATGGCGATCGCCAAAACGGCGTTGATCGAGGATGATCCGAGAACAGTCAGGATCATCAGCGACAGTAGCAGCGACGGGATAGCGATCAGCGCATCGGTCAAACGCATGACGACCTCATCCGTCCATCCGCCGGCATAGCCGGATGCAATTCCAATCACGGCGCCGGCGCCGGTTCCGAGCACCGTGGCCAGAAGCGCCAGAAGAATGGTCGGTTGCGCTCCGACCATCAGACGACTGAGCAGGTCGCGCCCATACCAGTCTGTGCCGAGAGGAAACTCGGCACTGGGTGGCGCGAAACGGCTGCCGAAATTCATCGTTTCGGGGTCATGGGGAGCCAGCAACGGCCCGAAAATCGTGATGAGCAGCAAGAACACACACAAGAACAATCCGATTGCGCCATGGGGCAGCCGCAGCAGGGTTTTCAGAGCCGTCATTCCAGGACGATCCTCTTGTCGAGCATGGCATAGGCGAAGTCGGAGAGAAGATTCGCCAGCGCATAGGTCATCGCCATGATCAGCGCGCCGGCCTGCAGCATCGGGAGATCGCGGTTCTGGATTGCCAGGATGAGTTGCCTCCCGACGCCGGGAAAGGCGAACACTTCCTCGACCACGATGATGCCGCCAATCAGATAGCCAATGTCCAGGGCGACCACGGTGATGGCCGGCAGCATCGAGTTGCGCAGCGCATGGGCGATCAGGACGCGCCGTTTGGAAAGGCCGCGCAGCCGTGCCGCCCGGACAAAATCGCTCTGCAGCGTATCGGCCATTTCGGACCGAACCATCCGGCTGATGTGGGCGGTCAGAATGATTGCCAGCGTCAGGACCGGCAACGCCAGATGATGCAAGGCCTTGAGAGGTCCATCCGCGAAGGGCGCGTAGCCGGACGTCGGGAACAGGCCGATATCAGGGCCGGCGAGCCACACGAGCAGCAGCGTGGCGAGCACGAATTCCGGCATCGAAACGCCAATATAGCTGACCAGAGACACCGCGAGATCGGTAACGGAGCCCCGTTTGGCGGCGGCCAGCGCGCCTATCGGAAAAGCGATCAGGCAGACCAGAAACAGCGATAATCCGGCCAGAATGGCCGATCTGCCGAGGGCGGCAAAAATCGTATCGCTGACCGGTTGGCCGGTTCGCAAGGAGGTGCCGAAATCACCATGAAGGACACCCCGGAGCCAGTCCCAATATTGCACATAGACCGGTTGGTCGAGGCCCAGGCGGTTTGTCAGTGTCGCCAGGGCCTCGTCCGTCGCGTATTCACCAAGAATCATGGTTGCTGCATTCGCCGGCAGCACCTGCGTCACCCCGAAGACGATCATCGAGACAACCAGCGCCGTCAGAACGAGATAAAACAGACGCCTGATGACGTATGCAACGCTCATGCTTGGAGGACCCTATCGAGACGGTGCGTCGGCGGACAGGGAAACCTTGTGCAGCGCGAAGTTTGCGCCCCGTGGATGCTGCACGTAGTTTTCGACATAGGCGGCTCGCGCTCCAAGCAGATCGAAGAAACACGGGATCAGTGCAGGAACTTCGTCTCGCATGAGCTTTTGAGCGGAGGCATAGAGTTCACCGCGTCGCGCTGGATCAACCGTGGCATCGGCTTCGGAGACAAGCGCGTCAAATTCCGCATTGTTCCAACGGGTTTCGTTCCAGTTCGCTTTCGACGTGAACAGCAGGTTGAAGATCGTGCCTTCGGTCGGTTGCATGTTGTAGAAGCCCACGTAAAACCGGCCTTTGCGCCACACGGTGTCCAGATAGGTCGGATGGTCCATCGTCTGGACTGTGATGTCGAAACCCGCCGGCCCCGCCATTTCGCGCAGAACAACCGCCATGGCCGACCGGTATGCCGGACGGACGGATGCCACGAGGTCGATCTTGATGCCGTCGGGATATCCGGCTTCGGCGAGGAGAGCCTTTGCGCCGGCTGGATCGTAGGTCTTGAGCGGCGCTTCGCTGTAGTACTGGTAGGCCGAGTTCACGGGCGTGTCGTTGCCGGGTGTGCCGTAGCCCTCTGCCACCAGTTCGACCATTGCCTGGCGGTCAACGGCCATGGCCAGCGCCTGGCGCACGCGCGGATCGTTGAACGGCTCGACCGTGCAATCCATCACGACGTCGAGGAAACGCCCTGACGGCGTGCGCATGCCAACAACCCCGTTGGCGGAACTGATGCGCTCGTAGTCGGTCGGCTGCACTTCCAGCAGCAGGTCGACCTCACCGGCCAGCATTGCGGCCGCTGACCCTGCAGCGTCGGGATAGGTGATGATTTCAACTCGGCCGAGATAGGGCTGATCGGGAATGTAGTAGTCCGGGCTTTTTACCAGTACCACCCGTTGATCAGGGAGAAACTCCTCAAGGCGGAACGGGCCCGAGCCGACGGGCTTGGTGGCCAGACTTTCGAAATCGCCCTCTGCGATCGAAGCCGGGATCACCTTGGCGGTCGGATAGGACAGGGCCACGGGAAGGTCGGCAAATGGTGTGGCGGTGCGAATGATCACCGTGTTGCCATCACCGGCGACGACTTCGGAGATCGGCCCGAGGTTTCGGCTTCCCGGAGCGGCCGTTTCCGGATCCAGGAGCTTCTTGAAAGAAGCAGCGACATCCGCCGGCGTCACCTTATCGCCATTCGAAAAGACGGCGTCATCGCGCAAAACGAATGTCCACTCGTTCGCGTCGTCATTTGCACTCCACTCGGATGCAAGGTCAGGCCCGGCGGACATGTCGGGTTGAAGATAGGTCAGGCCTGAATAGAGCATCTCGCTGATCATGTATTCGGAGTTGAGGCGCGTCAGCATCGGGTTCAGGACCGACGGTGTCACATTGAGCGCTACGCGCAGCGTACCACCGGGAGTGGCCGCGAAGGCGTGCGTTACGGGCGCCAGGGTCGCCAGCGCCATGGCGCTGGTTGTCGTGTAAAGAAAGCCTCGACGGGAAATTCGATATGTCATTGTGTCCTCTCTGTTGCTGGTGGATTTATCGGCAGAGCTGGGGAGAAGGTCGCATCGAAGAACAACTCGAGCGCTTGTGAGAGTGCGAAGATATCGTCGTATGTCGTGAATTCGTTGGCGGCGTGGACATTGCGATCCGGTCGGGCCAATCCACCGAGAACGAATGTGCCTTCCGGCTTCTGTGTCAGCCATCCGAAATCGGAGGAAGAGCCGGATCCGTAACGGCGAAACTCGCTTAACGGCACGGCATAGGCCTGCGAGCGCGCATGATCCCAGCGGTCACTCGGGGCGCCGGGCGTGTTGCGTACCGGCGGCAGATGGCCGATTTCCTCAAGGTTCCACGCGGTGAGGCGGCTGCCGGCGAGCGCTGTTTCCAGCGTCTGTTTGATTTCGTTGAACACGCCCTCATAGCGTTCCTCGGGCAGGTAGCGGCGGTTGATCGTCACGCTGCATTTCCCGGGAATCGCGGCTGCACCTTGTCCGGCCTCGACCGCTGTTATCGACAACCGTGCGGTCAGTGGCCCCGAAGCCGATGGGTGTGGCGGCATTTCGGTCGCGCGTTGTGGCAGGTCCGCGGCAAGCCCTGACAGCGCCGTGAAGGCAGGTATCAGCTCTTCAAACGCGTTGACACCGGCGCCGGATCCCGAATGGGCCGAACGCCCCTCCGCAATGAGCTTGAATGTCAACGATCCGAGGCAGCCCGCCCAGATCCTCGGCTCCGCAGAACCGTTCAGATTGATCACCACCGGAGGCACCAACTGCTGCTCCTCCAGATAGCGGATCCCCGGATAACGGCCGCCTTCCTCATCGGTGCAAAAGGCGATGATGGGACGATAGGCCAGCGGAACGTCCCGTTTGGAGAGCCGCAGCAGGGCGTCCGCAATGGCGGCGATGGTCCCCTTCATGTCGGCGGTTCCGCGTCCGTAGAGGCGGTCGCCGTCACTCACGAGTTCAAACGGATTGCTGCTCCAGCCGTCCCCGCCGGGTGCCGTATCGGTGTGGACGTAGATCATCGCTTCCGGTGTGTCCGGTGTTCCGAGGTCGGGTCGAATGATGAGGTTGACACGCTCGCCGGAAGCTCCGGCCACCCGCCACAGCCGATCGGGAACTAAGATGCGCTCACTTGGTCCACCCAATGGAGCAAAGGCCTGCTCCATCAGATCGGCGAAAACCGCATAGTTCTCACCGGGCGGATAGCTCGTGTCACAGGCGATTGCCGTTTCGAGAATGGCGACCACCCGTTCCTTGCGTATGGAGGCATCTTCCATTTCTATATAGAAATACAGATCGGCTCTTGACGCAAGCGTTTTGACATGCGTAACGACAAGGCCCGCAAACCCAAGGCAAGCTGCGCTGGAATATGACAACCACTCCGCTCTATGAGCAGGTAAAAGAAAACATTCTGAAGCGCATCATTTTGGGCGAGTGGCCGGAGGGCTTTGTCCTTCCGACCGAGATGGAGCTTGCCGAGACCCTGGGTGTGTCCTACGGCACGGTTCGGCGCGCGATGGCCGAACTGGTCCGACAATCCGTTATCATGCGTCGTCAGCGCGTCGGTACGGTCGTCACCGGCCGGTCGACCCTGAACACCCTTGATATGTTCTACCACTTCTTTCGCCTGCACCGGATCGACGGGACGGTCGTCAATTCCGAAGTGGAACCGGTCAGCACGGAAGTGCGGGCCATGACCGAGGAAGAACAAAAGCTGTTTCAACCCATTTCAGATGACAGTGTTGTCCAGATCAATCGTGTTCGCACGACCGAGGATGGTCCGACCATGCTGGATCATTTCGTGTTGCCTGCGGCCTACGCAAAACCGCTGGCTGCCGGTCAGCAGGAAGCGCCGACGCTCATCTACAAATGGCTGCTCGAAGTTTCGGGACTGAGGCTTTCCGCCGTGCGGGAAGAACTGGGAGCGAAGATCGCGACCCCTGAGCAGGCCAAGGCCTTGCGCATCACCAGCCCGCCACCGCATGCCCTGCTCGAGATGCGCCAGGTCGCCTACGACCACCGCAACCGGCCGATCGCCGTCAGCCGTCACTTTGCCCGCACGGAAAAGCATCGTTATGTGAACGAAGTCCGTTAGGCAGGACACTTCGGTTACAAGCAGCGGCTACCCGGCGATCGCATTCGTCACTTGACTCCGGCAACCTGCAGGCCCCGGTTGAACACCTCCTTTTCCTGCTCTGCCATCAGCCAGGTCCGATTGATGGCGTAAAGCGAAAAATTCCCGATCAGATCGTAGTGGCGGGCGATTGCCGCTTTGGCCTTTTGCTCTTGCCCGGCAATGCCGTAGGCGGATGCCAGAAACAGATACGGAATGTGCCAGTTCGGGTCAGCTTCCGACCATTTCTGAAGATCGCGGATTGCCTGATCGGCCTGGCCGGACAAAAGAAAGGCAACGCCGGAGGCTGCATAGTACCAATAGGGATGCGCTGGATTTAGCTCCATTGCGCGCCTGATCAATCCCAACGCCTCTTGTGGTTGGCCGGCGAAGGAAAGCGTCGACGCGAGATCGGCAAGCACATCCGGATCGCCTGGCT
This sequence comes from Hoeflea sp., assembly GCA_965228785.1. Classification (GTDB taxonomy): domain Bacteria; phylum Pseudomonadota; class Alphaproteobacteria; order Rhizobiales; family Rhizobiaceae; genus Hoeflea_A. Next base: position 242,821 of record CBDDIF010000001.1, read on the forward strand.
GAAGTTGCTGTGCGGCCCTTAGGTGGTCAAGGGCCTTTTCAAGATCGCGGCGATCATCGACTTCGAACAGTAGGTTGAAATAGCGCTTGGAAAGGGTCCGGTGGGCCAGCGCGGTTTCAGCAATCTCCAGGGATTGTTCCGCGAGTTCGAAAGCCCGGTCGGGGCCTCGGTAATAGTTAACGGACTCATAACTGATGAACTCGGTCCAGGCGAGGCCGGCATATGCCAAGGCGTAGTTCGGGTCTAATTGGATCGCTTGCTTGAAGGCTTCACGCGCTGCTTCGACTGCATCAACATCCAAGCGTCGACGCGCGGCGATGAACCGTAGTCCGCGCAAGTAAGCATCAAATGCCGCAGGGTTCTTGGTATCGGTCGCGCTGATCGCAAATTTTTCCGCTTCAGTCAGATTGATGCGAAGCGCAGCGACAACTGAGGCTCGGATCCGGTCCTGAAAACCAAAGACATCCTCAACCTGGCCATCATAGCGCTCGGCCCAAGTCGGGTGGCCGGCGGCCACTTCCACCAAGCGCGCCGAAATTCGAAGGACTTCACCCGAGCGTCGGACACTTCCGGACAGCACATGGCTTACGTTCAACCGCCTGGCGATCTCCTCAGTTGGCGTGTCTGGATCGAGGGCGAAAGAGGAGTTTGGGGAGAGTACTCGGATGCCTTCGACCCTGGTCAGGTCTGTTATCAGGTCCTCGGCAATACCTGCAGCGAAATAGGCTTGCTCTTCATCCGAGGAACGATTCTCAAAACGAAGGACTGCGATGCGAGGTAGTTCGTCGGTCTCGGTCCGGTTTGACAGGTCCCAGAGACCGTAAGCAACAACTACAAGCGCGAGAGTGACGAGGGCTACCAACACCGATCGCGACCGAGGTCGACCCGATACGTCCGGTGGGACTGCCCCACCAAGCGCGAACACCTCTACCGGCTTCGGCAAGTTCTTTAACTTCCTTTGTCCAACGGTCGCGAATTCGAGGCCCGCTTTCCTCCGAGCCTGCTCGACGAAGGCCATCGAAGCCATTATCCCGCCCGGTTCCGCCTCACTCTGAAGCCTGGCGGCGACATTTATCCCGTCGCCAAAGAGATCACCGTCACGCACGATCACATCGCCGAGGTGAAGACCTATGCGGAGTTCGAGATCAATGTCACTGTTCCGAAGTCTGCGACGGATCGCTTCGGCGGCTAACGCAGCGCCTACTGCGCTTGGAAACTCAGCCAGAACACCATCGCCGACTTCCTTGAAAACACGGCCCTCGTGGGCCTCAACTTCAGGACGGATTATCTCACTCAGCAGCCCCTTCAGACGGAGCATCGTTCCGTCTTCATCCTCATACATGGCGCGGGAATACTCGACCACATCGGCCGCCAAAATGGCTGCAAGCCTCCGGCCGAGCTTGTCTTCGGTCAACTGCGATCTCCCTGCACGAGGCAACTCAATCCTAGTGCCGCTTCGATCTCAAGTCCAACTTACCGCGCAGATTTAGTGGCATGTGCCACGCCAAAGACGCCGGGTTGACGAAGCTTTGCTTTGTCCCACCCCATGGCCGCTTGAAGCAGTCGATTGACCGAATCCCGGAGGGCAAAGATGACCTTGGCTTCAATCGTTTCTATGTACACTCGACGCGGTCAGTCCGCGCCTCACCATCGCTTCTCTGAATCGGGCGCAGTGCACCGGCCATCACGGCGATCAGGAGGGCGAAGGCTGCCAGCACGCCGAACGACACGCGGATTGACGTTGCTTCGGCGATGAAGCCGATCAGGGGTGGGCCGGTGAGGAATCCGCCGTAGCCGAGGGTCGATACACCGGCAATGGCGGCGCCAGGTGGCACGTGCGGGTCATTGGCGGCTCGGGTGAAGGCCAGCGGCATGATGACGGCGTAGCCTAGCCCCATCAGTGCAAAGCCGGTGAGCGCTGCCGGGAAGGATGCGAGCACCACGGCGATGGTCGCGCCCGTTGTGGCGGTGACGCCGGCCAGTCCTGCGGCGACGACCGGGCCGAGGCGCTGGATCACGCGGTCTCCCAGCAGGCGCATCACCACCATGGCGACGGAGAACACCGCATAGCCGAGCGCTGCGTGAGCTTCCGTCACACCGGTGGCGAACACCAGGAAGATACCGCTCCAGTCGGCCATGGCGCCTTCGCCCAGGGCTGCGCAGAAGGCAACGAAGCCGACGGCCAGGAGGCCGCCCTTCGGCAGCGTGAAGACGGGCGCCGCCTCGCCGGCCGGGCGCAGGTCCGATTGCCATTGGACCTTTGCAAGGGGCAGCGCGATGATGGCGAGTACAGCGCCGACGCTGATGAAGTGTATCGGGACGTTGAAACCGGCGGTCACTGCGAGGTAGCCGGAGCCGGCTCCAAGACCAGCGCCGAGGCTGAACATGGCGTGAAAGGATGACATCAGCGGCCGGCCGGCGCGCCGCTCGACCTCTCCGGCCCAGGCATTCATCGCGACGTCCATGGCGCCGTGGGCGGCGCCGAAGAGGAAGAGAGCGGCCGCCAGCCAGGGCGTGCCGGGAGCCAGTGCGATCAGGAACAGGGTGATCGTATAGGCAATTGCGACGCGCCAGGTGACCAAGTTCGCGCCAAACCGGTCGGCGCCGCGGCCCGCCAGTGGAAAGGCGATGATCGCGCCCACTGCCAGCATCAACAACAACAGGCCGAGTTGGCCGGGTCCGAGACCGTGGGTTTCGGCGATGGCCGGGATGCGCGACGCCCAGATTCCGAACAGCGCGCCGTTGAGGATGAACATGGCGATGACGGCGCGGCGCGCCTTACGAATGTCAGACACGGTCGACCTCCACGCCCTGCTCGGTGAATGCGGTGCAGGTGGCCCGGTCGGCATCGGTGACGACCAGATCGATGGCGTTCGGCCGGAGCGTTCTATGCCGCGCTCGGCGGCCGACCTTGCCAGCGTCGGTCAGAACCAGGCAGCGTGCGGCCGAACCGGCCATGGCCTGTTTCAGCCGGGACTCTTCGAAATCGTCGGAACTCATGCCGAATCCGGCGTCGAGGCCGCAGGCGCCCAACACGGCGGCATCGGCAGCCATGTCAGACAGCCGTGAGGCAGCTTCTTCACCGACATTGACCCCACCATGAATACTCAACCGCCCGCCGAGCATGAAACATTCGACGTCGTTGCGATGGCAGGCAACGGCGACCCAGGGAGACGGCGTCATGACGACCAACCCATCGGTCGGACGCAGGCGCTCGGCAAGGCACAAGACGGTGGAGCCGCCATCAAGCAGCAACGTGGAACAGCCGTCGAGTCTTGCCAGAGCCGCGTCGGCGATCGCCGCATGGGCCGGTCCCGCCTCGGCTATACGATCCTGAAATGCAGCGGCCGGTCTTATGACGGGGATAGCGCCCCCGCGAACCCGGTGGGCTCGACCAGCTTCCTCGAGAGCGATGATGTCGCGCCGCACAGTGTCGACGGAAATGCCGAATTCACCGGCTATGTCAGTCGCGACGATCTGCAGGCCGTTCGCCAGTCGCTCCGCCAAAAGGTCCTGTCGGGTTTCGGGAATGTTGAGGTCCATCGTCAATTTCCTGCAAAATATTGCAAAAAACTGCATAACATTGCAAATCAGCGAAAACAAGCCCTGGTTGCGCTGCCCCCTTGCAGCGGGTCATACTGCCTGGGTGGCGCAATCAAACGAGGACGCATCTCATGACAGGACTCCCAATCGACCGTCGTTCACTGCTCATGTCGGCGATTGCCGTTGGCGCCGGACTGGCGCTGCCGCGGTCTGCGCGCGCGCATGGCGATGTGACGCTGGAACAGGCTCGGCAAATCATCGGCGACCGGCACAAACAATTCGTGCTCGACGGCACCGACCGACGCATGACTGCCCCGGAAATTACCGAATTGGTCACCGCCAATACGATCTATGGCGTGCTTTACGACGACGATCCCTATGTCCTGGCCTTCCGGCCGGACGGCAGCGGAGCACTGAAGATTGCCGACCGGCCGTTAGACACCGGTCGCTGGTGGATCGGTGAGGACGCTGGCACCATCACTTCACAATGGGAGGTTGCCGCTAACGGCGAGGCGCTGGTGCAGGACTACTATCTCACCGGAGAATCCGGCGTCTACAAGACGATCACACAGCCCAAGGACCGTTGGAGCATGTTCCTGTCCGAAGAGGGGATCGCACCCGGCATGGCATAATCCCGCCCATTCGCTATTCATAGTTTCTTGCAGTCTTTTGTCCGAATCGATCTGCGAATACTATGAATGCGGAATGGGAGGCAGGACATGAATCTGCGACAGCTGGAGGCGTTTCGCGCCACGATCGAGTCAGGATCGATCACAGGAGCGGCCGAGCTTCTGCACATCTCACAGCCGAGCGTAAGCCGGCTGATTGCCGACCTCGAGCGCTCGGTCGGATTCCCGCTCTTCCGGCGCGCCGGTCGAGGGCTGGCAGCGACCGTGGAGGCAAGGCGCTTCTATCAGGCGGTGGAAAGCATGTTCATTGGCATCGACCGTTTGCAGGAGCTTGCCGGCACGATCCGGACCACAGCCGGCGGCGTGGTTTCGCTTGGGGTCATCCCGGCATTTTCGCAGATCGTCATGCCGGAAGTCGTCAGCGAACTCTATGACGAGCGGCCCGATGTGCAGATCATGGTCTATACGCGCAATACGCCAGCGATCGTTGACGCGGTTCGCATGCAACAGTTCGACCTTGGCCTCGTCGGACGTTCGCCGCCCTATGAGGGCGTGGATCTGCTCTATCGAACCTCGGTGCCCTATGTATGCCTGATGCCACAGGATCATCAGCTGGCAGAAGAGGAACAGCTCGACCTGCACTCGTTGGCGGGAACCGAGACCTTCGTGACCTTTGGCGGCGCCTATCCCGACGAGATGCTGGAGATCGACCATGCGCTATCGGCGCGGCTGCGGGACGGTTCGCGCCTCTCCGCCGCCAACATGCCCGTTGCCGCTGCGCTGGTGCGCGGCACGCGGGCCCTGGCCATCGTCGACCCCTATTCGGCGCGCATCGCCGAACAGCTCGGTGGCGTCACAAGCCGGCCGATCGCTCAGGACCTCAAATACAATATTGCGGTCGTCACCCGCGGTCAGGACACGCTTTCCATGGAAGCCCGGCAGCTGGCCGACCTGCTCGTCGACCTGCTTGAGGAGGGGCCGGAGTACTATAGAGTTTCTGAATGAAAGGCAGAAACATTTCTATTTGTTCTATGGGTGGTCTGCTCATACCCTCCGTCGCAGGACCGATGAAAGGTGCGCCGGGTGCGCCGAATCGGTCAGGGAGGAACATGCCATGACATATCGTCGCTCGCGTCGCTGGTTTTCCGGCGCTATTGCATCACTTGCCCTGACGGCCCTCGCCGTGACGGGCCTGCCGGACGAGGCCTCGGCGGATGAAATCGTCGCCAAGCTGTCGTTCCATTGGAGTCCCACTCACCACAGTGCGACCTACGCGCAGAAATATGCCGACGCTGTCAACGAGCGGGCCAAAGGCAGGCTTCGCATCGATGTCTTTCCCTCCGGCCAGCTGTTCGGCGTGCGCGAGGTTCTTGGAGCGGTGACCGCCGGTGCCGTCGAAATGGGTGGCATTCTTGGTGTCGTCAGCTTTCCGCCAATCAACAAGAACTACAACATTGCCGTGCATCCCGGAATGTTCAGTTCCTATCAGCAGCAGCGGGACTTTCTCACCAATTCTGAAGCCGGCAAAGCGATCTGGGACGACCTGACCGCGAAGTCCAATACCAAGCTGTTGATGTTCGATCCGGTCGGGCCGGTCATGACCTTCAGCGCAGCGCGCGAGCTGGACAGCGTCGCCTCGATGGAAGGACTGAAGGCGCGGGCACTGTTCAAAGGCGAACGACCGCGTTGGAAGGCGCTCGGCGCCAATACGGTGTCGCTGCCGACCGGCGAGGTCTACACGTCCCTGCAAACAGGCATGATCGACACGATCAACAGCCCGCCCGGCAGCATCAAGGCCTATAGCTGGTGGGAGTATCTGAAATATGGCCAGTTGCCGTACCAGTCCTTTGCCGATGCCTATATCATGGCAAACAAGACCTGGTTCGACGGCTTGCCGGAAGACCTGCAGGCGCTGCTTCTCGAGGTCGGCGCGGAGATCGGCGCACAATCGACCGCCACCATCATGCAGGCTGGCGAAGAAACGCTGACGGAGTTTCGCGAACGCGGCGGTGTCGTAACGATGCTCGACGGAGAAGCGAAGGCGGAGTTCGACCGGTTGATGGAAGAAAAGGTGCTGCCGGAGATGACCGAGCTCATCGATGCCGAGGTGCTGCAGGCGGCCACCGCGTTCACACAGAACTGATGACTGGGATGCCGCCGTCGGCTTCAACGCCGGCAGCGGCATCGATTTTCACCGGAGACCGCGCAACATGATAGAGACGGCCGCAGCGGTCTTGGGTCGGATCAACGACCTGGTGGCAAAGGTGGCTTTTGCGCTCAGCACGGCCATTGTCTGCCTGATGGTAGCGGCGCTGTTTGCCAGTGCGCTCACCCGCTACATTACCGGTACCGGATACGACTGGCTGATCGAGCTGCCACCCATTCTCATTCCCTGGCTGGTCTTTCCGTTGCTTGGGCCCCTCCTGCGATCGCAAGCGCATATCAGCGTGGACGTGGTTCCGACGCTGCTGTCTTCCCGCAAGGCGCTTGTCTTGCGGCTTGCCTGCAATTGCATTGCGCTCGCCGCTGCCGTCGGTTTCTTCATCGCCGGCACGGAGGCCGTCGAACTCTTCCGCATGCTCGGCCAGGTGGTTGAGCTCGAGATCGAATTTCCCATCTGGTACATGTATCTCGCCTTTCCGGTCGGCTTCGCCATCCTGGCGAGCTTCTCTTTCGAACTCATTCTGCGCGACGTTAATGCGCTGACGGCCACGGATGCCGAAACGGTGCAGACGCCATGAACATCATGGCAATGAGCCTTTCCGTGGTGCTTCTGGTGATGGCACTGCCAATATTCTTGGTGTTCGGCATCGGCGGCGCGGTATCGGCGATCGGCGCTTTGGGTCTGCCCTGGTCGACGCTGATCCAGGTTTCCTTTGGCTCGATGACCAAGCATGTGCTGGTTGCCGTTCCCCTCTTCATCTTCGCCGGCATGGTGATGTTGCGCGGCGGCATTGCCACACGGTTGGTGCACATGACGATCGCCTTTGTTGGTCATTGGCCGGGCGGTCTCGGTATCGGCATGGTGATCGCCATGGGGTTTTTCGCCGCCTTCTGCGGCTCGATCCTGGCGGCGATCACCGCGGTCGGAACGATCATGATGCCGAAAATGATCGAACAGGGATATCCGAAGCCCTTTGTTATCGTGCTGGCAGCGTCTGCCGGTCTGCTCGAGGCTCTGATTCCACCCTCCAATGCTGCGATCCTGTTCAGCGCACTGACCAATGTACCGGTGTCGAAGACTTTCGCCGCAGGTATCCTGCCGGGCTTCGTGCTCCTGTTCATGCTGGTTATTCTGGTGGTCTGGCGCTGCCGCAACATCCGAAACCCAAAGCGCGCCAGTGCACGTGAGAAACTGATTGCGACCCGCGATGCAGTGCCCGGGCTGATCACACCGGTTGTTATTCTCGGCGGCATCTATGCCGGCCTGATGACGCCGTCTGAAACGGCTGCCGTCGCCGGTGTCTGGGCCATCCTCATTGGCTTCTTCGTCTATCGCGAACTGACCATCTCGGCACTGATAGAATGTGCCCGCCAGACAGCGGCGGTGACCGCGACGATCTTTGCCATCATCGCCATGGCGACCTTCCTGTCGGTGGTGCTGACCTATGCCAAGGTACCGCAGGCGATCATCGACTATTTCACCGTCTTCGGTGACACGCCGCTGATGTTCTGGCTCGCCGTCGCCGTGATCTGCCTGATCTTGGGCACCTTCATGGAGATCGTGCCGGTGTTCTACCTGACCGTGCCGATCTTCGCCGCCATCTGCCTGACGCTGAGGCTTGATATCCTGCATCTCTATGTCGTGTTCGTCGCGTTTGCCGGCATCGGCATGATCACACCGCCGGTTTGCGTCGGAGTCTACACCTCGGCCGGTGTGCTGGACGAAAGCGCCGACCAGGCCTTTCGCGAGGTGCCGCTGTTCGTCGCAGTCGGCGTCGTCTACGGCCTGCTGATGATCGCCTTCCCGGCGGCTGCCACCTGGTTGCCGACCGTCCTGCGGTGATGTGATGACGATGCGCTCTGGCCGACGCTCAGTTGGACCACCAGACTGAGTAGCCGTTGGGCGCCAGGATAATCGGAACGTGGTACCCCGCCTCGGGGTCCGTCATTTGAAGGCGGATCACGATCTCCCGAATCGGTTTGAGACCGCCAGGCTGTTGCCCGGTTGAATCGAAAAAGGCGCCAACAGCAAACACCAGTTCGAAGACCGTATCCGGATCTATAGTCGCGGCATCGATGGTCTCTCGCAGACGGCCACCTTCATCGGTGATGGTGGCGAATACTCTGGTACGCTTGTCGGACGGCGGGACGCTGTAAAGGGCAACGGCGATGCCAGCAGCGTGGGTACCGTCGACGGCGTTCAGAGTATGTGATGTCAGTATCGCCATTACTCGATTGACGCCTTGTCGCGCTTATTGGTGGTGGCGAGCACGATGGGGCTGATGACGCCCTTGGCCTTGACGTTGACGCAGGCCGGCTTGCCGCTGGCCAGCGCCCGCTGCAAGGCCGGCGCGAGCTGATCGTGGGTTTCGACAAGCTCGCCGTGGCCGCCCAGACCCTCGAACAGCGTGTGGAAGGGAATGTCACGGAAATCCGTGGCGAAGTGAGTGCCGCTTTCGAACAACCGTTCCTGTTGCTGGGAGATGCAGTCGAGGCCACCATTGTTGTCGATGACGACGACGATGGGTGCCTTTTCCTGAAACGCCGCCTCGATGCTCAAGCCACCGGACAGGAATGCGCCGTCGCCCGAGATCAACACCACATTGCTGTCCGGGTGGGTGTTCTTGGCCGACAGTGCAAACGAAACCCCGACGCCGAGCAGGCTGTAGGCGCCCGGATGCAGGATGCCGGCCAGTTGCTGTCCTTGCCAGCCGGCCAGGTTGACCGCAATTTCCGACCAGAAATGGGTATTGCCGCCGTCGAAAACCAGCCAGTCGTCCTTGCCGAGCGCCGCGTTGACGTCGAGCGCCAGCTGCAACGGGTGGATCTTGCCGCCGGTAGCCTTGGCGGCCTCGGTATCGGATTTCAGTTCGGAAAGCGTCTGTTCTACCCAGGCGCCACGCTTCAGCCGGTTGGTCTCGAACCAGTCGGCGTCTCCGGACCAGCCGGAGGTCCCGGCGAAGTCGGCGAGCGCGTCGAGAAACGCACCGGGATCACTGAGCATCACGTGGTCGGCGGCGCGGTTGTACTCGGTCTCCTCGTGCGAGCCGTTGACGCAGACCAGCGTCGTGGATTCCGGAAACAGCGGCGGATTGCCGAAATTCATCTGGTTGTCGAGCCGGCCGCCGACCATCAAAACGACGTCGGCTTCCTGCAAGGCGAACTTCGATGGCGGATACTGGTGGACGTCGGCAAGCCCCATATAGGCCTCGCATTCCTCGCCCATCAGCTTCTGGTGATAGGGTACGTTAAAGACCGGGATGTGCAGCGCATGCGCCACCTGCTCCAGCTTCTTTTCGTTGCCGGACCACCAGACGCCGTGCCCGCCCACGAGCACCGGGCGCCTGGCTGCGCCGACCACTTGCCGCAGCAGCGGCTCGAGATCGCGCGGGTCCGGCCAAGCCCTGGGAGTGGGATTGGCATCTCGGATGAAGGGGCGCTCCTCGCGCCCGGCATCCTCGTCGAAGGACGAGAACATGATGTCGACGGGAATGCTCAGATGCACCGGGCCGGGATAGCCACTCAAGGCCGTCTTCCAGGCGCGATCGACGAACTCGCCGATGCGCGTCCCATCGGTAACGCTTACTGAGTATTTGGTCAGCGGCGCAGCAATTGCGACGTCGTCGATTTCCTTGAAGCCACCGGAACCCTGGCGTTTGAGCGTGCTCGAACCAGTGACGAAAATGACCGGCGAGCGCTCGCCCCAAGCCTCCATCATCGCCGGCACCGCATTGGCAAAACCCTCCGGCCCGACGAGGCAGACAGCCGGCTTGCGGGTGATGCGGGCGTGACCGTCGGCAAGGTGGCCGGCGATCTGTTCATGCGGACAGTTGATCACCGGTATCTGGCATTCCATGAAGCCTTCCAGCGCCGGATTGCAGAAGCCGCCAGCCAGTGTGAAGACGTGCTCGACACCTTTTTCATGCAGGGCCCGGGCCAGGAGGTTGCCGCCTCGTATGCGTCTTTTGCTCATCGGTTGTCTGCTTTCTTCAGGGGAACGAGGACCTCCGGTTCTGGGTCCGTCTGTGCCGGCTCGTCCGCCGGTTCGGCGAGAACGGTGCTGTCGATATCGGCGACCCTGCGCCGCCCGATCTGCGCCATGGCGACGCCAATGTCGTCGGCGATGCAATCGATCAGTCGCGCCAGGCCAGGAGAGCCGGCAGCGCCGATCGCATAGAGGATCGGCCGACCGAGCATGACGAAATCGGCGCCTAACGCCAGCGCCTTGACGATGTCCTCGCCGCCGCGCAGCCCGCTGTCGAATAGCAGCGGGTAATCCGGTCCGACGGCGGCGCGGATCTGCGGCAGCACCTGGATGGCTGGTGGGGCGCTGTCGAGCTGGCGGCCGCCATGGTTGGAAACATAGACGGCATCGGCGCCGGCATCGCGAATGCGTATCGCATCGTCTGTCGCCATGACGCCCTTGACCACCAGCCGCCCGGTCCAGCGTGCGCGCAACTGGTCGAGAAACGTCCAGTCGATGCCGCCGCGGCTTTCGCCGCGCTCGAATTCTCGGCCAGCGGTCTCGAAATTCATCGGCAGGGGCGGGCCGGTGAACAGCGTCGAGAGCGACCAGTGAGGATGCAGGGCAAAGTCGAGGACCTGTTTGGCGCCCATGCGAAACGGCACCTTGAATCCGTTTTTCAGATCGCGGATGCGTCGCGAGATCTGCGGTGTGTCGACGGTCAACACCAGGACCCGGTAGCCGGCCGTGGCGGCACGATCGATGAGATTGAAAGCGGCTTCTTGGCTTTGTCCGACGTAAAGCTGGAACCAGGCGCGTTCGCCCGCCAGGGCCGCCATGTCTTCCAGTGAGGTTGAGGCGGCGGAGGAGGCGCATAGCGGGATGCCGCGCTTCGACGCTTCCGACGCCAACATCCTGTCGGCATCTGGCCAAACGAGGTTGCACATACCCATTGGGGCAATTCCGAAAGGCAAGCCGAAGCTTTCGCCAAGAACATCAGTCGCAAGGTGTCGGCCTTCGACATTTTCGAGAACACGCGGTTGCAGCTTGATCTGTTCGAAGGCCGATATGTTCTGTTTGGCGGCGATTTCCTCGCCGGTAGCCCCGTCAACGAAATCGAACATCATGCGAGGCAGTCGGCGCCGAGCCAGGAGACGCGCGTCGCTGCTACGGTGGATCCGCTCAGCTAGCCGTCGATGTAGGTATCCACCGCCTGAAATTGCGCTGCTCCGGTCCCTGATTCCAGGCGCCGGAAGCGGCTTGCCACCGGCGCTGGCGGCAAGCTAAGCGCAATGGGATAGATAGCACAATTCGATTTATTTGCCGGAATCATCCAGAATTTCTATGTGAAGAATCATCGGCTGAAAGCGTCACCGGCGGTTGAGGCGAACCCCGAACCGCCGGTGACTTCCGGCCCGTCACCATCCTGCCGGGCCGAATGGCAGGCGCCCCCGGGTGAGGCGAGCGTATTGGAATCGCTTACCGAACCGTCAGGATTTCGTCGAGCGGTTTCTTGATCTTGGCCACCGCCGGCACGGTCGCGTTTTCGGCCGGGTGGCCGACGGCGAGGATCATTACTGGCTTGTCCGATTCCGGCCGGTCCAGAAGGCCATTGAGGAAGCGCATCGGATTGGGCGTGTGGGTCAGCGCGGTCAGCCCGGCATGGTGCAGCGCGGCGATGAGGAAACCGGTGGCGATGCCGACGCTCTCCGGAACATAGTAATTCTTGTAGCGTGTGCCGTCGTCGAGCATGCCGTAGCGCTGGGCGAAGATGACGATCAGCCAAGGGGCGATATCGAGATGTGGTTTTGAGCCGTCCGTGCCGATGGGCTCCAGCGCTTTCAGCCACTCTTCCCCGGCGCCGCCGGCATAGAAGCGATCCTCTTCCTTTTCAGCCTCTTTGCGAATGCGATGCTTCAGGTCCGGCTGGGACACGGCAACAAAATGCCACGGCTGGTGATTGGCGCCGCTGGGTGCGGTTCCGGCTGTCGCGATGCAGCGTTCGATGACGTCAAGCGGCACCGGACGGTCGGAAAACTGCCTGACCGTGTGGCGTCGCCGCATGCGGTCATAAAACAGTTCGGCGGCCGCCCGCATGGCTTCGTCCGACAGGTCCTGCCGATCCGGCAGGGGAAGCGGCTCATAGTTCAGGTTTTCGCGCGCAAACATGGTCCCTCCCGCAGTGTCGGCATCTTACCGCCGGTCGGCAGTTATGACCGCCGGTCGGCATGGCGGTCAAGCACCAGGCGATTCCCGGCTCACGAAACCCATGCTAATGCTGGGTGTATGTGCGCGAAAACCGGTAAGACCGGATATGGATAAAGCAACCTGGCGCCTGCCGATGCTTGGCGGCATTCTGCCGCTGCAACGCCGGCGCATCGCAGCCGATGTGATCGCCGGTATCACGCTTGCTGCGCTCGCCATTCCGGAGGTCATGGGCTACACCAAGATCTCCGGAACTCCCGTGATCACCGGCCTCTATACCATGCTGGTGCCGGCCCTTCTCTACGCTCTGTTCTGCTCATCGCGGCATCTGGTGGTGGGTGCCGATTCGGCAACCGCGGCCATTCTTGCGAGCGGTCTCGTTGGTATTGCCGCGGCCGGATCTGCCGAATACCTGGCCCTTGCCGGACTGTTGGCCCTGCTGGTCGGATTGATGCTGATTTGCGCCAGCGCCGTCGGCCTCGGCTTCATGGCGGATTTCCTGTCGCGCACCGTGCTTGTCGGCTTTCTGACCGGCGTCGGGATCCAGGTGGCTCTGCGGGCGCTGGTGGAACTGGTCGGCCTGCCAGGCCATCATCACGGCACCCTCATGATGCTGTGGGAGAACCGCGGCGAGGGGCTCGCTCTCGACCCGTGGACACTCTCCGTCGCTGGCCTTGTGATTGTCGTCATCGCCGGCAGCCGCTGGCTCTCTACCCGGCTGCGGGTGAATATTCCGGGCGCCATGATCGCAGTAATAGGCGCCATCATCGCCAGTTGGGTGTTCGACCTTTCGACCCGAATGCCGGTGGTCGGCCAGGTGCCCGTCGGCCTGCCTTCGCTGGCGCTCCCGAAGGTCGATTGGAGCTTTTCGCTGCTATGGCAATTGCTGCCGACGGCGTTTGCCATGCTCGTGGTCATTCTGGCGCAAAGTGCGGCCACGGCACGCGCTTATGCGGCGCGATATCATGAAAAGCTTGATGAAGCCCGAGATCTCACCGGACTGGGTCTTGCCAATATCGGCGCCGGATTGACCGGCACATTCGTCGTCAATGGCAGCCCGACCAAGACGGAAATGGTCGATGGTGCTGGTGGCCGCAGCCAGGTGTCGCTGATCGCGGCAGCTGTCGTTGTCCTTCTGACGCTGCTGTTCCTGACCCGGCCGCTGAGCTATCTGCCGCAGGCGGTGTTGTCCGCCGTGGTGCTCCTGATCGGTCTCAAACTGATCGATCTTGCCGGACTGCGCGACATCTACCGCCGGCGGCGCTCGGAATTCTGGGTGGCGCTGGCGACGGCTACGGTGGTGGTGATTTTCGGGGTGGAACAGGGGATCGTCTTCGCCATCCTGTTTTCGCTGGTCGTGCACACCCGCCACGGCTACCGGCCGAACAACCTGCTGCTTTTCCAGGACGGGTCGAAACACTGGCGCGCCAAGGGGCTCGAAAGCTGCACCGAAGCGCGGCCGGGCCTGGCGATCTACCGCTTCGGCCACAGCATGTACTACGCCAATGCCCAGCGCATGCAGGATGAGATTCTGGATCTGGCAGACCGGGCCGATCCGTCGCTTCGATGGCTGTGCATCGACGCGTCCGCGGTGGATGATGTCGACTATACTGCCGCCGAAGCGCTGTCTGATATCAGCACGACGTTGGCGACAAGTGACGTCACGTTGGCGTTCGCCCAGGACGTTGATGATATCAACGCAACCAGTCGTCGGCAGTTGCGGCAGTTGTTTCCTGACGCGCCGTTCTTCGATTCGCTGGATGAAGCGGTGGCGGCTTTCGACAGTTCCGCAAAGGAACCTTCGTGATGACGGATTGGCCGATCAGCAGGCACTTTCACATCTAAGCGGTGTCAGCAGATGGCCTTCACAGGTGTCGCAATCGCTGCTCCCAAAGCTGGGAATTGCCGTTTCGAACCGGCCGGATGCCAACAACCGCTGGACCAGGTCGCATTCATCGCCGTCGGCAATCAGCAGTGCTGCCACGGTGTCGGCTTCTGTCGTCAGGTGGTCGATGTGCCAGCGTAGGGTCTTGTCCCGGCGAAAGTGGCGGCTCACCCGCGCCATCAGTCCGCCAGGCCCCTTGGCGCTGCCGGCGTAGATGTAACTGCCTGACGCAAGCCTTGGCGAACCCAGCCGGGTCAAATCCGTTTGCACCGGTATGTCGAGTTCGATTGCCAGGAGATAGGCGCCTTTCTTCCGCAGTTCAGGGCAGTCTGAACCAGGCGACGCCCAGACACCGCTGATGCCGGCTGCCTCGATGTTGTCGCGAACTCGATTGGTGACCCTGCTTTCGATCATGTCCGTTTGGCTCTGTCCTCCCGACGCGGGGAGGCCATGGTAGCGAACTTGGTGCCCTTGCCCCAATAAACTGGCCGGGCGACATAAAATCGCCAAGTTCTGGACCAACCAGAGATTGCAGGTACGTACCGGGCGGCAGCGTTCCTGATGGAACCCAACCCCATTTGCGGCAATACGCCGGCCCGAGATACGAATATGCACATCATCCTCGCAATCGCCGGCGTTGCCGCCGCGTTCGGTTACTACTGGTTCGCCATTCGCCGGACCCGAGACGCTGTCGACGATGTTGTCGACATGGCCGGCCGGGCCCGTGGTGCCTACAAGCGGCGCCAGTTCAAAAACAAGGTCGAAGCTTCCTCGCTCACGGCGATCGGTGATCCGCGTACGGCGGCCGTTGTCATGGCAATTGCGGTCGCCAGCCGCGATGGGCATCTGGGTGCCGAAGAGGAAGCGACGCTTAGGGGGCGAATGAGTTCGGTTCTCGGCATCGACAATGAGGATGAAGAAATCACCTTCGCCAAGTGGGTGGTTCGGGAAAATCAGGATCCCAACAACATCTCGCTTCGCCTCGGCAAGTTGTGGACCGGCAGCCTGTCGATGCAGGAGCGGCAAGACCTCGTTGACTTCGTCAGCGATGTGGCGCAGGCAGGCGGTCACCTGAGCCACCTCCAGGTCGAAGCAATCGACCGGCTGCGGTCGAGATTGCATATCGTCTGACGCGACTCACGGATTGTTTCGTTCGTTCACAAAGTCGCCAAGTTTGGTTCCTACATGCGGTTGAGATTTCCCGTACTGCCTGCATTCGGAAGGTAAAAACAACATCTGGATCCTTGGATTGAGCATAAATGCAAGAAAAACAATCGATGCTCGTCAAAACTACTCAAGCATCCGAGTTCGGACGAATGGTCAGTGGGCCAATGGGATTGAAAGTGAAATGACGAAACTCATGGCATCCATCGGACTTTCCATAGGCCTTGCCGTCCTCACAGTTGGCGGGGCCTGGGCGCAGAACCAGTATAAGAACAAGACGTTAAGTGTTTCGGTGTTGAAGCCGGTTTCCTGGGTGTTCATGACCGACGCGCAAAATCGGGACAATTTTTCGCGCACGCACGTGAGTGGACCAGGAACAAATTTCGCAAAAGGGCCATCGGGTAGTTAAGTATGCAAGAGCAGCAAACCGATAGACAAAAGGCAGCCACCTTGCGGATGCGGATCTGCGGCTTAACCGCGTTGATTGGCTTGTGTGCCGCACATCTGCCGGCCAAGGCCGCGGAGTTCATATCGCGGGACGAGCTTCGGGCCGACATTACGCAAACCTACGAACTGCTCGGGAGTCATCATCCGAACCTGAGCGCTCACACTGGCCGCAAGGATTTCGATGACCTCTACCAGCGTCTGCTGGAGGAAGTCGGCGAAAGCAACTCGCAGGACGAGGCCTTTTTTGCAATCGCAGAGCTCGTCGCATCCGTTTGTGATGAACATACGAGGGTCATCACCGGCAAAGCGGATCGCGTCCTGCTGCCGGATGGTTGGCCCTGGTACGAGTTTCCGCTGATCGTCGATGACGGCCGGCTCTTCATGGAGGAATTTCAAACCGGAAAAACGGAGGAGGTCCTCTCCATCAATGGCGTAGCCGGGCCTGAGATCGTGTCAGCGCTGGCGGCCCGGAGCCCGAATGACGGTTGTCTTGGTGACGCCACACTGGTCATCAACGAGGCGCTACCGATATACGGCAGCCTCATGGGCAAGTTGATTGGTTATGACGGTCCATACAAGGTGAGGACCAAGGCGCCGGTTTCCCAAACGGTCACCGAGCGGACCGTTCGCGCCGCTGGTCACTTCGTTTCAACGACGCATCGCAATCACTTCCGCAAGCAGGAAGATCGCGTCATGCGGACTGGGCTTCTGGTCGACGGTTTCCGCCAGCGGCACCTGGGATTCGCGGTTGGAGAAGCCGGTCTGGACTATCGCTATTCTGAACGCCACAACGCTGCCTACCTAGGCGTCGATACCTTCAAAACACCTGAAAAGGCTGAGAAGGGCGTCGAGCTCGTCATGCGCGATATTATCAAGAAGAACCCGGATCGACTGATCATCGATCTCGTCGACAATTCCGGCGGAGCGACAAAGACTGCGCGACAGCTGTTGGCATTTTTGCTGCCGCGATCCCATCGCCTGCATCACAAGGTTCGAGTCAAGAACGTTAAGAAACAGCGCCCGGAGAATTTCGAGTATTTCGACGAAGAGGCGAAAGATCTGCACCAATATAACGCCCGCTTCTTCGGCAAAATCAAGCCGAAGCAAGGGGTCCGGACGGCGCCCATTCGCAAGCAATCATTTGGCAAGCCGGACTACAAAGGCAAGATCTCTGTCCTGATCAGTCCGACGTCACGCTCGAATTCGATCCGGGTCGCAGCGAATCTCAAGCGCTTGCGAGCCGCGACCATCGTCGGCGGCGCGCCTGCGACGCACACGGTGACCTATTGCGCCCGGGGTCATGGCGATTTCACGCTGGACCATTCCGGTTTCGTGTTGAACATCCCCGAAAATTGCTACGACAGCCCGGAGAACCGTTTCAACGACCATCGAACGCTGGAGCCGGATATCAAGGTCGATGTGCTGGACGGCCCGTTGGCAGAACTGAACTTTCGGATCATCGAGGCGGCCGTAGACGATCATCAAGAGGTAGCCACGAACTGACTGTGATCGATGCTCAATCGTCCGGCTCGGTCAGGAAATCAGACCCGAAGCTCATCAACAGCCGAACGAACTGAGTGGGAGTGGCACAGCCTGTCTTGGACAGGACCGACTTGACCTGGCCGTTGATCGTTGCGACGGCGCGGCCATGGCGCTCCGCGATCTGAGCATTGGTCAGTCCCTCGGCGATCGCATCGGTGAGCGAGAGTTCTGCCTTCGTCAGACCATAGGCGCTTTCGTTCGCGGTAATGCCACCTCGATCGGACCGGAATTGAACGGAAAAGCGCGAAATGTTGGGATTGTCCTTGCTCAGCAAAGCGGCCGCCAGATGCAGAATGCCGAATTGCATGACGTGCCGAACGTTCGGGCGCGACCTGAACTCCGCCAGATTGTCGTAGAGAACGCAATCGGGAACGATGTCGACGGAATCGTGAGCAAGGCTGTGGTTCTGAAAGATGCGGTGGTCCGCAAGCTCGGATTCGCGATGGGTGTCGATGTAGTCGCGTAGCGCTGAAGCATCGTACCACGACGACGTTAGTGGTGCCGACAAGCCCTGATTTTTCATTTCGAATATCGGGCAGCCACGGGCGTTGAGCTGGTCGGCCAGACGATCGAGAACAGAAGGCCAGATCGACTGGTCCGCCACGGTGTTGTAGATGCCGAGTACGGCCTATCGTATTTCGTTGTCCATTTGTTCCAATTGCCGAGTTTGACCGCACAGGTGTTGAAACAGGTCTGCCGGGCGAATCCTCTTCAAATACAAACCTTTTTCAAGTCCTGTTTTTCTCTGGCACCGCCGTGCGTCAGTTTGCCGTTGTGTCAGAACTTTGCGATCGGGTGCGTCGGAGCCAGCGACGGCCAAAACTCCGAATGGGCTTTGATTTTCCGGCTGGTCATTCGGCAAACAGACCTGAGTGCAGCCGCACACACAGTGGTATGCCAACGAATTGAGCGCGAGGTCGTTCTGACGCCTACACGACCCAAACGCCATCATCGAGGTCGGGCGCTGTACGGTCGACGTTCTCGTCGCTCTTGGTGAAGGCGATCAGGATGTCCTCGCGGGTCAGACCGTCGTTCACCATACCGCCAACCCAGAAGTCGTAGCCACCCTGGTCCGGCAACCGGTCCAGAACGTTCTGGTACATCGCGTCGATATACTGCTCGTTCGTCGGGTTCGCCCCGAACAGCGCCTTGAACTCATCCGACTGGATGAATTGGCTCGCCAGGAACTGCTCCTTTTCGTACTGGCTCCAACCCTGGTTATCGAGGTCGTCGAGCACGCCGATCCAGAACAGCACTCCACCTTCGTCCGGTGTGCGGTCGAAAGAGGCCTGGTAGATGCGGTAACCAAAGCCCAGGTTGGGCGTACCGACATCATAGAGCAGCGACCCGTCATCGAGATCGATGCGTTCGACATTCGTCAGCGTATCGGTTCCTTCGCCCAGCGCGGTGCGGGTCACGACGATGGTGCCGTCATTCTGCCAGTCATGGGTGATCTGATTGCGGCCTCGGGCATAGACGACCGTGTCGGTGCCGGGCCCGCCGTCGATGTCATCATCACCGAAGGAGGCATTGATGATGTCGTCGCTCTCCAGCGCCTGGATTTCGTCGCTGAATTCCGTGCCGTCGAGGACGTCTTCGTCCGGTGTGCCGAGGATAGGTCCGACATTCTCTACGAAGATGTCGAAGCTTTCCTCATAGGCCGGGCCGTTGCCGTCCGTGGCGGAGAAGGTGATGAAGTAGTTGCTCTGGTCATCGAAGTCGAACGTTGCGCCGGGCGACACTTTGAGTTCGTTGCCGTCAAGGTAGAACTGGCCGTCGCCTCCGGAGACGATGGAGAAATCGGCGGTCGGCTCGACTGGGTTCTCTGACGCTTCGAACGTGGCAACCACGGTGTCGGCTGCAGCTCCTTCTTTTACCGTGCCACCGGACACCATCGCGATATCGCTGATTGGCATGTTCGCGACCTGGATGATGAAATCTTCTTCGTAGGCTGTGCCAGTGCCATTGCTGGCTGCAATCCTGACTGTGTGCTGTGTGGCGGTTTCAAAGTCGAGATTGGCGCCCGCGGCGACGACAAGCTTGTTGCCGAGAATGTCAAAAAGCGGCTGGTTGCCGACAATCGAATATTGCGTCACGTCCAGCGGGCCTGCCCCGGTGGGTTGCAGGATCCCGACGATCGTATTCTCTGAGGCGTTTTCGGTTATCTCGGTACCGTCCAGATCGAGGTCGGTGATGCCATTGGCGCCATTTGCCTGGGCCAGCAGATAAAAGTTGGCTATCGGCGCGGGCTCACCGGAACTGTCATAGACCGTGACGGGAATGTCGGAGACGCTGATCTGTGCGAAGTCGAAACCGTCAGAGGCCTTGATCTGATTGCCCTCGATGGAGAAGAAGGTTTCCAGAAACAGAAAATCGAATGTCAGGTCTTCAAGCGTCAGACCCGACCCGGGATCGATCTGGAACTGAGCAACCACGTCACCGGCTTCCGTGTCGGCGTTGAAGGCGAAAAGGTCGATATCGAGGATTGAAAACCGGGGCTGCTCCGCCAAGGTTACCGCATCGACGATACAGTCGTCGAAAATCAGCGTTTCGACATTGGTCAGGGAAAACGACACCCGGCCGTCATCGGATGTCACGGTGATCCCGCCGGCGTCCTGCACAATCTGAAAACGATCCTTCTGACCGGTAAAGACGGCCTGGTCGTCGTCGTCACCGAAATCGACCGAGCCCGATCCGGCGTGGATGATGGCGGTATCCCGGCCGCTTCCGGCTTGAACCGAGTTGCTGCCGCCATCGATGATGATGAGATCGTCGTCTTCGCCCAGATCCACAGTGCCGACATTGCCGTAGAGTGTGACCTGGTCGCTGCCCGATCCGGTGTTCAGCTGGTCGATCTGCCCGGCGGAAATGACCGTGTCGTCGCCGCCCATCGTGTTGAGCGTTCCGATGGTTCCGGAATTGAGGACGAAATCGCCATAGGGAGTGGTATCGATCTGATCATGAGTTTGGGTGACGAACAGCACGGCCGGCAAATCGACCAGTGGTTCCCCGATCTCGATGGTCGTGTAGTCGACATCCTTTTGATAGTTCAGGAGAGGAAATTCCCCGGCCGTTGCCCCGTCATCATCGGTGCCATATTGAAAGAACACCGTATCGGCCAGCTGGGCTACGGCGAACGTCTCGCCTGAACCGGCGGCCTGTAGCGGCTGCAAGATCGGTGGATTGGGCAAGTTTGGAGCTTCGCATTTGAAAGCGTCGACATAGCCTTGCAGCAAGCCTGAGCCGGCGCTGCCCCAGCCTTGAAAAAAGTTCAAGCCCGGATTGGTGGTCGGTACGTCGGGATTATCCCTCATCCGTTGTTCGAGGGCCGGGAACCCAAGCCACGCCAACGCGTGCGCAAAGGACTTTCCAATATTATAGGCCGGAAGCGCCGCTGTGCCTCCTTGAACCACCAGATCCCCAAAGTCGCGCGCATAGGCGCTTTGACGGGCAATCAGATGGTAGCTCGCGTCGCGCAGTGCCTGCGCTCCTTCCGATTGGGGATCGCAGGTGCTGTCCCTCAGCTTTTTGATCGATCGTTGCGCGTCGTTGATCAGGTCTTTTTGGTAGTCCTGGATCGCCCGGCAGTCGGACTGGGGGCCGATGGCCGGCCGGTCGAAGTCAGGGTTGTTGGTGGCATCGGCAATGGCCTGGTCGATCAGCTCGCTGCTCGACATCGTGGTATCGAAGCAATCGAGGATCTCGATGGTGATCGTCCCGCTGATCGGTTCCCTGATCAAAGTTCCCCGGACGAGGCCTCCGTTGATATTGGTATATTCAGTGTCCCCGCCCGGTCCGACGTAATCCACGAAGCCAGTAACGGTGGCAACGATCGTCT
Source organism: Hoeflea sp. (assembly GCA_965228785.1). Lineage (GTDB taxonomy): Bacteria > Pseudomonadota > Alphaproteobacteria > Rhizobiales > Rhizobiaceae > Hoeflea_A. Next base: position 264,201 of record CBDDIF010000001.1, read on the forward strand.
CGGTCTGTTCGGGTATGTCGTCCTGAACAACTGTTACATTGATCGTCGCTGAGCCGACGCCTTCCGTGATGTTGACCGAATAGTCCGCGCCTTGAATGGCAGTGCCGCCGAGCGAGTAGTTGATGTTGTAATCAACCACCAGATCAGCCAGGAAGCCGAGATCATCCAATGTGACGGTCTCACTGATGCCGCCGGCGTTTTCTTTCACTGTTCTCTTGATGTTTGCCATCCGCAGACGTCCCCTCCCGCGTGGATGTTAGACGGCATAGTAACGGCCGTGGCGATCTGCACAATGACTGTTTTCGACTACGTGGTTGTATTTGCGGCGGAAATAACCCTGGCGTGTCGTGGGCGGAAATTGCGACATCGCGGTTTCCTGTCACCCGATCGGTGTACAGACCGGATACCGACCTCTTATTATGGACGGAACAGGAGGATTGGTCGGAATGCAGATAAGCAAGCAGGACTTCGAGCTCAGGGCAAAGCGGGAGATGGGTGAAAACCTATCGCGCCAGGACTTCAATATCCGCCAGCAGTTGACCATTGCGGCCAGGATGATGGCGCTCGAAGGCCACGGCTCGGGCGTGGCAGGACAACTTACCGCAAGAGGTGAAGAGGCCGGAACCTACTGGACACTGCGGTTGGGTTACGGCTTCGAAGAAGCCACGCCGGATCTGTTTCTTCTGGTGGACGACGATCTCAAGACACTCGACGGCGAGGGACGTCCCAATCCGGCGACACGTTTCCACACCTGGGTCTACCGGGCACGGCCGGATCTGAAGGCGATCTTCCACGCCCACCCGCCGCATCTTTCAGCGCTCTCAATGCTGGAAACGCCGCTGGTCGTGGCGCATATGGATCAGACGCCGTTTTTCGAAAACTGTGCCTTTCTGGCCGAATGGCCGGGCCTTCCCATTGCTGACGAGGAAGGGCGGATCATTTCCGAAGCACTGGGTGACAGCATGACAATCCTGCTGGCCCATCATGGCTACCTGGCCGGAGGCAAATCCGTGGCCGAGGCCACCTGCTACAGCATCTTTCTGGAACGCGCCGCCGCGATGCAGCTTCGCGCGTCGGCCGTTGGAAAAGTGAAGCCGGTGGATCCGGCGCTGGCCCGGGAATCCCGCGATTTCCTCAACTCACCGCTGGTCGTCGATACGACCTTCGCCTACTTCGCCCGCAAGGTTATTGCCGCCGGCGGTGCGGACATATTGGACGATGCGCGGTCTTGATGGTGGCCGTCAGGGAAAGATCTCGAACTGCACCAGTGTCACGGTTCTCCTGCATATTCTGCCCATAACCAGTGCCCAGACACTGTGCTCGGCGGCCCGCGGCCTGTCATAGCAAGCGCGCTTTGGTATTCCTGATTGGAGTTTGTTCCTTGAATGAGTGTACAAGGCATCGTCGGAAACCCTGAGGTGTAACCCCATAAAACTTATGGCTTTTTTGCCTTTACCCCTTGAATTGGAGAAGTTACAAGTAACGTTCGTATATAGTTAGGGGGCAAATATACGTGACCGGGTTTTTCATTTTGGAGGGATCCTTCATTGATCCCGACCAAAGCCAGCAAGTCATCGGCGACATAAGGTCTTCAGCACCGGAGCTGGTACTTGGTACCGCCAGTTGGGAACAATTTGATGATCCGCTGGGCCCTGCTCGCGGCATGGTCTATCAACTCGATCCAAGCGATTCAGGGACGCTTTATTTCGCTGCCGATGGCCTTATCATCAGGGATGCGGATGCCGGGGACGAATACTATACGGAATTGTTCCTGGGATTTGCCTTTACCTATCAGGCTTACATGAATCACGTCACCGGAAGGATTGAATTCGCCCCGGTGACGCCGGGTGAAGCGCTAATCCCAGACCAGCAGTTGATCGATGATTACAGCTTGGAGAATGCGCAGTCGAAGCCGCTGATATCCAAGATCGATATCAATCTGCCTGGTGCCAGAACGGTTGTCGATCCGTTCACCGGCGAACTGCGTGAGGAGTACTACGACGAGTATTATCTGGTCATCTATGCCAGGCCCACCGTGGATTTGCCGGGAAAGGAACTCAACAGCCGGTTCATCATTACGGATTCCGACGCCGACCTTCTGGGTCAGCGCGACCAGGCGTGGGGGCCTGAGTGGTTGGAGATTCTCGAGGGTGGATTTTTCACCGACTCGGCCGATACGGTCGATTTCAACGATCTCACCGATGCTCAGAAACAGGCGATCGAATCTGCGGCAGACCCGTCGCAGATCATTTATGCGGCGCTGGGTGGGGATGATGTCGTTACCCTTCCAGATGCGCAAAACAGCGATTTGACGGACGAATTTACCTACGATCCCCTGTTCACATTTCGGGCCGGAGCCGGCGATGATCAAATTACCGGTGGGGATTTCGACGATACGATCGAGGGAGAAGCCGACAAGGACATTCTCAAGGGCTTCGACGGCAAGGACAAACTGATTGGCGGCGATGACAACGATCAGCTGTTCGGCGGTGACGACAATGACGACCTTTACGGGAGCGATCCGGACAAGTTTACCGCCGGAACGGAAGAGAACACCAGTGATACGCTGAAGGGTGAGGCGGGTCTGGACAAGCTGTTCGGTTCGGGTGGTGACGACACGCTGATCGGCGGCCTCGATGAAGATGAAATCAGGGGCGGGCCAGGCGCCGATACCATTTTCGGAGGCGATGAAGGCAACGGAAACGAGGACAATGCCCAGGATATTCTGGAAGGGGGGCCCGGCAACGACGACATCCGGTTCGGCGACAGGGATATCATGGAGTTTTCCGGTGACGGTTCAGACTACACGGTGGAATTTCTGTTCCTGCCATCCATCGTCCCGATCTTCGCAGGAATCGAAATCGAAGGGCCCGACGGAAAGGATACGCTGACAGGTGGCGATCTCGAAGCGGTGCTTCGCTTCGACAATGTCGACGTGACCTTCCAGGACCTCACCACAATCCTCCAGCTTGAGAGCGAAGTTCAAAAACTGACCGAGGAGTTCAAGAGCAGACTCGAGCAATTGCTTCAGACGCAGCAGGTGATCACCAAAATCGAGCAGCTGCTGCAACTGACTGAAGATGGAATCAGTCAGACAAATTACGACCAGGCGATCGGATTGGTTCGAGACATCGCCCTGATTGCTGTGCCCGATGTTGTTGCAAAAGCTCCGGGCTTCTCAAATGCGAACACTGCCCTCAAGCGTGTCGCCAACGGCACGCTTGAATTCGTCGATCAAAACAAGGAACTGATTACGGTCGGCAAGGAATCGGTGGTGTTCGGCGCGTCCGATCAGAACCTGGACGACGCGGCACTGGCCGCGGCAGCACTGCTGACCCTCTTTCTGGCGCCTCCACTGGGATTCGCGCTCTCAGTAGCCGTCGGCACGGCGGCGGCGGCCAACAATTTTCTGGAGCTGCAACAGAAACTCGACGGGCTCAAATTCGAACTCCAGGCCTACAAGGATCAGCTGGAAGTCTTTGAACTGCGCGAAGACGCGCTGGAAAAGATCCTGTCGGGACTTGCTCAAAACATGTTCGATCGCGTCGGGGAGGACAATGGCTGGCCCTGTGTTCGCATGCAGGGCGATGACATCGATTGCGGAAAAACCCTGGAGCAACGGATCAAGGAGGTGACCGGCGACCTCGGAGCGTCGAACTTCAATTTCGATGCCGGAGGAGATGTTGCCGGGACCACCGAAGGCGACACCATCACCGACATTGCCGGGGCGGCGACCATCGATACCGGCGCAGGCGACGACGTGTTTACGGCCTTCTCGGATACCGGCGATGTGCAATTGGGCGAGGACGACGATACCGCCCTGCTTGCCGGGTCATTTCAAAGCGTCGACGGCGGTGAAGGGGATAACGACAGCCTGGTACTGCAGCGACAGTCGACGGGACTCGCGGGCCTGATTCCAGAGGGCGCGCAGGTTTCCGGCTTTGAAAACACAACAGTGGTGCTGGACGGAAATGAGACGGTTGTCGCTGCCCAATTCGGCTCCGGGGCCGACGAGAATCTCGGAGGAACCGGCGATAGCGACCTGATCGCGGGCGGCGGCGGAGCCGATACGATTGCCGGCGGCGGCGGCAATGACTTCGTCGAGGGTGGTGCCGGAGACGACAATGTTGCGGGTGGACCGGGCAATGATCGAATCGTCGGCGGCACCGGAAATGACATTCTGACGGGCGATAGCGGCTTCGACAGGTTCGTCATGCAACCGGGTGGCGGGAGCGATACTGTTACGGATTTCGAAGACGGGATCGATCTGCTTGACCTTACCGGGTTCGCTTCCCTGAAAGCGAAGCAGGCGGTCGATAACGCTCTGGCCGGCAGTGTCATATTGACCTTCGAGGATGGGACCAAGGTCACGCTGCAGGGAATCGAGTTGGCCGATTTTTCGTTGGACGATGTTCTGATTGCCAATGCCACACCGACTGACATAGAGGGATCCGAGCCGTTTGATGTCGACGAAAATGCGTCGGCCGGGACGATTGTCAGCAGTTTGTCCGCAGTCGACCCCGACGAGACCGATGAGCATATCTTTATGATCGACCATCTGCGTTCTGGTCCGGGCGCCGACAACTTCGAGATCATCGGGAATGTCCTTCGGGTGTCGAGCGCCGCCGGGATCGACTACGAAACATTCCCCGAGCACCGTTTGCTGATCCAAGCTGACGACGGCAACGGCGGTGTCTATGAAAAGCAGATCACGGTTGACGTGACGAACCAGCCCATTTCCGACATCCGTCTCGTTTCCGGCGGATCAGTGCTGGAAACAGCCGAGCCAGGTACCGCCGTCGCCGTATTCGAAGCCCATGAAAATCCAGCGGAGCCGAATGCCCAGTGGGCGCTGATCGATGACGGCGGTGGACAATTCGTTCTGGATGGCAATGTGTTGCGGGTCGCCGACAACGCCTCTCTGGATTTCGAAACGGCACCTAACCTCGATATCCGTCTTTCAGCTCATGACGGTGCCTCCGCACCACATGAAGAAAGCTTCAACATCCAGATCCTGGATTACAGGAACTCCGTCGATGTTGTCAGGGCCTATTATGAAACCATCTACCGGGAACAGGCCACGTCGGAGGTGATTGAGGACTATATCGGAGACGAGACCCTTGTCGAAACGCTCTGTTCGATCTCGCAACCGGTCTTTTCCTTCATCAGAATCTACCAGAGCGTCTTCGCCCGGCTACCCGATTCCGGCGGTCTCGATTTTTGGGTTGGTGTCTTTCGTCGCCTGGAACTGGAGCGTGGTGGCCAATTGGAACCGGGATCCGACCAATACCGCGCAGTTCTGGAAGAGATCCTTTCGACGTGGCTCGAATCGGATGAATTCAAGGCGAGGTTCGGGCCGGATTCCACCGACGAAACATTTGTTTTTCTGCTTTATCGCAACATCCTCAACCGCGACCCCGACGATGACGGGTATCAGTTCTGGCTTGCCGTTCTCAAGGGCGGGCTGTCGCGGGAGGAGCTGATCGTCATTTTCTCCGAAAGCGACGAATTCAAGGACAGAACGGACGGATTGATCAAAGACTTTCTGATGGAAGCGGCAGAGATCAGTCTCGGAAATCATCCGACCTATGATATTCCGGATAACGACCTCTATGCCGGTAGCTTGTGGAACGACGATCCCTTGGGTGCCCGGCTGACCAATCAGAACATTGCGGAAGATGCGGTGCCGGGTACGGTTGTCGGTACGATCATTCCGGCGGACTATGACGGTCGCGAGATGTTTACTCTCGCATTGGCCGATCCGTCCGGAACATTCTCGATTGTCGGTCGCGAGCTGGTCGTTGCCGCCGGAGCTCAGCTCGACTTCGAGACGACACCTGAGTATTCCCTTCTACTCACAATCACCGACAAGAATGGCGGTGAGGTTCAGCAGTCGCTGGACATTTCGGTCGTTGATGTTTTCGAAAACGCGGCACCGACAGATATCACAAGCCTCTCTTCCTTTGAGGTGCAGGAAAACGCCGCACCGGGAACCGTCATCGCCACCCTGCAGGCGGTCGACGCAGATGTTGGCGACCAACACGTTTATTCAATCGACTTGGCGCAATCCGGCCCGACTGCATCCTTTTTTGCAATTGATGGAGACGACTTGGTTGTCTCCGGCACGGCTGTGTTGGACTTCGAGCAGGCAGTCCAACATCAGTTGACAATCACGGCAGATGACCAAAAGGGCGGCGTATTCAGCAAGTCAATCTCAGTTGAAGTCATCAACCTCCCGATCAGCGACATTAACATTGTTTCGGGCGGAGCCATCGATGGAGCTGTGGCGGATGACGACGTTGTGGCTGCATTTGCGGCTTTAGAAAACCCGGTTGAACCGTTGGCTCAATTCACATTGACCGACAATGCCGGGGGGCGATTCTATCTCGACGGAAATCAGCTTCGCGTCTCGCAGGGTGCAGCTCAGGAGATTGGCCCGCAACGGGAATATCAGGTCACGCTGGAAGCGGACGATGGCAGCGGCAAGCCCTATTCGGAGAGCTTTGCGATCACGACGGAGATTACGACCGCGGTTCCGGCATTCTACCGCGGTCTATTGCAATCTCCGGACAACACGGGGTTCGTACGCTCGGACAGCACCGCGGATTGGGTGCCGGGTGAAGCCGATTTCTGGTTCCTCTATCTGTCTGCCGGTGAGTCCCTCACCATCCAGGTGGAACGCCAGGAAAACGACTTTGATCCCAAAATGCTTGTGGTGCAGGGGATAGTCGATGACGCAACCAGCCTGAGTGGTTTGATAGCCACGGCCGACGACGAGATCGATCGACCGCTGGGGCCCTTTGGAGACCCGTTGTTCGAATTGGTCGCGACAGATTCGGGATACTACACGGTGGTGCTCGACCAATTCCTCAGCGGTCCAGATGACGGCGGTGATGGACTGTTCGAGTACGATATCCTCATCGGCTGACAACTCGCTTGAGTTGCTGGTTGTTCGCGCTTTTGGAGCCCGCCGTCATGAATAGGACTCGATCAGCGCCGTGACCTCGGCATCGCGGGCTTTTTTGCTGGACCCGCCGATGACGACGACGATCAGCCGCTTGCCGCCGCGGTTGGCGGTTGCCACGAGATTGAAGCCGGACGCGCGAATGTAGCCGGTCTTCATGCCGTCGACACCGCGTACGGAGCCCAGAAGCTGGTTGGTCGCTTTGAAGGTGCGGCCGTTATAGGTGAAGGTTTGGGCGCGGAAATACGATGAGTAGCGGGGAAACCGCGTTTTGAGCAGACGCGCCAGTTTCGCCATATCGCGGGCCGTCGTAACGTTTCCGGGATCCGGCAGTCCGGTCGCATTGCCGAAGCGGGTCCGAGACAAGCCAAGCGCGCGCGCCTTGTTCGACATGCGTGTCGCGAATGCGGCTTCCGAACCCGACAGCCTCTCGGCAACGACCACCGCGACGTCGTTGGCCGATTTGACCGCAAGCGCCCGGATCGCATCGCGAACCGTGATGGTGCTTCCCGCTTCAAGGCCGATGCGCGTAGGCGGCTGGGATGCCGCTTCGGCGGAGACCGTCAGCGGTGTGTTGAGCGAAAGCTTCTTGGTCTTTACCGCTTCAAACAGGATGTAGAGCGTCATCATCTTGGTGAGAGACGCTGGATGACGTGGCGCGTCGGCATTTTCAGCAAACAGAACCCGGCCGGAGCCGGCGTCCACCACAAGCGCCGATTTGCCGCGCGTAACCGGTTCTTTCGGTGCATAGGCAGTCGCCACAACCGACATCGGGTTGGTTATGCCCGACTGGCAACCGGTCAGCACGACGGCCGCCAAAAAGGCGACAATGGCTGTCTTCACGCTGAATCTGCGACCCATGCAACCCCCCGCATCGATATCGGCGGCATAATTGGTGTTTCGGCCCGAACTTGCAAGGGCGGCCTATACTGGAAACCGGACCTCTCGCCGACAATTTCGCTCGCTGTTGCTTTTCGACAAATCAGAACCGGTTTTCGGATACGGCCTCCAGAAAAGAAGCCGGTTCACAGTGTCGAAATCGCGTATTGCTTTCAAGTATCTTGCAGAAAAGGTAAATGAAAGCTAAATTGGGACAAATCTGCTGAAAGGACTTCGCTTGACACAGAATTCCAACTTGTCTGCAGGGGGGCTCGGCCATGGTCCTGAGTTCGATATCGTGGGCCGGGGCATTGCTCAGTGGCAACGGGAGAGGCCGGACATTGATTGTTCAGGCAAGGCAATCGTGGGCCGCATTCTGCGTCTCCAGGATGTGATCTTGCGAGCGGTGAACGATGCTTTGGCCCCTCACGGTCTGCGCTATCCGGCCTATGCAGTTCTCGCCACGTTGCGCGCCAGCGGAGTGCCCTTCCGGATGTCGCCCTCAAGGCTTAACCAAACGCTCTTGCTGTCGTCCGGCGGGGTTTCGAACCTGTTGACCAGACTGGAGCAGTCGGGCTGGATCCGCCGCCATGCCGACCAGGTCGATGGCCGGGCGGTCATTGTGGAACTCACCGAAGAAGGGCGCGCTCTGGTCGACAGGGCGATGCCGGATCATGCGGCGGTCGAACGGGCGCTGGTGGCGATGTTCGATGCCGCTGAACAAAGCAACATGGCATCTCTGCTCAGCCGCATGATGGTCTATGGCGGCTCGGCTGCGGTGGCGCCCGGTTCGCAGCCTGCCCAAGCGATCGCGCTTTCGCCGGAGGGCCCGGATCTCGCCGGACCGCCCAACGAACAAACGAACCAAACATAATCAACAGAAGGAGGAGACGACATGAAACGGACCATAAGGACTCAGTTGGCAGCGGTCGTCGCGGCCAGTGCGATTGCCGCTGCGGCAGCTGTCCCGGCCAGCGCCGAGGGTGAGCTTGTCATCGCAACCTTTGGCGGTTCCTTTGCTGAAGATACGAAGACTTGTCATGTGGCGGCTTTCGAAAAGGCGACCGGCGCCAAGGCCATCATAACTCTTGGCAGTTCAGTTGACACGGCCGCGAAAATTCGCGCTACCGCAGGCAGCCCTGAAATTGATGTTGCCTATATGGACATCTCGATCGCAAAGCAGATCAAGAATGAGGGTCTTCTGGAAACCGTGGACTTCTCCAAGCTTGCCAGCCATGGCGAGGTGGCGCCGCAGGCCTTCGACGGCGACAATCAGTTTGTCAACTTCATGACCGCCGGTACGGTGATCGCCTATAATCCGGAGATGGTTTCCGAGGCGCCGACCTCATGGGGAGACCTCTTTGACCCGGCTCACGCCGGCAAGATAGCGCTGGGTGACATCACCGGCACGTCGGGCATGCATTTCCTGCTAGCCGTGAACAAGATGAAGGGCGGCAGCCTGGACAATCAGGATGCCGGCTTTGCAGCGATCGACGAACTGATGCCGAATGTGGTGATGCTCTATACACAGGCCGATCAGCTGGTGCAGCTTTTCGAACGCGGCGAGATTGTCATGGCTCCGTGGTACCCGGACCGGATCGGCTCGGCTGCCGACCAGGGTGTACCGGTCGCGGTTGCCTATCCGGATGAAGGTGCGGTCGGCATCCGTCCCACCGTTTCGGTGCCGAAGGGTTCGAAAAACGTCGATCTGGCGATGGCTTTCATTGATGTTCTGCTTTCGGCGGAAGGCCAGAAGTGCTTTGCCGAGAAAAAGTATGCAGGGCCCGTCAACACCAAGGTCGAGTTGAGCGACAAGGTGAAAGCGGTGGTGCCGTTTGGCGAGAGCTATGAAAAACTCTGGTACCCGGACAGCGATGCGATCGCTGAAATGCGGCCCGGCTGGACCGAGCGCTGGCAGAAAGAAATCGCGCGCTGATCGCGACTGTTGGTGAGGGCGGCGAACATGCCGCCCTCTGTCTTCGGGTGTAGAATGGCAACCCTCAATATCTCCGGGCTTACCAAGCGTTTCGACGCATTTCTGGCGGTCGATCAATTCGCGATCAACGTCGAGCAAGGGACGTTCGTGTCGTTGCTCGGCCCCTCGGGCTGCGGCAAGAGCACGATCCTGCGCATGATAGCCGGACTGCTCGAACCTGATGCGGGCACAATCCGCATCGGCGGTGAGGATGTCACCTGGCGACCGATCCACAAGCGCGATATCGGACTGGTGTTTCAATCCTATGCGCTTTTTCCGCATATGAGCGTTTTCGAAAACGTTGCTTTCGGGCTCCGCCGACGCCGGCTCGATGCGGAGACCATCCAGAAGCGCGTGGTCGAAACGTTGGAGATGGTTCACCTGTCCGGCCTGGAACGGCGTCTCCCCAGCGAACTGTCCGGCGGCCAGCAGCAGCGTGTCGCGCTGGCCCGGGCCATTGCGCCACAGCCGGCGCTTCTGCTGCTTGATGAACCGCTCAGCAATCTGGATGCAAAATTGCGCGACGCCATGCGGTTCGAAGTGCGCCGGCTGCAGCAGGAGCTTGGCATCACGACGGTCTTCGTCACCCACGACCAGGAAGAGGCGCTGACCATGTCGGACCAGATCTGCGTGCTGTCACAGGGTGTGTTGCAACAGCTGGGCACCCCGCGCGAGATCTATGACGATCCGCAAACGCCCTTTGTGGCGGAGTTCTTCGGCCGGTCGAACGGTTTCGACGGAACTGTTGCAAGCGTCGGCGAAAAAGCCACGGTGACGTTGTCCGAGAATCTGCTGCTGGAAACCGCCCGCCTGCCGCAGGGTGCCAAAGTCGGAGACAAGGTCCGGGTGACGATCCGTCAGGAAAGCCTGAAGGTTTCCGCGCCTGACCCGAACGGAAACGCCGCGGCTCTTCAAGGCAGCCTTGAGATTGTTTCGTTTGCGGGCTCCACGGTGCAGTTCCTGGTTCGCCTGGCGGACGGAATCGAGTTGAACGCCGAGACACCCGTCAGCAGGGGGCACGAGCTGCCGCCAAAAGGTGGAGTTGTCGACGTGACCCTGATGCCCGACGATGTGATCGTGATGGCAAGTTCATGAAGCGCGGACTGATTTCCTGGTTTGACCGCACCGGGTTTGGTCTTTTATCGCCTTCGGTGCTGATGCTTCTGGCTGTCTTCGTGGCACCGCTTCTGTTTCTGGTGCCGACCAGCCTGCACCCTTACATACCAGGCAAAGGCATCGGCACCACGTGGACGCTCAGCAATTACACTCATATCCTGGGCGACGGTTTTTATCTCGAAATCATCGGTCGTACATTGGCCTTGGGCCTGATCGTCGTGCTGGCGACGGCAATCATCGGCTATCCGCTGGCGTACTTCCTGGCCCGCACAAGATCCCGATTGCGTCCGTGGCTGATCATTCTTGTCGTCTTTCCGCTGCTTTTGAACATGGTCGTGCGTTCGTTTGGCTGGATTGTGCTTCTGGCCAATCATGGGCTGATAAACGACTGGCTGCGAGCCATGGAAATCATCGAAAGGCCGATCAAGCTCCTGTTCAATTTCAGCGGCCTCTTGATCGGGCTGACGCACATCTTTCTTCCTTTCATGACCTTGGTGCTGATCGGCACCATCCAGAATATCTCCCGCGATGTCGAAGACGCGGCAGCCTCTCTCGGTGCGACCAAAAGTGAGGTGTTTCTCAAAGTCACATTGCCGCTTAGCCTCCCGGGTCTGCTGTCGGGTGCGATCCTGGTCTTCGTTCTGACCATCAGCGCACTGGTGACGCCGCGCCTACTGGGTGGCCCAACCTATCAGGTGATGTCGACACTGATATTCGACGAGTTCCTGAAGGTGCTGAACTGGCCACGCGGGGCTGCCATGGCCTTCATCCTCACTGCCATCGTTCTTGTTCTCGTTTGGGCGTCAGGCCACCTTGCCCGCAGATTGTCGACGTTCCGATGAGTGGTCACCCGCCTCTCCGTTACCGCCTCTCCAGGCTGATCGGCGGCAACGCCCTGCCGCTCTATGCGGTGCTGGCGCTGGCCTTTCTGCAGGCGCCGGTGGTCATCGTCGTGCTGGCTTCCTTCACCACAAAATCCTATCTCACCGTGCCGCCGGTGGGCTTCACGCTTGATTGGTACTGGCGTGTGCTGGGCGACGGTTCGTATATCGACGCCATCCTGTTCAGTCTGATCCTGGCACTGACCGCCACGGTTGTGTCGCTCATCCTCGGAACCGCTGCGGCCTATGCGCTGATCCGGCGCAAGGTGCCAGGCTCCGAGGCTATTTCCGCGGCGCTGATGGCACCTCTGGTCTTTCCCGCCGTGGTCGTCGCTGTCGCCCTGTTGCAATATTATACGTTGACCGGGGTGCGCGGCTCATTCGGGGCTGTGGCCGCAGCGCATGTGCTGATCACGCTGCCTTATGTGGTGCGTTCCGTACTGGCCAGCCTCGCCGGTTCCGATCCATCGCTGGAAGAAGCGGCGCGCACGCTCGGCGCCGACCCTTGGACCGCATTTCGTTTGACGACACTGCCCCTCATCAAACCCGGGCTGGTGGCCGGCGGGATCTTTTCCTTCATCGTGTCGTTCGACAATGTTCCGGTCTCGATATTCCTGGTCAGTGTTCGCCAGACAACGCTGCCGGTGAAAATCTTTACCGCCGTCGAGCATGGGATCGACCCCGGTATCGCGGCAGTTTCAACCATGTTAATCATTGTCACCGGTCTTTGTTTGGTGATCGCCGAGCGCTGGGTCGGATTCCACCGATTCGCCTGACCTATCGAACGTGGAGTCATCCCATATGCCCCTCGCGCCTCAAGGTTTCCCCGTGATGCTCACCTTCGATCTCGATGCCGAAACCATGTGGACGGCGCGGGATCCGAAGAATGCGGAACGTCCGGTCGTGCTCTCTCAGGGCGCCTACGGCTGGAAGGTGGGAACAGGCCGGATCCTCGACCTGCTCGACCGCTATGGCATCAAGGCGACGTTTTTCGTGCCCGGTCTGGTGATCGAACAGCGATGGGGACTCTGTGAGGACATCCTGGCTCGTGGTCATGAAATTGCCCATCACAGTTGGTCGCACCGCTGGATCTTGACGTTGACGCCCGAGGAAGAGCGCGAAGAAATGGAGCGCGGTATCGAGATCATAACGCGGCTGACCGGCAACAAACCAGCCGGATGGCGTTCTCCCGCAGCCGAGTTCAGCCCGACTACCTTGTCGCTGCTGCTGGAACACGGCTTTCGCTATTCCACGAATTTTTTCGATGACGATTCACCTTATCTGCATTGGGTGGATGGCAACCGGACCGATCTGGTGGAGTTTCCCTTTGCCTGGGTGCTCGATGACGCGCCCTTTTTTCAGTACTCGATAACACTCCCTGGGCGCACCCTGCAGGCGCCGTCAGCGGTGGCAGAAGCGTGGTGTGCCGAATTCGATACGCTCTATGCGGAGGACCGTGCTTTCACACTGGCAATGCATCCGCAGTTGATCGGACGTGGTTCGCGGCTGATCGCGCTGACACGGCTGATCGAACATATTCAAAGCCATGACAATGTCTGGTTTGCCCGTTGCGACGAGGTGGCGGAAGCAATCCGTCCGGCGCTCGAGGCAGCGTCGGGGATCGGCCCATGAAGCTGGAGGGACGACGGATCCTGATTACAGGTGCCGCTTCCGGAATCGGTCGCGCAACGGCAGTGCTTTTCCGGTCAGAGGGAGCGGCGGTCGGGCTCCTGGATCACAATGCAGAAAAGTTGGATGAGGCGTTGCGCGAAATCGAACAGGGCAGCGGGCCACTGGTCTGTTCAGAGGTCATCGATCTCACCGATGATGACAAAGTTCCGCCCGCGATCGAGCGGCTTTCTGAGGCGCTGGGTGGTCTTGACGGTCTGGTCGGATCCGCCGGCATCGACCTGCGGCGTCCATTCGACGAAATGAGCGCCACCGACTGGCGGCGGATCCTCGACGTCAATCTGACCGGCGCCTTCAATGCGACACACGCCGTACTGCCCCATCTTCGCAACGCCGGCTCCGGAACTATTGTCCAGATCGCGTCGGGCGCGGCGTTGCGTCCGCTGGCTGCCCGAAGCGCTTACTGTGCATCGAAGGCGGGGCTGGTGATGTTTGCGAAGGCTTTGGCAGTCGATCTCGCGCCTCACGCCATCCGGGTCAATGCAATCTGCCCCGGCATTGTGGATACTCCGCTTTTCCGCCAGTCTTTCGAGCATGCCGAAGAACCCGAGGCAGAGTTTGAAAACATCCTCGACCGCTATCTGATCCAGCGTGTCGGCCATCCTGCCGATATCGCCAACGCAGCGCTGTTCATGAGCTGTTCGGACTCATCCCAAATCACCGGCACGGCGCTCGCGGTCGATGGCGGGCGCACGTTCCACTGAGAGGCAGGGATCATGTCTCCATTCGATCTCAACGGTGTGGCGCTTGTGACCGGAGCAGCGAACGGAATTGGCCGCGCCAGTGCATTGGCGCTGGCGCGAGCGGGAGCCGATCTTGCGCTTCTGGATCTTGAAGAGCAGACCCTCGAGGACCTCGGAAGCGAAATCCACGCCCTTGGACGAAACGTGCTCCCGATCCGGGTCGATTGCACGGATGCCGAAGCCATGGAGGAGGCGGTCGCACGCGTCGAGACCGAGTTGGGCGCGATCGAAGTGCTGTTTAACAATGTCGGGCAGAGCGCGCGTGAACGCGCCGGACAGTTTGTTACCTCAAAGGAGGAGACATGGCGCTTCGTTCTCGAAGTCTCGCTGATGACCACCTTGCGCACCAGCAGACTTGTAGCGCCGGCCATGGTGGCACGCGGGCGTGGTCGGATCATCAACATGTCCACGGAATCGGCTTTTGTCGGTGATGCCGGCCTGGCCGATTACGCCGCCGCCAAAATGGGAGTTGTCGGCTTTACTCGCACATTGGCACGCGAACTGGCGTCGCATGGCATCAACGTCAACGCTGTCGCGCCAGGCGCCATCAAGACCCGGGCCCATGACCGTCTGCCGACCGAGGTGATCGATCGGATTCGCGACAGCGTGCCACTAGGTCACGTCGGTGCGCCGGAAGATGTAGCCAATGTGGTTCATTTCCTCGCCTGCGCCGCCAGTCGTTACGTCACCGGTCAGACTCTTCTGATCGACGGCGGCCGATGGATGATTTGAGGGTGAGTGATGCAGCCGGATAGTCCAATCGGAATGACTGCGATCGACATAGCGCGTCGGGTCGGTCGGCGTGAAATGACCGCCCGTGTCGTGACGGAGGCGACGCTGTCGCATATCGCGGCGACGGAGGTACGCGCCAACGCATTTATTCATGTGGATGCGGCGGGCGCACTGTCCGCTGCCGACGCGGTTGATGCCAAGCTTGCAGCCGGAGAAGCGCCCGGACCTCTGGCCGGTGTTCCGGTTTCGGTCAAGGATCTGGTGCATGTCGCGGGCATGCCGACCTCGTTTGGTTCGCGAGCCTATGAAGGCGCGCCAGCGCCGGAAGACGCCGTGCCGGTCGCTCGTTTGCGTGCGGCGGGTGCTGTTCTGATCGGCAAGACGACAACCCCCGAATTTGGTCACAAGCCGATCACCAGCAGCCCGCTCTTTGGTGCTACGCGTAATCCGTTTGATCCGGCCTACACCAGTGGTGGTTCGAGTGGTGGCGCGGCAGCGTCCGTTGCCTGGAAACAGGTGCCGCTGGCTGTGGGGACCGACGGCGGTGGTTCGGTCCGTATTCCGGCGTCAGTCTGCGGGATCTTCGGGCTGAAGGCGACGCAGGGGCGTATCCCGCATGTCCATGCGGGCGATCTTTTTGCCAACAACTCCTTTATCGGACCAATGGCGCGCACCCCGGACGACCTCCTCCTGATGTACGAGGTCATGTCCGGGCCGACCTCTGGCGATCCCTGGTCGAAATGTCTTCCGGTCGACCACCAGCCGCCGGATCAAACGCGGATTGGTTGGACGCTGACTGTTGGAAACAAGGTGGTCGAGCCGGATGTCGCGGCGGCGGTCAATGAGGCAATAACCAAGTTCGCCGCAATGGGAGCAGTGGTTAGCGAGGTCGATCTCGACTTCGTTTCCCTGGAACCGCATTTCCGCGTCATCCTCGAAACTATGCTTGCGGCCCGCGCCGGAAAACTTGTGGCCGACCAGCCGGACCTTTTCGACCCGACCTTCGTTACCACGGTCCGCAACGGGCAGACACGCTCGGGTATCGAGGTCCAAAACGCAGCAGGTTTCCGTACACAGGTTTACCGACAGGTCGAAGAACACTTTGCCGGCTTCGATTATCTTGTCACGCCGACCCTATCCGCCGCATCGATCCCCATGGGAACCGATCCGCATGCCGAGTTGACCATCGCCGGCACCAATTGCGGCCCGATTCGCGCGGCCTGGTATCCCTATACCCTGCCCTTCAACCTGACCGGCCACCCGGCAATAACGTTGCCCATCGGATGGGACCGGAGGGGACTGCCGATCGGGCTGCAGATCGTTGGACGCTGGTATGAGGAGAACGCACTGATAGACCTCGCCAGCAAGCTTCATGCTGCACTCTCTCCGCAGGTAAGTTTCACCGGCAGAAAAATGGTATAGCCGGCGACCTCGCCGGCGGAAGCACTAAGCCGAACCGCAACAGTTCAGGACCGGTTTTCGAACGCCGCGCCCAAAACGATCGACGATGTCGTGCGTTCGACGCCTTCGATCTCACCGAACTCCTGCAGGACCTGGTTCAGCCGTACCGCCGTTTCCGCGTCGACGATGACAATCAGGTCGAATGCGCCGCTGACCGAATAGCAGGACCTGGCCTCGACGGTGTCACCGATCTTGCGGATGATCTCCGTCGTGTATTTCGGATCCACGGTGAAACGGACGATGGCCTGCAGCCGGTCTTCCTCCGCATGCTTGCCCAGGCGGACCGTATAACCGGCGATGACGCCATCGCGTTCCAGACGGGACATGCGGTCCTGAACAGCCGAGCGGGACAGGCCGAGGCGACGCGCCAGCGAAGCCGTGGCTTCGCGCGCATTTGCCTTGAGAAGCTCGACCAATTTCGAGTCCACACCGTCCAACCTGCGTTTCATCGCCTGCTCCGTTATTTCGATGGCAAATTTGCTGAAAAATTGTCGATACGAGGGATTGTATCCGGTTTTGCGCCATTTTTACAATAAATCAGACAGGCATTCCATCGTTTCGACGACAATTCGCCGAACCGTTGGCACCAAGCGAAGCAAAAAACCAATAACCGGAACACGATTTCGGATCCGTATTCGGAGGCAGCGCCGTGGGCGTCGTCAGGTCCAACAAAGGAGTCAGGAAACCAATGAAAAAGTATCTTTCAGCACTGGCCATCACCGCCGCGCTCAGCTCAACGGCTTTGGCGGCCGAACTGAGAACCAACATCAATGCCGACCCGGCCATGGTCGATCCGATCACCTATTCCGAGCTCATTGCCGGCGACGTCATGGCCAATGTCTATGAGGGCTTTGTCGCACTGGATGCCGAAGGCAATGTCGTTCCGGCGCTGGCTGAAAGCTGGACTGCGCATGATGACGGCCTTGGCTTCCAGTTCAAGCTGCGCCCCGGCGTCAAATTCCACAGCGGGCGTGATTTCGGCGCCAAGGATGTCAAATACACGTTCGAACAGTTGCTGATCCCCGGCAATCGCGGCGGTCTCAACGCACGATACCTCAACAACATCGTCGGATCGAAAGCCGTCAAGGATGGCGACACCACCGATCTGGAAGGCGTCAAGGTGGTCGACGATCATACGCTGGATGTGCGGTTCTCCTCGCCGGACGTGCTCTTCCCGATCTATCCGTTCTTCTTCATGGACAGCGGCATCGTCGATGAACTGGGCGATGACTGGGCGACCAAGGCATCGGCCGGAACCGGCCCATTCAGCTTCAAGGAGTGGAATATCGGGCGCAACGTTGCGCTGGAAGCGTTCCCGGACTATTGGGGCGGTGCGCCGGAGATCGATGGTGTGCAGTTCCTGATTGTGCCGAGTGGCGACACGGCCGTATCGATGTATGAAGCCGGCGAACTGGACCTGGTCTATGCCGATGCACCGACCATCCGGCGCATCCTGAAGGATCCGCAGTTCGAACCCGACACTATCAAGTCGCCCGCGGCGCAGATCCGCTATCTGGGCATGAACCAGAACCTCTACGAGCCCTTCAAGGACATCCGCGTTCGTGAAGCCGTCTGCATCGGATTCGATCGCAACGCGATGATTGACGGGCTTTACCAGGGTGCGGCCTTCCCGCTCTACGGCCAGGTCACGCCGGGAGTTGCCGGCTATAACCCGAACCTGAAGGAAATCCCTTACGATCCGGAGCGCGCCAAGGCGCTGCTGGCCGAAGCCGGCTATCCGAATGGCGAGGGCATGCCGCCGATCAAGGTGACCAGCACCGAACCCAACAAGAACGACATCACCTATTTCGCCAGCCAGTTCAAGGAAGTGCTGGGCATTCCGGTTGAGGTCGAGGTTGTTGAACGCGGCACCCACATCAAACGCATGAATGCCGGTGAAGTACCGTTCTTCCCGTGGGGCTGGTCGGCCGGTTATCCGGATGCGCTCTACTTCCTCAGCCAGGTCTGGTACGGACCGAGCACCTACAATCGCTCACGCTGGCAGAACGACGAGTTCGATGCCCTGATTGAAAAGGCGCAGGGCACGGCGGACGAGCAGGAACGCTACACGATGTACAACCAGGCCGAGGAAATCCTCATAAACGACTGGGGTACCTGTCCGACCACGGTGCGCATGCAGGTGGCGTTGGCCAAGCCGAACGTGAAGGGCGTCGCCTTGACACCCTTCCGGTTCCTGCCCTTCGGTGATGTGAAGATCAGCGAGTAAACCAAAGCCGCACCCCTGGCCCTGTCACGAGTTCGACCATGTTAAAATATGCTGCACGGCGAATGACGGGCCTGCTGGGGGTGTGGTTCCTCGCCGTGGTCATCACCTTCATCGCGGTGCAGTTCGTGCCCGGCGATCCGATCATGGCACTGCTGTCGGACAATTCCGGCGATGTCGAACTCGAGGCCCGGCTGCGCGCCGACTACGGCCTCGACCGACCCTTGCCAATCCAGTTTCTCGACTATCTGGGCAACATCGCCAATGGCAGTTTCGGGCTTTCCTACCGCTATGCCGGCACCACCGTGTTCGATGTGATCTCCGGCGGCTTGTTGATCTCGCCTGTGCTGGCGGTTCTGGCGATCGTGATCGCAGTGCCGCTGGGTGTCATTCTCGGTGTTTTTGCGGCGCGGCGCGCCAATTCCTGGGCTGACACTTCGGTGATCCTGGTTCTGGTCGCAGGCATTTCGATTCCGAATTTCGCCATGGCCTCCTTCATTGTCTACTTGCTGTCGATCCAGTGGGCGCTGCTTCCGGTGGCCGGTTGGGGCGATCCCCAGCACATGATCATGCCGGTGGCCATTCTGGTCATTCCGCCCACCGCCTATATCGCCCGACTTACACGGACCTACATGCTGGAGGTGCTGCAGCAGGATTTCGTGCGGACCGCCAAGGCCAAGGGGCTGCGCGATCAGCTGGTGATCTATCGCCACGCTTTGCGCAACACGTTCGTGCCGCTGCTGACGACCATCGGCATCATCTTCGGCGGCCTGCTGTCGGGTACCTTTGTCGTCGAAACGATCTTCAATATTCCGGGGCTTGGCAGGCTGGCGATCGAATCGATCTTTGCCCGCGACTACCCGGTGACCATGACAATCGTGCTGCTGTTCACGATGTTCTATTCGCTCATCAACCTGGCAGTCGATCTGGCCTACGGCGCGCTCGATCCGCGCATCCGCCTCGACCAGGGGAAAGACTGACCATGGCGGAACCCACGATATCGTCAGCCGCGCGGTCGCGATCGGATTTTCTGCTGCGGTTTCGCCGGTCGCGCAATGCGATGATCGGCGCGACCATCGTCTCCCTGGTCATCCTGATGGCGCTGTTCGGCCCTTTTTTCATGGCTCATGATCCGGTGCGGGTGAACGTCCTGGCCAGCTGGCAGGCGCCCGATCAGGTCCACTGGATGGGTACCGACGCGCTGGGGCGCGATGTCTTTGCCCGCATCGTCCTTGGCGCGCGCGTCTCGCTGCTGGTGTCCTTTTCGGTGCTGGCGATCACGTTGACGATCGGCACCGTGCTTGGAATGTGCGCCGCCTATTTCGGCGGCTGGGTCGACGCGATCATCATGCGGACCGTCGACATCATCTTTGCATTTCCCGAGCTGATTTTCGCCATCCTGATTGCCGCCATGCTGGGCCCGGGCACGCTGACTGTGATCATTGCCCTGTCGATGGTCTGGTGGCCCGGGATTGCGCGTCTGACACGCTCGCTGGTGCTCGGGCTCAAGCACGAGATGTTCATTGATGCGGCGATCACGTCGGGTACACCCGTTCACAAGATCATGCGCCGGCATTTTCTGCCCAACATCGTGGCGCCGCTTATCGTGCGCGCCTCGATCGGTGTGGGCTTCATCATCATGGCAGAGGCGACCCTGAGCTTCCTGGGTATTGGCATCCAGGAACCGCAACCCACCTGGGGTGCGATGATCCGGGACGGGCTGTCGCAATTGCGCACAGATCCGCATCTTGCGCTGTTCGCAAGCCTGGCGCTGGCGGTCACGATGATCGGCTTCAACCTGCTGGGCGACGGCCTGCGTGACATTCTCGATCCGAAGGTGCGCACCCAGTGAAACCGCAAACCGACCCTCTGCTGGACGTGTGTGACCTGTCGGTTTCCTTTGCCGGCCTGCGTGGCTCAGTGCAAGTTCTCGACCGGGTGAGCTTTTCGGTCGACCCCGGAGAGATCGTCGGCATCGTCGGCGAAAGCGGTTCCGGCAAATCGGTCACCTCGCTCGCGATCATGGGGCTCCTGGGCGCGCAGGGGAATGTCGACGGCGGCGCGATCCGTTTCGGCGACGACATGCTGACCGATCTCAGCGCAACCGAAATGCGCAAGAAACGCGGCCGAGACGTGGCGATGATCTTTCAGGAGCCTTCGACCAGCCTGAACCCGATCATGACGGTCGGGTTTCAGATCGCCGAAGTGTTGATCGAGCATACGGGCGCGGGTCCGGCCGACGCGCATCGACAGGCCGTCGATCTCATGGACCGGGTCGGCATTCCGGCCCCCGACCTCCGGGCGAAGGATTATCCGCACCAGCTTTCCGGCGGCATGAAGCAGCGGATCATGATCGCCATGGCGCTGGCCTGCCGGCCAAGGCTGCTGATTGCCGACGAGCCGACCACGGCACTCGACGTGACCATTCAGGCTCAGATTCTCGACCTGATTGTCGAATTGCGTGACCAGCTCGACATGGCGGTGCTGCTGATTACCCACGATATGGGTGTGATTGCCGAGACCGTCGATCGGGTCGTGGTGATGTATTCCGGCCAGATCGTCGAGCAATCGACGGCGCAGCTCCTGTTCGCCGATCCGCAACACCCTTATACGCGGCTGCTTTTGCGCTCGATACCGTCGGCGCAGCACAAGCAGGACGTGCTTCCGGTGATCGAGGGCTCGGCCGCCGCGCCGTCGGAAGTCTTGCCGGGCTGCCGGTTCGCGCCGCGCTGCCCGCTGGCTGCGCCCGAATGCGAGCGCCCTGACCTGCCGCTGCAGACAATTGCTCCCGACCATTCGGCCCGTTGCGTCCGTCTCGACGCTGCCGGACGGCTGCTCGAGGAGGTGTCGGCATGAACGGCTCACCGATCCTGCGGCTCGAGAATGTCACCAAGAACTTCGCCATCCAGTCGGGCGGGCTGTGGCAGGCTGAACAGCACCTGCGCGCCGTCAACGATGTGAGTCTCGACGTGCACGCCGGAGAAACGGTCGGCGTTGTCGGCGAATCCGGCTGCGGCAAGACCACGCTGGGCCGCACGATCCTGCGCCTGACCGATCCGAGTGCCGGGCGCATCCTGTTCGACGGACGAGATATTACGCAGCTGTCGCGCGCCGAGGAGAAGGTCATGCGGCAGGACATTCAGATCATCTTTCAGGATCCCTATTCCTCGCTCAATCCGCGCATGAAGGTCCGCGACATCATCGCCGAGCCACTGGAGAATTTTGTCTCCGACCGCGCCGAGATCGCGGCGCGGGTGCGGGAGGTGATGGAGATCGTCAAACTGCCGGTCGATTATGCCGACCGGTATCCGCACGAGTTTTCCGGCGGCCAGAGACAGCGCATCGGTATTGCCCGGGCCATCGCCATTCGCCCGCGCCTCATTGTCTGCGACGAGGCGGTTTCGGCCCTCGACGTTTCCGTACAAGCCCAGATCCTCAACCTGCTGAAGTCGATCCAGCAGAAGACCGGTGTGGCGCTGCTGTTCATTTCCCACAATCTGGGTGTCGTGCGGTTTCTCAGCCACCGGGTGGCGGTGATGTATCTCGGCCGTGTCGTCGAACTGGCGTCGGAGCAGGCGCTGTTCGAGACGCCGCGCCATCCCTATACCGCGGCTCTTCTGCGGGCGATCCCCGAGGCGGACTATGAACGGCGCGGCACGCGCAGCCATCTGACGGGCGACATCCCCAGCCCCATCAACCCGCCACCCGGCTGCCCCTTTCACCAAAGATGCCCCAAGGCGCAGGATCGATGCCGGAGCGATGAACCGGCTTTGGCCGAGCTGGAGCCCGGCCACTGGGGCGCCTGCCACTTTCCGAACACCGAGAATGAATGGATTCGCGATGCTGTATGAGCGCACGACCTATACCCCCAAGGCGGGTTCTTTCGACGCGGTCCTCCATACGCGACGAACTGCCTGCGATATTCGCCGCAAGCTCGGTCTGCCAGTCGGTGAAATCTTCGTCGAAGCCAGTTCGGACGGCGAGGACCTGGTGCATTGGGAATGCCAGTTTACCACGGACGAGGAGCAACGAACCGATTTGCGGGCCCGCGACGGCAGCGGGGAGTTCGGTCGCATTCGCGACGCCATGCGCGAGCATATCGATGACTTTCAACGCCGCCTGTTCAAGCGCGCCGAGCAACAAGCCAGCCAGTTGCGCCAGACGTCGCTTGAAGGCATGGCCGTGGTTCCACAGGAGATCAGCTTCCGCAGCGGCGATCTGACCCTCAATGGATACCTGTACCTGCCGCCAGGGGAAGGCCCGTTTCCCTGCATGGTCACCAATCACGGCAGTTCCATTCACCAGGGGACATCGGATGTCTGTCGGCCGGGGACGGCGGCCGTGCTGATGAGCTGGGGGTTGGCCTCCTTCCTGCCGCACCGGCGTGGCTACGGCAATTCGCCGGGGCGCGCCTGGCGCGAAGACGTCAGCGCCGACTACGGCACCGAGACCTACGATGCGCAGCTCTCCAAACGCCTTGATGACGAGAGCAATGATGTGGTTGCCGCGCTGGAGATGCTGGAACAACGACCGGAGATCGACACCGGCCATATCGGTGTCATGGGGAGCTCTTTCGGTGGCACCGTCACCCTGCTTGCGGCCGCCAAATGCGACCGGTTTCGCTGCGCTGTCGAATTCGCCGGGGCGGCGATGAATTGGGAAAAGGCACCGGGGCTGCGCAAGACCATGTTCGATGCGGCCCACCGGCTGACCCAGCCGATCTATTTCATGCAGGCCGCCAACGACTATTCCGCGGCGCCCACCGCCGAGCTTTCGGCGGCTTTGGAGGGCACGGACAAGATCGTCAAATCAAGGATCTATCCGGGCTTCGGTCTGACCAAGGACGAAGGGCATTTTCTCTACGGCCAGGGCGCGGCGCTGTGGGGCAAGGAGGTACGGGAGTTTCTGGATCAATGGCTCTAACCGCATCAACACCCGGCCGCTGGCTCGAAGATCTGACTTGGCCCGAAGCGGAGGTCTGGATTAAGCGCCGGGCTGTGCTGCTCGTGCCCATCGGCGCCGCTTCCAAGGAACACGGACATCATCTGCCGTTGTGCACCGATTATCTGCTGGCGCGCGGCATCTGCGACGGCGTGGTGTCGGAACTTCCGGTGCTGGCGGCGCCGGTGATCAGCTTCGGCTACTATCCGGCTTTCCGCCACTATCCGGGCAGCCAGCACCTGCGACCGGAGACGTTTACCGCCCTGTTGCACGATGTTTTGGACGGGTTCATTGCGCAAGGGTTCGGCCGCTTGCTGGTGGTCAACACCGGCATCTCCACCGAACCCATTGTCAATGTCGTGCTGCGTGAAACCTATGAGGAAACCGGCACCCGTGTCCGGGCAGCGCATATCAGCCGCCTGGGCCGGGCGGCAGACGGGTTGATGGAACAGGCGCTTGGCGGGCACGGCGATGAGCACGAGACCTCGCTGATCCAGGCACTGGCACCTGAACGCATCCGTGCAGGCAAGGCGCGGCAGGATTACGGCACCATGCGCGAGCAGCCGGAAACCGTCTTTTATCAACCCACCATCTTCGATCCGTCACCGGACAGCGGTCCTGACCATAGCGCCACGGGCGTGCGTGGCGATCCGACGCTGGCCACGCCGGTAAAGGGTGAGGCGTCACTCAAGGCAACGGTCGCAGATATCGTGGATGGGATCCGCTCGGTCTGGCCGGATGCGCTGACGGGAGAGCAATGACCACGCAGGAGACATTTGACGTCATTGTCGTCGGCTACGGTTATGCCGGCGCGTTTTCGGCCATTGCCGCGGCCGATGCCGGTGCGCGGGTTCTGCTGCTGGAGAAGGCGGCCCTTCCGGGCGGCATTTCCATCTGCTCGGCCGGCGGGCTGCGCACGGCCGACGATGCCGATCAGGCCTTCGCTTATCTTCACGCCAGCGCCGGAGGCAAGACGCCAGACTCCGTGCTGCGCCAACTGGCCGATGGCATGACGGTGGTGCACCAGGTTCTTTGCCGGCTAGCCGAAGGCACCGGCGCCCGCATCGACAATCGCAATTCGCCGGCGAACTATCCTTTCGAAGGATATCGCACCTTCGGCTTCAGCTATGTGGAGGAGTTTCCGGGCTTCGACCCCGTTTCCGCCTGGCCGCATGTTCGGGGGGCGGCGCAGGGAGCTCTGCTGTTTCGATTGCTGCAAGTGAATGTGGAGAAGCGTGACAGGATCACCACGCGACTGGATTCTCCAGTTGTAGGGCTCGAGCGGTCTGGCGATGTGGTTACCGGCGTCCGCTTGGCGGACGGAGCCCGCATTGTCGCTCCCGGCGGCGTCGTGCTCGCCTGTGGTGGATTCGAAGCCGACCCGGACATGCAGACGCAATACTGGTCCGGAGGCTCTGCGCTGTCGGCCGCCTATGCGGGCAACACCGGCGACGGCATTCGCATGGCGCAGGCGGTCGGCGCCGATCTTTGGCACATGTGGCACTGGCATGGCTGTTACGGCTATCGGCTGCCGGACAACGCCTATCCGTTCGGCGTGCGGGTGAAGCGGTTTCCCGACTGGACGCCCGATGGTGGCGGTGCGGCGCCGGATGGTTTGCCGGTCATGCCCTGGATATTGCTCGACCGGCGAGGCCGGCGGTTCATGAATGAATACGAGCCCTATGTTCAGGACACCGCGGGGCGGATGCTGGCGAAATACGATCCGGCGCTACAGCGCTACGAACGCAATCCGGCCCGTATGGTGACCGACCGCGCCGGGCTGGCCATGTATCCGCTGGGCAAGCCGACCCGCAACGATGCGTCCGCGCGTTATGACTGGAGCGGCGACAACAGCCGAGAATGCGAGTCCGGCCTGTTTCGCGAGGCATCCGACATGCAGGCGCTTGCAAGCCTGTGCGAGGCGCCTGTCGAGATTGTCGAGGCGACGCTGTCTCAATGGAATGCGGCCTGCACTGATGGCGTCGATGGCGAGTTCGGGCGGCCGGCGAGTTCGCTGTACCCGCTTTCGCCACCCTACTTTGTCGCGCCAGTTGAGCCGGTTGTCTCCAACACGCAGGGCGGTCCAGTCCACGATGCACAACAGCAGGTGCTTTCTCCGGACGGGTCGTCCATCACAGGTCTCTTCGCGGCGGGCGAGTGTGGTTCAGCCTTCGGGCACCTCTACATGTCCGGTGGCAACCTTGCGGAATGCTGCATTGGCGGGCGCATTGCCGGGCGAAATGCAGCGGAAAGGGCAGGCGCATGATTTCCCTGGCTGACGATGCGGCACTTCTGTCGCCCGCCGAGATGGCGAAACGACTAGCCGAGCTGACAGCCGACGGGCAGACCGTGTCGGACTATTATGGCAACGGCGGAGCCGTCGAAGCGTTCGAGACGCAGATCGCGAAACATCTGGGCAAGGAACGGGCGGTGATGTTTCCCACCGGAACCCTTGCCAATCTGTGCGCCATGCGGCGGCTCGCAGGACCGGACAATGCGCGCATTCTGGTGCATCGCGATGGACATTTCTTCAACGACGCGGGTGACAATCTGGCCGCTCTCGGCCGCTTCACCATGGTCCCCACAGCGGGCGAGGGTGCGGGTTTCGGGGCAGATGACGTTCAGCGCGAAATCGACCGGGCGGTAAGCGCACGGGTTGCGGCCCGCATCGGATGCATCGCAATAGAGAGCCCGAGCCGTCGCATCGACGGGCGGCAATTCGGCGCCGGCCGCATCGCGGAAATAGCCGACGTTGCGAGGGCCAACGGCATTCCGATGTTTCTGGACGGCGCGCGCATGCTGATCGAATGCGCGGTCACCGGGCAGACCCCGGCCGACATGGCCACTCCCTTCGATCTCGTCTACATGTCGCTTTACAAATATCTTGACGCGCCGTTCGGCTGCGTGCTCGCCGGGCCGGCCGCCATGCTGGACGATCTCTATCACGAGCGGCGCGGCTATGGCGGCGGACTTTGGCAGATGTGGCCCTCGGCCGTCATGGCGGCCGACAAGCTTGAGCGCTTCGATGCGCTGTGGCGAGACGTCATCGCCCATGCAGGCGCCGTAATCGATCAACTGCAGGACGGTCCGGTGACGGTGACGCCGTTCGAAGACGGCACCAATGCTGTTCGGCTGACCCTGCCGCAGGCGCCGACGTCACCTGAAGCGCTGCTGGAAAAAGCCGCTGCTCTGGGTCTCAAAGTGCCCGCCTCGGCGAAGGCGCAAATGACGATCAAATTCAATGAATCATGGCTGACCGCCTCACCGGTGGAGTTGGCCGACAAAATACGGGGTCTCGCGAGATGATCGACTATGTGAAGGGAGAACTGGGGCTGGATCATGTGTTGTGGGCCGTGCCCGACCTCGATGCCGGCGCGGCACAATTCGCCGATGCGACCGGTGTGATGCCCGGCAATGGTGGCAGCCATGCCGGGTTCGGGACCCGCAACTCGCTCGCCTCGTTGGGCGACCTGATCTATTTCGAGATCATTTCGGTCGATCCCGCTCAGGACCGGTATCGCGAACGGGCCCAGCGCATCGGTGAATTGACGGCGCCGGAGATGCACACATTCGGCATTCGCGGCGAGGGCCTGGAAGCCTATCGTGACGCCGCCCGGGGGCTTGGGCTGAACGCCTCCGATCCCGTCGGCA
Source organism: Hoeflea sp. (assembly GCA_965228785.1). Taxonomy (GTDB): domain Bacteria; phylum Pseudomonadota; class Alphaproteobacteria; order Rhizobiales; family Rhizobiaceae; genus Hoeflea_A. The sequence goes on from CBDDIF010000001.1 coordinate 291,457, forward strand.
TGTCCCGCATGCGCGCCGACGGCGTCAAGATCCAGTGGCAGTCGATCTATATCGACGATCCGGTCTGGGGCGACATGATCCCCTTTCTGATCGACTGGATGGGCAGCCAGCACCCCTGCGAGACCACGCCGACCGGCCTGGAATTCGTCTCCTTCACGGCTCTGCATCCCAGGGCCGACGAGCTGGCCGAGATTTACGGCAAACTGGGTGTGCGCGTGCCCGTGCGCCGCGCGGTGTCGCCCGGGTTCATGCTGGAAATGGACACCCCAAAGGGAAGGATCCTGATGGCATGACCCGCGACGACCTTGAAGCCATGGTGGAAGGCTGTCCGTTCCACCGCTTCCTTGGGCTGAAGCTCGAGGAATTCGATGCGGAGGCCGGGCGCGTTTCGATTTCAGTCGAGGCGCATGAGGACCTGTCGCGCAGCGACGAACGGGTCGAGCTGCATGGTGGCGTGATCGCCAGCCTGATCGATCTTGCCGGCGATTACGCAGTGGCGCTGAAAGTCGGCCAGGGCGTGCCGACCATCGGGCTCAATGTGGACTTCCTGCGCTTTGCGCGCGGCGCCAAGGTCACCGCCACGGCAAACATCGTCAAATGCGGCCGCTCGATTGCCGTTGCCGAAATCCGCGCCACCGACGAATCCGGTTCACTGATTGCCATCGGCCGCGGCACCTATTCGTCGGTTGTCAGCGCCGGTTGAGTGCCGGCACAGGAGAAAACAATGCGCGCCATCCAGTTCGACCAGCACGGCCCCATCGAAAATCTCTATCAGGCGGAAATCCCGGTTCCGGCGATCAGCCCGACCCAGTGCCTGGTCAAGGTCAAGGCCGTGACCCTCAACGGTTTCGACCCCATGGTCATGCGCGGCATTCCGGGCCTGCGCACGCCGTTGCCGATGATTCCGGGCGCCGATATCGCCGGCGAGATTGTCGAGTTGGGCAAGGACGTTGATTCGACCCGGTTCAGTGTCGGGCAACGGGTCGGCGTCGATCCGAGCAGCGACAAAGGCATGATGGGTGAGACCGCCCTTGGCGGCCTGTGCGAATTCGTTGCGGTGGAAGCCAGCCACCTGGTCCTGGCGCCGGATGCGGTGGACGACCATGCCGTTGCCTGCCTGCCGACAGCTTATGCCACGGCGCACCGGATGCTTTTTACCCGCGGCCAGATTGAACGCGGCGAAAAGATCCTGATCCTCGGCGCCAGCGGCGGCGTCGGCACCTGCTGCATCCAGTTGGCGAAGATGGCCGACTGCGAGGTGATCGCCGTGACCTCGAACGCCGACAAGAGCGAAAGGCTGCGCGCGATTGGTGCGGACCATGTCATCGATACCTCGGCCACCGACTATGTCGCCTACATCATCGACACCTTCGGCAAGCCGCGAACTCGCGGCACATCCGGCGGGGTGGATGTCTGCGTCAACTATTCCGGCGGTGAGGACTGGGCAAAGTGCTTCCGGACCGTGCGCCGCGGCGGCCGGATTCTGACCTGCGGGGCAACCGGCGGCTACGATCCAAAGACCGACATCCGCTACATCTGGTCGTTCGAACACACCATCGTGGGCTCCAACGGATGGGGCCGCGACGATCACGAGAAGATGTTCGAGTTGATGGCGAAAGGCCGCATCGCACCGGTGATCGACCGGGTGATCCCGATGTCCGGGATCCAGCAGGCGATGCACGACCTGCAGGATCGCAAGGTGATCGGCAAGGTCGTTCTGGAAGTTGAACAGGGGGAATCGGCATGATTTCGAAGAACCTGGGCAAGTGTTTTGACGCCGCGCGCTGGGGCGACAAGACCGCGCTCATCGAGCCGGGTGACTTTTCGGCGCCGGCACGGCGCACCAGCTATGCCGAGCTCGACCGGGAATGTGATGCCGTGGCACGTGGGCTGCTTGAACGCGGCTATCAACCGGGCGACCGTATCGGGCTTCTGGGGCAAAACAGCCGCGAGTTCCTGTCGGCCTATTTCGGGATCATGCGTGCCGGCATGGTGGCGGTGCCCTTTTCCTACAAGCTGCCGCAGCCGACGATCGACCACATTGTCAAGGATGCGGAGCTCAAGGCGACCTTTCACGACGACGCCAATGCCGGCAGATGTCCTGACACCGTTGCAAGCATCGCGCTGGATGGGCCTGAGTTTCAGGAGCTTCTCGATGTCGGCCCGTTCACCACCCATGAACCGGCGCCGCGCGAAGTCGGCATGATGCTCTACACATCCGGCTCGACCGGCATGCCAAAAGGCGTGCTTCTCAGTCACGATTCCCAGCGATGGTCGCTGGAGCGCGGCGCTCGCCTGTTCGGCGATCGGGACAGCAATGTCTATATCGTCGCCGCGCCGATGTTTCACATGAACGCGACCATTTCGACCAAGGGCGCGATGGTGGCCGGCGCTACGACGGTCTTGCTGCCGACTTTCGATGCGATGGCCTATGCCCGATCGATCGACGCTTTCGGCGTCACGTCGCTGACCTCGGTCCCGACCATGCTGGCCCTGGTTGCCAAGCAGGCCGACGCGCTGGGCAGTCTGGATTTTTCCTCCGTGATCGAGGTCACCATGGGATCTGCGCCGCTGACCCAAGCACTGATCGACAAGGTTCAGGCGCTGTTTCCCGGCGCCACCATCTCCAACAGCTATGGCACGACCGAAGGCGGCCCGTCGCCCTTCGGACCGCATCCCGACAGCGTGAACCGCCCGGCACTTTCGCTGGGCTATCCGGCCGAGGGGCTGGAGGTCGAACTGCGGGAGGGCGACAGTCCGGACGAGGGCGTCTTCCACATCCGCGGTCCGATGTCGATGGAGGGCTACAACAACCTGCCGGAGAAGACCGCTGCCGTCATGCAGGACGGCTGGTACCGGTCCGGCGACATCATGCGCCGCGACGACCACGGCTTCTTCTACTTCGTCGGCCGGGCCGACGACATGTTCAATGTCGGCGGCGAGAATGTCTGGCCCGGCGAGGTGGAGAAGCTGATCGAGACCATGGACGGCGTGCACCAGGCTTGTGTGGTTCCCGCGCCGCACGAAACCAAGACCTACGCCCCCTTCGCCTTCGTGGTGCCGCAGTCAGGCGTGGAATTGACCGAAGAGGCGGTAAAGCAGTTCACCCTCGCCAACGGACCGGCCTTTGCCCACCCTCGCAACGTCCGCTTTATCGACAGGATCCCGCTGGCCGGCACGAACAAGCCGGATCGCAATCTGCTGACGGAAAGGGCGCAGAACGAGTTGAGCAGAAGAACCGCTGAACGGCCGTCCTGAGCGCCAACCCTTCCAGGAGTCTTTCGCACCTTGAAGCTGCGGTCGTTGGCGACGAAGATTGTGAATGATCCGATAGTCTGGCACGGGGTGGGCGTTCGAAGCGGCGAGCCGGCCACGGCGCACGGCGACTGCCGGCGTCCGCGCCGTGGTTTACAGGTTCCAGGCCATAACCCGTTCAATCTCAGATTCGACGCTGCCGAACAGCGGTGCAATGTCCTCGGACCGGCCCGCTTTTGCCGCGTTCTCAAGTCGCTTGAAGCAGTAGCTGAGCTCGATTGCGGCAACCGATCCGGCCGCGCCAGCGCCCTTGTGGGCGGCCTCGGCAATATCGGTCAGGCTTCCGCACTCCTGCAGTTGGTGAAGTTCATTTACCGTATCCGCGAGGGAAACTTTCAGTTTCCCTATGATCTCGCGCAGACCGTCGAGGTTGCCTTCTCCGGAAATCTCACTCCAGAACTCCAGGTCGAAAGGGTTGTCATCGGAATCGCTGTCCGCACCGTTTGAACCGGGTGTCTCGGTGTGACCGGCCGATGACCGCTTCTGTCTCGGTTGGCCGATCCAGCGAACCAGGGTATCCCTCAATTTCTGTATGCCGACAGGTTTCGAAAGATAGTCGTCCATGCCGGCATTCAGGCAAAGGTCTGCCTCGCCGAGCAGTGCGTTGGCCGTCAGGGCGACGATTGGTGTTCGGGAACCGGTTTTTGCCTCTGCGGAGCGGATCGCGCTCGTCAACCCGAAACCATCCAGAACCGGCATGTGACAGTCGCAGAGAACAAGTGCGTAGGGCGTCTGCCGCCACATCGCCAGCGCTTCCTCACCGTCGCCGGCGACGTGTGAGCCGTATCCGATGGCAGTGAGTTGTCGTTGGATCACATCCCGATTGGTTTCGTGATCGTCAACGATGAGGATCAACTGCGTTGTATGGTTGGCGTCGGAAATCGATGGCACCGCATTCGCGAGTATGGGTTCGGAGTGCGTTCCGTCTTCGACGGGTTCAGAGATCGCCTCATGGTCGGGGCTGGCCAAGCCAAGGACGATGCCCGCGGCCCGCAGCAGCGAGTTTCGGCCAGGGTGTCGATCCCGGTAAACACTGGAAACGGCCTTGGGGTCGCTGCCGAAAATGTCGTATCCGGCGCAAATACAAATGCCGGATTGGCCTGATCCGGCTTTCTGCCCGGCCAGCGCTGGCATTCTCTTGAATTCTTCAAAAGAAAGACGCCCGTCAATAATGACAAGATCGAAGGGCGTTGACCGGAGCTTTGCAGCCATCAATTCGACTTCTGCCTCGGCCGGTGACTCGGCCTGTTGGACGCGGGCGCCGCATTCGGCGAGCAACTTCTCAATCATTTCGTAAACGACTGGGCTGGCGGTCACGACCAGTGCATCTTTGGTTGAAAAGTCAAGCTCGTGGACCAGGTTGTCCTTCGTCTGCGCTGCGGGCTCCAACGGCAAGGTGAACCAGAACGTCGCGCCTTCGCCCGACCCGCTGATCACCCCGATCGTGCCGTTCATGTTTTCGATCAGGCGCTTCGATATCGCCAAACCGAGGCCAGTGCCCCCGTACTTCCGGACCGTTGAACTCTCCGCCTGGCTGAAGGGAGAAAATATCTGTGACAATTGATCCTTGGCGATGCCCACGCCGGTATCGGTCACGCTGAACCGAATGCGTTCTCCATTGTCACCGGAAATCCGCCTGACGCGCACAACGATCGAACCCACCGCTGTGAACTTCACGGCATTTCCGAGCAGATTGATGAGGATTTGCCGCAGCCGCAAAGGATCGGTGTAGATTGAAGGGGCGACATCCGGCTCGACAATCAGCGCAAGGTCGAGACCCTTTTGTTCCGCCTCGGGGGCAATTAACGTCATTGCGCTTTCGCATACTTCGCGAAGTGGGGTCGCGACGCGCTCTATCTCGATTCCATCCGCTTCAATTTTCGAGAAGTCCAGAATGTCGTCAATAATAGCGAGCAGCGCCGTGGCGGACTTTGTGATTGTCTCGGTCATATGCCGCTGTTCATCGTCAAGTGGCGAGCGCTCGAGCACCTCAAGCATTCCGAGCACACCGTTCATTGGCGTTCTGATTTCGTGGCTCATGGTTGCCAGAAACGTGCTTTTTGCCTCGCTCGCGGCCTCGGCCTCAAGGCGCGCATGTTCGAGCTCCGTCACATTGGAATACACGGCGACGATCGAGCCGTCATGGGTCGTTCGTTCGGCGATGCGGATCCACTGGCCGTTAATCTGAAGTTGAACAAACCTGCCACCAGGTGACCGACGCTGCCTCAACTGTTCCTCGATCCAGGAATCTTCCTGTCCGGCCGGGATACTGATGATTCCGCTGTTTGCCGCAAATCGCAGAATCTCCAGAAAGGATGTTCCAGGCAAAAACGACCGCGCCAGATCCTCAGCCGAGGCGTCTGGCTTTAACAACTGCTTGTATTTCGTATTGCAAACGATCAGACGATCGTCGCTATCGAACAGTGAGAACCCCTCGGAGGTGCTTTCGATGGCTTCACTCAATTGCCTGTTGGCGATCGCCAGTTCGTTTGTCCTCGCCTGGACACGCTCTTCCAACCGGTCTCTCGATAGCCGCAATTCACTTTCGTGGGCGGCCCGCTCGTGCAGCATTTCGTTGAATGCCGTTATCACCTTTCCCATTTCATCGCTGCTCGTCCATTCCACCGCAGTCGAGTGGGCGTCGATTTTCGACGCCTGAATTCCATCAAGCAATCGCCCAAGCGGCGTCTCGATGATGCGCCGGTAGGAAAAAAGGATACTACCAACCACGCAGATAAGCAGGGCGACGGCAAGACTGGTGACCAAAAGAAGCCGAAGCCTCGCTTCCTCAACGATGCGTTCGTCGGAGACACCGATGATCAACTTGCCTATGACGCTGCGTCGCTCGGCACCCTCATTGAAGATATCCGCTTCACCAACGAACGATGTACGCGCATCTGGTTTGTCAGCTTCGTACAGATCCTGAAAGCCCGCCGAATCGCTGAAATCGTATACTTTGACCGACACGATGTCCGGATCACTCATCAGTGCATCGACCGTCAACCTCACTTGCCGTTCGTTAATCGTCCAAATCGAGCCAGCCAAGGCGGAGCTTTGAACTGTAAGCAAGGAATTCAGACGATGGCGAAGGTTGGCTTCGGCCCTCTGGATGGACACATACTCGAATACGCCGAAAACAATGACAATTGCGGCGAGAGCCATGGGAACCACAATGGCCAGGAACTTCGACCGCATCGAACCCAATCCAAACCGGAAGTGGCTTGTCGATGAATTCGCCTTGTCTTCAGTCTCGTGCGACATGGCTGGGTCCGAATCTCGACCAGCGGCAGAAGTGACACTGCCTCAGTGCCCTGCCGAAAATGTCGGAGGTTGGGTGATACGTTGCCGTCACTGTTGCAACTCGGCTGATCTTGCGGGTCGCACCCGAGGGAGTGATGAGTATCCGCGCTCTCGACCCGCATCCCCGATCAACATCGGCTTTTGCACAGCAGCGACGCGACCCAAGGATGATAGAAATTGATGCGAATACGACGGTGTATCAAAAAAGCCGCAACCTATATCCCGCGGGTACTTCACAACAATACTAATCATGCACGTTTGCATATCCGGCAATTCTGAAATTTGGAACTGTCCATATCAACAGCTTTCCGATCGGCGTTTACTTACGACGTCAGGCGGATTTAGGCACTCCGTTGCGGCTGTAGGGACACCCTTTTTGTCCAGATACAGGTAGCGACCTGCCGGTTTTCCTCGCGCGAATTCCGTATGGCAAGCGTACTGGATCAGTGTCATATGTCGAAAACACACCGCACAATCCCAAAGTTGCGCTCTCAGAGATTGACATTATTTCGTTTGATTCCTTTCAGAAAAAACTGAAACTTATGGATTTACGATAAAAACATTATCATCATCTTTAATCATTAAAATGCACGAAGCATTTTATGTTTCGTTTTCTAAAAATGTATAACGAGTATTATGGAACGGTTCCACATCTGCGAATAACGTGATTGCGGAAAGCAGGCCAAAGGACGGGAATATTCCATGCGAGAAAAATGATGAGTGGACTATTCGCTGGGCATCAAATTCGCGAGAACTTTCATCAATGTTCACGCAAATGAATTGCGCTGCGAAAGCCTTTCAAATGTTCCTGTGGGCGATATCCTTCGTGTTTATCTCAACCGTCACAGGTTATGCGAGTGGCGATGGGGCAAGTGGGCCGGTCATCCGGCTGGTAACGGGTGACAATTATCCACCATTTGTCGATCGCGAGCTCGAAGGGGGTGGCTGGGTTGCCGCCGAGGTAGTTCTCGCACTCGAAAAAGGTGGCTTCCAGGTCGAGCCGCTGCAATGGTGGCCTTGGAAACGAGGACTCAGGGAAACCCGCGCGGGCAACACGGACGGCACCTTTCCATGGGGTTACACGGATGAGCGCGCTGGCGATGTCCTTTATTCCAAACCTCTTTTCCATAATACCGCACATGCCTGGGTTCGTGCTGGATCGACGGTATCGCTGGAAAACGCATTGCGCATGAAATTCTGTTTGCCCCTTGGTTATGTTGAATTTGGTCGGACAAAGGAACTGATTACAAAGTTTCCCGAGTCCCGAATCTCGGTACCGACGATGACACAATGCTTTCTCATGTTGAGAACGCGACGGACGGACATTGTTATCTCAACACAAAATGATGCTGAGGCGGCAATGGAGGAATCCGGCCTTGAACCAGACGATTTTGAAAGGCTCGAGCCCCACATGCATCGTATCACCTACCACTTTATCGTTGGCCGGGATCGCCCGTACGCTGAAGAAATCATCGAAGCGATCAACATCTGGTTTAGGGAGTCCGTCGGCGATACCATGCGGTAGTTAGCGCTGTTTCCGCAATCTGGGTTGCGACCGGACGAGAGAATCCGCACGTCGAGTGCCCGGTCGCCGTGAACGAGTTTGGCCGCCGCCCGGCACGTTTCCGGTACTTGAAGCGAACGATTTATTGGCTTTGTAAGGGCTCGGTTGTGGTGACGATATCTTGCGAGTTCTCGCCGATCAAACCGCCGCTTTTTCAATTTCCAGGACGGGGTCGCCTCCCTCCCAGGCGCCCTTGCTGGCGATGATGCGGGCGCGCGTGAAAGAGCTTCTGTCGAAACTGCTTACCTGTTTGTGTTTATCCATCTGGCTGCGATGTTCGCCTGATTTATAGGCGGCTTGCATCATTGCTTTGTTGTTTCGCCAGAGCGACACTGTGATCCCATCGCAGCCATCAACGCCCACGCCGCTATAGACCGCCTGGCGCAGGTTGCCAGGCAGTCCCGCATAATAGTCCTGCACGGCGTAGACCCCGCGCAGGAACCTCAAAATCCGTGGTGCTATCTCCGGTCCTCTGTCCTCGAATCCGGCGGATGTGAACACGACGAGTGGGCCTCCGGGGTCCGTTGGCGCGACCTCAAACGTATCGTTCTCGCGAACGCCGCCGCGCCAATTGACCTTGCCATGATGCGCGTAGGGAGCGATCAGCGCATGATAGGCCTCGACGGTATCTCCCAGAAAGGAAAGATGTGTCTCGGGTGCTTCAAACACCGCCTGGGCCGCTGCCCGAGTCGGGTAGATGCCAAAACCACCCCACTCATCACTCTTGAAGTTCCGCATATTGTCTTCAGAGAGCTGCGAGGCGGGATAGAACCGCCAAGCCTGCGCGCTCGTCGGCCCGGGGAAAGGTCTGCCCAGGCCGTCTATCGGTTCGGCAAACCGGACACGATGAAACACGATCCAGTCGTGGTCGGTGCGAGACATGCACTTATTCCTTCTTCGGATCAGCGCCCGGCAAATTCCGGATTTTGCCGTTCGGCGGGGTTGGGCCTGGGGCTGAGTGCATCCTCAAGGCTTTGGCTGCGGCACCAAAGAGGGCAAACAGCACGGCCAGGAAAGCCAAAGCAGCTATGGCAATGACGGCAAGCTCGAAAACGAAAACCAGCCAAGCTGAAATCCAGGTTGTGATGGCCATGGGAACGCTGTCTCCTGCGAAAGCCAGCTCGCTTGTGAAACACACCGTCTCCTGGCTCCCTTGCGAGGGGCGCAAGCTTTCGTGCGCTCCTGCAAGGCCTCCATTGGCCCCACGCGATGGGGGAGGACGGTGTGTGTCGCCGCGACGTGTCCGTCAGCGCATCTCAATCGCGTCGGAATAGCTCACCGTTTCGGGTGGCGCGGTTAAAAGAGAGGCGAGATCACTCCAGATCGCCTGGATTTGCGCCGTTGAGGCTTTTGCAGCAGCCTCGGATTCGTAAACAGCGGTGGTGACCCCCGAGCCATCATCGTTCCAGGCAACGTGGCAGGTAACGATGCCGGGAAGGGACATGATCTGCTGGCGCTTTTCTTCGACGGTTGACCGTACAGCGTCGATATCGTTGCCGTTCCAAGTGGTGATTCGCATGAACATGATTTGTCTCCTAGTCTTCGATGATCATCTGGTCCGCCCTGGGGCCGACGCCGTCATGTTGCGTGGTCATTGCGCCAGTCTCCTCGGCCGTGACGGCTGCGAACCGCTCCGGGTCGAGAAAGGTGCCGGAAAGACCGAAACCCTGCTGCCCCGCTCCGTCCGCAGTGCGTTCTGCGAGCGCCAACAGTTTGGGATGAAGGCCGTCGCCCCTGGATGCGGCAATCGCGTGGAGCGATCGAAAGCCGGTAAGCACCGGCTCTTGCTCAGAGCAATCGATCTCGTCAGCTTCAATCATATTTTTCGGCATGAAATTTGCCCTCAATTTTTCGATAAACATGCGTGTCTCTGCAGGACCTTCTGGTGGAAGGCTGACCCCGCATTGGGTCATGTGTGACGGCTCGGCGTGCCGCTCACATGAGCAAATTTACCTAAGAGAGCTGATTTATTTTTGGGGGCGTCGCGCTGCCTCGACACGATCCGGATCATCGCCGTCGAACAAGGTGCCGATGGTCCGAAACACCAAAAGAGCGTCCAGCAGACTGGTGTTCGAGGCCACTCCTGTCTTGTCGTAGATGGTCTGGATCTGATTGCGAATTGTCTTCGGCGAGCGCCCGAAGCTTTCGGCAATCTCGGGAACATTGCGTCCCATCAGGAGCTCTTTACAGACCTGGGCCTCGCGTGCCGTCAGGTCCAGCACATCCTCAAGCAAGGCACTGGAAATGGTGTCTTTCGACCTTTGGCCGACCACGATTGCGTAAAGGCGTTCTTCCGCGAGCAGGTGGCGATCAATCGCGCTGGCATCACGCAAGGCCGGGCGGAAAGGGGTGATGATGAGCGACAGCGGATCCGGCTCCGCCTCCAGTCGCATGCCACCCGGCGCCTGATGCGCCTCAAGCTGTTTCAGCTTGGTATGGAGTGCCCTCGTGTCAATCGGATCGGACAGGCTCAGGATACCGTTGGCGCCGACCCTGAAGGGCGCATTGCGGTCGATCATCCGCCGGCCGGCAGCATTGCCGAGCAGGTATTTCCCGGTCCCGTCGGTGATAACAAGGGGCAAGACGATGCCGTCAATAAAGCCGGCAAATACCTCATTGGCCCGTTTTGCCAGCGCAATTGCCCGCGCAAGTTTGGTTGCCCGCAGCACATGGGGCGACAGGAGTTTGAGCAGGTTGAAGAGCGGGTCGTGGACCCGTGCCTCATGGTCCGGGTCGGCCGGCAGGGCAAAGCCGATCATCGCACCCTTGTCGCCCAGGTGCTCAATTTTCATTTGCAAAGCATGTTTGAAGCCGCCGGGCTCGAGCAGTTCCTTGTAAATCGGTGTCTGGACCCACGTCGCCTCGTCGAAGAACACCTTGGTGCGGGCAACAAAGCCGTTCTGCATAAGCCGCATCCCTTCAGCCACGGCCATGGAGGCGGGCGTAGGGAGATTGAGGTAGTCCGGGACATTGAGTCCCTGCTCCATCAGGTCAAGCGAAATCGGATCGCGATAAAACTCGTGCCCACCCGAATAGGTATATTCCGGTAAAAGGCCGTTTTTGTCATAGGCATAGACATTCGCGCCAACTCCCGGAAAAAGAGCGGTCAAACGATCCAGCAAAGACTGCCAGGGTTGAGGCTCAAAGGCGGAATCATATGCCAGCCCAATGAGTTCGCTCAGTTCTTCCGGGGAGAGATTTACGCTATTCATATGGACATTAGATTATCCCACACACCCTTGGCCGCAAGGACAAAACACGCAGCAGTTGGGACTGCAGCTTCAATGCGTTGGTTGCATGGACCAGCAAGTCTCAGTGCGGACGTGCCCACTTACCGTAGGTTTCTAAAAGCTCCATTTTTTGCGACGAGGTTCTCTGACATCGAAAATCCGGAACTGAGCTCAGCGCTGGTCTTTTCCGCCGCCGCAGTGATCAGAAGCCTGACGTCCCTGGCAAGCCGTGTTTCGGTGCGATGCTTGGGTCTGATCAGTTCGACCGAAAAGCCGATCTCCGTTCGTAATGATGCTATTCCGATGCCTTCTGAAACAAAGTCGAGTGCCGACAGTGCATCGACGATCGCGACGCCTGCTCCCTGCAGGGCGAACTTGCAGGCGATGTGGGTTGTGAAAACCTCCAGCTTGCGGTTCGGCCGAATGCCTCTCACGGTCAGGGCATCGTTCAATTCGAGGGGCCAGCGGTCGAAATTGCTGAGTGTGATGAGGTTTTCGCCGGACAGATCGCTCAGGTCGACCTGGTCGCGTCCGGAAAACCGGTGCCCTGGCTCGAAGACCGCCACAAGGGGCAGATCCATCAGCGGTTCTGCGTGAATGCCCACGGCACGTCCGCGCGCCAGGGACAAGCCGATATTTGCGCGGCCCGCGGCGACCGCATTGATGATCCAGTCGGTGCTGCGCACCGGGACAGACAGTGACACGTTCGGGTGGTCCTTGGCGAATTCTCCGAGGACCCGTGGCAGCCAGTTTTGAGATATGAGAGGCATGGCCGCAACGGTCAGGGCCCCGATCCGGTTGTCCCGCAGGTCTTCGGAAAACCGGGACAGCGAGTCCATACCGGCGTAAACCTGCTCGACCTGTTCGAACAGCGCGCGTGCCTCCTGGGTAGGCTCCAGGTGATTGCCCGCCCGGGAAAAAAGCGAAAACCCGACATCGTGCTCCATCAGTTTGAGGTGTTTGCTGACCGCGGGTTGGCTGATGTTGAGCGCCGTTGCGGCCCGTGTCACCGAACCTTGCACCATGACCGCCCTGAAGATCTCGACTTGCCGGATGTTCATAACTTTTCTTTAGGCTGGAAGAAAATAATTCGATTTGATGTTATGCGTAAACCAATTCACACTTCTGCGAAAGAGCATGTTCGCAGGAGGCATCCGTTTGCTGGAAGACCTGACAACCGCACCAATCGGCGAAGGTCGCCCGGTTTGGCCGGACGAATTGGGTTTTCCACCGTCGGAATTCCTGGAGCGTATCGCGCTCGTACAATCCGACCTGAAGAACCGTGGTCTGCGCGGCGCTCTGATTTTCGATCCGGAGAACATGTACTGGCTGACGGGATTTCAGACCATCGGCTATTTCACGTTTCAGGCCATGTATATCCACCCGGAGCGGTTGCCGACGGTGATCACCAGGATCGTCAACCGCGATATGGCTCTGGCTCTGCCGACCATTGGCGATGTGGTGGCCATCCGAGATACCGAGGATCATTGCGACCAGGTTATCGCGTTTCTCAATTCGCAACCGGCTGGATCGACCGGCCTGAACTGCACGTCGCGCCACCTGAATATCTCCGACTATCGCAGATTGATTGCGACGGGCCTGTCCTTCGAAGACTGGGATGGTGTGATAGAGACCGAGCGCATCATCAAGACGCCGGCGCAGCTGGACGCGATGCGCCGGGCGGCGCGTGCCGTCGAGGCCGGCATGGACGCAGCGCTCGGGACCATCGCACCCGGGCGGACGGACAACGACGTCGCGGCGGCGCTATATCACGGGTCCATCGCGGCCGGCAGCGAGTATATCGGTCATCCGCCGATGGTGGTCAGCGGCGCCCGCAGTGAACTGTGCTTTGCGCTGTGGAAGCGCCACATCATCGAACCCGGCGATGTGGTTCTTCTGGAAGGTGCTGCCTGCATTGACCGCTATCATGTCATGATGTCCCGCTCGGCGGTCGTGGGCCGTCCGACAGACGAGCACAGGGCGACCGCCGACGCGCTGATCGGCATTCTGGAGACGGCGGTCGAGACTATCAAGCCGGGAGAAACCGCGGGCGAGGTCGATCGACGTTGCCGCGCAGGCATCCAGAAACTCGGGCTGGACAAGTTCTACAAGAGCCGACTGGCCTATGGCATCGGGATCGGGTTTCCGCCCAACTGGGCCGAGGGACATATCTATGCCATCCGGCCGGACGATCCGATGATCATCCGCGAAAACATGACCTTCCATATCATCCCGACGATGTTCCGCCCGGGGTTCGGCATGGCGATCAGCGACTCGGTGCGGGTCACCCGCACCGGCTGCGAAATTCTCACACAATATCCCCGCGATCTGGTTGTCGTGGACTAACCATCACTGACAGGAGAGTGACGTGTACAAACCAGCAAAATCCAATCTCATGGCCGCCTGCACCGCCATTGCGCTGGCGGCTATTGCAACATCTGCAAGCGCCCAGGAAAAGTGGGATATGCCATCGGCCTATTCTGCCGGGAACTTCGTATCGAAGTCATACATCGGCTTTGCCGAGGCTGTGAGTGCAAACTCCGGCGGCAAGCTTGAGATCGTGGTTCATCCCGCCGGATCGCTTTACAAGGGCTCCGAGATCCTGCGGGCGGTGCGCACCGGCCAGGTGCCGATCGGCGGCCGTTACATGGGCGCGCATGCCAAGGAAGACCCTATTTTCGGCATGGATGTCGTTCCATTCCTGGCCACCAATTTCGAAGAAGCATGGGAGCTGTATCAGTCCTCCAAACCCGCCATCGAAGCGGCGTTGGAGAAGCGTGACCTGAAACTGCTTTATATGCCGGTCTGGCCGCCACAGGGGCTGTTTTCCAAGAACGCGGTCAACTCCATGTCGGATATGGAGGGTGCAAAGTTTCGCGCCGCAGACGCCAATACCTCTCGTCTTGCCGTTCTGATGGGCGCGACACCGACCAAAACCGAGGCAACCGAGATCAGCCAGGCATTTTCGACCGGAGTCGCCGACAGCATGATGGGCTCAGGCGCCATCGGCGTGTTCCAGAAGATGTGGGACAATGTCGACTATTTCTACACGGTGAACGCCTGGATGCCGAAGAGCGCGGTCGTCGTGAACATGGACGCCTGGAACAGCCTCGACGAGGCCACCCAAAAGGTGCTGATGGAAGAAGCGGCCAAGGCGGAAGCCGCCGTTTGGGAGACGGCGAAATCAATCACCGAGCAGTACAACGCAACCATGGCTGAAAATGGCATGCAGGTCCTTGCCCCCTCGGATGATCTTGCCGCGGCCTTTCGCGACATCGGCAAGACCATGTCGACAGAGTGGGTCGAAGATGCTGGAGACAGCGGCGCCACCGCGCTGCAGAACTTCAGGGCGTCTTCGCAGTAAGGAAGCAGACCAGACCCGGTTCCGGGTCTGGTCCCGATCAAAGCACGGGAGACTTTCCATGGCAGCGGCCATCGACAGGCTGATCAAGGGTCTTTGCCGGCTATGCGGTCTTCTGGCCGCTCTGGTTCTGGTGGTCCTGGCCGGTCTCGTCGTCGTCAGCATCGCCTCACGAGCAATGGGTATCTATGTCGCGGGTTTGACGGACTATGCTGCCTATTGTCTTGCCTGGGCCGGCGCATTGGGCATGACCTACACCTTCGGCGAACACGGCCACATCCGGGTGGAAATGCTGGTCGATAGTCTGGGTGGCAAATTCCGCTACGGGCTTGAAGTCGGCGTTTTGGGTCTGGCGGCGGCCATGGTCGGATATCTGGCGTTTTATCTGACCAGGATGACGTGGACGTCCTATGAATTTCAGGATCGCAGCGACGGGTCCGACGAAATCCTGATCTGGATCCCGCAGGCCCCGTTTGCCGCCGGGTTCATTCTCTTTGCCGCGGTCCTGGTTTTGGCGTTTGTCCGGGCCATCCTGCGAGGTGACCTGGAAGGGCTGGCGGCGACAAAACAGGCAGAGAGCTGGGAATAGGATCATGGCCGAGACAACCCTTGCCATCGTCATGATCGTTACCCTTCTGGGGCTGTTGGCGCTCGGTCTTTGGATCGGGCTTGCGCTCATGGGCGTGGGCTTTGTTGCGATGGCACTGTTCACATCCCGCCCCGTGGGCGATGCACTTGCCACAACAATCTGGTCCCACAGCGCGCTCTGGGGCCTGGCGTCACTGCCGCTGTTCATCTGGATGGGCGAAATCCTGTTTCGAAGCCGCTTGTCAGAAGGGTTGTTCAGCGGATTGGCACCGCTGATGCGGCGAATGCCGGGCGGCTTGATCCACGTGAATATCGTTGGCTGCACGACCTTTGCCGCGATCTCGGGTTCGTCCGCCGCAACCTTGGCGACCATTGGAAAGATCACCGTTCCCGAGCTGAAGAAGCGCGGATATCCGGACAAGATGTCCTACGGCACGCTGGCCGGCGCCTCGACCCTGGGGCTCCTTATCCCGCCGTCGATCATCATGATTGTCTACGGTGTGACGGCACAAGTGTCGATCACGCGGCTGTTCATGGCGGGCGTTTTGCCGGGCCTCATGCTGGCGGCCCTGTTCATCGGCTACATCGTTGTGTGGGGGCGGTTTACCGAAACCGGCCGGGGACTGCGCGAAGAGCGTGCGACGGGCCGCGAAAAACTGCAGGGCCTTGTTCGCCTCGCCCCGGTGGCCGGGCTGATTCTGATGGTTATCGGGTCGATCTATACCGGTCTCGCCTCGCCAACCGAGGCGGCGGTTCTGGGTGTCATCGGCGCACTGGCGTTGTCGGCGATCGAAGGGTCCCTGACGCGCGAGGCATTCATGCAGGGCCTGATGGGCGCCACCAAGACGACCTCGATGATCATGCTGCTGGTTGCTGGTTCGGCCTTTCTCACCTTGGCCATGGGTTTTACCGGGCTGCCGCGCGCCCTGGCCGACTGGATCGGCGAATTCAATCTCGAGCCCTGGATGCTCATCGCCGCCCTGACGGTCTTCTATGTGATCCTTGGCTTCTTTCTCGATGGAATCTCATCAATTGTCCTGACCATGGCCGTGGTCGAGCCGCTCGTGCGCGGCGCCGGCATCGACATGATCTGGTTCGGCATCTTCGTCGTGCTGGTCGCCGAAATGGCGATGATCACGCCGCCGGTCGGCTTCAACCTGTTCCTGGTTCAAAGCATGACGGGACGCGATCTGGGCTTCATTGCGCGTGCCGCCTTCCCGATGTTCCTTTTGATGGTTGTCGGTGTTGTCCTGCTCACACTGTTTCCCGGCCTGGCCCTGTGGCTGCCGGAAGTCCTGACGGCGAGGAATTGATCTGATGCTCAAGAACATCGTCCTCGCCGTCGACGCCTATGACGCCGATTCCTGGTCCATGGTCCGGCAAGGATTTCAGCCCTTCATGGAGACGGATGCTACAGTCCACATCGCTCACGTCATTCCCAAGACCGACGCGCTCGGACCATTGTCACAGTTCGTGCCGGAGGGATTCGAGGAAAATCATCGCCTTGATGTCAAAGAAAAGCTGTCCACCATGAAGGACGACCTGGCCGATTTCCCGGGCAAGGTGCAGCTGCATCAGCGTGCCGGCAATGTGCATGTCGAGATCCTGGATCTTGCCGATGCGGTTGCCGCGGACTTGATCGTCGTCGGCGCCTACGGCCAGGAGTTGAAGGACTATCACCTGGGGCCAAAGGCCGCCCGGATCGCCCGGCACGCGACCTGTTCCGTCTATATCGCGAGGCCGTAGGCCGTCACCCGATGACACTTCCAGCTTCCGATTTGCTCTTCATGGCCTTTGGCCTGGCCGGCGCGGGCGGCCTGGCCGGATTTCTTTCCGGTTTTTTCGGCATCGGCGGCGGCGTTGTGCTCGTGCCCATACTTGCGGCTGCTTTCGCGGTACAAGGCGTCGCCCCGGAGCTTATCAGTCATATGGCGGTCGGGACGTCTCTGGGAATCATCATTCCGACCGCCATCCGGTCTTTCCTGTCGCACCGGAAACTGGGTGAGGGCAATCAGGCGCTCCTCCGCCTCTGGATTTTCTGGGTCCCATTTGGCGTGGTGATCGCGGCCTTCATCGTGCCATACGTTTCCGGTGTGGTTCTGAGATACCTGTTTGCTTCTGTCGCGACGCTGATTGCCATCAAAATGCTGATCAGGCGCATCGACTGGACCATATCCAGGGACCTGCCATCGGCCGCGGCAAACCGTTTCGCCGGGTTCGGGATCGGATTCCTGTCGACTTTCATGGGGATCGGCGGTGGAAACCTGAACAACCTCTTCATGACCCTGTTTGGTCAATCCATGCACCAGGCGGTCGCCACGTCGGCCGGTCTTGGCGTGCTGATCGCCGTTCCCGGTGCTTTGGGCTATTTGGCCGCCGGTTGGGGACTGTCCGGGCTGCCTCCATTGTCGCTGGGATATCTCAATGTCCTGGCCATGATCTGCGTCGCGCCGTTTTCCATTCTCCTGGCCCCTGTTGGCGCACACGTGGCCCATGGCCTTGACGCGGATACCCTGAAGACCTGCTTCGGCGGATTTCTGCTGGTTGCTGTTGCTGTTTTTCTGTTTGTTTGAAAGCCCATGCTTTGGGCGCAGCGAAGGATGGATTCCGCCAACCGATGCCTTCAGGCGGTCGATTTGGCGACGTCCAAAATCAACATGGTGGAGGTTTCCGATACGCTGGGGATTGCCTTCAGTTCTTTCAGGACAAAATCCCTGAGAGCCTCCACGTCCTTGGTCTGGACCTTCAAGACGTAGTCCAGATCGCCAGTGACAAGTAGACACTCCTTGATCTCCGGCAAGCGGTGAATGGCGGACATGAACGCTTCGATGTCAGCCGGTGTTTGTTGCGACAGGCGAACCTGCACCATGACGCTGACACTCTGACCCATTGCCGCAGGATTGATCCGGGCGCCGTACCCCATGATGATGCCTTCTTCTTCAAGCCGCCTAACTCTGCGGCTGCAAGGCGTTGGAGAAAGACCAATGCGATCAGCGAGCTCCAGGTTCGATATCCGCCCCTCGTTTGCGAGCACGGCGATGATCTTCCTGTCAGTGTGATCGAGCTGTGTCGTAGTCATATTCACTCAAGGATCCGGGTGTTTTAGGTTATTTGTGCATCATTTCATCACGATGCGACGTAGTTAACAAGGATTCACTCCCGTGCTTGGCTTACTCTGGTCAAGAAACCTATCCGGAGTTTGCGCATGCTTTTTGACCACCCAGAGTTCGATGCCCATGAGCAGATCATCTTCTGCAACGATCCTGCGGTTGGGCTGAGAGGCATTATTGCACTGCATTCCACGGTTTTGGGGCCCGCTGCCGGTGGCTGCCGGATGCACCCATACGCATCGGACGCTGAGGCGCTGACGGATGTGCTGCGGCTGTCCAGAGGAATGACCTACAAGAATTCCGTTGCACGCCTCCCGTTGGGAGGCGGCAAATGCGTGATTATCGCCGACCCGAGCGACCCCAGGAAACCCCAATTGCTGCGGGCAATGGCAGCCCACGTGCAATCCCTGGCGGGGCGTTACTGGACTGCAATTGACATTGGCGTGGGACCTGAGGATGCGGATATCCTGGCGGAGCGATGCGATTATATCTTCGCCCGTGCTTCGCAATACGAACCCGGTTTCAACCCATCTGCCTTTACCGCGCTCGGCGGTTTCATGGGCATCAAGGCCGTCGCGGAGGCGTCCCTGGGGCGCGATGATCTGGAGGGCCTGCGAGTCGGTGTTCAGGGGCTGGGAGCTACCGGTTATGCCTTGTCGGAACATCTGCACAAGGCAGGCGCCGAGCTGATCGTAGCCGATGTGCGCGCAGATGCCGTCGCACGTGTGGTGGCCGACTTCGGCGCGACGGCGACAGAGCCCGACCGCATCCATGCCGCCGATGTTGATGTGTTCGCCCCTTGTGCCCTTGGTGCCGGTCTCAACGACCAAACCATCCCGGAGATCAGGGCGAAAGCGGTTTGCGGTCTTGCCAATAACCAATTGGCCGAGGATCGCCATTGCGAGATGCTGCGCCAGGCGGGCATCGCTTATGTGCCCGATTACGTCGTGAACGCCGGCGGGGTGATGGGCGCCTCGACCATGATCTTTGCCGAGCCTTCACGGGAGACCTCGATCAGGCAGATCGAAGCGCTGCAGGGCACGATCGTGGAGATCCTCAGACGCGCAGAGACTGAAGGCCGCCCCAGTTCCGAAATCGCGGATGCGATGGCGCTTGAACGTATTGCCCACGCGGGAGGTTAGGGGTGGTGGCCTATGTGACCGCCCTATGACCGTGCATGACGCAGAGAAACTGCGCGACTATGCCCCTTTGTTCTAGGGGGCAAGACCTGCCATGATCGGGTGGTGATCGCGGAATTCCCCGACAGGGAGGCCGCTGTCGCGCTGTTCTCCGATCCCGGGTATCGCGAGGTCGCCAAAATCCGCGAAGCCGCAGCAACCACAAGAATGCTGACGGTGATCGCGGCATCGATTAGACAGATCTGCCGGACGCAGGCATCTGAAGAAGGAACGGACCATGCCAGCCTATGTTATTTCGATGATGTCGATCCACGATGCCGAGACGTATAAGAAATACACCGACCGTACTCCGCCCATCGTCAAGAAACACGGCGGCAGGTTCCTGACCCGCGGTGAGGCATTCACCTGCATCGAAGGCCAGAATTATGACGGGCGTTTGGTGATCCTCGAGTTCCCCTCCAAGGCCGATGTGGAGGCGTGGTTCAACGATCCGGACTACCAGGAGGCCATGGTCTTTCGCCACGCCGCCTCGACCATGAACTACCTGTTGGTGCAGGAGGGCGGGGGGAATACTGAAAACCCCGACCCGAAACTGTAAGTCTGTCGAGGGAATGCCCGAGATCCGTGGGCTAAGGCGGCATGAAGACATTGTGGGGCATGCTCGCCGGGAGCCGCAGCAACAACACGTGGGCTATTCTGCCTCATCGATGGCCGGTCTACCGCGACTCATCGGCCAGAAACGCCAGAAGCGTCTCCATATAGCCATCCCAGGCCGGTCCGCCGGGCAGTGGAAAATGGTTGGCGGTTTCGAGTACGACCAATTCGGCCCCGCGAACGCCAGACACGAGTTTCTGGGCTTCAGACAATGGATGGATCGCGTCCTTTCGACCATGAAGGACCAAGGTCGGACAGGAGACAAGAGGCAACATGTCCTGAACGTTCGCGGTGTTGATCTGATCGCGTTCGGCCAGGGCCACGGACTGTTCTGATGCCTGGGTGAAATAGCGGGCGTAGTCCATCACATGTTCGGCGGGACCGTCGGGAAAGTAACTTGTCATGAGGCCGGCTGCGAAGCCGATGGTATTGGCATCCCAACCGGACGCGATCAGCTGTCGCATCGGATCAGGTCCCGGTGCGCGGGCCGTGCGCCCGGTTACATATCCGCCGATGATCGCCAGTTTGCTGACGCGATCGGGATGCTCGGCCGCAATCTGGATTGCTCTCAAGCAAGCGCCGGACCTGGATACGAGGGCGAACTTTGCAAGCCCAGCGGCGTCTGCGACGGCGATCACATCGTCACCGGCCTTGGTTATATCGCGAGCGACGCCGACGCTGCTCCTTGAGGAAAGCCCCTGACCCAACGGATCGTAGCGAATGAACTTATGTTGCGCGATAAGCGGGCCGAAGAAGCTGCGCTCACAGGGGATGGCCCAGCTCAACTCGAGATGGGAAATCCCGCTTTCGACCTCTATCAGGGGAGAACCGCTGCCATAAGTGGTGTAGGCAATAGACTGGCCATCGGAATTGCTTGCGTAGCGAATACGCTGAACATCGGACTGCCTGGACCTGCCTGCAGTCTCGTTTGATGGCCCATCGATCTGAACCGTTGCCGCCATCTGCAATCCACGCCGTGCCACTGTACGGATGACCGTCTGGCGTTTGCCGTCGTCCCCAACCGCCTTGCGCGCCGCCGCAATCCGGGCACTGATGGCACTTTCCGATACGATCCGGCCGCCCCAGACCACCTCGATCATCTCGTCCCGAGTGACCACACGTTCGGCGTTCCCGGCCAGCAGCAGGATCAGGTCAAAAACCTGTGGTTCGACGGCAACCGGTTCGCCAGCTCGTGTGAGGGTGCGTCGTGCGTCATCCAGTGTACACTCGTCGAAGCGATACTCCATGTTTCACAGACTAACCCACATCCTTCGGCCGTTTCACCATGAATCTAAGGGGAACGGCAGGGAATTCGCAGGGTCTTCTTCAAGCGGACCTCCTCTCTATACGGCACAGTCGGGACACCTGATGAGGAGACCTACCATGATGCCACACATTGATCTTCTGAAGCACCTTCCCGAAACACATAGGCCTCTCACCGAGCATGAGCGCGCGGCCATGGCAGCGAATCGGGCAGAGCGAACCAAGACACTGGATGCGTTTCACCGCCTACTCGGAGGGCTTCGGCGACTGACGTCCATCATGGGTCGTCCTGCAAAGGTCTGCTAGGCCGACTTTGTGGTCTCACGATGCCGACTGGAACGGCGCATAAGCTGCCCTGTCATGACCGCCGAGAGTTCGCAGCAACGACACCCAGGCCGCGCAGCCTTCGTCGATGGCTGACAGGCGGAAGAATTCGTTGGGGGCGTGGAAATCCTCGTCTGCCGTCGAGAAGGACAGCATGACCGTGTCGAGGCCCGAGGCGCGCTTGATGATGTCCGTCAGTGGCAGAGTGCTGCCCGTGCGCACATGGACGGGTTTGCGGCCAAGTGCAGTTTCGATTGCCTGTTCGGCGGCCTCCAGCAGCGGGTGTCCGGCTGGGATCGTGTAGGCCGAGCAACCGGTTTGTTCGAGCTTGAGGTCGAGTGTTGCGCCCGCCGGGCAATGGGTACGCAGATGGGCTTCGAGCACGCGGTTGAGGTGATCGGCGGTCTGGCCCGGGGCCAGCCGCATGGTGAGCTTGGCGAAGGCCTCGTGAGGGGTGACGGTCTTGGAACCTGCTCCCGTGTAGCCACCCCACATGCCATTGATCTCGAGCGTTGGCCGGTACCACAGGCGTTCCAGCGTCGTGTAGCCGGGTTCGCCATGGGCATGGCCACCAATGCCGTCGAGGAAATCCACCTCGCTGAACTCAATGCGCGCCAGGCGGTTCCGTTCGTCCTCGCTCAGCGGCAGCACCTGATCGTAGAAGCCTTCGACGGCGATCTGTCCGTCCGGGCGGTGCAGGGTCGCCAGCAATTCGGCCATGTCGTGCAGCGCATTGCGCACAGCGCCGCCATATCGCCCCGAGTGCAGATCCTTCGCCGCGGTCGTGAGCGAAAACTCGCACCGCAGACTGCCGCGGGAGCCGGTGTTGATGCTGGCCAGGTCGGCACGCCATCGCGCTCCATCGGCCGAGATCACGGCGTCCGCCGTCAACAGGACGCGATGCTTTGAAAAAATGGCTGGCAGGGTGGCGCTTCCGATTTCCTCTTCGCCCTCCAGCAGGATGCGGATGTTGACCGGGAGGCGATCTTCCATGGCGAGAAACGCGAACAGGGTTTCCAGCGCGATGGAGAACGGTCCCTTGTCGTCGGAAACGCCGCGGCCGTAGAGCCGGTCGTCCCGAATGTCCGGGTCGAACGCGGGGCTGTGCCACCTGTCCTGGGGGTCCGGTGGCTGCACGTCATAATGACCGTAGACCAAGAAAGTCGGCGCATCGCCCGCTTCGAGCCATTGCGCGTAGACGGCCGGGTGGCCACCCGCCACCAGTTCCTGAACACTTGAGAAGCCGGCTGCTCGAAGGCGGTCCATCAACACCGCGCGAGCTTGCATCATGGGTTCGAGATAGGCCTCGTCCGTGCTGACCGACGGGATGGCGACGAGCTGCTTGAGCCTGTCGATGAAGCCATTCCGGTCTGCCTGCAAATGCGCCAGGACGGGATCGCTCACGCGCGGCCACCATCGACCGAGAGGATCTGGCCGCTGATCCACGACGCCTGTTCAGAGGCCAGGAAGAGGGTGGCGGCAGCGATGTCCTCGGGCGTGCCCAGCCGGCGCGTGTGAATGCTCTGCAGGAGCCGCGCCTGACCATCCGTGCCCATGGCCTCCCACTGTTTCTCTGTGGTCGGATTGGAGCGCACGAAGCCCGGCGCGACCGCATTGGCGGTGATGCCCTTGGGCCCGAGTTCGAGCGCCAGCTGCCGCACCAGCCCAACCAGCGCATGCTTTGCGGCCGTATAGGCCTGAATGCCCGTGAGTGATGGTCGGAGCCCGGCGCCGGATGCAATGGCGACGAAGCGTCCATGGCCTCTTTCGGCCATCGCCGGGGATACGGCCTGCGCCAGCCAGAACGCCGCGTCCACGTTGGCTTCGAAGATCGTTCGCCAGTCGGATTCGGAAATCGCCTCCAGCGGGCGTCCCGCTTGCCCGCGGGTACCGCCCGCCGCGTGGATCACAATGTCGGGCCAGCCGGTTTGTTCGGCCAGGTCGCCCACGAGACTTTTGGCAGCCTCTTGATTGCCGATATCTGCCGCCTGGCTGGTGGCGCTCAATGTGTCGGCCGTTCTCGCCAGGCCATCCGCGTCGATGTCCGTCAGAAGAACGGTGGCGCCGGCGTCTTTCAGGGCTCGCGCAATGGTGCGTCCAATCCCCTGCGCCGCGCCTGTGACGAGCGCGGTTCTTCCGGTGAAGTCTAGCTGCATCGTCGCATCAGCTCGTTCAACGTGTCGGCCGATTGTTCTCGGCGGCCATTTTCAATGTCGTGAATCAGCTCGACGACCGCGTGCAGAGCCGGAGTTGGCAGGCCGAGCGCATCTCCCATCTCGGCGATCACACCGATCTGCTCGTCGACTTCCGTTTTGCGCTTGCGCACGGCGAGATCGCGCCAGATGCCCGTGTGCGTCTTGGCGGTTGCGCGGGTGAAACCCACGAGCTTCTCGATGGAGGCGTCTGCTTGCGCATCGCTCGCGCCCGGCGCGAACGCTTCCGGTTCAAAGCCATTGAAGCCCCGGGGCGATACGCCTTTGGTCGCGGCGACCGCCATGACTTCGCGGCCGAGTGCGCGCCAGGCCGGCCTGCGCTCGGGATCGGCAAAATTGTCGGCCATCGAGTCCATTGTCAGAGCCGTGCC
The DNA here is from genome assembly GCA_965228785.1 of Hoeflea sp. Taxonomy (GTDB): domain Bacteria; phylum Pseudomonadota; class Alphaproteobacteria; order Rhizobiales; family Rhizobiaceae; genus Hoeflea_A. The sequence goes on from CBDDIF010000001.1 coordinate 315,889, forward strand.
GAACAACATGGCGCCGTAGCCGAGCTTACCCCAGAGCCACGACCATATGTCGTCCGTCAGCTGTGCGTCGGGATCGAACACCTGCATCAGGGCATGCATTTCTTGGGTGCGCGGCCTGATCACGCCATCGATTTCGCCAATGGCGATAGCGCCGCGATTGCCGAAAAGAATGTCGCCCGGGCCGAGCCAGTCAGCTGCAAAGTTGACAAAGGCGCCCATGGTCCGCTGCTCGCCGACGGCTTCGGCGATAGCGATTTCATTGAGACCGTTCTGGGCCGACAGCACGAAGCCATCCTCGGCCAGATGCGGCTTGAGTTGCTGAACCGCCTGTTTGGTATGCTGCGCTTTCACCGCCAGGACGATTCGGCTGAAGGTCCCGGTCAGCGCATCCGGTGTGGTGGCCGGCACGAGCTGACGAAATTCCTCGACAGGGCCGGTGATGTTGACGCCATCCTGCGTGCAACGCGCCGCGTGCTCGGCTACCACATCCACCATCAGAATGTCTTCGCCCGCGCGGGCCCAGTAGGCGCCCAGCGTGCCGCCGATCGCGCCGGCGCCCCAGATCAGGATCGGTTCGGCCATGGACCTTCCAACGCTTCTTGCACTTCGGATACGCCGACCGCCCACAGCGCCAGCATGGCATCGTCATCTTTCTGATAATCGCCGCCGAAAGCTCCGTCGCCGAGCAACGCGCGTGTCGTATCAGGCGGAGATGCCTTGGTCAGCGCCATATCCGGCGGGGGTTTCGGTATGTTTGGCTTCGGCGCCGGCGCGTGCGCCAGTCGCGTCCAGGGGAAATTTTCCATCCAGTTGGCGTGGCTGCCCGACGGGTCGATTTCCAGCGCCTTGGCCATGGTTTTCGGGGCGCTCCACCAGTTGTGAAACTTGATGGAAAGATGCGGATAGTCGATAAGCAGTTCGTTGGCCACGGCGCCGGCGGGCTGGTTGCCGCCATGACCGTTGACGATCAGGATCCGGCGAAAGCCCGTGCGCTCTATGGAGGCGACAACGTCACGAATGACCGCCGTCAGTGTCTCGACCCGCAGCGTTACCGTGCCCGGATAGGCGGCAAAATAGGGCGCCAGACCGAAGGGCATCACCGGGTAGACCGGCACGCCGAGAGGCTGCGCTGCTTCCGTTGCCACCCGCTCCGCCAGAATGGAATCGACGCTGAGCGACAGTTGCGCGTGCTGCTCGGTAGAGCCGATTGGCAGAATGCAGCGATCGTCGAGCGCCACCTGCTTTTCCACATCCATCCAGTTCATCTCGCTGATGCGCATCGGGTCGTCGCTTTCCTCGTGATTGTCGGTTTGGAGTGAATTCTCAGGCGGTTTCGACCGGTCTTCGGACAGTTTCCAGACGAGTGGGCCAGGCGGGAGACGCCATCACCATCTTGGCCATGAGCTGTGACAGGGTATCGCGCTCGTCCTCGCTCAGGGCATCGAGCATCATGTGTTCGTAGTCGACAAAACGGGGCTGCGACTCCTGGAACAGGTCGCGGCCCTGTTCGGTCAGCCGCAGCAGCTGGCAGCGGCGGTCGGAGGTATCGGTGCTGCGCACGACATAACCGGCGGAGACGAGCTTGTGGATCGCGCGGCTCAGCGTGTTCTGCGGAAAACCTGAAGACATCGCGATATCGCGCGCCAGGGACCCATCCTTCAGGCCGAGTGAATAAATGACCACATATTCCGGCCGCGACAGGCCATAGGTCTTTTCCACCCAATCATAAAGTGGAACGTTGTAGCGCAAGGCCAGATAGTTCAGTCGATAGGTCAGCCAGCATGGATTGTTCCACAGCTTGACCGAGGTCATCTCGTCGATGCCGGTCGGCTTGGCCTTTGAACCCTCTCCGCCGCGTTCGCCGGGTCCCTTTCCCGCCGAACCGTTTTCGTCTTGTCCCCGCTCCTGCCAATCCATTGCCGAACCTGTTGCCGATTTTTTCAACTTGACGCCTGCAGGATGGACCATCATTGTGGATGAAACAAGTTCCAATTGGAAATTTCCAAATTGGAACTAATTTCCAAACGGTGGGTCGGTTCGTCGTGATCCATCGACTTGGGCGGTGCGGGCCGCTTGAAGCCCATACTGTGAACAAGGGAAGAAAAAGAGGAGCGAACAGACGATGAAGAGGTACGCAGCAATAGGCCTGTTGACCGCGGCGCTTGGCTTTTCAGCCACGCTGGCGGTGGCGCAGGAACTGACCGTCGGCGTGCGCGGCGGTCCGGAAAGCATGGATCCGCATTTCTCCGCACTCGGACCGCAGGCAGATGCGGTCAAACATATCTTTGATCCGCTGGTCTGGACCGGAGACGACCTTCAGCTTGAGCCGGGTCTGGCCGTTTCCTGGGAGCCGCTGGACGAGGACACGTGGCAGTTCAAGCTGCGCGAAGGCGTCAAGTTCCATGACGGTTCGGACTTCACCGCCGAAGACGTCAAGTTCTCGATCGAGCGCATTCCGAATGTAACCGGCCCGACCACCACGGAAATCTACGTCCGGCGCGTCGCCGACGTTGAAATCGTTGACGATCACACCCTGAACATCCACACCAACGGACCGGCGGCGACCCTGCCGTTCGACTTCGTGCGCCTGTTCATCGTCTCGGCCGATGCGGCAAAGGATTATTCCACGTCGGAAACCTCCGCCGAAGGCTTCAACTCCGGCAAGGCGACGGTTGGCACCGGACCCTTCAAATATGTGTCCTGGTCGCCCCAGGCCGACCTGGTGCTGGAGCGCTTTGACGACTACTGGCGCGGTCCGGCACCTTGGGAAAAGGTCACACGCCGCGAAATGAGCGATGATTCCTCCCGGCTGGCCGCACTGAAAGCCGGCGATGTCGACGTCATCAACTACGTGTCTTCGGCGGACTATCTGGCGCTCGGAAACGATCCTGACATTTCGACCTTCATCGGCGATTCCGTCTATGTCATGAACCTGCAGCTCGATCAGCGCGAACAGACGCCGAAGGTACGGGCCAAGGGTGGCGGCGCGCTGGACAAAAACCCGCTGCGCGACCCGAAGGTTCGCGAAGCGATCGACCTGGCCATCGACCGCGAAACCATGGTCGAGATCGTTCTGGAAGGTCTCGGCAACCCAGCCAATCAGATGATGCCGGCCGGCTTCTTCGGCTCTTCCGAAGAAATCCCGACTCCCGCCTACGACCCCGACAAGTCCAAGGCGCTGCTGGCCGAAGCCGGATATCCTGACGGTTTCGAGATCGACCTCTACTGCACCAATGACCGGCTGCCCGGTGACGGTGCGATCTGTGAAGCGCTGGGTCAGATGTTCACCCAGGTGGGCATCGACACCAACGTCAATGCCATTTCACGCACGGTCTATTTCCCGGCCCAGGCCCGCAAGGAATATTCGGTGTTCATGAATGGCTGGGGCACGCTGACGGGTGAGGCCTCCTACACCCTCGGCGCACTGGCGCATTCGCCGAACGAAGAGCTGAAACTCGGCGCCTTCAACCGCATCGAATACAAGAATGACGAAGTCGATGCGCTGCTGCAGGACGCGGTTCAGGAGCTGGATGCCGACCGTCGTCGGGGTCTGTTCGAAGACGCCATGGAAGCAACGGTTGCCGATCGCGCCTACATCTCTATTGTCGTTCTTCAGACGGTCTGGGCAGGCGACAAGGACAAGGTTGTCGTAACGCCGCGCGCCGATGAAGAGACGCTGGCCTACTTCATCAAGCCGGCCAAGTAGGTCCGACTGAAAACACTGAAGTGCCGCGGCGTTTCTGCCGCGGCGTTTCACTATCCGGCAACGGGTTTTCCAGGCGATCATGGCAAGTTTCGTACTGCAGCGGATCCTTCAAGGCATCGTGATCATGATCGTCATGTCGGTGATTGTCTTCGCCGGCGTCTATGCCATCGGCAATCCGATGGACGTGCTCATTCCGCCCGAGGCGACGCAGGATGTGCGCGAGCGAACCATCGCCCGCTTCGGTCTCGACCGACCCCTGTGGGAGCAGTATTTCTATTACATGCGCAACCTGTTTCAGGGCGATCTGGGGCAGTCTTATATCTTCAACGAGCCAGTTCTCAAACTGATCGCGAGCCGTATGCCAGCGACGCTGGAACTGGTTCTGACCGCCGTCCTCGGCGCGACGCTGATCGGCATTCCGCTCGGCATCTATGCCGGCTACCGCCCGGAAAGCCCGTTCTCGCGCACTGTCATGGCGGTTTCCATCCTGGGCTTTTCGGTGCCGACCTTCTGGGTCGGACTGATCCTCATTCTGACCTTTGCCGTGTCGCTCGGCTGGCTGCCATCCGGCGGGCGAGGCGATACGGTGGAAATCTTCGGTATCGGCTGGAGCATTTTCACGCTCGACGGCTGGTCTCACCTGATCCTGCCCGCGACCAATCTGGCGCTGTTCAAACTGGCCATCATGATCCGGCTGGCGCGCGCCGGAACCCGCGAGATCATGCTGGGTGATACAGTGAAATTTGCCCGCGCCGCCGGGCTGTCGGAGTGGGTGATCCTGCGCAGCCATGTGCTCAAACTCATCTCGATCCCAATCGTCACCGTGTTCGGCCTGGAACTCGCTTCCACGCTCGCCTTTGCCGTCGTGACCGAAACAATCTTCTCCTGGCCGGGCGTCGGCAAGCTCATCATCGATTCGATCCGCAATCTCGACCGCCCCGTCATGGTGGCCTACCTGATACTCACCGCCGGTCTGTTCGTGACGATCAACCTGCTCGTCGATGTTGCCTATGCGGTGCTGGATCCGCGATTGCGGCGGGGGCGTGCCCAATGAGCGACCGTGCCATCTCTCCGTGGCGGAATTTTTGCGACCGATTCGTCGAGGACAAAATCGCGGTTGCGGCGCTGGCCGTGGCGGCGGTGGTCGCCGTGCTGGCGCTTCTCGCCCCCTGGATCGCCCCGCAGGACCCCTACGATCTGGCCAACCTGTCGCTGCGCGACGCCCGCAGACCGCCGGGTTTCGTCGGCTCCGGCGGCTACTCCCACTGGTTGGGCACCGACGCGCAGGGGCGCGATCTCTGGTCGGCCATCCTCTATGGATTGCGCGTTTCGATCCAGATAGGCATCTTTGCCGGCGCCATTGCGCTGGTCGTCGGCACGTCGGTAGGCATCGTCGCGGCCTACACGCGTGGCATGATCGAAACGGTGTTGATGCGCATCATCGATCTTCAGCTGTCGTTTCCGCCGATCCTGTTGGCCCTGGTGCTGGTCGCGATCCTCGGCCAGGGCAAGGCGCAGCTGATTGCCGCCCTGGTGGCGGCGCAATATGCCTATTTTGCCCGCACCGCCTATGGCGCCGCCTCGGCCGAACGTTCCAAGGATTATGTCGAGGCCGCCATGGCGACGCCACTGTCGAACATGCGCATCGTCTTCCGCCACATCCTGCCGAACTGCCTGCCGGCGCTGATCGTCGTGGCGACAGTACAGGTCGCCTATGCGATCGCGCTCGAAGCGACCCTCTCCTTCCTCGGGCTAGGCCTGCCGGTGACCGAACCGTCGCTTGGCATGCTCATTTCCAACGGCGTCAAATACATGATGAGCGGCCGCTATTGGATATCCGTCTATCCCGGCATCGCACTGATCATCCTGATCGTTGCCATCAATCTGGTCGGCGACCATGTGCGCGACATTCTCAATCCGAGGCTGAACAAATGACAGCCGCAACGGACCAGACACCAATCCTCGAGGTCGACGGCCTGTGCACCCATTTCTTCACCCGTGCCGGCGTGGTGAAGGCCGTGGACGGCGTCAGTTTTGCAATCCAGCCGGGTGAGATCATCGGCTTGGTGGGCGAGTCCGGATCCGGCAAATCGGTCACCGGCTTTTCGATGATCGGGCTGGTCGATCCACCTGGTCGCATTGTCTCCGGTTCGGTCAAGCTCGACGGGAGGGAATTGGTCGGTCTCAGCCCTGGCGAGCTGCGCAAGATCCGCGGCGCGCGCATGGCGATGGTCTTTCAGGACCCGATGATGACGCTCAATCCGGTGCTGACGATCGGCCAGCAGATGCGCCTGGCGCTGCGCGCCCATGAGAGAGTGTCGGACAGGGCGGCCCGCGCCCGTGCCGCAGACACGCTGACACGGGTCGGCATTCCCGATGCGGCGGCGCGGCTGGATGCCTATCCGCACGAGTTTTCCGGCGGCATGCGCCAGCGCGTGGCGATCGCCATTGCCCTTCTCCACGGCACCGAGGTGATCATCGCCGACGAGCCGACGACCGCGCTGGACGTCTCCATCCAGGCGCAGATCCTGACGGAAATGCGTGACCTCGCGCGCCAGTCAGGTACGGCGCTGATCTGGATCAGCCATGACCTGTCCACCGTGTCGACACTGGCGAGCCGTATCCTGGTCATGTATGCCGGACGCATCGTCGAGGACGGACCGATTGCCGAGGTGTTGAGCGCACCGCGCCATCCCTACACGGCCGGGTTGCTGCGGTCCCTGCCTGCCATGGCAAAGCCAGGGGCCGACCTGGAACAGATCCCCGGCACGACGCCGTCCCTTTTGAACCTGCCCGAGGGCTGCCCCTTCATGCCGCGCTGCGACCGCGCCGATGCGGCCTGCGGGGCGGAGCCGCCGATGCAACGCGCCGGATCGCGCGGCTATCGCTGCCATCATCCGCTGGAAGAGGTCACGCCGGCATGACCGAGGCTTTCATCTCCGTCAATGATGTTCGCAAGCGCTTCGCTCCGACCATTTCACTGGCCGACCGTATGCTGGAAAAAGTCGGCGTCCCGGTCGACCGCCGCTTCGTTCGCGCCGTCGACGGTGTCAGCCTATCGTTGCAGCGAGGCGAGACGCTCGGACTGGTTGGCGAATCCGGTTGCGGCAAATCCACCTTGGGCCGCATCATCGCCGGCATCATTGCGCCGACATCGGGTTCAGTCGCCATCGACGGTGCCCCGGTTCGCGAAAACGGCCGCAAGGCCGGCACCCGCGTGCAGACGATCTTCCAGGACCCGTTTGCCTCGCTCGACCCGCGCATGCGGGTGGGCGACATCATCGCCGAAGGCCCGCTCGCCCATCGCCTCACCGACCGGGCAGGTGAACAGGCCTACGTGGCGGGCTATCTGGAACGGGCGGGACTGGATCCGGGTCTCTCCAACAGGTTCCCGCACCAGTTCTCCGGAGGCCAGCGTCAGCGCATTGCCATCGCCCGCGCGCTCGCCATGCAGCCGGATGTGCTGGTCTGCGATGAACCGGTCGCCTCGCTCGACGTCTCGATCCAGGCGCAGATCGTCAACCTGTTCCTCAAGCTCAAGCGCGAGACCGCCATCACCCTGATCTTCATCTCGCACGACCTTTCCGTGGTGCGCCACATCTCGGACCGCGTGGCGATCATGTATCTGGGCCGCATCATCGAGGCTGGTCCGACGGAAGCAATCTACACCGATCCCCGGCACCCTTACACGCAAGGACTGCTGGAAAGCGTGCCGAAGCTGGTTATGGATGCCGATGCGCTGGTCGAACTGACGCCTATTTCAGGCGAGATCCCGTCGCCGCTGTCGCCGCCGAAGGGCTGCCATTTCAACCCGCGCTGCCCGCGTGCCGTTGAGCGCTGCTTTACGGACGACCCGGAATTGGAAAGCCTTGGGGCAGACCATGTGGCGGCCTGTCATCTGGCGACCTGAGCCAGCACCTTGGTGATGTGGTTTATCGAATCGCACGGTTCATGCCGCCGTCCGCCAAAATGCTTTGACCATTGATGTAACGAGCACCTTCGCTGGCCAGAAACACACAGGTCTGTCCGATCTCTTCAAAGGTTGCGGGGCGCTGTGCGGGAATTGACGCTCGAGCGAATTCCGAAAGGTTCACGTTTTCGCAGAACCCCGGCAGCAGGTTGTTCATGCGAATGTTATGGCGTGCGTAGCGATCGCCATAGAGCTTCGAGAAGCTGTGCAGCGCGCCGCGCACCATGCTCATCGGATAGGGCGCCCGCGGCTCGATCGTGTTCATGGATGAGATGTTCACGAAGGCACCGCCACCCTGCTCGATCAGTATCGGTGTCACCATGCGGGCAATCCTGACGATGCTCAGCACGTACATGTCCAGGCTTTCGTGCCAAAGGTCGTCACTTAACTCCAAAAGCGGCCCGTCAAAATCAGGATCGAAACCCACTGTTTTGATGGCTTCCGGCACGGATCCGCCATGACCCATGTTGCTGACGATAGCATCGATCCGGCCATATTTGCTCATGGTGCCATCGATCATCGACCGCAGGTCAGCGACATCCAGAACAGAACCACGCCGACCAAGGCCTCCCAACTCCTCAGCCAGTTCAACGGAGCGGCTGGACGGCGACATCAGTGAAACCTTGTAGCCCGCCTTGGCCATTTCAATGGCGCAACCGCGGCCGATCCCCTGACCGGTTCCCGTCATCAGTGCGACCCTTGTTTCCGACATGATACGGCCTCTCTTCAATGCACTTGGTGTGATTTATCGTGAATGGAAAGCAATGTATGGCGACACGACGGGGATGATCTATCGAGATTTTGGGTCGCATCTGTTAGCTTTTCTCACATGGAGAAAAACCTTAGGCACCTTCGTGCCCTTCAGGCCTTTGACGAGACGGCAAGCCATTCCAGCCTGACCAAAGCGGCAGGTGTGCTGAACGTGACCCACGGGGCGATCAGTCGGCAAATCAAGGTGCTGGAACAGTATCTTGGCGTGATCCTGTTTCACCGCCGCCCCAATGGGGTTGAACTGACAAGTGCCGGGCAGCGTCTGCATCAAGCCACGCGCGGAGCCTTTACGGCATTGCAATCGGGAGTTTTGGACGTCAAGCGAGTCCATCGCCGGCAATCGATTACGGTTTCCCTGTCGACTTCGCTGGCACTGAAGTGGCTTGTGCCAAAGCTGTCTTCATTTCAACAGCAGCACCCTGATATCGCCTTGCTGCTTGAAACAAACGACACCTTGACTGATTTCGATACGTCAGAAGTCGACGTCGCTCTGCGATTTGGCAAACCCGGTTGGGATGGGCTTTACCACGAGCGCATAAAGCAAGAGGAACTGGTGGTTGTGGCTGCACCATCGCTGATCGCGCAATCGAAATTGCCGATGAGAGCCGAGGATATCGTTCAGCTGCCACTCTTGAATGATGCGTTCAATGTCGGATGGGAAAGCTGGGCGGCGCAGGTCGGACTGCCACCTGACCGGATCAATGCGCAGAATATCGAATATGTGGATAGCGCCGTCCTGCTGGAAGCCGCGATTGACGGACAAGGCGTGGTCCTGGCCAGGCATCTTTTGGCTCGGAGAGATTTGCAACTCGGTCGGCTGGTCCGCCTCGACGAAAGCCGTGTTCCGCTTGACCGCGGTTTGTATTTTGTATGCCGTCCCGGCGATCAGGAGCGGGTTACGGTAAGACTGTTCAAGAAGTGGCTCACGTCGATTTGAAGGCCAATCGACAGTGGAAACCATGCATTTTCGCAACTGCATAATTACGGATGGCTTGGCCCGGCTGGCCGTGGACGATGGATTGACGGGTGCGTCAGGCATGGACTGGCGCTCCAGCGTCGAGCGACAACTTCACCTGACTTTACATTACTGCAACTCATGTTCATTCTCTTGTACATGAACAAGAAGAATTTGAATGCGGTCGATCTGAACCTCTTCAAGGTCCTCAACGCCATGCATGAGACCAGAAGTGTCACGAAGGCCGCCGAAGCGCTTGGACTGTCGCAACCCGCGGTCAGTCATGCTCTCAACAGATTGCGTTCGCTGTTTGGCGATGAAATGTTCATCCGTACGCCATCGGGAATGCGACCAACAGAGCGCTGTTTGAGCGTCACCCAGCCGATTTCCGACAGCATGCAATGCCTGATCGACACGTTGCAGGATCCCGAAGAATTCGATCCCGCCGAGGCGACAGCCACGGTCAGAATCACAATGGGCGACCTGCTAACCGGCCTGTTGCCAGCGATATTCATGCCAGCGATCGCGCGCACTGCACCGAACATCGAGTTCAGGATCTTGCCGGCTCGGGGCATGATCCAGGAAGTCGCCGAAAACAGCATCCACCGAGACCTGGATGCCGGACTGACGGATCTGGCCTTTTTCTGGAATTACGACGTGCCCAGCAGGTTTTCCTGGGCGAAATTGGGCGAACTTGATTACATCTGCGTCGGTTCGCGCTTTAACAAGGAATTCGACCGAGAGATCAGTGTCGACTACTACCAGAACGCGCCTCAGGTCAGTACGACGGCGATAGACCGTTCGCCGACACGGTTTGACCGGGAGATCGGTGAATCAGGGCACAGAAGGTCGATCAAGCTTTGCGTTCCTCACTACTCAGCCTCCATGCATGTCGTTTCAAGCACGGACATGATTGCAAGCATTCCCAGGATATTGGCACCGGTCGCGCGCGAGAAATACGGCCTGAAGGTGGCGGAGTTGCCGATCCCGTCTCCCGTTCGCGCGATTATTCAGATATGGCACAAGACAAGAGAAACCGACCCCCTACACAAGTGGGCGCGTGAACTTGTTGCCGGATGCTACGCCGAATTGGAGAATTCGATCCAATCCGGCGAAGGGGAATCCTGACCGAGCAGACCTCTCACCTGTTCCATTTCCTCTACATGAGCCATCCGATTCCACAAATCGGCCGCCGTGTGGTCCGCGTAGCGGCCACGACAGCAATCCAGGAATTTTTGTTTGTATTCCTCTTCGCTCAGGGGGTCGGCGATTGTTCCCTTTGCATAGGCCCGTCGTGCCGAAAGCTCGGTGCCGTCCCGCAGAGTGATTTTGATCGAATGTGAAACAGGTTGGTCAAGGGCGATCGAGGTCTCGTCAAACTCGAAGACGTTGACCCTGATCTTCTCAAGGTGACGTCTTATCTCAGGGCGCTGGACAGCAGCGTCTTCGAGGTCGCCAAGCCAGAAGCGACCGGAAAGCAGGACCACGACCATCGCGTAGGGCATGGAGAAACGCGCTTCGTAGCCATTTTTCGGTCGATCGAATTTCAGGTTCTGCCGGTTTGTCCGGCCGATCCAGACGTCGATATTGTCGACATCGTCTAGATCGAATTTGGCGGAGTTCTGCAGATCCCTGGCGCAATCCAGACTTTTGTGAGCCGATCCGCAGCATGCGTGAAGCTTGGGAGCGAGTCCGAATTCCTCTATCGCTGGCGAACCACGCAGGGCCATCATGATCCTCGCCGGATCAGGAGACAGCGCACCGCTGTAAAGACTGAGGAACCCGTGGTCACCATCGAGTGCATCCGCGCTTCCCTCGATACCCTTGGCCGCCAGTTCGGCGGCGACAACGGAGTTTCTGGAAGCCAGTCCGCAATGCAAAGACTTTGTCATGGTGCCGAATTGCGATTTCGAGCCTGCAGCCATGCTGCACGCAATGCTCATGGCATTGGCTATTCCGCCTCGGTCCAATCCGAGCATTCTTGCGCAAACCGCTGCCGTGGCGATTGTCGCGATCGTTCCGGTGGCGTGCCAGCCCGTGAGAGTATGATTGCGCCCCATCGCGCTTGCGAGCGCCGCCTGAAGATCGAGACCCAGGATGTAGCCGTCAATGAGGTCCCGACCGGTTGCTCCTGTTTCCTCAGCCAATGCAAACAGGGCGGGAACCGACTGCGCGGAGGCGTGGGTCAGAGCAGGATAGAAATTATCGTCAATTTCGAGAACATGGGCCGCGGTTCCGTTGATGACCGCGGCGGTTGACGGCTGGCATGTGCGTGCGTTCCCCACGCTGAACGCGTGACCGTCGGCGGAGCGAAAGAAGGCAGCCGTCGTTTTCTGAACGACATCGTCCCGAGCCGCTGCGATGATGCATCCGAGCGTGTCGGCAATGGCGAGCCGGCCGCGCTCAAGCGCTGTTGCACTCCAGCCGCATGGATTTTCGTGAGTCCAACCGGCGAGGTTATCCAGAATCGTCATTTCTGATCCCCGGAACCATGCTCACCCAGATCCCAAAACAGACCCGTCGTAACCTTCAAAGCGTTGGCGACAATGTCAAGTCTGAGGTGTTCGTTGGGGGCATGCTGCGAGCACTGATTGTATGAGTGTGGGAGCCAAACGGTCGGCATGCCCACCAGTTCTGAAAAAGCGTAGTTTGGCAACGATCCGCCAATGGATGGGATGAGATCCGGCAAGGCTCCGGTTGACCGTTCGATCGAGCGCGAGATCAGACGGATCCATTCGTTGTCCAGGTCCGTGGTCGTGCCGCGCCAACAGGTGGTTCTTGCCAATGTCAATTGGACGTCCTGAAAACCGGCCTTGTCGAGGTGTTTGCGGAGTTCGGGAAGGATGTCATCGGGATCCAGCCCGGCCACAAATCGAAGCTGGCAACGCGCCCAGGCCGAAGGGGCAATGGCGTTTACCGGTCTCTCCGGGAAGCCGCATTTCATGGCAATCACCGCAAAATTATTCCACGCAAATACGCGTTCTGCTGGAAAAAGATCCGTCTCGCCCCAATCGGGGTCCAGGCTCTCATCGTCAGGACCTGACTGGACAGGGCAGTCCCGGAGAAGCTCCCTGATCCTCTTGTCCGGCTGATTGGGGCGCCAGGCTTCTACCAGGATCCGACCCTGGGCATCCGCGATGGTGGCGATCGCATGGCTGAGGCGTATGCCGGGATCCTTGATCAGACCGCCCCAGTTTCCCGAGTGCCTGCCGACCGACCGGTAACGGACAGAAAGATCAAAATTCAAGTTCCCCCGCGAGCCCAGGGCTACCGTGGGTCGGTCGGCCCGGATTCTGGGGCCGTCACTCGCAATCAAGACATCGGCGCTGAGTTGTTGCTTGTGGGTTCGGCAAAAATCCTCGAGTCCGCGAGAACCGGACTCTTCATCGGTCTCCAGGAGGATTTTGCAATTGAAACCCAAGCGGCCTCGCGTCGACAGCACCTCTCGGAGCGCCGAGAAATTGATCCAGTGCTGTCCCTTGTTGTCGGCTGTTCCGCGGCCGAAGAGCTTTCCGTCTTCCTCATCCAGACGCCATGGAGACCTGTCCTTGTCCCAATGCCCTTCCAAGCCCGGAACGACATCTGCATGGCCATACATCAACACGGTCGGCAGGCTTTCCTCTTCGCTGCGCACCAACAACGCAAGCGGGCCACCCAACGGATCGGGATTCTCGAACGTCTCGGTTCGAAAACCCAGGGCGGCCATTTTGGGTCCGATAATCTCGCGCAGGTAGACGTATTTTTCATCATGGTCGTCGCGCTTGGAGCTCTCGGTTTTGACGGCGACCAAGTCGCCCAAGTCTTTCGCAAAACCGCCGTCCGTCAGGTATTTCTGTGCGGAGGCGACGGCTTGGTTTCGACCTTTGACTCCATCGAGGAATTGTCTGTGCATTTCGCGTGCCTTCTCTTATGGGGTATATTTTGAAAGGTCTCGGGTCGTTTGGCGGCGGGCGTCCTGCCGGCCGGTTTGTGAAGTCGGCAACCGCGGCGCAAGCTAAGCGTTTGGAAGTAAATCAGTAAAATGAATAGATTAAATTGAAAAAATTCATTTAGTGCATAGCGAGAGCTGATCATTTATGCATCTGATTGATAGTTGTCATACTATATATGCATTTGGCACATGTGCCATAAGTGCCATAGGCTCCTCGCGATAGTTTTTCAGGGGAGCTCAATCATGGGATTCAAGTCCAATTTCCTCACTGCGGTTCTGATCGGAACGGTTTGTTCGCCCGCCCTGGCGGGAAAGTCTGATGACACCCTTGTTGTTGCATTCAACAAGGAGGTCACAACGTTAGACGGTCTCTATTCGACGGCACGCGAGAACGTCATCCTGTCGCATCTTGTTTCCGATCAGTTGGTCGTTCTGGATCCTGACACAAACGAGTATCTTCCGGCGCTTGCCGAGACCTATTCCAATGTCGATGAACGCACCGTGGAATTTGTTTTGCGTGACGACGTCAAGTTCCACGACGGTTCGCCTGTGACTGCGGAGGACATCGTGTTTTCGTTCGAATGGGTGGTCGACGACCGTTCGAAGACGAAACGGGGCGCTTTCATACGAAGCTGGTTTGAAAGCGCCGAGGCGGTTGATGATCGTACCGTTCGTGTGACCTCCAAAACACCCTATCCGCTTATGTTGCGTGACACCGCCATGTTTGTGAAAACCCGTAAAGCGGGAAGCTACGGCGATGCTACGCAGCTGGACATCAACGCGCAGACGCAATCCCTGAACGGCACGGGACCCTATCGAGTTGTGAGTTTCGATGCCGGCGCAGGCATTACGCTTGAACGATTTGATGGCTATTATGCCAATAGCCCGAAGGAGGCGGGCGCCGCAAAAATCGTTATTCGCCCGATACCGGAATGGGGCACTGTTTCTGCCGAAATGATCTCCGGCGGTGTCCAATTCGCCTACACAGTTCCCGATGACACAGCGGAAAATCTCGGGACCCTTCCGATGGTCGACCACCACCCCGGGCCGACCACGAGAATTGCATTCCTAATCCTCGACGCGCGCGGAATGACCGATCCTGAAGGACCGATGACCAACCTGCTCGTTCGTCGTGCGATGAATCACGCCATCAACCGGGAAGCAATCGTTGAATATCTGATCGGCGGCTCGAGCGTGGTCATTAATTCGCTTTGCTACAATGGCATGTTCGGCTGCCATTTGGACGTCACGTCCTATGAATATGATCCAGAGAAAGCCAAGGCGTTGCTTGCCGAAGCCGGTTATGCCGATGGTTTCGAATTCGATCTCTGGGCCTATCGCGACAAGCAGATCTCCGAAGCCGTGGCGGCGGACCTTGCGAAGGTCGGCATCAAGGCGAACATCAATTTCGTCAAGCTGTCTGCATTTGCAAAAGCCAGGGCTGCGGAGGAAACTCCCGCGATGCACGGTACCTGGGGCTACTACGCGACCCCGGACATCGGCGCCATCTCGAACCATTTCGTTGCCGGGTCCAACCGGAACCTGAACCACGATCCTGAAGTTCAAAACCTGTTCCAGGCCGCACTGGAAACCATCGATCCGGCGGAGCGTCAGGACCTCTACGCCAAAGCGTTGAAAATCTCCGCGGACAATGCCTACCACGTGCCACTCTATCGTTTCACCGAGAACTATGTGGCTGGTACCGACGTCGATTTCGCGCCACCTGCTGACGGACTGCCACGCTTGAACGAACTTACATGGAAGTAAGGTCGAGGAGGCAGGCGAGCAGGTAGAGCGACTCGCCTGATCGACCGGAGGGAGCCAGGCAGAGGGTAGTGCCCTGGCGGTTGGGGAGGAACTAAATGGCAAAGTTCATCATTCGCAGGCTCGGTATGGGCTTGTTGGTGGCCCTCACCGTTTCGCTGGCCACGTTTCTGGTCCTCAACCTGGCTGCTGATCCTGCAGCCATGGTTGCCGGGGAAGACGCCTCTCCCGAGGCCATTGAGCAAATCCGGGTTCAATACGGTTTTGATCGTCCTTTGTACGTTCGCTACGGTGAGTGGATCGGCAAGCTGTTTCTGGGTGATCTCGGGGAGAGCTATTACTGGAAGCGCCCCGTCCTCGATCTTTTTATCGAAAGGGCCCCTGTCACCCTGAAGCTTGCACTCAGTTCTCTGTCGATCACCATCGTCGTCGGACTTCTGCTGGGCGTGCTCGCGGCGCAGAAACCAAACGGCTGGCTCGACCGAATTGCGCTGAGCCTCGGCACTGCGGCACAGGCTGTCCCGAACTTCTGGCTCGGACTGATGATGATCATCCTGCTTGGCGTCATGTTTCCGATATTTCCGGTGTCCGGCGATACCACCTGGAAACACTTCGTCATGCCAGCCTTCGTTCTCGGCATGAGCGCGGTGCCGCAAGTGCTGCGCCTGACACGGGCAGGTATGATCGAAGTGCTTGGTTCGGACTACATCCGGACGGCCCGGGCAAAGGGATTTGGTCCCGGCAGGATCCTGTTCCAGCACGCACTGCGCAATGCACTGCTGCCTGTTGTCAGCGTGATCGCGATCCAGCTTGGCTACAAGCTCGGAGGCTCGGTGATTACGGAATCGGTCTTCGCGCTCAACGGATTGGGCCGTCTGGCCTATGAGAGCATCCTCGGTGCAGACATTCCGACCGTTCAGATGCTGGTTTTCATGTTTGCCCTTATCTTCATCCTTCTGACCGTTGCGGGTGACGTGCTCAACGCATGGCTTGACCCGCGGATGAGAGTGGAGTGAGCAGCATGAGCGACACGTCCACAACCCCCGAAATGATCGGGGACATCATCGACCTGACGCCGAAAGAGCGGCTTATCAAGAAGGCAAAAGCGCACAGAGGCCTGCAGTTCGGCGGTGCCGTCGTGGTTCTGATGACACTGGTCGCCATCTTTGCGCCGCTCATAGCACCTTATTCACCGTACGATCAGAATCTGGCCCACCGGCTTGCCCCGCCGATTTGGTCGGATGGTGGATCCTGGGACTATATACTCGGCACGGACCAACTGGGCCGTGACTACTTAAGCCGTCTGATCTACGGTGCCCGTATCTCGATGGGTGTCGGCTTTGGAGCGGCCTCGCTGGGGTGCGTGATCGGTGTTTCGATCGGGCTTTTTGCAGGCTATCTGGGCGGTCGGGCGGACCGTGCAGCGTCGTTCCTGCTGACCTGCCAACTTGCGCTTCCGTCCCTGCTTCTCGCCATGGCGCTGGTCTTCTTCGTCGGCTCATCCGTTCCGACTCTGATCATTGTGCTCGGCTGTCTGCACTGGTCCTACTACATGGTTGTGACGCGGACGATGACCCGTCAGATCAGGGCCCTCGAGTACGTCTCCGCGGCGCAGACCATCGGGAGTTCGGATCGGCAGATTCTGTTCTACGAAATCCTGCCGAATCTGATCAATCAGATCATCGTCGTCTTCTCGCTCGAAATGGCGGTGGTGATCATCCACGAAGCATCCCTTTCGTTTCTCGGTGTGGGCGTGCAGCCACCAACGGCGTCCTGGGGCCTGATGATCGCCGAAGGCAAGGAGGCGATGTATTTCAAGCCATACCTGGTTGTCATTCCCGGAACGGCGCTGTTCCTGCTTGTGCTCGCCGTCAATCTGCTGGGCGACGGAATCCGCGACATCACCGCGCCGGAAAGCCGTAACTGATGGGAGGGACAGGCCAGATGGAACCGCTTCTTGAAGTTGAAGACCTCAGCGTGACCCTGCGCCTCGCAGAAGGCGACATGACAGCCGTTTCCGACATATCCCTGTCGGTTGCCAAGGGCGAGACTCTTGGAATCGTTGGCGAATCGGGATCGGGGAAATCGATTTCCTCGCTGGCGGTCATGGATCTCCTGCCCAAGGGAACGCTCAGGAACGCCAAGACCATGCGGTTTGGTGATATCGACTTGTTAAGTGCCGGTCCGGCGGAGATGGCGTCGCTTCGGGGTGACCGGATCGCCATGATCTTTCAGGAGCCGATGACCTCACTCAATCCGGTTTACACGATCGGCCGGCAGCTGACCGAGTTGATGATCCTCCACAAGGGCGTGACGAAGGCGTTGGCGCGCGAAAGGGCCGTTGAACTTCTGGAAAAGGTGGGGATCACAGCGGCGAAGAGCAGATTGTCCCAGTATCCGCACCAGCTGTCAGGCGGGCTTCGTCAACGGGTCATGATTGCCATGATGCTGATGTGTGAACCCGAACTCATTATAGCCGATGAACCGACCACCGCACTTGATGTAACGATTCAGGCCCAGATCCTGAACCTCCTGAGAGAGTTACAGCAGGAACTGAATATGGCGATGATCATCATCACGCATGACCTCGGGGTGGTGGCAAGGGTATCCGACAAGGTAGCCGTGATGTATGCGGGGCAGATCGTGGAAACCGGCCGTGTCGAGGATGTGTTCTACGATCCTGCGCACCCCTACACCCAGGGCCTGCTGGAGAGCATTCCGGTTTCGGGGCGCATCCGGCCGGGAGAGGAACTCGGCTCGATCCCTGGTTTGGTTCCTTCGCTCAAAACCAAATTCAAGGGCTGCAGGTTTGCCAACCGATGCAGCAAGGCTTCCGCATCCTGTCACAATACACTCATCGAACTCGATGAGATCCTGCCCGGAAGAAGAAGCAGATGCATCATCCGGCCGACCAGCAACGGGATAAATGGTCGGGATGGAGTTGCCGACAGCATTTCCGAATCCGGCCATGTTTACGGGTCGCGAATCGACATGACCGCTGATCCGATTCTCTCCGCACAGAGCGCCGAGTGCGTGTTCCAGATCAAGCCGAATTTCTTTTCATCGGTCAAACCGCTGAAAGCAGTGGACAATATCTCGCTTGATCTGCGCCGAGGAGAAGTCGTTGCAATTGTCGGTGAAAGCGGATGCGGCAAATCGACATTGGCGCGCATGCTGTTGGGGCTTCAAACCCCAACCGGCGGGAAGATCCTGTTGGATGGGCAGGACGTGTCGGCCTTTTCCAATGTCGAAAAGTCGCGGCGCGTTCAATCGATTTTTCAGGATCCGTATTCCTCGCTCAATCCTCGCCGCACCATTGGTGAGATCATTCGTCGTCCGATGGAGATCCACAAATTGGGGTCGGCCAAGGAGCAGATGGAGCAGGTCCAGGCCATCATGGAGCGTGTTGGCATTCCTCGCCGCCTGTATCACAACTACCCGAACCAGCTTTCGGGTGGCCAGCGCCAGAGAGTCGCAATTGCCAGGGCATTGGTTTTAAAGCCGGAAATCGTGGTTTGCGATGAGCCGACCTCGGCGCTCGACGTTTCGGTCCAGGCCCAAATCCTCAATCTTCTGCTCGAGCTGAGACGTGAGTTTCGGCTTACCTATCTTCTCATCACACACGACATGGCAGTCGTCGAACACATCGCCACAAGCGTTGTCGTGATGTATCTGGGGCGTGTTGTCGAGGTGGCGGAAGCGCGAGATCTGTTCGCGAACCCGAAACACCCCTATACCCGCGCACTGCTCGAGTCGGTGCTGACGCCGGAGCCGGACGCCGATGTGCCGGACATACAACTTGGCACCGCCTACCCCAACCCGATCGACCCGCCAAGCGGATGCACATTTCATCCGAGATGCCCCTTGGCCACGGATGAATGCAAAAGGCTGGCGCCGCCTTTGCGCGACGACGGCAGCGGCGCCCAGGTTGCCTGTCATCTTCACAAGCGGGAACCGATCGCCGCCCAAAAGCTGACGTAACGACAGTTCTATTCACCGTGATGTAGAGCCCGAACGGTCCTCGATCTCGCAAAGACGAAAGGTATCGCCGTGCCCAACCGTTTGTATGATGCCCTGTTGGAAATTCATTCCGGCAAATCAGACCCACTCCTGCTACTGCCGGATCGTCCCGGTCTGGCCTATCGGGATTTCCTCGCGCGTGCGGCTCAGATTGCGCACGTTCTGACCGAACTGGGGCTGGTGGCTGGTGACCGTGTGGCGGTTCAGGTGCAGAAGTCACCTGAGGCTCTGGCTGTCTATGCCGCCTGCATTCAGGCCGGCCTTGTTTACCTGCCGCTCAACACAGCCTACACGGCGGCAGAACTGGATTACTTCATCGATGACAGCGGCGCTGCGCTTGTCATTTGTGACGGGGTCAACGGCGAGAAACTCCAGGAACGGTTTTCACGACACGACGTCGTAGTCGAAACCCTCAATCCGGATGGAACCGGGACCCTGACTGAAAAAGCAGCCCTAACGTCGGAGAGCTTCGAAACCGTCGATCGCGACCCCGACGACCTGGCTGCGATTCTTTATACATCGGGCACGACGGGCCGATCAAAAGGCGCCATGCTGACCCACAACAACCTGCTGTCGAACGCCAAGGTCCTGGTTCGGCAATGGCGATTGTCGCGGGATGACGTGCTTCTGCATGCACTGCCGATATTCCACACGCATGGGCTTTTTGTCGCGATCAACACAATGTTGGCGGTGGGCGGCAGAATGATCTTTCTACAAAAATTCAGCCTCGACCAGGTCATCGAATTTCTACCGATGGCAACAACAATGATGGGCGTACCAACCTTCTACACCCGACTCCTGGATGATCCGCGGTTTTCTCGCGAACTGGTTTCCGATGCCCGGCTTTTCGTATCGGGATCAGCACCGTTGCTGGCGGAAACCCATGAGAAATTCGAGAAGCGAACCGGTCAACGCATCCTCGAACGTTACGGAATGACCGAGACCGGTATGCTGGCCTCCAATCCTTATGACGGAGACCGTCGCGCAGGATCCGTCGGGTTTGCGCTGCCCGGCGTGGAATTGAAAATCACCAATCCCGACAACGGTGAAACGCTGGAGAACGGCGCGATCGGACAAATAGAAGTGCGCGGCGCGAATGTGTTTAAGGGCTACTGGCGGATGCCCGACAAGACAGCCGCCGAACTCAGACCCGACGGATTTTTTGTTACCGGAGACCTTGGTCGCTTCGGCGACGATGGGTACCTGCAAATCGTCGGCCGGGAGAAGGACCTGATTATCTCAGGTGGCTACAACATCTACCCGCGGGAAATCGAGCGGGTTCTGGATGATCAGCCGGGCGTTCTGGAAAGCGCCGTTGTAGGCATCCCGCATCCCGACTTTGGCGAGACCGTGCTGGGTGTCATCGTGCCAGAGAAAGACCGCTCACCGGATATTGACGGGATTTGCGACGCACTGGGCCGAGAGATCGCCCGTTTCAAACATCCTCGAAAGCTTGTGGTTTTGGGTCAATTGCCGCGCAACGCCATGGGAAAGGTTCAAAAGAACCTCCTGAGGGACGCATACAAAGGAGTGTTCGCTCCTACATCGGATTGAAAGCATCGGCAGAGCTTATGAATCGATTATCAAATCGAAATTATTGCCACACCTTATTCTTTGTAGAGTGCTCCATGTGGAGTTCGCTCATGAGACGCAGAGCCCGCTTCGCGGTCACCGGCTCGGTTCGGTGGCAATTTTTGGGGAGGGGTGGCAGGACAATAAGGGACACCGGCAATGGACAGCCACGCCTTGGAGCCGCAATGGTCACCTCCCGGGAACTTACTTCACGCAGAGCTTGATACCAGACATATCCCCTGCGATATGCGGCTGCAGATGCTCGATGAACATTTGAACGGGGGTGCTCTGCCGTCCGAGCATCGCGTCGTCACCAGCCGCGTCAGTGCCGACAACCCGAATGTGAATATCGGGGAATTGTTGGTCGGTGAGTGCTGCAACCTCCTTGTGATGAAATCAAGTGGCTATGAAATCACTTGCGTCGAACCCCCGCGTTTGGATACCCGAGCCGACTTCATCAACGTTGCGATGATCCGCGAGGGATACGTCGAAATAGACAACAAGATGTGTAGCGAAAGGCTTGGTCCAGGCGACATTTATGTCAACGCAACGAACTCCTACAGACACACCATTCTGGAATCCGAGATCGTTCGCTTGATGTTTCCTTCCGGGTTGCTCGCCCGCTCAAGTCGCCGTGGCGAGTATTTTGCAGTGCGCAAAAGCGAACCCGTATCTCAGATCCTGAAAGCTGCGATCTCGAGTTTGGAGACCACCCGGCGTGAAGGCGGCCCCAACAGCAGGCTGGCAAGCCGGTTAGCCCTTGACCTGGCATCCAAGGTTTTTGAAGAACACATTAACCGTTCGGCGATCAGTGGATACGACGTCGTTCGCGCGCGTGCGCTCGAATACATTCATGACCACATCGCCAATCCCGAGCTCAACATCGACGAGATTGCGGCCTACGCGGCTGCTTCTCGATCAACCCTGTACAGAGCGTTTGAGAGTTTGGGCGGCATCAGAGGTTATATCACCTTCGTTCGAGTGGAGATGGCGCGCACAAAGATGGGTGTCGGCAAACTCAGTCGGGGTGACGTATCCAATATTGCATATTCCTGCGGGTTCTCTTCGCCCGAGCAATTTTCAAAGGCGTTCAAGGCGCGCCTTGGTGTCTCTCCAGCCAGTCGGGTCTGATTGTCGTTGTAACAACGTAAGCCATTCGATGGTCGGGCTCTCTGGGCCAATCTGACAATCGACTGGCTGTTGTCAAATGTCACCGGCTGGTGGCCCCGGGCATTCAACCAACGCTGTCGCGGAAGCGCCACTCTCTTCGGGTGCAACCGGACATCCACGTCAGCTGCGCGGTCGCCCCATGAAATCCAACGTGACGCCGTGATTTGTCACCGCTAACTCCCTGTGAAGTCGCGCTTTTTTGCGGATTGAGACGGCACGGGTGCCGATTGAGACAGCTGATGGTTGTTGCCTCTCCATACCGCACGTAACTGAATTTCCGAAGGTGCTTCGTGAACCTGCTGCTGTGGCGGTTGGCGAAGTGCCCACTCTTCTACGAGGGAATTGTGGGCAGCCTTCGAAGGACGAACAGCGCCGGACCGCCCGCCGCGGATTGTCGTGCGGTGAGGTCTCTGTCTGTTCGGCGGAAGCAGAGGCGGTGCTCGCATGAAGACACGATCCCCGAAAAAAGGGTTAGCTCGATTCTACTTTGAAAAGGGGGGCAATTTTGTCGTCCTGTTCGCATTGCTTGCCACAGTCATCTTTGGTGTCGCGGGACTGGCCCTCGACTACGCCCGCGCGCTTAACCTGAAAACTCGCATCAACAACGCGCTCGATGCAGCGACCCTGGCAACCGCCCGTGCTGTTGCGGTCGGCGATGTGGCCCCGACCAAGGAAAAGGCCACGGCGTATTTCAAAAGCATTTTTGCCGCCAATATGGAGCACGACAGCTTCAATGAAAGTGTCTATGTTCTCAAAGACTTTGAGCTCGACAAAGACGAAGAAAGTATCTACGCCGATGTGAGTGCGGTTCAGAATACGACCTTTCTTCGCGTTGCTTTCGGTAAGACAATCCAGTCGGTCAGAAGCGTATCGAAAGCCAGTTTCAAGGTTGGCAACAGTGAGACTGCCATGGTCCTTGATGTAACCTCCTCGATGGGGAGCGGGCCCGGCAGCAGGTTGGACAATCTCAAGCAAGCGGCGAAGTTGGGGATATCAACCCTGCTTGCCGTCAACACTCAGTACTACACGCGTTCGCGTGTCAGCCTTGTTCCCTATTCCTACGGCGTCAATGCCGGCCCGCTTGCCGATTACGTTTTCCCGGATTATCTGGATGCGGAGAGCGACGCTCCGGTTTACGACCCCGACTACCTCAACAATTATGACGTCAAGATCCATCTGGAGTCCTACGGAGCCGAGTGCACGAATCTCGGGGTCAACGAAGATGGCCAGACCGAGTTCGAGTGCACCAACATTCCGTACGATTTCGTCGTAGAATCAAACGGCAAGAGCAAGGATGGCTGTGCCACGGACCGCAAAGAGCCTGCATCCGCCGGTTCGTCCTACCAATTCTCGGATGCCAATCCTTCGTACGGGATGATCAGCCGCGATTCGCGCCTTGGCGTCGACGATTGCCCCTCATCGGAATTGGTTCTTCTGAGCCGCGATGAGACCATGTTGAAGGAAGCAGTCGATGATCTCTCGCAAAGCGGCTATACGGCTGGCCATATCGGGCTGCAATGGGCCTGGTACACCATATCCCACAATTGGGTCGATTACATCGCCGGTACCGATTCGGACCCGGGAGACATGTCTGCGGACGAAAAGCTGTCGAAGTATATCATCCTGATGACGGACGGCATGTTCAACACAGCCTTTGCCGGAAACGAATATACACATACGTCATATGACATCGATACCGCCAACGCCAACACCGTTGATCTTTGCGCTGCGATCAAGGCACAGGGCATCAAGGTTTTCACAATTGGCTACCAGACACCTGGCAACGTGGAGATCTATCTGGAGAAATGCGCATCTCCGGACGAGGATGACATTACCTACTTCTACAAGCCCGAGACGGCGCAGGATCTCATGGAGACCTACGAGACGATCGGCCGGCAGATCCAGCAGTTGAATCTGTCTCAATAAGCCCAAGACGGTAACGGCGGATTTGCTTTGGGCAGAACGGGCTTGTCTCCTGCCCTAGCCGGCCGCCAGCACATCCACCTCGACAAGATATTGAGGATTGCCCAGCGCTTTCACCACGACCAGCGTCCAGGGCGGCTTGCGTCCCTCGACGATTTCCTTATGGGCCTGGACATAGGCCGCTATCGGATCTTCCCCGACGATATAGGACGTGACCTTGATGATGCTTTCGATGCCGAGATTTTTCTGCGCCAGAATGGCGACAACATTCTGCCAGGCTTGGATGGATTGTTCGTAGGCGTCCGCGGGGCAAGAGCCATCAGGTCGCTCGCCAAGCTGCCCGGACAATGACAACAATCCCAATCCCGCCGGAACATAGAGGCCATGATTGTAGTGGCTGGCCGGCTTGGCGATGGTGTCTGGGTTTACGGCTTCAAACACATTGGGTCCTTTCGCGTGATGGATGCCAGGTGTTCGGGGGACGACTCTCAGATGAAGGCCAACAAACAATCAAAACGGGCCGCCCAATGGTGACACATTACAGGAAGGCCCGGAGAGTGCGACAAAATTCACGGTGCGGGGAGACGCAGATTTGGCGCTTTTGAAGGCGAATAGGCGCCGTCGGATATGCCCGTCCTGATTTGGTCGAACGGCTTTCCATCGAGATGATCCTGATAAATTGCCTCTGCGTCAAAGAAATCCCCGACCGGATTTTCCGCGAAGGCGGGCGCCGTGCGCATCCAGTCAGTTGAAGCGTTCCAGTTTTGAAAGTTGTCGGCCTGTAGCTCAACAAGGTTGTCGTCCGGATCAGCGTAGTAGAGCGATGTCGTTACCCCATGATCCAGACAGACCTCCGGCATCAGCCCAATGTCTCTCAGGCGCGCATAGGACACCATGAGATCGTCGAAGCTGTCATACTCGAACGCAAGATGATGCAATCCTACATGATTGACCTTGTCCGCATCGTCTTTCAGTCCCGGGACAGCGAGGAAAGCGATCCGGTGATTGGCCGCATCATTGGTTGCGAAAGCACCGCCCGGGAAACGGAAATTGACCTCGATGCCGAGCACCATCCCGTACCAGTCCACCATCTCATCGAGCCGCGTGGTCTTCAGATTTACATGGTGCAGTTTCGGGCGGATCAGATTGCTGGCGTCCGCCATTGCGGATTGCCGAGCGGTGTCTTCGAGGTGAGGGGGCGTCATCACACTGTCCTTTTTGGTTTCTTGAACAGGCGGATTAGATGCATGAATTTCATGATTAGCGAAGCTCACAAGATTCATGCTGAATGAACGAAATTCATTTTCGCCGGATCGATCTCAATCTTCTGGGCGTCTTCCAGCCGTGTCTTTGGGCTTTTCCGAATACGTCTAGTAGCTGTATTCGCCTGCTTCTATTCGGGGATGGTCGATAACGTTCTTAAGGTAGACCGTGTCGCGATAGACGGTGCCGTCAGGCAAGGTAATAGGATGGATGGTATCCGCATTTAGAAACGGTAGGGAGTTACTCTCAGCGAAAGCGGAAGTTTCCATGAAACACTTGAATGGGTGCACAAGCGTCGGGGCGGAGCGAAATCTTCGTTGGTGCTCTTCAATAGAGATCTTTCAGGATACGGCTTTGCTTTGCGGTCTCCCTTAAGACGGGCCGTTAAAACACTCGCACCTGACTTGCCCTGAAGCTCGGACGGTACTTCCAGGCCGGCCGCTGTGCTGAGGGTGCTGACGGGAAGTGGTAACGCGCGACACACAGAAGAGCGCCTGATAGGGTTTGGGCGGGAGACCGATTGATGCAACGACTGATGTACATGCTCGCTCTTGTGTGGGTGGTATTGATTGCTACATCCATCATCGCGGCGCGACAGGTCGAGGGACCGCGCAACATCGATACCGGGTTCAAGGCGCTGGAAGTGCTTGTCCTCTGGCAAGTGGCGGCCCTCGGTGTCGCGATCGTCGCGATGGTTGTCGCCATTTTCAGCAAGGGGCTGACGCGCTCCGCCAAGTTGGCCGGATTTGCACCGATTGGCCTGACGGTTGTCGTTGTCGCTGGTGTCCTGCTTTACGCGACGTTCAATCGGCCGGAATCGGCTCCGGCACCCGACCGGCCCGTGACCGCTCCAGCACCAAGCACGCCCGTGCCCGTTGACTGAAAGCCAAGGATCTGCGGGCGTCTGCTTGCAGGATATGCAATGCGATCAGCGCTGGACATTGTGCGGTTGGATAATGTTTGACGTCGCAATCCACTCTTCGACTTCTGCAAACAAATCCTCAATCGTTTGCAGCACAATATTCCGTAGCCATGTGAGTGCCGGATCGGCATCAAGCTCGGTCTTCCACATGACCCGGAACACAATGTCGGGCATTGCCTCGGGCGGCTCGAAAATCTGAAGATCCTTGCCGTCTGCACACTCAAATACCGCCACGCCAAGCGTATTGGCCAGCATATTGGTGCCCTTGAGCGCGGGGGCGATCCCCGACCAACTGGCTGCATGCAATCCGATGCGTCGCTTCAAACCCAAGGAGGCAAGATGCTCCTCTACGGTTCCGTGGATGGCAGCGGGTATCCGAACGACGACATGGGGGTAGCATAGCCAGCTTTCCAGGGACCATTCGTTGGCTGCCGGGTGGTCGCGCCGGGCCCACACATATCGCTTCATTGGCCGCAATACCTGACCGGTCAAACCTTCAGGCAGCGGAAAATTGGCATTGGCGAAGGCGATATCGACTTCGCCGCTCATCAACTGGCTGATGGTCTCTTTGGTGTAGTGCTGCCAGGCGAGGCCCGTGTCGGGGGCGACCTTGTGCATCCGCGAGACGATACCCGAAGCGAACGTGTCCAATGCAGGCCCCGCCATCGTGAATATTCGGGTGCTGCTAGTCGGATCAAAGGCAGCGGGTGGTTGTACGGCGCGTTCGATCCGCGAAAGGATCGGCCGAACTTCCTCATAGAGCGCCTTTGCCCGGGGGCTTGGTTGCATGATCCCACCAACACGCGCCAAGAGAGGGTCGTTCAACTGTTCACGCAGCCTTCCCAATGCGTGGCTGATCGCAGACGGCGTGCGGCCCAATTGTTCGGCAGCCCGGTTCACGCTGCCTTCCTCCATCAGCACCCGAAAGACGAGGAGCAGGTTGAGATCAAGGTTTCGAATCTGAATTTCGTTCATCTGGTCTGCATACTATTCGCTGGTTTGACACCATTGTGCGGGCATATTCGGATCAATGCCGAAGAAAAGGCAATTCAAAAATGAAGGAAATTCACGATGGCTGGCACCAACCTGAAGCAGATCCTGATGGTCAGCGCCCCGCGCATTTTGCTCGGAGGTATCTTTCTGATCGGCGCATTGGACGGTTTTTCATTCATCCTAACGGGCAGCCATATGGTCCATCCGCCCACTTCGGCCCAGGGCCTCGCCTTCGAAGCAGCATTGAAGGAGAGCGGGTTCTTCTGGCCACTTATGAAAGGCGTCGAATTGATTGGTGCGCTTCTGTTGTTGAGCAACCGGGCACCGGCGCTTGGATTGGCCCTGTTGGCACCGATCATGACGGCGATCGTCCTGTTTCACGCAGTGCTCAACCCGGGCGGGCTGCCGCTTGCCTTCGTCCTTGTCCTGACCGGTGGCCTGGTGTTCTGGACCAATCGGGCCCGATTTGCGGCGCTGCTGTCATCTGGCACGCCAGAATCTGCGGCCGAAACCGTTGGCGCAAGTACGTATTGAAGTGGAGAAAGAAAGATGCCCCGGGTTATCGCTATTCATGAAGTGGACAATGTCGATCACTGGCTCGCTTCGCCCAAACGCCACGAGATTTTCAAGGATGTTGCCTTTGACATCGTGACCTTTGTGCACCCCACTGATCCAAACAAGGTCGGCCTGTCGGCTCGCGTCCCCGATATCGACAAATTCATTGAAATCAACAACGGACCACTCGGCGCGGCGGCCATGGAACATGACGGTGTGCGACCCGAAACCATTGTCATGATGGTGGAAGCTTAAGACGTAGTTAATGCGTGCAGACAGCGACTGTCTGATCCGAAAAGCAGGCTAGGCTGCCGCAAAAAGCAGTGTCTCAAGGAAAGGCTCAGAAGGTCGTCGTTGTTGGAATTCTGGTTGTGTGCGGATGGTGACGAATGCCGATTCGAACCACCT
Organism: Hoeflea sp.; assembly: GCA_965228785.1. GTDB lineage: Bacteria > Pseudomonadota > Alphaproteobacteria > Rhizobiales > Rhizobiaceae > Hoeflea_A. Next base: position 343,812 of record CBDDIF010000001.1, read on the forward strand.
GCAGAGAGTAGCAGAAAGGTGTGAATTTGCTCTTGTGGGATTGCGGGGTTCCCAGAACGTATTGGACACTGATCGTGTGCCACGCAATGCTGTCATCCAGCGAACAGCCCATTTGTAACTGAGATTTATGGTTGCACCGCCCCGCACAGCGCGTGTCTGGACTGGGAACTGATATTTCAGCGATGCCAAATGTCAAGCGGGACCTATTTCCGACAAATTTCATGGCCACCTGGGCCGGTAGTTCAACCGGCGGGAGACGTTTAGTTGGTATATCCAAATGTGGGTTTCTGGGGCGCCTTGAAATCAGGTGTCAACGTTACCGTTGAAGGCAATGAATTTCGATTGAGCACGGTTGATTGCGGAGAACTAGCACTCCCATCAGGGGAACTCGTGGCGTGTGACCCCTTTTCCTGTTTGAGCCGTGACGGCAATCGGACAGTCAATGTGCCGAGGGGAAAGTATCCAGTGACTGTGACAATGGCTGACGTCAGCGATGCCAGGGATGGTTCTCATCTCAGAGAAGCTTATGTCACATTATTGCTCGACGAAGCCGCGCCAGAAGTTCGTAGAAGCATCATTACTCCGAGCGACGAGCAGGTCCCACCAGAGATTGGGCTTGACGGCAGTTACCATGGTTTTCCTGTGGACGCCGGTACCGCGTGCTTTGTTGACAATCAGGCTGTGCGGCGTTGCATGCCGGATAGCAGCGATTGGTACAACGATGTTTTCGACAATGAATCTGCCGGAAGTTGGTTCAATCGTATGGACGATCCCGACCATATTCGCGACGGCATCGCAAACATCGAATTACCGCTGGCGAGTGAGGGCGAAAACATAGTCATTGTTCACTCGGGATGGGGAGATGGCAACTATCCGGTGGTAGGCGGATACGATAGCGTCGGGAATCTTGTCCGTGTGCATATCGACTTCCTTGTCGTGTTCAACGACACCGAGTGACAAAACCTGATCAGGCTCGCACGATTGGCGCACAAACAGCTATTGAACGGCTGGTTCGCCCTTTGAATTGATGACGCGATCGTTGGGTCCGGCGCGCTTGAACAACTCAATGGCCCTGCCAGCAAAGACTGCGCACACCGGCAAACTCACATACGGCGTATGTGGTCGGGCATAAGTGGCAGATCCGTATCCTCCGGCTTTGCGCCGGCGGCGGTCAGCATCGCATGGACTTGTCCGCGATGGTGTGTCTGGTGGTTGAAAAACTGAATGACAAGGGTTTTACGGGGTTGTGTCAACTCACGGCCCACTGACCCCGCATACCATGTGAGATCGCCTTCGAACCAATCGGGCGCAATCTGGTGCGTCCAGTTGAGGATCTGGTCGTCAAAGGCCCTTCGATCGACGCGGTATTGCTGCCAGCTTCGGATAAAATTGACCGATTCCTGACCGCTGCCATCCGGCGGTGGCGTTCCCGCGAATCGGCTCATCCACAGCATGTCGCCCCAAAAGACATGCGACAGGGTCTTTTCGATCGAACCGAAAAAGGCGCCGCGATCCTGTTCTCGTTCGGCGGCTGAGAGGCCATCGGCTGCCGCCATCAAGCTCTGGTTTTGCCACAGATTGTAGCGAGCCATTGTCAGCGCGTATTCCTTGGTGGGCATCTCGGGATCCTCTGGGGTTTTGGCCGAAGCGTGTGAAGTCAGGCTTTGTGACGAATGCACACGGCAACGGACCGGTGGCGGAAAAGCTTTCCAGTCAAAATGGCAAACAATGGGAGAAACTGGAGCGGGCGATGAGATTCGAACTCACGACCCTAACCTTGGCAAGGTTATGCTCTACCCCTGAGCTACGCCCGCTCGGCATTGCCGGATCAAAGTGACAACCGGCTGAGGTAAACCCGGAGCGAGCCCCGCGTTCGGCGCTATATGGCGCAACCGCATCGCAAATGCAACAGGAAAATGAATCGACGTCGGGGCGGCTTGGGCATTGCGATTTTGTCGCGTGCCGCCTATCACCAATGCCGATGAAACAGACCGCCTGTCGGGACCCGAAATGACCACCGAAACAACCAACACACCGCTGACTTCCGACCAGCTTTTCGAACGGCTTGATGCGCTGGGCATTTCTCACAGCACCAAGGACCATCCACCGGTCTTCACCGTCTCTGAATCTCAGTCGCTCCGCGACGAGATCCCAGGGGGACACACCAAGAACCTGTTCCTGAAGGACAAGAAGGGGCGGTTCTTTCTGGTGACAGTGGAGGAAGATGCCGAAATCGATCTCAAGGGGATCCACCGGCTGATCGGCGCCACCGGGCGGGTGTCCTTCGGCAAGCCTGAGCCGCTGATGGAGCTGCTTGGCGTCATTCCCGGTTCGGTCACCGCCTTCGGCGCCGTGAATGATACCGAGTGCAGTGTAACGGTCATACTCGACGAGGCATTGATGCGGCATGACATCATCAATGCGCATCCGCTGCGCAATGATGCCACAACGTCGATCGGCCGCGATGATCTGGTGCGGTTCCTGGAATCGACGGGACACACACCGCTGATTGTGGCGCTGTCTTGAAAATGACGGCCAAACGGCCGATTTTACGATCACGATGACCGGGGCCAGACCCCTGATCCGGAGATGACGATGCAGAACGAAGACAATCCCTATGGCGGTTCAATGGGCGGTCAGATGTCCGGAACCGTGAGCTTCGGCGGCCAGCCGGCCAATGATCAGCCTCAAGCCGCGGGCGGTGGCGCGCTGATCATGGACACCACGACGGCCGGCTTCAACCAGGACGTCATCGCCGAATCGCAGAACCAGCCGGTGCTGGTGGATTTCTGGGCGCCCTGGTGTGGCCCCTGCAAACAGCTAGGGCCCATAATCGAAAAGGTGGTGACCGAGTCGGCTGGCAAGGTGAAGCTGGTCAAGCTCAACATCGATGACCACCCGGCGATCCCCGGCCAGATGGGAATCCAGTCGATCCCGGCCGTGGTGGCGTTTGCCAATGGCCGTCCGGTCGATGCCTTCATGGGCGCCGTGCCGGAAAGTCAGATCCGCCAATTCATCGACAAGGTCTCCAAGGAGAGCGGCGGCGCCCCGGATATCGGCGCGATGATCGACGAGGCCAAAGCCATGCTGGCGGCCGGTGACGTCAACCAGGCGGCGCAGATATTCGGCGTCATCATGCAGGAGCAGCCGGACAACGTTAAGGCGATGGCCGGGATGGCAGAATGCCTGATTGCCGCCGACCAGAAGGATCGCGCACAGGAGATGCTGGCGGGGCTGACGGACGAGCAGAAGGCGGATCCAGATGTTGCCGCCATCCTGGCTCGCTTCGCGCTGGAGGAAGAAGTGGCCGAGCTTGGCGATCCGGATTCGCTGCGGGCGCGCCTTGCCGCCGATCCTGACGACCACGCGGCGCGATTCGACATGGCCAAGATCCTCAACGTCCAGGGAGACCGGGAGCAGGCTGCCGAATTTCTGCTGCACATCATGAAGGCGGATCGCGAGTGGCAGGACGATGGCGCCCGCAAGCAACTGCTGACCTTCTTCGAGGCCTGGGGCCCGACGGATCCGGCCACCATTGCGGCGCGGCGCAAGTTGTCGTCGCTGATGTTCTCTTGAGGCGCTGCTGCAGAAAAACCCCAAAAAGGCCTTGAGAAATCGGCCGCGCGGCCCACATCCTTAGAGCAAGTTGTGACTGATGCGGAACTTGTTCTAGTATCGTGAGTGCAGATCGAGGCGTGTGGCGTTGCTTGCTGGAAACGTACATTATCGAACGGAGAAGGACGTGCCGGTTCACGTCCCGCTTTTTCCGCTTTCAGGTGCTCTGCTTTTGCCCTGCGGCCAGATGCCGCTGAACATCTTCGAACCCCGCTACCTGGCCATGATCGACGACGCGATGGCGTCGAACCGTATCGTCGCGGTCATCCAGCCACGTTTCGATGCAGCCGGCAATGTGGAGAAATGCGAGTGCCCGGAACTGTGTACGGTGGGCACGCTGGGTCGCATCACCTCGCTGTCGGAAACCGGCGACGGCCGCTACATCATTTCGCTGATCGGTATCTGCCGCTTCCGGTTGCTTGAAGAGGCTCAGCAGAAAAAGGCTTACCGGCAAGGCCGCATTGCACCCTTCCTCAACGATCTGTCGGTCGATAGCGGCGAGGACAATGTCGACCGGACGGCTTTACTCGACAGTTTCCGCTCCTATTTGGAAGCCAATGAACTGGAGGCTGATTGGGAAAGCGTCGAACAGGCGAGCAACTCGACCCTGGTCAACACGATGTCGATGATGGCGCCCTACGGGCCAGCGGAGAAACAGGCTTTGCTCGAAGCACCCGATTTGAAAACCCGCGCCGACACGCTGATCGCCATCACGGAGATTGCACTGGCGCGCGACAATGACGACTACGACACGGTGCTACAGTAGAGCGCCATAAACCGGAGACCCCCGGCCCGACATGACCGAAGCGCGGCGCTCTGCGACCATCGATCCGAAACTGCTTGACCTGCTGGTTTGTCCGCTGACCAAAGGGCCGTTGACGCTGGATGCCGAGGCCAACGAGCTGGTGTCGACACAGGCAGGACTGGCCTATCCGATCCGCGACGGCATTCCCATCATGTTGCCGTCGGAGGCGCGAGTGCTGGACGATGAGGGAACGGCAGGGGGCGAAGGGGCGTAAGCGGTGAGCAAACGGGGCGCGATGCGGCGGCAGCAACTGCTTGCAGCAGCTGCCAATCGATTCTGGCAGTTCGGCTACGGCAGCACCAGCCTGGCCGATATCGCCGGCGACGCAGATGTTCCTCTTGGTAATGTCTACTATTACTTCCGCACCAAACAGGCCATCGCCAAGGGCGTTGCCGATATTTTCGTGGCGGAGACCGAGTCGATGTTGTCGGACATTTCAGGAACCGAAAACGATCCGCGCCGCCGGGTTCTGGCGCTGATCCGCCGGCTGTCGGAATCAAACCGGAGCCGGGTCGAGCGCGGCTGTCCCATCGCGCTCGCGGTCCGGGATTTTCGCAGTGATGCACCGGAGGCATCCACTCGCGCGGCCGAGGCCTTCGACCTGCTGATCGGGTTCATCGGCCGCGAGCTGCAGCGCACCGGTGCCAGGCCCTCGACGGCGCTCGCCAAGGCCCGTGAAGTCATCGTCGAGTGGCAGGGCGGCATTTCGCTTGCCCATGCGTTGGGCGATGCCACGGTTTTAGCGGAGAGTTTTCGCCGTGCCGAGCAGCGGATCGTGCAGGGGAACTAACTTGAGCCCCGATACGGGCGGATGGGAGCAGTTGGTTGGACCTCGACGAGCAGATAGGCTGGTTTTCACGAGGCACTCCGGGTCATTTGCTTGGAATGGCTGGCAAGGATTGTCCAGAGCTTGGGCTTGGAGATGGCGGACACGGGGAACTGATTGCAATCGGCTACCGGCTGAGGTGCAAATGCGATTGCCAGACCTTCATGGTAACGGCCTTCCGCTGGCAGCGTGATCCCAACACTCCCGAGGTGCTCCTAAGTCCGGTTCGCGCAACATGTTCCGGCTGTGGATATCAGATATTGGTGTTCGACAGCGACCAGCACGGATATGGTCCGGTTGCCTGTAATGTTACGTCGCTTGCCCATGGTGAGCGGGAGGAAAGCGCTGTTGAGGAATTCATTGCGTCGAAGACGAACCCGGCAACGATCGATATCGTCGTGTATTATCCGGATGACCTTTTCGACGATGACTTTGAGCAATTTGCCGGTCGGCGGCACGATCTGTTTACCTGGTTGAAAATCGTCGTCGGAGAAAACACAGATCCCAACTATCACTTGCTTTCCTTTGAATGCGCCTGACGGATCTCAAAATCGCCGAATCTAGGTCTAATCCCGTACCGTGCTCCTGAATGCCGCAGAGAGGCCGTTCAGGGCTTCGCGCCCACGGCCCGCCCTGACCCGCGTGTGCAACACGATGGGCAAGCGCGGCAGATCGGGAAGTCCGAGCCGGGCGCCGACATCCACAGCGCCGAGCGGCAGCATGCGCGGTGCGAGTGCCGCAACGCCGAGACCGGCCATGACGGCGGCGGACACCGCCATGACGCCTCCGCCGACGAACACTTCCGTCCAGGGCACACCTGCCTCGTCCAGGTGCTTCTCGGCCATGGAACGCACGCCGCAGGGTTCCGGCATTGTGACAAGCGGAAGCGGTTCGCCCTCGCGGGGTTGCCAATCGGAGGCCGCAAACCAGACCATTGTTTCCTTCGCGACTGTTTCCCCGTCGTCCCGGTCGGTGTCGAAGCGTACGATGACGGTGTCCAGTTCACGCCGGTCAAAGCTCTGCATCAGATCGCCCGACGATCCGATGCGGATTTCGATCAACAGTCGCGAATCCGTGTCGTTCATGCGCGCGATCAGCGCCGGGAGTTCAGGTCCTGCCACATGGTCGCTGATCCCGATCGTCAGGCGTTCGCGGACTTCGTTGAAGGCGGCAAAGGCGCGGTCATGGGCCCTGAGCAGTTCGCGGGCGTGTTCCAGAAAGGCAGCACCTTGTGCCGAGAGTCGCACATGCCGTGGCGTTCGCTCGACGAGCCGGCAGCCGAGCCGTTCTTCCAGGCGTTTCAGCTTCAGACTGATCCCGGCCTGGGTCGTCTGCATTGCCTCAGCCGCCCGAGTAAAGCTGCCAAGGTCGGCGATGCGAATGAAAGCCCGGACGGCATCCAGATCGAGCGGTCGATTGGTCATTTGAAACTATTATCACTTCCATCAGAAGAAATAAGGCTTCGTAATGATAATTCGGTCTTCAGCAACTCGGCAGTTGGAAACTCGGATCTTCAAGACCTGCGACTCAGGCTGTCATTTCGAGAGCCGGTCCAGAGTTTCCGTCCACCAGGGCAACGCGATGTCCTCTGGCATGTCTGGGGCCGACGCATCGAACAACCCGCGTTCGCCAATCATCTTCGCATCGCAGGCGAGCATTTGCTCCATCAGCCTTTGCGAACCGTGGTTGAAGGTCTCGGCGAATGTGCGGTCGCCAAGTCCGAAGACGGCGAAGCGGATATCGCTCAGAACCGGTTTTTGGGCTTCCAGGGTGTCGAAGAAGACCTGTGCCGTTCCCGGAAGGTCGCCGCTTCCAAATGTGGCGCTCACAAGGACGTAAAGAACGTCCGGATCCAGCGATGTCGGATCGACGTCATTCATGGCCGACACCTCGCATCGATATTGGTCTGGTGTCGCATCCACTAGGTCATCGCAGAGAAACTGCGCGCTGCCGGTCTCGGTGCCGTAAAGAAAGTGAATTTGCAGAGGTTTCGTCATGGGACCCATTACGCTGAAAGACCCGGTATGGTTCAGGCCCGTTCGCTTGCTTGGTCCCCGTTTGGGAGAATGCGCCTTGCGCTGGCTTGCGTGCCAGACCGGACGCTATCAAATTCAACGTTGCTTTGAAATCGCTTCCAGGATGCGGTGTGCTCGTGTTCCACCGATTTGGCGCGACCGCTCCCGAGATGGACCGCCACCTGAGTGGCTGAATCCGGGCGGCCTATAGACCGCCCGGCCTCCAACACCTGTTAGAGAAAATAGAAATCGGCGTCCGTGTTCAGTCTGGTCTCGTCCAGGTTCCCATCGTTGAGCGAGAAGCCGACTTCCACGGTTTCTCCGGCGCGTACCGTGCCGTTCCAGCCGACATCCGAAACGGTGATGCCATCGCCCTGGGCGGTCTCCATCCAGGAATTGTTCCAGCTGCCGCTGATGACATCCGCATTGAAATCGAACGAGAGCTCCCAGCCGCCGGTGTGATCCGACTGACCTGTGTTGGTGATTTCCAGGTGAACGGTCGCACCGGACCCCCAGTCGTTCACGACGACGAGGCGGGCGTCCAGCGCATCGGAACCATCGCCTTCCTCGACAACGGCCACTTCCTCCAGAACCGCTGCGACTTGGGGGCTGCTGGCCTGCGACGCCGGCAATCCGCCGAACATGGTCGTTTCGATGAGCTCGAGACCGGCACTTGAGCCGGATCCTTGCAAGCCCACTTCAATGGTTTGGCCGGCTGATACGTTGCTGTTGTAGGATACTTTGCTCAGTAAGAGAACGCCGTTTTCATGGCTGACGATCTCGGCGTTCCAGATGTTGACGATGTCCGCCGTGGTCGCGATGCGCGCCGTCCAGCCGCCGCTGACGTCGGTGTCCGGGCTCAGCATGAAACGCGCCACGAAGCCGGCACCCCAGTCGTCGAGGACCAGCTCATGGGATCCGGTGGCGCTGCCGTCGTCACCTGAACCGGGATCGCCCGTGTCATCGTTTCCGCCACCGGAATCGCCGCCGCCGGTGTCACCACCGCCAGAGCCATCATCGTTTGAACCGTCACCAATCGGCGTGCCGGTATAGTCGGGCTGGCTGTGATAGGGCGCGCGGTCGACACCGCCAGCCATGGGAACGCTCTTGCCGCTGAAGATGTTCTCCGTGACATAGGTGAATCCGTCGATCACCGCATCCAGACCCATGCGTCCGGCGATCCCGTCCTCCAGCTGGTTGGCCCGCCATTCGAAATGGGAGCTGTTGAGCTCCGAGAAGGACACGTCACGCAGCGTGAGGCTCTGACCCGACAACGGATTGTAGAAGCGTGCGCCCTCGGCCGTGTCTTCGACCGCGAAGTTGCGCTGCCCATCGCCACGGACACTGAGATAGAAGAAGCTGATCTTGTCCGTCGCGGGGTTGAAGTCGACGATTTCTTCAAGGCCCTGCTCATGCGAGCGGATATAGACGGTGTTCGGACGGACCAGGCCAGTGCCGTTTTCGTAGGCAAGAACCGCGCTCAGGTCCTGCTGCAGATGGGCGTCAGCAATAGGAGCAAAATTTTCTGGATGCAGATCGGCGAGGCTGACGCCTTCCACCAGCAGCGAGAGGCTGCTGTTGAACATGTGAAGCATCATGAAGCCGTCGGGCGTGTCGATCGGGATCTGGTTGTGGATCGAATTGGGCCCCAGATCGAGCACGTCGCGTGTCTGGTCGAACCCGGTCACCACAGAAGTCTGGCCGACATAGTAGGTCTGTCCGCCGCCGACGAACGGCCCACCATCGCCAGTGTCATCGCCACCTGTGTCGCCACCACCCGTGTCGCCGGTATCATCGGTGTCGTTGTCGTAGATCGTGCCGGTGGCTTGGAGCGTACCGGTGATGTTGCCCCCGGAGACCGCAAAGGTGAAGGTTTCGGTGTCTTCCACCAGCGTGTCGGGATGCACCGCGACCGTCACCGTCTTGGTCTGCTCGCCGACGGCGAAGACCAGATCTCCGGTGGCCGTGTGATAATCCCAGGCCACATCGCTGGTCGTGTTTGCCACGGCGGTGCCATCCGCTGTTGCGTAGGTCAGGGTCAGCTCTTCGCTTGCCGGCGCATCGAGCGAGACCTGGAATGTGATGTAGCGATGGCCGTCGTCATGAACATGGGTCGATCCATAATCATGCATGTGATCCGTGCCCGGATCGGCCTCCGTCACGGACCCGCCGGTGACCGTCACCACAGTCGGATCGGGGTCATCGCCGGTATCTCCGCCACCGGTGTCTCCACCACCACTGTCAGAGCCCCCGCCAATCGGAGTGCCGGTATAGTCCTCATATCCTTGGACGCTGTGATAGGGCGCGCGGTCGACGCCACCGGCCATGGCGACACTCTTGCCGGTGAAGATGTTCTCCGTGACATAGGTGAAGCCGTTGATCACGGCATCCAGACCCATGCGTCCGGCGATGCCGTCCTCCAGCTGGTTGGCGCGCCATTCGAAATGGGAGCTGTTGAGCTCGGAGAAGGAGACGTCACGAAGCGTCAGGCTCTGCCCTGACAACGGGTTGTAGAACCGGGCGCCCTCGGCCGTGTCTTCGACCGCGAAGTTGCGCTGTCCATCGCCGCGGACGCTGAGATAGAAGAAGCTGATCTTGTCGGTCGCCGGGTTGAAGTCGACGATCTCTTCCAGGCCCTGTTCGTGCGACCGGATGTAGACGGTGTTCGGCCGGACGAGGCCGGTGCCGTTTTCATAGGCGAGAACCGCACTCAGGTCCTGCTGCAGATGCGCATCGGATATCGGTGCAAAGTTCTCCGGATGCAGATCGGCGAGGCTGACGCCTTCCACCAGCAGCGAGAGGCTGCTGTTGAACATGTGCAGCATCATGAAGCCGTCGGGCGTGTCGATCGGGATCTGGTTGTGGATCGAGTTGGGTCCGAGATCGAGCACGTCGCGTGTCGGGTCGAACCCGGTCACGACCGTGGTCTGGCCGACATAGTAGGTCTGCCCGCCGCCGACGAACGGTCCACCACCGCCGGTGTCACCGCCACCGGTATCGCCCCCGCCTGTGTCGCCCGGATCATCGCCTGTGTCGTCGATGTCATCATCGATGATCGTACCCATCGCGGAGACTTCGTTTCCGTCGTCATCGATCAACACGAGTGAGAAGGTCTCGTCCCCTTCCACATCGGTATCCGGCAGCAACTCAACCTGTATGGTCGCGGTCTGTTGTCCGATTGCGAAAGCAAGATTTCCCGACGTCGCGACATAGTCTTCACCCGCCAGGGCCGTGCCGTCGCGGGTTTCGAAGGTGTATTCCACAGGGGCGCCTGCCGGCGCATCCAGTGCAATATCGAAGGTCATCAGGATCGACCCGGATCCACCTCCGCCGCCGGTCGCATCACTTTCCAGCAGCGGATCGAGCAGATCGGCAGCATTCTGCCGAACGGTCAGCCAGTCATCATTCAGATAGCCGCCCGTATCGCCGGAGTTCGGGTTCCAGGACCACCAGGCAAAGCTCGGACCCATTTCGCCGTCACCCAGATCGTTGACGCCGTCGCCGTCAAAATCGCCGGCGAGATAATTGGTGATGGCCTCGGCCCAGACCAGATCGAGTGGGTTTTCGAGACGGGAGCCGAACTCTCCGAGAAGAATCGGCGCTATTCCCTCCTCGTGAATGAAACCCCAGTTCTCGCGGAATACCTCATAAAGGTCGGAACCGTCTGTAAACCAGGGCTGATTGAAGATCGACGCCGGATAGTCGTGCGGCGAATAGACAAGCTTGTCATCGGCATTCAGAACGACAGGCCGGTCGCGCACACCCTGGAGTTGACCGCCCCACCAATAGGGATCGCCGTCGTAGCTGCCGATGCCTTCGACCAGGATCAGCCAGTCGGGGGCGATGTCGAGCACCGCGTTGCCGGCGATCTCTGCGGCTGCCGGCCAATCATTGCGCTGCCCGGTGCCCCAGGTTCCGAGATGCGGCTCGTTGAGAAGGTCCGCGCCAATGACGGCGGTCGAATCGCCGTAGCGGTTGGCGAGAATTTCCCAGGCATCGATCCAGTCGGTTTCGTCATACTGGCCTGAATACCAGATGCCCTCGGCACCGTTGCCCTGGGTGATCCGGTGCGCATCGAGAATGATCTTGATGCCGATTTGCTCGGCATAATCTACGATCCGGTCGAATATCTCCAGCGTTGTCAGCCCGGCAAGGCTCGGATCGCCGGCGACACTGGTCGCCACTTGATCCTCGAGGATGTTCTGGACCGAGAACGGCAAGCGGATGGCGTTGAACCCCTCGGCCACCATCTGGTCCATCATGTCGGTCATCGGACGGGACCACAGCCCATGTGGCGCGCGCACGTCGTTTTCGGCGCCGAACCAGTTGACGGCCCGGATCTGGACCGAGTTGCCGTTCACGTCGATGACCTGATTGCCCGATGTCGACAATGGTCCGTCCGCAATCAACGACCCCGTACCCAGTGATGGATCGGAAGATCCACTGCCCACATCGCCCGGGTTGCCTTCGTTGGCGCTGGCATCGGCCACCGACACCATGGGCGGCGTCGGATCCGGCGGCGGGTCGCCCGGATCGCTGTCGGTGATCTGCCCGAGACCCGCTCCATCGGCGATTTCCGCTCCATCGGCCGATGTCAGGCGAAGCTCGAATTGTTCGGTGCTCTCCTGCACCGTGTCGTTCACCAGCGGCACGCTGACCGAGACGCTGGTCTGGCCGGCCGGGATGACGACCTGCGACATTTGAGGCACGAAATCACTACCTGCTTGAGCCGACCCGGCGACCGTTTCGTAGGTCACGGTCACGTCCTGATCCGAGGCTTCCGACAGCGAGATGTCGAAGCTGATCGTCCCGTCCTCTTCAGAGGCCAAGGCATCCGACACTGCCACTGTCGGCAATGGATCTGGTTCGGGGTCCGTATCACCGGAGGTTTCGCCGTTGATCGAAATCGGCGTGATTTCGGTCGCGCTTCCACTGCCCTGGAAGCCGAACCCCGTGGTCTGGCCGGCGGCAACGGAGGCGTTGTAGCCCATGTTCTCGATGACATACCGATTGCCGTCGCGCGAGACGATGCGGGCGTTCCATATGTTGACGATGTCGCCGTCATATTCGAATTCGATCGTCCACCCGTTCAGAGCAGACACCGCCGACAGCCCGAGGTCGACCACCATGCCGGAGCCCCAGCTGCTGCGGACATTGATGTCGAGTGATGTGGAATTGAAATCGTAAGAGGGCATGTGTTTCGCCTTGTCCCATTCGGTTCACTTTGCAGCGAGACCGCAAAATTCGATTGTTAGTCGGTCGCGAAAGCGGCCGCCCCTTGAACCCGCCCGATGTCAAGCAATCCACCCGAGCGCGCATGCTAGGACGATTATCGAACCGCATGAAGGACAGATTGCGGCATCTGTCTGTAACGTTAAGTTTCAATTATTACGGCGGCTTACTTTGAAATTAGCCGGAGTCAGATTCGTGCTTCGACCCGCGGATCCGCGACGCGGATCAAGCGGGAGGTAGCTCCCAAACCTGTTTGTCATTTTCAATCGTTATTTTTGAAATAAGAACGAACGGCGTCCGGTGATGTTAACTAGCCTTTTGTCATTGTTGAAATTCGAAAGGGGCTGTCATGCCGATCGTCAACATCTCCATGCGGGACGGAAAGTCGCCAGCCTACCGACAGGCGATTTTCGACAGTCTCTATCAGGCGTTGCGCGAGGCATTGAACGTGCCCGAGGACGATCAGTTCATGACGATCACCGAACATGACGCAGCCAATTTCCGCCATGGCAACGCCTATGACATCGAGCGAAGCAACGATCTCGTCTATATCCGCATCACGGTCTTTGACACGCGCACCGTCGACCAGAAAAAGGCACTGTTTTGCAGAATTGCGGAGCTGCTGGAGGAGAGCCCCGGCATCCGGCCGCGAGACGTGTTCGTCAACGTCTATGATTCTCCGAAGGAGAACTGGTCCGTCGGAAACGGCCTCGCGCAATTTGCCTGAGAAACTCAGATCATCTTATCCCAGCCGACACTCCTACCTCAGGACGTGAACCGCGCACTGGGCATGGCGGACCACCCGTGCGGCGGTCGAGCCGAGGAAATAGTCTTCGATGCCCGGCCGATGCGAGGCAATGATGATGCAGTCGATGTCATGATCCTTGGCATAGTCGACAATGAATCGACCGGGATGGCCTGATTCGAGGCATGCCTTTGCGCCGGGCAAGCCGGCGGCTGTTTCCGCCAGGGCTTTTTCCGTCTCGCCTTGGGATCGGGTGACGACCTCCTCGGGGATCTGGGAGGCGACATAGCTCGGGATTGTCTCCATGACGTGCATCACGGTGAACTGGGCGCCGTCGCCCGCGAGTGCCTTTGCGACCTCGAAGGATGCTCCCGCGTCATGTTCTTCGTCCAGGAGGACAGGAACGAGGATGTTTTTGTACATGGCTTGATCTCCCGCAGACCGGATTCAGGAACCGGCACGGTCTTTATCCCATAGGTGGTCCGTCTGCGATTTGACTTGGCTCAAACCGGCTTTCGCTCCGCCACAACCTGCTTGCTGTGGGCTAATTGTGCTCTTGTGGCAGCGCCTCGACATAGTACCAGCGCCCGGCCTTCTTTCGGAACCGGCTGAGTTCGCGGTGTGTCTCAAGTCGTCCACCGGCCAGGTAACGGGCTTGGAAGAGGACCGTGCCCTCCCGGTCGCCGGGCCCGCCCTTTGCCGTGCGGATCACCGTCAATCCGGTCCAGAGGTTGGTTTCGGTCCATTGGCGAACCGACGGCATGTCGAAGCCGGACTGGTGTTTCGGCCACAGTGTGTCGCGAAGATAGTCAATGTTCTTCAGCACATAGGCGGTGTAGCGCGACCGCATCAGTTCTTCGGCGGTCTGGGGAAGGGCCTGGCCGCTGAGGAAGCGGCCGCAGCATTCGGTCAGGGACCGTCCGCTACCACAATGACATCGATCGTCCACGTCGTTCTTCGATCCAACATAGCAGGTTTGTCACCCTTCTACTCGATTTGTTCAAGATCGTCCCGCAACTCGCTGATGTCCTCGCCGCCGGCCATGAGATTGATCACTTCGTCGCGGGTTTTTTCGCCGCGATCGAATGCCGCGGCAACTTCGCCCTGAATCAAAACGACGAACCGATCGCCGACGCTCATGGCATGGCGCGCATTGTGCGTAATGAAGACAATGCCGGCTCCGTTCTGACAGGCGATTTTCATCATCTTCAACACCATTGAGGCTTCCTTGACGCCAAGCGCCGAAGTCGGTTCGTCCAGAATCAGCATCTTTGCGCCGAAATACATTGCTCTCCCGATGGCCAGAACCTGGCGTTCGCCGCCCGACATTGTTCCAACCAGCTGATCGCCCGACTTCACACGTGTGAGGCCGAATTTTTGCATCTGCTCCAAAGCGACCTGATTTGCGTGTTGTGTGTCGATGCTACTGAAGGGCCAGCGTCCCTTGACGGGTTCGGCACCGAGGAAGAAGTTTCGACCCACGCTCATCAGTGGGATGGATCCGACGTCCTGGTGGACGGTTGCAATTCCCCTCTGGCGCGCTTCTCGCGGCGATGTGAAACGCACCGCTTCGCCTTCGAACAAAACCGTGCCGGCGGTTGGATGGTGGTATCCGGAGAGAATTTTGATAAGCGTCGATTTGCCCGCGCCGTTGTCTCCAAGCAGGCAGAGGATCTTTCCCGGATCAACCTGCATGGACACGTGTTTGAGGGCCTTGGTCGATCCGAAAAACTTGTCGACGCCACGTAATTCCATAAGGGGATGAGTCATGGCGTCCCTATCTGCCGGACAGTGCCAGACGGCGGACATAGTTGTTGGCAAGAACCGCTATTGCCAGCAACAGGCCGAGGAAAAGCTGGATCCAGTCTGTGTTCCAGCCGGTATAGAAAATACCGCTCGATATGACGCCGAAGAGTGCGGTACCGAGGACAATCCCCATGACGCTGCCGTAGCCGCCGGTCAAAAGGACGCCGCCTATGACCACCACGATCGGCGCCTGAAAGACATAGCCCATGCCATAGGTTGAATTGCCGGAATTCCATTGGATCCCCTGAAGGATGCCGACCAGGGCGGCCGCCACGCCGGTCGCGACGAAAAGGACGATCTTAACCCTTTGGACCGGAACGCCGGCGCCCCGGGCGGCGTCGAGATTGCCGCCGGTTGCGTAGATCCAGTTGCCGAAGACGCTGCGACTGAGAACACGGTAGCCGATGAAGGCCACGAGCAACCACCACAGTATTGAAATGTTGGCCTGGCCCCAGCGTGCAGCAAAGAGGAATTTGGCGCTGTCCGAGGCTATGATCGAGCTCGACGTGACATTGGCGATAAGCCGCGAAATGCCCATCGTCGCACCGATGACGATGAAATTCGTTGCCAATGTCACAATGAAGGACGGCAGATTGGTCTTGACGACCGCCAGACCGTTGGCCAGGCCGATAAGCGCGCCGGCACAAAGCGCAAGCGCGATCATCGGCCATATCGGGAGACCGAATTGATTGGTTCCCAGTGCGAGGATCATCGACGCCGCACCCACGGTCGAGCCAATGGACAGATCGAACTCGCCGGAGATCATCAGCAGCCCGACCGGGATGGCGACGATTCCCAGTTCCGCTGCCAAGTTCAACCAGCCCGCGGTTCCATTGATGGAGACGAAGCCCGCGCCGGATGTGGCCACCGCAAAAAAGAGGTAGGTGATCAAGAAGGCGGCGAAGGCGCCGGCTTCCGGGCGACGCATGAAATTGCCAAGCACAGACATCTCCTGTTGGCCGTTGGTCGCCCGTGGATTGCATGCGGCGACTAGAGTCTATCATGGTTAGATTTGAAGCAAACCCGAAGGGCCGGGCGCATTTGCGCCAATTCCTTCGCTCAAAGCCTCGGCCGGGCCACCAGCCCGGCCTGCGTTTTGACCTCGACCTTGACGCAAATTCACCTCGGCAGAATGGTTCAATCTAACTATGATAGGCTCTAAGAGGCGCCGCGGACTCCGGCGTGTTCCTGGTTGACCCTGAGTGTGTCTTCCACATTTGAGCTGTCAATGACCAGAGGGCCGGTTTTGACATGCCCGATCGGGTGCAGACCGTAATTCAGGAACTGGTGGGCGATCTGCATGGACATGAATCCTTGCAGATAGGGCTGTTGGTCCATGGCGAAGGCCAGGTCGCCGTTCTTGATCGCCAGCAGGGCCTCGTTGGAAAGATCGGCCGTTCCGACCATCACTTCACCCTTCCTGCCCACTTCGTCCACGGCACGCAGTGCTGACATTGCCGGTACGGCGTTGAGTGTGTAGATGCCGTCGATCCCTGTGTTTGCCTGAAGGGTTCCCTTGATCGCCTGGGTCATCGCCTGGGGATTGGTCGCGTCACCGGTTCCGATCGTCTGATAGATCGTTTTCTTGCCGGCTTCCTTCATGGCAGCGACATAGCCGTTGCAACGCTCCTCAACGGTCGGATTGCCCGGCACCTGGTTGAAGCAAAGACCAAGCGTTACGCCGCCATCCGCCTGTATCTCGCCGGCCTTGTAGCCCATTTGATAGGGATCCTCGCCAACGAATCCGAGCGAGCCGTTCTGCTCCCAGAGTGTCTGACCGGAATTGTGGATGAGAACGGGGATGCCCGCAGCGGTGGCTTCCTTGATCAGAGGATCCATTCCATCCGGGAAAAATTCACCGACAAGAAGCATGCGCGGGTTGCGGCTGATGGCCTGTTGAAGCAGCCGTGGATAGTCGCTGGTCATGTTCGCCGTGTCGGTGACGGCGATGTACTGATAATCGATTCCGAAGGTCTCAGCACCATCGTCAAAACCCTTTTTGACGGCGGCGAAAAATGGCCAGGACAGCGGTCCACTGACAACGAGTATCGGGCCGTCATCATTTGAAACGGCTGGCGAAACCGCTGCGATGGAAAGCACCGCAGCTGCTCCGATTGCGGCAAGAAACTTTCTGAACATCATCACGTCCTCCCTTGAAAGCGCTGGCTTGCAGTTGGCGCGTTTATGGACGGTCAGGTCCGGCGCCGTGCCTTTAGTGAGCATAGATTCGGGGGAGCTGTCAATAATTATTCATCTTGAATTAATATTGACGATATGGGCCGGCGCTTCTACTATCGCGCAGGAATCTTGCGGATCTGCACCGCTTAAGGTTTTGGAATTAATCGCATATTCGGGTACTGGATGATCATGCGGACAGTTTTGTGCTACGGAGACTCAAACACCTACGGGCAGACAACGGCCAACAAGCCGGACGATCGATACCCGCCTGACGTCAGGTGGCCAGGAATCTTGCGAACGCTCCTGGGCGATGCCTGGCTGGTTGTCGAAGAAGGTTTGAGCGGCCGCACCACCGTCAGCGATGATGAGATCGAAGGATCGGAGAAAAACGGCCGGCGGTATTTGAGGCCCTGTATCATGAGCCACAAGCCGCTGGATCTGATCATCATCATGCTCGGCACCAATGATCTGAAGGCGCGGTTCAACAAATCGCCCTCCGAGATCGCCATGGGTGTTGGTGCGTTGATTACCGATATCAAATCGATGCCCGCCGGCGTTGATGGCAAGGTTCCAGAGATCCTGGTGATTGCGCCTCCGCCGACGGCCAAGGACCTGAAAGAATGGTCCAACGTCTTTGACGGGGCGCATGAAAAATCTTTGGCATTGGCTGAAGAATATGAGCGTCTGGCGGACGCGATGGAGGTTCACTTTTTCGATGCCGCGCTCGTGGTGAGCTCAAGCGATGCTGACGGTTTTCACCTCGATCCGAACGCCCACAAGGAGCTTGCGCACGCTGTTGCGGAAGAGATTGATGCGATCGGGTGGATCGACCAGATGACGGCCCGACTACAACCGATGCCGGAAGCGATCAGTCGATAACGTGTGACATCTCCACAATACCGCAAAATGCCCGCCGCGACCGGCATCCCACACAAAAAGGCCTGACCATTGCCAGATATGCGATTTGCACCGCCACCGAGCGTCCGAAGCACCGAGCACCCCGGTGGCATGAACCAGGTGCTGGCGCGCAGTTTCAACGAGCGTCTGATCATGTCGCTGCTGCTTCAGCACGAAAGCATGACACGCTTGGAGATCGGTCAGCAAAGCGGACTTTCCGCGCAGACGATCTCCGTCATCGTGCGTGCTTTGGAGCGCGACAACCTCATTATCAAAGGCGAGGCTGTGCGGGGTCGAATCGGCCCTCCGACAACGCCGATCAGGCTCAATCCGAATGGAGCCTTTTCGATCGGTCTCCACATTGATCATTCGGACATCGAGGCGGTTCTGATCAATTTCATCGGTGAGGTGCTCATCGGAAATACGATCGATTTGCCGGCTCTGGATGTCGTGTCGGTCCAGGGTGGACTGGACGAAATCATCAAAGAGTTGCTGGATGAGGTCAGTGCGGACCAGCGCTCCTATTTGACCGGAATTGGTGTGACCTTGCCCGATCGGTTCGGAGTCGACGAGGAGATCGGAAAAGCCGTCCTGCAGCACAATTTCGAGAACAATCTCTCCGCCCATACCGGATTGGAAGTGTACATCCAGAACGACATCACCGCCGCGGCCAGTGCAGAGATGCTGTTCGGCGAAGCGAAATCGATCGGCGAAATGCTTTACTGTCACGTCAGCGACAGCCTGAAGCCTCGTCTCGTTCTGGGTGGGCGAATATACAGCGGCTCGACGGTCTGCTCGCCTGTCCTCGACACCGAGACCTGGCTTCAGGTCCGGCAGCAATTGCGCGCCGGAGTCGGAATGCAAGATGGTCTCGTTGCCGATTGGGCAGCTCGGAGCAGCCAAAATCTGTCGGAACTGGTCAAGGACCTCAGCAAGTTCACGACAGTCCCGACCATGGTATTTTCTTCGATAGCCACGAAAGAATTGATGGACGTGCTGGAGCAAAAGGTTGCGGCCGAAGGGGTCGCCACAACGGTCATCAAAGCCAGTTCCCTTGGCCCCAAGGCCCTGGCAATCGGCGCGGCTTCCCTGCCGATTCACTCGAAGCTGAAGTTCGAGTCATAACGGGACTGCTCACAACCACGCTTGTCCAAATTTCAGGATTTGGGCGTCATCAATGCTTGCAAACGCCCGACCACTTCTGACGCGGTGACGGTTTTCGCGCAGGGCTGCACCTGGCCTTTCGGTACCAGCGGACAGTCGCGCTTGCGGCAGGGGGCGCAGTCGATATCAGCGGCAACGGTATCGACACGGCCGCCGCGTGGGCCGGTGAGGCCCGGCACCGTGCTGAGCGAAATCTGAACTGTCGGCAGATCGAATGCGCAGGCGAGATGGGTCAGCCCGGTGTCGGTGCCGACCGCGGCGACGCAATGGCTCATGACATCGGCGACTTCCGCCAGGCCGGTCTTGGGGACTACGCTGGTTTCGGGTACGGCCCGGGCGATTTCCTCCGACACGGCCTGCTCGGCTGCCGTTGCGTAGGTCACAATGGGGAGAAAGCCGTCATCAACGAGCCGGCGGGCCAGATCTATCCAGCCGGCCTGATGCCAGTGCTTGCTTGGCCAGCTGGTGCCGTGGAGCAAGAAGACGCCGCGTTCGCTGGTCTTGCCAGCCGGCTGGGGAAGCAACCCATATGACAACGAGGCCAGATCCGGTTCGTAATTCAGCGCCTTGCCGAGCAGGATGCGGGTGCGGTCGATGGCGTGCAGGTCCTTGGCGACGGTATGGCGAGCGGCATAAAACAGGCTGGCAACCGGTTCGCGGATGCTGCTGCGGTCCAGGCCGGCGATCGATGCGCCAGCAAGCCGCGCCAGCATTGCGCTTTTCATCAGGCCCTGAGCGTCGATGACGAGATCGTATTTCTCGGCGCGAATGGTCCGACGGAACGCGGCGATCTCCTTGCGCGTCGACGCCGCGAACAACGACTTGCGCCAGCGCCGCACGGCAACCGGGTAGACGCGGCCGACGCCCGGATGCAGGCGCACCAGGTCGACGAACGATTCTTCCACGCACCAGTCGATTTCAAGGTCGGGGCGCATGGCAAGGGCGTCGGTGAGGGCCGGAAAGGTGTGAATGACGTCGCCCATGGACGACGTCTTGACCAGGAGCACCTTCATGCGGGTGTCTCATTGTCCGCAAGCAGCCGGTCTGCCGCAGCGGCGACACGCTCCACATCGAGCCGGTTCATGCAGTTCATGTGGCCAAGTGGACAGGTGCGCTTGTGGCAGGGAGAGCAGTCGAGCTCGAGCCAGGGCAGTTCGCGTTTTTGCGTCAGCGGTGGTGTGTTGTGCGGCGACGTCGATCCATAAACCGCCACCACCGGGGTGCCCACTGCCGCAGCGATGTGCATGAGGCCGCTGTCATTGGTGACCGAAATCCGCGCACCGGCAAGGATGTCGATGGCGTCGTCCAACGCCGTCTTACCAGTCAGGTCGATGGCGTCGGGCGCCAGGGCTTTGATCTCGGCTGCGACTGCGGAGTCCTTCGGTGAGCCGAGCAGCACGACGGGCAACCCCCTGGCGGCCAGCTTCGAGGCAAGCCCTGCATAATGGGCTGAGGGCCAGCGCTTGGACGGCCCGAATTCGGCTCCGGGCATGAGGGCTGCATAGGTTTGCGCCTTCAATCCGTGTTCGGTGAAAAGGCGGGCCTGGTTTTCTGCATCCACGTCCAGCTGTGGGTCGCGATAGTGACCGCCCCCGGCGAGATTGAAGAACATTTCGGCGGTGCGTTTCTTCAGATCATCACGCAGCGGAACGATGGTGTTGAGCAGTCCGTAGCGCATCTCCTTCCGGTAACCGGTGCGGTGGCGGATGCCGGCGAAAAAGGGGATCAGCGCCGACTTCCAGTTGCCTTGCATGACATAGGCACGGCTGTAGCGCCCGCGCATGGCGCGTCCCGCCTTCAACCGGTCACGGAAAGCGATGTGGCCGCGTGGAAAGGCATCGTCGACAAAGCCGGTTATCTCCGGCATGCGGCGCACCAGCGGCGCCATGAAGGACGGCGCCATCGCATCGATTGCGGCATCGGGGAAGAGTTCTCGCAGGGCCGAAAACAGACACTGCGCCATCACCATGTCACCGACCCAGCGCGGGGCGATCACGAGGATGGTTGTGTCTTCAGCCATTCGACATAATCTCTGACGCCGGTCGCCACATCGCGAAAGTCGCCGTTGTAGCCGGCAGCCCTGAGGCGGCTCATATCGGCCTGGGTGAAGCTCTGATAACGCCCCTTCAGATGGTCGGGGAAGTCGACATATTCAATTTCACCGCGGCCGAGGGTGTCGATCACTGTTTCGGCGATCGTCTTGAATGGTTCGGCCCGGCCGGTGCCGCAATTAAAGATGCCGGAGAGGCCGCGCCGCCAACACCACAGCGCAACATCGGCGACGTCCGCCACATGAATGAAATCGCGGCTCTGCTCGCCCGGACCGTAACCGTCATGAGCCCCGAACAGTTTCGGATTTTCACCCTTGCCGAGCTGACCGAAGAGATGAAAGGCGACCGATGCCATCGAGCCCTTGTGAGCTTCGCGCGGTCCGTAGACGTTGAAATAGCGCAGGCCGACCACCGGAGAATGATTGTCACGGCTCAGCACGGTGCGCCTGACATAGTCGTCGAACAGTTTTTTCGAATAGCCGTAGACGTTGAGTGGACCTTCGTTTTCCTGGGTTTCCTCAAACACCGAACCGCCGCCATAGACAGCGGCAGAGGAGGCATAGACGAAGGGAATGGCGCGCTCGAGGCAGAACTCCATCAGTGTTTTGGAATAGGCGTAGTTCTCCCGCATCATGTAGCGGCCGTCCCACTCGGTGGTGGACGAACAGGCGCCCTGGTGAAACACGACCTCGAAGGAGTCTGACGTTCCGGCCTGGATGCGGGTCAGAAAATCGTCCTTGTCTTCATAGTCGGCGATGGCGAGATCGGCGATGTTGCGGAACTTGGTGCCGTCGGTGAGATCGTCGACGACGAGGATATCATCGCGGCCTGCGTCATTCAGCGCTGCCACCAGATTGCTGCCGATCATCCCCGCTCCGCCGGTGACCACGATCATGAAACGCTTTTCCTTTCCGCCGCTTGCTCACCGTCCTGCCAGACGGTATTGGTGACCGCGCATTAGCACAAAGCCCGTTGGCCGAACAGATGGACCTCCGCCCCGCATGCAAATAGAAACCGCCCGGGATGCCCTGGGCCAGTTCTCTGGTCTCAGCGTGCTTGTTGTCGGTGATTTCATGGTCGACAGCTTCGTCTATGGCGATCTGGAGCGGATATCTCCGGAGGCGCCGATCCCCATCCTGCGCGGTCAGGACCAGCGGCAGATGCTGGGCGGCGGGGGCAATGTGGTGGCCAATGTCGTTTCACTCGGTGCAAACGCCCTGCCGCTGACGGTGATCGGCGACGACAATGCCGGCCGTGATCTGAAGACTATGCTGGCGGAACTGGGCGCGGCCGGGGACGGTGTGCTGACCGGTGAAAAGCGGCAGACGTCGCAGAAAACCCGCTTCATCGCCCAGCGCCAGCAGGTGTTGCGCTTCGATCAGGAAGATCGGGCGGCTCTTGAGCTGGAGGACCGTGGGCGGCTTCTCGAGCATTTGCCGGCGCTTCTGGACAAGGCTGACGTGGTGATCCTGTCGGACTACGGCAAAGGCGTGCTCGGCGATGGTGTCGCGGCGGAAATCATTGCCCGCTGCCGTGCCGCCGGCAAGCGGGTTCTCGCCGACCCAAAGGGGCCGGACTACTCTATTTATGCCGGCGCTACGGCCGTCACGCCCAATCGCAGCGAGCTGAGCGAAGCCAGCGGCATGGTGCTCGACAGCGATGCCGATGTTGAAGCGGCGGTACGCAAGCTGGTCGCCGCGCATGGCTTCGACTACGTGGTGGCAACACGCAGCGAAGACGGTATGAGCGTCGTCGGGCCGGACTTTGCCCATCATGTCGCGACGCCGGTGCTCGAAGTGTTCGACGTGTCGGGCGCCGGCGACACGGTGATCGCTTCGTTTGCGCTGGCGCTTGCCGCCGGGATGGACCTGCAGCAGGCCGGCAGTCTGGCAAACGCCGCCGCCGGCGTTGTTGTCTCCAAACTCGGGACCGCTCAAGTCAGTCGCGAAGAGCTGCTGGTGGCCCTCAACGGTGCTGCCGAAAAGCACGGCCACGTGGCCTTCGATCATGCGGTGCACCTGGTGAAGAGCTGGAAAAGCCGTGGGCTCACCGTCGGTTTCACCAATGGCTGTTTCGACATCCTGCATGCCGGGCACATATCCCTGCTGCGGCAGGCGCGGGACGAATGCGACCGGCTGATCGTCGGGCTCAACAGTGATGCCTCGGTGCGTCGTCTGAAAGGCGCTGAGCGTCCGGTCAACAATGAGAATGACCGAGCGGCAGTGCTGGCGGCGCTTAAGAGTGTCGATGCCGTGGTGCTGTTCGGTGAGGATACGCCGGCTGACCTGATTGAGGCACTCATTCCCGATGTGCTGGTCAAGGGCGCGGACTACACCGTCGACCAGGTGGTCGGAGCCGACACGGTAACCGCCCATGGCGGCCGGGTCGTGCTGGCCGAGCTGGTACCGGGCCGCAGCACGACGGGCACGATCCGCGACCTTAAAGCGGCGAAAACCAAAGAATAGGGACTGCCATGAACCGGCTGAACGACTATCTCGCCCGCTCGGTGGAAACGATCAAGGCGATCGCCGATCAGGATTTCAGCCGCGAGATGGACGAGGCGACGGCCATGATTGTCGGCGCCCTGACCGCCGGCAAACCGCTTTTGGTTTGCGGCAATGGCGGTTCGGCGGCTGACGCCCTGCACATTGCCGGCGAGCTGGTCGGTCGCTATCTGCGCGAACGCGAGGGCTACAACGTCATTGCCCTGCCGGCCGACACCGCGACGATGACCGCCTGGAGCAACGATTACGGTTTCGAGGGCGTTTATGCCCGCCAGGTTCAGGCCTATGGCGGCAATGGCGGCGTGCTGCTCGCTTTGTCGACCAGCGGGAACTCCAAGAATGTTGTGGCGGCTGCCGACAAGGCGCATGCCATGGGACTGAAGGTGATCGGTATGACTGGGCGTACCGGCGGGGTGCTGGCGCCCTTCTGCGATGTGCTGTTCAACGTGCCGGCCGATGACACGCCGCTGATCCAGCAGGGGCACGAATGCCTCTATCATTACCTCTGCGAAATGGTGGAGGAACGGCTTGCCGGCCAGGTTTGACGGTCTCGAAGAGGCCGGGCTCTGGGTCCGGCACAACGGCCCCAAGGGCGCGTACACCGGCCGGCCGGCCCTGTTTCTCGACCGCGATGGCGTAATCAACGAGGACACCGGATATCCACGCTCGCCGGATGAGATTGTTCTGATCGAGAGGATCGTGCCGCTGATCCGCGAGGCCAACCGGCAGGACATTCCGGTGATTGTCGTTTCCAACCAATCGGGTGTTGGTCGAGGTTACATGGGCTGGGACGAGTACGTGGCGGTGACCGACCATATCGAGGCTCAGCTGGAGGCTCGGCGAGCGAAACTCGATTGCCTGCTTGCCTGCGCTTATCACCGCGATGCCGAACCGCCCTATGCGATCGATGATCACCCGATGCGCAAGCCCAATCCCGGGATGCTGCTGCGCGGCGTGGCACTCACGGGCGCTGACGCCGGTGAATCCATAATCGTCGGCGACAAGCCGAGTGACATGGAAGCCGGCCAACGGGCCCGCCTGGCGACCGGATGGTTCGTTGGATCGGAGGCCGAGGCACGGTCCGCAGCCAACTCGGGCTTTGCGGTTCGGGTTTTGCCGGACGATCCGGTCGATGTTCTGGCCGGCCGCTGAGGACGCTCAGGCGAAAGCGGTCAACACTTCAAATGCAGCAACCTGGCTGCCGAAAGGATGATGTCACATGATCAAGGAACCACCCGCACTCACCGTGAAACGCAATCCGCGGCGCCCATCCGATGCGCAGATCGCGGCCTTCCAGGCAACGCCGACAGGTTTCGTCGTCGATGCTCTGTTCGGTGACGGGGCACTTGCCTCGGACATCAAGCCAGTCGGTGAGGGTCGGGACATTGACTGCATGGCGGCGGGGCCAGCTCTTACGGCCGAGTGCGGACCGGCGGATATCATGGCAACCATGGCGGCCCTGAACTTCGTCCAGCCCGGCGACATTCTGGTTTCGTCCGTTGGCGGCCATCAGGGCTGTGCCGCTGCCGGTGACCGCGCGATGGGCATGCTGAAGAATTGCGGCGCTGCCGGATTTGTGACCGACGGACCGATGCGCGATTATGCCGGCCTCGTTGATGTCGGATTGCCGGTCTGGTGCAGCGGCCTCAATCCCGGGTCGCCTTTCACGTTCGGGCCCGCCAAGGTCGGACTGCCGCTGCAGCTCGGCGGCCAGCAGATCGAAACCGGCGACATGATCGTCGCCGACCGCGATGGCGTTGTGGTCGTGCCCTTCGACCGCCTCGACGAGGTTATCGAAAGGTTGGAAACCATCCGGACTCTCGAAACCGAACTGGACGGTAAAGTCGCTGAGGGCCTGCGCGTGCCGCAGTCTATCCTGGATTTGTTGCAGAGCGACGCCACGGTCTTTGTGGATTGACGGGATTGGTCAACGCCGCAGGGGACCGGTGTCGTGGTCATGATCAGCGAATGATCTCGATGTCCGTTGCCGGACGTTTGAGGCCGTATAGCATGGCGGGTCGATGAGCGCCTTCAGCCCTCTTGTTGCCGGTCTCTTCGATGGCGTCGAGTGACAGCAGCCATTTGCGGAAATTGCGTTTGTCGCGCGGGCGCCCGGAAATCGTCTCGTAAAGCGCCTGCACTTCGGTGAGTGTGAATTCACTGGGCATGAACTTCAGGCCAATAGTGGAATACTCCAGCTTCGCTGTCAGTCGATCGCGCGCTGCCTGCAGAATATCGCCGTGGTCAAAGGCGAGATCCGGGAGAGAGGCGATGGCGTGCCAGCGTGCGTCATGCGCGTCCGTTCCTGCTTTCGGCACCAGACGGTCCGCCGGTACCAGAGCGAAATAGGCAACGGTGATCACTCGCTCCCGCGGGTCTCGGTGCGGCGCGCCGAATGTGTAGAGCTGTTCAAGATAGATGCCTTCGAGCCCGGTTTCTTCCTGCAGTTCGCGCCGCGCGCATGCGTCCAGGCTTTCGTCGATCTCGACAAACCCGCCTGGAAAAGCCCAGGCGCCTTTATAGGGATCAAGGCCGCGCCGAATGAGCAGCACTTGCAGGGCGTTTTCCAGGACCGTGAACAGGACGATATCGGTCGTCACGGCCGGGTGCGGATAGTCGTAGGTATAGGTCATCTCAGTTCGTGTGTTGACAACACTAACTAGTTTGTGTACTTCTCACACTATCACTTGGGGAAGATTTAGATCAAGCCTGTTCCGGACGAGCCGGAATTGGCAATGATCCCCCTTGCGCAAAGGAGCAGCTCCATGGTGCAGATCATCCGATATCCCGGTCTTCGGCAGTTGCGGGCAGACACCTCGTCGCACATCCAGTATTTCCGCAAAGGGACGTTGAAACTGTCGGGACGGGGACTCGCCTTCTGGTTCCGGCCGGACGGGGCGTCCATCGCCGAGATCCCCATGGACGATCGGCAATTGAGTTTTTTGATCAAGGGCCAGTCTACCGACTTTCAGAACCTGGCTGTGCAAGGCACGGCGATCTGGCGGGTGACGGATCCGGTCGTTCTTGGCGAACGGGTTGATTTCACCGTCGATCTCTATACCGGCGGGCACAACGCAGAACCGATCGACCAGCTCAACAATGTGCTTGTGGGTCTGCTGCAGCAATTCACCTACGCACACCTGAAGGTGCAGGGTATCAGGGAACTGCTGGAAGCCGGTGTCGCGCCGCTGCAGGAAGCGATCCTGACGGCTTTCGCCGGTGATCGGACGCTGCCGGGCATGGGCCTCGAATTGGTCGGAGTCAGTGTGTCCAACCTGGCCCCGAGCAGCGAGCTTTCACGAGCGCTGCAGGCCCCGACCTTCGAGAGCCTGCAGCAGCAGGCCGATGAGGCAACCTTTGCGCGTCGTGCTCTAGCGGTGGAAAAGGAAAGAGCCATCGCCGAAAACGAGCTGAACAACCAGATCGAACTTGCCAGCCGGCAAAAGGAGCTGATCGCTCGGGAAGACTCCAATGCCCGGTCGAAAGCCGAGGCTGAAGCGGCGGCGCGCAAGATCAACAGTGACGGAGAGGCTGAACGTATTCGTGTCGTTGACCAGGCGAAAGCGGATATGGAACGCGCCCGCATTGACGTCTACCGCAACCTGCCGCCGGCGATGTTGCTGGCTATGGCGGCGCAGGAGTTTGCCACCAAGGTCGATCGCATCGACAATCTGACCGTGACGCCTGATATGCTGGCCGGTCTGGCCAGCCAGATGCAACGGTTTGCCGGCGGGAACCGTGAGGAAGCATCACAATGAGCAGCCTCGAGCCGCGGGCGGTCTTGGTAACCCGGCAACCGGATTATGACCGCCTGCTGGCCGCCCATGCGACAAAGGGACAGACAGAGTTTTTCCTTCGTCAGCGCGGACAGTCAATGAAAAGCGTAGCCGCCCACAAGGAACGGCAAACGGCCGCGGTTGCGGCAACCAGACGGGCCATCCCTGACGAATGGCGCATCGCGGAGGTTTTGCGGGATGACCTCGACCGCTTTCTGTTTTCCGACGGCGATATCGTGATTGCCATCGGCCAGGACGGTCTGGTGGCCAATCTGGCAAAGTACCTCTCGGGCCAGCCGGTGATCGGCATCACTCCGGATCCAGAGGAGACTGAGGGCGTGTTGACGCCGTTGACTGTCGACCTGTTGCCAAGGCTTCTTCCGAAAACGGCGGCTGGCGATATCAACTTGCAGCGGCGGACCATGGTGCAAGCACAACTTGATGACGGACAGAAACTGACAGCACTGAACGAACTGTTTATCGGACACTGCTCCCACCAGTCCGCACGCTATGTCATCCAGTTTGAGACCCAGAAAGAATACCAGTCCTCGTCCGGCGTCATCGTGTCCACCGGAACCGGCCTGACCGGCTGGGCACGTTCGATCATGACAGCGACACAGCGGCATACAGAGTTTGCGCCGGACGACCCTCGGGCGGCCTATTTCACCCGCGAACCATGGCCAAGCCGAACCAGCGGGTGCGATTTGGCTTTCGGCGAACTGATGCCCGACAAAGACGTCATCCTGATATCGCGCATGAACGAGGGCGGAGTCATTTTTGCCGATGGCATCGAGCGCGATTTTCTACCGTTCAACTGGGGTAGCCTGGTCAAGGTCGGGCTAACAACGACAACACTTGATCTGGTGTTGGCTGATTGAACCGATCCGCGACCCTTCGATCATCGGCCGCCGAGCGTCAGATCATGTGCGTTACCGTCAGGCCTTTGTCGACCTCAAAGCTTCTGCTCGCTGGGGGCTTTACTGTCCAGCACTTGACGCGCGAATTTCGGCGGACCACGCTTGGGGAAACCGGGAGGGCATCATGGGTGGAAAAGACCAGTCGCTGACGATCGGGATCGAAGAGGAGTATCTGCTGGTCGACGCTGAGACCCGGGCGCTGGCCGCCCGGCCGCCATCGGAATTCATGGCGAGCTGCAAGAAAATTCTCGGCGAGCGGGTGATGCATGAGTTTCTGCAGAGCCAGGTGGAGATCGGGACCGGTGTCTGCCGCACGGTCGCCGATGCTCGAGAGGAACTGTTGGAGCTGCGGCAGACGATTGCCGCAACCGCCGAGCGGTTCGACATGCGCATGATCGCGGCCTCCACCCATCCCTGGGCGCATTGGCGCGAGCAGGAACCCGTCGACATGGAGCGCTACCGCATTCTTGGTGCGGAAAACCGCACGCTGGCGCGGCGCATGGCGATCTGCGGCATGCATGTGCATGCCGGCATCGAGGACGAAAACCTGCGGGTCGATCTGATGAACCAGGTCAGCTATTTCATGCCGCACATGTTGGCGCTGAGCGCGTCCTCGCCCTTCTGGGAGGGGCACGACACGGGACTGAAGGCATTTCGGCCTATCATCACCGGCGACCTGCCGCGCTCGGGGTTTCCCGAAGTGTTCGAGAACTGGAACGACTGGACCGACCTTCTGGACGATCTGGCGGCGACCGGCCTGGTGAACGACCCGTCGAAGATCTGGTGGGATATCCGGCCGTCCTCCCGTCATCCGACGCTGGAACTGCGGATTTGCGATGTCTGCACCTGGCTTGAAGACGGGCTGACGATGGCGGCGCTCTATCAGTGCATCCTCGCCTATCTCTGCCAGCTTCGGGAGAACAACGAGCAGCGCCGCTTCTATCGGCGCATTTTGCTGCTGGAGAACAAGTGGCGGGCCCAGCGTTACGGCGTCGAAGCCGAAATGGCGGATTTCGGCAAGCGCATCCTGGTACCGTTTGCCGAACTCATTGATGAGTTGGTTGAGATCTTGCGGCCTTTCGCCGAGAAGCTGGAATGTGTTGCCGAGATCGAGCACGCGAAGACCATCGCGCGGCGCGGCAGCAGCGCCGATCACCAGCTCCGGATTTACCAGGAGGCGCTTGTCGGCAATACGACCGACCATGAGGCGCAGGTCGCGGTGGTCGACTGGCTGGTGGAGCAATCGGTGCGCACCGGCGTTCCGGATGCGTGACGGCCGCTGCATTGCAATCGGTTGGTCGACGCCATAGATAGAACCCTCGCAAGGATCGAACGGCCACCGGCCGAGAACAGCGATCCTGATCCATGTCCACGATCAGACCGATGACCCTGCAGAGCACCCCTTTTGACGCCCCTGGCGCCGTCTTCGATCCGAAGGCGCGTCATCCCCTGCTGCAAGCGTTCCTGGACACCGGACGCACGGATGTCGGGTCGATCGATGCCTTTGTCTCGGCCGTCAAGGCGCCCCTGGTGGAACCGGGGGCAGTGACCTTCCTCTGGCATGGCGAGGTCGACCGGGTGGACCTGTTGCGCTGGATCCATGGCGGTGTCGACCGCGATCCGTTCGTGCAACTGCCCGGCCTGCCACTGTGGACGTTGCGGCTGGCGGTCGAGGATGGCGGCCGCTTCGAATACAAGCTCGGCGTGACCCGGCATCAGCAGGAAAGCTGGATTCTCGATCCGTTCAACCCGGACCGCGCCGGCGATCCGTTCGGCGAGAACTCGGTCTGCCGAACCTATGGCTATACCCGTCCGGCCTGGAGCCTGCCCCAGGGCGCGCCGGTTGGAACGATCGAGACGATCGATGTTCCGAGCGCAACGTTCGGCGAGACACGTCGGGAAAAGATCTATTTGCCGTCCGGTTACGACCCGCGAGAGAGCTATGCGCTGATCGTCATTCACGACGGCGACGATTTCATGAGCTATGCGGACCTGACCGTTTCGCTCGACAACCTGATTGCCGCAGGCGACATACCTCCCATCATCGCCGTGCTGATCCAGACCGGCGACCGCATGGGTGAATATCCGCGCGGGCGACGCCATGCGCGCTACCTGGTGGATGAATTGCTGCCCGTGGTGGAAGCCGGCTATGCCGTATCAGACGATGCCAGGGAACGGGTGCTGCTGGGCGCAAGCCTCGGTGCAGTCGCTTCGCTGGCGACGGCGTTCCGCTATCCGGGTGTCTTCGGCGGCCTGGTACTCAAATCTGGATCGTTCATTCTCGATCCGGCGATCTTGGGCGGCCGCGAGAACCCGGTGTTCCACCGGATTGCCCGCCTGGTCCGGGCGTTCCAGAGGGCGCCCGGCCTGCGCGAAACCCGGGCTTTCGTTTCCACCGGCGAACTGGAAGGACTTGCGGAAGAGAACCGCGCGCTGGCGGAACACTTGCGCGAGAGCGGCGTAGATGTTCTGTTTCAAAGTTCGTGGGATGGCCACCACTGGCACAACTGGCGTGACCAGTTGCGCGACGGGTTGATGTGGGTGCTGCGCCGGGACAAAGCCTGACCCTGTCCCGGGGACACTCGGGACGCGCTAGGGAGGGCGAACAATGGCTGACCGTACCGTCAATATCGGGTTGTCGCTCGGTGCCGACATATGTTGGCCGATCTGTTACGAAACCCTGTTTGAAAATCTCAAGCTCGACGGCATGTCGGTCAGCGGCGACACGCTGTCCTTTGCCTGCGACCGGGTGACGATCGAACCCTTCAGCCTGCACCAGCCGGTCAAATACGACCTGGTCATCGACCGCCTGACCCACTGGTATTCGACCAGCCGGGAATGGATCAAGAAGGCGATCCTGGTGGACGACCTCTATGTCTACAACAATCCCTGGTCGCTGCAGTCGAACGAAAAGCACACGAGCTATGCCGCCATGACGCGGCTCGGCCTGCCGGTGCCGGAAACCTGGATGTTGCCGCCGAAGGCCTACGATCCGGCCGACGATCTTGAACCGACGCTGAAGAAATATGCCCGCATGTTCGACCTCGACGCGATCGGCGAGGAGATCGGCTATCCGTTCTTCATGAAACCCTATCACGGGGGCGGCTGGAAAGGCGTGACCAAGATCAACAATGCCGCCGATCTGCACCACGCGTATGATGCCAGCGGTACGGAGGTGATGAACCTGCAGGCGGCGATCCTGCCGCATGACTGGTTCGTTCGCTGTGTGGGGCTCGGACCGCAGATCCGCAAGGTGAATTACGATCCCGGTGCACCACTGCACGATCGCTATCGCATGGACATCGACTTCCTCGACGCCAAGGACCAGTCGGTGCTGGAAGACATGACGATGACGATCAATGCGTTCTTCGGCTGGGACTTCAATTCCTGCGAGGCGCTGCGCCGCGACGGCATCTGGCATCCGATCGATTTTGCCAATGCCTGTCCGGACAGCCAGGTGACCTCGCTGCATTATCATTTTCCGTGGTTGCTGAAGGCCAACCTGCGCTGGTCGATATTCTGCGCGGCGACAGACCGGCCGATGCGCAAGAACATGGACTGGGCGCCGTTCTACGCCATCGCCGACAAGGACCTGCCGCCGCGCGAGCGGCTGCGCGAATACGCCAGGATCGCCCACCAGCGGTTCGAGACCGAGCGATTCCGCGATTTCTGCCGCAACGAGCTCGGCCATCTCGACGAGGTGGCCTACGAGTTCTTCGGGTCGACTGTCATGCGCGACGCCATCCGTCAGAAGGTGGAGGCACTGTTTCCGCCGCACGAGATCGACGAGTTCCTCGACCTGTTTTGGGGCCGCGTGCAGCTGTGGCGCGAACAGGAGGGGCAGCACGGTGACAAAGACGGTTTCTAGGTGGCATTCGGAGCGGCTCGGCCGGGAAATCAGCCTGGTGCGCTGGGGGCATTGGGGGCAGCCGGTGCTGTTGTTTCCGACGGCCGGCGGCGATGCGGAAGAAGCTGAACGCATGCACCTGATCGGTGCCGTCTGGCCGATGATCGAGGCGGGCCGCGTCAAGGTCTATTGCTGCGACAGCGTCGCCGGCCGGGCGCTTGCCAACAAGGAGGGTTCCGTCGAACACCGCTGCTGGCTGCTCAACCAGTTTCACGACTATGTCGCCAACGAGGCGGTGCCGGCGATCCGCACGGACTGCGCCAACGACGAGATCGAGGTGGTGGCCGCCGGTGCCTCGATCGGTGCCTTCAATGCGGCAGCGGTCACCTGTCGCTATCCCTGGCTGTTCAAGACAGCCATCGCGATGAGCGGCACCTTCGACCTGGAGCGGCTCCTCGGCTTCCAGGGAAACAGCAACTATTTCTTTTCTTCGCCGCTGGCCTTTCTGCCCGGCCTCGACGGACCGCTTCTCGACCAGCTTCGGAAGCGGTTTCTGCTTTTGCCGTTCGGCCAGGGGCGTTGGGAAAACCCGGATGAGTCCTGGCAACTGGCGGATCTTCTCGGATCGAAAGGCGTGCCGAACCGGGTCGACCCCTGGGGTCCGCAATACGATCACGACTGGCCGACCTGGCGCGAGATGTTGCCGAAATATCTGGATGAGCTGACTGGAGGCGCTGAATGAACGTCCTCTTCGTGGAACCGGCCTTTCCGGCAAACCAGCGCCAGTTCGCCCGCGCGCTCGCCTCGATCGGCGCCAATGTCTACGGCATCGGCGAGCGGCCCTATGACTGGCTGGATGACGAAACCAAAGGCTGGCTGCGCGGCTATCAGCAGATCGAGTCGGTGACCAATGAAGGCGCGCTGGAATGGGCGGTGCGGGAGGCTCAGAAGAAATTCTGGGTCGACCGGCTCGAAGCGACGGTCGAAGCCCATATCCTGCCGGTGGCGCATGTGCGTGAACGCACCGGCATTCCCGGTGTGTCGTCGCGTACCGCCTATCTTTGCCGCGATAAGGTGGCGATGAAGGAAGTGCTGCGCGAAGCCGGCGTCCCGACCGCGGCATCCGGCGCCGTCTCAAGCTTGGCTGAGGCACGGGAGTTTGCGCGGGCGGTCGGCTATCCGGTGATCCTGAAGCCCCGTGATGCTGCAGGCGCGGCCGGGACGTTTCACGCCGACAATGACGATAAACTGGTGAGCGCTGCGCAGGCCAGCGGTGTCGCCGACGGCGCCTCGGCTGCAATCGAGGAGTTCGTCGAGGGACATGAGGGTATCCACGATACTCTGACCGTCGGCGGTGAGGTCCGGCACGAATTCGTCAGCCACTATTATCCCAACGTGCTGGAAGCGATGCGCACCCGCTGGATTTCGCCTCAGATCGTCTCCACCAACCGGGTCGACGCGCCCACCTATGACGAGGTGCGCGAGATGGGAAGGCGTGTGATCGAGGCGCTCGGGATCACCACCGCGGCGACCCATATGGAGTGGTTTTTCGGACCGAAGGGGCTGAAGTTCTCGGAAATCGGCTGCCGGCCGCCGGGCGTCGGTCAGTGGGACAGCTATTGCGCCGGCAACGAGTTCGACCTCTATCGTGAGTGGGCGTTCGCGGTTTGCCATGAGCGGGTCGAGGCGACGCCATCGCGGCGCTATGCCTGCGGTATTGTCGCGCTACGTCCCGACAAGGACGGTCGCATCACTGGATATCAGGGCACGGAAGCTTTCTTTGGCCAGTACGGCGATCATGTTGTGGATCAGCATTTCCCCGATCCGGGAACGCCGACGCAAGGCGTCGAGGCCGGTTTCATGGCGAATGCCTGGCTGCGGATGCGCCACGAGGATTACGACGCGCTACGCGGGATCCTCAACGAGGCCGGCGAATGGATCCAGGTCCGGGCGGACTAATGGCCAGGTGCAATTCAATAGAAAAGCATCCGCCTTACCTAAGGTCTTGGTGTCCGGGCAGATACCGAAACGAATTCGCCGGGAATGTGGTAGCTTCCATCCGGGTTTCGATGGGCTGCAACGGACTCCAGGAACTCTTCGCACACCTCGTTCCATGTAGCGTCGTCGAACCGTTTGACGGCGAGGGCGACGGGGCCGCCCCGTAGAACTGCATCGAGCAAAACGGCCTCGTCCTCGAAGTGCAATATTTCTGTTTGGCGACGCTCAACGATCTGGGCCAATCCCGCCTGTTCAAACAGATTTGCAAGGGCGTTCGGCGCACCGGTGGCAAAGAACATCGGACAGACCTCGGACGCGACCCGCGAATCCACGATGGGAAAGACATCGGCCCAACCACAGTTGCGGCGTTCACCCCAAACGGTTGCAGCGACCGTCCCGCCGGGAATTACAACGCGCACCATTTCATCGATGGCCTTCCCGGGATTGGGTGTGTACATCAGCCCAAGCGCAGAGATTGACGAGTCAAATGCACTGTTGGGTTGGTTCAATGTTTCTGCTGGCATTCGCAGGGCCATGACGTTTTCAATCGAGGCCGCCCGCGTCCGGACCAAGAGATCATCGATCATGCCCTGTGACAGGTCTGTCGCGATCACCTGGCCATGTGGCCCAACGGCCTCGGACAGGCGCAGTGTCACCAATCCGCTGCCACAAGCGGTCTCGATCACCGTCTGGCCCGGCCTGACCTTTGCCATTTCGAGCAGCGTATCGTGCGCAGGCAGAAGTTGTTGCTCCCAGCCAGAATGATAATGGCTTGCCGCTGCGTCCCAGCCATAGCGTTGCACCCTGATTTGCAGTCGCGGATCCATCACGCGACCTCCGTCAGTGCCATGCAATTGACTTGCACTGGCTGTGCTTCCTTGAAGGCCAGGTACCAGGGGTCGATTTGCAGAGCCTTTTCGACAATTTCCTCAATTGTTGGCGTCGGCTCGCGGCTGGCAATCTCAATTGAGATCCGCGTGTCAGAGGGTACCGGACTTGCACCCGGCATTCCGAGTACGCCGCGATTGTCAAAATCCTGATCGACGGAGACACGGATGCGGTGGAGTATAAGATTCTCTCGCAACGCGGTCATCTTGATACCGATTGCTATGCAACTGCAGATGGCAGCGCGCCCGAAATAACCTGGAGTGGGGGCGGTTCCACCGCCGCCAACGCCTTCCGGCATGTCGATTTCGAGCGCATGTCCGCCGTCGGAAAATGTGCACGCCAGCCCATCCTCGACTGTCGCTGCACCTTGATTGGTGACACGGGCGGAGTCCGGTCTTTGCTCAAAGACAGCAATGGCGCGCTGTTGGCCTTTTCTTGCCTGGGTATCTCTGTCCATCGTGTTCTCCTTCATCCATCCGAAGAAGATCACCGCTGTGGCTCAGACCGCATAGTTCACGAACTGCAGCAAAGCCGCTACAATTTCTGAAGTAGACAGGCGGGACCTGCCCGGGTCTAGTGAACCCGGAGGCGCATTCATGTCAGAAACGAACTACCCCAAGTTTTGCCCGGTAGCGATGGCTTCAAGCTTGTTGGAGCCGCGTTGGACCATGCTCCTGCTGTGCGAAATGTGGTCCGGTTCTACCCGCTTCAACGAGATCCAGCGCGGCGTCCCGGGCATGTCTCCCGGGCTCTTGTCAAAGCGGCTTAAGGAGCTGGAGGCGAATGGGCTGGTTACGAAAGTGGACGGTTCTTCCGCCAAACATGCAGAATACATGACGACCCCTGTTGCCGATGAATTGGAACCGATCATTCGTGGCCTTGCTGAATGGGCTCATCGCAATGTCGACAGCAGTGTTTCGCTGCAGAATTTGGACGCACGTCTGCTCATGTGGAAAATCCGGAGCAAGATTGACCTGCTGCAGATGCCCAAGCGCAAAAGCGTCATTCAGTTCATCCTGCATGATGCTCAAAGAAGAACCGCTAACTACTGGCTGGTTACCAAGCCGGGAGAAGAAACGGACCTTTGCTTCACCGACCCCAAATATGACGTTGACCTTTACATCGTGTCCGGCCTTCGCGCGCTCACGTCGGCGTTCATGGGCCATTCCACTTTTGAAGGCGAGATAGACAGCGGTCAAATCTCTTTGTCTGGTGATGACGTTTTGGCCCGAACACTCACGAAGTGGCTTATGCGCAGCAGCTATGCAGAGGTTTCATGAGGCTGAATTCAGCCCGGTTGTTGCAAAACGCGGCTTTTCATGACCGGCAGTCGGGCTATCATGGTGGGCTAACGGCCTAGCTGTTTAGACTGCGACAGTTTCCAAGGGGCTCCCGCACCGGACGATGAAAGTCGGGTGCGGGTAGTTATTCAGCGAATTGCCGTCGGATTGATCATCATCTGAACGGCGCCTCTGAGCCGGGTCACGCCCAAGACGAACATGAACTCCCAAGCCTTGTCCTTTACCAATTCACGGGTATCCATGTTCTCAAGGATATAGATACCATTTTGAGGGATCAGAATCTGATGGACGAGGAAAATGCCGTCAGCTCCCTTTTCGAACGGAAGCGCTTCAAGACCCCATGTGTCGGCGCCGACGGCCACAACGCCGATTTCGGCAAGATACTCTGCGCCCGAAATACCGAGGCCGGGCTCGACAGACACATAGCGTTGATGATCCTGGTTTTCGCCATCCAGAAGGTTGAGCCAACCGGAATGGAAGAGAACCGTATCACCTTTGCGAAGCTCCACGTTTTGCTGCATGGCCGCTGCGATGATGTCTTCTCTTGTGTATGCCGTGCCCTCTTTCAGGATTTCCTCGCCGTAGTAGGCGGCCATGTCGAGCAGGACGCCGCGTGTGACGATGGGAGGCAGATTTTCAAGGCCCAGTTTCTGAAGACCGTCAGCCTTGGCAACCTCGGCGCCCTCAAAACCGTTGTAATAGGTGTGTTTGATGCCGATGTGACCGAGACCGTCGATTTGCGGGCCGATGCCAAGCCAACCCATGAATATATCATCGTTGTATGTCATGCCATTGTTGCCAAGGCCATCGGTTGTGATCTGGTTTGGCTGCAATACGGTCAGGCTTAGAGAACGAGGTTTGAAGGCTGGCGTCTTGGCGTCTACGACGATACCGAGATTGTAGGTCTTGCCGGTTTTCACGAGCCTGGAAGCTGCCAGTACGCTTTCTGGTGTTATGTGATTGGCGGCGCCGAGTTCGTCGTCCGGGCCCCACGGCGATTGGGTCCACTCCTGAGCCGAAGCCGCGCCAACAACGCCACAGCAAAGAGCCGTGGCCATGAGTAGTTTTTTGAGCATAAGGTTCCTCCCTTCATCCAGCGGTCGATTGGTTAAGTCGGGCCTGCCGACCGCAGGCAGGTTCGACACGTCAAATTCAAATGGATGCCTTGTAGATGCGCTGCGCATCTTCCAACTGGAGTTTCGCAGGATTGTTCACGAGCAATCGGGTCTGTTTCATCGCGTCAAGGGCGAGTTTCGGTATATCGTCTGCGGTAATCCCAACGTGACGCAGGCCCGTTTCCAAACCGAGCTCGGCATTGAGTCCGCCCAATCGCTCGATGAAGGCCGCGACAACTGCTCGGGTGGACCGGTTCGTGTCGATATCCGGAAACACATGCGGCGCCAGCTCGGCATATTCGGCTGCGCACTCGACTGCGTTGAAACGCATAACCGCTTCGAGAACGAGAGCATTCGACAATCCGTGCGGGACGCCGAACAAGCTCCCGACCGGGTAGGCGAGCGCATGGACCGCAGCGACTGGCGAGTTGGCAAAAGCCTGCCCGGCGAGCATGGAACCCAGAAGCATGTTTTCCCGGGCCTTCAGGTTGGCTCCATCAGAAACAACCTCCCGAATGTTCGCGCCAAGGAGGTTCAAAGCCTGTCGGGCAAGCGTCCGGGAGATGGGATTGTTGTTTGGGTTGCGGGACGTGTAGGCCTCGATGGCATGCACCATCGCATCAATGCCGGTCGCCGCGGTGATGTGAGGGGGCAATCCGAGAGTGAGGTCGGCGTCGAGCAGGGCGATATCGGGTAGAATGATCGGTGAAACGACTCCTTTCTTTTCGTCTGTTCCCGTTGTGAGGATCGAGACTGCGGTCACTTCGGAGCCTGTGCCGGCCGTCGTGGGAACGAGAGCCAGCGGGAGACGGGCTCCGCGCGCTTGGTTGACCCCGTACATCTCGTCCAGCGGCTGGTCCGAGTTGGCGAGAAGTGCGACCATTTTGGCAACGTCCATGGAACTGCCGCCGCCGAAACCAATCACGGCGTCGCATTGGCGGGCCTTGGCCAGTTCCACCGCATTGATAACCGTCGATGCCTTTGGGTCGGGTTCGATCTGATCGAATTGGGTGACGCGGAAGCCGCATTCTTCCAAGTTGGAGAGCGCGTCTTCGGCCAAACCGAGTTTGATGATGCCGGGGTCGGAGACAAACAAGAGGTGGGGCTGATCGGACGCGAAGGGAAGACCGCCGATTACATCCCCGAGCCGCGCCGCGCCTCCTGACATCTGACAGATGGAAGGTGTCGTGTTGAAGACAAAATCCGACATCATCAAGCGGCCTTCGCGTCGGTCATGAGGCTGACCTGGCCGCGCTCGATCGCGTAAACGCGATCGACGACTTTTTGCGAGTGGGTGTAATCCGATTCAGACACGAGAACCGTCAGGTGTTCGGATCGCAGATTTCCGATCACTTCCATGAGGCGTGTCGCCAGGGCCGGTGCGACGCCTTCGAAAGGCTCATCCAGCAGCAGAAGATTTGAGCCGGCTACCAGTGCGCGTGCCAACGCCACAAGTTTCTGTTGTCCGCCGCTGAGCGTAAGCGCCTTGCGATCGGCATATCGGGCGATTTCCGGCATGAGTTCGTAGACCCATTTCAGTCGCGCACGGTCGCTGTTTTTTGTCGCCCACAGAGGCACCATGATGTTTTCCTCGACGGTAAAGTGAGGAACCAGTCGGCGATCCTCGGGAAGATACCCAATCCCCAGAGCGGCACGCTCATGGGCCTTGGCGGCATGCAACTCGACGTGGTTGAAACGAATGCTGCCATTTTCGACCGGAAGAACTCCCATGATCGAGCGCATGAGCGTCGTCTTGCCGGCGCCGTTGCGGCCGATGAGACCGCAGGTGGTTCCTGTTTCGATCTCCAGGCTGACATCCCGCAGGATGGGCACGCGATGGATGGAAAGGCTTGCTTTTTCGACGGTCAGCACGGCTGCTCTCCATTGATTGTCGCGTTCGTGTGCAGAACAGCCGAGCCATCCGCAGATTTCCGGGAAGTGCTGCGATGGAATTCGCTGCCTATGACGAACTCGCGAACCTTTTCGTTCTCAAGGACGTCCTGCGTGGGACCATCGGCCAGAATGGTGCCCTCGTAGAAGGCGACGCAGCGGGGAGAGAATGCTTCAATGATCTCCATATCGTGTTCGATGAAGAGCACCGCTGTTTCTGTGGATCTGAGCGCGTTGATCAGTACACCCATGAATTCCATTTTCTCGTCTGCGCTGACACCGCTCGTTGGCTCGTCCAAAAAGAGAAGATCGGGGTCGGCGACGGTCGCCATGGCAATATCGACCAATTTGCGCACGCCCTGGGGAAGTGTGGTGATCTCCTGGTCCGCGTATTGATCGATCCTGAAACGTTCCAGAAGTGCGTGCGCTTCGCACTCCAGCGACGGACCGATGGCCGGTCTGAAAAGAGCGGGTTGTCGCTGCTTTGCGATCGTCAGGGCGATGAGAATGTTCTCGACGACGGACAACTCGGGAAAGAGCTGCGGGATCTGGAACGAACGACAAATTCCCAGCCTGGTGATGTCTCGTGTCGGATATCCCGTGATGTTCCGGCCCCGGTAGAGGATGTCTCCGGCGCTGGGCACAAGGTAACCGGTCACCATGTTGATGAAGGTCGTTTTGCCGGCGCCATTGGAGCCGATGACTCCCATGACCTCGCCCGCATCGATGGAGATGTTGACGTCTCTTGCGGCGTAAACAGCTCCAAATTTCTTTTCCAGGTTCCTGGTTTCCAAAAGGGTGCTCATGTCATTCACCTGCCGCCGCAACTGTCGCAGCCGGGGCCTTGTTGATCGAACGCTTTTGGTGGGTGATCAGTGACCACAGTCCCCTGGGAAGAAAGATGATGGTCAGCAGCATCACCGTGCCCAAAATCATCTGCCAGGTGTTAGGGGATATCTCGACGGCATAGACGCGCACGATCTCCAGAATGAAAGTGCCGATCAGCGGCGCGGCAATGTTGCCTGTGCCCGACAGGATCGAGACGAACACGAACTGTCCGGATGTGGTCCAGTTCGTCATTTCCGGGTCGACATGGCCGAGAGCCAGCGCCCACAATACACCCCCGATGGCGGAAACGACGGCGGCGACCACATACGTGATGTGCACGGCACGGTGGGCTGATGTCCCGAGATATTCGACCCGCAACTCATTTTCGCGGATTGCTTCATTCACATAGCCGATCGGACTCTTGAGGAAGCGATTGAGTGCGATTGCACATCCGATCACAGCAAAGCAGGTGAATGCATAAAGCGTCAGTCGCGCGGATTCGCCCACGGGTGCCCAGCCGAGATAAGATGCGGTCGGCAGGTTGAAACCGTCGGTGCTGCCCAGTTCTTCAGTGCTGGACAGGAGCCCGAACAGGATCATCGAAACGGCGAGCGTGAGCATGGCATAGAAGATCTCGCGGTACCGGCGCAGAAGCATCCCGAGGATCACCGACAGGGCGAGGGCCGCAAGAATTCCTAGCGCCAGAAGCGCAAAGAGATCGGTAATCCCATAGAACTTTGCCGCCATTCCGGCGGCATAACCACCGACGCAGAAGTAAAGTCCCTGACCGAAGGAAACCAACCCGGCGCGCATCTGAATCATCACCCCGAAAGCGACAAGCCCGGTGCCCATGGAAACATGTGCATAGTTGATGATCCATTTGGGAAGAATGAATGCGATCGCGATCAGAAACGGCAGGGCGACGATCAGCCCCAGTTCGGTCCGGTCCGGTTTGTTGATCATATCTTCCTGCTTTCTGCCAAAGCGAACAGGCCATAGGGCTTCACTGCGAGGACGGCGGCCATGACGAGGTAAATCGAGAAAAGCTCCGCCGGAGGATAGAGATGCACGGATGCCGCCCGAGCAAAGCCGACGATGAGCGCGCCGAGCATGGCGCCTCCGATGGACCCCATGCCGCCGATCACGATGACGGCAAAGGAAAGAACGATGATCTCGGCTCCGATGCCCGGCGAAACCGAAATTTCGGGCGCGGTGATTGCGCCTCCGAGAGCGCCCAGGACCGCGCCAAGGACGAAGGTAACCGTGAAAAACAGCGTCACGTTGATACCCAGCGCTCCGCTGATCTCACGATCCTCGATGACCACGAGCAGCAGTTTCCCGATCCGGGTTCGATTGAGTGCAACGAACAGGGCTAGGCCAACGACCAGTGCCACAGCGATGATCAGGAACTTGTAGACGGTGTACGGTATTCCGAACACATCGACTGTTCCGAAATAGAACGCCGGCTGCCAGGCGATGTAGGATTCCGTGCCCCAGATGAGTTTGGTGACGTCTTCCAGGATCAGGAAAATTGCATAGGTGACAAGCACCATCAGGACTTCGTCCCTGCCATACATGAATTTGAGGATGCCCCGCTCCACGATCAGACCGGCAACGACTCCGGCCAGAAGGGCGGCAAGCGGAATGATCAGAAACGTCAGGGCAACCGTGCTGCCTGTTGCGGTGTAGAGGCCGATGGCCCAGGCCGAGGAATAGGCACCCAGGGCGTAGAAGCCGCCATGGGCAATGTTCAGGATCCTCATTACGCCGTAGATCAAGGTGAGCCCCACCGACGACAGGAAAAGCCAAGCGGCGAAGCCAAGTCCATCCACCGCTATCGCGACTGCGGTAAGCATTGTTTCTCCAATAATTTGGTCCGCGAGGAGAACGGCCGGGCCAGAATTCCAGAACCTGGAGTGCATAAGGCCCGGCGATTGCGTCGGTGAAACGGCGCGGTTGTCATCCTCGCATGCGGTGCGTGAAAACTAGGTCCTCACTCGCACTTTGCTCCCTGGAAGCCGCCGTTGATCCAGTCGATGGAGTTCACGCCTGCTGGCGGATTGACGCATTCGGCCGGGAATCGAATGACATCTACGAGGGTCGCCTTGCCTGCGTCCTTGTCATATTTGTATGTGCCATAGGCGGTGTCCTGGATGGCCTGATGCCCATTTGCCAGCGCCATGGAAACCTTGCCACTCGGT
This sequence comes from Hoeflea sp., assembly GCA_965228785.1. Lineage (GTDB taxonomy): Bacteria > Pseudomonadota > Alphaproteobacteria > Rhizobiales > Rhizobiaceae > Hoeflea_A. Next base: position 386,411 of record CBDDIF010000001.1, read on the forward strand.
CCTTCCCATTCCAGACCTTTCAAAGCCCCGATAACGGCGTCCTGATCCGCGCTGCCTGCCTTGTCGGCGGCCGCTTTCACTCCCAGAAGAGCCTGCGCCATCTTGTAGGATGGATAAGTCGGCAGTGTGCCGAAACGGTCGAAATAGGCGTTTCTGAACCAGGTGTTCAGGTCGGACTTCGGAGCAAGATCGCCATGCGGGCCACGCGCGCCGAGAATGGTGCCGTCCGGCATTTGCGCGCCGAGGCGATGCATCGCCGTCTCTCCCGTCGTCAGCACGATCTTGGAGCGTTCGAAGATGCCGCGAGCCGATCCCTGGATGATGAAGGCTTCCATGTCGCCACCCCAGAAGCTGGAATGAACGACATCAGGCTTCGCCGTCAAAAGCGCAGAAATTTCCGAACCGTATTGGCCAGCATATATTTTCGGAAACTGCTCCGTAGCTACCTTCGACCCGCTGTTGATTTTCGCGATCGATGCGGAAAAGTCACGCCAGGAATCCTGCCCCCATGCGTAATTCTGATTGATGCCGGCGATGTTGTTCGCCGAGGCGCCCATTGCGGCCAGGTAGCGGGCTGCGGCCACATTATCCATTGTGGCGTGGCCACCGGTTCGAAAGGTATATTGGGGATCAACAACGATCTCCTCGAAAATCTGTGGCGTACCGCAGTCAAAAAGAACGGTGAGCTTCTTGGCCTTTTCGGCCTCCGGAGCGATCGCCTTGCAGCTGCCGGAGGAGATGTAGCCGATCACCATGTCGACGCCGTCTTTTTCAACCAGCTTGAGGTAGTCCGCGTTCTTCTGTTTCGAATTTTCATCGACAAAGATCGGGTCGATCATTGCACCGCCGATGCCGGCAGTGTTGTACGGTGCAGGAACGGAGCCGGCATTGATGGACTGGATAATCAGTTCAGCGGCGTTGCGCGCGGGCACGCCAAACGGCCCCGCCGCGCCGCCTGAAAGAAAGGTCACAAAGCCGACTTTCACTGTCTTGTCATCGGCATGGGCATCGGACTGGATCGCCATCGTGCTCATCAAGCCAATGGCAATGGCTGCAACAAGTGACGTCGAGTTTGTCAAAAGGGCGTCAAATCCTGCGCCCAGTCGAGGTGGTTTCCTCATGGGGTCCTCCATTTTCTCGCTGTGTGGGGCAGAAGTTCGCGCAGCCAGCCAAAGCTGGTTGACGCCAGTGTTGCGCCAGACTGTGCGAAGCCCTCCCTGCGCAGCCACATCGGCGCGCTTCACCATCTCGTCAGGGAGACCCGGTTCTTTCAATTCACTCCGGGCCGGTTTTTGAGCGCTTTGCGCTCATTTCAACCCATTCGTGAGCGGCAACCGCTCAATCGCGGACATTTCGAGCTTGCTTGAGTGTTGGCAGGGATCAGCGGATCACTCGGGGTCGTTCTCCAACAACGGCCAGGTTTTTGGAGGTTGATAAATCGACCACTCCCCTAACTGGACCTTCGCCGGAGGATACTGATTGCTGAACAGGGTTTTTCCGATCGCCTGGACCTGAAGGAGCTGATGCGAAATCGGATCCATCACCGATTTGAAACCCTCCGGGTCCTCCGGCAACGACAGTTCCAGCTGTTCAAAGGCGAGGCGGACTTCGTTTTTATCGGACATGCCACCCGCTCGCCGAACCGCTTCGGCTATGGCGAGGATGCCAGCGTAGGCACCTTGTGCCGCGTAGCTCGGATAGCGTCCCGACCGTTCGTAGAACTCTTCGACAAACTGCTCGTTCTTTTCCGTAGCAGGCCAATTCACGTGATGGCGGGCGGACAGGATCAGGCCCAGAGGCATGTCGTTGCCAAGTTCGGCCAGGATCTCGTAATTGCCGCCGGCATCAAAATTCATGAATTGTGTTTGCTCGAACAAACCCAGTTGGCTCGCCTGTTTGACGAAGGTCACCAGATCGAGGCCCCAATGTCCGCTGACAACGATATCGACCTCGGAGGCGAGCAGCGACTGAAGGTAGAGGGTATAATCGGTTTCAAATAGCTTGGGCCAAAACTCGCCGACGATCTCGAAATCCACGCTCTCGCTGGCGAGAAACCGCCTGAGGTCATCCCACGCCTGGTAACCGTATTCGTAGTCAGGGCCGATGAAGGCGATCCTCAGTGGTTCCTTCCGGTTTGGGTAGTTTTCACCGATGTATTTCGCGCCCGCGAGCATGGATTGCCGCGTGCCGTTGTTGACGCGGAAATAGTAGGGATGAAGTGCTTCCGTAATCAGGGTGGGGGAGGCGTGATCGGTGCCGATGAAGAAGACCTTCTGCCGTGCTGCCTCTGCCGAGACCGCTCGAGCAATGCTTGAACTCACGACGCCGCATAGAAAGTCGACCATCTCGTCTTCGATGAATTTCCTGGCGATCTGGACGGATCTGAGGGACTTGGAACGTGTGTCTTCGATCTTGATTTCAAGGCTTGGATAACCGACAGGCTCCAGCGACCGTATGTGATCCAGCGCCATCTGAACGGCGATGGCGCTGTCCCGGCCGTAAAGACCGCCCGGCCCCGTCAAAGGATAGAGGCACCCGATCTTCACAGTCTGGTCTTTGGCGAGGCCCGGTTGCCAGAAGACCACGGGAACGAGTCCGATCAGCAGAAGAACGGCCGTCTTGCAGATATTCCTCATGACAGTCCCAATCTCTGCATCTTGCGCTTGAGGGCGTGTCTGGAAATCCCGAGCCGATCCGCGGCAATGCCTTTCTTGCCTCCGGATTTGAGCAAGGCATCATGAATCATGTTGCGCTCGACGCCGTCCATCGATTCCTCGATGGAAACGGGTCCTCTCGGTTCCACCGCCTTGAATTCGGCTGGCAGATGATCGACCGATATGACTTGCCCAGCGTGTAGAATGGTCAACCGTTCGACCAGGTTCTTCAGCTCACGCACGTTTCCCGGCCAATCGTAGGAGTTGAAGAAGGTCAATGTCGATTTGGCAAATCCGATCGGAAGATCAGCCGTTTCCTCTGCAAACCTTCGAGCGAAATGGTTGGCGAGCGCTTCGATGTCCTGCTCCCGGTCCCGAAGTGGCGGGATCTCCAGGGGCATTACATTCAAGCGAAAGAACAGATCGTGGCGGAAGGATTTGTCGGACGCGGCCCGTTCCAGATTCTTGTTCGTGGCGGCGATGACGCGCACATCCGAGTGGTGCTCCCGGGTAAGGCCAACGGGGCGATAGCTCCGGGTTTCAAGAAACGTGAGGAGCTTGGCTTGCACCGGGAGCGGCATTTCGCTGATCTCGTCGAGAAACAGCGTGCCCCCGTTCGCGATTTCAACCAGACCTCTTCGGCGCGAGACGAGTCCGGGCAGGGATCCCTTTTCCGCCCCGAACAATTCGGCCTCAATCTGGCGTTCCGGCAAGGTCGCGCAGTTGATCTCGACAAACGGGCTGTCCCCATTGCTGCCCTGTAGATGCAGTTGTTTTGCCACCACCGCCTTGCCGACACCGGTTTCGCCGGACAGGAGAAGCGTACTCACGTTACTCTCAGCGATCCGGTCCATCTGTTCACGAAGGCCTCGAATGAGATGACAGTTTCCGATGAAGGCGTTGTCATTTGTTTGGCGTTCTCGGAGGTATCGGACCTCCGATTCCAGCTGCTTGCGCTTGCTTGTCTCCTCAATCAGATTGATGAGTTCATCCACATCGAAGGGCTTCGAAAGATAGTCAACCGCTCCCATTTTTATGGCGGTAACGGCATCCCTGGTGTCGTCGAATGCCGACATCATGATCACCGGCGTATCGGGAGTCTCGTCAGTCAGCCAGTCCAGCACTTCAAGGCCGGACTGACCCGGCATGCGAATGTCCAGAAGGATCACGTCGGGGCTTTCCCTCTTGGCAAGGCTGCACCCGTTGTGTCCGTTGTGCGCCTCAAGACAGGTCATCCCGGCCTGTCGAAGCGTGAACGCAAGCGATTGTGTGAGCTTGATTTCGTCGTCGATGATGAGGACGGTTGTCTTGTTCATGAGACCGTCCGCTCCTTCCGTTCCTTTTGAAACGTGATTGTGACCGTCGTTCCAACGCCGGCCTCGCTTTCGATGTTCATCGTTCCACCGTTGGCCTCAACAAGCTGGTTGGTCACAGAAAGCCCCAGTCCCGACCCTCCAGAGCGTGTGGTGAAGAATGGACGAAGGACCCTTTTCAAGGTGTCTTCGTTCATGCCTACGCCGTCGTCTGACACGACGAGTATGGCGTCTCCGTTGTCGCGATAGGCGCGCATTCCAAGGTGGCCGCCTTCAGGCATGGCCTCGATGGCATTGAGCGCCAGATTCAGCAAAATCTGCCTGCAATGCGCCTGGTCGAGGATCAGTTCCATGTTGGATTGCCCCGAAATGTTGACGACCACATTTTTTTCGCGTGCGCTTGACGCAATCAGGGTTTTGATGGAACTGAAAACCTCCTTGATCAGGACATTGTCCTTCTGCGGTTCACTTGGGCGCGCGTATTCCAGAAACTCCCCGACCGTGGTGTCGACACGAGCGATTTCGGACGAGATCACATCGAACATTTCCTGGCGTTCCGGATCCGGCTCCGAGCGCTTCAATCCGTGAACGGTGGTTGAGATCGTGGTCAGGGGATTTCTGATCTCATGGGCGATACCCGCTGCCATATTGCCGAGAGCCGCTTTGCGCTCGACGTCGATTCGCGATTCGATCAAACGACCCAGCTGTTGCCTCATCTGATTGTAGGAGCGTGCAAGGATGCCCAATTCGCCCGGGGCGTCTTCAGACACAGTGACCCCGAAATTGCCATTCGCAATGGCGCGGGCACCTTCGCTGAGCGGCTGGAGATAGCGAGACAGGCGTTCGGACATCAGGAAGAAAAGGGAGATGAGGCCAATTGCCGATGCCGCCGCGGAAACCATCAGCAGATATCGGATGTAGGTTCGCGGTTCCTGAAAGATGCCACTTCCCTGAACCAGGTGAATTTTCCAGCCAGGAAAGAAGTGTCGGGACTCAGCGATGGTATCGACCTTTTCCGCCGGAGTTCCGACAGCGGTTAAGCGTACGCGGTCGAAGACAACGATTTGCGGCAGGGTGACATTCGGTTCAACGAGCGATGCAGTCTGCTCGGTCAGGGATGCCAGTCGCATCCTAAGCGACACTATTCCGATCTTTTCCTGATTGAGCAGTACGGGCATGCTGATCAGGAACCAGCCCGGCCTGCCGTCTTTAGGCAAAACCGGACCGAGGACCTCGACCGCCTCGTGCTGAATGAGCGGAAGCGTGTTGTAGCCTTCGGGCTTTTGTCTCTTTCGCGTTTCCGGAATTGTTTGCAGGATGTTGCCATCGACGTCCGACAACTCAATCGCGTAGATGTCCGGGCTTTCGGTTTCGAGCCGAAGAAAATCGCCGAGCAGTTCCGAAACTTCATTGGCGTCACTGTTTCGGAAAAACTCCGTCGTATCGGGCAGGTCGACAATGTTCTCCAGTCGGTTGATCTGCACCGACATGAAGTTACTCATCTTGGCGGCTGTCGCCTCGAGATTGGCATTGACGCGATCGGTGATGAGATTGTCGAGGAGATTGGCGCTGTATCGATCGTAGAGGCCGGCTAGGATCGCAAGCGGGATCAGCGCCGCGATCAGGGCTCCCCAAAGATAACGGCGCGCAAGATTTAGTCTGCTGATATCCAGCCATTTTGCCACGGTAACCGCCTCCCGGTTCAACTGTAGCAAGGTTGGGCATGGGCGAAAATCGCTCAGAGGACAAGATTTGAGCGGATTCCGCTCATTGGCCTAATCCAGCGTCCGCTTGTACCGCAGCATCGCCAGGATCGTTACGACCGTCAGGATGATCAGCAGGGCGCGCAGATCAGGCACGATGTCCGCGAGGTCGGCGCCATTCAGCATGATCTTGCGGATGACGCGCATGAAATGGGTCGACGGGATAGCCGTGCCCAGCGCCTGGGCCCAGCCGGGCATGGCGGCGAAGGGGAACATGAAGCCGGACAGCAGGATCGACGCCAGTAGGTAGAAGAACGACATCTGCATGGCCTGCATCTGGTTCCTGGCGACCGTCGAAAACAGGAAGCCGAGCGCCAGATTGACCAGGATGAAAATGTTGAGGCCGATCAGGAAGGGCACGATCGGGCCGACGAAAGGCACGGAAAAGTTGCTTATGCGCAGCAGCTATGCAGGGGTTTTATGAGATCATTTCCGGACAGGCTGCCGCGACTTGATCCAAATGAGGAACGTGCTGTTCATGACGAGCACCCGTTGGCGCCATACTTAAAGCCGAAGAGCTCAAGGGGAGAAAGTCGGGCAACCATCTCAGTCCGTCAGGTAAATAAAGATGATCACGCTGGCTGCATAAAGGCCAACGATCAGTGCACCGCCGAGAAGTGTCGTTGCGAGCTTCGATCCGCTATCTCTATCAAGCCAGAAATCCAGGGCGCGCGTCGTCACCGGCATAACCAGCCATGTCAGGATAATGACACTGAGGACGTTGGATACGAACATCGATGGCGGTAACCCCCAATCCGGGAAAAGCGGCACGACGTAAAGCGTCAACAACATTACGGTCGGATAGAGTGCAAGCAAAACGACCATGGCCATCCTGACCTGCGATGGCCCCTCATCGGTTCTGCCGGCTGCGTTTTCGAACCAGTCCTGGAAGCCGCGACCGACGCGTCGCACCTGGACATGTTCAAAGTAATGGTCCGCTTCCTGCATCTTCTCTCTATGAACGTCCGAGGCGAACCAGTCGTCCAGATGTGCGGCGGAATCAAACCGGAACACAACGACCCATTCATCCTGGACTCCGGGCACGGGCCGGATCATTTCTGTACCCAGAAAACCCGGGAATTTGCCGGCGGCCGTGTCAACGTCCAATTGCCATTTTTGATAAGCACCTTCAAAACCCGGTTTCAGCTTTTGAGAAATCACCACCGTTACTGGTGCTTCGCTTGGCTTGTTCTTCGCGATGACCTGCTGTGTTACAGGCGCGCCAAATTCCCTCTCCGACTCAGACAGAGCGGTTTTGTAAGCGCCGTCATTGAGCAAGGCTTTCAAATGATCGACAGATTCGTAGGTCAGGAGTTGAACCCATTGCTCCTGCACTCCCTCAACCGGCTCCTGAAAATCCACGTCCACCAGGCCGCCGTGCTGCTTGGCTATGCTTACGATCTTCTCGTGCCAGGTTCGATATGTATCCTTGTCGAATTCGCCGGGGTTTCTCGACAACAATACGGTGCCCAGCTGGGGTGCAGCTCCAGTCATGGCGCTGTCCTCAACCTCTCGTTCCGTCTTGTTCGTAAAGCAGGTTCCCGCTTACCCAGGTCGCTTCGACGGCGCGCTCGTCGCCCAGCATCATGAGGCCGAAGGCCTCGTGTTGCATTTGCTCAAACTCCTGCTCTTCCATTGACAGCTTGCCGTCGATGTTTGCATTTTCCGCGCGGAAGGAAAGAACCGAAGTGGGTCTCGTGTTAACGACGACCAGGTCAGCAAACTTGCCCGGGTCAAAATTGCCGATCTCGTCTTCCAACATGAGGGCCTTCGCTCCGCCAAGCGTCGCCAGAAACAGGCCTTTAAGAACTGAGAGCTTCTGGGACTGAAGCCCGGCAACCTTGTATGCGTCGTTGAGAACCCTGAATATCGAGAAACAGTCGCCGGCTCCCATGTCGGTTCCGACGCCTACGAGCACCGGTGTTTCCACCGATTTGGCCTTGTGGATCATAAACAGCCCGCTTCCCAAATAGAGATTTGATGCCGGACAGAAGGAGATCGACGATTTCGAGGAAGACATGCGTTGAAAGGCATCGTCGCTCAAGTGAATTGCGTGGCCTGCCGTAAATTTCGGTCCGACAATGCCCGCCCGCTCGTAGACGTTGAGGTAGTCCTTGGCTTCCGGAAATAGCGCCGCGACTTCCGCGATCTCCTTGTGATTCTCCGACATATGCGTGTTGACCCAGGTGTCGGGATACTCCCCCTTGAGCTGGCCGCATCGCTGCAGTTGTTCTCTGGTTGAACCGAGTGCAAAGCGCGGCGTAATCGCATATTTGTTACGCCCCTTCATGTGCCAGCGTTCGATGAGATCCTTGCTGTTGGCATAAAACGAGTCCGCCGTATCCAGGTATTCAGGTGGAGCCAGGCCGGGTCGGTCGATGCCGGTCAGCCCGGCAATCATGCAGATGTTGCGATCACTGCAGGCTTCGAAAAATGCGTCGACCGATTGCGGAAATGTGGTGGTGAAGACCTGTGCCGTTGTTGTGCCGTTTGCCAGCATCAGGTCCAAAAAGCGATCTGCCACGCTTCGGGCATAGGCCTTGTCTCGAAATTTGATTTCGGTTGGAAATGTATACTTTGCCAGCCATTCAAGCAGTTGTTCCCCAAAAGCCGCAATCATCTCGGTTTGCGGATAATGGACATGCGTGTCGACAAAGCCGGGCAAGATCAGTCGATTGGTGTAGGTAACGGTGTCGACGTCGGCGTATTTCTCGCCGATCTCTTCAAAAGGACCGAAATCCTTTATCTTCTCACCATCGATGACCAGCAATCCATCGGGCAAGTAGCGAACAGCGTCGCTCTCATCCCTGTAGAATGGATCGTGCAGGAAATCGAGAAACGTTCCCCTTATAGCCCTCATTTTTCCCGCTCCTCTCCGATGCCGCTGCTCTTGTTGAGCTCGAGCTTCCCTCCTCGAACTGGATATTCAGATGCAGAGACGGTTTCATATTGCCCGCGTTTTACAAATCTGAAGTTAATTGCGGATTTCAGAGGGCTATCGGAGAGAGGCGGTCAAATTCACATCATCCCGCGGATTTCCGGGGCTGCGTGTGGCCTTTTGTGGCTTGGCGAAAGCGATGTTCAGTCAGTCCAGCGTCCGCTTGTAACGCAGCATTGCCAGGATCGTGACGACCGTCAGGATGATCATCAGGGCGCGCAGATCGGGCACGATGTCGGCAAGGTCGGCGCCTTTCAGCATGATTTTGCGGATGACGCGCATGAAATGGGTCGAGGGGATGGCCGTGCCCAGCGCCTGAGCCCAGCCGGGCATGGCGGCGAAGGGGAACATGAAGCCGGACAGCAGGATCGACGGCAGCAGGTAGAAGAACGACATCTGCATGGCTTGCATCTGGTTCCTGGCGACGGTCGAGAAAAGGAAGCCGAGCGCCAGATTGACCAGGATGAAGATGTTGAGGCCGATCAGGAACGGCACGATCGGGCCGACGAAGGGCACAGAAAAAACCCAGAAGGCGAGGATAAAGAAGACGCAGGTCTGGACATAGCCGATCAGCACGTAAGGTGTGATCTTGCCGAGCATGACTTCGGGTGCCCGCACCGGTGTCGACAACAGCGTCTCCATGGTGCCGCGCTCGCTTTCGCGCACGATGGCGATCGCCGTAATCATCACCATGGTCATGGAAATGATGATGGCAAGCAGGCCCGGCACGATGTTGTAGCTGGTCTTGCCGGCCGGGTTGTAGCGCCGGTGGGCGATAACATCGAAAGCCTCGGGCGCGTTGGCGAGATAGGAAAGCGGTCCGATCGCCAGGGTGGCGATGCTGTTCGACGCCAATTGGGTGAGCGCGGCAGTCGCCGCGCCGGAGGTGGACGGATCCGAGGCGTCTGCATCGACCAGGAGTGCCGGGCGATTGCCGCGGACAATGTCGCGCTCGAAATGTTCCGGAATGGTGACGACGAAAGACGCTTCGCCCATGACCAGGGCCCGGTCAGCCTCGTGGGCATTGGCAACGGTGCCGCGCATGTCGAAATAGGTCGAGGTTTCCATCGACGCCAGGAAGGCGCGGGTGAACGGCCCGGTATCGTGCACTTCGACCAGCGTCGGCATGTGGCGCGGGTCGGAGTTGATGGCGAAACCGAACAGCATCAACTGCATGATCGGGATGGCGATCATCATGGCGAACGTCATGCGGTCGCGCCGCATCTGGATGAATTCCTTCATCAGCACCGCCACGAATCTGCTCGACGAGAAGACCACCTCAGGCGGCCTCCCTGGCCGCGAAATTGTCTGTCGAACCGGCCATGAGATGGATGAACACCTCCTCCAGACCGGCCGGCTGTTCAGCCCAGTGATAATCCTTGTCGGAGCGGAAGGGCTTTGTCGCTTTATTAAGCGCCTTCTGGTCCGTGCCTGAGATGTGCAGCGATGAGCCGAAGCGGGCGACCTGGGCAATGCCGGCAATGCCTTCCAGTTTCCGCGCCAGAGCAGCGAGATCCGGACCTTCGACATGCCAGGTGTGCAGCCCGACCATGTCAGGGATGGCCTGCGACGGGCCGTCGATCAGCTTCTTGCCATAGGCGATATAGGCGATGTTGTCGCATTGCACCGCCTCGTCCATGTAGTGGGTGGAGACCAGCACGGTGACGCCGGCATCGGCGAGGCGGCGGATTTCGTCCCAGAAATCACGCCGCGCCTTGGGGTCGACGCCGGCCGTCGGCTCGTCGAGCAGCAGCAGGTCCGGATCGTGCAGCAGACAGGCGGCAAGCGCCAGGCGCTGCTTCCAGCCGCCCGACAGCTGGCCGGCGAGCTGATGCGATCGGTCCGCCAGTCCAAGATTCTCCAGCGCCTCGTCGACCCGCTTGCGCCGCTTCCTGATGCGGTACATGCGGCCCATGAAATCGAGGTTCTCGCGGATCGTCAGGTCCGAATAGAGCGAGAATTTCTGCGTCATGTAGCCGACATGCTCCTTGATGCTGTCGGACTGGCGCAGGATGTCGTAGCCAAGGCAGGTGCCGTCGCCGGCATCGGGCGTCAGCAGGCCGCAGAGCATGCGAATGGTCGTGGTCTTGCCGCTGCCATTGGGTCCGAGGAAGCCGTAGATGGCGCCCTTTGGCACGCTGATGTCGAAGTGGTCGACGACCGTCTTGTCACCGAACCGCTTGACCAACCCTTTGACCTCGATGACCGGCTCGCTCATTCGGCGACCCTGACGTCGATCGGCTGGCCGGGCAGCAGCGTCGTTTCGCCGATCGGCAGCGCTTCTGCCCGGAACACCAGCTTGGAACGGTCCTCGAGGCTGTAGATGACCGGCGGCGTGTATTCCGCCGACGAGGACAGATAGGAGATGCGGGCCTTGACCGGCTCCTGGCAACCGTCGCAGCCGATCAGAACCGGGGTGCCGATTTCAAGCCCGGCACGCTGCGGTTCGCCGACGTAGAACAGGAACTTGATCTCGCCCGGCGGCAGGATGGAGACGACCGGCTGGCCGGCGGCGACATATTCGCCGGGCAGATAGTAGGTCTGCTGGACGTAGCCGGTGGCCGGTGCGGCAACCCGCCGTTCGGCGAGATCGATCTCGGAGCGCACGACGTCCTCCTGGGCGGCGCGCACCTGGTATTTGGTGGCCTTGAGCTGAGCGGTGCGGGCCGGCAATCGGGCGACCTTGAGTTGGGCGCGCTGTTCCGCAACCGCAGCTTCCGCGGCGTCCAACGTCGCATTGTCCTGATCGAGCTTGCTGCTGGCGACGAAGTCGAGCGAGGCGAGCTCACTTGAACGCTTGAAGGTCAGTTCGGCCAGCGCCAGTTGTGCTTCTGCGCTGCGCAATTGCTCCTCGATTACTGCAATCTCGGCCGGTCGCTTGCCTGTGCTTTCATTTTGCAGATCGGCTTCGGCGACCGAGAGGCTGGCACGCGCTTTCATCAGCGCCACACGCTGTTTGTCATCGTCAAGCGTGAACAGCGGGGCATTTGCGACGATTGTGTCGCCGCGCGTTACGGCGAGGGTTCCGAGAATGCCGCTGCCTTGCGGCGCGACATAGACATATTCACCCTCGACGTAACCGTAGAAGCGTGAATCCTGTGCGACGTCGGCACCGAAGGGCCAAAGGGAAGCGAAGAAGGCGACGATTCCGGTCCACAGCGTTTGCATATCAACCTCCGTCTTTGCGAATTGCCAAACCGTTGATCAGAATGTCGAAATGGCTTTCGACAAAGGTCGCGGGCGAAATATTTCTGTCCCGGTCGACGCCGAACACATCGCCGAGCAGGCCATGGGCGAGCAACGGTCCGATGACGTTGCGAACGGCCAGGCGCGGATCGACCGGCTGGAACGAACCGTCGTCGACGCCCCGCTGGATGATGATCTCCAGCGCGTCGATCGCCTTGTCGATCACCTGCCGGCGATAGGTATCGGCCAGCGCCGGAAAGCGGCCGGCCTCCATCAGCACGAGGCGGGGCAGTGCCATGGCGTCGGGGTTGGCAAGAATGCCCGCAACCAAGGTCAGGATGGCGCGCAGGACGTCCGCCGGCGGCTGCTGGGACGTGTGGGCAAGCATCGATGTGCGATCGGCAATCGGCGCCAGGGCCCGTTTGACCAACTGCTCGAAGATCTCTTCCTTGCTGGAGAAATAGCGGTAGACGGCGCCCTTGGAGAGGCCGGCATCGGTGGCGATGTCCTCTACCTTTGTCGCGGCAAATCCCTTGCGCACGAACTGTCGCAGCGCCGCGTCGAGCACTTCATCAGGCCTGTCTTCGGCGCGGCGGCGCCATTTCGGTTCGGCGGTGTCTGTCACGGCTTTCTCAATAAGTAAATGACTGGTCATTTACTTATATGGTGGAGAAAGTGAATTTGTCAATGTCAGAGGACCGGATGGAGTTTTTGGGTGTCCAGGGTGTGTACCCGTAAACGCGTGAGCGCCGGTGACCGCTTTGGGCGGAGCATGCGGATAAAACAGATCAGAGGCCACCAACCTCATCCCAATATATGAGAAGCAATTCTTACGTTATCCTGCCATCCACTTCCTCTTCCTTCAAAGTCCGCATGAACCTCTTGGCCTTGGCATTGTCGTAGGGATTGCCAATGCGGCTCGTGTCCGTTGGATATCGCCAGTTCATGGGTACTTATCAATGAGAGGCGGTGTCCGTCTTCTCGGGCCGGCGAAACTTGTTGGCAAATCTTGCGGGAGCGCCGCGCAACCATCTTGAAACAGCAAGGCTGGGCGGTTTTTCTCGTTTGGACTTTGGTTCCCCTTTCCACATCTGCGCACGTACCTTTTCTGCATGATGCTTTTTCTCATGGTGCGCCCATTCTTGAAATCTATAATAAAGCAACGCAAACAACGTAGTTGCGACAAAAGACCAAAACTTCACTGGCTTCTCAATCGTTTCAAACGCAACTTTCTTCAATTCGCCAGACTGATGACAACGGGCTGAAAAGCTATATTCGCCAAAGAGACAACACCAGTTCGAAACGACAAAATCGCCAAACTGATACCAACCCGTCGAAATGATGTAAAAGATGATTGTCCCACCATAGTAGGCGAGCGCGATCGACTCTATTTTATGTTGGAAACTTTGAGACCCAAGAAGTTCTTGTTGAATTGAGACAAGCGCTTCTTCATTATGCCGCTGAAGCTCATTGTCTAACTCTTCAAGAATATTGTGGTATGCGGATTCGACAGTTGCCAATCGTTCCCGCACGGTTTCAATTTGATTGTAAACTGGCGTAACACGTCTGGTTACAAAGTCAGAATAGGGCTGCCAGCCGGGAATACGATTGACCTCCAATGTAGAGATTATCTGCGAAAAGCGGGTTGATAGGTCTTGTGACCGCTTAATCATATATTTGACTTCTTGCAGTCCACCGATCCCGATTTCATCAATCTCAACACGCATGTTGCTCAGATTTGTTAGGCGTTCCTCCATTTTCTCCTGGCTTTCAGAGATGCCTCGTATTCCCTCCATCGTCTTCAACTGATCTTTGAGATCTTTCCCGATTTCACGAAACTCCGCAAAATCCTTGAGGGACATTATACGGTACTGGCCGGCTTGATTGATTCGATAGATGATCCTTCCGATCTGCCACCGATTAACGGGTTTGCACACTGCGGCAAATGTTGTGAAAGTCTCATCCCACGAGGTCTGCCCCGTCGAAAAGATCTCCGATCCCAGATTGCTCATGTAGAGCAGAGTCCCGTGGTAGATTGAACAACACAGTACCTCTGAATTGGAAACGACTTCGTGCTCGTTCAGCGCGTTCTTCATTGCGCGAAACGGTAAACCACCGATAATCTCATCGAGTTCTTCGACTGCCAGGCCTTCAAGCTTCTCTTTGCTCAGTTCGTCGAGCTTCACATCGAATGTGTTTTCCGAAAAAATGACCCCACGATAGTCCACGATCGAGAAGAGCTTCGATTGCGCTTGTTCGGATGCAGTCAAACACAGTGCACGGGCGACCTCATCCCAAAAGGTCTCATAGATCAGCTTGCGCGCGCTTTTATGCCTGCCTTCATCCGTAACGAACTCGCTCATGGCCTCAAGCAGAGTTTTCGCACTCAGGCCCGGGTCCTCAAACTCAAAACTAAAGGTTTGCTCGTTTTCAGCGCTTTGGCCGATGTTTGCATCGGCGCTATCCGGTAGGTCGGCTGTAAGCTGAATGGCGAGGTGATCCCGGAATCGGTCGACAACCACAACAAGTTGGACGTCACCGATTATCGCTCTGGCGTGGAGCGACGCATTAAATCGAGTGTGCGACTCCGCCATTTGGAACGTCTCGCAAATGCTGGCGAAAAAGCCTTCGATCGCTAAAGATTGAGCTTCATGAAAGACAAACGGCCGATGATGATGATGCTTTCGCAATCGTGTGATTTCGTCGCTGGCGAATTTGTCGACATGGACCGGAGAAGCTTCTGCCGGAAAGGCACTGCGCTCGCACGTCAGAACCAGGCTTCTTGTCAGCGCGGGAACTCTAACCGGTGGTGCTGCACGTTTGTAAGCAAGTGAGTGGACAGTTTGATATGTACTTGAATATTTCTCAAAATTATTCGGCATGTAAAAACACCTGATGGTTTTGATTGACACCAAAAACATAGATGTTACTGGGATCTTTTGACAAGCTAGCTCATTGAATCACCCATACTGATGGGTACAGTTCCCAGAGTTTGGCGCGTGCGTTTTAATGTGAGAAATACCAATGTTCGATGCGCTGTTTTTATAGAGCGGGTAATCACTTGACAGTGCCGATTGGATTGTAACTAGATCAAAAACGGTTTTTTTGGGGTATCGGCGACTTACACGCCAAAACCAATAAAAAAACTTGTGCCACAAACACTTGGTAAAACAGATTTGAGTTTGTCAAGTTTTTGGCCATCCATTGGAGAGCAGACGTTGGCGAGCGGTATACGGTAAATTGGGCTCAAAGCGGCCGATCGACCTAACGGACCAAGCAGCCCCGTCCTCTTTGATGCCAATAGCGGTTGATTGCACCGCTTCCGTGCCCTTGTCATGTCTGCTGCCACACGGCTTCGGTCACACATCAACGACCACACTGGCTAGTCCTGCGCGGTGTCCGGAGCCGATTTAGGGTCTCCCGCGATGGCGCCGTCAACTTTTCCTGTCCTGCAGACATGCCCTACTTTCCAGCTTCAAAAATGCCGAGCGCGACCTCGTTGAGGGCGTGGAGCTGTGCCTCGTCCGGGTTGTTTGCGGCGGTTTCGAGCGTTTCCACGAAGCTGCTGAAGCGATCGAACTCGCGTCCCGCGGTTTGACTGAGCAGGGGCTGATCGCCGTAGGTTTCGATGAACTGGTCCGCGGCGACCGCCAGGAGAAAATGGAACACAGCCAGTTCCGGATTTTTCTGAATATTCTCGTGGGCCTGCCTGGAGCAGTCCAGATAGGCGCGAACGCCCTTGCCGTTCCTTTCGACAATTCCTTCCAGGTCGAGCAGTTTCATTTTCTCACTCCTTCAAATCCAAGGCGGGGATTTCGGTCGCTCCACCGTTGTTTCCCGACCAGGTCAGCGGATCTTCCAGGAAGGCCTCGACTTCGCTCAAGGTCACCGGGTCGAAGTAACCCTGCGCCTTGCAGACAGCGAGGACATCCCGCCAGGTGGCCAGGTAATGGAGGCGCATGCCGATGCGGTCGAGCACCTCATGCGTCTGCGGAAAGATGTCGTAGTAGAAGACGACGATCGTATCTGAAATCTCGGCGCCGGCCCGCCTCAGAGCTTCGCAGAAATTGATCTTGCTGCCGCCATCGGTCGTCAGGTCTTCGACAAGGAGGACCCGCTGCCCTTCGAGGATCTCTCCCTCGATCTGCGCATCGCGGCCAAACCCCTTCGGCTTCTTGCGCACGTATTGCATCGGCAGGTTCAGCTTGTGGGCGAGCCAGGCGGCGAACGGAATGCCGGCCGTTTCGCCGCCGGCGACCGTGTCGAACTGTTCGAATCCAACCTCGCGCAGAATGACCGAGGCGGCGAAATCCATCAGGGTGTCCCTGATCCTCGGATAGGAAATCAGTTTTCGGCAGTCGATATAGACGGGGCTTGCCAGCCCCGAGGTGAACATGAACGGCTTGTCGGCGCGAAAGTGAACCGCATTGATCTCCAGCAGCATCTTCGCCGTCATCTCGGCAATCAATTCTCGATCAGGAAAAGAACTGGTCGTCATTGTCATGTCCTTGTTGCTGCTTCTGACGGGTCCGGCGAACTCATTCCGTCCGTTCCACCAGGGTCTCGAAGATGATGTCGGTGCCATGAATGAAATCGCCGATATCCATTGCCTCTTGCGGATTGTGTGATCCGTTTCGATTGCGAACGAAGATCATGCCTGTCGGGATGCCGGCATTGGCGAAAACGGCGGCGTCGTGGCCACCACCGGACGGCATGACGAACGGCTCAAGATCGAGGCGTTCCATGGCCCCGGTCATCTGGTAGAGGATGTCGCCGTTGCACAGTGCCGGAGGCGTCAGCATTTCTTCGTCCATATCGAACCGAACCCTGCGTGTCCGTTCGATGGTGGCAATCTCCTGTGCTACGAGCGCGCGCATTTCATCCAGGGCCAGAGCACTCTGGCTTCGAATATCGAGACTGAAATCAACCAGATCGGGAATTCGCGCCAGGGCATGGCGCGTCGGGTCGGTGGCGACAGTCCCGCAGGTCAGCACGAGGTCCTCGCCTTTCTGGAGAACTGTCAGCCAGCTTTCGTCGAGGCGGGATAACAGATCCGCCATCGCCAGAACCGGATCTCTGCGGAATGCCCTGGGAACGGCGCCGGAGTGTCCGGCTTCGCCGATGCAGCGGATCCTCTTGTGCCGAATGTTTCCCCGAATGCCGGAAACCGCTGCAGCCGGCAGCTTCTTTTCAATAAGCAGAGGTCCTTGCTCGATATGAAGTTCCAGGTATCCGAGGATGGATGCCGGGTCGATCAGCGGCTGCTGGGCGCGGACGCGTTCCATGTCCACTCCGACGGCTTGCATGTGGTCATCGAGGCTGCGCCCGTCGGCCTTGTGGGCCGCGGCAAGTTCGTTGGCGTTCAACTCTCCAAGAAGCGCCTTGGAGGCGGTGTAGCAGGGGCCGAACCAGGCGCTTTCCTCGCCGCGAAGCGCGATCACCTTCACCGGGTGGGCGAATGCGATCGTCTCTTGCTTGGCCCGAACAAGACACAGGATTCCGGCCACGACGCCTGCCAGGCCGTCATAGTTTCCACCTCTCGGAACGCTGTCGACATGCGAGCCGACGAGCATGAAGCGATCCGCATCGGCATCCTCAGGCAGGGAGACCACAAGATTCTGTCCCGCGTCGTAACGGACCGCCAACCCCGCGCTGCGGGCGTAGTTCTCCAGATAGGCGAGCGTCCTGGTTTCGGTCTGCGAATAGGCCGGTCGGCTGACACCCTCGGTATCGGTAGACAGCAAGGCGACGTCGGCGAACAGACCTGCGGCAACGTCGTCGATGCCGCTTGGTGGATGGCCGGAGTGTCTGGCAGGTGCGGTCATCAGGGTGCCGCTTCCATGAAAACGACACCGTCGGCTGCCTCACCGTCCCGAACGGAGCCCACCAGCTCGCCAACGTTGGCGAGACCTTCCGCCTTCAGGTATTCGGCCAGATCGTCGATCAGGTGGACCATGGCGCGCGGAGTGATGAATGTGGCGGTGCCGATTTGAACCGCCGTGGCGCCGGCGATCAGATATTCAACGACATCCTCGACGGTGGTGATGCCACCGCAGCCGATGATGGGAATATCGACCGATTTGGCGCACTGATAGGCCATCCTCAGCGCGATCGGCTTGAGCGCCGGACCGGAAAGGCCGCCCATCAGATTGCCGAGCTTCGGTTTCTTTGAGCGGATATCGATGGCCATTGCGAGGAGCGTGTTGGAGACAACGAGAGCGTCGGCGCCGCACTCTTCCGCCGCCTTGGCGACTTCTGTCGTTTCGCCCGTGTTGGGTGTGAGTTTGGCCCAAAGCGGCAGGTCCGTGGCATCACGCAGCCTTCGCATCACCTTCTCTGTCGTGGATGGCCGGATGGCGAACGCCTTTCCGTCCTCCTCGATGTTCGGGCAGGAAATGTTCACTTCGATCGCGCTGACACCCGGAACTGAAACGTCCTCGCACAACCGGGCAAACTCATCGGCGCTTCCTGCCGAAATGCTGATGACAAGCGGCGCCTGATACTCGGAGTAGAACGGAAGGACCTCTGCCTTGAAAGCGTCGACGCCCTTGCTTGGAATGCCGATGGAATTGAGCATCGAGCCACGCACTTCACAAACACGCGGGGTAGGGTTGCCGCCGCGTTTTTCATGGGTGATCGTTTTGGTCACGTGGGCGCCGAGAACGTTGAGGTCAAAAACCTCCGCCAGGTCTTCGGAAAACGTGCCCGATGCCGGCATAATCGGGTTTTTCAGGGTCAGGGTGCCGATCCTGGTCGTGAGATCTACCATCCCATTGCCTCCTGCAGATCGAAAACCGGTCCCTCCCGGCAAACCCGCTGATGGACGATCTCGCCTTGCTTGCGGAACGAGCGAACACAGCACTGGCACATGCCGATGCCGCAGGCCATCTGCTGTTCCAACGCGATCTCGCCGGGGATGCCGTGCTGTGCTCCGATCGACTGCAGCAGCTTGAGGAGCCGGTTGGAGCCGCAGGTGAAAAAGGCATCAACGCCTTCGGCTCTGATCTGCTTTTCGATGAGGCCGCGCAGGCTGTCGACATCGGAGGTCCGCTCACTGTCGGTCACCGTGATGACCCTTGCGCCGAGTGCGCGAAAGTGATCGATGGACATGAGCACGTCCGGCGAGCGGGCGCTGCAAATCGCGGTCAGATTCCGCCCCAGATGCCTGGCTTCCTGGGCAAGTGGCGCCAGGGTCGCAAGGCCGACGCCGCGCGCCACCATCAGCAGGTTTTGCCACTCGTTTCTGATCCGGAAACCGCGACCCAGGGGTCCCAGAACATCCAGGGTTTCACCGGTTGCCAATTGAGCGATCGCGGCCGTACCTTCGCCGGCAACCTTGTAGAGAAAATGCAGTTCTCCGTGGTCCGGGAAGTACCCGTAGATGCTCATCGGACGGCGCAGATACGGTTGCAGTCCTGGTGGCGTTGGGCACAGGAGGTGAAAGAACTGTCCGGGCTGACAATCAAGCACATGATCGGGAGCATCGAGGACAAGCAGCCGGTAGTCGCCGTTGATGGCCATGTTGCTCTTGACGACACAGCGGCATTCGAAAATGCGCGCCTTCTCGAATGCCGAATGGGTCGGGGAATCCTGAATCGCAACGGACACGGGTCTGCTCCTCAACCGAAAATCAGATTGGGAATGAACAGCGAGATGCCGGGCACATAGGTGACGATCAGCAGCACCGCGATGTTGGCCACCACGAACGGCCAGACGCCGCCGATGATCGTCATGACCGGTTTGTCGAGCGTCGATGAGGCGACGAAGATGTCGAGCCCGAAGGGCGGCGTGATCATGCCCAGGCTGATGTTGAGGGTGACAATCATGCCGAAGTGGATCGGGTCGACGCCAAGCGCCGTTGCCACCGGAAACAGGGGCGGCACCAGAATGAGAAGCGCCGAGTTCGGATCGATGAACATGCCGGCGATCAGAAAGCAGACATTGACGACCAGCAAGAACGTGATCGGTCCGGCATCAATCGCCGTCAGAAATTCGCTGATATGGGTGGGAACCTGGGCCAGGGTGACGAAGAAGGACAGGACACCGCCCATCGCCAGCAGAATGAAGATGATCGCGGTCGATATTGCCGCCTTCTCGGTGATGTCGACCAACTGGGCGAACGACAATTCGCGAAAGACGACCATCTCGACGAGGATCGCGTAGACGACACTGACAGCGGCTGCTTCCGTTGGCGTGAAGTATCCCGAATAGATGCCGCCGAGAATAATCACGGGCATGCCGAGGGCCCAGACCGCCGCCTTCAGCGCCGCGAGTTTCTGGGCTGCCGTCGTTCTTTCGGACGGTTTGATTCCGCTGCGTCTGGCTTCCCAGACGACGAGGGTGGCAAAGGCCAGGCCAAGGACCAGTCCAACGGCCAGCCCGCCGGCGAACAGCCGGGCGATAGAAGACCCCGTCATCCATCCGTAGATGATGAATGTGATCGATGGCGGGATCAGCAGGGCGGTTTCCGCGCTGGCTACCAGCAGGCCCAGACTGAAGCGGTCGGAAAATCCGCTGGCGCGCATTTCCGGGTACACCATGCGCCCCATGGCGGCCACGGTCGCCGGCGCCGAGCCGGATACGGAGCCGAACGCCATCGATCCGCCGATGACCGTATGACCCATGCCACCGGCGGTATGGCCGATCAGGGCGCGGACCAGGCCGGTCAGCCGCTTGGCAATCTGTCCGGACCCCATCAATTGAGCTGCCAGGATGAAAAACGGTATGGCCAGCAAGGTCGTGTGATCGATCCCACCCAGGGTTTTCTGGATAAAGGCGAGGTCCGGCATGCTGCCGTAAAAAATCGTCTTGGTGGCAAGCGCGGGGATGCCCAGCACCAGGAACATCTCGAAGCCCAGGACCAGCAGAAACAGGGCAAGCAGGATGACGACGAACAGCATCAGATCTGCTCCTCGCCGGATTGCGACGAGGGATCGTCAGCGGCCGCGAAGCGGTCGATCACGCCGAAGAAACTCAGCCCGTATCGAAGGGCGAGAAGAGCGAAGCCGATGACCGGCGCCGCATAGATCCAGCCCATGGGGATATCGAGCGTGGGGCTGCGCTGTCCGGTGCGCAGGACAAAGACGATGAGATGCCAGCCGAGATAGGCCATGTAGCAGGAAAACAGGAAGCCGGTGGCATCGATCAGTTTCAGTACAGGAATTCTGTACCGGTCGGGCATCATGTTGCGGACGGTGTCGATGCCGACGTGGCGGCCACGCTCAAGTGCAATGCCCAGGGCGACGAACACCAAAAAAATGTTCATCAGGCGGACGGCTTCCTCGATCCAGGCGAACTGGCTGGCGAAGGTGCCGCCTAATTCCCGGGTCACGACGTTGAGGAAGAACAGAGCGACCATGGCCAGGAAAACCGTGACCAGAAAGATCCGTTCGAAACGCCTTAAGAGTGCCAATGCAGCCATGGTGCCGCTCCGCCCCTGGAAAGTTGATTGGTGAAAATGACTGCGGCGGCGAATTGCTCGCCGCCGCAGGCGTTCTTCGGAATTGTTCCTGTCAGTTCTGCTTGGAATATTCCTGTTCGTAGAGCCCGATCAGATCCTTGCCGGGCTGGCCGGCGCGATCGACATAGGCAGCGCGCGCCTTGTCATACATTTTGGCGCGCAGTTCATCTTTCTCTTCCGGTGAGGCAACTCGGACGTTGATTTCGCTTTCCTTGATGGCATCCAGAGCGGCGGTGACAGCCTGTGCCTTGTGGGCGCGAAGCTCGGGAACGACCTCGGCGAACGCCTGGGTGATGACACCGCGGTATTCCTCGGGCAGGCTTTGCCACCAAGTCGGATTGAACAGGACCACGTCCTCCATGGCGCCGTGTTCGGAGACAACGAGGTAGTTCTGCACCTCGTGGAATTTCATGCGCTGGATCGTATCGAGCGGGTTTTCCTGGCCGTCGACGACCCCGGTCTGCAGCGACGTGTAAAGCTCGCCAAACGGCAGCGCGATGGCCGATGCTCCGAGGGCGTCAAACTGTTCGATGAGGATTTTTGAATCCATCACGCGGAACTTTTGCCCGTCGAAGGAATTGATGTCATCCAGCGGCTTGCGTGAAGTGAAATTCTTGCGGCCGTTGGGCCACAGGGCCACGCCGACAACACCTTTGGCGTTGAACGAATCGAGCAACGCCTTGCCGAACGGGCCCTCGCGCAGGGTCTGCGCGGCGTCCTCGTCCGCGGGCAGAAGGAAAGGGATATCCAATACCGAAACTGTCGGGTTGAAACCGCCGAGAAACGCGGCCGGCGAAACGGTTGCCTCGATGACGCCGAGCTGAACCCCTTCGGTCATGACCCGCTGATTGCCGAGCTGCGCCTGAGGGAAAATCTGGAACTCGACCGCGCCGTTTGTTCTTTCGGCGACGAGATCCGCAACCTTCTCAAGATGGACGTGTCGTGACTGCTGTGGTGATTCCAGGTGGCCGATCTTGGCGGTGAAATCGGCCGCCAGCGCAGGGTTCATGGACAGCGCCAGGCCTGTCGTGATCACTCCAGCCGCAAGAAATCCTGTAAATTTGCCGATTCGAGTTTTCATTCTGTCCTCTCTGGTTAACAATCCCTGGTTTTCCGCAAGGGTAACGCCCGTCGCGTCGCAATGTCAAGAAAGTTCTCAATTTTGAGAATTTTCTTTTTCTGTTCGAAATTTTGCGAGAAATTGTCATTTGCGAGATGGTGTGCTAGGTGAGGGAAACGTCGCAATCATCCTCACAGGTGCGGAATTTGACGGAGCAAGCCATCTCGATCGAGGACGTCGGACAGCGCCTGAAGGCCTTTCGATTGGGTGCCGGTCTGAGCCCGGAGGAACTTGCCTCAAGGGCAGGTGTCTCCAGGGCTGCCATTTACCGATATGAATCCGGCCAGCCGCCGAAAGTGGATACACTTGGCAAGATCGCCGAACTTCTGGGCGTATCCCTGCCCACCCTGCTCGGCGTGGGAGTTGAGTATATCGCCTCAGCGGTCAGTTTCTTTGAACGCATGCGGCAGCTGGAAGAGGATGTCGACCAGATCTGTGTGCTGTTCGGGCCGGTTTCCTACCTGCTGACCACTGACCTTTACGACCGGACGCTGCCGAGCGTGTTGCGCGAGAGCATTCCGCACGACGTCGCGGATCGAGACCGATCTCTCAAGGAGATCGACACTTTGCTTGGCATCTTGCAGGCCCGCAAGGCGATGTTTCGGCAAAGATCGCCGGGCATTGTCAGCCTGGTCTCTGCCGAAGAGCTTGAGCAGTTTCTGCGCCTTGGTTTCATCGGCGCCTATGACCCGCCCGGGGTGGATCTGCAGGAGCGGCGAGACGCGGCTCGGGTCGAAATCGAAAACATCGTCGGCATGCTTCGGACGCATCCCATCGGCGTTCAGATCGGCATCGTGGTCGACTCCATGCCCGGCGCCAGTTTTCAGCTTTTCAGGAAGGCCAACAGAACCTCCATTGCCGTCAGCCCCTTCAGGCTGGGCGCGTTCGCCAATGTGCGCCTCGGCGTGGCCACGATCAGCGCTGCGGCCGATGCGGTCGAGCTCTATGCGTCCATGACCGATCAGCTCTGGAGGCGCAGCCTGAAAGGCGATCAGGCGGCAGACTTCATCGAGAGCAACATTCTGCGGAAGGCGCGTTGAGCGTTGGCTTGCCGGAAGATCAACTGGAATCAGGGCTTTTCAGTTTGGTTCGACAAACCCTATAGGCAATGCGCAGCCCTTTTTACGGCGATCATCGCCTCGGTATCCGCTCGGCCCTGTTCAATCGTGATGAACTCGCCGGACATCCGTTCGTCGAGCAAAGCCTGAAGAGCATCCAATTCACTGTCACCGGATTCGATTTCCGCGCGAACAAGCTCCAGGCCGCGCCGCACGACGTCGCTCAGGCTTGCGTATCGTCCGTCCCGGACAAGTTGGCGTGCAAATGCGCTCTGCTGGTCTGAGATGGAAACTGATGCTTTGACGGACATGGCCTGCTCAAATCGCCTCGCCGCGCAGTAGGCGCGGGCCAGCCGGACTGGAGAGGCCGGCGGCCTGGCGGATGAAAAAGCTCTTGAGCGACGGCATGCGTTCGACCAGGCCGAGGCCGACATCGCGCAGGGCGCGTACGGGGGCAATGTCGTTGGAGAAGAGCCGGTTGAGCACGTCGGTGGTGACGCCCATCTGGAAGGTGTCGAAGCGGCGCCAGACCTGGTAGCGCTCGAGCACCGACAGGGTGCCGATATCGAGACCGAGGCGGTCGGCCTCAACGATGGTTTCGGCGAGCGCCGCGACGTCGCGGAATCCGAGGTTGAGGCCTTGGCCGGCAATCGGGTGGATGCCATGGGCGGCATCGCCCGCCAGAGCCAGGCGCGGGGCGACGAATTCGCGCGCCAAAGTCAGGCCGAGCGGGAAGGCCTTGCGTCCGCCAACCACCTCCAGCGTGCCGAGCTTGTGGCCGAAACGACGCTCCAGTTCGGCTTCGAAAACCAGGTCTTCGGACGCGACCAGCCGGTCGGCTTCCTCGGTGCGTTCTGTCCAGACCAGCGAGGAGCGGTTGCCGGTCAGCGGTAATATGGCAAAGGGGCCGGCCGGCAGGAAATGTTCTTCGGCGCGGCCTTCATGCGGCCGCTCATGCGCCACCGTGGTGACGATGCCGGATTGGTCGTAGGACCAGTGCACGGTCTTGATGCCGGCCATGTCGCGCAGTTTGGAGCGCACGCCATCCGCGGCGACAAGCAGCTTCGCGTGCAGCGTCCGGCCGTCGCCGAGCGTCACTTCCATGGCCGCACCGATTTCCTGGAAGCCGTCAACGGTCACGCCCTGTTCGATCACGACACCGAGGGCCTCCGCGCGGGCGCGCAACGCGCCGACCAGAGCAACGTTCGGCACCATGTGGGCGAAAGGCTCGCCCGGCGCGATGTCGCCGTCGAATGTCAGGAACACCGGGCGCACCGGATCGGCGGTGCGCGAGTCCGTGACAATCATGTCGGTGATCGGCTGAGCTTCGGGAGCGATGGCCTCCCAGGCATCGAGCTGTTCCAGCATGCGGCAGGCGCCGGCGGCGATGGCCGAGGCGCGTTCGTCCTTTTTCCAGACGTCTTTCGGCGCCGCGTCGACAACGAGGACGGACAGGTGCGGCGCTGCCGCCTTGATCGCGACGCCGGCCGAAATGCCGACATAGCCGCCTCCGCCGATCAGAATGTCGACCGCCTGTGGTTTGGTCATTGTCACGTCCTCCGGAAGGTCCCGCGGTTGCGCTCTTCGGACCTGTCTCTATAAGTCCGACTATACAGGCCTGATGAGGCCAAAAAAACACCGACCGGGAGTTTCATAATGTCGCGTGCCATGGAGAGCCTTCTGTCGATCCTCGACCTGGAGCGGCTGGAGCAGGACCTTTATCGCGGCAACAGCCCGCAGGTCGGATGGCAGCGGGTGTTCGGCGGGCAGGTGATCGCCCAGTCACTGGTCGCCGCCCAACGCACGATGGACGATGACCGGCACGTGCACTCCCTGCACGGCTATTTCATGCGACCCGGTGATCCCGAAGTGCCGATTATCTACGAGGTCGACCGGATCCGTGACGGCAAGAGCTTCAACACCCGCCGGGTGGTGGCAATCCAGCACGGCCGCGCAATCTTTTCGTTGTCGGCCTCCTTCCAGGTGAACGAGCCGGGTCTCGACCACCAGTTCGACATGCCTGATGTGCCAATGCCTGAAAGCCTGATCGGAGAAGCGGACCTGAAAGAGAGATTTCTCAAGAATGCGCCGGAGAATGTTCGCCGCTACTGGGAGCGTGAGCGGCCCATTGAAATGCGGCCGATCTCGCTCGAGCATTACATTTCGCGCGAAAAACTGGCGCCGGTGCAAAACATCTGGGTACGCGCCAATGGAGCGGTGCCCGACGACCCGCGCATCCAGGCGGCGGTGCTTGCCTATCTGTCCGACATGACACTGCTCGACACGTCGCTGTTCGCGCACGGCTTGTCGGTGTTTTCCGGCAAGATCCAGGCTGCCAGCCTGGACCATTCCATGTGGTTCCACCGCCCATACGCCATGGATGACTGGATGCTTTATGCCCAGGACAGCCCCAGCACCAGCGGCGCGCGGGGCCTCAATCGCGGTGGACTTTATACGCGTGACGGCATGCTGATCGCCTCTGTTGCCCAGGAAGGCCTCATTCGCCAGCGGCGCAAAGACTAAATTTCAGGCAGTGGTTAACTTTTGCACAATTTCTGTGCAAATCCTGAGCGCCACCCGGTATCGGGACGCCAGCGAGACTGAAAACTCGCAATAAAAACATAATCTTATCAAAATTCGACTCAAACTGGCACGATCCTTGATTCGGAAGGGGCGGGCCATCGGTCTTCCCGTGGAGGTCGGCGGCCTGGCTATGCGTTAGCTGCCAGGAAAAGCACGCGTGGTCGCCGCAGACGGTTCAACCGGTCGGTGATCGCGCAAAACAAGGATGGACCAGCAAATGAAAATCGTCACGGCAGTGATCAAGCCGTTCAAACTGGACGAGGTTCGGGAAGCCCTCACCGAGGTCGGGATACAGGGACTGACCGTTACCGAGGTGAAAGGCTACGGCCGCCAGAAGGGGCAGACCGAAATCTACAGGGGCACGGAATATGCCGTTGCCTTCCTGCCGAAGCTCAAAATCGAAATCGCCGTATCTGCCGATATGGCAGAAAAAACCATTGAAGCCATCGCCAGTGCCGCCAAGACCGGCCAGATCGGCGATGGAAAAATCTTCGTCTGTGACCTCGAGCAGGTCATGCGCATTCGCACGGGCGAGACCGGCGCAGACGCGCTCTAAGTCAACAGGAGACTACCGAAATGTCATTGAAACCCCTTGCAAAGCCCCTTGCGGCGCTGCTTGTGATTGGAGCGCTTGCCGTGCCCGCCGTCGCCCAGGATGCGACTTCGGCGGCCGTTCCTGCCCATTCCGTCTTCATCTTCAACACGCTGCTGTTTCTGATCTCAGGCTTTCTGGTCATGTGGATGGCGGCCGGTTTCGCCATGCTGGAAGCGGGTATGGTGCGTTCCAAGAACGCCTCCATGCAGCTGACCAAGAACATCGCGCTGTTTTCGCTGGCGGCCATCATGTACTACCTGGTCGGCTACAACCTGATGTACCCGCTGGGCAACTGGTCGATCGGCACCGATGACACCGGTGGCTACCTGGGCGCCTTCGGGGTGGCCGTTCTGGAAGCAGTCGGCGTTGCACCTGATGCGACGGACGACCTGTCCTACGCTTCGACAGGCTCCGACTATTTCTTCCAGCTGATGTTCTGCGCCGCCACGGCCTCGATCGTTTCCGGCACGCTGGCGGAACGCATAAAGCTCTGGCCGTTCCTGATCTTCACGATCATCCTGACCGGCATCCTTTATCCGATCCAGGCTTCCTGGAAATGGGGCGGCGGTTTCCTTGACACGCAGCTTGGCTTCCTTGATTTCGCCGGCTCCACCGTCGTGCACTCCGTTGGCGGCTGGGCGGCCCTGACCGGGGCCATCATCCTCGGCGCACGCAAGGGCAAATACGGTCCGAAGGGCGAAGTTCATCCGATCCCGGGATCCAACATGCCCCTGGCCACGCTCGGCACGTTCATTCTGTGGCTCGGCTGGTTCGGCTTCAACGGCGGCTCGCAGTTGGCGGCCGGCTCTGTGGGTGACATTGCCGACGTGTCACGCATCTTCGCCAACACCAATGCCGGCGCTGCCGGCGGTGCGGTCGCGGCCCTGATTCTGACCCAGATCCTCTACAAGAAGGTCGATATCACCATGGTCCTGAACGGCGCGCTCGCCGGACTGGTGTCGATCACCGCCGAACCGCTGACGCCTTCGCTGGGCGTTGCCACCATCATCGGTGCAATCGGTGGGGTGATCGTCGTGTTCGCCGTGCCGATGCTTGACCGCATGAAGATCGACGACGTGGTCGGCGCGATTCCGGTCCACCTGTTCGCCGGCATCTGGGGAACCTTCGCCGTTGTCTTCACCAACAGTGATGCGACGATCTATGGCCAGGTGGCCTCGATCATCATCGTCGGTGTGTTCATGGTCGTCACCTCGACGGTCGTGTGGCTGATCCTCAAGGGCACCATGGGTATCCGGGTCAGCGAAGAGGAAGAACTCGATGGTCTCGACAAGGTCGAGATCGGCATCGAGGCCTATCCGGAATTCACCAAGGTCTAAACCCTCGGACCCTGGCAATAAGGGGGCCCGTCATCGCACGGGCCCCTTTTTGTGCCCGCAGTGTGCAGAATGCCCACCAAAGCGGCAATCATCTACGGGCCTGCTTAAATTTTCATCAAATGCCTGTTTGTTCATCCGGCCTGCCTACCAAAAAGGCAGACTTTTCGCGTTTGGCACAAAAATTGACTCCCCTCGCCCAGAACGTTCTGAAACGGAGAGGGATTCATGGAACAGCCACAAGTCGGCGGCGACGTATTCTTTGTGCTTCTAGGCGCCATCCTGGTGTTCGCGATGCACGGCGGCTTTGCCTTTCTGGAGGTCGGCACTGTTCGCCACAAGAGCCAGGTCAACGCCCTGGTCAAGATTCTTGGCGACTTTGCCTTGTCGACCATCAGTTACTTTTTCATCGGTTTCGCCGTTGCCTATGGCGTGACCTTCTTTGTCAGCGCCGCGACCCTGTCAGGTGCCGGCGGGGGCGAGGTGTTCATGCCGCAGGGCTTCACTCTGGTGAAGTTCTTCTTCCTGACCACCTTTGCGGCGGCCATACCGGCGATCATCTCCGGCGGGATCGCCGAGCGGATGCGGTTCCAGCCGCAGTGCATCGCGACCGTGGTCATCGTTGCCCTCGTCTACCCATTCTTCGAAGGCATGGTTTGGAACGGCAATTTCGGTTTTCAGGATGCGCTCGAAGGTGCCTTCGGTGTTCCGTTTCATGATTTTGCCGGTTCCATCGTCGTCCACGCCGTCGGCGGCTGGATCGCACTGCCCGCGGTCATCCTGCTGGGCGCCCGCCTGGGACGCTACACCAAATCGGGCGGCTCGCACCCCTTCGCCCCGTCCTCGATCCCATGGCTTGCGCTCGGATCCTGGCTGCTCTGTGTCGGCTGGTTCGGCTTCAACGTGATGAGTGCCCAGTCACTGGAAGGCGTCAGTGGCCTAGTGGCGATCAACTCGCTGATGGCGATGGTCGGCGGCATCGTGGTGGCGCTGATTGCCGGGCGCAACGATCCGGGTTTCGTGCACAACGGCGCGCTCGCCGGGCTTGTTGCCGTCTGCGCCGGGTCCGACGTGTTCCATCCGATCGGCGCGTTTGTCGTCGGTGGCGTTGCCGGCTTCCTGTTTGTCAAAGGCTTCACCTGGTGCCAGGAAAAGCTCAAGGTCGACGACGTGCTGGGTGTTTGGCCGCTGCATGGCCTGTGCGGCCTGTGGGGCGGTATTGCCTGCGGCATCTTCGGACTCGAAGCGCTCGGCGGCCTTGGCGGCGTATCCTTCGGCGCCCAGCTGGTCGGCTCGATCCTCGGCGCGGGCTACGCGGCAGTTGCAGGATTCATCGTCTATGGTGCGCTCGACCGCATTATCGGCCTCCGGTTGGCCGAAGAAGAGGAAGTGCGTGGCGCCGACCTGTCGATCCACAAGATCGGCGCCAATCCGGAAGCCGAGATCCTCTAATCCGGAAATCATGAATATCAGCGCCGCCGTGTTCTCCAGCGGCGGCGCTGCATGGTTAATGCCCCTTTAACTCAACCGCCCGTATGATGCCCATCTGTGCGGGCCGCCTGTCCGCGCTCTGGGTAGCGATTACGAGTTCGAGGCGTTGTGATGCAAACGGGCAATCCATTGATGTTTGGCGGTCATCTGCTGCTGGGCCTGAGAATCCCTGATTTTCTCAGACGGCCCATGCGGATCGTGATGGGCGTTTGCTGGCTTGGGGGGCTTGTGCTTGCCGTTGCGGCGCTGGCCACCTGGAACGTGTCCGACCCCAGCTTCAGCTACGCGACGGGCAAGGCGCCGGCCAATGTGCTGGGATTTGGCGGAGCTGCCTTTGCCGATGTGATGATGCAGTTTTTCGGCCTTGCCTCAGTGGCTGTACTTCTGCCTATGATCCTGTGGGGCTTCTACCTGATGCGCGGCCGACCCGTTGACCGGGTGCTGGCGCGGTTGTCTGCCTGGTTCGGTGGCAGCGTTCTCGCTGCGGCCGTGCTCGCCTGCGTATCGGCGCCGCCTTCCTGGCCGCTTCCGACCGGGCTTGGCGGGGTGTTCGGCGACATGATCCTGAAAATGCCGTCAGCGCTCACTGGTGACTATCCGTCCGGCTTCCTGGCGGTTGTTCTTGCCGTCATGCTGGCCCTGCCGGCGACCTGGATGATGCTGTTTGCCGCTTTGCTGATCGCTCCGCCGGCGGTGGATGAGCGCAAATCGGGGAAGGTTGCCCGGGCGCGCATGCAACGTAAGGACGACGAACGGGAGGACGACGACGAAGACGAGGGTCGACCCTTCGGCGCATTGTTCCTGGGTGCCACGGCCCATTTCTGGCTAATCGGCAGAGCACATTGGCGACGCCTGACTGGCAAGGTTGCTGAAAACTGGCCGGCCCGACCCGAGATTCCCTATGATTTCAACGAGGAAGAATTCACCAGCCTGAATGGTGAGGACAGGGTCGAGCCTGAATTTGATGATGTCGGCGCGGCGCCGCAGAAGCTGCGACCCGAACCGGTCAATGACGATGCTCCGCCATTCGACGAAGACGAGCCCGACTACAACGACCCCGCCGCCGAATGGGCACCACAGGAGGCACCGGAGGATGGTGGCGACAACCAGGTCCGTGTTGTTCCTCGGGCCAACAAGCCGAAGCCCGGTGCTCGTGTTCAGCGGGAGGCGCAGACCTCAATGATCCGCGCCTCCGGATTCGAACTGCCGCCTCTGCGGCTGCTGGCCGAGCCCAGGAACGTCGCCAAGGATCCGAGCCTGTCGGACGATGCGCTGGAACAGAACGCCCGCATGTTGGAAGGCGTGCTGGAGGATTTCGGCGTGCGCGGCGAGATCATCAAGGTGCGTCCGGGACCGGTGGTGACGCTCTACGAACTGGAGCCGGCGCCGGGCATCAAGTCCTCGCGGGTCATCGGGCTCGCCGATGATATCGCCCGCTCGATGAGCGCCATCGCGGCACGTGTCGCCGTCGTGCCGGGCCGCAACGCCATCGGTATCGAACTCCCGAACCAGGGCCGCGAGACGGTCTATCTGCAGGAGCTGTTGTCGAGCCGGGACTTCGAGGCCAGCAAGGCCAAGCTGGCGCTTTCGCTGGGCAAGACGATCGGCGGCGAGTCGGTGATCGCCGACCTCGCCAAGATGCCGCACCTGCTGGTCGCTGGTACGACGGGCTCGGGTAAGTCGGTCGCCATCAACACCATGATCCTGTCGATCGTCTACAGAATGTCGCCGGAAAAGTGCCGGTTGATCATGATCGACCCGAAGATGCTGGAACTGTCGGTCTATGACGGCATTCCGCACCTGCTCACGCCGGTGGTGACCGACCCGAAAAAGGCGGTTGTCGCACTCAAATGGACCGTGCGCGAGATGGAAGACCGCTACAAGAAGATGTCGAAGATAGGCGTGCGCAATATCGACGGCTTCAACAGCCGCGTCGAGCAGGCTGCCAAGAAGGGCGAGGCGATTACCCGCACGGTGCAGACCGGCTTCGACCGCGAAACCGGCGAGGCGATTTACGAGACCGAGGAATTCGACCTGACGCCGATGCCCTATATCGTCGTCATCATCGACGAGATGGCCGACCTGATGATGGTCGCGGGCAAGGACATCGAAGGCGCCGTTCAACGGCTCGCACAGATGGCCCGCGCCGCCGGCATCCATGTCATCATGGCGACGCAGCGTCCGTCGGTCGACGTGATCACCGGCACGATCAAGGCCAACTTTCCAACGCGAATTTCCTTCCAGGTCACGTCGAAGATCGACTCGCGCACCATCCTGGGAGAGCAGGGCGCCGAACAGCTGCTCGGTATGGGCGACATGCTCTATATGGCCGGCGGCGGTCGCATACAGCGCGTGCACGGACCGTTCGTCTCCGATTCCGAGGTCGAGGAGATCGTCGGCTTCCTCAAGGCTCAGGGCGTGCCGGAATATCTCGACGCCATTACGGAGGACGACGATGAGGAGGCAGCCGAAGGCGGTGGAACCGGAGGCGGCAATCTCGGTGATTCGGCCGATCCTTACGATCAGGCCGTGGCCGTTGTCCTGCGTGACGGCAAGGCATCGACGTCCTATATTCAAAGACGTCTCGGAATCGGCTACAACAGGGCCGCATCGCTCATCGAGCGCATGGAGGAAGAGGGCGTCATCGGCCCGGCCAACCATGCCGGCAAGCGCGAAATTCTCGTGCCGACCGAAGAGGATGTGCTGTAGCGCGGGCTCTCCGGTTTCGCGCAAGCGTCACAGTTTAGTGCTTCCAAAGCCCGGCGTTCTTTGGGCGAATCTGCGTCACACTGGCGCCGCAGTTTCGTGACCTAACGGGGTCGCAATTCAGGAGATGTCCATGAGTCTCAAGACGATCGCCGCAGCCGGATTTACCGCACTTGCCCTTGCTGTTGGCGGGCCCGTTGCCGCGCAGGCACAGTCAGCGGCGGAGAAAATCGCCAATCATTTCTCTTCGGTCAGAACCATGACCGGCGAGTTCGTCCAATTCGGGCCGACCGGTCAGCAGACCGCCGGCAAGTTCTTTATCGAGCGGCCGGGCAAGCTGCGCTTCAACTACGAGGATCCGTCGCCGGTGCGAGTGATCGCCGACGGAAAATCCGTCGTCATCGGCAATCGCAAGCTGCGCACCTGGGATATCTATCCGCTCGGCAAGACGCCCCTGAAACTGCTGTTGTCCGAGACGATCGACCTGGACAGCAAGATGGTCAAATCGGTTTCGGTCGAACCGGACCTGACGACAATCGTGCTCGGTGACAAGACCATTTTCGGCAGGTCGACCATCACGATGCTGTTCGATTCCAACACCTACGAGCTGCGCCAGTGGACCATCACAGACGCCCAGGGCAAGGACACCACCGTGATGATTTTCAACGTGCAGAATGGCGTGCGCTTTGCCGACAGTGTCTTCAAAGTGCCCTACGATCAGGTGCACCAGAGCCGCGGCAACAGCAACCGTTAGCCTCGCTGCCCACAGATTAACTGTGCGCATCCCTCGGCTGGCGCCGCCGGCCTCTTTGCAATTTTGCCCTGCCCTGTATGGTCCCTCTGTCGTTCATTCGAGAGGGTCGTTGCATGGCGTTTTCCGTTGCCACATGGAACATCAATTCGGTGCGCCTGCGGCGGCCGCTGGTTTCAAAGCTGCTAAAGGCCCAGGCTCCGGACGTGTTGTGCTTGCAGGAAACCAAATGTCCGAATGACGCCTTTCCGATGAAATCATTCCGGGCCCTCGGATATCGCCATATCGAAGTGCACGGACAGAAAGGCTATCACGGCGTGGCGTTGATTTCGCGCCTGCCGCTTACGGAAGTCGAACGGCGCGACTACTGCAATGTTGGTGATTCCCGCCATATCTCGGCCATTGTCGAGACGGCGGGCCGGCGCATCCGGGTGCACAATTTTTACGTTCCGGCGGGCGGCGATCAACCGGACCGGTCGGTCAATCCGAAATTCGCCCACAAGCTCGACTTCATCGAAGAAATGAAAGAGCTGCATTCGGAGTCCGAGAGCGATGTCTCATCGATCCTGGTCGGCGATCTCAACATTGCGCCGCTGGAAACCGATGTCTGGTCGCATAAACAGTTGCTCCGAGTGGTCAGCCACACGCCGATCGAAACCGACGGGCTGAAAGACGTGCAGGCGACAGGGGGCTGGGTCGACCTGATGCGCCAGCACATTCCGGAAGAAGAGAAAGTGTACACCTGGTGGAGCTACCGGGCGCGCGACTGGTCTGCCGTCGACAAGGGTCGGCGGCTCGACCATATCTGGTCGTCACCCGACCTCTCCCCGGCCTTGTCCGACGTGACGGTCATGCGCGAGGCGCGCGGCTGGAAACGGCCGTCGGACCACGTGCCCGTATTGGCACGGTTCGAATTCTGAATTGGAAAGTTCGGGGCGCTGCCGGGCAGCGCCCGAATCGCGATCAGCGGTTGCGAGACGCCGGATAGCGGGGTTCCGGGATCTTGTAGGGCCGGGTGCTTCCGGTGACCGACAGGATCGAGGCTATTCTCACAATGCCTTCGCCGGTTCTTTTGAGCGCGTTCTTCATGACAAATCCTCCTTCAAGTGGATCGAAGTAGCGGCGTCCCTTGGTCGGGATACGCCGTCCTGTTGCCCTGAAGGTGTTGAACGAATTGTGGCAATTCAAGACTGCCTTTCTCATCCGTTCGTCGTAGGTTCAACGGTTCCAACGGACGACAAACATGAGTCGCCGGGATGGAGCTTCGGAAATCATTCCGGTTCTAGCTGAAGCGCGCCGGCAAGTGCGCATAGGCACAGATGGTGTTGTTCATTGCGATGGTCGGTGTTCCGACCTCGATGGTGCGGACCCGCTCCAGCATGGCCTTGAGAATGGCCGACATTTCCATAAGAGCGAGATGCATGCCGATGCAGGTGTGGATGCCGGCGCCAAAGCCAAGATGGCGGCGGTTGTTGCGGGTGATGTCGAAGCGATCCGGGTCGTCGAAAATGCTCTCGTCGCGGTTGGCTGATGCAAAGAGCATCATCACCCGGGCACCGAGGGGTATGTCGACACCATCGATGGTGAGCGGCCGAGTGGTGGTGCGTGAGAACGATCGGATGGGCGTGCCGAGGCGAACCGCTTCGTGCGCCGCGTTGAGGATACGGTCGGGATGCTGCCTTAGTTTTTCCCACTGGTCGGGATTACGGCCGAGATGCCATATAAGGTGGCCAATGGCCGAGATGGTCGTGTCGAGGCTCGGGTTTATATAGTCGCGGATGGCGAAAGGTGCGAGGTCCGGGTCGATATCACCGTTTGCCGCCAGCGCGAGGACTCGTTCGATCCAGCTGCCGGATGCTACCGTATCCGGACCGAGATCGTCCTTGATAAACTCGCGCATTTCCCTGATTTCCGCGACTGCAGCACAACCCCGCTCGTTCTGCACGCCCAGGACATTGAAGGCCGCGGCCGCCCATTTCAGCATGTTTGATTTACCGTAGTCCGGCAATCCGACCAGATCGCGCACGATGGCCAGCGGCAAGACCTGGGCTAGATCGGCAACTGCATCAAACTCGTCCTCCCGCATCAACGAGGCAATCAGCCCGGCTGCCATATCGTCGACGCGCGGGCGAATGCTCTCCAGCGCGGCTGGAGTCAAAGGCGGTGCCATGGCGTCGCGCAGTTGGGTGTGGCGGGGTGGGTCGGAGGCGACCGTATTGCCCTGCAGGAAAGTGCAGCCGAACTGATCCGCGGCAACGCCATTTCGACTGCAGAAATCTTCGTGGTTACGCACGGCTTCGCGGATAACGCCGGCGCGAGTCAATGCGAAATTTTCGTGCGCCGGCAGCCAAAGTACCGCGCCCATTTCGCGCATCCGCGCGTAGCGTGGCCAGGGATCCCGAATGAACGCATCGGAATACAGGTCGAAATCGCAGACAGGAGCCTGGGTCACGGGTGGGCCTCTCGGGTTCTTGTCTATCAACCCTAACAATGATAAATACGTTTAGCAATAATAAACAAAATTTGAAAACCCCAAGGAGGAACCCATGACCATTTTTCGGAAATCACTGGTTTGCGCCCTCGCCTTGCAGATGATGACGGCCGCTGCCGTGGCAGCGGACTACACCCTCACCATTTCCAGCTGGGCGCCACCGGCTCACGGCCTCAACGCCCAGATGTGGCCGAACCTGATCAAGATGATCGAGGAAGCGACCGATGGACGGGTGACGGCGGAGGTGAAATACAATCTTGCGTCGCCGCCGGCTCAGATGGACCTGGTGCTCGATGGCGCTGCCGACATGTCAGTGATCTTTCACGGCTATCAGTCAGGCCGGTTTTCGGCGACCAAATTGATCGAGCTGCCAGGCTATTCCGGCGATGCCGAGGCTGCGTCCGTCGCCTATTGGCGGGTCCATGAGAACCACCTGGCAAAAGCCGACGAACACCGCGGCGTCAAGGTGATCGGGTTGCACACCCATGGGCCTGCCCATCTGCACACCAACAAGAAGGTGACCTCGCTCGATGCAATCGATGGTCTCAAGGTGCGGGTGCCGGGTGGCGTTGGTTCGCTGGTGGGCGAAGCCCTGGGAGCAACCGGAATTCAGGTGCCGGCGCCGAAGGTTTATGAGACGCTGGCCTCGAATGTCGCCGACGGCGTTGTCATGCCATTCGAGAGTCGAGGCGGCTTCAAGCTGACAGAGGTGGCGAAAAACGTATACGAAATGCCGGGCGGTCTCTATCGCGGCTCCTTCGCCTTCATCATGAACCAGGAAGCCTTCGACGGTTTGCCTGAAGATCTACGCAAGGCACTCGACGAAAAAGTGTTCGGTGAACCGGCCAGCCGCATGGCAGGTGCTGTGTGGGACAACATCGATGCCCGAGGCCGAAAGTTGACGAACGAGGCGGCCGACAATTCCGTCACCATGGCCAGCGATGCCGACAAAACGGCCTATGAGGCCATCGCCGGCCCCATCGTTGCCTCGGTCCTCGAGGAGATAGCAGCCAAAGGCGTTGACGCCGAGGCAGCCCGAGCGATGATTGCAGAGGAAATGGCCCGGGCGAAGTAACCGGAGCGAACAAGGAGAAGCGCCGGCCTAATCCGGCGCTTCTGCATCCCGAGACCGGCGGATTTCCGGTCTTCTTTGGTGAACCCTTTCAGCGACTGGTATTGCCGAGCTCCCGTGACAGGGAAACAGCCGCGTCTTTCAGCACCTTCGCCGTTTCACCCGCCGGATCGGTGTTGAATTCTTCAAGCCAGCCGAGCGAAGTGAGCGCCAGTGCCAGCCGGTCGTCTCGATCGAAAACCGGTGCGCTCAGGGAGGCGATGCGCGGCAGCAGATCGCCGTCAACCCGTCCCAGCCCGTCCGACCGGGTTCGCTCGCGCAGAGCTTCGATTTCCTTATCGCTTGTCGCCCGTTCGTCTCGGGCGACCGTTTCCGTCTGACTAGAATTGCCCCATGCCAGGAAGACCCGTCCCGTCGCTGAGGTCAGCACCGGCAGGACAAGGCCCGCTCGGACTTCGACGGTCACCGGCTTGAAGCCTTCGAAATAGCGCACGATCGTTGCGCCGTGGCTGCCCCAGACGGCGATGAAGACCGCTTCACCGGTTCGGTCGCGCAGCGTTTCGGCGGAGCGGCTGGCAAGTGCGATCACGTCAAGCCGGCGCAAAGCCGACATGCCGAGATGCAATGCGAACTGACCGAGATCGTAGCTGCCGTTTCCGTTCTGGCGCAGGACACCGGAGCGCACCAGCGAGACCAGATAGTGGTGTACCTTGGATGGAGGCATGCCGGTCGCTTCCGACAATTCCTTCACGGCGAGCGGTCGGTCCGACGCTTCCATCACACGCAGGATGGCAAAGGCATGGTCGACGGACTGGACGCCCTTGCGGGTGTCGGGCGGTGGCGGGTTGAACGAATCGACCATGCTGCGATGCTAGAGTGTGACCCGGTTAAATGGAACCATGGTGCCGAGGATCGGGTTGCGATCGAGCCGCGCGGGCCGTTGACCAACGTGTTGAAGTCGCGTGACGGCTTCGAGGATTTGCTGCAAAGGGCCCTGACATGA
The DNA here is from genome assembly GCA_965228785.1 of Hoeflea sp. Taxonomy (GTDB): domain Bacteria; phylum Pseudomonadota; class Alphaproteobacteria; order Rhizobiales; family Rhizobiaceae; genus Hoeflea_A. The sequence continues at coordinate 423,929 of CBDDIF010000001.1, forward strand.
GCGACGATTCCAAACATTGGGCCCACCTGCCGAAGGTCGAGTTGCATACCCATCTCGATTGTGGCCTGAGCATCCGGGCGGTGCGGTCGCTTTTCGGACCGATCAGCGCCGCCGCTTACCGCGAACGCTACCGCGGGCCCGAGCGTTGTCGGGATTTGCGCGCCTTCCTAGATTGCATCGATACCAGCCTCGATCTGCTGCAAACGGCACCGGCCCTGACCCTTGCAGCGGCAGACATGGCTGATCAACTGGCCGAAGACAATGTGGCTTATGCGGAAGTGCGGTTTGCGCCCTTCCTCCACGTCCGTGATGGATTGAGCGGCGAAGAGATTGTCGAAGCGGTTCTTCATGGGTTTTCGACGAGTTCCGTTCGCGTTGGCGTGCTGCTTTGCACCCTGCGGCATTTTTCGACGGAGCAGGGATTGAGGACATTGGCGCTCGCCGAAAAATATCTTGGCAACGGGGTGGTCGGGTTAGACCTTGCCGGAGACGAGAGGAATTTTCCGCTCGACCCCCATGTCGAGGTGTTTCGGCGCGCCCGTGAGCGTGGCATCCCCTACACGGTGCATGGCGGTGAGGCGCGTGGCGCTGATAGCATGCGTGAGATACTCGAACACCTTTCACCGAGCAGGGTCGGGCATGGTGTCCGTTCGATCGAGGACGCCAAGGTCGTCGACATGCTCTGCGCGCGCGGCGTTCATCTGGAAGTGTGTCCGTCGGTCAACTTGCAGATCGGACTGTTTCCGTCAGCTGGCGAGCACCCGATCGACCGGTTGCGGCGCAAGGGCGTTTCTGTCGGTGTCAACACGGACGCCCGCGCAACCACGGGTGTTACGCTTGACCATGAATATCAGGTTCTGGCCGAGGCTTTCGGCTGGGACGACGATGTGTTTCGCCTGTGCAATCGCAATGCGCTTGCCGCCAGTTTCGCGCCGCCTTCGGTCAAGGTGGCGGTCGGGGAGATCTTGTAACGGAGTGGTAATCGGTAGTTCGCCGGCAAATCACATCCGACCAGGATCAACGCGCGACACCGTTAAAACTTGATTGCAATGCGTGGCAATTGTTTATCGGTTCGTTGACGTTGTCGCCGATCATGTCATGAAAATCTCACCGCCGCTGCCTAGGGTCGGTCTCCTGTGCAATACGAACCCTGGGGGCAGGCGCCATGGCAAGACTGTTTTTTGAAGACTTCGAAACGGACGGCAACGGAACGCGTTACACGACCTCTATTCCGGAGTTCACCGACGGCTCGTTCGACTTTTTTACCCGAACGGACGGCACGAATATCGGTGGAGCCTACAACATCAACGGGGTCGAGGGCAGCTCCTATTTCGCCGCCCAGGATATCGACGGTGAGGGTGCGGCTGCCAGCCAGACGCTGGAGTTCAACAATATCGACATCAGCGGTTTCACCAATCTGCAGTTCTCCGGTCTTTTCGGTGAGGATGACGCAAGCGATTCCAATGAGGACTGGGACAGCAGCGATATCGTTACGATTGCCGTGCAGATCGATGGGGGCGGTTTTCAGACGATAATGCAGTTTGCCAATGACGGCACGGCTTTCAACACGGTCCCGCAACTCGATACGGACCTTGATGGTGTCGGTGATGGTGCTGCGTTGACCGAAGACTTTGCGACCTTCACGGCAGCCATCATCGGCAGCGGATCGCTGCTCGACCTGCGTATCACGACAACGCTCAATGCCGGAGACGAAGATATTGCCTTCGATGCGCTTGAGATCACCGGGGATACCGGTGGAGGCGGGACCGTCGATGTGATGGCGCTGAACGAAACCTTTGATTCCGCCACCGGCTTCACGACCAGTGCCGGGTTCTTTTCCGACGGCAGCTTCGACTATTTCGGGATCAGCGACGGATTGGGTGGCGGCGACTTCGGCATTGGTGCCGCGCCATCGGGCATCAAAGCCTACACCGGCAACACCGGCAATTTCCTGACGGGCATGGACCTTGATGGCGAAGGCGCTGCCGTTCCGGTTACCGCGACGTGGGAGAACATCGACATATCCGGTCTAAGCGACCTGAAGTTCTCCGGCGACTTTGCCGAGTTCTTTGATGACCCCGGCGATATCGATGCGAGCGATTTCATGCGTGTTCGGGCGCGTGTCGACGGCGGCACCTGGTTTGACGTTATCGATTTCCGTGGTGCAGATTTCGCGTCCTCGACCTTTAACGGTGTTTTCCGTCGGGATACCGATTTCGACGGGACCGGTGACGGGACGGCGCTGGGCAATGCCTTGCAGAATTTTATGGTCGACATCGGCGAAACCGGATCATTGCTCGATCTGCAATTCGAGGTCTCGGTTCAGGCGGGCGACGAGGATTTCGCTGTCGACAATTTCAAGATCATCGGCACGTCCGGAGGCACTGCCGAACCTGCGGTCATCGCCAACACTGTCGACGGGCTCTCGGTGGCTGAAGAGGGGACGACAACCGACACATTCGAACTGTCACTGGCGACGGACCCGACCTCGGATGTCACGGTGACGGTCAATGCACCGGATGGACAGTCGGAAGTCAGCACCGATGGCGTCAACTTCTCTGCCTCGGTCAATGTCGTTTTGTCCGACACCAATCCGGCAACGGTCACCGTGCGGGCGATCGATGACACGGTCGACGAGGACAGCCCGCATCTGGGCGCACTGAGTTTCAGCGTCGCCAGCGGCGACGGCGACTATGACGGCCTCGCCGTGAACGACCTGACAGTTGCGATCGAGGACAACGAAGTCACTCTGATTTCTCAGATCCAGGGCAGTGGCGCGGCGTCCGGCCGGGTCGGTGAGACCGTTACCGTCGAGGCGATCGTGACCGGCGTGGTCACTTCGTCTTCGGGTCAGCTCGGCTACTATCTCCAGGAGGAGGATGCCGACTGGGATGCTGACAATGCGACGTCGGAAGGCCTATTTGTTTTCTCCTCGGATGCGGTCTCGGTCGGCGATAAGCTGCGGGTCACGGCCGATGTCGCCGAAGCTTTCGGACTGACCCAACTCACCAATGTCGCGTCCACACAGGTTTTGGCGACCGGGCAGCTCCTGCCCTCGGTTACCCAGATAACGCTCGGCATGGGGCCGGACTACGAGGCCTATGAGGGCATGCGCGTGGAACTGGTCACCGGATCGGACGATCCGCTGACCGTGATCACCAATTTCAATCTCGACCGCTTCGGCGAAGTCATCGTGTCGGAAGGCAACCAGGTGCAGCCGACGCAGATCTTCGATCCCGATACACAGGCTGCTGATATTGCCGCGCTGGCGGCGCAGAACGAGGCCAATCGGCTGACCATCGACGACATGTCGACGGAATCGAATCCGGACATTCTCCGGCTGATCGACTCTGGCGATGGCACGCCGCTGGAGGCGGGAGATCCGATCACCGAGGACGGTCCGACCCTGCAGCTCGGGTCCGAAATCACCTCGATCACGGGCGTCATGGATCAGCGTTTCGGCAGTTACCGGCTGCAATCGGACGGACCGCTGGACACGGTTCCGGGCACCAATGAAGAATCCCGTCCCGACGCAGCGCCCGATGTCGGCGGAGAACTGACGGTTGCCAGCTTCAACGTGCTCAATTACTTCACCACGCTGAGCGGCGGAACAGGCCCCAATGGCGATCTCAATCCGCGCGGTGCGAGCACGCCGGAGGATCTGGAACGCCAGACCGACAAGATCGTCGCCGCCCTGCTCGAGCTCGACGCCGACATCGTCGGATTGCAGGAGATCGAGAACAACGGGTTCGGATCTGACAGCGCCATCCAGGCGCTGGTCGACGCGTTGAATGCCGAAGCCGGTGCCGGCACCTATGCCTTCGTCGACCCCGGTAGCGCCTTCGTCGGAACCGATGCGATCTCCACCGGGCTGATCTACAAGCCCGATGCGGTCTCGCTGGTCGGCTCGGCGACACTGGCCTTCCAGGAAACCTCCGCGGCGACGACCTTCGCCGTCGCCGACCAACTGATGCAGGAAATCGGAAGCAGTCAGGTCGGTGATTTCCAGCGCAACCGGCCGGCTGTGGCGGCAACCTTCGAGGATGCCGAGGGCAATGAGGTGACGATCGCCGTCAACCATTTCAAGTCGAAGGGCGACAGCGGTCTGGAGGATCTGGCACAGGCGGCGATTGCGGCCGGCGCCACGCAACAACTCATCGATGATCTGCTTGCTGACCCGAATTACGACCAGGGTGATGGCCAGGGGTTCTGGAACCAGGTCAGGGCCGATGCATCGGCCGAACTCGCCGCCTGGCTCCAGGGTAATCCGACCGGTGCCGCCGATACGTCGAACATTCTGGTGCTGGGTGACCTCAACGCCTATGCGAAAGAAGACCCGGTCCAGACCGCGGAGGCCGCGGGCTACACCAACCTTGCGGATCAGTTCCTCGGGGACGAAGCCTACAGCTTTGTTTTCGACGGTCAGCGCGGCACGCTCGACTACGGGCTGGCGAGCGAATCCATCCTCGACAACATCACCGGCGTTGCCGAATGGCATATCAACGCCGATGAGCCGGATCTGTTGAACTACAACTCGCGCTTCAACAACCCGTTGTTCTACAATGACGATTTCTATGCCGCCTCGGACCATGACCCGCTGCTCATCGGGCTCAATTTGGGAGATCCGGATACAGTCGTCTCCGGCCTGCAATTCAAGGCGACGGGCTTCTTCGGCCGGGTCAAGTATTATGAAGACGGCAAGCTGGTTTCGAACCAGAAGGAATTTGCGTTCGAACACTCAATCGACGTCCACTCTGGCGGTATCAGCATCGGCGCTGACGACGGGATATCGAATAGCCCCGAGTTCCTGTCGATGCTGGGCAAAGGGCTTGGGGTCGCGTCACTGCGGGGCGACGGATTCGACTATTCCGAACTGCGGCGCGTGGATGAGATGGAGGCACTGTGTTTCGAATTCGATGAAGCGTCGGGTCTCGGCAACGCCCTCGACGCCGCATTCGAATTCGTCAATGTTCGAGGCAACGGCCAGGTCGAGCTGGACTTCTATGCGGATGGAGCGCTGGTCGAATCAGCACTGCTCGATCTCAGCGGAGATGGTGTCTACCACGACCTGCTCGGTGCCCGCAGCTTCGACAAAGTCGAATTGGCGGTGACAGGCGATCTGGCGGTGGAACTCAAACACGCCGAATTTACCCGCCTCGATCTCGCGGCCGACGACCTGTTCGCGTAAGCTTGGGAAGGCGCGCAAAAGCGCGCCTTCTTTTCCATCTTTTTTGCTAGGCCGTGGACTCAAGCCAAAGGCGGATGGCAGCGAGAAGGGTGTCGTGCTGTTGACCACCGGTTAGAGTGACGTGGAGCGGCAAACCATTAGCATTGACCACGGCATGGATTTTGGTCGTGATCCCTCCACGGGAACGACCAAATTCTTCGGTCGCCCCCTGCATGATGCATGTCGCGTGTTGGTGCGCCCGGACGACCGTGCTCTCGATCATCTGAACCCGCGCATCATCTTGATGCGAGATAGCGTCGAGGATGCGATCCCAGACGCCAGCGGATCGCCATCTAACGAACCGAATGTAGCGGTCGTGTAAGGACCATGGTGATCCGGCAGGTCACGCTCCGGTGCGCCTGATCGCAGAACCCAGAAGATGCCGTTCAAGATCCGCCGGTCATCGACGCGAGGAACGCCCTGCGGTTTGCTTGGCAGGATGGGCTGGATGATCTTCCATTCCGTCTTGCTGAGGACGTATCGCCTGGTTGTAGGCTCCTTTTCGGAGCTTGAATCACGCCGGTATGCCAAAGTTCAATTTCTGCTTTGCCTTCAGACATCGTGGCCCTGTCCGCAAGGTCGATCGGCCGCTTGGAGCCCTTGGTTACACATGCGAGCCGACGCATGAATGGCCAAGACCCAATTATGAGCCGCCATTCAGCTCCGAACCAGAGTGTGTCCAGTAATGAATGCCGCGCTGAGCGTTTTCAATTCCCCAACCTGGCTTTGTAAATAACCCCGTTCTTCATGATCAGGTCAAAATTCAAATCTGGGTTGCTGACGAGATCGAGATTTTCAAGTGGATTGCCATCGACCAGAATCAAATCGGCATACGCCCCTTCCTCGATCACGCCCAGCGCCCCATCGGGATAAGGTGTCAGCTCGCCCGACAAGGCCAGCAATTGGGCATTGTCGCAGGTCGCCATCTTGAGCGCCTCAAATGGCGTAAACCATTTTTGCAGCTTGGCGAGTTGGGCACCCTGTCGTGCGGCAAGCTTTGCGTCGAACAAAGCGTCAGTTCCAAATGCGATTTTTACGCCCAATTCCTTCGCGGTTCGATAGGCAAAGTCCGTTCCGTCCGTCACAAGCTTGTATTTCGCGATACTGTCAGCGGTTGTCAGCGTCGGCGCGTCCTCGTCGTCCAGAAACGGTTGGATGCTAAGCCAGACGTCCTCATCAACCATACGCTGCAATGTTTCGCGGGTTGAAAGATGCCCGTGCTCGATGCTCTTGACACCAGCGTCAATGGCGTGATTGACCGACGCATCGCTGATTGTGTGCGTCAGAACATATGTGCCCCATTGCTTGGCAGTCGTAACAGCTGCACGGAGTTCTTCCAACGAGTACTGGACTGTGTGGATGGGATCATAGTTGGATGTTACCCCTCCTCCGCCATGAACTTTGACCTGTGAAGCACCCTGCATCAGCACTTCCCGCACGCGTTTGAGGACTTCAGGCACACCGTCAGCAACATAGAACATTCCGTTGCGTTCAAACGAATGAAGAACGCCGTGCGGGGAAGGAAGATCATTGGTGGACCTAAAGTCACCATGACCGGAAGTTTGTGTGATCTGAGGTCCAGACGGAAAAACTCTAGGGCCGACGATCAATTCTTCATCAGTTGCGCGCGCAATATCGAACATCGGTCCACCCGCATCGCGAATGGTCGTAAATCCGCGCAACAGAGCATCTTTCTGCGCAACAGACGCGATCAAATTCCAATATCCCTCACCTGATCCCATCAACCGAGGCACGCTGGCTGTGGCAATAACACCGTGCCAATGGGCATCGATCAGGCCCGGGATAAGCGTATGACCATCCGCCACTATCTCATGCGCGTTTTCAGGGACGTCAACATTCGAACCGATTTTCGAGATCATATTGCCGGAGATCAAAACGTCTGCCATGGCCAGATCCGGATCGCATCCATTGAAAATCTGCGCACCACGGATAATTACATTTTCATATCTAACAGCGGGACCATAATTCTGTCCGTGCACAATCTCTCCACCTGAATGCAGTGCGATGGGTTCGTGCGCATTGGCACTTACCAGCATGGTTGCAAGGGCCAAACCGACGACAGAAGCGGCTAGATGTCTCGACACAAAATGTTCCTTTTTCATGTGAAAATCTGTTGGAAAGCTATCTGACGTCCAATCTGTTGTCACGAACTTCGATCGACTTTCTCGGGTATGCCTTGGTCGCCCTTTGCGCCCGAAAAGCGGGTTGAAATCCGATATTGCTTGCTTGTCGACTACCACGACAGCGCCACTGTTGCGTGGCAATTGGACTTGATTGACTATGATCGCACCGCGACCAACCGATTTGTGCTCATCCAAATTACGAGAGCGAAAAACCTCAAAGGATCCCCTTTGTCAGCATAGCCGACATAGAAGCTGCCTCAGCTAAATGTCGCTTTGTCCGCATTGCGGACCGATGCGGTTGATCAATCATCCTCGGAGATTCCGCCAAATGCGGTCATTGGCGCCGCCCGTTTGTGAGTACACGCCCTAATTTGCCGGAGGGCGAAGCCAGAGTGCGACGATGATCAGAGCGATTGTCACGATGTGGAAGATGACAAGGCCGCTGAGGGAGCTCACCTCCTCCGGTGGGCGGGCGAATTCGTCAGGCACGTCCGTGATCCATGATCGCAGAACCGTATACAGAAATATCTGGCTGACCGCGGCGATGAAGAAGGCGATGAGGCCGATGCGCCAGGCAAAAATCATTCCAACCACCACCAAGATGTCGAGCAGCAGATAGGTGACATCCAATACCTGCCATTTGAGCGGTGCGCGTGGCCAGCTATAGCCGCTCAATCCCAGGATGTTCATGACGTGCACCAACGCTCCGAAGGCGTAGAACGCTGCAACAATCCAGAAAATCGCCTTGGAAATCCATGCCATGGTTCAGCGTATCATCAGCCTGAAACAATCTGAAATGGCCGGGCTGGCTATCGGGGGAGGCTGAGACATGCGTCACCTTTCGGTGTATTTCTGACGGCATGGATCGTAGAGTCTTTTTCTGCGTGCCGCCCGCTTCGGTGGCGCCGGCCAGGAACTCCCCGCAGGAGGCGTGATGGAAACGTTGTTCTCGCGCGGCGACCTCGATGGTGCCGCCGACCTTGTCTATGAAACCCTTTCACCGACGCCACAGATGGCGTGGCCGCTGCTGGCGAGGCGAACGGGCAGCGAAGTCTGGGTGAAGCACGAAAACCACACGCCGATCGGCGCCTTCAAGGTGCGCGGTGGGTTGGTGCTGCTCGACCACCTGGTGCGGACGGACAGCGTCGGCAACGGGCTGATCACCGCGACACGCGGCAACCACGGGCAGTCGATCCCCTTTGCGGCACGGCGGCACGGCGTGTCCGTCAAAGTGTTGGCCCCGCGCGGCAACTCACGGGAAAAGAATGCCGCCATGCGCGCCTGGGGGGCGGACCTGATGGAGCATGGCGAGGATTTCGAGGAGGCTCGCGTCCAGGCCGGTCGACTGGCGCGCGAGCTTGACCTGACCATGGTGCCGTCCTTCTCTCGTGAACTTGCGCTCGGTGTGTCGACCTATGCGCTGGAACTGTTCGAGGCCGTTTCCGATCTGCACACCGTTTACGTGCCCATCGGTCTGGGATCGGGCATCTGTGGTGTCATCACGATACGGGATCTTCTCGGCCTGAAGACCAATGTGGTCGGCGTCGTTTCAACCGAAGCAGCCACTTATGCACATTCTTTCAAGGCCGGTCAGCCGGTGACCACGAACTCCGCCAGGACGTTTGCGGACGGCATCGCAACGCGTAATCCCGACCCGCATGCGCTGGAGATTATCTGCCGCGGCGCCGACCGGATCGTTCAGGTAACCGACGATGAGATCGCGGATGCCATGCGCATCTATTTCGAGGACACACACAACGTGGTCGAGGGGGCGGCGGCCGCACCGTTGGCGGCGCTGATGCAGGAACGTGACAGGATGTCCGGGAAACGGGTCGGCGTCATTGCATCGGGCGGGAATATCGACCGCTCGGTGTTTCGGGACGTGTTGGCCGGCGGGACGCCGGAGTGTCCCTGATGGCCGGCCATCGATTTCGACAAAGTTGTTTCCGTTTGGTCCCGAAATGTAAAAAACTGCACCTTCCAAACGAAAAATATTGCGGTCATGCTTCTGTTGGCCCCATTCGGGCCAGAACCGGTACAAAGCCATGACTCAGCACCGCGCGCAGCGGTCTTTCAAGCTACCGTTCTTCTATGGTTGGGCGATCATCGGCATTGCTTTCGTAACCATAGCCATCGGCGTGAGCTCCCGCACCGCATTCTCGCTGCTTTTGCCACCGCTGATCGAGGAGTTCGGATGGGACCGTGGCCTTCTGGCCGGTGCCTTCTCGTTCGGTTTCCTGGTTTCCGCCTTGTTCAGTCCGTTCGTTGGCCGGTTGATGGATCGTCAAGGCCCGCGCGTGGTGATCGAGGCGGGCGTCTTCCTGATGGCCGCCGGCCTGCTGCTCGCGCCGCTTATCACGACGCCCTGGCATCTCTATGCCACGCTCGGCCTGTTGGTCGGCGCCGGCGCCAATCTTCTAAGCTTTACGGCCCAGTCGCTCTACCTGCCCAACTGGTTCATCCGGCGCCGCAGTCTGGCGATCAGCATCGCGTTTTCCGGTGCCGGTGTTGGTGCCATCGTGTTGCTGCCCTGGATCCAGGTCGTTATCGAGCGCGACGGTTGGCGAGCCTCCTGCTGGATCATGGGCCTCATCGTGCTGCTGGTACTGGGTCCGCTCAATCTTCTTGTTCGCAAGCGACCCGAAGACATGGCGTTGCGACCAGACGGTGCATCAGCAGACATGGGCAACGTAGAGGCCGATCATCCGTCGAACGTGGTCGATCCGGCCTGGGCATCGGTTGACTGGACACTCAGACGGGCAATGCGCACCGGGCGTTTCTGGTGGGTCGCACTCGCCTTCTTCAGCGGCCTCTTCGCCTGGTACGCGGTTCAGGTTCACCAGACAAAATACCTGATCGAGGTCGGTTTCGAGCCATTACTGGCAGGTTGGGCACTTGGGCTTGTCAGCGCCGTCGCCATTCCCGGCCAAATCGGACTCGGCGCACTGTCCGACCGCATCGGTCGCGAGTGGGTGTGGTCGATCGGATGCGGTGGTTTCGCCATATGTTATTGCGCGCTGATCGCCCTCGAAACAATGCAATCTCATGCCCTGCTCTACCTGATGGTGGCTTCCCAGGGGTTCCTTGGCTACGCCTTGCCATCCGTCATGGGGCCGATCGTGGCCGAGATTTTCGAGGGGCCGCATTATGGCAGCATCTTCGGAACTTTAGCGGTGGCGCTGATCAGCGGTGGTGCGGCCGGCCCATGGGTCACCGGAATCATCTTCGATCTGGCCGGAAGCTATCGCCCGTCGTTCTTGTTGGGGATCGGACTTTGCGCCCTGTCGGCGGCAGCGATCTGGATAGCCGCGCCGCGCAAGGTGCGGGTCGTGCCGGGCCGGATACGTTGATGGAAAGTCGACCCGTTTTCGGGTCGGACTAAGCTGGCTGAAAGAGTTCGATCGGATTGCCGGATGGATCCTGACAGAGGATCTGGCTGCCTCCGGGGCCGGAGATGATGTCGTTGCGGAATGTGACATCGCTTTCGCGCAATTTCTCCACAACAGACAGCAGGTTTTCGACCTGGACCACGATGCGATTCCAGCCGCCCGGTTCTGGCTGAGATCCGTCCGGCATCGGTTGGGAGGCAGAAGCGGGCGGTCCGGCAAGCCACAGTTGAAGATCGCCCAGCGAGACGATGGCCATGGCGGGTCCGAATTGCTGCAGCAATTCGAAGCCAAGCAAATCGCGATAGAAAGTGATGGCCTCCGGTACGTCGTGGACAATGTAGCGAAATGCGGCCATGAGAGGCTCCTTTCCTACCCAGCCCGGTGCCTGAAATTCAACCGTCGGCCTTGCCTTGTTCCGACGGGTCGAATTGCGGCCCCAATGCGTTCACCTGTTGCAGCATTGTAGCGAGGTTGCGTTTGATCCGCTCGCGCAACATTTGGGCGATCTCCGGGTATTCCTCCATCATGCGGCGGAACATCGGCCGGTTGATGCGGATGACCTCGCTGTCTTCGGTCGCCATCGCGGTGATGGTGCGCTTGGTCGAGGAAATGACGGAGATCTCTCCCAGCAGGTCGCCCGGCAGGGCGTGGCCGACATTGGCAAGTTTGCCGGCGCGATCGCGGCGCAACAGGGTGAAGCGGCCGGTGGAGACAACGAAGGCGCTGTCGGCGACGGCACCCTCGTGAAACAACGGTTTGTTGCGGGCTATCGAGCGGCGCTCGGAGCCGAAGGCGACGAGACGCAGCATCTCGTCGTTGAAGCCCTCGAAAAGCTGCACGCTTGCCAAAAGCGTAATGTCGTCATTGAGCGCCATGCGGCCCCTCGCCAAACTTGATGTTTACCCGGAACCGGCGGTTTCGGGCAGCCAGTTCAACGCTTTAGCAGATAAGGGGATGATTTTGTAGCCGTCGCTTTCGGTCACCAGGATTTCGACGGGGCGCGGCGGATTGCGCGCCTGGACCGGCTCTAGCAGCGGCAAAAGTCACTTGCGGTTGGGTGCACCCAGCATTTCCGACGCGTCGGCCGCTGCCTTACGCACCGCGTTGCGAATGGCCGCGCTGCTTTCGGGGTCGGAAAACCGGTTGTCGGGGCCGGACACGTTGAGCGCGCCCACAACGCACCCGGTGTGATCGAACACCGCGGCAGCGCAGGACCCGATGCCCGCCTCGAAGTTGCCGACACTCCAGGCGTATCCTTTCGCCTTGTCGTCTTTTGCCTGCGCGATCACGCCTTTCACCGTCGTGGGCGTCTTGGAGGTCAATGCCTCAAGTGCCGTGCCTTCAAGAAGCGCGGCGATGTCTTCAGGGCTCATCTCGGCTAGTATTGCCCGACCGATCGAAGACGCATGTGCCCGCAACCGTGCACCCGCATGGACGTTGCTGACAAGGTGCGATCTCGGGGCGACGCGGCTGAGATAGACGATATCCGTGCCATCCAGAATGCCGATATGGGAAGACATTGCGGTTTCGTCGCAAAGCTGTTGCAACACGGGCTGACAGGTCCTGACCAGATCGCGCTCACCGATTGCTTGCGCACCGAGCGTCACCAGGCCAACGCCAAGCTGGTACTCGCCACCATCTGCGGTTTCCTCGATCATGCGTTCTTCGAGCAGTGTATGGATCAGACGGAGCAGTGTCGTTCGATTGATGCCCAGATCGCGCGAAGCCGTGCTGAGATTGCGACAGGAGTTTCCGTTGCCGATATATCGCAAGAGCCTGATCGCCCGCTCTACTGGCGGCACAGAATAGGCTTTCTGGGGAGGTCGTGGGACCTGCGTTTCCGTATTCATGTCGCGGCTTTCATTGCCTGCCTGCATCTCCCATCCGACAAAACAGTTGACCGAAATAGAGGCAGCGCGTATATTTGAACAGTATGTTCAATATAGAACAGTTAGCAAGGGAACACCACCGTGTCCAGTCCAAAAACGGCGATTTGCGGCGGAGGGATCAGAGGTCTGTCAGCCGCAATCACAGGACACGAGGTCGCTGTTTTCGAAAAGACGCGCGCCTTCAACAAGGCCGGCGCAGATGTCAATCTGACACCGAATGCGATCTTCGCCGTTGATCCGACGTTTCGCATCAGTTGCGATGGCGAAATTGGAGAGAAGACGTCGCGCCCGCCCATGAATGGCTCGAACGCAGATCGGGTTTATGGATACGATGTCCGGAATGCCCCCTGAATTAGGACTGAACCAAAACGCAAAAACTGGGAGAAACCATGAAACACGTTCTAGGAAGTGCAATCATTGCCGCGGTCATGGCCGCTGCACCGGCCTTTGCGGAGGCCGTCAAGATCAATGCCGTCACGCTTGCGCCGAAGCCGGTCTATATCAACGGGCCTTTCAAGAATTTTGTCGATGAGGTGAACGACAAGTTTGCCGGTAAGGTCGAGATCAATTGGCGCGGTGGCCCGGAAGTCATGCCGGCGTTCAAGCAGGCTGAAGGCGTGCGCAATGGTGCGATGGACATGACCTACACCAGCCCGAGCTACTATCAGGGGCTGGTACCGACGTCGGGCACGATGAACCTTTCGTTCAAAAACTATGACGAAATCGCTGCGACGGACTATCACGAGCGCATGACCGGGCTGCATGCCGAGAAGGACCTTGTCTACCTCGGTGAAATCCCGGCGACCGAATTGAGTTTCTTCATTTACATGGGTGAGGAGATCAACAGCCTCGATGAGCTCAAGGGCAAACGCATTCGCGTCTTCCCGACACTTCTTCCCCTGGTGCAGGCGCTTGGCGCGGAGCCGATCGTATTGCCCATGGGTGAAATCTATACCGCCATGGAGCGTGGTGCCATCGACGGGTTCATGCAGGGGCCGCTTGGCCAGGCCGAGCAGTTTGGCGATCTCGTCAAGACGGTTGTCGCACCGGGCGTCTATCGCGCGGGCTTCCCGGTTCTCGTGAACGCCAAGACCTGGGCCGAGATCCCCGAGGATGTTCAGAATGAGCTGACCACGTTCCTGCGTGAAGATTTTGCGCCGCGCATGGACACGATCTGGGCCGAGCCGATTGCCAAAAGTCACGCGCAAATGCGCGACAAGGGCTGGACTTTCCTCGAGCTCAGCGGTGACGACGCCGCGATGTACGAGAAAATGGCGATGGATGCGGCATGGGCGGTCACCGCAGAAAATGCCGGAGCAGAGATTGCCGCCGAGTTGCGGGGCATGCTCGACCGCTAACTCAGCAAGGGAATTTCTCCCAGTCGGCGCCGGGGCTTGCTCCGGCGCTGACAAATTCAACGCAAGGAAATGTCATGTTTCGAGCGCTTGATCCGGTGCGGACATTCTTCGGCCGCATCAATCTGATCTGCGCAATCATTGCCGCCGCGCTGCTGTTCGGGATAGCCGCCATCGTTTGTTTCGAAGTCCTTGGGCGCAGTCTTGGCGCGTCGTCCCGACTTTGGGTCATCGAGGTTAGCGAGTACGCGCTGCTTTTCATCACCTTCCTTGGTGCACCCTATCTCCTTGAATTGAACCGCCACGTTGTCATGGACCTGCTCGTCGACCGTTTGCATGGCGCGCAAAGGCAAATATCGCAGTTCCTCAACAGCCTCATCGGGCTGCTGGTTTGTCTGGTGCTGACCTATGTCGGTATTGGGGTGGTGCTTGATCAACTGGAACTCGGCACTCGTGAAGTGACCGTCATGCGCCCCCTAAGCTGGTGGATAACGTCGGCCATGCCGATTGGAACGGGCCTCATGGCTGTTCAGTTCCTCGATACACTCATCCGCAGCTTCCAGCCCAGGGAACACTGAGAGTGGAGTGGTACGTCACCCTTGTCGTGATCCTCGGGCCGCTTTTCATTCTCATGCTGGCAGGTCTGCCCGTGGCGTTTGCCTTCTTCGCGGTCAACCTCGTCGGTGCCTATATCCTGATGGGCGGTACGGCCGGCATCGAACAACTGATCCTCAACACCGTTGACAGTATCAGCACTTTCACCCTGATCCCGATCGCGCTTTTCATGATCATGGGCGAGGCGATGTTCCAGTCCCGCATCGCAGTTGATCTGATGGACACACTCGACAAGTGGTTCGGAAAGTTGCGTGGCCGCCTGGCTTTGATGGCGGTGGGCGGTGGCGTCCTGTTCTCCACCCTGACCGGCAACTCCATGGGATCCATTGCGCTTCTGGGATCTTCGTTGACACCGGAGATGGAAAAGCGCGGATACAAGAAACAGATGTCACTCGGACCGATCCTTGGGTCCTCCGGTCTTGCCATCATGATCCCTCCATCATCTCTGGCGGTTGTGCTTGGTGTCATCGCGGAGATCTCGATCGGCCAAATTCTGATCGGTATCATCGTACCCGGTCTTCTGATGGCGCTGCTGTATGTCATCTACATTGTCGGTCGATGCACGATAAACCCCGAGCTTGCACCCACATTCGAGGTCGAGCCTGTCCCGTTCTCCGAAAAAATCAGCTCGACGGTCGTCAACATCGTTCCCCTCTCGCTGGTCGTGTTCTCGGTTGTTGGAGTCATCTTCCTTGGCATCGCGACGCCGAGCGAAGCCGCTGCGACCGGGGCTTTCGCCACGCTTTTACTGGCCCTGGTCAAGCGCCGCCTGACGCCGAAGATATTCGGCAAGACAATGCTGGCCAGCTCGAATATCTCGGTCATGGTTCTTCTGATCGTATCGGGCGCCGTCACATTCTCCCAGCTTCTGGCCTTTACCGGAGCGACCTACGACATGGTGGACGCGGTCCTGTCGCTGGATGTCTCGCCGTCGATGATTGTGTTCCTGATGATCACGCTCATCGTGCTCATGGGCATGTTCATGGGTCCGCTGCCGATCATGCTCATCACGCTGCCGATCTTCGTGCCGATTGTCATTCAGCTTGGCTTTGACCCGATCTGGTTCGCGGCACTCTTCCTGGTCGCCATCGAAACCGGTGCAACATCGCCGCCCTTTGGCGCGGCGCTTTTCGTGATGAAGGCAGTCGCCCCGCCGGGAACAACCATGGGGGACATCTATCGCTCGGCCGTTCCCTTCATCATCCTTGATCTCGTGGCGATCCTGGTCCTGTTTTTCTTCCCGGTCCTGGTGACGGGACCCGTGGAGATGATGTTCAGATGATTGGCCCGCATTTCTCACACTCTCTGTGGTCTGCGCCGGCTCAAGCGCGCGACAGAGTAGAAGAAGTGCGCGGAGCGTACCGAGCGTACGGTCAAGCGCTTCGACGCACGCTGTCGCGCGCTTCAGCCGGCCCGAAGGGTTGCCTTTCGGCGGACACCTCCGGTCCCATGCGCCCCAACCGTATGGCGCGATACGCTTTTCGTCGCCTGGAACCGTATCTGCCTCGCCGAAAAGCAACGCAGACGACAGAGAGTGTGAGAAATGCGGGCTAGTCGCTTGCTTTATCAATTCGGCGACAGCCCCTGCTGCATGAAAGTGCGCATGGTTCTGGAACACAAGGGGCTAGCCTGGGAAGAGCGCTTTATCGAAAGCTGGAAGTTCGATCATTTCCAGCCGGATTATCTGATGTTGAACCCGTTCGGTATCGTGCCGACACTCCTGGACGGGGATCATGTTGTGATCCAATCCAATGTCATCGTCGAATACCTCGAAGACGCCTATCCCGAACAACCGTTGCGCCCAACGCCGGCGCATCTGCGCGCCCGCATGCGCAAGTGGATGTTTGTCGAGCAGGAACACCTATTCGGTCACATCGTAACGCTCAGTTTCAACACAATGATGAAATTGCGGGTCGAGGGTTTTGGGCTGGAACAACTGCAGACATGGTCCCGCCGACACCCGGACCAGCAGAAAGCGCAGGACTACCTGTCCCGCGTGTCCGCGCCAGCGGACCCGGCAAAGGATGCGCTCGCGCGAGACGGTCTGCGGGTGCACCTGACCCGTCTTGAGCAGGAGCTGGCGCAAAGCAAGGGCCCGTGGATATGCGGCGACCAGCCCACGCTGGCCGAAGTGGCTCTGGCGGGCATTTTCGACCGCCTGGTTTATCTGGAAGAAGAGGAGCTTTTTCGCGATCTGCCAACGGTCTCGGACTGGTTCGACCGCCTGCGCGACCTGCCAATGTACCAAAAGGGCGAGCACGAGTTTTCAGCCCGAATGTGGGGGCCGAAGAAGCCCGTAGCTGAGTTTCGCGACCTCATCCGATAATGCAAAATGACTGACCTGCGTCCAAATTTCATAGTCATCATGACCGACCAGCAACGGGCCGATCATCTGGGGTGCTATGGCAACCCGGTCGTGAAAACGCCAAATCTGGACGCATTGGCGGAGCGCGGGACGCGGTTCAGCCAGTTTTTTGTGTCCAATCCGCTCTGCCAGCCGAACCGCGCCGCGCTGGCCACGGGTCAACTCACCACCGTGAACGGGTGTCGCAAGAACGGAATACCGCTATCGCTGAGCAGCACGACCTATGCCGACGTTCTGCGAAGTGCAGGATATCGCACCGGACTTGTTGGCAAGGCACATTTCCAGAACGTGTCACCCATCAAGGCGAAGCCGCCGGATCATCGTGGTATCGGAGCGCCACCCGAGGCGCCATTCGATCGGTCCATGCGCCAGCAACGCGAAGGTCCCGAGTACGAATGCGAAATCCAGTCACACTGGATCAAGGATCCCGGCCGCGACATACCGCGTCCCTACTATGGCTTCGATGATCTGGCACTTTGCATTGGGCATGGCGACAAGGTCGAGGGGCACTACACCGGCTGGCTGCGCGATCGGCTGGGCGATGCACCCGACCCCCGCGGACGCCACGAGGCGCTCGCCGGAGGGCCGCAAAACCGACCGCAGATCTGGCGCACGGCGCTGCCTGAAGCACTTTACCCGACCAGCTACGTTGGGGAGCAAGCCCAGGCGTTCCTCGACGATACAGACGATCGCCCGTTTCTTCTGCTCGTGTCCTTTCCGGACCCGCACCATCCCTTCACACCGCCCGGTCGCTACTTCGACATGTACGACCCGACCGACATCCCGCTGCCCGCCAGCTTTGATCACCCAACCCGCGCCAGAAACGATCTGCCCGCGCATCTGCAACGGGTCTATGAGATCGGCGACGACAAGCCGGAAGCCTACTGGCCGTTTCACGCCGACCCCGATCTGGTGCGCCGCATAACGGCGCTGAACTACGGCGCGATCACCATGATCGACGACTGGGTGGGCCGCATCGTCGGGACCCTTCGGCAAACCGGAAAAGCCGAAAATACCAACGTTGTCTTCATGTCCGACCATGGCGATTACATGGGCGATCACGGCACCGTCCTGAAGCACGGGGTGCATTCGCGAGGCCTGATACGGGTGCCGTTGATCTGGGCCGCTCCTGACAGCGATGAGGCCTCGACAACCGCCATCCAGGGCAGTGCGATTGATTTTGCGCCGACACTGTTGGCGCGCGCCGGTGTGCAGCAGCCCATTGGCATGCAAGGGCGGGATCTTCTGGCGGAGGATGCTTCAAACCTACCGGTGCTGATCGAAGATGCCGGGCTGTCTTTCGCCGACAAGAGCGGACAAACAGCAAGTCGGACCCTTGTGCACGACCATTGGCGGTTGACCCTCTTCGAGGGTTCGAAGCTGGGCGAACTTTTCGACTTTGCGACTGACCCGCACGAGATTTCCAATCTCTGGGCGGATCCGGCGGCATCTGAACGCAAGGCCGAGATGCTTCACCTGTTGGCTGAACGTCAAATGGCGTTGCAAGCCGCCGACCTCATACCCACACATCAAGCTTGAGTACTCAATTGCCCAACACTCTCGATATCCTGATAGTCGGCGGTGGAATCGCCGGGTGCAGTGCCGCTGTCGCTCTGTCGGACCAGGGCCACCGCGTGCAGATTGTTGAAAAACAGAGCGAATGGCGGTTCCAGAGCTCCGGAATTTTTGTCTATGCCAACGGGCTTGTCAGCCTGGATGCGCTTGGACTGCTGGACGATATCGTGGCTGCCGGCTTTGGCGTCCCCAACGGGCGGAATGTCTATCTGGATCACCTGGGCGACCCGATCGTTGAGACCATCTACCCCACATACGACCCGGAACGCATCCCCGCTATCCTCGGGATCAAACGAGCCGAAATGCATCGCGTCATGGCCGGTCGGGTTTCTGCGTTGGGTGTCCCACTGACGCTGGGCACCACCGTCGTGGGCATCAAACAGGACAATTCGGGCGTCGACGTCACGTTCTCGGACAACACGCGGGGGCGGTTCGACCTGGTGGTCGGCGCGGATGGCGTTCGCTCGACGACGCGCCGACAGATTGGTGTGGATCTGGCACCCCGTTACACCGGTTTTGGGGTTTGGCGGTCCGTGCATCGGCGGCCGCCGGAGCTGACCGACAAGATCATGATGATGGGGCCAGCCAAGCGTTTCGGTATCATGCCCATCAGTGACGACAAGCTTTACACATTCGGCACTCTTGCCGAACCCGACAGCGCCTTTTATCCACCGGAGACCTGGCCGGCCGAAATGCAGGCACGCTTTGCGGAATTTGCTGGTCCCGCGCGAGCAGTTTTGGACGAGTTGGGGCCCGAAACGGAGCTGCTCTATACGGCTGTTGAAGAGGTCGTGCTGCCATTGCCCTGGCATGTCGGGCGGGTGCTGCTGATCGGTGACGCCGCGCATGCTTCGACGCCGTTCATGGGCCAGGGCGGCGCGATGGCCATGCAGGATGCAGTGGTTCTGGCACAGGCGTTGGCCCGGATCGACGATCCAGACACCGCGCTTACGGCGTTTGGCAAGGCACGCTATCCGGTGTGCGAATTTGTGCAGAATGTGTCGCGCTCGGTCGGCGAGGCGGGGTCAGAAGAAATCGAGGGCGACTACGGTCCGCGCAATGCGCGGCTCCGTGAGACGGCCCAGTCGGCAGTTGACGGTTTTTATCGAAGGTTGGATGCGCTGAACCGCGAGGCTGATGCGCAACTGCGAGCTGTAGAGTAGGCGCATGGGCGGCGGCCCCGCCCATCAACGCCTTTGGCTAAAAGCCCTCTCGCCTTTCAAGATTTGGATGCGGCCACAAATCGGATTATGCGGCCGCCGTCAGCGCTTCGAATGTGTCGGGCTTCTCTTCAAGCCTTCTGGTAGATCGCGCCATCGTCACCCGATGAGCCGATCACAGTCCAGACCACCGCCGAGCTCGCGCCGGGATTGCGCAGGTAATGCGCCTGACCCGCGGGCGTCTTGACCAGATCGCGCGGTCCGAGCTCGACCACGGCCTCGTCGCCGTTGTCATCGACCCAGACAACCTCCACAGCTCCTTCGAGGCAAAGATATGCGTCCTCGACATTGCGGGTGAACGGCGCAAGCCTGGCGCCCATGGGCAGTCCCCACATTTCCTTGCGGCAGGTATCGTGTTTGACCGCACCCGGCGCATCGCCCACGTAGACCTTGCGCGTGAACCCGGCATCTTCCCAGATGGTTGGAAGCTCCGCATGGCGAACGACGTATTCGGACATCAGTTTCTGAATCGGGTGATCGCCTTTGCGGTCGAACTTCAGTGTCTTGCCCGGTTCGGCGCCGAAGCTGCGCGCCAGCTCGCTTGGATGTTCTTTCGGGTGATAGTGATAGACCGGCGGCAAGGGCTTTCCGACGTCGACCGAAATAGACATCATCACCGGCTCCACACCGTCCACGCGGAAGCCGTGGCCGATTTCGCGTGCATTCAGGATCATGTCCTTGGGACCAAGGTTGACCTCGACGACCTCCCCGTCCTTTTCCCACCCAACGATCAGCGCCCCGTCAATGATGAGAAAGCTCTCCTCGATCTCATGACTGTGGCACGCGGCGTAGCGGCCGGGTTCCTTGTAGATCAGGCTGACCGTAAAGTTGTCGGCTTTCAGTGTCGAGGTATCGCCCACCTTTGGCGAGCCGCCAGCCCCGATGTAACGCATCTGGGCCCGCGCGAGTTCGTCAAAGCCGCTGTTGGACGGAAAGGCGTTCCAGTCGAATGTCTTGTCGGTGAAGCGTCCGGTGTTGGCGCTCAGCCGGTCAGCCAGGGTCAGTCCTTCTGTGGTTTGGATATTCATGCCGTGCTCCTTTTGGATCCGTTGATCCGATCTTGCAAAACCTGCGTTTTCCGGGGAAGGTTCCGTTTTGTATATGAAGCACGGCGCGTCATGAGCGACAAAGACCCCTATCTCGTGCCCGGCCTCATCCGAGGGCTGGCCGCACTCAAAAGCTTTACACCGCGAAGCCCCGAACAAGGTCTGGCAGACATTGCACGGTCATTGGGTGTCACGCGCTCGGCCGCTTTTCGTACCGTGCACACACTTGTGTCCGAAGGGTACCTTCTGGAGGTGCCAGGCAAGGCGCGCTACCGGTTAGGCCCGCAGGTCCTGAGCCTGAGCTACGGCTTTCTGGCCAGTCGCGAGCTTTTGGAAGTTGCCCAGAAACCTCTGGAAGCTCTGCGCGATGAACTCGACTGGTCAACGCATCTTGGCGTCCTGGATAGTCGACACGTTCTATACCTCATTCGCTATCCCGCAACCGATGGCCTTTCATCGCTCGTTCATGTCGGTAGCCGGCTACCCGCTTCTCAAACGGCGATGGGTCGATTGTTGCTGTCCCACAAGTCAGACCGCGATATCCGCCGATTGATGGCCGACAGGCCGGCTCGTGAATTGGCGGCGGTGCTTGAGAATATCGAGAACGACCGACAGGCACAGACCGTGGTGCACGAAGGCCGGTTTGAAAGTGGTTTGTGCAGCGTTGCCGCACCGGTCCGTGACATGTCCGGAGCGGTGGTCGCTGCCATCAGCGCAACAAAATCAGCTCAAGGTTTCCAAAAAGCCGTTGAGCGTCAGACGCTATCGACAGCGCACGCGATCAGCAAAGGATTGGGGGCCTGACAGTTTCAGCGGAGTAGCGCATTCCATAGCGCCATTCTCCGCGCCCGTCAGGCCCGTTCGCACGACAGTGCCCGTTGAGCGGTTCTTCAACCGGATCAAGCACTGTCGTCGCAGTGCAGCGTGTTTCGAGAAACACGCCGCCGCTTTTGCGGGTCAGGGGATGATCTTGTAGCCGCCGCTTTCCGTCACCAGGATTTCGGCATTCGAAGGGTCGCGTTCGATTTTCTGGCGCAGCCGGTAGACATGGGTTTCCAGCGTGTGGGTGGTGACGCCGGAATTGTAGCCCCAGACCTCCTCGAGCAGCACGTCGCGGGTAACCACTTTCTCATCGGCCCGGTAAAGGTAGCGGATAATCGCCGATTCCTTTTCAGTCAGCCGGATCTTGCCGCCCTTGTCGTCGAGCAGCAGCTTCTGGCTGGGCTTGAACGTGTAGGGACCGACGGTGAACGTGGCGTCTTCGCTCTGTTCGTGCTGACGCAACTGGGCGCGCACCCGTGCCAGAAGCACGGCAAACCGGAACGGCTTGGTGACATAATCATTCGCGCCGGCCTCAAGGCCGAGAATGGTGTCGGAGTCCGTGTCGTGTCCCGTCAGCATGATGATGGGCGGCTTGAAACCGCCCTTGCGCAGCAGCTTGACCGCCTCGCGACCATCCATGTCGGGCAGACCGACATCCATGATCAACAGATCGATATGGTTGTTGCGGGCCGCCTGAACGCCCTTGGTCGCTGACGATTCCTGAAGAATCGAGAATTCTTCATAAAGCGACAGCTGCTCGACCAGCGTTTCCCGGAGATCGTCGTCGTCGTCGACGATGAGGATGGTTCTGGCGGTCATGCAATCCCTCCAAATGCGATAATGCTATTTCGTTACCGACCCTAGATAGGCGTGCCGGCTCGAATGTAAAAGGATAGCACAGCCTCTGCACACTTAGCTGTGATCCCGGAGTTAACAAACGTGAACGCCAAGATATATGCGGAATGCGTCAAAATCCAAGCATTGCGCGAATTGATCCTGCGGCGCGATCCGCGGCGTCCGCAGCGGGCTTTGCTGCAGGCTGGCGGTTGGACGATCCCGGCCGCGATCGGACGCGCAGGCCTGACGGCGCTGAAACGGGAGGGCGACGGGGCGACGCCTTTTGGGGCGATGCGTCTGATCAACGGCTACTATCGTGCCGATCGCGTGCGGCTGCCGCAAACGCGGCTTTCCATGCAGCCGATCGATGACCGGATGGGCTGGTGCGATGCGCCGCATCACGCCGCCTATAACAGGCCGGTGCAATTGCCGTTTTCCGCCAATCACGAGCGCATGATGCGCGACGACGGGCTCTACGATATTTGCGTCGTGCTCGACTGGAATATCCAGGAGCGCCGTCGTCATACCGGCAGCGCCATCTTTTTTCACCTGGCGGGCCCCGGCCACGCACCGACCGAAGGCTGCATTGCCATCGAGAGGCAAGCCATGCTGCGGTTGCTGCCAAGACTTGCGCCGACCACCGTGGTTCGGGTGATCTAGTCTAGCAGACGAGGTGCTTCCTTGCGCTTCTGATCACGCCATTCCCATTTGCGGATGCAGGGTATCGCTCCACTGTCTCGGAGACTGGCCGTAGGTTCGTTTGAACTCCCGGCTGAACTGCGACGGGCTGACGTAACCCACGTCCAGGGCCGCTTCGCTCACCCGCATACCCTCGGCAATCTTCATTGCCGCGCTGTTGAGACGCATCAGTTTCACGAACTGCATGGGTGACATCGTGGTTGCATGCTTGAATTTGCGATGAAACACGGCACGGCTCATGCCCGCCCGGTTGGCCAGATCGTCAATGGAGATTGGCTCGTTCAAGCGGGTGGATACATGGGCGATGGATCGGGCTATGGCGTTGCCGGCCCCGAAAGCCTGTCTGGCAAAACTTCCCGCCTCACCTTTCAAAATGGCATAGTAGAGCTCGCGCAGCCGAGCCTCTCCAAGGACGACCGCATCCGTTTCGCTGGATCCCAATTGCAACAACCGCAACAACGCATAGGAGAACGTCTCGTCCCAGTGCGCAAGGCCAATCCCCTTTGAGACCGGGCTGCGCCGGGCGTTCCGGGTCTGTCCAGCCGAGTTCTCCAACTCGATGGCAAGTTCGCTCATCACGCGCGCATTGAGTGAGATGTAAACGCCGATAAGAGGATTTTCTGCCGATGCCGAAGGTGTGCCCGCCTTGACCGGCATAGACACGGGACAACAAAGATACTGTCGGTTGTCATAGACGTATCTCTGGCCATCCAGCACCGCCTCCTTGACCCCGCTTGCTATGGCAACGACACAGGGTTCATAGACCGCGGGGGCACAGGGCATGGGCTGGGTCGTGCGGAACAGCTTCACGCCCGGCACGGCCGTTTCAATCAGGCCGTCTTCTCGCATCCGGCCTTCTATCAATTGCCTGATCTGGTCCTGGTTCATGCGGTCAACCTAGCGCCGCCAGATCCGGCATGACAACCGTCCTGATACAAATGGGCAAGTAATCGCGATGATACGGTCTATTCCGGTGTGTTGCTGAGATTAACCTACACATCAAATCAATCACCAATGGCGCGGTGCCAAAGCCTCGCCAAAGTGGAGCGAGATGATGGCAGACACTCAATTCGGGCCGAGCGGCTGGACGCCAGAGCGCCTTGGCTCACTTTCAGGCAAGACTTACGTCATAACCGGCGCCAACGCCGGCACGGGATTTCAGGCTTCCCGCATCTTTTTGTCGAAGGGCGCAAAGGTAGTGATGCTCAACCGCAGCACAGAGAAGTCGACCGCCGCCATTGAAAACCTCAAAGCGGAATTCGGTGCGAGCGCCGATGTGAGTTTTATCCGCATGGATCTGGCCGATCTTGCCAGCGTGGGCGAAGCGGCGGCCGAAGTGTTGAAGAGCGTGACACGGATCGACGCGCTGATCTGCAATGCGGCAATCGCCCAGGTGCCGACACGGAAGCTCACCGGGGACGGCTTCGAAAGCCAGCTCGGGACCAACCATTACGGCCATTTTGTTCTGTGCGGGATGCTCTTCGATCGCCTTGAAGAAAACAATGGTCGGATCGTTGTTGTTGCCAGCCTTGGCTACAAGATGGGGCTGAGGACCATCCAGTTCGAGGACATGAATTGGGACAAGAACTACAAGGCCAATCCCGCATACAGCCAAAGCAAGCTGGCGCAGATGATGTTTGCCTACGAATTGCAGGACCGGGTCAAGGCGGCGTCCAGGACCGTCGACGTGTTTGTCTGCCACCCCGGGGCATCCGCGACATCGCTGATCAGCACGAGTGGCGGTCTTGCCACCCGGATCGTGTTCGGGCTGATGTCGCTGTCGCCGCTGGTCCAATCAGCGCAAAAGGGTGCTTATCCGGAGGTCATGTGCGCCACCGAGAAGGGCATGGATCAACGGGCTCTGTATGGCCCAACCGGGCGCATGGAATGGGTCGGTCCCGTCGGAAGAGGGTCGCTTGAAACCTATGCCTATGACAAGGCGGTCATGGCGCAACTTTGGGAGCGTTCCGAGAAGGAAACGGGGTTCCATTGGAACATTTAGCGGCGCGGCGGGCGCCGGTCACCGATCAACCTGTATCGCCGCAGGACGCCTTTTGGCCGGGCTCTCTGCGTTCCATGACCGTTGCCTCAGCGATCCGGACCGCCGGTTGACCGACCAGGCGTTCAGAGAGCCAATCCAGGTCCTGGTCGAGTGACGTCAACTCGCTGGCGATTGTTTCCGGAGGGGTTGCTCTTACCGTTCCGGACCGAACTTCAGCGATTGCGAAAGTGAATACATAGCTTGGAGTCAGGCCCATTCGCAGGTCCGAAACGACGATTTTGCCGTCTTGCAAGACCGTTCGAAAATAGCCCCTGCTGAACCACCGCAGCTTCTCAAAATCATCGTTTCCGGCCAGGCAGGCGGTCAGATCGGGTCGGGTCGGGTGGGTATAGAATCGTGCCTGGCTGTCGTCGTCGAAGACGGAAAGATAGAGATTGTGATAGCGATCGTTTTCCTGGCCGATGACCTTCCAGACGAGGATGTTGAACGGGCCCGCGATGGCGAAGATGTTGCGCGCGTCGATGCCGGCATCGGCAAAAATGGCCTCCGCCCGCCTTTCAATATGGGCCTGCAGCACTGTGCCGAGACCCAGATAAGCCGTGCTGAAAACAAGGGCTGCGACCAGCCCGCTCTGGAGGCGCGACGACCAGCTTCCGCGCGCCAACGCCCAGATAACGACAAAAAGCAGGGGAAGCGTGTAGAGCGGATCGATGATGAAGATGGATCCGATACCGATCGGATCCGGAAAGAGGGGCCAAAACAGACGGGTGCCATAGACGGTCGCGGCGTCAATGATTGCGTGCGACGACAGGCAGGCGAAAACGGTCAGCCAGACCCTGGTTCGCGAATCCTTCAGGGCATCGACTGAACGGACGAGGAGCTCACCGACGATCGGCGTTGCCGCGGCGTGGACGAACACCGAGTGCGTCCATCCGCGATGGAAGACGAACGCATCCACCGGATTGTCGGTTGGCAGCAAAACATCAAGATCGGGAACCGTGCCCAAGAGGCCACCAAGAAGGGCCGCTTTGCGCGGTCCGAGTTTCTTGCCGAGGCACAACGCGGCGACTGCTGCTCCCAGAGTAAATTGTGTCAGTGAATCCATTGGGCGGTCCGTTGGCAGCGTTTGTCGTGTGCTTGCTTACACTCTTAACGCGGTCAACCATCCTTGTGGATCAGCTCTGTGGTTGTTTTTTGCATTTCGAAACGGTGCAAGCTTGCCTCTCTCCATCGGATGTTGCGAATCATATAAGTGTGTGCTTATGTATTGGCATGTTAGAGAACGACATATTCAGAGCGCTGGCTGATCCGACACGACGCGCGATTTTCGAGAAGCTGGCCGACGGCGGCATGAATGCGAGCGCCCTGCGGAAGGGCATGACCATCAGCCAGCCGGCAATGTCACAACATCTCGCGGTGCTGCGCAACGCCAACCTTGTGCGGGAGCACCGGCAAGGGCGTTTCATCAATTACGAGGTCAATCCAGACGGGTTGGCTCACATTGCCGGCTGGCTCGCAAAGTACCGCGCCTATTGGCCGGCGCGTGTCGATGCGCTCCGGGATTTGTTGAGGGAAATGGACCAATGAGCCACACCAACGAACACATGGAGAACCTGGTGCTTGAGTTCGAACTCGATGCGCCACGGGAGCAGGTCTGGCGCGCGGTGAGCATCCCGGCGTTTCGTGAAAGATGGCTGCCTGATCTGGATCTGGCCGATGCCGATCCGGTATCTGCTACTGCGGAAGACGAGATCTCTTACCGATTGCGGGAGCGTGAGCCACCGTTCCGTGAGAGTGTGGTTGCCTTTCGGCTTCAACCCGGCGCGGACGGCGGCACAATCCTGACAATCGTCCATGCGCCGGTCGAAACCGAAGGTGTGCCGCCTGCCGCAAACGGCAACGAACCCGAGGCGATGCGTGCCGCCTGACGGCGCCGCACAACAACCGACATAGCAAGAAACAGGAGTTCGCCCATGCGCGAAGCAATGCAACTCGTCCCTATGGTCGTCGAACGATCGAGCCGTGGCGAGCGTTCATTCGATATTTATTCGCGCCTGCTTGGCGAGAGAATCGTGTTTTTGAACGGCGAGGTGAACGACGCGATGTCCGCGCTCATTTGCGCTCAGCTTTTGTATCTCGAGGCTGAAAACCCGAAGAAGCCGATCCACCTCTATATCAACTCGCCGGGCGGGGTCGTGACCAGCGGTCTGGCGATGTACGACACCATGCGATATCTCCGGCCACCGGTTCATACACTGTGCATGGGCACGGCACGCTCAATGGGTTCTTTCCTTTTGATGGCGGGAGAAGCCGGCGAACGCGCTGCATTGCCCAATGCCAGCATCCTGATTCACCAGCCATCGGGTGGGCTGCAGGGTCAGGCCTCGGACATGCTGATCCATGCAGAAGAAATCGGCAAAACAAAACAACGGATGACCAGCCTCTACGCGCAGCACTGCCGTCGCAGCTATGAGGAATTTGAGCAGGCGATGGATCGCGATCGTTTCATGACCGCCGAAGAGGCTCTGGAGTGGGGTCTGATCGACCGGATCCTCACGGAGCGAGAGGGTGTCGAATAGCATCTCGGCCGACACGCATCCGCCATCAAAGATCGAATGATTCCGGGGCGTCCTCTTCGAGGTAGCGTGGACCGGGGCCGTTGGCGCCGATCCTATCGTCCGGATTGACCAGGTTGCACGTCTTGAGCGACAGGCAGCCGCAGCCGATGCAAGCCGCCATGCCGTCTCGCAGGCGCTGCAGGCGGGCGATGCGGTCGTCCAGTTCCTCCGTCCACCGTGAGGATAGTTTCTCCCAGTGCCTGACCGTTACCTTGGCTTCCGGAGGCAGAAACTCCATGGCGCCGGCGATTTCCCGCAGCGGAATGCCGGCCCTTTGCGCGACCTGGATGATGGCGATCTTGCGCAGGACCGTCGGCGAATAGCGCCGGTGGTTGGCGCTGTTGCGGACCGACGAGATGAGACCTTTGCGCTCGTAGAAATGCACGGCGGATACGGCGATGCCGCCGCGAGCCGCCACTTCGCCGACCGTGAGGCCGCCCTGTCTGTCCATCGGAATGCTCCTTCGAAATTTGCGCTTGACCTCAACTTAAGTTGAGGAAGTAGCAAGGCAAGCCTGAATTCGACTCATCCGCTCTGGAAAGGGTAAAGGCGACCATGGCCACCATCGTTGAACAGGACCGCGACGTCGGTTGGGGAGACATTCTCTGGGGAGACTATGCGGCGGTTTCCGCCGTTCTGGCGGGTGGAATCTCGCTGCACGCGGTCAATATCAATATTTCCGCCACGATGCTTCCGTCGATCGTCGGCGAAATCGGCGGCCAGGGGCTCTATGCCTGGAACGCCACGCTTTTCACACTGGCTGCCATTCTCGCCGCCGCCATGACCGGCCGGCTGATCCGGCGCGTCGGGGCGCGCGGCGGGTTCGCCATCGCCGGGCTGGTGTTCACGCTGGGCAGTCTGCTGGCCGCCACGGCTCCGAGCATGCCGGCCATGCTGATTGGCCGGGTCGTCCAGGGCAGCGGCGGCGGGATGATGTTCACCCTGTGTTATTCGATGATTGTCTTCGTCTATCCCCAGCGGTTGTGGTCGCGCGCCATGGCGGTGTTATCTGGTACCTGGGGCATCATGATGCTCTTCGGCCCGGCGGTCGGCGGCATCTTCGCCGAGCTGGGGATGTGGCGCATGGGCTTTGCATCTCTGATCCCCGCCACCGGCCTCTTCGTTCTGCTGACGCTGTGGCTGGTGCCGGCGGTTGCACGGGACAGGGCACCGGCGGAGCCGATTGCTTTCGGCCAACTCGCCCTCCTGGCCGGATCCGTCCTCAGCGTGACCGTGGGTGGCCTGGCGCCTTCGCCCCTATGGGCGGTGCTCGGACTGCTCGTCGCCGTGGCGATGGTCTTTTTGCTGATGCGGCGCGAGGAGACGAGCAATGTCCGCCTGTTCCCACGTGGCGCGATGAGGCCCGGATCGGTGCTCTTTTTGGCCTTTGCGCTCATGGCGCTGCTGATCTTCTGCGTCAACGCCGAGTTCTTCATGCCCTTTTATCTGCAGCGTCTGCATGAGCTAAGCCCGTTGACGGCAGGCTATATCGCTGCGCTGGTGTCGGTCGGGTGGGCGGCATCGGAGGTGTTTTCGGCGCGGCTGACTGGCCGCAGGATGCGGCTTGCCGTGCTTGCAGGTCCGCTGCTGATGGTGGCGGGTTCCGCACTGCTTGGCTACGCGACCCCCATGCACGCTGCCTCCGGCCCCGTGCTGACCGTTATCATGGCGTTGTCGCTTGTCCTTCTCGGCACCGGCGTTGGCATCGGCTGGCCGCACCTCAACACATTTGTGTTGCAGTTCACGGAAGCGGATGAACGCGACATGGCGGCATCGGCTCTGTCGACCATCCAGATGTTCGCCGTCGCCTTCGGCACGGCCGTTGCGGGCCTGGTGGCCAATATGAGCGGATTCAGAGGCGGCGAAATCGACAGTATCGCCAACTCGGCCGTCTGGCTGTTCGCAACCTTCGTTCTGGTTGCCATACCGGCGATCCTGGCAAGCCGCGCCCTGAACGCCAGACTGGAAGGCTAGCCCGCATTTTTCACACTCTGTGTGGTCTGCGCCGGCTCAAGCGCGCTTCGACGCACGCTGTCGCGCGCTTCAGCCGGCCCGAAGGGTTGCCTTTCGGCGGACATCTACGGTCCCATGCGCCTCAACCGTATGGCGCGATACGCTTTTCGTCGCCTGGAACCGTATCTGCCTCGCCGAAAAGCAACGCAGACCACAGAGAGTGTGAGAAATGCGGGCTAATCCGGATCGGGGTCAGCGTTTGAACACGACCGGGAACCAATCCTCGCGCAACACCTGCCCGGGCTGCATGTCATGGCCCGGGAAGGGCGGCGAGGTTCGCCCCGGGCGTTCGACATAGCGGGCATCGTCGCCAACCAGCCTCAACGAAAAGGCGCGGCGCCGGCTTTCGGTCGTATTGCCGCGGGCTCCGTGCAAAATGCTGTAGTTGAAGGCAACCGCGTCGCCGGGCTCCATGGCCCACTCTCGGATCTCCATCCCCTCGGCATCGGGATCGGGCACCGGCATGTATTCGTCGTCATCCGGATAGAAGCTTGTCTCCGCCAGCCAGCGGGTCGGCAAAACCGGCTTTTCCCACTTGTGGCTGCCGGCGACGCAGCGAAGGCTTGCATCGGTGACGGGATCTACTGGTGACCAGAAACTGACGTTCTGGCGGCCATCGACGAAATAGTAAGGCCCGTCCTGGTGCCACGGGGTGGGTTTGGAGGTTCCGGGCTCCTTGACCAGCACATGGTCGTGGAAGACCTGCACCCGGTTCGATTGCATCAGGTCTGCGGCCACGGCAGCCGCCGGCGACGACCGGATCACCTGCTCGAACTCGGGTATCCGTGTCCAGTTGCAGTAGTCGTCGAAAAAGCGCCCGCCTTCGCCCTCCTTCAGGTTTTCGGCGGCATAGGGGCCGGGTTCGGCCATATTGCGTTCGATGCCGTCGCGGATCGTGTCGACATGGCCGGCGAACAGATCCTTGATCAGCACGACCCCGTCGCGCTGGTAGGCATCGATGTGGTCCTGGGTGAGAAGCGGGTGCATCATCGGTCTCCTGCGTGTCGCGAGCACCATAGGACCGTTTATAGTTAGTTTCTAATAATATTTAGATATGATATTAATAGATTGATGCTATATAATACTCTACGCCAATACGAGTATGTTGTTGCCGTCGCCGAGGCAGGAAGCCTCACGGACGCAGCTGCGATGCTGCACATCTCGCAGCCTTCTCTGTCAGTTGCGATCACGCGAGTCGAACAGCAGCTCGGGCAGGCGATCTTCGTTCGGCGCAAGGGAGCGGCCATCGAGATCACGCCGTTCGGACATCGCTTGGTCGAACAGGCTCTCGATCTGCTTCGCCTGGCGGCCGAGATCGAACAGGAGCCGGAAAGCCCACCACCGTTTGTCCTGGGATGTTTCGAGGACATCGCGCCCTGGTACCTGGCGCCGGCACTGGAGACACTGAAGCAGCGGTTTCCCGCCATGGCCTTGAGCGGCAGGGAGGCTCGGTTTGCTGATCTAGCGACTGACCTTGCCAAGGGTCGAGCCGATATCGTGATCTCCTACGATGTCGGTTTCGAAGGCAAATTCGAACGGAGAAAGATCAGAACGGTCACGCCGGTGGCTTTCCTGCCGATGGAACACCCTCTGGCAAAACGCCCCTCAGTCGAATTGGCGGAGCTTGCCGCCCATCCGATCATCCTGTCCACGGAGGCCTTGTCCGAAGGCTTCATGCGCGACCTGTTCAATCGGTTGAAACTCTCACCGAATGTCGCACACAGGGCGACGTCGCTCGAGCTGATGCGGTCGTTGGCCGCCCACGGCGCCGGCATCGGCATCAGCTACTCTCGCCCACCAGGCAACGTTGCCTATGATGGTAAGCCGCTGACAACAGTCGCCATTTCGACGCCGCAGGCGGCGGTCGACGTCCAGCTTCTGTGGTCCGCCTTGCGCACTGTCGACACGCAGTTCGCAGAGATCTTGATGGCCCTCGAACTGTTGGGTTGAGTGAGAGTAGCTCAACCAATCCCAGCTCTAGGAGCGGCTGAATCCGACGACTTCGAGGGTGAATTCCTCGACATAGTCGACTACGGCGCTGACAGCCGCCGCGGCGGCCTCCTCGTCGCCTTCGGAAACGGCCTGGGCCACCCTCGCATGGGCGGTGGCCATGCGCATCAGATCGCCATATCGCTCCTGATGGATCACCCAGAAGCGCCGCGAAAGACCCTTCACCGACGTCAGCGCCCTCGCGGCGAAGCGGTTGTCGGATGCCTTGATCAGCAGCTCGAAACATTCGGCATCGAGCTCGGTCATCTGCTCCTGGCTGCGCTCGGACGCCGCCTTGAGAAAGCGCTTGGCGAGGTTGCGCAGGCGTTCCTTTTGCTGCGGTGTCGCCCGTTTGGCGGCAGAGCGGGCGACGAGGGTCTCCACCGCCCGCCGCAGCTCAAGCGCCCGGAACTGTTCGGTGTGATCGATCGGGCAGACCTGCGCGCCGCGGCGCGGCACGATTGTCAGCAGACCTTCGTCTGCCAGTCTCTGAATGGCCGACCGCACGGGCGCTCTCGTATGACCGGACACTTCAATGAGGTCCGTTTCCGAAACCCAGCGTCCCGGTGCGAGCTCACCGTTGACGATCAATCGCTCAAGATCACGAAAGGCTTCGTCCTTCATCTGCCGGACCCCTTCGGGGACGGGCGGGTTGCTGGTTTTGTTTTGGGCTTGCTGCGGCACGGTCATCTCGATGCTGGAATCAATGCCGTTTCTTATCATGATCGTGTTTCCGGTATGACATGTCATTTCATCTAATTAACATTTCTATATTGACATGTCATTTAAAATGCCTGACATGTCAGAGGTTCGAAAAAAGGGGAAATGTCATGGGCAAACTAAAAATGCTGGCTCTGTCGGGCGCCATTGCACTGACCACATCAACCGTTGCCATCGCGCAGGAAGTCGTGAAGGTGGCCGAGCCGAACTGGGCGAGCGGTCGCGCCATGGCAGGCCTGATCAAGGTTGTCATCGAGGACAAGCTCGGCGGCAAGGCAGAGCTCGTTCCCGGCACCAATGCGGTGATTTTCAAGGCTATGGACCGCGGCAAGGGCGAGATCGACGTTCATCCGGACGTGTGGCTGCCGAACCAGTCGAATTTCACCGACGAATATGTCGATGGCAACAAGACCGTCGCGCTAAGCGAGGGCAACTACGAGGGTTTCTCTGCTTTCTGCGCGCCGAAGGAGTTTGCCGCAAAGCACAACATCAAGAGCGTGTTCGACCTTGCCACCCCGGAAGCCGCCAAACTGATGGATCGCGACGGCGACGGCATGGGTGACATCTGGGTCGGTGCGCCGGGATGGGCCTCGACCAAGATCAATTCCGTGAAGGTGCGCGACTACGGCATCAGCAACTTCTTCAACCCGATCGAAGCCGAGGAAGAGGTGGCGACTGCGTCCATCTCGGATGCGCTGAACAAGAACGAGGGCTATGCGTTCTACTGCTATGCGCCCCATTACAACTGGTTCGTGTTCGACATGGTGCGCCTGGAGGAGCCGGAATACGATCCTGCGAAATACGACATGAAGCAGCCGGCTCAGGATCCGAACTGGTTCGAAAACTCCAAGGTTTCGACCGCCGACAAGGCGAAGACCATCCATGTCGGCTACTCGAAGTCGCTTGAGCAGCGCACGCCGGATGTGGCCGCGTTCCTTGCCAGGATCGACATGGATACAGATACGGTGAACAACTTCACCCACGAAATCGTGGTCAAAAAGCGCTCAAGTGAGGACGTCGCTCGCGAGTGGATTGCCGCCAATTCCGACCGTGTGGACGGTTGGCTCGGGCTGAATTAGACAGCCCTCCCGGGAGGCGCCGGCCGCTTTTATTCCCGGCGGTCCGGCGCCAACCATTTTTCCTTACAACCAACCCCGACGGTTGATCGTGCTTCAAGGCGCGGCAAAGGAGGCCGTTTGACCATCCGCCAACAGCCGCAGGAAAACGGTGACGCCGTCATCGACATTGCCGGAGTGTGGAAAATCTTCGGCGACCGCCAGCGGGAAGCCATGGAGGCGATCCGTAAGGACGGGCTGTCCAAAGCCGAGGTTCTGGAAAGGTTCAACTGCGTGGTCGGCGTGGCCGACGCGACGTTCACGGTCCGACGGAGCGAGATTTTCTGCATCATGGGTCTGTCGGGCAGCGGCAAGTCGACGCTTGTGCGTCACGTCAACCGGTTGCTGACGCCGACGGCCGGCAAGGTCATGGTCAGCGGTCTCGACATCATGGCGCTGGACGAGAATGAGCTTCTCAAGGTCCGCAACCAGAAGATCGCCATGGTCTTCCAGAATTTCGGACTGCTGCCGCACCGCTCGGTGCGCGATAATGTCGCCATGCCGCTTGAGATCCGCGGATTGCCGCAAAACGCCCGCTGGCGGGCGGCCGAAGAAGCCCTGGCGCTGGTCGAGCTTTCCGAATGGAAGGACAAGTTCGCGCACGAGCTGTCCGGCGGTATGCAGCAGCGCGTCGGCCTCGCCCGCGCCATCGCCGCGGATGCCGACGTCCTTTTGATGGACGAACCGTTCAGCGCGCTCGATCCGCTGATCAGGCGGCAGTTGCAGGAAGAGTTCATGCGGCTTGCCAGATCCATGCAGAAGACCACCCTGTTCATAACGCACGACCTGGAGGAAGCCGTTCGCATCGGCGACCGCATCGCCATCATGAAGGACGGCGTGATCGTTCAGACGGGAACGCCGGAAGAGATCATCATGAACCCGACCGACGACTATGTGATGGATTTCGTCGCCGGCATCTCACGAATCAACCTGATCCGCGCCCACAGCCTGGCTCGGCCGCTGCCGGAATTCGAAGCCGAGCACGGTCGACTGCCTGCGGACGTTTTGACCGTCTCCGGCAACGACACGCTCCGACAAATCATCGTCAAGTCTTCCGGCACCGAGGGTGCGATCCTCGTACGCGACGAGGACATCGGAACCTCAGGTGTCATCACCAAGAACGACATCCTGAACGGGGTCATTCTGGGAACGGAGGACGCATGACCGTCATCACAGATCAGCCGGCTCCCGTCGACGATGCCGAGATGTCCGAGGTCAAGCGGTTCGTGACCGTTGGCGAGACCTACTACGACGATCAGTTCAGGATCATCGGCGACAAGCGTGGCTTCGCCTTCACCTGGAACTGGGCTGCCTTTTTCCTTGGGTCGATCTGGTTCGGCATGCGCAGCCTCTGGTCCTACTTCCTTCCCTTCGTGGCCCTGGAGACCTTCGCCATCGTGCAACTGGCCAGGGGATTCTGGGGAGACCTCGGTGCGCCCATCCTTGCTCGCCTGCCTGGCATCGAGAACACGCTGAGCCAGCGCTATGAGCAATTGGCCGAAGCCAAGCAGAATGCTCCGGACCGGGTGGCGACGTTCGAGAACGCCATCGCTTCGCTGGAGCGCGCCATCGACGGCATCAAGGCCGAGGCGGCCGCCGCTAACGCGACGGCCGTTCAACTCATGCTGCTGGGCTTCGTCGGCCTTCTGCTGATCAAAGCCGTCCAGGCGGTGCTGGCGAACCCCGCCCTGCAGGCCCGCTACGCCCGCTGGCTGTCGGACCGCTCCATGGGCGCCGGCCTGAGCGCGCAGAAGATCGTCCTGGCCGCGGTCCTGGCGGCCGTCACTTATATCACCTGCTCGCTCAAGTTCGGATTTCCGGACACGGTGCCGGCGCTTGCGACCTTCCCGGCGGACCCGCAGGTTCAGGCCTCGGTTGCGGATGCCATCAAGGCTTGGATGGCCGGTGCGGCGGTGAGTTCCGAGTGGTTCTTCGACGCCCTGACGCTTGGCATCCGGAGCGTTCTGGACGCGCTGGAAACGATCTTTGTCGAGACTCCCTGGCCGGTGATGGGTGGTTTCATCCTTCTGCTCACTGGGCTGTCGGCGGGTTGGCGCGCGTCGATCTTCACGGCCGCCGGCCTGGCCTATCTTGGCTATCTGGGATTCTGGGACAAGAGCATGAAGACCCTGGCGCTGCTAGGCACGGCCGCCTGCATTTCCATCACGTTGGGCATTCCGCTGGGCATCGCCTGCGCACGTAGCCAGCGACTCTATTCCGTGGTTCGCCCGGTGCTCGATTTCATGCAGACCATGCCGGCCTTCGTCTACCTGATTCCGGTCATCGCGTTCTTTGGAACCGGTAAACCGGCGGCGATCATTGCAACCATGATTTTCGGCGGATCGCCGGTGGTACGATTGACCGTTCTGGGGCTGCGCGGTGTGCCGGAAACCGTGCGCGAGGCAGCGATGGCCTTTGGCGGCAGCCGCCGTTATCTGCTGTGGAAGGTCGACATTCCGCTGGCCATGCCGTCGATCATGGCGGGGATCAACCAAACCATCCTGCTCAGCCTCGCGATGGTGGTGATCGCCTCGCTCATTGGCGCCAAAGGTCTCGGCGAGGATGTGCTCGAAGCGCTGCAATACGCCTCGGAGGGGCAGGGCATCCTGGCCGGACTGGCCATCCTGTGCTGCGCCATGATTCTGGACCGCATCATTCAGGGCAAAAGGAGATAAGCGCCGTGACCGTGACAGTGGCGATGTTCATCAAATACGAAAACGACAAAAAGGCTTCGATGCTGAAGAGCCCGAACGACCGCGCGGCCGTTTCGGAACGAGCGGTCGGCGCCATGGGCGGCAAGCTTCTGCACGCCTATGGCACTTGTGGTGAATACGACATGCTGTTCATCTACGAGATGCCCGACATGCCGTCGGTCGCTGCCAACATGATGTTGGCCGATGCCACGGGAATGTCGAAGCGCCACACCATCATTCCACTGTTCTCCAACGACGATTTTCTTGCCGCGCAGGCAAAGGCGGGCCGCATGACCGACAGCTACGCCGCGGTCACCGATGAATGACCGACATCCTGTTCCATGGCGGAACGGTCGTCACCGTGGACGACTCCTTTCCGAGCCCGGAGGCGGTGGTCGTCCGGGACGGCAGGATCCTGTTCGTTGGCGCGCTGGACGAGGCCCAACGGCGATTGCGCGGCGACCCGGTCGATATCGATCTGGCCGGTCGGGTGCTGCTGCCCGGCTTCATCGACGCCCATTCCCATCCGCTCTGGGCAGCCAAAACCCGCGGCGCGCCGGTCGTCGACGTCCGGGCGTCGACGGTCCCGACCTATCGCGCCGTACTGGCGAAAATCGAGCGGCGGGTCGCGGTGGCACGCCCTGGGGAACATCTTCTCTTCTTTGGGCTGGACGCCCAGCTGCATGACGGATTTATCGGGCCGAGCCGTGCCCAACTCGATGCGATTGCACCTCAGAACCCGCTCGGTGTGCAGACGTCCAACTGCCATGCGCTCTATCTGAATTCGGCCGGGTTCGAAGCCTGCGGGATCGACGAAACGACGCCGACGCCGACCGGATCGATTATCGAGCGGGATGAAGCCGGCCGGCCGACCGGAAAGATCGCCGAGGCCGTGACCTGGCGGGCGCTGGAATCCTTCTATGAGGCCTGGGGCGACGACCGGCTCAACGACGAGTTTCGCGTCATGATCGACCAGTTCGTAGAAAACGGTATCACGACCACGACCGAGCATCTCTATCTGCCCTTCTACAAGGCCTATTTTCTGAGTGCGCTGAAGCAGGGCTGGCCGCTGCCGCGCATTGCCGCTTATCAGCAGGCGGTGACGGCCGACATGCAGGTCGAGCCGGTCAGTGTCGGGGACGACCGCCTGTGGATGGCCGGTGTGAAGATCCATGCCGACGGCTCTCCCTTCATCGGCAATATCTGGCTTACGGAGCCTTATCTCGACAACGAGGTCACCCGGCACCGCATGGGCCTTGAGGCCGGGCATACGGGCGGCGTGAACTATCCGGCCGACTATTTTGAAGACATGGTTCGCACCTATGTCGGCCAGGGCTGGCAGATGACCATCCACACCCAGGGAGACCGGACGATCGACATGGTGCTCGATCTCCTGGAGAAGGTGCTTGAGGAGGCGCCGCGGCCGGATCACCGCTTTCGGCTGGAACACTGCGCGCTGATGCGTGAAGACCAGATCAATCGGGCCATCGCGTTGGGTGTGCTGTCCAGCTTCTTCATCAACCACATCACCCATTGGGGGGTCCCGATCGAAGATGTGCTTTTCGGCCCCGATCGTGCCGCCCATTATGTTCCGGCCGGGACCGCGGCGCGGCGGGGCATGCGGATCTCCCTGCACGCCGACACGCCGATGACCGACCCGTCATGCCTCGAGTTGATGCAGGCGGCGATGACGCGGCGGGCTGGTGACGGTCGCTGCGTCGGCGAAAGCGAATGCCTGGACCATGAGACCGCATTGCGCGCCGTCACCATCGACGCCGCTTTCCAGATCGGCAAGGAAGATGTGCTCGGATCGATCACGCCGGGAAAGCATGCCGATCTGGCGGTTCTCGACAAAAACCCGCTGACAACGACTGCCGACAGCCTTCGGGACATCAGGGTCGAGCAGACCTGGTTGGCGGGGGAACGGGTATGGATCAATGAAACCTGAGCGCATCGGGATTCCACTGGTGACCGTCGGCGGGTTTCTCGGCGCCGGCAAAACGACGCTGGTCAATCGGATGCTGGCCGGAGCCGGCGGTCGGCGCATCGTGGTCTTTGTGAACGATTTCGGCGCGGTCAACATCGACTACGATCTGATCGAGGCTGCCGATACGGATCGAATTTCGCTGAAGAACGGTTGCGTCTGCTGCACCCTCAGCGACGATCTGGTCGCCTCGGTTGTCGGGTTCTGCCGGGACGACCCGCCGGATACGTTCGTTATCGAGGCCAGCGGCGTATCGGACCCGCGTGTCCTGGATCAATCGATCCTAGCCCTGCAATCGGCTGGTCACGTTCGCCTCAACAATCGTATTTATGTTCTGGACGCCGATCGGTTCGGCGCGCTCGACTATGCCGATACGGAAATGCTGATCGACCATGCGGCAGCCTGCGACATGGTGCTGATCAACAAATTCGATCTCGTCGGGGACCATCAAATTCGAAGGCTTGAGGCGGAACTGGAGCGGTCGACCAAAGACACGGCTTTCTATCGCACCGTGCGTTGCGATTTGGCGGTCGATACCTTGCTTGACGGTCCTCGATCATCATGCCCGCCGATTGACTTCGGCCGCGATGGTCCGAGCGACAATCACGGCGACCTCTTTCGCAGCTGGAGCAAGACCGTCGATGGCCCGGTCGGCCGGGCAAAGTTCGAACGGTTCCTGGCCGACATCTCTGGCGTTGCATTACGCGCCAAAGGCCGCATCGCATTCGCCGACGAGCCACGACGCATTGTGTCATTTCACCTTGTCGGTCCGCGATTTACGATCGACGATCCCGTTGACATCGGCAACGGCGGTTCTTGCCGTTTCGTCGTCATTGGCCGGAAGGAGCTGCTGGATGTCGATGCCCTGGAGACCGGATTTGCCCGCTGCCTGATGGTTGAATGAACCCTCCGGCGATCAACTGTCTCCGCTCAAACTCCAAACCAGCCGATGACGGCGCCCATGGCAACCAGAACCAGCAACCAGTGCACCGCGTCGATAACCGTCAAGTCCCAGCCGAAGCCCTGGTAGCGGTGGTTGACGGCGAGAGTTGTGACGATGAAGCCCAGCCAGATGAAGAAGCCGGTGACGACGCCGTTATAGGGCGTCACCTGACCGTCGCCCAGATGGCCGATGACGCCGGCCAGGAAAAACGCCATGATCAGTTCGCAGATGACCGAATTGATCAGTAGCCCGGGCGTGAATTTCGCTTCGTCGATGCGGGCAGCCTTCATCCACTGCTTGCCGATGGCGCCGTAATAGGCGCTGCCGATGATGAAGGCGGCGACGGTGGCCAGTAATATGGCCAGATAGCTGATACCGGCAAATGCCATTATTTTCTCCTCGAATTCGTTCCGACACTAGTCGAATTGAAGGCGCGCTTCGCCAACGTCACCGAGGTCAGCGATAATCGAATCGCCCGCATTCGCGTGGTAGATCTCATCCGTCGTAATGCCGGTTGTGACATAGTCTCCGGCGCGTAGTGTCTTTCCGAATTCCGGCAGTGTGTTGGCCAACCAGGCGAGTGCCGACAAGGGGTGTCCGAGAACCCGATCACTCGAGCCGGCGAGGAGCGGCTCACCATTGACGATGAGTTGTGTTGCCTGGGCACCAAGGTCGATCGAGGCGAAGTCCTCGATTGCATCCCCATGGATCCATGCGCCGTGAATGGCGTTGTCGGCGGCAAGCGATTGGGGCGTGACCCGGTCGATACCGGCAAAATGGTGTTCGACCAGTTCGATCGCCGGAAGCGCCGCGGCCACGTGCTCGGCAATCGAGTGACGGTCATAGGGCACCTCGCTATCCGGCGGTGTGCCGCGCATGCGAAAGGCAATTTCGCATTCAATAATTCGCACGGCGTAGTTCGATGCGGGCAACGTAATCCCGGATGGGTGAACGCGGCTGGAGACAAGTTGGCCGAAAACCGGGTGGGGAACGCCGAGCATGGTCTGGGCGGCGGGGTTGGTGAGCGCGATCTTGTAGCCGGCACGGTCTCCGCCCCAGGATACGATCAAACGATCGACCAGCGTATCCTGGGCACGATAGGCGCCTGTCAGGTCTGGCGGCATCAGCTCGGCGGGCAGTTCTTCGACGGTGCGCCCGGAGAGGCGAAGCCCGGCCAGATAGTCCACGGTCGGTTCGAGGTTCATGGCTGTTTTCTCTCCGCTTTCACAGGGACCGGACCATGAAGACGCTCTCGATGTCCTCTTGATAGGTGCCGAAGGGTGGGCAGTAGTCGAAGCCAAGCTTTTCATAGAGCGTTCTGGCTGCAGCGGATGCGTCCCGGCTGCCGGTTTCCAGATAGAGCCTGGTCAGCCCTTCCCGGCGCGCCTGGTCAAGGATGCAATCAAGCAGCAATTTTCCGACACCCTTGCCCCTCAGGTCCTCACGAACATGCATCGATTTCAACTCACCGGATGCATTGTCCAGGGTCTTCAAACCGGCAATGCCCAGACATTGATCTCCCTGCCACGCTGCGAAGAGTTGGATCCCTTCCTCTTCATGCTGGTCCGCCCCGACGTGATGATTGCTTTCGGCGCTATAGTGGGCGTCGCCATAGGCCGTATGCACCTCGATCAGGTGGGCAACTTGCGGCAGCGTGGGATCGGCCGCGCGAATTTCCATTTCTTTAGACATCAAACTCATCGATATCGAGGACTGCAGGTTCTGGCTGGCATTCAGCCATGTGTTCCAGACGATCAACCGGCAACATAGCGGGATAACCGAGATCAGGAAATGCTCCGGTGACCTATCGGCAACTTAGCGTAGGATCCTTTTGTGGCTGCAGATCTGTTGCGCTCGGTTCGTCTCAATTGACTGGCGATCCATCTCAAATGGAACCAGCGTGTCTGGCTGCCGAAAACCAGAAATGACTAAGGTCTTTCGGCGCGCTTTCCGGTGCGCGGGAGGAACTGGCAGGCTTCGGTCATGACGATACTGGCAATCGATGTGCGACATGCGGAACCGGATGATGCTCAGGCCATTTCCGAGACGCATCGCGCTGCATCGCAATATACTTTCGCCGGGTTGATTCCCAACCCGATGCTGATGTCGATGGTCGAGCGCCGCAACGACCACTGGTGGCGACGTGCCATTCAAGGCTCGTCCAAAATTCTGGTGCTGGAGGTTGGCGGCAGCATTGCCGGTTACGCCATGACGGGTCGCAACCGGACTCGATCGCTCCGCCTGGAAGGTGAGATCTACGAGCTCTACCTGCGACCCGAATATCAGGGTATCGGTCTGGGTTCGCGACTTTTTCGCGACACAAAGCGAATGCTCGCCGCGACGGGGTTCAAGGGCCTGATCGCCTGGACCCTGGCCGAGAATCACCACGCGATAAACTTCTATTCAGCCCTGGGCGGCAGGAAAATTGCCGCAGATACCGAAAACTTTGAACTCTGCCGCCTGAAAAAAGTTGCGTTCGCTTGGTCGTAGGCAGTGACCGGAACACACCAAATTTGAGCCAACCTGGGTCGTTCGCAACCGGCTCTGTTTATTCGGAATGGGGGAAATCCGGTAGCGTCTGTCAGGCGCCTGCCGCCTCATAGCGCCAGACCGTCGTCTTCTTGATCTCCGAATCCTCCAGATCGCGCGTGACCGGCACTTGATAGGTGGCGATTTCCGTCAGCTTTTCGTGCGGACAATAGGAACGGCCGGGGTCGCCGATCAAGACCACCGCGCCGCGCTGCGCCAGCTGGTCGAACCACGGGATGAGCAGCCTGCCGAGGTCCTGATCGTAGAAGACGTCCCCGGCGAGCACCACTTGCCAGCCATCGT
Source organism: Hoeflea sp. (assembly GCA_965228785.1). Taxonomy (GTDB): domain Bacteria; phylum Pseudomonadota; class Alphaproteobacteria; order Rhizobiales; family Rhizobiaceae; genus Hoeflea_A. The sequence continues at coordinate 466,021 of CBDDIF010000001.1, forward strand.
CCTGGCCAATGAGATCGTCGCAGCGGAGCGCGAAGCGCACGTCATTGGCATCGGCATTGAGGGCCGCCGCCATGGCAGCGAAGCTGTCTATATCACAGGCGTTAACGCTGCCGGCGCCAGCTTGCTTTGCGGCGATCGCGACGAGGCCGGAGCCAGTCGCGAAATCGAGCACGGAACGATCGCGAACCTCATCGGGATGATCGAGAATGTAACGGGCGAGACCCTGGCCGCCAGCCCAGGCGAACGCCCAATAGGGTGGCGGCAGGCCCATGCCCTCCAACTCGTCCTCCGTTTTCAGCCACAGCTCGTGCGCTTCCGTTGCAAGACGCAAGCGGATTTCCGGCACATGCGGCGGCCGGGCGAATTCGGTGTTGTCGATGATGAACTGGCGGGTTTCGCCGGTCACCGGCGAGTTACCGCGGCGGGTCTTTGAGCCCGCCCATGCGGCACACTTCCAGATATTCCTCTTCCGTCACCGGCTGGACCGACAGGCGGGTCAACCGCACAAGCGCCATGTCCGCAAGCTTGGGATTGGCCTTGCAGTCATCCCGCGTCACTGGACTGGGTATGTCGCAGACGGCTTTGACGTCAACGCACTCCCAGCGATGGTCGTCGGTGGTCGAATCCGAGTGGATCTCCTGGCAGACCTCGACGATGCCGACGATCTCCAGGCCGATATTGGAATGATAGAAGAAGCCTTTGTCGCCGAGCTTCATGGCGCGCATGTTGTTGCGCGCCTGATAGTTGCGGATGCCGTCCCACTCCGCGCCGGCGTCGCCTTCGGCTTTCTGCTGCTCCCAGGACCAGGCGTCCGGCTCGGATTTAAACAACCAATAGGCCATGAATTCAGGACTCCGGTGGGTTGAAGACCCAGCGGAAAGGCCGGATCTCGACGCTTTCGAACAGGCCTGCGGCCGTAAACGGGTCGTTGTTGGAAAGGTTTTCCGCCTCGTCGCGGTCTGCGGCCTCCACGATGATCAGGCTGCCGTGTGGCTCTTCATTATCGTCGAGCAATGGCCCCGCCATCTTGAGTACGCCTTTGTCGCGTAGATCGCCCAGATAGGCCTGATGCGCCGGGCGGTTGTCGGTCCGCACGTGAAGATGACCGGGTTTGTCGTTGCATATCAGTGCATAGAGCATTGGTGTCTTACCTCGTTGCTACCCATCACTCCCGGGTGAGTGGGCGGTTCATCAGATCGTCGATTGCCTCTTCTACCGATATCGCCCCCTCCAGGATCCGCGCGACAGCCATCGTGATCGGTACATCCATGTCCTTTTCGCGGCTGAGTTGCGCGGCGATCGTAGCGGTAAAGGCGCCTTCCGACAACGGCGCACCCGGCGCCATCAGTTCGCTTGCCGCAGTGCCTTGACCGAGCGCCAGCCCGAACCGCAGATTGCGTGACTGGTGGCTGGTCGCCGTCAAAACCAGGTCGCCGAGGCCGGAGAGGCCGGCGACCGTTTCCGGGCGACCGCCAAAAGCCGCGCTGAAACGGCCTAGCTCGGCCAGACCCCGGGCAATCAGCGCGGCACGGGCCGATTCGCCCAACCCACGGCCTTCGACGATGCCACAGGCGATGGCCAACACGTTCTTCAACGAACCGCCGATTTCGACGCCGGTCACGTCGGTCGAGGCATAAAGGCGAAAAGCGTTGCCGGAGAGCCGCGCTGCAATTCGCTCGGCGGCATCGTCGTCTTCCGAAGCGAGCGTCATGGCCGTCGGCAGGCCGCGGACGATGTCAGCAGCGAAACCGGGGCCGGACAGCAGGGCAACGGTGCGGTTGCCAAGCTCGGCGTGCACGACATCAGCCAGGAACAGGCCGGTCGCTTGCTCGATGCCCTTGGCGCAGACCACCAGGTCAGCCTTGGGTGCGATCGCCTCACGATAGGTGCGGACCGCCTCGCGCAGATGCTGTGCCGGCACCGCCAGCAGCACGGTGCGCACACCAGCGAGGCAATTCCGATCAACCGTTGCCTGCAGCGGCTCCGGGAGCTTTGACTCCGGAAGTTTTTGCGCGTGCAGGCGGCTTTTTTGGATTTCCTCCATGGTGCCTGCATCCCGGCCGAGCAGGAAAACCGGGTCGCCGCGGCGGGCGACGACGCTTGCCAGCGCAGTGCCGAATGCCCCTGCTCCGATGACGGCAATGTCGGTGTTCATGCCTTGGCACCCCGCCGTCCGTGACCGACTCTCGCTGCCGATTCGCTGTCGAGTGGCCAGCGTGACCGCGGCGATGCGTCCAGACCGTCCGCCGGCAGGCCGCAGGCCAGGCGCTCGGCGGCGGCCCAAGCGATCATCGCAGCGTTGTCGGTGCAAAGCTCCAGCGGCGGTGCGACGAGCGCGAAGCCGTTGCGATCGCAGAGATCCGACAGACTTTTGCGTATCGACCGGTTGGCAGCAACGCCACCGGCCACGACTAGCGTCCCCGACGTATGCGGGAAATCGCTGTTGAACTGCCACAGGCTACGACCGACGCGCTCGTCGAGTGTCGCGGCGATGGTCGCCTGAAACGAAGCGCAAACATCATCAATGTCGGTGTCTGACAGCGGCGCGATGCCCTCGGCCGTTTGCCGAACGGCAGTCTTGAGGCCCGAAAAAGAAAAATCGAGCCGCTTGTCGCCCTTGAGGGGTTGTGGCAGGGCGAAGCGACTGGCATCGCCTGTTTCGGCCCGCCGTTCGACAGCGGGACCGCCGGGATAGGGCAGGCCAAGTAACTTGGCGGTTTTGTCGAAAGCTTCGCCCAGCGCGTCGTCGATGGTGGTGCCCCAACGGCGATAGTCATCGACGCCCCGTACCAGGACGATCTGGGTGTGGCCGCCGGAGACCAGCAGCAGCAGATAGGGAAAAGCGAGGTCATCGGTCAGGCGGGCCGTCAGCGCATGGCCCTCCAGATGGTTGATGGCGTAGAGCGGTTTTCCGGTAGCGGCTGACAGCGCCTTGCCGGTCATCAGCCCGACGATCAATCCGCCAATCAGCCCGGGGCCAGACGTGGCGGCGATCGCATCGACGTCTTCGAGCCTTGCATTGGCGTCCGAGAGTGCCGCGGCAATGAGCCCGTCGAGGGCTTCGACATGGGCGCGCGCGGCGATCTCAGGCACCACACCGCCATAGGCGGCGTGCTCCTCGAGTTGGCTGAGGACCACATTGGACAGGATGGTGCCACTGCCGTCCTCGGCGCGCTCGACCACCGCGGCCGCGGTTTCGTCACAACTTGTTTCGATGCCCAGAATGCGAATGGTGCGCTCCACTGCCGCGACCTCATGGCATTTGCGGTCGGGCGTCATCACGTTTACCTGTGCCTCAGAAAGGATCTGTGGGCATTCAGGCTTGTGGTATCGGTTTGATCAGATTTGTTCAATTTCGTTCTATGAGGAGGCAGGACATGCAGCGCATATTCAACGACGAATTGAGCGGAAGTGGGCAAATCTGGTCAAATCCCTTCGGGACGAAGCCCATTTCGCTGCTGGTCGTCGTTGCGAAACGCTTGAAGTGGTCGACACTACGGCGCGTTTTGCGCCTAGCCAGCAACAAAATGGGCTGCGCCGACACCGCTAGCCTGAGTGCCCACAGACCCTAAAGATGGATTTTGGCGGATGCAAACAAAACCTTTTCGGATCGGCACACGCGGCAGCCCGCTGGCGCTGGCCCAGGCGCACGAGACGCGCGACCGGCTGATGGCCGCCCACGGGCTGCCGCAGGAGGATTTTGAAGTCGTTGTCATCTCCACCAAGGGAGACCGGGTCACCGACCGGCCACTTTCGGAGATCGGCGGCAAAGGCCTGTTCACTCTGGAAATCGAGCAGCAACTGGGCGACGGTCGCATCGATTTCGCCGTGCATTCGTCGAAGGACATGCCGACCGTGCTGCCCGAACCATTCTATCTGTCGGCGTTCCTGCCGCGCGAGGATGTGCGTGACGCGTTTATCGGGCGTTCGGCCAAGACCATCGCCGAGCTGCCGGAGAAGGCGGTTGTCGGTTCGTCCTCACTGCGCCGCCAGGCGTTGATCCGACGGCTGCGACCTGATGTGACGGTCATCACCTTTCGCGGCAATGTGCAGACGCGGCTGCGGAAGATGGAGGAAGGGGAGGTCGACGGGACGCTGCTGGCTGCCGCGGGACTCAAACGTTTGGGCATCGCGGATGTCGCAACCGATATGATGGCGCCGGAGACGTTTCTGCCAGCGCCGGGTCAGGGTGCCATCTGTGTCGAAAGCCGGATCGGTGATACGCGGACCGATGCTCTTCTCGAAGCGATCAATCATGCCGAAACCGCTGGTGAGCTGGCTTGCGAGCGGGCCTTTCTCGCCGCGCTTGACGGATCCTGCCGGACCCCAATTGCCGGGTTGGCGCGTTTTGAGGATGGCGGTCTGCAGTTCCGGGGCATGGTGCTCTCGCCCGATGGACAATCAGCGCATGAGATCGCCCGCGAGGGTGAGGTCGCCGACGCAGCCGAGCTAGGCCAATCGGCCGGGGAGGCCATCAAGGCAGCGGCCGGATCCGAATTCTTCGAAGATTGGAGTTGAGGCCATTGCGGGTGCTTGTGACGCGGCCGGAACCGGGTGCCGAAAAGACGGCTGATATGCTCCGTCGGACGGGTCACGAACCGGTGGTGCTGCCGTTGTCACGTACCGTGACGCTCACCGACAATGCAGAGGATCTGAATAGGACGGCAGCGGCCGCGGTGGCCGTGACGAGCGCCGCGGCGCTGCGTCACTGGAAGTCTTGCGGCATCGACCCGGCGCAGCTGGTCCTGCCCATCTATGCCGTCGGCGAGGCCACAGGCGAGGCGGCCCGCGAGCTCGGCTTTCGGGATGTGCAGATTGGAGGTGGAACGGGTGGTGATCTCGCCGCATCGATCATAGAGGCGGTCGCCACCGACCGTTTCCGCCTGTCGCAGCAAAACCCGTTGCTTTATGCAGCTGGGCGGGTGCGCCATGGCGAGTTCGAAGCCGCGATTGTCGCGGCCGATCTGCCACTGAAGGTTGTCGAAATCTACAATATTGAAGAAATAAGTTATTCAACTGACTATCTTCTGCGACAATTTCCCCTGCATGAAACCTCGGCAGCTTTGTTCTATTCCCGCTCCGCGGCAGCGTTGTTTTTCGAGGCGTTTGACAATGCCGATACCGACAAGCGGTTGGAAAATTGGATGTTTTTGTGCATGAGCGATCAGGTTGCGGCGGCGGTACCACATCGATTCGAGATCCAAACCCACATCGCGAGCGCGCCACGTGAAAAGGATCTGTTTGCCTTGCTCGATGATGTGTCGCAATCACGCTGAATTTTAAGCGTTAATCGTCTTTCATCCCAATTCACCCGACATTAGGGTCGCGGAAAGACCGTCCTCCGGTCAAATCCGCCAAATTCACGAGGGCTTCAAATGGCACAGGGCAACAAGCCACGTCACTCACGATCGACCCGAAAACCGGTGACCATCGATCTTGAGCCAGAAGACGTCAAAGACGACAAGAAAGACACTGATGCGCAGGATGCCAAGGCGTCCGCGGAAGACAAGACAGCTGCGCCTGAAAAGACAGCCGCCCCGGCGGACAACGCTGAAGCCAAGCCGGGTGAGAAGGCCGACAAACCGGCTTCCGCCGCCAAGGCTGAACAGCCTGGCAAGACCGATGCGAAGGACAAGGCGGACGCTTCAGCGAAACCAGCCGCCGGCAGTGTTCCCAAGGCGGGTGCGGCCAGCCAACCCACCGGCAAGGCAGCCGCTGAAAAACCGAATGACGGGGCGACCAAGAAATCTGGCTCCGATGCAGCCGCCAAGGCCGCACCGGCTGCACAATTGCCGCCGCCGAAATCCGGATCTGGCATGCGCACATTCGGCGTCGGAGTCATCGCCGCGGTCGTTGCCGTCGCCATCTTTGGCGGACTGCAATATGCCGGTGTGTTGCAGGTGCCGGGCAACAATTCCGGCGGATCCGCGACGGATATCGTGGCCGCTGATGTGGAAGTGTTGAAACAGTCGGTTGCCTCACTTGAACAAGCTGCTGGCAGTGCAGCTGGCGATGTGAGTTCGGCACTCGAAGGTCGCGTCTCGGCGCTGGAGAGCTCGGTATCCAACGCTGGCAGCGGTAGCGAAGACCGCCTGGCTGCCCTTGAAAACAAAGTTGAATCGCTGGCATCCCAAGGTGGGGGCAGCGCTGAAGCCTCTGCGACCAGCGATGCTGCGTTGAAGGATCTGAGCGATCGGATTGCAGCGCTGGAAAAAACCCTCTCCGACCAGCAATCGTCGCTGCAGGGCGTTGAAGGTACCGTCTCCAGTCTCGGGCAAAAGATTGCCGGTGACGAACAAAGCCAGGATCAGACGATCAAGGCGATCGACGACCGATTGGCAGCCATTGAAAAGACGCTTGAAGCACCGCGCCAGGATATCAAGGTGGCTCAGGCTCTTGCTGCGGCAAGTCTGAAGGCGGCTATCGATCGCGGTGGCCCGTTCATGGCCGAGCTGGAAGCGTTTGCCAGCGTCGACGGCGACAGCCCGGCCATTGCTCAACTGCGCACACTGGCGGCTTCTGGCGTGCCATCCCGAGCAACCCTGCTGTCGCGGTTTCCGAGTGTGGCCAGTGCGATGATTGCGGCCGGCGACACCGGATCGGAAGCGGACGGCCTGTTCGACCACTTGCTGAGCAGCGCCACATCGCTGGTCCAGGTGCGACCGGTCGGCGAAGTGTCCGGCGACAGCGCCGAGGCGATTGTGGCGCGCATGGAAACACGGCTGAAGAACGGTGATCTGCAAGGCGCCCTGAATGAATGGAACACGTTGCCGCAAGCTGCAAAGGACGCGTCGCAGAGCTACGTCAATGACCTGCAGGCGCGTATCGAGGCCGAGAAATTGATTTCCGGATCGCTGACAGCTGCACTGCCGGCGGCCGTGCGGTCGGGCACCGAACAGTCCGGGGGGAACAACTAAATGGTCCGTCTGCTTCTCTACGTCGTACTCGTTCTGGTCCTCGGCTTCGGCTTCGCCTGGCTTGCCGACCGTCCGGGCGCTTTGGTGATCACCTGGCAGGGCCAGCAGATCGAAATGTCGCTGATGGTGGCCGTATCGGCCGTCGTCGCGCTGATCGCGATCATCATGTTCGGCTGGTGGCTGATCAAAAGCCTGCTGACGTCGCCGCAGGTGGTCACGCGCTATTTTCGCGCCCGCAAACGCGACCGTGGATACCAGGCGTTGTCGACCGGCCTGATTGCCGCCGGCGCCGGTGATGCGGCCACCGCCCGCAAAATGACCCAACGCACCTCCGGCCTGCTGAGCGCTGATCAGGAACCGCTGATCCATCTGCTTGATGCACAGGCTGCGCTGATCGAAGGCAACAACGAGGCCGCGCGAGCAAAGTTCGAGGCGATGGTCGACGATCCGGAAACGCGTGAGCTGGGTCTGCGCGGACTTTACCTGGAGGCCCGTCGGCTGGGCGCGGCCGAGGCGGCGCGGCATTATGCCGAACAGGCGGCCGAACTCGCGCCCCATCTGCCCTGGGCGGCGGAAGCGGCGCTTGGCTACCGATCCGCGGAAGGGGCCTGGGACGACGCCATCCGGCTTCTGGAAAAACAGCGAGTGGCCCGCGTTCTCGACAAGGCCGAGGCTGACCGAAAGAAAGCGGTGCTGCTGACAGCCCGAGGCATGGACAAGCTGGACAAGGGCGATATTGCCGGCGCCCGTGTGGACGCCGTAGAGGCCAATCGGCTGGCGCCCGACCTTGTGCCGGCGGGTGTTACGGCTGCGCAGGCCCTGTTTCGCGAAAACAATCTGCGTAAGGGGTCGCGACTTCTGGAGAAGCTTTGGAAGACAGCGCCGCATCCCGATGTCGCCGAGACGTATGTGCGCGCCCGGCCTGGTGATTCCACCCTTGACCGGTTGAAGCGCGCGCAGAAGCTGCAAAGCATCAAGCGCAATCATGTCGAATCGGCCTACACGGTGGCCCGGGCGGCGCTGGATGCCCAGGAAATGAGCCTGGCCCGGGAAAATGCCGAAGCGGCGGCCCGGCTCGGGGTTCGCGAAGGCATCTACCTGTTGCTCGCCGATATCGAAGAAGCGGATACGGGCGATCAGGGGCGCGTGCGTCATTGGCTCGCCCAGGCAGTGCGGGCACCGCGGGATCCAGCCTGGACCGCGGACGGCTACGTATCCGAACACTGGGCGCCTGTGTCGCCTGTTTCAGGACGTCTCGACGCTTTCGAGTGGAAAGTGCCGGTTGAACAAATCGCCGGACCGGTCGAAGACGGAGAAGCAATGCGCGCCAACGCCGAACAGGCGATCGGATCGCTTCCCCCGGTGGCGACGGCAGTGCCGATCGTCGAGGCGGAGACGTCCATTGTGTTCGGGGACGGCAGCGTTGACGTACAGGCAGAGGCCGACAGCACGGCCATGCTCGAGGAAAAGGCAGTCGAACCTGTACTGGAAGAACCGGCCGCACCTGAACCCGTGCCGGAGCCGGCCCCAGAGCCAGAGCCAGAACCGGAGCCCACGCCAGAGCCAGAACCCGAACCCGAGCCGACGCCCGAACCTGAGCAAACATCGGAAACCGAGCAGGACACCGAGGCGACGACATCTGAACCAGCCGACGGTGTGGATTCGGATAGCAAAGACGAACCGGCGGTCGCCTCCGAGGAACCCGCCCCCGTCGGACAGGAAGCGGCTCGCGACGGTGTTCACGTCGATAAAGCGGTACGCGAAGCAGCGGCCAGCGGCGAGACCCATATCGTGACCGATGCGGTTGGCGAGGACCGCAAAAAACCGAAGGAGGCTGCCTTCGTTACCAAACCTCCGGACAACCCGGGCGTCCGTGAAACCGAAGCAGAGGAACAGCCGAAATCACGGTTTCGCTTGTTTTAGGTCAAAACCTGCCATATTTCGTTTCTGTCGAAACCGGCCGGCATCGTGCCGGCCGGTTCGCACAGCGAAAGCAGCAGGATGTTCGAGCGTTTTCAAAAGTTCTTCCAGGGGCTGGGTGCCGAAGAGAAGCCGGAATTCTCCCGCGATGACCCGCGCGTATCGGCTGCCGCCTTGTTTTTCCATGTCGTCGACGCCGATGGCGTGGTCGAGCAGGCAGAGCGGGACAAGATCAAGGAACTCCTGGAAAAGAGCTACGGTCTGGACGGAGTGCAGCTGCAGAAACTGATCGCAGCCGGACGCCAGGCGGAAGATGAATCGATCGACTTCTACGCCTTCACCAGCGTTCTCAAGCGCCATCTCGACGCCGAACAACGGGTGCAGTTCATCGAATTGCTGTGGGAACTGGTCTATGCGGATGGCGTGCGCGAGGAACTGGAAGACAATGTGGTCTGGCGAGTTGCCGAACTGCTCGGCGTATCGGACCGCGACCGGGTGCTGATGCGTCAGAGGGTTGCCGATCGGGTCGGCGCCGGGGACGAGAACTGACCATGGCCGAAGGCGGCGACGCTGAAAAAATTCTCGTCGTTCTCCATCAGGAACGCTCCAGCCCGGGGCGAGTCGGTCAGATGCTTGAACGGGCAGGGTTCGAATTGGACATGCGCCGGCCGCCGCTTGGCGATCCGCTTCCGGAGACGCTCGAAGAGCATGCCGGCGCGGTCGTGTTCGGCGGCCCCATGAGTGCCAACGATCCCGATGACTTCGTTCGCACAGAGATCGACTGGCATGCCGTGCCGTTGAAGGAAAACAAGCCCTATCTCGGCATCTGCCTTGGCGCCCAGATGCTGGTGCGTCATCTGGGCGGCACCGTCGAGGCCCATCCGGACGGGCTGACCGAAATCGGCTGGTTTCCGCTTGAATCGACGTCCGACGGGGATGACCTCATGCAATGGCCATCGATGGTCTATCATTTTCACCGCGAGGGCTTCAGTCTGCCCAGCGGCGCTGAATTGCTGGCCACCGGCGAACACTACCCAAACCAGGCATTCCGCTACGGCGAGCGGGCCTGGGGCATTCAGTTCCATGCCGAACTGACCCAGGTGATGATGCAACGCTGGGTCGTTCACGGCGCTTCGCGATTCGATATGCCCGGCGCCCAGAAGGGTCACCACCATCTGCAGGGCCGACTGATCTACGATGCCTATCTGCGCCAGTGGTTGACTGATTTTCTCGAGATCGTTTTCGGACGCAAGGTGCCGGATTGAGATCAGGTTGACCTTGGATCTGTGTGTCCTCGGCACCCCTATTCGGATACTTTTGACACGTCGTTTCGGCTCTTTCTCCGCGTCAGCGCTCGACCCGGTCGATTCGCTGGATGCGGCGCAGGGCGGGGAACCATGCAGCCCACAGTGCAGCGACACCGATGGCACCGAAGCCGCCGATGACGACGGCCGGCACGGCGCCGATCAGGGCCGCCATGGAACCGGCGCGAAACTCGCCAAGTTCGTTTGAAGCCCCGATGAACACCATGTTGACAGCGTTGACCCGGCCGCGCAGTTCGTCCGGGGTCCAAAGCTGCACCAGCGTCTGGCGCACATAGACAGAAATCATATCTGTAGCGCCCATGACAATGAGCGCAGCGATAGAAAGCCATGCGACAGTCGACCAGCCGAAAACGACGATCGAAACGCCGAACAGCGCGACCGAGATGAACATGATCTGTCCCGCGTTGCGGCTAATCGGATGGGCAGCAAGATAGGTCGCCATGGCCACGGCGCCGATGCCGGGGGCCGAGCGCAGCAGGCCCAGGCCCCAGGGCCCGAGATCAAGCACATCGCGGGCAAAGACCGGCATCAGGGCGATGGCGCCGCCGAGCAGCACGGCGAACAGGTCGAGTGAAATGGCGCCGAGCACGATCTTTTCGCGCCAGATGAAACGGAAGCCGGCTGACAGGGTTTCCCAGTCCTGCTGGTGCACGCCACGTTTCTGTTCGGGCCTGCGGATGATGAAGACCAGCACGGCTGAAACCGCGAAAAGCACGACGGCGGTCCAGTAGGGGACCGCGGCGCCGAGGCCGTAGAGCAGGCCGCCGGCGACCGGTCCGACGATGGTTGCCGTCTGCCACGACATCGAATTCCAGGCAACGGCGTTGGCAAGGTCCTCCTCGGGCACGAGATTGGGTGCCAGCGACGTCGCGGCCGGGTTGAAAAATGCCCGGGCGGTGCCGAGAACAACGAGCACGGCGAACACAGGGATCGGCGATGTCAGACCGCGCAACGTCAGAATGACCAATACGACGGCAACGAAGAGACTGACGATCTCGCACACACCCATAATCATCCGGCGACCAAAGCGATCCGACGCGGCGCCGGTCACCAGGATGAGCAGTAATGCGGGCAGGAACTGCACGAGGCCAATTATGCCGAGATCGAACGGGTTGCGGGTCAGGTCGTAGATCTGCCAACCGACAGCCACAGCGATGATCTGCATGCCGAAGGTCGAAAAGAATTTGGAGAACCAGTAGAAGCCGAAAGACGGGTGTCGGAACGCGGCAAACCGGTCAGCGTCGGTTGTATCGCTAGCCGTCATGATAGGGAATGGTGTGAAGTGTCATGATACCCTTATAGCCGCTCATCCGGATTTGCACAGGCAGTTAATTCCCGCGAGCCTGCCCCATCTTGCCGTCGGGCGGCGCAATGGCTACATGTCGGTCAATAAAGAACGGAGTCCGCGATGTTTGCCTTGTTCCAGACTGTCGACCTGGCCCTCAACCTGTACACTTGGATCATCATCGCGTCTGCGGTGTTTTCCTGGCTCTATGCGTTCAATGTGGTCAATCCCGGCAATCAGTTTGTCGGTATGATCGGCGAGTTCCTCTACAAAGCAACGGAACCCGCTCTGAGACCAATTCGCAGGATTCTTCCGGATCTTGGCGGGCTGGACATATCCCCGATCATATTGATTCTGCTTATCTATTTCATCCGACTGTTCCTCGGCAACACGGTTTGGCCGATGTTTGCGTGACATAGAGTAGGTGAACCGCTGGCGTGGCTGACCGGACCGGCGATGGCTGGCTGGCGGATACGAAGGATGGATTTCGAGTTCACATCCGGCTGACCCCCAAATCGTCACGCGATGATTTCGATGGCGTAACCACCGGCGATGACGGGCGTTGTCATCTCAAGGCAAGGGTGCGAGCGGTGCCGGAAAACGGCAAGGCCAACCGGGCGCTGATTGCGCTGATCGCCAAGCGATGCCGGGTGCCAAAAAGCCGCATTCGGTTTGTCTCCGGTGAGACCAGCCGCCTCAAGACGCTGGCAATCGATGGACCAGATGAGGCTCTGAAGCAGCGGCTTCTTGACCTGGTCCAATTGGCTTAGCTTGGCAGTAGGCGCTGCAGCTCCCAAACGACCACCTCTCAATTCGGCCAGTAAGGCATGGCGGATGCCGTAAAGCGAAATGCACTGAAAGAATTGCAGGGGATGCAATACAAACGACTGTCATGCGATGGAGGAACGGCTATGCTGCACCCAAACTTGACCGCGAAGTGTGGATGAGGTGAGCAAGTCGCATGAGGCAATCGATTCCGGCAAGACACTGGGCGCGACGGTGCTGATCCCATGAATGATCTGGCAAAAATCAAGGCACTGACCTTCGACACGGGAGGCACGGTGCTTGACTGGCACTCCGGTTTTCGCGACGCGCTTGCAGCCGCCGGAGAGCGCCACGGTGTCGAGCGCAACTGGGCGGGGCTGACCAATAACCTGCGACGCCGGAGCATGCAGGCCATGCTCAACCTCGGTGAGGACGGTCCGCCGCAATACAATTTTGACGGTGCGCACCGGTTCTGCCTTGATGCGCTGCTCGCTGACGAGGGGCTTGATGCGTTCAATGAAGCGGACCGTCACGCCATTGCCTGGGAAGCGCCGCATGGTTTTGCCGCCTGGCCCGACGTGCGGGACGGCCTGGAGCGCATGCGTTCGAAGATTCCGTGCGTATCCTTCACGCTGCTTTCCTACCGTCTCGTCATCGATAGTTCACGCCGCAACGGCCTGACCTGGGACGCTGTTCTGTCCTGCGAGGGGCTCGGTGTCTACAAACTCCTTCCTGCAGCTTATCGAGGCGCCGCAGGAGCACTGCAACTGGAACCGGCGGAATGCCTGATGGTGGCCTGTCACGCCTTCGATCTGGACGCGGCCGCCGCCGTCGGCTTCAGGACTGCCCTTGTGCGCCGGCCGGCGGAATGGGGCGCTGACCAGACGGACAGGCCGAGCCTTCCACCGGCGGGCACCTACGACATCGAGGTCGACAGTTTCATGGAGCTTGCCGATGCGATTGGTGCAGATTGACCGGACACCGCTGACGACATCATCAAACTAATCGAGCAAAGTGACGATTTGCGATGCCAGGGTCGGGCTGGCCACCAGCGACCCGTGGCAGGGAACAACCATTGTCGGGGTTTTCGTCTCCAGCCGGGCTTTGACCCACGCGGAATAGGTTTTCTTGTCCCGGATTCCGTAAGTTGGAAAGGTACCCATCAGCTCAACTTGGTCGCTGACGGTGCCGGGTTTCCCGGAAGGCCCCTTGAACGCATCGCAGAGGACCCAAACGTGTTCGCCGGGATGCGTGCGTACGATCCAGACTTCACCGGTTTTCAGGCCTTCCGGTTCGATGAGATCGCAGTCTTCCGGCAGCCTTGGTGTCAAAACGCTGAGTCCTCCAAATGACAGTCCGGTCTGTTTTTCAAGGCGCGGGCGCGCCCGCTCTGAACAGATCAAGGATGCATCCGGAAAGGCTTGCGCATATTCCGCAAGGCCCTTGTGGTGGTAGTGGTTCGGAGCGAGCAGGACTGACACGTCCCCAAGTGCGGTGAGACTGTCGCGTGCGGTCCCGTAAAGACCGAGAACCGGGCTATAGAGGCACAGTGACTCATCACGAAGCTTCAACGCGGTACACCGCAGGCTGCCTTTTTGTACCGACAAGAGGCCCACTTGCTGCCCAACCGGTGTGAACGCCGAGAGTGCCTTGTTCATCGAACGTCTTCCCTGGCGGCGAACCACCAGACGATCAGCGCCGCGACAACCGTCTCCAGCCAGGCCAGCGGTAGAGCTACGGCGAGGATACCTGGGGTGGCGAGGTTTATATTGTAAAGCCCAAGCCACAGGATGACGAAGATCGCCAGCCATACTCCGGTGCCGTAGGCGATAGCCCGTATCGGTGTCCTACCGAACAGCCTCATAGCCATCCAGGGCAGAAGCGTCGCAGCGACAACCAGGATCGTGTCCCAGACGCCCCAGACCAGAAACACCGGCACATTCATCGGCGCAATGTCTGGCAAGCTCGGGAACGCCTCGCGCATCATCGGCATGACAAAAGCAAAATACCGGAACACTTCCGAAGCGTTGATCCAGAGAAGGTTGGCCAGTAGCGCCAGCACGAAGGGTGACATTCGGCTGGCAGTCTGGGGACTCTGGGTAATCGTGCTCATCAATCTCTTTCTGAAATAAGGCTTAGAAAATTTCCGACTGCTTGGCGCAGCGCGTCTCCGTTGCTGACGCTTCGGGACAATGTCCAAAGCCCGTTGGTGAAAATCACCATCATCTCGGCCAAAGCCGTGGCCTCGTTCTGGTCGAGACCTGGTTTGCTCGACCGCAAGGCAGCCGTAAAACCTTGTCGCAAGCGATCGTTGTGGCGCTGGACTTCCGCCATGACATCGGTGTCGGCGGGGGCGACTTCGGTTGCCGAGTTGGCGACAAAGCATCCGGGGCCGGGCAAACCCACCGCCTCGCCGGCGGCGATTTGCATCTCGAAATAGGACGCGACGCTCGACAGATCGGCCCCTGGCGCTTCAACCACCTGAAAGGCCGGCGTCACGACCAGATGCTGGTAGCGGCCGAAACAGGCAAGAAACAGCGCCTTCTTGCCTCCAAATGTCGCATAGATGCCGTGTCGGCTGACACCCGTCGCTTTGACCAGATCATCCATGGACGACGCATGAAATCCGTGCGCCCAGAAGTGTTCCAACGCGCGGTCGGCGAGCTCATCGGATGTGAAGGATGTCGGTCTTGGCATGAGAGTATCGTAGCAGAATGATCATTCTGAAACAAGCCAGGCGGTGGACGTCAAGTGGGTTTCGCGTGATGCAGCTATCTGGGTTTTTGGGCATCCACTGCGAGCTCACAGCTACAGAGCTGTCTTCCACCGGGCAGTATTGCGCTAGCAGTATCGTGTCGTTAAAGTAGAAAATACTTTTCTATTGCTCGTTTATAGAGTGCAAAATGCACTTCAGGTCAAAGCCGTATGCATGACGACATAATCCCGCTTTTTTCAAGCCACCCGAAGCGCAAGCGTGGGTGGTCCAATCAGCACCTGGGCGAGCTCTACCGAATAAAGGTCGCGCTTGTGAAATCCGGGATCTCCATTGATACGGAAACCGGCGAAACGGAGGAGGGCGATCCCTGGTTTGTGTTGTGCAGCGCAGAAACCGGTGATGTCCTGGTGCATGTGGCGGTCATCGATCGACAATACTGCATGGCGAGCAACTGGACCTCGGCGATTTATGGTCATTCCCTGACAGACGTGGTCCAGCGGTTTGTGACGCGGCATCCCGCCCTCATGCTTGGCATCAACCGGGGGGACAACGTGCTCGTGCATCCGAGTTCGATCATGATTGCCGTGCTGTCCGCCGTTTGTCTGGTCTCCGATGAATTCAATCGCGAGATATTCGGCCCGTCTGCGCGCGACAAGGCGCCTCGCAATGCCATTCGCAAGTCGGATCCCGAGGTCTTCAATGTGGTTGATTCTCGACAGCTGTCCCTCGGGGACTATACCTTTTCGTCGCAACAGGCGTTCATCATCCTATCGGCAATTGCTTTCTCCGCGTCGCCGATTATCCAGAACAACACGTTGGGCCTGCCGACAATCGTCGACATCGTAGCCGGCGATCCGTTTGAGGTCGAGGAGGACCACGGCGTCGTCGTTGCGGACACAACTGATGAGGTCACATCAACTCCGACAACTTTGAATCAGGCCCGTTCGGTCCATTCGGATGAACCGGCGACCGACGAAATCGAACTGGCTGAAATTGAGGGTGTCAATTCCGTGCGAGTTGATGTGACGGTTTTTGAAACAATTGAACCACTGAAATTCTTGCAACTCTCGCCAGAGATTGCCTATGACGAGCCGCGGGCGCAGGAAGCGACAGACGAGGACCCGCAGCCCGAAAGTGTCGATGGTCCTCAAGAACTGAATACCAGCGCGATCCTGCCATTGCCGACTGTTGAGCGGAAACCGGTCCAAATCGATGAAGTGCTCGGACTGGTCGACCGGACGTTCCAATCCCTGGGCTTTGAGTTGGTGGAGACGAATGACCGTGGCGTCGCGTTTGCGTCTGTAGAGGCGGATGCCGATGCTTTGTCCGGGCTCACAGCTTTTGTCAGCTTCTCTTCTCTCGCCGAATTGGCTCCCTATTTCAAAGCCTTTGAAAAGACCTATGGTGAAGCCGAAGTGATTGTCCGCGACAATCTGTGGTGGATCACGAACGATGCCGCAAACGAGAAGGCCTTTAACGGCTCTGGCGTGATGGTGTCGGACCATCCCCTCAACGACGACATTGACGTGCTCGTTGTTTTGGGGACGAGCGACGAGTACGCAATGATCGCGTAAGGTATTTTTCCGGCCGCGCGTATCAGGGTGAAATGGCGCGGTAGATCCAGTCCGACCTGCGCTTTGGTCGAGGAGACCGGAGCGGACTATTCTGACCGCAGGTAGCTTGACGTTGGGACTGTCTTTTCGATCAGCTCATTGGTTTTCAGAAAATCGGCCAGACGTTCATAGCGTGCCGGGTCTAGTGTCGCCGGGCGCATGGCGAAGAAAGGCACGGTCGCCTGCCAGGCTCGCCTGTTGAGCGTATTGTCGAGATCCGCATTGTAGCGGATGAAGAGTTGCCAGCCACGATCGGGATTATCGGCAATCGATCGCGCGGCGCGTTCCACGGCGTCCAGAAACCGGCGGACGAGATCCGGATCGACCTTGTCGCGCTCGACGATGTAGACGAGCTCGCTGTAGGGCGGGATTGCGGCTCCCTCAATGTCGAATATGAGTGGCTTTCTGCCTGCCAGCTCCACCTGAACCGGCTCGAAATTGCGGTAGGCATCGGTCAGCGCATCGACCTGCCCCGAAAGCAACGCCTCGACCATGCCGAAACTCACATCGATCAGCGTGACATCGGAAATGGGAATGCCGTAGGCCGCCAGCCCCAGTTTCAGGAGATCGCGTTCAGCCTTTTCGCTGTCGGCATAGCCGATGCGTTTGCCGCGCAGGTCGGCGACGGAGCGAACCGGTCCGCCATCGACCGCCAGCACCACGTTGAGCGGCACCGGGATCAGGGTGCCGACGATAGTTAGGGGAGAACCGTCCGACACCTCGATCTGGGTGCGCACCTGGTCGGACATGCCGATGTCTGCACGGCCTTCGAGCACCATGGTGACATTGTCCATGGTATCGGTCGGCGTGACGATTTCGACCTCGAGACCGGCATCGGCGAAAAATCCGGCTTCGAGCGCAACGATCACTGGGCCGTGGTCCGGATTAACGAACCAGTCAACGCCTACACGCAGCTTGTCTGCTGCCTGGGCTGCCGAAGTTGCAACAATAGCCGCCGCAAGCGCGGCAGCCCGAAATGCACCGATGTTCATGATTGCCGCGCCTCCGGTTCAACACCGGTTGAACTCTAAGGCGTTTCCGGGCCCGTCGGCAACCGGAGCGATCAGGTCTTGCCGGCCCGCTCGATGGCGCTGACGATCATCTGCTTGGCTGCGTCTGTGCCCTGCCAGTCGCCGATCTTCACCCACTTGCCGGGCTCGAGATCCTTGTAGTGCTCGAAGAAATGCTCGATCTGCTGCAGGGTGATCTCCGGCAGGTCCCAGATGTCGTCGACCTTTTCCCAGCGCTTGGTCAGGTGGGTGGAGGGCACGGCGATGACCTTTTCGTCCTGGCCGGCATTGTCTTCCATGATCAGCACGCCGACCGGTCGCACATTGATGACGCAGCCCGGCACCAGCGGCCGGGTGTTGCAGACCAACACGTCGATCGGGTCGCCGTCCTCGGACAGGGTGTGCGGAACGAAACCGTAGTTTCCGGGATAGGTCATCGGTGTGTAGAGGAACCGATCGACCACCAGCGTGCCGGCTTCCTTGTCCATCTCGTATTTGATCGGCTGGCCGCCGACCGGTACTTCGATGATGACGTTGACGTCATCCGGCGGTTGATTGCCGATGGAAATCGCGTCTATGCGCATGACGTTTCCTGTGGTTTTGTGGAGTGGCCGCGGAAATAGCTCTTATTTCGCTGCGGTGCAACATGTCTTTCGTATTGCATACCAACCGCCGATCGGGCGAATTGGCTCCATGTCAAAGCCGAAGGATCCGCCAATGCATGCCATTCGCCTTGCCCTTATGCTTGCCCTGGCCCTTGCCGGCGGCAGTGCCGTTGCTGCTGAAAGCGTCTACACCAAGCTCGATTTCGAGGCTTGCGTGCCGCTTTCAACCGACGAACAGGGAGCATGGCTGCAATGTCCGGGCGTTGGCGGATTCGGGGTAACATTTCAGGAGGGCGACCTGCGGCAGGCGGTGCAGTTCGGCCATGTCGCCAATGGCGACGCGTTCGAGAGTTTCGGTGTCTTCAACCGGATCAACGACACGATCGAGTGGCGGCTGGATGATAACGGCGTGCCGCGGGCGGCCATCCTGCGTTGGTTCCTGGAAAACTCCGATCCGCAAACAGGCGCGGTGTCGGCGCAGTCAACCGGCCAAGTGCTGGTCGTTTCGCGGGTCGGCCAGCCGGGCGACGCCCAGGCCTGTGTCGTTGGCTATGTCGACGCCAAGGCGAACGACAATGCGAACGTGATGGCCCGGGTTGTGGCCGATGGGCTGGCGGCCGGGTTCAACTGCGGAGCAGATGTGCCGAAGTTCCATGGAGACCGTGGCCCCCTGGCAACAGATCCGGTGCGGTCGATGCCTTAGCGTTTTGTCAGGGAGGTGCGCAGAGCCGGCCTCAAGGCCAGACAAACGCGACTTTCTTCAGGCGGCGATTGTCGAAGTTTTCTGCGCCTTCGGCGATATCCATGCCGCCAAGGGCCGAATAGAAATTGATCGCCCGATCGTTCTCGGCGAGCGTCCAGACGACAAGCCCCTTGCATCCCAGTGACGTTAGCAGTCGCTTGGCTTCGCGAAACAGCTGTGATCCCAGGCCGATGCCCTGATATTCAGGCCTCAGGTAAAGCTCGTAGATTTCGCCTTCCTGAGGCAGAGAACGGGCCCGGTTAAGGCCGAGCGTTGCATAACCGGCGATGCTGCCGCCGACCTCAAGAACAAGGATACTGGTGGAGCCGCGTATGGCGCGCTGCCACCATTGATGGCTGCGGCGTTCAACCATGGCCATCAGAGTGCGGTAGGGGATCAGCCCGGAATAGGCGTGTTGCCAGGCGGCACGGTGCGCCTCGGAGATGGCCAGCGCATCATCCGGTTCGGCACGTCGTACGTCCACAGCCAGCGTTGTCATGACTGAATCCTACCCGTTCGACCACCGTCCGCGAAGCGGCTGATGACCTCATTCGGTGCTGTACCCACAGGTAAAAATGCAACACCTGCGGTCGACAGATTAACGGATTGTTAACCCATCAGGCAAGGCTACAGCGACAGGGGAGGGTTCAACTCCCGACAACGGACTGTCAGGAAGCGAGCGCGGCTGTGCGGCTTTTCTCGAAGCGCTTGCGAACATGCGGGTCGAGATAGAGCTTGCGCAGGCGGATCGATTGCGGCGTGACCTCGACCAATTCGTCGTCCTGGATCCACGACAGCGCCCGTTCCAGGGTCATGCGAATGGGCGGCGTCAGCTTGACCGCCTCGTCCTTGCCGGCGGCGCGGATGTTGGTCAGCTTCTTGCCCCTCAGCACGTTGACCTCGAGGTCGTTGTCGCGCGAGTGGATACCGATGATCATGCCCTCATAGACCTTTTCCCCGGCGTCGATGACCATCGGGCCGCGATCTTCGAGGTTGAACAGCGCATAGGCGACGGATTCGCCGGCCTCGTTGGCGAGCAGCACGCCGTTGACCCGGCCGCCGATGTCGCCCCGATAGGGCTGGTAATCGTGGAACAGCCGGTTCATGACGGCGGTACCGCGCGTGTCGGTCAGGAGTTCGGACTGATAGCCGATAAGGCCGCGCGTCGGCGCATGGAACACCAGCCGCACCCGGTTGCCACCGGACGGCCGCAGCTCGACCATCTCGCCTTTGCGCTCCGACATTTTCTGCACGACAATGCCTGAATGTTCCTCGTCAACATCGATAACCACTTCCTCGACCGGTTCGAGCAGGCTGCCGTCATCGGCAGTTCGCATCACAACACGGGGGCGGGAGACAGCCAGTTCAAATCCTTCTCGGCGCATGGTCTCGATCAGCACGGCGAGTTGCAGTTCGCCGCGGCCGGAGACGTAGAAAGAATCCTTGTCGTCGGCTTCCTCGATGCGCAGCGCGACGTTGCCCTCGGCTTCCTTGAACAGGCGGTCGCGGATGACGCGGCTCGTCACCTTGGAGCCTTCCGTGCCTGCGAGCGGTGAATCGTTGACGATGAAGGACATCGTGACAGTCGGCGGGTCGATCGGCTGCGCCATCAGCGGTTCCATGACCTCAGGCGCGCAGAACGTGTCGGCGACCGTGCCCTTGGTCAGCCCGGCAATGGCGACGATGTCGCCGGCGCGTCCTTCCTCGATGGGCTGTCGCTCGATGCCGCGGAAAGCCAGAATCTTGGAAACGCGGCCCTGTTCCAGCATGGCGCCGTTGCGATCGATAACCTTGATCGGCTGGTTCGGCTTGACGACGCCGGAGTGAATGCGGCCGGTGATAATACGACCGAGAAACGGGTTGGCTTCGAGAATGGTGCCGATCATGCGGAACGGGCCGTCGCCCGTCGTGGGTTCGGGCACATGGCGCCGGATCAGGTCGAACAGCGGCGCCAGGCCCTGGTCCTTCGGTCCTTCCGGCTTTTCGTTCATCCAGCCGTCGCGGCCCGAACCGTAGAGAATCGGGAAGTCGAGTTGCTCGTCATCGGCGTCAAGCGCGGCGAAGAGGTCGAAAACCTCGTCGACGACAGCATCCGGCCGGGCATCCGGCCGGTCGATCTTGTTGACGGCGACGATCGGCCTGAGGCCTACCTTGAGCGCCTTGCCGACGACGAACTTGGTCTGCGGCATCGGCCCTTCGGCCGCGTCGACCAGCACAATCGCGCCATCGACCATGGAGAGGATGCGCTCCACCTCGCCGCCGAAATCGGCGTGGCCGGGCGTGTCGACGATGTTGATGCGCACATCGTTCCAGACCACGGATGTCGCCTTGGCCAGGATAGTAATGCCGCGTTCCTTCTCCAGCTCGTTGGAATCCATGACGCGTTCGGCAACGCGCTGGTTTTCACGAAACGCGCCGGACTGCTTCAGAAGCTCGTCGACAAGCGTGGTTTTCCCATGGTCGACATGGGCGATGATCGCAATATTGCGAAGGGTCATTTCTTTTCTACCTGGAAATTGTCATGGCGCGCCCGCCCGGCGCCGCCTCTGTTCTCGGCTGCGCTCATACAGGTTTTTGTGCAGTTGCGAAAGAGGGGCGTCCGATTTACGCCGCCAGCCCTTTTTTCTTCAGCATGGCCGAGGCGTCGGGCATCTTGCCGCGGAAGGCAATGTAGGTGTCTTCCGGGTCGACGCTGTCGCCGGCCGAATAGACGTGTCGCAGCAGCTTGGCCGCGGTTTCCGTGTCGAAGACATCGCCGGTTTCCTCGAAGGCGGCGAAGGCGTCGGCGTCGAGCACTTCCGACCACATGTAGGAATAGTAGCCGGCCGAATAGCCGTCGCCGGCGAAGACGTGCAGGAAATGCGGAGTGCGGTGACGCATGACAATGGCTTCGGGCATGCCGAGTTCGCTGAGCTTGCAGCGCTCGAAGGCAAGCGGATCGGTGACCGCGCCGGCGGTGTGGAAGGCCATGTCGACCAGCGCCGAGGCGGTGAATTCGACAGCCGCGAAGCCGCCGTTGAAATTGCGTGCCGCCAACACCTTGTCGAGAAGCGACTGCGGGATCGGCTCGCCGGTGTCCACATGCACCGCATATTTGCGGAGCATTTCGGGAACGGTCAGCCAGTGCTCATAAAGCTGCGAGGGCAGTTCGACGAAGTCTCGGGCAACCGAGGTGCCGGAGACCGACGGATGGTCGACGTTCGACAACAGTCCGTGCAAGGCGTGGCCGAATTCGTGGAACAACGTGCGTGCATCGTCGAGCGACAGCAAAGCCGGTTTGCCCTCCGGCGGCTTGGCGAAGTTCATGACGTTGTAGACGATCGGGATCTGTCCACCATTCAGCCGGTGCTGTTCCTGAAAACTGCTCATCCAGGCGCCCGACCGCTTCGACTGACGGGCGAAATAGTCTCCGAAGAAAAGCCCGACCAGCCGGCCGCCGGCATCGTGGATTTCGAAAACACGGGCGTCCGGGTGATAGGCCTCGAGATCCGGTCGCTCGACGGCGCGCAGTCCGAACAGCCGGCCGGCGACGTCAAAACAGGCTTCGATGATCTTGTCGAGCTGCAGGTAGGGCTTCAATTCGGCTTCCGAGAAGTCGAACGTGCGGCCGCGCAGCTTTT
Source organism: Hoeflea sp. (assembly GCA_965228785.1). Lineage (GTDB taxonomy): Bacteria > Pseudomonadota > Alphaproteobacteria > Rhizobiales > Rhizobiaceae > Hoeflea_A. Next base: position 488,539 of record CBDDIF010000001.1, read on the forward strand.
CTGCATAGTGGCGCCAGTCCCAGGGGGCGACCGGATGGTTCTTGCCCTCTTCGGCGATCAGTTCAGCCAGCGCGTCTTCTTCCTTGCGGGCGCGCAGAAGTGCCCGGTCCCAGACCTTCATCAGCAACCCATTCACCGCATCGGGCGTCTTCGCCATCGTGTTGTCGAGCTTGAAGGCGGCGAAACTGTCATATCCCAGCAAGGCGGCCTTTTCGGCACGCAGCGTCAGGATCCGGGCAACGAGATCGACATTGTCGGTGTCTCCACCGCTTTCTCCGCGGGCGATCCAGGCGGAGAAGGCGTGTTCGCGCAGGTCTCGCCGTTCCGAGAAGGTGAGGAACGGCTCGATGATCGAGCGCGACAGGGTCACGGCATAGGGAGCATCGAGCTTGCGTTCACGGGCTGCCGCGGCCATGCCGTCGCGCAGGAAGTCCGGCACGCCCTCGAGATCGGCATCGTCCTTGAGCGCCAGGTGCCATTCGGCTTCGTCGGCCAGGACGTTCTGGCTGAATTTGGCGCCAAGACCGGCCAACTCTTCATTGACGGCGGCGAGGCGTGTCTGGTCGTCATCGCCGAGCTGGGCGCCGGCGCGCACAAAGCCCTTCCAGTGCTTTTCCAGCACCCGCTGTTTTTCCTGGTCAAGATCGAGCATCTCGCGATCGCGCCAGATGGCGTCGACCCTATCGAACAGCGCCCGGTTCATGGCGATGGACGAAAAGTGGCGGGACATCTTCGGTGCTATGTCACGCTCCAGGGCGCGAATGTCATTGTTGCTGTCAGCACCGGCGCGGTTCCAGAACAGAGCCGAGACCCGCGACAGGTCGCGACCGGCGATCTCCAGTGCCACGATCGTGTTGTCGAAATCGGGATCACGCGGATCGGCGGCAATGGCGTCGATTTCGCGATCGTGTCGTTCCATAGCCGCCTCGAAAGCCGGCGCAAAGGCGTCGTCATCTATTTTGCCGAATTCCGGCAGGCCGTGATGCCCATTCCAGGAAAAAATCGGGTTTTCGACGGTTTCCATAGCAAGCCCCACTCATCTCGCATACCTGCACGCGATGTAGGCAACCCCCGCGTGCCCTGCAAGGGTCGCTCATGGGAATTGCGAGGATCGAACGCAAAAAGCCCGGCGTGAAACCGGGCGTTTTCAATGAGATGATCAGGCCAAAGCGACTACCTGTCGCGGGCCGCAAGAGTGCGTAGACGCAGCGCGTTGAGCTTGATGAAGCCGGCGGCGTCTTTTTGATCGTAAGCGCCCTGGTCGTCCTCGAAGGTCACCAACTGGTCTGAATAGAGCGACTTGTCGGATTCCCGCCCGGTAACGATGACGTTGCCCTTGTAGAGCTTGAGACGCACCTTGCCCTCGACGTCGCGCTGGCTGAGGTCGATCGCCGCCTGCAGCATCTCGCGCTCTGGCGAGAACCAGAAGCCGTTATAGATGAGCTCGGCGTAGCGCGGCATGAGGTCGTCTTTCAGGTGGGCCGCGCCGCGGTCGAGCGTAATCGATTCCATCGCCCGGTGGGCGGCGAGCAAGATCGTGCCACCAGGCGTTTCGTAGACGCCACGCGACTTCATGCCGACGAAACGGTTTTCCACCAGGTCAAGTCGGCCGATGCCGTTGTCGCGGCCCAAATCGTTGAGCTTGGCGAAAAGCGTCGCCGGGGACATTTTTTCGCCGTCGAGCGCAACGGCGTCGCCCTTTTCAAACTCGATCTCGATGTTGGTCGCCTGGTCCGGCGCCTCTTCGGGAGAAACGGTGCGCTGGTAGACATAGGCCGGGGGCTCGTCCCAGGGATCCTCCAGCACCTTACCTTCCGACGAGGAATGCAGCATGTTGGCATCGACCGAAAAAGGCGCGTCGCCGCGCTTGTCCTTGGGAATCGGGATCTGGTGCTTTTCGGCGAACTCGATCAGGTCGGTGCGCGATTTCAGGCTCCAGTCGCGCCACGGGGCGATGATCTTGATGTCGGGGTTGAGGGCGTAGGCCGACAGCTCGAAGCGAACCTGGTCGTTGCCCTTGCCGGTGGCGCCGTGCGCGATGGCGTCGGCGCCGGTTTCGCGGGCGATCTCGATCAGTCGTTTGGAAATCAGCGGCCGGGCAATCGACGTGCCGAGCAGGTAGACGCCCTCGTAGACGGCGTTGGCGCGGAACATCGGGAACACGAAGTCGGCCATGAACTCCTCGCGCAAGTCCTCGATATAGATCTCTCGGATGCCCAGCATCTCGGCCTTGCGGCGGGCCGGCTCCAACTCGTCACCCTGGCCGAGATCGGCGGTAAAGGTGACGACTTCGGCGTTCAGTTCGCTCTGCAGCCATTTGAGGATGATGGAGGTGTCCAGCCCGCCCGAATAGGCGAGCACGACCTTTTTGACGTCGCTCGGTGCGCTCATTGGGATGTCCGTTACGTTGTATGCGGGCGTGTTGCGCCCGGTTCTTGAAACCGGCGGCACTTTAGTCGGAAACGCGCGCGATACAAGGGTAGTCAGGTGATTCAGGCCTTGCCTTGTTGCCGCAGCCCGCCCACTGCGTCACCGGCAATGGCGGCCAGCAGGATCGCGCCGCCGATCAGGGTCAGCGGCCCGGCGGTTTCTCCGAGAGCCAGCCAGACCCAAAGCGGCGCAAGCACGATCTCGGTCATGGCAATTAGTGAGAATTCTGCCGCCGGCACCGATTTCGAGCCCGCTGTGAAGAGAACAAGTGCAAGGCCCAGTTGGAAGACGCCCATGCCGAGCGACAATGTCGCGTCGTGAAGGGACAGTTGGATGCCATCGCCTGTAGCAAAACAGATTGCGGCCGACAGACCGCAGCCGAACAGGCCGGCAAGCAGGACGCTCGGCAACATGTCGCTCAGCCGCCCCCATCGCAAGGCGACGATATAGCAGGCAAAACCGGCCGCACCGGACAGGGCTGCGAGATTGCCGACAGCGTATCCGAGCGAGATGCCTTCAGACACCATCACGGCGACGCCGAAAAAGGCGCAGCAGATGGCAAGCCAGGTGGTCGCGCGCACCCGTTCGCCCAGAACCACGCGTCCCAGGATCGCGGCCATAAGGGCGCTGCCGCATAGAGAAACAGGGCGTTGGCAACCGATGATTTCTGAAGGGCGACGATCGAGCCGCTGAAGGCAACGGTCAGCCCGACCGCGGCGATGAGCGTAGCCCAGCCAACGGACCGCATGAGCGGTGCGACATGGCCGCGTTCGCGCCAGCCTATGACGAGCAGCAGAAACAGGACGACGCCGAGCGAGCGGTAAAACAGAACCTGCCAGGCCGTCGCCTCCTGCATGAGGCGAATGGCGATGCCGACGGTCGAGGACACCATGCTGCCAGCGATGATGAAAGCGACGCCTCGTCGATAGGCCGATGAAACGGCAGTCGTCGAATTGCTGTCCATGGAAGGACGCTACAGGGCGGCGTATTCCCATGTCCATCGACAAAGCAAAACCGGCCGACACAAGGTCGACCGGTTCCGGTTGGGAGGATGCGTCCGTGCTACTCGGGCGGTGGGGCGCATTCGTCGGCGCCGCCGGGTTGCGAACTCATGCCGCCATTGCCGAGATCGCACATGGCTTTCAGGGCTTCGGCGCATTCCATGACGCCCAGATTGCTGTTGCAAGTCAGATCGCTGTCGTCGACCTGGGTCTGGGTCGCGCCGCCGCCCGTCTTGCCGGTCGTTTTGATCTTTGCGACCGGGGCCGAGCCGCGCTTGACGACATGGCTGGAGGCGGCCTGGGCCTGTGCCGACAGGGCGATCAGAACGCCGACGGCGGTCAGGATGCGGGTGAATGAAGTGGTGTTCATCGGTCTATCCTTCCTTCGACGCTTATTTCTTCAGGCGGACGGATTTCGCGCCGCCCTTGAGACCGCAATTCACGTTGAGCGGAACCCACTTGGTGGAATGCTTGTGGCCCTTCAGCACGACCATGTACTTGCGCTTGGTGGTCTTCTTGAAGGTGTAGGTCTTGGCCCAACGCTTGGCGTAGCCCTTGCCGGCCTTGCCTGTCTTGACGCTGGCCGCCTGCTTGGCGCCGTCATGGCGATAGAGCATGAAGTTGACCTTGCCCGGCTTGTTCGTATGGATCTCGGTCACCAGCCGCACCGGCTGGCCGCATTTCGGACGAGCCGGAATGGTGTAGAGCTTCAGCTTCGACACCTTGAGATCAGTCTTGGCACGTTTTGGTGGCTTGGGCTGGCAGACCACCTTGATTGGCAGCTTGCCCGTGTAACCGTGAATATCGGCGGAGTGGTAGGCCGACAGAACGGCATCGATGTGCATGTCCCGGACGGCTTTCTTGGAGCCACCGAATACATCACACAGGGCCCGGGCCTTGCCCTGCAGCGGCGACAACATGGATTTGCCGACGTTGGCAGGAACCAGTTTCTCGTAATTGCGGGTGCGATAGCCCTCAGGCATCTTCCAGAGATACATGCCGGATTCTTTAACGAAGATTCCAGCCGAATCGAATTTGCCCCCGACTGTCTTGATCTTGATCTTGATCTGGATCGGGAAGTTGGATGACTTGTTGGCCCACACCCACTTGTTGCCGTTATGCTTCATTTCCATCGTCACAGGCTGATGGTAACTGCCCTGAACGACGTGGAACTTGATGTCCTTCATGACGGCATTGGCCGGGGTGGCCAGAAGCGGGGTTGTCAGGGCGAGTGCCGTGAGTGCTGCTTTGACGCCCGGTTTTCTTGCGATGTTCATTTTGCTCTCCGTTGAACTTACCCCACTGAGCGTCTTATGGACGACCGCCCGTGAACCGCTTCTGAAACGGCTGTTCAGCCGGCATTCATCAATTTCGGAAGAACTCCAGTGGCTGTCTCAGTTTGTTGGAGGTGAAGCTTCCATCCGGGCGCCGCAGGTCATAATCTGCCCGCGTAATTCTATGACTGTGACCCACTGACCTGCATTGGCAAAACCAACGAGGATGCGATGTCTCATTCCATTTTGGCTAGAACAGTCGCGGCGGCCGGGCTGGCGATCTGCGGCTCAAGCCTGCTCTGTTCGAGTGCGCTGGCTCAATCCGCCATTCATGTGACGAACGGGTCCGACTCCGGAGACGGATCCCTGCGAGCGGCGTTGGAAACCGCCGCCGGTGCGGCGCAGCCCCTGCCGATCCTGATCGTCACGGGTGATGATATCGAGATTGCGTCGACACTGACCTATTCCGGGCAGCATCCGCTTGTCATCCATGGCAACGGGCAAACGGTGAAGACCGAGGCTAATGTGACCCTTTTGACTGTCTCGGAAGGCGCCGATCTGACGGTGAGCAAGCTCGATTTCGTGGGTCCCGGCGGCTTCAGTATCCGCGAACGGGGCGATCTGTCGGGCGCCGGTGGCAAGGGGATCTTTGTCGATGTGCGGGACGACCAGACGGGCACCGTCAATCTGACGCTGAACAGCGTGTCGGTGTCCGGGGTGGCCTATCACGGCATTCATGTCTCCGATTGCGATCTCGCCGATGCCTGCGGCGGCGGTAGCGGTGGCGGCGGGGACGGCGCGCCGGCCTCGATCGATGTCCAGCTCAACAATGTGGAGATCAGCGATGTCGGCAACGGTTCCTTCGACGCCGACGGCATTCGCATCGACGAGCGCGGAGACGGCGACATAACATTCACCTCACGGGTGTCCGTGTTCAGCGATGTCGGCGCCGATGGGGTGGAACTCGACGAGGGCGATGCGGGCGACGTGATTGCCACGATCGTCGACAACGGGTTCATCGACAACGGTGAATATTGCGATCCCGATGTGCTGGCGCCGTTTCTGCCCGCCACAACGGAAGGGGAATTCGAGGATGGCGAAAAGCCGGAGGGAGAAATTCCTGGCGGCGTCGCGGATACGCCGGACGACCGGTGCTTCGAGCGCGAAGTGGTTCTCTACGATTCCGGCTTCGTCAGGGAATTCGAGTTCGGCATCGATCTCGACGATGGCATCGACATAGATGAAGCAGGACCCGGCGGGCTGCGGGTGACCATGCTCGACTCCGAAATCCTGCGCAATCATGACGAGGGCGTCGATCTGGACGAAGAGGATGCCGGCGATGTTTTTGTCACCATTCTGCGCTCGACGGCGGAAGGCAACACGGATGACGGTTTTCGCACCTCGGAATCCGGGCCCGGAAACCTGACCGCCTCAGTCCACTCGGTCACCGCCAAGGACAATGGCGGCAATGGTGTGCGTCTCGACGAAGCGGACGAGGGAACGATTTCGGTCGAGGCCATTCGCGTGACGACCGCCGACAATGACGACGGCGACGACACCGGCTTGCGGGTGACCAAACAGGGTTCGGGTGAGGGCACGCTGGTGGTGCGCGAGTCCGACCTTCAGGACGGCATCGATGCCCGAAATGTCACCGTGACGCGGGAATGAAGCGACCCCGGGGGTTTGTTCGGCGGAAGGTCGTACGGCAGGCCGTCGACACTATCCCAATTCCATGTCGCGTAAGGTTGCTATATGGAAGCCGTCACAACCAGCGTCGATGGAGTATTGATGGACAAGGGACTGGATTTCGGCATTGCGCCGGAAATTCACGGCGATGCGTTTCACCGGACGCTGTTCGAACTGGCTAAGCGGCCGGATCTGCATTCGTTTCTGGAGATCGGCTCGTCGAGCGGTGAGGGTAGCACGCAGGCGCTGGTTTCGGGGATCAGAACCCGCGATGAGCGCAGCGATGTCCGGATGTTCTGCATGGAAATCAGCCGGGCTCGATTCGAGGAGTTGCAGAACAACTACGCCGATGACGGATTTGTCCATTGCTACAATGTGTCGTCGATCCCGGCGGCGGCCTTCCCCGGCGCTGCCGAGATCGAGCGCTTTCACCAGGTTTCGGAACGTTATCGGTTTCGGCCGAAACGCCGGGCCAGGAAGCTGACCCAGACGCTCGGCTGGCTGCAGCGCGATCTCGACTATATCGCCGAATCCGGTGCCGATGGTGCCGGCATCAAGCTGATCAAGCAGGACCAGGGAATTGAGTTTTTCGATTTCGTTCTGATCGACGGGTCCGAATTTACCGGCGAGCGCGACCTCTACGAGGTGATCGGAGCGAAGGTCATCGCGCTGGACGATATTCGCTCGTTCAAATGCTACAACGCGCATCGGATTTTGATGGCCGACATCAATTATCGTCTGCTGGAGAAGCGTCCGCATACCCGCAACGGCTTTTCGATATTCGAACGGGTGTTTTGAAAGCAAGGGGCTTGCCATGTCTTTCATTCCCGACCCCACCGTGCTCATCGCCTTTGCAGCGGCATCGCTCGTGGTCATCCTGACGCCGGGACCTGACATGACGCTGTTTGTCGGGCGGGCGCTGAGCGATGGCCGGGGAGCGGCGCTGGCCTGTGTCGCCGGCACATCGACCGGACTGCTGGTGCACACCGTTCTGGTGGCGCTGGGCATCTCCGCGCTGATCGTCGCGTCGCCCGCGGCATTTCTGGTGCTGAAAACAGGCGGGGCGCTTTATCTGCTGTGGCTGGCGCTGAGGGCTGTTCGCGGCGGCGCTGTTTTCCAGATTGAGGGTGCAGCAACACGAGGCCGCTCGCCTTGGGCGAACTGGACGCAAGGGGCGGCGGTCAACCTGCTCAACCCCAAGATCATCATCTTCTTCATGACGTTCCTGCCGCAATTCGTGTCCGCCGATGATCCGCATGTCAGCGGCAAGCTTCTGTTCCTCGGCGTCTTTTTCACCGTGTTCGCCCTGCCATTCCTGGTGGCCATGGTGTTGGCAGCGGAGCGCCTGGCCGGTTGGCTGCGCGGCAACAGGCGCGTGATGCGGACCATCGATTACGTGTTCGCCGCCGTGTTTTCCGTCTTTGCCGTGAGGATATTGCTGACCGAGGGGAGGTGAGTGTGATGTCACGCCCCGCTGTATCGACTTTGAGCGACAAGACGCGAACGTTGATTGAGGTCGTCGAAGATCTCAAGGCATATGATGATCAGCTGACGATTTATGCGCAGGAGCCGTGGACATACGCATCGCTGGCCATTGTCGAGCTTGAAGATGAAGACGGGTCTCTGGTTCAGAAGCGAAACGGGATTGCCTTCAGCTATTTCTCGAAGTGATCATCGCCGTCGATTTTTTGGATGGCTGGGAGTCGAACAGTCTTGAACCGATCGAGCTCCCTGCGAAATGCAATCGCTTGATCGAGTATGCCACCAACGACGCGTAGCTATTGGTTTTCACCGTGCAGGTGTGCCTCCTCGCGAGCGCTGGGCAGCCAGTTGCCGGCGCCGCGGCCCGCAACCATCCAGTAGCCGATGCCGCCAATCATGCCGGCGGCGAGGCTCATGACGGTGAAATCCATCGGGGTCTGGTGATCCGACCCGATCACCACTGTTTCGATCAGCGGGGCAATGGCTGCGATCACACCGCCGGCCAGCGCATAGAAAAGCCAATCACGTCGTCTGGCGAACTCGGCATAGAAGATCACCACCATGGCGGGGACAAAGGCGACGTAGCCGGCGAGACTGGCAAGAAGGACGGCAGTGAGGAACATGATGCCGACATCGAATCCGGAGTGCGCCAGTTCGCCGGCCTGCTCAGGGGTGATGAATTTGGTCAGAAGCGCCAGCGATACGCCGGCTGCAACGGCACCGGCCGCATAGCCGAGTGTGATCATCACCAAACGAATGAGGAACAGACCGAAGCGGTCCATATCAGGCCTCGCCGTGGCCGGCGATCATCATCGCTTCTAGGGCCAGGCGCTCGGATTTGCGCAACCGTTCCGATTCAGACTTGAGCTGGCCGCAGGCGGCGAGGATATCGCGGCCGCGCGGCGTGCGGATCGGCGAGGCGTACCCGGCCTTGTTGACGAAGTCGGCAAACTGTTCGATCTGCTCCCAGTCGGAGCATTCATAGGCGCTGCCCGGCCACGGGTTGAACGGGATCAGATTGATTTTCGCCGGGATGCCCTTCAGCAGTTTCACCAGGTCGCGGGCGTCTTCGAGTGAATCGTTGACGCCCTTGAGCATGACATATTCGAAAGTGATACGACGGGCATTGGAGAGGCCTGGATAGTTGCGGCAGGCCTGCATGAGTTCGGCAATCGGATACTTCTTGTTGATCGGTACCAGTTCATCGCGCAGGTCGTCGCGCACCGCATGCAGAGAGATCGCCAGCATGACGCCGATTTCGTCCCCGGTTCGGTAGATTTCCGGCACCACGCCGGAGGTCGATAGGGTGATGCGGCGTTTCGACAGCGAGAGGCCTTCGTTGTCGGAGGCGATCAACAGGGCCTTCTTGACCTCGTCGAAGTTGTAGAGCGGTTCGCCCATGCCCATCATCACGATGTTGGAGACCTTGCGGCCTTCCGACGGCACAATGGCGCCCTGAGGCGTGTCCCGGTCCGGAAAATCGCCGAGCCGGTCTCGGGCAAGCAGCAATTGCGCCAGGATTTCGCCGGCGGTCAGATTGCGCACGAGCTTCTGGGTGCCGGTATGACAGAATGAGCAGGTCAGAGTGCAGCCGACCTGACTGGATATGCACAGGGTTCCGCGGCCGTCCTCGGGAATATAGACCGTTTCGATCTCGACCGGCTTGCCGGCGCCGCGCGGTGCGAAGCGCAGCAGCCATTTGCGCGTTCCGTCCTCGGAGATCTGTTCGTCGACGATTTCGGGCCGGGCAATGGTGTAGCGTCCGGCTAGGGTCGCGCGCAGGTCCTTCGACACGTTGAGCATGTCGGCAAAATCGGAGACGCCGCGCACGTAAAGCCAATGCCACAGCTGCTGGACCCGCATCTTCACCTGGCGGTCGCGCACGCCGGCCTGACGCAGCGCCTCGCCGAGTTCGGCACGGTCCATGCCGACCAGGGACGGCTTCAAACCGTCGTCAACGGCCGGCAGGCGCGCTGCAAGCGCGTCGCGGGTGTGGGTATCTTTCAGGTCGATGGACAGAGGCATCGGGCCAAATTCGCTTTGCTGTCAGAAACGGTGGACGGGCTAAGGGGCTCGTGGCCGCCCGTCTGGCGCGCTGCTGTATCATCAATCGGCCGGCGCGTCACCCCGGACGCCGGAACGCAAAAGGCCGGCACAATGGCCGGCCTGTGTTGCATTGCCTTCGGAAAGGCGCCTATCTGCAGTTCTGAATTTCCTTCAGCGCGGCGGTCACGCCCGTCAGCGAATAGGTGTAGTTGGTGTTGGTCCCGCGACGCGACGTCGCCTTGACCGACATCTGCGAGCCGGCGCGCATGGCGCTGACCAGGGCAGGCTCTTCCGCCACGTTTTCCACCCAGGCCGATTCACCCTTTGTGAAGAGGACGAAATTCTTGCCGTCGATGGTCACGGTAACCTTGGAGTTCTCCTTGAGCGTATAGCCCATCATCGCTTGCGGTTCATAGGTCACGTTCTGACCGGGACGCTGCGAAATCAGGAAGAAGATATCGCCATGATTGACATTGCTTGGCTGCTTCTGGGTTGGCAGCGACAGGATGTAACAGACCTTGCCCTTGGGGCTGTTGTAGGAATAAGCGCCCCAAGCGTTGAACTGTTTGATCTGGGTTGGCGATTGCGCCGCCGCCACACCAGCCATTGCCAATGTCAAAAAGGCTGCGGACACGAGCTTTTTCAAAACCATAATTGACCTACCGATTGTCTTCTTGGCCTCACGGGAAGGCATTGCCTTGATCACGCAGATTTGGCAACAATTTGACTCAATCTGCCCGATTTTCGGTTACCAAACCGTCAACGCGGCGCCCAAGACCGGCAAAAAAGACAGGAATTCCGGCACTCGACGCCTGGATACATGTTACGCACTGTAACAAAAAAGTTGGCTTTTGAAGGGCCGTTTGTAAAGGCTTCCGGGGTTTTTGATTCCTGTCAGTGCTCATCCAGGCAGAGCGAGTGGTCCGATAGCGCCTCGATGATGCGGCAATCGGCCACTTGACTGGCATCGCAGCAGGCGACGATGCGCTTCAGTTCCTTTTCCAGCTTGCGCAGCCGTTTGATGCGTTGGCGAACGCTCTCCAGTTGCTCGCCGGCGATGGCGTGAGCACCGGCGCAGGGTTGCTGCGGATGCTCGCTCAACGCGGTCAATTCTCGGATCGCATCAATCCCCAGGCCGAGGTCACGGGCGTGACGGATGAACGACAGCCGGCGCAGAGCATCCGTGGCATAGCGTCGCTGGTTGCCGGCCGAGCGCTCCGGCGGGTCGATCAGACCCATCTGCTCATAGTAGCGGATGGTCGGCACCTTGACGCCGGTGCGGTAGGACAGCTCGCCAATGGACAGCATCGAAAAAAAACCTCTTGAAGCTCTAGTCGCTAGAGAGATTAGGATTGCTCCGGATCGAATGCAAGGAGCGAATCGCATGAGTGGCTGCTGTGGCCAGAACCGGAATTTCGACGGCGTATCGGCGTCCTACAAGCGTCGCCTATGGGCAGTGATTGCGATCAATGCCGGAATGTTTGGCGTCGAAATGGTGGCCGGGCACATGGCGCAATCACAGGCGCTGCAGGCGGATGCGCTCGATTTCTTCGGCGATGCACTCACCTACGGCATATCGCTGGCGGTGATCGGCAGCTCGATCAGCGTTCGCAGTGCAGCGGCGCTGGCCAAGGGGCTGAGCCTGCTAGCCATGGGGCTCTGGGTATTCGGTTCGACCGTCTACCAGGTGTTCGTGGCGGGTGTACCGGAGGCGCAGGTGATGGGCATTGTCGGCTTCCTGGCACTTGCCGCCAATCTTGCCAGTGTGGCTTTGCTGGTGCGCTACAAGGACGGCGACGCGAATGTTCGTTCCGTCTGGCTGTGCTCGCGCAACGACGCGATTGGCAATGTCGCCGTGATGGTGGCGGCGCTTGGAGTCTGGGGCACGGCAACCGGCTGGCCCGATCTGATCGTCGCCGCCATCATGGCCGGCCTCTTCCTGACATCGGCCTTCCAGATCATCACCCAGGCGATGGCGGAGCGGCAACTGCAGATGGGGTAGCCGCCAGCCGAGTGACTTCCAAAAGGCACGATTTGCGATCACACTTCCCTGAGCATTGGAAGCGGGGAGATGTGACATGAAACCGGAACTGAGACTTGGGCTGATCGGCGCCGGCTTCATCGGCGGCAGCCACGCGCTGGCCGTGGGTGCCGTCAACCGTGTGTTTGCGGATGCGCCGTTGCGGGCGGTTCCGGCGGTGCTTGTCGATGCCAATGAAGATCTGGCGCGACGCAGCAGCGAGCGGTTTGGTTTCACCCGTTGGACGACGGACTGGCACGAAGCCGTTGCCAGCTGCGACGCCGTCATCATAGCTGTACCGAGTTTCCTTCACCGCGAGATCGCATTGGCGGCCATCGACATGGGACGGCATATCTTGTGCGAAAAACCGGTCGGGCTTTCCAGCAACGAAGCCGACGACATCGCCGAGGCGGCGCGGCAAGCCGGGGTCTCCAACGCGGTCGGTTTCACCTATCGGCGCGCACCGCTTGTCCGCCAGGCGAAGAGGCTGCTCGACGACGGAACCCTGGGCGCGCCGCTGCACTTTCGCGGCTGGCACAACGAGGACTATCTGGCCGATCCGCGGGCGCCGTTCTCCTGGCGGCTCGATGCGTCGCTCGCCGGGCGTTGCGGTGCACTCGGCGATCTTGGCTGGCACATCCTGTCGATCGCCCGCTATCTGTGCGGGCCGGTAGACGCGGTCAGCGGTTCGGTGCGCACGTTTCATGAAAAACGGCCGTTGGCCGATGATCCGTCGACGCTGCGAGCGGTCGAGAACGAGGACTGGGCCGGCCTGTCGCTGTGTTTCGCTTCAGGCGCCGTCGGTCTGGTCGAGGCGAGCCGGGTCGCCCATGGACGCAAGATGAGTCTCGGCTTCGAACTGGTCTGCGAAAAAGGCACGATCATCTGCGACGGGGAGCGCCTGAACGAGTTCGAGATTTTCCGGCAAGGCGCTGCAGGGTTCGAACGGGTGCTGATCAACGCCGATCATCCCGATTACGGCGCGTTCATTCCGGCACCCGGGCACGGCCTTGGTTTCAACGACCTGAAGACTATCGAGCTCAGGGATTTCATGCAGGCAATCGCCTCAGGCGAGAATGCCGATCCGGACTTGGATGAAGCTTGCCGCATCGCCCGAATTTGCGAAGCGGCGATCGAGTCTTCGGAGCGAAACTGCTGGATCGAGATACCGAAGGGTTAGGACAGCGACACTACTCACGCTTTTCATGGTCGCGGTGCCGGAAGAGGCGGAGGCGATCGCCGATTCAGCCTTTATCTAGGGAAGCAAAACTTCCCGGATTGTCGTTCCTTCTTCCAGCCGGTCAAAGGCCTCATTGAGCTCAGCAAAGCTGATCGAGCGAGACAACAACCGGTTGACCGGCAGCTTGCCTTCACGAAAGAGAGCCAGATATCGCGGAATATCACGTGCCGGAATGCAGCTGCCCATATAGGAGCCCTTCAGCGTGCGTTCCTCGGCGGCCAGGCTCAGATGAGACATCGTGAACTTGGCATCAGGGCCCGGCATGCCGGCGGTCACTGTCGTTCCGCCTTTTCTGGTGACGGTATAGGCGGTATCGAGCGCGCGCGGAGAGCCGGCGGTTTCGATCGCAAACTGCACCCCGCCGCCAGTTGTGTCCCGAACATCGGTGATGCAGTTTTCATCACTTGCGTTGAACACATGCGTTGCGCCCAGTTCCCGGGCAAGGTCGAGTTTGCTCTGATTAATGTCGATGGCGATCACGGTCCCGGCTCCGGACGCGACTGCCGCCAATAGCGCACTCAGGCCGACACCACCGAGACCGACGATTGCCACCGACTGACCGGCGCGAAGCCCCGCGGTATTGACCACCGAGCCAACGCCGGTGACCACCGCGCATCCGAACAGGGCCGCCTGCTCCAACGGAACCTCCTTGTCGATCTTCACCAGTGCATCCTGGGAGATCACGGCGTACTCGGCGAAAGCGGCAACGCCCGAATGGTGGTTTATGCGCGTTCCGTTTTGATGCAGTCGCGTCGTGCCGTCCCGCATTGTTCCCGCAACATTGGAGACGGTTGCCGGGTGGCACAGCGCCGGCCGGCCTTCTCGGCACATTTCGCATTTGCCGCAACTTGCCACATAGGCCGGAACCACGTGGTCCCCAACTTCAAAACTCGTTACTCCGGGTCCGAGTTCCGCAACAATGCCCGCAGCTTCGTGGCCTATGACGATTGGCGTCGGCCGGGCGCGCTCTCCATTGATTGCGACGAGATCCGAATGGCAGAGGCCGGCAGCTTTGATCTCAACCAAAACTTCGCCATTTCCCGGCGGATCAAGCTCGACTTCCTCGATGCTCAATGGAAGGCTGTTGGCGTAGGGGCGGGGCTTGCCTGTTTCCCACAAGACGCCGGCTTTGATTTTCATTTGCCCGCTCCCTTCGGCTCGCTAAATGCGCTCTTCGGCGGCCTGGTCGAGGGAAGCCTCGAGGACATCGAGGCCTTCATCAATGAGATCCGGTGAAGCGGTGAGCGGAACGAGGATACGAATAACGTTTCGTGTCGGCCCGGCGGTCACGAGAACCAGACCCTTTTCCAGCGCAATCGCAGCAATGCGCGACGTCAGATCGCCATCAGGTTCGCGGCTTTCCCGGTCCTTCACGATTTCGATGCAGTTCATGCATCCCAGTCCGCGGACGTCACCGACGAAATCGAGCGAGTTTTTGCGCGCCAGCGATTGCAGCCGCTCGTTGATCCGGTTGCCGATTGCCATACCGGCGGAGAGAAGGTCCTGCTCTTCCATGACGTCGAGAACGGCGAGCGCTGCGGCACATGCAAGCGGGTTGCCGCCAAACGTGCCGCCAAGGCCACCGGGAGGCACGGCATCGACGATGTCCGCTTTACCGACAATCCCGGACAGCGGTAGTCCGCCGCCGATGCTTTTCCCGACACAGGTCAGATCGGCTGCCGCATCGTAGTGCTCCATGGCAAACATCTTGCCCGTGCGGCCGATGCCGGTCTGGATTTCGTCGGCCACGAGAACAATGCCATGGTCGTCGCACAGCTCACGGATGTAGGAGACGAATTCCGGTTCAGCGATGTTGTACCCGCCTTCGCCCTGTACCGGCTCGAAGAACATGGCCGCGATGTCCTCCGGCCGGGCGTCGCTGCGGAAGAGCGTGTCAAAAGCGCGTCTGGTGTCGTCCAGCGTGACGCCGTGAAAAGCATCCGGAAACGGGATACGGTAAATCTCCGACGGAAACGGTCGAAAACCGGCCTTGAACGGTTGCATTCTGGCCGAAAGCGCCATGCCCATATAGGAGCGGCCGTGGTAGCCGTTGGTGAACGTGATCAGCGCCGGACGGCCCGTATGGTAGCGAGCGATCTTGATGGCGTTCTCGATGGCCTCGCCACCTGCTGAAAAGAACAGCGATTTGCTGTCGAAATCTCCGGGGGCCAGCGCGTTCAGCCGTTCGGCGAGGGCAACGTAGCTTTCATAGGGGCTGATCTGGAAACAGGTGTGAGTAAGGTCCTCCAGCTGAAGCTTGATCGCCTCGACCACTCTTGGATGCCGGTGTCCAACATTCTGACAGCCGATGCCGCCGCAGAAATCGATGTAGCGCTTGCCTTCAACATCCCAGATCTCCGAGTTCTCGGCATGCTTGGCGATGAACGTTGACGTGTAGGCAATAGCCCGGGCGACTGCGTCGTCGCGCCTCGTTTCGATTATTTGGTTGCTTGTCATGTGTGTCCGATGAACCCTGTCCTAAGCTCCTGACATTCCTCGTTTCGTTTCAGTCGGTTGGCGGAAGCCGCCCACGGTTCAGAGCCTTGTCAGCCACAAAACGATTTCTGGAAACAAAACCAATGAGCCAAGACAGAGAAGCTGCAAGACCACGAATGGAACGGAGGAGCGATAGATGACCTTGATGTCCACTCCCTTCGGAGCAACGCCCCGCAGGTAAAAGAGCGAATAGCCGAAGGGAGGGGTGATAAAAGAGGTTTGCATGTTGACCGCGGCCAACACTGCAAACCAAATGAGCAATTCGACGCCGGATGCATCAAATCCAAAGTCAAGAGACTTGATGATCGGCGCGAAAAGCGGGAGCACGATAAAGCTGATCTCGATCCATTCGAGAAAGAAGCCCATGACGAAGATCAGGGCCATCATCAGCAGCAAAAGGCCGTATGGGCCGTAGCCCGTGCCAATGAACAGTTCCTCGATCATGTCGTCGCCGCCCAGCCGCTTGAATACTGCGCTGAAACAAGCGGCGCCGATCATCACGAAGATCACCATGGCCGTCGTTTTTGATGTGTCGCGAACAACGTCGCGCACGACCGGGAGGTTCAACTTGCGCGTAATCAACGCGAGTATGACCGCCCCGGCTGCGCCGATTCCGGCGGCCTCCGTCGGCGTCGCGAGGCCAATCATGATCGATCCCAAAACCGCGGCAATGAGAAAGAGCGGTCCAAGAAGGTTGGTGACGATTTCCAGCCAAAGCGGTGCTCCGCGGTCGGCAAGTTTGTTCAGCTCGCTGCGATCCGGAACCGGAGCGCGTTGAGGCATGAAGATCCCGACACCCAGAATGAATATCATGTAAAGGGCGCCCAACAGCAGTCCGGGGAAAAAGGCCGCCTTGAACAGATCGCCAATCGACACCTGGAGGATCGCGCCCATGAAAACCAGCATGATGCTCGGCGGAATCAATATGCCCAGTGTTCCGCATGCCGCCGTCACGCCGGTGGCAAATCGCGGATCGTAACCCTGGCGTATCATGACAGGCAGTGCGATCACGCCCAGGAGCATGACCGAAGCGCCGACGATGCCGGTGCTAGCGGCCATGATGATACCCAGCAAAGCGACGGACAGGGCCAGCCCGCCGGGCAAGCGGCCGCAGACCCTCTCAAGGGTCAAAAGCAAACGCTCGGCCAGACCCGATTTGTCCAGCATGAGGCCCATGAAAATGAAAAGAGGCGCCGCCAGCAGCAGCCAGTTCGACAGGGTTCCGGCATAGATCTTCGACACCACGGTGCCCATGAACCGCAACGGAATGCCCGACAGGATCGCAAAGACGATACCCAGCCCGCAGAGCAGGAAAGCGACTGGATATCCGGTGAATACGCCGACAGCCAAAGCGACGATCATCGCCATTGCCCAGCTGTATTCGGCTACAAATTCCATATCGTCGAGCCTTAGCCTTCCGGCGCTTCTTGCTGCATGTCTTTGTCCAGGAAACGTCTCGCGACACGCGCCAGAATGACCAGGAAAAGAATGGCGAACCCGATTGGTATGGTCGATTTGATCAGGAACCGATCCAGCATTCCGCCGTAGTCCGATCCTTCTCCGGAATTGTAGGACCGCATGACGAATCCGATCGACAACCAGCACATGACGGCGGTGAAGGGCAGCATCAGAAAGATATCGCCCAAACTGTCGATCCATTTCCTGGTCGATGGCGACAGGCTGGCGTAGATCAGATCGGAGCGGACGTGCCTGTCATCCAGATAGGCATAGGTACCACCGACCATCACCATGACAGCAAAGAAGTGCCACTCAAGGTCGATAACGTCGTTGACGGTCAGATTGTCACCGAACAGCGGGATATCGACCCCCCAGCCGAGAATTTCATTTGCCCTCAGCGCGCTTGCGATGACAGCGACGAGGACGGAGATCAAAACTCCCAGAGCAAACCAGCTGGTAACTTCGCCCAAGCGTCGGGCCAAATGCTCGACGTAGGTTGCGGTTACCAACAGGTAACGTCTGATCATCGCCTTGATCCCCTTACCTCGATGGCGTCCTTTGCAGACCCCTATTCCAGGCTTTGCAGGTTGTTCCAGGCATCGACTTTCGCCTGATGCGCCTGAAGAGACTCATACATCTCTTTGACAACCGGTTTTTGCAATTCTTCAGCCAAAACCTCTTCCCAGGCTTCACGCAAGCGCGCCATCACGCTGTCCGGCAGACGTTTGGTGATCGCCCCTTTTTCGGCCATGCGTGCAATCACATCCATCTGTTCGGCGGGGAGACGGTTGAACGTGTACTGGATGGTTGCCTGACAAGCCAGGTGGAGCTGAGCTTTACGCTCGTCGCTGTAGCTGTCGTAGAGGTCCTTGTTCATGATGAACGAGAACCAGCTCGCCGACTGGTGCCAGCCCGGGAAATAGTTGTACTGGGCGATTTCGTGAAAACCCATGGCTTCGTCGACCGTCGGGATTGCGAAGTCGGCGGCGTCCACACGACCACGCTCGAGCGCCAGGTAGGTTTCGCCGCCCGGAACCAATTGCGTCGATGCGCCCAGTTTCGTCAGCACCTTCGCTCCCAGGCCGGAGATGCGAATTTTCATTCCGTCGTAGCTTTCGGGCCCGGTGATTTCTTCACGGTACCAGCCGGCAGTTTCCTGAGGCTCGATAAAGCAGGGAAATACCATCACGCCGTGTTTGGCATATTCACGCCGGATGATCTCGATGCCGCCACCGTTCCACATCCATGAGGCTGATACCTCAGACGTCGGTCCAAACGGCAAACCACCGTAGAACTGTGCCACCGGAACGGTGCCGGACCAATACCCCATCCAGTCCCAGCCGGCATCGATCGCACCTGATGCGACGGAATCGAACACTTCCAGCGTCGGAACGATGTCACCGGGCTCCGCCAGTTTGAGTTCGAGATCCCCTCCGGTCGCAATGGCGACATTTTCGGCAAACTTAACACCCATCTGCCCAAGCAGATTGTTCGTTCCGAACGTGCTGGCGACGTCCAACGTTTCGGACATGGCCGGTGCCGCTGTCGTTAGAAACGTGGCGCAGGCCGCCGCTGCAATGCATTTTCTCATCATCTATTTCTCCTCCCTGGATTCCATTAGTCGGACGGTTGCCGAACACCCTCACTCCCTATCAGCCGAGCGACAGTTTCCGTCAGGCATCCGCAAATTTGAAGACGCTACTCGCCCCATTGGCCGTCCCATGGTTGTGTGAATACAACGACGCCCCAAGCGCTCGGGAAACCAACTCCCACATGGTAAATTGACACTGGATCTTTTGTAAATTAGATTATTTCGTCGTTTAATATCGGAATTGCTTATATTGGTCCCCTTACGCCAACTTTCCTACCTTGTGGCTGTCGCAGACAATGGAAGCATCTCGGCGGCAGCCCAACGCCTGGGCATCTCCCAACCCGCAATCAGTGCAGCCATTCAGAAGATCGAAGCGGATTTCGAACTCAATCTTTTCATCCGGGAAAGGCCGCACAGACTGACGCTTACGCCAGTCGGCCGTCAATTTGCATCCCGGGCAAAACGTCTGCTGGAAAGCGCTCAGGAGTTTGAGACAGAAGCGCGAGAGATCAGGCGAAATCCAACGGGGACCATTGAGGTTGGATGCTTTCTTCCGACCGCACCGTTTATCATGCCCATTATACTGGAGGGATTGCGAGAGCGTGATCTGGACATCAATGTGCAGGTCCACGAAGCGGACCTCGATGAGCTCAATCAGATGTTGGCCAATGGCTCGATCGAGGTTGCGTTGACCTACGATATGTATCCGAGTCCCGCGGTCGATTTCGAACCGCTGATCACGGCACCACCCTATGCACTGCTGCCAAAAAGCGACCCGCTTGCACGGCAGACTTCGGTTTCGCTTGCTGAGCTGGCCGAACGTGAAATGGTTGGGCTCAATCTGCCGATTACGCAGCAGTTTTTTCTATCCTTGTTCGCACAGGCCAATCTCAAGCCGAAAATCAAGCATCAGGCGAAATCATTCGAAATGGTGCGCAGTCTAGTCGGTGCCGGTGAAGGCTTCGCTGTTCTCATCATGCGCCCCATAAACGAGCGCTCGTACGGCGGCCATGATCTCGCTTACGTTCCGCTGCGTGATACCGTTGCTCCGCCGCATTACGGCCTGGCGTTTACGATGCGCTCCGTGCCGACCCGGCTGGTGGAAAAATTCGCTGATGTCTGCCGCGAACTCCTGATGATCGAAAATCGGGCGGAACAGTTTTTTGTACAGCCACCGGAAAACAATCGAACGGCATGATATCCGGTCGCCGGCATTTTTCGCGCAAAATGGGCAGGCTACTACGCCAGTTCTCGGTTTCCGGGGGACCGGCTCAATATCATTGATTCAATGGACGCAGGGGGCTCGCCGTTGCGCACCAGAATGCGTTCACTGCTGGGGCTTCTGCCGAACTCGCTCCGGTATTTCTTCGAGAATGTCGCATGCGAACCAAATCCGGTTGCCTGCGAGACTTCGATGACGGGGAGCTTGGTTTCCTGCAGTAGCGAGCGTGCGCGCCACAACCGAATTTTTGCATAATATCGCGTCGGCGTGGTGGAAAACAGATAGGCGAACCTGCGTTGAAGTTGTCGGATGGAAACGCCCGATTTCAACGCAACCGAGCTGATTGAAATCGGCGCTTCAACGTTTTCCTGCATGATTTTGAGCGCGACATGGGTTGGTGGGTCAGCCCGACCAATCTCCAGCTCGATCAACGACTCGGTATGACGGGCCCTGTGCGCTTTGAGGTCATAGGCCAAACGGTCAGCAACAGAGCCTGCAAGTTCGAACCCGTGTTGATCTGCAATCAATCGAACGGCGAGGTCGATCGTGGTCACCCCGCCTGCGCAGGAAAAGCGATGATTGTTGCTGACGAAGACGTCCGGGGCGATTTCGATGTTGGGAAAGTTTTCGCGAAAAGCATGGATCGTGTGAATCGGCAGCGCCACGTTGTGGCCCTTGAAAAATCCGTTGCGGGCCAGTGTGAAGGCGCCATTGGCAATCGAACCGACACGAGCGCCATGTCTTGACTGGCAGCGCAGCCAGTTCAGCAGCTTCGCCGGATAGTCAAACGATGCGGCATTGGTCCCGAAAGCAACGATGGCATCAAAGCGTTTGGTCGAAACGCTGGCACCGTCGGAAGCATTTGCGAGCCCAGCGAGCGCTGACGCGTCCTCCAATTGGATAAGGTCGTATTCGAATGCTGTAGCGCCGAGTTGATGATTGGCTATGTGCAGGCATTCGCAGAACAGAACAAGGTCCGTGATCTGAACGTTTTGCGGCACGATGAAGGCGAAACGCACATCAGCCGGCTGCCTGTTCATCTGTCCAACGCCCCGGCAACCAGCGGCGGCAGGTCCTGCCGTTCCAATTGGCCATGATCGGTTGCGGTTCTGATGATGATTTCGATCAGCTCGAATTGCGATTGAGCGCTGATGTCCTCGAAATAGACATGGCTTGGCCACGGTTCCCGGACAAAGTTGTGATCGGGAAGTTCGATCGCCTCGCAGACGGCCTTGATCGCCTCGACATATTCCCTCGCCGCTTCACCGATGCCCTGTCTGGCCGTTTCGATGTCGCCAACGCTGTTTCGGTCTATTTGCGTCGAACCGATGCCAAGGGTGAGAGGAATTCCGCGGGCGATCGCCTGGTCGCGGTAGAAGGAAACAGGCACTTTGTCCGCCTCGAGCCGCATAACGAAGTTCTTGCAGACGCTGTTCTTGATGTCGGTCAGCTCCAACAGGTCGATCCCGCTCGCTTCTTCCGTTGTGCCGCCTCGTCTGCGCGAGCCACGGCCTCGCTTTTTCGCCTGGGTGACGAAATCGCCGCGGTAATTGGCGTCAAACACCCGGTCTGCCCAGGATCGTCCGTCGCACATTCGCTGAATGGAGCGAATGGCAAGCTGTTTGCAGTTGTCCGGCCCAATGAAGAATGGAGAGCCCGACGCGTCGGATAGCTCTACCCAGCCGTTCGGAAATTTCTCGATAAAGTCGTCAATCCATGGCGACAACACCTGGTCCGCCAGGTGGTCAAGCAGTTCATTGACGAAGCCCGGATCGTGAACAACGTCGGCCAACAACGGTTCTTGGCCATAGACGTCCGCGGCCAGGCTGTACGGTGAGGAGATCTGCAACAGAGGCTCCATGCCGTTGAGCCTCTCGGTTTCCCGCAGCACGTCATTGATCACCTTCGGTATCCCGGAATTGAAGTCGGGTGTTTTGACAGATCGCCAGTTGCTTTTGTTGATCAGCGGCGTGTCGGGATCACAACCAGGAGGAAACCGGTCCGGATACATCATCTTCTGGCCGATGGCTTCGCACGTGAAGGCATAAAGCGCCCAGGTCGTGTAGAGCTTGTTGATGCCGAGGAGCCGACTTGCCATCAGGTTTGCCCGCGCATAACGCGATGGATCAGTCGTGTAGTATTCCTTCGATTCAATGCCGTAGAGATCGTGCAGGATCCCCAGCGCAAGCATGTGAACCGAGGCGGAAACGTGCACGCGATCGGTTTCAGCAGGCGCGGCGAAATTTGCGTCGAATTGGCCGTCGATGGCGGCGTCGAAAAGGCCTCCAAGCGTCTTCTTTGCATCCGCGTCACCCGACTGCCATCGCGCCAGAAGACGAAGACCATCCGGAAATTCGAGCATATCCATCGACATTGTCCCATCGCATCGCACGGCCTTCAGGGCCCCGCGAGAAAAAAGGAGAGGCGCAAATAGTGCGCGTTCAGCTGGCAAGTTGACAGGGTATTGGATTTGTCAAAATATCCATTCTCGGATGAATGTTATATCCAATCATGAATGGAGGTTCGATAGTATGAGCAATAGTGGCGGAAGTGCCCTTCTGTCGCTTCTTCGTCTGGATGCCAGCGATCGCATGCCGCTATACCGGCAACTCGAGAATGCGATTCGGCAGCAGATATTGAATGGCGGCATTCTCGCCGGCACGCGTTTGCCCGCTACCCGTCAACTGGCCAGGGACCTCGGCATCTCGAGACTGACCGTCAAGAATGCATACGAGCAACTCGGTTCGGAAGGGTTTCTGCACCCTCGACGGGGAGCCGGTACATTCGTCGCAAGCATATCTGCCATGGAGCAGCCACCCGAAGTTCCTGCCGCGACTTCCTCCGCCGGGAAAGCCCAATTTGATCTATCGGAGCGATCCGGCAGTGTTGCCGCCTCCAAAGCAACAACACGCCTGGGCGAGGTAACCGCATTTCGACCCGGTGTGCCGGCGCTTGACAGATTTCCGCGCAAGGCATGGGCGACAGCAGAGTCACGTGCGATCCGTCATGGCGATGCCGGCCTGCTTGGGTACGGCACACCCGGCGGCCTGACCGAACTGAAGCAGCAAATCGCTATCCATGTTCGCGATCATCGGGGAGTCCAATGTGAGCCTGAGCAAATCGTCATAACTTCGGGCGCACAGCAGGCCTTCGTATTGATAGCACTCACCCTGCTGGAACCAGGCTCGACCGTCTGGTTTGAAGATCCCGGTCACATCGGCGCCAGAGATGCCATGAGATTGCTCGGTGCGAATGTCATGTCGGTCCCGGTCGGAGACGACGGTTTCGAGTTGGCAGAGGCGATCCGAAAACATGCCCAGGCGGATTTAATGTTTGTTACGCCTTCGCATCAACACCCGCTCGGCATCACAATGAGCCTGAACAGGCGTATGGAGATTCTGGAATACGCAAATCAGAACAATTGCTGGATCATCGAGGACGATTATGACAGCGAGTTCAGATATTCTGATCGGGCCCTGCCGGCTCTGCTTGCGCTCGATTACAGCGGGCGCGTTCTCTACACCGGAAGCTTTTCAAAATCGATGTTCCCCGCGCTTCGGCTCGGATACGTGATCAGTCCGCCTGAACTCGTTGGAGCATTTACCGCCGCACAGTCTCTTCTGTCACAAAACGTCTCACCGCTGCAGCAACAAACCCTGGCTCGATTCATGCTGGACGGCAATTTCAATGCGCATATCAGGAAAATGCGCAGCCTATACCAGCAACGGCGCGATTTGCTCATCGATAGTTTGGAAAACCACCTTGGAGACGTATTCGAGGTCGCCCCTTGCACCGCGGGCATGCACCTGGTCGGTTGGCTGAGAGATGAAACGGCGTCGGAGAGTTCCGTCGCAAATTCAATTTGGGACGCTGGCATCGATTGCCTGCCGGTATCAATCTACTGCGACAAGCAACGGGTGCGTCCCGGCATCATGTTTGGGTTTGCCTGTGCCCCGGAAGGTGAGATCGAAGTGGGCGTCAAAAAAATCACAAAGGCGCTCAACGGGATGACCTGACAAACCAATCTGTTGCTAATCAGGCCATCAGGGTTGTCCGAGGTCGAGCCTTCAAGGTTTCAGATGAACCAAAGCGCTATCGCAGCTTTGTCGATCGCTTGATGAGCAGACGCAATCAGAGTAGAGCACGATGTCGCTTGAAGGTGGGCATTGGATGAGCGATCGAAATCGATTCCGGCCGGGATTGATGCTTTTCCGGGGCCTGGCGCCAACCCTGCTTACCACAGCACCGCAGAATGCGCGGCTGGCTACAGCGGCTATTGTGCAAAACGGTTAGCAACCGAAATGTCTGGTGCCCTCGATGATCGCATGGCTGATCAATTGGACGATCGAGACACAGCGGGAGATCTATCTCGCCTTTGGAGACCGCATCAAGCTTTACGCGGAAACCGGCGATTGGTCCGAACTGGCCGTCTTCCTGCCGATGGGCGTTGTCTTCGGGATCGTGCATGCCATGATGCCCGGGCATTCGAAAACTCTGCTGGCGGCCTATTCGATTTCAACCCCGGAAAGCGCGTGGCGTGCTGCGGGTACCGGCCTGATCATATCTTCCGTCCATATCCTGATGTCTGTGCTCATCGTGCTTCTGGCTTTGCCACTGGTGTCAGTGACCCTCGGCGCATCAAGCCAGACGCCTGTTCTGGACAGCCTGAGCCGCGTATTGCTGGCATTTGTCGGCCTCTGGATGATTGTGTCCACTTTACGCCCGCGCAGCCACACGCATCTTGCCGGGCGCAGCATGGCCTTTGGCTTTTTCGCGGGTCTGGTTCCGTGTCCGCTCACGCTCTTTGTCGTGACATTTGCCGCGTCACGCGGCGTGATCGAGGCCGGGCTGGCTTTTGCCGTGGTGATGCTGGTCGGCGTGGCGGCGGTCCTGGTTTCAGTTGCTCTGGTGGCGAACCTTTCGCGTGAGGGTCTCGCAAGGCTGATGAACAACAAGCTGATGAGCATCGTTGCATCGGGTCTGCAGGTGGCGACCGGTTTCATTCTCCTGATCGCCGCCTGGCGGATGTTGTGAGATTTGGCTGAACCTCAAAAGGTTCGTGTCGTTGGCTAGAGCAACCGTGCCCAGTGGTTTGAAACCTCATGGCGGATCAGGCCGACATCGCTGAGCATACGGTCGTCGAGCTTGCGCAAGAACTCCAGTTCGCGTTGATGCCGGCGATGGGTGGCGATCGTGTTAGCAAAGGTCGCCAGGCGATCTGCTAACGCAGGTCTTTGTGCCGAATATGTTGCGGTGATCGTCTTCATGGTATGGTCCTCTGGTTCTGGACGGGGAGACCGTCACGTTGCTGAATGACGTCAGAGCTACGGGATCGGGCGTATCGGTGCTTGGCGGCGGCTTGGAGATTTTCTTGGGATTTTTCATGGACGGCCGTACGCTGGCCTCTTCCAGTCGGAGACTGTTCGAGAGGCCTGGCCGATGAAATACACCTTTGACCAATTTGTTCTTGACGTCTCCACCCGGGAACTGCGGCAGGACGACACCGTGCTTTCGATCGAGCCGAAGGTCCTCGATCTGCTCTGCTATTTGATCCAGAATCGCGACCGGGTGGTCAGCAAGGATGAACTGGTCGAACGGGTCTGGAATCGTCGCATCGTGTCGGATGCCGCGGTCTCGAGCGCCGTCAGTGCAGCCCGTAGGGCGCTCGATGATGACGGCAGGCGACAGCGTTACTTGAAGACGGCCCACGGGCACGGGTTTCGCTTCGTTGCGTCCATCCTGGAAAGCGGTGCAAAGACGTCTCGCGATGCGCCGCCGAGCGAAAAGCCGCCGGAACAGAGGATCGGGTTCTGTGAGAGCGCCGACGGTGCGCGGATCGCCTATGGCGTGGCTGGCGAAGGTCCGACCCTCGTCAAGGCTTCCAATTGGCTGACCCACCTGGAATATGATTGGGAGAGCCCGGTCTGGCGGCATTTCTACAGTGCCCTTGCCAGGGGGCGTCGCCTCGTCCGCTACGATTCCCGTGGCAACGGGCTATCCGACTGGGCCGCGACCGACCATTCCTTCGATCGTCAAGTCGAGGATTTGGAGGCAGTCATAGATGCCGCCGGGACCGAACGCTTCTCGATTATCGGTCTTTGTCAGGGTTGTACGTCAGCGGTCGCTTTTGCAGCTCGAAATCCGCAACGGGTCGAGAAACTGGTTCTGCTCGGCGGATATGTTCGGGGATGGCGGGCACGTGGCGAAACCGATGGATACGTGCTTCGAAAGTCGGCCCACGACGCGCTGCCGCTTTGGTGGGGCAAGGAAACGGCGGCGATCCGTGACCTGTTCTCCGGCATCTACATGCCGGACGCACCCGTTGCCAGCCGGACCTGGTTCAGCGACTTGCAACGCAAGACGGCTACGCCGGAAAACGCCTCGGCGATGATGTTCTCCGACTGCGATGATGATATTTCCGACCTTCTGGGCCAGGTTCAGGCGCCGACTCTGGTTCTGCACGCTGTCGGTGATCTCGCCGCTCCCTATGAGGAAGGCAAGGCGCTGGCCACGGGAATTCCCGGAGCGCAATTCATATCGCTTGAGACTGCGAACCATATTCTTCCCGAAACCGATCCCGAATGGCAACGCTGTGCGCGAAGAATCGACGAATTCCTGTCGATTGAGGGTTAGACCGTTTGGCCGAAGGCCTGCAATGAACTGCCTTCGTTTCATGACCCGGAATTTTATCCCCGGCCTTTGTCTGGAGCGGAGGCCTGCACAGCTGGTATCACGGAATAGATCTCGATCGGTTCGCCGAAACCGCGGATCTCATGGGTGCCCTGTGAGCGCGTCTCGAACTGCGCGTCTATGACGACAGGTGTTCCGAGCGTTTTCCCGAGCCCTTCCAGCCGCGAGGCCAGGTTGACGATGTCGCCGTAGATGGTGAAAGTCTGGCGGCGCTCCGATCTGATGCGGCGATGCTGCCCGAGGCGATGGCGAAACCGGTTTGTTGCGAAAGATCAATGAGGGCGAGTGCCGCGCGTGCCGGTCCGTACAGTCCACGGGAGCATTGAAGCTTGCCAGCAAGCCATTGCTGGTAAAGTTGATGACGATGCCCTCGTGGGGGTGACGTCCGAAACCCTGGTCGACCAGGTCGAAATGATCCGTATCGCCGATGCTATCGACGCGGCGGTCGATGCCAAGGACTGGGATCTTGCCCGCAGCTTTTTCACCGATACCATCGATGTGGACTTCACATCCCTGGTGGGAGGCGAACCGGCCACCATTCCGGCCGACGGTCTCATAGCCGGCTGGTCAGGCAACCTGACTGCTTCGAAGACGTCTTTTCACCTGCGAGGCAATCACCGGGTCACGTTTGAAGACGCCGACAATGCGGTGCTGCTGTCCCATGGCTATGCCTGGAACCGGATGGACACCGGCGCTGAGGAGGCAAATGGCGGCAACCCCCTGTGGGAGGTGTGGGGCAATTACGTGCACGGCTTTACCCGCACCGGGGCGGGCTGGAAGGTCAATGCGATGACATTCGATGCAACCGCCCAGCGCGGCAACGACTACGTTCGCGATACGCCCGGCAGTTGAATGCGATCAGGCCTCGGCCGGCTCCTCGCCGGCGAGTGCCTCGCGCGCGGCACTGTAATGCGCCGGTGTGATGTGCGCGCGAATGGCGGCCAAAGCCGCAGTCAGCACGGCGACATCATCCGAAAAGCCGACGAAGGCCAGAAAATCCGGCAGGGCGTCCAGCGGCAGGACAAAATAAGCCAGGGCCGCAAGAAGGATGCCGCGCACGCGGGTCGGTGTGCGCGGATCGAGCGCGCAATAATAGGACGCCACCACGTCTTCCATGAAAGGCACTTGACGGGCGGCTCGTCGGGCGGTTTCCCAGAATTTTCCGCGCACCCGCGATTCCCGGTCCTGACGGGTCTCGTCGTCACCTGGTTCGAGAATTTCGCCTATCTTGACGTCGTCCATGACGGGTCCGTGGTTGATTTCCCAATCTTTACAATATGGTGGCCTATGGCTGCGGATGCAAGTTTCAGGGTCTGCCGGCGAACCGGTTCATGGCCCTGGCCAGCTTGAAGTCGAGCTCGGTCAGACCGCCGGTATCGTGGGTTGTCAGGCGCACGTCGACCTTGCGATAGACATTGCTCCATTCGGGGTGGTGGTTGAGTTTCTCGGCCGAAAGAGCCGCCCGGGTCATGAAGGCGAAGGCTTCGCTGAAATTCTTGAATTCGAAATGACTCTCGATGGACCTTTCATCTGCGCCGAGTTGCCAGCCCGGCAACTCGGCCAGACGTCGCCTTGCGTCCGCTGCATCAACCTCTATAGCTGTCATGGGTTCACTCCGGAGGGGTTCATGGCCGCCGCACTTCACGCAACCACATCGATCCTGTTTGTGTGTCTCGGCAATATCTGCCGCTCGCCGATGGCCCAGGGTATCTTCCGCACTATGGCGCAGCAGAACGGTCTTGGCGAGATCCGGCTGGATTCCTGCGGCACCGGAGGCTGGCACATTGGGGACCCGCCGGACAGCCGAGCCATTGCCAAGGTCGCCGAATACGGCGTCGATATTTCAGACCTGCGAGCGCGACAGATCGCAGCAAGCGATTTCGATCGCTTCGATCTGATCCTGACCATGGACAGTGCCAATTTCGACACGGTTACGGCTCAGGCACCGGCCGACCGCCAGAACCGGGTTCACCGGTTTTTGCAATTGACCCTCGACCGGCCGGAAGATGTGCCGGATCCGTACTACGGTGGGCCAGACGGTTTCGAGCAGGTCTACCGGATGCTGGCCGAGGGCTCGGCAGCGTTGCAAGCGCGGATCCTATCGGATCGCACCTCGCCTTAAACCTTCTGCAGCTCGGACACCGGAATCGCCAGATCTGACTCAACGTTGCCGGTCATGGTCGTCTCGGCCTTGGTGATGTTGATCAGATGCACCTCTTCGTCTGCGACCGGCATGTGCTCGACGCCGCGCGGGATTACCAGCATCTCGCCTTCCGACACCGTCACGTCACGGTCTCTGAAGCGAACCGTGAGCCTGCCCTTCACCACGATGAACAGCTCGTCCTCCTCGTCATGGCTGTGCCAGACGAATTCGCCTTTCAGACGAGCGAAGCGGACATGCTGCCCATTGGCCTCGGCGGCGACATGCGGTTTCCAGTATCCGTCCACCTGGGTGAACTTGTCGGCAATGTTGATCGTGTTCATCATCGGCTCCTTTGGTTCGCCGCCGACACTAGCTCCAGCTCATGAATAATGATACCTAATAGTCATAATCGATTGGATCATGAATTCTAATGTCAAACAGAAACATCGATACACAGCTGCTGCGGACCTTTGCGACTGTTGCCGAAACGGGAAACATGACTCAGGCGAGCCGAGTGCTGAACCTGACGCAAGGGGCGGTCAGTCAGCACATCAAGCGATTGGAAGAGCAGCTTGGTTCAGCGCTCTTCTTGCGCCAGCGCTCGGGACTGCTGTTGACCGAGGCCGGCGACCGGATGTTCGTTCGTGCGCGCCGGCTGCTGGCCTTGAACGACGAATTGTGGCGCGACATGACAACGCCGCGCTTTGCCGGTCGGGTGCGGCTTGGTGTGCCGGTCGACCTGATTTCCGGCCGCCTACCGTCGATCCTTCGACTGTTCGCCCAGGCCTATCCGGATGTCGAGATCGACCTGGTCTGCCAGACCTCGCCCGACCTGCGGGCCGGTTTCGAGTCAGGTACGCTTGATGTCACGCTGCTCGAAGAGATCGCCGACCGGGCTACGGGCAAAGTGCTCTTTCGCGACCGGCTGGTTTGGGTCGGCGCCCGTGGCGGGGATGCGGCGAACCTCGACCCGTTGCCATTGTCACTCATCAGCAAATCCTGCGTTTTCCGGCCGCGGGTTCTGGAGGCTTTGGATGCGGCAGGGCGCCGCTGGAAATACGTCTATGAAAGCGACAGCCTCGAGGCCACCATCGCCATGATCCGGATGGATTTGGCGGTCGGGACATTCCTGGCCTCGGCCCTGCCGGACCATGTGGAACCGGTCAGCCATTCCGCCGGTCTGCCGGAATTGCCCCTCTTCTGCGTTTCTCTTCTGACCCGGGAGACGGCCGCCGATCATCCGACCGCGGCCCTTTCGGATTACGTAGCCCGGGGAATGTCGTCTCAGCCCTGACCGATGAAATCGGCAACGACCGCATTGAATCGATCCGGTGCTTCAAGAAACATGAAATGACTGCCGCCTTCCTCGGCGTCGAAGAATTCTATTCGAGAGCCGGCGATCTGCTCATGAATCCACTGCTGGCTTTGCCAGGTCACCTGACTGCCGCGGCCGGAGACAACCAGAGTTGGCCGATTGATGCGAGGAATGGTGTCACGCCAGTCCTGTGTCGCGTTGTTGATGAGCAGCCGGGCGGCCAGCGCCCGCGGGAACTGCAGGTTGATCGCCAGCAGCTCCTCCTTCTGCTCCTCCGACATGGCCTCGGTGACCATTGAGAAGATCATCTCGCGCGTTGCTGCTTCACCATCGGGGCCGGCCAACCGGTCGGCGAATTGGTAGAGGTCGTTTGGTTCCATCATGCCGCCGGCGGTCCAGCGCTCTTCGTCCGTCCAGCCCGGATTGGCAACGACGACCGGCGGCTCATCGACAAGGAGATAGCGGGCAATACGGCCGGCACCGAACAGGCCCCAGTGGCACCATATGACCGAGCAACCGGCGGAGTGGCCCAGCAGGTTGATGGTGTCGAGATCGAGCCCGACCATGAATTCGTTGAGATCAGCCGCCAGGCGGGAGATGCGGTAGCCGAAATCTGGCTTGTCCGAAAGGCCATGGCCCCGCAAGTCCAAAGCGATCACCCGGTAGCGGTCGTTCAATCCCGCGATCTGGTGTTTGAACAATGCCGCACCCTGCGACCATCCATGCAGCATCAGCAGCGTCTGGCCGCTGCCCGCCTCGATGTAACGCAGCGTCACGCCATCGCTGGTGGTGAATTCCTGTCGGTCCATTGGTTTTGTCCAACTGCCGGTTGTGTGTGGTGTCGAGAGTGTCACCAGGCCGGGAAAACGACAAGCATTGAACGCTGAAAATCGGCGTTTGTTGAACCCGGGTTTATGGTTTTTTCGACAGAAGCGTATTCACTTCGCCTTCGACACCCATGAAGACAACAAGCACGCGGGCCGGTTCGGTGCCGCTGTTTCTGCCATTGTGCACGGTATTGACCGCCTCCATGAAGGCATCACCCGCGCGATAGACCTTTTCTACGCCACCCGGATAGGTGACGGTGAGTTCGCCCTCGAGCATGTAGCCGTAGGTCGGGTAGGGGTGTGTGTGCGGACCGGTTTCCTCGTCAGGTAGCATCGTGACGATGACCGAATGGATTTGTGGCGTTCCATTATCCGGATAGGCCAGCGGATCGCCGAGGATCGTCTTGCTGTCCTTCAGCAGGGGCACCACGCGCTGATAGGGTTCCTTGCCGACCGACTGGCCGCCTGCGATCAATCCGGCCAGCAGGGCGAGCGAAAAGACGAACCTCGGGCGAAGCATCACTGATCTCTAACGGAACGTGCTCGAAGGGTTGGGCATCGTCTCGATCACTGGCGGAGCCGCGAAGGCAGCATTCAGCGGGTAGGCTTCCTCGGTGACATAGGGGCCGCCGCCGGTCGATTCGCGTGACGACATGACGACGAAGCGCGACACCGTGAACGCATTGGTCTGGAAGTTGCTGCGCGCCGACAAATAGTCGACGACATCGCCAACGCGGGCGCCGCGCAGTCGGGCGAGCGTCACATGCGGTGTGAACTTGCGCGGATCCGGGCGCAGCCGGAGCCGTTGGCAAATCCGTTCGAGTTCGGCCTGCAGGGCAAAAAGTTCCGGCGAGGCCGAGACCCCGGCCCAAAGCGAATGCGGTTTTTTGGAACCGAAGGAACCGAGGCCGATCAGCGCAAGATTGAACTCCGGGCGTTCAACGCGAT
Source organism: Hoeflea sp. (assembly GCA_965228785.1). Taxonomy (GTDB): domain Bacteria; phylum Pseudomonadota; class Alphaproteobacteria; order Rhizobiales; family Rhizobiaceae; genus Hoeflea_A. The sequence goes on from CBDDIF010000001.1 coordinate 520,408, forward strand.
CGAGCGCATGCACCAGTTCATCGGCAGTCGGTGCATCGACATCGCCGACAAAGCGCAGGGTGATATGATAGTTTTCGACATCGATCCACCGGGCGCCGTGCAGTCCGCCACGCAGGAGCGAAAGGCTCAATGCGGCATCACGCGGAATCTCGAGGGCGATAAACAAACGCGGCATGGCTGCCTCCCCGATTCGACTGTCCCTTGCAGCGAATCACGAGTGTGGTTCGAGAGCAAGGCCTTTGTCGGCAAACCGTCAGGTTTTACCGTATCCTGTGGGGAGATGGCGCTAAATCTCTTGGATTTCAAGCGCTTGTCAGTTTTCCCCTTGTCCGATTTCCGCAATCAAAGTCTCGGCATAGGGCAGAAACCGCTCGACCATGATGTCGACACCCTTTGGATTGGGATGCATGCCATCGCCGATGTCCAGCCCGGATTGAGCTGCTACACCATCCAGGAAAAACGGGTAGAGTGCGACACCGTGTGACTCGGCCAGTTCCGGATAGATACGATCGAAGCGGGTCTGGTAGTCGGACCCCATATTCGGCGGCGACAACATGCCGATGAGCAGCACCGCAATGCCACGCTGCTTGAGCTTACCGATCATCATGTCAAGGTTTTCGCGGGTCTTTTCGGGGCTGATGCCGCGCAGCGCGTCATTGGCGCCCAGCTCCAGCAGCACCGCGTGCGTGCCGTCTGGCACCGACCAGTCGAGTCGTGACAAGCCACCGGAAGACGTATCACCGGATACGCCGGCATTGGCGATGGTGACGTCGTGGCCATTGGCCTTCAGCGCCGTCTCCAGCTTGACCGGAAAGGCGTCGGAGGGCGACAGTTCGTAACCGGCCATAAGGCTGTCGCCGAATCCCACAATGTTCAGCGTATCGGCGCGCGCAGCACCTGAAACCACCAATAAAAGCCCACAGATCAGGGCTAAAATTCCAGGTATGGCTTTATTTTTCATGGACGGCTTCCTAAATCCGTTTGCAGCGCCCGGACGTATAGGGGACGAACGCGCTGATGACCCACCGAAAAAATACATATAGTGAGCCGCCGCCTTGTCAAAACCAATCATTCATTTGAACGAGGCCGATTTGACGCTGGGTGACGGCGCTTCTTCGGTGCATGTGTTGAAAAAAATGAGCCTTTCGGTCGATACCGGCGAATCCGTCGGGATCGTCGGTCCGTCAGGCTCCGGCAAGTCGACCCTGTTGATGGTCCTCGCCGGGTTGGAAAAAATCGATTCAGGCGAGATTTTCATCTCCGACAAACCGATCCACTCGATGACTGAAGACCAGGTGGCGGATTTCCGCGGTCGCAATATCGGCATCGTCTTCCAGTCTTTCCACCTGATTCCCAACATGACGGCGCTGGAAAATGTTGCCGTTCCGCTGGAACTTGCCGGCCGCACGGATGCTTTCGATCTGGCCCGGGCGGAACTGGCCGCCGTCGGACTGGCCGAACGGCTGACCCACTATCCGGGCGAACTCTCCGGCGGTGAACAGCAGCGCGTGGCGATCGCCCGGGCCCTGGCGCCGTCACCGGCGATGCTGATCGCCGACGAACCGACCGGAAACCTGGACACGGAGACCGGTGCCCAGATCGCCGACCTCCTGTTCAAGGAGCAAGCCGATCGCGGCATGACCCTTCTGCTGGTGACCCATGATCCGGCGTTGGCACTGCGCTGCAGCCGGCAGATCAGGGTCCGCTCCGGTGAGATCCTTACCGAGGACGAAGCTGAATCGGTGGCAGTCGCATGAGTGCGGTCAGCGACGGCGCCGCAACCTCAGGCCACTCCGGAACGACCGTCGGCTACGGCGCCACACCGCCGATGACCCAACTGCGTCTCGCCTGGCGCCTGGCGCTGCGGGAAATGCGCGGTGGGCTTTCGGGGTTTTATATCTTCCTTGCCTGTATAGCTTTGGGAACCGCGGCAATCGCCGGCGTGAATTCGGTGTCGCGATCGATCACCGCCGCCATCACACAGGAAGGTCAGACGATCCTGGGTGGGGACATCCGTTTCGAGATTCAAAACCGTCAGGCTACGGAAGAAGAACTCGCATTCCTGCAGTCCTCCGGGGCGATGACGCACACATCCGGCCTGCGGTCGATGACCCGGTTGCCCGACGGATCCGACCAGACGCTGGTCGAGGTCAAGGCGGTTGATTCGCTCTATCCGCTCTACGGCGATTTCGCGGTCGAACCGAAATTGAACTTCCCGGAATTGTTCGACGAGAAGGACGGTCGATTCGGCCTTGCCGTGGCACCGTTGCTGCTTGACCGCCTGGCTGTCTCGTTGGGCGATACCGTGCTTCTCGGCAATGCACAGTTCGAGATCCGTGCCCTCATTGAAAGCGAACCGGACGCATTGTCCGATGGTTTCGGATTTGCGCCGCGGCTCATGATGTCGCAGGACGGGCTGGCGGCGGCCGGCCTCATCCAGGTCGGCAGTCTGGTGGAATATGCCTACAAGATACGGCTTCCCGGGGTTGCCGGCGAGTCTGACATCGCCGCGCTCAGGCAGTCTGCCGACGAACGGTTTCCGACGGCCGGCTGGTCGGTACGAAGCCGCAGCAACGCTGCGCCGGCGCTTAGCGCCAACATCACGCGGTTTTCCCAGTTCCTCACCCTCGTCGGGCTGACGGCGCTGGTGGTCGGCGGTGTCGGCGTGGCCAATGCGGTGAGGGCTTATCTCGATTCCAAACGCGGCGTCATCGCCACCTTCAAATGTCTCGGGGCATCGGGCAGCTTCGTCTTTGCGGTCTATCTGATCCAGATTCTTATCATCACAACGATCGGCATTGCGCTCGGACTGGTGCTGGGTGCGGCAATGCCGCTATTCGCCCAGACGGCGCTCTCCGGCATCTTGCCGGTGTCGACGGAGACGTTCATTTATCCGGACGCGCTGCTGCTTGCTGCGATCTTCGGTTACCTGACGGCGCTGGCCTTTGCCGTTCTGCCGCTCGGCCGATCACGCGACGTGCCGGCCACGGCACTGTTTCGGGAGCAGGGGTTTGATGCGTTCAGCCTGCCGCGCAAACGCTACCTTTTCATCGCCGCGGTTCTGGTTGCGGTTTTTGCCGGCCTGGCGATTGCCACCTCCTATGACCGCTTCATCGCCAGCATCTTTCTGGGGTCGATCGCCTTCGCCTTTGTCGTATTGAGAGTGGTGTCGACGGTGATCGAACAGCTGGCGCGTCGCGCGCCCCGGGTCAATTCGACGGCCCTGCGGCTGGCGATCGGCAACATTCATCGGCCGGGTGCATTGACGCCGTCGGTGGTGCTGTCGCTCGGTCTTGGCCTCGCACTGCTGGTGACGCTGGCGCTGATCGACGGAAATCTTCGACGCGAGATCAGCGGCAGCCTGCCCAGCCGGGCGCCTGATTTCTTCTTCGTCGACATCCAGAGCAACGAGGTGGAGCAGTTTTCCGCGTTGCTTGACGAGATGGCGCCGAACGGCGAGGTCCAGCGGGTGCCGATGCTGCGCGGCCGCATCCTCGAATTCAACGGCGTCGACGTGCGCAAGCTCGACATCACGGAGGGCGAATGGGTATTGCGCGGAGATCGCGGCGTGACCTATTCCGAAACGCTGCCAGCCAATGCCAAGCTCACTGCCGGCACCTGGTGGGATGCCGATTATACGGGTGAACCGCTGGTCTCTTTCTCGGCCGAGGAGGCGGGAGAACTGGGCCTGAACATTGGCGACACAGTCACAGTCAATGTGCTTGGGCGCAACATCACGGCCCGCATCGCCAACTTGCGCGAGGTTGAATGGGAATCCCTGTCGATCAACTTCGTCATGGTGTTCTCACCAAGCGCCTTTGCCGGCGCCCCGCATGCCTGGCTCGCCACCCTGCGCGACCCGCAATCGACTGCGGCGGAAGAAGGCGAAGTGTTGCGAGCGGTCACCAACGCCTTCCCGACGGTCACCAGCGTGCGCGTCAAGGATGCCATTGAACTGGTCACGAGCATCGTCGAACAGCTGGCAACGGCCATCCGCGCCGCAGCTGCCGTGGCGCTGATCGCCTCCGTGTTGGTGTTGTCCGGTGCGCTGGCGGCAGGCAATCGGGCGCGGGCGCATGACGCGGTGGTGTTGAAAACATTGGGCGCCACGCGGCAAACGCTGATCCGAGCTTTCTCTTACGAGTACATGATCCTCGGTTTTGCCACCGCGGTCTTTGCCCTGTTTGCGGGCGGCGTGGCGGCCTGGTTCGTGGTGACCAGGATCATGCTGCTGCCGTCGAATTTCCTGCCGGATGTGGCTTTGATCACGGTGATTTCAGCGCTGGTTCTGACCGTCGGTATTGGTCTGGCCGGAACATGGCGGGTTTTGGGCCAGAAGGCGGCGCCAATCCTCAGAAATCTCTGATTTCGGCCAATTTGGGGTCGATTCAGTTAACTGTTGTGCCGGAATGGGCAAAAAGGCTGATAAAATCGGTCCTTTAGGTCTTGTCGTTGCGATGTTGATTCATCATATTCCGGGTAGCCGTGCCCGACCGGCTTAATTGTCGGGGGCACGAACGAGACTGAATCGAACCAATTGAGAGGTAGAAATGGCAGAACCTCGTAATTACCAGGTCCGCGGACAGGTTGGTACGCAGGCCGGTGCTGCGATAGATGAAGGCCTCCGGTCCTATATGCTGCGGGTTTACAACCTGATGGCAATGGGTCTGGTTATTACCGGTGTGGCCGCCTATGCGACATCGGTCATGGCCGTCGCTGACGGACAGATGACCGCTTTTGGTCAGGCAATCTACGGTAGCCCGCTGAGATGGGTCGTCATGCTTGCACCGCTCGGCATGGTCTTCTTCCTGAGTTTCCGCATCGCCAAGATGAGTGTCGCCGCGGCACAGACGACCTTCTGGGTCTTCTCGGCCCTGATGGGCCTGTCGCTCGGGTCGATCTTCCTGGTCTACACCACGGCAAGCATCACCCAGACATTCTTCATCACGGCGGCATCCTTCGGCGCGCTTTCGCTGTTCGGATACACCACCAAGCGTGATCTTTCCGGTTGGGGATCCTTCCTGTTCATGGGCCTGATCGGCATCATCATTGCGATGATCGTCAATATTTTTCTTGCATCAAGCGCCCTGCAGTTCGCGATCTCCGTGATCGGCGTGCTGGTGTTCGCCGGTCTGACGGCCTACGACACGCAGCAGATCAAGGAAATGTACTATGAGGGCGATGGCGAAGCCGTTGCCGGCCGCAAGGCCATTATGGGCGCCCTGCGTCTGTACCTCGACTTCATCAACCTGTTCATGTTCCTGCTGCAGTTCCTCGGGAACCGCGAGTAGTTCGAACACCCAGAACACGGAAAAGGCGGCCTTCGGGCCGCCTTTTTTGTTGCCAGTGCAAGGGCAGCTGTTCAGATTCAGATGAAATGAAAGATTGGCTGCCGCCGCTATGCCGCCGCAGTCAAGATGATCGCTATCGCGCCCGGAAGCCTTGTCCGGGCAACTACACTATGCCGCCAGTAACCGAAATTGAGCGCTAGCCGCGCACCAGTTTCGGCGACTTGTCGAACACCCGTAGGACCTGGGCCAGATCATGGCCGCGCTTGACGATCATGCCGCTTGCGGCAACGACCGAAAAGGCGCCCTGCTTGCGCGCCAGTTTTGGGTCCTTGATGATCCGGAACAGCGGTACTTCACTGCTGCGCCGAAACACCGAAAAGACGGCCCTGTCCTTGAGATGATCGATTGCGTAGTCTCGCCACTCTCCCTCGGCAACCATGCGCGAATAGAGACGCAGAATGGCGTCCAGTTCGCGCCGATGAAAAGTGGTTGGCGGTGATTCTTTCCTCTTCCGGAAATCTTTCAGGTCGACCAGCACGCCCACCGGCTCGCCTTCCGACCCTCCCGGATTACTGTCCATGCTTTTACCTCACGCTTACAGGCAACCAGTTTTGCCAAAAGCGTTTGAAATTGCAAGGCATCCGTGGAAAACAGCCGCAAAGAGTGCGGCTGCAAATTATTCAACCAGAGGCATTTTCAGGTTTTCAGGCGCCGGCGTCGTTCATCAGGATGCTGGCACCGATGATGGCGCCGGGCACGCCATTTGACTTCATGGTCTGAACCAGGATGGCGCAGCCGTCATGGCCGTCGGCGTTCATCAGCGAGCGCGGCAATGCCAGTTCCATGGCCTCACCGTCCCACATGGCAACGGTCTGAATGTCCTTGACCGAATGCCAATAGGTCAGCTTGCGGCCACGGTTCTCGCCGCGCTTGACGTCGACCGTGTTCTCCCGGTCGAAATAGACCATGATGACGTTGGCCTTACCGGTGCCCGCGCCGATACTCACCTTGATCTGATCGCCGTCCTGCATCGCGGAGACCGGTACGACGAGACCGCGGCCAGCGTCGTTGAAGGCTTCCATCTTGGCTTCGATGCCGCGTTTGTCGGCGCCATTGAGATGGTCGCGACCGTTGACGATTGCCTGCGGCGTGTAGACGCTCTTGCGGCCCAGCGTGCGGGCATAGTCGTATTGCCGTTTGGTGCTTTTTTCGGAACTGAACGTGTCCCGCCACCCCAGATAGTTCCAGTAATCGACATGATAGGCCAGGGCCACGATGTCGTCGCGCTGCGCCAGATCGCCGAGAACCTTGTCAGCCGGCGGACAGGACGAACAGCCCTGGCTCGTGAACAGCTCGACCACGCCCTTGGGTGCGGTGTCGGTGGATGAGGCGGGCACGGCGATGCCGAGCGCCAGGGCAAACACAGCGAAAGCAGGAAGAATTCGGGCGAGAGGTGATCCTGTCATCATAATAATTATCCGTTCAAAACGCTGTTAAACCCCTCAAAAATGCTGGTCCTTTCTACCGTTTAGCCATTTCAAGATAAAGTCACGTTGCGGTGAAAAAAACCGTGAACAAGTATTGCGGCCTCGAAAATCAGTCCGAAACGGGCCGAGGCATTGACCCTCTCCAGATAAATGGTCAATGCTCGCAACGAATGCCGGATCAACCGGTGGCTCGCGAGAGGGGAAGCATTCCATGCGCCTGCTGATTGTATTGGGTTTTGCAGCCCTGGTTCTGACTGGGTGCGGCGACGGTGACAGCCGTACCGGTGAGATCGAACCGGTGGTGCGCGGTCTGAAAAGCTGCCTCGTGGACGATCCGCAACAGACAACGGTTCGGCGCTATCCCAGCGTTCTACAGCCGGCGTCGACAACATCCCTGTCGTTCGAGATCTCCGGGCGCCTGAAGGAAGTGACCCTGGATGTCGGTCAGCAGGTGGCGGCCGGCGATGTCATTGCGGAAATCGATCCGACAAGTCTGCAAATCCAGGTCGACAATGCGACGGCCGCGGTGCGTCAGGCGGAAGTCGCATTGCGCAATGCGGAGGAAGATTTCAAACGCAAGTCGCAACTGCTCGAGGACGGGGTAACCACGCAGGCTCAGGTCGACCAGTCGGAAACCGGGCTGGAGAGCGCCCGGGCCAATGACATCCAGGCGCGCAAGCAGCTTGAAAACGCTCAGGAAGACCTCAGCAAGACGACCCTTCGCGCACCCTTTGACGGCATCATCAGTCGAGTGGATGTCGATTCTTTCACCAATGTGACGGCGGGTTCGCCGGTGGCCACCATTTATGCCGACAGGGACTTCGAAACCTCGTTTACCGTCAGCTTCGACGTGGTCAACCGCATCGCCGTGGGCAAACAGGCCACCGTCCGCCTGGCTGACGATCCGTCGATCGTGCTGCCTGGTCATGTGAGTGAACTCGGCTCTCGCGCCGACACGGTTTCGGCCTTTCCGGTCGTGGTCAAGGTCGACGGCACCAACCCGGTTTTGAAAGCCGGCATGGCGGTGGAAATCGCCATGGAGTTCGATGTGCCCAGAGGGGTTGGCTATACAGTGCCGCTGACGGTGTTGCCGATGGAGGGCCGACTGGATGTGCCGGAGGATCCGAGCGCACCGGGCAGCGTTGACATTTTCGTTTACGACGATGCCTCGGAAACCGTGAAGACCCGCAGTGTTGCGATCGGCGGCTTGCGCGAAAACCAGCTGATCGTCATCGACGGGCTGGAGCCGGGGGAGCGCGTGGCCTGCGCCGGCGTGGCATTCCTGCGAGACGGCATGAAGGTCAAACTTCTGCCTGACGACGTTTAGAGCGGACCGGGAGCGCCTCGATGGATTTCCTGACCCGCTTCGGCATCAGCAAGTCACGCCTGACCATTCTGGTCATGTTCGGCCTCATCGTGCAGGGCCTTCTCGTCTATGGCAGCATGCCGAAACGCGAAAACCCGGCCATCACCATCCGCAGTGCGCAGATTTCCGTCCAGTTTCCCGGCATGTCGCCGGAACGCATGGAAGACCTGATCGTCAAGCCGATCGAGCGCAAAATGCGGGAAATCGGCGAGATCGAGGACATCAATGTTCTCGTGTCGACCGGGTATTCTGTGATCACTGTGTCCATCTACGACCATGTCACCAAGGCTGAGTTGGATACGGTTTTCAACGATATCCGCAACAAGATCGACGATCTCAAGCCCAGTTTGCCGGAGGGAACCGAGGGGCCATTTGTCAACACCGACTATGGCGATGTGTCGATCGCAACGGTTGCGGTCACCGGTGACGGGTTCAGCGGCGCGGATTTGCGAGAATCCGCCGACGACTTGCGGGAGTTTCTTTACGAGATCGACGGGATCTCCAAAGTCACGCTGTTTGGCGTCCAGGAAGAGCGGATCTGGCTGGAAATCGATACCCGCAAACTGGCGGCGGTCGGCATCCAATTGCAACAGGTGCTCAACGACCTGCAGGCGCAGAACGTAATCCTTCCAGCCGGACAGATCGATGCAGACGGGGTCGATCTGATCCTTGAAGCCAATGGCGATCTGCAGAGCGTCGAGGCGATCGCCAATGTGCTGACCAAGGTTGAGGGTCTGTCCGGTTTCGTGCGTCTGAAGGACCTGATGAACGTCGAGCGCGGCTATGAGGATCCGGTCGACAAACCGGTCTATTTCAACGGCATGCCGGCGGTGATCCTGGCGGTCGAGATGTCCGATGAGGAGGATATCCAGAAGATCGGCGCGGAACTTGAGCGTCAGGTTGCGGCCTATGAGCTGACCCAGCCGATCGGCATCACCTATCAGTTCTCCACATTCCAGGAGACCAACGTCACCACCTCCATCAACGCGGCGCTGATGAATGTGGCGCAGACCTTTGTGGTCGTGCTTGCGGTCATGTTGATTTTCCTCGGGTTCCGGGCGGCGCTGATCATTGCCTGCATCGTTCCGTTTACCGTGACCTTCGCGCTGATCGGCATGGGCGTCATGGAAATCGACCTGCAGCAGATATCCATTGCGGCAGTAATCATCTCGCTGGGCTTGCTGGTCGACAACGGGCTTGTCGTGGTCGAGGACATCCAGGGCCGCATCGGCCAGGGAGTCGACCCGAATGAGGCGGCGCTGGCAGCCGGCCGGCAGTTTTTCGTGCCCTTGGCGGTCGCCTCGATCACCACGGTTTCAGCCTTCCTGCCAATGCTGATCCTTGACGGGACAGAGGGTGAATTCGCGTTTTCACTCGGTGCCGTCGTCGGCATCATGCTCGCCGGTTCCTGGCTGACGGCCCTCTACATTCTGCCTTCGCTCTGCGTGTGGTTCTCCAGCCGAAAGCAGACCAAGGAAGAAGGGCATGAAAACTGGCTGGTCCGGTTCTATGGCGCCATCATCAGCCGCTCGCTGCCCTTCGGCATCGTGATCATCATTGTGGCCTACGCGCTCGTCGCGCTGTCGATCTCGATGTTTCCGCGCCTCAAATCGGAAATGTTCCCGTTGTCGGAGCGGGCCGAATATCTGATCTATCTGGACATGCCGAAAGGCACCGCGATCTCCGCCACCGAAGCCGAGGCGCTGGCAGTCGATCGCTGGCTGCGTGACAAGGGGCAGAACCCGGAAGTGGTCAACACGACGGTGTTCGTCGGCGACGGCGGCCCGCGCTTCTACCTGGCGCTCAATCCGGCCGACACCAATCCGGCCAGTGCCTTCATCCTCGTCAACACCACCGATTTCGACAGTGCCGTCACCGCGGCCGAGCGAGCGACTCGTCACCTGATAACCAACCATCCCGCAGGCCGGTACAAGGTCAAGCGCCTGTCGATGGGTGGTGGTGAATCCGGCATTGTCGACGTCAAGATTTCCGGGCCGGGCGCCGAAGAGCTTTTGTTCATGGCCGACGAGGTGGAACAGGCCTTCGATGCGGTTCCGGGCATTTCCCAGAACGAGAACGACTGGGGCAACAAGACGCTGAAGATCGTCATCGACGTCGATCAGAGCAAAGCGCGCGAATTGGGTGTCTCGTCACAGGAAATCTCCGACCTGATGGACACGTTCTATTCCGGCACCTCGTTTTCCACATTCCGCGAGGGCGACCAGTCGATCCCGATCGTGGTGCGTGCCGAGGAAGGATTCCGCAGCAACCTGGAGGATCTTGCGAGCCTCGCCATACCGACGGACGGGCCGCTGATCTCGCTCGACCAGGTCGCGACATTCGATCCCAAGCTGGAGTTCTCGCAGATACGCCGTGAAAATCAGGTGCGCCTGATCAAGATCTCGGGCAAGAGCGATACCGTCGCTGCCAATCAGGTATTGGCGATGATCCGGCCAACGCTGGATTCGCTCGATCTCACCGGCGGCTACAAGTTGGAAATCGGCGGCGAGACGGAAAACAGCGCCGAGGTCAACGAAAAACTCGGCGCGGGTATGCCGGCAGCACTTTCGGTGATGCTGCTGGCGCTGATGTTCCAGTTCAACTCGGCACGCCGGGTGCTCATGACCTTCATGACGGTGCCGCTGATCATCATCGGCGCGCCCTTCGCGCTGCTGCTCACCGGTGAACCGTTGTCCTTCTTCGCTATCTTGGGGATGATCTCGCTCGCCGGCATCATCATCAACAATGCCATCGTGCTGATAGACCAGATCGATATCGAGAGGCAGACACTGGATCTGAAAGCGGCGGTGGTCGAGGCGTCGAAGAAACGCGTGACTCCGATCATGCTCACGTCGTTGACGACGATCTTCGGCCTGTTGCCGATGGCGATCAACGGCGGTGCCCTGTTTGAACCGATGGCCACTTTGATGATCGGCGGTCTGGCAGCTGCATCGCTTGTGACGCTGTTCTTCGTGCCAGGCAGCTACTACCTGTTCTTCGGTGGCATCTGGAGTTGGAAAGGCAAGAAGACGGACGGCGAACCTGCGGCTGCGTGATCAGGCCGGTTCCAGTTCCGCTTTGCGCACGTCCATCGGGCTCACGCCGAAATGTCGGTTGAATGCGCGGCTGAGTGCTTCCGGGCTGCCGTAGCCGAGGCGCCGGGCAACGCTCTGGATTCGCTGGCCGGCAGCGATGTCCTGGCGGGCCAGGGTCATGCGCCAGCGGCGCAGATAGGATTGCGGTGTCTCACCGACCTTCTCGACAAACCGATCGGAAAATCGGCTGAGCGACATGCCGGCGACCTCGGCCAGTTCGCTGTTGCGCCAGTCCTGGCCTGGCCGATCATGCATGACAACGAGCGCCCGGCTCAGCTGCCGGTCGGCAAGCCCGGACAGCAATCCTGGCGTTGTCGCGCCGCGTTCGATCTCACGGCGCAGCAGGCGGATGATCAGCACTTCGCAAAGACGGTTGAGAGCTGAAGCCGAGCCGCAGCGACCATCCGCAGCCTCGCTCATCAGCATCTGCATAAGCAAGGCGATGGTCTCGTCGTCGCGGCCGTCGACGGCCAGCCGTTCCGGCAGGGCGGCGAGAAGCGGGTTGGCGGTGCCACCCCAGTTAGCACTTGCTTCGAACAGTCGGCGCTCGCCATCGGCAGCGGTGCCGCGCGGCCAGAAGGCAATTCCCTCCGGCCCGGTGTCAGGATCGCCTATGACGATCAGATTGCCGCCGCCCGGATCGGCGAGCGACACCCGCATCTGAAAGTGCTGCATCAAGGCTGAGAGGCGGTCATATTGAGGCATCTGGGTGTTTCGATCAGGTTTATCGGATTTTTCGAACCTAAACCTTTGCTATAGCGCTGACAAGTCGAACACCAATCAAGGATAAGCCCATGCTCATGCCACGCCAGAAGACCCCCGACCTGACCCTGCCGATCCTCGGCGGCGGGACGTTCGATCTCGCCACGGAAAAGTCCGAACGGGGCGTCGTGATCTGCTTCTATCGCGGCCTGCACTGCCCGCTCTGTGCCACCTATCTCAAGGAGCTTGAGCGGCTGACACCAGAGTTTGCGCAACGGGGTGTCACCACGATCGCCATCAGTTCCGACGGCGAGGAGCGCACCCAGGGAATGGCCGACAAGATCGAAGCAAAGGCGCTGCGTTTCGGCTACGATCTCAGCCTCGACAAAGCCCGCGAATGGGGCCTTTACATCTCGACGTCGCGCGGCAAGACCTCCATCGGCATCGAGGAGCCGGCGCTGTTTTCCGAGCCCGGCCTGTTCATGGTGACACAGGAACAGACCCTCTATTACGGCTCTGTTCAGACCATGCCTTTCGTGCGCCCCCACTTCAAGGAACTGGTCGGCGCCCTCGACTTCGCCATCGAGAAAAATTACCCGGCCCGCGGGGAGTATGCCGGGGCGGTTTAGCAAAGGGACCCGCGGGATCTTCTCCGCACCGATCGAAGAACGCCGTGGTTCTTGAACCGCGGCGTTTTTCTTTGTTGGGCTCACAGGCCGAACACAATCTCCACCAATGTATTGAGCAACCTGTGGAGGCTTGGGGCATGCGGTTGAACGACAATCAAATTCAGTCTGTCCTGGCGCTATCAGGACCGGATCGATATCGACACTTTATCAAAGTGGTTGTTGACCGGGAGGAGGCGTGGGGGCTCTACGACGATGGATGGGCACTGGCACAAACCGATGATGGTCAGCGTGTTTTTCCAATATGGCCGGCTTCTGAATATGCATCCCTATGTGCCGACGAAGATTGGAACGGCTATGAGCCTGCTTCAATACCGTTGGACGATTTGATCGACGAATTGGTTCCGAAGCTCGAAAGGGCGAGCGTACGGCTGAGTGTTTTCAATTCACCGGACGACAAAGGGGTCATTCCGAAATTCGATGAGTTTCTATACCACCTGAACCTGGAGATGGAAAAATACCTTTAGGCCGGCCGTGTCGACGGATTAGCGCGCCAGAGCTTCAGGATCAGCAAATCGATCATGCGAGTGCTCCATTGGCCGTGACCGTAAGGATGCGGTAAAGGATACCCCCAAGTGTCCTTGTTGTGATGTCCGGGGTGAGCAATGCGCGGAAACCGGTTTGCCGTGGCCTATGCCGCGCTGCTTCTGGCCATGCTGATCAGTGCGGGAAACTTCCTGTTTGGCAACCTGGCGGTCAAGGAGGTCCCGCCGGTCATCCTCGCGTTCTGGCGCTGCCTCATCGGCGCTCTCTGTGTTTTACCCTTCGTCATCGTCAAACGCGGCAATCCGATTGCCACCTTTCGCAGGGACTGGCTCCGGATCATCGTCCTCGCTGCCGTCGGTGTCGTCGTTTGTCCCTGGCTGATCTATGTGGCGCTGCAGTCGAACGATCTGATCGATCTCGGCGCCGGCTATACCAGTGTTCCGCTGCTGACAATCCTGTTCTCGGCGCTGCTGATCGGCGAACGTTTGCGCCTTGTCCAATACCTGGGCGTAGGGATTGCCTTGGCTGGCGCGCTGGTTTTCGCGTTTCGCGGCAGCCTCTCGGCGTTTGTCAATTTCGAACCGCATGTCGCCTTTCTGGTGATGATCGCGTCCAATGCCTGCCGCGGTCTGTACCTGGTGCTGCTGAAAAAATGGGACCTTCACCCCAAGCCCGAGGAGGGCCTGTTCGCGATCTTCGCCGTCAGCGTGATCATACTTCTCCCGGTTTTCGTGGTCTATGAAGCGGGTGAAGCTCGGCCGTTCGATTATTCCTGGCAGGTCTGGGGATCGATCCTCTTTGTCGGTATCGGAATGGGGGCCGTTTACCTGCACCTGCTCAATTTCGGGACGGAAACGGTTGGCGCCTCGCATGCGTCGCTGTTCGCCTATCTTGTTCCGATCTTTGTTGCGGTTGAATCAGTCACCTTCCTGGGCCAGGAGCTGCGCGCCTACCAGGTCGTTGGCGCTGTGCTCATCATTGGTGGTGTGCTCATCGCAACACGGACGCATCCCCGGCCGGCTCCAGCCGACCATCCACCCCATTGAGGCGAGAATTCCAGCGCTCACACGACCCAAACGCCATCATCGAGGTCGGGCGCTGTACGGTCGACGTTCTCGTCGCTCTTGGTGAAGGCGATCAGGATGTCCTCGCGGGTCAGACCGTCGTTCACCATGCCGCCAACCCAGAAGTCGTAGCCACCCTGGTCCGGCAACCGGTCCAGAACGTTCTGGTACATCGCGTCGATATACTGCTCGTTCGTCGGGTTCGCCCCGAACAGCGCCTTGAACTCATCCGACTGGATGAATTGGCTCGCCAGGAACTGCTCCTTTTCGTAATGGCTCCATCCCTGGTTATCGAGGTCGTCGAGCACGCCGATCCAGAACAGCACTCCACCCTCATCAGGCGTTCGGTCGAAAGAGGCCTGGTAGATGCGGTAACCAAAGCCCAGGTTGGGCGTACCGACATCATAGAGCAGCGACCCGTCATCGAGATCGATGCGTTCGACATTCGTCAGTGTGTCCGTTCCCTCGCCCAGCGCGGTGCGGGTCACGACGATGGTGCCGTCATTCTGCCAGTCATGGGTGATCTGATTGCGGCCTCGGGCATAGACGACCGTGTCGGTGCCGGGCCCGCCGTCGATGTCATCATCACCGAAGGAGGCGTTGATTGTATCGTCGCTTTCAAGTGCCAGGATCTCATCGTCGAGCGAGGTGCCGTCCAGCGTATCCTCGTCCGGCGTACCAAGGATTGGGCCCGCCTTCTGCACAAAGATGTCGAAGCTCTCCTCGTAGGCTGGTCCGTTGCCATCCGTGGCGGAGAGGGTAATGAAGTAGTTGCTCTGGTCATCGAAGTCGAACGTTGCGCCGGGTGACACCTTGAGTTCGTTGCCATCGAGGTAGAACTGGCCGTCGCCCCCGGAGACGATGGAGAAGACCGCCGTCGGCTCGACTGGGTTTTCCGATGCCTCAAAGGTAGCGACCACGGTATCAGCGGTAGCGTTTTCCCGCACTGTCCCACCGGACAGTAGGGTGATGTCGGAAATCGGCATGTTGTCGATGGAAAGAACCAACGTTTTCTCGAAAACCGATCTGCCCAGAAAGCTGAGTTGCAGCGGAATACTGACTTCAGTCCGTTGTTCGTGGTCGAGTTCAGCGTCATGCTTCTGAACGAGTGCACCGTTTTCGTTCAGCTCGAATTCCACAGCCGCACTGCCAGTGATCGCCACATCCAGGTACGCCAAATAGGGTGCGGCCAACGGTGCCACGATGTTGAAAAATCCGAGCTCCTCCCCGGGCGCCACGTTTTCCATCACGCTGTCGACCGAGAGATTCAAGGTGTCGATTTGCGGGATCGTGGCGATGTTCACGTCGAATTCTTCGATCGTGAATTTGCCGCCATCATCGATGGCCATCACCTGGAGATTGAAACTGTCGGTCGGAGACAGCAGGATGTCCTCGACGTCGTTGACGCTGATTATTCCGGTTTCGCTGTCGATATCGAAGGGCAATATGCCATCGCCGTTGCGGTCCGTTCCGGCAAACAGCAGAAAATATGAAACGCCCTCATCAGCGACGTCGCCGCCGGGAAGCACGGCGCCGATATCGCCAATTACGGCATTCTTTTCCAGATCCCCCGCGAAGGGGAACGGACCGATAGCGACAAATTCAGGTGTATCAGAGGCTTCGCCGATGAAGCCTACTAACTCGAAATGACCTTCTCCATTGGTAAACCAATTGGCGGAGCCGTTGGCGAAATCCCCATTGATGAGGTTCGGGGCGACGATGTTATCGACCACGGCGCTTGCGCCTGCGGGGCCATCAATCCGAATTTCGAAGGATACCGGTCCTGTTTGAAAAAGCGACAGATCATCGACATCTACAACCGCATGGTTGCCTCGGCTCAGAGTTTCGGCATCCGCGGTTGCGGAAAAAAGGGGCACGTCGTCGATTAGCAACTCGATCGAAGCATCTATGTCGAAGAAGGCAAAATCGAATTCGACCACAAACGGGTTCAGAGGAACCTCGAATACGGTAGTAAGAATAGCCGGTGAAGCGGCAATGCCGCGTTCGGCCAAATCCAGGCTGCCGCGCAAGCCAGTGCCGCCGTAACCCGGGGTTGGGCCTCCCGGAGGTGCCTTGGGGATCAGTTCGAGGATTTCGTTGGTCTTTATAATGATATCGCGGACAAACGGAAACTTGGCATTTTGAGGTAGCGGAACGTCGTCAGTTTCATACTGCGTTACGACTTCTTCTAGATTCAACGCGCCGGTACCGACCAAATGCGTTCCACCGCCGTCAGGAAACTCCCAAACGATGTTTGCGTCGGTGTATTGGATGATATCGGACCGAAAGACCACGGTTCCATTGGAAACAGGAATCACGGTTTCGATGCCGTTGATCTCGCGAACAATTGTTACGTCACCGAAGACATCCTGCAGCGTTCCGATCGGATCATCGACACTTTTCCGTTGCAAGAGGTGGGGCGTCTGTGTGGGTTCGTCCCCAGCTTCCGGCTCGATTAGCCAAAATGATTGCTCACCCGCTCCCACCTCGCCGTAGCTGGCTTGGCCGGCCGAAAAAGTCTGAATGAGGTTGCCCGTCGCACCACCCGGCAGAATCTCGTAGGACTTGACAATGATGTTGTAGGAACCATTTGGCAGAACTGGTGCCTGAAAGAACTGGTAGACTAGGGTTAGCTCACGATTGTTGCCGGAAACAGTATTGATGATCCCTGTATCGGCAGCGCGATCGTTCTCGTCCACTTGGCCGTCGGTCGAAAACCAGAACTCCAGACGAACGCCTTTGTTGGCTTCGAGCTCCTCGTAGGTCAATTCGATCGAATAGGGCTGCCGTGCGATCACCCGACCACCGGCAGGGTCCCTCAGAGAAGCACTGGTAATGGTCGCGCTCATCGGCCCGTGAGTAATTGCCCCAATTACATATAAATACTATGTAAAAAGCTCATATACTTCAAGTGTTCGCAGCAAAGCCAAGGGTTCTCGCTCCTCAGACCACCCAAACGCCATCATCGAGGTCGGGCGCTGTACGGTCGACGTTCTCGTCGCTCTTGGTGAAGGCGATCAGGATGTCCTCGCGGGTCAGACCGTCGTTCACCATGCCGCCAACCCAGAAGTCGTAGCCACCCTGGTCCGGCAACCGGTCCAGAACGTTCTGGTACATCGCGTCGATATACTGCTCGTTCGTCGGGTTCGCCCCGAACAGCGCCTTGAACTCATCCGACTGGATGAATTGGCTCGCCAGGAACTGCTCCTTTTCGTACTGGCTCCAACCCTGGTTATCGAGCTCGTCGAGCACGCCGATCCAGAACAGCACTCCACCTTCGTCCGGCGTACGGTCGAAAGAGGCCTGGTAGATGCGGTAACCAAAGCCCAGGTTGGGCGTACCGACATCATAGAGCAGCGACCCGTCATCGAGATCGATGCGCTCGACATTCGTCAGCGTGTCCGTTCCCTCGCCCAGCGCGGTGCGGGTCACGACGATGGTGCCGTCATTCTGCCAGTCATGGGTGATCTGATTGCGGCCTCGGGCATAGACGACCGTGTCGGTGCCGGGCCCGCCGTCGATGTCATCGTCACCGTTGGAGGCATTGATGATGTCGTCGCTCTCCAGCGCCTGGATTTCGTCGCTGAATCCCGTGCCGTCGAGGACGTCTTCGTCCGGTGTGCCGAGGATAGGTCCGACATTCTCTACGAAGATGTCGAAGCTTTCCTCATAGGCCGGGCCGTTGCCGTCCGTGGCGGAGAAGGTGATGAAGTAGTTGCTCTGGTCATCGAAGTCGAACGTTGCGCCGGGCGACACCTTGAGTTCGTTGCCGTCAAGGTAGAACTGACCGTCACCGCCGGCGACGATGGACAGCACGGCGGTTGGCTCGACTGGGTTCTCGAAGGCCTCAAAGGTTGCGATTACGGTATCAGCGGCAGCATTTTCACGCACGGTCCCACCGGACAGAAGGGTTATGTCGGAAATCGGTCTGTTTTCGATGGTGATTTCCAGGTCCTGGGCAAATTGCACTCCGTTCAGGTTGGTCGCAGTCAGTGTGACGTTGGCCGTCTGGCGGGTCTCGAAGTCGAGATTGTCGTCGTCGGCAACAATCAGGTTGCCGTCGGCGTCGTGGATGAACAGCTGCGCATCGTCGCCTGAAAGTTCGACCAGAAAATCCTCATCGATGTTCGGTGCATCGTCAAAGGTCAGCAGCACTTGCCCGACGATCGCGCCCGCGTCGCTGTTTTCTGCAATGTTCGAAGACGAAAGGGCGATGGCCGTAACAGGTGCCACATCAGGGTGACCGACAAAAACCGCGTCGTTGAAGACAGCCGGTGGGGATACGCCGTCATCGATCATTATGACGAACGGTTGGTCGGTGGTGCCTGGAGGCGCATTGTCGAAATAGGCGGGATCAATGACGAACACCTCGATCGTGCCAGCCGTTTCACGCAAACCGAGTTGACCGTCATGCGGCGGTGCGATGCTGTAGAGATTGCCGCCGAAAGGCAACATATTCAACGGGTGCACGACAGTGATGTCGACCGTTGCCGTGTCCGTGCCGCCTTCGCCGTCATCGATCGTGTAGGTGAACGTATCAGGCCCGGAAAAGCCGAAGGGCGCGGTGTAGTCGAAGGATCCGTCAGGCTGCACGTCAAGTGTTCCGGCGCCGAGATACTCGAATGACGTGACGGTGAACGGGTCGCCATTGAGGTCGCTGTCCGGACCGTTGCCGTTGTCGTCGAACAGATTGCCGGACAACGGCGTTCGCAATTCGGTCGTAAACCCGTCGTTCACGGCCACCGGGTCGAAGTTCGGCGGCGTGCCGATGACGACCATCATCTCGTTCTGCGCGATCCCGCCGCTGCCATCGTCGACAGCGATGGTCAGTGTGCGCAGATTAGTCGGAGATCCGGCGGAATTGTCGAAGGTCAAGGAATTCAAAACCGCCTCGACATGCTCCTTTTTTCCGTCGAACGTGTCGAAGATGATCTCGAAAGCCTTGCCGTTGTCGCCGTTCGTTGTTTCATCGATGCGGCCCATACGATCGCCACCAAGGAAGACGAAACGCGCGCCGGCAATGTCCTGTACGACCTTGAGCTGGCCCACGCCATCGCCGACGCTCTTCAAGGAAACGCTGTCCTCCGGCAGGAGTCCGGTGACAGTGATCTTGAGGACCCTGTCTTCGCTGAAACCGATAATGTTGAAGAACCGGCTAATCTCGTATTCCTGGTCGTCGTCGAGCACCTGCGGGCCGCCGGCGAACGCGTTGGTCGAAAATACGATCAGCGGATCCAGGCCGCTGACCGCCGGCCCCACATTGTCGAAGACAAAGCCTGCGTCGATTGTATCGACAATCTGTCCGGCCGCGATCGAGAAGACATCGGTGATCCCCGTGGCCGGATCGGGATCGGAATCGTTGGTGCCGTCGCCGGCATTGCGGATGGTGTGGTTCAAGCCGAGTGCGGCGTCCGGATGGGCGAATTGCAGCCGGTAGTCACCGGGTGCCAAGGCATCGAATTCGTACCGGCCGTTGACATCGCTGGTGGCCGACAGGCCCGTCGGCGTACCGTCGGCGTTAAGAAGGTCGACGACCACGCCCCCAAGACTGAATTCCAGTCCGGTGTCGTCATCGATGCCGTCGCGGTCCTGATCGTACCAGACCAGACCACGGATGAAGCCGACGGCATCGTCGTCCAGAATGGTGAATGTGTGGGTTTTGTTGTCCTGATCGATGGTCGCTTCACCGGACAAAACCTGTGTCAGCTCGAGAACCAGCGTTTCGTCGGGCTCGACATCGAAATCGTCCTGAAAGCGCAGTGTCCCGGTGAAGGCGTTGCGCGAGCCCGGCGCGAAGGTCAGGATGCCGGTGGTGCTGCTGCCGGGAACTTCGACATCGACCCCGGGATCGCCGGCGATGCCGATGGTCGCCGTTCCGGTGATCGTGAACTCGACGGTGATTTCTTCGGTTGCTTCCTCGCTCAGCGAGGCGCCGACAAGAAAGTTGCCCAGCAATTGTTCTATGTTGGTGGTTTGTCCGGGAAACCGGACCATCGGGCCTGCCATGGCAAATGTCCCCTGTGCAAAGCGTTGCGGCCGCAAACCGATATGTCAGACCGGTTTCGGGGATTTTAGCGGCGTTCACCTGGCGGAAATACTGTAGGACTCTACAGGTCCGACGCCGATTGATCACACGAATTCGTTATCATTGGCCAGTAAATCAGTCCGTTAACCAAGTCAGTACAGTGTTTGAGAAGAAAACCGGTCAACTATCGTCAGCTGACCGCCGGAGTGACCGGCATGTGAGCGATCTGGAGGATGCCATGCGCGATCTGCGTATCTGTTTCGTAGGTGACAGCTATATCAATGGTTCGGGTGATGAGGAGTGTCTCGGCTGGATCGGGCGCCTCAGTCGGCGCCGGTTCACGCGGGACTTCAGGCTGACCTTTTATGATCTGGGTATCCGCGGTGTCACCACCGACGAGATCAGGGACCGCTGGCAACGGGAATGCCAGGCGCGCTTCCCTGACGGAGCGGACAACCGGGTCGTGCTGCAGTTCGGGATCAACGATGTGGCGGAGGTTGTCGGCAAGGGTCGACACGTCGAGGAGGATGCGTCTGTCGCCAATGCGGAGGCGATCATTCGCGGCGTCATGGATATGTATCCAACGCTATGGGTCGGGGTGCCCCCGGCCAATGTTGCCTGCTCACCGATGCATCTGAGTGAAGGTCTGGTGATCGACTTTTCGCAGGAGACGACGGTTGCGCTGAACCGCCGCTTTGTCGCGCTGGCCGCCGAACTGGGCGTGCCGTATCTCGACATTCAGACGCCGTTGCTTGCCAATCCGGATTACATGCACAGCCTGACCCAGGGCGATCAGATGCACTGTGGCGGATCGGGTTACGCGCTGATGGCTGAGCTGGTCGACAATTGGGATGCATGGGCAGCCTGGTTCAGGGCATAAGGCACGCCTAAAGCTGCCCTCTCAGCACCAACTGGTGCCGGCAGAACTGCATTGCGCGTGGCTCCCGCAGAACGATAAGTGTCCCGTTATCGAGTGGCGTCACGCTTGATGAAGTCCCCAGAATGTTTGCAAAGCTATCCCGCGCCTTGTCGGGGATTGCGGCGTAGATGCCGCACTCCGTGCAGAGAGCCTCAACCGCGCTCTGGTTTGCGGCAAGGGTTTGCCCGTCTTTCACGGCACGGATGAGGTGCCGGTCAGCGTAATAGACCGGCACCATGCTGCGGTCGGGAATGGTGACGATCGAACATTCGGGCACGGTGTTGCCAATCGATCGGGCGAAAGCAATCGATCGATCGTCCACGCCGCGATCGGCGCGGACCCACTTCAGCCGGTCGAAGCCACCGGCCGCCACGGCAACAACTACGACCAAGAGGATCATGACGCGCAGACGATCGGGCGCTGCGAACTCTTCGCGGACGCGTTGCGAAATGCGAGGCAGTTCATCGGCAAGCAGGCCGACGGCCAGTCCGGCCGCGGGAACCAGAAGGAGGATCTGGTAGTCGTGAATGCTCATGTGGTTGGGCATGGCGAGCGCCCAAAGGGCATAGATCGACACGAAGGCGGCGATCGGCACGAGGGTCGCGCGGGCGGGGCCTTTGATGATCCTGCGGGCTTGAAGCAGAACGCAGGCCAGGGCGAGGAGGCCGAGGGGACCAAGCAGCGTTAGCCGCAGCAATATTTTCGGCAAATAGGTCCAACCGAGCACATCGGTGCGCTCTGCCTTTTCCTGAAGAAAATGCGGTGAAGCGAGTGCCTGCGCGGCTTCGGAATCGTAGCCCGACGACAGGCCGGAGCGGAGCAATACGCGCTCCAGGATGGCATCTCCGAAATGGGGCACCTGCCAGCCGTATAGCACGAATATCCCGATGATGGTCGCTGTTCCGGCAAGACCGAAGACGATCCCGAGCGCCGCAGCCCACCGGTCGCGGCCGATCAGACCGAACAGCACCAGCGCCGGTGCGGCCAGGATTGGCTCCCAGGACGACAGGATCGCAAGCGCGAAGAAGGCAGCGCCCAGACAGGCCCAGCGGACACGGGCGGTCTTGCCGTCGACCGCCTCGAGATAGGAGTAGAGGCTGGCGAGCGTAAAGAAGATGGCCAGGTGAAGCTGGCTGCCCATCTGTCCATAGCGCATCAGGGCCGGCGTCGTCAGGAGGGCAAGACAGGCCAGGGCGCCGGCGAGGTCGCTGCCGCGGCGGCGCACGATGGCGTAGACAAGGCCCGCGCTGGCGAAATTCAGCGCCAGTGCCAGCAGATGCTGGGTTGTTTCTGAGGCGCCGAAGACGCGAAACGCGGCGCCGACAAGCATGCCGTAGAGCGGCGGCCAGTTGAGGTAGACGTCGGGCGAGGCGGTGAGCGGTGCGTTGTTCTGAACCGGCACGAAACCGAGTGCCGCAAAACCCTGTTCGGCGAAACTGCGCCCAATGGTGGCGAAATGGGCGCTGACCCAGGCATGCGGGTAATTGTAGGTGTTGTGGGCCAGCGTTGTGGCCAACATCGCAGCGGCGACCAACGCCACTGCGACCCAGACCGCGGATACCAGCAAGCGCTGCGATCGCGCCGCGGGAACGGCCGGTGCGTCAGTGGCGGAAATCTGCATAGTCAGCCGCGTTTACGGCGACACAACACCGTGTAGGAATCGAAAAGGTTGAGAGGCACGGTCAGCCGGTCGAGAAATTTCGGCACAGGCGGGCGCAGCCAACGCGGTGCGTAGGCGAGCACCCGTTCGGCCAGATAGCTTGCGGGGAAATACCAGGTGGGACGACTGATCGTCTGAACTTCCAGTCCTGCCGCCTCAATCGCTGTCGTCAGTGTGATGCGATCGAAGTAACCGATATGGGCGATGCGGAAATGCCACCAGCGCCAGCCCATCAGCCGCGCCGCCAGGGATTTGACGTCGGGGGTCACCAGAAGGCAGACACCGTCATCGGCAAGCACGGCGGCAATGTCGCGCAGCAGGCCGACCGGGTCGGGCACATGTTCGATAACATCGACCAGGGTCACGCAGTCGAACGGGCCGGTCAGAGCCGGATCCGGCAGCACGCCGGGTTTGACAGGCAGGCCTGCGGCGGCGGCGCGCTTTTGCAGGGCGATCGACGGTTCGATACCCACCGCTTCATAGCCGGCCCGCAACGCCTCGTTGACCAGGATGCCGCTGCCGGCGCCGACGTCGAGCAGCCGGCCGGACGGCTTTGCCCGGGCCAGCTGTTTGACAAGACGCCCGGCCTGAAGCGCCCGTTGGTCGCGGGTGTCCTCGTAGCCGTCATCGTCCATGTCGGCATAGAAATCCAGAACGTCCGGCAGATCGGGGCATTCGAGAAAGCCGCAATCGCAGCAGCTGTAGATGTCGGCCGTCGCGCCATAATCCTTGTCGGTAATGCGGAAGGCGTCGGCGCCGAGATCGTCGGGCAGGTTGCCCGCTTTGGCAAGCGTCAGGTTGCGCGATCCGCAGACCCAGCAGGTGGGTTCCACGTCCATGACAGGCGTTTCCAGTTCGGCCAGACTCATGCGCCCGCTCCGTTTCCGTCGGGTGTCGGTCGCGCCGCGAAGGTGAAAGCGCGGTTGACGAGGAAATTGGCGATAAACACCAGTACGGTTACCGCCACCTGAGCCAGCAGATACGGGATCGCCAGGACCAGTGTTGCTGCCGCGAAGAGGACCGTGTTGAGGGCGAGGCCGGCCATCGTCGTTGCCACATAGCGGGTGGCGGCGATCCTGTGATCGCTCCTGGAACGAAACACGAAGCGATGCTGAAGCCAGTAGTTGACCGGGATGGCGCACAGGAAACCGAGCGCCGAGGCCAGGACCTTGTCGACGCCAAAGCCGTGGTGCAGGCCCCACAACACCAGCAGATGCACGCCGAGGGCCGAACCGCCGGCAATACCGTAGCGCACAAACTGGGCTGCCGTGTTGTTCCTGTCGGTCATGGCGTCAATGGAACGACTGCACTTCGACCAGCGCGTTCAGCCATGGAATGTCGACGAAGAACAGCGCGGTCAGCAGAAGCGTCAGGAGGCCGACATAGCGAACGAAACGACGCTCGCGGTAGAGCTTTTCCGGGCTCTGGGTAACCGATCCCGGCTGCATGCCGATGCGGAAGTACCAGACGAAGAGTGCGGCAACGAAGGGAAACGCGATGAGAAATTCGATGCGGTACTTGATCAGGAAGACGCCGAGGAAAAGCGTCGTCGTCAGCGCGTAGAAGAACGCCGAGAGCAGCAGGCTCTGCTCGTCGTAATACAGGAACGAGCGGCGATAGCGGCCCGCACGCTGCGGATCGTTGATGAAGCGGTACTCGGCGTAGCGCTTGACGGCCATCAGATAGGCGCCGCCCATCCAGAAGGCGAGCAGGATCGACGAGGGCGGCAGCACACTGCCGAGAACCGCCGACCAGCCGAGCAGAAATCGCAGCGGGTTGTTGACCGATTCCGACAGGACGTCGAGATAAACCCGGTCCTTGGTGCGCAGCGGCTTGACGTTATAGGCAACGCCCATGGCAAGCAGTATGGCGGCGAAAAGCGTAAACTGGACGCCGATGGTCCAGCCGAGCAGCAGACCGGCCGCCGCCAGGATCCCCCACTGCAGATAGACTTGCGGCGCGGCAACCGCGCCGGCTGCTGACGGACGGTGGCGCTTGACCGGATGGTGCCGGTCGAATTCGGCGTCCAGCCATTCGTTGATCGTGTAATTGGCCGAGGCGATCAGGCAGACGGCGAGGATGCCGACAACGAGATTGACAACGGCGGCAGCTGTCGCCGATTCCGGACTGACAGCCAGCGCCAGAGCGGCACCCGGCAGCATGAAAATGTTCTTGAACCAGTGATCCGGCCTTGCCAGCGCCATCTGGTTGCTGATGAACGCACGCCAGCCGCCGGCGGACGCTCGCGGTGCGCCGTCAACGATGTCAGCTTGGGAATCGAGTGCCATGTGACCATCCGTCCGGACCAATCGGAATTTCCGGACGAAAATAGGCCGAACCCGGTTAATTTGCTCTTACGGGCGGGGATGCAATTTCAATTGCTCAACGGGCCAGCCGAAACCCTAAATCAACTACGGATGTTCCGTATGAAAACGGCGCTTGATATCGCTTTCTTGCCAACAACTTCAGAACCGAAGATGGGTAATGGAGTCGTCACGACCGGACATTGTTGAATCCGGCCCGGCCAATCCTACGCGTTGGGCCGCACCCGGGCAGCGGTCTTGTTGGCAAAGGCTTCCAACCGTTCGCGGGCCGCGGGCTGAGTGTTGATCACCCCGGCCACCACGGCCTCCGCATAGGCGGCGTCCATGCCGGACATGTTGTTCATGTGGCTCACGGCGGAGCAGATGGCGAAATTCGTCAGCGGCAGGTTCTGCGCGACTTTTTCGGCCAACTCCATGGCCTTGTCGAAGCTGGCGCCGTCTTCGACGATGTATTGTGCAAGGCCCAGATCAACAGCCTCTTGCCCCTGATAGACCCGGCCCGTGAGGATCATGTCGATCATCCGGTACTTGCCGATCATGTCCGACACGCGGATCGTCGCGCCGCCGCCGGTGAAAATCCCGCGTTGCCCCTCGGGCAGCGCGAAATAGGTTCCGGGGTCAATCACCCGCACATGGGCAGCACTGGCCAGTTCCAGACCGCCGCCGACAACGGCCCCCTTGAGAGCCGCGATGATCGGCACGCCGCCATATTCCATCTTGTTGAACGCCTCATGCCAGCGCAGGCACACATGCATGAAATCGTCGGGGCTGCGGTCGGCCTTCCAATGCTCGACCAGATCGAGCCCGGCGCAGAAGTGATCGCCCTCTCCCGCCAGCACCACTGCCCTGACTCCTGCCATGCGCGCGCCGCTGAAGAAACGGATCAACTCCTCGATGGTGGCCACATCCAGGGCATTGCGCTTGGAGGGGCGGTTCAGGGTGACCACGTAGAGGCCGTTGTCGCGCTCGGATAGGGCGAGGTTTTGGTAGGTATCGGGGTTCACGACGTCGGTCATGGCCTGGTCCTTTCGGCAATCCATCATCGGGGAAGAGGTCGTTTGAAAGCTGCACGTCAGCTATTGTTTCGCGTCACATATCTCTTTCAGAACTTGCCGATAAGCTCGTATTCCGCCAAAATTGTATCGGATTACGCCAAATCTGGACCGATCGTGACCAGCAAAGATCCCATATTCCTGACGACGGTGTCGGCTGCTTTTATCGAGGATTGGCTGGAGGCGCTCCGGTCCCGGTGTTCACCGGACGTCGTGGCGTCTCTCCTGGAGCGATCCGGCCTGCAAACCGACCCGATGAAGCCGGCACAACGGGTGACGCTCGACGAGATCGCCCGGCTTTACAAGCGTGCCGCACTTGAAACAGGCGACGAGATGATGGGCCTGTGGAGCCGGCCCATCCGGCCTCGGGCGTTGCAGCATCTGGTCACTGTTCAGCGCGAGGCGAGCAGCATGGCGTCTGCGCTCTATCGCTTCTCGACATTCTGGAACCTCCTGCTGGATGATTTTCGCCTGGACCTGCGCAGCGAACCGGACGAGGTGGAACTGTCACTGGTCCCCTACGGGCCCGGGTTCCGGCCGCAACGTTTCGGCCATATGTTGCTCCTGAAACTGGCCCACGGGTTGCTGTCCTGGTTGGGCGGATTTGAAACACCGGTGAGGGAGGTGCATTTTGCCTTCGAGCAACCGGCTTTCAATGCGGACTACGCTGTGGTTTTCCCCTGCCCGGTCCGGTTCGCAATGCCGCAGACCAGCATTGTTTTCGATCCAGACCGGTTCACCCGCCCGGTTGCGCGCAGCCGGTCCGAAGCGTCCGTGTTCCTGGAGCGCGCGCCGTTGGACTGGATATTTACCGGCTCGCGCGCGCACACCCACAGCTTGCGCGTCCGGGCCTTCCTTTACGGTGCAACCTGGCAGAGGTGTCAGCTTCCCGAGGCAGCCACTGCGCTGAAAATGACCCCACGGACCCTGAACCGGCGTTTGCGGGAGGAAGGCACTTCGTTCCAGGACATCAAGGACGCCCTGCGGCGGGACATTGCCATTCGGGCCCTTCAGCAGGGGGCCGACAGCATCGAGCAGATCGCGTATGATACGGGTTTTTCCGCACCTGCAAATTTCCATCGGGCATTTCGCAAATGGACGGATCGGACGCCGGGATCATACCGGGTCTGAGACCACGGACGCTCGCTCGATCGGTCAGACGGCTAGCCCAAAAACAGGCTGCGAAGAAAACGCGGCTTCAGGACGTTCCTGCCAGGCGAAATTCCGAGGACGACAGCGACAAAGGCAGCGCCGAATTCGGTGTCTCTGCTCATCACATTGACCAGCCGGTTGATCAGCCACGGTCTGGTTGCGACCTGGCGGCAGAGGAAATTCATGTGGCGGAAATATTGCCCGAATTGCTCTGTTGCACGGCGTCGGTAAAGGCCCGCTTTTGATCCTTTCTTCAAGGCGTCCGTCAGACATTCTGCGGCCAGACAGCCGGATTCAAGAGCAAGGTCGATGCCTTCACCGGACAGCGGGTTGACCATTCCGGCCGCTTCTCCGACCAGAAGCCAGTTGTCACCGGCCAACTCCCGTGGAGGAAAATCCGTCCTGATTGGATAGGACTTCACCTCCGTTTCGCAGCCGACATCTGCTCCATCGGAGCCCCTTGAAAACCGGCTGGCAAACGCGGTGATCTTGTCATTGCTCAGTTTGCGATCGCACCAGGCACCCATGCCGATATTGGCGCGCGACGTCCCCGTCGGAAATACCCAGGCGTAACCCGGCAGGAGATCTTTGAGGTAGTACAGATTGAAGTCGCTGACAGCTGATTCGTCGATGCTAAAGTAACCGCGCGATCCGTAAATCAGTTTGGCATCAGTCTTGAGCATCCCGGTACGCTTGAGCAGTCCGACATTCGCCCCGGTGGCCAACACGGTGTAGCGCGGTCTGACCTTCATTGCGCCGTCCGGCGACTGAAGGTCAGCTCTTACGATTCTGTCGCCGTCTTTTTCAATCCGGGTCACGGCTGTCCGTTCCAGGACCGTTGCTCCCGAATCCCGGGCGAAATGCAACAGGGCATGATCGAGATCGGTTCGCTGGACCACGAGCGTGTAGGCGTTCGGCGTGTCCAGCATGTCCACGAAACCGGTGGTCAGGCAGCGCCCGTTCGGCGAGTGGATGTGGACTTTGTCGACCCGATGCGCTTTGGCTGCAATCACCTTGTCGAGGGCGCCCATCTTCGACAGGCAGTCGACAGCCATGGGGCCGACCACATCGCCGCAGATCTTGTCCCTCGGAAAAGCCCGCTTGTCCACGAGCAGGACATCGATACCCTGTTGGGCAAGCATTGCCGCAGCTGCTGACCCCGCCGGTCCGGCACCAACGACAAGCACTTCGGGTTCGAGTGATCCGGATGCAGGATGCAAAGACTTTTCCTCAGGAGATGGCAGGGCCTGTTGTGATGTCACCGTTGCCAACGGACCATCAGTCATCATCGCGTTTCAGGCAAGCTTTTTACGAGGTCCCCGCCCGATTGACAGCTGCGTGGTCGACTGCGATCATCCCGTTGTTCGTGTTTCCAAAGCCTCTGTCCCCTATGACAAACATGCCGACACCCGGTGACCTCGATCATCTTCAGCGTGTGTGGCCGGTCGATCCTTCCGGCGATGAACTGATTGACCACGTGGTGAAGAATCATGATATCGAGGGCGTCAGAGAACTCCTCAAAGGCTTCATCGACTACCGGCACCTGCACGAGTTTTCCGGTGCCGGATTGCTACGGAAGAACAGCGATACTTTCAGTCGACTGCACGACTATCTCTACGGTGACAAGGCGCTTCCGGAATGGGCGGATGTCGAGAAGATCGAACGCGCGACGGCGATGATCCAGAAGTATCAGTATACCTGCTATTTGATCCTGGTCTGCGCCAGCTTGCCGGAGTGTTATCTGAGCCGCGACGGGGTGAAGGTTCTGCATGCGACCCATCGCCTGGAAACCGATGTTCATCGTCGGCTGCTTGAAACCCACGACTTTTTCGTCAGCGTCATGACGCCCGGCGCACTGATCAGCGATGCCGCTCCTGCGATCGCGACCGTAAAGAAGGTCCGTCTGATTCATTCGGCCATCAGGCACCTTGTTCGCGAAACGGGTCATCATGCACACGGGGAACAGGTCCAGACTGCTGCCGTTGGTCAGCCGGGGGACAAGGCGCCCGTCGATCAAACCCTGATGGGTCTGACGCTCCTGAACTTCTCCTACGTGGTGCTGAGGGGCCTTCGGAGTTTCGAGGTTGCAGTCAGTGATGACGAAAGGGAGGCCTATATCCACACCTGGAGGGTGATCGGCCACTTTCTGGGCATTGCCGAGCCTTTGTTGCCCCGCGATTTTGATCACGCCGAGCGGCTATTTGTTGCGATCAAGGACCATCAATGTGAATCGACGCCGGAAGGTCAGGAGCTTGAGCGAAGCCTCCTGGGTTTCACCGAGCGTATTTTGCCCTGGTACCTGCGGACCCTGCCACGACAACTGACCCTCGACCTGATGGATGAGGATGATTGCCTCAGTTTGGGGCTGGAGCTTCCCAGCGGAATCGGGCGGATCTGGGTCCGAGCCCCGCTCCTCGTGGCGCACGTGCTCAATCTGGGAGTTTTGCAGAAGTTGCGCGGTCGGGCAGATCGGCCGGTGCCGTGTGAATATGTCTCGCGCCTGCTGATCAAACGCTATGCCGATTCGGATGCCTATGCGGGGAGGCGGTGCTTCGAGATCCCTGAGCGGCTTTCGGCGTCGGGCTCTACAGGCTGATCGCTTCTATTCGCTCCGACCCCTCCAGGCCGACAATGGCGCGGACGAGTTCGGTGGCAATCGAAGGATCCAGCCAATGGCCAAGCTTCTGCAATCGAGATGCGGCCGACATGGCGTGTTGCTGCGCCATTTCCAGCACCACTCCGGCGGACTCGGCAAGGCAGGTCTCGACCAGATCGGGCGGATGGGATTGGCCATTTGCGAGCGCCCCCATCCGAAGTTTCTCCTCAGCCGACCCATAATGGTGGATCTGGGCGGCTAGCAGATTGTTGGACTGACGATCGATATCGTCCTCGAAGTCTACGAGGTCATCCACGATCTGAAAGGCTATGCCCAGATCCCGAATGGCCTGTTCCGCCTCGGAGAGGGTTTTTTGCTGCTCCAACGGTTCCATTGCCGTCGGTGCGACAAAGGACAATGCAAACAGGTCCCCGCCGCGCAGCGCATGCACCCTGGGGATCATTTCCCGTGGCTCCGGAACCTCAGCCACGCCGGCTTCTTCCGAACCCTCAAGGGTTCCAATCCCGGCCATCATCGAAAACAGTCGCCGCTGAATCTGGTCGATGTCGGCTTGACTGAGCAGATCGTGTCCGGACCCGCGGTCGAGAACCGCTCTCGACAGGCGCTCAAATGCCATCAGTTGCAGGATTGACTGGAACCTCTGCCCACCCTTCAACCGCAGCGGAAGC
This sequence comes from Hoeflea sp., assembly GCA_965228785.1. Taxonomy (GTDB): domain Bacteria; phylum Pseudomonadota; class Alphaproteobacteria; order Rhizobiales; family Rhizobiaceae; genus Hoeflea_A. Next base: position 551,002 of record CBDDIF010000001.1, read on the forward strand.
CATGACTTTCCTTCATCGTCAAACAGATTGTCGGCGGCGGTGATGGTTCCCCGGATGCAGAAATTCAGTTCCGAATAGAGCTGCAGCCGGTTGGCATCCTTTGCAAAGCAGCCGAACACCGACCGAAAGAGAACCAGAAAGAAGTTCTCCTGCAGAAACTGCAGTCGGTCCTGGCCAAGCGCCCCGCTTTCAGAAGAGATGTATTGCGGATCAATGAGCGTCTTGAAGTCTGCGATGACGGCGGAATTGGCGGCCATCTGCGCATCCAGTTCCGGGGCAAGCTTGTCCCAGATCCCCTCCCGTTCGAGAAGGTCGACGGCGTCCGAAGATCGAAAAATGGGAGATAACGTCATCTGACTCCGGATCCATATCGCCCGTCACGAGCGGGACTGTCATCACATATTCGAAATAGCAGCAAAAATCAGGCAACGGCCGCACCGTTGATCGCATCAAAGCCCGAAACGACCACGTCTGTAAACGCAGATTTGACGCGTGGATAGCCATTTCATGATCCCAGCAGATCATGGAATTGAATAAAACAATGATTCCTGATCGGCGGATCTTCTTGTTTGAGTCGGCCGGCAAAGGCTCTTGAACACCGTTGGCGAACCATATGTCGTCCTTCTCCGAAATGTGGTTCGTGCCGATTTCTGCGCGCTTGTTTGCGCTTCGGGGTTCCCAGAGATTGAGGAGCAGCCGGGCCGGGGAGCCTAGGCGGATCGCCAAATCCGCAAGACGCCAAATGAGGAGGTTTTACATGGCCAACATTTTGATCATCTACGACAGCGACAGCGATCGGAAATTCACGTCAACAATGGTTCCCCTGGTCAGGGAGGGTGTCGAGCAGGTCGAGGGAATGGACATTCGCGTGAGGCATGTCGATGACGCACAAACCGAAGATGTGTTCTGGGCAGACGGGATTGCCATTGGCTGCCCGACTCACCTGGGTGGCATATCCTGGAAGATGAAAAAATGGTGGGATGACCGCACACCGGACATCTGGTTCAAGACCGATGGAAAGTTCGCGGTTCCGTTTACCTCCGCCGGCAGCCTTGGAGGTGGCGGCGAGCTCAATTGCCAGTCACTGTCCATCATGATGATGAATATGGGTTATTTCGTTTTCGGCATCACTGACTACGTGGCAAAAAAGGAGAGCCTGCACTATGGCGCGGTCGTAACCGGCGAGCCCAGGGCAGATCACGCAAAGGAAGCATGCCGTCGGGCCGGACGTCGACTGGCGGAATGGGTCGGATACTACATGGAAGGCCGCAAGGATCTTCATCCGCTCAAGGCAACCTATGAACGCTTCTGGGAGCTCGCGGACTGATGGCCAAGGCAAGACTGATCGTTGATCTGGACATCAAACCGGATCAGGTGGAGTCCTTTGTGGACATGTTCCGCAAGGAGTTCATCAGTCGATCTCGCAGCGAAGATGGCTGCGAGCTCTACGATCTCTGGCAGGATCCCGAGCGCACGGAAAAACTGACCATAGTTGAGATTTGGACCAGCCAGGAACACCTTGACGCCCATTTGGCTCAACCCTGGTTCAGCGAATGGGCTCCCAGGATGGAAAGTGCTCAGGCGACGCCCATGCAGATACGTGCATTGCGCTCAGTCGAGGACTGACACCTTGAGGTGACAGAGAGGAAAAATGCTGTCGAAGGTTTGAATGTCGCTTTCTTTAGCATTTGGGAAAGGGGCGTCCGACGGATGATCACAGTCGATACCGCATTACCCGAATTGCTGAATTCCGGTTCCTTGCAAGGCGATCCGGGTTGAAGTACTCAGTCCGCAATCGTGGGCAGCTGACCTGCTGCCCTGCCAATCACACCAACAGGATTGCCATGAGTCTTTTTGCAGATTACCTCGCCGAGATTGAAAGCAGGAAAGAGCAGGGGCTTGCCCCCAAGCCGATTGATGATGCAGCGCTCACGAGCGAAATCATTGCTCAGATCAAGGACCCCGGTCACGAACACCGGGACGTCTCCCTGAAATACTTCATCTACAATACGCTGCCGGGCACGACCAGCGCAGCCGGTGAGAAGGCGAAATTTCTCAAGGAGATCATCGTCGGTGATGCGGTGGTTGCCGAGATCACCCCCGCGTTCGCCCTTGAGCTGCTGTCGCACATGAAGGGCGGTCCGTCGGTCGAGGTTCTGCTGGACCTGGCGCTTGGCGAAAACCAGGACATTGCGCGGGATGCAGCTGAGGTCCTGAAGACCCAGGTGTTTCTCTACGACGCCGATACCGACCGCCTGAAGAATGCGTTGGATGACGGCAGTCAAATCGCCAGGGACATTCTCGAAAGCTATGCGAAGGCCGAGTTTTTCACAAAGCTCCCCGACGTCGAAGACGAGATCAAGGTTGTGACCTATGTCGCGGCAGAGGGTGATATCTCCACCGATCTGCTGTCACCGGGCAATCAGGCGCATTCGCGATCGGACCGGGAATTGCACGGCCAGTGCCTGATTTCACCGGAGGCGCAGGCCAAGATACGGGAATTGCAGGGTCAGCATCCGGACAAGAGGGTGATGCTGGTTGCCGAGAAGGGAACCATGGGCGTCGGCTCCTCCAGAATGTCCGGCGTCAACAATGTGGCACTCTGGACCGGCAAACAGGCCAGCCCTTACGTTCCTTTCGTCAATATCGCGCCGGTCGTTGCGGGCACGAACGGCATTTCACCCATCTTTCTCACCACCGTCGGAGTGACCGGCGGCATCGGGATCGATCTGAAAAACTGGGTGAAGAAACTCGATGATGACGGCAAGCCGATCCTCAACAATGACGGCAATCCAGTTCTTGAGCAGAAGTACTCGGTCGAAACCGGGACCGTGCTGACCATCAACACCAAGGACAAAAGGCTGTTGAGCGACGCGGGTGATGAGGAACTCGTCGATGTGTCCTCTTCTTTCACTCCGCAGAAGATGGAGTTCATGCGGGCGGGTGGTTCCTATGCCATCGTATTCGGCAAGAAACTGCAGACTTTCGCCTCCGCCGCGCTCGGCGTCGAGCCGACGCCGGTCTTTGCGCCGTCGAAGGAAATCTCTCATGAGGGGCAAGGCCTGACGGCCGTCGAGAAAATCTTCAACCGGAATGCGGTTGGAGTCACCGGCGGCAAGACCCTGCACGCCGGTTCGGATGTGCGCGTCAAGGTCAATATCGTCGGCTCGCAGGACACGACGGGCCTGATGACCTCGCAGGAGCTGGAAGCGATGGCGGCAACCGTCATTGCGCCCACCGTCGACGGTGCCTATCAGTCCGGCTGTCACACCGCCTCGGTGTGGGACCTGAAGGCGCAGGCCAACATTCCCAGGCTCATGGGATTCATGAACAAATTCGGCCTCATCACCGCGCGGGATCCGAAAGGGGTCTACCATGCGATGACGGACGTCATTCACAAGGTCCTCAACGACATCACTGTCGACGACTGGGCGATCATCATTGGTGGCGACTCGCATACCCGCATGTCGAAGGGCGTGGCTTTCGGGGCCGACTCGGGAACCGTCGCACTGGCGCTGGCCACCGGCGAAGCGACGATGCCCATTCCGGAGTCCGTCAAGGTTACTTTCAAGGGTACCATGAAGGATCACATGGATTTCCGCGATGTGGTTCACGCGACCCAGGCGCAGATGCTGCATCAGTTCGGTGACAACGTGTTCCAGGGACGGGTCATCGAGGTTCACATCGGCACTCTGCTCGCTGATCAAGCCTTTACCTTCACCGACTGGTCGGCTGAAATGAAGGCCAAAGCGGCAATCTGCATCTCGCAGGACGATACGCTGATCGAATCGCTGGAACTGGCCAAAAGCCGCATCCAGATCATGATCGACAAGGGCATGGAAAATCCGGCGCGCACTCTGCACGGTCTGATCGAGAAGGCCGACAGACGCATCGCGGAAATCAGATCAGGCGAAAAGCCTGCCCTGGCGCCCGATGACAACGCCAAATATTTCGCGGAAGTGGTTGTCGACCTGAACGAAATCGACGAACCGATGATCGCCGACCCGGACGTCAACAACGCGGACGTGTCCAAGCGCTACACTCACGACACTATCAGGCCTATTTCCTATTACGGCGCCGAAAAGAAGGTGGATCTGGGCTTTGTCGGTTCATGCATGGTGCACAAGGGCGACATGAAGATCGTTGCCCAGATGCTGAGGAACCTGGAAAGCGCCGGCGACAAGGTCGAATTCAACGCCCCGCTGGTTGTCGCGGCTCCAACCTACAACATCATCGATGAGTTGAAGGAGGAGGGCGACTGGGCCATCCTGCAAAAATACAGCGGTTTCGAATTCGACGACGACAAGCCCAAGAACACGGCGCGCACCGAGTACGAGAACATCCTCTATCTGGAACGTCCCGGCTGCAATCTGTGCATGGGCAATCAGGAGAAGGCCGAGAAGGGCGATACGGTTCTGGCCACGTCGACGCGGTTGTTCCAGGGACGCGTGGTGGAAGATTCAGACGACAAGAAGGGTGAGTCGCTTCTGGCCTCGACGCCGGTTGTGGTGCTGTCCGCAATTCTTGGCAGAACACCGAGCCTCGATGAATACACGGCTGCTGTCGAAGGGATTGACCTGACGAAGTTCGCTCCGCCGAAGGCAACGCCATTGGCGTCAAGGTCGGCACACTACTAGTCCAGGCAACTGACGATCCGGCTGGAGTGGATCCAGCCGGATTGCGTTGACCGCCGTCAGGCGGCGAGGTCGCGCAGCACCGTCTGCAGGATGCCGCCATTGTTGACGTAGTCGAGCTCGTCCATCGTATCGATGCGGCAGATGATCGGCACTTCCTTCACCGTACCATCGCCATAGGTCACGACCGCCGTCTTGGTCTCGCGCGGCTGGATGTCGTGCAGGCCTTCGATGGTAACCAGTTCGTCGCCCTTCAAATTGAGGCTTTCCCAACTGGTGCCTTGTTCCAGGATGAAGGGGATGACGCCCATGCCGACCAGGTTTGAGCGGTGGATGCGCTCGTAGGATTGAGCAATCACTGCGCGCACGCCGAGCAGGTTGGTGCCCTTTGCCGCCCAGTCGCGCGACGATCCGTTGCCGTATTCGACGCCGGCAAAGATGACCAGCGGCACGCCTTCCTGCTTGTAGAGCATGGCGGCGTCGAAGATCGACATCTCTTCCTTGGACGGATAGTGGATCGTGTAACCGCCTTCCTTGCCGTTCGGCCCGAGCATGTGGTTGCGAATGCGGATGTTGCCGAAGGTGCCGCGCATCATCACCTCGTGATTGCCGCGACGGGTACCGAACTGGTTGAAGTCGGCCACCTTGACGTCGTGGTCCATCAGATAGGCGCCGGCAGGCGATTGGGCCTTGATTGAGCCGGCGGGCGAGATGTGGTCGGTGGTGATCTTGTCGCCGAACAGGCCGAGCACACGGGCGCCCTTGATGTCGGAAATGCCCTTGGCCGTCTTGCCCATGCCGGTGAAGTAGGGCGGGTTCTGGACGTAGGTTGATTCCGGATCCCAGGCGTAGGTCTCGCCAGCCGGAACCTGCACCTGCTGCCAGTTTTCGTCGCCCTTGAAGACGTCGGCATATTTTGATTCGAACAGCTCGCGGGTGACGTTTTCGGCAATGAACTTCTGGATCTCCTGCGAGGAAGGCCAAATATCCTTGAGGAAGACGGGATTGCCGTCCTGATCCTCGCCGATGGGCTCGGTGGTCAGGTCCTTGGTCACCGTTCCGGCCAACGCGTAGGCAACGACCAACGGCGGAGAGGCCAGGTAGTTGGCCTGCACGTCGGGGGAAATACGGCCCTCAAAATTGCGGTTTCCGGAGAGCACGCCGGCGGCAATCAGGCCCTTGTCGTTGATGGTCTTGGAGACCGGGCCCGGCAGCGGGCCGGAATTGCCGATGCAGGTGGTGCAGCCGAAACCGACCAGGTTGAAGCCGAGCTGATCAAGGTCGTCCTGCAGGCCGGAGCGCTCGAGATATTCGGCGACGACCTGTGAGCCGGGGGCCAGCGACGTCTTTACCCAGGGTTTGGTCTTCAGTCCCTTGGCCAGCGCATTGCGGGCGAGTAGCCCGGCGCCGATCAGCACCGACGGGTTCGATGTGTTGGTGCAGGACGTGATGGCGGCAATCGCTACATCGCCATGCCCCAGATCGTAATCCTCGCCCTCGACCGCATAGCGGGTGTCCGTGCCAACCGTCTTGTCGTATTCCTCGGCCAGCGACTTGTCGAAACCGGCGGCGATACCTTCCAACGGAATGCGGCCCTCGGGGCGCTTCGGGCCGGCCATGGACGGCACCACGTCGCCGAGATCGAGCTCAAGCGTGTCGGTGAAGACCGGATCGGCGGCACCCTCTTCGCGCCACATGCCCTGGTCGCGGCAATAGGCCTCGACAAGAGCGATACGGGCTTCCTCGCGGCCCGTCTGCTCAAGATATTTGACGGTTTCACCGTCGATCGGGAAGAAACCACAGGTGGCGCCGTATTCCGGCGCCATGTTGCCGATGGTGGCGCGGTCGGCCAGCGTCATGTTTTCCAGGCCGGGGCCGAAGAACTCGACGAACTTGGCGACGACACCCTTCTGGCGCAGCATCTGCACGACCGTCAGAACGATATCGGTCGCCGTCACGCCTTCCTTCGGTTTACCAATCAGGCGGAACCCGATGACTTCCGGCAGCAGCATGGAGATCGGCTGGCCGAGCATCGCGGCTTCTGCCTCGATGCCGCCGACGCCCCAACCGAGCACGCCGAGGCCGTTGATCATGGTGGTGTGGGAATCGGTGCCGACGCAGGTATCGGGATACGCTACGGTTGTTCCGTCGACATCCTTGGTCCAGACAGCCTGGCCGAGATATTCGAGATTGACCTGGTGACAGATGCCGGTGCCGGGCGGTACGACGCGGAAATTGTCGAAGGCCTGCTGACCCCATTTGAGGAAGCGATAGCGCTCGCCGTTGCGCTCATACTCCAGTTCCACGTTGCGGGCAAAAGCCTGCTCGGTGCCGAACTCGTCAACGATCACCGAATGGTCGATGACCAGATCGACTGGCACGAGCGGGTTGATCTTCTGCGGATCGCCGCCGAGCTGCTGCATTGCGTCGCGCATTGCCGCCAGGTCGACCACCGCGGGAACTCCGGTAAAATCCTGCATCAGCACGCGGGCCGGACGGTAGGCGATTTCCTTGCCGGCTGTGCCCTTGTCGTTCAGCCACTCTGCGACGGCTTGGATGTCGTCTTTGGTGACCGAACGGCCATCCTCGTTGCGCAGCAGGTTCTCCAGAAGCACCTTCATGGAAAACGGCAAGGCCGAGATGCCGTCAAGGCCGTTCTTCCCGGCTTCCGTCAGACTGAAATAGGTGTATTCCGCATCTCCCACTTTGAGGGTCTTGCGGCAGTTGAAGCTGTCGAGTGAAGTTGTCACAGGCGGTCCCATCTACGTAGTTCACCGAAACTGTCGGACGAACGCTGCGACGTGTTGAGACACGAATTAGCCTGCGGGTGCGGCCATTTCCGCTGTCCGTCCGTGGAGAGCCAACCATGCGGATTGACCGGATTCCATGTTCGGCGCAAATATGGTTTCACGCCGACCGCTGGCGTGGTTGATGGACATATAGATAATTTTCTAGAACGGTTCCAGACCAACATCGGTCATAGGGGGATTTTTTCGCGATGCGGTTAGCAGACCGAAAAGCCTGTCAGGGGATTGCTTGTTCATGCGGCTGATTGCCGAAAATGTCAGCGTTGCGCGCGGTGAACAGGTGTTCTTTTCCGGCATTTCCTTTTCCCTTGCGTCCGGAGAAGCTCTTGTCGTCTCCGGCCCGAATGGAGTCGGCAAGTCGACTTTATTGCGCATACTGGCCGGTCTTTTGCCGGATTCACACGGCCAGGTCACGCTTGAAGGTGGCGCATATGAGCGGGTGGCCGAAGCCTGCCACTATCTCGGTCACAGCAATGGCATGAAGCACGCCCTGAGTGTTGGTGAAAACCTGGCGTTCTGGCAGAACTTCATGCGCAGTGAAGACGACCGAGCCACGGTGCCCGATATCCCGACTGCCACGCAATCCGTGGGACTAGCCGGGCTGGAACACCTGCCTTTCGGCTACCTGTCAGCCGGACAGCAGCGGCGCATGGCCATGGCGCGGCTACTCCTGTCCTGGCGACCGGTGTGGATCCTGGACGAACCGACGGCGGCACTCGATACGGGGTCGGTCGATCTTTTTGCCGGCCTGGTTTCGCGGCATCTCGATGAAGGGGGGCTGGTGATCGCCGCGACGCACCAGCCACTGGGCCTGACCGCACCGCGCAGCCTGATCCTGCAGCCGAACGCCGAGGCGGCGTTCTCGGAAACCGCAGGAGCCGGTCGCTGATGGGCGCGCTCTTCGTTCGCGATGTGCGGTTGGCCACGCGCGCCGGCGGCGGGGCACTGATCGGCGTGTTGTTCTTTCTTGCCGTGGTCGCCGTGGTGCCGTTCGGCGTTGGCCCCGATCTCAATCTTCTGGCCCGCATCGGACCGGCGATCCTGTGGATTGGCGCTCTGCTCGCCGCTCTGCTTGGTCTCGACCGCCTGTTCCAGGCAGACCGCGAAGACGGCTCCCTCGACATCATGCTGATGCAGGAGACGCCGCTATTTCTCACGGTGCTGGTAAAATGTGCCGCCCACTGGGTGGCAACCGGCCTGCCGCTGGTGGTCGTATCGCCGCTGCTTGGCCTGTTCATGAACGTCGATGGCGTCGCGATTGCCGCGGTTGTCGCGACACTGCTTGCCGGAACACCCGCAATCACCTTTATCGGCGCTGTCGGCGCCGCCGTCTCGGTGTCGCTGCCCCGCGGCGGTCTGCTCGTTTCGGTGCTGGTGTTGCCACTGTCGATCCCGGTGCTGATCTTCGGCGTCAGCGCCGTGACCGGTGCGGTAGAAGATCCGGCACCATTTCTGCCGCCCTTCCTGATCCTGTGTGCGCTGACGCTGTTCTTTTCGGTGCTCGGCCCTCTGGCGGCCAGCGCGGCGCTTCGCGCCTCCACGGATTAGGTTGCGAGATAATCCTGCGACAAGGCGCGGGCGTTCGCCACAAAGCGGGCATTGCGAATGTCGGCGCCTTCTTCCGGCAAGCGCGTGATGATCCAGCCGACATAGGTCAATGCGCGCAGCAGGATGAACAGATCGAGGGCATCCGTATCGATATCTCGCTGACTCGCATACCCTTCGAGCAACGCGGCGTGGAGATCAGGATAGTCCGACTCCCGGCGGTTCTTGAGAAGCGTGGTCGCCAAATCGAACAGGCGGAATCCAAAGCCGGAATCGTCAAAGTCGATCAGCTGGAGCTTGTCTCCGTCCGCCATGATGTTTTCGCGCACGAGATCGGCATGGATCAGCCCGAAGTCCAGCACCGCTTCCAGCTGTTTCAAAGCTTCGTCGGCCCGATCCCGAACCGTCAGGAACAGGGTGCGGTCGTCGTCGTTAAGCGTCGGGTTCTCCCAAAACCGGTCCCAGAGCGGTTGATCTCCCAGAAGTCCCTCGCGATCCCAGGTGCATCGCTCAAAACCTTCGGGAACCGTCCAATCGTCTGAGATCGCGTGGAGCTTTGCCATTTCACGGCCGATGCTGTGGAAAAGTCCTGTTCGATCGACGGCTTGCAACGCCTCGCCGGTGTTGCCGATCGGTTCGCCCGCCAACCAAGTCAGAATATCGACCTGCGTGCCGTCGACCACGTGAAGAAACGCGTTGGAGGCCGAGTACACGGGTGCAGGGACATGCAATCCTCCCTGCGCAATGGCGCTCATCCACTGCAATTCGGACCATAGCTCCTGATCCGTCCGATAGCCCGGCCGGTGCAGTCGCAAGGCAAAGGTTTTGCCGGCGTGGTTCACGCGATAGACGCGGTTTTCGCGCGTGGCGATCAGGCTATGTCGCGCGCCTTCCATGTCCCACAGAACAAGGGCCTTTTCGACAATGTGGTCCATCAATTCAGCGGGGTCTCCGCGAGGACCTCATCGAGCGTATCGATCAGAAGATCTGCGTTCTCGATCGAAAAAGGCATCGGCGGGCGAATCTTCAGGGTGTTCTTATGGCGGCCGAGCTTCGAATGGATAATTCCACGGTGGCGCATGGCGTTGATGACTCGGTCGGTAAACGCGCTGGCCGGTTCTTTGCTCTCTCGGTCCAGCACCAGTTCAGCGCCGAACACCAGGCCTGACCCACGAACATCGCCGATCACCTCGTGCTTCTCCCTCATCTTGTTCAGCCGCGCTCGGGCGTGGTCGCCAACCGCCTTGGCATTGGCCATGAGGTTCTTGTCGTCCATTTCTTCAAGCACGGCCATGGCTGCCGCGGCCGAGACGGGATTGCCGCCGAAGGTGTTGAAATAGCGGAACCCCGTCCGAAAGGCTTTCATGATCTCCGCACCCGTGACAACACCGCCGACGGGGTGACCGTTGGCCATCGGTTTGCCCAGGGTCACGATGTCCGGCACGACGCCCATCTTCTGGTGCGCCCACATATGTGTTCCAGTGCGACCGAAACCCGACTGGACCTCGTCGCAGATCAGCAGGCCGCCGGCTTTGCGCACCGTCTCGGCCGCCGGTTTCAGCCAGCCGCCCGTCATGATCGGGAAGCCTTCGTTCAGGAAGAACGGACAGACCACGAGGGCTGCAAATCCGGTTCCGGATTTCTCATGCTCTTCAATCTGCTCCGCCACGGCGTCGGCAAACCTGGTCCCGTCCGGATCGGGATTGCGGTAGCTGTCCGGCGTTTCGGCAAAGCGGAAATAACGATCCAGGCCAAAGCCTACTGTGGGGATATTGTTCTGACTCAGTTGACTGACTAATGCCGTATTGCCGTGGTAGGTCGCATCAGTCGCAACGATGCCACGCTTGCCGGTGACAGCTTCGGCCATGCGCAGAGCAATGTCGTTGGCCTCCGAACCGGTGCAGGTCATGATCGCTGTGTCCAGCGGCGCATCCATCGTGCCGGTCAGGCGCTCAACATAGTCGAGAATGCCGTTGTGCAGGTAACGGGTGTGGGTGTTGAGTGTGCTCGCCTGTCGACAGATCGCCTCGACCACGCGTTCGTTGCAATGTCCCACATGTGGGACGTTGTTGTAGCAGTCGAGGTATTTCCGGCCATCCGCATCCCATAGCCAGACGCCCTTGCCCTTCACGATGTGAACGGGGTCATCATAAAAGGTCGACACGTTGGGTCCCAAAAGTCGGGCCCGGTCGGCGATCAGTTGCACGTTGGTTCGGCTCATCTTCATTCCTCGTTCCGGGCGACCTCAGTTACACGCCGGAAGCTGGCTCCACTTTTTCTGCAGGTCATCGGGAACTTCCCCGCCGCAGGAGCGAGTGATCGTTTCACATCCGTTGCGAAGGGATGAGAGGATTTTGGCTTCAAGCTCGTCCGCGTGTCGCGATTGCGGCAATGGTACTGCAAGTGTGCCGATCGCCCCACCCTCGGTGCCAAAAAAGGGCATGCCGTAGGACAGGATGTCCCGGGTGAAGTATTGATCGGAGAAGCTGTAACCCCGGTCCCGGGTCTGGCTGACCAGATGCTGCAGGTCCGATCGCCCGACCACCGTGTTGGGCGCGAACGATTGGAGTTCGCCGGCCAGAGCGGAGTCCAGGATCCCGTCCGGGCCGAAGGCCAACATCGCCAATCCTGAAGACGTTGCATGCAGCGGGAGCATTTCGCCCTCGTCAAATATGACGTGCAATCCGTGGATCTGCGGATCTGCATGAAACACGGGCGACATGGATCTGCCTTGCAGAAGCGATGCGTGAACCAGTTCACCCAGGGTTTCAGCCATTTGCTCGACGACGGGGATGATCGCGGCACGGACAGGAAAGTGTCTCTCGCGGATCGAGGCAAGGCGCAGAAGGGCCGGCCCTAGTCGATATTGCCGTGTTTCGGGGTGCTGTTCCAGAAAACCGTTCTTTTCGAGTTCCACAAGGTGCCTCCGCACCGTGGCCTTGTCTCCCCCGCTCAGCCTCACAAAGCTCGCCAGGCCGATTTCGCCTCGTTCGGAAGAAAAATGTGAAAGCAAATTCAGGGCCTTGGTGATGGTTCCCATAGGGTGAATGTCCTCAAGACGGTCGTGAGCCTATCGAACTGAGAGTTGACAGGCCCTCGAAAAAGGGGCAGTAGTAAATTTGACTATAGTGTGTCAAATAATGACACGTCAAGCTGAAAGCGATCAATCGGAGGGCGAAATCGATGAAATCCATCCTGAAATTGGCATGCACCGTGGCGCTGGCTACCGGCCTCGTGCCCATGGCTGCCGTGGCCGAGTATCCCGAGAAACCCGTGAGCTTCGTCGTGCCCTTTCCTCCCGGAGATCTGGAAGACATTCTCACGCGGCTGGTGGCCGACGAGTTTCAGGAAACCCATGGCGTCCCGGCCGCCGTCGTGAACAAGCCCGGCGGCGGCGGCGGTCCGTTTCCGGGAGCGGCAGCCCTCGCAGAGGCCCCTGCGGATGGATATATGATCGGATCGTTCGTGATCGATGTCCCGGTGGTCGGCCCGCATGTTGGCATCCCGGCCCTTGATCCCAATCCGTTCGAACCCATCGGGGTTTTTCTGACCTATCCTTTCATTCTGGCTTCATCGAAGTCGCAGCCCTATTCCGACATTGACGGCCTGATCAGCTACGCCAAGGAAAATCCGGTCGTGCTGGGTCACTTCGGGTCCTTCCTGGTGCCGACCCAGGTTTCGCTTGCGTTGGCCAAGGTGCGGGGAATGGAATACGAGGCCGATTCCGCATTCGACATGCTGGACTGCAACACGCTCGCCTCCGGTGATGCGGACGTCATCAACACCAACCTGCAATCGGTTCTGCCCTGTATCGATCAGGTGAATGTGCTGGTGACGATCGGCGATCGCCGTATTCCGTTGACGCCCGACGTACCGACGATCGGGGAACTGGAGCCGGAACTGAATGTCAGCCTGTGGAACGGCCTGTTCGTGCACAAGGACACGCCGCAGGATGTGCGGGCGAAGATTGCCGAAGTTGCGGAACGGGTCATGGCTTCGGAGCGGGCCAGGGAAATCGCCGCGGAAACCGGTGCGCTGATCTACTGGAAGGGTGCCGACGAATCTTCCGCGCTGATCGAGACCGACGCCGGGACCCTCGACCGGATCAACAAACTGCTCGAAGAGTAAGCCGCAGCATGGGCGCGCAGGTGAAGGCGCGCGCCCATGCCGGCGAAGCGGGGAACATCAAGCTGATCTGCCATTTCACGGGGAGGCCTCGATGACACGTTATGCAGGAAAAACAGTTCTCGTGACGGGCGCAGGCACCGGCATCGGTGCCGCCATATCCGCCAGGCTCAGCGCCGAAGGCGCCAATGTTGCGCTGATGGGGCGTCGCGCGGATCCGTTGGAAAAGGTTGCCGCCGCGATCAACGGCCTTGTGGTTCAGGCGGATGCCGCTTCGCCCGACCAGGTTAACGCCGCCGTTGAGAAAATCCATGATCGCTTTGGTGCCCTTGATGTGCTTGTCTGCAACGCCGGCGGCTTTGGCTTCGGCACGCTCACCGATAGCACTGACGAGGAATGGCACAAAGCGGTAGAGGCCAATCTGAATACCGCGATGGTGACCGCGCGTGCAGCCATGCCCGACCTGATCCGACAGAAGGGCAACGTGCTCATGATTTCCTCGATCGCGGGACTGGCGGCGGGACCAGAGGCCTGCGGCTATGTCACCATGAAACATGCGCTGGTGGGCCTCGCCAAATCCATCACCCGTGATTTCGGCCCCAAGGGCGTGCGCTGCAATACGATCTGTCCCGGCTGGGTGCGCACAGAGATGGCCGACAGCGAGATGCAGGAACTGGTGGAGCGCAAGGAGCTTGCCGACATTGAGGAGGCCTATGCGGTTGTCACGCGGGATGTGCCGCTCGGAAAACCCGCGATGCCGGTAGACGTGGCCAACGCGGCGGCCTTCCTATGCAGCGATGAGGCAGCGATGATCTCCGGTGCGACCCTGACGGTCGACGGCGGCGCCACCATCGTCGACGTACCAACGCTCGCCTTCGCCTAGTTCTGCCCCAACCCGTATCCAATCAGGAAGACCATGGCCAATCCCGTCCCGCAAAACTCTCCTGTTGTCATCATCGGTGGTGGTATCATCGGTGTTTCGACGCTCTACCATCTGGCCAAGCGCGGCGAAGCAGCGGTTCTGATCGAACGTCGCAAGATCGCCAGCGGAACCACTTGGCACGCTGCGGGGATCGTCGGCCAGTTGCGCGACAGCACAGCCCAGACCGAGCTTGGCAAATACACTGCACGTCTGTTTCGCGATCTGGAGGAAGAAACCGGCCAAGGAACGGGTTACAAACCCAACGGCACCATCAACCTCGCCATCGGCGATGTGCGACATGAACAGCTTCTGCGCAGTCATGACCATGCGGTTCGGATGGGCATCGAGACTTTTCTTCTTTCGCCCGAGGAGCTGAAGGAGAAATGGCCGTGGATCGAGACCGATGACGTCAAGTCGGCGTTCTTCGTACCGTCGAACGGGCAGGTCAATCCATTGGACGTGACCGTTGCCATGACCAAGGGCGCCAAGGCGCTGGGAGCGCAGGTCTTTGAAGACACCAGAGTTGAAGAGCTGATCGTCCGCAATGGCACGGTGGTGGGCGCGAAGACCGACAAGGGTGACATCGCGACGGATAAGGTTCTGTTGGCGGGCGGCATGTGGAGCCATCTCTTTGCCAAGGCCCACGGCGTGACCGTGCCGCTGCATGCCACGGAACACTTCTATATCGTGACAGAACCCGTTGACGGCCTGCCAAGGGACCTGCCTATTTTGAACATCGCCGAGGAACGCACCTATTGGAAGGAAGACGCGGGCAAGCTGCTCATCGGGTCTTTCGAAAAACACGGCAAACCCTACGGCGCCGATGGCATTCCCGAAGATTTCGAGTTCGACGAGCTGCCGTTCGACATGGACCATGTCGAACCATGCCTTGAAACAATGTTCGAACGCATGCCGGCGCTGGGAGACATGGGCATTCAGACGTTCTTCAACGGTCCTGAAAGTTTCACGCCCGACGGACGTCCCTATCTCGGGCCGACCAGCGAAATCAGAGGACTGTTCGTTGCCACCGGCATGAATTCGAACGGCATCCTCAACTCCGGCGGAGTCGGGCTGACCATGGCCGAGTGGATGATCGATGGTCAGCCTTCGCGGGGCATGGGTCCCATGCTGGCGCGCCGCGCGCATCCTTTCCAGCGCAACACAAGGTACAATCATGACCGCAGCGCCGAGTCGGTCGGCTTCCATTATGGCGTCAGCTGGGTGGGCCGTCAGGTGCACTCGGCAAGGGGTGTGCGCAAGGTGCCGCTGCATGATCGCCTTACTGATGCCGGTGCTGTTTTTGCTGAACGGATCGGTTGGGAAATACCGATGTATTTCGACCCCAGCAAGAACGGCTGGAACGAGAAGCCGAGCCTTCGCTGGAAGGATTGGTCCGGCCTGGTTCAGGAGGAATGTCTCGCCGCCCGCGACGCCGCTGTCCTCATTGATCAGTCCATGTACGCCAAAATCCAGGTTCAGGGACCGGATGCGGTCAAGGCCCTGAACCGTGTCTGCGGAGCCCAGATGGATGTGGAGGTTGGCACCTCGGTCTACACTCAGTTTCTCAACCGGCGCGGCGGGATCGAGGCCGACGTCACCGTTTCGCGCATCGGCCCGGAATGCTTCATGGTCATCACCGGCCATCCCAGCCAGATGCGCGATCAGAGCTGGATCAAGGATCACGCCGATGCCGATTGGCGCTTCGAGATTTTTGACGCCACCTCCGGCTACGGCCTGATTTCGATCCACGGACCGAAGTCTCGCGAGATTCTGGCAGCAATTTCGGGTGATGATCTTTCCAATGAGGGGTTTCCGTTCGGGGCCGCGAAGGAGATCGACATGGCCTACGCCCGCGGATGGGCCATCCGCCGGTCGTTCCTGGGCGAACTGGGTTACGAATTGATGATGCCGACCGAGTTCACGGCCGGTGTCTACCATGCGCTGATGGAAGCCGGCAAACCGCTGGGGCTGCGGCACATGGGCATGTTCGCGATGAATACCTGCCGGCTTGAAAAAGGCTTTCGCCACCTTGGCCACGATATCGGCGAAGACGACACGCCCTATGAGACCGGTCTCGGCTTTGCGGTCAGTCTGGACAAGCAAGGCGACTTTCTCGGCAAGGACATCCTGGCCAGCCAGAAGGCGGACGGTCCGGCCACGCAGCACCGCACGGTGTCCTGTCTGGTCGACGGTGTGACGGCCATTGATGGGCCTTATCTGATCCACAACGAGCCGATCTGGAAAAGCGGCGAGATTGTCGGGCACGTGACGTCGGGCGATTGGGGGTTTCGGCTTGAGGCCATGGTTGGGCTGGCCAGTCTGCACAGGGATGCCGGCGTCAGCAGGGGCTGGATCGACGAAGGCGGGTTCGACGTCCAGATCGCCGGGAAAATGTATCCTCTGAAGGTGCAACTGGCGCCGTATTACGACCCCAAGGGGCAAATCATGCGCGGTTAACCCCCATTTCTCACACTCTCTGTGGTCTGCGCCGGCTCAAGCGCGCGTCAGCGCAGGAGAAGTGCGCAGGGCGTACCAAGTGTACGGGCAAGCGCTTCGACGCACGCTGTCGCGCGCTTCAGCCGGCCCGAAGGGTTGCATTTCGGCGGACATCTACGGTCCCATGCGCCTCAACCGTATGGCCCGATACGCTTTTCGTCGCCTGGAACCGTATCTGCCTCGCCGAAAAGCAACGCAGACGACAGAGAGTGTGAGAAATGGGGGTTAAGCCCCGGAGCTTTCAGGGAGGAACACCATGGCGGACAAAACCATTCTGGTCGTCGGGACCTACGACACCAAGAACGATGAACTTGAATTCATAGCGGACAAGATCACCGCCCTGGGCGGGACGGTCTTGACGATGGATGTCAGCGTTCTCGGAGATCCCGAAAAACCGACGGACTACTCCAAACACGATGTGGCCGAAGCAGGTGGCAGTTCCATCAAGGCCGCCATCGACAGTGGAAGCGAACATCTGGCCATGCAGATCATGTCCAACGGCGCTTGCACGCTGTCCCGTCAGCTTTTCGACGGAGGCAAGGTGGATGGCGTCATTATCCTTGGCGGCACCATGGGCACCGACCTTGCTCTGGATGTCTGCCAGTCGTTGCCCATCGGCGTGCCGAAATATGTGGTCTCGACAGTGTCTTTTTCAGCATTGATCCCGGCGGACCGCCTGTCGCCAGATATTCAGATGATCCTGTGGGCCGGTGGCCTCTACGGTGTGAATGCGATCTGCAAATCTTCCCTGGCGCAGGCCGCCGGAGCGGTGCTGGGGGCCGCGCGGGCCGCGGAACCCATCGGCGTTGCAAAACCAACCGTGGGTATCACCTCGCTCGGCACCTCTTGCCTGAAATACATCAAGACTCTGAAGCCCGAGCTCGAGAGACGCGGCTACGAAGTCGCCGTCTTTCACGCCATGGGGATGGGCGGCATGGCGTTCGAGCAGATTGCCGCGCAGAAAGGGTTCGTCTGCGTGATGGATTTTGCCGGCTGTGAGCTCGGCAATCTGTTGGCCGGTTCGGTCGTCAACGCAGGGAAGGACCGCCACAGGGCGGCGGGGCGCGCCGGTATCCCCCAGATCGTGGCGCCCGGCTGCATGGACCTGATCGACTTTGCCGGCTGGCAGGACATCCCCGACCGCTTCCAGGATCGCCCGATCCACACCCACAACAAGCTGGTCAAGAACACGTACTACAACGCCGATGAGCGTCGCGAGATTGCCCGCGAACTGAACAGCCGATTGGGAGAAAGTCCGGCACCTACACACCTGATCATCCCCAATGGCGGGATCGAGGAATGGGATCGCCCGGGCGGCGATTGCCATGACCCCGAAGGGTTGGCGGCCTTTCTGGACGAGTTGCGGACAACCGTTTCCCCCACAGTCAAGGCCACGGAAATCGATGCTCATATCAACGATCCCGAGTTTTGCTTCGAAGCACTGAAGATCTTCGATGCCTGGGTCGAAGCGGGGATCGTCCGGCGGAGTTGAGTCGCGGTTTCGGATGACCGGACTGACCGCTCCACTTGCGTCGTGTCAAACGAAGTGAAATGGTCGAGGCCTGTTTTTCACGAGAGCCCATCCCATGAGTTTTGAATACCTTCTCACCTCCCTGATTGTCGTTTTGTTGCCTGGCACCGGCGTTATCTACACGCTGGCCTGGGGGCTGGGGCGTGGTGCACGGGCTGCGTCCTGGGCAGCACTCGGCTGCACTTTTGGCATCGTGCCGCACATCGTTGCCAGTATCGTCGGTCTTGCGGCCTTGCTGCATGCCAGCGCGCTGGCCTTCCAGATCGTCAAATATCTTGGTGTTGCCTACCTGCTCTACATGGCCTGGAGCGTTTTGCGGCAGTCGGGGCCGTTGCAGGTGGCGGAGGAGAAGTCAGAGCCGGCGGTGTTGCGCATCGTCTTTAATGGCTTCCTGCTCAACATTCTCAATCCCAAATTGTCGCTGTTCTTCCTGGCCTTTCTGCCGCAATTTGTGCCGGCAGCCGCCGTCAATCCGACGCTCGACATGCTCGTGTTGGCGCTGGTCTTCATGGCGCTCACCTTTGTCGTCTTCATCGGCTACGGGCTGTTTGCCGCGGCAACCAGGTCCTATCTCGCCGCGAAACCACGGGCCATGACCTGGCTGCGGCGTAGCTTCGCCGGTGCCTTTGGGCTTCTCGGCTTGCGGTTGGCGTTCGCCGATCGTTAGTCGACTGATCTTTTTGAAAACCAACTCACTCAAACATAGACGGAGTCACTCATGAGCTTTTCACTTCAGGTTCTCTATCCGACCGCAAACGGCACCACGTTCGATCATGACTATTACCTGTCCAAACACATGGACATCGTCCATGAGCACATGAGCCCGCATGTTGAGCGCACGGTGGTGACCAAGGGGCTCGCCGGAGGCCCCAACGTTCCTGCCGGTTATCATGCCATTGCGACGTTTGTTTTCGCCGATCAAGCGGCGCTTGATGCAGGCATGGCCGCTTCCGGGCCGGCGGTGAAGGACATTCCGAACTTTTATAGCGGTGAGCCGCAGGTTCTCGTCGGCGAAGTAACCGGATAGCCGATTTCGGTCGACTCAGGACCGGGTCGAGATTGAAGCGACGCAGCGCCTTATTTCCGGGAGGATCCAGTCGCGGAATGCCTGGACCTCCGGCCGTAAGCTGCTGCCCTGACGGATTGTCAGGCAATAGGGCTGGCTGAGGGGCATGGACCTTTTCAGTGGCCGGACAAGCCGACCCTGCTTCAGTGCGTCGGCGACGAAAATGCCCTGACCAAGTGCAACACCCAGGCCGTTCGCAGCGAGTTCGATCGCGGTGTGCGAGGCGTTGGCAACGATGCCGCCTTCGATTGCCCGGTTGGATTGGTCTGCGGTAGTGCCCAGGAAAGTCCCCCAGGTCGGGAAGATTGCCGCGGCCGGCCCCCAATCCGTGTGTATTAGCCGCACGCTGGTCAGATCCGCGGCTGAGCCTATCGGGCCGAACCGGCTCAGGAATTCGGGCGAGCAGACCGGATAGACGCGGTCCTCCATGACGGTCTCTGCAGCGTGAGCCGGATAGTGGAACGGCCCGTAGGTAAGGCGGACATCGATCCGGTCGTGGTCGAAATCGACCGGATCCTCGTAGCCCCTCAATGCGATATCCATTGAACCGTGCCGGTCAAGAAACGCCGCCAGCCGCGGCGGCAGCCAGCCGGTTGCCATGGAGGGTGGTACTGACACAGTCAGCCGGGCTCGTCGCGGCGATCCGCTCAACTGCTGCGCCACGCCACTGATCTCCTCGAAGGCTGCCGAGAGCCTCGGAAGCACTTCGCGCCCGGCCTCTGTCAGTGCGATGCCGCGATTGGCGCGGCGAAACAGCTGCCTGCCAAGTTGCGTCTCCAGACCGCGGACCAACTGACTGACCGCTGCCGGCGTGACGGTCAACTCACCGGCGGCAGCAGCAAAACTGCCGGTCCGGGCGGCGGCCTCGAAAGCCTGCAGGCTGCGCAAAGAAGGCGTCATTCAGAGCACCAATAGACAAGTTTTTCTTTTCTATAAGTCAAAAATCATCGTTTTTCAGCAAAATTTCTTTGATTTAGATTGGCCTGGAAAGGACTCTCGATGGACCACAGGGAATTTCTGAAAACGCTGCCGCTGGATGAACGCCAGCGGCTCAACGCCAGGTCTGATGCCGTCGGGCTAATCCATCTTGCGGTTCATTGGGGCCTGATCCTATGCTTCGGAAGCTTGATTGTCCTGAAAGTGCCCGGATGGCAGGCGCTGGTTCCGGTTCAGGGCATCCTGATCGTCTTCCTGTTCACGCTGCTGCATGAAACATGCCACATGACCCCGTTCGAGACGGCCCGCCTCAACTCTGTCGTGGGCAAGGTTTGCGGTTTCCTGCTGTTTCTGCCGCCCACCTGGTTCCGTTACTTCCACTTTGCTCATCACCGCCACACGCAGGATCCGGATCTTGATCCGGAGCTTGCAGAAGCCAAACCGGAAACATGGTCCGAATACGTCGTCCATGTTTCCGGAATTCCGGTGCTGTTTGAACAAGTGAAGACGCTGGTTCGCAATGCGCTTGGCCTGTGCGATGACAGTTTTGTACCGCTTCAGCGCCGGAGTGCGATCGCGACCGAAGCGCGCATCATGCTCGCTCTGTATGCCGCCGTCGCCGTGGTCGGCTTGGCCTGGAATTTTACCGAGATCCTTACCGTATGGCTCGTGCCCATTCTGCTGGGTCAGCCGTTTCTGAGGCTTTACCTGTTGGCTGAACACGGCCGCTGTCCGCAGGTGGCCAACATGTTCGAGAACACGCGAACGACCTTTACCAACAGCATCATCCGCAAGCTCGCATGGAACATGCCCTACCACGCCGAGCACCATGCCTGTCCGACAGTACCGTTTCACCGGCTGCCTGAGCTTCACAGACTGACGCAACCGCATCTGCGCGTAACAGAAGACGGCTACGGGCAGTTTCAACGCAAATTTGTGTCAGAGTTGTCGCGCTGAGTTTAGACGGCGCTACTCCCATTCGACGCTGCCGGCGGCGGCCAGCAGATGCGAGCGCATGACACTTGCGGCCCAGTTGGGAGAGCGGGCACGCAGCGCTTCGGCCATCTCACGATGATGCAGTGAGCTGCGTTGCAGATCGCGTTCCGAGTACATCTTGTAGGTGCGGAAGACCAGCGCCATGTCGATGGTCATCGAAATCAGCCGCGCCAGCCTGTCGGACTGTGCCGCCTCGATGATCAGCTTGTGAAAACGTTCGTTGGAATCCGACAACACGCGGAAATCCTCGTCGCTGCGCGGCGGCGTGTGGTTGATCATGAGCTCGGACAGGCGGCCGAGCTCCTCGATCTGCTCATCGGTGGCCAATCGGGCAGCACGTTCGATCGCGTAAGATTCGAGCATGGCCCGGATGTTGAAAACCTGGTCGATTTCATCGCGTGTCCATTCGGCGACACGGAAGCCGCGGCCGGTGCCGGCGGCGATCAAACCTTCCATTTCCAGACGCCGCAAGGCGTCGCGGATCGGCGTGCGGCTGATGCCAAAGCGCTCTGACAGCATCTGCTCGGTCAGCCGTTGGCCGCCGGCGAATTCCCCTGACGCAATCGCCTGGCGCAAGGCCCCATAAGCATGCTCGCTCGCGGACTGGCCAGCCGGTGGCGCGGTGTCGGCCTTGGTCTTCGCCGTCATGCTGGTCATGCCGCCACCGGAGGAAAAACGCCGGCCTTCATGAGTTGCCCGGGCTGCGGCCTCTCAAGCACGCCCTCGATCCACAACGCCGCGTCAATCGCGCCTTGCAGGTCGATCCCGGTCGCAACACCAGACCGGTCGAGCATATAGACGAGGTCTTCCAATGGAATGTTTCCAGTGGCTTTCGGCGCGAACGGACACCCGCCCGTGCCGGCCAGGCTGGCGTCGAGGGATGCCGCCCCGGCTTCGACGGCCGCCCAGGCATTGGCAAGCCCGGTATTGCGAGTGTTGTGGAAATGGCAACGGACCGGGATTTCCGGAAAACGTTCCCGCACGGCGGCAACGCGCCGCGAAACATCGGCCGGGCTGGCCACACCGATCGTGTCGGCCAGGCCGATTTCGTGTGGATCGTCGTGTGCGACCGCATCGATGACGGAAAGCAAACGGTCGAGCGGAACTTCGCCTTCGAAGGGACAGCCGAAGGCAGCACCGATGGTTACTCCGGCGCGAATACGATCGCGAGCGGCAGCAGCAATCTCGGTCCACGCCGCGACGGTTTCGAACGTGTCGGTGCCCTGGTTCCTGCGATTGAAGGTATCCGTGGCAACAACGACGAAATTGATCTCGTCAAGCGCGGTTTCGACCGCCCGGTCGAAGCCTCGCCGGTTGAGCACCAAACCGATCAGGGTGACATCTTCGCGATGCGGCAGAGCGGCGATCAACTCCTCGGCTTCGGCCATTTGCGGAACCCGCTTCGGATTGACGAAACTGGCCACTTCCAGTCGCCGGATCCCGGTGTCGATGCTCTTCGAAATCAGCGCTCTTTTCTCGTCCAGAGACAGGATCCGTTTTTCGTTTTGTATACCGTCACGCGCCGTGACATCCACCAACTCGACCATTTTCGCCTGAATTCGCCTCTTTTCTTTTTGGGAAATTGAGTTATTGTATACCGAAATAACGTAAGAACACAATGGGACGCACCGGGCTCTTGCCGCCCCAGAGAGGAAATTCAACCGGCAAGACGATCGAGAACTATCAGGATGGACTGCGGACATGTCGCAAAATGATGGCGGGCGTCACGGCCCGCTTCAGGATTTACGCGTGCTTGAAATGGGCCAGCTCCTGGCCGGCCCGTTCTGTGGCCAATTGCTTGCCGATTTCGGTGCGGACGTCATCAAGTTCGAGCAGCCGGAGGTTGGCGATCCAATGCGCCAATGGGGCCGCGAAAAACCACATGGCAAATCGTTGTGGTGGCCGGTGGTGGCGCGCAACAAGAAGTCGGCGACGCTCAACCTGCGCACCGAGGAAGGCCAGACGATCATCCGCGATCTGGTGGCGAAATCCGACATTCTGCTGGAGAACTTTCGCCCGGGCACGCTGGAGCGTTGGAACCTTTCCTACGAGGCGTTGGCCGAGATCAATCCGCGCATCATCATGGTTAGGGTGACCGGGTTCGGCCAGACCGGACCCTATGCCAGCCGCGCCGGTTATGGCGCGATCGGCGAGGCGATGGGCGGGCTGCGGCATGTGGTCGGCGATCCGTCGACGCCGCCGAGCCGCATGGGCATTTCCATTGGTGACGAACTGGCAGCAGTCTATGCCACCATGGGCACACTGATGGCGGTGCATGCGCGGGAGCGCACCGGACGCGGCCAGGTGGTCGATAGCGCCATCTACGAGGCCGTGCTTGGTATGATGGAATCGCTGATCACCGAATACGACCAGGCCGGCTATATCCGCGAGCGAACCGGCGCCGTGCTGCCGAATGTTTCGCCGTCCAACGTGTTCCCGACCAAGGACGGCAAACTGATGCTGATTGCTGCCAACCAGGATACCGTTTTCAAGCGGCTGGCCGCCGCCATGGGCAGGCCGGAGCTTGCTGAGGACGAACGGTATGCCACACACGGCGCACGCGGTGCCCATATGCGCGAGTTGGATGGACTGATCGCCGACTGGACCGGGACAATCGATCGCGATGAACTCGAACAGCTGCTGCATGACCACGGCGTTCCCTGCGGGCTGATTTACAGGCCGCCGGAAATGATGGCCGATCCGCACTTCCAGGCTCGTGAAGCGATTGTCGAAGTGCCGGATCCCGTGTTCGGCAAACTGAAGATGCAGAATGTCGCGCCCCGTCTTTCCGAAACACCAGGCGAGATCCGCCACGCAGGGCCGGAACTCGGTGCAGACAATAACTACGTATACCGGGAACTGCTTGATATTGCTGAGGGAACTTTGGAAGATTACCGACAGAGAGGGATCATATAGGGCGAAAATCGATTGACTGACCATGGGCCCGACCAGCGACTGACCATTGGCGAGGCAGCCAGAAGGCTCGGGACGAGCCGCATGCGGGTGCGTGAAGCGCTTGCCGCAGGAATGCTCAGCGGCTACCGCAACAACCAGGGCCATTGGCTGGTCGATACCGAAACTTTGCCGGCTTCACTTGACGGCTTGCAGGCGGCCTCGCTGCCGCCGGACCGATTGCTTGAGCTGCTGTTCGACGAAGTCGAAGAACTGCAGCAGACGATTGATGAAAGGGACACGACGATCGCACAGCTGACGGCATTGATGGAGCGGCAGGGCAATGCGCTCGAGCGCGCCGTTTCGATCGCCGAGGATCGCGGCGACCGGTACAGCAGCGATCAGGTGCAAGCCTTGTCCGCGACCAGCGATCGGGCGCTGCGGCTGCTCGAGGATGCCATGGATCGGCTGAGTGGCAACGAACATTCGATCCAACAGCTATCGCAACTGGTCGAGCGTGGCGTCGCGACGTCCGAGCAGTTCGATGCGCAATTGCAGCGGCATAAGGACCATATCGAGGATAAACAGGCGGTGATCGAGCAGCAGGGACGAATGATCGACCGGCTGTTTTCGCTGTCGGACAAGGTGTTGGGGATTGCCGGCCTGTCGAGCCGGCGCGACGGTTTGCTGCGCCGCTTCTTCAATCGCTCCGGGGAGGGCAAATGACGAGTACCGACGATCTGATCAAAGCCTATGAGCGCCGGCTGAGTGAGCTGGAAGCGCGGCTTGCCACCATGGAGAGCCAGACCGGCCTGACGCCGATGCCGGCGGCGACGCCGCGCGCCGCGGGTCGGTCGAAAATCACCGGCCTGAGCCTCGGCGTCGATGTCGGTGGCACCTTTACCGACCTGCTCCTGCTCGATGAGCGGAAACAGAGGACCTTCACCGCCAAGGTGCCGTCAACGCCCGAGGATTCTTCGCGCGGCGTTCTCAACGGCATCGAAAAGATCTGCGCCAAGGCAGGTATCGACCCGGCCGACATCGGCGGCGTCATGCATGGCACCACCGTTGCCACCAACACGGTGCTGACCGGCTCAGGTGCCAAAGTTGGGCTGGTCACCAGCAAGGGCTATCGCGAAACGCTGCAGATCGCCCGGTCCTATGTGCCCGGCGGCCTCGGCGGGTGGGTGATCTGGAACAAGTCGGAGCCGCTGGCTTCGCTGGAACACACGATCGAGGCCGACGAGCGCATTGCCGCGGATGGCAGCGTTCTTGTGCCGCTTGACCGGCGCAAGCTCGAGAAGGACCTCCAGCGACTGCGTGGCAGTGGCATCGAAGCGCTGACGGTGTGCCTTTTCAACGGCTATGTCAGCGGCGAACACGAGCGCCAGGTTGCAGAGGTTGCGGAGAAGGTGCTGCCCGGAATTCCGGTGTCGCTGTCGTCGGAAGTGATTGCCGAGATGTATGAATACGAGCGCACCGAGACCACGGTCGTGAACTCCTATGTGCGGCCCGTGGTGTCCAAATACGTGGACAATCTGCAGCGTGAGTTGCACCGCAGCATGGGCGACGTGCAACTGCACATCCTGCGTTCCGACGGCGGTCTTTCGTCGGCTAAGGGTGCCATGGATCAGCCGGTCAACCTGCTGATGTCGGGGCCTGCCGGCGGGGTTGCCGGAGCGCTCGGCATCGCAAAACGCGCGGGCTATTCAAATATCCTCACTTTCGACATGGGCGGTACGTCCACCGACGTGGCCCTGATTGAAAATGGGGTGGCACGTACCCGCCGTGAAACCCGCGTTGCAGACGTGACGGTTCGGGCGCCGTCCATCGACGTGCGCACGGTGGGGGCCGGCGGCGGATCGATAGCCTATGTGCCGGAGCTCACCAAGGCGCTGCGCGTCGGGCCGCAATCGGCCGGCGCCGACCCCGGACCGGCGGCCTATGCCAAGGGCGGCGAGGAGCCCACCGTGACAGACGCCAATGTGGTGCTGGGCTATCTGCCGGCCAGCTCCAAACTCGGCGGCGACATGCGCATCGACAGGGCGTTGGCGCAAAAGGCCGTCGGCAAACTGGCGGAGGCGCTCGGCATCGGGCTGGAAAAGGCCGCCGAGGGCATCATCAACATCGTCAACGAGAACATGTGCGGCGCGCTGCGCCTGGTGTCGGTTGAACAGGGTTACGACCCGCGTGAATTTGCCCTGTGTGGCTTCGGTGGCGCCGGTCCTCTGCATGCCAATGCGCTGGCCAGGCTGATCAATTCCTGGCCGGTTATCATCCCGCCGGGCCCGGGCGTGCTGTGTGCCTATGGCGACGCCACGACCCGGCTGCGCAACGAGGCATCACACACGCTGGTGCTGAAGGTGGCAGATGCCGACGGCACTGAAATCCAGTCGCAGCTGGACGAACTCGAACACCGAGCCGCCGAGGAATTGCGCAGCGAGGGTGTGGCCGATCACGAACAGTCGGTGATCTACCAGATCGACATGCGGTATGCCGGACAGGGCATGAAGTTGACGGTCGATATGCAGCCGGACGACTTTCGCCGCGGCGGCCTCGCGGCGGTTGGCGGCAAGTTCGACGCCATGCATGAAAAACTCTTCACCTTCGCGCTGGAAACCGATCACGAACTGGTCGGACTGCGGGCCGTTGTGGAGGGTGCCGAAAAGGCATTCGTGGGCGAAAACGGTCGCCATGCTGGTACCGATGCCTCCGCCGCCCGGATCGAGGACACACGGGTCTTCGTCGACGGCGAATGGCACGCCGCACCGATCTACGACCGTGATCGGCTGGAACGCGGCAACCGTATCGCCGGTCCGGCGATCGTCACCGAAATGGATTCGACCTGTCTGATCCAGCCCGGCCATGTCGGGGTGATCGACGAGGTCGGCAACATTCTGATCTGGCCTGAAGGCCAGGAAAACGGGGGTTGATGCGATGCCAGCCAACATCATCCAGGGCAATACAACGCCCTTTCATCGCGTGGACGTCGATCCGATTACTCTCGATATCATCGAAAATGCGCTGCGCAACGCCCGCACCGAAATGGACGCCGTGCTGTTTCGGACAGCCATGTCGCCGGGTATTCGCGAGCAGCATGACGCCTTTCCGATGATCGCCAACCAGGAAGGCAAGATGGTGGTCGGGCAGTTCGGCTCCTTCCTGCACGGCTTCATCGCCGGTTATGACGGTGACATCGAGGACGGCGACATCTTCATCACCAACGATCCCTATTCCTGCAATGGCGCGGTCAGCCACCTGAACGACTGGCTGCTGATGATGCCGATCTTCCATGAGGACCGGCTGGTCTCCTGGGCGGCGATGTTCGGCCACATGACCGATGTCGGCGGCAAGGTTCCGGGATCGCTGCCGACCGATGCGAAGATGATCTACGAGGAAGGGCTGATCCTGCCGCCGACGAAGATCTATCGGCGTGGCGAACTGAACAGCGAAGTCTTCAATATCATGCTGGCCAATTCGCGTGTGCCGGAATGGAACAAGTCGGATTTCTACGCCATCATTGCCTCGCTGCGGCTGGCCGAACGGCGGGTGCGCGAAAACATCGAGCGCTTTGGCGTCGACACCTACATCTCGGCCATGTGGGACATGCTGGACCGCAACCGCACGGCCATGTCGGCGATCATCCAGATGATCATCCCGGAAGGCGAGCACAAGGCGCATTTCGAGGACTGGATCGACGATGACGGCATGGGCGCCGGCCCCTACAAGATCGCCTGCACGTTATGGCGCGAGGGCGAAACGGCGATCTTCGACTTCGAGGGCTCCGACCCGCAATCCTTCTCGTCGATAAACTTCCTGCTCAACGAAGAAATGTTCAAGATGTTCTTCGGGGCGTTTACCATCAACCTGTTCGACCCGCAGATCCTGTTCAATGACGGCTTCTACGACCTGCTCGATGTGCGCATTCCGGAAGGCTGCATCCTGAAGCCGAAAAAACCGGCGGCGCTGTCCTGCCGGACCCACATGCTGGGCCGCATCTTCGACCTGATGGGCGGGCTGCTCGGCCAGGGCGCGCCGGATGCGCTAAACGCGGCCGGGTTTTCCGATAGCCCGCATTTCATGTATTCGGGCTATGACGGCAACGGCGAATGGTACCAACTGTTCCAGATCGGCTTCGGCGGAATTCCCGGCCGGCCGGCGGGCGACGGGCCGGACGGACACTCCCTGTGGCCGGCCTTCACGAACGTGCCGAACGAGTTCCTCGAGGCTTATTTCCCGCTGCGCATCCGGGAGTACAGCACGATCACCGATTCCGGTGGTGCCGGGCTGCATCGCGGCGGCAACGGCATCTCGATCGCCTATGAAATGCTGGAAGCCGGCGAAATATCGATCCATGACGATCGCTGGCTGACCTACCCATGGGGCGTCAATGGCGGCGAGCCCGGCAAGCGTTCGACCAAGGAACTGGTTCGCAAGGACGGCAGCCGCGAGAACATTGCATCGAAGTGCGACCGCATCCAGGTGCAGCCGGGCGATATCCTGCACTTCAACACCTGGGGAGGCGGCGGCTGGGGCGACCCGCTGAAGCGCGACCCGGAACTGGTGGCCACAGACGTGCGCCGCGGCCTGGTCAGCGAAAAGGGTGCCAGGCGCTATGGCGTGGTGGTCGAGAACGGCAAGGTGAAGTCGTCAGCCACTGAAAAGTTGCGCAAGGACATGGAAAAGAAACGCGGCGAACTGCCGTTGTTCGACCGGGGCTTCGCGTCGATTGCCGAGCTCAAGAAGCGCTGCCGGGACGAAACCGGCTTCGAACCGCCGAAAGATCCGGTGTTTCAGGCGCATTTGCGGGCGGCGGAGTAGGAGGCGGCCGTGAGCAACGAATCGCTCGACCAGAATTATGCCAGGGCCGGCTATCATGCTCGCCAGCAGTGGGGCAATCGGCCGGCGTTGATCCTGATCGATTTCGCCCGCGCCTATTTCGAGCCTGAATCGCCGCTCTATGGCGCCGATGGATGCGCCAGCGCGCTGGAAAGCGCGCGACGGCTGCTCAAGGCGGCACGCGAAAGCGGCGTGCCGGTGATCTTCACGGAAGTCAAATACCTGCAGGGTGGTGTTGATGGCGGCGTATTCTACCGCAAGACACCGCCGCTTGCCTGTTTCGAAGACGGAAACCCCCTGCAGACCCTGGCCGAGGGGCTCGACGTTCGCGACGGCGAGATCCTCATCACCAAGCAGTATCCGAGCGCCTTTTTCGCCACCAGCCTGGCGGCAACCCTGACAGCCATGGGCGTCGACACGGCGGTCCTGACCGGGGTGACGACCTCGGGCTGCGTGCGCGCATCCTGCATCGACGCCATGTCGCATGGATTTATCACGTTGGTGGTCGAGGAGGCGGTTGGCGACCGCGATCCGCGACCGCACGAAGCCAACCTGTTCGACATGAGCGCCAAATACGCTGACGTGATC
This sequence comes from Hoeflea sp., assembly GCA_965228785.1. Classification (GTDB taxonomy): domain Bacteria; phylum Pseudomonadota; class Alphaproteobacteria; order Rhizobiales; family Rhizobiaceae; genus Hoeflea_A. The sequence goes on from CBDDIF010000001.1 coordinate 580,379, forward strand.
GCTGAGAACGAGGCGATGGCCTACTTCGCCGAGGCCGGAACTGCAAAAACCAGATGAAACAACCCTGGAGGAACACACTATGAAACGCACAGTCACCGCCATTGCCGCCCTGATCGGCGCCGGGCTGCTGGCCACGCCGGCAGCCGCCGACATGGATGCCGCCAAGGCTCTGGTCGCCAAGCATCGCGAGGCGCCGACCTTCGACGCGCCGGGCCAGCCGTTCGATGCCAAAGCCTGCATGGCCGACAAGAAGATGTTTGTCATCCCGCTGACCAGCGCCAACCCGTTCAACGCCGAAATCTCGCGTGGCATGAAGCAAGCCGCCGACATGATCGGCTTCGAGCTGCGCGAATGGGAAAACCAGTTGCAGCCCGATCAGTGGATCCAGGGAATCGCCACTGCGGTAGCGGAAGGCTATGACGTCATCGATCTCCAGGGCGGTCTGCCGCCGGAGTTCCTTGTGCCGCAGATCACCGAGGCGCGCAACGCCGGGGTAAAGGTGACGACGACGCACAATTATGATGCGACAACCCAGCCGACCCCCGACTTCCTGGACGGCTCAGCCCGCACCGACTATGTGACCATCGGCAAAATCATCGCCGCCTGGGCGATGCAGCAGACGGATGGCAAGGTCAACGCAATCGTATTGGGGCCCGACGAAATCACCCCGACGGCACCCCTGCGCGATGCCATCATCGGCTACCTCAAAGACAACTGCCCGGACTGCAAGACCACCTATATCAACACGCCGGTGGCGGAATGGGGCACCAAGATCCAGCCCGCCGTGCAGGCAGCGTTGCTGGCCGATCCGGATGTCAACTACGTGCTGCCCGTCTACGATTCCATGTCGCAGTTCATCGTTCCGGCCATCCAAATCGCCGGACGTACCGGCAAGGTCAAGATCGTCTCCTATAACGGCACGCCCTTCGTGCTCGACATGATGCGCGATGGCGATATCGTCGAGATGAATGTCGGCGAAAGCCTTGGCTGGGTCGGCATGGCCGGCGTCGACGCCAACATGCGCATGCTCTGCGGTGAAGGCGAGGTGACCAAGCTCAACACGCCGGCCTTCATCTTCGACGACAGCAATGTCGAGACAGCCGGTGTGCCGGCCACCTTCAATGACGGTTACGGCGACGTGCACATCGCCGCTTTCCGCAAACTGTGGGGACTCGACTAATCCATGGGGGCTGCCTCGGCAGCTACCGCCCCCGGCTACGGCGCGTCGAGTGACCCTCGGCGCGCCATTGCGCTTGAGATCGACAACCTGTCGAAGCGCTTCGGCGGCGCCATGGCGCTGGACGGCGTGTCGATGGATGTGCGAAGCGGGGAGGTCCACGGCCTGCTCGGCTCCAACGGGTCGGGCAAATCGACACTGATCAAAATCCTGTCGGGGTTCCATACGCCGGAACCGGGCGGTTCCGTTCTCGTTCATGGCAAGCCGCTGCCGCTGCCTGCGGCAGGGCAGAAGGTGCGGGAACTAGGCCTGGCTTTCGTGCATCAACAGCTTGGGCTGATACCCAGCCTGACAGTGATGGAGAATCTACGGCTGGTTGAATTTGCTGCCGACAGCAAGTGGCGAATAGACTGGCGGGCCGAGGAAGAGCGGGCCCGGGCGACCTTTGCGCGCTACAATCTCTCTCTCAATCCTCGGGCAGTTGTTGCCGCGTTGCCTGCCGTCGAACAGGCGCTGCTGGCGATCGTGCGGGCCATCGAAGATCTGTGGTCTGCCGGTCTGGAGAAGCATCATGGCGGTGTCCTGGTGCTGGACGAACCCACGCCCTTCCTGCCGCGGGCCGGAGTCGAGCAATTGTTCGATCTCGTCCGGCAGTTGGCAGACGAAGGGGCTAGCGTTGTCTTCGTCAGCCACGACGTCGATGAGGTTATGGAAATCACCGATCGGGCGACGATCCTTCGCGATGGCCAGAAGGTCGAGACAGTGAATACAGCCGATATCGGCCACCGGGATCTGATCCGGCTGATCATCGGTCAGTCGCTGTCGGATTTCGAATCGGCTCATGTGCCGAACGCGGCCTCCGGCTACGAAGTGCGCCTTACCGGACTGCAGGCACCGGGTTTCGGGCCGGTTGACCTGGCACTTGGACGTGGGGAGATCGTTGGTGTCACGGGGCTGATCGGATCGGGCAGCGACCGGCTTCCGGCACTGCTTTATGGGGCGCAGCCGGCGGATACCGGCGTGCTTGACATTGACGGCGACGAGATCCGGCTTGCCGGACTCAAGCCCATGGTGGCGATGCAGAAGGGTATCGCCTACCTGCCGGCCGACCGGCTTGGTCAGGCTGGTATCGGTGCGCTCAGCGTTGCGGATAACCTGACCATGCCGGTGCTCGATGAGCTCGGAGGACCATGGCGCCTGAGCCTGCGGCGCATGCGCAGACGAGCGCAGGAACAAGGGACGGCCGCCGAAGTCAAACCAAACAGCCCGGTGCTGCCGCTCAGCGCATTGTCCGGTGGAAATCAGCAGAAGGTTGTCATGGCCAAATGGCTGCAGACGCAACCGCGACTGATCCTGCTTGATGAACCGACGCAAGGGGTGGATGTTGGTGCAAGGCAGGCGCTCTGGACCATGCTCGACGAAAGCGCCGACCGCGGAGCGACGATCCTCGTCAGTTCAACCGACTACGATCAGCTGGCGCAAATCTGCCACCGGGTTATCATCTTTTCGCGCGGCCAGATGGTCTGGGAACTGACCGGCAGCGACGTCAGCAAGGAAGCGATTGCCGAGCATTGTTTCCTGTCGATCCCGATGGCTTGAGGTCTGGGCTTATGGACGCAAACAATATCAAGCACTACGAGGAGCGCATCGCGGCGCTCGAGGACAAGATCACCCAGTTCCAGGCGCAGATGGAACGGGAGGCCGACAGGCGCAGCGATTTCAGCCTGAAGAACTGGCTGGAACGCTATGGACTTCTGATCGCCTGGGGTCTGCTGATCCTGCTGATCGGTGCCTTCAAGCCGGACGCGATGTTTTCCTGGAACTCCTACGCGGTGATGTTCGGCAGCCAGGCCATGCTCGTCGTGCTGGCGCTCGCGTTCATCATTCCGTTGACCGCGGGCGATTTCGACCTGTCGATTGCCGGAACCATGGCATTGTCGTCAATGCTGGTTGCCGTGCTCAACACTCAGGCCGACCTGGCGGTCTTTCCAACCGTTGTCACGGTCATTGCCGTCGGCGCGGTGATCGGCGCGGTCAATGCGTTTTTCATGCTCTATTTCCGCATCCACTCGCTGATCGTGACGTTGGGCACCGGCTATTTCATCAGCGGGCTGGTGTTTTGGGTTTCGGACTCCAACACCATTGCCGGTGTGTCGATGGAGTTGATCAACGCGGTCATCCTGTGGAAGTTTCTCGGCGTTCCGCTCAGCTTCTACTACGCCGCGATCCTGGCGGTAATCATCTGGTATGTGTTTGAGTATACCAGCGTCGGCCGCCGACTGTTGTTCGTCGGACGCGGTCGAGAGGTGGCGAAGCTGTCGGGCGTCGACGTCGTCCAGATACGCGCCTGGGCGCTGGTAGCCTCCGGCGTCATCGCGGCAATTGCCGGTGTGCTTTATACGGGCATGCGCGGCGCTGCTGACCCGACCTCGGCGTTGACCTTCCTGCTGCCGGCGATTGCCGCGGCTTATCTCGGCTCGACCTCGATCTATCCCGGGCGGTTCAACGCGCCGGGCGCCTGCATCGCAGTGTTCTTCCTGTCGACCGGCATCATGGGCCTGAATTTCCTCGGCGCCGATACCTTCGTGCAAAACCTGTTCTATGGTGGCGGACTGGTCGCGGCCGTGTCGATTTCCCAGTTGCTGCGAAACCGCCAACCGATGGATTAGGCAGCGGACTTGTCATCTGAACATCGGCGTAGGCGTGGCATCGAGATGCCAGCCAGAAAGCGATCCCAAACGCCCGCCGCATAGCTCGACGCCACAAGGCCATTGTCGCAGTTCGTCTAGAACCCGACATTGTGCGCAGGATGCCGGTTGTCTCACTTGAGCCTCTTCCATGCATCACAAAACGATCGTCACAATGGTGAGACCGGCCCTTAGCGGGCATTCACCCTTCGCCTCGGATGCTGCATTGCAACCGCCGAAGTAGACATTCGCTGCACTCGCGAAATCGAGCGCGATCTGTATTCACACATCGCGAGACATTTGAGACATTGGATGGTTGTCGCAGAATGGATGGTATGTTCGATAGAAATATTTCTAAGGAGCACCCATAGGAGAATTCAATGCCTGCAGGATACAATCCGGATTTTATTGGCGAGTTGTTGCACATTCCAATGCCGGAAATTTCCGACCCACAGCTCTTGAAACAAACGCTCTCACGGACTGCATTGAGGAGCAGCGTTTATTCTGACCACATCAATTATACGCTTCTAATGAACCGCGACACTAGACAGCTAATCTGTTCGGCCCACAACATCGATCAAACGCATAACATCGACCAGCAGAATGACCTCACCGACGCCCAGATAAAGGAGGTGACCGGTGAGAAGAGCTGGACTTTCGACGCGGATATTGGCGAACGCTTCCAGTTGGGCGACGAATACTACAAGGATAAGGTCCACAGTTTCGGCATTAAGGTCGAGAACCCATACGACAAGGGCCACATGGTGATGCGCAAGAATGCGATGTGGGGAAATTCGATTGAAGAAATGGACCAAGCAGGCAAGGCCACTTACATCTTTGCGAATGCTGCGCTGCAGCACAAGAACTTGAATCGCAGCGAGTGGCAGGCCATCGAAATGAACATCGTTGGCGAGCTCACTTCGGACAGCAACGGGCGGCTCTGTGTGTTTACCGGACCAATATGGGGCCCCTTGGACCGCATCGTGCATAGCGTCGACACAGGTGACATCGGACGTGTCCCATCTGGATTCTTCAAGGTGATCTGCTTTCACTTGAAGGATCCCCCAGATGACAATCCTCTAGGCGTTCTTACATTTGCGGTATTTCAGGACCGTAACGTCATTGCGCAGCAAGGCGGAGGCCGGATCGTTAAAACGGATCAGCGATACCAGATTACTATTACGGAGCTCGAAACGTTGACCGGGCTCAGGTTTGACGATGCGATTAGGGACCGCAATCCCTTATTCTACCGCAAAGAAACCGCAGAACGGGAAAAAGTTGTCGTTCGCAGGTTGCCCGAAAACATCCCGATCGCGAGCAAGGACGATCTCATTCTGCAATTGACCGCACCGCGTAGTGGCGTCCTGCCCTTGCAGGATCGACCCATCGCCATCAACGCAGCTATGATTCGGCCGAAGCCCAACAGCACGATTGGGGAATGGATCTCCTTGTTCAACAGGACAGATGAGACCGTCTTGGTCGAAGGATGGACTATTCACGATCAAAAGGGACGAGAGACTTTGCTCAGGGGCAATATCGCTCCGGCGGGGACGTTACGGCTCTCGAAACAGGCGCTCGGTCCCATTCGATTGGCAGACCAAGAAGGAAACCTGATTCTGCGCGACGCAGACGGTCAGCAGATTGATCATGTCAGCTGGACAGAGCGGGCAATCAAAAAGGTTGCGCGCGGCACCGCCTACCAATTCGAGGTCGGTCAATGACCGGGTAACTGCACATCCACACCCCGCTATGGGACAGGCCGTACTTTGCAAGCTAGTCAAATAACGACCAGCCGCCACACCTTTACCTATCCAAGCCCGCCAACTGAAGCGGGTTTCAATATTGAGGTTCGCTTGATTTCACGCCGCAATGACCGCATCTTGGATTGATTTTGAAGATTACTTCACGTGCAGCTGAATTAGAATTACTGTCTCAGCCAGAAAGAAAGTCGAGACTGCGTTTCGCGGAGCGGTGCAATGAACCTCTGCATTCTTCGGTTTGAAAGAGGCCAAAATGGCCGCAGATTGTCGTCCTCAACTTTTTCCGACACTGACAAGGATTATGATAGCTCAGCGAACTGGCAGTTTTGATTATCAAACCAATGCGAAATCGAATGGCAGCTTTGTAGAAATCCATTGCGCCGCAACAAGGTTATTCTGCGATCGAACTTATGTAACTGTAAAGGTGAGAGGCTGACTCGGTCACATTGGGCTCAGAGCCGCAATTCACGTGATAGAATGAGTGAAAGTTGGCCCGGCGTTGTTACCGGCTATTTGCTGACGTTCGACATGCCGTTAAAACCGGAGAGTGTTTTCGCTTATACTGACGTTGAATACTTCTACAGCTTAGAGTGGGGCATTGACTTGCCAAATCAATCATCTGAACATTTCCCTCTCAGTAAATGACGCAAGGAACACTAATGGAGGGTTCAAATTTTTGGGATGTCTTATCAGCTTTGACGTGGCCGACCGCGATTGCGGCACTCTTTGTCTTTTATCGCTCTTACTTGACGAGGCTCATTGACGCTTTCACATCAAAATTCGAACGGGCAGCCGACATCAAAATTGGAAACATAGAATTGAAGGGAGCTCGACTCGACCCATCCCCTGATGCGCCCGATGTTTCCATTGATGGCAATAACTACTCTAAGGTTAAGGCAACTGAAACTGAACGGGCTCAGCGCGACGACGAATATAACAAAACGCGATCATTGATGTTGGTTCACCGAATCCGCCCATCTGAGAAGAAAGGTCAAGAATTCGATATCTCCATTTTTCTGGTTCGAAAAATCTCAAAAGACAATAAGACAGCTCGGTTCAACGATGTCGACTATGTTGAATACTATCTCGGCCGATGGTTTGGCGGTAAGCCAAACGGGTCAAAATTTGTGGTTCGAACACCGGACAATGGCTTTGCCATGACCACATCTGCTTATGGAAGCCCTTTATGCATCGCCAAAATTCACTTCCATGATGGGGAAGTTGTTGAGACCCACAGATATTTGGATTTTGAGATGAAGGAAGTGTTTGGGTGATAAAACTTCCCAAAGCGAACCTCCGACAACGCTTCCAGTTGCGGCCATGCTTTACGTCAAAGCGGCCACTAGCGTTTGCACCCAACGACTAGAATAATGTATGAAACAAAAAATGAACAAATGGCCAATTTTTTAGGCAAGCGACGCTGATCTGCAGGTTTCGCACACTGACCTGCTTTGCTGCGTACGCCGCTGGGTCTGGGGAGCATGGCTACTAAATGCGATGATGTCGCACGGGGGTAAGACTGTACATGCCGTCCTTTTTTTGCCCACAAAGGCTCAAGAGAGCGCTTATCCAAACTCAACCTAGAACCGGCGTTAGTAGACTGAGTGCTAGAACGCCAACTGAGAAGGAGCGGGAGACACTCTTTGAAATCAAATCTTGTAGGCCAACTTCGAAACTTCAATTTACCGAGGCGAAGCGGTCTGATCCCATTGTTCGAAGCGGTTGTAAATTCAATTCATGCCATTGAGGATCGGTTTTCAAAGCCTGCCGATATCTCTGAAATTGGCGAGATCTCGATATTTATTTACAGGGAGCCGGAGCAGGCAATGCTTGATCTGGGGCCTGGCCGAAAGCCTGAAAGAGCGATAATCGGATTTGATATCGTGGACAATGGGATCGGTTTTAACGCTCCCAACTGGGAATCGTTCAACCATCTTCACTTTACCAATAAGCGCGATAAAGGGTGTCGCGGAGTCGGTCGATTAACCTGGCTGAAGGCATTTAGTGACGTTCGAGTGTCTAGCCGCTTTTTGGAAGGCGACATGCTAAAGCATCGCGCCTTCCGCTTCTCTGGACGTGATGAAGTGACCGGAGGTGAGCTAGCCGTAGACGCCGAGGACGGCGATATCGGGACGACTGTGCAACTCGTTGGTTTCCGGTCTGATTACTCAAAGTCGGTTGAGAAGACTGCCGATGCCATCGCCGCTAGGTTGTTAGAACATACCCTTTGGTACTTCGTCAGATCGATGGGTGTACCCAGGATCGTATTGAATGACGAGGAAGCGGAAGACCCAATCGAGCTGCGCGATCTTTATGATGCTCACATGCATGCCGGATCGGCGCATCGAGACCTCACTATCAAAGGCGTGCGCTTCGACATCACCCATGTCAAGTTTCGGGCACGTTCAGATCGCAAGCATGTCTTGGCATACTGCGCAGGACAACGGTTAGTTTCCGAGGAAACGATTGAGTTGCCAGGATTGACCGCAAGCGTGTCTGATGAAGAGGGCCCGTACCGATACGCTGGCTACATTGTCAGCGAATTCTTGGATCAGCGGGTCGTAGCCGCACGCACAGGATTCGATTTAGAGGAAGAGGTTGAAGGTCTCTTTGCCGATACCGAAATCTCTCGCGGCGATATTCGGGAGGCGGTCAAACCACTGGTTGTTGATTTTTTGGGAACGTCTTTGGAGGCGAACATACAGGCCGGACGTGACCGGCTTGACGAATTCGTCACCCAAAAAGCGCCTCACTACCTGCCGATCATCCAATACATTGGCGACGATGACCTCTTTGTCGACCCATCAACAAATGATGCACAGATCGACCGCGAGTTGCATTCAAGGAAGTACCAGACCGAACAGCAACTGCTGGAGGAAGGAGAACGCCTACTAAATCCCGACCTTTCTGATACCGTTGAGAGCTATTCACAACGCATTGCGGAGTACATGGACCGCTTGCAAAGCGTGAAGCAGTCAGATTTGGCTGCATATGTGACTCATAGGCGAGTTGTGTTGGACTTACTCAACGCAGCGATCAGAGCACAGCCTGATGGCCGTTTTGAACGCGAGTCGGTTATTCACAACCTAATAATGCCAATGGGTTCTACGAGCGAGAGCCTCTCGCACCTCCGTGCCAGTAATCTCTGGTTGCTGAACGAAAGGCTTGCCTTCCATCAGCACTACCTTGGATCGGACAAGTCACTTAGCTCGACGCCCATAACAGGTGCTGGAAGCGGCAAGGAACCTGACTTGATGGGGCTGAACATCTACGATAATCCCCATACGTTTTCGGATACGACTGGATCAGCGCAAGCCACTATTACGATCGTCGAGATCAAGAAGCCAATGAGAAGAGGGTATGGGCCGGGCGAAGACAAGGACCCGATAGAACAGGCACTTGGCTATCTGCGACGTATACGTGACGGCGGAGTTATGACGAAGACGGGCCGCACAATCCCCAATGCTAGAGAGCTTCCTGGCTACGTGTATGTTCTCGCCGATTTAACGGAATCAATGCGTGAGCGGTGTGAGTACGCCACCCTAAACGAAGCACCAGACGGGCAAAGCTACTTTGGTTGGAACGGAAACAAAAACATAAAGGCATATGTCGAGGTAATCGATTTTGGGGGATTGTTCGACGCCGCATCGCAGCGAAACGCAGCGTTCTTTGAGTTCTTGGGGCTTTCCAAAAGTTGATGGAAACCGTCAAATGAAAGACGCCACAAAGACGTTAGTGGTGATTAGTTCCCAAGATGCTCCAGATTACGGCACCGCTAACGTCCGCTTCTTCAAGTGTGTCAAGGTTGCGTTGCGACTGCGGTGAATGTCTCCTTCCCTAACAACTTGGGATTTTGCATGTTAGGAACGAAGGTCTCAAAGGTCAGCACCTTAGACACCGACACCGCCTGGTCGACACTGTATTAGGCCGCAAGAAACGGGTGGTTTTCTTCTGGTGAAAGCTTGAAATGGCGTCCCAAGGACGGATGCCTCTTGATCCAAACGACCATCGCCCTGATCCTGTTTCTGTTTCCGCTGGCCTACAGTCCGGGCCCGGGAAACCTTTTCTTCGCGGCCAACGGCGCGCGTTTCGGCTTTCGTTCGACCGTGCCCGCCAATGCCGGCTATCACGCGGCAACCTGGCTCGTCACGGCTGGCATCGGCTTCGGGTTCATCTCCGCGTTCGATCGATTTCCCCATACGTTCCTGGCCGTCAAAATTGCCGGCTCGGTTTACGTGTTGTGGATCGCCTGGAAACTGTTCAGATCTGGCGTTCTCCAAGAAGGCGGCGTTGCCAAACCTGCGACATTTGTCGACGGAGCCGTTCTTCTTCTCCTTAATCCGAAGGCCTATGTGATCATTGCGCTGATGTTCACGCAATTTCTCGATCCATCCCGTGAGCAGCTCGTCGCGGTGCTGCTGATCTCGACGGTTTTCACCTTCAACAATCTGGTGGCGTTTTCGGTCTGGACACTGGTCGGTGACAGGATTTCGCTGGTGTTCCGAGCGCCGGAAAGCGCCCATCGGCTTAACATGGCATTCGGCGTCATGCTGGCAATGGTCGGCGTCTGGATGCTGTTTTCGTAGCAGTCGCTGTGATGTGCCTATTCCAATCTGCAGCTTGCGGCTTCCACCGGAGCCTCGCAGTTGCCGACCCTTGCGCCATGTGGATCGAAAAACGTCACACTCGAACCATCGGCCGAGCGGTCGAGCCGACTGAAACCGAACTGATTGTAGCCGAAGGTGTCACCAATCACCCCATGTCCAACCTCCAGACCGTCTACTCTTCCCTGCGGTGCGGTGTACAGCCAGACCCCGCCATTGCCGATCGATATCTGCACGGGATTGCCTGGCGTGCTGACAATCTGCACGAAATGAAGATCGCCTGACAGCACTGCTGAGACGCTCCGCGGAAGCATTTGCGCGAATGCCTCGCGCTGGATCGACTCCAGGGTTCCCAGCTCCGTCGCGTGGATGTGTTTGCTTCCGTAGCCCCAAAGCGGGGTGTGGGTCAGGACGAACGTTTCCCTGTCCAACTGCGGCAGGACCGCCAGGAATTGCCGCCGCATGGCGCGTAAGCGGTCCCAGGTATAAAAATCCCGGTTGCGGGTAGAACTGTCGATCACCGGCAGCTGAAGGTCGTCGAAGGCCACCACGAAGGGTGCTTCGTAGTTGTCGCACAGGAACGGCGTGCGGACCGGTTCCGTTGCCAGATAGCGAAAGTAGCCGCGCCAGGAGCGATCGCAGCTCTCATGGTTGCCGCGAACGAACAGAAAAACATGGGCCTCCAGCATGGACGTTGCGGGCGCGAAGAAGTCGGCTTCCCACGTGGGCCAGTTATCGCCATAGACCTGTCCACACCTGCCCGGATCCGGGCACTTTTCCTCGCGATAATGGTAGTCGCCCAGGTGAATCGCAAAATCCGCCTGCTTCTCGGCGATGGATTGAGAGATTGTGGCAAACGGCCAGGCAACCGGGTCGTTGCAGGACTGAATCGGACGGTCTTCCTTCAGGCGGCACCCGGTATCGCCAACCAGGAGAATACGGTCAGCCCGGTCCGGGCGTAGCGTCAAACGCTGCCCGTCCAGTTCGGCACTGGTCACGGACTCATCCGTTGTGAATTCACACACGCTGTTGGGAAAATCAGCGACGGGACCGGCCCGCAGCGACATCGACCGTTGAACGCCGTTGACGGTCACCGTTGGACACTGCGTGCCATCGACGATGGCTCGAAAACTCTGAGCGGCACCAGGGGCCAGTTGTGTCCAGGAGTACAGCACGTCGGCCTGCGCCGGAATGGTCAGCAATGCAGCGGTAAAGATCGCTATCAGGTATCTCAACGGCGAAGCCTCTCCGGCAGTTCGTTAGTCGGCTGGCTACAGAAGCAGCGCACGACTCCTCGATGCGCCACGCTTGCATCGCGCGGACTGCAAATCAATTGGTTGTTGCGGATTGCGGCAGGAAATCTGCGGTTGGCGCTAACGTCGTCCGAAAATAGTGCTATCTTCGAGCCCGCGGAAATGTTCGCCGGAGGTTCCGGACTGCCAGAAGCCGCCCATCATGAGTGCTCCAGCCAGAACAGCCGGTTCGCCCAGTTCAGCATCAGCGATGGAGAAATTGCCGTTTGCGAGGATGCCGGTGAAATCGATGCCGGCAGCAGCTTGGCAATGGTCGAAGGTCGCGATGCCGCGAAAATCCGCCCCGCCGAAACGGACCATGTCGTGAAAGCGGGCCTCATCGAAGCGGGCGTCGTTGAAAAAGCAGGTTTGTTTGAAACTGGCGGCAGCGTGAAACGTCGCTCCACGGAACCAGCTGAGGCCGCGGAAAATCGCGCGATCGCAGCGGACATCCTGTTCGAACACGGTGCCGGAGAAATCGCATCCGCAGAGATCGCGGTCGGAAAGGTCGAGTGGTTCACGCACAACGCAGTGGCTGAAGTCGGCGAAGTGGCCGAACGCGGGCGGCTCGCTCAACCGCCGCAGGATCTCGAGGGCGGTGCATTCGCGACCCGTCACAACGGCACCTGCCAGGCATCGTAGCCGTAGACCCAGTCGGCATTGCCACCCTTTTTCAGCCATTCATTGCCGCGTGAGGCGATCTGGATCCTGGCCGTGCGCTCCTTGCGGGCGATCTCGTAGCGCTGAAGGGCATCAGGCACGGTCGTGGCTGCCGCTTCTTCCAGGCAGCGGGCCAGCACGATGGCGTCCTCGATGGCCTGGCAAGCACCCTGTGCCATGAAGGGCGTCATAGGATGGGCCGCATCGCCGAGCAATGTGACGCGGCCGACCGACCATTGCGGCATCGGTTCGCGTACATAAAGTGCCGATTTGGTGACGTCGGTGCAGGCGTCGAGCAGGGCCCGCGCATTGGGATGGAAGTCGGCATAGGCCGCGCGCAGTTCTTCCACGTCGCCGGGCGACGTCCAGCTTTCCTCGCGCCAGTCTTCCTGCGCCGTCGTGGCGAACACGAATATCTCCTGGCCGCTGCTCAGCGGAAAGACGACGATTTGGCGTGACGGTTCCGGGCCCCACCATTTGGTGAAGGCATCGAGATCCGGTTGGTCGTCTGCCCGTTCACGGGGAAACGTGGCGCGATAGGAGACGAGGCCGGTGAATTCAGGATGTTCCGGCCCGAACAGGGCGGTGCGCACCACGGAATGAATGCCGTCGGCGCCAATCAGGACATCGAAGGCCTCGGACGTTTCGTCGTCGAAGTGGATGGTCGCGCCATCCGCATTCTGTGACACACCAGTCGCGCGATGGGCCATGCGGAAGCATAACTGCGGCAACGCTTCTTCCAGTTGCTGAAGCAGATCGGCGCGGTGGATGGTCAATTGCTTCGCACCGTACCTGGTCTCTGCGGCTTCCCGCATTTCGATGCGCGAGGTTTCTTCGCCCGTGTCCCAGGTGCGGCTGATGCGATGGGTGGGGCTGGCAGCGAGCTCGTTCAACGCGTCAGCGATACCGAGCCGGGCGAGCGCGTGAACGGCATTGGGCGTCAGGTTGATGTCGGCCCCAACCCGGGCGAAACGGGCGGTCTGCTCGAACAGCGTTACCTCGTGGCCAGCCCGGCGCAACGCGATTGCACAGGTCAGGCCGCCGACCCCGGCGCCGACGATGCCAATTTTGAGAGTCATTCGGAAACCTCATGTGTCAGTCGTGCCCAGGGGTGCGGGGCGCCGCTCAGGTCCACATACATTGCCTTCTGGCGCATATAGGCACGCATGCCCTCACGGCCTTTTTCACGGCCGGTGCCGCTCGCCTTGTCGCCGCCGAAAGGAGTGGAAATGGAGAACTGCTTGTAGGTGTTGATCCAGACGGTTCCCGCCTGGATCGCCTTGGCAACCCGCCAGCATTTTGGAAAATCACGGCTCCAGAGACCGGCCGACAGGCCGTAGTCGTTGTCGTTGGCCATGTCGATCACATCCCGCTCGTCTTGAAACGGCAAAACCGTCAGGACCGGACCGAAGACTTCTTCGCGGCAGATTTCAGTATCATTGGACAGGCCGGACAGGATGGTCGGCAGGTAATAGATGCCGCCGGACAGTGCCGGATCGGCAGGACGCGTACCGCCGGCAAGAACCCGAGCGCCGTCCGATTTGGCGCGCTCAACCATCGCCTCGATCTGATCGCGATGGTCGGGGTGGATCAGAGGCGCTACCTGGGTCTTGGGATCATGGGGATGGCCGACGACGAGGTTGTCTGTGGCCGCCAGAAGTCGGCTCAGGAATTCATCCAGAATGGACGCTTGAACAAACAGCCGCGAGCCGGCAATGCAGGATTGACCGGTGGAGGAAAAGATGCCGAACAGGACACCGGCTACCGCAACGTCAACATCGCAATCGTCGAAGACGATGGTCGGCGACTTTCCGCCGAGTTCCAGCGATACGGGCATCAGCTTTTCGGCTGCCTTGACTGCGATGCGCCGGCCGGTGGCTGTCCCGCCGGTGAACGAGACACGTCCGATGTCCGGATGGGTGACCAGCAACTCGCCTATTTCGGCGCCACTGCCGGGAAGGACGGAAAAAAGGCCCTTCGGCAGGCCCGCCGCCTCGATGATGCGGGCCAGTTCCAGTGAGACCAGCGGGCTCCAGGAGGATGGCTTCAGGATAACCGCGTTTCCGGCCGCAAGCGCCGGTGCGATCTTCTGGGCGTCGCTGGCGATGGGCGAGTTCCACGGCGTGATGGCGGCGACCACGCCCAGAGGCTCATGGGTGGAAAGCGTCAGATAGTCACCGCGTGGTGTTGTCAGTGTTTCGTCGCCGGTTTCGCAGACGGAGGCAAAATAGCGGAAGGTACCGGCGGCTGACATTGCCAACGCCGTCGTTTCACCCAGGGTCTTGCCGGTGTCGCGGCTCTGGATATAGGCGATGCGTGCCCGGTTGGCGTCGATGCCGTCGGCAATCGCATGCAGCAAGGCGGCCCGTTCATGTGGCTTGCGATCCGACCAGTTTGTGGCTTGCGCCGTTTTCGCCTTTTCGATAGCCGCCAGTCCGTCTTCGACAGAGGCGCCGTTGATGATGCGGTTGAGGCTCATATCGGCGGAAAAGCGGGATTCGATTTCGGCGCCTTGGCCGCGCCGCCATTCGCCGGCAAAGTAAAGCTTGTTTTCCGGCATCTCGCAGGTTTCGATCGACATCTTGGTTCCCTCAGGAAACGATCGGTGCAGTCCGTCGCGTCACTTCCCGTGCCAGGCTGTAGACGGTGGTCAGCGATGTTCTGGGATTGGCGGGCGACGGGTGGCCTTCAATGCGAACCGACAGGCTGGCGGCATCGGATTCGACCTCCAGTGCGTGGATATTGGCCGAGACGCCAGGGTCGGCGATCAGCACGACCTGTGTTTGGTCGAAACCGCAGCCGGCCAGCGCGATCGTAGCGGCTACATTGGCGTTTTTCGGGTAGAGCGCGGCGGCCTCGCGCGCCGAACCCTTGAACAGCACGGCCTCGATTTCCAACGCCTTCAGATCGACAATGGAGTCGGCATGGGTGCCGGCCCAGGCGATCGGGGGCTTGCGCGATGTATAGGTGACGCGGTGAAGATCCGCTTCCTTGAGACCGGCAAGAATGTCCATGCCGCCGACTGCTCCGGCGGGCAGGACAAGCCGCGTTCCGCCAGAAAGTGCCGCTTGCTCGAGCCGTCGGTGAAGATCGGAATCGCAGAGGGCGCCGGTCGAGGCAATCACCGTTTCCGTGCCATTGGCCAGAAGGTCGGGTACGAAATCGGCAACGGCCGAATGCCCGGCGGCTTCGATTGCCAAATCCTGACCCAAGGCAGTGAATTCACCGGCGTCTTCGCAAACCCGCAGCGCTGTGGCCGTTTTGCCGACGCACTGGGCGAAGGCCTGCTCTGCGTCCTGCCTCCGACCCGATTTGACCAGCAGCGAAAGCTCGCGCAGCGGCTCCGCCAGTGATCTTGCCAGGATCGAGACGAGTTCGGTGGTGATATTGCCGGCGCCGATAATGCCGAGGGATTCGACCGGTCGGCTCATGTGGTTTTCCCCGCAGCTCCGGCAGGGGGGCCGGCGAACGGTTGAGCAAACGGCCCGATCGAGCGCATGTCGACCTCGATCATGACCGGCCCCTTCTCGTTCAGGGCGGCGTCAAGAGCCGGTGCGAACTCGGTCTCGCTGGCGATTTTGTTGTGGGCCAGTCCGATCGATTGGCAAACGAGGCCGAAATCCGGTGTCTTCAGCTCGGAATAACAATGGCGGCCGCCATATTGCGCATCCTGGATGTTCTGGATGACGCCATAGGCCTGGTCGTTCATCAGCACGAAGACCAGATCGGCATTTTCTTCAACGGCGGTTGCCAGTTCCGCAAGACCCAACTGGGCGCCGCCGTCGCCAACGAGCACCACCGCTTTTGCCTCACCCGGGACCAGAGCCGCGCCGATGCCCATGGCGATGCCCTGCCCAATGCCGCCGCCCAGCGCATGGACGCCGTGATGCGGCTTGTCGATCTGGACATAACGGTTGCCGAAGGTGGAATTGGAGATGGTCACGTCGCGCACGAAGGGATGACCGCCTTCGCTGATTCGTTCCTGCAGGGCGTCGGCAATCACCCGGTAAACGCCGAGCCGGTCGCGCAGGTTGCCCTCGGCCTGCGCCCGGGCAATGGCGATCGAATGGCGAAATTCGGTGTCGGTATCGAGCTGGTCGGGCAAAAGCTCCAGAAGCCGCGCCAGAGTGTCGTGCGCATCGCCATGAATGAATCGATCCACCGGATAGTTACGACCACCCTGGGCTGCGTCGGCATCGATCTGCCACCGCGTTTTCGGCAGCGCCAATCGGTAGTCGCGGGTTTCGTTGCCGCGCAAACGGGAGCCGACGATCAGCATCAGGTCGCATTGAGCGTAGATCGCCTCGGCCTCGGGCGTCATGTTGAAGGCGCCGAGCGTCGCCGGATTGCGCTCATCGACGACTGCCCGGCCATTGGTGCTGGAGACGGCGCAAAACCCGCGCTCGACCAGCGCATTGGCCGCTTCCGAAGCGCCACGGGCACCGCCCCCCAGCCACAGCATTGGGCGCACCGACTGGCCTATGCGGGCGGCAAGATCCGCTATGTCGTCCTGCGTGGCGACCGGGCGGGAGAGTGCCGGCGCCTTCACGGTGACAGGGGCAATGGTCTCGCGTTGAATATCGACCGGGATTTCAACGCTGACCGGACCCATGGGCGGACTCAGCGCGGCAGCGGCAGCGGCTGCCAGCACGCCGTGGACATTGCGTGCCTCCCAGAGCCGGAAACAGGTCTTCGAGATGGCCTTCAACATGTCGGCCTGCCGCGGCACGTCATGGATCGCGGCGCGGTCGCGGTCCGCATAGGGCCGGTCCACCTGAGACGTGATGTGCAACACCGGAGATCCGGCAGTCAGGGCCTCGACCTGGGCGCCTGCGGCATTGCCCGCGCCGGTGCCTGTAGAGGTGATGACGACGCCCAGTCCGCACTTGGCCCTGGCATAGGCGTCGGCCATGTTCATGGCGCCGGCCTCGCCGCGAGCCGGGACGAAACGGATGCGGCCCTGGCGAGCGATGGCGTCGAGGATCGGCATGTTGTGGATCGAGATCACACCGAAGGCTGTGGTCACGCCAATATCGGCGAGGTGCGCGGCGATCGCATCTCCGACGCTGTGTTCTGTTGCTTCAATTCGTTGGCTAACGGTCATTACACGAACCTCGATGTGCCGCCGGAGACCTCCAGCCGAGCACCGGTGATGAAGGCGGCGGCGGGGGAGGCGAGAAATACGACCGCATTGGCGGCTTCCTGTGGCTCGCCGAAACGGCCGAGCGGAATGTGGCGGCTCGCGGCCTGTTCGGCGAACCAGTCCGAGCGCGCCTGATCAGGATCCTGGCGCGCTTCGAAACGCCGCTCCCATTGGCCTGAGATCACCACGCCGAGCAGAATCGAATTCACCCGCACGGCCGGCGCCAGTTCGGCGGCCAGTGATTTCAGCAGGTTCTGCACGCCGGCGCGGGCCGCCGATGTGCAGACCATGTGCGGTTCCGGCTGGTAGGCGAGCAGCGAATTCACGCCGACGATCGCCCCACCAGGCCCCTGGCGCAGTTGTCCTTCGAATGCCCGGACCGGATGAATCTGGCTGAAGAATTTCAGTTCCAGTTCTTCGCGCCAGGCGTCGTCGTCGGTGGCGGCAAAGGTGGAGACGCGGCCCTGACCGGCATTGTTGATCAGGATCTGGGCGCCGCCGAACCGGGCTTTGACCTCGTCGGCAAAGGCGTTCATGGCCGCTGCGTCGAGGACGGAGGCGGCACGGGCGAGAATGCGGTCCTCACCGAATTCCTCGGCCAGTTCGCCGGCTATCGCCTCCAGGCGCTCGGCATTTCGGGCGCAGAGCGCCACATTGCATCCTTCGCGCAGGAAGGTCCGTACGGTGGCCAGACCGATACCGGAGGAACCGCCCGTGACGACGGCCGTCATGCCATGGAAACCAAGGTCCATTCAGCCGGCTCCCATGTCAGGATAGCCATGGTCGGGCCGGCCCAGCATCACTGCGCGCATGGCCGGTGTCGGCGGCCCGGCGGTCATCCAGCGGTCGGACAGTTCAGGATCTCCCCAGGGCCATTCGCCGGCAATATGGGTCGCTTCGTCGATCTGCTGCAATTCGGTGGTGAATTCGATGACGAAACCCGACGGGGACACGTAGTAGGCAAAGGGGTTGTTGCCCGGCCCGTGCCGTCCGGGACCCCAGCTTGGAACATGACCCATCTGCTTCAATCGGCCGATGCCGCGCATGAAGCTGTCCATGTCGGGCATCTCGAAGGCCACATGGTTGGCGCTCGCATGGGCGTTCTGGAAGAGCCCTATCGAGTGATGGTCGGGGCTGCAGCGCAGGAACGACATGCGGTCGACGTAGTAGTCGGAGAGCCGGAAGCCGAGGCGGTCGCAAAAGAATGCTTCGGTCGTCTTGATGTCGGGCGTGTTGAGCACGACATGCGACACCTTCATCGGCATGGCGAAGGTGGCTTCGTCGTCGACATTCGGCGCCACGTCAGTGGTGATCCGCAGGATGCGATTGTCAGGATCTCGGATTTCGAAGCCGTAACCGCCGCCAGGCGTGGAGAAGTCATGCGGCCGTGATGCAACCGGAAGCCCATCCCGCTGCACCTGTTCGAACAACGCTTCAAGCCTGGTACGGTCGGTCATGCCAAAGTTGATATATTCGATGCCGAAATCCTCGGCGTCGGCCAGGGCATAGATGAATGGTTCTGAACCGGTGCCGCGAAAATAGGCGATGCCGTCGTCGGACGGAACGCGGCGAAGTCCCCAGGTTTCGGTGTAGAAGTCGGCACTATCGGGCATCTGTGGCGCGCGCATGGTGATGCCGCGCAGGAAATCGACTCCGATGCGGTCTGTCATCAAGGCCTCCGTTCATCCAATCCGGGACTGCCGGATTGCGGGAAATATCCCGGTTGTTGCGATGTGCTTTCCGCCGACGCGACGAACGACGCCCGCGCGATGGCGCGCGCGACCGGGGGTTTTCTGAAAGCGGCTTTGTTGTCGTTCATGGCGCGACCCCCTGGCTCGCCGGCTCCGATGCGCGCAAAAACCGGGCGATTTCGGCTGCGACCGCTGCGGCTTTTTCCTGGTGAACAAGATGACCCGCGGTACCGACCTCCATGTATTCAGTGGCAGTGCCGGCCGTAAGCAGTGCGTCATGAATGTTGCGGCTCTGCTCAGGCGGTGTGATCCGATCCTGTGAGCCGACGACAACGAGGGTTGGGGTTTTGATGTGAGGTGCGTGGCTGACGAGGTCGCCGGCGGCAAGAGCATGGACGGCCTGTGCGTAACCGGCCGGATTGATGGCCGCCATCGCTGCGACGGCATCTTCGGCAAGGTCCGGGCGGGCGGCCGGATCGTGCAACAGGTTCGGGGCCCGCTCTGCGGCAAAGGCCTGCGGTCCAAGCTGTGCAAGGTTCCGCAACCGCGCGGAGGCTTTCTCCGGCAGTTCGTCGCCCGGTGTCATGCCGTAGCCCTGGGCGCAGGACATGAGCACGAGACGGGTGACCCGATCCGCATGACGGGCGGCGAAGTCGGCAGCGAACAAAGTGCCGAGGGAATGGCCGAGAAGCGCGAAGCTCGGCAAGCCCAGTTCGTCGACCAGCGCAGCCAGACGGTCGGCGTATTCGGATGCCACCGGGCGTTCCATGGGCAACGGCGCCGATCCGCCATAACCCGGTGCGTTCCAGGACAGCAGGGTCCAGTCGGCAGGCAGGTGGTCGCACAGGCGCTCAAAACTGCGGGCATTGCTGCCGATGCCGTGCAGCATGACGAGGCATTGCCGCGGGTCGCCGACGCGCCACAGACATTCCAACCCGGCCACCGATTTCGGGGTCATGCTCATGTGAAACAGAAACCCCGGTTGGCCGGCAGCACCTGTCCGGTGAGCACCAGGGCCTCGGCGCTCAACAGGAATGCGACCGTGCCGACGATGTCCTCCGGCGGTTGCGGCCCGGGTACGGCGCGATTGTCGGCGTAATGGGCATGCCGTTCGGGTGGCACGTATTCCGTAGATTCCGTGGTCAGGATTCCGGGGGCAACCGCGACCACGCCTATCCCTTGCGGCCCGAGTTCGCGGGCCAGCGATCGGGTCATGGATATGACGGCACCCTTGCTTGCCACGTAGGGAAGAAGTTTCGGCGCGCCCCATAGCGCCGTATCGGACGCAATGTTGACGATGCGGCCGGCGGCTGATTTGGCGAGCAACGGAACCGCTGCCCGGGTCATCAGCCAGAGGCCGCGCACATTGACCGCCATGACCTTGTCCCAGGTCTCGATATCGACTTCGTCATGGCTCTTGCCGCCGATGCCGGTGGCGATGGCGCCGTTATTGACGAGACCGTCGAGCAGGCCCTCATGTGCGGCGATGGTGCCAGCAAGCTTTTCGATGGATGCGGGATCGCCGAGATCGACAGGCTCGAAGCGGGCACCGCCGCCTTCTCGCTCAATCAGTGAAACGGTTTCAGCACCGCCAGCTTCATCGATGTCGGCCAGCACCAGCCGGGCACCGCGCGCTGCCGCGGCGATGGCGATCTCGCGCCCCAGTCCGCGTGCGGCTCCGGTGATCAGGATGATGCTGCCATCGAGCATACGATTTATTCCGCCGCTTCCAGTGCGGCTGCTTCCGCATTGATTTGTGCTTCCGCCGCCTTGAGCAGAATCTGGCGGATTTTCGAAACGCCGAGGTCGTGCTGGTAAAGCATGTCGCGCTTGCCCGCATCCGGTGTCATGCCTTCGAGCATGATCCGATCCTGTTCAAGCACGTGCCAGTGACGCGGCTCCAGTTTGGCGCGGTAGAGGAACCGCCAGGCCTCTCGCTCGGCGCCCTGCACCTTGCGCAATCGCCAGAAGAAGACCTTGCAGGAGTGCTCGTCGATCGGTGCGACGAAGCCAACAATGCGCATGTGTCCGCCCGGTCCGGCGGCCGGCGGATAGGGGATGTCCAGACGGCAGAACATGTTGCCGTCATTGACGCAGAGTTCCACCCAGTCGAAGTTCTCACCCGACTGACCAACGCGGCTGACCCTGAAGCCCTGGTCATTGTTTTCCAGTTCAACCAGGTCCTGCTTGGCGCCGAAGGCCAGCGTGAAGGATTGGGCGTGCAGGTAACAGCCGTGCATGGGATCGGCGAGATTGTCGAGCGCCAGGCGGTAGTTGGTGTCCCAGACCGCGGTGCAGAGGAAACCGGTCCAGTCCGGATGGGAGAGCTCTTCCGGCACCTCGAATTCGGGTGGCTCGACTTCCGTTTCGCCTGCTATGAAAGCAAACACCGCCCCCGCCACTTCGATGGTCTTGTAAGCAGCATTGGTTTTGCGGCCCTCGAAGGCGCATTCCGGCATCGCCGGCACCCGTTCGATCACCCCGTCGCCGGTCATGATGATGCCGTGGTACCGACAACCGATCTTGCCGTCATGGACCTCGCCAAGCGACAGCGGCGCGCCGCGATGCGGGCAATGGTCCTCGATGCACTGGATGACGCCGTCACCGTCGCGCCACAGCACCAGTTTGCGGCCGGTGACCTTGGCGCCATAGGGGCGGTCGGAACGAACCTCGACTGTCTTGCAGACAGGATACCAGCGTCCCGTGAGGCCCTCGTTGACACGGGCCTCGATGCGTGTGCGGCGTTCCTGCTTGTCCATGGTGGCCTCCATTGCGAAGAGCTTTGCTGCGTGTTGCCTAGTTTGGACGTTTGGCCTTGGCTTGCGGATGATCGTCCGGATAGGGCGGCGTCACCGCCTTGGGGTTGTCGATCATGAGGTCGGCGGCGCTGACCGAGCGGTACTCAAGCGCCATAGCCGTCCTCTTCGAAGGCCTCGTCGAGGTCGCGATTGATCGCCGCAAGGTGATCGACAAGGCTGTCGGCGCTCCATTTGTCGCCGCCGGGTGCTTTGATGCCCGCTTCCGTCAGGGCGTTGGCCACAGCCGGCATGTCATGCACGCCGCCGGCAAAGATGGTTTCGAGCGCATCGGCGAAGACCTGTTCTTCCGTTGTCAGCGGACGGCCGCGGGATTGGATGTCCAGCGGGAACTGGTCTTTCAGCGCGGATTTCGGGATCATCCAGTTCGGCGGATTGGTCATGGCAGCTTTCGAAGAGTTCATATTTGAACGATGTGTTCAAAATTAGCATAGGCCAATTTCGGCGGCGAAGCAACCGTATTGCGTAAGCCCATCGCTTGCCGATGCGGTTGGCCGTGGTGTCTAATTTTGATAGCGGTTGTGTTTTGATTATTTATGCAATTAAAGATTGCAATCTAGATATTTGGCGTCTACACTGACAACATGAGACGTCGGATCATTGTTCTTGCCCTTTTGCTGGCATCGGCCGCGTCCTCTGTTGCGGGGGAAAGCCGGTCTGTGGAGCGTTCTCGTGAGAACGCCACACAAATTCTTCCGGTGGCGGTTCCAGAGCCAACTCCAAGACCACAGTCGTCCTATCCAGATGAGGATCTGGTCCTGATCGAGCTCTGGTTCGACAATCTTTTCATGTGCCGCATGGGGGAGGATGACCACGGCACTCTGACGGAAGAGACGCGCGATGAGGCCTGCGATCGCCGCGACGCAGTCGGAACGGTTCTGTTCAAGAAAAACTACTGCTTTGATCGCTTCGAATACGTATGGAACAAATGTGTTGATCTGCCCTTTGCCGACATTCAGAAGCACAAGGCCTGGCGTTCGAAGTATCCCAGATGGTGGCATGGCACCTTCGTGCCAACGAATGACACCAAGGGAGCCTGTGACGCGAGCGACGGCAGGGTGACCTATGACGGAGCTAACGCGACCGATCCGGAGTTGGGCTGCATTGTTATAAACTCAAGAGATCTCGTCGATATCCACGCGGTCGTGTTGGATATGCGCTGTTCTCGAGACGGCAGGTACGAAAATCGGACCGAGGTCTTGATATCCCGAGCCGCGAAGCCGACCGAGTTGAACCGCGCTGGTATCGTCCGCTATCCCGGAATGACAACGCTGTCACGTTGTGTCGGCAACAGGGCTAAACACTGACAAACAGCGATGGAGGGATCGCATCGCATGAGAGTCTGACCGGATTATTTCCGCCTTGGCGAATGCAACTGCGAAATCGCGCAAAATTTGTGGTTTCAACAATCAAACTCTCAAAAATGGGCGGCAATCCGGCAATTGCCGCCCAATCGGCAAAATGAGGGCAATCCGACCCCATTTGCCGTGGCGCCGGTATGGGAGTACCCAGCGCCGGAAACAGGGTCCTGTCAGTGGGCCAATGGAGCTTTCTGTGAAATGCCGGGCCCGTAGTAACGCGCATCCAATGCCGCTGTTGGCGCTTCTGCAAAATCACTGAACTGGACTGATGCCTCGATTGCCGGCCGGGAATGGCTCGCAACCGGAGAGTTGTCCTTGTTTTCCGCCACGGCTGT
The DNA here is from genome assembly GCA_965228785.1 of Hoeflea sp. Classification (GTDB taxonomy): domain Bacteria; phylum Pseudomonadota; class Alphaproteobacteria; order Rhizobiales; family Rhizobiaceae; genus Hoeflea_A. The sequence continues at coordinate 603,905 of CBDDIF010000001.1, forward strand.
CGCGGTGTCGGCCAACAGCGCGGTTGTGATGCAGATGACGATTACGGGTCGCATGGTGGGTCTCCATCGGATTTTGCATTTGGTGCCGGCTGGCGTCCCCCGCCGACTGTACCGAAAGCTAGATGGAAGAAACGTGCGCCGCGTTGGCATTTCGCAACCGGCTCTTCTTTTGCTGGCGGACTGTGGAAACTTGAGCTGTGGTTACCGCGTTCAATGCCGACTCAGTCCGGGCTGGCTTCCCGAATCAGCTCTTCGAGTCGGCCCATATCGGTGATGTGAAGACTGTCGCGCCTGCGGATGACGAGGCCGTTTTTTGTGAGCCGGCTGAGCTCGCGCGAGACGGCTTCGCGGTGAGTGCTGATGCGGTCGGCGATGTCGGAAAGGCTGGGTGTCGGCGCGATGCGGCCAACGGTTTCACCATCGCCGTTGCCAGCGGCCAGCCGATAAAGCTCCGCATGGACGCGATGGCGGACCGACAGGGTGCTGAACTCCACAACCCGCTCCGATAGCCGACGCATCTCCCCTGAGAACTTGCGCAACAATTGCAGAGCCAAGTCCGGTTCCTGACGCAGGACGTCGGCAAAAGCACCGGCCGGCAGGGATGCCACCAGACACTGGGTACGACTTTCAATGCTGGCCGATCTGGGGCCGTCGTCCAGTGCGGAGATTTCGCCGAACACGCAACCGGCTTGCATGTCCTGAAAGATCACGTTCTTGCCGGACGCCGAGTAGATGGATGCCCGCACCGTGCCTTGCGTGAGGAAATAGACATCACCCGGTCCATCGCCCTGGCTGAAGATCATGCTGTCCGGCTCGTACGTTCTCCAATTGCAGCGGTCGGCAACCCAGGCACGTCGATCGTCTGGAAGCTCGGCAAACAAATCGACGTTTTTCAGCTGCTCCGATCGTTCGCTCACACGGATCCTCCAATGCCGGCTCCCGTTGTTGCCGGCCCCTCCCGGGACGCCGCCTCAACTGCCACCAACGTTAGCATAACTTAGCCGGCAACTTCCACGTCGCACAGGGCCTCTCTTGGGGAGTTCGGTGGTCAGGGCGAGCTGGGCTGGCAAGTCCGACATCGCATCGCTTCGAAGTAATAAGTGAACGTTTACTTGTTGGTAATCTTGTTCAAACCGCGCAAACTGTGGTTAGATTTGATCACGCTGCCGATCTTGCGGCGAATGCTTCGAAGATGTGGGAAGCAAATGCCGCTTATGCCCGATTGGAACCTGCAAGCGCGGCGGCGCTTGAGCCCGGAGATATTTCATGAGCCAGAATGCTGCACTGGAGGCCGTTGCGCGCGGCCGGATTGCCCGCACCGAGAAGGTTATTCAGGAAACGGTCGATTGCGTGCGATTCGGTATTCCTCGAGCGGCGGAAACGGACCTTGACCGGCGGGAGGCGTCCATCAAACGCAATCTGCGGGTTCCTGGCTTCATGGCGACACAGATGACCAACCAGATGGAGACGGAGAGCCTGGTTGCTCCTGGTGCCGAAGCTCTGCGTGGGGCGACCATCGATTTTGTGCCGGTTTCCTATATGGAGCGGGGGCTGCAAGCGGCCCGGGCGGTGGCGCGTGTCGCTTTTCCTGACAGGCGGGCCAAAGGCACCGGTTTCATGATCTCGGATCGGCTTTTCGTCACCAACCACCATGTGGTTCAGTCACCGGACGACGCCAGGCGTTTTCGCGCCGAATTCAACTATGAGGTCGATCTCAGCGGATCTGAACGGGCGGCGACGATCTTCCAGCTTTCGCCGGATGACTTCTTCTTTACCGATGACATTGACGGGCTCGACGTGACCATCGTCGCCATTGGCGACCGGGTGCGCGGCGAGGAGCCATTGCAGGCTTTCGGCTGGTGCGGACTGTCCGCCTCCTCGACCAAGCACGCGCTGGGCGATTACGTGACCATCATCCAGCATCCCCAGGGGCGCCACAAGGAGGTGGTGCTGCGCGAGAATGTCATTGCCGGGCGCCACGACGTGGTGCTGCACTACGTGGCCGACACCGAAGGTGGTTCTTCGGGGTCACCGGTCTTCAACAGCGACTGGTCTCCGGTTGCGTTGCATCACTGGGGCGGTGTGCATGCCTGGCAGGGCAGTGGCGACTATCAGCCCAACACCGTCAATGAGGGCATTCGCATCAGCGCGATCGTCAAGGCGTTGCGTGAAGCTCGGCCGACCATGGATGCACAGCAGCAGGCACTGCTGGACGACGTGTTGACGAAAGGAGAGCTGGGCTTCCCGCCGGAATCCGTCAGGACCAGCCCGGTGACACCGCCGGTCATCGGCGGGTCGGTGAAGCCGAACGCCGATGGTGGCGTGACCTGGACCGTGCCGGTGGAGATCACCGTCAACCTGCCGGGGATCGCGCCGCAAGCTTCCACCGCGCAGCCGATAAAACCTACGGCGCCCGTTGCCCCGCAAGATCCCGTCGTGCCGGAAAGCGCCGAGCCGTTTGCCGATCGACCTGGCTACCGCCCGGATTTCATAGACGGGTTCCTGGTTCCGCTGCCGCAGATGACCGCGGCGCAGAAGGCGGACGCGGCGGCCATCGTTCCGGAGCGGCGCGTGCCCGGACAGAGCGCGACGGAACTGCGGTACCAGCACTTTTCCATCGTCATGAGTTCTGCCCGCAGGCTCGCCTATTTCACTGCCTGCAATATTCACGGCGAGAGCCTGATCGGCTTTTCCCGAAAGAACAAGGATTTCTACGATTACGATGCGGCGTCGACCGCGTTTCGCGAGAGTTTTGGCGCGGCGGAAGGCGATGACTGGATAGACGATCCGCGTATCGACGCGAGCCTGCAGACCGGCGAGTCCTACTACGAGAGCACACCCAACCAGCTCATAGAAGCCAATGGCCATGACGATCTCGACCCACGCCCGAATTTCGATCGCGGCCATCTGGTGCGCCGGCTTGATCCGTGCTGGGGACCACGCGACAAGGCACTGGTAGCCGAGCGCGACAGCTTCACCTGGACCAACGCCGCTCCGCAGACCTCCGCCTTCAACCAGGGCAAGGCCAAGGGGTTGCTGGGGCTGAAGGAGGGGCGCCTGTGGCAGGGGATCGAGAACTATCTGCTGCGCAATGCCTGGGCAACCGACAGCAAGGTCTGCGTTCTCACCGGGCCGGTCTTTGCCGACGACGATCCGGTTTACGCCGACAAGACAGGCACGGAGCAGATCCAGGTGCCGTTGCAATTCTGGAAAATCCTCGTGTGGAGTGAAAACGGCGCGTTGAAATCACTGGCCCTCGTGGCCGACCAGTCCAAGACCATGGAAAAGAAGCCGGAAGGCGAGGCTTTTGTCGACGACGATCAGCTTGCTCTGATGGAAAATTTCCTGACCACCGTTGCCAAGGTGGAGAAACTGACCGGGTTCGAATTCGGCGATGCCGTCAGTCAGGCCGATATCCGCTTCGGCCAGCAGAACGCATCAGCGGATGAACCGGAAGCGGTCGGCGTGGAACGACAGGCAAAGGCGAAGAAGACGCGTAAACCGGCGGCGAAACGTACCGCGAGAAAGCGCTAATCCTACAACATGCCCTCGAGCCGTTGGCGAATAAGCCCTTCGGCCTCGGTCATGATACCGTCTATCAGTTCCTTGCAGGTCGGGATGTCGTGGATCAGTCCGGCGACCATTCCACAGGACCAGGCTCCGGCATCCATATCGCCGTCGAGCATGATGCGCGGATAGACCCCGGCAACCTCTTCGCGAATGTCCTCGAAGGTCAAATCAGCGCCGAGCTCGCGTTCCTTTTCCAAAAGCCGCTCGACGGCGTCGTTGCTGAGCACCCGCTCGGTGTTGCGCAGCGGCCGCATGATAAGCCGCGTGTCCAGTTCTGAAGCCGCGACGATGGCCTTCTTGACCTCCTCATGCACCGGCGCTTCCTGCGTGGCGATGAAGCGGGTGCCCATGTTCATGCCCTCGGCACCCATGGCGAGCGAAGCGACAAGACTGCGGGCATCGGCCATGCCGCCGGATGAGACGAATGGAATCTCGAGCTCGTCGGCCGCGCGCGGCAACAAAATCATGTTGGGAATGTCGTCCTCGCCCGGATGTCCACCGCATTCGAAACCGTCTACGGAAACCGCGTCGCAACCGATCGACTGCGCCTTGAGCGAATGGCGCACCGAGGTGCATTTGTGGATGACCTTGATACCGGCTTCCTTGAGTCGCGGCAGATGCGCCTGCGGGTTGCGGCCGGCGGTCTCGACGATACGAACCCGGCCATTGATGATGGCGTCGATATAGCCTGGATAATCCGGCGTGGTGACGCTCGGCAGAAAGGTCAGATTGACGCCGAACGGCCGGTCGGTCATGTCCCGGCAACGGGCGATTTCATTGGCGAGATCCTGGGGTGTTTTTTGCGTCAGGCCGGTGATGATGCCAAGACCTCCGGCATTGGACACGGCGGCGGCCAATTCGGCAAAGCCGACGAAGTGCATGCCGCCCTGAATAATCGGGTGCTCGATGCCGAAAAGTTCGGTGATACGGGTCTTCATGAAATCAGGTTCCTGTGGCGAGCTGAGGCTTGAAACAGACTGAACATTCTGTTTCTTTTTCTGTCAAGACATGAAGCCGGCCGGCGCAAGGCCAAGGACGGCCAAGGGGAGGCATCATTGACGATAGCTACGGACGGTGGATACCAGGCGGTCGATTGGATCGCGCATTACGCAGCGTCAACGCCTGATAGAACGGCGATGATCGAGCTGCCGAGCGGCAGGCGGCAAAGCTATCGGCAAATGCACGAACGGGTCGGCCGGCTTGCGGATTTTCTGGCTGGTCAAGGCGTTACGAAGGGCGACAGGGTCGGGTTTCTGGCACCAAACAGCGTCGACATTCTCGACCTGACCTTTGCGGTCTGGCGGCTCGGGGGCATTGCGCTGGCGCTGAATTTTCGACTTACCGCCCGGGAGCTCGACTTTATCCTGGGCGACGCAGCACCCAAGATCGTTGTCTATGACAGCAGCCTTGCCGATACCGTTGAGCCGTTGCGGGCCGGCCGTGTCGATCTCTGGCTGGAAACCCACGGCGACGGCAGCGAAAGTGCCTTTGAACGGTCAATCTCCAATGCTTCGGGATGCGTGACCGACATGGTCGAGCAGCCGCTCGAGGCGCAGTGCATGCTGATGTACTCCTCCGGCACGACCGGTATGCCAAAGGGCGTGATTATCACCCATGGCATGCTCGCCTTCTCGGCCACGGCCGGGGCCGCCCCCGGCCTGACAAGCCGCCACAGCGTGTCGCTGGCGGCCATGCCGCTGTTCCATATAGCCGGCATGAATGTGTGTTGCATGCCGGCGGTGACGATGGGCGCGACCACGGTTCTCATGCGAACCTTTGAACCGTCAGACGTCCTGGCGGCGATCTCCGACGTCGGTCTCGGCATCACCCATTTCTTTGCCGTGCCGGCTGCCTACAACGCCCTGGCGCACCATCCGGATGCGGATGCCGCGGACTATTCGCGATTGATCACCGCGCTGTCGGGAGCAGAAACCGTTCCAGAACCGCTGGTCGCCTGGTGGTTGCGGCGTGGTGTTGCCATCCAGGAGGGTTACGGTCTGACGGAAACGGCGGCACAGGGCTGCCTTCTCTCCCACGAGGAGGTCAGGAACCGGCCGGGATGCGCCGGAAAGCCGCTGGTGCACAGCCGCATGAAAGTCATGGTCGATCCGGAGACCGAAGCGGCACCGGACGAGCCGGGTGAGATATGGATCAGGGGTGCGGTGGTCACGCCGGGTTACTGGAACCGGCCGGAGGCAACCGCCGAAGCTTTCCATGATGGCTGGTTCCGCACCGGTGATCTCGGTCGCCGCGACAGCGACGGCTATTTCTATATCCAGGACCGCCTGAAGGACATGTACATCACCGGCGGCGAAAACGTTTATCCGGCGGAGATCGAGAATGTGCTGCACGCGCACGATGCCATTGCCGAGGTGGCCGTGATCGGTGTTCCGCATGATCGCTGGGGCGAATGCGGCTGCGCCGTCGTGGTTCCGAAACCCGGTCAGTCGGTCGATCTCGACATGCTGGTGGGCCATTGCACCGGGCAACTCGCGTCGTACAAAATTCCGGCTCGGATCGAAATCATGGAAATCCTTCCGCGCAATGGCGCCGGCAAGGTTCTGAAGCATCTGCTGCGGGGCCGATTTGCCGAAACGGGCTAAGGTCCGCGCGGTTTTTATTCATTGCCGGATGTGCCATGAGGTCAGGCATGGATCAGGTAAGAGACAAAGTGGCATTCATCACCGGCGGCGCCGGCGGCATCGGGCTGGCGATCGCCCGCAGTCTTGGTCGTCGCGGCGCGCGGGTCATGCTTGCCGATATCGACGATACACAATTGGAATCGGCGGTTGCCGAACTGCAGAATTCAGGGATCGAAGCGGCACCGTTGGCCTGCGATGTAGCCGATGCGGCAAGCGTTCGAGAGGCCTCGGAACGGACGCTCGAGCGTTTCGGAGCGGTGCATATCCTCATCAACAATGCCGGCGTTTTCGTGGGCGGACGTACCGGCAAGATACCGCTCGACGACTGGCGCTGGATCGTCGATGTCAATCTGATGGGTGTGGTCCATGGCGTGGAAACCTTCGTACCCATTATCACGGCCCAGAAACAGGGCGGCTACGTGATCAACACCGCATCGATGGCGGGCCATTGGGCCGTCGGCGATCTCGGCCCCTACAATGCCACCAAATTCGCTGTCGTGGGTTATTCGGAGACGTTGCGCCGCGACCTGCGACGCGATGGTATCGGCGTGAGCGTATTGTGTCCGGCACTGGTGCGCACGCGCATTCACGAATCCATGGCTGCCCGCCCGTCAACGCGAACCGGCGAGGGCGAGCATGACGAGAAATGGATGAAGGCCGGCCACGCGGCGGTCGAAAGCGGCATCGACCCGGAGATTGTGTCGGAGTGGGTGGTCGACTGCATGGCGGCCCGGCGTTTCTACATCTTCACGCATCCGGAAATGGCGTCGATAATCGACGCGCGGGCTGGGCTGATGCAGGCCGACTACCAGGCCTGCCTTGACGATCCTCGCTTCAGCGGCGACGAGGACGCGTGACATGGCGGCGCCGTGCCTCGATGTCCTGATCATCGGCGCGGGTTTTTCCGGAATCTGCGCGGGTATCAAGCTGAGGCAGCGCGGGATAACCCGCTTCGTGATCCATGAAAAAGCCGGCGGGGTCGGCGGCACCTGGTGGGAGAACACCTATCCTGGTGCTACCTGTGACATTCCCTCACATTTCTATTGCTATTCCTTCGAACCCAATCCGGACTGGAGCCGGTTCTATGCGCCCCAGCCGGAAATCCAGGCCTATATCGAACATTGCACCGACAAATATGGTGTTCGGCCTCATATCCACCTGAACAGCAAAGTGTCATCGCTTGAGTTCGATGAGGCAACCGGGTGTTGGGAAGCGCGTTTCGAGAATGGCGAAAGCCGCTTTGCTCGCTTTGTCATCAATGGCAGCGGAACTCTTCACATGCCAAGCAAACCGGCCATTGAAGGAGCGGAACGGTTCCCCGGCATTCAGTTGCATTCGGCTCGATGGGATCCGGCGTTCGATCCGACCGGCAAGCGTATCGCGGTGATCGGAAGCGCGGCGAGCGCCATCCAGATCGTGCCGGAAATCGCCCAGACCGCTGAGATGGTGCACCTGTTCCAACGTACGCCTAACTATGTTTTCCCGCGTGGCGACTTCGCCTACTCGGACAATCGTAAGCGATGGTTTCGCCGTTTCCCGGGGCTCATGCGACTGGTGCGCTGGAAGATGGTGCTGGAACGCGAAATCGGAGTGTTTCGGATCGTCAACAACGAGCGGATGCGCCGGCGGCTTGGCCGTCGGGTCAAGGCACGCCTTTCTCGCAAAGTGAAGGACGCGTCATATCACGAGGCGTTGACCCCGGACTATGAACTCGGTTGTAAGCGAATCCTGATTTCGGACGATTTCTATGACGCACTCAACCGTGACAATGTGGAACTGGTGCAGGAGCCGATTGCACGGATGACCGAAACCGGCATCGTGACGGTCGACGGCACCGAACGGGCGGTCGATGCGATTGTCTACGCCACCGGCTTCGATCTCGTCGGACACTGGCTGGCCATTGATGTGAAAGGGCAAGGCGGTGCCGACCTGGCGGATGCCTGGGAACAGGGTGTGGCGGCCTATTGTGGCGTCATGATCCCGGGTTTTCCCAACTATTTCATGGTCACCGGGCCGAACACGGGCGTAGGAACCACCTCAATGGTTCACATGATCGAGCAATCGATCGGCTGGATCATGCAATGCATCGACCTCGCCGGCGATGACAGCCTGGTCTCGGTCACACAAGAAGCCTGTGACAGGTACAATGACCGCATTCACATGGCGCTGGATCAATCGGTGTGGTCAACAGGATGCGACAGCTGGTATCGCAACCCGAATGGCCGGATCGAAACACTTTATCCGTGGAACGGTCTGGCCTACGCACGGCAGATGCGCTCGGTGGATCGGCGTGACGTGCGGATCGACCGGCCGACGTGAGGCTGGCCTAGGCCTGCTTTTCTTCCGGGCCTCCACGGTTGATCAGATACACAAGCACCGCGCCGATTGAGCAGGTGACCAGCAGATAGGCCATGGCGCCGGAGTAGCCGGCCATGAAGGAATCGCGAAAAATCGGAAGCAGTTTCTGTTCAAGCCCGGGCGTGAGTTTTTCGAGCAGCTTCTGGGCCTGGCTGGGATCGGACAGTACGCTGCGGACGAGAGTCTGGTCTGCTTCGGAGAGCGTCAGCTTTTCGGCGGCGATCGCGGCATCAAAGCTGCTTTTGTCGAGGTTCTCGAAGAGCATGCCGCCGATGGCGAGCCCGACGGAAGATCCGAAATTCCAGATCGTCCATAACATCCCAAGCGCGAGCCCCGCGGATTCAGGCGGTAGCGCCGAAGTTGCCGCGAGCGAGGAGGTCGCTTGCTGCAATCCCCAGCCGAAGCCGAACAGGGCGAGGCCGAACAGGACTAAAAGCGCCGGGCTCTGAGGTTCGAAGACCAACTGTACGGCAGCCGAAAGGGCAAGAAACACCTGCCCGGCAACGATGAACGGCATCGGTCCCCAGCGATCCGTTAAGCCACCGATCAGCGGCGGGACGAGGACCACGAGGCCGGATATCGGAAGCAGCATCAGGCCGGCGATATAGGGTATCTCGTTTCGGACAGTCTGCAGGTACAGCGGCGCCAGGAAATTCCCGAGCACGATGAAGCCGCCGAGCGTGATCGCCATGACGCTGCAGGCCAGGAAACGGCGACTGCGCAACAGATTGAAATCGATAATGGGGGAAGCCACCCGCCGCTCGACCCGGGCAAAAACCGTCAGGCAAACAACGGCCAGGACGGCGACCGACATGGTCGGCATGGTCAGCCAGCCCCAATTGTTGCCGTTCATGATGAAGACAACCAGTGCCGCAGTACCCGGGATCATGAACGCCAGGCCGAGCCAGTCGATCTTTTCCTCCGTCTGGGGCGGCGTTTCAAGGACCGTCCGTGCCGAAACGAGGAAGCCGATCGTGATCACGGGCACGTTGACGAAGAAAGCCCAGCGCCAGGACAGAAAGGACAGAAACACACCGCCAATGAGCGGGCCGATAGCCATGCCAACGCCGGTAATGCTCATGAAGATGGCGAGCGCGCGACCTTTCTCCTCCTCCGGAAAGTGATGGATCGCAAGGGCCGCGCCGCAGGTCAGGGTCACGGCCCCCGCAGCCCCCTGCAGGAAGCGACAGAAGATCAGAAACTGAGGGTTCCAGGAGAAGCCAGCCAGGAACGAAGCCAGCGCGAAAACGATCACACCGGCGTAAAGGACTTTGCGGCGGCCATGGATATCGCCGAGTCTGCCCATGGTAACCATGAAGACCGTCAGCATCAGAATGAAGGAATTCATCATCCACTGTAGCTGATCGACGGTTGCGTTAAGATCCCGCTGGATACCGGGCAGGATCGTGTTGACAATGGTGAAGTCGATGAACACGACAAAGGAGAGCGTGCTGATGCCGACCAGAGCCACCCATCGCCTCGCATAAGGCTCGGATGTGGGATTCTGTGTCGCGGTTTCGCTATCCATAACCTAACCGTCCATACGCACCAGCCACTCATGCAGCGGCATGACGTCTTTCCATTTGTCGATGCAGAAGTTGACGAATTCAGCTTTTGCGAGTTGCTTCGGGTGCGGCAGGTAATAGGCAGCGTGCAGGGCGTTGAATTTCAGCAGGCGTTCTATTTCGGGATCGTCCGTCGAGAAGCCGCGTGGCAGTCTGGCGTAGTGCGCGCCGGCGAGTGGCAAGTCGTTCTTCGCCATTTGCTTCTCGATTGCCAACAGGTCGCCGGCAGCATCCGTTTCGGCGATCGCGGTGCGATATTTGGCAAGTCGTTCCTTGTCGAAACCGTGGGCGCCGGCGCCGAGGATCAGTTCGTCAGCGGTCAGTCGGAAAAACAGGCCTGAGATCGCGCCCTTGCGCTGGCCCTGCCAGAACCACAGATCGAGGTGGTCCTTGTAGGGGCGCTTGTCCTTGGAAAAGCGGACATCGCGGTTGATGCGGAAGATCGAACCATTGACCTTGGGTTCAGCGACCAGATCCGGCGAAAGCCTGGCCAGCGGTCCCTGCAAGGCAAGGATGAAGTCCTTGGCGACGCCGATGTAGTGGGCATCGTAATCGGCGCGATGGGCGTCAAACCACGTCTTGCTGTTGTTCTTCGACAGGCCGCCGATGAAATCGAGCGTTGTCTGCTGGAACCCTTCGAAAGAAGGCATGATGTCTCCCCCAATTCAGTTTCCCGGACACCAGGATCTATAAACCAAAGCGTGAGCGCGTCCAAAGGTCCCAGGTCACTTCGGGGTTATCGCGGAGGTGCCGCCATTGTCTGGAACGGTCCTAATCTGTAAATAGGGACCATGAGTTTGACCGCTTCACCGGGCTTTTTCACGAGCCTTGCCAACCCGACACGGTTTCTGTCGATCGCGGCGGCGGTCCTGCCGTGGATGATCGGTGCGACTGTTGTTCTGTTTGCTGTCGGGCTTTTCATGAGCTTTGCCGCACCGGAGGATTATCAGCAGGGCATGACGGTGCGCATCATGTTCATCCATGTGCCATCGGCCTGGCTGGCGATGATGTGTTACACGGTGATGGCGATTTCGGCGATCGGGACGCTGGTTTGGCGTCATCCTTTAGCCGATGTATCAGCCAAGGCCGCAGCGCCCATCGGTGCCGTGTTTACGTTTCTGGCACTGCTGACCGGTTCGCTTTGGGGCAAGCCCATGTGGGGCACCTGGTGGGTTTGGGATGCCCGTCTGACGTCGGTTTTCGTGTTGCTTCTGATGTATCTGGGTTTGATTGCGCTCAACCGTGCGATGGACGATCCGGCACGCGCGGCAAAGGTCTCGGCCATCGTGATCCTGGTCGGTTACGTCAACATTCCGATCATCAAGTTTTCTGTCGACTGGTGGAACACGCTGCACCAGCCGGCGAGTGTCATCCGCCTCGATGGGCCCACGATCCATGCCAGCATGCTCTATCCGCTTCTGGTCATGGCGCTGGCCTTTACCATGCTGTTCTTCACCCTTCACCTGATGGCGATGCGCAACGAAATCTGGCGCCGTCGCGTCGCTTCACTGCGGCGACAGGCCGCCCGGGCGGCGGCATGACGCATTTCACCTTTGTTGCCCTTTCCTATGGTGCGACTGCTTTGACGATCCTGGCGCTGATCGGCTGGGTGGTGCTCGACCAGCGGGCGCGTCGGGCCGAGCTGGCCGACCTGGAGGCGCATGGCGTGCGACGACGTTCCGAAAGCCGCGGAGGCGAGGATGAGCGCTGATACCGGTCAGCCATCAAAACCGCCGCGTTCGCTCGTCAATCGGCGTCTGCTGGCCTTCCTGCCGCTGATCCTTTTTGTCCTGCTGGCCGGCCTATTCTATGTCCGCCTCGTCTCGGGCAAGGATGCATCGGAAATCCCATCGGCGTTGGTGGGCACCCAGGCTCCGAAGCTCGATCTGCCGCCTCTCGAGGGGTTGAGGCGCGATGGGCAACAGGTGCCGGCCCTAACCAGCGCCGATGTCGAGGGCAAGGTGACGCTGGTCAATGTCTGGGCCAGCTGGTGTGTGCCTTGCCGGCAGGAGCACCCGCTGCTGATGGCGCTGGCCAGGGACGATCGCATCAATGTCGTTGGCATCAATTACAAGGACGAGACCCCCAACGCACTGCGCTTTCTCGGAGAGCTCGGCAATCCCTATTCGGCGGTCGGGATCGATCCGAAGGGCGTTGCGGCGATCGACTGGGGCGTCTACGGCATTCCAGAGACTTATCTGCTTGGCCGTGACGGTACCATCCTGTTCAAACAGGTCGGGCCGTTTTCGCCGCAATCGGTCCGGAACCAGCTTTTGCCCGAAATCGAGAAGGCCCTGTCCGTTCAGGACAGTTCGTCTTAAACTTCTTCTGCTTTCATATCTGACCCTTAAACGAGGCTTGCATGGCAAGGATCCACTATGCCATCGGCGATGTGCACGGCCGGGATGATCTCCTGGAAACGATGTTGGAGCGCATTGCCTCCGATCGCGAGCGCCGTCATCCGGACAGCGAGGGGACGATGGTGCTTGTCGGCGACTATGTCGATCGCGGCCCTGACAGCGCCGCCGTCATCGATCGGCTGATGGGTGGTGTCGATGGCTTCGACATGGTCTGCCTGAAGGGCAATCATGAGGCAATGATGCTTGCCTGTACGGAAACCGATGACCGTCAGGCCTGGGCCGGCTGGATCCACAATGGCGGCGATGCGACCATCCATTCGCTCGGGCTTGACGTCCGTTTCGGATATTTTCGCGCCGACCACCTGGTCGATGCGATCGGACCTGAGCGGCTGGCCTGGTTGCGCGACCTGCCGCTTTATTACCGCACACCGGACACCCTGTTCGTGCATGCCGGCATTCTGCCCGGCCTTCCCCTGGCGCAACAGTCTGAACGCGACCTGTTGTGGATCCGCGACCGGTTTCTGGACAGCGACCACGATCACGGCTTGCTGGTTGTGCACGGCCACACGCCGATGGATGTGCCTGATGTCCAAGCCAACCGGATCGGCATCGACACCGGCGCTTTCAGCACAGGTCGACTGAGCGCAGTGGTTCTGGGCGAGGCAGAAGGACCGCGTTTCCTGATGGTCGAGGGAGCCATTGGCACTTGGGTGTGAGGGCATTTGGGTCGAGGGCGTTGTCCAGGGCGCCATGGAGCTGGGCTCATGGACAGACGGCTAGTCGTGGACTAACTGTTTTGGGAGCGGAAGCATTGGAGAACCCACATGCAAGGTCGTGCCAAAATCTGGTTTGGGGTAGCGCTCGGCGCAGTTTTCGCGACAGCAGTTTTCGGTCAGAGCGCCAACGAGATTAGACAGACCGCGGACAAGAACCCCAATCGCATCGACATCACCGGTGAAATCCTGTCCGATACGTCTGCTGACTGCGCCGACTACGCCAAGACCTATGTCTCGGAAATCACGGATCTGCAGCAGGGTCGAACGCTGTCAGGCGCGGTCATGGTCACCGTCAACGATGAATTCTGCGTCATCCAATCGAACGGCATCCCCAATCACGATGTCGGCGGTGATTCGAGAAGGAGCTTTGGCTCACCTGTTACCGCAATCGGACACACTTTCAACGTCGCCCGTAATCCGCAACTGGCAGATGACATCACACCGCTGACGCATACGTCTTATGAGGCGGTCCTGCTCAATGGAGTGGTTGTCGACATACAATCTGCCGGTTGTTTTCGGCCGACAAACCCGCGGGCGGACCGCAACGGAAACGTCCTTACCGGTTGTTCTCAAAACGATCCCTGGCTGATGGATCCGATGTCGCCGCTGGCGCCGTTCGCGGAAGACAATCATCATGCCCATACCCAACCCGACGGGCGATACCACTACCACGGTAATCCGGTGGCGTTGTTCGACCACAATCCGGGGCCGAACGGCTCGCCACTCATCGGCTTCGCCGCGGATGGATTTCCGGTTTACGGCTCCTTTTTCAAAGATGAGACCGGAACCGTTCGGAAGGCCATTCCCGGGTTTGAGTTGAAAAAGGGAACACGTCCGACCGGCGACGGGAGCCCAGGCGGAGCCTATGACGGTCTCTATCGAGCAGACTACGAGTTTACCGGCGCGGGTGACCTAGATGAATGCAACGGAATGACCGTGAACGGCACCTATGGGTACTATGTAACAGACAGCTATCCATGGATCGTCGCTTGTTTGCGGGGACGGCCTGACCCCACCTTTGTGAAGCCTCGATAGGACAAATGCGGATCGGTGTCGGAAAATGAAACTTCCTGCAGATCGATGGCGGAAGAACACCCTGCGATTTGCGATGCTGATACCTGGTCTCCTGGTAACCGGATCGCTCGCGAAGGAACCCGGCCACCTAGCCCGTGTGCCAACGACTTTGGCGGAGCCGAAGCGCAAACTGTTTCGCGACTATGATTCGGACGCGAAGGCAGCACGGAACCTCAGCGGTGCGGCCTGCTTCGAAGATGGTCGCTGCCTCGTCGTTGCCGATGAAATGGTCGCCGTCCAGGAACTTGAGCTGCTGACTGACGGACCGACACCCAGCTATCGTGCCGGCACCCATTTTGGCGACCTGTTCAGGACGATCTGTGCTGACTTCAGGAAGGGCAAAAAATGCGATGAAGTCGACCTGGAGGGAATTGACCTGCAGGGTGGTTCGGTCCTGATCACCGGCTCCATGGGCAACAAGCGGGGCTCCGGCAAGAAGGACAAGGCTCGATGGTTCCTGGCGCAATTCGATATCGACCCGGATGGCAAACCGGTCGATGGGTCGCTTCGCATCCAGTCCAGGCGGAAACTGCTTCGAAGTGCCTTCGAACAGCATGCGCAAATCGACGGCTATCTGGAAAAACCGCTGCAGTGTGACGGGATGAATATCGAGGGTCTGGCGCGGCTCGGCGACGATATCTATTTCGGGCTGCGAAGTCCGGCGTTGCGGGAAGAGGGTGTTGCCATGCTGGTGCGGTCTCCGATGTCCTTGCTGGATGCGAAGAGGAAAAGCGAGGTTCCCGAGACCAACCTGATCCAACTGGTATTCCGAGACGACGACGGGCTGCTCAAGAACACCGGCATCCGGGCCCTTGAGCCACTGGGTGAGCGATTGTTGATTGCTACGGGTGATACCCGCGTTTCAGCGGCGCGCGGAAAAAAGAGCAAAAAGCGGGTGGCCGAGGCCTGTTCATCACTGCTGATGGATGGGGAGACGCCCAACACGTCGAACGATCCTGATCGTCCGCGGATCTGGATCTGGGATCCGCGATCCGACTCCCCTCCTGTCGAGATTGCCAGGCTTGCCGGTGCTTACGGCGATCAAAAACTCGAAGGTATCGCCGTGATCGGCGAAGCAGGTGGCCGGATCGACCTGCTGTTGGTGATCGATGACCCTGGAAAGGGTGCGGCGGCTCTTGCTCTTCTGCCGCAAGTTTCCGTTCCGGCGCCCTGACGCGTTAGCCGCCGGTTTTTTCGCCCTCGTGCTCGTCGTCCAGCGAATGGTTCATGACCACGCGCATCTGGAGCATGGCGAAGACCACGGTGATCGGCATGATGCCCCAAACCTTGAACGCCACCCAGAAGTCTGTCGAGAAATTGCGCCAGACAACCTCATTGACGATAGCCAGAAACAGGAAGAACAGGCTCCAGCGCAATGTCAGCTTGCGCCAGCCTTCCTCGTCGAGACGAAAGGCGCTGTCGAACACGTAGGCCAACAGTGACTTGCCGAAGGCGAGCCCGCCCATCAGAACAGCGAAGAACAGACCATTGATGATGGTCGGCTTCATCTTGATGAAGGTGTCGTTCTGCAGCCAGAGGGTGAGCGCGCCGAAGACAAAGACGAAAATGCCGGAGACCAACGGCATGATCGGAATGGTGCGGGTCAGGATCCAGGACAGCGTCAAGGCAATCGCGGTAGCGACCATGAACAGGCCGGTGGCGATGAAGATCGGTCCGCCCAGAGCGGCCAACGCCGGAAATTGTTCCGCCAGCCATTCGCCGCGGGCGTTGGCGAAAAAGAACACGACCAGCGGCCCGAGTTCGAGCGCCATCTTCAGCACCGGATTGATGGTCTGGCGTTCCGGGTCGGAGGGGTCTCTTTCGAAAATCGGCTGGTCCATGCGGGCCATCTCCAAAAACTATGAATTTTCTGCCGGAACTCCGGCGATCGCCGCGGCAAAATCCTTGGCCGCAAACGGTTCGAGATCGTCGACGCCTTCTCCGACGCCGATGAAATAGATAGGCAGTTTGTGCTTGGCGGAAATAGCCACCAGGATGCCGCCGCGCGCGGTGCCGTCGAGTTTGGTCATGACCAGGCCGTTGACGCCGGCGACGTTGCGGAAGATTTCCACCTGATTCAATGCGTTCTGGCCGGTGGTCGCATCCAACGTCTGCAGCACTGTGTGGGGTGCGTCGGGATCGTGCTTGCCGAGGACGCGTACGATTTTTTCGAGCTCATCCATCAACTCGGCCTTGTTTTGCAGCCGGCCGGCGGTGTCGACGATGAGGATGTCGCTGCCAGCGTCGCGGGCCTGTTCAAAGGCGTCGAAGGCGAGGCCCGCCGCGTCGGCGCCGAGCTTCGAAGAGACCACTGGTGAACCGGTGCGTTCGCCCCAGATCTTCAGCTGTTCGATGGCGGCCGCGCGAAAGGTGTCACCGGCTGCGAGCATGACGCTCAAGCCGCCGTCGCTGAGCTTGGCGGCGAGCTTGCCGATGGTGGTGGTCTTGCCGGTGCCGTTGACACCGACGACCAGGATCACGTGCGGCTTGTGGCTGAGATCAAGTTCCAGCGGCTGGGCAACCGGGTCGAGCACCGCTTCGATCTCGCTCGACATGATGGCCTGCACCTCGTCCGTCGACACGTCCTTGCCGTAGCGGCCGGAAGCCAGTGTGTCGGTGATGCGCAGAGCCGTCTCGACACCGAGGTCGGACTGGATGAGGATATCCTCCAGGTCCTGCAGCGTATCCTCATCCAGCTTGCGTCGGGTGAAGACCCCGGCGATCTGACTGGTGAGTTGCGAAGACGTTCGCGACAGCCCCTTGCGCAGCCGTGCGAACCAGCCGGGCCGGGTCTCATCATCTGAAGGCGCTTCAGGCTCGGGTTGCGGTTCGGCCGTTTGCTCCGCGCTGACAGTGTCGGCCACGGTGACCTTGCGCGGTTCGGGGTCCGGCAAATCATCTGTTGATACAGGTGGTTCCGGCTTGATTTCGGCGGTTTCGCCTTCAGCCTTTCGAGGCTCAGGCTCAGGCTCAGGCTCAGGCTCAGGCTCAGGCTCAGGCTCAGGCTCAGGCTCAGGCTCAGGCTCAGGCTCAGGCTCAGGCTCAGGCTCAGGCTCAGGCTCAGGCTCAGGCTCAGGCTCAGGCTCAGGCTCAGGCTCAGGCTCAGGCTCAGGCTCAGGCTCAGGCTCAGGCTCAGGCTCAGGCTCAGGCTCAGGCTCAGGCTCAGGCTCAGGCTCAGGCTCAGGCTCAGGCTCAGGCTCAGGCTCAGGCTCAGGCTCAGGCTCAGGCTCAGGCTCAGGCTCAGGCTCAGGCTCAGGCTCAGGCTCAGGCTCAGGCTCAGGCTCAGGCTCAGGCTCAGGCTCAGGCTCAGGCTCAGGCTCAGGCTCAGGCTCAGGCTCAGGCTCAGGCTCAGGCTCAGGCTCAGGCTCAGGCTCAGGCTCAGGCTCAGGGCTCAGGCTCAGGCTCAGGCTCAGGCTCAGGCTCAGGCTCAGGCTCAGGCTCAGGCTCAGGCTCAGGCTCAGGCTCAGGCTCAGGCTCAGGCTCAGGCTCAGGCTCAGGCTCAGGAGCCTGCGGCGGTTCCGGTTCGGCCGGCGGAGCCGGCTCCATGGTCGGTTCCGCTGGTGCGGCTGCTTCCGGCTCGGCCTGGGGTTCTTCGACTACCGGCGGTTCCGGTGGGGTTTCGGGCGCCGCGGGTGCCGTTTCAACCGGTGCAGGGGCGGCCGGCGCAACCTCAGCGGGCTGTTCGGCCTGTGGCGCTTCGGGTTGTTCCTCCTCGACGACCTTCTTCTTGCCGAAGGAAAAAACCCGTTTGATGAAGCCGAGTGCCATATGCGTCCAAACAGTTCCGGTGAAGCGGTCTCAGGCTGCAGCCCGGGCCGTCGGTTGATCGGTAGTGATGTCGGCCAGCAACCGACCGCCGTCATGTCCGGTGATGGCGGCGGGAACAATAGCGCCCGGCTCACCGCCGGCGAGGCTGACCAGCGTGAAGTTTTCGGTGCGGCCAAGGCCCGGCTTCTCGATCAGCACGGACTGGCGGGTGCCGATCATCGTTTCGAGATGCGCCAGGTAGGCCACTTCGCCCTTGTGGCGCAGCCTGGCGGCGCGTGCCTTGATCAACCCGCGCTGGTGCTGAGGCATGCGGGCGGCAGGGGTGCCGTCGCGCGGTGAAAACGGAAAGACGTGCAGGAAAGACAGGCCGCAGGCGTCAACCAGCGACAGAGCGTTGTCGAACATCGCCTCGGTTTCGGTTGGAAAGCCGGCGATCAGGTCGGCACCCAGCGCAATATCAGGCCGCAGGCTCCGAACCTGTTGGCAAAAAGCGATCGAATCGGCGCGCAAATGACGCCGCTTCATGCGCTTCAGGATCATGTCATCGCCATGCTGCAGCGACAGGTGCAGATAAGGCATGAAGCGCGGCTCATCGGCGATCAGGGCGAGCAGGTGATGATCGGCTTCGATCGAATCGATGGACGAGAGGCGCAGCCGTTCGAGTGTCGGCACCTGGTCGAGGATGGTGCGGGCGAGCTTGCCCAGCGTCGGCTGGCCGGGAAGATCGGCGCCGTAGCTAGTTGCGTCAACGCCGGTGATGACCACCTCGCGATAGCCGTTGTCGACCAGCCTTGCCACCTGATCCACCACGGCGCCCATGGGCACGGATCGCGAGTTGCCGCGGCCATAGGGGATAATGCAGAAGGTGCAGCGATGGTCACAGCCATTCTGCACCTGAACGAAGGCACGGGCGCGGCCCTCGATGGCATCGACCATCTGCGGTGCCGTGTTGCGCACGCTCATGATGTCGTTGACGCGGATCTTCTCTTCCGCCGCGACGCCGAAATCGGGCAGCGACCGGTAACTTGCCGCCGAGAGTTTTTCCTCGTTGCCGAGCACTGCGTCCACCTCGTCCATGGCGGCGAAGGTTGCGGCTTCGGTTTGAGCGGCGCAGCCGGTTACGACAATGCGGGCGGCTGGATTTTCGCGACGCGCCCGGCGGATCGCCTGGCGGGCCTGGCGAACGGCCTCGCCTGTAACAGCGCAGGTGTTGACCAGGATCGCGTTGTTGAGCCCGGCCTTCTCCGCCTCGCGGCGCATGACCTCGGACTCATAGGTGTTGAGGCGGCAGCCGAACGTGATGATGTCGATGCCGCTCACGAAAGGTTCTCTTTCGGTTCTTCATCGGCTGACCATGCACCGGTGGTGGGGTCGACCGAGCCGGAGAATTCCCATTCCGCGGGCCCGGTCATGATGATCTTGTCATTGTCCTTCCACTCGATCAGCAACGGGCCTCCGGGCACGTTGACCGTGACCTTTCGGCCGGTGCGTCCTGTGCGGGCCGCGGAGACCGCTGCGGCACAGGCGGCCGAGCCGCAGGCGCGGGTCAGGCCGGCGCCGCGTTCCCAGGTGCGCAGATCGAGTTCCTGATCGGAACGGATACGGGCGATCGAGATGTTGGCGCGCTCCGGGAAAATCGGATGGTTTTCCAGCAGCGGGCCGAACCGGTCGAGATCGTAGGACCAGACGTCCTCATCGACCCAGAACACCGCATGCGGGTTGCCGATCGAGACAGCAGACGGGGAATGCAGCACCGGTGCATCGATCGGACCAACCTGCAGCTCGATCATGCGCGTATCGCGAAACTCTTCGGCGAGCGGGATCTTCTCCCAATGAAATTCCGGCCGTCCCATGTCGACGGTAATCATGCCGTCATCATGTTCGCGGGCATTGAGGATGCCGGCGATGGTCTGGAACGTGAAGACCTGCTTGCCGGTCTCCGCCGACAGGGCCTGGACCACGCATCGTGTGCCGTTGCCGCAGGCCTGGGCGCTTGAACCATCGGAATTGAGAATATCGATATAGGCGTCGGTGTGCTGTAACCGCGCATCGTGGATGGCCATGATCTGGTCAAAGGCGGTTGACGAGTCGGCAGCAAGGGCGATGGCCGCTTCAGGCGTCATGGAATCGTCGCGGCCGCGCATGTCGACCACGAGAATCTGATTGCCCAATCCGTTCATTTTGGCGAACTCAGCGCGTTCAGCCATTTGGCCCGTCCTTGTCTGTGGCCGTGATAGCGGTGTTTCGGGCGTTATATGGCTGAACTGCGGGCAAATTACCAGATTGGGCGCGTCATATTGTGACGGATAGCCGGTCAGCGCCTCGTCAGCGCCAGAACCGTGTCTCGGACAAATGCTTCCTCGTCGTCTGGCCCTCTGGCGGTTCGTTCTACCGAGTCGACGAACTCTCGCAGCCAATCCTGCGTTTCCAGCTGCAGGTCGGCGAATGCTTCGTCAGGCGTGGCGGGTGGAATGTCCGGCCTGTCCCAGGCCCAGGGCGGAAAGGTCTGGTGGGCAACGATCAGAAGCAGGCCGCCGGGTGCAACCGCCTGTGCGGCGCGGCGCAGGACATCCGTCCTGCGGAAGTCGTCTGTCGAATGGAGATAGAGGGCGGTAACGAGGTCGTATTGTCCCGCCGGAAAAGTCTCCGGCAGATCATGACGCTCGAAACGGGTGCGGTCGGCCAGGCCATCGATCTCGGCCTTTGCCCGCGCGCGTCCGAGGGCCGTTTCGGAGACGTCGGCACCTGTGACCTCCCATCCGCGCCGGGCCAGCCAAAGCGCGTCATCGCCATGACCGCAGCCGAGGTCGAGCGCCCGGCCGGCCTTCAAGGGTCCGGCGAAACGAACCATGACTTTGCCCGGAATCCCGTTCGATCCAGTTTTGCGAGTGACATAGTGCTCCTCCCAAAAAACGGCAGCTGGCTGATCGGTCATTTTCACATTAGGCACGATGGTTCTCCCTATCGGTGAAGGCTAAGTCGCGCGTTCAGGACCGAAAAGCCGGCGAGCATGGCGGCAACGGCAATAACGGTGGCCGGAAAGTCCATTGCGGCGGCGGCGGCCGAGGCATGACCGGTTTGCGGATAGGCCGCGAGTACGGTCGTGAAGATACCGCTGCATATGGCTATCCCGGCCGCGGCGCCCAGTTGCTGCAGAGTTTGGGCAGCGCCGGAGGCGACTCCGGAATCGGAAAACGGCACGCCCGCCATGACGCGTTGAAAAAGGGCCGGGGCCGCAATGCCCATTCCAACTCCCGCTAGAAAGAGGGGAGGCATCACGAGGTGGAAACTTTCTCCAATGGCCGGAAGCAAAAACCGCAGCCAAAGCAGGTTGAGAGCGGTTATCGCAGCTCCGCCGGCAATTCGAATTCCGGTGTCGGCCGGCAAAAAACGGGAGCTGAACAGTGATCCCACCATGACGCCGAGCGGGAATGGAGCCAGGGTCAGACCGGCAAGCGCCGGGCTGAGGCCAAAGGCCGTTTGCAGCATCACCGACAGCACGAGCAAGAAACCGGGCGGAACCGAGAAAAGCAGCACGACAAGACCGAGCGCTGCGGCAAACTGCGGCCGGGTGAGAAGTTCATAGGGAAGCATTGCCGGCGCGTCGTTGTGCGACTGATGCCGCTGCCAGAGGACGAAGATGACGCCCAACGGGACAGCGAGCGCCATCATTGCAATGGTCCAAAGCGGCCAGCCCAGCCGTTGCCCCTCGAACAGCGGCAGGATGAGACACAAAGTCGTCAAGCCAAACAGCGACGCGCCGAGTCCGTCGACCGGTTTTCCGGGCTGACCGGGCACTTTTGGAACCAGTCGTACCGCTGCTGCCAATATTGCGACGGCACAGATGGCGTCGGTCAGGAATATTGTCCGCCAACCGAGGCCGTACGGGCTCACTGTGACCAGAAGACCGCCGATCAACGGGCCACAGGCGGCGGCGAAACTTCCGACGAAAGCGAAGAGTGCAAATGCCCGCGGCCGGTCACCGGGACCGAAGAGTGTCGGGATCATGGCCATGACCTGCGGTACCATGGCGGCGCCTGCAACTCCCTGGATCGCGCGAGCCGCAATCAGCCAGGCGAAATCGGCTGCAGCCGCACACAGCAGCGACGTGACAATGAAGGCCGCCACACCGGCGAGGAATACCGTCCTGCGGCCCTTGAGATCGCCAATCCGGCCGAACGTCAGAAGCCCCAGCGCGAAGGTGGTGGCATAAGCTGCGGGTACCCAGCCAAATCGCCCCGGATCCGCGGAAAAATCCGCCTGGATCGACGGCAATGCAACGATCACCAGTGTGATGTCCATGACGTTGATTGCCCCACCGCCAAGCAACACGGCGAAGGCCAGCCAGGGTGCAGGTCGCCCGGTTTGAGCATCAGAAGTAAGGCTGTTCACGAGGGCTCCGGATATCTTGTTACTTAAAAAGTAGCAAGAAGTGGGCGCTGCGTCAATCCTCACGTGACATTTAAAGTATCATGAATTAGAATCCGCGAGACGGAGGATCACTTGCGCCAAGACAGCCGCCTATCCCGCCTGCTCCACGTGCTGCTGCACATGGCCGAAGCCGACGGCCCGCTGACATCGAACAGGATCTCAAAGATGCTGGGCTCCAATCCGGCCGTTGTGCGCCGGATCATGGCCGGCCTGCGCGATGCCGGCTATGTCGTCTCGGAAAAGGGCCATGGTGGTGGCTGGACGCTGGCCCGGCCACTGTCCGAGATAACGCTGCTCGATGTTCACCGCGCCCTCGGCACGCCCGAGCTCTTCGCGTTCGGGCTGGCCAACCCCACGCCACAATGTCTGGTGGAGCAGGCGGTCAACGCGACGATGCGTCAGGCGCTCGACATGGCAGAGAAGGCGCTGTTGAAGCGATTCGGGGAAGTGAGGCTGTCCGACATCGACGACGATTTTCGCGCGCTATATGCGACGGTCCTGTCGACAAACCCCCAGGGATGAATGGCCAGGTCACCGGATGATCCCGTTTCGAGATCAGCCTCTACCAGCCGGCCCGACCGATCAGTAACAGCCGTGATAACGCAGGCACCCCTTGATATCGCTATATCGTCTCCAGTTGGCGGAGCAGCGGGCCTGCCAGTAACCGCACCCGTTGCGGTAGCGCGGCGGCGCGTAGCGGACCGGCGGTCGCGGATAATAGACCGGCGGTGGCACGAGGATCCTTGGCCCGTAGTAGAAACCAAAGCCGATGCGAGGACCGCCCCGATATCCTCGATATCGTGGGTACTTTCGATACCGCTTCGGTCCGCGATACCCCTGGTCGCCCCGGTACTTTCTTTTCTGGCCATGATACCGGCGTTTGCCGCCGCGATAGTCGACGTCTGTCACCTGGCCGACCTGAACATTGCTGCGTATTTGTTTGCCGTCGGCCAGGGTCGCGGCGGTTCCTGCCGAAGCGGGACTTTGTACCGCCACTACCAACAGCGCTGCGGTTCCCATGGCGAAACTGACGAGTCCAAACGGTTGCATCTCAAGGCCTCCATACAGCGACTCAGCCAGTATGGTTACCGTTTCATGAACCCAACCTGAACGGATATCTGGTGCTGATCGGCGCTCGCCGCCGTGAAGCTCTCGCTAGACCGTTTGTTCAGCCGGCACACTCCACATCTCGCCTGGCAGCAATGCCCGGAAACGGTGCGGGTGGATATCGGCGGCGGTTAGCGCGTCGGACAGGGCGAGTGGCGGCTCATCGATGGCCTCGTTGGTCAGGCGGAAAACGCCCCAGTGGTGGCCGACGGCAAACTGGATGCCGGCCAGGCGCATGCCCTCAACTGCCTCCTGCGGGTTCTGGTGGTGGTCGCGCATGAACCAGCGTGGCTCATAGGCGCCAATCGGAAGGAGCGCCAGGCGGAAACCGCCATATTTGTCGAAGACTTCGCGATAATGGATGCCGTCGTGAAAGCCGGTGTCGCCGATGTGGTAGATTCGGCCGGCCGGCGTTTCCAGAACGAAGGCGGCCCAAAGCGCCATGCGACGGTCGCGGCTGCCGCGGGCCGACCAGTGGTGGCAGGGCTCGAAATGGACCGTGACACCGTCAGCGAGTTCGACACTGTCGCCCCAGTCACCTACAGCAAAGCGAAGTTTGGGTGCGGCCGCCCTGGCGATTGTGTCATTGCCGAGCGGTGTGACGACCAGTGGAGTATGGCGTGCCTGCAGCCGCTTCAGGGTATCGAGATCCAGGTGGTCGTAGTGATTGTGGGTCAGCAGGACGACGTCAATCGGCGGCAGGTCATCGAACTCGATACCGGGGGCGTTGCGTCGCGTCGGTCCGATCATCCGAAAGGGACTGACCCGCTTGGCCCAGACTGGATCGGTCAGAATGTTCAGGCCGGCGACCTGCAACAGCATGGTGGCGTGGCCGACCATGGTGACGTGCAGATCCGCGCCGTCGACCCGCTGGTGCGGTGTCGCGCCTGCGTAGGGGCTGTCAAAACTCTTCGGCCAGCGACTGCCACGATCGTTCAGTTGCCATTTCAGTAGCTCGCGCCAGCCGCGGGGAACCGAACCGCCAGCGTTGTAGAACAGTGTGCCATCGAAATGATCCGACACCGGCCCGGAATAGTAACGATTCCTGCGGGTCGATGTGGCAGCCCGGCCAGTGTCTCCGGTATCTGAAATCTCATCCGTCATGAGCCTTCAGATAGGTTGACCGGTTGCCGATTCAAACCTCAGTCAAGAAACTGCAGAGCGATGGCAAGGGCAATTGCACCCCAGAAACTGGCGTTGATAAACGAGCGGATGATTCCGCCGTCCTCCTCGACGCTGATACCGAGGCGCTTGAGCACAAGCGTGCCCGGCAGAAACAGAATTTGCTGTGCAAGCCTTACGATGGGCATCTGATTTCCTTTCAGTCAGCCGTTGCTCGCGGCCGGTGTGCTTTCGGCATGCGACCAGGACGGCGGTGATGCGAATGGATCATTGGTTCGGGACAACCAAAGGCTCGTTGCAATCCGGCGCGCCGCATCGTTTACGAGGACTGCCGCGTCGCGTTGGAAAACGTCTGTCGCAATGATTGAGAACAGCCGCAGCCATTCTTCGAAATCCTCGGTTCCTATTCCGTCGATGCGCAAATGGACGGGCACGGGCTTGCCCTTGTATTCCCCGGTTTTCAGCAGAACGGAGCGCCAGAAGGCTTTCATCCGATCGAAATGCGCGTCCCAGCCTGCGATGTGGTGCTGAAAGATCGGCCCGAGCCGTTCGTTGGTTCGCACGGCCGCGTAGAAGCGATCGACCAATTCGGAAATCTGCTGCTCGGTGATCGTTGCATGAACGCGTTGGCGATCGATGGCGGGTCTGGCTTCCAGCCTTGTCATGGGGCTCTCAATAAACATTCATTTTGTTTGCATCTTTTATTTAGATCGAATCGCGGTAAAATGCAACATTCAAGATGAATGATTTGGAGGCATCGCCCATGCGCCTCAATCAGGCCAGTGACTTCGCACTGCGTGTCGTCATGCTGCTTGCCGCTGAAGACGAACCGATGACGGTTGAGGAGATCGCCGGACGGCTCAATTTGGTGAAATCGCATGTGATGAAATTGGTGGCCAAACTGGTCAAAGCCGACATCCTGCATTCCACGCGCGGTCGCTCCGGCGGGGTAAGCCTGGCAAGAGACCCAGCGCAAATCACCGTCGGCACCGTCGTGCGGGCAATCGAGTCGGATTTCGCGGTGGTCGAGTGCATGCAAAGCAAACCCTCGACCTGCGTCTTCGCACCCGACTGCAAACTGCGCGGCGTGATGGTCGATGCCCGCTCAGCCTTCATGGACGTGCTCGACCGGCAGACGGTGCAATCGATCGTTTCCTAGACAAGCCGAACGCGCACACGCTATCGATGGACCCCTTTTCAACTGGAGGCGAATTGAGGTGAGCAAACAACACGATTTCACGTCGCGCGTGGTGTGGACCGGCAACAAGGGTGTCGGCAATCAGAGCTATCGAGCCTATGAGCGGAGCTGGAATATCGAAGTGCCCGGCAAGCCGGTGATCCCCTGCTCCAACGATCCGCTGCTCGGTGGCGATCCGTCGCTGATGAACCCGGAAGATCTGCTGATTTCAGCGCTGTCGGCCTGCCACATGCTCTGGTATCTGCATCTCGCAAGCCGCGACAAAATCCTCGTGCACGACTATCAAGACGATGCGGTCGGGACCGGTGAATCGGAACCGGATGGGACAGGGCGCTTTGTCTCGGCGACGCTGCGTCCGACCATCACAGTCGCCAAAGGCACCGATCTCGATGCCGCCGACGCGATCCATCACCGCATCCACAACCATTGTTTCATCGCCCGGTCGGTCAATTTTCCGATCGAGTTTGCCGCGACCTACGTCGAACGATAGGAACGCTGGGCCGAATTGATCGCCCCAAGGTTGTCTTACGCGGGGCGACCGCCTTAGTCTGATTTCTCAGGACGAACATCAATCCCGGCATGGTCCGGTCGTCGAGGAACCGCTCATGAAGGTCACCGACTACATCATCACGGCGCTGCGTGATCAGGGCGTCAGTCACTGTTTTGTCGACCTGGGCGGCCTGAACGATAATTTCATGCCGTCGTTGACCGGCACCGAGGGGATCCGCACCGTCGTTGCTGCCTTCGAGGGCGGTGCGGCCTATATGGCGGACGGTTATGCGCGCGCTTCCGGCCATATCGGCGTCTGCATGGGTATCGGCGGTCCGGGCGTTCTCAACATGGTGACAGCCCTGGCAGCAGCCGGAGTCGACAGGAGCTCTGTTCTGGCGATCAGCGGCGAAGTGGCTCGAAGCTGGGAGGGCATGGGCGGTTTCCAGGATGCTTCGGGTGCCGGCATCGACGATATCGACGTGCTGGAACGGGTCACCGGACTGTCGCTTTCGGTTTCCTCCCGGGCGGTGATGCCGCATCACCTGCGCCATGCCATCACTCACGCGGCAACCCAGCGACAACCGGTGCATCTGTCCGTGCCGGTGGATGTGCAGAAGGCCGAGCTCGACTACGACTGGACGCCGGTCCCTCCCGAACTGCGTGCCGCCCGGTTCGTCGATAGCGATGCGCTCGACAAGGCGCTGGGCTTGATGAACGACGCTGCCAACAAGAACATCATCATTCTTGCCGGCCGTGGTGTCATGCATGCTCATGGGATTGATGCGTTGCGCAGCTTTGCAGAGCGTTTCGATATTCCCGTCGCGACGACGCTCTCCGGTAAGGGGTCGCTGCCGGACGATCATCCGCTGGCGCTCGGCGTTTTCGGCTATGGCGGTTCGCGCTGGGCGATTGACGCCATACGCTCTGACGAGGTCGATCTTCTGCTGGTCGTCGGTTCGGATCTGTCGCAGCGCGACACCATGCAATGGGATCCCAAAATGCTTCCATCGACAGCGTTGATACAGGTCGACGCCGATCCACTGCTGATCGGCCGCACCTGGTCGGCGGAGGTGCCGATCGTCGCCAATCCGGCGGCGGCGCTGGAGGCGTTGGCGACGACAAAAGATGCCTCCGGTCTCGAGGCCGGTCGGCCGGAGCGGCGCGCCTTTCTCGACCGGATCAAAAAAGCCGGACCGCGCCGTTATCAGACGGAAGATATGGAAAGCGATGCCGTGCCGATGCACCCGGCCCGGGTAATTGCCGAACTGCGTGCCGCATTTCCCGATGACGGTGTGCTGTGCGTCGATTCAGGCGCCCACCGTGCCTGGTGCGCTGAATACTGGGACATTCGCCAGCCGGGCACGCATTTCTCGCTGACCAATCTCGGCCCGATGGGCGGCGCCATTCCGCTCGGCGTCGGCGCCAAGCTGGCCCGGCCCGAACGGCCGCTGATGGTGGTCACCGGCGACGGCTGCATGTTGATGCACGGCATGGAGGTGCATACGGCGGCGCGCGAGAAAGTGCCGATGGTCATCGCCATCATGAACAACCAATCTTATGGAAACATCTATTTCCGTGCCTCGAAGATGGGGCCCGGGCCGCAGCGACTGACGGATATTCCGGGTATCGACTGGGTGGGTTTTGCCCGGTCCATGGGAGCCGAAGGTGAGCGGATCGAGCGGCCCGAAGAGATTTCGGCAGCGGTTGCAAGGGCACGCGACTATCCCGGTCCCTATGTTCTCGACCTGCACACCGACAAGACCTATGCGACACCGGTTGGCGTCTGGCGCGACCGACAGAAGGAATGGGAGGACAATGACTGATGGCCAGACTTCCTGATCCGACCGATACGCTGACCGGCGCCGATCGCGCCTTGTTCGATCATATGGCGTCGGCGCGCGCCCATGCCGAAGGACGGGCGCATCTCGGCGACGTCTATGTCGCCATGTTCAACAATCCGGGCCTCGCCGGCAAAGTCGGCGCGCTGGGCGAGCATCTGCGTTTCGAGGGAACCCTGCCCGACGCGGTTCGCGAGATAGCGATCCTGCGCTATGCGGTGCGTCAGGGATTTGGCTATGAGTGGTCGCATCACCAGAGACCGGCCTCACTGGCCGGCATAGACCAGGCAACGATCGATGCGTTGACCGCCGGTGACCTGCCCGCCTCGCTGTCGGACACGGAGCGGGCGGCGGTCGAAATCGTCGACTGCGTGTGTGCGAAACGATCGATTCCGCAAGACGTGCAGCAACAGTTCACCAAAGCGCATGGCCCGGGAGGTGTTGTGGAACTGGTGGTGCTGTGCGGCCTCTACGCCATCATGGGCTACATGTGCACGGCCTTTGACATTGAGGTCGAGGAAGGTCTGCCTCGACCTCCTTTCGGGTAGACGGTTTCGTCTGTCGTCCAATGCATTAGGAAGCCTTGTTGGCGTGCCTGATCGACTTGAATGTATCGCTGGGCTTTTCCTGGAACTCGGCGCGATACAATTTGGCGAAATGGCTTATGCTGGAAAATCCAGCGGCATAGGCTATTTCCGCCACACTTTCATACTGACGAAGCAGAATGAGATCACGGGCGAGGTTCAGACGGGTTTGCCGGATGAACGCTG
Organism: Hoeflea sp.; assembly: GCA_965228785.1. Classification (GTDB taxonomy): domain Bacteria; phylum Pseudomonadota; class Alphaproteobacteria; order Rhizobiales; family Rhizobiaceae; genus Hoeflea_A. The sequence continues at coordinate 632,976 of CBDDIF010000001.1, forward strand.
CCGGCGACATGTCGACTGCGTCTTTCATCCGTCTTCCGAGCGTCCGCTCGCTCACCCCCAAATCCGAGGCCAGGGTTTTTGCGCCGAACAGATTGTTGCTCGCATTGTCTAGTATGATTTTTCGGGCCTTCAGTTCGAATCGTTCTTCAAAGGGAAGGCATTGTCCGGGAGTAGCGTCATTCGCCACATCCTCTACAAACCTGATCTGGGCGTCGGCGGTCTCCACGGCCTGAGCATTTTGCTCCTCGGCGGCGGCGAGCGTATGTCGAAGCTGTTCCACCTCTTCGACGGCCCGCAAGCTCTGCATCTGCATCGCATGTAGCATCGTCGAAATGGCCAGCATCATAAACATCGCTTCGCCGATGACCCCAAACCCATAAGTGAAGGTGCCGGCGCGAGTGAGCATGACCTCCCACACGGAGGAGGTTTCGGGGATCGGCGGCGGAGACATAAAGTAGTAGTTGGCGATCGCGAGGCCACAGATCAGGCTGAGAAGCGATGCACAGACCGCGGGGACCTGGGGCAAGCTGCCGAGACGTCGCATGGCAAGAACCAGCAAGACCATCGGGCTTACAAACAGCATCAGGTGGTTGGGCATGGCGAAGCGCCAGGGATTCAGGACGGCAATGCCACACAGTACGATGGCAATGCATGTCAGGATCACAAACCCGGTTTCCTGGCCGCGCAGCCGCTTTCCGGGCGACAGCACGACCCGACAGTACTGGATGTTGGCGATGACGCTCATGCCGGTGACGAGCTCGATGATCGGGATGGTCACGGTGACCGGTAACTGGACGTCGAAGAGCCGGTGCAGCCAGCCATAGGTGACGAAAATGAACAGAAAGGCCGAAACCATATAGAGTGTGTAGTATTTGTAGAACTGCGCCAGCACATGGCGGAACAGAATCGGGCTGAGGGCCGCAAGCATGGCCATGAGTCCGAGCAGCAGTATCAAGATGGTTTCGAACGACTTCGTCCATCGGGCAAACAGGTCTGCCGAGGCGAGGACAGGTGTGGCGCGCTTCGCAAACGTCCCGGAAACTCTGAGATAAAGGTCTTTCGTCTCACCCGCCGCCAATGTGACGGGAAGGCCGGACTTCACGCTGACAATGGATTGTTCGCTGATCGGCAGGGTGCGCCCATTTTGCGCCAGCATCGCCAACCCGGATTCGGTTTGCTCGTAGAGAGCCATTTCATCAAAAATGGTCTCCATGAATGCAAGCAACCAAACCACCTGACCCTCGTGGGGATTCAAGACAGAGAACCGCAACCAAAGCGCTCCATGCGGTCCTTTGATCGCAAAACGCCCCGTACAAGGCGTGTTGACAAATTTCTCCTGTTCGACGTCATCGACAGTAACGGCGCCTGACGGGTCGGCAAAATGCGCGGTCGCCAAGGGGCGCAACTGGCCGTTCGGCAAATCTTCCAACGTGTTGACGATCAGACGACCGGCACCGTCTGTCGGGCACGAATCAGCCTGACGGTCGAGACCTGCAGCCAATGCCGGGGCCCAGGCCAAAGCTACGAGCAAGGCCGCAAGCCCGGAAAGGATCGACAAAGAGCACTTGTTCCGGATGACCGCTCTCCCGCAGTGTCAAAGAGCCTGTGGTGGGAATTACACCATAAGTAGTAGTGTGTCCAAAATACGTGCTGTGAGCTTGTTCGGTGTATCCGGCTTGTCTGATTGCGTTTCCCGGATTGCTTGCATCAACTCAAACGGACGGGTGCGGGCCGTAGCGATGGCGATTGTGCGCTGCATGACGGTGCTGATGGTCACCCAACCGCGAAAGGACCCTCCAGCACCCTCGCCCCTCTTCCAAATACACTTGCGAACACCGCACCAATCCTGGGCAAGGGGGTTGTGCGCGGCAAGCGGCTGTACGGTGACGAAACGTCATCCGCGTATTTCAGACAAATTTGAACGCGTATCAGACAATCCCTCAGCCATCCGTTTCAATCACAGGTTCAGTTTGTAAGCTGATGCAGTCCTGAGATTTCCCTGGTCCACCAGGCGGCGCTGGACCTGGAATGCCGGCCGAAGAGCGCCGCTCGGCAGGCCGCAACTGTGTCATCCACGAGGATTGTTGTTCAATGAAACCACCCGTCCGCCAACTGACGATGCTGGCCAACCTGCTCGGAACAACCGCGCTCGTCACCACCGCATGGTCTGTATTGTCGCTTGCAAATGATGCCTGTGAGACAAGCGGTTCAGTCGTGACCTGTTCGGGTGATCAATCGGAAGGCGTTTCCTTGAAGACTGCCGATGGCATCCGGACACTGATCATCGATGATCTGACCGAAGACATCACACCATCGGGTCACAATACAGGCGTATCCTTCGAATCCACGGTCGCCACGGAAACGATCCGCATCGACTACAATGGCTTCAATCCCGAGACCGGTTACACCAGCACCATCAACACTCAAAGGGAGGGCATCACAGCATGGATGTTTTCCCAGGAGGGTGGTGAACAAACGGGAGAAGCCGGTCACCGCGCAGGCGGCACGATCATCAATTTCAACGGTGGGACGATCAATGTCGTAAAGGGTGGTGTTTCTGGAAGGCTGCTTGCCTCCGAAAGCATCGCAGGCAAAGGCGGAAGCGGGAAGGACGATTACAAAAAGTTCGGTATGGACGGCGGCGCCGGTGGCGATGGTGGCGTGGCAACAGTTCGTGTTGGCAGCGGTGGCGTTTTCACGTCCTTTCACGGCACTCCCGCCTACAACATCTTCAGAGTCGATTCCCAAGGCGGCGATGGCGGCAAGGGCGGCGACAACTCCGACTTTTCAAATCCTGACAGTGTTGGCGACAGCAGCGGTGATGGAGGAAAGGGCGGGTCCGCTGAGGCCGTGTTGCTAAGTGTCGGGGTTGGAACCACGGCGACCAACACCACCAACGCCCCGCTGGCGCTGGTGACATCGACGGGCGGAAACGGTGGGACCGGCGGGGAAATGAGCTCCATCCTGGGCGACGCCTATGCCGGAAAGGGAGGCGCTGGTGGCGATGGCGGGACTGCGGACCTGATTTTAACCGGTGGAGAGTACTCTCAATCGGGCGATGCTCGGGCATTTCGGGTGGAATCCGTCGGTGGTGATGGCGGTCTTGGCGGCCATGCCACGAGTGGTCACGAAGCGGCCGAAGCGGGAAAGGGCGGCGCCGGCGGCGCCGGCGGCAAAGTTACCGGCAAGCTGAACTCCGGAAAGATTTTCACCAGCAGTACCGGAGGGACCTCGATTCTCCTTCAAAGCGTCGGCGGCCGGGGCGGCGACGGAGGCTCATCCAATTTGGACACGGGTGGCCTCAACTATGGCGGCGATGGAGGTGTGGGTGGAGACGCCGGCGATGTCGAAATGACCAGCGCAGACGGCGGCATCACAATTGTCGGCAATGCAACAAAAACAGGAAGCCATGGCGTACATCTGGCCAGTATTGCCGGAGATGGCGGGCATGGGGGGCGAGCTGATGGCGCTACGAGCCCGGATACGGTCGGCGGGGATGGCGGTAAGGGGGGCAAGGGAGGTGATGTCTTCGGCGGTCTCTTCGCAACGATCACCACGAGCGCCGATCAGGGACAAGGCATCTTCATGCGAAGCTACGGTGGCGCCGGCGGCGATGGCGGTGCTGCCGTTGGTGGCATTGGAACCGGAACGGGTGGGGCCGGTTCAGGCAGCGGCCCCGCAGGATCGGTCAACCTGACCTTTTCCGGCGACATAACCACTCTCGGGAAAGAGGCCAGTGGAATTTTGATCCAATCCGTGGGTGGATTCAGCGGTGATGCCGGGCAGGCATCCGGTGGCTTCCTGGCCTATGGAGCGGGAAGCCAGAGCGCCGGGGCGGGCGGATCGGTGTCCGCTTCGCTTGATGATGGAACCAAGATAACCGCGTCTGGAGACAATGCCTCGGCTGTGCTGGTGCAATCCGTCGGCGGTGGCGGCGGACGGGGATCATCTGCCAGCGGCTTTGTGGGCATGGGTGGAGACGGTTCCGCCGGTGGTGCGGGCGGAGAGGCCGAGCTGACCATTCGATCCGGCTCAGATTTGTCCACGGCCGGCAACAACTCAGTCGTTGCAGGCGTGGCGAGCGTTGGGGGCGGTGGCGGCGACGGTGGCGGCGCTGTTGGTGTGGTCTCTCTGGGTGGATCGTCCGGACCGGGCGGCGATGGGGGAAGCGTTACGGCCCACAATGAAGGGCGACTGTCGTCAACGGGGTACTACTCGGATGGTCTTTATGCAGCCAGTATTGGAGGCGGCGGCGGATCAGCCCATTCGGCAGTCGGCATGGCCGCAATCGGCGGCAAGGGCGGCGCTGGCGGTGATGGCGGTTTGGTGACGGTCGAAAACGCCGGCGATATTTCCACAAGCGGCATGGATTCCGACGGGATTTTCCTGACCAGCATCGGCGGTGGTGGCGGCAGCGGCTCTTCCGCTTACGCCATATCTGCTTTCGTCAGCGTAGCGATTGGCGGTTCCGGAGGAGACGGCGGCAACGGCGACACCGTTACCTATGATGACAAAGGCGCAAGCGGGTACACGGTCTCGACCACGGGCGACCGTGCTCGCGGTCTCGTCGCCCTCAGCGCCGGCGGCGGCGGCGGTGATGGCGGAACAGCGGTCTCGGCGAGCGCAGGTCCTGGGTTTTCGTTGGCCATCGCCAATAGCGGTGCCGGCCATGGGGGTGGCGACGGAGGAGCGGTCAGCGTCAGCACCGGTGGTGCTTTCAGCACCAAGGGGGGCAATGCTTCGGCCATTCACGCGCATTCAGTCGGCGGTGGCGGTGGCAATGCCGGTAACTCAATAGCGGCCTCCGGCTCCAATGGGGTAGCGGCGACGCTCTCCATCGGTGGCGCCGGTGGCTCCGGCGGCAACGCGGGCGAGGTGGTTGTGGAAACCACGGGTGCCACCGGCGCCCTGTCGACCGAGGGTTCCAATTCCTCTGCGCTGGTTGCGGAGAGCACCGGCGGTGGCGGCGGCCATAGCGGAACCACCATCGGTGGCTCCGTTGCCGGCAGGATCACCATGGGTGATGCGATCGGGGGAAGTGGCGGCGCGGGTGGCGACGGCGGTGCTGTCACCGTGAAGGGAAACTCCACAGCAGGTATCGTCACGAAAGGCGACAACTCCGCAGGTGTTTACGCACACAGTGTTGGCGGTGGCGGTGGATACTCCGGCACTACGGCGGCTGGATCAGCGATTTCAGAGATTGCCGTGAACGCAGCGGTCGGAGGCAGCGGGGGCGACGGCGGCAGAGGTAGTTCCGTGAACGTCACGCTATCGCGTGACATCAAGACCGAAGGTGACAACTCGGCCGGCATAAATGCCATGTCTGTCGGCGGCGGCGGCGGTCACTCGGGAATAACCGCAAGTGGAGCGCTTGTTTCCAATGTTACCGTTAATGTCTCCGTCGGTGGCAGTGGCGGAACCGGTGCAGACAGCGACAACGTATCGGTGACCTCCAATGGATCGATCACGACGAAGGGCCACTCATCAACTGCGGTCAACGCAAAATCCATCGCCGGTGGTGGCGGTGCTTCGCATTTCACCGGTGCATTCTCCGGCGTATCCAAAACCGGTTCCATCAGTGCCTCGATAGGCGGGCATGGCGGAAAGGGCGGAGCCAGCGGCAATGTCGCTGCCGATATCCAAGGCGATTTGACCACATCGGGTCACTTTTCGGCTGGTGCCTCAATCATGAGCGTTGCCGGCGGCGGTGGCGAAAGCGGAACCACGATGACGGCTTCGGGTGCCAGCAAGGTTGAAATCGGTGTTGCCATAGGCGGGGCCGGCGGCGAGGGAGGCAACAGCGGTGCGGTCACCCTCCATGCAAACTCGAATATCGTTACTTCCGGCGATGTCTCCGCTGGACTCGATGCCAAATCCATCGCGGGAGCTGGAGGAAGCTCCGGTTTCGTTGCCGATGTGTCGCTGGTGAGCAAGGGAAACGTCGGTGTTGCAATCGGTGCTGATGCGGGGGATGCAGGGACCAGCGCCAAGGCATTGGTCGAAAGCCATGGCTCCGTCAGTACAAGCGGCACCTTTTCCATCGGCATCATCGCTCAGTCGATTGCCGGGCAGGGGGGCAGCGCAAAAGGCAGCCTCAGCGGCAGCCTCGCCGCCGGCAAGGGCGGCAAAATCGACGTCACCATTGGTGGCGCGGGTGGTGATGGTGGCGTTGCCGGAGACGCGGTTGTCCAGTCATATGGCAGTATCGCGACACGCGGGACCCTCTCCTATGGCATATTGGCTCAAAGTGTTGGTGGGTCCGGGGGCGATGGTGGGCTTGCCGCCCAAGGTGGCTTCTCTTCAGGGTCAGTCAGTGCACAGATTGGCGTGTCGATCGGCGGCAGCGGCGGCAATGGCGGGACATCGGGAGACGTCTCAGTCTCGACTTTCGGCGCTGGGAAGGCCATCACGACGGACGATTTTGGCTCGCACGGGATTTTCGCCTTGTCGACAGGTGGCAATGGCGGGACTGGGGGTAGTGTATACACGGGCAATGTCGACTGGACCGGCGAAAAATCCGTCAATGTCAACATCGATATCGGCGGTTCCGGCGGCAAGGGCGGCAAAGCGGGCACTGTGTCAATCGACAACCAGAATGCGGTGGCGACGACCAGTTTCCTTGCAACCGGTCTTTACGCCGCTTCCATCGGAGGCTCCGGTGGGGATGGTGGCACCACGTACTCGATACTGGCCAGCGTCAAGGGATCGCCAAAGGGTGCCGTCAGCGTGGATGTCGGTGGTAGTGGCGGTGACGGTGCGGTCGGCGGCGCGGCCACCATTACGAATTCCGGAAAGGTCTCGACGCAAAAGGGCGGATCAACAGGGATCTATGTACAGAGCATTGGTGGCGGTGGCGGCCGCGGCGGCAGCGCTGCCAACCTCAATCTGACACTCAAAACTGCCGATGACGCCGCTGCTGCGGTATCGGCAAACAAGGTTTCCCTCAATGCCGGAATTTCGGTCGGCGGCTCCGGTGGCTCCGGCAAGCACGCGGGAACGGCAACGCTGTCAAACAGCGGCACGGTGACCACCATGGGTACCGGTGCGGATGCCTTGGTTGCACAAAGCATAGGTGGCGGCGGCGGGGACGGCGGCTCGGCTTCCACCACCTCGATCAATGCGGGTGAACTTGGCTGTACCTTCGCCAAGGATGCCGGCCTCTACAAATGCAAGAGTCAAAAGGGCGAAGAATCTGAGGTCGAAGTCAAGATGGCGCTGGCGATCGGGGGCAGCGGTGGTGCTGGCGGCGACGGAGAGAGCGTTGACGTCACGAACTCCGGTGCGCTGGTGACACATGGCAAACTCTCGCACGGTATCGTCGCGCAAAGTATCGGCGGCGGCGGTGGCATCGGAGGCGATGGTGGTCTGGGTCTTGATGCCTGGACCTCCAACAAACAGGTTTTGGCGATCGAAACCGGCATCGACGACCGTAACGAATTGCCAACCTATACCAGCATGTCGGTTGCCATCGGAGGATCGGGTGGTGCGGAAGGCAATGGTAAAAAGGTATCGGTTACCAGCAGCGGCTCCATCCGGACCCTGGGCGATAACTCATTCGGCATTCACGCACAGAGCATCGGTGGCGGTGGCGGCAAGGGTGGTGCCGGTACCGGAACGTTCTGGACCACTGCAACAGTCGGCGGCAAGGGTGGCGGGGCCGGCAAGACCGGTGTCAACGACGGCGGCGATGTCGACATCACCCTGAATGAGGGTGGAAGCATTGTCACCAGCGGTAAGGGCAGTGCAGGGCTGCTGGCGCAATCCATCGGTGGCGGCGGCGGTATTGCCGGAGATATCGACGATGGTGTCGGCACGGACTGGGATGGCTTGCATGTGGGCTATGGCTTTCCAGTCGAACAGTCCGATGGGCCTGCTGGCGATGGTGGCGACCTGACGATCGCAATCCACGACACGATCACGACGACCGGCGACAAGGCGCATGGTGTCTACCTGCAATCCGTTGGCGGTGGTGGTGGTGTTCTGGGCGCAGACCCGATAGCCAACAGCAACATCGCGAACTATGTCGGCAACAACGGCAACGATGGCTCCAGTGGTGAAATATCGGCAACGGTGAGCGACACCGTACTGGTTTCGGGCGAACGTTCGGTCGGATTGTTCGCACAGAGTGTCGCCGGCGGTGGTTCGACCGACAAAAGCGGAGCAGTGACCATCAATGTGGACAAAGGCGGTCGAATTCGTGCATCGGGTTCGGCGGGGCGAGCGATCCTTGCGCAAAGCATCAGCGGAAACGGCAGCAATGCCGCCATCGAAATCACCATTGATACCGGCGCAGAGGTGTCCAATGCTTCCGACGGCGGTGAGACGATCGCGCTGCTGGACGGACACCAAAACAAGATCGTCAACCACGGTACGCTGATTCAGGACAGCATCAACACCAGCAGCTATGTCGTACGGACGAACGGTAAGGCTGCCCTGAGCATATCGAACTACGGTATGCTCGGCGGAGCGATCTATTCGAGCCTCGGCGACGGAGTTGCAGGCACGGCGCAGGCGATCAACATTACCAACGAAACTGGTGGCTCATTCGGACTTGGACGGCACTCGGACCTGGCCGGCGGTGAGCTGACGAACAACGGCTCTATCTCCTCAGGGGCGTTTGGTGTGGTGGCGCAGGTCGGTATTGACGGCATCATCACCCAGACGGCAGGTGGCAACACCCAAGTCGATATCGCCTTCGGCAAGGCGAATGACCTGATCGATATCGACGATACCAGCAAAGCCTCCACGTTTGCGGGAACGATCACGCCGCATGTCGTGAGTGGTGCGCCGGCAGATGGCCAAAAAGGTCAACTGGAGATCATTGAAGCGAAAGGTGAACTGATCACAACCGGGCTGAGTGCCGTCAGCACCGCGACCGTCGACTACAGTATCAGCCGCGGCACGCGCTCGGATGGCTACAATCTGGTGTTGCTGGACTACAAGGTGGACTATACGCCCTGGGACGGGGACGCAGACGCTCAATCCAAGGTAAGGGATAGCGTGCGGGGCAGGATCAACGCCAATCACAAGAGTGTCGGCGACAACGTCCGTGATCTGATTACATCCGTTCAGGGGCCGCCGAACGGATCAACTGTCAATCCCGAGTTTGTCGAAGACCTTTCTCTGGTGCTGCTGAGGGTTGGTGAGGTCGAGGATCTGGTCGATGTATATGACCGATATGGGCCGGGTGAGATCTTTGCTCCGGCAACCTCGGCACGATTTTCTTCACTGCGGTTCTCCAACGAGCTCAACAGTTGTCCAGCGATCAGCGAAGAGGGCCTTGCCGTTTATTCGGTAGAGGGCGGTTGCTATTGGGGGAACGTCTCCGGGACCGGCATCGAGCGTCAGCGCGACGGCCTGTCGGTCGGCTATGATGAAACGGTTTTCACAATCTCAGCCGGAGCGCAGGCCGAAATCTCCGAAGGCTGGTTTGCAGGCGGAGCAGTCAGCTATGAGCTGTCTGATATGTCCAATGATCGGTTCAGCGGCGACGGCAATCGGTTCCAGCTCGGCGCCGTCTTGAAACGGGAAATCGGAGCGACAACCGTCTCTGCGTCACTATCCGGTGGTTACAGCCAGTTTGATCTGGCCCGGGAGGTGATGACATTGGGCGGAATCGCCACAGCCAAAAGCGATCCCGGGACGGCATGGGTCGCAGCGCACGCAAGGATCTCCCATCACTTCGACGTGTCGCAAAGCACCTATATCAAACCGCGATTTGATGTGGGTGTTCAATACACCCGTCAGGGTTCTTACACGGAAACCGGGGCTGGCGATTTCGGCCTGGTTGTGGATGCCATGTCAAACACTTTCGTCACTCTCAATCCGGTGTTGGAGATCGGCACGGACTTCAAGCTGGGCGGTATGTCTGCCGAGGCGAACTTCAGCGCAGGTGTTCTGGGCGTGATCGGCGGCAACGAACAGTCGGCGAATGTTCGCTTCATCGGTGCCGGCAGCAACGGTCCCGGATTTACGCTCGCCAATGACGGAGATGATCTTTTCGTGGACCTCAATGCGAGCCTTGTTGCTCAGCTGAATGAGCAAACCACCATTCGGGCAAATGTTGGCGCGCTCATCGGGGAAACTCAGCAGCAATATTCCGCAGGTCTGCGCCTGAACATCGGCTTTTGAACCAGCAGGTGGCGGACAGGAGTAGCAGGCTTTTTGCGTTATACGGTTAGAGGTGCCAAGGTCGTTGGCAGGTCCCAAATCGGGACGCGCAGCGGCGACTTTCACAAGAAATGTTGAAGACCCCAACGCGCCTCAGATGTGCTGACGGGTCAGCCGGTAGCGAGCTATCCCATCAACATGGGATGGTTGCTCTGGGTTGACCTGTGGTGCAATGTTCCTCTCGGCGCCTACAATCGATCGGTTTGTGGGCACTTGGCCTATCTGGCCATAATTGCCCCCAACAGGGGACTTTGAAGGGAGAAGCATGGCCGCCGGTAAGGTCAAGCTCATGTTGGTGGAAGACGACCCGGCCATGTTGCAATCGTTGGTCGCGGGGCTGGAATCAGAAAGCGATTTCCAGGTGCTGGCGGCATGTTCGACCTTCGCAGAAGGGGCTGCTGTCATTGCCTCACAGAAGGCGGATGTTCTCATTACCGATCTGAAACTACCTGACGGTCACGGGTTCGATCTGATCCGGCTCGCCAGAAAACAGCTTCCGGATATGGAGATCATGGTCATTTCGGTTCTCGGTGACGAGGAAAGTGTGGTCACGGCCATTGCTGCTGGGGCATCCGGGTTCCTGCTGAAGGATTCGCGGCCTCTTGATATCGTTCATTCCGTTCGGCAGCTTATCGCCGGCAGCTCGCCGATTTCGACGTCTGTGGCGCGCTATATCATTCGGGTGGTGCAGAAGACCGAACAGACAAGCACCGCAACCGAGCTGTTGACAGAACGGGAGATGGATATTTTGTGGGGCATCGCTAAGGGGTTCACCTACAAGGACGTTGCCGAAAAGCTTGGTATTTCCGGCAACACGGTGCCCACCCATATCAAGAACATCTACCGGAAACTCGAGGTCAACTCGCGGGGTGAAGCGGTGTTCGAGGCGATTCAACGCGGCCTGATCAACATCACCTGAGAATGGCGTCACGTTATCAAACCGTGTGGGATCGCCCCCTTGTCCTGGGATTGTGGGCTCTCGGTGTCGCGGTCATCACCTTTGTCCTGGCCTTCGAGCAGCTTCCGCTGCCAAGGGGCGTAGCGCCTCTGGAAACTATGGAATTCCGTCAGGGTGGTTCCGGCGGCGAGGTGCAGCTTCCCGACAATTGGCGGTCGTTTCCCGAACGGCCGGTGGAGCCGGGGATCTACCGAGCGGAATTTGAGTTTCCGGCCGGTAACGGGCGCTGGGCGGTCTACATTCCCAACTATTCCGGCCAGATCCAGATCCGTGTCAATGACGCGGAACTTTCCCCCGGAGGGTTTCTCAGCGGCGACCTGATTCCCGACCAGAGCGTGCCTTTCCTTGCGCCGATCGCTCCAACGTCGCTGTCTCCGGGCAGCAATTCGCTGGAAATTCTCATGCAACCCGGCGGCAAACTGATCGGCTTTCTGAGCGACGTCTATGTCGCGCCGGAGAATCTGCTGCGCAACAGTTTCGAATGGCACTACCTGCGCGCGGTCCGACTGCCGGAGCTGGTGGTGTTCTGGCAGGTCCTGTTGGCGTCGCTGCTGTTCGTCATGTGGGTCAGCCGCCGCGACGAACGCGCTGCGCTCTATGGGGCGTTGGTGCTCCTATTCAGCACACTTCACGGGATACCGATCTATCTGCCGAGCTCCGTGGTGTTGTCCCATGCCGTGGCGCTTCTCGGCTATGTGGTCAATTTCTGGCTTTCCGTCATCGGGCTGATGTTCACCTACAGCCTGATCAACCGTCCATTGCCGTTCAAGGAGCGTTATTTCTTTCTCCTTCCCGCCCTTGCAACCGTCGGTTTTCTGGTCCTGCCGGATGCCATATTCCAGTATGTCGACATGTTCGCCGTCGTGCCGTTCAGCCTCGTCATGTCAGGTTGGGTCGTTTACGCGCTCGTTCACTCTGCCGTCAGGGAGCGGCGGTGGGAAAGCAGGCTGATCCTGTTATCGGTTCTCGGCGCCTGTACGTTGGCCATCCACGACACGCTGATCATTGCCAATGTAATGCCGGACAGCAATTTTCTGCATTTTCGCATCGTCTATATTCTGCTTCTGCCGGCGCTCAGCGTGATCTTCCTGCACCGGCTGATCCAGTCGCTCAACCATGTCGACGACCTGGTCAGCACGCTCAATCAGCGGGTCGAACACCGGGAAAGCCAATTGCGGGAGACCTTTGCCCAACGGCACGAGCTGGAAGGGCGTCAGGCTCTCAACGAGGAGCGGCGACGGATCATGCGGGACGTTCATGACGGTCTCGGCGGACAGCTGATGTCGATCATCGCCATGAGCCGGTTGGGCAAATCCGATCCGGAGGCGATAGAATCTTCCGCGCAGGCAGCTCTTGAAGAATTGCGCATGCTCATCGGCTCTCTTGATGTCGACAAGGACATTACCGGAATGCTCGGCACCTTTCGCGAGCGTGCCGAGCAACAACTGGCGCTCCATGATATCGAGCTTGACTGGCAGATGATCGACATTCCAGCCATCGAAGGTCTCAATCCGACAGGCGCGCTCAACATTTTGCGCATCTTGCAGGAAGCAACGACCAATGCCGCCAAACACTCCGGCGCGAACCGGGTGTCGATCCGCTTCTCGCTGCCCTCCGGCGAACAGGATGTTCTGGAAATTGACATAGAGGACAACGGTCGCGGCCTGGACAATGAGCCGGCAAACGGCCATGGGCTCAGGAACATGCGCAGCCGTGCGCTAGACCTGGGCGGTTCGATCCGGATAGCTTCGTCAGAGCAAGGTACACGTATGACTTTTGCCATGCCCATCACCATCGCGGCCGAAGAGGATGCTGCTGGTCCGGGCAGTCGATCTGACCGGACACCGGAACCGAATTCAGCTGCAACGAATGCAGCCGACCGACGCGCTCTCAAAAGATCGATTGCGGTGTTACCGCTCAAAAATGAGTCGGATGATCCAAAGCTCGATTATTTTTCCGATGGAATTTCAGAAGACATTATTGCTGACCTGTCGCGCCTCTCGGGCCTGTTTGTGGTTGCACGCAATTCCAGCTTCGCCCACCGGGATAAGGGCGAGGACATTGACGCCATTGCGCGCGAGCTGGGTGCCAAGTTCATCCTTGACGGCAGCGTTTCGCGCAGCGGGGGTCGCCTGAAGATCAATGTGCAACTGACCGACACCATCGCAAGGCAGCAGCGATGGGCGGGCGCTTTCGAACGCAATGTCGGAGATATCTTCGAGGTCCGTGACGAGGTCACACGCGCCGTGCTCGAAGCACTCGCGGTCAAGCTCTCTCCTGAGGAAACGAAGTCGGTCGAGCGCCAGGATACCGACAGCGTCGAGGCCTATGATCTGTTTCTCGAGGGTCGGGCCATGTGGGAGCGACAAACCCGAATCGACAATGGCCGGGCGCTTGCAATGTTGAGCAAGGCGGTTGAACTCGATCCGAAATTCACCAGGGCATTCGTCTATCTGGGCATGGCCTACGGGATGATGGGTATCAACAAGTGGGGCGAGTCACCCGAACAGTCTTTTGAAAAGGGACTGGCTTTTTTCGAACATGCGCTGGAACTCGATCCGGAGGAACCGCTTGCGGTGCTCGGCATGGGCATGGCCTGCCTTTCCCGCAGGCAATTCGATCAGGCCGTCGAACAGGCGAAACGGGCCATTGAACTCAATCCAAACTTTGCCCACGCCTACCAGGATCTTGGCAACTACTACAATCATGCGGGCCAGCCGAAGGATGGATTGGAAGCACTGCAAAACGCCATGCAACTGGATCCGCACTACAGCAATCAGTTGCTGCACTATCTTGGCCAATCCTATTTCTTCCTGGGAGAATATGACCAGGCAGCGATAGCATTTCAGAGAAGGGTTTCGCGCAATCCATCTTCCGCCGCATCCAACACGATGCTGGCTTCCACACTCGGTTATCTCGGCAGGTTCGAGGAAGCGCGTGAAGCCTGGAGCAGGATATTTGAGCACAATCCCGATTATTCGCTGCAAGAGCGAAACGAGATGTTTCGCTACAAGAATCCGGACAACGCGGCGAAGATCCTCATTGGTTTGCGGAAAGCCGGGATCAACGTCGATTGACAGAGCCCCGGACGGTCACGGCTTCTTCGTTCAGCTGATCCTGCCATACGCCCGGCCCGCCTCGCCGAACAACCAGATCAGCCGCTCGCAATAGTTCAACGCATTGAGCATGTGGCTTCGGTCCTCGATCCTGACCGTGTTTTCGCCGCTGAGAAAGGCCCGTCTGATCGCCCCAGTGCCGTTACCCTCTTTCGAGGTCATGAGGGTCAGAAGTCCAATGTCATCCTCATCGTGAGACTGGGCAACGCTGGTCAGCATCGACAGGATTGCGTCGAGTCCTTCGACGACTGCATGAGGGAACGTCAGTTCGGGTGAATTCGCGCGAAGATGGACGATCTCGGAGCCGAGCCGTTCGAGTGCGTCCCGCATTGAGGCCGTCGTGTAGAGCACGCGCAACGAACGGTCTATGCGTTGATAGTGCTCAGCGCTCAGCGCCTGTCTGGACGTGATCTGATTGATGGATTGGCCAATGATCCTTTGCAGGGAATTGATGCCATCGAGATTGTCGCGCAGCGCCTTTACGCTGGAACCGGAGCGCAGGCAATCTAAAGCGCCCGCGATCAGATGAAGAAGGCGTTGCTGTTCCAGTTCAACCAGTTGCAATGCGATCGATGGTTCGTTGGGAAGCGGTGGGTTGAGATATTCCGGCCTTGATCCGCGTTCGACGGGAGTCTGCGGGCTGACCGATTGCAGGAGCCGGGCGGTTTTCGACAAAAGCAGGAGCAGGAATGGAACCGGCAGTGCGTTGAAGGCGACATAGGCCAGTGCGGCCTGGGTTCCGGCATTGCTGCCAACGGAGGAGACTAGCGCCACAACAAGCGGCATTCCGGTCATCATCTCCAGATAGAAAAGTGGCACCAGGATCAAAGCCGCAGCGAAATTGAAGCCAATGAGATAGAGCGTAACCTGCCGTTGGACGCCCGTCAGGCCGGTCGACAAGAGAAGCAGCAAAATCGAAGCGCCGATATTTGTGCCGTAGACGAACATCACGGCTTCATTCAGGCCGAAGAGTTCGGACTGCAGCAGAACGATCATGATCGCCGACACTGCAATTGACGATTGAGCGATGACGGTCAAGACAGCGCCCGCGAGGAGCGCGAGGCCTGGAGAACCGGCAGCGGCAGCGACAACGTCGTGAAACCACCGCATATCCTCGAGATCCGCGGCACCCTCGCGCATGATCTGCAGTCCCAGGAAGAGCAACCCGATACCGATGGCGGCACCGGCCAATCGCTCGCGATCGGACGGGCCGAATGTGTAGGCGATGCCGGAAACACCGATCAAAATAAGCACCGCGATACGGATATCGATCGTGAGAAACAGCAGGATCAAGCCGGCGCCGACATTGATGCCGAGGATGACAGGCTGAGCCTGTCTCAGCGTGAGCATTCCGGCGCGCACCAGGCCGACCAGCAGAAACACCGCGGCCGAAGCGCTTTGTGTCACGACAATCATGATGCCGCCGACGAGCATTCCCGCAGGTGTTGTCGACGTCAGCCGCGCGATCCGCCCCTTGAGTGCCAGGTCTGCAATGAGCTTGAGGTTGATGCCAATGAAGTGCATGGCGAAGAAGAACAGCCCCAGGCCGGCGAAAATGGTTGCGGCCGTCAGAACGTGGTTCCAGATCAGGACAGTTTCCCCCGCGCGCTGGCTTCGTCGGGATGGACGTCCAGGACAGCAACCAAGCCCGAGACTTCGAACACTTCACGCGTCAGGCCGCTCAACCCGAAAAGGCGCACTTGATTGGCGTTGCCGCGCAACCTGGTCGCCACTCCCAAAAGAGCGCGCAATCCGGCACTTGCGACGTAAGTCACGTTGGCCATGTCGATGAGCAGAGCCGGCGGGCCCGATTCGACGAGCTGCGAAAGGGATCTTTCGAAGGCGACGGAATTCGTCGCGTCAATCCTCCCCCTCGGACGAATGATGCAAAGGCTTTCTTCCCGGGAAATCTCGAAATTCATGAGCTGTGCCTCCACCTAGATTGATCGCGCATGCGATCGGTCGATCGTAGGGTCGATCGGTCGGACAGGTCGTTGGCAAATGCCAAACAATCCGTCACCGATTTGCAAACATGAATCCAGACCGGTTCAGCTGCCCGCTCGGGAGGGATCTTTCGATAGTGCACCGGGGTTCTCTTCGGCTGCGGAGGTTTTCCAGTCCAGGGCGCCTATGGCGACATCCCCGACAGCCCAAAAGGCGTTGGCCAATCCAAATATCAATCCGGCCGAGGTTCCGGTCGCAAGAGCGGCACCCGCCGTCAGCAACCTCCACGGCAATCGCGTCCACATGGACGTCAGAAACGGCGCCTTGGCCTTGGTTTCCGCCGAAACCCAGAACACCGCCGGCAGGGCAATAGTCGAAAGCAAAAGAACGACGGGGCGGTCGATCCATGCCTCAAGCAGGCGGGCGACCGGGCCGTCCGGATCGAACAGGCCGCGCCGAGTGCCTTGCGATGGCGCGCTGCTGCCATCGCATTCGTATATGCCGCCCTGGTAGGTCATCAGGCTGGCGAAAACGACATAGATGCCGGTTAGAACGGTCAGGCTCGCCAGCAGGACTGGTTGGGCGTGAACGACGCTGATACCGAATCCGGCCAGACCCAAACCGCCGGCAGCAAGCATCAAGCCGCCGAGTTTCAGGAACACCGGGCTGACACGGCACAATCGCAACAGGGCGGAGGCGCAAACGAAGCTGACCGCCGCGAAAGTGATCCAACTGGCGCCGAAATAGAGCGCAGTGCCCACCAGCACGAGACCCGCCAAGGAAGCGATCCGGTCTATCCAGAGTTTCGCCCGCGGACGTCCATCACTGCCGAACAGGATCGTTGCGAGGACGATGATTGCCAGGCCTGCCGTCACTAGGATGTCGGGGTAGCCGGTGAACGCCGCAGCGATCCTGGCTGAAACCGACTGTGTCGGCATCGTCGAAACGGAAATCAGTCCGCCATAAAAGGCCGCGAAACCACCGGCGCCGGCGATTGCCGCCAGCACGTTGCCGCCCTCATAGCCCCAAAACTGCAGTTCCGGCGCCACGCTGTGGAGCCGGCTCTTGATCCTCCCGAACATGGAAGGCAGCCTGTCAAATCGCGCGATTTAGCGGAATCCCATGATCGTGGGATGGTCAGCAGGCCGGAGAAACTGGCTGGGAGGAGTGCGGCAGAATTCTGCCGCACTCGATTGTATTGGTCGGCGCTCAGGCCAGGTCGAAACGGTCGAGGTTCATGACCTTGTTCCAGGCGGCGACGAAGTCGTTGACGAAAGCTTCTTTCGAGTCGTCCTGAGCGTAGACTTCGGCAAGAGCGCGAAGCTGCGAGTTGGAACCGAAGACGAGGTCGGCGCGGGTGGCGGTCCACTTGACTTCGCCGCTGTCGCGATCGCGACCCTCGAATTCCTGCTTGTCGTCGGAGGTTGCCTTCCAGACGGTGCTCATGTCGAGCAGGTTGACGAAGAAGTCGTTGGTCAGTGAGCCCGGCCGGTCGGTGAAGACGCCGTGCTTCGATCCGTCCGCATTGGCGTCGAGCGCCCGCATGCCGCCGACCAGCACCGTCATCTCCGGCGCGGTCAGTGTCAGCAACTGCGCCTTGTCGACCAGCAGTTCCTCGGTGGAGACCGCATACCTGGTCTTCTGGTAGTTGCGGAAGCCATCGGCGACCGGCTCGAGGACACCGACCGATTCGACATCGGTGTGCTCTTGCGAGGCGTCCATGCGGCCCGGTGTGAAGGGAACCTCCACGCTGTGACCGGCATCCTTGGCCGCCTGTTCGACAGCGGCGCAACCGCCGAGCACGATCAGGTCGGCGAGGGAGACTTTCTTGTCGCCGCTCTGGGCACCGTTGTAGGCCGCCTGGATGCCTTCCAGGGTATCAAGCACCTTGGCCAGTTCGGCCGGCTGGTTGACCTCCCAACCTTTCATCGGCTCAAGGCAGATGCGACCGCCGTTGGCGCCGCCGCGCATGTCGGAGCCGCGGAAGGTCGAGGCCGATGCCCAGGCCGTCGAAACCAGTTGCTGGATCGACAGTCCGGATGCCAGGATCTTCGATTTCAGGTCAGCGATATCGGCTGCGTCGACCAGTTCGTGATCGATCGCCGGGATCGGATCCTGCCAGATCAGGTCTTCAGCCGGAACTTCCGGGCCAAGGTAACGGGCACGAGGGCCCATGTCACGGTGGGTCAGCTTGAACCACGCGCGAGCGAAGGCGTCTGCGAAGTCCTCCGGGTTCTCGTAGAAGCGACGCGAGATCTTTTCGTATTCCGGATCGAAACGCAGCGACAGGTCGGTGGTCAGCATCTGCGGGATATGCCGCTTCGACGGATCGTGCGCATCGGGCACTGTGCCCGCACCCATGTCGTTCTTAGGCTTCCACTGCTGAGCGCCGGCCGGGCTCTTGGTCAGTTCCCACTCGTATCCGAACAGGTTCCAGAAGAAGTTGCTGCTCCATTTGGTCGGCGTGGTCGTCCAGATGACTTCCAGGCCGCTGCCGATGGTGTCGTTGCCCATGCCGGAGCCGTAGCTGCTGCTCCAACCGAGCCCCTGCTCTTCAATGCCGGCTGCTTCCGGCTCGGGGCCGACCGCGGCGGCATCGCCGGCGCCGTGGGTCTTGCCGAAGGTGTGGCCGCCGGCGATCAGTGCGACGGTTTCCTCGTCGTTCATGGCCATGCGACCGAAGGTGTCGCGGATGTCCCGGGCGGCGGCAACCGGATCGGGATTGCCGTTCGGGCCTTCCGGGTTGACGTAGATCAGGCCCATTTGCACGGCGGCAAGCGGGTTCTCGAGTTCGCGATCGCCGGTGTAGCGCTTGTCGCCCAGCCACTCGGATTCGGCACCCCAGTAAACATCCTCTTCCGGCTCCCAAACATCGGCACGGCCACCGGCGAAACCGAAGGTCTTGAAGCCCATCGACTCAAGTGCGGCGTTGCCGGCGAGGATCATCAGATCGGCCCAGGAGATCTTGCTGCCGTATTTCTGCTTGATCGGCCACAGCAGCCGACGCGCCTTGTCGAGGTTGACGTTATCCGGCCAGCTGTTGAGCGGCGCAAAGCGCTGCTGTCCGGTTCCGCCACCACCGCGGCCATCCGCGGTGCGGTAGGTGCCGGCGCTGTGCCAGGTCATGCGGACAAAAAACGGACCATAGTGACCGAAGTCGGCCGGCCACCATTCCTGCGAATCGGTCATCAGCGCATAAAGGTCATCCTTCAGCGCCTGGTAGTCGAGCTTCCCAAACTCCTCGGCATAGTTGAAGGATGGTCCCATCGGATCCGAAAGCGAAGAGTTCTGGGCCAGCATCCTCAGGTTCAGCTGGTTCGGCCACCAGTCCTTGTTGGATCGGTCTCCGAGCGATGTGTTTCCGTGCATGACGGGGCATCCGCCCGACTTTGCGGCATCATTTTCGGCCATTGATTCTCTCCCGTAGGGCTCAGTTTCTAAAGGGCAAACATCTATGATTTTTCGCGCAAGAGGGCCAGTGTCATGGGTGGCGCGAAGCCGAAGGTCGTGACGCGAAGCGGAAACGACATTGCCTGCTCCTCGTTCCCGCTGCAAGTGCTATAGCAGAGTTTTAAAATTAGTCTAAGTTGGATTTTCTGATCGTTTTGATAAGATGAAGTTATGACAAATTTGACCCTGAAACAGCTTCGATATTTCGATGCTCTGTCGCGCCACGGCCATTTCGGGCGCGCGGCAGAAGCCTGCTCCATTTCCCAGCCGGCGCTGTCGATGCAGATAAAGGAGCTGGAAGAAACTCTGGCGGCCAACCTGTTCGAGCGCAGTGCACGGCAGATCCGCCTCACTGGTTTCGGCGAAGAATTTGCTCTACGCGCACGCGACATTCTCCGCTCTGTCAATGAGCTGGAGGACCTCGCGCGCGCTTCGCATGACACCCTGGTTGGTCGGTTGCGGCTCGGCGTGATCCCGACGATAGCACCCTACCTTCTTCCAACCATCATCAGCGATTTGACGCGCCTTTACGATGGGCTCGACCTGCATGTGCGCGAAACCCAGACACAAAAGCTGGTGGGCGAACTGGCCGATGGGCGGATTGATACGGCTATCGTCGCGCTTCCCGTCTCGGAACCCTGGCTCACCGAGATCGCGCTGTTTTCTGAAGATTTCATGCTGGTACGACCGGGCGAGGATGAAGGCAAGCCGGTGCCCAGTCGAGAGACACTGCGCGAAATGCGGCTGCTGCTCCTGGAGGAGGGGCACTGTTTTCGCGACCAGGCCCTTTCGTTCTGCAGCATGCCGTCATCGCGGCCGCGGGAACTTCTCGACGGTAGTTCGCTGTCGACACTGGTTCAGATGGTCAGTGCCGGAATTGGGGTCACACTGATTCCCGAGATGGCTGTCGGGGTAGAAACCCGCTCAGCCTCCGTCTCGGTTGCTCAGTTCCGGCATCCGCGACCATCGCGTACCATCGGCATGGTGTGGCGCAAGACCAGCCCATTGGCAAAACAGCTCAAGCAGATTTCGGAAGTGGTGCGTCACTCGGGCGAGGTAATGCAGGCTCGGTGTGAGCCGCTGCCCGTGCCGAACTGAGCATTCATCGCCTGTTTTCATCGAGCTGGCGCTTGAGCCTGTCGAGCATGAAAAACAATGTGTCCAGATCGTCGGCGGGCCAGTCCTGGAATAACTCTTGCAGATACGGGTTCATAATCTGCTTTGTCGTTTCAACCGCTCTGCGACCCGCGGATGTTATCGAGAAAAGCCGGGCGCGCGCGTCCTCCGGGTGAATGGCAGAGCGGAGATAGCCCTTCTGCTCGAGCTTTCTGATCGTCTTTGTAGTGCCGGGCTGCGGTTGCTGAAACGCGGCCGCCACCTGCGTGACCGTGTGGGTCCTGTCGTCCTGATTGTAAAAATGCAGCAGCATCTTGAATTGCGGGAACGGTACCGGGCCAGCGTCCAGCAGTTGGTTGGCCCGGGTGACCGAAAGCTGGTTGACGATCCCGATCCAGTTGAGGATCCGGAATGTGTCACGGTGCGAAGCGGGATCTTTGTCGGCCAATTCGGATTCCGTATCGTCAGGACGCATAGGTGGATACAAGAGCGATAGCAGCGTAAATCAGACCGGCGACCAAAATCCACCTCGGAAGGTCGCGCCGCTCCAAGTTACCGTGCCGGCAGCGGATCAGGTTGACGGAGACGAGCATCAGCCATGTGGTCCACAACGCGAAGATGCCACCCGTCAATGCACCGAGCGGTGTGAACGGGCCGCCGAGCGGCTCTGCGGCCATGGTCAGCGAGACGAGGCCCAAACCGATGGCCGTCCACCCCAGGCGACGGTCGATGAATGGCTGTTTGACGACTGCTATTCCGAGGAAGAAGGTCCACAGGGCCATTCCGATGAAACCGAGATGCTCGCCGATGGCCATGCCGGCGTAGCGGTTCATCACCCCTTCGATCAGACTGATGACGGTCCTGGCGTTAGCGTCGGGAGCGGCTGCCATAGCATCAGCGAGATAGGGGATGACTATAGGCCAGCGAATGAAGCCCATGATCTGAAAGGCGCCACAGAGGACGCCGAACAACCCGGCCAGAACCAGCATCGGTTCGTCGCGTTTGGGTGCGCAGAGCCATATCAGCGCGGTCAGAACTGCCTGTGTCAGACCGGTCAATGCCAGCATGTAGTAGGTCGGGGCGATGGTGGAAATACCGCGCGCGAAGTGCGTGAGACGCTCCAGGGCGGGTTCCCGCAGGATGTCGGGAAAGTCGAATGTGATCACCAGAATGAAGAAACCGGCCGTCAGTCCGATCACGTGATAGAGCGTTGCGACAAAAATGGTCCAGACCGGATTGTCGCGTCTCAATTCGATGGTGGCGTTTGGGTGCATGGAAGCCTCGGCGAGTTATTGCATTCCGTGGAATATATAAACATTCCTTGGAATGCAATAGGGAAATTCGATCAAACCGCGTTCGGTTTTGCAAGGGTGCGCGCGAATGCATCGGTTGCCAATCTTCCGGCAAGCCCATAAACAGCCTGACGACAATGTTTTTGCCGACGGTCGGGCTGGCGACCGTCCAACAGCAAAGGTGGCCCGTATGCCCGTATATCGTTCCCGAACCTCCACCCACGGCCGCAACATGGCCGGCGCTCGCGGCTTGTGGCGCGCCACAGGCATGAAGGACGGCGACTTTGGCAAGCCGATCATCGCCATTTCCAACTCCTTCACCCAGTTTGTTCCCGGCCATGTCCATCTAAAGGACATGGGCCAGCTCGTCGCCCGCGAGGTGGAGAAGGCCGGCGGCGTTGCCAAGGAATTCAACACCATCGCTGTCGATGATGGCATCGCCATGGGCCATGACGGCATGCTTTACTCGCTGCCGTCGCGCGAGGTGATTGCCGACGCAGTGGAATATATGGTCAACGGCCACTGCGCCGATGCTCTGGTCTGCATCTCCAACTGCGACAAGATCACGCCTGGCATGCTGAACGCTGCAATGCGGCTGAACATCCCGGTCGTCTTCGTATCGGGCGGGCCGATGGAAGCCGGCAAGGTGGTGCTCGAAAACGGTGTCGAAAAGTCCATCGACCTGATCGATGCCATGGTTGCGGCTGCGGACGATTCCCTGTCCGACGCTGACGTCATGGCGATGGAGCAAAATGCCTGCCCGACCTGCGGATCGTGCTCCGGCATGTTCACCGCCAATTCGATGAATTGCCTGACGGAGGCGCTGGGCCTGGCGCTGCCGGGCAACGGTTCGACGCTGGCGACCCACGTGGACCGGCGGCGCCTTTTTGTCGAAGCGGGCCACCTGATCGTCGATCTGGCGCGGCGCTACTACGAGCAGGACGACGAAAGCGTGCTGCCGCGCAACATTGCCTCCTATAAGGCGTTCGAAAATGCGATGACGCTCGATATTGCAATGGGTGGTTCGACCAATACCATTCTGCACCTGCTGGCGGCTTCCTATGAAGGCGAGATCGGTTTCACGGTCGATCACATCGATGAGCTGAGCCGCCGCGTGCCGGTGCTTTGCAAAGTGGCGCCTTCGGTTGCTGACGTGCATATGGAAGATGTGCACCGGGCCGGTGGCATCATGGCGATCCTTGGCGAACTCGACCGGGCCGGCCTGATCGACAGCTCTGTACCGACGGTGCATTCAGAGACGATGAAAGCGGCGCTGGCGCGCTGGGATATTGCCCAGACGAATTCGGAATCGGTCCATACCTTCTATTCGGCCGCGCCCGGCGGCGTGCGCACCAAGGAAGCGTTCTCGCAGGAACGTCGCTACGCCGAAGGTGTCGATCTCGACCGCAAGTCGGGAGTTATTCGCTCCAGGGAGAACGCCTATTCGAACGACGGCGGACTTGCGGTTCTGTTCGGCAACATCGCCGAAGAAGGCTGCGTGGTGAAAACCGCCGGGGTGCATGACGATGTTCTGGTGTTCTCGGGACCGGCGCGCGTTTTCGAGAGTCAGGATTCAGCCGTTAGCGCCATCCTGACCAACAAGATCAAGGAAGGCGACGTTGTCGTCATTCGCTATGAAGGACCGCGCGGGGGCCCCGGCATGCAGGAGATGCTCTATCCGACGAGCTATCTGAAATCCAAAGGTCTCGGCAAGGCTTGCGCCCTGGTCACCGACGGCCGCTTCTCCGGCGGCACATCGGGACTTTCCATCGGTCACGCTTCGCCGGAGGCAGCCGAAGGCGGTGCCATCGGACTGATTGAAGAAGGCGATATCATCAAAATCGATATTCCCAACCGGGCGATCGATGTGGATCTATCGGCCGCCGAACTCGCACAGCGCAGGGCGACAATGGAAGCCCGGGGCAAGGACTCGTGGAAGCCGCTCGAAAAGCGCAGTCGCAAGATAACGACGGCGCTGCGGGCATATGCGATGCTGACGACCAGCGCGTCGAAGGGGGCGGTGCGCGAGGTGCCGTAGGCAAGATCGCTGAACTGGAGCAATTGAGGACCGACTAGCCATATTCCTGGGGCGACGAGTTCATTACCTCGAGCCGCCAACCTGACGCGCGAAGATTTGGTGGAGACCGGAAAATACAAACCGGCGGCGCGATGGGCCCCGGGTGACTATCAGAACGGGAAATTTCGGCGGCGCTGCGCCGGCCGTAGTTGGCGCCCTGGTTCACCCGAGGTCTGGTGGACCGTAGGGACAATCGATCAGATAACCCCACCCTCCGTTTTCCAGCATTTTGGCAACTTCGGTAGATTGGCCGTCTGCCATCACCGTTCCATCGGGCGCGATCACGCTCCAATTTGCACGCAGCAACGCGATGTCGCCGATGATGACTTCCGAACACACATCGCTTTTGATCTGCGGTTTCAGCTCGATGAAACCTTCAAAGGCCTTGCGTGCACCTTCGATGCCCATATGCGGCGGCTGGCCGGGCGGGAAGAAGATCTGGCAATCGGGGTGAAACATCGAGGTGATCCCATCCAGATCACCTTCTTGCAGATAGGAACTCACGCAATCCGCGATTTCGCGGGGTCGATGGGCGATGCGATTGGTCATGAGGAATTGCTCTTTCTTGTGTGGGAGGGCCCGGTGACCTCAGCGGCTTCGGGAAGCCCTGTCATCTCGCATCAGGTGAGGAACAGGAACAGCGGTTCGAGCGCATCTCGATTTGCCGAACTGTTGAAACCAAGTCGCAAGGAGGTCGGACAAAATCCAATGTTCTAGGTAATGCTTTCAAATGTGGTCTCTGGCTATCGGTAGATTGATTTTGGTCGCGCCGACGTTGGCGCGACCATTCAGGAACTCAGTCGGGCCCGTTATTGTCGATATCAAGGATCATCTTCCACGTGCCGGCATCGTCCCGTTTATAGACGAGAACCAAACGCCCCTCGGGGCTGCGGACGTCGCCCGTATCACGCATCTTCATCGTGCCATAGAACCGACCTGAAACGACTGCGACATCACCAAAGACCTGAAGCTCTTCAACTTCGTATCCGGAGGTGATCTCAGCCGCTGCAATGCGTGGATTGTATTTGTCTCGGATCGCCTGTGTGCCGACAGTCGTGGGTTGACGTTCGTTCACGGTCATGACGTTCGCATGGCAAGTGCTGATCATCCGTTCAATGTCGCCACCGTCGAGGCCACTGTTCCAAGTCTTGATGACTTCTTCAATTTCTTCGCGTTCTGTCATCGATCTTGCTCTTCCTCTTTGTTGCTTGTCCTTAATCTACGCGGCTGTTATTGTTCGGCCTACACTGTCTTTTTCTGACAGACTGATCGGAAAACCTAACAATGAACCGTAGCAAATTCGGCGACATCCGGGTCTTTGTTGAAGTCGCGCGCCGCGGCGGTTTCCGCGCAGCGGCAGAGCATTTGCGGCAAGCTCCCGCATCGGTGAGCGAAGCGGTACAGCGCTTCGAAGACCGCCTCGGGGTTCGACTTCTCGAACGATCAACCCGGTCCGTCTCGCTGACCCCGATTGGCCAACAATTCTATGCCAAAAGTCTGCCTGCCGTCGTCGAACTGGAAAGGGCTTTGAGCGAACTCGATGACCGGAAAGATGAGGTCACAGGGGCACTTCGGCTCACCGCACCCTTCAGCGCGGGGCCATTTTTTCTGGACGATCTGGTGGCACGGTTTGCCGTTGCATATCCGGCGGTCGATATCGAGCTAATCTACGACGACAAGAAGGTGGATCTGCTGACGTCTGGCGTGGACGCCGCGATCCGGTCTCAGACGCTGCTTGCGCCCGACACCCACGCCATCGCCGTAGGCCCCGAGCTGGCCATGACGATTGTTGCCTCCCCGGCATATCTGGCGAGAAAAGGCACACCGGTAAATCCTCGGGACGTTCTTGACCATGACGCGATCTGCTTTGCATTCGGCATGGGTGGACAAATCGCACCTTGGGCTTTTGAAGGGCCAGACGGTGCTTACACGATGCATCCGAAAGCGAGAATGGTTGCGAATGACATGCGGTCGCTTCTTCGCTGTGCCCAGCAAGCGCTCGGACTGACCTACGTCTATCGCGAGATCGCTGCACCCTATATAGCCGATGGTGTCCTAATCGAATTGCTAATAGACCATCTATCAATTCTGCCGCGTTACTCCCTAAATTATCGCAGCAAACGGAACATGACTCGTCGCCTCAGGGCGTTTGTGGATATGGCAAAAGTATCCAAGATTTCCCACTAGTCCGTCGCCTCCGGGGTTAGCGGCTCACAGATATGACTGAACGCGGCGGCTTCTGATGCGGTACCCCTTCTTGGGCCAAGTGCTGCAGCGCGAATTGCGGTCGCTTGACATTTCCCGCCCGATCCTGTTTATCCGCCAGCAATTCCGCGACGAGTTGATGACTCCGAGCCGCTGACCGGGACCCGCAAAGGTATAAAGAGATCCCGGAAGCCACCACCCGGCAGCGCGATGCGCCCCCGGGTGCTTTTGTGCTTTGGGCGTCTCAGGGGTTGCCAAGCTGGCGCGGGCTCACGATCTTTCAGAGCACACGAGGCCCTGAAAGAAAGAGGATTGATGGATGTTTGAAAGCCTTCAGGATCGCCTGGGTTCCATTCTCAATGGACTGACCGGCCGCGGCGCGCTGTCCGAAAAGGACGTTTCGGCGGCGTTGCGCGAAGTGCGCCGGGCGCTGCTGGAAGCCGACGTGGCGCTGGAGGTTGTGCGCGGCTTTACGGACAAGGTGCGCGAACAGGCAGTCGGCGCCGACGTGCTGAAGTCCATCAAACCCGGCCAGATGGTCGTCAAGATCGTCCATGACGAGCTGATCGAGATGCTTGGCGCGGAGGGCGTGTCGATCGACCTCAATGCGCCTGCCCCTGTCGTCGTCATGATGGTCGGCCTGCAGGGCTCGGGTAAGACCACCACCACCGGCAAGATCGCCCGGCGGCTGACCGACCGGGACAAGAAAAAGGTGCTGATGGCGTCGCTCGATACGCGCCGTCCGGCCGCCCAGGAACAGCTGCGCCAGCTCGGCGAGCAGACCGGTGTCGACACGCTACCGATCATCGAAGGCCAGTCGCCGACGGAAATCGCAGCGCGGGCCGTGCAGGCGGCCAAACTCGGCGGCCATGATGTCGTCATGCTCGACACCGCCGGCCGCACTCATATCGACGAGCCGCTGATGGTCGAGATGGCCGATATCAAGGCCAAATCGGCGCCGCACGAAATTCTGCTGGTCGCTGACGCGCTGACGGGTCAGGACGCCGTCAACCTGGCGCGCAGCTTCGACGAACGCGTCGGGATTACCGGCCTGGTGCTGACCCGCATGGACGGCGACGGCCGCGGCGGTGCGGCGCTGTCGATGCGCGCTGTCACCGGCAAGCCGATCAAGCTGATCGGTACCGGTGAAAAGATGGATGCGCTGGAGGAATTCCATCCGCGGCGCATCGCCGACCGCATCCTCGGCATGGGCGACATCGTCTCGCTCGTGGAAAAGGCCGCCGAGTCCATCGACGCCGAAAAAGCGCAGGTCATGGCCGAGCGCATGAAGGCCGGCAAGTTTGACCTCAACGATCTTTCCGACCAGTTGCGCCAGATGCAGAAGCTCGGTGGCATGGGCGGGCTGATGGGCATGATGCCCGGCATGGGCAAGATGAAAAACCAGATTGCCGCCGCCGGCCTCGACGATTCCGTTTTCAAGCAGCAGTTGGCGATCATTTCGTCGATGACACGCAAAGAACGCGCCAATCCCGACATACTCAAGCATTCGCGCAAGAAGCGCATCGCTGCCGGTTCCGGCACGAGCGCAGCCGACATCAACCGGCTTCTGAAGATGCACCGCCAGATGGCGGACATGATGAAAGCGATGGGCGGCAAGGGGAAAAAGGCCGGCCTGTTCGGTAAGATGATGGGCGGACTTGGCGGTGGTATGGGCATGCCCGGCGGCATGCCGGATCCGGCGTCGATGGACCCGAAACAACTGGAAGCCCTGCAGAAGCAGGCAGAGGCGGCCGGTTTGGGCAAAGCTGGCGGCTTGCCGGGCCTCGGTGGTGGCGGCCTGCCCGGCCTCGGCGGCCCGAAACTCCCCGGCCTTGGAGGCGGTCCGCCCGGATTGCCTGGTCTGCCGAAGAAGAAGTGAGAGTGCGATGACGACCGATCCCATGCAGCGTCTCGGCGAACTGCGCCGTTCGATCGACAATTTCGACGCGGCGCTGATCCACATTCTTGCCGAACGCTTCCGCTGCACCCAGGCGGTGGGGCGTCTGAAGGCGGAATTCGATCTGCCGCCGGCCGATCCGAACCGGGAAAAGCAACAGGTGGAGCGGCTTCGCCGACTGGCTGAAGAAGCCGATCTCGATTCCGATTTCGCCGAGGCTGTACTCAATTTCATCATCAAGGAAGTCATCCGCAACCACCAGACATTTCGCCAGGCGGCGAGCGCGAACAACACAAACGATTGATGCCGCATCAGCGGCAACTGAAGAAGTCCAGGATTCAAGCAAAGGAAAACAAATCATGGCATTGAAAATCCGACTGGCCCGTGGCGGGTCGAAAAAGCGTCCTTACTATCACATCGTCGTTGCCGACGTGCGTTCTCCGCGCGACGGCCGTTTCATCGAACGGCTCGGCATGTGGAACCCGATGCTGCCGAAGGATGGTGACCGCGTCGAGCTCAACGAGGAGCGCATCAAACACTGGATCGGCCAGGGCGCCCAGCCGACCGACCGGGTGCTGCGCTTCCTCGATGCTGCTGGCATCGCCACGCGTCCGGCCCGCAACAACCCGAAAAAAGCGCTGCCCGGCAAGAAGGCGCAGGAACGTCTCGACGAAGCTGCGGCGAAGGCCGAGGAAGCTGCTGCAGAGGCTGCCGATGCTTCGGCAGACGAAGCTGCAGAAGCACCCAAGGAAGAAGCCGCCGCCGAATAGGCCGACGCCTTTGCTCAATTCGGCTTGTGGGCGGCCACCGCGCTGGTGCCGCCCACACGCGTTTTGACAACCTGATTGGCAGCAAAAGCCATGGATTCGAATTCCGACCTGGTCCTGATGGCCGTCATCGGCGCTCCTCACGGGGTGAAGGGTGAGATGCGGGCGAAGGCACACAGCGACGATCCGATGGCGCTTGCCGCCTATGGACCTCTTCGCGACGAAGCTGGTGAGACCTTCGAAATTCTTTCAATTCGTCCGGCAAAAAATGTCGTCGTCCTGCGGCTTGCCGGCGTCACAACGCGTGAGGCGGCCGAAGCGCTCAAGGGTCGGTCGCTCTATATTGAGCGTGCGCGATTACCGGATGACGAGCTGGAGGATGACGAGTTCTTCCAGGCCGACCTGATCGGCCTGGTCGTGCACGATGCGCAGGGCAAGGGCTACGGGAATGTCCAGGCCGTTCACAATTTCGGCGGCGGCGATATTCTTGAACTGTCGCTCGACGGCAAACGCACCGTTATGATCCCCTTCAACGAAACGGCTGTGACGCAGATCGATCTAGCGGCCGGCACCGTGACTGTCGATCCATTGGCCGCGGGGCTGGACGACATTTCGCAGGGTCCGGGCAGCCGGCGTCGTAGGCCACCCCGTAAGGCTGGAGCCAGGGACGGAGCGGGATCGTGAGTTTCACGGCCAGCGTGCTGACGCTCTATCCGCAGATGTTTCCGGGTCATCTGGGAGAGTCTCTCGCAGGTCGCGCGCTGGAGCGTGGTGACTGGACACTGGAAATGGTGCAGATCCGCGACTTTGCCACCGACAAGCATCGCAGTGTCGATGACACACCCGCCGGCGGTGGCGCCGGCATGGTGCTGAAACCGGATGTGCTCGCCGCGGCTATCGATCATGCCAGCGGACCGGAGGACCAGAGACCCCGCCTGCTGATGAGCCCGCGTGGCAGGCCGCTGACCCAGGAGCGGGTGCGCGATATCGCCAACGGCGACGGTGTGGTCATCATCTGCGGACGCTTCGAGGGCGTCGACCAGCGAGTGATCGACAAACGTTGCCTTGAGGAAGTGTCAGTTGGCGACTACATCCTGTCCGGCGGCGAGCCGGCAGCACTCGTTTTGCTCGATGCGGTGGTGCGGCTTTTGCCCGGTGTGATGGGCAATGCGGAGTCCGGACTATCGGAGAGTTTCGAGTACGGCTTGCTGGAGCATCCACACTATACGCGGCCGCAGGAGTGGGAAGGGGACGCCATCCCGCCCGTGCTGGTATCCGGTAATCATGCGGCGATCGAGGCATGGCGACAGGAACAGGCCGAGAAGCTGACCGCAGAACGCAGGCCAGACCTGCTGAAAGGCAAAAAAACGCCCGAAAAGGGATGACAGACCGGGCGCTATGGTGTATTTGCGCGCCGGTCGGATAAATCCGACGACCGCCAAGCAAAGAATGGTGAACACGCTCTTGCCGCATCGGCGAGCCCCGGAGGCGAATGCCAAAGGGACAGGACGAGCGCTCTGGCCGTTTCAGAAGAACGAAAGGTTGAGACAATGGATATCATCCGTGTCCTCGAGGCCGAAGAGGCCGCTCGTATTGAAGCCAAGCGCAAGCTGCCGGTGTTTTCGCCCGGCGATACCGTGCGCGTCCAGGTGCGTGTTACCGAAGGCAGCCGTACCCGTGTGCAGGCCTATGAAGGCGTTTGCATCGCCCGCTCCGGCAGTGGGCTGAATGAGAATTTCACCGTCCGCAAGATCTCCTATGGCGAGGGTGTTGAGCGTGTCTTCCCCGTCTACTCGCCGATGGTCGAGGGCGTCGAAGTGGTGCGTCGCGGTAAGGTCCGCCGCGCCAAGCTCTATTATCTGCGTGAGCGTCGCGGCAAGTCCGCCCGCATCGTTGAAAACACCAACGTCCGCACCCGCAAGCTGAACGACGCCGAGCGTCAGGCGATCGCCGCCGAAAAGGCGCGCATCGAGGCCGAGAAAATCGCTGCCGCTGAGGCACTGGCTGCGGAGAAAGCCGCTGCTGAAGCCGCTGAAAAGGCTGCTGCCGAGGCCGCTGCAGCGGAAGCAACGGCCGAAGAAGCACCGGCGGAAAAGTCCGGCGAATAAGCCGAACATCTGTTTCGAAAGAGCGCGCTTCGTACTGGAGCGCGCTTTTTTTGTGTCTTCTTCTCAGGGGCCGATGTTGCGGTCTCCGTCGCGGATCATGCCCAAATCCGTTTCACTCCAGACCAGAGTGTTTCCAACCAGCTCTGCCGCACACCAGATGATCCCCATCAGATGAAAGGTCCGCCGGTGGGAGGCCATCTCAAAGCGGCAGGCGTCGGGTATACTGTCGAACTCCATGCTGAAGACCATCGGAACTTCATCCATATTTTCAGCATCGTCGGACCCGATGACCGATGCGCGGATGTTGACTAGGCCGCGCAGCGGAAAAGTTATTGCCGATTCCGTTGATAGCAGTTTGGACAGTCGGTCGATCGTCTCTGGCGTGAGGTCATCGTAATCGTCGAATTCGAGCCGCAGGTCAGCCTCCGAGCCGGAGAAAAGGAAGCTTCCGTCGAGACTGACCAAAATGATACCGTTGCCTGGTACCAGGCCGCTGCACTCCTTCAATCGGATTTTTTCCACCGAGTAGATGTTCGTCTTTGTCGACGGGGAGTTCGGAAACATCGGTGACGCGCTACTAGCAGCCATGCCCGCTGCGACTTGCCGTGCCAACTGGCGAATCGACGGCTCGGGGTTTTCCAATGCACGCAACATCATCTCGCCGACTGCAAGGCGCGTATGAGCAGGCGGCGTTCTGTATTCCCGTTCTATGTGGTCAACGAGGGATTCGAGACCATCGGGGTTTTCGGCAAGCCGTTTCAGCGTCCGTTCGGGGTTCTTGAGGATCGACATCGGGCCCTGATGCCAGAATTCGAAATGATCTCTCGGCTCAACCTTTGGGAACAGGCGGAACGTGATCGCGGCGGCAATTTTGATGGCAAAAAATAACGAGCCGATCCATGCTGCCAGGCCGACAAAAAACAGTGCCGGTCCCCAGGTGCCGAGAGATTCGAGCCAGTCGAAAGGATCGTTGCCGGATTGGACCAGCAGATAGAAGACAATCACTGGCGCCAACCAGGCAGCAAAGATCAAACCAATCAGCGTGATGATAGCCCACGGTGCACGCGCCTTGATTTCGGCAACAGCGGCATTGCTCAGCGGGCCTTGATCGCCACGGTTCCAGACATTGACCGGGCGCGAACGCCAGGCAAACCAATCCGGCAATCGCGTCGGGCCGTCTGCGATCAACCGACCTTCGCCAAGGGCTACCTGTCGAATCCGGTCGATCCAGGCTTGCGTCCAATCCTGAACGGACTCCTGCTTGCCGATGATCCAGTTTCGCCTGCTTTGCTGATTGGTGGCAAAGAAAGTTGAGCGAAACCAAACCCGTTCAGAGGAACCATCGTCGCTGACAAATCCGACTTCCAGATTGCCTGTAGGGTGGAAGGGCTGGGTCATGCAGAGGCTGTCGATCCTGGCCAGTGGGATGGCGAAGCTGCCTTCGAAGGCGAACTTTTTCTTGAAAATCCGCACCTGGCGAGCGCTGAAGGTTTGTCCGAGAACGATTTGCAGTTTTGTGCCGATGGAAATCGTTTCGCCCAGCCAAGGAACCAAGTCCTGAAGGAACTGCACGAAAGTCGCCAACGGATAACGCACTATCCCAAACAACGAGCGGCCAAGCCTGACATGCCAGGCTTGGCCGCTGGGCCTGAGCTTTTGCTTGTCGCAGAGGAAGTAGAGGTAGGCAGTGGTCAGCAGCAGGGTGCCAGTATCGTCGTGGGCCGTTTCCTTCGGTTCACCTCCGAGCGCAGATTGGCTGAAACTGGGTGAGTGGAGGTAACAGAGCACTGACTGATCTACATAAATGCCGACACTGTCCTCCCGGATCCGATCCAGAAAGAGCTCCGGTGGCTCACTTGAGGCAATCCTCTGGCCGGCTATGAAGTGTAGCGCCCGTTCACGTATTTCTGTGTCTTCGGATGAGAGCCACTGCTGGACCGCCTCAAGCGCCAGATTTGTGGTGAATTGCTCCGGAACGTTATGCTTTTCGCGAAAATCGTGGGCGATATCTTCGATGCTATGGCCGTCGTCGAGCCTTCGGTACAGTTCCTCCTGGTTCGGCGCCAATGCCGTGACGGCGGCGAGCAGCCGTTTGCGCTGGATGAACAGCCAGAGTTCGTAGCAGAACCACGCGAGACCGGCGACGAAACCAAACCGTGCAACATTGGAAACGATGAACGCTCCAAAGCCCTCGCCGTAAAGGACGTCGCTGTTGTACAGGAAGATCATGCTGATAACGACGATCAGCGCCGACCCGACCATCTGTTCGATGAGCTTTGCTTCCATGCGGTTTTTCGCCGATGCGCAAGCGCATCAGATGCCGTATGTCCCGTTGGCTTCAGTTTAGCCCAACGAAAACCATTCGCCAATTTGTGCGGGCAGCCCGTTTGCTTGGACCCAGATTGCGACCGTGGTGTTCAAACAATCCGGTGGCATGTCAGTGATCTTGTGCAGCGCGGTGAGTCTGTGACATTGTTCCCGCCGGTCGCGCCCTGTGGGCGCCAATGACACATTCAGGGAGATCATCATGTCCATCATCAAATCCCTCGCCGCCGCAGTCCTCGCGACGGTCGTCGCCCAGGCCGCATCAGTGGCTGCGGAACTGCCGGATCTCGGTGGTAAATCCGTCGTCGTGGTGACTGAAAACGCCTACCCGCCGCTGCAGTTCATCGACCCCAAGTCTGGCGATCAGATCGGTTGGGAATACGATGCCATGAACGAGATCGCCAAGCGGCTCAACATGAATGTCGAGTACCAGAACACCAGCTGGGACGCGATGATCCAGGCGGTGTCCGACGCCCAGTACGATGTTGGCATGACCGGCATCACCATCAAGGAGGACCGCAAGGAGAAGGTGGACTTCTCCGATGCCTATATGCGCTCCGAAATGTTCATGCTGGTGCGTGGCGATGAGGACCGCTTCAATGACGCAAAGAGCTTTGCCGCTCTGGACGATGGCCTGATCGCCGCGCAGGCCGGCACCACACCATTTTATGTTGGCGTCTACGAAGTGCTCGACGGCAACGAGCAGAACCCACGCATCAAACTGTTTGAAACCTTCGGTGCACAGGTGCAGGCGTTGAGAGCGGGGGACGTCGATCTGGTGCTCACCGACGGTACCGCCGGTGAAGGCTATGTGAAGGCTTCCGACGGCGCGCTGAAGCTGGTCGGAGAAGCAATGGGCACGGAAGATTTCGGCTTCATCTTTCCCAAGGGCTCCGATCTGGTGACGCCGATCAATGCGGCGATTGCTGACATGAAGGCAGACGGCACCATCGATGCTCTCAACAAAAAGTGGTTCCTCGACTACGAATTCGGTCAGTGAGTCGACTGGCTGATAGCAGGCGGAAGACCATCTTCCGCCTACCCTTGAGAGCCATCCGCCGATGCTGACAACCGCATCTTCGGGCGACAAGGACTTTCCCTACTGGCTGGTGGCCGCCGCGGTCATTGCCGCGGTCATCGCGGTGGTCATTGCCACCAACGACCTCTACACCCAGGTTCTCGTGATCGTCTCCAGGGGCGTGTGGATCACCATCTTCGTCACGGTGGTGGGCTTCGCGCTGGCCTCGGCGCTTGGCTTGCTGATTGCCGTGATGAGCCTGTCGCGGTCGATCGTGCTGCGGCAGATCGCCCGATTCTACGTCGAGATCATCCGTGGCATCCCGATCCTGGTGCTGCTCTTCTATATAGCCTTCGTCGGTGCGCCGGGCTTCGTGTTCGCCTGGAACTGGGTGACTCTGCCGCTGCAGGAGGCTGGGTTGATGGAACCGCTGAAGGTGCGCGACCTGTCGCTGCTGTGGCGGGCCGTCATTTCGCTGACTATAGGCTATTCGGCTTTTATCGCGGAAGTCTTTCGGGCCGGCATCCAGTCGGTCGATGCCGGCCAGATCGAGGCGGCCAAGGCGCTTGGGCTGTCTGGCTGGCAAAGGTTCCGGCTGATCATCATGCCGCAGGCGCTGCGCACCATTCTGCCGCCGCTCGGTAACGATTTTGTCGCCATGGTGAAGGATTCCTCGCTGGTCTCGGTGCTCGGCGTCGCCGACCTGACGCAGATGGGCAAAGTCTATGCATCCGGCTCGTTTCGCTTCTTTGAAACCTATTCCATCGTCGCCTATATCTACCTCATCCTGACGGTTGGCCTGTCGCTGATGCTGCGGGCCCTGGAAAGGCGCATGCGGGCAGCGGAACGGTCCCGGCAAACCGCCTGATTGCAGCGGCATTCAAAGCTTGATAAAGAACGCGCGATGAAGACGAGACGGATCAGAACCGGCATGGAAATGGCTGGCGGCGTGCGCTGCCGGAGTTCTATCGACTATTTGCCGGTACACGATCACAAGCGCTTGCCGGGACGCTTTTTCGCCCGGCTGAGGCACGCGGACGGTTCGCTGGGCGACTAACGCCAATCGAGCCCCGAACACCCACTTTGACAGCGGTAGGATCATGACCAATCCGAAAACCCTTTACGACAAAATCTGGGACGACCATGTCGTCCATGAGCAGGAAGACGGAACCTGTCTTCTCTATATCGACCGCCATCTCGTACACGAGGTGACCAGTCCGCAGGCGTTTGAAGGACTGCGCAACACCGGCCGTTCGGTGCGCCATCCGCAGCGCACGCTGGCTGTCGTCGACCACAATGTCCCGACCACCGCCGACCGCGTGGACGGCATCAAGAACGAAGAAAGCCGCATCCAGGTCGAGGCGTTGGCCAAGAACGCCGCCGATTTCGGCGTGGAATATTTCCATGAAGCAGATGTGCGCCAGGGTATTGTGCACATCGTCGGGCCGGAACAGGGCTTTACCCTTCCGGGCACGACCATCGTCTGCGGGGACAGCCACACCTCGACCCACGGCGCTTTCGGTGCGCTGGCCCATGGGATCGGCACCTCGGAAGTTGAGCACGTGCTTGCCACCCAGACGCTGATTCAGAAAAAAGCCAAGAACATGCTGGTGCAGGTCGATAACAGCCTGCCCGAGGGCGTCACAGCCAAGGATATTATCCTGGCGATCATCGGCGAAATCGGCACGGCCGGCGGCACCGGTCATGTCATCGAATATGCCGGACAGGCGATCACCGACCTGACGATGGAAGGCCGCATGACGGTCTGCAACATGAGCATCGAGGGCGGCGCGCGCGCCGGGCTCGTGGCGCCGGATCAGAAGGCGATCGATTATCTCAAGGGCCGGCCGATGGCGCCGGATGCAGAGCATTGGGATCGGGCGGTCGAACACTGGCTGAGCCTGCACACCGACGAAGGCGCGCATTTCGACCAGGTGGTGCGGCTTGACGCCCAGCATTTGCCTCCGATCGTCTCCTGGGGCTCGTCGCCGGAGGATGTGGTGTCGGTTACCGGCATCGTGCCGGATCCGGCCGCGATCGAGGACGAGAACAAGCGGGCCTCGAAAAAGCGGGCGCTGGAATATATGGGACTGACCGCCGGCACGAAGATCACCGACATTGCACTCGACCGGGTGTTCATCGGATCCTGTACGAATGGGCGAATCGAGGACCTGCGCGCCGCAGCCAAGATGCTGGAAGGCCGCAAGGTGCACGAAAGCGTCAGCGCCATGGTGGTTCCCGGGTCCGGACTGGTGAAGGCGCAGGCCGAAGCCGAGGGGATCGACCGGATCTTTATCGATGCCGGCTTTGAATGGCGCGAACCGGGTTGTTCCATGTGCCTGGCGATGAATGACGATCGTCTCAAGCCGGAAGAGCGTTGTGCGTCGACGTCGAATCGCAACTTTGAAGGGCGTCAGGGCTACAAGGGCCGCACGCATCTGGTGTCGCCGGCCATGGCCGCTGCTGCTGCCGTCGCCGGACGATTTGTCGATATTCGCGAATGGTAAATACAGTTTAAATCAAACAGCAAGAAAAGAGGCGGATCAGGTCCGCCTCTTTTTGTTTGTGCTTTGATTTAAACCAAAGGTTGTTTCCTCTCGAAAACCGATCGAGCCTGTTTACTTCAAGTTAGGCCATTGCTGCTACACCGGTCGCCAGACGGGGGGAGCTGGTGGCCGCTTCATTCATGCATGCTGTGAATATTGCCTTTGCGGCCGCGATTCTCTGCGGCTTCTCGGCTATTCACCTTTATGACCGCAGCCGAAAACCGGCTTTCTGGTGGATGCTGAGCTTTGCGGCGCTGCTGATGATGGCTTTGAGCAACGCCGTGACGCCGCATTTTCTCGCACCTCCGGTTTCCCGCTTCATCGGATTTGCCTTCAATATGATGGCCATCGGCTGTCTGAACATCGGCATCGCGTGGCATTGCGAAAAAACCGTACCCTGGCGGTTGATGGACGGGCTGCTCGCCGGCGCCCTGATCGTTAATTTCAGCGTCGGCCTGCTATGGCCGGGCGGACCGGTCGAGGTGATGGTGGCTTCGCTGTCACTGGCGACGGCTCAACTGCTGGGCCTCTATATCCTCGTGCTGCCCGGCCGCGGCAGTCGCGACAGGGCATTCGCAATGCTGCTCGGTGTGCTCGCTTTGAGTTATCTTGTGCGTCCACTGATAGTCGCAGGTTGGGGCGACCGGGTCATGGCCGGCGGTTTCAACGTCGCCGATGCGATGATTGCCATCAACACCACACTCATGACGATCGGGCTTGCGACGGTTCTGACCCTGCGGCTGGCCGGCCGCCTGTTTCGCGATCTCAAAGGACAGTCGGAGACCGACAGTCTGTCTGGGCTCCTTAACCGCCATGGTTTCGATACCGCGATCAAACGTGATCGCGCGCAGTCGGAAAACACGGCGCCGACGTCGCTGATCCTTTGCGACCTCGATCATTTCAAATCGGTCAATGACGAACACGGCCACTACGCGGGCGATCGCGTCATTGCTGCGTTCGGGCGGTTGATACGGGCGGGTGCGCGCGAGGGCGATCTTTGCGGTCGTTTCGGAGGCGAGGAGTTCTGCATCTACCTACGCAACTCCGAACTGCGGGCGGCGCGTCTGTTTGCGGAGTGGCTTCGCGTCGCATTCGCGGCGACGAGCTATCCGGAACTGAGCAATACTACACGTTTTTCGGCCAGCTTCGGGGTCACCGAAGTACTGCCCGATGAACGCATAGAGGATGCCTACAAGAGGGCGGATGCCGCCCTTTACCAGGCCAAACGCGATGGTCGCAATTGCGTGCGCACGCGCGACCGTGAAGGCGGCTCGACGAAATTGTCAGGGATCCGGTTCGCGGCTCGCACCACCCGAACCTAGGTGTGGTTCTGCTACTCGACCCCGGGCCGCATGATGCAAACATCACCGGGGTTGTCGCAATCCATGGCGTTTTCGGCGTTTTCCATATCGATGATCTTGGCGCCTGAACGAGTCGTTCCCTTCTTTTCATCGGGACGCAGGCAGCAGTAATTGTTGCCATTGACGCTGAAATAGATGCCGTTGCCCTTGAACTGCCGCGCCGAGATGCCGCCTGAATAGGTGCCGAGGCCGGGAACGCGGGTGGGCAGGTTGTTGTTGTCTGCGACCTGATACGGCTCCTGAGAGGGCTCGTCCGACTGGGCCGGTGCAATCGTCAGTACAGGCGACAGGAAAAGGGTTGCCAGGAAGACGGAGGACACCCGGCGGCAAAGAGGTAGATGCAACATGACGTGGCCCAATCTTGTCTGGGCGCGCTGCTGTCCGTCATGGACAGTCCGGCCACCCGGCTTCACGAGTTGTTAACTATAGGCCCGTTGGACAACGGCTTCCACGCGCGGCGTCACAAACCTTTCGTTAAGGTTAATCCGGACTCAGTCTCAGCACTCACATGATCGGGGGGACTCGACAAGTGACGGCTTTTCGACCATCACCGGTCTCCGGTTTTCTCAACACAGGAACATGACGACATGACCAAACCCGCGATCGGTTTCATCGGCCTCGGCCAAATGGGCTCGGCCATGGTGGAACGCCTACAGGACCTGGGCTATCCGCTCAACGTGGTGGCCAACCGGTCGCGCACCAATGTCGATGCGGCGATAGATCGCGGTGCCGTTGAGCACGCGACCCCACGTGAGCTGGCTGCCGCAAGCGACATCATCATGCTGTGCGTGGATACCTCGGCGTCCGTCGAAGCCCGCATGCTGGGTGAGGACGGGGTTATTGTCGGCTTGAGCGCCGGCAAACATGTCATCGACTTCGGAACCTCACTGCCCGGCTCAACCCGCATGCTGGGGGAAAAAGTAACGGCGCATGGCGCCGGCTATCTGGACGCGCCGCTCGGCAGAACCCCACTACAGGCGCGTGACGGATTGCTGAACATCATGGCCGGTGGTGAAAAGGACGTCTTCGAGACTTTGAAACCGGTGCTCGAGGATCTCGGTGAGAACGTGTTTCACGTCGGCGAGCTTGGTGCGGGCCACACGGTCAAGCTGATCAACAACTTCTTCGCCATGACCACCGCGACAGCGATGTCCGAGGCTTTTGCCATGGCAGATGTCGCCGGGCTCGACCGTGAGACGGTCTATGGTGTCATGTCGGCTGGGCCGCTGCATTCGGGCATGATGGATTTCGTCAAAGCCTATGCAATCGACGGTGACCCCAACCAGTTGCGCTTCGCGGTGCGCAACGCCCACAAGGACATTGGCTATTACGGCAGAATGGCGGACGATGCGGGTGTGCCGAGCCTGATGTCCCATGCCGCGCGGCAAGCGCTCGGACTGGCGATTGCGGACGGGCGCGAGGATCAAATGGTGACGCAGATGGTGGATTATTTCGCAGCCCTGTTCGCCGATCGAAACGGCAGCGATTGAGAAAAGCGTAACAGTCCGTTTGGCGAGAGCTTGACCGCGCTCCCGCATTGCCACAAGAAGTGGGCATGAGCAGCCAGCCGACCATTGACATCACCACCCTGCGGCTCAAGGACGCCCACGTTCTGGCGCCGCTGATTGCCGCCTATGCCCAGTCCCTGAAGCGCGGCGCGCCGCGGCGCCCGGATGAATTCTACGCCGAGACACTGTTGCAGGACCGGTCGGCCGAAATCCTCGGCGCCCGCATTGACGGCGATCTGGTGGGCTTCCTTGTGTATTACGACCTGCCGGACCCGGTGACCGGGATGCGTATCGGCCAGGTCGATCACCTCTATGTGCACCACGACCACCGCCGCAAGGGAATCGCGGAGGCGATGATCGATCTCCTCGCCGAGGAAAGCGATTCGCGCGGCTGGAACCGGCTGACCCTCAACGCGCCGCGGATTCCG
This sequence comes from Hoeflea sp., assembly GCA_965228785.1. Classification (GTDB taxonomy): domain Bacteria; phylum Pseudomonadota; class Alphaproteobacteria; order Rhizobiales; family Rhizobiaceae; genus Hoeflea_A. The sequence goes on from CBDDIF010000001.1 coordinate 673,262, forward strand.
GACGAGGGTCGCAAGCTCTACGAGAAAATTGCCCCGACTGCCGACTGGGCGAGCTTCGTGCTGCGATTCGACGGCTGATCGACGAGATTTGTGCACTGCACGAAAAAAGCGGATTTTCCGAAAAAAATGCTGTTCCGCGTCAGAAGGACAATTTCGCGGCTTTCAATCGATTTGGACCCGTTCTAAAACCGAAGGGTGCTTCATCGGCCGGCGGAGAATGCCCTTTTGCGACTTTAGGCGCTTTGACGCTCCCGGTGGAAGGCACTAAAACCACCGTTGGACCGGGATTTTGGCCAATCGGCGAGATCCGGACCAGACGGAAGACCAACTCGGAGGCTTCATGGCCAACGCAGCGCAAAACAGACCGATTTCACCTCACCTCACGATCTACAAGCCGATACCGACCATGGTCATGTCGATAGTGCACCGCATCACGGGCGGGGCGCTTTATTTCGGCACGGTGCTTGTTGCCTGGTGGTTGATCGCGGCCGCAGCGGGGCCAGCCTATTTCGATTTCACCAACGCGATCTTCGGTTCGATCATCGGGCGTCTGATCCTGTTTGGGTACACCTGGGCGCTTATCCATCACATGCTCGGCGGCATGCGCCATCTGGTCTGGGACACCGGTCGCGGTCTTGAAAAGGATTTCACCACCCGCATGGCCAAGGCGACGCTGGTCGCGTCCATCGCGATCACCATCATCCTGTGGGCCATCGGCCTGCTTATTGCCTGAGGGGAACAATCATGGACATGCGCACACCGCTTTCCAGGGTTCGCGGCCTGGGCTCGGCGAAGGAAGGCACGGATCATTTCTGGCGCCAGCGGCTGACGGCCATCGCCAACATTCCGCTGATCATCTTTTTTGTGCTCTTCATTCTTGTCTATCACGGCGCGCCCTATGAGGTTGTCGCCGGTGCTTTGGGCAATCCGCTTGTGGCGGTTCTCATGGGGCTCGTGCTGTTGTCGGGGCTGATCCACATGAAGCTCGGCATGCAGGTGATCATCGAGGACTATATTCACACCGAAGGCCTGAAGATCGCGCTGCTTGTGCTCAACAGCTTCTTCACCATCTTCATCGGTGCGCTGTCGCTGTTTGCGATTCTCAAACTCGGATTTGGAGGCTGACCGCCCGATGGCGAATACGAACGGACAAGCTTACGAATTCGTCGAACACGCCTTCGACGTGGTGGTGGTGGGCGCCGGCGGCGCCGGCCTGCGGGCGACACTCGGCATGGCCGAACAAGGCCTGCGCACCGCCTGCATCACCAAGGTCTTCCCGACCCGCTCGCATACGGTCGCTGCCCAGGGCGGCATTGCGGCCAGCCTGAAGAATATGGGCCCGGATCACTGGCAGTGGCATATGTATGACACGGTCAAGGGATCTGACTGGCTCGGCGACATGGACGCGATGGAATATCTGGCACGTGAAGCGCCGGAAGCGGTCTACGAGCTGGAACACTACGGTGTGCCGTTCTCCCGTACCGAGGAAGGCAAGATCTACCAGCGGCCGTTCGGCGGTCACATGACCGAATTCGGCGAGGGGCCTCCGGTGCAGCGCACCTGTGCCGCCGCGGACCGGACAGGCCATGCCATTCTGCACACGCTCTACGGCCAGTCGCTGCGCCACCACGCGCAGTTCTATATCGAATATTTCGCCATCGACCTGCTGATGGAGGACGGAGCCTGTGTCGGCGTCGTCGCATGGAACCTTGATGACGGCACCATCCATGTGTTCCGCGCCAAGATGGTGGTGCTGGCGACCGGCGGCTACGGTCGGTCCTATTTCTCTGCCACCTCGGCGCATACCTGTACCGGCGACGGCAACGGCATGGTGCTGCGCGCCGGCCTGCCGCTGCAGGACATGGAATTCGTGCAGTTCCACCCCACCGGCATCTATGGTGCCGGAACTCTGATCACAGAAGGCGCGCGCGGCGAGGGCGGTTACCTGGTCAATTCCGAGGGTGAGCGCTTCATGGAGCGCTATGCGCCATCGGCCAAGGACCTGGCGTCGCGCGACGTGGTCTCGCGCTGCATGACGCTGGAGATCCGGGAGGGCCGTGGCGTTGGCAAGAACAATGACCACATCTTCCTGCACCTGGACCATCTGGATCCTGCTGTGCTGGGGGAACGGCTGCCCGGCATTTCCGAATCGGCCAAGATCTTTGCCGGTGTCGATGTGACCCGCGATCCGATCCCTGTGCTGCCGACGGTGCACTACAACATGGGTGGCATTCCGACCAACTATCATGGCGAGGCGCTGAACCCGACCAAGTCGCAGCCGGACCGGCTGCAGCCCGGGCTTATGGCCGTGGGCGAAGCGGGCTGCGCTTCGGTACATGGCGCCAACCGGCTCGGTTCAAACTCGCTGATCGACCTCGTCGTCTTCGGCCGTGCGGCGGCGATCCGCGCCGGCCAGGTGGTGGACCGCGACAGCGTCGTTCCCGCGGCACCCAAGGACCAGCTCGACAAGATCATGGACCGGTTCGACAAGATCCGCCACGCCAACGGCTCCATTCCGACGGCCGAGTTGCGCGACAGCATGCAGCGCGCCATGCAGGAAGACGCGGCGGTGTTCCGCACCGAGGAGACGCTGAAGAACGGCTGTCAGCGGCTGGACGAGGTGTTCAAGCAATTTAGTGACGTCAAAACCACCGACCGATCAATGATCTGGAACTCCGACCTGGTCGAGACGCTGGAACTGGACAACCTGATCGGCTGCTCGATGCTAACGGTCTACGGGGCCGAGGCGCGCAAGGAAAGCCGCGGCGCCCACGCCCATGAGGATTTCCCGGACCGCGACGACAAGAAGTGGCGGGTGCACACGCTGGCGAAACTCAGTGACAAGGGCAAGGTGACGTTGAGCTACCGCCCGGTGCATACCGATTTGCTGACCTCCCAAGAGGAAGGCGGCATCGACCCTGCAAAGATCGCGCCCAAGAAACGTGTCTACTAGGAAGGCCTGACCGCAACATGGTTGAACTCACGCTTCCCAAGAATTCGCAGATCCGCGACGGCAAGACCTGGCCGAAGCCAGAGGGCGCAAAGAATCTGCGCGAATATCGGATCTACCGCTGGAACCCGGATGACGGGCTGAACCCGTGCGTCGATACCTATTTCGTCGATCTCGACGATTGCGGTCCGATGGTGCTCGACGGCCTGCTGTGGATCAAGAACAAGATCGACCCGACGCTGACGCTGCGGCGCTCTTGCCGTGAAGGCGTCTGCGGGTCCTGTGCCATGAATATCGACGGCACCAACACGCTGGCCTGCACCCGCGGCATGGACGAGATCGATGGTGCAGTGAAGGTTTATCCGCTGCCGCATTTGCCGGTGGTGAAGGACCTGGTGCCCGATCTCAACAATTTCTATGCCCAGCATCGTTCGATCGAGCCGTGGCTGCAGACCACGTCTCCCGAGCCGCAGACGGAGTGGCCGCAATCGCACGAGGACCGGGTCAAGCTTGACGGGCTTTACGAATGTATCCTGTGCGCCTGCTGCTCGACCTCGTGCCCGAGTTACTGGTGGAACGGCGACCGCTATCTCGGTCCGGCCGTGCTGCTCCAGGCCTATCGCTGGCTGATCGACAGTCGCGACGAGGCGACCGGCGAGCGTCTGGATGAGCTGGAAGATCCCTTCCGCCTCTACCGTTGCCACACGATCATGAACTGCGCCCAGACCTGCCCGAAAGGCCTCAACCCGGCCAAGGCCATCGCCGAGATCAAGAAGATGATGGTGGAACGGCGGGTTTAGGTCGGGCGGCTGTTCGCTCAGCGGCCATGAAGTGTCAAGGGCTGCCAGCAAGGCGCCGTTGTTAGATACCAAATCGGAGCGGCCCAACCGGACGTTCGCGCCCTGAGATTGGCTGAGCATTTCCGTTACGCCGCGGCGACGTTCCGCTCAGAGCCCAAAGCGGATGATTTCAGGAAGGGAAACGAATACCCCTTTGTCTCCTGTTACGCAGTTTTTGCCAGCGCTGTCGGGCGGGAAACCTGATCAGACTGTTCTTCGCGCCACATCCTTTTGACGGATGGCAAAGCAGCAATCGAGGTGGCAGGCGAATGTCCGTTGCGGGCCGTGAATGCCGATTGCGGCGGTGGATCCTCGTGCGACGCAGGAACCGGCTGCACCGTGCCCCAATGAGGCATTCCAAGTTCGGTCCGACTCACGGTATCCTGACCAAACATGGGATGTTGGCCGGTATCACTTTTACTCTTGTGGCGCTTTGAGCAGTACCCGTTCACTCACCGGTATGGCGAAAACAATGAAACAGGAAATCACCTTTACCCGATTGCCGGAGATTGCCCCAGAAGAGATCCTTGCCCACATGTCCGATCCGCGCCTAGCCGAGCACATGCCCCTTCTGACATCTGAGTGGGATCGCGCTGCCGTCACCCGATTTGTCGCGGCCAAGGAAGAGTGCTGGGGCCGTGACGGGCTTGGGCATTGGGCTGTGCTGTGTAACGACAAATATGTCGGATGGGGCGGCTTCCAGAAAGAAGGCGACGAGTGGGATTACGGTCTGGTCCTGAAGCCAGAAGCGTTTGGGCTTGGTACCCGCATTTCAAAGAAGGCAATTGAGTTTGCCATGTGTGACAAACGTATTCCCTTCGTGACATTTCTTTTGCCGCCGTCCCGCAAGAACCTTGGAGCGCTTGCAAGACTTGGGGCGAGATTTATCGATGAGATAGATTATGAAGGTGCCAAGTTCCTCAAATATCGGCTTGAAACCGAATGAATGCGGCAGCAGATGGCGGGTTGAGCCAAGGGTCTCAAAGCGAACCGGAGTGCCGGATCGCCAATCGCCGAGGCGGTTAGCCTCTCACAACATTCAGTCCCCAATCAGTCCCGGGTGGCCGGCGCCCATTTTGCTTGTCGCAATAATTTTTGCAGCTGTAGCCCGCTCGTATGACAGGCCGCGTGTTTCCGACCGCCTATCCTCTGTCCATCCCGCACAACCGTTGGAGGATGGGAATGGACTTGCAAGCGCTGTCTTTCGTCAAACTGGCCGAGCACCGGACGGTTCGGTTCGACCCCGGCAATGAAGATGAATACTATGACGCGGCGGTTGTTTTGCCTCGGTTCATTGGCGGTGTCGGTCAAGGTATCTCCAAGACCATCACCTTGCTTCGAACGGGGTGGCAATCCAGACGGCAATCGCAAGGTTGGCCAAGAAAACCAAAGGTGATGACCGGATGAATGAAATGGAGGATGACCGGGCTACCATCCTGGCCGTCATCGACGCGGAGACCCGGGCCTATCTTCGACGGGACTATGATGCCTGGGAGCGATACTGGCATGACGGTCCCGAAATCCGGCGCATTCATTCCCACCCCGGAACCGGCGTGACCATAGTCGAAGGGCCCGAAGTCAGATCCCAGATGCGACGGATGCTGACCAAGAACCGCGAGTGGTTGCCGCCAGAGGCCATCCGGCGCGAAAACATCAACCTAGTCGTCAGCTCGGACATGGCCTGGGTCACCTACGACCAGATCGGAGACATGTCAGGTGTATTGGTGGAGATGGCAGGTCGCTATCACGAGCTGAAGATTCTGCAGAAGATCGACGGGATCTGGAAATTGACCTGCATTGTCGGCACCCAGATGCGCATCGATCACGTCCGCGCGCCGCTGGTCGAGGTGGACGAAACCGGGCGGCTCCTTTGGATGAATGAAGCGGCGGAGGTACGCCTTTCGGACCATCCCCTGCTTGGACTGCGGGGCGATCATCTTCGGGCGACCGGCCCGGATGCGCGGGACGAATTGCTCAATGCCCTGGCGTGGATGGCCGATATCCGCGATCGGCACACCCCTTGTGTCGGCGAGGATGCTGTCACACGCGCAATCGCGCTCGGGCAGGACGATGCCGGTCTCGCCCATATCTGCTGGACGATCCTGCGGGACGGCAAGCTTCTTGTGACGTTCGATGATACCGACCGGCTCGAACGGCAGCTTGCCAGCGCCACCGAGGTCTATGGGCTGTCGGATGCCCAGGGCCGGCTGGCCCGGCAGTTGATCGATGGCCGTGACCTCTCCACGGCGGCAGGCGCCCTCGGCATCAGCCCCAACACGGCCAAAACGCATCTGCAACGCATCTATGACAAAACGGGCGTCCGGGCGCAGCCGGCGCTCGTCCGCCTTCTTCTCAACGCCGAGCGGCGAGGCGTTTAGCTCGGTCAACGCCAACTGGAGCAGGTGCCTCGCAGCCCAAACGACCCATCCCGGGCTTGCCCGATCCGGCTTGCCGGGCCAGACTGGTCGTGCAAACGGACCTGCAGATGGGATGACACATGGCACTTCTTGGTGACGACCGCATTCGCTCTCATGACGACCTTGAGCGGTTTCAGGCTGAGTTGAGCCTTGAGCAACGCTTGCCGGAAGGCAGCATATTCGAGGTTTTCGCTGCGAGTACCGCCCGACAGGCGGATGCCACGGCAATCACCATGCTGATGACCGGCGCGCCGGACGAGCAGCCGCGCCGGGTCTCCTACGGTCAGCTGCTGGGCATGATCCGCGCCGCGGCCAACATGTTTACCGAGCTCGGCGGTCCGGCACCTGGCGTCGCCTATATGCTGCCGTCTCTGGTCGAGACCCACGTCACGCTGTGGGGCGCGGAAACCGCCGGCTATGCCGTGCCGATAAATTTCCTTTTGCAGCCTGAAAGCATCGCCGAACTGCTCAAAGCTTCCGATGCAAAGATTCTGGTTGCTCTGGGCCCGCACCCGCAGCTCGACATCTGGGAAAAGGCGCTTCAGCTGCGCCAACTGGTGCCCGAACTCATTCTCGTCCGCGTCTCGCCACCCGGAACCCCGGCTAAGGATGGGGTGGTGGATCTGGCGGCTGCGCTGCAGGAGCAGCCTGCCGATCATCTGATCTTCGGGGAACCGCGCAGCGGTGATGATGTGGCTGCCTATTTCCATACCGGCGGGACTACCGGCGTGCCGAAACTGGTTGCGCACACCCATCGCGGACAGTTGGTCGCCGCCTTCGGCGGTGCGGCGATGTGCGGTTACACTTCTGACGACATTCTCACGGCAACCCTGCCGCTGTTTCATGTCGCGGGCACAATCGTCGCCGGATTGAGCGCCTTCATGGCTGGCACGGAGCTGGTCATCATGTCGCCTGCCGGCCTGCGCAGTCCGGCAATTGTGGAAGGCTTCTGGCGGCTTGTGGCGGAGCACAAAGCCACGTTGGTGGGCGGTGTTCCGACGGCAATCGGCGCCGTGTTGCAGGTCCCTGTCGAAGACAACGACATAAGCGCGGTGCGTGCCGGATTGACCGGTGCAGCACTTCTGCCGCCTGCGGTCGGCAAACGTTTTGAGGAAGTCACCGGCAAGACCCTTTATGAGATCCTCGGCATGACCGAAGCTTCGGGTCTGATCAGTATCGATCCGCTGTGCGGTCCAGGCGGACCCGGTTCGGTCGGATGGGCACTGCCTTACACGCAGGTCGATATCCTGCGACTGAATGCCGACGGCAGCCTGGGTGAGGTTTGCAACGCGCGCGAAATCGGCGTCATTGCGATCAGCGGCGATCATATCTCACCCGGATATCGAGATCCCAGTCACAATGCGGGCGTGTTCGACGGTGGCGTGCTGAATTCCGGAGATCTCGGATACAAGGACGAGCAAGGTCGGATTTATGTCGCCGGCCGCTCCAAGGACCTGATCATTCGCAGCGGTCACAACATCGATCCGGCGATGATCGAAAATGCCATGAGCACGCATCCGTCGGTTGCCTTGGCGGCCGCGGTCGGGCAACCGGACGCCTACGCCGGTGAACTGCCGGTTTGCTTCGTCGAGCTGCACCCCGGCGCCGACGCCAGTGAAGCGGATCTCCATGCCCATGCCCAGGGCAGCATTGACGAACGTCCGGCCTGGCCGAAACATATCTACGTCGTGGACACGATCCCGCTCACCACGGTGGGCAAGATATACAAACCCAGCCTGCGTTGCGTTGCCGCGAAGCGCAAGGTTACGGATCTGGTTCACAGCGACATGGCGCTGTCGGGCGCGGAGGTTGAGGTTGTTGACGGCGGCTCCCGCGGCATGCGGGTCACCGTAACCCTGGCAGAAAAGGACCGGTCCTCGGTGTCAGAGCTCGAGAAGCTTCTGGCGGATTACTTGTTCGAATCCAGGGTGCTGCCGCAGTAGCGAGCGCATGCGCCGTGACATGCCAAACCCGACGGGCTATGCGTCCGCCTGGTCCAATTCCTGTGCAGAGAGCAGATAGTAGTGCCTCGCGGTGCAGTTTATCTGGTCGGCGGCGTGGTCTTTGAGGATCTCAGCCTTCAGGCTCGTTGTCTTTCCGATGTCCCCGTCCGAGTGGATCAGCCGGTCGACCAGTTGCAGCGCCCATTGATGATCGCCGGCTGACCGGGCTTTTTGGATGGCTTCCAGCACGGCATCCGGGCCGCCGGCGAGATCGATGAACCGCCTGGCTTCGTCATCCGGCGCAAGGGTTCCAAGAGATGTCGGGTTGCCGTCGAACCAACCCATCGTGCCGACAAAGTAGGCGCGAACCGACCAATCGACCCGGCCGTAGAATTCGCGCAGGTGAGGTTTGTCGGCCATGTGATCCGGCAATCGAATGGCGTGGGCCAGTTCGTCTATCGTCAGGCCGGCGTCCATCCCCTCCCGGGTTTTGTCGATGACATGGCGAATGGCGTCACGATAGTCCGTCAGCTTTTCCCGGATTTCAGTGTTGCCGATCAGGACCTTGGTGTGGCCCGGTGCGAGTACATCGGCATCGAAACCCATGAGCAGGTCGAGGGAATCGGCCCAGGCGTCAAAGTCCCGGTACATGGTACCGCGAATGGCATAAAGGTTGGGGAACGACCGGTAGAAATTGTCTCCGCAAAACAGGATCTTCTTGGCCGGATACCATACGACCATATGGTCGGGCGTTTCGCCGGGCGCCATGACCAACTGCAGGTCGATGCCGGATGGCGAAATGTGTTCGCCCTCCTCACCGATCCTCCTGTTCGGGGGCAGAGCGCCCTGGCCCATGCCTTTCATCGGGCGATCTCCCGGGCCGACGCCGAGGCTGATCCGTTCATCCGGATAGGATAAGCCGATACCGAACTGGCGCTTGGTGCGCGCCTGCATCGCCTTTGTCGGGCGGGGGTGTGCGGAGGCCACCGCCAGGGAATCGTCCGAGAATTTTGTGCTGGCCAGGATTTCCGGTTGTCCGCCCCCGGCGAATACGGACGCGCCTGACACGTGATCGCGGTGCGAGTGGGTGTAGATGATCGTCTTGATGGGAAGATCGGTGATCTTGCGGAATTCTGCCAGGATGTTCTCCGCTGCCCCGATGGATTCCGTCGTGTCGATGATGATCAGGCCCTCGTCGCCAACGATCATGTAGACGTTCGACGCGGCAAAGCCGAAGGCCTGATAAACGCCGTCCGCGAGCTGCAGCACCTCTTTTTGAAAATAGTCGGGATGGGATTCCAATTCCGGGTGCACTGGCATTCTTTCCTCCGGTCGGTGCCGTTCTCATGGCCTGGCTCGGTGACCTTGCCGATGGAGCATACCTTAGCAATTCGGGATCCCGAAATCAAGAAATTGGAACGATGTAAGCAAAATTCATCTTGGTATTGTTGATTTGGGATCCCAAATATGCGATATGGATGTCTCCAAGCTTTCATCCGATCGCGGCTGCACTCATGCGGTGGCATAAGTTGGATCCGGTGCGAGGGGCGCCCTCGCCAATGCGATCAACGGGTGGTGATTGGCCCGAAAGCAGAGAGCGGCCGGTTATGAGCGCAGCGGGAGGAAGGGACGGCATGTTTTCGTCCAGCAGATCGAAAAAACCAACCAAACGAGGTCACCGGGCGGGAGCCCGGGACGCTTCGATTTGTGCCGGTTGGCCCGCTATTGGTCGGCGGACGTCGCGCGTCGCCGAAATCTCACTTTTTGAACGGTAATCAGCGCATGGCACGCAAGAACATTCTCTTCATCATGTGCGACCAACTGCGGTTCGACTATCTGGGCTGCAGCGGGCATCCGACAATCAGGACGCCGAATATCGATGCCCTGGCCGCGCGCGGCGTGCGTTTCAGCAACGCCTATTGCCAGTCACCGATCTGCGGGCCGTCGCGCATGAGCGCCTACACGGGACGCTATGTTTCGTCGCACGGCTCGTCGTCCAATTTCGCACCGCTCCGCATTGGCGAAAAGAACATCGGGCATCACCTCAACCCGCTCGGTGTGCGCACGGTCCTGGTCGGCAAGACGCATATCGTCGCCGACAGGGAGGGCATGGAAAGACTGGGGGTCGATCCGGACAGCAATATCGGCGTTCATCACGCCCAGGCCGGCTTCGAGGCCTATGAGCGGGACGACGGGGTGCATCCGGACTCGATGGTTCGCGCCAATCTGCCCTACAACGAGTACCTCAGGTCGAAGGGGCATACGGAAGACGGCAACCCCTGGCACTGGGCGGCCAACTCGGTCGACACGGAAAGCGGTGTGCGGTCCGGGTTTTTCAACGACCGGGTCAATCGTCCCGCTCGGGTGACGGATGAAGATTCCGAAACTCCTTACATGACCCGGCGTGCGATGGAGTTCCTGTCGAAGGACGACGGCGAGACGCCCTGGCTGCTTCACCTGTCCTATATCAAGCCGCACTGGCCCTATGTCGCGCCCGCTCCCTACAACGACATGTACAGTGCGGACGACGTCGTCCCCGCCGTCAGGTCGGATGCGGAACTGGTCGATCCCAATCCGCTCATGAAGCACTTCATGGGACGGGTCGCCGGCAAGACCTTCGGCAACGAAGACGCCCGCGAAACCGTCATCCCGGTCTACATGGGGCTCATATCCCAGATCGACGATCAGCTCGGTATCCTGTTCGACTTCATGGACGATCGCGGATTGCTCGATGACACGATGATTGTCTTCACCTCCGATCACGGCGATTACCTTGGTGATCACTGGATGGGCGACAAGGACTACTTCCACGATCCTTCGGTGAAGATCCCGCTGATTGTCGTCGATCCGAGCAGCGCCGCCGAGACGACCCGCGGCACCGTCGACGACTCGATGGTCGAATTGATCGATCTGTTGCCGACCTTTGTCGAGTATCAGGGCGGAGAGGTTGCCCAACACGTCCTGGACGGTCGTTCGCTGCTGCCGCGAATTCGCGGCGAAGAGAGCGAATGGCGGGATTACGTCGTCAGTGAGTATGACTATTCCTGCCAGGTGTTTCGCCCGGAGACCGGTAAGGCGCCGCTCGAATGCCGCTCCTACATGATCGCCACCGACACGTGGAAATACGTTCATGCTCCGGGATACCCGCCGGTGCTGTTCGACCGGATCAACGATCCTGATGAGCTGACCGACCTTGGACGCAGTCCGGACCATGCGGACATTCGCCAGGCCATGTTCAACCGGCTCGCCGGCTGGGCGTTGCAATACCGGCAGCGTGAAACCTGGTCGGAGGAACGCAACATCCAGATGACCGGAATGGAAGAACAGCTCGGTGTGCTTATCGGATACTGGGACGAGAACGATGCCGAGGGGAAGGATAAGATCCTGCCGCAACGCCATTCGGACAAGGTGAATTGAGTGGTTTCCGACTGACCGAAAAGACACAGCAACTGGAGGAGAAAATGAACCTGAAATCCAAGAAACAAGCCGCGCTGGCCGGTCTGGCATTTGCCTGTCTACTGCCGCTTTCCGCCAAGGCCGAAACGACGATCTTCTACAATCTCTTCACGCCGCCGAGCCATTTTTCCTGGGAGGTCATGAAGGACTGGGCCAAGCAGGTGAACGAGAAGTCGGAAGGGCGCCTGAAGATCGAATTTGCCGCCAAGTCCGTTGCGCCGCCGCCCAAGGTGATGAATGCCGTGCGCAAGGGCGCCGCGGATGCCGGGTTCGTTGCAAACATCTTTCTTGGGCCTGATAATCCCGGTGCGCTGGTGGGGCTGATGCCTTGGGTCCACCTGGGGGATTCCGAGGCGACCTCCGTCGCTTTGTGGAACACCTATCAGAAGTTCTTTGCCGGCAAGGAGAAGTGGCCGGGCATCGAAGTGCTCGGAATGTACCACTTTGCCGGCGCGGCCATGTGCTCGCTGACGGACGAGCCGATCACCTCGGTTGAAGACCTGCAGACGCGCAAGGTCTGGACCATCCCCGGAAATCTCGCAAAGACGCTCGGCAACATGGACGTGTCGGTGGTCACCGGACCGGCGGTGCAGATCCACGAGATGGTCTCGCGCAACGTGGTGGAAGCCTATACCGGCATCACCTACGACTCGATCGTGAAGTTCAAGGTCGGGCCTTACACGAAATCCTGCCTCGAGTTCGAGAAATCGCCGTTCTCGATCAATTTCACCCATTTCATCAATGCCAAGACCTGGGCGAAGCTGACGCCGGAAGATCAACAGGTCCTCAAGGATCTGTCCGGCGAGCACCTGGCGCGCATGGTCGGCGCAAAGGTGAACAGCCAGCTGGCGAAAGGGCGTGAGATTCTTGCTCCGACCGTCGATTTCGCGCCAGCTTCGGAGGAACTGATGGCCAGCTTTACGGAGAGCTCGCAGCCGATCGTGGAGGATTGGCTGGCCAAGGTCGATGCGATGGGCGTGGACGGACAGGCGGCTCTGGATTTCATGCGCGCGGAAGTCGAGCGCCTGAGTGCGGTCAAGTCCAACTGAGTTGACAGGTTGGGCGGCGCCTCAGGGCAGCCGCCCATCCAAAACCGGAAGGTTGCCTGAAATGTTCGACAAGGTGGTGGACCTGTTCAGCCGCATCGGGCTGATCGTCGGGTCGGTTTTGCTGGCACTGATGATGGTGCTGACCGTCGTCGACGTGTTCATGCGGTATGTGTTTTCCGCACCGCTTCCCAGCGTCGCCGAGCTTACTCAAATCATGCTGTCGATGACGGTTTTCGCCGGTTTCATCCTTGTCAGCCGTGACGGTAGCCACATCGTCGTGTCTCTCTTCGAGCCGACGCTCACACGGATTGCACCGCGGATGTACCGATTGCTCTACGCCGTCAGCAACACCGTCGGGACGGCCTTCATCCTGTGGGTGCTGATCCTCACGGCGAGAGATGCCTTCATATTTCAAGAGGTGACAGAGGTCCTCGAGATTCCCTTCATCTGGATAATCAGCGTGTTGGCGGTCTCTACGGCGCTTGCCCTGGTGACCAGCCTCAAGGTGTTCACCAAAGGCCCGGTTGGCCACGGTTCATCGGAGTAGCGGGGCGATATGACAGACGCACTGATTGGAATGTTCGTTGTTCTGATTCTGAGCTTTCTCGGAATCCCGCTGGCCTACGCGACGCTCGTTGTCGGCGTTGTCGGTTTCGCCGCCTATCGCGGAATGGAAGCGTCGATCGCCGTAACCGGTCAGTGGATCATGGAAATGACCATGAACCTGGGCCTGTCGGTTGTCCCGCTTTTCATTCTCATGGGCACGTTCATTCACCGGGCGGGCATATCGGACGAACTTTACGAGGCGTCCTATGCCTGGCTCGGGCGGCTGAAGGGCGGGCTGGCAATGGCAACCGTGTTCGCCTGTTCGGGCTTTGCTGCCGTCAGCGGTTCTTCGCTCGCCACGGCGGCCACCATGAGCAAGGTCGCCATGCCTCCGATGAGAAAGTTCGGCTATAGCGATGCCCTGTCAACGGGCACCATCGCGGCGGGTGGCACCCTCGGCATCATGATTCCGCCTTCTGTTCCGATGGTCATCTACGGCATTATCGTTGGCGAAGATATCGGGAAACTGTTCATCGCCGGCATTGTGCCGGGCATCATGCTCGTGACGCTGTTTCTGATCGCGATCGCGATTGTCGTGCGGCTTTTTCCCGATGCCGGCCCGCCCGGCGAAGCCACTTCGTTCGTTGAAAAAATCCGGTCCTCGCGTGCGACCTGGCCCATCGTCGCACTGTTCGGTGTCGTTCTGGGGGGTATCTATACGGGCATATTCACACCGACGGAATCGGCCGCCGTTGGTGCGATGTTCGCCTATGTGTTTGCGTTTTTCCGCGGTCGACTGCGCACCTGGCCCGAAATCATGCATGTCTTTGCGGAAACGGTGAAAACCACCGCGATGATCTTCACCATCGTGTTCTGTGGATTGATGCTGGCCCAGTTCGTCAACATCACCGGCATGCCGTTCGAACTGGTCGATCTGGTCCAGGGCGAGGGCGGTATCAGTCCGATTCAGCTGGTGATCGGCATCTGCATCATCTGCGTCATCCTGGGTATGATCTTCGAATCCCTTGGGATCCTGCTTCTGGTCGTTCCGGTGTTCCTGCCATCCCTGCTGGCACTGGACGTCGACATGATCTGGTTCGGGATCATCGTGATCCTCGTGGTCGAGCTGGGGCTGATCACGCCGCCGATAGGCATGAACGTTTTCACGGTCAAGGCGGTGATCCATGACGTTCAATTGTCAAAAATGTTTCTGGGCGTCGCACCGTTCATTGCGGCCATGCTTGTGGGCCTGGTGCTGCTGTTCCTCTTTCCGGGAATTGCGACCTGGTTGCCCGATGCGATGCGGTAAAATGCACGTCGGCCACCGGGAGGTATCCATCGCCGGTGTTCGCTCGGACTTCTCAGGAGATATAGGGAAGGGGATCCGTGGCCGAATAGGCGACCAGATCGGCAACCGTCAGGCTGACATCGCGTTTTTCGAAGGTCTGGATGTACTCGATCATGGTGTGCGAGTGCTCCCGCATCATGCCCTCGGCACGAACGGGATCGCCCTTCTCTATCGCCTCGTAGATCACCTGGTGCTGGGCGTTGCCCAGCCGCAACCGGAACAGGCCTCGTTCGAAATGATCCGGAGTGTCGCTGACCGTTCGGTCGAACACCATCGAGCCGACGGCCAGCATGGGCAGATGACTGATCTGCGCACAGGTATAGCCGACATAGTCATTGCCGCAGGCATCGAGGATCGAAGCGTGAAAGACCTTGTTAGCGGCCTGTGCCTGCTGGATTACGTCCTCATCGAGCATGCCAAGTCCCGAGAGCTTGTCGATGTTCGACTCTATGGTTTCGATGGCGCGGGCCATCTCGGGCAGATGATCCTGACGGTCCGGAACCTGGGCCATGAGCCGCGCTGCGAGGCTCTCCAGGTGACCGCGGACTTGTACCGCCTGAACGATGTCGCCGACGGTCGGGCTTTGCACGACATAGCCGCGACCTTCACCGCGACGGATGATGCCTTCGCGTTCGAGCAGGCGCAACGCCAGCCGAACCGGCGTCCGCGAAACGTTGTGAGTCTCGCAAAGCTGCGCCTCCGAGACGCGTTCGCCCTTTTCATAGGTTCCGAGGATGATGTCCTGCCGGATCCGTGCGGCGAGTTCCGTGTCAATTGATTCCATATGCGCATTCACAATGATTGGGATCCCAAAGTCAAGGTATATGGCCAAAAACGGCTTGATTTTGAGCTAAAACACTTGAAATGGGATCCCATATATGTGATTATTGGGCAAATGAGAGCCATGGGGCACGACCCGGGTGCAGGTTCAGGTCCATTTGGGATCCCAAACCGCATTCGCCCCGCGGAGCCAACCCAGGAGGATAATGATGACAATCACCCGCTTCAGTGTGACATTGGCACTTGCGTCAACGCTTGGACTTTTTGCACAACCGGCCGTCAGCGAGGAGCTCAGTGTCGCGACCTTCGTGCCGCCGCAACACCATACGAACACGGGAATGTTCAAATGGTTCGGTGACGAGATCGAAAAGCGCTCGGGCGGATCTCTAACCATGAAGCTTTACCCGGCGGGACAGTTGGGCGCCGGGCCGGTGCAGCAGTACAAGCGGGCTGTCGAAGGCGTCGCGGATATCACGTTCGGCGTGGCAGCCTACACACCTGCCATTTTTCCCAAATCGATGTTGGCGATTCTGCCGGGCGAGGCGGAAACCGCTGACGATTCCACCCGGCGCATCTGGACGATTTTCGACGAGCATCTTGCCGACGAGTATTCCGATGTGAAGGTCCTCGCGGTCGGCACCGTTGCCGGCAGTCTGCTTGTCTCCACGCGGGACGTGTCGACCATGGAGGGGCTGAAGGGTGCCAAGCTGGTTCCGTTCGCGGCCATGACCACACCGATCGTCGAGGCATTGGGCGCAGTGCCTGTTCAGATGCCGGTCACCGAAATGTATACCGGTCTCAGCACCGGCACGATCGATTCGACAACAGCCTCCTACAACAACCTCACACCGCCCTGGAATTTCTGGGACGTGGCCAGCCATGTGGTCGAAAACGTGCCGGTCAGCTTTGCCGTGACCTTTGCGGTGATGAACAAGGAGCGGTACGAGAGCCTCTCGGACGAGCATCGCGCCATCATCGACGAACTGGCCGGGCTGCCCATGTCGCTCAAGCTGGCTGAGTCGTTTGACGGCGCCGACGAGCGCTCCAAAAAGATGATCGCCGAAGCGAACAAGGGCTACGAGTGGATCGTGGTGTCGGACGAGGAGCGCGCCAAGATGGACGCCGCCGTCGCGGCGGGTCTCGAAAAGGTGTTCGCGGATTACGAGAGCCGCGGTGTCGATAACGCCCGGGCGATCTACGAAGCCCTCAATCGCTGACCTTCAGCCCGACAAGCGTCCCGGATCACACTCGAGGCATTCGTTCCCGGCGTCGGTCTGGGGCGCGGCAATCCCGGAATCCACAATTCACAGGTGACGGAGAACTTCCCGATGGTCGTCATTGTCCCAACCAACAAATCCGTGGAATCGCTCGAGGGCCTTCATCTCTACCACGGTGACATCTCGAACTGTTCGATGCGAGTTCGCATGACGTTGATCGAGAAAGGCCTGCCCTGGACCAGCCACCATCTGGACCTCAAGAAAAAGGAAAACATCTCGGACGATTACTTCGGGATAAATCCGAACGGGCTGGTGCCGACCCTGGTCGACAACGGTGTCGTGCATATCGAATCCAACGACATCATCGACTATCTCGACGAATCCTATCCGGAGCCTTCGTTGCGACCCGAGGGTCGGGAAGACGAGATGCTCGAGTGGCTGCGTCTTGCCGCGTCGATCCACGTGCCGGCGGTCAAGCCCTATGTCTATGCGACAAAGATGCAGCAGAAGGTGAAGAAGACGGCAGAGGAGCAGCAGAAATACGATGCGCTCCAGACGAACGAGGAACTGAAGAAGTTCCACGCAAAGCATGCCGGCAGCAGTGCCTTCGGCGACGAGGATGTTGCCCGTGCGAACGAAATCCTTGCGGAGTGCTTCACCAAGCTTGAAAGCACGCTCGAAGACCGCGAGTGGATCATGGGCGACCAGTTCACGCTCGCCGACATTTCCTGGATTCCGCTCTATTTCGTGCTCGATGGCTGCGGCTATCCGTTCGATACCTATCCGAACGTCTCCCGCTGGGCGGCTGCTTTTCAAGGCAAGGAAAGCTACCGGGACGGCGTTCTCAAATGGTGCCCGGACTTCTCCAGGGTCTGACCTGCCGGTTATCGGGAAGCCAACAGATGCCACAGCAACAGGACAGCGGGATGTCGCCGGAACGATTGCCACTTGTTCTTCGCTGGCTGGACGTTGTGCTGACCTGGATCTCTCTGATCTTCGGCGGCGCGGCGCTGGTGTTCATGACCGGATTTTCGGTCTGGAACGTGCTGGTCATGCGCAAGGCTCTGAATGCTCCTATCGTCGGCGCCGAGGATTTGCTGATTCTGTCGCTTGTCGTGATCGTTGCCCTGTCCATACCACTCGGGGCGCGAACCGGGGCGCATATCGAAATCGAAGTGCTGGAATCGCGCATGTCGGCGCAGTTTTCCAAGTGGTCGATGATTTTCGTTAAAGTGCTCGGCGTGATGCTCCTCACTGTCATGGCGTGGCGGCTCTGGCACGCCGGCCAAAGCGCGGTGAAGTTCGGCGAAACGACGCAGCAATTGCTGATTTCCTACGAGCCTTTCTACTATCTTCTCGCCGCGTCGGTCGCGATCTATGTCGTGGTGCTGGTGCTTGATATCTGGCAATTGCTGCGCACGGACAAAGTCGTGCCGCTCAAGATTGGCGGTGAGCAGCTATGATCAGCATGACCCTGCTCGGCCTTTTGGGGCTGTTGACGCTGTTCGTGCTGCTCGCCCTGCGCATGCCGGTTGCCCTGTCGATGCTCGGCGTCGGCTTCATCGGAACCGTCATCGCCAACGCCAACAAGTTCATCGGCGTCGGAATGGCGTCGGATCAGGCCTGGGCCCGCGGCTGGAAGGTCGCCTATTCGAACCTGGCCGGCGAGACGTTCGAAGCCGCATCGAATTTCAATCTTCTTGTGATCCCGATGTTCGTGCTGATGGGCAACCTCGCCGGTGTTTCAGGCATGTCGAACGATCTCTTCAACGCCGCCTATCGCTGGATGGGGCATCTGCGCGGCGGGCTGGCCTCGGCCACCATTGCGGCCTGCGCCGGTTTTGCAGCCCTTTCAGGGTCGTCACTCGCGTCCGCCGTTACCATGGGCCGCGTGGCGCTGCCGGAAATGAAGAAGTACAAATATGCCGACAGCCTGGCCACGGGATCCGTGGCCGCCGGCGGTACATTGGGCTTCCTGATCCCACCCTCCGGCGGCATGATCATCTATGCGGTACTGACTGAGCAGTCGATCGGACGGCTGTTCATGGCCGGGGTTTTCCCGGGGATCATCCTGACGCTGTTGTTCATCGGAGCGATCTACCTCGTCGTCGCCCGCAACCCGGAAGCGGGACCGCGCGGCGACCGATCCGGCCGAAACGAACGCATGGAAGCGCTGAAGCGCGCGTCGCCGATCCTCGGCGTCGTGCTGGTCACGATCGGCGGGATGTATACGGGCTTTTTCACCCCCGTCGAGGCCTCCTCCGTTGGCGCATTCTTTACCTTCGTTGTTGCTGCCTGGCGCCGGTCGCTGTCGCTGCAGGCGATCCGATCGGTGATCCTGCAGACGATGAACGCCACGGCCACGGTGTTCCTGATCATCATCGGTGCGTTCGTCTTCATACCGTTCATGTCGCTTACGGAAGTGCCGGCGCAACTGGTGACGATCCTGACATCCCTTCCGATCGGCGAGACCGGCGTGCTGCTGGTGATTATCCTGGCCTACATTTTTCTGGGCATGTTCCTGGAATCCATGGCGATGCTGGTTCTGACCATTCCGGTCGTGATCCCGATCGCCATTGGCCTTGACTGGAACCTGATCTGGTTCGGCATCATCGTGGTGATCGTGCTGGAGATGGGCATGATCAGCCCGCCGGTCGGCATCAATGTTTTTATCGTCAAGTCCATCGCACCCGAGGTGCCGATGGGTCGCATCTTCCGCGGCATCTGGCCCTTCTGGTTCGCCATGGCCGGGATGATCGCCCTTCTCATCCTTTTCCCGCAAATCGCGCTTTTCCTGCCGCAATCGATTGTTGGCGGATAGCTGTAACTGGAGTCGTCCCATGGATACGAAGACCGATATAAAAGCGCTTCAACACTTCATCGGCGGGGCGTGGGTCGATGCCGAAAGTGGCGAGACGTTCGACGTGCTGAATCCACTGGACGACGGCCTGTATGCCCATGCATCCAAGGGGTCCGGTGACGACATGCGCAAAGCCGTGGCCGCAGCCAAGGCCGCGTTTCGCGAATACCGGGACACCCTGCCGAAGGATCGTGAGCGCTGGCTGATGCGGGTCGCAGAGATCATGGAGGAACGCAAGTCCGACCTGATCGACTGCCTGATCGACGAAATCGGCTCGCCGGTTCAGAAAGCAATGTTCGAGTTCGATAAGGGCCTGACCATGGTCCGCGCGGCAGCCGGCATGTGTCGCTACATGCGCGGCGAGACCATTCCATCGGATGCTCCGGGCAAGTTCTCGATGTCGATCCGCGAGCCGCTGGGTGTCGTGGCGGTGATCACTCCGTTCAACGTGCCCCTGATCAAGACAACCCGTCTGGTCGCAAATGCCCTGGCGGTCGGCAACACGGTGGTGCACCTGCCGTCTGAAATGGCGCCGCATCTCTCCCTGATCTTTGCCGAAATCGTCGACGCCGCCGGATTCCCGGCCGGGTCCTACAACGTTGTCACAGGCCATGGGGCCGAAATCGGCGACGACCTGACGGGTGACAAGGACGTGGATTTCGTAACCTTTACCGGTTCATCCGTCGTCGGCCAGCACATCAATGAGATCTGCGCCCGGAACAAGACGCCCAACACGCTGGAACTGGGCGGCAAGAGCCCGACGGTCGTTCTGGCGGATGCCGATCTCGATGAGGTCGTGCCGCTGGCAGCGCGGTCGATCTTCATGTTCGCCGGCCAGGCCTGTATCGGGTCGAGCCGGTTCTATGTCGAGCGGCCGATCTATGACGAGTTCGTCAAGCGCTTCTCCATGATCGCGTCAAAGGTCGGCATGGGGGACCTGCGCGATCCCGGCACTGTCATTGCACCGATCATCTCCGACCGGCAGCGGGGTCGCGTGCGTGACCATATCGCCGATGCCGTTGCCAAAGGCGCGACTGTGGTCACGGGTGGCGAGTGGGAAGGCAATCGCTGCCAGCCGACACTGCTGACCGGCGTCACCGAGGAGATGACCGTCTGCAGGGCGGAAACTTTCGGGCCGGTCACCTCGATCTATCCGATCGACAGCTATGAAGAGGGCCTGGAGAAGGCCAACGACACCGAATACGGCCTGTCGTCGGCGATCTTCACCAAGAATATCGACCGGGCTTTTCATTTCGCCAGGAACATCGGCGCCGGCATGTGCCACATCAACGGTCCGACGATCCATGACGAGGCCCATGTGCCGTTCGGCGGCAACGGCGAGAGCGGCGTCGGTCGGGAGGGAACCGATGCCGACATGGAGGCGATGACCGAGCTGAAATGGGTCACTGTGCAGCTATGACCTTCACGCTTTATCACCACGGGTCTTCTGTCTGTGCCGCCAAGGTGCGGTTTGCCATGGATGAGAAGGGGCTTGCCTGGGATGGTGTCTATATCGACATCCTGAAGGGCGAGCAGTTTGCCCCGGACTATCTCAAGCTCAATCCCAAGGGCGTGGTTCCGACGCTGATTCACGATGCTCTGGTGATTCCGGACAGCACGGTCATCATCGAATATCTCGATCAGATCGAACCCGAAACCAGCGTCCATCCGACCGATCCCTGGGAACACGCCCAGGCCCGCTACTGGACCAAGGCGGTGGATGAGGATCTGCATCCGGCCTGCGGCGCCGTCACCTTCGTCTGCTCGCACCGGCATACGGTACTCAAGAATCTCGGGCCGGAAGGCGTGAAGGAATTTCTCGCCTCAACGCCGCCGATTTCCGTCACGTCGAACTGGAAGAGCCAGAAGGATGCCTTCACCCGCTATGGGTTCGAGGCTCCGGGCGCGGAAGAAAAGGTCAGGCTCTACGACACCTATCTTCACAAGATGGAGGATGCTTTGGCCGATGGCAGCGACTGGCTTGTCGGCAACCGGTTCTCCATCGCCGATATCGCCATGACCCCTTACGTCAATCGCCTCGCCATGATGTCGATGCGTGGCCTGTGGGAAGGCGGGCGTCTGCCGAATGTCGAACAATGGTTTGCCCGCATCGAGGCGCGGCCGAACTTCAAAAAGTGCCTGATCGATTGGGTGCCAGAAGACCTGACCAACGACTTGCGCGAAAACGGTGCCACAAGCTGGCCCGAAGTCGCTAGAATTCTCGAAATAGACATCTGAAGGAATGGAGGATCCCATGGGTCGCCTGAATGGAAAAACCGCAGTCATTTCCGGAGCCGCGCAAGGCATTGGAGCGCTCATGGCCAAGGCGATGGCCGACGAGGGTGCCAAGGTGCTCGTGACGGATGTGCAGGACACCGCCAGCGCCGTGAAAGCAATCACCGATGCGGGCGGTACGGCGCAGGGCATGAAAGTGGACGTGACGTCGAACGACGATCTTGCGGCCATGGTCGAAACCGCCAAGTCGGAACTGGGCGGGCTCGACATCATGGTCAACAACGCGTCGATCTTCGCGACAATCAAGCCGAAGCCGTTTTTTGAAATCGACGACGATGAATTCGATACGATCATGCGGGTGAATGCCCGCAGCGTTCACCAGGTCATGCGGGCGATCGTTCCGAGCATGATCCAGGCGGGCGGCGGCAAGGTAGTCAACATCGCGTCCGGAACGTTCTACTACGGACCGCCGGGGCTGTCCCATTACACCGCCTCGAAGGGCGCGGTGATCGCGCTGACCCGCTGCCACGCGCGCGAACTGGGCGACAAGAACATTCAGGTCAATGCCATTGCACCAGGGCTGACGGAAAGCGAGGGCGTGAAAGCCAATGACGGCTTCGACATGGCCCGAGCGCCGACAATCGCCACCCGTTCCATCAAACGCGAAATGCTGCCTGAAGACCTTCTGGGCACTCTGATCTATCTTGCTTCACAGGACAGCAACTTCGTGACCGGGCAGACGCTGAATGTGGACGGCGGCAAGGTCAACGTTTAAGCAAGAGCCGTTTCGTGTGTTCGGCCGAGGTTCGCTCGGGCCGGGAATGGAAGCCAGAGAATGAGTGACTGAAAGACATGGCAAAACTTGGCGATAACATCATCGGCACCAGTGGATTGCCGCCTTTCTTCAAGCTGACGAATGCGGATGATGTCACCATCGACGCGCCCGAAAACCGCAAGGGCGATGCACTGCGCACCTGGGTGCGGTCGCTGTCGGGATTTCAGAAAGAGGCGTTGGTTCGGTCCGCGAAAACCGGTGAAACCTGGCGGCTGGTCTCGGATGAAGGTCCGTACCTGAACGGCCACGACGCCGCGCCCTGTCCCCTTGCCTTTTTGAGCACCGGCATGGTGGCGAGCTTCATGAACGAAATTCTCGCCCTTGCCGACCTGCAGGGTATCGAGATCCGCAAGCTGAAGCTCATTCAGGACAATTACTACACGATGAAGGGTTCGATGCCGAAGCGCACCATGGTCGGTGGGGCGGAGAACATCGAGCTGCAGGTCGAAATCGATTGCGATCTCGACGACAAGACCCTGAACGAGTTCCTGATCAATGCCACGTTCGCATCGCCGCTCAACGGCCTGATGCGCGGGCAACTGGTAAGCCTGTTCAAGCTGGGCAAGAATGGCATCGAGCTACCGACGGCCAAGGTGGCCGAACTCGACACGCCGCTGTTTCCCGATCCGGGCAACCATTTTGCCAAGGCCCAGCCGGCGGGCGATCCTGGTGTCATGGATCCGGTCGGGCCGACACCCAAGAAGGACGTGGTGAAGGGCACAACGGCGGGCGGTTCATCCCTTTCCGACGAACAGGACCGGCGCCTCAACATCGGCGCTGTGGCGGTGCTGCGCGAAGACGGCATCAAGGACATCCAGCAGATGCAGTATTCGCCCTATGGAACGTCCTTTCGCTTCCTCAGCTCGGAGGACGGCCGCGCGCCTGATGCCAATACGTTGATCAGCGCCGGCATCGGCTTCTGCTTCATGACCCAGTTCGGGCGTTTCGTATCGATGCTGAAACTGGACCTGCCCGATTACCGCATTGTGCAGGACACCCATTTCAGCCTCGGCGGCGCCTCCGGCGGGACCGGTAAGGCCGGCGAAGCCGACCCGATCGAAACACATGTTTATCTGGAGACCGGCGAATCCGACGAAACCGCACAGGAGATGCTGGATATCTCGGAGCAGACCTGTTTCCTGCACGCGTTCTGCCGCACCGATTTGAAGACGAAGCTGAAAGTCGTGCGCGTCTGAGCGAACAACCTGACAGGTCAGGTGAGTTCCCCTCTTCGGGTGATGATGAGGATTGCCAACGGGAAATCCCCTGGGCCACATCAGGTTGTTCCGGATGGAAACGATTCGGTGCCTGAAGGACGGACTACGGTCAGAGGGGCGTCACGGAGCTCGCTTCAAAACTTGACCTGGCTTCGGATGCCCGCAAACCAAGCGTCTTCGCCGTTGCCCTCGAAAGAGTCGATCCACTGAAGGTCGCCGGTCACCCGGAACCAGGGCGTTACGGCGATGTTGTAGTAGGCCTCGATGCCTTCCTCGGGACCGAGATTGAGATTGTAGGGTGGCGCCGCCAAAGCCGCCAACAGGTCGTCGCTGAGATCGTAGCGGAAATATGCAATACCCCATTTGTCGTCGATGCGCCCCGGAATCATGCTGTTGCCGCCAAGGCCGATGAACCAGCTCGACTGCACGGGCGTCGGATTGCCATCCGATATGCCGACCTGGCCGAAAATGCCCCAGCCCTTTGCCGGGTCTTCGGCACTTTGCCAAAGAAACTGCTGGAACGAGAAGCTCGCGTACCACGGGTCCGACGCCGTGCTGGCTGCACTCATTGCATCCGGTGGCAGGAGCAACTGAGGCACGTTGCTGAGATCTGTTCCTTCGTCGGAACTCACCACGCCGCGAAGACTGTAATATCCGGGTAGGCCGCCGATTTCAGTTTTCAATGTCGACGAGACGCTGACCGTTACCCCTTCCGAAAACGGGCTTGTCACCACGTCCCAGTCCTGTGCGTTGCGCGGGTCGTAGACAAAAACATTGAAGGAGACCGGTTCGGTGTTGATGCCTAACGACGCGCCGACGATGTACGGCGGCGTGACGCCACTGACGGGTGCTGCGAGCCCCAGATTCATGAAGGTGTCGATGCCACCACCTCCGATCAGTGGCGTCTTCGCGGCCGCATCCAGCATGTTGAATTTGCCGAAGCTCAGGGCGAAAGTCGGATTGAAAACCTGTGTAAAGACAATTGAGGTGTCGTAGTCGTAGCCACCCAGACGCGGGAATGCCAACGCGGTATTGACCGGGATGAACGAGCCGTCACCAAGCACGTTGAGATCGGTACCGGCAACCACCTCCTGGTGGATATTAATGAAGAAGCCGTGCCAGAGGCCAATCTTCTCACCATTGATGTTGACGACAAAATCGCCCTTGCCGCCGGACTCCCAGCTTCGGTCGCCGGGCCCGCTTGGCGACACCTGGAAAAACTGTGCCCAGGACGCCTGGACATCAACGCCCGCCTCGCGCCACCGCTGCCTCAGCGTGCCTGGCCCGTCGAACAGGGCCGGGTGCATATACAGCGGGTTTTCTGGAGTATCCAGCCCGCCGTCGTCGGCGGCAGACGGATCGGCAATCGTCACTACCATGGCGAGCGCTGCGACTGGGATCAGCATCTTCCCGTGCGAATCATATCCCCGACGCCTGACGGCCGGGTTTGGTTTGGAACGATCAGTGTCGCTCACAAGCGCTGTCCGGTTTTTGCGGACACACTTCTCAAGCTGTTGCGTCATGAGCCATCGGCCCGTTGATGGTTCTGCTGCTTCGACAACGCATACCCAAGCATCCTGTACGGCTCCTCCGTGCATTGAGTTGCACAGGCGGACGCGATCAGGCCATCCTCCACGGCTTGTTGAAATGTGATATTGCCGGCCAGCACATTGTCGAGCACCTGCCGCGTGGTGAAGATCCTCGGGCTGTCCTTGTCGGGACCGACCGAGGTTCTTGTAACGATGACCTGATTGCCAACCGCAAGAATATCCAGCCAGGCGAATTCATTGATCAGGAAAACGTGGGATCCGCCGGCCCGGGCCGATGGCTGCACAGTGACATTCAGGCGCTCCTGCAGCGCTCCCAATGTGCTTTCAACCTTTTGGGCCCGCCAGGCGTGCAGAGACATGCCCTTGGATTTGTCCCACCGGTCACCTTCAAGAACGCCGCTATCGCGGGCATTGCGGACCGCCTTGGACACCGACTTTGCCTGCGGGTTCTTTTGAAAAAAGAACGCCTGCATGAAAGCGCCGCCGCAGGCCAGTGACGCACTGCTGCTTGCGAGCATCAATCCCAGTGCCGCCAGGCCGCAGACAACAAAGCACCGTGTCATGTCAGTCTCCACTATTGAAGATGTGCCGGCCTGGTTTTGCTCCGGTGGGATCGCCGCCCTGCACGACAACCTCGCCGCCAACGATCACGAAGTCCCAGCCGCTGGCTTCACGGAAGGGGTCGGTGTATGTGGCATTGTCCTTCAGGTTCTCGAGCTTGAAAATTAGCAGGTCGGCATCGGCGCCTTCTTCGATGCGGCCCTTGCGCTTGAAGACCGGGGCGAATTCCGCCAGCCGTTCGGCAGGGTAGTAGCTGCCGCGCTTGACGGCGTCCATGAGGTCGATGACGCCCAGATCGCGAACGAAATGGGCGAGTAGACGCGTATAGGAGCCGGCACCGTTTGGCGCTGCCTTGATGCGATAGTCGAAGGCCGGCATGGCATCGGTTGCGACCATCATCTCAGGCCACTTCAGCGCTTCTACCAGCCATTCCTCTTTCATGTAGTGATGAATGATATTGCTGTCGGGGTGTTCTTCCCGGATCCTGTACCAGCTTTCTTCAGTGAAAAACTCGCCGGTGGTCCCCCACTGCACATCTTCATAACTGATGCCGAAAATGGTCTGCCAATCCCGGTCAAAGACATCAGCTTGTATGGTGGTAGAGCCTGCAGTATACGGAAAGATCTCGGCACTGACATCGGCACCATTGGCGTTCGCCTCATCGATCGCCCCAAGCCAATCACCCACTGCACCCATGGCGTTGGCGTTGATATGGCAGATGTGCAGCTTCACCCCCAATTCCCGTGCCAGTGGCAGGAGGTCGAGCAACGGCTGGATGTCGCCGTCGATGCCGCGGCGGATATGGGCCCAGATGACCGTGTTGTTTGCCGCGGCGACTTCGAAGATCATCCGCAATTCATCATCGCTTATGGCCGGCGACATGTAGTCAAGCAAAAAACCGATCCCCAGGCCTCCATTGTCCAAACCTAGCTGGAGAAGTTTGCGGATCTCTTCAATTTGCTGGTCTGTCGCGATTTCCATAAATGCCGGTCCGGGGACAAACTGACCGTTTTCAGTGATCGCCCATGGCTGATCCTTGCCCTCAATGACCTTTATGCGTGCGAATGCGTGTCCTACCGAAGATCCAAAATTTATCCGCGCCCCGTCGCTCAAAAACGCACCATATTCAGCAACCGGAAACGCTCCGGCTTCAAGGTCCAGAGCCGTCGTCACGCCATCCTTGGCTTGGAGCAGTTCACCGTAGGGAAAGGGCGAATGGGTGTGGAGATCAATGAATCCTGGAATCACTGTATGCCCGGTTGCATCGATCACCTGAGCCCCGGTTAGCTCACCGGACGTCAGTGCGACGATCTCTCCATCAGAAATTCCAACGTTGAGGATTTCATCTCGGCCCGTTGCCGGATCCAGGATCCGGCCGTTTTCGATAACGAGGTCAAGTTCCGGCGACGCCCGATCAGGGTTAAAAAGATCCGCCTGCGCCCAGGCGCTGATGGAAAGGGTTGCAGCAAACACTACGCCCATGGCTGCCGGGGCCAGAAGTCTGTTCATGGTGTCGTCTCCAATATGTGTTGGTTCGGCAATCCGATCGTCGTTGTTAATCCAACTGCCTCCTAGTAGCCACTCGCCGGAAACAGAAAAACGATGCTGGCGCGTCCGCCGAACCCCTCCGGGCCGTTCGGTGCGCTCACCGCCCAATAGCGCAAGCCGAGCGTCAGGTTGATTGGCTGGTCGCCCACTTCCACCAGTTTGCTAACCGTCATGTTGATCGGCACGGACCACTGGTCGTTATTCCAATCATAGGTTGTTTCGGTGTTGAGGGCGAATGTAACGGCATCATCCGTCGTATAGCTGACAAACGGCTGGACAAATGTGGCGCTGATGTCCGCTCGGCTTGAATCGCCGGCGAAGGACCAGATGTGGTTGGCCAGCGCCCCGTAGGTCCACGGCCCAGACTGTTTCAGAACCACGCCGGTGGGACCAGCGCCCCATTTTCCCGTGCCGAGCAGCGGATCTGTGGCTGTTGGGAACAGAAACACCGGCCCGGCACCCCAGATCAAACCGCCGGGGCCGGGCTCGCTGGGCGACAGGAAGAAACTTTGCACGATATCGCTCAGACCCGATTGATTGCCGCCCCCCGGGACAATGTTGCTTTGATGGACAATCGGGATAATCGTCCGCGATATGAGGTTCCAATCCGGACTGAGTGAAATCGGAATGACCGGCTGGATGTTGAGGCTCACCCGCTCACCGTCACCGGTGGGTCCGATGCCGCGGTCATAATTGAACTGAAACGGGACGCTGATCAGCGAGGCAACCGGGTTGGAAAGCTGCTTGGCGAGCTGCTCTTCCTCGCTGTCCTCAGCCAATGTGGTGGCCGGTAAAATTGCTGCAAGGGGAAACACAACTGCTCTGCACGGGTTTTTCAGGATCTTAAACATCGCTTCCGACCCGATCGTTGGTTTGAAGTGTGCGCGATTATTGCAACGACTGTTATTGGGTAACGCGACCGACAAATTCCAATATGCGCTCCACTACCGAGCGTAGTGTGGCATCAGTGCCCAACGTCACGGCACCCGAAGGGTAAAAATGCCCGAAGGCAGGCACCCAGGCGAACGTGTGGTCCAGTCCTATTTTTTTGTAATGCTCGATGAGCCTGGGATTGGCGATTAGTGCTCCGGACAAATCATGTTGCCCCATGAAAAACAAGGCTGGTGCGCTGTCCCCTTTGACAGTCTTGAAGATGTCGATCCCAATTGGGGCGGTTGATAGCATAAAGACACCGGCGACCGGTGCGTTCATGCCATGGGCAACGTTCAGTGACGTTACAGCCCCGGCCGAGAAACCTCCGAGGACAACGCGCTCGGGATCCACCTGAAATTCGTCAGCGTTTTCGAGGATAAAAACCAACGCCTTGTTAAGGTCCTCGGCTGCGGAAAGTACAGTGTCGGTCAGCAACTGATTGTCTTCCGGGTCTGAGGCATCGAGAGGACGCAAACCGATGTTGGAGCGTATGACGTCAACCCGATCCATCATCAGTTTTATACTCTCACGATCAACATGGTCTTGCGAATAGCCGACTCCAGAAGCAATCGGTTCCTCAGGTCCCAATCGGTACTCGATTGCGAAACACGCATAACCGAGCCCCGCGAACATGCGGCAGTAGTCGGCAGGTGACGTTGATTGAGCGCCGGAGACGCTGTAGCCGGTTCGCGGGCTGCCAATGTGGAACGAACCTCCATGGGTGTAAATCACCGTGGGCAGGAGACCTTCAACTCCAGAGGGCAGATACAGATCCAATGCAAGGTCACGCACAACTTCCACGCCGTTTTCACGAACCACCCCCTGGCCGTAGAGAATGTCGCGTTTTACCTCCACCTCATATTGCGGTGGTTCCGTCATCTGTGCCACAGAGTTCAATGGTACGAGGCCGGTCAGCACTGCGCAGAGGGCCAAGATGGATCTGCGGAACGACTTTGTCATTTCTATTCATTCTCCAAGCTATCAGGGATCCGTTCCTCACACCTCACCTTCCGCATCGTAACCAACCTCGGTTTCACGCGCCAGAAAGGGCCTGGTTCCCAGTCTAAATGATACCTTTTGGGACTGTCTGTTGTAATCACTACAAAGTTGGTGTGTGTCACAAAAGGTCGACTGGCCCCGTATGAATCCGCTCGACAGATGCTGGATATCTCGGAGCAGGCCTGCTTCGTGCACGCGTTTAGTCGCACCGATGTCAAGACGAAACTGAAGGTCGTGCGGGTTGAGCCGATGACCCTGCGGGATCAGGTCAGTTCCTTGAGCCCGCCCGGCGTCTCAATCTTCGCCCGGTAGCGGATTTCAGACCCTTTGACCACGGCCGGCGGCTGGTCGATCGCGAGCTCCTGGTAGAGGGCCTCGATTGTACCGGGGTCCGGATGCTCCAGAGTCAGCGACTGAAGACGAGCACCCAGATCCGGAATGTCCGCCATCGACGTTGGGTCGCCGCGATGGTCGATCAAAGAGGGCGCTGCGCCGTCGAGCGGAAGCGAACCATCATCGGGAATGGAAAAAGCGAAGGCCGGATCGGCCGGCGGAAGCGGGGTCTCGTCTCCGAAGAAATCGCGACGACCCGACAGAACGGCACCGAGGGATTCTGTGCTCGCTACCCAACCGCGCAGACGCCGTCCATTGTCCCAGTCCGCCCGGACGGTCGCCTGGCTGTCCAGCCCGAACCAGCGGGCGCGCCCCGGGGAAATGCCGTCCGGGTCGAGCGCGACGATTTCGAGATAGAACCGGTTTCCGAGCTGAAGCCGGTGATTGTGGGTTCCCATGTAGTCGTGGCGGGTGCCGAACGGGACGTCGAGGTCGAGGCAGTTCCGAACGTGCGACACGCCTTCGGCCAGGGTCGGAGCAATGACGGTGATGTGGTCGAGTCTGAGCATTTGGAACTTCCCGCTCACTTACTGTGGAATGAGTGCCGACCTAAAGGCTCGTCTCGCTCATACCAAAGGCAAGAAAAGCTCCGTTCGCCTTCGGGTCGTTGATGCGAAACTTGAGCGGCAGGCCGGCGCTTTCGACCATGGCAACCTGCTGCTCGAATTGCTCGTTGGTGATGAACAGCGGTTTTTCGAAATGCCAGTCGCGGTCCAGCCAGGGGACAAGCGCAGTGAGCAGCCGACGGTCGAGCCCGTCAGCGAGCTCGGACTTTCTGATCCAGAAATAGACGGCGGCGGAAAAGTCCTGCCAACGGCTGCCGTCGGTGGCGGAAATCTTGGCTCTGGAGAACATCGATGCGTCGAGCGGGAACATGTAGACGCAACCCAGGCATCGGGTCTCATTCGGGTTCATGACCGTGAAGGCGAAGGATTCATGCTCCGCGTGGCGCTGTTCCAGTTTTCGCAGATCCTCGCGATTGGCTTCCAGCGCGAAATCGTCCTCGGGCCAGCTCGACTGTTCCCACGTGCGCAGGAACTCCCGGCTTTCCATGACGGCATCGTAGTCGAGTTCGGCGTCGGTCGTCCGAATTGGGCGAAGCCGGAACTCATCGGTCTGCATGCCCACGGGGACATCGAGCTGTGGGTCGTTGAACGGCATTGGTCCATACCTGCGTGTCCGGGCCGGCTGGGCCTCTGATACGCTATTTGCAGCCGATGACCAATCGAATCCGATGTGGGAGCCTGGTGCTTCAAGGGAAGCCTGTTGTGCGAACGGCTGTGTTGCGCTGGAATGACATTAATCACGAACTGAGAGCGGGGTCAGACATGCCGATTGTGGAATTGCATCTATTGCAGGGGTATGGAGCAGACGAAAAGCTGCGCCTTCATGAGGCGCTGACCGATGCCGTGCGGCTTGTGGTGCCTGCCTCACCGGACGCCATTACCGTTTTGATTCACGAATTGAAACCGGCGGACTATTCCCGGGGCGGAAAGCACCGCGAGGGTGCCGCGGGCTTGCCGGATGCCGGCGATATCGTGCGCGGCTTTCTTGCTGCAATGGAGGCCCGTGACATCGAGCGAGCACAATCGATGCTCGGGAACGGCTTCACGATGCGGTTTCCCGGAACGCCAGCTATGCACAGCCTTGAAGAGCTGATTGCCTGGGCCAAACCTCGCTACCGATTTGTCAGGAAATCCTATGAGGGCATCGACGTGATGCAGAGCCGGGGCACGGAGACCCTGGTCTATTGTCGGGGGACCCTGTCCGGCGAGTGGCCTGATGGCTCGGCGTTCGACGGTATCCGGTTTATCGACCGTTTCGAGCTCGAAGGTGGTAAAATCATGCGCCAGGACGTTTGGAATGATATCGCGGAAGTGAAGGCAAACTCTTAGATCAGCAGATCAATTTGCGATACAGCCGGCATTAGAGCCTATCATGGTTAGATTGAAGCAATTCTGTTTGTGGTCGGCGAGGCGATCCGCGAGGAAGGAGCGCAGCGCGATGCCGGAGGCATCTCGCGAGCATCATGACACTGCGGGCGTCCGTCGACCGCAAACCCGAAGGGCCGGGCGCATTTGCGCCAATTCCTTCGCTCAAAGCCTCGGCCGGGCCACCAGCCCGACCTGTGTTTTGAGCTCGACCTTGACGCAAATGCACCTCGGCAGAATGGTTCAATCTAACCATGTTAGGCTCTAGAGCGCGTCGAGAAAGCTCTCGATTTCAGCGAGGGCCTTTGGCCAGGCCGGATCGTATTCCGGCATCGTGTTGTTCACGGTATCCAAGCCGACAAGGCGTGCATCCCTGATGCCTGACGCAAGCCTTCTGCCTTGCTCCACATTGTGCATCCGGTCCCGGTTCGCATGAAGGACGAGCGCCGGGCAGGTGATGCTGGGAAGCAGTTCGGTTACATCGACATCGGCCACAAGCTGCCCAACCTTCACATAGTCTTCGTGATGCATCGCCAGCTTCATGAATTCAGCGTAGGTGCGTTGATCATGCGGGCTCGCGGCCGGGGCGAACGACTGCGCCATCAGGTCTCGGGCCGAAGGGTAGTCATGGTTCCAGCCCTCCAGGCTCATATCTATCATCGCCTGTCCGAGAGCGGCGACACCGGGCTGCTGTCTTGCCTTCAGCCCCTGGGCAAACCCTCCCAGAAGAACAAGACCGGTAACGCGGTCCGGGTGGTGTGCTGCAAAAGCTGTTGCCAATGTGGCACCGAAAGAAATGCCAAAAACCGGTATGCGGTCGATCTCCGCTGAGTCGAGAACGGCTTCGATGTCTTCGACAAGACGCTCCAGTGAAATGTCTTCAACGCCTCTTTCCGACAGGCCGTTGTTGCGACCGTCAAATCGCAACAGACTGTATCGTTGCGAAAGCAGGGGTATCCATCCCGCGATGGTGTTCATCGTCCAGTCGTATTCCAGGTGCCTGAGCCAGTTGGGGGTCGCCAGGATTTGTTTCCCGGTGCCCGTCGAGGTCCAGGCCAATGTGGTTCTGTCGCTGGAGGTGGCGAAACGAATGTCCTGGGATGTGGACTGGCGCACATTCTTTGAGTGTCTTCCATCGCCATCGAGATCGATCGAAAAGGCATCAACCGGGTTTGGGAGCCCCTTGAGGCGCATCGAACTTTCGGGTCGCAAACTAACAGCAAGCGACGTCCCGGCGATGTCGACGGCAGTTTTGCTAACAAGACAGGCGTCAGGCTGTGCGGATGATTGAAGCCGGGCGGCAACATTCACCGCTTCTCCGAAGAGGTCCTCACCATTGACGGTAACGTCGCCAGCATGAATTCCGGCGCGCAGCGAAATGCTATCACCACGCATCTTCTGCAGAATGGTGACGGCGGCATTGATTGCCGACGTGGCGGTGCTGAACTCTGCCAGGGCGCCATCGCCCATCAATTTGAAGAGCCGCCCTTCATTCTCCTGGACCGACGGTCGGACCACGTCACCCAGTATGCGCTGCAACTCCTTCAGCGTTCGGTCGCTGTCTTCCGACATGCGCCGCGTGTAGTCGACAACATCCAGACTGAGTATGGCCGCAATTTTTCGTTTCATCCGTCGTCGTCAATCCATGTCGGGCACCGGGTCCTTAACAATCAACAGGACCATACGGTCGGGATGAAACCAGAACCAATGCAGGCATGCAACGCACCTTACCACCGCAACCCCGGTCTTGGGTGCAAAACCGGGATTTGGTCGGCCGCCAGTTTGTCGCATTGGTGCTCTGAATGGATGTCGCCGAAGGATCAGGCGACCGTTGCCCCCACAGTCTGAGCGGCGATGGCCAGGCCTGAGAGGGTGGCTGTCTTGGATTCGGTGATCCGTGTCCCGGCGCCCTCGGCCTTGAGTACACGGGCATAATGTCCGGTGAGCTGAGGTGCTCCGATCAGCACAACGGGCCTTGATGACCAGAACACGCGGGCGACGCCGATTTCGTGGCCGATGATCATGCCGGACAACCGTGACCGGGCTGTTTCGGGTCGAGCATCAGCTAGCAGCGAAGCGGCGCGCAATCCGAACAGGTCAAATGCGACGTTTTCGGGTCGGGCCGCCGCGTTTCGCGCGGCCTGCAGGAAGGCGGCCGGGTCGTCGCCGGTCTCGGACACGCTGTGGCGCAGGATCGATTGCTCGGACAGCAACGAGAACAATTCGCCGGTCATGAAAGTGTGGAATGCGGTTACCGTTCCTTCTTCTACCTCAACCCATTTGGTGTGGGTTCCAGGCAGGCAGACTGTCCCGGAGAAACGGGGTTCGGATGCCAGGAAGCCGGCAATTTGTGTTTCCTCGCCGCGCATGACATCCGGTGGTGTGGTCTGCGAAAGCCCCGGCAGGATGAAAACGTCGATGCGCGGATCGGACGTTTCGACGCGGGTAAATCCCGACATTTTCAGCAGGTCGCAGGGAACCGGGCGGTAGCTTGCCTCTTTCCAGCCCTGGCGGGCGCCCGCCATCCCGCAAGCGTAGACCGGGATTGTGCAATTGTCACGAAGCCACGGTTCTATGAGCGATATCAGCGTAGCTTCGAACTCGTCCGGCTTCAGACGTCCCATCCCGCTGTCGGCCTCAAGCTCGGCGATCGGAAATCCGTTCTCGTCGATGGCGTAAGCCCGCAGCTTGGAAGTGCCCCAGTCGACCCCGATCCAACGGACTGGATGTAACGTCATGATTTTCTCCGGCGAGTCAGTCGATGGAGTGCATGGCGATGAAGTCCATGTCCGGTTCAACGCCGATACCAGGTCGGTCGGGGATGGCAATGGTGCCGCCGTACCGACGAACCTGATCCTGGATATTCAGTGGTTCGGTCAGCAGGTCGTCGCGGAATAGGTTGCCGGTGGTGTCGAATTCAAGCAGAGGGTCGCGTTGGAAAAGACCGCCCGGCAGAGGTGGAATGGCTGCCAGCAGTTGGATGTTGGCGGCGATGGCGATTGCCGATCCCCAGACATGGTTCACCACCGGAACGAAGCGGGCGTGCGCCAACGCCAGGACTTTAAGGTATTCCGAGATGCCGCCAAGAGCGCAGACTTCCGGCTGGGCAATGTCGACACAGCCGCCATCGAGCAGGTCGCGCCAGCCCCAACGGGTGAACTCGGCCTCACCACCGGCGATGCGGGTCTTGAGCTTGCCGCGCAGCAGGCTGTAGCCGTCGCGATCTTCCGGAGCCACGGGCTCCTCAAACCAGAAGGCGCCGAGTTCATCGAGCGCGCAACCAACATAGTAGGCATCGTCCGCCGTGTAGCAGTGATTGGCGTCGGCCATGAACGGAAAGTCCTCGCCGACGCCGTCCCGCACCGCCTGCACAAGGCCCACATCATCCTTCGCTCCGAGCCCGATTTTCATCTTGGCCGCCTTGAACCCCGCTTCTCGGATCGCCGAAGCTTCCTCCTTGAAGCGGGAAATATGCGAGGCGTGATCTTCGCGCGTCAGCATCATGCCGTAACCGTAGACCGGAATCCGGTCGCGGTGCTTTCCGCCGATCAGCTTGTGCAACGGTAGGCCTGCGATTTTTCCGGTGAGGTCCCAAAGGGCAATATCGACACCCGAAAGAGCCTGGATCGGCATGCCCTTCTGGCCGTGGTCGCGCAGCAGATTGTAGACCTTGTGCCAGATCACTTCCCGTTCGACAGGGTCCATGCCGAGGATCATCGGTTGGATTACTTTCTCCACGATCGCCTTGTTGGCGACCGCGACATTGCCGGGCCCGAAACATTCACCCCAGCCGGTCAATCCCTCGTCGGTCCTGATTTCGACCAGGTGCGCGGTGCGACGGGCGTAGTACTGCTGCGAATAGCCCAGTTCTTCGGGCAGTTCGTATGACAGGACATGGCTGATGACTTCGGTAATCTTCATGTATCTTGCCTCAGGCGTCGAGCGCGCGGGTAATACGCTTGATTGAAAGGTAATCGTGAAGCGCCAGATACGAGCAATCGTGGCCGATTCCCGACTGGCCGACGCCGCCGTGAGGCAGATCGATATCGTATTTCACGCCGTTGATCTGCACTTCCCCGTAGCGCAGCGCGCGGGCATAGCGCTCCGCCCTGGCAAGATCGCGGGTGAAGACATAGGCCGTTAGTCCGCCATCCTCGCAGTCATTGGCCTTGTCGGTCAGGCCTGTTTCACTGTTGAAGGTCAGCATGCTGATGACGGGGCCGAAAATCTCCTGACGGTAGATATCCATCTGCTCCGTCACCCCGCAAAGCACCGTCGGTGCAAGATAATGGCCGGAGGAAAGATTGTCGGGGCGGTTGCCTCCGGCGAGCAAGGTTGCACCGTCGGCAACAGCGGAATCGATCAGGCCTTTGACCCGGGTCCACGCCCGCGCGTCGATCATCGGGCCCATGCCGATTTCGGCATGCCTGTCCCAACCGACCTTGACCGCGTTGGCCCGGTCGACGACTTTTCGGTGAAATTCATCGGCGACGGAAGCCTCGACGAAAACCCGGTTGGGTGTCACGCAGATCTGGCCGGAATTGTTGAACTTGAGCGCACAGATGATGTCGGCGGCGAGATCGAGATCAGCATCGGCAAACACCAGAGCAGGGGCGTTGCCACCGAGTTCCATCGAGTACCGTTTTATGGTGGTTGCTCCGGTGCGCATGATGTGGCGGCCGGTTGCGGTGGATCCGATGAGAGTCAGCAGCGACGGAATCGGCGAGGCCGACAGCGCATCGGCCACATCATACCCGTCCGTGCAAAGGACCTGGACGACGCCTTTCGGCAGACCGATTTTCTTGCACAGTTCACCAACAGCATAGGCTGAAATCGGCGTCTCGACCGACGGGCGGATGATGATCGGACATCCGGCAGCCATGGCCGGGCCGATCTTGAAGGCGAGATTGAGCAGCGGAAAGTTCCAGGCGATGAAAGCAACGGCGACGCCGAGCGGCTCGTGCACCAGCCGGTGCTGATGCGTCCCCGCGCGATCGGCGAGGATTTCGTCGTGAACCCGGGCGATCTCCTCCGAGTAGAACTGCAAGGAGTTCTTCAGGCTGTCGAAATCTTCCAGCGTGGCGGCCCATGGCTTGCCCATTTCGTGATGGATGCAGTCGCGCAGATGGTCTTCGTGGGCGATCACCTCGTCGCGCAGCCGCAGCATCCAGGCCTGGCGCTCGGAAATCGGGGTGGCGGCCCAGTCGGAAAAGGCATCGCGTGCCGCTTCAAGCGCGCGCTGGGTGTCGCCCATGCCGGCTGTGGCAATGCTGCCGACTACCTCGTCAGTCGCCGGGTTGATCACCTCTGCACTTGCCTGCCCGTCAACAAGGTCGCCTGCCAGATACATCTTTTTCGAAAAGCTCATGGGGTTCCGTTCAATCGAAAAGGTTGGCGATGTTGGCCTTGATGCGGTCGCCGATATAGAGAGCGAGCGCCTGGATCGTCGACGTCGGGTTTACGGCACCGGCGGTGACGAAAATGCTGCCATCGACGATGAAGAGGTTGCGGACGTCATGCGAGCGACCCCAGCCATTGACCACCGAGCGATCCGGGTCGTCGCCCATGCGGCAGGTGCCCATCTGGTGCCAGCCGGCGCGCCACCAGACCTTGTCGCTGCCCTTGCCGAAGATCTGCCGGGCGCCGGCGGCCAGAAGTGCTTCTTCGGCGCGGGCCTCGCCATGGGCAATCATCTTCCAGGTGTTGTCACTGACGCGGTAAGTGATTTTCGGGGCCGGCACACCATCACTGTCGGTGAGATCGGGATCGAGCGTGACGCTGTTGGCTTCCTCCGGCAGATCCTCGGTCACCACCGTCAAACCGGCACTATAGGGATAGATGGTGTCGAACTTCTCGCGATGCTCGCTGCCCCACGGGATAGGGTCGTCGATGCCGTAGCCGCCCAAGGCGTAGGTCATCGGTGTCGTATAGCGGCCGCTGTGCAGGCCGTAGCCACGCACGAAATCGCGATTGGGATCGGATTCGTAGAACTCCTGGCTGAGGATCGAACAGGCCATTGGACCCTTGAACCCTTCCATCGGTTCGTCGAAGACGCCGGTGACACCCGTCAGGGGATGGAACATCAGGTTCTTGCCGACCTGGCCGGAGCGGTTGGCCAGGCCGTCAGGGAACAGTTTGGATTTCGAGTTTAGAAGCAGGCGCGGAGTGCCGACGCCGTTGCAGGCGACGACGACCATTTCAGCCTTTTGCTCGTGTACCTGGCCGTCCGGGCCGTGATAGAGCACACCGGTGGCGAAGCCGCTTTCTTCGTCGACCAGAATTTCCCGCACCCGGCATTCGGTCCGCAGCTCCACGCCGGCATTTTCCAGCATCGGCCAATAGGTGAAGTTGGTGCCGCCCTTGGCACCGGCGGCGCAGCCGAGGTCGCATGTGCCGGCGTTGACGCATTTGGCGCGGCCGTCATAGTCCTGGCTGAGAATAGCCACGTCCGAGGGCCACCAGTGCCAGCCCAGTTCGTTGAAGCCTCTGGCCAACGTCTGGCCAAGCTTGCCGATCGGGATCGGCGGCAAGGGTGGTGTGTAGTCCGGATAGGCCGGATTGCCGCCAAGACCGGATACACCGGTGATGCGATCGTTCATGTCGTAGAACGGAGCCAGGGTCGCGTAATCAACCGGCCAGTCGTCGGCCACACCGTCGAGCGATCGCGTGCGGAAGTCCGACGGATGCAGGCGCGGCCAGTGGCCGAGAAAGTTGATGGTCGATCCGCCGACGCCGTTGAAATTGACCGGTGTGATGTCGGAATCGGCGGAGTTGATCGGATAGTCCTGGGGCAGTTTCCGCACATTGGGGTCGCAACTGAACTTGTCGTAGCGGCTGAGTTCGTAGTCGGCATTGCGGCTCGGAAAATCCTTGTCGTGAACGTGCGGTCCCTGTTCGAGGCAGAGGATGCGCATGCGTGTCTCGACAAGCGACCAGGCGATGGCGGCGCCGGAGGCGCCTGCGCCTATGATCAGAACGTCAACGGGTTCGTTGCTCATGATCTTTGTTCTTTCTCAGCACGCCCGATAGAGCGAGCCGCGCCGGCGAACCGGTTCGGTGAGTTCGGCCATGAGCTCCGGCGATTCCCGCGAAACGTCATAGCCGTCGGGGTGGACGGGGTTCGAGGAAGGTCCGAACAGTGTGCGGACGTCCGGGCGGCTGTAGTAACCCATGTAGGTGTGTCGCAGCAGTGGCTCGAAGAAGCCCGGTTCCTCTTGCTCAAGCTGGTACAAAACCCTCACTTGTTGGTGGTCGTCGAGGGCCTCGAATAGAGCGCCGGTTACGCCCGCAAGCGCATCGGCGCGGGCAAGGCCTTCGCGAATCTGTGTCGCGAGGGCCGGATCCTCGGTTGCGACCATGGCCAGGTGATCAGCGAGGCCGAGCGATGCAGCCGAAGGGATGCCGCGCTCCGTATTTGCCGGGATGATCTGGTCGAGGATCGCGTCGAGCATTGCCTTTTCGCGATCGCTCCAGACGAAGAGGTTCGTCATCGTCGTACCTCCTGGCTGCCGGTGCGCGAAACGGCGTCGATTGCCACGGCCAACAGAAGAATGGCGCCAGAGAACATTAGCTTGTCGGCGGCGCTCGCGCCCGATAGGTCGAGGCCGTTGCCAAGCGAGCCGATGACGAGCGCACCCAATATGGCGTTCCAGACCGAACCGCGTCCCCCGAACAGCGATGTGCCACCGATCACGGCCGCGCCGATCGCTTCCAGCAGCAGCGGGCCGCCGGCAAAGGCGTTGAAGGAAACGGATGCATAGCGGGAGGCGCCGACGATGCCGCCGACCGCTGCCATGAAGCCGACAATGGCGAAGGCCGCAACGCGGATGCGCTTGACGTTCATGCCGACGCGACGCGCGGATTCCTGATTGCCGCCGACCGCGAATAATGAACGGCCAAATGGCGTGGATGTGGTGACCCAGCCGAGCACCGCGGTCAGACCAATGAGCAGCACCACCAGGAGCGGGACGCCCCGGTAGGCGTTGAGCGTTGCCACGGCGGCAAACGCGAGCACGGCAAAAAAGCCGACCTGGCCCCATAGAACGGCAGGCGGATCAAGCTCCAGCCCGTTCGACCTGCGAAGTGTGTGGCGGCGCCAGACGACGAGGGAAAACGCTGCAACACAGGCGACCGCCAACAGCCATCCGGCAGAAGGTGGCAGGACCACTGTGGTGATGCCTCGGACGAAGGGTTCGCGCACGTTGATGGCGCCATGGATGCCGAGGACTTTCAGCATCAGGCCCTGAAACCCGAGCAGGCCGGCCAGCGTCACCACAAAGGACGGAATCCCGACATAGGAGACAAGAATGCCCTGTCCGGCGCTGAGTGTGATGCCGGCGCCGATGGCGATCAGGCAGGCGATCGGCGCAGAGACGCCCAGATTGGCGATGAGAACCGCCATCAGCGCGGCGCAGACGCCTGAGTTGGCAGCGACCGACAGGTCGATGTCGCCGAGCAGCAGCACCATGGTGATGCCGACAGCCAGTGTGCCGACCACCGCGCTCTGCATGAACAGGAAGTAGAAATTGCGGGCGCTCAGAAAGGCAGGCTCGCTGATGCCGAAATAGATCCAGATTGCGGCCAGCGCCAGCAGCACCGGAACGAAGGCGCCAAAACGGCTTTCGCGCACCTGGCGGAACCGCTCGACCATTCCCGGCCGGTATTCACTTTCCATGAGAACCGCCATTGGATGTACCTCCATCGAGGCCGCGGGTCATCGCGACGACGATCTCGTCCGGGTTGGTTTTTTCGGTGTCGTAGACGGAGACATTGCCGCCATGCCGCAGCACGGTGATGCGGTCGCTGACGTCGAAAATGTCGCGCAGATTGTGCGAGATATAGACAACCGCGTGTCCGGTTTCGCGTAACCGTTTGACGACGTCGAGAACCTGTTCGGTCTGGGCGACGCCCAGGGCTGCCGTGGGCTCGTCAAGCAGCACGATGGTCGATTCGGCGCCAACGGCGCGGGCAATGGCAATTGCCTGTCGCTGGCCGCCTGACAATCCTCCGACCTTGGCACGCACGGATCTGAGGGTGCGGACCCGCAGCCGGTCGACAGCTTCGAGCGCCTTGCGCTCCATGGCTATGTCGTCAAGCGGACGCAGGGCCTTGGGCAGAAAACTCCAGCCTGGTTTTGTCGGCTCATGTCCCAGCGAAAGATTGGCGGATACATCCAGATTTTCGCACAGCGCCAGGTCCTGATAGACGATCTGGATGCCGAGATCGGTCGCGTCATGCGGCGATGCGATGGCAACCGGCTTTCCGTCGATGGCAAAGCTGCCCTCATCGGCCAGATAGGCGCCGGCGAGAATTTTCATCAGTGTCGACTTGCCGGCGCCATTGTCGCCGACTAGCGCCATGACCTCGCTGCGCCGCACTTCGAAGTTGACGCCGCGCAGGGCTTCCACGCCGCCGAAGCGTTTGCGAATGCCGGTTGCCGCCAGGTGCGCAGCCGCAGGAGGGGCATTGCGCC
Organism: Hoeflea sp.; assembly: GCA_965228785.1. Lineage (GTDB taxonomy): Bacteria > Pseudomonadota > Alphaproteobacteria > Rhizobiales > Rhizobiaceae > Hoeflea_A. The sequence goes on from CBDDIF010000001.1 coordinate 714,341, forward strand.
CCGCCTGGTTGTCGATGGTGGTGGTCACCACAGTTCAGCCCTTGCAGAAGGCGGTTTCGGAAGCAACGCCGGTGCAGACGTCTTCCTTGGAGATCGATGTGTCGTTTTCGATCACATAGGCAACACCCTCTTCGCCGACGGCCGAGTATGAAGCAACAGCCACGAAGTTCACGTCTGCGCCGACCCCGTTCTTGACTGTGTTGGGTGCCAGCTCCTTCCATTCTTCGCCTTTGACCAGACGGGCGGTCACTTCAGCCGTTGCCTTGGCCATGTCGGCGAGCGGGCGCCAGCCGGACTGGGTCTGCTTGCCGAGCAGGATCAGCTGCAGCGCCTGGACCGTACAGTCGAGACCGGAGACCGGAACCTTGCCGTCCATATCCTGTTCTTCCAGCGAGGCAATGGCTGCGCCGGCGTTGCCGTCGTTGGATGAAACGACGCCCTGCACTTTGTTGTCGAGCTGTGTCAGTGCTTGGTCCATGGAGCGGCGCGCAATGGCCGGATCCCAGCCCTGGGTCCAGTTCTCATAGCCGAGCTTGCGCTTGCCTGAGTCGAACAGCGGCTGCAGTGCGCGCAACTGGCCATTGTGGATCACTGCTGCGTTGGGGTCGGTGGGCGAGCCCTTGAGCAGCACCAGCGTATCGCCGTCCTTGGTGTTTTCAATCACGTGCATGGCCTGATCATAACCCATGCCTTCCAGATCTGCCTGTACCCAGAAGGCCGTGTGTTCAGAGTTGATCATCCGGTCGTAAGCGATCGTCGGTACACCGGCCTCGGCGGCACTTTCAGCGATGATCGCAGAGCTTTCACCGTCGATCGGAATGACCACGAGCACCTTGGCGCCGCGGGTCAGGGCCTGCTCGGCCTGGCGTTGCTGGGTGGCGGTATCGTTGTTGGCGTTGAAGACCTCGACCGTCACATCCGGGGCGATTTCCTTCATCGCTTCAACGAAGAAGCGGGCGTCCTGACTTTCCCACCGGGGGTTGACGTTTTCCGGCAGCAACAGCGCCACAAGATCTTCGGCAAAAGCCTGGCCTGTGCCGATCGCCGTCGCGGTCAGCAGCACAGCCCCCGCGCCCAGATTAAGCATGGTCTTTTGAAGTTTTGCGAGCATGGTTTCCTCCTTGGTTGCTCGATTTGGGCACAGCTCCGCCATCGCCGGGGAAAGCCCCGGACGCAAATGCGTCGTTCGCGCTGTGCCGCAATTGATGCCGGTTGGTGACCGGCTAGTGTGGTGGAATTGAAGTTCCTATGATTATTGCAGCAACTCCGGCAGAACTTCAAATCCGTAAACCACACTAGAATCATAACCTTGCTAGTGTCCTGATTGAATCTGAAGTTCGTTCGGAGTGTGCTGCACAAGGTGACGAACTTCAGATTCAGGACACTAGTTCGGATCAGGTCTCATACATGCGTCCTCCCAATCGACGACCGGTGTCGCCGAGCAATTGCTCCATCACTTTCTCAGCCCGGTCTCCATCGCGGGCGGCGATGGCCTCGTAGACCGACCGATGAAAGGGGAGCGAGGCCTCGTTGGAACGAGGATCTACATTGGTCAGCCGGATACTGCTGAGCAATGCGGAAAAGATGATGCCTTCGAGCGCCACGAGGAATTCGTTTTCGGTGGCTCGCAGAATCGAGCGGTGAAAAACCGCGTCGGCGACCACGAAGTCCTCGACGGAGCCTTTCTCGGCTTCCATACGCTCGACCGCGGCGCCGATCTGCTGATGCGCTTCGGCGCTGCCGCGTTCGGCCGCCCAACGGGCCGCTTTCGGCTCGAAGACCAGTCGGATGTCCATCAACTGGCGCAGCATGTCCGCATCCGGCGGTGCTGACTGGTACCAGGCAAGCACATCGTCGTCGAGCAATCCCCAACTGCTGCGCGAGCGAACCCGTGTCCCGATTCCGCGCCGAACCTCCAGCAATCCCTTGCCGACCAGAATCTTGACGGCGTCGCGGATCACAGACCGGCTGACCTGATACCGTTCGGCCAATGCGCCTTCGTCCTCAACAAGGTCCCCCGGCGCATAGGAATTGGACACGATGCGCCGACCAATCTCGCGCGCCACCTGGGTGGCGAGGCTCGGTGCAAGCCCTGCGACCTGCTTCAGATCGTAATAAATCATCTCACTCATGACATCTAATCAAACATATGATGTTTAACTAGTCAATATGTTTGAGCGGAATGATTCCCCGGTGCGCCCGGAACCGTCCTCAAATGTCGAGGCTGTGGAGAACGTCTTCTTCGTAGCCGAGTTGGGCGAGGATCTCTTCGGCCTGTTCGTCGAACTCTGCCTGGGACAGGGCTGAACGGACCGCGACGAAGAAGGCAATACCGCCGAAAACAGCGCAGGCGGCAATGTCCCAGCCATTCTTAAGCAGGCCGAGACCGCCGAAACTTCCGAACCAGGAAATCAGTCCGATGCCGACGCAATAGGGGATCAACCACGCCGCGCAACGCAGGTTGAGCAGCTGCCGCGGAACTTGACGCAATCGAAGGGCCAGCAGCGCAGCGCCGATCAAAACAGCAATGCCGATGACCCGGATCGTGTCCCAACCGCTCCAGTAGACGATCAGTGTGGCGAGGATGAAGGTCATGCATCCTATCGTTCGGACGAACGGCAATTTGAACGGGCGCCGGTAATCGGGCGCAAGCCGCCGCAGTGCGACGACGGCAACGGGCCCCAGGATGAATGAAAACACGACAAGTGAACTGTGCGTTGCGACCAGTTCGGAAAAAGGCAGAACCAGCACCGCGAGCCAGCCGAGGATGAGATTGAGCACCAGCGCGTTGAAGGGGACGTCAAACCGCGACAACCGGCCGAAAAACTCGGGCACCAGACGTGTACGGGTCATCGCCATGACCAGGCGGGCATTGGCGCCGACGGCGACCAGGGCGCTGCCGAAGGGTGAGATTACTGCAGTGGTGTTCATCAAGCTCACCAACCACAGGAGGCCAAGCGCCGTGGCAATCGAGGCCAGCGGACCGCCTCTGTGAGCCAGGTGCAGATTTGCCCAACCATCGTCGATGTCGTTGGAGGACAGAGCTCCGGTGAAGGCGATCTGCAGGCTGAGATAGATCGCCAGGCAAATCAGCATGGCCATGACCAGGGCTAGCGGGATGGCGCGGCCCGGGTTTTTCACTTCACCGGCCATATCGATGGCGTGACGAAATCCGATCATCGACAGCACCACGCCGCCCGACGAGACGGCCGCCAGAATACCGTTGATGCCGTATGGGGCGAACCCCTGTGTTCCCGAGAAATTGGCCGGTTCAAAAGAGGCCGCCATGAAGGTGCCGGCGATGATCAGCGGAACCACCACCTTGATCCAGGTGACGCCGGTGTTGATCAGCGTGAAAAGCTTGACGCCGAAAGCGTTGAGGATGACGAACATCACCATCAGGCCGAGCGCCACACCGGCACCGGGCAGCGATAACCGCTCCGACTCGGCCGTTTCGAACAGCCAGGGTGCATAGAAGGTCAGGTAGCGAAGCGTTGCCTCGACCTCTACCGGCGCCGTCATCATGTATCCGAGCCAAGCGGTCCAGCCAAGCATGATGGAGACAATGTTGCCATGCGTTACCTTGGGGATGCTGGCCACCCCGCCCGGCAGTGGGAACATTGCGGCAATTTCACCGAAGGTCAGCGCCAGAAGCAGCATGGCGAATGCGCCAATGATCCAGGCGATGATGGCCGCGGGGCCGGCCAACTGGGCGGTCAGCAGCGGAGCAAACAGCCATCCGGAGCCGATGATGCCGCTGACGCCCAGCGCCACCAGCCCAACCGGCCCGATTTCACGTTTGAGTTCCGGTTCGCTCAAATGCCCCACCCGTCTCCATTGCGGATTGATCTCACTATGCCGGTTCTTCTTCCGGTTGCCTACTGCGGAGCCGACATGCGGTTCTGCCGACTTTCCGAATGGGAGGCACTGCAGTGAACTGTTAAACTGCACAGGTGAATGATTCGCTCGCGTCCACTAAAAATTGTGATGAACGCGGTCTGGATGGAAGCGGCATTGAGCTTGTCGAGCGGAACGAGCACTGTAAAGTGTAGCTGTGAGCGCGTGCCACCAAGCCTTCGCATTGACTGATGGGGTGAATGTCATGGTTGAAACAGTTGCGAATATCGATGCCCAGATTGAATGGCCCGAGCCGTTGGATGAACTGTGGCCGGACATTACCTTCCTCTGGCTCGATGGTGGGCTGACCGCCGTCCAGGATTTCCAGGAAGTGTCGGGCCTGAATGTCACCCTCGACACGGATATCGAGCTCGTCATCACCGGTGGCGCAGATGCGCACCGGTTTGAAGTCTCCGACAGCGGAACAACGTTGAAGGCCCTGGAGGAGTTCAACTTTGACGACCCACAGGATGGTCTGATCCCTGGTGTTTTGTCGGTCGAGCTGGGCTTGCGCGATGGGGAAGACGCTGTGTTTGACGAGACACGGGCCTATATCGTTATTCGCCCGGACGACACGTCCGGGCTCCCCTATCAGGTTCTTGGTCAGCAGCTTCTGGACGCAATCGAATCGAATATCGCCGACCTGTTGGAGATCATAGGCGACTGGGCCGAGGCAACCGATGGCGGCGGAGCGGCGGCGTCTCAAACAGTTGCTGCGTCTGTCCTTTGGGATCCGGAAACGTGGTCGGATTTGTGGGCAACCCTGCCGCAGGACAACCCGCAGCTCTATGCCCTGGTGGAACCGGTGTGGGGACCAATCCAAACCACTTTGGCTGCCTGGGGGGATACGGACCCCAGTGACCTCCTCGATGATTTGCTGGATCAGGTGGGGATTTCGCTCGAGGACGTCCTGGATTGGCTTCCTGAAACCGATGAGGATTTCCTGTCTCTGTTGTTCATCAACTGGCTGGACAGGCTTCCCAATGAGCAGAGCGATGGCAACGATCTTCTGGTCAGTACGAGCAGCGGCAGCACCCTGGCTGCGGGCCTGGGCACGGATCTTTTCGTCAGCCTGCCCGATGACGATCAGGTGGTTTTTGACGGTGTCCGATCCGACTTTGTCACCGATGCGCTCGCCCATGGGCTTGTGGCCGTCCACAAGCCGAGCGGTGAGTCCGATCTGTTGGTCGGCGTCGAGCAGGTGGTGTTCGACGATGGCAAGCTGATCTTCGATATCGAAAGCGATTGCGTTGGCCTTGTATATCGGCTGTATCAGGCAACCTTCGATCGTGTCCCTGATCTGGGTGGGCTGATCTTCTGGACCGAAGTTGCCGACCGGCTCAAAGAGGAATGGTCGTTGCAGGAGGTCAAGGATTTTCTCTCCGACCAATTCGTGGCGTCACAGGAATTTGAGGATCGTTTCGGCGTCAATCCGAGTGCGGAAGATTATGTCGACGGCATGTATCTTCACGTGCTTGGACGCAACGCCGATGCGGAAGGAAAAGCCTGGTGGGTCGGCGGCATGGAGCAGGGTCTCGGCTACGATGATATCCTGCTGGCCTTCAGCGAAAGCGACGAAAACGTCGCCAGGACGAGCGACAACCTGGACAACGGCATCTGGGTAGCCTGACAAGGCCCTTCGTTTGGATCCAACCATCGGATACTCCTATCTGCCCATGTTGCAGACAAACCGCGGCTTCAACCAACCTCTCACGGGCTCGTGAGACGGATTGATTTGATTGACGAAAAGTGATGGTTACGTAGGACGGTGAAAAGGCTCACTGCTTGAGCCGACATGGCGTAAGGAGGAGTGAGATGCGCAAAATCGTCCTCGCGGGGGTAGCGATAGTTGCAGCGGTTGTGGTTCTTTCAACTGGAAACATGCCGTCCAGCCGAGCACAGTCTGAAATACCTGACGACGCCAAAGAAGCCATATTCGCCGGCGGCTGTTTCTGGTGTGTCGAAAAAGATTTCGACCATGTTCCGGGCGTTTTGGAAACCATATCGGGCTATACCGGCGGTCACCTGGACAATCCGACCTACAAGGACGTCGTTCGGGAGACGACAGGCCATCGCGAGGCCGTGAAGGTCACCTATGACCCTTCCAAGGTCACCTACGATCAGCTGCTTGACGTGTTCTGGCGCAGTGTCGATCCGACGGACCCGGGTGGTCAGTTCTGTGATCGCGGTGAAAGCTACACCACGGCCATCTATACGTTGGACGATGAACAGCAGGTTGCAGCGGAAGCCTCCAGCAAGAAAGCGATGGAGGCGCTGGACCAGCAGATCGCCACAGTGATCATGCCGGCATCCATGTTCTACCCGGCCGAGGACTACCACCAGGATTTCTATCAGAAGAATCCGGTACGCTACCGCGTTTATCGGCTCGGTTGCCGCCGGGATGCGCGGATCGAAGCCCTGTGGGGTGATGAGGCCCATCGCGGCATCGTCAAATAGCGCAGCGCCGAAATCCATTGCTCCGTTGTTTCGGCCCGTGCACAATGACCGGGTTGGGCAATGGGGACGAAGGCGATGGCCAAGAAGCGAACCGGAGAACCATGGATGAGCGGAGCAGAGTTCGGCCGAACTCTGCCCCGTGGTATTGGTGTCAATCTTCTGGTGCGTGAAATCGACCCGCAGGTCACCTTTTGTCGTGATGCGCTGGGTGCGATGGTCCTCTACAGCGACGAGGACTTCGCTGCTATCGAACTGGCCGGATCGGTGTTCATGCTGCATGCCGACCACGCCTACGAGGATCACCCGATGCAGGGGGTGGTCAACGGCATGGACCTGCGTGGCCAGGGAGTGGAGCTTCGCGTCTATGGGGTCGATCCGGACAAGATCGAGGAACGCGCGGGGCGGCTGGGTTACAACGTGCTTTCAGGGTCGATCGACAAGCCTCACGGTCTGCGCGAGTGCCATATCATAGGGCCGGACGGGTATATCTGGGTCCCCGGCACCGCGATCTGAACTGGCGGGCGCTCCCGACCGCCGAGGGTCGGTTTCTGTTCTTCTGTGCAAATTTAATACAAATTTTGCCATCTTTATGTATTGAAACGCAACGACCGCCTATATAGGGGGCCAAGGGGGTGGGGCCGCCTGCCAAAGAGAATTGGGGATGTTCGATGCGGAACGTTTACACGCTGATCGCCTTAAGCGCACTGATCGCCATAGCAGGTTGCCAGCGTTTTGGGCCTAACCGGCAGCTCAGTAGCCAACCGGCGCCACTTGAACCGGCGCCCGTAGCAGGCGTGCAGAGCGGACAATTGCCACCGGCCGGTCAGAACCAGTTTCCGAACGCGCCAGAGACCGAAGGCCCGTCGCCGGAAGAAATTCAAAACGCGGCTGCCAACGCCCCGGATGTCACACGTGATTCGATGGTGGGTCGCTGGACGATTGCCACAGGTGGCAGTACCTGCGATGTGTTCCTGGCACTGACCCAGTGGACCGGCGGCTATCGGGCGGCCTCGCGCGGCTGCGCCGATCAGGCATCGACGATTTCGGCCTGGAATGTCGTGGGCAAGGAAGTGGTGCTCAACGATTCCTCCGGCAACCGGTTTGCCGGCCTTTACAAGACGGGCGAAAGCCGCTTCCAGGGAACCACCACGGCCGGGCAGTCGATCAGTCTTTCCCGGTAAGATCCGGAGCAACCGGACCGTCAGCCAATGACCATTGCCGACAGGATCACCGTCGAGGAGCGCTACCTGGCGCAGGTCGACAGTGGCGAGATCGAGTTGGACGAGGCGCAACGAAGCCTGGCAATTGCCCTTGACCGGGTGCTGACGGCGGTCAGCGAGAAGAGGCTGACCAGCAAATCGAGCTCGCTGGGGTGGCTGTTCGCGCGCCGCCAAAAGCCGCAGCCGGTGATCAAAGGCCTCTACATTTTCGGCTCCGTCGGGCGCGGCAAGACCATGCTGATGGATCTGTTTTTCGAACAGGTCAAGGCAACGCGCAAGCGCCGGGTTCACTTCCACGATTTCATGGCTGACGTTCACAATCGGATCGCGGCCCACCGCCTGGCTCTCAAACGCGGCGAGACGAAGGAGGAGGATCCCATTCCTCCCGTCGCAAGTCAGCTTTTCGCCGAGGCCTGGGTGCTGTGTTTCGACGAATTCTCGGTCACTGACATTGCCGATGCAATGATCCTGTCGCGTCTGTTTGAACAGCTGTTCCAGCGTGGTTGTGTGCTTGTGACCACATCCAACGTGGAACCGGACGACCTTTACAAGGACGGGCTTAACCGCCAGCTGTTCCTGCCTTTCGTCGATCTCCTGAAAAAGCGTGTCGACATTTTCAGTCTTGATGCCCGCACTGATTACCGGATGGAGAAAATCAACCAGCTGCCCGTTTATCTCACACCGCTGAGCAACGACAACAAGATTGCCTTTGCAAAAGCCTGGCGCGAAGTTGCGGCGGGGCATGCGGTGCGTTCGCGGGATATCGAGGTCAAGGGTCGGGCGATCCATGTGCCGATCGAGGCCAATGGTGCGGCGCGTTTCAGTTTCGACGAATTGTGTGCCGTGCCGCTTGCTGCCAGCGACTACCACCGCATTGCCCAGCGCTACCATACGGTTTTCATCGAGAATATTCCGGTGATCGAGGAAGGCGCCCGCAACGAGGCCAAGCGGTTCATCAACCTGATCGACCTTCTTTACGACACCAAAACGCGGGTTTTCATCTCTGCGGCGGCGGCGCCTGACGACCTCTACAGCAGCAAACGCAAACGCGAAGGGTTCGAGTTCGAGCGCACGGCCTCGCGCCTGTTTGAGATGCAGAGTGCGGATTATCTTGCGGCCAGTCGTGCTGTCACTGGTGCCAAGGTCGAGCCACTGGCCTGACTGGCTTCGTCGTTTTTTCCCCGATCTGTGCCGATTTTTTGTTCAAAATATTGACGTTTACGTAAATCCCGCAAGTTCTAACCGTTTGAATTTAATGATGCCGAAAGTATGAGTTGCCAAAAGAGATCAACGGGTCTATCCACTTCGCGGCTTTTTCGGCAAAATCGCCAGGGGATGCCGGTAAAACAACGGATTTCGGAGGTGTCGTGTCAATGGCGCGAAATAAGATAGCATTGATCGGTTCGGGAATGATCGGGGGCACGCTGGCCCATCTGGCGGGATTGAAGGAACTGGGCGACGTCGTGCTGTTCGACATCGCCGAAGGCATTCCGCAGGGCAAGGGTCTCGACATTGCCCAATCCAGCGCGGTCGATGGGTTCGACGCAGCCATGACCGGCGCCAATGACTATGCGGCGATAGAGGGTGCCGACGTCTGTATCGTCACCGCCGGCGTTCCGCGCAAGCCAGGCATGAGCCGTGACGATCTGCTCGGCATCAATCTGAAGGTGATGGAACAGGTTGGCGCCGGTATCAAGAAATACGCGCCCAACGCCTTCGTTATCTGCATTACCAACCCGCTCGACGCCATGGTCTGGGCGCTGCAGAAGTTTTCGGGTCTGCCGAAGAACAAGGTGGTTGGCATGGCAGGCGTGCTAGACAGTTCACGCTTCCGGCTGTTTCTCTCCGAAGAATTCGACGTTTCGATCGAGGATGTGACCGCCTTTGTGCTCGGCGGCCACGGCGACTCCATGGTGCCGCTCGCCCGCTATTCGACCGTCGCCGGCATTCCATTGCCGGATCTGGTCAAGATGGGCTGGGTTTCCAAGAAGCGTCTTGAAGAGATCATTCAGCGCACGCGAGAGGGCGGTGCTGAAATCGTCGGGCTGTTGAAAACCGGCTCTGCATATTATGCTCCTGCCGCATCGGCCATCGAAATGGCGGAGGCGTATCTCAAGGACAAAAAGCGCGTGTTGCCCTGCGCCGCTCACCTGGCCGGCCAGTACGGCGTCAAGGATCTCTACGTCGGTGTGCCGACGGTGATCGGAGCGGGCGGTATCGAACGCGTCATCGAGATCAATCTCAACAAGAGCGAACAGAACGCCTTCGACAAATCGGTCGCGGCGGTCGCCGGACTGTGCGAGGCCTGCATCGAAATCGCGCCCAACCTGAAATAGGCCGGCTGGCCGAACAAACGGGAACCCATCCATGAATATTCATGAATATCAGGCCAAGGCCCTGCTCAAGGGCTTTGGCGCACCGGTCGCCGAGGGCGTGCCGGTTTTCAAGGCCGAAGATGCCGCCGCCGCGGCCAGCCAGTTGCCCGGGCCGCTCTACGTGGTCAAAAGCCAGATCCACGCCGGCGGGCGCGGCAAGGGAAAGTTCAAGGAACTGTCCGAAGACGCCAAGGGTGGAGTGCGGCTTGCCCATTCGGCCGACGAGGTCGTCGCCTTTGCCGGCGAGATGCTCGGCAATACGTTGGTCACCAAGCAGACCGGACCGCATGGCAAGCAGGTCAACCGTCTCTATATCGAGGACGGTGCCGATATCGACTGCGAGCTTTATCTGTCGATCCTGGTTGACCGGAGCGTCGGCATGCCGGCTTTTGTCGTCTCCACCGAGGGCGGCATGGATATCGAGGCCGTGGCCGAGGAAACACCGGAGAAGATCCTGACGCTGCCGATCGATCCGGTTGCCGGCGTGACGGAAGCCGATGCCGGCAAGCTGTGCGATGCGCTGGTGCTCGACGGTGAAGCGCGCAGCGACGGCATGACGCTGTTTCCGATCCTCTACAAGGCCTTCATGGACAAGGACATGAGCCTGCTGGAGGTCAACCCGCTGATCGTCATGACCAACGGTCGGCTGCGGGTGCTCGACGCCAAGGTCTCGTTCGACGGCAACGCGCTGTTCCGCCACGATGACGTCATGGAGCTTCGCGACACGACGGAAGAGGACGCAAAGGAAATCGAGGCGTCGAAATACGACCTCGCCTATGTGGCGCTCGAAGGCAATATCGGTTGCATGGTCAATGGTGCCGGACTGGCCATGGCGACCATGGATATCATCAAGCTCTATGGCGCAGAGCCCGCGAACTTCCTCGACGTCGGCGGCGGCGCCTCGAAGGAAAAGGTCACGGCGGCTTTCAAGATCATCACTGCGGACCCGGCGGTCGAGGGCATCCTGGTCAATATTTTCGGCGGCATCATGCGCTGCGACACCATCGCCGAAGGCGTGGTGGCCGCGGTCAAGGAAGTCGGGCTGAAAGTGCCGCTGGTGGTGCGCCTGGAAGGCACCAATGTCGAAAAGGGCAAGCAGATCATCAACGAAAGCGGGCTCAATGTCATCGCAGCGGACGATCTGGACGACGCCGCGCAAAAGATCGTCAAAGCGGTGAAGGGAGCCTGAACCATGTCGATTCTCGTCAACAGCGACACCAAGGTCCTGGTTCAGGTCTGACCGGCAAGACCGGCACTTTCCACACCGAACAGGCGCTCGCCTATCACGGCACCAAGATGGTCGGCGGCGTGCACCCGAAGAAGGGTGGCGAAGTCTGGACCGGCAATGTCGGCGGCGGCACTGCGGACCTTCCGATCTTCACCACGGTGGCCGAGGGCGTCGAAGCGACCGGCGCCAACGCCTCCGTCATCTACGTGCCGCCGGCGGGTGCGGGTGCAGCCATCATCGAAGCCATCGATGCGAATGTTCCACTGATCGTCTGCATTACCGAGGGCATTCCGGTAACCGACATGGTCAAGGTCAAGGCACGTCTCGACAAATCGGACAGCCGGCTTATCGGTCCCAACTGTCCCGGCGTTTTGACCCCGGACGAGTGCAAGATCGGCATCATGCCGGGCAACATCTTCCTCAAGGGTTCGGTCGGCGTCGTCTCGCGCTCCGGCACGCTAACCTATGAAGCGGTGTTCCAGACCACCAATGAAGGCCTCGGGCAGACCACCGCGGTCGGCATCGGTGGCGATCCGGTAAAGGGCACCGATTTCATCGATATCCTGGAAATGTACCTCGCTGACGACGCCACCCAGTCGATCATCATGATCGGTGAAATCGGTGGTTCGTCGGAAGAGGATGCCGCTCAGTTCCTGGCCGACGAAGCGAAGAAGGGACGGTCAAAGCCGACTGTCGGCTTCATCGCCGGCCGCACCGCGCCTCCAGGACGCACCATGGGCCACGCCGGCGCCGTCATTTCGGGCGGCAAGGGTGGTGCCGAAGACAAGATCGAAGCGATGGAGGCGGCCGGAATTCGGGTGTCGCCATCGCCCGCACAGCTCGGCAAGACTCTCGTCGAATTGCTGAACGGATAACAACCGGCCCGGGCGATGCATCGCACGGGCCGAACACTTGGCGATGACGTCAGGTCAATTATGCGCGACAGGGCTACCCAAAAACCGGTCCGGGCTGCATAGTTGGATAACGGGATGAAACGCAGCGCATCCAGAGCTTTCGGCTAGGATGCAAGATCTGGGCGGCATGGCCGTCCACACTCCAAGGAGGCGGATACTTTTTCCGCAGGGGCAGATGGCAAGACAGGAAGCCAACGAAACCTTTCAGGCAACGTCATTTCTGTACGGCAGCAATGCATCCTATATCGAGGATCTGTACGCCCGGTATGAGGACGATTCGTCCTCCGTGCCACCGGAATGGCAGAGTTTTTTCGGCGCTCTTCAGGACGATGCAGACACGGTACGCAAGGCGGCGCGCGGGGCCTCGTGGAAACGAGACAACTGGCCGATCATCGAAAACGGCGAACTGGTCTCGGCACTCGACGGCGACTGGGGCGAGGTCGAAAAGCACATTGAAGGCCGGCTGAAGGAGAAGTCCACCAACGGCGCAGCTGTCCTGTCAGATGACGAGGTCGAGCAGGCGACGCGAGATTCGGTGCGTGCCATCATGATGATCCGTGCCTATCGCATGCGCGGACACCTGCATGCTGATCTCGATCCGCTGGGACTTGCCGGCACCAAGGAAGACTACAACGAGCTGTCGCCGGAGAATTACGGTTTCACGCCCGCCGATCTCGACCGCCGCATCTTTCTCGACAATGTCCTGGGTCTGGAATACGCCACCATCAACGAGATGTTGGACATTCTCAAGCGGACCTATTGCTCGACCATCGGCGTCGAGTTCATGCACATTTCCAATCCGTCGGAAAAGTCCTGGATCCAGCAGCGCATCGAGGGCCCGGACAAGGGCGTCGAATTCACCTCACGCGGCAAGCGTGCCATTCTGCAGAAACTCGTCGAGGCCGAGGGTTTCGAACAGTTCATCGACGTCAAATACAAGGGCACCAAGCGCTTCGGCCTGGATGGCGCGGAAGCTCTGATCCCGGCGCTTGAGCAGATCATCAAGCGCGGCGGCCAGATGGGCCTGAAGGAAATCGTGCTCGGCATGGCCCACCGCGGCCGACTCAACGTGCTTAGCCAGGTGATGGGCAAGTCGCACCGGGCGATCTTCAACGAGTTCAAGGGCGGCTCCTTCACCCCGGACGATGTCGAAGGATCAGGTGACGTCAAATATCATCTGGGAACGTCGGCCGACCGGGAGTTCGACGGCAACAATGTGCACCTGTCGCTGACCGCAAATCCGTCGCACCTGGAAATCGTCAATCCGGTGGTGATGGGCAAGGCGCGCGCAAAACAGGATCTGCTGGCTGGCGCACAGCGCGGAGAAATCGTTCCGCTGAGCGAACGGGTGCAGGTCTTGCCGCTGCTGTTGCATGGTGATGCGGCTTTCGCCGGCCAAGGCGTGGTAGCCGAATGTCTTGGGCTTTCGGGTCTGCGCGGCCACCGGGTCGCCGGCACGGTGCACGTGATCATCAACAACCAGATCGGTTTTACCACCAACCCGCGTTTCTCGCGGTCTTCGCCATACCCGTCCGATGTTGCCAAGATGATCGAAGCGCCGATCTTCCACGTCAATGGCGATGATCCGGAAGCCGTGGTTTATGCGGCCAAGGTGGCGACTGAATTCCGCATGACCTTCCACAAGCCGGTGGTGCTGGACATCTTCTGCTATCGCCGCTTCGGCCATAACGAAGGCGATGAGCCGGCGTTCACCCAACCGATCATGTATAGCAAGATCCGCTCCCACAAGACGACGCTGCAGCACTACGGCGCAAAGCTGGTTTCAGAAGAGCTGCTCACCCAGGGTGACGTGGAGAAGATGAAGTCGGACTGGCGCGCCTACCTGGAACAGGAATTCGAGGCGGGCAACTCCTACAAGCCCAACAAGGCGGACTGGCTGGACGGCGCCTGGTCGGGCATGCGTGTTGCCGACAATCAGGACGAACAGCGCCGCGGCAAGACGGCGATGACCGTCAAGCAGTTGAAGGAAATGGGCGGCAAGCTGGCAACCGTTCCGGAAGGATTCTCCGCGCACCGCACGGTGCAGCGTTTCATGGACCATCGGGCCAAGATGATATCCACCGGCGAGGGCATCGACTGGGCGACGGCGGAGGCGATTGCTTTCGGTTCGCTGCTTGTCGACGGCCATCCGGTGCGGCTATCCGGTCAGGACTGCGAACGTGGTACCTTCTCGCAGCGCCATTCCGTGCTCTACAGCCAGGACGACGAGACCCGCTACATCCCGCTCAACAACCTGGCCAAAGGACAGGCGCTCTACGAAGTCATCAACTCGATGCTGTCGGAAGAAGCGGTGCTCGGTTTCGAATACGGTTATTCGCTGGCTGAACCGAATGCGCTGACGCTCTGGGAAGCTCAGTTTGGCGATTTTGCCAACGGCGCCCAGGTGGTCTTCGACCAGTTCATTTCTTCGGGCGAGCGCAAATGGCTGCGCATGTCGGGTCTGGTGTGCCTCCTGCCGCATGGCTATGAAGGCCAGGGTCCGGAACACTCTTCGGCGCGGCTCGAACGCTTTCTGCAGCTGTGCGCAGAAGACAATATGCAGGTCGCCCACTGTACGACGCCAGCAAACTATTTCCATATCCTGCGGCGCCAGATCAAACGCAACTTCCGCAAGCCGTTGATCCTGATGACGCCGAAGTCGTTGCTACGCCATAAGCGCGCCGTATCCAAGATGTCGGAGCTGGCTGGCGGCACATCGTTCCACCGCCTGCTGTGGGACGACGCAGAAGTGCTCAAGGATCAGCCGATCAAACTGCAGAAGGACAACAAGATCCGCCGCGTGGTGATGTGCACCGGCAAGGTCTACTACGACCTCTACGAGGAGCGCGAAAGCCGCGGCATCGATGACATCTACCTGTTGCGGCTCGAGCAGCTCTATCCCTTCCCGGCCAAAGCGCTCATCCACGAATTGTCGCGCTTCTCCGGGGCGGAAATGGTCTGGTGCCAGGAGGAGCCCAAGAACATGGGCGCCTGGGCCTTCATCGATCCCTATCTGGAATGGGTGCTTGCCCACATCGATGCCAAGTACCAGCGCGTGCGTTACACCGGACGACCGGCCGCTGCATCGCCGGCGACCGGCATGATGTCGAAACACAAAGCACAGCTCGAAGCATTTCTGGAAGATGCACTGGGTGGCTGACCAAGCAATTGAACGACCTGACCTGACAAACGGAAACTGAACACCATGGCCACAGAAATCCGCGTTCCCACCCTCGGGGAATCCGTCACAGAGGCGACCATCGGCACCTGGTTCAAGAAGGTCGGCGACCCGATTGCGACCGATGAACCGTTGGTCGAATTGGAAACCGACAAGGTAACGCTAGAAGTGCCGGCGCCGACGAGTGGAACGCTGTCGGAGATCGTTGCGCAAGAAGGCGATACCGTTGGTGTCGACGCGTTACTCGGTCAGATTGCTGAAGGCGAGGTGGCGCCAGCGCCGGCCGCGAGCGAGGCTCCGGCCGCGGTGAAGCCTGCCGAGCCGGCACCGGCTGCTGCCGCCGCACCAGCATCAGGAACCGATATGCCTCCGTCGCCGGCGGCTGCGAAGATGCTGGAAGAAAACAAGCTGAGCTCCGATGCCGTGGCTGGCTCCGGCAAGCGCGGCCAGGTACTCAAGGGCGACGTCATCGACGCCTTGGCGAGCGGCGCCGCTGCAGTGACAGCGGAGGCTCCCGCGGTCGCACGGGCGCCATCTTCAGAAGCCGATCAGGTTCGCGAGGAACGGGTCAAGATGACCCGGCTGCGGCAGACGATCGCCCGCCGCCTGAAAGACGCGCAGAACACTGCCGCCATGCTGACCACCTATAACGAGGTGGACATGACCGCGGTGATGGAGCTGCGTAAGAAGTACAAGGAACTGTTCGAGAAGAAGCACGGCGTCAAGCTCGGTTTCATGGGCTTCTTCACCAAGGCTGTCTGCCACGCGTTGAAAGAGATTCCGGCGGTCAACGCGGAAATCGACGGCACCGACATCGTCTACAAGAATTTCTGCCACGTCGGTGTAGCGGTCGGAACCGACAAGGGCCTGGTGGTGCCGGTGGTTCGCGATGCCGACGCCATGTCGATTGCGGGGATCGAACAGGAGATCGGCCGGCTCGGCCGAGCTGCCCGCGACGGTGAGTTGAGCCTTGCCGACATGCAGGGTGGCACGTTCACCATCTCCAATGGCGGTGTCTACGGTTCGCTGATGTCGTCGCCGATTCTCAATGCGCCGCAGTCGGGTATTCTCGGCATGCACAAGATTCAGGAGCGTCCGGTGGCGCTTGGCGGCCAGGTGGTCATCCGTCCGATGATGTATCTGGCGCTGTCCTACGACCACCGTATCGTCGACGGCAAGGAAGCCGTGACCTTCCTTGTGCGTGTCAAGGAAAGCCTCGAGGACCCGGAACGCCTGGTGCTCGACCTGTAAACACGCCGAAACCGGACCGGACATTTCATGAGCCGAATGCCGATCGCGCCCTTCCTGATTGCCGTTGCCGGCCTGGCCGCCGGTGAGGCGGGTGCCGAAGGCAAGAGCGCGCGTGCCTGTCCCCAGGCTCTCGGCGGCTATGGTGCTCTCGACCAACAGGTTCTGCTGGAATTCAATGGCGATACCGATCTCGGGTTTCGCCTCATCGTCGGTCAAGGTGCGCATTCTCTGCAGGGCTTTGTGTATCCCGGAGAAGCGGACAAGGACATGCAGGCAGTGGTGCTCGACAATTGTCCCGACGGGGACGTGACAGGCGCCGAACTCGATGCCTGCACGATCTGGCGAGGCGCCATCCAGGCCACCAATGCCGGGGGCGAGGTCAAGCCACTGCCTGGTGCCGACCAACCGGCGGCCGGATTTCTGCAATTGCAGGGATTGTCAGCGGCACTCGGGGCTTCAGAAAACTATTCCAATGCCGGCCTTCCGGCCGGTGGGTTTGAAACATTCACTCTCCTGGCATGTCAGGAATGATGCCCGATTTCCTGCGGGCGAAAGAAGGGAAACTGAGCGATGGCTGAACCTTATGATCTCATCGTGATCGGGACCGGTCCCGGCGGCTATGTCTGCGCTATCAAGGCGGCACAGCTCGGCCTCAAAACGGCCGTCGTGGAAAAACGCGAAACGCTGGGCGGTACCTGCCTGAATATCGGCTGCATACCGTCCAAGGCACTGCTGCACGCCACCGACATGTTTGCCGAGGCCAGCCATTCGTTGCCCGAACTGGGTGTGGACGTGGGCAAGCCGAAGCTCGATCTCGGCAAGATGATGGCGCACAAGGACACTACCGTGAAGTCGAATGTCGAAGGCATCGCCTTCCTGATGAAGAAGAACAAGATCGACGTCTATCACGGCACCGGCAAGATACTCGGCGAAGGCAAGGTCGAAGTCGCGTCGGACAAGGGCGAGACACAGCAACTCGAGACGTCCAATGTGGTGATTGCCACCGGCTCCGACGTCGCCGGCATTCCGGGTGTCGATGTCGATTTCGACGAAAAGGTCATCGTCTCCTCGACCGGTGCGCTGGAGCTTTCCAAAGTGCCAAAACACATGATCGTGGTTGGCGGCGGTGTCATCGGGCTTGAACTCGGGTCGGTTTGGGCGCGATTGGGCGCAAAAGTGACGGTGGTCGAGTTTCTCGACAAGATCCTCGGACAGATGGACGGGG
The DNA here is from genome assembly GCA_965228785.1 of Hoeflea sp. GTDB lineage: Bacteria > Pseudomonadota > Alphaproteobacteria > Rhizobiales > Rhizobiaceae > Hoeflea_A. The sequence continues at coordinate 732,086 of CBDDIF010000001.1, forward strand.
ATGTTTCCAAGCAGTTTCAGCGCATGCTGGCCAAACAGGGCCTGACCTTCAAACTCGGATCGAAGGTTACCGGTGTGGCCAAGTCCGGCACGGGCGCCGATGTAACATTCGAACCCGTGAAGGGCGGTGAAGCACAAACCCTGTCAGCCGATATCGTTTTGGTTGCCACCGGTCGCAAGCCCTACACGGAAGGCCTCGGTCTGGAGGCGGCAGGCGTTGTGACGGACGGCCATGGACGAGTGCACATCGATGAGCATTTCCGAACCAACGTTCCCGGTATCTATGCCATTGGCGATGTTGTTGCCGGGCCGATGCTGGCACACAAAGCCGAGGATGAAGGTGTTGCTGTGGCGGAAATCCTGGCCGGTCAGGCCGGCCATGTGAACTATGATGTCATCCCCGGTGTCGTCTACACTCAGCCGGAAGTGGCCTCTGTCGGCAAGACGGAAGAGGAACTGAAAGCCGACGGTGTTGAATACAAGGTTGGCAAATTTCCCTTCTCTGCCAACGGTCGGGCGCGGGCCATGCTCCAATCCAACGGGTTTGTCAAAGTCCTTGCCGACAAGCGTACGGACAAGCTGCTCGGCGCTCATATTGTCGGTTTCGGCGCCGGCGAGATGATCCACGAAGCGGCCGTCCTGATGGAATTCGGCGGAAGCGCCGAGGACCTGGCGCGCACCTGCCATGCCCATCCGACCATGTCGGAGGCGGTCAAGGAAGCTGCTCTCGGCGCGTTCCAGAAGACGATCCACCTGTAAGGGACAAGGACCGCTCAGGCGGCTGGCAACTGGATCCTCAGGAGCCGATGCTCGTCGGCGAAGCCGGCCTTGGACAGTGCTCGCCAGGACGCCCTGTTGCGCGCTGCGCATCCGCAAATAGGCACCAGGCCCGCATCAAGTACGTCGTCGCGCATCCGCGCGATGATGTGGGTGCCGTAGCCCTTGCCGCGTTCGGCTTTCGAGACAAGCATGCCGAGATCCACGGCGTCCCGGCGCGGGTTCACGCGGACCTGGGTCCCGCACCCTATGACCGCTCCGTCGCGTTCAAGAACGTAGAGCCCGGCTGTTGCAATCAGGCGCTCGATTTCCTCGATGCCGTCAAAGAAGTCGTCGTTGATCGCAGAAATGGACTCGATATCCGCCGGTGTCGCGCGGCGAAATTTACTGTTGGGGTGATCCACTGAGGGGCGACCCCAGAGCGAACGGAAGAGAATGCCGGTTGCGGCGGTCACTGCAGGGCGGGCAAGGGCCGAGTGAAGTAGAACCGTGTCGAACGATTTGCACAGGACGACGGCTGCTCCGGTCGCCGCGGTGGCTGCGTCGAACACCTTTTGCGGCCGATCGTGCTTGGATGTGTCGACATGGAACTCGACGAGTTCCCGGTCATCGACCACCACATAGGCGCTGTCCCCGAGACGCCAGGTTTGTCCGGATGCTACCCGTTCCTCCAGAAAATATTCCTGATGTTCCGCAAGCGAGTCGAGATAGGCCTGTCTCAGCTCCGCAGGCGGTTTATCCGTGGGTTCGAACTGGTGCATGTGCTCCGCATAGCATGCAACGTTGAGGGGAACTACTGCACTGCAGTAACCCGGTATCCCTGGTTGCGCAGCAATTCGACCAGACCCTCTTCGCCTGGCAGGTGCAGGGCTCCGACGGCGACGAAGGCGTTGCCATCCGTGAGTATCTGCTGCAGCCGCTCCGCCATGGTGTGGTTACGGTCCACGATCAGACCACGCTCGAATTCGTTGAAGGCGCCGTCTTCCTTCACGCCGACCACTTCGGACGTGTGGATCATGGTCGGCATGATCGCGCTGATCTCGCCGGCGAGGTAAAGCGCGGTCATGGTTTCGATTCGATCGTTTTGCGACACGTCGAGCGCGGCGACGTCCTGCAGCATCTTGATCTGAAGATCGAGTGGCAGATTGGCGAGCGCCGAAACCTGCTCTTCGACCGTCTCGAGCCCCTCCAGGCGTTTTCCATCCGCCGCGGCGTCCAGCGCCAGTTGCATATCGAGAGCATGCTTGCCCTGTGCCCGACGGCTCATTTCACATTCGGGAAGGGCGATCGTCGCAAATATAAGCCAGGGCTTCATTCTCGACACCAGCATCGGAGGGATGCCACGTTCCTCGAGGATTCCTTTGATCGTCTCGTAGTCTTTTGAAGACAGAAGAGTCGAAAGAGATTCACCCGGTTCAAGCATGGTGAGGGTCGGATTGGCCACCATCGCCGCCTGCAATTTCTGGGCGTTCTGGATCTCCTTGAGTTCCAGGACGACCGCGTCAGCATTCTCAAACGCAGCCCGTGCCGGGGCGTTCATCTCCAAAACCCGCGGGTCTGACAGGTGCATGGTTCCGTAAAGCCAGCTGGGCTCGACACCATCGGCTTCGATGCGCCACAGCAAGCCGTTACCATTGGGTGTCTTTTCCGCGTCTCGACGGATCTCCGCCAGTTTTTCGGGCGTCACCCTGGTCATGTCATCCAGTATATTCACTCCGCCACAGGCTGGATCCTCGGCACGAGCATCGACGGTAGCAAGCGCCAGGATCAGGAGGAATGCCAGTGCAAAAATCACGTGCGCAAACGCAATTGTGCCGAGCGCCCAATTGGGCGTTGGCCAGAGCAGTTTGCGGTGATTGGGGAACAGATGTGCCATGGAGCCCTGTTTAGTCCTGAAGGTGGCGGATCTTAGGCCGCAAATCCGGGTCAAAGAGTTAATCGGCCGGCAAAAATGGCGGTTGGTCGGCTGACAGGGTAAATCAGCGGTTTACGCGCGCGGATGGGCCTGCCGGTAGGCATCGAGCAGGCGCGCCGTGTCGACTCCGGTATAGACCTGTGTCGTTGACAAGCTGGCATGTCCGAGAAGTTCCTGAATGGCACGTAAATCGCCACCGGCAGCCAATAGGTGAGTTGCGAAGGAGTGCCGCAAGGCGTGCGGCGTTGCGGTATCAGGCAAGCCGAGCGCGCCGCGTAGTTTTTGCATCTCACGCTGGATGATCGCCGGTTGCAGGGGGCCGCCGCGCACGCCGCGAAACAGTGGTTCCTCGGGATCCAGGTGCCAGGGGCATAGCTTTTGGTAGGTGTTCACCGCTTCAACCGCTGCCGGAAGCAGCGGGACCAACCGCATCTTGCCGCCTTTGCCGGTGATCTGCAGCGCACCGGTGTCCCTGGGCAAGTCGACCGGGCGGAGCCCCAAGGCCTCGGAAATGCGCAGGCCGCAGCCGTAAAGCAACGTCATCACGGCGGCGTTGCGCGCCGCAACCCACGGTTCTTCTGCCAATTGTTCCCTGCTATCCGTCACTGCTACGGCTTGTTGGTCGCTCAGCGGCTTCGGCAGCGACTTCGGTTGCCTGGGCGCACGCATGGCGTTGATGCCGGCCGCGTTGGCCAGGCCGCGTCTTTCAAGAAACCGCAGAAATGATCGGATTCCGGCCAGGCTGCGCCCGAGGGTGCGCGCACCGACGCCGCCTTGGCGCCGCTTGGCAAGAAATGCCCGCATGTCCGACGGCCGCAGATCGCTGATGTCTTCAATGTCGGGCGCGCCACCGAGATGATCGGTGAGAAACCCAAGAAACTGTCGCAAATCCCGCTGATAGGCGTCCAGCGTCTTGTCCGAAAGCCGCCTTTCATGGCGTAGATTGTCCATCCAAGCCAGGACCTGGCGCTGCAAATCAGGACGTGCGGTGACGAGAAACGCTTCTTTTGTCATCGGTTGCAATCTGCCGCGGGCTGTCTGAAGTCCACCACCTGCCGTTGATTCGCCGCTTCTCGGGCTTGTTCGGAACGGACTGGCATCGGGGTAACAATTCTTGTGACAGAGTGTCTTTTGACGGTTATATTATTGTTAATTCCATGAAAATCCGTCGGGCCGTAGCGCCATGTCATTTTGAATTCACATTTGACTGCGATAGGATCGGTTCATGTTGCGGGGATGCTAGATGGCCGAAAAGCGCTTCCAATTGATGGGTTTGGATGACCTGGCCGACAGGATTTCCCTGATTTCCTACGGGCAACCAGGGCATGTTGTCGATCAATTGATTGCCGAACGCAGCCAGAAAATCGTCAAAAACCCACTCTGGCCGGTGGCCCGACCATTCCTTCACGTGCTGTTGCACTATCGCCAGGCCATCCAGTTTGCCGACGATATTGCCAATCTTCCTGGTCACGATGCCATGGAATTCGCAAGCCGGATGCTCAATCTGGAATTGAAGGTGCACAACGCCGACCGGATACCGGCAAGCGGCGGTTTCATGATGGTCAGCAATCACCCGACCGGCATTGCCGACGGCGTTGCCGTCTTCGACCTTTTGAAAAATCGTCGGCCGGACATGATGATCTTTGCCAACCGCGATGCTTTGCGGGTCAATCCGCGTTTTGTCGATCTGATCATACCGGTCGAGTGGCGCGAAGAGTACAAGAGCAAGCTCAAAGCGCGCGAAACGCTGCAATTGACCACACGGTCCGTCAAGGAAGGCAAGGCGACCGTGCTGTTCCCATCCGGGCGCATTGCCTATTGGGCTGATGGCCGGTTGAACGAGCGTCCGTGGAAGGTTTCGGCCGTCGGATTGGCGCGCAAATACAAGCTGCCGATCCTGCCCGTCCATATGGCGGCGCGCAATTCCGGCTTGTTCTACTGGCTATCCAAATGGTCGACCGAACTGCGCGACATGACCGTGTTCCACGAAGTTCTCAACAAGAAGAGCAAGACCTTCGAGTTCAATATCGGCCAGTTGATCGATCCTGAGGAGCTGGAAGGTGACCCGGCAGACGTGACCAAGGCGCTGGAAAATCATGTCGTGCGGGACCTGTCTCAAAACAGCGAGGCGCGGTTCGTCAGTCCTGCTCTGACCTCCTGACCGCACCGCCACCAATCGACCCATGCTGTCTTGTTGTCGTTGACGACTCGCCATAGCTTGGCCGCATGTATCTGCGCAGCATGTCGGCCGAGTTCTACCGGTCGCTCCGGTCGATCCGCATGGATCTCGGAGCCGTCAATCTGTTCGTCGGTGCCAACGGCGCGGGCAAATCCAACCTCTATCGCGCCCTGCAACTGATCAAGGCCGCCGCTGACGGCCGGTTTTCGCACGAAATAGCGGAAGAAGGCGGGATCTACTCCGTGTACTGGAGCGGCGGCAAGCCGACGCACAAGAAGGCGCGAATCGGACTCGATGCGGAGATCGTCGACGAAGAAACCGGCATCATCTACCGCTACCGGATCGAAACCGGCTTCAAACCGGCCGAACCCTCGGCCGGTTTCCTGCACGAGGCCCAGATCAAGGTCGAAGAGATGAGCGTCGATACGGGGCGCCGACCGGTTGTGATGATGCGACGCAAGGGCGGTCATATCTCGGTGCGGGACGAAAACGGCCGCATGGTAGATTATCCCGAACAGGCGCTGACGTCGGAGACCGCGCTTTTCCTTCTTGGCGACGCGGGCCGCTATCCGGAAATCAGCACGCTGCGCCATGTCATCGGCCAGTGGCGCTTCTATCACGGCTTTCGATCGGACGCGGGATCGCCTCTGCGCCGCCCCTGCCTGCCGATTACAGCGCCAATGCTCGACGAGGACGGTGGCAATCTGGCGGCCGTGTTCGCCACACTCGCCCACACCAAACAGGATACGATCGATCTCGATCGTGCCGTTCACGACGCCTTTGGCGGAGCAACGCTTTCGGTTCCGATACCGGAAGAATATGTGAGTTTCGGACTGGCAAGCCCGGAGTTTCCCAATCGCGTCTTTCAGCCTCGCGAGCTATCGGACGGGCAGATCCGCTTTCTGGCGCTGGCGGCGGCATTGATGTCCTACCGTCGGCCGCGCTTCATTGCGCTCAACGAGCCGGAAGCCAGCCTGCATCCCGACATGCTTCCGGCGCTGGCTGAAATGATCGGCAAGGCTTCGGCCGACAGCCAGATCTGGGTGGTGACGCACTCGCAGCCGCTGGCCGATGCGATCTCGGTCCGCTGCGGCTGTCCGGCGCGCACGGTGATTCGCCGCGACGGCGCCACGTGGATCGAGGGCATGACGCTGACGGGTGAAATACTTGAAGAAGATCGAGAATAGGTCGGCCGGGCCGAATGCCCGGCCGGCCTGTTTGTCGCCTTAGCCGATGCTCTGGCCGGTTTTGGCCCAGTCGGCCAGAAACGCATCGAGACCCTTGTCAGTCAGCGGATGCTTGACCAGGGAGCGCAGCGTCGCGGGTGGTACGGTGGCAACGTCGGCGCCGATCAGGGCGGCTTCCTTGACGTGGTTGACGCTGCGGATGGAGGCCGCGAGGATTTCGGTCGCAAAGCCGTAATTGTCGTAGATCTTGCGGATTTCGGCGATCAGTTCCATGCCATCGACGGCCATGTCATCGATGCGCCCGATGAAAGGCGAAATGTATGTCGCGCCGGCCTTGGCGGCGAGCAGCGCCTGGTTGGCCGAAAAACACAAGGTAACATTGGTTTTGTGACCGGCCGACGTCAGCGCTTTGCAGGCCTTCAGTCCGTCCATGGTCAGCGGCAGCTTGATGCAGATGTTGTCGGCGATTTCAGCCAGAACGGCGGCCTGGGTCATCATTCCGTCAAAATCTGTGGCGGTCACCTCGGCCGACACCGGGCCTGAAACGATGGCGCAAATCTCCTTCGTCACCTCCATGATGTCACGACCCGACTTCATGATCAGCGAGGGATTGGTCGTCACGCCGTCCAGCAGTCCCATATCGTTCAGTTCGCGGATATCGTCCACGTCTGCCGTATCGACAAAAAATTTCATTTCGGTCTCGTCTTGTCTGTGCGGTTGGGAGCGGTTGCGGGTTCCCTTTAAAGCAATCGCGGGGCAAGGTCACCCTCAGAATGACAGATTCGCAACTCCTGCCGCTGGACAACATTGCCGTTCAAACGGTGCCCGTGCTGGTGCCGATGCCGGCGGACCGGGCCTATTCCTATGCCGTCCCGGACGGCATGGCGGTTCAGCCGGGTTCGATCGTCCAGGTGCCGCTTGGGCCGCGCCAGGTCGCAGCGGTCGTCTGGGACGGCGAGACCGACGAAGTCGACCCGGCGAAGCTGCGGCCGGTCACCCAGGTCTTCGACTGCCCGGCGCTGACGGCCGACATGCGGCGATTTGTCGATTGGGTCGCGCAATACACACTCTCCGGTCCAGGCATGGTGGCGCGCATGGTGCTTCGTGTACCTGCGGCTTTCGAACCGGAGCCGCCGGTGCCGGGATTGCGGCTATCGGACAGGCGCCCGGAACGCATGACGGCGGCGCGATCGCGAGTGATCGATTTGGCGGCGGACGGTTTCGCCTGGACGCGCAGCGGATTGGCCCATGCCGCGGGTGTCTCGCTGAGTGTCGTCGACGGCCTGGCCAGGCAGGACGTCTTCGATACCGTGCTCATTCCGCCTCGGCCGCTGGTTGCCGCACCCGATCCCGACCACGAAGAGGCAGCGCTCAGCGACGAGCAGGAAGAGGCGGCGGAACAGTTGCGCGAGAGCGTTCGTGCCGGTCAGGCCTCGGTCAATCTGCTCGACGGCGTTACGGGATCGGGCAAGACGGAGGTCTATTTCGAGGCTATTGCCGAGGCGATTCGGAAGGACCGTCAGGTGCTGATTCTGCTGCCGGAAATCGCGCTGACGACCGCCTTTCTTCAACGGTTCGAGCAGCGATTTGGCAGTAAACCCGGTGAGTGGCATTCGGACGTTCCGCCGCGGCAGCGCGAAAAGGTCTGGCGCCAGGTTGCCAAGGGCGAAATCCGTGTTGTTGCCGGCGCCCGTTCTTCGCTGTTCCTGCCGTTTGCCGAACTCGGTCTTATCATCGTGGATGAGGAACACGATCTCGCCTACAAGCAGGAGGACCGGGTTTTCTACAATGCGCGGGACATGGCGGTGGTGCGCGGACATCTCGGAGGCTTTCCTGTTGTCCTGGCCTCGGCCACGCCGTCGATTGAAAGCCGGGTGAATGCCGATCGGGGTAAGTATCTTCGCCAGCATCTGCCCGAGCGGTTCGGCGGTGCAGCCCTACCGGATCTCGGACTCATCGACATGCGCCGCACCCCGCCCGAGCGTGGAGGCTTCCTGTCACCGGTGCTGCTGACAGAGATTTCCAAGACTGTTGAGCGGGGCGAGCAGGCGCTGTTGTTTCTCAATCGTCGCGGCTATGCGCCGTTGACACTGTGCCGGGTCTGCGGCCATCGCTTCGAATGTCCGGACTGTTCAGCCTGGCTTGTCGAACATCGTTTCCGTGGCCAGCTGCAATGCCATCATTGCGGTTACCACCAGCCGGTACCGGAAGCCTGCCCGTCGTGCGGCACTCTGGATCATCTGGTCGCCTGCGGACCCGGCGTCGAGCGCATCGCCGAAGAGGTGGACCGGCATTTCCCTGAGGCGCGCACCATCGTCTTGTCTTCCGACATCATGGGTGGCGTGCGGCGATTGCGTCTGGAGCTTGAGGCGATTGCTGAGGGTGAGGCCGACATCGTCATCGGCACACAACTGGTCGCCAAGGGTCACAATTTTCCCATGATGACTCTGGTTGGCATCGTAGATGCCGATCTTGGTTTGTCGACGGGCGATCCGCGCGCCGCCGAGCGTACTTTTCAACTGCTATCCCAGGTGACCGGGCGCGCGGGGCGCACCGGACGGCACAGTCGCGGCCTGCTGCAGACCTATCAGCCGCAACATCCGGTAATGCAGGCCATTGTCAGCGGTGATCCGGAGTCCTTCTACGAGCGCGAGATCGAAGAGCGGGAACGCGCCGGACTGCCGCCATTCGGCCGGCTGGCGGCGGTGATCGTTTCGGCGACCGATCGGGTTGCAGCGGAAAGCCATGCCCGTGAACTGCGCCAGGCGGCACCGCGCGTCAACGATATTGCCGTGCTCGGTCCGGCCGAAGCGGCACTGGCGCTGATCCGGGGTCGCTATCGCTATCGGCTGCTGATTCATGGCCGACGCGGCGCCGATATGCAGCGGTTCATTCGGACAATGCTCAAGGGCGGGCCGAAACCCCGCGGCTCGGTGCGGGTGCAGGTGGATATCGATCCGCAGAGCTTCATGTAGCTGGGTATAACCGGCCGTGAGACTTGGTTTCCCGGTGCCGGTTGCCATAGTAAGAGCAAAGGGCGATAAGTTTGCACCATTTAACCGCGGCGATTTTGGTCTATGGCCAGGCGGATTGCAGGCCGTGGTGCCACCCCACCACAAGTGCAAGCCAACGACGCCAGGGGCCAAAAGCGCCCGGCCCGAAGGGTGGCTGCAGATCGGCCCATCGGCTGCGTTGCGCCGCTTGCCCGATGCACCACATCGCTCTGCGCGACGCGCCTTGCCGAGTGGAGCCGATCTGCAGCCATCAAATGATCCAAACTTATCGCCCTTTGCTCTAACACCGACAGAAGGAGGCTGTGGTGTGATCCAGTTCTATTGGCCCGAAACCACTGGCGAGTGGCTTGGTTTCACCGTTGCCGCCGTTACGATCTTTTTCGGTTTACTGCTGCTGATCATGCCGCGCCTGTCGCTGAGGGTCATGCGACTGCAGACATCGCCGGAGCATCCCGATGCGATTGCCGAAGCTCGCGGTACCATGGCCGGCTTCTATCTCGCCACCGGGCTGAGTTGCCTGATTCTGGCGCAGCCATTTCTCTACATGGTGCTGGGTTTCGGCTGGGCGATCACAGCATTCGGGCGGCTGGTGTCGATCGTCGTCGACCGTGGTAGTACGCGCTTCAACTGGTACTCGTTTCTGTTCGAAGCGGCAATGGGCGCGCTGCCGCTGGCTTTCGTCTTCGGTTATGTCTGAGACGGAAGTTACGCCGGCATTTCCTGCCAGGACGCGGCGATGTCGACAAACCCGTCAGCACTGTAATTGCCGATGTGCGAATAGGCGCCGGCGCTGCGGCACAAGGCGTGGCCTGCGGCGCAGTCCCACAGCCGCACCCGGTGCTCGACATAGCCGCCAAGGCGTCCGGCCGCCACCAGAGCCAGCGAAGCGGCGCAGCTACCAAGGCTGACGATGTGGTGGCCGCGTGATTCAAGCTGGCGTTCCAGATTGGCGCGCTCGTCGGAGAGCCAGGCCGAATTGCGGCCGATGCCAAAGGCGATCGTTCCAGCACCGGACAGTTTCTGCAGGTTTCCGCGACATTCGAGTGGCCGATCAATGCCGCCCATGAACCGTGACTGCAGGGCCGGCAGCGTCACGGCGCCAAGCACCGGTTCGCCGTTTTCGACGAACGCGATGGACACCGCCCAGAGCGGCAGGCCACTCAGGAAATTGGCCGTCCCGTCGACGGGATCGACAATCCAGCAACACTCGCCGTCAGTGCCACCGTTCTCCTCACCGATGACGGCATCGCCAGGGCAGGCGGCCTTGATCATGTCGACAGCCAAGGTCTCGGCCGTACGGTCGACATGGCTTACATAGTCGGCAAATCCCTTGGTCTCGACTGTCAGGGACGACAGCGACAGGAATTGCTCATGACAGTAGCGGGAGACGCGACCGGAGGTTTCGCACAGGACCCGCCAACGGTCGATTGTCATACCTGGCCGACTCCCCGGGCTTCTGCGATCATCGCTTCCAGCCGGCAGGCGATCTCATGCGCGCGTGCATAGTAGGCGCTGTCGGGGAGACCGTAACGATCCTGCGGCGTTTCGAAATTAAGCGGCGTTTCGTAGGGCGTTGCCGCGATGGCGTTGACGGCGGCCTGCCAGTCGATGCGACCATCGAAGGGCAGCAGGTGGTCGTCCATGGCGCTGAAATTGTCGTGGATGTGTGTGGTGATGAGCCGGTCACCAAACCGCTCAAGAACGCTCAGGCCACCCGGTTCCAGTATTTCCCAGTGGCCACTGTCGTAGCAAAGGCCGAGGAAGTCAGGCGAGTAGCGCGCAAACAGACGATCGTAGAGTTTTAGGAAACTGTCGGCCGAGGCGCAAAAGAGGTTCTCCACGGCGACCTTGACGCCGTGTTCCAGGCAGGTCGGCTGCAGGGCATCGAGCGTTGCGAAAACCGGTTCAAAAAAGGCCTGTTCGGACGCTGCATCCGTGAAGACGTCGTCCCGGACATTGATGTGCAACACGATATCAGGCGCATTGAGTGCGGCCGCCAATCGGACACGGTTTTCCAAGAGCTCCACTGCGGCCTGGCGTTGCCAGGCGTTGGGCGAATGGATGTCCTTGCGGTCTTCGCTGGCCAGCCAGGGGTGTTCGGAAATGGTGTTGACGCCGTTCGAGGCGTGCACGGTCTTGGTTTTAAGCCCGGCCTCGCGGATCGTTCCGCTGATGAAGTCGATCTCTGATGCGGCATACCAATAGGAACTGCCGGCGTCCGGGTTCCAGTTGATATGGGTGAAGCCGGCATCCCGGATGCGGTTGAGGGTGATTTTCAAGCCTTCGTCGTACCAGCGGTCGTGGTTGGCCCAGTGCCAGACGGTCATGCAGGTGTCCATTAAGAGCTCCTATAGGCGGTTGGTTTCCGGCCCCTTGCCGAGGCCGATGCGTTCGGCCGACAGCACGACGACGAAGGAAATGGCCATGATCAGGGTGATGTAGACCAGCGTTATCGCGGCCTGTTCGGGATCGGGCGATCGTTCGCCGTCGACGATGGCGATCGCCAGCGGTCGGTTGTTGACGTTGTAGAGCAGCGCCGACAGCGCATATTCGGACATGATGTCGTTGAAGGTGATGGCCGAAACGAGAATGGCTGTCGGTGCCACCATCGGAAAAGTGACGCGTCGAAAGCGATAGAGACCCGAGGCGCCGAGGCTGCGGGCCGCATCGTCATGGTTGGGATCGAGCCCGGCGAAGGCGGCGCGCAGAAAACGCGCCATGAGCGGCATCACCCAGACCGCGTACCCAAGCGGCAGGATGATGAAACTGCCGAGCAGAACCGCGCCGCCGACCGTCGGGTTGGGCAAATCAAAGGCATTGATGAGACCGATGGCGATGAAGATCGGCGGCACCGCCCATGCGACGGCAAACACCAGATCCAGCAGTTGCGGTCCCCAGCCGCGGCCGCGGGTCATGATAGGCGAGGCGAACAGCGTCACCGCCAGACCGATGGCCACTGCAATCAGGCCCATGCGCATGCTGTTCCAGAATGGTCCGAAGGCGGAGGTGTCGGTCAACACCGCGATATAGTTTGTTAGGGTGAGCGTTGACGGGAGGGCATCAATGCCGATGGAGGAGGCCGGCGCGAAGGAGAACAGCACGACCATGAAGGGCGGAACGATGTAGAGAATGAACAGTCCGTAGGCGGCCACATGCAGGACGGCATTCCAGAACGGATTGTTGACGCGCTTGAGCTGGATGGGGGTCGGTATCTTGGAACCGCCGACATAGGTCCCGCGTTTTTCGGCATAGGCGGACATCAGGATGAGCGCCGTCAGGACCACTCCGAGCAGCAGCGTCAGCAGGGCCGCCATGTCTGCGCGGCGCAGGCTCTGCAGGGTCAGGATCATCTGGCTGAGCATGTGAAAGTCACGGCCGCCCAGAATGGTCGGACCGGCAAAGGAGCCGACGGACTGGTAGACGGTCAAAAGCGTGACGGCCAGCAGCGTCGGCAAAATGACCGGCAGTACCACACGCAACAGAATGGTCAGTTCCGATGCGCCAAGCGAGCGCGCCGCTTCGATGGTCGAATAATCGACCCGGCGCATGGCGGCGCGCAGGAACAGGAAATGAAACATGGTCAGGAGCAGTGTGTGAAACACCAGCACAGCGAAACCGCCGGAAAACCACTTCGGATCGAGGCTCGGAAACAGGAATGTCAGCACGGCAGTTACCGAGCCGCCGGCTCCGTAGGTGAAAGAGTAGCCGGCGGCGGCAATGACGCTGCCGAACACCAGCGGGGTGGCAAAGCCGATCTTCAGGAGGGCAAGGCCACGCACGTGGAAATACTCCAGCACAGCCACCTGGAAGACGCCAATGATGGTGACCGTCACGGTCGAGGCAACGGTCATCCAGAGGGTGTTCCAGATGGCGGCGCGCACCCGGCCGGAGGCGGCGAGTTGTCGAGCGGTGTCGAAGGCGGCGAAATGGCCATCGCCAAACAGGGCCGATGCAAAGACGGCAATCACCGGCTGGACCGCGAAGGTCAGCAGGAACCACAGAAGCGCGGCCAGGCCGAACCACCAGAGAAGATTTTCCAGGCGCCAAAACAGCGTCATGCTATCGCCCGCGCAAAAACATGGGCTGCGTCCGAGCGTGCACTAAGGCACACCGGACGCCCCGGTCCGATGTCTGCCGGCAGGCTCCGGTCATCGACGGTTGCCGACAGCATTTCGTCCTGCAGGAGGCAATCGACGCGCGTCATCGCGCCGAGGAACTCCACATGAGCAATTTCGCCCGCCATGCCGGCATCGCCGTCGAATTCAAGCAAAACGTCCTCGTAGCGCAGGAAACAGCGGGCTCCGGTGTCTGCGGCAATACCCAGTTGCGAAGCCAACGCGCCTGAAATGGCGTTGGACTCGCCAAGGAAGTCGCAGACGAAGGGCGTGCGGGGATGGTGATAGAGCTCACGTCCGCTGCCGATTTGCTCAATTTGGCCGTCGCGCAGCAGCACCACGCGATCCGACAGTGAGAGAGCTTCCTCCTGATCGTGTGTCACATAGATTGCCGTGAAGCCCAATTCTGCCTGCAGTCGGCGGATTTCACGCCGCATGGCAACCCGCATCTTGGCGTCCAGATTGGACAGCGGCTCGTCAAGCAGCAAGACCTTGGCTCCCATGACAAGCGCCCGGGCTATGGCCACGCGTTGCTGCTGGCCGCCCGACAGATTTGCCGGCTTCTTGTCGAGGTGCTCGTCGATGCCGGAAGCCCGAGCGATGGTTTCGACGCGCCTGGCGATTTCCGTCGACGACGTGCGTGATACGCGCAGGCCGAAGGCGATGTTCTCGAAGGCACTCATGGTGGGAAAGAGCGCGTAGTTCTGAAAGACGATGCCGACATCACGCTGCTCGGCCGGCAATCGGGTGATGTCGCGGCTTTCCAGCTTGATGGAGCCGCGGCTTGCCTTGAGGAAACCGGCGATGGCCCTCAGGATGGTTGTCTTGCCGCAGCCGGAAGGCCCGAGCAGCGATACGAATTCACCCGGCGCGATATCGAGGGTGAAGCCCGAGACAACGACCTTGTCGTCATAGCCGACGTCGAGATCGTGGATGGACATGACGGCGTCGGCCACGGCAATGCTCCTTCAGCGGGTGCAGGCGGGTGGACCGCCTGCACCCGGCCGGGATTAGCGGATTTCCAGCTCGATCTTCTGCAGCCAGCCATCGAGTTTGGGGGCAATTGCGTCCCAGTCAACCGGCTGTGGGGAGACAAGGACTGCCTTTTGGCGCACATCTTCCGGTGACATCTCGATGGCTTCGGGATGGACCGGCGCCTGGCCGAACTGCTTGGCGTAAGCAGCCATGAATTCCGGCGAACCGAACCAGTCAACGAAGGCTTTTGCCTCGTCGAGATGATCCGTGCCGTTCATGATGGCAATGCCTTCGGCGATGAAAGGGGTGCCGCCTTCGGTATCGACCAGCTTGACGGTGTACCCGACATTGTCGGCCTGGCGGAAAGCGCCACCGAACCAGTTGAGGTCGATGATGGCTTCCTTTGACGCAAAGGCCTGAGTTTTGGAGTCGCCGTCATTGACGACAATAGCATTGGCATAGAGGTCGCGCATGAAGTCCCAACCTTCATCGCTCACATTGCCGTCGGTGTCGAGGAAGCGAGCCAGCATGCCGGCCAGATATACGCGGGTCGTCTGCCAGGCGCTGCTGCCGATGACGAATTTGCCGCTGTAACGTTCGTCGGTCATATCCAGCCAGCTCTTGGGCGCATCCGCTTCCGACAAGGCATCAGCATTGTAGGCGAGGACGACCGGGGTCTGCCAGAATTTGTGAATCTGCCCGTCAGCGCCCTTGTATTGCTCCGGAAGACCATCGGCCCATGAAGGCGTATAGGGCTGGAACATGCCTTCGCCCTTCAGCAGGGCCATTGAGGTGTCGACGAGGCCGAAGACAACATCGGCCTGGGGATTGTTTTTTTCGGCCAACAGGCGATCGAACAGCTCGCCGCCGCCGGCAACGAGAATGTCGACGTCGTGGCCGGCCGCCATGGCCTGCTCCTTGATCCATTCGGCGCGCTCGCCGCCCTGGGGCGAATAGATGACGATGCTTTCAGCCTGTGCGGCCGCTGATGCCAAGAAAAGAGCTGCCGCGGCAGCTAATCCCGACAATGATGAATATCCAATGCTCATGCTGTGCCTCCCTTTAAGGTGCTTGGGGAAATCGGATGATTCCGGTTTCTATCGCGCCTCTGTGACAAGTTAATTACATTGCGTAATTTAATTTTCTGATCCATCTGTTGTCAATGGACTTGTGCAAAAGTAACTGAGAAGAACATGCGCCAGCTGTCGCTGAACGAAAAAAAACTGATCGAACTGGTCGCCTCGGGACGCGCCGTGGCGCGTGTCGACCTGGCGCGCCTGTCCGGCATGACTGGAGCGTCCGTCACACGCCTGATTTCCGGACTGCTGGATCTCGGTATCCTGGCAGAGGAAACTGACCGACAGGGCCGAGCCGGCCAGCCGAAACGGTTGCTGTCGCTGGCTGGCGGCAGCTACTATTCGGCCGGTCTGATCTTTTCCCTGCGACGCATGGAAATCGCCATTCTCGATCTGACCGGGCGTCTGGCGGCGACCCGCAGCATCGATATTGTCGATCAGTCAGCCGCCGGTGTGGCCGAGGCGGCGCGTGCCGCCATTCACGACATGCGGGCGCGCCATCGGATCGGCCGCGATCGGCTGGTCGGCGTTGGCTGTGCGCTGCCGGGCAATTTCGGCACTTTTGAAAAAGACCTGAAAGCGCATGAACTGTTTTCCGACTTCGATGAGGGCCGAACCTTCAAGGCCTTTACCGATGTGTTCGAAATGCCGTTTCACTTTGAAAATGATGGCTCGGCGGCGGCGCTCGGGGAGCATGTATTCGGCCGTCTGGAGGACGATGGGCCATCGATGTTCTTCATCCACATTGGCCACGGCGTCGGTGGCGGTGCGGTGATCGACGGCCGGCTGTTTCGCGGCGTGCACGGCAATGCCTGCCTCCCCGGCGTGCTGTTTCCCTATGCCGCTCCGAGGCCGTCCGGTCAGGATCTCATCAAATGCCTCTCGGCCGGCGGCATTGCACTTGAGGATTTCGATCACCTCGACCGGGTTGGCGAGAAGGGGCAGACTTTGATCGACGATTGGGTCAGCCGAGCCGGCGTTCAACTGCGCCAGGCGGTGCGGGCGGTGAGCGGTTTTTTCGATCCATCAGTGATCGTCATCGGTGGCCGGCTGCCGAAATGGCTGAACGAACGCCTTGTCGATTCAATCCTGGCCGACCCGATCGACGGTCCCTCGCGTGGCCTTACGGTCGCTCCGCTGCGGCCATCGAGCTTTGGGCCGGAGGTGGGTGCCGTCGGTGCGGCCTGCATTCCAATGTTCGAGAGCTTCTTCGGCGGTTCACGGTCGGACGCCGGAAGCCCGTATCTCAATGGCCGCCGGCCGCAGCCGACCTGATGTCATTTCCCTGACGTATTTTTCTGTGATTCAACGCGGAATATGCTGCAGTGCGTCGAAAGCACGATCCAAAGCGTGTTGCGAGTCCATCGGACGTGTGCTAGACGAACCACGAATTTCAGATGAGGGGCTGGAAGTCTTTTCGCTTGTCTGGAAATATCGAAATAAATTCAAGGATTTGCGAGATCGGCTGACGCTGATGGGAAATCCTTGGGTTCAGCTTTGAGAATCGTGCGCCCGTGGCAGACACAACTTCCCACATTTCCGGTGTTGCAGAGCGATACGCATCGTCGCTGTTCGACCTGGCGCTGGAGCAGAATTCCGATGGTGCAATCAGCGCTGAACTTACCCGTCTTGAAAACCTGATCGCCGAGAGCGAAGACCTGAAACGGCTCATTGTCAGCCCGGTTTTTTCGGCCGACGATCAGTTCAAGGCCATTGCGGCAATCGCCGACAAGGCCGGTTTCGATGGGCTCGTGGGCAATTTCCTGCGCGTCGTGGCGAAGAATCGCAGGCTTTTTGCCGTTCCCGGCATCATCCGGGCCTATCGTCAGATCGAGGCAAAGCACCGCGGTGAAGTATCTGCCGAAGTGACATCGGCCCGCGCGCTGACCGCCGAGCAGGAAACCGAATTAAAGGCGGCGCTGAAAAGCGTCACCGGAAAAGACGTGACAATCCATGTCGTCGTCGACCCGTCTATTATGGGCGGGCTGATCGTCAAGGTCGGCTCGCGTCAAATCGACACATCCCTTCGCACCAAACTCTCTTCCCTTAAGCTTGCACTGAAAGAGGTCGGCTGATGGACATCCGCGCCGCGGAAATCTCCGCAATTCTCAAAGATCAGATTAAAAATTTCGGCCAGGAGGCGGAAGTCTCCGAAGTCGGCCAGGTGCTGTCCGTCGGTGACGGCATCGCCCGTGTCTACGGCCTCGATAATGTCCAGGCCGGTGAGATGGTCGAATTCCCGGGCGGAATTCGCGGCATGGCGCTGAACCTGGAAGATGACAATGTCGGTGTCGTTCTGTTCGGCCCGGACCGGGACATTTCCGAAGGCGATACCGTCAAGCGGACCGGTGCGATTGTGGAAGTGCCGGTTGGCAAAGGCCTGCTCGGCCGAGTGGTCGACGCCCTCGGCAATCCGATCGACGGGAAGGGCCCGATCGAGTCCGACGAGCGTCGCCGTGTGGACGTCAAGGCGCCAGGTATTATCCCGCGCCGGTCGGTGCATGAACCAATGTCCACCGGCCTCAAGGCGATCGACGCTTTGATCCCGATCGGCCGAGGCCAGCGCGAGCTGGTCATTGGCGACCGTCAGACCGGCAAGACCGCCATCCTGCTCGACACCTTCCTTAACCAGAAGCCAATCCACGACAGCGGCGCCGAGGGCGACAAGCTCTACTGCGTTTATGTCGCCGTCGGCCAGAAACGCTCCACGGTTGCGCAGTTCGCCAAGGTGTTGGAGGAGCGCGGCGCGCTCGAATATTCGATCATCGTCGCGGCGACGGCCTCCGACCCGGCACCCATGCAGTTCCTGGCGCCGTTCGCCGGCTGCGCCATCGGCGAATATTTCCGCGACAACGGCATGCACGCGCTGATCGGTTACGACGACCTTTCGAAGCAGGCCGTCGCCTACCGCCAGATGTCGCTGCTGCTGCGCCGTCCGCCGGGCCGCGAGGCCTATCCGGGCGACGTTTTCTACCTGCACTCGCGCCTGCTGGAACGGGCGGCGAAGCTGAATGACGACAACGGTTCGGGTTCGCTGACGGCGCTGCCGGTCATCGAGACCCAGGGCAACGATGTGTCGGCGTTCATTCCGACCAACGTGATCTCGATCACCGACGGCCAGATATTCCTGGAAACCGACCTGTTCTATCAGGGCATCCGCCCGGCCGTGAACGTCGGACTGTCAGTGTCCCGTGTTGGATCATCGGCCCAGATCAAGGCCATGAAACAGGTCGCCGGTTCGATCAAGGGCGAGTTGGCGCAGTATCGCGAAATGGCGGCCTTTGCGCAGTTCGGCTCAGACCTCGATGCCGCTACCCAGCGTCTGCTCAACCGCGGCGCCCGGCTGACGGAACTGCTGAAGCAGCCGCAGTTCTCGCCGCTCAAGACCGAGGAACAGGTTGCGGTGATCTTCGCCGGCGTCAATGGCTACCTCGATGGCCTGCCTGTGGAGGAAGTTGGCAAGTTCGAGGAAGGCCTGCTCGCCCACATGCGCGGCGACGGCAAGGCGGTTCTCGACGCCATCCGCACGGAGAAGGCCCTCAGCGACGAAACCACCAAGCAGCTGACCGCCGCGATCGAAGACTATGCCAAGTCCTACGCCTGATTTTCAGGGAACGGAAACCAAGCAACGGACGGATAACGGATGCCTTCACTAAAGGATCTGAGAAACCGGATCGCCTCTGTCAAGGCGACGCAGAAGATCACCAAGGCGATGCAGATGGTCGCCGCGGCGAAGCTGCGGCGCGCCCAGGAGGCGGCGGAGGCTGCGCGGCCCTACTCGCAGCGCATGAGTGCGGTGCTGGCCAATATCGCCGGTGCGGTGACCGAGGGCCATGACACGCCGCATCTGATGACCGGCACCGGAGAGGACGTCACCCATCTGCTGGTTGTCTGCACGGCAGAGCGCGGATTGTGCGGTGGCTTCAACTCGCAGATCGCCCGTCTGGCGCGCGACCGCATTGCCGAGTTGCAGGCGCAAGGCAAGGAAATCAAGATCCTGTGCGTCGGCAAGAAGGGTTATGACATCCTGAAGCGGCAATACGAGCCGCTGATCATCGACAGGGTCGACCTGCGCGAGGTCAAGCGTGTCGGCTATGAAAACGCCAACGACATCGCCCGCCAGGTTATCGATCTGTTCAACCATGGCGGTTTCGATATCTGCACGCTGTTCTACTCGGAATTCCAGTCGGTGATGACCCAGGTTCCGACGGCCCAGCAGATCATTCCGGCGGGCACCGGCGACGCCCCGGCCGAGGAAGCCGGCGACAGCGCCGTCTACGAATA
This sequence comes from Hoeflea sp., assembly GCA_965228785.1. Classification (GTDB taxonomy): domain Bacteria; phylum Pseudomonadota; class Alphaproteobacteria; order Rhizobiales; family Rhizobiaceae; genus Hoeflea_A. The sequence goes on from CBDDIF010000001.1 coordinate 751,607, forward strand.
CGAACCGGACGCCGAAACAATCCTGAACGATCTCATTCCGCGCAACATTGCGGTGCAGATATTCCGCGCGCTGCTGGAAAACAGCGCTTCCGAGCAGGGCGCTCGCATGTCCGCCATGGACAATGCGACGCGCAATGCCGGTGACATGATCGACAAACTGACGCTGACCTACAACCGCCAGCGTCAGGCGCAGATCACCAAGGAACTGATCGAAATCATTTCGGGCGCGGAAGCGCTCTAAGAGCTCTATCAAGAGGGTAATGACATGGCTGAGGCAGCTACCGCCGCAATCGACACATCGGGCGTCAAGGGCACGATAACACAGGTTATCGGCGCCGTGGTCGACGTCGCCTTCGAGGATCACCTGCCGCCGATCCTGAACGCGCTGGAAACCGACAATCTGGGCAACCGTCTGGTTCTGGAAGTGGCGCAGCACCTGGGCGAGAACACGGTGCGCACGATCGCCATGGACTCCTCCGAGGGTCTGGTCCGTGGACAGGAAGTCTTCGATACCGGCGCGCCAATCTCGGTGCCGGTCGGCGACGAGACGCTGGGTCGCATCATGAACGTCATCGGCGAGTCGATCGACGAGGCCGGTCCGGTCGAAACCGCCGCCCGGCGCGGCATCCACCAGGAAGCGCCGGCCTATGTCGATCAGTCGACGGAAGCTGAGATCCTGGTCACCGGCATCAAGGTGGTCGACCTGCTTGCGCCCTATGCAAGGGGCGGCAAAATCGGCCTGTTCGGCGGCGCCGGCGTGGGCAAGACGGTTCTCATCCAGGAGCTGATCAACAACGTCGCCAAGGCGCATGGCGGCTTCTCGGTGTTCGCCGGGGTCGGCGAGCGCACCCGCGAAGGCAATGACCTTTACTGGGAAATGATCGAATCGGGCGTCAACAAGGATCCGAAAGAAAACAACGGATCGACCGAAGGCTCGAAATGCGCGCTCGTCTTCGGCCAGATGAACGAGCCGCCCGGCGCCCGTGCCCGTGTCGCCCTGACGGGCCTGACCGTGGCCGAGCATTTCCGCGACGAAGGTCAGGACGTGCTGTTCTTCATCGACAACATCTTCCGCTTCACCCAGGCCGGCTCGGAAGTGTCGGCGCTGCTGGGCCGCATTCCTTCGGCCGTGGGTTACCAGCCGACGCTGGCTACCGACATGGGCACCATGCAGGAGCGCATCACAACGACCAACAAGGGGTCGATCACTTCCGTACAGGCCGTCTACGTTCCGGCCGACGATCTGACCGACCCGGCGCCGGCGACCTCGTTTGCACACCTCGACGCCACGACGGTGCTCAACCGTGCCATCTCGGAAAAGGGCATCTACCCGGCCGTGGACCCGCTCGATTCCACTTCGCGCATGCTCGATCCGATGATCGTCGGTGAGGAGCACTACGATGTGGCCCGTAACGTGCAGTCGATCCTTCAGCGCTACAAGTCCCTGCAAGACATCATCGCCATTCTCGGCATGGACGAACTGTCGGAAGACGACAAGCTGACTGTGACGCGCGCCCGCAAAATCGAGCGCTTCCTGTCGCAGCCCTTCTTCGTCGCCGAGGTGTTCACCGGCTCGCCCGGCCAGCTGGTCGACCTGGAGGACACTATCAAGAGCTTCAAGGGCCTTGTCGAAGGCGAATACGACCATCTACCGGAAGCCGCCTTCTACATGGTCGGCGGCATCGACCAGGCAATCGAAAAAGCCCAGAGACTGGCAGCGGAAGCCGCCTAAGGCACGACCGGACGGTGGCGCTGCCGCCGGCTGCATCGGGAAAGTGACGTTATGGCCGAAAGCTTCAACTTCGAACTCGTCTCGCCGGAACGGCTGTTGCTGTCGGAATCCGTGAGCGAGGTGATCATTCCAGGCAGCGATGGTGAAATGACCGTGATGGCCAACCACGCTCCGGTGATGACCACGATCAAGCCGGGCATCGTCGAGGTGAAGTCTGCCTCCGGCGATAGCAACCGCTATGTGGTGTTCGGCGGCTTCGCCGATATCCTGCCTGAGGGCTGTACACTGCTCGCCGAATCGGCCGTGCATGTGGACGATATCGACCGCGAAGAGCTGGCCCAGCGCATCCAAAACACGCGCGAAGACCTGGCCGACGCCAAGACCGACGCCGACAAATCGCGCATTGCAGAGAATCTGGACAACCTGCTGACCTTGCAGGACGCTGTTTGAAGACAGCGTCAGGTTCGAGACGATGAAGGCGGGTCTGACCCGCCTTTTTTTGTTCCGATTAGCACTTCGTGGCGTGTCTTCGGCACCCTGAACGAACAAAGCCGGGCTATTGGGCAAGCGCCTGTTCAACCGCCGCTTTCGCATGGAGAGCGGTCGTGTCGTAGGTCGGAAGGTCTGCCGCATTGGGATCAACGATCATCGTAATCTCGGTGCAGCCGAGGATGACGGCTTCGGCACCTGCGGCGGCGAGATTGGCGATGGCGCCCTGAAACACCTCGGCGGAAGGTTCCGTCACGATGCCTTTGCACAGTTCTTCGTAGATGATGCGGTGGATTTCGGCCTGGGACTCGGCGTGGGGCACGATCACCTCCAGGTCGAACTCGTTTTCCAGACGCTCGCGATAGAAAGCCTGTTCCATCGTGAAGCGCGTGCCGAGCAGACCAACTTTGCGCACGCCGTCGGCGACGAGCGCCGCGCCGGTCGGATCGGCAATATGCAGGATCGGCAGGCCTGACTTTGCTTCGACGGCATCGGCCACCTTGTGCATGGTGTTGGTGGCAATCACCAGAAAGTCGGCGCCGGCGGCGGCGAGACCACTCGCGGCCTCTCCCAGAATTTCGGCCGTACCGTCCCAGTCATCGGCATGCTGCAGGGCCTCGATTTCCTGGAAGTCGACCGAATGCAGGAGGATTCGGGCCGAATGCAGGCCGCCAAGGCGTGCCTTCACTTCCTCGTTCATCAGGCGGTAGTAGAGCGCGGTCGATTCCCAACTCATGCCGCCGATGAGGCCGATCAGCTTCATGCGTTCTCTCCCTGCAGATGCGCAAACGCGTCGACGACCTGATCATAGACGGCGCGTTTGAACGACACAACGAGGCCGGGCATGTCGGAGAGCGGCTTCCAGGCCCAGGCGTCGAATTCCGCCTTGTGACCGTCCGGAGGCGGATCGATGGCGATTTCACTGTCGTCGCCCTCGAAGCGGAAGGCAAACCAGCGTTGAGTCTGACCGCGATACTTGCCCTTCAGGGCAACGCCCATGAGTTTTTGCGGGAGGTCGTAGGAGATCCAGTCTGGCGCTTCGGCGATCAGCGAAACGCTTTTTATACCGGTTTCCTCATAAAGCTCGCGGCGCGCAGCCTCCAGCGGTTCTTCGCCCTTGTCGATGCCGCCCTGTGGAAGCTGCCATAGATGTGCACGCGGGTCATCTTTGTCGATGGTCTTGGGGACCCGGCGGCCGGCCCAGACGAGGCCAGATGCGTTCAGGACGACGATACCGACACAGCGTCGATAAGGGAGATCGGGTGCCTTTGGCCGTTTCTGACCCATGTCAGAACTTTTCCGGATCATCGGTCAAAGCTGACACCGCGACGATCTCAATGCCGCGTGCCTTGGCCTCATTGGCCCATGCGGCGATGGCATCGACACTGACATCGAACGCCGACGCGGTCGCAATGGCCGTGCCATCGCGCTTGGCGACCCGCTCGACGTCATCGAGCCGCCGCATGATTTCCGAGCGGTCGATCTTGCTGTCCACCACCATATTGCCTTCAGCGTATGGAACGCCAATTGCACGGGCGATAGCACCGGTCACGGTCTGGGCCGAGGTGCCGTCGTCCAGAAACAGCACGCCGCGTTTGGCGAGGTCCCGCATCAGCGTTTCCGTTGCGGCCGGGTCCGACAGGTACCGAGCGCCCATGAAGTTCATGACACCGGTGTAGTTGGTGATGCGGCCCATGGCCCAGTGCAAGTCGTCGAGATTCTGCTGCGATCCGTCCGCAACCAAAAGCGTTCGGGGGCCAGGATCGTTGTTGGGATAATCGAATGGCTCGAAGGGAACCTGCAACAGAACCTCATGACCGCCTCTGCGGGCTTCCTGAAGCCAGCGTTGAAGACTGTTGCCGGTCGCCGCGAAGGCCAGTGTAATCTCCGGCGGCAACGTTCTGATGGCGTTCTGGGTGCCTGTCTGGCTCAGGCCGAGGCCGCCGACAACAATAGCAATTCGAGTGCCGCGCGCACCGGACCAGGGCCGGGCGTAGGCGTCCATCGGGCGGCGGCCGTCCGCGCCGACAACCGGAAGGCGTCCGAAGTCGGTGTTTTCAAGGAGCTCGGGGATCGGCAAGTGTGCCACTTGCGGCTGTTGTCCGACCTGGCCGGCGCCGGAAATGATCACCGCACCATCACCTCTGCGGTCCAGCGGCGTAATCTTGGTGACGGTATGACCCTCATCCGTCAGCGTGCGTTGGACATTGGCCCCGGAACTGCCTGCGAGCGGCTTTGCCGGATCTTCTGCGACCTGCGGCTGCGGCACTGTGGCAGTGTGGACCGATGGCTCAGGCGTTGCCGGTTCCGCCTGCTGACCACCATGAGGAGTCGTCTGCTGAAACGCAAAATAGCCGGCGCCGGCAAACAGCACCACGAAAGCCGTGCCGATCACCCAAGCGCCGCGGCCTCGAGACCGGCCACGCCGTTGGCCACCGCCTTTGCGGTGTTGTCCCAACGGTTTGTCGAGATCGGAGCCCGTCGTCACCAGTGCTGTCCGTAAAAGAAAAGGCCGCTCCGATGGGAGCGGCCACCTGCCTTATTCGGTTTTGGTCGTCTTGTCGTCAGCTTTTTCCATTTTCTTGGCCGCCTGTTCCGGGCTTGGCGGATAAGCCGGGTTGGTTTCAACGCCGCGGATCAGGTCGAGAGCATAACCGAGCTGCTCGTCATCTTCAGCTTCCGGCGGCACATAGGCGATGGAGCCGGAGCCTTCTTCGGTCTCCTCCTTGCCCTGAATATGGCCACGCAGTTCGGATTCACCGGTCTGGCGAATCCGGCCCTGCAGCTCTTCCGGAAGTGGTTGGTTGACGATGATGTCCGGCTTGATGCCGGTGCCCTGGATCGATTTGCCCGATGGCGTGTAGTAGAGCGCCGTGGTCAGCCGCAGTGCGCCATTTTCACCGAGCGGTATGATGGTCTGCACCGAACCCTTGCCGAACGAGGTTGTTCCGACAATGGTTGCCCGCTTGTGATCCTGCAGGGCGCCGGCAACGATTTCGGAAGCACTGGCCGACCCGCCGTTGACCAGCACGACGATCGGCTTGCCATCGGTCAGGTCGCCGGGCCGCGAATTGTAGCGCCGGGTTTCTTCCGGGTTGCGGCCCCGGGTGGAGACGATTTCACCGCGGTCGAGAAACGCGTCGGAGACGTTGATTGCCTGATCGAGCAGTCCGCCTGGGTTCAGACGCAGGTCAACTACAAAACCCTTCAGCTTGTCCTCCGGAACTTCGGCCTCGATCTTGTCGATGGCGTTTTCGAGGTCGCTGTAGGTCTTCTCGGTGAAGGAGATGACGCGGATATAGCCGATGTCCTCCTCAACCCGGAATTTCACCGCCTTCACCTTGATGATGGCGCGGGTGATCTTGATGTCGATCGGCGCATCGGCGCCTTCGCGCAGGACTGTCAGATCGATTGAGGATCCGACCGGGCCTCGCATCTTTTCAACCGCCTGGGTCAGTGACAGACCGCGAACCGGCTCGCCGTCGATTTCGGAAATCAGGTCGCCGGAAAGAACGCCTGCGCGCGATGCCGGCGTGTCGTCGATCGGTGTGATAACCTTGACCAGCTCGCTGTCGCGGTCGAGCGTCACCTCAATGCCCAGTCCGCCGAACTCGCCCCGGGTCTGGGTGCGCATCTCGTCGGCATCCTTGGCATTGAGGAAGCTGGAATGCGGATCGAGCGATGTCAGCATGCCGTTGATGGCGTTTTCGACAAGCTCGTCTTCCTGCGGCGGTGTGACGTATTGGGCGCGGACCCGCTCGAAGACGTCGCCGAAGATCGACAGTTGCTTGTAGGTCTCGGAATTCGCCGCCACGGCAGAGGTGCCGACGGAGTGCAAAGCGGTCACCGAGACCGCACCAATGACGGCGCCGACGGCCAGAAGTGATACCTTACGAATCATTGCTTACCCTTCCAGAAGGTTTGCTGGCCCACCAAGGAGCCGGATCGACGGGCTTGCCGCCTTTTCTAAACTCAATGTATAGCGTCGGCTCGTCAGAGGCCAGTAGTAAGACCGAAGCGGACGCCACTCTTTTGCGAGCATCCATCCGTCCCACGGGCTCGCCGGCAATGACGAACTGACCGATTGTGGCACTGATGCTGCCCATTCCCGCCAGGACCAAATGATAGTCGTCTCCCGCGTTGAGGATGAGCAACTGCCCATAGGATCGGAACGGACCGGAATATACCACCCACCCGTCCGCCGGCGCCGTCACAATCGCGTCATGCACAGTTGAAAGCATCATGCCTTGCAGCGGATGACCGGCGCCGTCGTCGTCGCCGAAGGACGCCGCGAGTAAACCGGCGACGGGTAATTCAAGACTCTCTTTCAGATCGGAAAACGCGTAGGCGGGCGCCAGTCGGTCGGCATCGGCTTCGCCGGTGCGGGCAAGTTGTCGGGCCTTTTCACGCTTCTCCTGGGACTCGGCGGCGCGTTTTTCTTCTGCCTGGCGCGCTTCATCAGCGGCCTTGCGCACCGAATCGATCTGATTGCCGAGGCTGTCAATGAGCTCTTCCATGCTTTCCGCCCGTTCGGCCAGCCGTTTCGCGGCTTCCGTTTCAGCGGTCAGCAGTTCGCGATTCTGTTCGGCTCGCCTCTGCTTTTCTTCCAGGAGCAGCTTCAGGCGTTCCTCTTCCTCCGCCTGCTCCTCCAGAGTTGCGATCAGCAGCTCACGCTCGTTCGAAATCGAGGCCCGGATGGTGGTCAGCTCCTGAAGATCGACCATCAGGCGGTCAGCGCGCTGGCGAATATCGGGAACAACGGCCCCGAGCAAAATGGCGCTGCGCACCGAGGACAGCGCATCTTCGGGGCTGACAAGCAATGCGGGCGGCGGGTTGCGTCCCATGCGTTGCAACGCAGCGAGCACTTCAGCCAGCGTATCGCGCCGGGCTCGCAGCGATTGGCGCACCGTATCCTCGCGGCCGCGCAGGCTGGCCAGCCGCAACTCGCTTTCGGATATGTCGGCGGTGAGTTTCTTCTGGGTCTTGGCGCTTTGAACAAGCGCGGTGCGCATGCTCGCCTGATCTTTCTTCAACTGGGCGATGCTGTCTTCCAGTTGCTTCTGCCGCTCGCGGGAAAGGCCAATATCGGCGGAGATCTTCTCCAGCTCGCTCATGCCCGCCGCGCGCTGCCGGTCGAGATCCTCGACCGTCGGCTTTCGGAAAGTTCCAGGATTCGGGGATGTCTCCTGCGGGAGCGCCGGTGCACTCAGGCAGACAGAAAGCAGCAATGCGCCACAAAGAGCGCTTGCTTGCTGGTAACTGGATGGTCCTGGCTGCCGGTCCCGCATATCCGAATCATAAATCAAAGTGCCGACAGCCGCCACCGGCCGCCGTATGGATGCCGTGCCCAGGGGAATCCGTCAGGGTTGTCGAATCAGCTATGGCAGGCAAGCGTGGCAGCGATAAGGCAAAGCCGACGCACCAGCGTAAACGCGTGTCTGGCAACTCTCGCGTTTCCCGACAGCGAATGTCAGTTTCTGTGGTAGGGATGGCCTGTCAGGATGGTTACGGCGCGGTAGAGCTGTTCGGCCACCATGATGCGCACCAATTGGTGCGGCCAGGTCATTTTTCCGAAACAGATCGTGGCATCGGCCTGGGCGAGAAACTCCGGATCGAGGCCGTCGGGGCCCCCGATGACGACGCAAAGATCCCGCTGCCCGTCGTCGCGCCAGCGAGCAAGCGAAGCGGCAAAAGCCTGCGAATCGAGTGCTTTGCCCCGCTCGTCGAGCGCTGCCAGGGTTCTGTCCTGCGGGAGCTGTCGGGTCAGGGCGTCCGCTTCTTCGCGCTTGCGGACGGCAGCATTCGAAGCTCGGCTTTCGGGCAGTTCGACAACGCGATTGAAATCGAGGCCTATTGCCGCGCCTGTCTTCTTGAACCGGTCGACATAACGCGCGGTAAGATCTCTTTCGGGGCCGGATTTCAGCCGGCCCACGGCATATAGCGTCACCCGCATTGGCCTCACACTCCGCTCGCCCGGCTTCCCGCCGGGGCAGAGTTCCGTCCTTTAGTGCACCGTGTCTTCTTCGGCTTCAGGGGTCATCCACATCTTCTCGATGCTGTAGAACTCCCTGATTTCCGGGCGGAATACGTGAATAATGATGTCTCCGGTGTCTATCAGCACCCAATCGCCATGGGCGAGACCTTCGACCTTGGCCTGTCCGAGGCCGGCGTTTTTCAGGTCGCGCAGCAGATGGTCGCAGATAGCCGTCACATGGCGGTTCGATCGGCCAGAAGCCACGACCATGTGGTCGCCCAGTGCCGACTTGCCCGCTATGTCGATGGAGACAATATCTTCTGCCTTGGAATCCTCGAGGCTGGCGAGGACCAGTTTCAACGCATGGATCGCAGCAGTGCCGCTTTCCAGTGCGGTAGAGGAAACGCTTGCGGCATTTCCCTTGCTGTGTGCTGTTCTCAGTGTCTTTCCTTTCCGTGACAGAACAAGCGTCGCGCGTCTGCCATGGCCTCTTGCGTAACCGGCACCATTGCCGGCCAAAAACGCCCTTTTCGCACCCATTGCAACACAAGGTTGCGACTCACGGGAGAACACCGTGGCAAACACAGCCAAACATAGGCATGGAATGCTGAAGGTTTCAAGACAAAGCTCTTCACGAATTTTTTGAGGTTTTTCAGTCGCTACGGCTGAATCTGGTCGGATGAACCTGTCATGCCACTGCGAATGGCAGTGGAGGAAAGCGGCGATCGCCGCCCGTGAATGAAGGTCCAGGCCGGCGGATCCATGCGGGCAAGAGCACCCACATCGGCTTCGTCGACCCGAGCGTGATCGAAGGTTTTGGCCATGATCGAAGATAGATAGGCCAGGGTCGAGCCCGGACGGTCGATCACCGCGATCGGTACGGAATTGGCAATTTCATGCCAGTTCTGCCAGCGATGAAACCCGGCCAGGTTGTCCGCGCCCATCACCCAGACGAAGTCGACGCCGCGATTGCGCTCGAGAATGAAATCGAGCGTTTCTGCGGTGTAGCGCAATTCATGCGCGGCCTCGAAGGCGGTCAGCTTGATGCGGGGATCGGAAATGCGCTCTCGGCACCAGGCAAGTCGCTGCCCGAGGCCAGGCAAACCGCTGTTTTCTTTCAGAGGGTTACCCGGTGTGACCATCCACCAGAGCTGGTGAATGCGCAGCTTGCGTAATGCCGTTTCGGCGACCAGCATGTGACCGTCATGGGGCGGATTGAAGGACCCGCCGAAAAGGCCGACGGCCATGCCCGGCTCGACATGTGGCATGCGCAAACAGGGCGCGGCGACTTCGGTTCGATCGATCACTGAATAAGGTGCTATGGTCTTGTCTGACCGGAGCCGTGTACCCGGTACTTGAACGATGTGAGCTGTTCGACACCCACAGGCCCGCGAGCGTGCATCTTTCCGGTCGCGATGCCGATTTCAGCACCCATGCCGAACTCGCCGCCATCGGCATACTGCGTCGAGGCGTTGTGCAGCAGGATGGCCGAATCGATCTCGTTAAAGAACCTTTCGACCACGTTCGGATCTTCGGCGATAACGGCCTCGGTGTGGTTAGACGAATAGCGGCCGACATGAGCGATGGCACCGTCGATGCCGTCGACCATTGCGACCGAAATGATCGAATCAAGATATTCCGTCGTCCAGTCCTCTTCGCTGGCGTCTTCGGCAGCGGGCCATAGCGCCTTGACTTCGGCCGTGGCGCGTATGGAACACCCGGCAGCCTGCAGCGCGTCCAGAACGGGTGCGAGATGGGTCTGTGCGGCCGCCCGGTCGACGAGCAGGGTTTCCGCAGCACCGCATATCCCGGTGCGTCGCATCTTGGCATTGACTGCGATGGAAGAGGCCATGTCGGTATCGGCGGATTTGTCGACATAGAGGTGGCAGAGGCCTTCCAGATGGGCAAAGACGGGCACCCGGGCCTCGCTTTGCACGCGGCCGACCAGTCCCTTGCCGCCGCGCGGTACGATGACGTCGATGGCGCCGCCCAGGCCCTTGAGCATTTCGCCAACGGCGCCACGATCGGTGGTCGGCACGATCTGGATGGCGTCCTCCGGCAAGTCGGCGACCTTCAATCCGCGCACCAGGCTGGCGTGGATCGCGGTCGAAGAATGAATGGAATCGGAACCGCCGCGCAGGATCACCGCATTGCCGGCCTTCAGGCACAGCGCGCCGGCGTCGGCGGTCACATTGGGGCGGCTTTCGTAGACCACGCCGATGACGCCGAGGGGCGTCCTCACCCGTTCTATCGCCAGGCCATTGGGTCGGTCCCACGCCGCGATCACATCGCCCACCGGATCGGTCAGTGCCGCGATCGCCCGGATTCCGTCGGCCATGGCGGTCACGCGCTCCGGATCGAGCCGCAGCCGGTCTTTGAAAGAGGCCGCCATATCGATCTCTTCCGCATGCTTCATATCCGCCGCATTGGCCTCAAGGATGGCATCCATGTCGGCCATGACCGCATCCGCCATGGCTGCCAGAGCCGTGTTCTTCTGCTCGGCCGATGCGATCGCCAGTGGCGCCTGGGCAGCACGGGCTCGCTGGCCAATTTCGAGCATGAGTTGCTCTACGTTCTGTCCGTCTGCCTGGATCAACATGATTACCTCCGGCCTTCGCCGTCTTCCTTCGGGTCTATTGGGGTGCCTGTCAACACCATATCGTCGCGGTGAATCATCGCGGCACGGCCGGCATACCCCAGAATCTCGAAGATTTCCGTGGATTTGCGGCCGACAATCTGCAGCGCTTCGTCTGAATCGTACGCCGCGAGGCCGCGAGCGATTTCGCCGCCGCCGTCGAGGTGGATAGCCACGGTGTCGCCTCGCATGAAGCCGCCCGACACGCGCCGGACGCCGGCTGGCAACAGGCTCTTGCCCGATCGGAGCGCCCGTTCGGCGCCTGCGTCGACATGAAAGATGCCGGCCGGTTCGAGCTGGCCGGCGATCCATTTCTTGCGCGCGGTCACGGGCGATGTGCTGGGCAGGAAGAGACTGTGGCGCGCACCGGCGTCGATGGCGGCGAGCGGATGGTCGACCTTGCCAGAAGCGATCACCATGGCGCAGCCGGCGGCGGTTGCCATGCGGCCGGCATCGATCTTCGTCTTCATGCCGCCGCGCGACAGTTCCGAGCCGGCCTTGCCGGCCATCGCCTCGATCCGCGGGGTGATTTCTTCGACGGTGTGGAGAAAGTCGGCGTCCGGATTGCTGTGCGGCGGCGCCGTGTAGAGTCCGTCGACGTCGGACAGCAGGATCAACAGGTCGGCGCCGGCCATGGTGGCGACGCGGGCCGCCAGCCTGTCATTGTCGCCGTAGCGAATTTCCGAGGTCGCCACCGTGTCGTTTTCGTTGATCACAGGCACGGCGCCTGCCGCCAGAAGCTGACTGATCGTGGCGCGAGCGTTGAGGTAGCGCCGGCGTTCTTCCGTATCCCCCAGGGTGAGCAGGATCTGCCCGGCGATGAGATTGTCAAGCGACAGGGCCTTTGACCAGGCTTCGGCCAGGGCGATCTGGCCGACGGCAGCGGCGGCCTGGTTCTCCTCCAGCTTCAGCCGGCCGCGGCTTTTGCCGAGCGGGGTGTCGCGCAGCACCGTGCGGCCGAGCGCAATGGCGCCGGAGGAGACGACGATGAATTCGGTACCAAGTGCGCGAAGTTCAGCGATATCGCGGCACAACGAACCAAGCCAGGCCTGGCGCAGCCCGTCTTCGGCATCGACGAGCAGGGCCGAGCCGATCTTGATGACGATGCGCCGGTATTGCTTGAGCGCATGGCGCGGCGTGCTCATGACCCCGACCCGTCCACCTTTTCCGCTTCCTCGGCTTCAGTGATGATGCTGGCCAGCGCCCGCAGCGCCGGCAGCATGCCTTCCCCGGAGATGGCCGACAGAACGAACGGCTTGACGCCGCATGCGGATTCCAGCGCTGCTGCTTTTTCCGCACGCCCGTCATCATCCAGGGTGTCGGCCTGCGACAGCGCGACGATCTCCGGCTTGTCTCCCAGGCCGTGCCCGTAGGCCTCCAACTCGTTGCGAACCGTCCGGTAGGCGGTTGCGACATCTTCCTCCTGAGCGGACACCAGATGCATCATGACCCGCGTGCGCTCGACATGGCCGAGGAACCGGTCGCCGATCCCGACGCCTTCGTGGGCGCCCTCGATCAGCCCGGGAATGTCGGCGAGGATGATTTCGCGGCTGTCCACCTGCGCGACCCCGAGATTGGGGTGGAGCGTGGTGAAGGGATAGTCGGCGATTTTCGGACGCGCTCGGGTGACGGCCGAGAGCAACGTCGACTTGCCGGCATTGGGCAGGCCCACAATGCCGGCATCGGCGATCAGTTTGAGGCGCAGCCAGATGGCCTTTTCGACACCCTCAAGACCGGGATTGGCGTGGCGCGGCGCCCGGTTGGTGGAGGATTTGAAATGGGCGTTGCCGAAGCCGCCATTGCCGCCGGCCGCCAGTCGGAAGCGCTGTCCTTCTTCCACCAGATCGCAGATCAGCGTGTCGTTGTCTTCCTCGAAAATCTGCGTGCCGGCGGGGACCTTGAGCAGCACGTCGGCGCCACCGGCGCCGGTGCGGTTGCGGCCCATTCCGTGCATGCCGGTCTTGGCCTTGTAGTGCTGACGGTAGCGATAGTCGATCAGCGTGTTGAGACCGTGGACGGCCTCGACCCAGACATCGCCGCCGCGACCGCCATCGCCGCCGTCGGGGCCGCCGAATTCAATATACTTCTCGCGCCGGAACGACACGCAGCCGGCGCCGCCGTCGCCGGAGCGGATATAGACCCGGGCCTGGTCCAGAAATTTCATCGGGTCGCCGTTCCTGTGTTTGAAATTGCGCCTTTGCATATCGCCCGCCAACCGCAACGTCAAAGTCTATTGCGTGTTGGCGGGCGACGGGTGGTTTATGCGGCCGCCCAGCTGCGCAGCGAGATCCAGGTTTTGCGGTCCAGACGGTACCACTCGACCGGGACGGCGCTGCCCAGCGCCAGCGACTTGATCATGCCGGTGCCCTGGAACTGGAAACCGCATTTGTGAATGACGCGACGCGACGCCGGATTGGTCACCCGGCACCGCACATCGATGCAGTCGATGCCGCGGGTGCGGAACGCCATGTCGATCACCGCATGTGCGGCTTCCGTTGCAAAGCCCTTGCCCCAGAAGGGTTCGCCGATCCAATAGCCGAGTTCCAGCGTCGATGGGTCGTCCTGGGGCTCGATCCCGCAACAGCCGAGTAATCGACCGTCATCCGCATCCGTCACGGCATAGACGCACTTGCCAATCGCGCCCGTCCGCGTGCGACGAATGAAGTCCGTCGCGTCCATGCGGGTATAAGGGTGCGGCATGCGCGAAACCATGGTAGCGACCCGGGCATTGTTGGCGAGACAGGCAAGAGCGTCCGTGTCCTCGACATGCGGGGTACGCAGTACCAGCCGTTCGGTGACGAGGACGGGGCATCCGCTCCGCTCGCTTTGATCACTGAAGCTGTCGTCTTCCTGGTTTTCCATTTTTCAGTCCTCCAGTTGCAATGGAAAAGGGGAGATGGTTGTCCCATCTCCCCTTGAACTGGTGGCCTGATTACGGTGCCGGGTCGATGAGACGCCGGCTATCGTTTCACCGGCTTATTCTGCGGCTTGCAGCGCGCGTGGCATGACGGACACATACGTGCGGCCGTTGGCTTTTTTGCGGAAATTCACGTTGCCTTCCACGATTGCAAAGATGGTGTGATCCTTGCCAAGCCCGACGCCCTGTCCGGGGTGCCATTTGGTGCCGCGTTGACGGATAATAATGTTGCCCGGAATCACGGCTTCGCCGCCGAACTTCTTTACGCCGAGGCGTTTTGATTCCGAGTCGCGTCCGTTGCGCGACGAACCGCCAGCTTTCTTGTGTGCCATTGGTAAAGTCCTTTTGTCCTCGAAACCCGACTATTCTGCTGCGTCCACGAGGGCCTTGGCCTGGCCGACCCAGTCGTCGCGCTCGATCCTGCCCTTGAATGACAGTGCTTCGTCGAGTTTGTCAATATCTTCCTTGGTGAAGGCTGCGATCTGCGCGTACTGGGTAACCCCGAATGCGTGCAGTTTCTTTTCCAGAACCGGGCCGACGCCGGAGATCTTCTTCAGATCGTCGCTGTCGCCATCCGGAGCCGTGAAGATTGCGGCAGGTGCCTCCTCGGCCTTTTCCTTGGCGGGAGCTTTCTCCTTGGCCGGGGCCTTTTCCTTGGCTTCGGCTTTCGGCGCCTCGGCTGCCTTTTCGGGCGCCGGCTTGTCAGCTTCCTTCTTGGCTTCCGCCTTCTTCGGCGCGGCTGCCTTCTTCTTCGGCTTTGCGCCGTCGGTCAGGATTTCGGAAATCCGGACCAGCGTCTGATGCTGGCGGTGACCGCGGGTGCGCTTGGAGTTCTGGCGGCGACGCTTCTTGAAGGCGATGACCTTGCGGGCGCGGCCCTGCTCGACCACTTCCGCCGTGACCAGGGCGCCCTCGACGAAGGGTGTGCCGATCTTGGCGTCGGCGCCTTCGCCGACCATCAGAATTTCGTTGAATTCGACCATGTCACCGGCATCGCCGGCGAGCTTTTCGACCTTCAGCAGGTCGTCGGCGGCAACAGTGTACTGCTTTCCGCCGGTTTTGATGACTGCGAACATGTTTTTGCCTTTCGATGTTCCGTCCGGCCTGTCACGGGAAATCCCGTCCAGCCGTCTTTTTGTCAGTCGGTTGCAATGGGTGTCGCTTCGAGGCTTGTCGGCTTCGGGCGACGGTCTTCGTCCGGCTTTTGGAGGAAGTGGCTTCCAACAAAAACAGATGGCGCAAGTTGCCTTACGCCATGGACAGGCGGGGAATAAGGGAATGGCTGTCGCAAGTCAAGGTCGGCGCCGCACTTTCGACTTGATTTCCGCCGCGCGGAGTGGTTAAGACAGCGCCCGCGACGCGCATCGGCGTGACCACGCACCGGAGAGGTGGCTGAGTGGTTGAAAGCACCGCACTCGAAATGCGGCATACGGGCAACCGTATCGGGGGTTCGAATCCCTTCCTCTCCGCCATTCTCACTGTGTCCGTTCCGGAGACATAGTTTACACCTGATTCCGGACACATGGGATACACCCAGCCGGCCAGGCGCGAATTTCGATTTCAGGCCGTTTTCGCCGGCTTTCCCGTCGCCATCTTTCGAAACGTCGACGGTGATCTGCCGGTCCGTCTCTTGAACTCGCGGCTGAAGTGATAGAGGTCGGAAAATCCGACTTCTCGCCCAACTGCAGCAATCCTCAGGCTGGTCTGTGCGAGCAGATATTTCGCTGCGTTGATCCTCTCTGTCTTCAACCAGTCCATCGGTGAGCGTCCGGCCTCCCGTTTGAAGACGCGATGAAAGTTCGGGACGCTGGTCGGCACGAGCTCGGCCATTGAGCGGACAGACCAGTCTCTTGCGAGGTCGGCTTTGACGGTACCCGTGACCGTCTGAAGTAGGGAACCTTCGTTCGCTGTCCGCGTTTCCCGTGCGCCGCTCAACAAGTATTCCAGCACTGCGGACACCAGGGCCGAGGACGTGGCGCCTTTGCTGATGCCGGGCGCGGACAGGTGCAAGACGATCTGAGAGAAACGCGGTTCCTGGTTCTCGCTTTGAGGAAAGATGGGAACGCCATTCCCACCATTCTGCGCATGTAACTTGTCGAGGCCGTACCCGTTCGCGCCGAACCAGATGTAGATCCAGTGGTCTGCGTCGGGATGGCACCGGTGCGAATAGTCCGATGATGTGTCGATCCATGCGATCGTATTGGCAAAGGCGACTGTGTTTGTCGTTCGAGAGGTCAGCAAACCCTGGCCGGATAGCGTCAGGATGAAGGTGTGATCATCGTAGTGGCGGGCGACCGGCGGGTCGGAATGCAGGAACGTGCTACGGCCTGCGGAAACTATGGCGTAAGGAAACGATGCATCCATCTTGCCTGGAGTGAAATAGACAAGTTCGACGTTGGATTGAGTGTTAGAGACTGTTTCTTTGCGCATTCTGGATGATAGTTTTGTCCATCTTTTTGATAGGCGCAACCATTTTGAAATTCGAGAATGGATGCGAAGTAGCGAACTTTCGTCAGCTGGCAGACGATCGAAATGGATGGATCAGGCAACGATGGCCGAATTTCAGTTCAATCCGCTTGGGGAAGAATTTGCGCGAGATCCTTACCCGACATATGCGGCGATGCGCGCGATGAACGCGCCTTTCTACTACGCAGACGTCGACACCTGGATGCTGACCAAAATGTCGGATGTGGAGCGCGTCGTGTTGGACAAGAGCATGGTGCGCCAGCACGACGACTTGTTGTCGGATGAGGAAAAGCTGGCGCAGCAACGCAAGATGAATTGGCATGCCATGCCCTTTCATGAACGCTTCGTGCAGACCAACCTGCTTGAAAGCGAGGGCGAGACCCATGATCGCCTGCGCAAGGTGGTCTTTCGTGAATTCACGCCCGCAGCGATGCTGAAGTTCCGCGAAGAAATTCAGCGGTTCGTCGACAATCTTCTCGACGAGCTGTCGGACCGGGACGAAATCGACTTCGTATCGGATTTCGCGGTTCACATTCCCGGCCACGTCATCGGCAAAGTTCTCGGCGTTCCGGATGAAGACTGTCCTCTGTTGCGGACCTGGTCGGAGAACGTGGTGCGGTTTTTCGACGTGGGACGTGGCGAAGAGGACAAGCGGATCGCCGAACAGTCGACGAAAGAGTTCTACGAGTATCTGAGCGACCTGGTGAAAGAAGGGAACGGTCGAAAACACTCCGACCTCATGACCCGCCTTTTGGAGGCGAAACAGTCCGGGGAAATCAGCGAGGACGAGATGATTGCCACGGCAATGCTCATTCTCATGGCTGGCCACGGGTCGACGATCGACGTGCTTGGATCGGGCATGCATGCGCTGTTGAAGTTCCCGGATGAACACCGCCGGCTGCGCGACGATCCGGGCCTGATGAAGACTGCGGTGCAGGAGATGTTCCGCTACGAATCCCCGCTTCCTTATTTTCATCGGTTTGCCACGGAGGATTGCGACGTCGCCGGACAGGCTTTCAAGGCCGGCACACGCTTTGGTGTCCTCTACGGAGCCGCCAATAGGGATCCCGAGCGCTTCGACGACCCTGACCGTTTCGACGCCGGCCGAAATCCGAACAGGCACAAGGCGTTTGGCGGCGGCACGCATTTTTGTCTGGGCAACCATCTCGCACGGCTCGACATGGACGTGATCTTTTCCACGCTGAACGCACGATTCAAACGGATCGAGTTGTCCGGTGAAACCCCCGTCTACAAACGCGGATTGTCGGTTCGCGGGCCTGAAACCCTCAAACTCGCATGGCGAGCCAACTGACCATGGCAACGATTACATTTGTCGAAGCCGACGGAACTGAAATCGTCGCGGACGCCAAACCCGGACAGACATTGATGCAGGTTGCCGTGGCGACCGGCGTGACAGGAATCGTCGCTGAATGCGGTGGTGTCTGCGCCTGTGCAACCTGTCACTGTTACCTGGCTTCGGGCAACGAGGCTCTTGTCCCCGAGCCTCAGGAGCCGGAAACCGATATGCTCGATTTTGTGATCGATCCGCAACCAACCAGTCGCCTGAGCTGTCAGATCGAGATTACGGACGAGCTTGACAATCTGACGGTCCATGTTCCGGATTCTCAGGTCTAGAACAGGGGGAAATCATGGCGCGCATCTACACCTATGGCCATGGCGTCGAAGACCGGACGCTGACCATCGGAGACCAGTTGGCCAACAAGGCCGCCGGCATCAAGATGACTCAGGTCACGGCCCAGAATGCCGAAGAAGCCGAGATCATTGCTTCCCAGGGCGTCGACATGATCATCACCGGCAGCGATTGGTTTCAGGATGTGCGGTCCGGCGCTCCGAATACGTTCATCACGGCCGCGATCTTCGCAGGCCGGTTCATCACCAACGACGAAATTCTGGCGGCAGCAATCGAAGTTGCATCGGCAGGCGCCGATTCAATCCTGACACCGCGCAGCATGGACGTGGTCGAGCTCCTGGCAAAGCAGGGATTGAACGTCCAGGGTCACGTCGGGATGGTGCCCTCCAAGTCCAATCTGTTCGGCGGCATGCGCACCGTCGGAAAAACCGCCGAGGAGGCGCTTGCGGTGCTTGAAGACATGCGCCGGCTGGAAGATGCGGGCGCCTACGGATGCGAGATCGAATGCGTCGCGGAAGACGCGCTGGAAGCCATCAGCAAGCACAGCTCGCTGATCACCAGTTCCATCGGGTCCGGACCGGCCGGCGATGTGATGTTTCTGTTTTTTGAAGATATCTGCGGCGAAAGCGCGTTCCGACCGCGGCACGCTCGCTCCTGGGGCGATGGCGCCGCCATTCGGCGTCAACTGGATGCCGAGCGCAGAAAGGCGGTCAAGGGCTTCAAGGATGCCGTCGACAGTGGCGATTATCCCGGCACATCCGAATGCGTCCGGATGGCGCAGGACGAAAAGGAAAAACTCCTCGAAGCGCTGGATCGCAGGACGCCGTTTCATCAGGCATAGCCGGTCGCGCTTCTGACGATTCTTGCAACTTTGGCGGATGCGGGCGGTGTTTTGCACACCATTTGACCAACCACCGGCCTGCTGCCATGCTTTGATCTCATGTGACAAACGGGGATGAAGACATGGACATCAGTGCCGATACCATCGCGGCTGCAGAAGCGCTCCTGGGAATAACCTACACGGTGGAAGAGCGCGCGCTGATGCTCGACAATATCGAGGGCCAGATCACCTCGGCCGCACTGAGGCGAGAGAACCCGTTTCCGAATACCCTGCCGATGGCGAGCCGTTTCGATCCTCGATTGCCCGGGTTTTCACCGCCACGACAGCCGGCGTCGGGCGCTTGGGCCCTGTCGGACGCAGGCCCCCTGCCGGATGCGGATGACGATATTGCCTTTGCCCCGGT
Source organism: Hoeflea sp. (assembly GCA_965228785.1). Classification (GTDB taxonomy): domain Bacteria; phylum Pseudomonadota; class Alphaproteobacteria; order Rhizobiales; family Rhizobiaceae; genus Hoeflea_A. The sequence continues at coordinate 770,715 of CBDDIF010000001.1, forward strand.
TACCCGCCAGTCGGAATGGATCCGGCAAGGGAAAATCAGCAGCCGCCGCCTGACCGACATCTATCTGGACCGTATCGAGCGGCTCGGGCCGGGCCTCGAGTGCTTTGTAACGGTCACGCCGGAACTGGCACGCGCGGAGGCCGATGCGGCGGACGCGCAGCTCAAGGCCGGCGTCTGGCTCGGGCCGCTGCACGGCATTCCCTATGGGCTGAAAGATCTCTTCGATACCAAGGGTATCAGAACGAGTTGGGGTGCGACGCCCTACAAAGACCAGGTCGCCACATCGGACGCAAAGATCGTTCGCATGTTGCGGGCGGCCGGCGCGGTTCTGCTTGGGAAGACGACGTTGGGCGCCCTGGCCTATGGCGACATCTGGTTCGGCGGCAAAACCCGCAATCCGTTCAATCCCGAGGAGGGTGCGAGCGGATCGAGCGCCGGCTCGGCCTCCGCCACGGCTGCCGGACTCTGCGGGTTTTCGATCGGCACCGAAACGCTTGGCTCGATCACATCGCCCTCGCAACGCTGCGGCACCACGGGTTTGCGGCCGACCTTCGGCCGGGTCAGCCGCGACGGCGCGATGGCGCTCTGCTGGTCACTGGACAAGATCGGGCCGATCTGCCGGTCGGTCGAGGACTGCGCATTGGTGCTGGCGGCGATCAATGGCGGCGACCCTGCGGACCGCAGCTCCATCGACATGCCGTTCGGCTTCGACCCGGAGGCGATAATCGACGGCATGCGCGTCGGCTTTCTGCCCAGCGCGTTCGATGATGATGCGGCAACCGAGGTGGATCATGCCGCGCTGGCAGCCATGCGGGAGCTGAATGTCGAGGTGGTCGAACTGTCATTGCCTGATCTGCCCTACGGGTCGTTGATGGCTGTTCTGTTTGCGGAGGCGGCGGCGGCCTTCGAAGAACTGACGCTCTCGAACCGCGATGACGAGCTGGTCTGGCAGGATCCGGGCGCGTGGCCCAACTCGTTCCGCAAGGCGCGCTTCCTTTCGGCAGTGGATCACGTGCAGGCGGATCGGCTGCGCTATCAGGTGATGCAGGCGTTCGACGATGTCTTTGTCGGGGTGGATGCGATGATCGGTCCCTTCATGACCGGTCCCATGCTGATTGCAACGAACTTCACTGGCCATCCCTGCCTGCATCTGCGCGCAGGATTTCTCCAGTCCGAGACCCGCACGGATCCGTCGCTGGCCAGCGGCAAGCTGGTGGTGGAAGAAAAGCGCGAGGCCTCTCGGGAGCACCGAGTGCCGCAGGGCATATCGCTTTGGGGCGGGCTGTTCGATGAAGCACGGCTCATCACGCTTGGTCGGGCGCTCGAGGCGAAGCTGGGTGTTTCCGAGGAACGTCCGTCGCTGTAACGAACTACGCAGGCGCCCGCACGTGGCAGGCGATGCGATGACCATTGCCCGTGTCGACCAACTGCGGTGGCGCTTCCGCGCAAGCGGGCTTTGCCAGCGGGCACCTGCTGTGAAACGCACAGCCCTTGGGCGGATTTACCGGGCTCGGTACATCCCCTGACAGGATCGACCGCTCCCGCCGAACCGTCGGGTCCGGGACGGGGACAGCCGACAGAAGAGCCTCGGTATACGGGTGTTTTGGAGCGGCAAACAGGCTGCGCTTGTCGGCGATCTCAACAATGCGCCCCAGATACATCACGGCGACCTGATGGGCGATATGTTCGACCACTGCCAGATCGTGCGAGATGAACAGATAGGCCAGACCCATGTCGCGCTGCAGGTCGATCATCAGGTTGAGCACCTGCGCCTGAATGGACACGTCGAGGGCCGAAACCGGTTCGTCGGCAACGATTACCGACGGCTCCAGCGCCAATGCACGGGCGAGGCCAAGCCGCTGGCGCTGTCCGCCGGACAGCTGGTGCGGATAGCGGTCCGCCTGCTCCGGGCGCAATCCCACTCGCTCCATCGCGTCGAGGACGAGCTGGGTCCGGCCCGCCGAACTGCTTATCCCGTGAATTTCAAGCGGTTCGGCGACGATGCGGCGGTTCCTCAGCCGAGGATTGAGCGACGAGAACGGGTCCTGAAACACCATCTGGATATCGCGCCGCTTGGCGCGCAAAGCGGCATCATCGAGATTGGTGATATCGTCTCCATGCAGAACGATACGGCCTGAATCCGGCCGCAGTAGCCGCATCACGGTTTTACCCAGCGTTGTCTTGCCGCAACCGGATTCCCCAACGACGCCAAGCGTTTCACCAGGGCGCAACGTCAGGCTCACCCCGTCAACGGCCCGCACCGTTCCTCCGCCGCCCAATATGCCCTGCCTGACGGGGAACGTCTTGACGAGATCGTCGACCTGCAGAACCGGTTCCGTTTCAGCCGGTTTATCAAGCACGATCCGCCTCCAGAACACCGGCGTGCCAGCAGGCAACCTCATGCGCCCGCCCGGCAGATTCGAGCGTCGGTTCATCCCGGCGGCAGACGTCGGTGGCTTCGCTGCAGCGTGGCGCGAATGGGCAGCCTCTCATGTCTTCACGCAGGGCCGGAACGGTGCCGGGAATCTCGCGCAAACGGTCCGCCTCGGCCATTTCGAGAGACGAGAAGAGTTTGGGGACGGAGCCCAGCAAACCCCGAGTGTAGGGATGGTGTGGCCGCCCGAAAAGGTCTTTCACCGACGCCCGCTCGACCACCGAGCCGGCATACATGACGACAACGCGATCTGCCATCTCAGCCACCACGCCGAGATCATGTGTGATCAGGATGATGGCCGCGCCGACCCGCGCCTGCAGGTCTCGCATGAGGTTCAGGATCTGCGCCTGGATGGTGACGTCCAGCGCTGTCGTGGGTTCGTCCGCGATCAGGATGTTGGGATTGCAGGACATCGCCATGGCAATCATCACGCGCTGGCGCAGCCCGCCAGACAATTGAAACGGATATTGCCTGGCTCGCTTGGCCGGTTCCGGCACGCGCACGAGATCCAGTGCCTCGACGGCGGCTTTCATCGCCTCACGGCGACCGAGACCCTGATGCACCATGATCGCCTCGGCGATCTGGTTTCCCACCGTCATCACCGGATCGAGCGATGTCATCGGCTCCTGGAAAATCATGGCGATGTCGTTGCCCCGAATGTCGCGCATTTTGGCTTCCGGCATGCGGAGCAGATCATCGCCGTCGAATTCGGCGGTCCCGCTTTCGATCTGCGCAATTCTCTGCGGCAGGAGTTGCATCAGCGCCAGCGACGTCACCGATTTGCCGCTGCCCGACTCGCCGACGATGGCCAGCGTTTCGCCGGGATAGACGTCAAAGGATACACCGTTCACTGCGCGCACCACGCCGCCATCGGTCCGGAACCGAACCCGGAGATCCCGCACGCTCAGGAGCGGCGAAGCTTCGGGTCGCCCATCGATCTCCTCGGGTTGCGAGATTTCGGTTTCTCCGATTTTGCGGCCGATCCAAATCGGCGGTTGCAGCCAAATTCATCCAGTTTGATCTATTTCATCCTTCGGTTATGCTACGTCAAGTCCGTTTGGTCTGCAAAGCCGTTCCCATGTCGGGAACCGTCAAAAAGGGGAAGCATCATGAAACGTAGAGAATTCCTAAAAACGACGAGCGTGATTGCCGGCGCCGCCGCATTTGGCACCAATTTGGCCGGATTTCCGAGCCCGGCAGCGGCTGAACCGAAGTCAGGCGGAACGCTGATCTGGGGTCACTCCGAGACGACGCAAAACCTTGACATGCATCAGACCGGAACCGCCTCCACCGGCCGGCTGTTGCAGAACGTCCATGACGCCATCGTCACGGTGGACGAGAATTTTCAGGTCATTCCAGGCCTCGCCGAAAGCTATGAGATGTCCGATGACGGGCTGACCTATACGTTCAACCTTCGCAAGGGTGTGAAGTTCCACGACGGGTCAGACATGACCTCGACGGACGTGAAATATTCCTTTGACCGTTGCCGCAACCCGGATACAGGCGCGGTCAATTTCGAGGTGTTCAACGATGTCGACGCCATCGACACGCCGGACGACCACACCGTCGTCGTGCGTATGAAACAGGTCAACGCTCCGTTCCTGTCGCGCCTGGCGGAAAATGGCGCCGGCGTCGTCATGCCAGAAGGCTCCGGCGATGTGCAGGGCACCCAGCCGGTGGGTTGCGGACCGTTCAAGTTCGTTCGACGCGAATTCGGTAACGAGGTGGAACTTGTCCGCTTCGACGATTACTGGGACGGCGCTCCCTATCTCGATGGCGTTCTGTCGCGTGAGGTGACGGAACCGACGGTTCGGCTGACCGGTCTTGAAACAGGTGAATTTCATCTGATCAACGATGTTCCGCTTGACCGCGTCGATGCGCTGAAAGGCAATGACGATCTTCAGGTCGTGACCTGGTTCCCGCTCAGTTGGGCGTTCCTGAACATGAACCACGACAAGCCGCCGTTCGACAATCCGAAGGTGCGCCAGGCCCTGGATTACATGATCGACAAGGAAACGCTGGTTCAGGGCGCGCTCTGGGGTCAGGGCGAGGTGACTGCCTCTCCAAGCTTCCCCTCATCACCGACCTACAACAAGGACCTGCAGGCCCGACCTCAGGATTTCGACAAGGCCAAAGCGCTTCTGGCTGAGGCCGGCTTCGCTCCCGGTGAGCTGGAATTCGTGTTCAAGGTCACGACGAACTATCCGTGGCATGTCGAAGCCACCCAGATCCTCGTCGAGTGGTTCCGCATGGGCGGCGCCAAGGCGACAATCGAACAGCTGAGCTGGTCGGACTGGCTGAGCCAGTGCTGGGTCGATCGTGATTACCAGGTCACGATGATGAACTTCTTCACCCTGTGGGAGCCGGATTTCCTCTACTACTCGCTGTGGAACTCCGAAGGGGCGTTCAACTATCGCCAGATCCGCGATCCCAAGCTCGACGAGATGACGGCAGCCGCCCGGCGCGTCGTCGACCCGAACGAACGGGCGCAGATCTATCGGGACATCCAGAAGCGGGTGCAGGACGAAACCCACGACGTGGTGTTGTGGTTCCGCAATGGCACCGTCGGTGCGCGCAAAGGCGTCGGCGGGCTCGACAAGCTGGTGCATCCGAACGGGTCGAACCTGCAATTCAAGAACATATGGTTGGAAGGTTGACTCGGACTGGCCGGCCGTCGGGCCGGTCAACCAACAGCGACGGAATCTAGATGCGCCATCTTCTGCGGCGCGTGGCGCTCCTGATACTGACGCTGTTTCTGATCTCAGTCGCCACGTTTGTAATCACCCACATCCTGCCCGGGGACGTGGCGACGATGATCATGGGCACCCAGTCCAATCCCGAGGCGCTGGCCGGCTTGCGCGAGTCGCTGGGTCTGAATGATCCGCTGGTGACTCAATACTGGCGCTGGATGTCCGGAATGCTTCAGGGCGATTGGGGTGTTTCGCTTCGCTACAAGGAGCCCATCGCACCGCTGATCGGGCAAAAAATCACCGCCAGCGCGTTGATCGTCGTGATGTCGCTGACGATCGCGATCCTTTGCGCCATTCCGCTTGGCGTGTGGTGCGCGATCAACCGTGACCGTTGGCAGGACGCGGCCGGCTCCGGCGTGGCACTTGCCGGCATTTCACTGCCGGATTTCTTCTGGGGCATTGTGCTGATCCTGCTTTTTGCCAAGTGGCTGGGCTGGCTGCCATCCTCCGGTTATGCCTCTCCGGTCGAGGATCTGGGCCTGGCGGTGCAACATGCCCTGCTGCCCGCCATCGCCCTCGGGCTGTCGCTCATGGCGCATCTGACGCGCATGACCCGGTCGACGATGCTTGAGGTTCTGGGGCAGGATTTCATCCGTGTCTGTCGCGCCAAGGGGTTGCGCGAAGGGTCGGTGATCGTCCGGCACGCCCTTCGAAACTCCATTGCCCCGGTGATGACCGTGGCGGGTTTGCAGCTCGGCTACCTCTTCGGTTCGATCATCGTTATCGAGACGCTGTTCAACTTCACCGGAATGGGATGGCTGACCTACCAGGCGCTGGTCAACCGGGACATCCCGCTGATCCAGTCGAGTGTTTTCGTCATCGCCGCCGTGGTGATGCTGACGAACCTCGTCGTCGACATCCTCTACACCTTCCTCGATCCGCGCGTGGAGCTGACCTGAATGCGCGCGCTTCTCACCGCAAAGGGTCTGATCGGCCTTGTCCTCGTGACGATCTTTCTGCTGATGGCGTTGCTGTCGCCTTTTCTCATACCCGAGGAACTGACGACCCAGATCAACGTCCGCGCCCGGCTCCAACCGCCTTCTTTGGATCATCTGATGGGGACTGATCAGCTGGGTCGCGAGCTTGTGTGGCGTGTTCTGCTTGGCGCATCGACCTCGCTGTTCATTGCGATCACCAGCGTCGGACTGTCGATCCTGATCGGCCTGCCGCTCGGTATCATTTCAGGCTATTTCGGCGGCTGGACGGACAATATCCTGATGCGCGTGGTGGATACGTTCCTGAGTTTTCCGGTGCTGCTGCTGGCGCTGACGATTGCCGCCGTGCTCGGGCCGAACCTGCAGAATACGATCCTGGCGATCGGCATCGCATTCACCCCCTACCTGGCTCGTATCGTGCGCGGTGAAGTTCTACGCGTTTCCGCGCTGCCGTTCATCGAGGCGGCGCGCAGTCAGGGGGCAACGGATGCGCGTATCATCCGCCTGCACGTCCTGCCGAACATCCTGCCACCGGTGATCGTTCAAGCAACGATCTCCGTTGCCTTTGCGATCCTGGCCGAGGCCGGACTGTCGTTTCTGGGTCTTGGAACCCAGCCGCCAACCCCATCCTGGGGTTTGATGATCCAGGCCTCGCGCGACTATCTGGACAATGCCCCCTGGACCGCCCTTGTTCCGGGTTTCGCCATCGCGCTGACGGTGCTGGGTCTGAACATGCTCGGTGACGTGATGCGCGATGTGCTGGATCCGACAACCGTGTTTGAACGGTAGACCGCGGTTACCGATCCGAAAGATGGCGAACAAGCGCCGTCAACTGCTTGTCGCCGAAACCATCGTCCCATGCTTCCTTGGTCCGGGTGTAGATCAATCGTATGAACTCTGCCGGTGCGTCCAGGGACTCGAAGGTCTTGAGGGTGTCTTCCTGTGCCAGGGCGTAGACTTTCAGCGATGCCTCGGCTTTATCGTAGTCCTCACTGGGTACGGTCCTGGAAAAGAGATCGCGATAGTCATTGACCAGCTTGAGCGTTGCGGGAAGCTGATCGGAAAAGACCTGCATGGGGATCCCGGCTTTCTGACAGGCAAGCGCTCCATAGATCATTCCGAACATGAAGCCCTGGCGCACGGTGAACAGTCCGGCAAACAGGGCTGCCAGGGCAGACGGTTGTTCGCCGACATTAGCCGATTTTCCGCCGAGGGTTTGGATGATGTCGCCGTATTTGTCCCATGATCCGGCACCGCCGATCGTCAGGATCGTCGTGTCGTCCTTGCCGATGCCGGAGGGATAGGCATTGATCATGCCGAGCATGTAGCCGGCTCCTCGTTCGCTGAGGATCGATACCAGTTTGTCCGCATCGGATGTGTCGCCGGTGCTCATGTCGCAGACCGTTTTTCCCGAAAGCGACGGGTCCAGCCCCTCGACCAGCTCGACGGTTTCCCTGTGGCTCTTGATGCAGATGATGGTGAACTCGCTCGCGGCCACGGCTTCACCCGGCGATGCGCATACTGTTGCGCCGCGTTCTGCCAGATCAACGGCTTTACCCGGCGTGCGGTTCCAGACGCAGACATTGTGACCCGCATCGACCAGGCATCGTGCAAGTGCGGAGCCCATGGAACCCAAACCCAGAACGGCGATGTTGGTCATGTTCTTCTCCATCAGATCGAGCAACCCTTGTCGCCACCCAGCATGAGCACGAAGCCGGAGAATTCCAGTTGTAAATTTTCTTAAGATGTCAGAAAAATTTACATATGAAATGGAACACTCTTCCGTCGCTGACATCGCTGAGAGCGTTTGCGGCAACTGCCGAGCACATGAACCTGTCCAAAGCGGCAGCTGACCTGAATGTCACGCATTCGGCCGTCAGCCAGCAAATCCGGGGATTGGAGCAGCATCTCGGTACCCGGCTTGTGAACCGCACACGATATGGCATTTCCCTGACCTCTCAGGGGGAGGTTCTCGCGGCAGGTCTTCAGGAAGCTTTTTCCGCCATGGCGTCATTGACCGAGCGAGTTTCGAGTGCCGAAGCGGTCAGGCCGTTGCTGGTATCCGCGACGCCGATGTTTTCCGGTGCATTCCTGATGCCACGTTTGTCTGCTTTCATCGAGGCGCATCCGACGATCGAGTTGCAGATCGACTCGACCATCGAGGCTGTCGACATGGTGCCGGGGGGCGTTGATCTGGCAATCCGCTACGGCACCGGCCGCTGGCCCGGGTTGGAGGCCCAGATGCTGTTGCCGGGCTGTCTGACAGTGGTTGCGTCAAGTGATTTGATCGAGGGTCGGATCCTGTCCGACCCAATGGAGTTGCTCGATTTTCCACTGCTTCAGGAACATGCTTCCGTCGAGTTCGATTTGTGGCTGGAGAAGGTGGGCATTCCCGCAGATGCTCCCCGCCAGGTGGTCAGGATGCCAGGCAATATGTTGCTGGATGGAATTCGTCGCGGTGACGGTGTCGGCGCAACTGTGCCGGCATTCATTGCGGACGAACTGAAATCCGGAAATCTGGTTGTCCTGTTCGACGATCCGATCCCGGACATCGGCTACTATCTTGTCACGCTTCGCGGGACCCGCCGACCGGCGACAAGACTGTTCATGCGATGGTTGTCGCAAACGGTCAGCGAGTACGAACGAAGTCTTCACAGATGGAAACCCAGGCACATGCTATGACGGGTATGGCAACCTGTTTGCGAGAGATCCATGGATATCAGACCGTTCGGCGTTGAAATGTGGATGAACGAGTTCGAGACCAAATGCGAACTCAATCTGGCGGAAACCTGTGTTCAGTCGATCACCCTGGGTGAACTGTTCGACATGGCCGGGCAGCACAACAGTATTCTGAGCGACCTCTCTGCCATCAAGATGACCTACGGGGCGATTGAAGGGTCCGACCGTTTGCGCGATGCGATTTGCTGCCTTTATGACCATCAGCAGCGCGACAATATCCTGACCACCCATGGCACGATCGGGGCGAATTCGCTGGTACACCAGACGCTGGTGGGACACGGCGATCACGTGATATCCGTCATCCCGACCTATCAGCAGCACTATTCCATTCCCGAAAGCATCGGTGCGGATATCGAACTGTTGCACCTTCGCCCGGAGAACGCATTTCTGCCGGATCTGGATGAACTGCGTTCCATGCTGCGATCCGACACCCGCCTTATTGCCATCAACAATCCCAACAATCCGACCGGCTCCCTGATGGATCGCGCCTTTTTGGAAGAGATCGCGGAGATCGCCCGCAGCGCGGATGCCTGGCTCCTGTGCGACGAGGTCTATCGCGGCACCGATCAGGAAGGTGACGGGTTCACCGCATCCGTGGCTGACCTCTACGAAAAGGGGATCAGCACGGCCGGCATGTCCAAGGCCTATTCACTGGCCGGCCTGCGTGTCGGCTGGATCGCCGGACCCACGGAGCTGTTGCACGACGTGATGATCCACCGGGATTACACAACCATCTCGGTCGGCCAGATTGACGAATTGCTGGCGGCGATGGCGTTGGAAAACCGGGACAAGATCCTGGCGCGGACACGGCGGATCACCCGCGAAAACCTGCAAATCGTCAAGGACTGGGTGGCGAATGAGCCGCTGATAAGCTGGGTGGAGCCAAAGTCGGGCACCACCGCGTTGCTGAAATACGATCTGCCCCTGTCATCACGCGATCTGTGCGTGATGCTGCTGAAAGAAGAGGGCGTCATGCTGACCCCGGGCAGCGCTCTGGACATGGAGGGCTGGCTGCGGCTTGGCTACACCAACCCGACCGACGATCTGAAGGCCGGGCTGCAGAAGCTCTCGGGTTTTCTAGCCCACCACGGCGGACAGTAACGGAGCCGAGCTTCTACTGGCCTTTGATAACCGTGCCTTCCTTGACGATGGTGGAAATCCGGTCGCCCTGGCCGGAGAGGACCGACAGGTCTTGCAGCGGGTCGGCGTCAACAATGACGAGATCGCCGAATGCGCCGGGGGCGAGAGTTCCGATCTGGCCCTCCATGCGCAGCAGGCGGGCAGCGATGTGGGTAGTGCTGGCGATCACCATCTGTGCCGGCAGGACGCGGCCGCGGATTTCAAACTCGCCCGACTGGTGGCGGTGCATGCCGCCGAGGAGATCGCTGCCATAGGCCATGGGCAGGCCGGCCTCGGACATGATTGACAGCGATTCCATGCCTTTCAGGCGCACGTCATCGACCTTCGCAACGGACGTTGCCGGCAGACCCATGCTGGCGCCTTCCGAGCTCAGCTTGTCATAGGTGACGAGGGTCGGGCAGGCGATGCAGCCGCTTTCTACGGCCAGTCTGGCGGTTTCGGGCTCGATGAGATTGCAGTGCTCCAGCGAATGCACGCCGCATTCGACCGCGCGGCGGATCGCTTCGTCCGTATAGAGATGGGCGGCAACGTAGCTGCCGACATTGTTGGCCTCTTCGACCGAGGCGGTGATCTCCTCGCGCGAAAAGCCCAGAAAGTGGATCGGGTCGGACGGTGATGCGACACCGCCATTGGCCATGATCTTGAGGAAGTCGGCGCCGGTGCGAAACTGCTCACGAGCAGCCCAGCGGACCGCCGGTACCCCGTCGCAAATGACGCCCATGCTGCCCAGTGGCAGGTTGAGAGGTGAGGTCGGCGTGGTGTCCAGAAGGCCGCGCAGGTCGGTGTGCCCACCTGTCTGGGACAGCGCCTTGCCGCAGATGTTGAGGCGCGGCACCGGAACAGGCGCATCCTGGACCGCAAGCCGCAACGCACCCGTCGCACCGCCCAGATCGCGGACCGTCGTGAAGCCACGCATCAGCATGGCATGCATGATGTTGAGTGCACCGATGGTGACGATAGGGTCCGGCAGGGCGCCATTCGCCTTGAGGTCGGCGGTCGTTGCCCCAACGTGAACGTGAGCATCGATGAGCCCCGGCATGACAAAACGGCCGGAGGCATCGACAACCGGGGTTTGCGGACCGGGAGACAGATTGGCACCCGTTTCCTGCACCTTCCCGTCGGCTATGCGCAGGTCGATGGCGTCCATCGGTTGGTCTGCGGTTCCGTCAACGATTCTGGCACTTCTCACAAGCAGGTCGGACATGCGGCTTCGGCTCCTTGATCACAATTCGGTGTGTGTCCGAACATGTATCAGCGGAGCGTGCGGCATTCAAACGTCGTGAGCGACCAGGTGGCACATCGCCACTTGCTGCGAAAATCCAACGCGACACGATCTGCCGCACACTGAAGAGGATTGAACGTTGAAGTGGGACTTCGATCGCGGCGCCTCTATTGGTAACGGCGCCGCGATTCGCAGGATCAAATCAGATCGAAGGCGAATGGATCATCCGGCATGTAGGGGTGATCCGTCGGATCGGGCATGGTTGTCGGTGACGCGCCGCCGAAGTGGACCTCATTGCCGATGACCTCCATGGAGCTGAAACCATTGATGTTTTCAGCGCCGAACGCATCCTGTGTGACGAATTCGAAATTGACGCCGTCATAGGATTTGAGGATTTGGCCGGCGCCCTTGAGACCGTTGAAGGTGCCGATGTAGAGCACGCTGTCTTCAAAGCCAGGGTCCGTTTTGGTGTCGTCAGGCGTCTCGCGCAGAAACTTCCTCTGGGTCTCGACGACGGCGGCGGACCAGATGGCGAAATTGCCGTGAAGCGCGGGGACCAGTCCGTCATCCGGTGCATTGACCGCCGCGGCACCGAATTCGGAAAGGAAACCGTCCGCGGTGATCAATTCCCAGCTCTTTGGATCGTTCGGCGTTTGAGACCGCATCAGGGTCGCGCCGTCCTCCAGGTCGGCCGTGCCGAAATAGAGATAACCGGGCTCCTTGTCGTTGGGATTCGGATCGAACTGGAAGATCTTGACGATGCTTTCATCGTCGAAAGGCGAAACGTCGGCGAAATCCGCGGCGTCGTAGAGCCCATTGGTATCCGGTTCGCCGACGATGTAGTCCGGAATCTGATCCGGCGGCAGGTTGGGACCCTGGCCGACATATCTGACATGGGTCGGCGTCACATCGATGATAACCGGAGGAATTGGTTCAGTCGGGACGACGAATTTGTCGGCGTCACCAAGGGATGGAGTTCCGTTATCGTCTTCGTCCCCTTCGCCCGGAAGCACCGTGTAGAGGTTGTAACCTTCGGGATCCCAGTTGCCGGCAAAAGGTTGCTGGAAAACTCTGTCTTCGATCTCCGGCAGCGCTGCCTCAGCGCTGCCTTGCCGGATCGATGCAATGTCATCGAAGAACGGGTCCTTCGTGCTATAAATTTCGGTGATCGCATGGCCTTCCAATTCGGCCTCGATGCGCGCCCATTCGCTGCCGTCAAATGTCCAGAGTTCCGGTGTGCCGTGCCCCGGACCATGCAGGGCGGAGGATTTTTCGGTGCCGACAACGAGGAAGCCACCGACTTTCTCCATGGTCAGTATCGCGACGTTGGTCGGATCGTCAAAAGGGTCGTCATCCGTACCAGGTCCGCGTGGCACTTCCTCCCAGGTGCCCGGCTCGCCGCTCTTGGAACGGATCAAGGTGCCCTGTTCGTGAGAGGCCTGCAGGTACAGTGGCACGACATTGTTTGTGGTGGATGCGTATAGATAACCCTCATAGGAAAGCATGTCGCGAATGCCGACCTGCCCCTCCAGGACACCCTCCAGATCCTCCGGTCCGAACGCTTTTTGCCAGTATCCACCATCCCCGGATAATCCAATCTGCTGCGCGTCGACGGTTTCATCGGTCAACTGCACCTCAATCAGATTGACCCATTGCCAGATCTCAGGGCCGGATGAATGCAGAGTTGGTGCAAACGGCAGCTCGTCGGTGAACAGACTAAAGGCCGCCGGTAGAGTTTGATGCGGGTTCGGGTTGCCGTTGAGAACACCGACAAAAAGCGACCGGTCGTGGACCTCCTGAGCCCAGGGAACGCGGTGACCGGGGTCGCCATTGCCACGCCCGAGATCGCCGATACCATCGTTGAGATCGATCAGGAGGCCGTTTTCCGGAATGTAACGGAATACCTTGAAGCCGAGCTCCGGCGGTTCCACGCAGGGTTTCGGTAGGCAACACGCCTGGCCGCCTCCCGGTTTCCACCAGTGCCCGGACGGGTTGAACGTGTGCGGCACCTTGCCGAGTTGGCTGAGGAAATGCGGCAACTCCTCCGGATGATCCACATAATACTCGGCCATTGCGCTGAAATCGCCATTCCAGGACCAGGCGACCGGCACCATTTTTTCCAACAATCCAGCCAAATGGTCGGTGTTGTGGAACGGCAATTCTGCAATCATTGCGAAGAGCTCGGCATGGTCCGATGTATGCGGCCAGCCGTGGTGCGGCGGGCCCTCATAGCCGAGTTGCCATGGAAGAGGACCGCACCCCGGATTCAACCCCCAATTCCAGGGTCCAAGATGACCGAACGCATATTGCCACGGGCCGTAATGTCCGCCGCCGTGCCAGGGATCGCGTTGGTCGAAGCTGCAGCAGCAGCCGTCTCCGCCGGGCAAGGTCCAGCCACCGGACCAGTCACCGGTATCGCCCCAACTCCCAGACCAACCTAAGTCACCGTCGTCGTTCCGGTCGTCGTTGAATTTCGGCGGATAGTTTGGCTTCGGTTCGCACCAGCCGCCGGGTTGCTGCCAATGGTCGCTGGGCTTTTGCCAATCGCCGCCGCCGCTGTTTCCGGACCAGTCGCCCGACTGCCAAGAATTGTACATTGATCATCCTCCAATAGGAGCCTCCAGGCGTCGGCAGACGCGAAACGATCCGCTCGCACAAACAGGCGGTCACGTTGCCGAATCGGGGTTCGATTCTGGATTGACGGCTGCATCATGCAGCAAGCCCCGCCGCTGGCTCGGCAATCTGAAAGCAATCAGATACAAATCAAGCGAAGTGATCTACTGGTATTATTTCCAGTTTTCGAATGTTCATTCGTACAAACAAAATATTATTCAATTTTTACAAATTTATTGAAAATTCATTCAAAATATTTCTTGAAAATCAATCTGCTTCATTTGGTGGTGGATATCTTCTCCAAGGCAGCGAGTCCTCATTGTCATGGTTTCTCTCAGCCCAACTGCTTATGCAATTTGATCGGTGTCAATGCGGTGAGAATGTGCGGACGCTACCACTCGTGACTTGAGAACGAGACCAATGTCCAACGCCATATTCGAAACATCCGTACTAACAAAGATCTACCGCACCGGAGACATCGAGGTGCGGGCTCTTGATGGCGTCGACATGAAACTCTTTGAGGGCGAGGTGGCAGTCCTGCTCGGCCCTTCCGGCAGTGGCAAATCAACCTTTCTCAACATTGTCGGCGGGTTAGACCAGGCAACCAGCGGAACGGTCCATTTCAAGGATCAAGAACTGACGGCAATGAGCGAGCGGCAGTTGACCCGATACCGAAGGGATCATGTCGGCTTCGTCTTCCAGTTCTACAACCTCATACCCAGCCTGACCGCCTGGGAGAACGTGGCGCTGGTGACGGAAATCTCCAGGCAGCCGATGACACCGGACGAAGCGCTTGGGCTGGTCGGTCTGGGAGACCGGATGACGCATTTTCCAGCGCAGCTTTCGGGCGGCGAGCAGCAGCGGGTTGCCATTGCCCGGGCCATTGCCAAGCGACCGGAGGTGCTGCTCTGCGACGAACCCACCGGGGCGCTCGATTCGAAAACCGGCATCGTCGTGTTGGAAGCACTGTCGCACATCAACACCGAACTTGGCACGACCACGGCGATCATTACCCACAACGCCGGCATTCAAAAGATCGCCCACCGCGTGGTTTCGTTCATCGACGGCCGCATCGCACGAGTCGATGTCAATGAGACGCGCATCGAACCGGCCCAGGTGGTGTGGTGACGATGTTAGTACTCGACCGAAAATTGTTCCGTGATCTTCGCCGCCTGTGGGCGCAGGCACTGGCGATTTCCCTGGTCATGGCCTGTGGCGTCGCCACGCTGATCCTGTCGGTCGGGGCCTATCGCTCGCTGGAGGAAACCCGAGCGGCGTTCTATGACCGTTATCGGTTCGGCACGGTGTTTGCCACTGCGACACGGGCGCCGCGTCACCTCAAGGACCGGATCGAGAATATCTCCGACGTGGTCTCGGCGGAGTTGCGCATTGTCAGGCCCGTGCTGATCGACGTGGAGGGAATGCAGGAACCGGCCTCGGGCTTCGCCGTCTCCATTCCCGATTTCCATGAACCGGCGGTCAACAAGCTCTATCTGCGCAGCGGACGGCTTCCCGAGCCGGGTCGCGACCAGGAGGTCGCGGTCGTGGAAACCTTCGCCGACGCGCACGGCTTTCGGCCGGGCGACAGTTTCAAGGCCATCATGAACGGCCGCAAACGCGATTTGAATATTGTCGGCATCGTGCTGTCTCCGGAATTCATCTATGCCGTCGGCCCAGGCGACATGATCCCCGACCCGCGCCGCTTCGGCGTGTTCTTCCTGTCGCAGAAGACGCTGGAAGGGCTGTTCGACATGGAGGGCGCGTTCAACGATGTCAGCCTGACGACGCTGCGCAGTGCCGAAACGCAGGCGGTCATCGACGAACTCGACCGTGTTCTCAAACCCTATGGCGGCACCGGCGCTCACGACCGCGACGATCAGATTTCTCACGCTTTTCTGGATTCCGAACTGGACCAGTTGCAGGCGATGTCGTCGATCATTCCACCGATTTTCCTGGCGGTGGCGGCCTTCCTGGTCAACATGATCCTGTCGCGGCTGATCGCACTGGAGCGCGAGCAGATAGGTCTGTTGAAAGCGCTCGGCTACGGCAATGTCGCTGTCGGAGGCCATTATGCCAAACTGGTGGTGCTCATTGCTCTGGTCGGCCTGGTGATCGGCTCGGCAACCGGCTGGTGGCTCGGGCGCGGCCTGACGCGGCTTTACGCCACCTTCTACTCTTTCCCGTTCCTGATCTTCCGGCAGAGCGTCGACCTCTATCTGCTGGCCGGAGGCATTACGATTGCTGCGGCGCTGGCCGGCGCGATACGGGCGATCTGGTCGGTGGTGACACTGCCGCCTGCCGTTGCCATGCGGCCTCCGGCGCCGACCAACTACCGCAGCGCCCTGGTCGGTCAATTGCAGCGGCTCGGGCTGTTTTCGCAGCTTGCCATCATGGCGATCCGGCATCTGGTGCGCTGGCCGGTGCGTTCGTTTCTGACGGCGCTAGGGACGTCGATGTCCGTTGCGCTGCTGATCACCTCGCTGTTTGCGTACGATTCCATCGACTTCATGATCGATGCCATCTTCTTCCGTGCCGACCGGCAGGATGCGACACTGACCTTTTCCGACGAGCAGGCGCCGTCGGCGCTGTTCGCGGTTTCGGCTTTGCCGGGCGTCTTGCGGGCCGAGCCTTTCCGTCAGACCGCGGTCAAGTTGCGCAACGGGCATCGTGAATTGCGCATGGCAATTGTCGGACTTCCTCGGGATGCCGACCTGTCGCGTATCCTCGATCTCGATCTCAATCCGATGGCGGCGCCGACGGGCGGGCTGGTGCTATCGGAACGGGTCGCCGAAAAACTGCATTTGGCACCGGGAGAACATGTTGAAGTCGAACTCCTGGAACGTGACGGCCGGGTGATCGAGGTCACGGTCGGCGGTGTCGCCAAGGGAACGTCAGGTGAACCCGATGCGGGCGCGCGCATCAATCCCGGTGCCGTGATGGTCAGCGGGTTGGCGCAAAGCTATGTGGGGCTGACGGCCTATATGCGCGATGATGCACTCGATCGGTTGATGCGCGACGGGCCTCGGGTGTCGGGTGCCCGCATCCTTGTCGACAGCGGGCAGCTTCCGGAGCTTTACGAAGCGGTGAAAACCACCCCGGCCATTGCCTCGATCGCGTTGCAAAGCGTATCGCGCAAACGTTTCCGCGAGACCATCGAGGAAAACATCACCACGAGCACCGCCATCTATGTGATGCTGGCCATCATCATCACCTTTGGCGTTGTCTACAATTCGGCGCGGATCCAGCTATCGGAGCGGGCGCGCGAGCTGGCAAGTTTGCGGGTTTTCGGCTTTACGCGGCACGAGGTTTCCAGTGTGCTGATGATCGAGCTTGGCATCATCGTGGCCGTCGCGCAGCCACTTGGCTGGGCGATCGGATACCTGCTTGCGCTGGCCGTCGTGTCCGGCTTTGCAAACGACCTGTTCCGCATCCCGCTGATCATCGATCTGTCGACCTATGCGGTCTCCAGCACCATTGTCCTCGGTGCGGCCCTGCTGTCGGCGCTCATCGTGCGGCGTCGGGTCGACCGTCTCGACCTGATCAGCGTTTTGAAAACAAGAGAGTGATTGTCATGGCTGTCTGGTTCAAACGGTTCGGATTGCTGGTTCTGGCGCTCGTCGTGGTGGCCGGCGTCTACCTGGCGGTTCGCGAAAAGCCGATTGCGGTCGATACGGCGACGGTTGTCCTGGAGCCGATGGAGGTGACCATCGATGAAGAGGGTGTCACCCGGGTCAAGGACGTCTATGCCGTGTCGTCGCCCATTGCCGGCTATCTCGACCGCACGACGTTGGAAGAAGGCGAGGCGGTGCGGGCCAACGAGACCGTGGTCGCCTCCATCCACCCGCTCGATCCGCCCTTCCATGACCTGCGGACACGGGCCGAGCTGACGGCCGCAGTCCAAGCGGCGCAGTCGGCGGTGGCGCTGGCGCAAGTGGAGGAACAGCGCGCACGCACGGCCTATGGTCTTTCGAAATCCAATTACGAGCGGGCTGCCCAGCTTGCAGAATCCCGCACCATCTCGGCAAGCCAGCTTGAGCAGATTCACAGCCGCATGCGGCTCGACGAAGCCCAGGTCGACAGTGCCCGCGCCGCCATTGCTCTGCGAAAGGCGGAACTGGCGAGTGCCAAGGCGCGTTTGCAGCAACCAGGCGATGCGGCACGCGACTCAGCCAACGAAGCATGCTGTGTCAACATCACGGCGCCCATTGATGGCGTGGTGCTTAAGGTCCTGGCGCGCAGCGAACAGGCGGTGATTCCGGGCAAAGTGATTGCCGAAATAGGCGACCCGCAAAACCTGGAGATCATTGTCGATCTGCTGTCGAGCGACGCGGCACGCATTAGACCCGGCGCGCGGGTAACGATCACCGATTGGGGCGGCGAAGAAGACCTGCAGGGAACCGTGCAAATGGTCGAACCCGCAGCCTTTACCAAAGTGTCGTCACTAGGGATCGAGGAGCAGCGGGTCAACGTGGTGGTCGACCCCGACAGCGTGCCGGAGAATCTCGGCCACGGTTACCGGGTGCTGGCGCGGCTCGGCATCTGGAACAATCCCGAGGCGCTTCAGGCGCCGATTGGCGCGCTTTTCCGGGCGCAGGGACGCTGGTCGGTTTTCGTCATCGCAGACGGTCGCGCACTGCTGCGCCCGGTCGAGATCGGCCGGATGAACACGATCAATGCTGAGATCCTGAAGGGGCTCGAAGAAGGGACGGTCGTGGTCCTCTATCCCAATGATCTGCTCGAAGACGGCAGTCTCATCGAAGAGCGATAGCGCCACTTGATCTGCCGCAAGGCCGTGTCCGTTGGTGGTCCTAGACTGGCCGAAGAAACCAATGGAGGTTGTTTGTGCCGATGATTCTGAAATCGCTTCTGTCAGCTGCTCTTTTGACCTTTGGAACATCGCTGGCCGTGGCCCAGTCGTCCGATCCGGACTGGCTGGACGCCTTGCGGATCCAGCTGGCTGCAGACGAACAGTGCGAGGTCAATTACTTTCTCAATCTGCATGAGGGACAGCTCGGCGCCAACAAGTATTATGAGGCGCGCGTGCAGTGCCTGGATGGCCGGATGTTCGACGCTTCTCGGACGCAGCCGGAAGCCGAATTCACAATCCGTCCTTGCGGAGTTGCGGTCTGCTGAAAGCTCGGTTCATTTGCGAACCTGGCGCTTGATTTGTCCCTGTGCGTCGATCCCGGCGCGATCCGGATGTTGCGCAACGGGCGAGGGTAACATAACGATGCAACCATGCGAGGTGTGTTCGTTATCCTGTTGCTGTCGTTTCTTTGCGCCGGTCGGCTCGCATTAGCGCAGGAAGCTGCCGAAATTGAAGCGCCGCAAACAAACGCTTCAGGAGAGGCATATCTCCAAGCAATCAGGTTCAGGGGCATCGATTCGCAGGTTCGGTACTTCGATCCGTCGAGGCCGGCACCCCCTCTGGAGACGGATGCCGCGCCAGAACGGACAAGGGCACCCGGCGATCGAAGACTCTCCCTCGATATCGGCGAGGGATGGAATGTGGTGGTCATCGGGGTGCTGGGTGTTCTGGTCCTGGCAATCCTCTTTTCTCTTGGTCGAATCGGCACCTCGGTTTCGTTCCGCAAGGCAACGAAAAACGCCGGACGCAGGGCGAGAAGCCGGACCGATGAGGTGGAGCCTGACGACCAACTGCCGTCCGATCTGGAGGCGATCCTGCGCCTGAAGGATCGGCAACAGGCGCTTGTCCGGCTTTCCCAACACGTCTTGACGCGGTGCCTGAACGCAAACGGCGTGCTGTTTCAGCGAAGCTGGACAGAGCGCGAGGGGCTGCGCAAACTGCCGAGTACCCTGCCTCACCTGTCCGATATCCAGGCACTGGTGCTTGACAGCGAGCGGGTCGGTTTCGGTGGTCGCGATGTGAGCGACAGCGAATTTGAGGCGCACGTCTCTCGCATTCGACCGCTGTTGCGGAGCATGGCGCAATGACGACGGCTATTGGGACCGAGCCCGGATCGCGCGGAATGCTGGACAAGGTTGCGATCGGTCTGGTGATCGTGCTGTGCGGCGGCATCTTCTGGTATTTCACCAGCCAACAGCAGTATGCCCTGCGCAATTCCGCCTTGGGTTTCGACGGCCTGCGGATTTGGTTGTCCAGCGAGGGACAATCGGCCCAGAGCTTTACCGGTGGCTGGCCGTTGGACCGCGACTCGGTTGGGCTTCTGATACAGCCGGTGTTCGACACTCAACTCGGTCAGGACAGAACGAAGGCGGCGACCAAGGATGAACTGTTGCTGCACCCGGATGAGTTCGATCAGCGTGCGACGGTCATTCGGGACAAGTCCGAAGCCGTCAAAAGCCTGGTCGTGCTGCCGAAATGGCGTCGCGGGCTTCGATTGACACGGCTGGCGCATCCGGTGCTGCTGGCACCGCCATCTCAGATCCAGGACACGCTGCATGAGATCGTCGGATCGAATGTGGGGTCGGTGAGCATCCTGCCGACACCCTTCGCCGAGTTCGAATTCAAAACCGATACCGAAACATGGGCTGCCGAGATTTACGCGGCGCAGGTGTTCGAAGGGGTTGGATGCGAGCCGATTGTTGGAGACCCCGGAGCTGTCTTGCTTGGGCTTTGCCCACTGAAGGATGGAGGGCAACGCAAAGTGTATGTGCTGGCCGACCCCGACCTGATGAACAATCACGGCCTGCGCCTTGGAGATAACGCCAGGATTGCCGCCACGTTGCTGCCCGAGCTGGCTGGCGAGGGGCGCATTATCGTGGACTACAGCGCCAACAATTGGCTGACCGAACCCGAGCAGATCGTCAAGCGCGAGCGAAGCTGGGAGGACCTGTCACGGCTGTTCGGGTACCCCTTTACCATCCTGTGGGCGGGTGCGGCTCTTCTGCTGGCGCTGGCCGTCTGGCGCGGTGGCCTGCGCAACGGACCGGTCGACCGGTCGGGTCAACGCGACCGGGCCGGCAGCCGATCGGCGAATCTGGTCCGGGCGCGCCTGATGCGTCTGACAGACCAGGATGGCGCCTTGCTCGCGGATTACGTCAAAGCCCGGCTGCAAGTGCAGGCGGCCGCGATACTGGGCCCCTCATTGGCAGCGGGCAACTCAGAGGAAGCCTATCTTCGATATGTCCGTACGCGCGCGCCGCAACTTGCCGAAAAGCTTGAAAGCACCCTTGATCGCATTCGGGCTCTGCCCGCGCATCTGGATGCGGCCGACGCCATCGAGCATGTCGACCAGTTTGAATTGACCCTGGAGCAGATTGTCCATGACACTTGAAGAATTGTTAGCCAACGCCAACGCGCTTCGGTCCGAAATCGGCAAGGTGGTGCAGGGTCAGGAGGAGGCCATAAATCTCCTGCTGACCGCTTTGTTTGCCCGCGGACACGTGCTTCTGGAAGGGCCACCCGGTACGGCGAAAACGCTGATGGCGCGCAGCTTTGCGGGCGCGCTCGACCTCAAATTCGGGCGCATTCAGTTCACGCCTGACCTGATGCCGGGGGATGTGCTTGGAACATCGATCTTCAACTTCCAGACCAGCGAGTTCGTCCTGACCAAGGGACCGGTGTTCAACCAGGTCCTGCTGGCCGATGAAATCAATCGCGCGCCACCGAAGACACAAGCCGCGCTCCTGCAGGCCATGAACGAGCGGGTGGTCACGATCGATGGAAAGGACCACCAGCTGGGCTCCGAATTTCTCGTGGTGGCGACCCAGAACCCGATCGAGCAGCAGGGCACCTATCCACTGCCCGAGGCGCAGCTCGACCGTTTCCTGTTCAAACTGGTCCTGACCTTTCCGGCCGAAGAGGTCGAAATGGCCATTCTGCGCAAGCATGCTGCCGAACCGCTCGATTTCCTCAGTGCCACACAGCGTGTGACAGCTCTGCTTGGACCCGAACCGCTTGCGGCCGCGCGCCAGTTGATTGACGGCATCGTGCTGGATGACGAAATTCTGGCTTACATTCTGCGGCTGGTTCGTGCCACGCGTGACAATTCCGATATCGCCTTTGGAGCATCGACCCGTGCCGCGGATGCCATCGCGGGTGCTGCGCGCGCAATGGCTGCCTTGAACGGGCGCGATTTCGCCATCCCCGATGACGTCAAGCAGTTGATTATCCCGGCGCTTCGGCACCGTATCGTGTTGAGCCCGTCGGCCGAAATCGAGGGGCGTAGCGCTCCGCAGATCCTCGAAAACATCCTGAACCAGATCGAGGCCCCACGCTGATCCGACCGTCTCGAACATTGTTGATCGCGGCTTGTGTCGCGCTCTTTCTCTCGCTGGTCGCTGTTCTCCTGGGCGACGCCACGCGGGGTGTTGCCGGTATTCCGTGGATTTTGCTGGCCGCGTTGGCCGCGGTCGACCTGCTCTTGTCTATTCGACGGCGTCAGTCGGTCGTTGTCGACCCGGTCGGAGAAGTGTTTGTTGGCGAAGCGTTCGAGCTCTCGATTGAAATCGCACCGGGTGTCGGGGCTGCGACCGGGCGGCTCGACTGGCCTGAAGGGGTGCGTGGACCAGCCAGTTTCGATTTTACCGAGAACCGCACCAGGGTTGTCTGCCGCGCGGTGCGTCGCGGAACGTGGTCGCTGGCGCATCTTTGGTTGTTCTGGTCATCGCGCCTGCAGCTGTTCGAGTTTGTGCCGAAGGTTTCGTTCGGGCTTGAGGTAAGGGTGATACCCAATATCCGGTTGGTGCAATCGGGTGAGATCAAGTCGACCGTTCAATCCCGATTGTTCGGGGTCAAGGAGAACCGGGCCATCGGTGAGGGAACCGAGTTCCATCAATTGCGGGATTTCGTTCCGGGTATGGATGTCAGTTCGATCGACTGGAAACGGTCGGCTCGCCATCGATCGCTGGTTGCCAAGGAAGTACGGGCGGAGCGCAATCACCATGTCATCATCGCCCTGGACAACGGCTATCTGATGCGTGAGGAAATCGCCGGGTTGCCCAAGATCGATCACGCGGTCACGGCGGCACTGGCGACCGCCTGGGCGGCGATTGTCGGCGGCGACCTCGTCGGTCTTTATGCCTACGATGCGCGGCCCCGGCTGTTCCTGCCGCCGGAACAGGGTCGTGGCGCCTTTGCCCGGTTGCGTAGCCACACGTCCGAATTGGCTTATGAGACAAGGGAATCCAATCACACTCTGGCGATGACTGAGCTTAACACCCGCACTCCCAAGCGCAGCCTCATCATCGTCTTTTCGGATTTCGTCGACACCACCTCGGCCGAGCTGATGGTCGAGAATGTCGGTATTCTCTCTCAGCGCCATCTCATCGTCTTTGTGGCGCTGCGAGACCCTGCCCTGGACGCCCAGGTCAAGGAAGCGCCCGCGACCATGGACGGTGTCGCCGAAACGGTGGCAACCAACCAACTGCTGAACGAAAGACGCCTGGTTTTCGAGCGGCTGGCCAAGCTGGGTGTGACGATTATCGATGTCGAGCCGGGCGCCGTTTCGGCGCAACTGATCTCCACCTATCTGGAAATCAAGGCGCGGGAGCAGATCTGATGGAGAATGTCGATCTGATCCGGTCCGCCCGGTTTCGCTCCGAGCGAGAAACGGATTGGCAGAGATTGGCCGAGTTGGTGGACAAGGCCGAAGGCCGCGGGCTGCATCGGATGAGCTTCGAAGAGGCCAGGGATCTGGCCGACCTCTATCGGCAGGCAACGACATCACTGTCGATTGCGCGCGAGATATCGCTTGATCGCGGGCTGCTGCAATATCTCGAGGCGCTGACCAGCCGTGCTTATCTCAGCGTCTATGCTCCGCAGCAGAGGCTGGGCGGGATCGTCCGCAAGTTCCTTGTGGAAAGCGGACCACGCGCCATGCGTGCCTCCTGGAGGTCGGTGCTGCTGGGGTTTCTGTGCATGGCTGCCGGCGCCGTGGCCGGGTATTTCTTCTTTTTCGAAAGCCCGGACTGGTTCTACGTTTTTATGCCATCTGAACTCGCCGGAGGGCGAGGACCGGATGCCAGTACAAGCTTCCTGCGCAATCAGCTCTATCCCGTCGACGAGCAATCGGGGCTCGGTTCGTTTGCCGCCTATCTGTTTTCTCACAACACCCGCATTGCGATCTTCGTCTTCGGGCTCGGCGCGTTTCTATGCGCGCCCTCGATCCTGTTGGTCTTCTATAATGGGCTAATCTTGGGGGTTTTCTACGCTCTGCACGTGGATAGAGGGCTAGGTCTCGATCTGTTCGCCTGGCTTTCTGTGCACGGTGTCACTGAATTGTCGGCGATCTGCATCGCCTGCGCCGGTGGGCTGAAGCTGGGGCTTGCAGTGCTGTTTCCGGAAGACAAAACCCGCACCGAGGCACTGCGCATTGCCGGCCACGACGCCGTGAAGTTGGCGCTGATTGCGGCAATGATGTTGGTTGTGGCGGCGCTGTTGGAAGGTTTCGCCCGTCAGCTTGTTCTCGACCGGACAACGCGCATTGCTCTTGGCTGGGGCATAGGTGCCCTTTGGTTTCTGTGGTTCTGGCTGGGCGGAAGGCGGCAGCGATGACACCACGGGGGATGGATCGCCTTCTGCCGCCTGAAGGTGTGCCGCTTTTTTTCAGAATTGCGGGCCTTGGCGTTCGCATGGCCGCGCAGATCACCGACCTGGTTCTGACGGGCCTGGGAGCATTGGCGCTGTTCCTGCTGTTTTTGGCCACCGGCCTGTTGACGCCCGGCTCGGCCATGGCCGTTGCCGCGATGTTGTTTTTCTTCATTCGTATTCCCTATTACGCGGTTTCCGAGCTTGCCTGGAACGGCCAGACCATCGGCAAGCGCCTGATGAAGATCAAGGTCGTATCCGCCGACGGCGGAGCGTTGACCACGCAGTCGCTTGTGGTGCGAAATTTGATGAAGGAGGCCGAGATCTTCCTGCCGGGGACCCTGGTTCTCACGCTTAACAATGCGGGGCTTGTGCCCACGCTGTTGTCGCTGGGCTGGGTCGGCGGTGTTCTGGCAATCCCGCTCTTCAATCGGCGACGTCAGCGGCTGGGTGACCTCGTCGCCGGCACTTTTGTCATTCATTTGCCCGTGGCGATCCTGCTCAAGGACATCGCGAAGCAGGATCATCAACCGGCTGCCGGTTCACCCGATTTCCGCTTTTTGCCCCATCACCTGGAGCACTACGGTGCCTTCGAGTTGCAAACCCTGGAAGGGTTTCTGCGCGCAGCGGACCGTCCGAAAAGCGCCGATCAGTATGACCGCCACAGGGCCACCCTGGCCGCAGTTGTTGAACAGATCAGGCAGAAGATCGAGTACGCGGATGCGGTGCCCGAAGCTTCATGGCAGGCGTTTCTGACGGCGTTTTACAAAGCGCAGCGCTCCCATCTAGAACAGCGTCAATTGTTTGGTGAAAAACGTGCCGACAAGCATCATACGACCAAACGCGAAGAGTAATTGTATTGTTTTCGAATCTTACTGAAACGTAATGGTGCACAATCTTCACATATTGTGCGGTGTTATATATGTGTACGGTGAATCAGCTGGGCGACGGTATCTTTGAATGATTCGACAACTGCTCTTGCAGTGCGAATATTGTGGATGCGGCACGATCGATGTGCCTGAACACGGAAAGCAAGTTGGGATAACAAGTGACTGATACGACCTTTGATGACACCCGCGCTCCACTTGGAGTTGGCCAGATCGTTGGAGATACGTTTTCCATACTCTTCAAGAAGCTGCCCGCTATCCTGATAATGAGCTTCATCCCGGCCTTGATTCAAATTCTTATCGTGAGCGTATTGCCTGGACAGATTGGTTCCCAGCTAGCTGCCGGTGAGACAGTCGAGTTCGACGGATCGTCATTCGCGATTGCTTTCGTGGTGGCGTTTCTTTTGAGCCTGCTGACCTCAAGCATCGTCACTGCCATGATTGTGCAACTCTCCTATGATGCGAAGCTGAATCGGCCGACCCAGATCGGTCGGTATTTTGCATCGGCAATTCGCAATCTACCGGCGATCCTCGCACTGTCGATCGCCAGCACCATACTCTTCGCCCTGGGTTGGCTTGCCCTGTTTGTGCCCGGCATTTGGCTGATGGGCGTTTTCTCGGTTTTCGTTCCTGCCATCGTCATCGAAGGTGCCGGCTTTGGCGCTCTAGGACGCAGCGCGCGCCTGACCAAGAACTATCGATGGCCGATCATTGGGACCATGATTTTGGTCTTTCTCTGCGTTGCGGTGGTTGCGATGGTAGTGGGCGGTGTCATAGCCCTCGTCTCGGCCTTTGTTTTCGGTGCCACAAGTCTTGTCGCGATGGTGCTTGAAGCGATTGGAAACGGCCTGACATACGGGATTTTCAGTGTTGCAGTCGCGTTGATCTTCGCCCGTCTGAAGGAGATCAAGGAAGGCGTCGGCGTTGCCGATCTCGTGGAGGTGTTCCGCTGAGGCACGTCGTCGGGTAACTCAAGCCCAGGCGATCGGACACCTCGCACTCGACATACCTTTTGGTGATACCCCCTGAAGTTGTTGGCCTGAAAGGCGCGACGCGTCTTCCGGCCTTGGCATCCTCATTGTCAATATGGGCAGAACAGCAAGTGACAGACACGACGACATTTGACACCCCGCACGTGCCTATGGGGGTAGGCCGCATAATCGGGGACACATTTTCTGTTCTCTACAGGAAGTTGCCCATTGTTCTCGTGCTTGGATTCATCCCGGCTTTGATCGAGCTCAAGCTTGGCAACCTGATCACCGGGGCCAGCTTGGAAGGGGACCTCGAGACTTTTTCCCAGATATTGGCCGTTGTTCTGTTGAGTTGGACGATCTCAAGCATCGTCACGGCGGCAATCGTGCAGATGTCCTATGATGCGCGGCTGAACCGACCGATGAAATTGGGCAGATATATTGCAGCGACCATCAGAAACCTGCCGGCTATTGTTGTCCTCTCTGTCGCGGCTTCGTTGCTCAGCACGTTGGGTTTCGCCCTCTTGATCGTACCAGGCCTTTGGCTCTATGCCGTTTACTCGGTGATCGTGCCCGCCATTGTCATCGAAGGTTCGGGTTTTCGTGCGCTGGGCCGCAGTGCAGAACTCACAAGGAGTTACCGCTGGCCTGTTTTCCTGGCGCTGGCTTTGATCCTGCTCTTCGTCATACTGATCACGTTTGTGATTGTTTCGGTTGCGCCACTCGCACAGTCGGCGTTCCCCACCTTCCTAAATATTGACCTTTACATTGCCCCGGTCCTGGAAGCTGCAGGAAGTGCCCTGAGCTATGGCCTCGTCGGCATCGCCGTGGCCATGGTCTTCGCACGCTTGAAGGAGATCAAGGAAGGCGTCGGTGTTGCCGATCTCGTGGAGGTGTTCCGATAGGCTTGTTCCACGATTGAGGTAACCTTTCCCCGTCACCGAAGTTTGCTGGTCAGTGAACCATCAGCACCGGCAGTTTCGACCTCGACAGCAGGTCGCGGGTGGTGCCGCCGAGCAACCACTCGCGCAGGCGCGAATGGCCATAGGCGCCTGTCACCAGCATATCAGCGTCCTTGTCGATGGCATGCTGGAGCAGCACGTCGGCCACTTCGCGCCCGCCGCCTGGCAGCTGGTCGACCGTCACGTTGAGGCCGTGACGGGTCAGGAAGGTTGCCATGTCGTCACCTGCATTGGCCGACCTGGAAAGGTCTGGATCGACAAGGACGACGTGGACGTCCCTGGCCGTCTGCAGCAGTGGCAGGCTGCGATGAATGGCGCGCGCCGCTTCCGGCTCGCCGTTCCACCCCATGATGATGCGTTTGGCCGCAGGAACGGGTTTGCTCGCGTCTCCGAGGACGATGACCGGCTGGCCGGAATCGAACAGGATGCCGTTGAAGGCGCGGGTCGGCTGGTCGGCGTCTGGCAGGCTGCCATTCGGGAAAACGGTGGCGTCGGCATAGTGCGCGTGCCGTGACATGATACGGCCGACGATTCCCGCGTCGACACATTCGACCAGTACTGAAGCCGACAGTTGAGCATCCTGAACGATTTTTTCGACCTCGGCCGCACGTTGCTGTGCGCGGCGCACGACGCTGTCGCGTTCATCGGCAAGATAGGCGGTGGCCATAGCTCCATAGGCTGTCGTCGGCGGTGTACTCAGCGTGCCGAATACGACCAGGTTGAGATGGGCGCCAACATTGCCGGATAGCTCGATGGTCGGCTTGATGGTGTCGACCGGCTCTTCGGTCGAGTGCACGGCCAGCAGTGTAGTCAGAGCCATTTCGCGGTCCTCGATGCATTCACATTGGTAGGTTCGAGATTAGGCGAAACGCTGGATCGCCGATTGCGCTGGATCAATTTTGCCGACCAGGGCATGAGCCGGTCGAAAATTGACGAAGGTCAAACCGTTGTCGGCAAAACCCGGCAATCTGCAACGAACGTCCTTCCCATTCGTTTGTAGGAATCGGGGCAATGTTCAAGAACGCAGTGGACCTGTTTGAGATCTTCGGTTTCAGGATCCGGGTTGATCCGAGTTGGCTGCTGATCGCCGCGCTGATCGTCTGGACCCTGTCGACGACCTATCTGCCGGCGGAACTTCCCGGCCTGTCGCGGGTCGATCACGTCGCCCTGGCAGTCGTCGCCATGCTCGGCCTGTTCGCGTCACTCATTTTGCACGAACTTGCCCATTCGGTTGTGGCCCGGCGTTTCGGACTCAAGGTGGGCGGCATCACGCTGTTCATCTTCGGCGGCGTTGCCGAACTGGAACAGGAACCGCGCAGCCCGGAATCGGAATTCTGGATCGCCATCGCCGGGCCCATCATGAGCCTCGCATTGGCGGGTCTTTCCTATCTGGCTCTGATTGCTGTCATCGGAGCCTCCGGGCCGGTACAGGTGGTTCTCGAATATCTTGGCCTGATCAATATCATCCTGGCCGTCTTCAACCTGGTTCCGGCCTTTCCGCTCGACGGCGGGCGGGTGTTGCGGGCGGTGCTGTGGCATTTCCAGAAGGATCTTTTCAAGGCCACCCGAATCGCGAGCCTGCTCGGGACCGGGTTCGGGTTGCTGCTCATCGTCTCCGGCGTGCTGGCGCTGTTCACGACCAATCTCGTCGGCGGTTTCTGGCAGATCCTGATCGGATTCTTCATCGTCAATGCCTCACGCGGCAGCTACCAGCAGTTGGTCATCAAGGCCTCGCTACAGGATCGTGCTGTGCGCTCGTTGATGACTGCCTCGCCGGTCACCGCCGATGTCGGCACGAGCGTTCAATCGCTGGTCGACGATGTGATGTTGCCACGGCATGTCAGTTTCGTTCCGGTGATGGAAGGTGAACATCTGCTCGGCTATGTCGACACCGGGCTGATCAACGGCATCGATCGCGAAAACTGGGCGGCGACCCAGCTCGGCGACATTCTGGCCCCCTCCGACGACACCAACACCGTCGCCATGGACATGCCCACCGACGCGTTGTTCGAAAAGATGGCAAAGAACGGCCAGCGCAAATGGCTCGTTGCCCGAGATGGTCGGCTGGAGGGCGTGATCTCTCTCTCGGACCTGCTGTCCTATCTGGCCATCCGCCAGGGGTTGGGTGTCGGGCCGGGGCGGTAGAAACGTCAGATCGATGCGCTGCCGCCTGAAGCGACTACGGGCCGCAAAAGGGAAGGTCGCAGTCCACCTCTACGGGCAATCTCAATGCATAACCGTCAATCTCGACGACAAAGGCAGAAGCGGCCAGCCACCACTTTCCGGTGCCACCGCCTTTTCGAGCAGCGTCACACTTGTTTCCCAGATAGTAGACGGTCCCATCCGCCATGGTGACAACAGCGCCATGTTGATTGCACTGGAAACCGGCAGCCGCTTGTGCTGCCGACGCGGCAAAAAGTGCGATCAAGAGTACGGCTGCTTTCATGTTTCACACTCTCTCGTTGATGATATGTCGACCTAGAAAGAAGCTGACCGCATAAAGCCGGCTACTCGAACTAATTCTGCAATGTCATCACATCTGTGGAGCGCTACCATAGTTTTGGTCATCGCGGCGGTTCGGTATTCCTATTGGCATGGTTTCGTCCATAAAGCGTACGCAAGCAAGAAGCCGATGGCTAGCCAGGACACAATGTAAAGCAACATACCCTGCCGCCAAATGGAGTGGCCGATTTGCGTGTATCCCCGCCCGGTGAGCAATCGTACCAAGCTATAGAAGGCTCGTGACAGTGGGGCCGATTTTGCCGTGAATCGGTGGGTTGGGTCCAAATGCTTATCGGCGATGTGCATTCGCAAAATTGCGATTAAAGTGCAAAGACCTCCGATGGCAAGCGTCATGAATACAACGAGCTCTGAGGCAAGACTATTGGCAGTCCCGTCAAGAATACAATGGACCTGAAATATAGGGTTCAATTTCTATCCCGAAAATTCGTTTAGCTAAAGCCTCTCCTAACTGGTCGTGAAGTCCACCACAAGCAGCCCCATTGACGTTGTTCCTTGACCATCAGTGCGAAAACAACACCGGCAGCGTCATGTGCTCAAGCAGGTGGGTCGTCGTCGCACCGATGACAAAGTCGTAGAAGCGGGAATGGCCGAAGGCGCCTGAAACGATCAGGTCCGCGCCGCTTTCGTAGGCTTCGTTGAGCAGAGCATCGCCGATGGCAATGCCGCCGCTTTGCCAGTGGGCGACGCGAACGTCGACCTCGTGCCGCCGAAGATTGTCAGCCACCGCCTCGGCGGTTTCGTTGAGATGATCGGCATCATCAGGCGAATGGGAGACCCACATGACGGTGGCCTTGCCGCCGCGCATGAAGGGGATGGCATCGTGCACGGCGCGGGCGGCCTCTCGGGTGGCGCTCCAGCCGATCATCACCTTGCGACCAAAGCTTTCAAAAGTGCCGGCATTGGGCAGCACCAGAACGGGACAGCCGCATCCCATGATGACCTCCCGCTGGATATCCGCCTGGTCGGCCCGGTCGTGATCGGGATCGGCCTGAGACATCAGCACCAGGTCGGCATAGCGGGCGTGTTCGACATGGCGAATACCGGCGCTGTCTGCATTGGCATCGACCAGCGTCCAGTGTCCGGCAATGCCTTCGGCGCTCGTCACCCGATCGAAGATCGCGCGAACGGCTTCCGCCTGTCGCTTCTGGGCGTCGGCGAACATCGACATGGCTTCCGGGGTCAGGTGAACGGAGACACCCGGGTGCATCGGCATCGACTGGTTCGTATGCAGCCCGATAATATGGGCATCGAACTGGCGCGCCAGAACGCAGGCCGCCCGCGACAGACGCTCGGCATTGGTCTCGGTTGTCAGACTGACGAGGATTGTCTTGTAAGTCATCGCTTCATTCCCATTCGAATAGGTGCCACGGCCGACTTCGTGCCGGTCGGCAGGCTAGGGTCGCCTCGAGCCAGTCGGCTTGATGCTGCCTGAACGAGAGCGAAACCCCTCATTGTTGTAGTCTGGCGTGCTGTCAGCGGGATTGCTTTGAGATGGATCAAGAACGCCGAAGCCGTGGTTTGCGCCATTTATTCAGATGCCCGCCTGTTCACGGAATCTGCCCGGTCAATGTGCCGATCCAGGCGCCGGCGCCATAGGCAATGATGGCGGCGGCGGCGCCGATCGACAGCGTTTCAGCGCCTGACCGCCACCAGGAGGCGAGAGCCCAGCGGCTTTTCATAGCGCCGATGGCGAAGAACGTCGCCGCGGTCATGGCGATGGCCAGCGTAAACGGATTGGCGCTGCCGAACAGGAAGGGAAGCAACGGCACGAGCCCGCACAAAACGAATGAGACAAAGGTGACGGCGGCGGCGGGAAACGGCCGTGGATCTTCCGGCTGCGTGCCGTATTCGTCGACCAGCATCAGGTCGATCCAGGTTCTCTCGTCAGCAGTGATGGCATCGACGGCCTGTTCGAGCACATCGCCCGACAGCCCCTTGCGCTGCAGGATCTGCCGAACCTCTTCGCGTTCGCCTTCGGGAACCTCGCGGATATGGCGCCGTTCGATCTCGCGCAGTCGTTGGATGTTGTCAATTTCGGTCTTGGTGGCGGAATAGTTGCCGGCGGCCATGGAAAAACCGTCCGCCAGGACGTTGGCGATGCCCAGCGCAATGATGACTATGTGGGAAAACCCGGCCCCTTCCACACCGGCAACGATGGCAAATGTAGTGACAGCGCCGTCGATGCCGCCGTAGACGAAATCCCTCAGATGGCCACGCCCGGGTGGCCGGGTAATTCTGTCATGCACCTCCTGGGGGCTGTGGCCGTGTTCCATCCGTCCGGTTCCCATTCACGCCATTGTGCCGTGTCGCCTGTTCTCCGCTTTGAGCCAGATCAATCGACGCGGCTCAGGGCTGTTGCAACGTCGCTTCCGGTCGTGCATCAATCGGGCCTGGCGGCGTGGGGATCAGTCGATGGCGCGAAAAAAAAGCGAAGAACTCAACGAGATAGGCAATCTCCAGGCTTTGCTCGACGCAGCCGTCGACGCAATCATTACCATCGATGAACAGGGAACGATCCGCTCCGCCAACCGGTCGGCGACTGCTCTGTTCGGCTATACTCGGGCGGACCTGACCGGGCGAAATGTGTCCATGCTGATGCCCGAGCCGATGGCTGCCGAGCACGATGGTTACATCCACCGCTACCTGAAGTCGGGGGAACGGCGCATCATCGGTATTGGTCGCGAGGTGCAGGGGCTCAAGAAGGACGGCACGGTGTTTCCGATGCACCTGTCGGTCGGCGAGTTCACCGACGGCCGGACGGTCTATTTCTGCGGCATCGTCCATGACCTGACGGCGCGCAAGCAGGCGGAGCAGGTGTTGGCGCGCTCCCAACGCATGGAGGCGGTGGGACAGCTGACCGGCGGGGTTGCTCACGATTTCAACAACCTGCTGACGGTGATCACCGGCAATCTGGAACTCCTTGAAATGCAACTGGAGGAGCCGCGCCATCTCGAACTGCTGCACGAGGCGCAAGCCGCAGCCGAACTGGGAGCCGGTCTGACCAACCAGTTGCTGGCGTTTGCCCGGCGCAGCGTGCTGCAGCCCGAAGTGGTCAATATCAACCGGCTGATCGGTAATCTGAGCGGCATGTTGAAACGCACCCTCGGCAGTCACATCGAATATGGCACGTCGATGGTCCACGAGCTCTGGGCGACGCGTGTCGATCCGGGCCAGGTCGAAACGGCACTGCTGAACCTTGCGGTCAATGCCCGTGATGCCATGCCCTCCGGGGGCCGTCTGATGGTCGAGACCCGCAATGCCACGCTCGATGAGGACTATGCGGCGCGTGAGGTCGATCTGGAACCCGGCGAGTATGTTCGCGTCTCGGTTTCGGATACGGGCACCGGCATGCCGGAAGACATTCTACAGAGGGTGTTCGAGCCTTTCTTCACAACCAAGCAAGAGGCCCGAGGCACTGGTCTTGGGCTCTCCATGGTCTATGGCTTCGCCAAACAGTCCGGAGGCAATGCGACGATCTATTCGGAGGTCGGTTTCGGCACAACCATCAACATCTACCTGCCGCGCCATGAGGTTTCCGAGGAGCCGGTCGATGGTGGTATCGACAGCGGGGACGAGACGGCGCTAGAGGGCAGGGGTGAACTGATCCTGGTCGTCGAGGACGATCCAAAGGTTCGACGTCTGACTGTGGACAGGCTAAAGGCGCTCAACTATCGCACCCTGGCCGCACAGGATGGTCGGGAGGCGCTCGAGCTGCTGCACGATACGCCGGGGATTGATCTGGTGTTCAGCGATCTGGTCATGCCGGGCGGCGTGTCGGGATATGCGGTGGCTGATCGGGTGCAACGTGATTATCCCCACATCGCAGTGCTGCTGACGTCCGGTTACGCGGAGGACCTGGTGCATTCCGAGGAACTGTCGCAGCGCGCCGTCAATCTGCTACGCAAGCCCTACCGACAGGCCGAACTGGCGCGGCGTCTGCGTGAGGCGCTGTCGCAGGAAAGACAGTCTCAGCCCTGACGGAAGCGAGCGGCCAGTTCCTCTGGCAATGCGGATGACTTCAGGGTACCGGTTTCCGGGTCGAGGAGAGTCCAGACACGGATTTCGAAGCCCTCTACGCAAAGCAAACCGTCCTTGTTCAAGACATGGCGAATGTCGAAGCTTGAGCGCCGGATCTCGGCGATCGTCGAGGTGATCTCCACGGTGTCACCGTAGCTGCAAGGCGCCCGAAACGTCGCCCGGGTATCGACCAGCGGGCAACCGGCGGCGCCGAAACGCGCCAGCATTTCCTGTTTTGGCCAGCCCGCCGCCTCGTAGAGCATGGTCGTCGAGTGGTCGAACCAGCTGAAAAAATTCGGGTTGAAAACGATGCCGGCGGGATCGCAATCGCCCCATTCGACCCGCCGCGAGAGTGTGTTTGACAGCATCTCTTCCTAGCTCCTGTGACCGCGTATCGGCAAGCAGACTCCAGCAGGTGTCAGCCCCGCATCCCGAACCTCAGTCAGAGAACCGGAGCCTTTCGCGTCAAGCGAATATTTCGAACAGGTTGGCAGAAACCAGATTCACGATGCACAAAAAGCGAGTCAACTAACTGACTTTCTACGATCAATCTCAGTCGAGAGAGTCCTCAACTTCCTTGGTCTCGCCAACTTTGTTGCGGGCGAGGAACCAGATGACGGCAGCCACCGACAGGACCAGCAGTGCCACGGCCACCGGATAACGGATGATCTGCAGCGGGTCGCCATTGGTGAGCGCCAGCATCTGCGAAATCGAGATCTCGAAGCGCGGACCGAGGAAGAAGGCGATGATGAAGATGACCAGCGAATATCCGAATGCCGACATCAGGTAGCCGATCACGGCGAACACCAGCATGACGCCAACGCCGAACAATCCGCTGGTCGCCATTGAGACACCGACGATGCACAGAAGCAGGGCAGACGAGAAGATGATCGATTCCGGCGCGGAAACCACCTTGACCCACAGGCGCAACCCGACTTGGCCGATCCACAGATTGATGAAATTGGCCATGATCATGGCGCCGAACAGTCCGTAGACGAGTCGGCCCTGGTTTTCGAAGAGCAGCGGTCCAGGCTGAAGGCCGTGGATCATGAAGGCGCTGATAATAAGCGCGGCGCCAACGCTCCCCGGAATGCCAAGCGTCAGCAGCGGGATCAGATTGGCGCCGACAACCGCCGAATTGGCGGATTCGGCCGCGGCGATGCCCTGTATGTTGCCCTTGCCGAAACTTTGCGGATCTTTCGACGAGGCTTTGGTGAAGGCATAGGACATGAAGGCAGCGGCCGTCGAGCCTATCCCGGGCAGGGCGCCGAGTATGGTTCCCGTTACCGCGCCACGCAGCATGGTGTAGCGGCATGACCAATATTCGGCCCAGGTCACCCGCTGATCGTCCGGATTTCCGGTGTCCTTGACCTCGATGGTCGACCCGACGGAGCTGTCGCTCTCCGCCAGGCGCTTGAGAATTTCGGAAATGGCCAGCATGCCGATGGCGACAGAGGCCAGCGGCAGGCCGTCATAGAGATCCCACATGCCGAAGATGAGTCTCGGCGTGTAATTCTCCGGGTCGCTGCCGATCGAGGCGAAGAGCAGGCCGAGAGCAGCGGCGATGATCCCTTTTATGAGCGATTCACCGACCAGGCCTGCCAGGACCGAGAAGGCGAAAATCATCAGAGCGACGATTTCGATCGGCCCCATGCGCAGCGCCAGGACGGCAAGTGGTGCCGACACGGTGATCAGCACAATGTCGCTGAACGTGTCGCCGGTGACGGAGGAAAACAGCGCCATCTTGGTCGCCTTCAGGGGCTTTCCCTTGCGGGCAAGAGGATAGCCGTCAAGCGCCGTTGCAGCGGCATCCGGCGTGCCCGGCGTGTTCATCAGCACGGCTGGCACGGCGCCGCCAACCAGGCCGCCCTTGTTGACCCCGACAAGAAAGGCGATGGCCACCAGTGGATCGAGAGCGAACGTAAACGGAATGGCAATGGCCATCGCCATAACCGGACCGATGCCAGGGACAGCACCGACGAACTGTCCGACAACCACGCCGAACAGGACGAAGAAGATGTTTGTCAGGGAAAACGCGTCGCCGAAACCGGCAAGTATGACGGAAAAATCAACCATGGTGCTACGGCAAAGCCCGATCGAGCAGTTGCACGACGAAGAACCAGATGGCGGCGGGCATCACGACAACGCCTCCCGCCAGCCATAGCGGCCTTCTTTCGCCGATGATCAGCATCAAGACCAACGCCAACACCGGAGCGACATAGATGAAGCCGAACCAGGACATGGCGTAAATCGCCGCCGCGAGGATCGCGACAAACATGGCCGTCTTGAGAAAATAGCGGCCGCTCGGCGGCTGATGGGTGGTCGGCTTGAACATCAGCAGAGCGCCACAGACTGCGATAACAATCGAGATCGCGTTGGGCAGGGTATTGGGCGCCAGGTTCCCGCCCTCGACCTTCTCGACGTAGGTCGGGATCACGAGAAAATAGACGGCCAGCCCGAACAGCAGAAAGAAAGCGCCGGTCAGCCGATCCGAGGATGTCATGGGACCCTCCCGCCTGAAGCGACCCCGCCGCCGGAGCGGCGGGGCTCAAGATTACTTCTGGAAAAGCACTTTGACGTTGCCGAGGCCGTCGACGAGCATTGTCTTTGTGCCGTCCGGCCCCAGGTTCAAAGGCTTGCCCTTGGTCGCGTTGCCAACGATTTCCGCCATCTCAGGCGACTTCATCGCTTCGTCGATGGCCGCACTGATGGCCTTTACCGCGTCCGGCGACGTGCCCTTTGTGGTGGCCAGGAAGAAATACGGATCGACATAGGCGTTGACGCCGGACTCGGTGAACGTCTTGACGTCCGGTTCGTAGCTGAGGCGTTCCGCATTGGCGGCCGCGATCACCTTCATGTCGCCGGATTCGGCATAGGGCAGGTGCTCGCCGGAACTGAAGCCGGCCAGGACCTGACCGCCGAGGATCAGCTTCATCGTTTCGGCACCGCCCTTGGTCGAGACCATGTTGAACTGGGCGCCGGTCTCGCGGGCCGCCACATCCATGAGCAACTTCTGCGGTGGCGCGCCAAAGGCGACCGGCAGATTGCCCTGCTCCTTCGCATAGGCGACCAGGCCTTCGAGGTCATTGAAGGGTGCATCCTTGCTGGCGACCAGGCCCAGTTCGGCTTTGGAGATGGTGCCGAGATAATCGAAGCTGTCGAGGTCGAATTCGAGCTGATCGCCACGGTTCACCAAATTGACCAGGATCGGCATGTTGACGCCGAGGCCGATCACCTTGCCGCGCGGCGGCATCTTGGCGATGCCGGTGAACATGGCGACACCGCCCCCGCCGGTCTTGTTTTCGGCGACGATGTTCCAACCGGTCTGGTCTTCCATCACCTTGGCGAGCACCCGGCCCATGGTGTCGGTGGAGCCTCCGGCACCAAAACCGATCTGCAGCTTCAGCGGGCCGTCCGGCTTCCAGTCATCAGCGTTGGCAACACCGGCGGCCATCAGGGCTGCGCCTGCGACAAGGCCGGTCAAAAGTTTCGTGAGCTTCATGATGATTTCCTCCCTTGGAAGCAGTTTGATTGAGTTGGACCTTCCGGTCAGGCTGGTTCTGCCGCCCTCTTCGGCGGATCTTCGTAAGCAGGGGTTGCAGCTGCTGCGATCCGCTCTGCCATGGATAGAAAAAGCTTCAGCTCTTCTGCCGTCAAGGCCTGATCTACGGCATCGCAATAGACCGTCACCGACGGAAGCAGCCGTTGAATCTCATCCTGGCCTTTGGCCGTCAGGGAAAAGCGGCGCGACCGACGGTCTTCATCGCAGCGCCGCGATGCGATCAGTCCGGCATCTTCCAAATAGGCCAGGGACCGGCTGATCTGCCCCTGTTCGATCTTGGTATAGTCGACCAGTTCTTTTTGGGTGATCTCGCCGCGTGAGGCCAGGCCGATGCAAATCCGCCATCCCGGAAGGCCGATCTCCGATTGCTGGTTGAGCAGTTCTCCCAGTTCGCTGCGCAACAGCCGTGATAGGCGATGGGTTGCCATGGAAACGATGCTGGCGCCCGGTGGCACAAAGTCCAGATCGAGAATTCCGGCGCTCATGGCGGTCCCCATTGACAACGTCGTTTCCCATTTTTTATATGATAAGTCATTAAATGACAAGTCATGGAATTTGACCTTTGCTTGAAACACTGTCCTTGCCCGCCCCGCCGCCGATCCTTCGGCTGTCCCAGGAGTTCGCCGCCGATACCAGGGCCGGCAAGATCGACCTCGGCATCGGTGTCTATCGTGACGATCTCGGAAGAACGGCGGTTCTGGACTGCGTCAAGGCGGCCGAACAAAGGATTTTGGCCGATCAACAGACCAAAACCTATGTCGGCCTGCAGGGCGATCCCGAATACTGCCGCGCCGCAACAGAGCTGGTACTCGGCGATGCGGTTGAGCCGGCACGGCTTGCCAGCGTCCAGACACCGGGCGGCAGTGGCGCGCTGCGCCTGCTTTTCGACCTGATCAAAGGCGCGCATCCTTCGGCAACGGTTTGGCTGCCCACGCCAAGCTGGTCCAATCACGTGCCGACGCTTCGGCAAGCCGGTCTGCCGTCCAGTTCTTACCGCTATTTCGACGAAGCAGCACGAAACGTCGACTTTGACGGCATGATGGAGGATCTGGCTGCGGTACCGAGCGGCGATGTGGTTCTGTTGCACGGTTGCTGTCACAATCCGACCGGCGCTGACTTATCAAATGAGCAGTGGGAGCGTGTTGCGTCGTTGCTGCTTGAGCGAGGCCTGGTGCCGCTGGTCGACCTGGCCTATCTCGGCTTCGGCGATGAGCTCGAAAGCGATGCCCTCGCCGTACGGCAGCTGGCCGCGACGCTTCCGGAAGTGTTTGTGGCGGTTTCGTTTTCAAAGAATTTTGCAATCTATCGCGAGCGGACCGGGCTGGCCCTGGTCGTCGCCGAGACGGAAACCGCTGCCAAGGCGGCGGCGGGGACGTTGAAAAACCTGGCCCGTGGCAATTACTCGATGCCACCCGATCATGGTGCCGCGATCGTGCGGACCGTTCTGTGTGACCCGGAGCTCAGGGCCCAATGGCTCGGCGAACTGCGGACCATGCGCGAGCGGGTCGCATTGATGCGCCACGAGCTTGTCACGGCATTGCAACAGCAGACGGGCTCGAACCGGTTCGATTATCTGGCGCGCCAGGCCGGCATGTTTTCGCTCCTGGATATCGGTCCGGAGGCGATCAAGAGCCTGCGAGAAGATCATGCGATCTACGCCATCGACGATGGCAGGATCAATGTGGCGGGTATCCAGAAAAGCGATATCGAACCGCTGGCTGCGGCCATCGCCAAAGTTGTCGGGGTGCGTTCAAGAGGAGCGATTTCATGAGTCAAACAGTTGCGGACCTGGTGGTCGACAGCTTGATCGCCAACGGCATCGAAAACCTGTATTGCCTTCCCGGCGTGCAGAACGATCCCTTGTTTGATGCGCTCTACCGCAAGCAGAACGTCATAAATCCGGTGCATGCGCGCCACGAGCAGGGCGCCGTTTACATGGCACTTGGTGCCGCTCTTGCGACGGGCAGGCAACAGGCGTTCGCTATCGTACCGGGGCCTGGCTTCCTCAACGGCGCTGCAGCCCTTTGCACCGCTCAGTCATTGAACCTTCCTGTCTTCGGGGTTGTCGGTCAGATCCCGTCCAGGGCGATCGGCAAGGGCTTTGGGCTGTTGCATGAGATCGATGGCCAGCTCGAGATTTTCCAGTCGCTGACGAAACATGCCGAACGGGTCATGGATGGCGCGGAGGCGCCGGCACAGGTCGATGCCGCCTGGACGGCCCTTTGGACCGGCCGACCACGCCCCGTCGGCCTGGAGGTTCCGGTCGATGTCTGGCGCAAGGAGAGCGGCTACGACCCGGCATCGCTGTCGGTCGCGAGACCGGACAGGGTTACGCCGGATGCACACCTGATTGCCACGGCTGCAGAAGCGATTGCCGGATCGGCGCGGCCGTTGATTGTCGTCGGTTCCGGTGCCCAGAGCCACAGCGCTGACGTCCGCGACCTTGCCGGCCGCATCGGCGCAGGCGTGATGGCTTTTCGTACCGGACACGGCGTGATGGACTCCCGTGATCCGCTGTCGATCACGATGCCCATGGGACATGCCCTGTGGAAGGACTGCGATCTGGTCATC
Organism: Hoeflea sp.; assembly: GCA_965228785.1. Lineage (GTDB taxonomy): Bacteria > Pseudomonadota > Alphaproteobacteria > Rhizobiales > Rhizobiaceae > Hoeflea_A. The sequence goes on from CBDDIF010000001.1 coordinate 810,554, forward strand.
GGTCTCGGAACCCGGATGACGGCACAGAAGCTTGAATGGGGCGTCGATGACGATTTGAAAATCGTGCATATCGATCTCGACGACGCGGTTCTCAACCGGATCGCACCGGCAACCGTCGGCATTCAGGCAGATCTTGGCGCCGCTTTGCCGGCGTTGATCGATGCTTTGCCCGATCAGCCGGATCGCTCCACATGGAGAGAGCGCATTGCCTCCGAGAAGACGAGGTTGCTTACGGAGTTCGAAACAGAGCTGGTGCCGCAACTCGGATGGCTTCGCGCGATCCGCGAGGCCTTGCCGGAAAACGGCATCTTCGTCGATGAGCTGACGCAGATCGGCTACGTCTCCCGCTTCACATTCCCGACCTATGGACCGCGCACGTTCCTGTCGACAGGCTACCAGGGGACATTGGGCTGGGGCGTCGCTTCGGCCATCGGTGCCGCCCATGCACGCCCCGACGTGCCGGTCGTGTCCATCGCCGGCGACGGTGGCGCAATGTTCACCATCTCGGAGCTGGCAACGGCCGCACATCACGGCATTCCCGTCAATATCGTGGTCATGAAGGACAATGCCTTCGGCAACGTCAAAGGCATCCAGCGCGACAATTACGGTGGACGCTATATCGCGTCGGATCTGACAAGCCCCGATTTCGTAGGGCTGGCAGAGAGTTGCGGTGTGAGCGCAGCCCGGGCGGAAACGCCCGATGCGCTGTTGCAGGAACTGCGCAAGGCCATTGCCAACCCTGGCCCCAACCTCATCGAGGTGCCGGTCGGTGAGTTTCCGTCACCGTGGAAGTACATCCTGATGCCGAAGGTGCGCGGCAAGTGACAGTAGACCGATCAAGGTCCGCGCTGTTCCCACGCTGGGTTCTTTCCGATCCTGTCCAGCAAAAAATCCATGAACACCCGCACCTTAGCGGTCAGCACGTTTGATTTCGGGTAGACCAACCATAGAACCGTGCGGTCGCTGACTTCGTATTCGGGCAGTACGCGGACCAGTGCACCGGTGGCGATTTCGCTGTGGACGCTCCACAGCGAATTTACCGAGATTCCGGCTCCCGCCATGGTCGCGACCTTCTGGTTGAGTCCGTCATCGACAACAAGCCGGTAACCCGCGCCGGCCGGATCGAACTGCGCCGTTTCTCCTTTCGGTCCGATCAGTTGCCTGGCTGAGGGATCGCGGAACGCAATCAGTTGATGGTTTTCGAGGTCTTCCGGTCCCTGTGGCGTTCCATGCAGGTCCAGGTAGCCGGGCGCCGCACAGAGGATGCGGCTGTCGTCTGCCAACTTGCGCCCCTTGAGACTGCTGTCTTCAAGCGCTGTGTTGCGCAGGGCCAGGTCGAAACTGCCTTCGATCAGATCGAACTGTGCGTCGGAGAGCCGTAAGTCGAGACTGATCCCCGGGTGCAGATCGAAAAAGTCGGGCAACAGCGGAGCGATATAGAGCTGGGCAAAGGTGCTTGGCGCGGCAAACCTCAGGGTTCCCGTTGCTGTCGGGCTCGTCAGGCCCATGGCAGCGCGCGCTGCGTCCTCCTGAGCCAGAATTTCTCTGGCGTAGGGCAAAAATTCCGCACCTTCCAGCGACAGTGCGACCTTGCGGGTTGAGCGGTGCAGCAAGTCTGCTCCAAGAGTGTGTTCCAGTTTCGCCAACCGACCACTGGCGACCGCCGGAGCCATGCCGAGTTCTCGGCCGGCCGCGCTGATGTTGAGTTTTTCGGCAGCCAGCACAAACAGTCGGACGCTTTGGGTATCCATCGATTATATCCAATACACGAATTATAAACTCGATAATGCGGCATTTATTTAGAAAATAGTAGGCTTAAATTGACTGCGGAAAGATCAGTGCCCTCGGGCATCCAATGGAGAAGCAGCATGACCTATTACTCAGTTCTCGCCGTCACCCCTACCAGCGAAGACTGGATCCCGGATTATATCGGACCGGCCAACGCACTGGTTGCCAAGCACGGCGGAAAATACCTCGCTCGCACGGCCAGTCACGAACGCCTGGAAGGCGTCGACGCCGGCGCTGCGCTTCGGATTGTCATTCAGTGGCCTTCCAAGGAGGCCGCTGAAGCATTCATGAGCGATCCGGAATATGTGCCGCATCTTCAGGCGCGCACAGCCGGGTCAAAAAGCGACCACTTCCTGATCGAAGGCAAGGACGATCTCGCCTGACGAGCCGTCGTTGAACCGCTACCGAGAGGGTTTCGAAATGCAAACCACAGCCAACGTCAACTATCACGTCACCACCCCGGGAGAGCAGGCCTTTTACATCGACGCCAATGGCGAAACGGGCAACCTTGTCTCTCCAGCGCTCGACAGACGAAGCGTGCAAGTGACCGACCTGAGAGGCGATGGAGACGAAGTTGCTTTTTTCCGCGACAGCGTCTGCTTTGCCGACAGCAAGACTGCTGTTGAGTCTTTCGACGAGGCGGACAACTGGCGTGAACCCTATGATCGTCAGCTGACGGATCTGCTGGCCCGAGAAATCGGCGCAAAGGAATCGATTATCTTCGATCATACGGTGCGGATCGACAGTGAGACGTCCGGACGCAAGCCGGCGCGAAACGTCCACGGAGACTACAGCGCCAGAGGCGCTCATCAGCGGTTGAAAGACGTACTTGGTGAAGAGCGGGCGGCGGAATGGGAAACGGGCCATTTCGGTTTCGTCAACGCCTGGCGGCCGATCGGAAACCCGATCGTCAGCGCGCCGCTGGGCTTCGTCCGTCCCCGCTCGGTTCACTCGGACGATTGGATCGACATCGACCTGGTCTATCCTGATCGCAAGGGCTACATTCTCGGGCTGGTTGAAAACCGCTCACACGAGTGGATCTACCTGTCGCGGATGACGCCGGACGAAATTGCGTTCTTCAATGTCTACGACAACAGCGGCCTTTCGAGCATTGCTCACAGCGCGCTCGACCTGGTCGAGGATGCCGCGACGCGGACCCCGAGAGCCAGTATCGAGAGCCGCACCCTGGTCCGCTACTAGCCCGCATTTCTCACAGAGAGTGTGAGAAATGCGGGCTATCGGGCAGGGACTACCGCGAACGGAGCGTAAATATGTTGAAACATAACGATGATCTGGCCTTCAAGACGATCAATCGAGGCTTCAATTCCGTCTTCCGCCCGAACCGGCTGAGCCTGGGTCTGGTGGTGCCGGTGGAAGCCTATGGCAACGCGCCGGTGCCGACCATGGTGCGGCATGTGGAGCGGGTGCAATTGGCTGAGAACCTTGGGTTTTCGGCAGTCTGGGTACGCGACGTCCCTTTTCAATGTGCCTTCCTTCGGGGATGCCGGCCAGATCTTCGATCCGTTCGTCTATCTGGGTTTGCTGACAGGCAAGACCCGTGAGATCGCTCTGGGCGTCGCCAGCATCATCCTACCGCTGCGGCATCCGGCTCATGTCGCCAAAGCGGCTGCGAGCATTGATGTCCTGTCCGACGGACGGCTCATCCTTGGCGTTGCATCCGGTGACCGACCCGAGGAATATCCGGCCCTCAACCTGCCCTTTGGAGACCGTGGCGAGCGGTTTCGCGCCAGCTTCGACTATATCAGGCGCATGGGCCAGGACATGCCGGAGTTCGAGAGCATTTACGGCAGCCCGTCCGGTGGGGTCGATATGCTGCCCAAACCCGCTATCGGACAACTTCCGCTGATGGTAACGGGTGGCAGTCAGCAGGATACCGACTGGATTGCTGCCAATGGTGACGGATGGATGATCTATCCGCGCAACACCGCGATCCAGGCGCGGATCATCCACGATTGGCAGCAGCGGGTGTCGGCGGTCGGTGCCGCTCCGAAACCGGTGATGCAGCCACTCTATATTGATCTCGACGAGGATCCGCATGCTCTGCCTCAGCGAATCCATCTGGGGTTCCGCGTCGGAACCCACCATCTTCGCGGTTATCTGAAATCGCTGGAAAAAATCGGTGTCAATCACGTGGCGCTGAACTTGCGGTTCAATGAAGCCGATACGGAAGCAACGCTCAAATGTCTGGCAAATCAAATTCTGCCGGACTTCCAAGCTTGAGGAAGAACCAAGATGCAAAAGACCATTCTGATTACAGGCGCAACCGACGGCATCGGTTTGGAGACAGCCAAATTGCTGGCCTCAAAAGGCCATCAGGTGCTGCTGCACGGACGCAACCCGAAGAAGCTCGAGGCGGCGGTGACGGCGCTTGCAACGACTCAAGCCGTGGATACCTTCACCGCTGATCTGTCGCGGATGCCTGAGGTCGAGGCTCTGGCCGAGGCGGTCACCCAAAAGCATCCTCGACTCGATGTGCTGATCAACAATGCCGGTATCTTCGGCACGCCGGATCCGACCACCGAAGACGGCCTCGACGTGCGTTTCGCCGTCAACACCATCGCCCCCTACCTGTTGACCCAGCGTCTCCTGCCGTCGATGGACCGAGGCGGGCGCGTGGTCAATCTCTCATCGGCCGCCCAGGCTCCCGTCGATGTGCAGGCGCTGGCTGGACGGGTCCGTCTGTCCGACAATGCGGCTTACGCCCAAAGCAAGCTGGCGCTGACCATGTGGTCTCGCAAAATGGGGCGGGCGCTCAACGACAATGGACCGGTGGTCGTGGCGGTCAATCCGGGCTCGTTGCTGGGCAGCAAAATGGTCAAACAGGCCTACGGAATCCCCGGGGGTGACCTGCTTATCGGGGCCGAGATACTTGTCCGAGCCGCGCTCGACGATGAATTCAGGTCGGCGTCCGGGCAGTATTTCGACAATGACTCGGGCCGCTTTGCGCCTCCTCATCCGCATGCGCTCGACGAGCGAAAGTCGCAAGCGGTCATCGATGGCATCGAGGCGGTTCTGACCGGATTGGTTCGCTAGTTCGAACGGCCGCCGAGTATGTGAGCCTTCGGCAACATTCTGGAATAGTTGAGGATTCGAACTGAATCTCAGGGCAGGCTTGACTCATCGAGTGAGTGAACCAATTATTATTTGGTTCGCGACCAATCGTGAAATGATCCGCCTGCTGGAGAAACCGTTTGCCCTCCGACGCCGTTGCCCTTTCGGAAGATCAGAAGGTCGTTGCCACGCTGCGCGACATGATTGAAGAATGGCGGCTGCCGGACGATGGGCGGCTGCCGACGGAGCGCGAGCTTGCGGCCGAACTGGGAACCGGCCGTCGCTGCGTGCGCCGTGCCTTGGACTCATTGGAGGCCGAGGGACTGATCTGGCGCAAGCAGGGCAAAGGCACGTTTGCGGGACAGCCGCCGGATCCCACCGGCGTTCTTGCCGCCGAAATCGCCTCTGAAGTTGACCCGATGGTCGCCATGGAAGCGCGGCTTTGCATCGAGCCGGCGCTGGCCGAACTGTGTGCGCTGCGTGCCACCGGCGAGGACGTGGTACGGCTGCGTCAACTCTGCGAGCGGGCGGCGCATCCGACCGATGCCAACGCTGCGGAGCTTTGGGACGGGGCCCTGCACCGGCTGATCGCCCGCATCGCCGGCAATCGCATCATGCTGACAACGTTTTCGCTGCTTGACGAAGTGCGCATGGGCGAAGACTGGCAGCTCAAGCGCCACCGCGCCAGGTCGCCGGAAACGATGGCGCTCTACGACACGCAGCACCGGAAAATCGTCGATGCCATCGAAGCCCGTGACGGGCCGGCTGCGTCGACGGCCATGAAAACACACCTGCTGGCGCTTTCTGAAAACCTCAAGCGTGCCATAGACCAGGGGTCGCCATGACCGAAAGCCGCGACCCGCTGCTCGATGTCCGGAACCTGTCGATCCGACTCGACGGCGCGCCGCAGGCCATTGTCGACGATGTGTCCTTTTCCCTGGCAGCCGGAGAAACGCTGTGCATTGTCGGCGAGTCCGGCTGTGGCAAGAGCCTTTCCGCTCTGGCGCTGATGAGACTGCTTGCAACGCCTCCGCTGCATATATCAAGCGGAACGGCTCGGATTCTCGGAACGGACTTGTTTGCTGCCGACGCGGAAGCGCTTCGCAAGTTGCGTGGCGATCAGGTGGCCATGATTTTTCAGGAGCCGATGACGTCCCTCAATCCGGCGCTGCGTATCGGCGAACAGATAGCCGAAGCGGTGCGGGAACATCGCGGCGTCGGTGCGGAAGAGGCGCAGGCCCGGGCACTGGAGATGCTCGAACGGGTTCGCATTCCGGCAGCCGAAAAGCGGTTGCACGAATATCCGCATCAATTGTCCGGCGGCATGCGCCAGCGGGCAATGATTGCGATGGCGCTCGCCAATGATCCGGCGTTGCTGATAGCCGACGAGCCAACCACGGCACTCGATGTCACCATACAAGCGCAGATTCTCGATCTCATGCGCACACTGGTTTCCGAAACCGGTGCGGCACTGATCCTGATCACCCACGATCTCGGCGTCGTCGCGGAAATGGCCGACCAGGTGGCCGTCATGTATGCGGGACGGATTGTTGAATCGGGTCCGGTCGAACAGATTTTTGACGATCCACAGCACCCTTACACACTTGGCCTGATGGGATCGATGCCGTCGCTCAGCGGCGATCGGGAACGGTTGGTGACGATCGCCGGTCGTGTTCCAACCCCGTTCGATATGCCGGTTGGATGTCGCTTCGCGGCGCGCTGCCCGTTTGCCGTGGATCAGTGCGGCGAGCGCCCGGCTCTGAAGGACGTTGCGCCCGACCACGCTGTCGCCTGCTGGCGGGCCCCGTTGGAAAACACGGTTGAGGTTGAACGGGAGGTGCAGATCGCATGAGCGACGACAGCATCATCCTCGAAGCTCGCTCTCTGGAGAAGCAGTTCGTAGTCAAGAAACCGCTCTTCGGCGAGCCGACGGTGGTGCGCGCGGTGGACGGGGTCGATCTGTCGATCCGCGGCGGCGAGACATTTGCGATCGTCGGCGAATCCGGTTGCGGCAAGTCGACCCTGGCGCGGGTTCTCATACGGCTGATCGAGCCATCGGGTGGCCAGGCGATTTATGACGGAACGGATATCGGCTCGCTGAGCGACGATGAATTGCGGCGCTTGCGTCGCGACATCCAGTTCATTTTCCAGGATCCGTTCTCGTCGCTCAATCCGACGATGACGGTCGGCGCGCTGATCGAGGAGCCGCTTCGCACCCACGGTATTGGCGATGCCGCTTCGCGGCGAGCGACCGTGGCGCGCTTGCTTTCGAGGGTTGGCCTGCGGCCAGAGCACGCCGACCGCTATCCGCACGAATTCTCCGGTGGCCAGAGACAACGCATCGGCATTGCCCGTGCCCTGGCGCCTGGACCGAAAGTGCTGATCGGTGACGAGCCGGTGAGCGCGCTCGACGTGTCGATCCAGGCCCAGGTGGTGAACATACTCGAAGATCTGAAGCAGGAATTCGGCCTGACGCTGATCGTCATTGCCCATGACCTCGCCGTGATCCGGCACATGTCTGATCGGGTCGCGGTCATGTATCTGGGCGAGATTGTCGAACTGGCCGAAACCGATCAGATTTTCGAACAGCCGCTGCACCCCTATACCGAGGCTCTGCTGACGGCGATCCCCATGCCGGCGGTCGGCGGCGGCAAGGCCAGGGTGGCGATCGAGGGCGATCCGCCGAACCCGATCGCGCCACCCTCCGGATGCCGGTTTCACACCCGTTGTCCCTATGCCGAGAAACGCTGCGCCGCCGAACGTCCGGCGCTTCAGGACATGGGCTCAGGTCGCAAGACGGCCTGCCATTTCGCCGGCTCGCTGCCGCTCATGGGCGTACGCTCAGGCGCGGCGAAGCGGGGCGAGGCCGCGGAGCGCCGCTTTGCGCTCTACCGAGAGGCCCGCGCTGCAATGAATACGCAACCAAGTCTGTCCAACAGAGAGGAGTAACACCCATGCGTACCGCCAAAACAATCAGCCTAGCGGTCTGTCTCGCGCTTAGTGCGGGCCTTGCCCAGGCCAAGGATTTCCGAATCGGACTGCAGGAAGACCCCGATGTTCTCGACCCGGACCAGTCGCGGACCTTCGTCGGCCGGATCGTCTACGCGTCGCTTTGCGACAAGCTGGTCGATATCACGCCCGATCTCAAGATCATACCGTCGCTGGCAACCGGTTGGGAGTGGAGCCCCGACGGCAAAGAGCTGACCATGACGCTGCGCGATGACGTGGTGTTTCATGATGGCACACCGTTCAATGCGCAGGCTGTTGCCGCGAACATGGATCGCTCCAAGAACATGGAGACCAGCCGTCGCAAGTCCGAGGTCAAGTCGATCGAGAGCTGGGAAGTTGTCGACGACCACACGATCAAACTCACACTGACGCAGCCGGACGCAACCCTGATCGCCCAGTTTGCCGACCGCTCAGGCATGATGCTGTCGCCGACGGCCTTCGAAAAGGCGGGTGAGGATTTCGGCCTGGCGCCGGTCTGTGCCGGTCCGTTCAAGTTCGTCGAACGCATCCAGCAGGACAGGATCGTGCTGGAGAAGTTCGATGACTATTATCGCGCCGATGAAATCAACTTCGACACGGTGACGTTCCTGCCGATTCCGGACACCACCGTGCGTTTGGCCAACCTGCGGGCGGGCGATCTCGACATGCTCGAGCGTCTCGCAGCCACCGACGTTGGCTCCGTCGAAAAGGACGACGGCCTGCAATTGGAGAAGGCTACGTCGCTCGGCTACCAGGGTATGACCATCAACGTCGCCAACGGCGAAGGGGCGAACAATCCGCTCGGCCAGAGCAATCTCGTGCGCCAGGCGCTGTCCCACGCAATCGATCGCAATGCGCTCAATCAGGTGGTCTTCGAGGGTGCTTTCGCAACCGGCAACCAGCCTTTCTCTCCGGCTTCGCCCTGGTACAACTCGGCCTTTCCGGTGCCGGAGCGTGATGTTGCCAAGGCCAAGGAACTGCTGGCCGAAGCGGGCCATGCCGACGGCGTGACCATCGAAGTGCAGGTTGCCAACAACCCGGTTCAGACCCAGGTCATGCAGGTCATTCAGGCCATGGCGGCGGAAGCCGGCATTTCCATCGAACTGGCCGCGAAGGAGTTCGCGACGCTTCTGGCTGACCAGTCGGCCGGCAACTATACCGCCAGCCAGATTGGCTGGTCGGGTCGCGTCGATCCGGATGGCAATATTCACCAGTTCATGACGACCGGCGGCGGTATCAACGATTCGAAATACTCGAATCCGGATATGGACCGGTATCTCGACGATGCCCGGCTGTCGACCGATCCGGAGCTGCGCAAGGCGAGCTATAACAATGCCATCGCCCTGCAGCAGCAGGACATGCCGATCGTCTATCTCTACCATCCGGTATGGATCTGGGCGCTGGATGACGGCGTTTCCGGTTTCAACCCGTATCCGGACGGCATGATCCGCCTGCACGGCGTCTCCGCCGCGGAATAGCAACAACCGCCGGGCCCGTCTGTTCGGGCCCGGCCATTCGGATGGTCTGACTCATGCTCGGCTTTCTCGCCCGACGGATCCTGATAGCGATACCGACGATCGTGCTGATCTCGGTCTTCGTGTTCGGCATGCAGAAACTGCTGCCGGGCGATCCGGTGCTCGTCATGGCGGGCGAGGAACGTGATCCGGAGATCCTCGAAACGCTGCGCGAAAAATACCGGTTGAACGACCCGGTTCCGATGCAATACCTGGCCTGGGTGGGCAATGCGCTGCGCGGCGATCTTGGTATCTCTTTGCGCACCAACCAGCCGGTGCTGGAACTGATCGGCGAAAAGCTGCCGGTAACGATCCAGCTTGCTGTCATGGCATTGATTATCGCCATGCTGGTCGGAATTCCGGCCGGTGTCATATCGGCCTACAAAAAAGGCACCTGGGTGGATTGGGTGGCCAATGTCACGGCATTGTCCGGGCTGTCGATCCCCAATTTCTGGCTCGGCATCATGCTGATCCTGCTGGTGTCCGTGAACCTCGGTTGGCTGCCGGCGTCCGGCTACCTGCCACTGTCGGAAGATCCGCTGCAATCGATCAAGACAATGTTGATGCCGGCCTTCGTTCTCGGAACCGGGATCGCGGCGACACTGATGCGTCACACCCGCTCGGCGATGCTGAGCGTGCTCAAATCGGACTATGTACGCACCGCCCGCGCCAAGGGGCTGAAAGAACGGACAGTCATCGTCAAGCACGCGCTGCGAAATGCCCTGGTTCCGGTGGTCACCGTTCTGACTCTTATATTTGGCGAGTTGCTGGCCGGCGCCGTGCTAACCGAGCAGATTTTCACTATTCCCGGCTTCGGCAAACTGGTTGTCGATGCCGTGTTCAATCGCGACTACGCGGTGGTGCAAGGCATCGTGCTATGCACCGGCATCGCCTTCATCTTCATGAATATCCTTGCCGATGCCGCCTATCGCATCCTCAACCCGCGAATGAGGGACGCATGACCGACGCCGTCGACGCTCCGACCCTCGCCGATCCTGTTATCGATCGGCCGCGCAACCGCATCTGGGAGAAGTTCCGGCGCAATCCGTCGGCATTGTTTGGCGGTACCATCGTCAGTTTCTTTGTCGTTGTCGCCCTCCTGGCGCCGTTGCTGCCGGTTCCGGGGCCAATCGAGACCGACTGGGCAGCCGTGCGCAAACCGCCCTCGGCGGCTCACCTCTTCGGCACCGATGAAATCGGCCGCGATGTGCTTTCGCGGATGATTTGGGGCGCCCAGGCGTCGCTTCTCGCCGGCGTTGTGTCGGTGCTGATCGCGCTATTGCTCGGCGTGCCACTCGGTTTACTTGCCGGGTATCGCAAAGGCTGGACCGACGCCGTGATCTCGCGCTTCACCGAAGCCTTGCTGGCCGCGCCCTTTCTGATTCTGGCGATTGCACTTGCCGCGTTTCTTGGACCATCACTCACCAATGCCATGATTGCCATTGGTCTCTCGGCCATGCCGATTTTCATCCGGCTGTCACGGGCTCAGACAATGGCGGTGATGACAGAAGACTATGTCGAAAGTGCCCGCGCAGTGGGCGTTGGCCACCTGGCGCTGGTCCGGCGTTACATTCTGCCCAACATCTTTGCACCGCTGCTTGTGCAGGCGACACTGACCATCGCCACCGCCATCATTGCGGAGGCCGCGCTGTCGTTCCTCGGGCTGGGACAGCAGCCGCCGGCCCCATCCTGGGGGTCGATGCTCAACGTCGCCAAGAACTTTCTCGAACAGGCGCCGTGGATGGCGCTGTATCCAGGCATCGCGATCTTTCTCGTGGTCCTGGGCTTCAACCTATTGGGCGATGGGCTACGCGATGCCCTCGACCCGCGCGATATCTAGGACTGGTAATGACATTCACCACACGACCGGAAATCAAAGGGACCTTTGGAGTTGCGACGTCGACGCACTGGATGGCGTCGGCCGTCGGGATGCGGCTGCTCGAGTTGGGTGGCAGTGCCTTTGATGCAGCAGCCGGCATGGGTTTCGTGCTGAATGTGGTCGAACCTCACCTCAACGGTCCACTCGGCGACATGCCGGCCTTGATCCGGCTGGCCGGAGCCGATCAGCCCACCGTCGTGTGCGGCCAGGGCGTTGCTCCGGCGGCCGCCACGATCGACCATTTCAAGGCGGAAGGGCTCGACCTGGTGCCGGGTTCCGGACTGCTGGCAACCGTGGTGCCCGGAGCCTTCGATGCATGGATGCTGATGCTTCGCGATCACGGTCGACTGCCTCTGCGCGATGTTCTGGAGCCGGCCATTCATTATGCGCGGCACGGCCACCCCGTTCTGCCGCGGGTCGCGGCGACCGTCGCGGGCTTGGACGACTTCTTTCGTGACGAGTGGCCGACCTCCCACGCGACCTGGCTGCCTGGCGGATCGGCGCCGGAGCCTGGGTCATTGTTCAAGAACCCGGTGCTTGCCGACATGTGGGAGCGACTTTTGAGTGAGGCCGAGAGTGTCAGCGGACGCGAGGCACAGATCGAGGCAGCGCGCCGCGCTTTCCACCAGGGCTTTGTAGCGGAAGCGATCGACGACTGGATGCGAGATGCTTGTGTCATGGACGCGGCCGGCGGTCGCCGCCGCGGCGTGCTGACGGGAGACGACCTGGCCGGTTGGACGGCGACCTACGAAGAGCCGCTGGAAATCGACTATCAGGGGTGGCGGATTTGGAAATGCGGCCTGTGGAGCCAGGGGCCGACGTTGCTTCAGTCGTTGCGCATCCTCGATGGCAGCGGCGTTGCCGATATGGACACGCAAAGCGCCGAGTTCATTCATCTCGTAACGGAGGCGATGAAATTGTCGTTTGCCGACCGCGAGGCCTACTACGGTGATCCGTTGCATACCGAGATTCCAGTCGAAACGCTTCTGTCGCGAGATTATGCCGAAGGCCGGCGCGATCTTCTGGGCGCCGCAGCCTCGCATGAGCAGCGTCCGGGACGCATCGCGGGCCACGAGGCCTGGGCGGATGCCACCATGCGCCGGGCTTCATCGCGACCGGAGGCAGGTCCCGGTGTCGGCGCCGGTGAACCGACCATGGCGCACCTGACCGAGCGGCGCGGCGACACCGTCCATATCGACGTGATTGACCGCTGGGGCAATTCCGTATCGGCGACCCCCTCCGGCGGCTGGCTGCAATCGTCACCGGTGGTGCCGGGACTTGGCGTTCCGCTCAATTCGCGGGCGCAGATGTTCTGGCTGGAGGAAGGTTTGCCGGCCTCGCTGGCGCCTGGGCGGCGTCCGCGCACCACGCTGTCGCCTTCGATGGCCGAGGCTCCGGGCGGAACGCAACTCGCTTTCGGAACGCCCGGTGGCGACCAGCAGGATCAGTGGCAGCTCATTCTGCTGCTGCGCCTGGTGCATTCGGGCATGAACCTGCAGGAGGCGATAGACGCGCCGCTGTTCCATACGTCGCATTTCCAGATGTCGTTCTACCCGCGGGCCACAAGGCCGGGGCACCTGATGGTCGAGCCGGCTGTCGGAACCGATGTCATCGAAACCCTGAAGGCGTGGGGACACGACGTCGAAGTTGCGGAACCCTGGACGGTCGGGCGACTGACAGCGGCCAGCCGCGATCCGGATGGGTTGCTGAAAGCCGCTGCAACTCCACGCATGATGCAGGCCTATGCGGCCGGACGTTAGAGGAGACCGGACGTGACCTATTCCATCGTCGCCAGAGAGCCGGAAACCGGCTTCCACGGCATCATCGTCGCGAGCCGGTTCTTCGCCGCCGGCGCGCAGGTGCCGCATGTGCGGGGCGGCAAATGCGCCGTGGCCACCCAGGCCTTCGTCAGCCCGCTTTGGGGCATCGAGGCTGCCGATCGTCTGGCGCGCGGCGAGGCGGCTGCGGCGGTGCTTGCAGATTTTCTGGCCCGCGATGGCGGCGAATCTCAACGACAGATCCACATGATCGACAGCGAAGGCAGATCCGTCGCCCATACGGGCGCAAAATGCATCGACTGGTGCGGTCATCTGATCGGTGACGGTGTTTCTGTCGCCGGCAATATGCTGGCGGACGAGGCCGTGATTGCCGACACGCTTGCCGCTTACCAGGCGAATGGCGCGCTGCCGTTCGCCGAACGCCTGATGACGGCGATGGAAGCCGGCGAAAAGGCAGGCGGCGACAAGCGCGGACGCCAGTCAGCCGCGCTGCGCATCCACCGGACCGAGGATTACCCATGGATCGACCTTCGGGTCGACGACCACGCAGACCCGCTGGCCGAACTGCGTCGCCTGTATGACGTGGCCTGGGAGCGCTATGTTCATCTCGCCGATGCCATGCCGACCCGCGACAATTTTTCCGGCGTCACCGACCGCACCGATATCGACGCGGCCATCGCGGCAGAAGAGGAACGTCGGCGTGTGTCCGGGCACAAGAGCCGATCTCTTGCCAGCGGTCCAGCCGGTTAAGTTGATGAAACGAAAGGTTTTTCAGCTCGGCGACATACTAGTTGAACCTGAAAAGTTTTTATGGGGTGCTTTCGTATTCGCTCTGTTCGAAGATGGATTGACGCTCGACACGCCCGCTATCGTAATCCCGGATTTAGACCCGGAACTCGAAGAAGAAACCATCAGTGTAGACGGGTTTGAGAAGCTCGATTTTGAGGAACTTCTTTCGGTTGATGATATCGTGTCCGTGCGGGAAAATTTGAGGAATCAAGGGCAGGTGTCTGACGCAGAAACTATGCTGGTCGCTACGAAGTACTACTATCAGTATGACGCCTACATCACCTTGTGAGGGGCGATTATCTAAGCGACCTCGACCTTCGAAGTGAGCGTGTAACCAACCCCGCGCACTGTCTTGATGATGGTCGGATTGGTTGGGTCCGGTTCGATTTTCTTGCGCAATCGGGCCACCTGGTTGTCGATGGTTCGGTCGTAGGGCGTCCATTCCTGCCCGGTCAGTTGATCCATGATCTGATCGCGGGACAGGACCCGTTTTGGATTGCGCAGAAAGACCATCAGAAGGTTGAAATCACCGGTCGTCAGATCGTGCGAGACGCCGCTGGAATCGGTGAGTTCGAAACGCGACGGATGCGCCGTCCAGCCGTCGAACCGCAAGGACGGATCGTCGCTATCGTCTGGACCGGCCCGGCCGACAGCTGCGGGCACACAGGTGCGGCCGGCGCTGCGCCGCAGAACAGTCCGAACCCGGGCGAGGACCTCGCGTACGTGAAAGGGTTTTGAAATGTAATCGTCAGCCCCCATTTCCAGGCCGACGACCTTGTCGATCACGTCGCCCTTGCCGGTAACGATGATGATCGGAACCTCGGACCGGGCCCGCAGCCCGGCTGCAATGGTCAGCCCGTTTTCGGTGCCCAGGTTGAGATCGAGTGTGATCAGGTCGACCTCGTTTCGATTGAGGTGGGCGTCGAGCGCCTTGCCGTTTTCCGCCTCGAGTACGGTGTAATTGTCCGTTTCCAGGCAGCGGCGCAACAGCAGCCGCACCTGAGGGTCGTCATCAACCACGACAATGGTTTTGGCTTGCTCGGACAAGGTCACCCCTGAAGTCAACGCCGGTTCGCAACCGGTTCTGCGACGAATCTACAGTGAACCAGGCCATCAGTACATTGATACGTTCTGATACAAACCGATACGTGCCCCGGATATCACCGTTACCTGCGTCCTTTTGAATGGCATGGGACTCGAATCACAGCGGAGGTACGTCGATATGTATGTTACGTCACCGGTCAATATCTACGAAAATGCGGAACTGATCACATCGCGTTTCCTCCCGCAGGACGCGGCCAGGCTGTCGCACCCTTCGCATGTCGATGAAGGACAGCCGCTGTTCTGCGAAGGCGACGACGCAGACTATATCTACGAGATCCTCGAAGGGGTGGTGCGGACATCCAAACTGCTGTCGGACGGGCGCCGTCAGGTGCTGTCCTTTGGTTATCCCGGCGATCTGGTAGGTCTCAGTCACGACCGGATCTATCACTGCGATTGCGAGGCCGTCAGCGACGTGAAGCTGCGCGTGCATCATCGCAATGCTTTCAGCGCGTCTTTCAGCAATGAGCCGGATTTCGGCAGCGAGTTGCTTCGCTTCGCTGCGGCCGAGATGAACAACATGCAGGAGCATTTCATCATGCTGGGCCGCAAATCAGCGACGGAGAAAGTCGCCTCATTCCTGGTAACGCTGCTCGACCGGGTTGGCGAAAAGCGGGAGTGCAAATGCTGTTTCGACCTGCCGATGAGCCGTTCTGACATCGCCGACTTTCTCGGCCTGACGATCGAGACCATTTCCAGGACTCTGACAAAACTACGCTCTGACGGCGTAATCGAATTGCCGACCAAACACCGTGTGTGCGTCTGCAAGGCCAGTGTCCTGCGCGATTTGGCTGAGCAGGCATAATTCTCGCTGGCAGGAGGGAGTAACTGCATGATCGATATCGATTTTTTCCGCACGCGCCTGACTGAGCGGCGGGCCGAACTGATGAAAAGGCTTGAGCAGATTGAGGATTGGCTCGACGAGACGCCCGATCCGGATGTCGAAGAGCGTGCCACAGAGCGAGAGTTCGACGAGGTGTTCGAGGCGCAGGGGCTGGCCGGCCAGGACGAGGTCAAGGCGATCGATGCGGCGTTCAAGCGCATGGACAACGATATCTATGGGATCTGCCTTTCCTGCGATCGCGAAATTTCCGAAGAGCGGCTCAAGGCCGTGCCCTACGCCGTGAAGTGCCGCAATTGCATGGAATAGCGCCGAACCTCCGTCCCGATTTCGCCCACGGACCGTTTCGTCATGAAATAATCCGTTTTGTACGGTTGTGTTGACGCAGAGTTCCGGCCACCTTCGGATGGCGGATGGGCGCGATCACTGGAGGGCGACATGACTGGGCATTGGCGATTCATCTATACGGCAGTACTCGGTTTTTTGCTCGCGGTTGCCGCCCAGGCAGCCGATACAAGGCGGATCGAGACCGTGAACAATGCCGATTATTTCGGCTTCGATCTGCGCGCCGAAAAGGATGTCTCTCTCGATCAGTGCAAGTCGATATGCCTTCGAGACAGCGACTGTCGCGCCTTCACCTTCAACGAAAAGGCGCAGTGGTGTTTCCTCAAATCCGACTTCAATGTCACTCAGCCTTTCGATGGTGCCATCGCCGGTAAGGTCGTTTCGGTATCCGGCGAACCCGATCTGGGCGCGCCACCGCCGCTCTCCTTCATTTCGGAAGGGCTTGAGAATGAAGCGGCCAACGCCCGTCGCAATATCGGTCCACGGCCCATCGATTCCGGTTTGTTCGGGCTGATCAGCACTGCCGACCTCAATCTCGCAGCCGGGCAATTCGGCCTTGCCGCGGAACGGTTGCGGGGTGCCCTGTCGATCGATCCGTCGGATGCCTCGCTGTGGCTCGACCTGTCGAAAGCCGCGATCGGGCTGATCGGCCGGGACGGCAACCGCGATTACCGTGTCCAACGGGAGGCAACATCGGCGGCGCTCAACGCCTATCGGCTGTCGCGCAATGCTACGGACCGAGCCGCTGCACTGGACAGCCTGGCAAAGGCCTTGGAAATTCGCCAGCTCTTCCGTCCCGCGCTTGAGTCCTACAAGGCAAGCCTGGCGCTGGTGCGGTCACCGCAGGTTCTGGCCGATTATCGCGACCTGCAGGCGCGCAAGGGTTTTCGGGTCGTAAACCACACCGTCGACGCGGACGGCAACCAGGCGCGCATCTGTGTGCGCTTTTCCGATCCATTGCTCAAGTCGGGGGTCGACTACCGCAATTTCGTGGCACTTGATGATCGCACGGCGAGTACCATCCGGGTTGAGGAGGAGCAGATCTGCGCCGACGGCCTCGAGCATGGACGCAGCTACCGATTGACCCTGCGCAATGGCCTGCCGTCGGCGGTGGGTGAGGTGCTCGATCCGGCGGTTACCATCAACACATACGTACGCGACAGAGCGCCCTTTGTGCGATTTACCGGCGACAATTTCGTGCTGCCCGGAAAGGCACGGCGCGGCATTCCGGTGGTGACCGTGAACACGCCGACGGTTGAGGTCGAGCTTTTCCGCATTGGCGACCGGTCGTTGGCGCCCGTTCTGGCGAATTCGCAGTTCCTGCGGCAGTTGGACGGATATGATGCCCGGCGGGTGCGTGACGAGATCGGCGAACCGGTATGGCAGGGCACGCTTGACGTTCGCTTTGAACTCAACCGTGAAACGACGACCAGCTTCCCGATCGACGAGGCGGTTCCCGACCGCAAGCCCGGTGTTTATGTCCTGATGGCGCGTGCCGCCAATGATCAGCCCGACAGTTGGACGCCGCGGGCGACCCAGTGGCTGGTCGTATCGGATATCGGACTATCTACATTCAGCGGTACCGACGGGCTCAACGTGTTTGCCCGATCTCTTGCGACCGCGCGCCCGGAATCGGGTGTGACCTTGTCGCTGGTTGCGCGCAACAACGAATTGTTGGACAGCGCAGTCACCGACGAAGATGGTCGTGTGCGCTTTGCGCCGGGATTGCTGCGCGGCAAGGCAGGATTGGCACCAGCCGTGGTGACCGCCGACAATGGCGCTGGCGACTTTGTATTCCTCGACATGACCAAGGCCGGCTTCGATCTCTCTGATCGCGGTGTCACCGGGCGTGCTGCTCCGGGGCCGATCGACATCCTTGCCTGGACCGAGCGCGGCATCTACCGGGCCGGCGAAACCGTTCACCTGACGGCGCTGGCGCGTGACGACGCGGCAACGGCGATATCCGGTCTGCCGCTGACCTTCATCGTCCAGCGCCCGGACGGCAAGGAGGAGCGCCGGCTGACCCATCGAGGTGGGCAGCGGGGCGGCTACGAGATCGGCCTCGACCTGCCAAGCAACGCCATGCATGGGTCCTGGACAGTCCGAATCCATACCGATCCGAAGACAGCGGCGTTGGTCGAATCGCGCTTCCTCGTCGAGGATTTTCGTCCCGACCGCATCGAATTCGATCTGAGCGCGCCCGAAGAGCCGTTGCAGCCGGGTGAGGTTGCAGCCGTTGGAGTGGACGGTCGCTTCCTCTACGGAGCGCCAGCGGCCGGTCTGGCTCTTGAAGCCGGTCTGCGGCTGAAGACGGATCGGACCCTCGAAGGTCATCCCGGCTACCGGTTTGGTTTGGCTGACGAAGAAGAGACCGCAAGCGAGGTCGATCTGGGAGCTCTGCCCAAGCTCGATGCAGACGGCAAGGCGACAATCGATATCGAACTCGGCACCTTGCCGGCCACCACGCGCCCGTTGGTCGCCGATCTGGCGGTGCGTGTGCGTGAAGGCGGTGGCCGGGCCGTCGAGAGAACGGTGCAGATGCCGGTCCAGGCGCCAGGGCCGATGATCGGGATCAAGCCCGAATTCGAAAATGACCTGGTGGGTGAAGGATCGGTTGCGAGCTTCCGTGTAATAGCGGTCGATCCGCAAGACCAGGCGATCGCCATGACGGGACTGCGATGGTCGCTGCTTCGGGTGATCCGGCAATATCAGTGGTACCGCGAGGGCGGGTCCTGGCGGTACGAACCGATCGAGTATACCGAGTTGGCGACCGATGGCAGCGTCGACGTCGATGCCGTCGACGGTGCTGAAATTGCAGCAACGGTCAATTGGGGTCGCTATCGCCTGGAGATCGAATCGGACGATCCGAACGGGCCGGCGACCAGTGTTGAATTCAATGCCGGCTGGTATGTCAGCAGCGCGTCGACGGAAACCCCGGACGGGCTGGAAGTTGCGCTCGATCGTGAGGTTTACCAGCCGGGCGATACGGCCCGGCTGCAGGTGTCCCCTCGCTTTGCCGGTGAGGTCCTGGTGACCGTCGCGGGTGATGAACTGCACGAAGTCTTCACCGAAACCGTTCCCGCGGAAGGGACAGAGATCGCCATTCCCGTCAAGGCGGGCTGGGGCGCAGGCGCCTATGTCACGGCAACCCTGATCCGCCCGGGCGACGGTGTCGAGACGCGCATGCCGTCGAGGGCGGTCGGCGTCAAATGGCTGAGTGTCGATCCCGGTGATCGCAGCCTCGATGTGAAACTGGACGTTCCCGACAAAATTCGTCCGAACACGACGTTGGATATTCCGATCTCGGTGGCCGGATCAAATGCCGATCAGGCGCGGATCGTCATTGCCGCCGTCGACGTGGGCATTCTCAACCTGACGCGTTATCAGCCGCCGGATCCGGAGGGCTGGTATTTCGGTCAGCGCCGGCTTGGTGTCGAGATGCGCGACCTCTATGGTCGCCTGATCGACGGATCGCTGGGTGTGGCCGGCAGCATTCGCACGGGCGGTGACGGGCCAGGCGCGGCCATCACAGGCAGCGCCCCGAAGGAGCGCCTGGTCGCTCTCTATTCCGGCATTATCGATCTTGATGCCGATGGCAAGGGCACCGTCTCTTTCGATATCCCGCAATTCAATGGAACCGTGCGTCTCATGGCAGTTGCCTGGACGGAAAGCGGCGTCGGCAATGCGATGCAGGATGTCATTGTTCGCGACCCGCTGGTCATCACCAGCAGCCTGCCGCAATTCCTGGCGCCGGGTGATGCGTCGCGACTGCGACTCGATATCGCCAACACGGACGGTCCGGAGGGTGACTACAACATCGCTGTTCAGACCACTGGGCCGCTCGATCTGCAAGGCGCCGGCGGCCTGCGCACAGTTCGGCTTGCCCCCGGCGAAACGACATCCTTTGCGACCGGCATCAAGGCGGGGCGACCGGGTGATGCCGAAATTGTCATAACGATGACCGGGCCGGACGACCTGGTGCTGCAGTCAAAGCAGCCGCTGACGGTTCGTCCGCCCGCTTTGCCGGAAACGCGCCGAATCGAGGTGCCGCTTGCCGCCAACGGCGGGGCGATTGTGGTCGATCGGGAGTTGCTCGCAGCCAGCTATCTTGGGGGTTCCAGTGTGAGCGTCAGCGTTTCGAATTCGCGTTTCGACGTGCCGTCGCTGCTGATGTCGCTCGACCGCTACCCCTACGGCTGCACCGAGCAGACAACCAGCCGCGCATTGCCGCTGCTCTATGTCAACGATTTCGACGCGCCGGCGGCCCTACTTGCCGACAAGGGACTGCGCGAGCGGGTGCAGACGGCGATCGAGCGGGTTCTGGCCAATCAGTCGTCGGCCGGAAGTTTCGGGCTTTGGTCACCGGGAGGCGGCGATCTGTGGCTCGATGCCTATGTGACGGACTTCCTCAGCCGCGCTCACGAGAAGAAATACGCCGTGCCGGCTCAGGCGCTGCGTCTGGCGCTCGACAATCTGCAGAACGTGCTCGGCTACACAGACGATGTCGCCGGCGAGGGTGACAGCATCGCTTATGCCTCCTATGTGCTTGCCCAGAACAGGCGCGCAGCGGCCGGCGACCTGCGCTACTATGTCGATACCAGGCTCGACGAGTTCGAAACGCCGATCGCCCGTGCGCAACTGGCCGCAGCGCTGGCGCTCTATGGCGATGCCGCACGTTCCGAACGGGCCTTCGCCTCGGCCTATCGCTTGGCGACGCGGATCTCGTCCCGAACACGTTGGCAACCGCATTACGGGTCACCGCTTCGCAACGATGCGGCCATGCTGGCACTCGCCGGCGAGAGCCGTCCGGTGACGCCGCTGCTGGGCGACATGGTCCAGCTGGTTTCTGACCGGCTGACAGCACGGCCGGCCCGGACGACGCAGGAACAGGCCTGGTCGCTGCTTGCAGCACGGGCGGCCGTCGATGCGGATGCAGGGCTGTCGCTGCGTGTTGACGGTGTCGCCAGCGATGGCGCGTTCAATCGCACCGTTGCCGGGCAGGACCTGCTCGACGATCCGATCCGGATTGAAAACGACAGCGACTCAGCCGTTGTTGCCGTGGTCACCTCCATCGCCGCCCCGGTCGATCCACCGCAGGCTGGTGGTGACGGTTTCACCATTGCGCGCAACTACTTCGATATGAACGGGCAACCGGTCAGCATCGAAGCGGTCGAACAGAACCAACGCTATGTCGTGGTTCTGACGGTGCAGCAGACAACCGAGCTGGGAGCTCATATCGTCGTCACCGATCTGTTGCCAGCGGGTCTTGAAATCGACAATCCACGGCTCATCGAAAGCGCCCGCACCAGTGGGTTCGAGTGGCTCGGGGAGACGACTCCTGCCCATACCGAGTTCCGCAGCGATCGCTTCGTGGCGGCCTTTGATGCGGCAGCTGGTCGCCGCGACCGCTTTACCGTCGCTTACGTGGTCAGAGCCGCAACGCCCGGCATCTACACGCATCCGGCCGCGCGGGTCGAGGACATGTACCGGCCCTACCATGCGGCGCAGACAGCCACCCGATGGATGGAGGTGAAAGCTCCGGCGCAATGAGACGCCTGCGCAAATCACTGGGTCTGGCAGTGGCGCTCGGCACCGCCACGGTGCTGATCGCAGGGCTGGCGGCGCTGCTGTTCGACACGCTGAACCCGCCGCCCATGCCGAACGACCGGCCCCTGTCGGCGGCGGTTACCGATCGCAATGGCGAATTGCTCCGGGTGTTTGCCACGCCGGAAGGTCGCTGGCGGCTCAAGGCCGACTTGTCCGCGGTCGATCCTGATTTCCTGGAGCTGCTCATTGCCTATGAGGACAAGCGATTTCGCTCGCATCCCGGTGTCGATCCGTTGGCGATGATGCGTTCCGCCGGCCAGTTCGTAGTGAATGGGCGTATTGTTTCAGGCGGGTCGACCATCACCATGCAGTTGGCGCGGTTGCTGGAGCCACGTCCATCGCGCACGCTCAGTGCCAAGCTGCTGCAGATGGCACGGGCGATGCAGCTCGAGCGCCGGATGTCGAAAGACGACATTCTCGCCTGGTATCTGACACTCGCTCCCTATGGCGGTAACCTGGAGGGCATTCGCGCGGCAAGTCTTGCCTATTTCGGCAAGGATCCGCGCAACCTGCGTCTGTCGGAGGCCGCGTTGCTGGTCGCGCTGCCGCAGTCGCCCGAACGGCGTCGGCCTGACCGAAAGGCCAACGCTGCGCGCGAGGCCGGTCTTCGCGTGCTGCAGCGTGCGGCCGACGGCGGGCTGGTCGCGGCCGGTGAGGTCGAACGCATCGGAGCACTCGAATTCTCGGCTATCCGTCGGCCGATGCCCGCGCTCGCGGCCCATCTGGCGCAGCGGGCACGCTCCGCCGATCCGGCGCTCCTCATTCACCCGACACGGCTGGACCGGCAGGTGCAGGCCAGTCTCGAAATCCTCGCCGCGGAAGCTGCCGAACGGCGTGATGGACGGGTTTCGGTCGCGATCGTCGTTGCCGACAGTCGCGACGGGTCGATCCTGGCGCAAGTCGGGTCGCCGGGTTTCGTGAACCACCGGCGCGCCGGCTGGATCGACATGTCCATCGCTCGACGCTCGCCCGGCTCGGCGCTGAAACCGTTCATCTACGGACTGGCCTTCGAGGAGGGCCTGGTTCTGCCCGAAACGCTGATTTCAGACCGGCCGGCCGATTTCGCCGGCTATCGGCCGCGCAATTTCGACATGACGTTCCAGGGCGATGTCACCGTACGCGAGGCTCTGCAGTTGTCGCTCAACGTGCCCGCTGTTCGATTGCTTGATGGGGTCGGGCCGGCTCGCCTGACGGCGCTCATGCGTCGCGGGCAGGCCGACTACGCGCTTGCCCGCGATGGTCGCCCGGGCCTCTCCATCGGGCTCGGGGGTCTCGGCATCAGCCTGGTCGACCTTGTGCAGCTCTATACCGGGCTCGCCGCGTCCGACGGGCGGCCCACGGTGCTGGTCAACGGTGTCGACGGGCCGAAGGAGTTTGCCCGCGCCCAGCGACTTCTGGAGGGCCCGGCTCGCTGGCATGTCACCGATATTCTGCGGGGCGTCGCGCCGCCGGCCGGCGTGGAACCCCGCAACATCGCCTATAAAACCGGAACCTCCTACGGATATCGCGATGCCTGGTCCGTTGGCTATGACGGCCGTCACGTCATCGGCGTCTGGGTGGGCCGGGCCGACAACACGGCTGTGCCCGGCATGACCGGTCAGTCCGCGGCGGCGCCGATCCTGTTTGAAGCGTTTGCTCGGTCCGGACTGGATCCGGTTGCGTTTCGACCGCCACCGGCGGGTGCCGTGCGACTGGCACGCGCTGACCTGCCAACAACCATGCGGCGCTACGAGACACTGGAAGCGGCGATGGAGCGGCATGAAGGCGGCGAGGTCGCACCGCATATCGCCTATCCGCCAAATGGCGCGCGGGTCGAAGTGGCACGGCGTGGCGATGCCGGACTGGCGCCGCTTGTGATCAAGCTGCAAGGCGGCCGGCCGCCCTTCCGGTGGCTGGCCAATGGTCGCCCGCTCGACCGGCAGACCCGCCGACGGCAGCTCCATTGGGTGCCCGACGGTCTGGGCAACGCCAGTCTGGTCGTGATCGATGCAGCCGGCCGGGCTGCGAGCGTGGACGTCTTTGTCGAGTAACGTCGAGATCCCTGAAGCGCTGCAGTGGCTGACCGAAAAACCGGGCGGTGCCGCGTGGCTTGAAAACCTGCCCGATCTGATCCGCACGGTTTGCGGCCAATGGGACCTGAGGCCTGACGGGCAAGTCTTGAATGGCAATGTTTCCTACGTCGTCCCGGTTCAGCGTCACCGGCAAAAGTTTGCCTTGAAGGTCCAATGGCCGCACCACGAATGCGAGCACGAAGCCGACGCCCTTCGCCTATGGAACGGTGACGGCGCAGTTCACCTCGTCGATCACGACCCACACCACCACGCCCTGCTTCTTGAATGGTGCGAACCCGGAACGTCGATCAGCCGGGTGCGGCCGGCCGATCCAATCGGGATCGTTGCCGGACTGCTGCGCCGGCTGAGTAAACCGGCGGACGAACCCTTTCGCAGCCTTGCCGAGGAAGCGACCGTCTGGGCCGAAGCACTGCATCCCGATTGGCGTGCCGCTGGCAAACCCTGCGAGCAGCGCCTGGTCGATGTCGCATATCAATACCTGATCGATCTCAAGGATCATCAGGGCGAACAGGTGCTGCTGCACCAGGACCTGCACGGTGACAACATCCTGGCCGCCGAACGCGAAGACTGGCTGGCGATCGATCCGAAACCACTCGCTGGTGAACGCGCTTTCTCGGTATCACCTGCTATTCGCAGTTTCGAGTTCGGCACGACGCGGAGGGATACGCTTTATCGCTTCGACCGGCTCACGGAAGAGCTTGGTATCGACCGCGACCGCGCCCGCGGCTGGACGATCGGCCAGACCATGGCTTGGGCGTTTGACAGCCAATGGTCGGATTGGCATTTCCGGACGATTCGATGGTTGTTGGAAGTGCGTTGAGTCAGTTAACTGAAATGGAATCGACTCAAACTATTTCCTCATGACAGACTTGTGGACGCCCTCGTCCATGTGGCCGTCGACCGGTAGATTGTTGCGCGCCTGGTACTGGCGGATCACAGCGCGCATGTCCAACCCGACCTTGCCGTCGTTGCTGGGCACCGTGTAGCCCAGCTTCTGCATTTTGTTCTGAACGTCGATGCGTAGCTGCTTGTTGAGCGGCTTCTCGACGTTCCAGGTGCCTTTGAGGGGTGCATGACGGTCGGCAATGCGATCGGCCAGGTGGCCGAGCGCCAGGGCGTAGGCATCGGACGAATTGTAGCTCTTCAACACCATGAAATTGTTGGTCAGGAGAAACGCCAGGCCCTCTATTCCGCTCGGAAACATCAAGGTGGCGCTACCACGTTTTGGCAAGGGACGTCCGTCGGCGCGTTTGACTCCGCGCTTGGCCCAGTTGGCATAGGTATCGTCGGCACGCGTCAGATCGATGCCCTTGGGCAAGGTGACCTGGATGCCCCAGACTGCATTGGAATCCCAACCATGCTGTTTGAGATAGTTTGCCGTCGACGCAAGAGCATCCGGCACCGATCCCCACAGGTCACGCCGGCCGTCACGGTTATGATCGACCGCATATTTGAGAAAGCTCGATGGCATGAATTGGGTGTGGCCAACGGCTCCGGCCCAGGAGCCGCGCATCTGCTTGCGCGAAAGCTTCTCCTTCTGCATGACAAGCAGCGCATCGACAAATTCGTTTTTGAAGAACTCAGGGCGATAGCCGATATAGGCAAGTGTGGCGAGTGACCGGAGCGTGTCGCTCTTGCCGATATAGCCGCCGTAATTGGTTTCCATCCCCCAGACTGCAAGTAGGATGTAACGGTCGACGCCGTAGCGTTTTTCGATCGCGGCCAGCGTGCGGGCGTATTTCTTGGCCATCGACCGGCCGCTTCGGATGCCAGCCGAAGTCACCCTCTTACCGACATACTTTCCGATGGACCGCTTGAATTCCGGCTGTGAACTGGTCAGCGATTTGAGCTTCGTGTTGGGCGTCAGACCCTTCGTGGCGCGTTCGAACGTCTTCCAATCCACGCCCGCAGCAGCTGCGTCCGGATAGAGCGAATCAACGAAGTTGCGGAAGGTCGGCTTTGCAGCAACATCTTGCGGCATTGCCCCCAGGAAAAGAGAGCAGAAAACGGCAAGGGCACAGGGTCGGATCGCGTTCATGGCGAGCATGATAACAGGCGGCCGGACACTGGCAACCCGGGTTTGGAGTCTTTGTCGCGAACCTGAAGATCTCTCAGTTTATACGGCGAATATTTTCAATCTAAAGGTGATAACCGGCTTTGCCTGACAATATGGACTGATTATACTTGTGCCGTGTTTGGATTCGGTTTCGACCGAGGGAGTAATCCAGGGCGAGCGGGCGGCGAGCTAGGGTGCATTTGTGAAGATTACGTCTGTCATCGACTTTCTCGAAAATGTCGACACGCTTGAAGACCAGGTCACCGTCATTGACGAACTGGAGGCGGTGCTCGAAGTCTATGGATTCGACTACTACGGGATTATTCGCCAGCCGAGGGTTTCCGACGATCCGCTCAGTCGCATCCTTGCGGGCCGCTGGCCGGCGCGCTACATTCAGCGGCGCTATGTGTTGATCGACCCCAATATTCGCTACCTCGGTTACGCACAGCGTGGCTTTAGCTGGGAAGACGCGGTGCCGGCCTTTCGCAGGGACCCGCATCGCCGTCGCATGCAGCGAATGATGATTGACGCGTACAAGTTCGGGCTGGAATCCGGCTACATGTTCCCGGTGCACGGACGCCGCGGATTGCTCGGCGTCCTTGCCCTTGGCGGCAAACCGATCGAACTGTCGTCTCTGGAGATGAGCCAGTTCGACGCACTGGCAAAGGCCGCCTTCTGGAAGCTGCTGGAACTGTCTGATCCCCTGGTCAAGGAAGAACTGGCTTCGGCAGTCGACGTCCAGTTGACCAATCGTGAGATGGAATCGCTCAATTTCCTGGCCGACGGCCTGACGTCGAATGAGATCGCCGAGATCCTCGACCTGTCGAACCACACGGTCGACTGGTATATGAATGCCGTCCAGGTCAAGCTGAACGCCAAAAACCGGCACCATGCCGTGGCGATCGCCTTCAAGCTCGGCCTGATCACCTGAACCGCTGACGGGTAGACAGTGGGCACAGTTTGTGCCGCAGTGCAGCAAAAGCATTCCATTTTTCCGGGAAAGGCTCTAAAGAAGTCCCGAAATGAGCCCTTCCGGGCCGTCTGCCTTGCTGGAGTGTTAGCCTTGCCGATTTCCAAAATTCTCGTCGCCAACCGGTCGGAAATTGCGATCCGAGTGTTTCGCGCTGCAAACGAGCTGGGGCTCAAAACCGTTGCGGTATGGGCCGAGGAAGACAAACTGGCGTTGCACCGGTTCAAGGCGGATGAATCCTATCAGGTCGGCCGCGGTCCGCATCTGTCTCAGGATCTGGGTCCTATCGAGAGTTATCTTTCTATCGACGAAATGATCCGTGTTGCCAAATTGTCGGGTGCCGATGCGGTTCATCCGGGCTACGGGCTTTTGTCCGAGAGCCCCGAATTCGCCGAAGCCTGTGCTGACCACGGTCTCGTCTTCATCGGTCCGAAGCCGGAGACCATGCGGCGGCTCGGTAACAAGGTGGCAGCGCGCAACCTGGCGCTCGAAGTCGGCGTTCCGGTGGTCCCGGCCACCGAGCCCCTGCCGGAAGACATGGCCGAGGTCGCCAGAATGGCCAAGGAGGTTGGCTATCCGGTGATGCTCAAGGCCTCCTGGGGCGGTGGCGGTCGCGGCATGCGCGTCATTCGCTCCGCGGACGAGCTGGAGCGCGAGGTCACCGAAGCGAAGCGCGAGGCGATGGCCGCCTTCGGCAAGGACGAGGTCTATCTGGAAAAGCTGGTGGAGCGGGCCCGCCATGTGGAGGTCCAGTTGCTGGGTGATAGTCACGGCAACGTGGTGCATCTCTTCGAACGCGATTGCTCGATCCAGCGGCGCAACCAGAAAGTCGTCGAGCGTGCGCCGGCACCCTATCTCGGCGACGACCAGCGGCGGGAACTGTCCGGCTACGCTCTGAAGATCGGTCAGGCGACCGATTACCTCGGAGCCGGTACGGTCGAATTCCTGATGGATTCCGATACCGGCGCCTTCTATTTCATCGAGGTCAATCCGCGCATCCAGGTCGAGCACACCGTCACCGAGGAGGTGACGGGGATCGACATCGTCAAGGCGCAGATCCACGTGCTTGACGGCTATGCCATCGGCACCGCCGAATCCGGTGTGCCGAAACAGGACGATATCCGGCTGAACGGCCATGCCCTGCAATGCCGGATCACCACGGAAGACCCGGAACAGAACTTCATTCCGGACTATGGCCGCATCACCGCCTATCGTGGTGCCACCGGCTTCGGCATTCGGCTCGATGGAGGGACCGCCTATTCCGGAGCGGTGATTACCCGCTTCTACGATCCGCTGCTGGAGAAGGTGACGGCGTGGGCGCCGACACCGGAGGAGGCCATCAAGCGCATGGACCGGGCGCTGCGTGAGTTCCGGATCCGAGGCGTGGCGACCAACCTGACCTTCCTGGAAGCGATCATCGGGCACGACCGTTTCCGCGACAATTCCTACACCACCAAATTCATCGACAACACGCCGGAACTGTTCGAACAGGTACGGCGGCAGGACCGCGCGACACGGCTGTTGACCTATGTCGCCGACGTGACGGTCAACGGACATCCGGAGACCCGCGGACGGCAGAAGCCCGCCGACGATGCCGCTGCGCCGACCATTCCCTATCTGGATGCCCCGATTCCCGACGGCACCAAGCAGCGGCTCGACGCTCTCGGGCCCAAGGGGTTTGCGGAATGGATGCGCAACGAGCAACGGGTGCTGATGACCGACACCACCATGCGTGACGGACACCAGTCGCTGCTGGCGACGCGCATGCGCACCCATGACATTGCCCGCATCTCGGGCACCTATGCGCGGGCGCTGCCGCAACTGCTTTCGCTGGAATGCTGGGGCGGCGCCACCTTTGACGTTGCCATGCGGTTTCTCACCGAAGACCCCTGGGAACGTCTCCAGGAGGTGCGCGATGGCGCGCCGAACCTGCTGTTGCAGATGCTGCTGCGCGGCGCCAACGGTGTCGGCTATACCAACTATCCCGACAACGTCGTCAAATATTTCGTCCGTCAGGCGGCTCAGGGCGGCATTGACCTGTTCCGGGTCTTCGACTGCCTGAACTGGGTCGACAACATGCGCGTTTCGATGGACGCAGTGTGCGAGGAAAACAAGCTGTGCGAGGCGACGATCTGCTACACCGGCGACATCCTCAACGCCGCGCGGCCGAAATACGACCTGAAGTACTACACGGAACTGGCGCGTGAACTGACCGATGCCGGCGCCCACATTATCGCGGTCAAGGACATGGCAGGGCTCCTGAAGCCGGCGGCCGCAACGATCCTGTTCAAGGCGCTGCGCGAGGCGACCGATCTGCCGATCCATTTCCACACCCACGACACGTCGGGCATTTCGGCGGCGACCGTGCTAGCTGCTGTCGAGGCCGGGGTGGACGCTGTAGACGCGGCCATGGATGCGCTGTCCGGCAACACCTCGCAGCCCTGCCTCGGTTCGATCGTCGAGGCGCTGCGTGGAACGGAGCGTGACCCGGGTCTCGATCCTGAATGGATCCGCCGCATCTCCTTCTACTGGGAAGCCGTGCGAGCCCAGTACACCGCGTTCGAAAGCGATCTGAAGGGGCCTGCCTCGGAGGTCTATCTGCACGAAATGCCAGGCGGACAGTTCACCAATCTGAAAGAACAGGCGCGCTCGCTCGGCCTTGAGACCCGCTGGCACGAAGTGGCTCAGACCTATGCCGACGCGAACCAGATGTTCGGCGATATCGTCAAGGTGACGCCGTCATCAAAGGTTGTCGGCGACATGGCTCTGATGATGGTGTCGCAGGACCTGTCGGTGGCCGATGTCGAAGATCCGGAGCGCGACGTGTCGTTCCCCGACTCCGTCGTCTCGATGATGCGCGGCGACCTGGGTCAGTCGCCGGGCGGCTGGCCGAAGGACCTGCAGGAGAAGATCCTGAAGGGCGAAGAGCCCTATACGGAACGTCCCGGCGCGCTGCTCGAAGATGCCGATCTCGATGCCGCAAGGGGCGAGGTCGAGGCCGCCATCGAACGGCAGGTCAACGATCTCGAATTCGCGTCCTATCTTATGTATCCCAAGGTCTTCACCGATTTCGCGCTGGCCGAACAAACCTACGGTCCGGTTTCTGCCCTACCGACGCCTGCCTATTTCTATGGACTGCCCGCTGGCGACGAGCTGTTCGTCGACATCGAAAAAGGCAAGACGCTGGTGATCCGCAACCTCGCCATCGGAGAGGCTGACGAGAAGGGCATGGTGACGGTCTTCTTCGAACTCAACGGCCAACCACGCCGCATCAAGGTTCCGGATCGGGCCCATGGCGCCTCGGCTTCGGCTCAGCGCCGCAAGGCGGATGCCGGCAACGATGCGCAGATCGGTGCGCCGATGCCGGGCGTCGTTTCGACGGTTGCGGTCGCCGCGGGCCAGGAGGTCAAGGCCGGCGACGTATTGCTGTCAATCGAGGCGATGAAGATGGAAACTGCCATCCACGCCGAACGCGATGGGGTCCTTGCCGAAGTGCTGGTGACTGCCGGCGACCAGATCGATGCCAAGGACCTGCTGGTGGTCTACACGTAAAGCAATTCAGAAAGCGGCGGCATGACGGGCATTCGCGCGGCGGTCTCCGCCCTGTTTTTCCTCAATGGCATGGTCGTCGGCGGCTGGGCGCCGCTGGTGCCGGAACTGGCCGCCCGCCACGGTCTGACGGAATCGGCCATGGGGCTGGTCATCCTGGCCTTTGGCATGGGGTCGATCGTCATCATGCCGTTGTCCGGAGCCATGATCGCCCGGTTCGGTGCCCGGCCAGTCCTGCGCATCACTTGCGTGATCACCGCTCTTGGCCTGCTGCCGATCGTGCTCGCTCCCAATGTTGCCGCCCTTGCCGTCATCATGGTGTGCTTCGGCGGCATGCTGGGGTCCATGGATATTGCCATGAACGCCAACGCCGTCGTGGTGGAACGACGGATGGTGCGCGCGATCATGTCCTCCTGTCACGGTTTCTGGAGCCTCGGTGGGTTGATCGGCGCGACGCTCGGCGGCGTCCTCATCGAGTATACTGGTACGCTGATCCAGGCTTCTGTGATCAGCGCAGCGGCATTTGCCATGGCCCTTTGGAGCCTTTCGCGCATCGCCGCCGATTTGCCGGCCGAAAACGGCGACAAGCCGAGCTTTCGTCTGACGCTCAAGCCGCTACCCTATGTGCTTGGCCTTGCGGCCTTGTGTTCGATGGTTCCGGAAGGCGCCATCCTGGATTGGGGTGCGCTCTATCTGCGCCAGGATTTCGGCGCCGATGCCGCAACGTCGGGCCTTGCCTTCGGCGCGGTCGCGGCGACCATGGCGGTGATGCGTTTCGCCGGCGATGCCGTACGCCAGCGCTTCGGCGCCGTTGCCACGGTGCGACTGTCGACCGTGATTGCCGCCGCCGGCCTGCTCGCTGCCGCCGCGGCACCGACTCCGGCCATTGTTATCGCAGGTTTTGCGCTGTCCGGTTTCGGCCTTGCCAACCTCGTACCGATCGCCCTGTCGGCCGCCGGCAATGCACCGGGCTTGCCTCCAGGTGTCGGCATCAGCATTGCCACATCCATGGGCTACGCCGGCATTTTGATGGGCCCGGCGCTGATCGGCTTCGTCGCCGAACACAACAGTTTCTCCTTTGCCTTCTACGGCCTGTCGGCACTCTTCGCCATCGTGCTGCTGCTGTCCGCGTTCATGCGGCACGCTGATATCGGCGGGGAGTCTGTTGCGACAAAGGGTTGAAATCTATCGATATGCGCAACTAATACGACCATACGGCTGAAATGGCCCCCTTGTAATCATCGAAATGGGCCATAGCGTAAATCGCTGAAAAAAGTGCGGCGGCGGTCCAGTTTGCGGATACGTATTTCCTTGCCGTCCTGATATCCCACCCACCGAAAAATCTTCCGAGATCGACGAATTTGCCGACCTCAAGAGTTAATTGCGCAAGGAATACGTAACCGCGGTCTTCCACTTTCGTTTTTCGCGCGTCGTATATTAAAGCAGGTTGCGTTTGATCTGAATCGATAGGGATTCCCAATTGAACGTTTGTCTGATTCACTTCCGATTGAGGAGGTGTGGTTATGGGCAAACCGTATTCTTTGGATCTTCGAGAACGTATCGTGGATTATGTTGCGGCGGGTCATTCCTGCCGCGCCGCGGGTCGCGTCTTTGGCGTCAGTGCATCGACGGCCGTCAGGATTGTGTCGGAACATCGATCCCGTGGGGAGGTTTGCGTCAAGCCTCAGGGGCGTCCTGCAGGCCAATTCGGCAAGTTGGCACCTCATATGGACTTTCTGATTGAGATCGTGCGTGCCGAGCCGGACATCACTTTGGCCGAGCTCAACAATGCCTTGGAAGATACGTTCGGCTTGAGGGTTCAGCCATCGTCGATCCATCGGGCCCTGCATCGGGCCGGGTTCTCATATAAAAAAAGGGCTTATTGCGAAGGAACGTGACAGGCCGGCGCTCCGCAAGGAACGGGCTGAGTGGATCAATCGCCGACAGCCACGCATGCGCCTTGAGCCTCACCGGCTGGTCTTCATCGACGAAACGGCAGTCAAGACCAACCTTACCCGTCTGCGCGGGCGGGCACCGGTGGGTGAACGTCTCCACGGAGCCGCTCCCTTCGGCAAGTGGGGCACGCAGACCTTCATAGCGGGGTTGACCCATGACGCCTTGATCGCACCTTGGGTCATCCAGGGAGCCATGAACGGCCCCGCCTTCGAGACCTATATCGAGACACAGCTCGCACCTGTTTTAGCTCCTGGAACAGTGGTCATTCTCGACAACCTGTCGACCCATAAAAGCCAACGCGCTGCACAAGCCCTGAAAAAGCGTGGTTGCTGGTTTCTGTTTCTGCCGCCCTATTCGCCTGACCTCAACCCCATCGAAATGGCCTTCGCCAAACTCAAAGCTCACCTCAGGCGCATCGGCGCTCGCACATTCGACACTTTGATCGAGGCGCTCGGCGACATCTGCCACCTCTTCCAACCAGAGGAGTGTAGAAACTTCCTAAAGGCTGCGGGGTATGCCTCATATTAAAGGCAAAACGCTTTAGTTCCCTAATGAGATCGAAATACCCAAATTTTAGCGCGAATAACTGAAATATGGATATGAAAATGTAATACTCTTGCATTTCGAGCTTATGTAGCCGCAGTGCCCGGTAGTGTCGAGTTCTCGCTCCTAGGCCGCTTCGGCTTCCAGACGCTTCATTTTCTGGTGTTCGTCCTCGACCAGGCCGATTTTCCAGTAGCCGGCGATGTAGGCGTCGTCCTTGGTGAGGCCTTTTTCGCGGAGCAGGAAGGTACGCATATCCTTGATCACGCTGTTTTCACCGGCGATGCAGGTCTGGATTCGGCCTTCAGGCCAGGGCATGGATCTGATGAAGTCCTGCTGGGCGGTCGAGGCGATATGCGGGTCAGCGTGGACCAACCAATGGGCTTCGATGCCGGAGGGCATGGCGATGTCCTGGCGGTCCGCTTCCGTCGGGATTTCGAAGATGGCGACGCCCTTGGCATCGCCGGGCATGGCTTCGAGCGTCGCCGCAGCGACGGGCAGGGCTGAAGAATCGGCAGCCACGATATAAAAGTCGGCCGAGTAATGGGTGACCTTGACCGTGCCGGGACCGGCGAAGCCGAGGAAATCGCCGGGTTTCGACCGCAGCGCCCAGGCGGAGGCTGGTCCTTCGTCGCCGTGGGCAACGAAGTCGATGTCCATCTCCAGCGCGTCTTCCCGGAAATGGCGGACCGTATAGGTGCGGGTCGTCGGCCGGGGGCCGTCCTGCAACTGAGCGGCAAAGTCCTCGCGGCTTTGGCCTTCCGCCGGCAGCATGATCTTGCAATTGGCGCCTTCGCGTCCCGCCGGAATGCCCTGCAGTTCCGGACCGGCAAAAGTGACCCGGATCATGTTGGGCGTCAGCCTGAACGTTTGCTTCACGGTCAGCAGGCGCGGCGCGCGGCGTTGCTGTTCAGCCATGGGTGTCCTCAGTGGATTAAGTTGAATTCGATGGTCTACTTAATAGATGCCGAGCTCAAAGAAAAGTGGCCTGACACCAGATTCCGGTTTTATGCCGGTGAACGGTCCGTTCGCGAACAGGCCGTGGCGTTGGTTCGGGGTCTTTCCCAGAACGGTGGCGTAAGCCGCCTTACAGTTCAAAAACAAAGTCGACCAGAAGCGCCTGGTCGACGGGCTTCGAAAGGCGGTTTCGAGAGCTGATCAGGCTGTCTCAGTTCTGCGCAAGCGTCCGCAGGTCGTCCGTGCGTTGGCGGGTCAACCGTGCCAGGCATTCGGCGATGATCATCGGGCGGATCGTACCGCCCTGGAATGGATACCCTTCCGCCTCGCAGGCAGCGTCACGGTAGGGAATCCAGGCCCGCTGTGCTTCCAGGAGCGCCTTGGCATTGCCGCGCCTATCCGCCGGCAGTTCGGCATCATAGGATTTCATCGCCGCCCGCGCCCGCTTATAGGCCGCGTTGAGTTCCGCATCGGCCGCTTCATAGTCCCGCCCCGCACAAATTGTCATCTCGGCCTGCGACGTTGGTGTGGTGCAGTTGACGGTCTGGGCGGAAGACGGGTTGAGAAAGGAAATAGTGGCAAGGAAACAAAGAACAGGTATGGCGGGCAGGCACATGCGGTGTTTCATGGGATGCTCCTTGACGCTGTCGTCTCGCCGTCGGGCGGCTTGGAGAAGCATCCTATCACATCGAGTGTGATCGGCAGGGTCGGCTTCCGGTAAAGCTCAAGCGCCAGCTCACGGCATTGAAAAGGGGGTCTCGGGCCAACCGGACGTTAGCGTACGATGGCGCGGGTCTCTCTCTAGTCGGGCCCGTCTCCGCCGCCACCAGAATGAAGGGTGTCGATGTAGTTTTCGGAGGATCCCGTGGGACTTTTGTCGGAGCTGGATACCCAGAAAACGGAAACAACAGGTGTCACCAATGCAGTGATCCCGAAAGTGATCCCAGCAACAAGCCTCCAGTCAATCTTCGCTGTTTGACCAAGCGCAAAGCTGGCCAACCAGATAGTCAGCAACACACCGCCCGAGATAAGAGTTGTCCTCACTGCATATCTGACCAATCGCCTGAGCATCGAAACTTCAAAGTGTCCCTTCTTGGTGCAGCCGAGTGGAGGATCTTCGCTGCCTGCCGGGTTAGAGTCCAATCCGATTTCACGCAAACCTCTGCTAGAAATCGGGCAGACTGCGCGACGAGCGCAAACTACAACCGGATCATCAGCTTGCCGGAGTTCTGCCCCGCATAGAGCCGGGCGATGGAGCCGGGGGCCTGTTCGATTCCGTCGAGAAAATCCTCGCGATAGTTCAGTTTGCCGTCGCGCACCCATTGTCCCAGATCGGCCCGCGCCCGGTCATATTCAGCGGCCCAGTCGAAAACCAGGATGCCTTGGACCGTGGCCCGTTTGGTCAGGATGTGGCGCTCCATCCGGTCGCCCTGGGGCCAGGGATCCCAGGTTGAATTGGCGGCGGTGCCGCAGATCACCACGCGGGCCTTGATGTTGAGTTGCTTGTAGACTGTGTCGGAAATCGCGCCGCCCGTGTTGTCGAAGTAGACATCAATGCCGTTAGGGCAGGCTTCTGCCAGTGCACCGCCCAGATCGCCTTCGCGATAGGAAACGGCGGCGTCATAGCCGAACTCGTCACGGCAGTGCGCCTGTTTCTGCGCGCCGGAGGTGATGCCGACCGTGCGACACCCTTTGATCCTGGCGATTTGGCCGACGGCGCTTCCCACGGCTCCGGCGGCTGTCGACACGACAACGGTTTCGCCTTCTTTCGGACGGCCGGCTTCCAGCAGTCCGAAATAGGCGGTGATCCCGTTGAGCCCCAGAACGCCCAGAGACAGCGAGGCCGGTCCTGATGAAGGATCATGCGGGAACCAGATATTGTCCTTGTTCGCGATGGCATAGTCCTGCCAGCCAAACAGCCCGCACAGCAGCGTGCCTTCCGGGTAGTCCGGGTTCTTCGAAGCGATAACCTCGCCGGCGGCAATCGAGCGCATGACGCCGTCAATCGGCACCGGCTCGGAATAATTCGCCACAGCGCTCACCCAGCCCCGCATGGCGGGGTCGACGCTCAGGAACTGGTTTTTGACCAGCACATCACCGTCACCCGGTTCCGGAATGGCGCCATCTCTGAGCGCAAAATTCCCGGCTTGCGGGATTGCCTCGGGCCGGGAAGTCAGGATGACCTGTCGGTTGATGTTTGTCATGACGTTGCCTCTCCGACCGTTGCAAAGCGGACGCTATCTTCGGCGAAATTCGATTGCAAGGCAGGCTCCAGAGAGTGTGAGAAACGCGGGCTAATCCTGCTGCATCTTGCACAGGGCGGATTGAGCTCGAACCCAATCGCAGAACGCCCTGCCGTCCGGCCTGCCGGCGGTTCGGTCGATCAGGTAGAAGCATTCGCGATCGGCCTGCGGAAAGCCTTCGATGACTTTCAGCGAGCCATCCGCGACGTAGGAATCGACCAGCGGAAAACCGGCAAGCGCGACACCCTGGCCTTCCAGTGCCGCCTGCAACATGGTGATGTAGGTGTTGACCACGACACCGGTCTTTTCCGCCGGAGCGGGCAGGCCAAGTTCCTGGAACCAGAAGGGCCAGCGGGCGAATGCCCGATAGGAACCGGACAGATGCAGCAGCTGTTCGTCGAGCAGGTCGGCGGGGCTCGAGAGCTTTGTTTTCGGCCGGTATTTAGGGCTGTAGACCGCGTAGAGCCGTTCCCGAAACAAGTTGGTCACGTTGTCGCCGGAAGGCTCGAGATCCGTATAGCGGATCGCAACGTCGATGTTCTCGGCCTCAAGGTCGAGATAGCGGTCGGTGACGACCAGATTGAGTTCGACTTCCGGATGTTTCGCGCCGAAATCGATGAGCCGCGGCATCAGCCAATAGGTTGCAAAGGCGGTCGTCGTCGTGACCGACAGGCGGTGGTCGCCGGCCTCTCGACGGATTTGCTGCAGCGAATTGGCTATTGCCACAAGCGCCGGATTCACAACAGCTTCCAGCTGCCTGCCCGCCTGCGTCAGCGTGACTTTCCGGTGATCGCGTCGAAACAGCTTGGTGCCCAGAGCCGCCTCCAGCTCGGCGATCTGGCGGCTGACGGATACCCTGGTGATGCCTAGATCTTCAGCCGCCCTGGAGAAGTTATCCGATCGGGTCACTGCTTCGAAGATGATCAGAGCCGGCAGATTAGACAGCTCTTTGCGCAGATTTGCCATAACGCTCTGGTTAACATAACGCAAAGCATTTTGGAACTTCACAGCCGGGACATTCGGAGTAGGCTTGGCAGAGCGAGGACAAGAACGCCAGCAAGGCGCGGTCGCCCGAAAGCAGGGAGCAGGCAATGAAAACCAGACATCTCATCACCACCACAGCGTTGATGGTGGCACTGTCCACCGCAGGAGCCTTGGCCGACAGCATGCCGGGCAAGGGCAAATCCGTTTCACCGATCAAGGGATCCCCGGCCAATGCCTGGTTCCAGCACATGGTCGTTCAACTGGGGTTGGAAAAACTCGGTTACGACGTGCAGGAAACGCTGGAAGCCGACTTCCCGGCCTTGCACCTGGCCGTAAGTTCAGGTGACGCCGACTATACGGTCAATCACTGGCGTCCGCTGCACAACAGCTTTTTCGACAAATCCGGCGGCGACGGTACGATGACCCGGGTCAAGGCCGTGATCACCGGTGCCGGCCAGGGCTACTACATCGACAAGAAGACCGCCGAGCAGCATGGCATCAAAAGCATCGACCAGTTGAAGGACC
Source organism: Hoeflea sp. (assembly GCA_965228785.1). GTDB lineage: Bacteria > Pseudomonadota > Alphaproteobacteria > Rhizobiales > Rhizobiaceae > Hoeflea_A. The sequence goes on from CBDDIF010000001.1 coordinate 848,111, forward strand.
CGGCCGTTGCCGCGTTGTTCGACAGCGACGGCGATGGAAAGGCCAACCTCTCCGGCTGCAATCCCGGCTGGGGCTGCGAACTGGTAATTGAACACCATCTCGACACTTATGGTCTTCGCGACAGCGTCGAACATGATCAGGGCAGCTACTTTGCCATCATGGCGGACACGATCACCCGCTATAACGAGGGCGCGCCGATCATCTATTACACCTGGGTGCCGAACTGGATCAGTGACGTGCTGGTGCCTGGAACCGACGTCATGCCCATCAACGTGCCGTTTTCGGCGTTGCCCAACAATCCGGACGCCGACACCAGCCAGCCCGACGGATCGAACCCGGGTTTTGCGGTGAATGATGTCTACGTCGTCGCCAACAATGACTTCCTTGAAGACAACCCGGCGGCGGCGAAGCTGTTCGAGCTGATGGATATTCCGATCGGTGCCGTCAATGCGGCCCAGGTGAAGATCCGCGATGGCGAGAACACCGTGGAAGATTTCCGCCGGCATGCGGAAAAATGGGTCGCCGCCAACCAGGAACAGTTCGACGCATGGGTCGCGGAAGCCGCAAAGGCTGGTAACTAGAGCAAAGGGCGATAAGTTTGGATCATTTGATGGCTGCAGATCGGCTCCACTCGGCCAGGCGCGTCGCGCAGCGCGATGTGGTGCATCGGTCAAGCGGCGCAACGCAGCCGATGGGCCGATATGCAGCCACCCTTCGGGCCGGGCGCTTTTGGCCCCTGGCGTCGTTGGCTTGCACTTGTGGTGGGGTGGCACCACGGCGAGCAATCCGCCTAGCCAGAGACCAAAATCGCCCCGGTCAAATGGTGCAAACTTATTGCCCTTTGCTCTAATCCTCCCGACTGGGGATGCGGCGCAGGACGTCGCGTCCCCCCTTTGAACGCCAGGGAGCACTGTCATGACTTCACCGCAGATCGAATGTCGCAACCTCTGGAAAATCTATGGAGGCAAGGCGGACGCGGCCCTGGAGGCTGTCCGCAAGGATAATCTCAGCAAGGAAGAGGTTCGCGACCGGTTCGGGTGTGTGCTCGGCGTGCGCGACGTCAGCTTCTCGGTCAACGAGGGCGAGATCTTCTGCATCATGGGGCTTTCGGGGTCGGGCAAGTCGACCCTGGTGCGTCACGTCAACCGGTTGATCGAGCCGACCGCCGGAGAAATCCATGTCACCGGTCGGCGGGTCGACACCATGGGCGAGACCGAACTGCGCCAGTTGCGGGCGGAAACCATCGGCATGGTGTTCCAGCACATGGCGCTGTGGCCGCATCGGACGCTCGGCGACAATGTCGGCTTTGGCCTTGAAGTACGGGACGTGTCGGCCGAGCAGCGGCGTGCGGCGGCGGAAACGGCCCTCGCTGCGATGGACCTCGGCGGCTGGATCGACCACTATCCCGACCAACTGTCCGGCGGCATGCAGCAGCGTGTGGGTCTGGCACGGGCGCTGGCCGCGGACCCGGATATCCTGCTGATGGATGAGCCGTTTTCGGCGCTGGATCCGCTAATCCGCCGTCAGTTGCAGGACCAGTTCCTCAACCTGTCGGCAAAGCTCAAGAAGACGACGCTTTTCATCACACACGATCTCGATGAGGCCATCCGCATGGGCGACCACATCGCCATCATGAATGATGGGGAAATCGTACAGATCGGAACGCCGGAAGAGATCGTGACCAATCCGCGCGACGATTACGTGGCGGAATTCGTCAAGGGCATCTCCAGGGTCGGCCTGGTGCGGGCCCACAGCATCATGTCGCCGCTCAACGGCCAGCCGGCGAGTGATCGGACCGTGCGAAGCGACAGCGAGCTTGGCGAGATCATCGACTGTTTCATGGAAGATCAGTCACCGGTGACGGTGGTCGATCCCGATCAGACGGCGGTTGGACAGATCAATATCAAATCGGCGCTGGCGGCGCTGAGAGGCTAGGAGACGGGCGGTGGATTTTCTGAACGTATTCCAGGAAGAGCGGATTCCGGTCGGAACCTGGGTCGACCAGCTTCTGCAGTGGGTCGTGGCAAACTTCCGTTTCATCTTCCAGGCCATCAAGACACCCTTCGACATCGTGCTGACCGGGTTGGAGGACGTGCTGACCGGGACGCCAGATCTGATCATGCTGGTCATTATCGTTCTGGTCGCCTGGCAGGCCGGTGGACGCCGGCTAGCAGCGATCTCCGCGGCATGCATGATTGGCATCGGCTTGATGGGCGCGTGGGTGGAAAGCATGACCACGTTGTCGATCGTCCTGACCTGCGTGGTGTTCTGTTCGCTGATCGGCATTCCGCTCGGCGTGGTCGCCGCCAAGTACGACCGGTTCTGGCAGGTCCTGCAGCCGGTGCTCGACCTGATGCAGACCATTCCGTCCTTCGTCTATCTGGTGCCCATCGTCATGCTGTTCAGTATCGGCAACGTTTCCGGTGTGATCGTCACGTTTATCTACGCGCTGCCGCCTGTTGTCCGACTGACCAATCTGGGCATTCGGCAGGTGCGGCCCGACATGGTGGAGGCAGCGCGAGCCTTTGGCGCCAGCAAGCGGCAGACGCTCTACAAGATCGAGCTACCACTGGCCATGCCGACCATCATGGCCGGCGTCAACCAGACCATCATGATGGCCCTGTCGATGGTGGTGGTCTCGTCGATGATCTCGGTGACGGGTCTGGGTCAGATGGTGCTGCGCGGCATCGGAAGGCTCGACATGGGACTGGCGACGGTCGGCGGTCTTGGCATCGTGTTCCTCGCCATCGTCATCGACCGGGTCTCGCAGAGCTTTGGTGTCTCGTCGCGCGATCGCGGCCACAAGAAGTGGTACGAAACCGGGCCGATCGGGCTGCTGATGTCGCTCGCGGCACGGGGCAGCCGATGACTCCGAACATTCTGTTCTTCCAGGTCGATCAGCTGGCGGCATCGTCGCTCGCGTCCTACGGCGATCCGGTCTGCATCGCTCCGACACTCGACCGGCTGGCCGAACACGGCGTGGTCTTCGAGAACGCCTATTGCAATTTTCCGCTCTGCGCGCCGTCGCGGTTTTCGATGGCGACGGGACAGCTTGCATCTACCGTGGGTGCCTATGACAATGCTGCGGATTTCTCCGCCGCCATTCCGACCTATGCCCACTATCTCAGAAGTCTCGGTTACCAGACGAGCCTGTCCGGCAAGATGCACTTCATCGGCCCGGACCAGTTTCACGGGTTTGAAAAACGCCTGACGGCGGACCTTTACCCAACCGATTTCAGCTGGGTTCCAAGCTGGGGAAACGAGGGCAAGCGCGACACGAACGACCAGCGTGGTGTTCTCACCTCGGGGATCTGCGAACGCAGTGTCCAGATCGATTATGACGAGGAGGTCACGTTCAAGGCCATCCAGAACATCTACGATCTGGCCCGTTCGGACGACAAGCGACCCTTTTTCATGCAGGTGTCCTACACCCACCCGCACGAACCCTATCTCTGCCGCAAGGAATATTGGGATCTGTACGAAGGACGGGAGATCCCGCTGCCCCGTGTCGGTGCCCTGCCCGAAGGCGAGCATGACCCGCATTCGGTTCGATTGCTGGCCGATTTCGGCATGCTCAACGTGCAATTCCGGGAGGAGGACGTGTTGCGGGCGCGGCGGGCGTATTACGGCTCGATCAGCTATGTGGACCGGATGATCGGCCGGATCCTGGAGGCGCTGGCGGCCACCGGAACGGCCGGCAATACCGTTATCGTCTTCACATCGGATCACGGAGAAATGCTCGGCGAACGAGGCATGTGGTTCAAGAAGCACTTTTTCGAAAACTCCATGCGTATCCCGCTGATGATCCATGCACCGTGGATCGCGGCACAGCGTGTTTCCGAACTGGTTTCGCTCGTCGATCTGTTGCCGACCTTCAACGGATTGGCGACGGGAAGCCCATGGTCAGGTGCGGTGGAGGATCTGGAAGGAACGGACCTGACCGGCTTGTTCGGCCGGGCTGACCAACCTGCCGAGCGGGCAGTTCATGCCGAGTATCTGGCAGAATCGACATTGGCGCCAATGTTCATGATCCGTCGGGGAAAATACAAACTCATATCCTGTTCGCAGGATCCGGATCTGCTGTTCGATCTCGAGGCCGATCCGAACGAAACGCGAAATCTTGCAGAGGATCCGGCCCTGAAGCCGATCGTCGATGCGTTTCGGGCCGAGGTGCTCGAAAAATGGCACGAAGCCGAGTTGTGTGACCGCATTCGACTGAGTCAGCGGCGCCGCGGGCTTATCCGCGCGGCCATGGGACAGGGCCAGCCCAACCGGTGGAACCATGGTGAGGGACCCGGCGACAAGGTTCTGTGGTATCGCGGCGAGGGCAGCTACAACGAATGGGCGTTCGACTACCTTCCGGTCAATTCCGACGGCTGATCGGCGTTGGCAACAGAACTACTGCTGCAGCGTCAGTGCGCCCGGCAGGATCTCGAACTCCGCTTTCAGGGATCCGGGCGATTCGCCATCGATATCGAGCGGCACAGTGTATTGCGGATCGACAGGTTCGGCGACAATCTTACGACCACGCAATGCTGTCACCATCGGGTGGTTCATGTGGGCGCCGCGATAGACCAGCGACAGGTCCTTGACCATCGTAAGCTTTGAGCCGCCGCTAAGGACAACGATCTCGAACTCGCCGCTGTCGAGGCGGGCGTTGGGTGCGACTTGCATGCCGCCGCCGAAATAGCGGCCATTGGCGATCGCCGCCATGGCCAGGCTGACGGTGATGGGCGGCTGGTCGTCGACCGTCAGGCGCACATCGGTGAAGCGGTAGCGCGCCAACGCCGACAGCGTGGCGAGATAGTAGGCCGCCTTGCCGGGGAGAAAGCGGGTCGTGCGGGCCGCTGAGACGGCGCGATCTACCTCGCCGGAGAGGCCGAAGCTGGCGATGTTGATGAAAAGACGCGACACAGTTTGCCCGTTGTCGGCCATAAACGTGACCCGGCCGAGGTCGATCTGTCGGGTGTCCGGGTTCAACAGGGACTCTTCCGTCGACAGGCTTCGGACGAAGTCGGCTCCGGTACCGGCTGCCAGGGCAGCGAAAGCACAGCTTTGCGAAACGGTTCCGTCTCGAGTGGCGAAGCCGTTGACTGCCTCGTTAACGGTGCCGTCTCCACCGACGGCAACCACGAGGCTCGCACCGTCATCAATGGCGCGGCGTGCCATGTGGGTTGCGTCACCAGGCTGCCGAGTGAAGGCGTGGTCGAAGGTGCCGATCTGCCTCGTCAGCCTGTCGGCAATCGACGGCCAGAGCCGGGCTGTTCGACCGCGCCCGGCGCTGGGATTGACGATGACGAAGCAGGGCATGCGCAGGATGGATCAGTTCGTCTTCGGCTCGACCGGCTTCTCCAGCAGCTTGCCCCAGTTGGTGCGGTTTTCCATCTGGTCGCGGGTCTTGTCGCTGATGAAGCCCTTGACATTGGGCGGAATCCATCCGCCGGCAAGGCCCTTGTAGACGGCGATCAGATTGGTCAGCACATCGGCACGGGCGGCAAGCAGCCGCGACTGGGACAGGAGCAACTGGCGCTGCGAATCAAGCACCCGGTCGTAGCTTGCGGTGCCGTCGCGATACTGGTCGAGCACCACACCCTCGGCCCGGCGGGCGGCGGCGACCGAGCGCCGAAGGTAGACCACCTGCTGCTTGGCCTTGAGGAAAGAAACCAGAGCCGTTTCGACTTCCGAATAGGCGTTGAGCACGGTGTTCTTGTAGTTGAGCAGCAGTTCCTGGAACTCGGCGTCCTGCACCCGCACATTGTTGCGCAACCGGCCGTAGTTGAGGAAGTTCCAGGTGAAACCCGGATTGATGAAGCCATCGAAGCTGCCGCTGCTGAACAGATTGCCGATATCGCTCGACTTGACCGCAACGGCGCCGGAGATGGTGAAGGCCGGATACAGGTCGGCCTGGGCGACGCCGATTTGCGCCGACTGGGCGGCGGCCTCGTATTCAGCCGCGCGGATGTCGGGGCGGCGTCGCAGCAGATCGGCCGGCACGCCGACGGCGACTTCGGCGGGCACACGCGGCAGGCGCTGATGCTTTTTCACCTGGGGTTCGACATCGCCGGGCGTTTCACCGATCAGCACGCTCATCGCATTCATCGCCTGGGCGAGTGCCGCCTGGTATTGCGGAATGGTGGCGAGTGTCGCGTTGTAGGAAGCGGTCGCTTCGTCGACGTCGAGCTGGGTGGTGGTGCCGCCCTGGAGCTTGACCTTGGCGATGCCCAGGCTCTCCTTTTGCAGTGCCGCGTTGGCGCGGGCGATGGCAATCAGGCCCTGCAATTCGCGGATGGTCACATAGGTGGCGGCGATGTCGCCAGTCAGCGTCACCAGGACATCGTCATAGGAGGCAATCTGGTAAAGCAGGTTGGCCTCGGCCGACTGCACATTGCGACGCAACTTGCCCCAGATGTCGATTTCCCAGCCGGCGTCGAAACCGGCGCTGTAGGTGTTGAATTTGTTGTCGATCGGAATGAACTGACGGATTTCCTGGACCAGGGAGTTGTTGGAACTGAACTCGAAACCGCGGTAGCTGAGATTACCTTGCTGCTGCTGTGGAAACAGCTCGCCGCGGGCAATGCCGAGCTGAGCGCGCGCCTGATAGATACGCACACCGGCCGCTTCCAGTTCGAGATTGTCCCGGTAGGCTTCGTTGATGAACGCCGTCAGCACCGGGTCCTTGAACAACGTCCACCAGTCGTTGACCGCTTCACTGCGGGTGGTGAAGCCGGTCTTCTTGTCGATCGGCAGGCCGGCGCCTCTGCTCCAACTGCCTAGATAGGGGGCTTCCGGACGTTCGAAATCGGGACCGACCATGGTGCAGCCGGTCAGTGCGAGGCCAAGGACAAGGGCGCTTGCCCGGCGCATGCTGCGTGCCGTACTCATCACAGGAAATCCAGCGGGAAGAGGAAGTTGGCCCAACTATAGAGCCGCATGTTGATGCGCCTGAGCGGTTCGAAACCCTTGCCGCCGCCGGTGTAGATGGCCGCTGCACCATGGGCGCCGGCCGGCATGCGCTTGAGGTTCGGATCATCGATGTTGATCTGCACCGCAATGCGGCCCTGCGGCGTCATGGTGCGGAAGGACGGCAACGTTCCGCTCGGTTTCATCTGGCCGAGACCGGTGCCCCACCAGACCGTGTCGACCTTGCCCTTGAAGATCTGGCCCGGGAAGATGTCGAGCGCCACCTCGACCTCCTGGCCGGGCTCAACGAATTTCATGTGTTCCTGATAATAGGTCGCCAGGAAATAGGGGTCCTTGTCGGCGACAAAGACGGCGAGGGCACCGATGCGCCGGTCGCCGACCACGAGGCCGGGACGCGCCTGCTGGTTGATGATCATGCCGTCATCGGGCGCCCGCAGCGTTGTCTGTTCGAGATAGTAGTTGGCCTGGGCCAGCGTCGCCTGAGCCTGGGCAACCTGGGCGTTGACGCCCTCGAGCTTGGCATCACGGGCCAGTTCAGCCTTGCGCACATTGTCGTTGGCTTCGGCGACCTGAGCGTTGGCAGCTGCCAGCTGCTCGTTCCACTTGTCGAGCGCTTCCTGGCGGGCGCCGCCCTTGGGAACCAGATCGGAATAGCGGGTCACCTGCTCCTGGGCAAAAACCTGGCCGGCCTCGGCCTCGGAGAGTGCGTCCTTGGCCTGCTGCACGTCGACTTCCAGGATCTTGGCGTTCTGTTGCGCCAGAACCAGATTGGCTTCCTGCTCCTTCACCCGATCGAGATACATCGACTTGTCGAACTGGTAGAGCACGTCGCCCTTGGCAACCGGCTGGTTGGAAACGACCAGCACCTCTTCGAGCAGGGTCGGCTCCGGCAGTCGCGGTATGAGCTGAATGGTTGGCCTGATGACATGGCCGTCCATGGAATAGGGCTGGAAGAAGCGCAGGGCGACGATGAAGATCAGAAACATGTGGAGGCCGACCCAGAATCCGACGACGCCCCAGACGATCGTGAACTTCATAAGCTTGAAGCGGAAGAAGACCAGCCAGACGAAAACCACATAGATGATAACAAGGCCGAGGGCGATGAGCATGATCGTCTCCCGTCAGGCCGATGGACCGGGCGTGCCGGATGGCGGTGCCGGCGGCGCTTCGGGTGGCGTTTCGACAGTGTCCGCCTGGGTAAACTCGATTTCCTTGCCGACATCGACGCCGTCGCCATCCTTGGGCAAGGTGCGCACATCGATGGTCAGACCGTCATGGATCGACCAGATGATGGCGTGGATCCAGGGAAACACGGTGAAAAGGCCGATCCAGCCGACGATCTTGACGGCTTCGGCGCGCGGATGATGCCGGCGCTCGGCAATCTTTCCGGGCAGGCCGCCGATCTGGATGACGGCGTAGAAAAACGCCACGATTGCGACCAGCAAAAAAGCGAAGGTCCAGTAGTCCCACTTGTCCAACGAAAAGTCGAGCAGATGCATTGCTTCTCTTCCCTTCCGACGAGCGCGCCCCGGGTGTTCTGCTGGCATGGCGAACAACCGCAGTGACCGGGATCTGAAGTGCTCTCAATCTTCAGTTTAGAGGCAAATTGCTTATTTTCTGGTGAAGAAAATCCATCATAAGGCGAATTCGATGACTCGTTCTCAACTCCTGGTGGGAGGCGAGCCAGATCGGCAATGCGGGGATCTCGATATCGAAAAACAGCCGCTTTACATCCGGGTCCTGTGCCGCCAGGACGTGCGCGGCGAACCCGATCCCGGCGCCGGCACGGATCAGTTCCCAGTAAACTATCTGGTGGTCGGTACGCACCGCGAACTGGCGGCGTGAGGCGGAAATCCCGAGGCTTGCCATGCCGTCGAGGATCAGGGTCGAGCGATCCATGCCGATCAACCGGTGCCGAAACAGGGAATCGACGTCGGTCGGTTCACCGTGACGATCCAGGTACTGCCTGTGCGCATAGACGCCCATGCCCATCTCGCCGGCCTTGCGGGCGATCAGGTCGTTCTGGGTCGGGCGCAGCATGCGCAACGCGATATCGGCATCGCGGCTCAGCAGATTTTCGACGGAATTGGTGGGGACCAGCTCAACCTCGATTCCGGGTTCCGCATCACAAAATTCGGCGATGATGGGCGGCAGAACATAATTGGACACCACTTCGCTGGCGGTGATCCTTACCGGGCCACTAACGGTCTTGGACCGGCCTGCGGCCTTGAGTGCAAAGCGATCGGCTTCTGCTCGCATCGCTTTTGCTTCGTCAACCAGCGACAGGCCGGCTTCCGTCAATTGCATGCCGTGACGGCCGCGCGAAAACAGGACAAGTCCGGTTTCCGCTTCCAGTGTGTCGATATGGCGTCCCAGCGTCGGCTGGCTCAATCCCAACCGATCGGCGGCCGCTGCCAGGGTGCCACTCTCTGCGACGGCAAGGAAAGTGCGAATAAGGTCCCAATCCATTTCAATTCAATTTTGTATGATAATCATCCGATTCTGTCGATTTAAATTCCATATTTGAAGCGATACCTCTTGTCGAGATCCACAATCGACAGGAGCAGATCATGACTCGTATCGCGATCCTCGGCGCCAATGGGCGCGTCTCACATGCCACCTCCCGCGCGTTTCACGCTGCCGGGTATAAGGTCATTGCCGTAACCCGAAACGGTCGGGCAGAAGGGCTCCCGACCGGGATTACCCAGGTAGTCGCGGATGCCATGGACCGGCAAAGCCTCTTTCGGGCGACCGAAGGCGCCGAGATCATCTTCAACGGGCTCAATCCGCTTTACCCGCAGTGGCGCAAACTGGTCATGCCGATGGGCGAGAATGCGATTGCTGCGGCGCGGGCGCATGGTGCGCTGCATCTGTTTCCGGGCAATGTCTACAATTACGGACGCTCGATCCCGGCCGTCGTCAATGACGACACGCCATTTGAGGCAACAACCGTCAAGGGTGGCATCCGCATTCAACTGGAGGACTATTTCGCTGACCAGGCCCGTCGTCACGGGGTCCGGACAGCGGTGTTGCGCGCCGGCGATTTCTATGGCGGTACGCGGCCTGGCTCCTGGTTCGATCTGGCGATCGCGGAGAAGATCGGCAAGGGCCGTTTCACCTATCCGGCCAATCTGGATATCGTGCACAGTTGGGCCTACCTGCCCGATCTTGCCGCTGCTTTTGTCGCGATTGCCGAGCGAAGGTCTGAACTGTCGGTGTTTGAAAGCTTCCTCTTTGAAGGTCACGCGCTGACCGGCGCGGAAATGCAGCGGTATTGCGAAGCCGCCGTCGGACGAAACTTGAAAACTGCCGGTATTCCCTGGCCTCTGCTCAGGCTCACGGGCCTGGTCTCGCCGATGATGCGCGAGGTCTGTGAAATGGCCTATCTTTGGAAGGCTCCTCACCGGCTGGACGGTGGAAGGCTCCAGGCGCTGATCGGTTCCGTGCCGAGAACCGACCCGACGATTGCGATCGGTCGGGCCCTGGCCGATATGGGCATCGAGATCCCCACCTCCGGAGCGGAGGGGATGGCTGCGGCCGCCTGAGCGTTGGTCCGGTGAAAAAAGGCGGCTGGCGCCAAACGCCAGCCGCTCGCGGTCAGTTGATCTTGCCGGGAAGGCTGAGGTCGCCAGAGGCGACGTCAAAGACGTCGACGACACACAGCAGCGGCGCATGGATATTGGCATTCACGCGGAGCGCGGACGTCACACCGTCATAGGCCACGCCGTTCAAGTCGACATCCAGGGCAAGCCCTGCATTCACGGTGATCTCCGGTCCATCGAACAGCGGCGTGAAGCCAGGACTGTCCAGAAACAGCGGAAGTCCAGGCCAGGTGGCGGGCAGTTTGGGCGTCTCGCCTTCGGAAATGTCGCGGACCGCCAACGCACCGGACCCGCAAGCGTCTGATGGAGTGAGGACGACCCAGTGACTGTGCCACTCGACGCCGTCATTACCCGGATCACCATCGCCGTTTTCATCGTATAGCGGCGTGTCGTCGAAATCCGGGTGGCTGGTCGCCGCCATCGCGAGAATTCCGGTGCCCGCCTCGAAACCGACAGCGGACGGATCGAGTGACGTCGGCCAGACATAGGACCAGACGGCGGATCCGCCGACTTCTCCCGTGGCGTCGGGTACAGCGGCACCGGCAGCGCCATTTGTCGTCATGTGGAAAGTCACGACGTTGCCTTTCTTGTGCACATGGGCTGCCAGAATGTCGAAACTGGCGGTCTTGGCGGCATCCGGTGGGGATTTCACCGCACCTTCCTGATGCAGAGCATGCCCGGCACCGGCAAAGGCGTTTGCGGATAGGGCCACCGTGGCGGCCAGGGCGAAAGACGGGAGTTTCATAAGGTGGTCTCCTTCGGTTGGGAACGGAGCGCTTATAGTAGCGAGTCGAAACTATTGCAATAATAATTTCGACTCGCTATTATTTGACGATGGATAAAGAGACCCGAATCCGCGCGCTGATCAATCGGCTCGCCCGAATAGACGCTTCTTCGAACCGGACCGGCGACATCAATCCCGTGCAGCGTGCGGCGCTCGACTACCTGGCGCGGGCCAACCGGTTTTCACGCGCCCCGTCCCATGTCGCCGACTATCTGGGAACCACACGCGGCACCATGTCGCAAACTTTGAAGGCACTGGTTCAGAAGGGCTATATCGAGGAAGTGAGATTGGCGAGCGACCGGCGGTCGATCTGCTATTCCCTGACATCCGAAGGCAAGAAAACCGCTGCCGAAGGACATCGATTCGAGCATGCGCTGACATCGTTTGACGACGACTTCCTGCATACACTGGGTGGTGGTCTCGAAACGCTATTGAGACACATGCTGGCCGCCAATGGCGGCCGCTCGTTCGGCCTGTGCAAGACTTGCCGATACCATCAGGTGCAGGGAGATGGCCTGTATTGTTCTTTGTTGTCGATGCCGCTGAAGCCCCGGGAAGGCGACCAGATCTGCCATGAACATCAGGAGCCAGTCAGTGCCTGATCCCGAAATCCTGAGTCACGTAGACGGCAGCGAAAGCCGCAGGTGCTGAGTTCGGACACCCTGTTGGCTTGCCTTCCGCCTGCTTCCTGTTGCATTACCTTAAGCGGAGAGGCACAGTTTTTGACAAAACGACAAAAACTGTCAGGATGATAAGATGGTACCCGAGTCCGATGACCCGCGGCGGGACGCGATATTGAACGCCGCCTTCGAATGTTTCGTGACCTACGGTTTCCGGCGTACCTCAATGGAGGATATTGCCGCTGCCGCCGGGCTCTCACGACCAACGCTCTATCAGCGCTACAAGAACAAGAAAGATATATTCAGGGCGTATGTGGAGGCGATGATCGATATCGTGGTGTCGGAGGTGAAGCAGGCCTTCGAAGGAAAGGCCCCGATCGAGGAAAAGCTGATGGCCGCTGTAAACTGCGGCTTTCTCGACCCGCACCGCAAACTGGCAGAGACCCCGCACGGCATAGAATTGATCGGGGTGAACAAGGAAATCGCGGGCGACCTGTTCGTCCGTTGGCTGGAGGAAATGGAGCGAGCCATTGCCGAGGGGCTGAAGCTTTCGGCGGAGCGCCAGGAGATCGATCCGGAGCGTGGCGGTCTGGACTGCAAACACCTGGCCCGGGTCATCGTCAACGGCATCGAAGGCGCAAAGTCGCGCATGACGTCCGTTGATCAGGCGCAAAGTGATATCTCCGACATGATTCGCCTGATTGTTGCTGCGGAACATGCCTGAACGGTTTGCGCTTCATCGTGTTGACATGATGGGCTGATTGTTCCACCTCAAGGCAATCTGCCACGGCGGTGCGTGGCGATCCGGAGGTGGTAATGAGCGCCTATTACTCAGACGTTTTTGATCGGCGCGACAGCGTTGCGGTGGATGTGGGCGGCGTATCCATCGGAGGCGGTGGGCCCATCGTCGTTCAATCGATGACCAACACCGACACGGCCGATGTCGATTCGACCGTTGCCCAGGTGGCGGCGCTGCATCGCGCCGGATCGGAAATCGTCCGCATCACCGTCGACCGCGATGAAAGTGCGGCCGCCGTGCCGAAAATCCGCGAGCGTCTCTTGCGGCTCGGTCACGATGTCCCACTGATCGGCGATTTCCACTATATTGGCCACAAGCTGCTTGCGGACCATCCGGCCTGCGCGGAAGCGTTGGCCAAGTATCGCATCAATCCGGGGAATGTCGGGTTCAGGGAAAAGAAGGACAAGCAGTTCGCGCAGATCATCGAGACCGCGATCCGTCATGACAAGCCGGTGCGCATCGGCGTCAATTGGGGTTCCCTCGACCAGGCGCTGCTGACCCGGTTGATGGATGAGAATCACGACCGCGGCGGGTCGTTGTCGGCCCAGGAGGTTCTGCGTGAGGCGATCGTGCAATCGGCACTGCTGTCAGCTGAGCTTGCCGAGGAGATTGGCCTCAGCCGCGACAAGATCATCCTGTCGGCAAAGGTCAGTCAGGTGCAAGACCTGATCGCCGTCTATACCGAACTTGCGAAACGCTCAAACCACGCGCTGCACCTGGGTCTCACCGAGGCCGGCATGGGCTCCAAGGGCATCGTCGCCTCGTCGGCGGCACTCGCCATCGTGATGCAACAGGGTATCGGCGACACCATACGCATATCGCTCACCCCGGAGCCCGGGGGTGATCGCACCCGCGAGGTCCAAGTCGCGCAGGAGCTGTTGCAGGTGATGGGCTTTCGCCAATTCGTGCCGATCGTCGCCGCCTGCCCGGGATGCGGGCGCACCACGTCGACGGTGTTTCAGGAGCTTGCCCAGAAGATCCAGGACGACATTCGCCGCAACATGCCCCAATGGCGGGAAAAATATCCCGGTGTCGAACAGCTCAGCGTCGCCGTGATGGGCTGCATCGTCAACGGACCCGGCGAATCCAAGCACGCCGATATCGGCATTTCACTGCCCGGCACCGGCGAGACGCCAGCAGCCCCGGTTTTCGTTGACGGCCGCAAGGCACGCACGTTGCGTGGTGACAATATCGCCGCCGAGTTCGAGCAGATGGTGATCGATTACGTCGAAGACCGGTTCGGTGAGGGTGGTTCGCAATCCGGGTCGGATGCGGCCTGAGCTGCTCATACCCTGACCGAAGCTAACAAAACAACAATTTGAGTTAGACTTCCGTAGCAAGATGCGATCGGGTTTCACTATCACAACTCGATTCAAATATGCACCCGTACCACCTATTTTTTCAGAGTATATTCAATCTATTGAATATACTATTTCTGGACGATTGTGGTTCACTTGCAGACCAAATATCTGAACCATCAGAAGATGGATAAATGTTTGTGATTTTTCTCACATTCAGTCCAATACATTCGTGTTATAAAAAATTCACTGCTAGCTCTCGAGGTGCAAAAAATTTGCACCCAAGCTTTCCAACACGAGTTGATCGGAAGTGTACAAAACTTATCGAACTCAGGTTTAAGACACACGAGAAGGGGTTTGTCCCATGTGGCGTGGGTTTCTCATTATTGTTTCTGCCTTGATTTTGACATGTCGTGTAGCGCAGACTGCTCCACCCCGAGATTACTTCGTTTTGGTCACAAAAATTACGCCGCCCGAAAATGATTTACCTATAGGGGAAATACCAGTAACAGTGGTAAAAGTCTGGGGTTCAGAATTGACGAACCCTACTCGTGAGCTTGAAATTTCAGAAACAGCGAAACTTGACGAAACAAAAAGCGTATATATTGTAACAACAAATATCCCAAAAGAAGAAAATATTACGTTTGCTTACATTCAAACGCGAAATAACCCGCCTTTCCTAAATTACGTTGACATATTTCCGAAATTTGTTAAGTTTAAAACCGATAAAACGTATCAAATTGATGGTAAAATAATTGTTTCTGCAAATAATTTTCGAAACTTTGTCGAAGACAGGCTGCTTGGCAATCGAAGAATATTGAGAAATCAATCTCCATTGATGCAGGAGATGAGAGATGCGTTAAACTTTTACGACTGGTATCACTCAAACGGCATAGTTTCCAAAATGAATATTACAATGAAGTTGCAGGATTCACTGCATGACCATGCCTTATTGGTAGCCAAGTTGGTCGGTGACCCGGTTCTATCGGATTCTCTCCTATTGCAGTCGATTGTGAATATAGACACACTTCCGGGCTTTGATCATTTGTCCAACAATATTAAGGCATGGATATATAACAAGATAGCAATCGAATTATCCAAGAAGGACGCGAATTTGTTGATCGAAGAGAGAGGCAGAAGTATATTCGAGACAGTTATATTCTTCCACGAGAGAGCAGCGTCTGTCAGATTGGAAGAAGGCAACATTTCTCAGCTTTCGAAGGAAGTGCAACACATATACCAGTATATGGATAGAACAGAGGATTCGATTGGCGCAGCAGACAGGCTTAAGAAGTTTTTCATGTCGGATATTGATGAATCAGACAAACTAAACTCAAGAACTGCGAGAACATTCCTTGGTAAATGGTTAGACCTTATCCTGATCGAAAGTGGTCATGGGGAATTTTCAGAAGAAGCATTGGTCAATCATATCATCAATGAACCTAGGCTTTGTGGTCACTGGAGCGATCTTGGGGTCTCGCTGACCCGACACCACTATGCGTGGACTACAAGCGGTAGCGCCCACCTGACATTGGGGAAGACGATCGCTGCTTCGGTAAAGGAGAGTGGTGGCGCCTGCGGGTAGAGTGGCTGGCGTTCAGCTGTGGTTCAGATTGTTGGAGGCAATTTCACGCCATGAAATTTCACCAGGAAACGGTGCTTCTACCTCGAAAGGAATAGCAATATGTCAGTCAGTAAATTGGCGAAAATAGGCGTTGTTACGATTATCACTGTTCTAGTGTTAGTAACCGCTGGTGTGAGTAGCGGCGCGTTTGCACAACCTGCTGATGGTAGTGCGCCATGTACAAGCTACCTGTGTTGATATGGCCCGAATAGACATTTTTTTTCGAAAGCTAAAACAGTTGATTTCCATGAAGGAGATTACCGTTGCCGTGGTGCTGACGGTTTCGCAGCAGGCGGCGGCTCAAACAGATGAAACGGAGGTACATATTTGCCCGGTCCTCTCTAGTACGTTCGAACGTTATTTGTCGAAGGAGCGCCACCAGGGCGCAGCGGAGTTCGTTAGCCGGCATCTTAAACAAACGGTGTTACCGGATGGGTGTACCAGAGTTGAACTCTTTACGTTGCGCGCGCGAATATATGAATGGCTCGGTAGAAACGATGAAGCTTTAACCGATCTCGACAACGCAGTAAAATCGGATAGCAAATCGGCTTGGGCTCGACAGAGACGATGTTTTCTACTTGTCAAGTTGCGGAAATTTGGAAGCGCTCGCCTCGATTGCCAGATTGCGCTCGAGCTTGCGAACGGAGACGCCATCGACGAAGCCGCCGCCGCAAACTCTCTAGCCAGTGTCTTTCTTGGAATGCGCGACGAGTACGCGGCATTGCGGTCCTGGCAAATGGGCTTGGATGCGCTACGACGTGAAGCTGACTTGGGAAATGCTTCTGATGCACGGGTTGAGTATGCTAATCAGCTTGAGTTTGTGATCCGAAGGCGCAGAAGTAAACTTCTACTCGTAACAAAACAGTATGACGATGCCTTGGAAGATCTATCAATCACAGCGAGGAGTAGCCCTATCGACGCTGAACTTCAGAACGAGTTTTGCTGGGCGTTAGCCAACTCTCGACAATACGAGGCATCCTTGGAGACGTGCGCGAATGCGGTTGCCCTTTCGCCGGAGGCCGTCCACATTCTCGATAGTTACGGCTTTGCATTGATCCGTAACGATAAGTTGGAGGAAGCCGTGACCGTTTTGGAGCGAGCACTCCGGATCGATTCCCGGCATGGATGGGCACTTTATCATATAGGCATCGCCTACGAGATGCTTGGTGACAAGGAGAGCGCCAGTAATGTGCGTACTCGCCTCCAAGAGGTTTTGTTGGATTGGCCGGACGTAGCAGCACTTGTGAATCAGTGACTAGAGCAAAGGGCGACAAGTTTGCTTCATTTGATGGCTGCAGATCGGCTCCACTCGGCCAGGCGCGTCGCGCAGCGCGATGTGGTACATCGGGCAAGCGGCGCAACGCAGCCGAAGGGCCGATATGCAGCCACCCTTCGGGCCGGGTACTTTTGGCCCTTGGCGTCGTTGGCTTGCACTTGTGGTGGGGTGGCGGCCTGCAATCCGCCTGGCCAGAGACCAAAATCGCCACGGTCAAATGGTGCAGACTTGTCGCCCTTTGCTCTAGCAACGTCGTAACATCCATCAAGGCAAGTCAACTCTAAGGTGATCGGTGTCGGGAAGAGGGAGCGAGCGAGCAGAATGCCGAAGAATCTCTGGTTCATGGCCAGTTCAGCTGTTGCGGTGGTTGTAGCAGTCACTGGAGCCTATATGTTGGGAGGACAAGTTGCCAAATCCAATCCCTACATCAACAAGGTTTTACCTGTAGGAAACATCTCGGCGATTGTTCAAGATGCGTCCAAGCGAAACACTTTTGTCACGAATGAGGGCCTAAGTTGTGCGGAGCCACCACCGGACGTTATCGGCTCGATTGCGGTACAACTCTCTGCAAAGGTTGGAGGAGAGCAACAGGGCGTTGGTTCCGGAAGCGCCGATCTGGCACATCAATTTAAGACTGCCACAGAACAGTTGGTTAAGCGATCACAGGGCATCCAAGTCCTCCGCGACATGATGTATCGGCTTTGTGAGGCGAAGCAAAACGGCGTTCTTGAAGAAAAAATGTACCGAAGTGCCATGTTTCATTTGCTCGCTTCACTAAATTTTGTTGTTCCTTTCGAGCAATGCTTGTCAATTGCGAATAATATTTCTCAGGAAATATTGAATGCATGCTTCGCAGAAGTCAATAAACATTCGAATGCAATGGCTGTAAGTATTAAGGCAGAAAGTGAACTTCACGCCCAAAATGCCGGCCTCGCGTCACAAATTTCCGAGACCAAGGAAGAGAATGAGGCTTATCATCGAGCACTGCATTTTGTCATGCTTTCCTCAGGTCTGCCATCCGGGCTCATCCCCGAGAATTACCATTCACAATTGGTACGTGATCTCAATCGAGGCGTTGCCAAAGTGTTCCTTTCGGAAACAGCAAAATATCCCTACTATCTGCCGAATGATCTAGGAGAGTCACCTACACTTTCGGAAAGTATGATTGATGTTCTCGAGCGTTTGAGGAATGATTCCAACCTCGAAAAATCACTGCACGCCGCACTATTTGAAGAAAGTTGACACCCGCTTTGAAATCCGAATTGCGCACTAACTGCCAGCACGTTCTTCCGTTCCTCAGTTCTCGCGCCACGCCACAAACCGCGCCGCGTTCTTGAGTACATCGGCGCGATCGCCAAACGGCTCAAGAAGCTCGCATGCTTCATCGACCAGGCCGGACAATTGCGAACGTGCCCAGTTTGCGCCATGCAGACCGACCAGAGTCGCCTTGCCGCGCGCCGCATCCTTGCCGGTCGCCTTGCCCATGGCTTCGCTGTCGGACGTGACGTCCAGAAGATCGTCGGCCAACTGGAAGGCAAGGCCGATGGCTTCGCCGAAGCGTTTCAGCCTGCCGCGATTTTCGTCTGATGCGCCGGCGACGATCGCGCCGGCCTCGCAGGCGAAGCGCAGCAGCGCACCGGTTTTCATCGACTGCAGCCGGATGATGCCTTCTTCATCCGGTGGCTGGGTTTCCGCCAGCAGGTCAAGCGCCTGACCCCCGGCCATGCCGCCCGGACCGGCGGCGCGGGCCAATGCGAGCACCAACTGGGTCTTGTCACGGTCATCGAGCAATGTTTCGGGTGCCGCAATGATGTCGAAGGCCAGCGTCAGCAGCGTGTCGCCGGCCAGGATAGCCGTCGCCTCGTCAAAGGCCACATGAACCGTCGGCAGACCGCGGCGCAGATCATCATCATCCATTGCCGGCAAGTCGTCGTGAATCAGCGAATAGCAATGCACGCATTCGAGTGCGGCGGCGACCCGCAACGCGGCTTGCTCGTTACCCAGAAGCAGAGCGGCGCTTTCGATGGTCAGAAATGGGCGCAGTCGTTTGCCGCCATTGAGTACGCCATGACGCATGGCGGCCAGCAGATGATGCGGCCGGACGACCTCATCGTCGCGAGGGCGCGTATCCAGGAGCTCCGTCAGGAGGTTCTCCACCTCGCCGGCGCGTATCGACAATCTGTCGATGAATTGGTGTCGGTCGTCTTGCATCGCCAAGTCTTCGCACGATGACGGCCTTGCGGCAACGGGGTGAATTGCGGTGTTTGCGGCGTGAAGCTGATTCCCAAGGACCAAGAAGTCCTTTATGGATCAGAGCAAAGGGCGATAAGTTTGGATCATTTGATGGCTGCAGATCGGCTCCACTCGGCTAGGCGCGTCGCGCAGCGCGATGTGGTGCATCGGGCAAGCGACGCAACGCAGCCGATGGGCCGATATGCAGCCACCCTTCGGGCCGGGCGCTTTTGGCCCCTGGCGTCGTTGGCTTGCACTTGTGGTGGGGTGGCACCACGGCGAGCAATCCGCCTAGCCAGAGACCAAAATCGCCGCGGTCAAATGGTGCAAACTTATCGCCCTTTGCTCTTAACGGTCTAGATTTAGGGGACGCGTTGGCCCGCGCGCAGAAAAATCGGGGGATCTTGCGAAGAACGGTCGGCAAAGTCGGCCGGCTTGCATTGATTGCCGTCATTATCGTCGTGATCGTGCTCGCGGCGCTGATCGTGCTCTACCGTTCGCCGTCCATCCATCCGGTTTCCACATTGATGCTGCGCGATCTGGTGCTGGGACGCGACTACCAGCGCGCCTGGGTCGATTTCGATGACATATCGCCGGCGTTGGTGCAGTCGGTGCTGATGTCCGAGGACGGTCAGTACTGCTTCCATCAGGGTGTGGATTGGGACGCGCTGGACCTGGTGATCGACGATGCGCTTGAAGGCGAGCGCACGCGTGGTGCCAGCACTATTGCCATGCAGACGGTCAAGAACGTCTATTTGTGGGGCAGCCGATCCTATGTGCGCAAGGCGCTGGAGATCCCGCTGGCCCTGATCGTCGATTATGCGTGGTCGAAACAGCGCACGCTGGAAATCTACCTCAACGTGGCGGAATGGGGCCCCGGGATCTACGGAATCGAGGCGGCGTCCCAGCACTATTTCGGTGTTCCGGCAGCGCGACTGTCACGGCGGCGCGCCGCCTATCTGGCCGTTGCTTTGCCCAATCCGCTGCGTCGCAACCCAGCCAAGCCATCGCGCGGTATGTCGAGGCTGGCCGCGGTGGTCGAGCGTCGGGCCCGCCTGTCGGGCGCATACATCAAATGCCTTGATAAATAGCGGCCAACAATTTGTTGGTCATCCACCGAAGACATGGCTATCCATGGCGACAGATCCAGCGGGGTGCGGCAGTGACTGATCAAAACAACACGTCTTACGTAAAAGAGCTGGCCCGCAACGGCCGGACCGGAAGGCCGCGTCATTTCGGCACGCGGTACGACGAGACCGGCCGATTTCTGCACGAACCTGGCAACACGGTTGTCGGCCACCTGGCGCCGGGATCGAAAACCGAGAGCGTACTGATCGAGATCCGAGAGCGCATGATGGCGCTGCCCCATGCCCATCACTTTGCCTTCACGCCGGCGTCGAGCCTGCATATGACCCTGATCCAGGGCGTTCTCGACAATCGCAGAAAACAGCACTACTGGCCCGGCGATCTTCCGCTGGACGCTCCGCTTGAAGATGTCACCCAGCTCTATCTTGAGCGCCTTGAAGATTTCGAACACCAGGGTGCCTTTGCGATGGCGCCGCTGGCCCTGGCCCCGACCGGACTGATCGTGGCGGGCTCCACCCCGCAGGACCAACAAACCCTGCGGCAATGGCGCGACGACCTGACGGCACGCTTCGGCTATCGGCATCCGGATCATGATGACTACGTGTTCCATATCACGCTGGCCTATCTGATCGACTGGTTGCCGGACGAGGCTGTCGAGAGCTACGAAACGGCGCTGCAGGAATGCCTCGAAAGGATCGTCGCGGAAGCGCCGACGATCGAACTCGATGATATGGCTTTCTGCACCTTTGCCGACATGAACCATTTCGAACCGCTGCTGTACCTTCGTTAACCGGAAAGGAGACGGCTAATGTCCGATACGCTCACCCTTTACATAGGCAACAAGAACTATTCGTCCTGGTCATTTCGTCCGTGGATCGCAATGCGAGCGCTGGATATAGACTTCAAGGAGCAACTGGTGCCTTTCGACATGGCCGCCGGCAATCCGGACTTTGCCGCGTTTTCGCCGACCAACAAGGTTCCGGTTCTGAAGCATGGCGACCGAACCATCTGGGAATCGCTGGCGATCCTCGAATATCTGGCAGAGATATGCCCGGACAAGGGGATGTGGCCGGCGGATGACGCGGCCCGTGCCATGGCACGGTCGATCAGTTGCGAAATGATCAGCGGATTTGGCGCGCTGCGCGCCGAATGTCCGATGAACATGCGTCGGCCGCGAGCGGCGATCGACGTGTCGGATCAGGTCGGACATGACGGGTCGCGGATCCTTTCGATCTGGACGGAATGTCTGGAGCGGTTTGGCGGACCGTTCCTTTTCGGCGACTTTTGCGCAGCCGACGCCATGTTTGCTCCGGTGGTCAACCGTCTGGACATCTACGAGCTCCCCGTCGACGATAAATCGAGCGCCTATATGGAGCGAATGAAGGCACTTCCCGCCTGGCGGGAATGGGAACAGGCCGGCCGTGAGGAGCCGTGGATCG
Source organism: Hoeflea sp. (assembly GCA_965228785.1). Taxonomy (GTDB): domain Bacteria; phylum Pseudomonadota; class Alphaproteobacteria; order Rhizobiales; family Rhizobiaceae; genus Hoeflea_A. The sequence continues at coordinate 869,792 of CBDDIF010000001.1, forward strand.
TCGAAGAGGACGAGGCCTGAATTTTTTCTCGGCGAATGGCTGGCCAAAGCCCGTTTTGCGGTGTATAAGCCCGCGGAATTTCCGAGATTGACACACGTCGCTTTCGGCCCCGACCGGCCGGACCAGACGTATTGCCGGCGAGTGGAGTAAGAAAATGGCTGTACCAAAGAGAAAGGTGTCCCGCTCGAAGCGTGGCTCACGCCGCGCCACCGATGCGCTGAAGGCACCGACCTATATCGAAGACAAGGATTCCGGCGAGCTGCGCCGGCCGCACCACATCGACCTGAAGACGGGCATGTATCGCGGCCGTCAGGTGATGACCGTCAAGGACGACGCCTGAGGCGCACACACACCTGAAACCGAATTGCGAAGGCCGGCCATCGTGCCGGCCTTTTTGCGTGCGCAAATTTGCGGCTTGTCTATAGTCGGTCGTTGACCGAATCCCACGCGCAAGAGGACGCCGCAATGCTCGCAGCCATTCCGCTGATGATCTTTCCGCTGATCGCTTACAATGTGCTGGTGTTCAGCCCCTATGGCGATCTGGGTCCGGCGGTGCTGGAAAACCCGGTGCTCAGCGTCTCCATGATGTCGGGTGCGGTGTGGACGATGCAGGTCAGCGACATCGTCATTGTCGGCGCGTTGTTGCTGCTTTTTGTCGAGGTTCTCAAGGCAACACGAACGGGGCCGTGGTCCGTAATAGACCATCTGCTTTCGACCTTGGTTTTCATTGCCTTCTTGGTCGAATTCCTGCTGGTCGGTCGCGCCGCGACCGACCTGTTCTTCATTCTGACCGTTATCGCCTTCGTTGACCTGATCGCCGGCTTTTCCGTGTCGATCCGCTCAGCCGGCCGTGACGTGTCGATCGGGCTCTGACACCGCTTGCTACTGGCGCGCGGTTGCGGCCTCGGCCAGGCGTACCCAATAGCTGACGCCGTGCGGGATCACTTCGTCGTTGAAGTCATAAGCCGGGTGGTGAAGGTTGGCGGAATCGCCGTTGCCGATGAAGATGAACGAGCCCGGACGGGCCTCCAGCATGAACGAGAAATCCTCACCGCCCATGGTCGGTGCTACGTTAGCATCCACGTTGTCGGCGCCGGCAATTTCACTGGCGATCGACGCCGAGAAGTCTGTCTGGTCAGAGTGGTTGAATGTGACCGGATAGCCCTTGCGGTAATGGACGGTTGCCTCGGCATTGTGGGCATCGGCGATGTTGCGGACGATCTGCCCAATGCGCTGCTCGGCCAGTTCCCGCATTTCAGGCGACAGCGTTCGCACGGTGCCGCCGAGATAGGCTTCCTCGGGAATGATATTGAAGGCTGTCCCGGCGTTGAACTTGGTGATCGAAACAACGATCGAATCCAGTGGATCGGCGTTGCGCGACGCAATCAACTGCATGCCTGATACAACCTGGGCGCCGATGGTGATCGGGTCGATCGTCTGGTAGGGCATAGCCGCATGGCCGCCCTTGCCCTTGATCTCGATCCGGAACTCGTCGGTGGCCGCCATGATCGAACCCTGCCGGATGGCGAACTCGCCCACGGCAAGACCGGGCATGTTGTGCATACCGTAGACCTCGTCGATGCTGAAACGCTCCATCATGCCGTCACGGACCATTTCATCGCCGCCGCCGCCGCCTTCTTCGGCCGGCTGGAAGATGACCGCCACGGCGCCGTCGAAATTGCGAGTCTCGGACAGGTATTTGGCGGCACCGAGCAGCATGGCCGTGTGACCGTCATGGCCGCAGGCGTGCATCTTGCCTTCGTGTTCGGAGCTCCAGGGCTTGCCCGAGGTCTCGGTGATCGGCAGCGCGTCCATGTCGGCGCGCAGTCCCACGGTCCTGCCGTCACCGCCACTGCGGCCCCTGATCAGGCCGACAACCCCGGTCCTGCCGATTCCGGGTACCACTTCGTCGCAGCCGAACTCCTTGAGTTTCTGTTCGACGAAGGCAGCCGTCTGGTGAACGTCGAAGAGGATTTCCGGATTGGCGTGCAGGTGTCGCCGCCACTCGGTGATTTCGACTTGGAGTTCGGCGGCACGGTTAAGGATGGGCATGGATTTGAACCTTGTCTTAATTATCGTTGGTGCGATGTATGGCATATAAGGCGGCTTTCTTGTACAAGCAATTCCGCCCGCCGCACGACTGAGAGGCCACTGGTGCAAATGCGTCGATTTCGTTCCTTTTCGGCAATTCTGACCGCTGCCCTTTGGGCGCTCATGGTCTGTGTCGGCGCCGCCTCTGCGGCCGGCCCCAGCATCGTCGTCGACGTCAAGACAGGCAAGGTGCTGGACCACAAGGATGCGTTTCAACGCTGGTACCCGGCATCCCTGACCAAGCTGATGACGGCCTATGTCGTCTTCCGCCAGGTCGAGGCCGGCAAGATTGCGCTCGACGACAAGATCACGGTCAGCGCAGCCGCCGCCAAGGCACCGCCCAGCAAGATGCATTTCAAGCCGGGCTCGCAGCTGACGCTCGACAACGCGCTGAAGATCATTCTGGTGAAGTCGGCCAATGACGTCTCCGTGGCCATCGCCGAATCCGTTGCCGGTGACAACACGGCCTTCATCGACATGATGAATGCGGAAGCCGCCAGACTGGGCATGAAAGATACCCGTTTCGTCAACGCCAACGGCCTGCCGGGCAAAGGCCAGGGCACCACGGCACGGGATATGGCAATGCTTGCACTCGCGCTGCACCGCGAATTCGAGCGCCATCAGCACTATTTCGCCATTGAAGCGATTACCACCGGCAAGAAGACCTACACGAATTACAATATTCTGATCGGCCGATTTGACGGTGCAAACGGTATGAAGACCGGTTTCATCTGCTCTTCCGGCTTCAACCAGGTTTCTTCGGCAACCCGACGCGGCAGGACGGTGATATCCGTCGTCCTCGGAGCCAAGGACCAGGAAGAGCGGGCCAACGAGTCGGCGCGGCTTCTTGACAAGGGCTTGAAAACGCGCGCCATGGGAAAGCCGCAACTTGCGAGCCTGAAACCCTATGGAGCCGAACGCGCCCAGCTGGTCGATTTGCGGCCTGTCATCTGTTCCAAGGAAGCGCGCAAAGCGCGTTACGGCGGACGCGATGTCGAGGGCAAGCTGGTGTTGAATTCCGATATCCTCAAGCCGCTGAACAGGGCACCCAAGGCGGTGAAGGTCGGGCTGACCGGCGCCATTCCCCTGCCGCTTGGCGGTCGGGAAATTCCGGTGCCCACGCCGCGTCCGGACAATTCCACCGGCACTGCCGTCGCCGTAACCGCTGACCCCGTCGCATCGTCAGACATCGCACCGTCAGCCTATGTGCCGGTGCCGAAGCCAAGGCCCGGTGCACCGTTTCAATGAGACCCCAGGAGCCGATCGCCGTTTCGGTGGTGACCGGATTTCTCGGATCCGGCAAAACCACCTTGCTGAACCGGCTGTTGAAGGATCCAAGCCTGCGCGATACCGCCGTCATCGTTAATGAATTTGGAGACGTCGCGATCGACCATCTGCTGGTCGAACAGTCAAGCGACGGTGTGATCGAACTCTCGGACGGATGCCTCTGCTGCACGGTGCGCGGGGAGCTGGTGGACACGTTGGCGGATCTGATCGATCGGCTGCAGACCGGACGGATCGGTGCCTTGCGGCGCGTCGTGGTCGAGACCACGGGTCTGGCCGACCCGGCGCCGGTTCTCCACGCGATCATGGGCCATCCGGTGCTGATACAGAACTATCGCCTGGATGGGGTCATCGCCACGGTCGACGCGGTCAACGGTCCGGCGACGCTCGACAATCACGAAGAAGCCGTCAAACAGGTGGCCGTCGCCGACCGGATCGTGCTGACAAAGACCGATCTGGCCGACGCCGATGAGAAAGCTGATTTGATCGAAAGGCTGCGCCATTTGAACCCCGGAGCCGAACCGATTGCCGTCCAGGACGCGTCGTTCGACCGGCTCTTTCACTGCGGTCTCTACGATCCGTCGACGAAGACGGCGAATGTTGCCGGCTGGCTGCGAGACGCGGCCTATGAAGACGAACACCATCATCACCACCACGACGTCAACCGCCATGACAGCCGCATCCGCGCCTTTACGCTGACAGAGGATCGGCCGATCGATCCGGCTGCGCTGGAGATGTTCATCGACCTGCTGCGCTCCAGCCAGGGGCCGCAACTGCTGCGCATGAAGGGCATTGTCGGACTTTCCGATGACCCGGACCGGCCGGTGGTCGTCCATGGTGTACAGGAGATCTTCCACCCGCCGGCACGGCTGCCTGCCTGGCCGGATGCCGACCGCCGCAGCCGCTTGGTGCTGATCACCAAGGACCTCGATCCGGACTACGTGGAACGGCTCTTTTCCGCCTTCACCAGCCGGCCGCAAGTGGACACACCCGACCGCGAAGCGCTGCAAAACAATCCGCTTGCTGTGCCTGGAATCGGCAAGCTTTAGTTCGTCTAGAACCAGGTCGGAATGGTCCCTCGGTGCGACGATGTAATTCGCGCAGCTGCTTTGCTCTCCCATCGGCCGATCAATTGGGGTCAGTCAGGACAAAATTGCGGTCCCGAATGGGTTTCTCAAATCGACCCGCCTATGTTGATGTGACCGGTAAGTCAGCGTGAAATGTGAGCAAGGATATACGCTTTCCAGCCTGCTCCGGCGGAGATATTTCCAATTTCGCTTGCATGGTTATCCGACAACTCCTTTGTTTCCGAATTGAGCTTTTTTGCTTTTTTATCAATCTCTTAAAGGAGCTCCAACCCAAGCGGTTTCTAACGGCCCCGATCACTGCAGAAGCCTGCTGTGACATAATATCGATAACCCCATTGGCAATATGAATTTGAACATCATTCGCTCCATCGCCCAACATTAGAACAATTAAAAATATGGACGGTGGGGATGAGTGAAGACAATCGGACATCCGGTGGAGTTTGGGTAAGGGCAGTCGCCGCTGACGCGCTCGAGCCGGACGATGCCGAGAAGATCGACCACGACGGTCTCTGCATCGCTATTTTCAATATTGGTGGTGAATTCTTGGCTACGGCAGGCATCTGCACTCATGAACACGCATTTCTGTCCGAGGGGTACATTGACGGCGAAACCGTCGAGTGCCCGTTGCATCAGGGATTGTTCAACATTCGCACGGGCCAGCCGCTTTCCCCACCAGTTACAGAAGGTCTGAGGACTTTCAAAACCAAAGTCGAAAACGGAGAGGTCTTCGTGTTCGTCGAACGCTAGGCGGTTGCACACCGTCCAGCACTCCCAAGCACTCAAAGCCGCGCAGCATTAGCTGCGAAATACAATCAAAATGGAGGAGAAACCATGACACCCAGGAAACATATGGCACTGCTGCGGAGCATTTCGACAATTACATTGGTCGCGGGCTTCCTGGCGCTGGGATCAGCTGCGGGCCGAGCGGCCGACGAACCTGTACACACCGTTCTCAACGGCCTTATTGGTAACTACGCCCAAGCGGCGCGGGACAACATGTCGAACGACAGCGTCAAGGGTTTGTTTGAAAAGGACGGGTTTCGGGATTACCTCGACGCCTACCCGGTTGGCGAGCTTGCCGGTGGGTTTGTCTGGGAACCGGGAATGGGAGCAACGTTCACCGGACCCTATAGTGATTTGGAAATCAAAGCGCCTTTCACCGACTACTTGCCGCTTGAAGAAGGTCCGGTTCTCGACCCCAACAAAACCTACCGCATCGGTTTTGTGTTTCACGGGTTCAATCACCCCTGGCTGATCAGCCTAGCTGACACTGCAGCCTGGGAGGCGGCACGTCATCCCAACATCAAAATCGAGGTGATTGATGCCGAGTTTGATGACAACCGTATGGGTCAGGTGATCGACAATTGGGTCGCGCAGCAATATGACGGTATTGTATTGTGGCCAGCCCGTGAGGCGCCGATGGGCCCCCCTGTCGACCGCGCCATAGATGCCGGAATTCCGGTAGTAAGCCTTGATCGGCGAACATCATCGCAGAAAATCAGTTCCGAGGTTCTGGGCAATTTTTATGCGAATGGTCTTCAGCAAGGTCTCTATCTGAAGGAAATTTCCGACGGCGGAAACGTGATTTTCAACCGCAAGGATCTCGGGTCCACTGCCGATTCCATTCGGACCGGCGCTTTTCTTGAAGTGATTGGCAGTGAGCCTGGATACGAGGTAACGGGGAATTACCACACCAAAAGTCAACGCACCCTTGCGTTTCAGGCAACTGCAGATGCATTGCAGGCCCACGACGACATCTCGGTGGTCTACAACACCGGCGGCGAAGAGGCGATGGGATCGCTAGATGCTATCCGCGAAGCTGGCCGTCTGAACAGTGCACCCGGTGGCGGGAAAATCGTCATATTGGCCAACGATGACTCAAAGGAGGTTCTCAAGGAAGTGGCCGATGGCAATGTGGATATGGTCGCGCCCTACACGCCGCTGATTGGTGATGTCGGGATTCGCGCCGTTATCCAACACATTGGTGCAAAGGAAGGCCTCAACGATGCGCCGCCCAAGTTGATCATGACCCCGAACTTGCCGATGATAACGGCCAAGCCAATGACGATTGAAGGCGTGAAGACTGTGACGCCCGACAATTGGCTGTATGCTTACGGACCAGCGGCGAAATAACCCACCGATCCACGATGTGGGCAACTACAGGCGCGATCCCATGGCTCGAATTTCTGGGCCATGGGGTATTCGCCTCAGGGGCCTCTCAGACAAAGGCTGGTGCTGAGTTGGCGGGGATAGTCGGGGTTTAAGCTTTGGCCATAGCAGAAGATAAGCTCATCCAACGATCGGCTGGCCTGGCAAGGCCCGCCGACATCTGGAACCGGCATTCCAACACCATCAGCCTCCTGGGGGTTCTGGTTCTGCTTCTGATCGTCGGGCGGGGGCTTTCCCCGACATTTCTGTCCGCCGAAAACATCAAGGTTATTCTGCTCGCCGTCGTCGGGACCAGTATCATTGCATTCGGCATGACGATGGTGGTTATCTCCGGTGAGATAGATCTTTCAGTTGCCGGTGTAGCAGCGCTCTCATGCGTTGCCGGGGCGATGTTTCTAGACACCGGATCCGCCGTTTTGGTCGTTTCGACCACGCTCGTGGTTGGACTCATTCTTGGTTTCGTTAACGGTGTCCTTGTGGTCGGTATCGGCATACCATCGCTGATCGCAACTTTGGCGATGCTTGGCATCGCCCGTGCTCTGGCAAACATCACGTCGAGTGGCAAAGCTTTCTATCCCGATGACATGGCAGGTTACCTGTGGTTCGGGCGAGGCGAAATTCTTGGGTTGCCAGTGCCAATCGCCATCCTGATCGCCGCGGTGGTGATTTCGATTTTGCTGACCCAATTCACGGTTTTCGGCCGACAGCTTTACGCAACCGGCGGAAACACAATTGCGGCTCGACTCTCCGGCATACGCACCTGGCGGGTCAAAATCGTCGTGTTCACACTCTGCGGCCTATCGGCCGCGTTGGGTGGAATTCTAGAAAGTGCGCGCCTTTCCTATATCAATCCAGCTGCGTTTCCCGGACTGGAACTCCGCGTTCTGGCAGTGACGGTTCTGGGCGGTGCCGCGCTGATTGGCGGTAGGGGAACAATCATTGGAACAGTGCTGGCATCAATGATTATCGGGGTCATCAACAGCCTTCTGAACCAGATGGGCGTCAGCATCTACCTGCAGCAAGTGGTGACGGCCATGATTATTTTGGTGGTCGTGCTCCCGGGGCTCAAAACCCGATTGGTGGCAAAATGAGCAACCGGCCATGACCCAAATCGATGTGATTCAACCCAGGAAAAGCCGGATACCCACACTTTTGCGGGACCCTCTTGTCTGGCTGATCGTTGCGGTTGTCGTGGTCGGCAGTTTGACTTCTCCCTATTTTCTGACGCCGCTGAATTTGGCCAATACGATGCGCAATACCGCGGCGATCGGATTGCTTTCTCTTGGCATGACCTCAGTGCTGCTAACCGGGCGTCTCGATCTTTCCGTTGCGGCGACCATGGTCTTCTCGGTCATCGTCGGCGTCGTTGTGACAGTAGAGATCGGTGCTCTCATTGGAGAACGTTGGCTTGTCCGCGGCAATCAATTTGCAGGTCCGCCGATGCTGGTTATCGCCATCACTATCATCACCGGAATCATTGTTGGAGTGCTGAACGGAATTGGCGTTGCCTATCTGAAAGTGGCGTCATTTATCATGACTCTGGTGACATTGACGGCGTTGCGGGGCCTGAATTTCATCCTGACAAACGGGCATCCCTATTACCTGCGCGGCCCGACATTCGATTGGATCGGCGACAGCGTTTACTTCGGTTTTCCAAGCGGTTTCCTGATCTTCATTCTGGTCCTGTTCGTCCTGCTGGTTTTCCTCAAGGGAACGGTGGCAGGTAGTCGGTTCTACGCTATTGGCGGAAACGAAGTTGCCGCGTTCTATACCGGGATAAAAACCAATCGCTATGTCGTCTTGGCGTTCGCCATCAGCGGCGGCTGTTCAGCTCTTGCGGGCGTGGTTTTGACGTCCCGTCTGAAATCCGTCGATGCCCCTCTTGGGTCAGGCTATGAACTCACGGCGATTGCAATTGCAGTCATCGGCGGAGTGTCACTCTCGGGCGGCATCGGTTCGCCGGTACGGATTGTGCTCGCTGCAATTTTGTTTGCCGCGGTTTTGAACCTGTTCGGCATTTGGGGCGTCAGTACCTGGTATCAGAATCTGACCATAGGCCTGGCACTGATCATTGCGGTCGGAATCTCCAGTGTTCGACGCCGCAGCATGGAACAATGAGAATCTAACGGAGGACAGAATGGCCGGACATTTGACTATTGGTGTGGACATCGGAACCACAAACGTAAAGGCGTCAATTCTCGATACACGATCCGGCAAAATCGTAGCGTTTGGTTCAAAGGAACACCCGCTGTTTCATCCAAATCCGGGATGGGCTGAGCAGGAGGCAGACAACTACTGGAGTGCTGTCGTATCGGCGATCCGGCAATGTCTGGAACAGGGCAACTTCGCCGATGACATCGCGGGTGTGGCTTTGTCTGGCCTTGTCGGAGTGACGCTTCCGGTGAGCGACAACGGCAAGCCACTGCGCTCTGCGATGATCTGGATGGATTCTCGGACCGAACCGGAATGCGATGATATTCGTTCAAGCGTTGGCGAGAAGACGATCAATCGCAACAACGGCAACCGGGTCGCACCGTGGTTCATCGACCCCAAGGCACTTTGGATTAAGAAACACGAACCACATATTTTCAACGCAACTCACAAATTTCTCTCACCATCCGGCTACTGCACCTACAGGCTGTGCGGCAACTTTACCATGAACACCGGAGACGCCGGGCTTGCCTATGCCTATGAATATCAAAAAGAATCGTGGAATGAGAACGTAGCGAATGCCATTGGCATTCCGCTCGACAAGTTTCCACGCCTCTATCGTTCGCATGAGCAAGTGGGTGAGGTCACGCAGCAAGCCGCGGAAGAAACAGGGCTGCGCGCCGGCACAATCGTGGCCGCCGGCGGGACCGATATCAGTTCGGCGGCGCTCGGCGTCGGAGTGACGCGCGCCGGAGAAGCATTTTACTCGATGGGCACCGGATCGAACATCGGAATCATGATCCCGACCGAGCAAACGGTTGAAGAATTCCGGATCCTGAAATGGCCGCATGTCCTACCAGGTTTGACAATGTTCGATGCCCCAATGGCATTCACCGGAGCGTCGTTGAAATGGTATCGAGACCATTTTGGACAGTCTGAAAACCGTGTCGCCGAGCGCATGGAACAGAACGTCTTCGACCTGTTTACCGCACAGGCAAAACATGTCCCGCCCTGCGCTGACGGTTTGATGTATCTGCCCTATCTCGGCAACTCGCTAGCGCCGAATTGGAACAGCAATGCAACCGGTGTGTTTTTCGGGATTCAGCCAACCACGTCACGGCAGACGATGATCCGTGCCCTGATTGAGGGAGTTGCATTTGATCTTCTGTCGAATTTTCGAATAGCCGAAAGCGCCGGCGCAAAGATCGATAGCCTTGTCCTCAATGGTGGTCCCACAAAGAGCCGTCTGTGGAACCAGATTACCGCCAATGTGGTCAACCGCCCGCTCAAGGTTCCGGACATCGGAGAGGCTGCCCCAATTGGTGATGCAATTCTCGCGGGTGTCGCGGCCGGAATCTATCCGGATCCGGTAACCCCGCTCGATCAGATTGTGACGATCAAGGAAACGATCGACCCTGATCCGGAGGTGCACAAACGTTACGCCGACTTTTTTGAGCTCTGGTCATCGGTGTACTCCAGTCTGAAGGAAGACATGAACCGTCACAGGGTCCTGCTGGAAAAGTACCGGGTCGGAAAATGATCCGGTCGACGCCACTTCTTGAAGTCAAGGGCCTTTCCAAGGTTTATCCCGGCGTCCTGGCGTTGGACGAGGTCACTTTCGATTTACATGCCGGGGAAGTGCACAGCCTCGTCGGCGAAAACGGCGCTGGTAAATCCACCCTGCTCTCATGCATCAACGGGCTCCAAAAACCCACCAGCGGTGAGATGTTTGTTGAAGGCCAGATGGTGGAGTTCAGTCGCCCCGTGGATGCGATCCAGTGCCGTTTGTCGATGGTGCATCAAGAGCTTGTGCTCTGTCCCAATCTGACTGTTGCCGAGAACATCTATTTGGGGCGAGAACCGACTGGTCGCGGCGGATTGAAAGACACCGCGCGGTTGGAAAGGGACGCCCGGGAACTTCTTGAAAATCTGCGGGTCCCGATTGATCCCGGTCGCCCTTTGGGCCAGTTGAGCCTGAATGAGCAGCAGATCGTGGAAATCTGCCGTGCGCTCGCCGCCGATCCCAAGGTTATTGTTTTCGATGAACCGACAGCTTCCTTGAATGACGATCAGGTTGAACATCTGATGAGTATCATTCGAGATCTCAAGGCTCGGGGACTTGGGATCATATATGTTTCCCATCGTCTCAACGAAGTTCTGGAGTTATCGGACCGGATCACCGTCCTGCGCGACGGTCAGATCGTCGCGACAGAATTACCGGTGAATCTCGATCAACGCCGGCTCGTTTCGCTGATGGTCGGACGTGAAGGTAAAACGAGTGAGAAGGTTCATTCAAAACGCGAGCCGGGCGAAATAGTGCTTGATGCACAGCAGATCGGGAACGCCCATTTCAAGGATGTTTCCTTTTGTCTCCGCAAGGGCGAAATTCTCGGCATGGCCGGCCTGCTTGGATGTCAAAGAGAGGCGGTTGTTCGCTCGCTCTTTGGTGCACAAAGAATAGAATCGGGCAAATTGATCGTACATGGCAAGGAACAGCACTTTCGCTCGCCCCACGATGCGATTGAAAACGGAATTGCCTTCATGGCCGCGGATCGCAAGCAAGAAGGGCTTGTGCTGAACATGACCGTTGCCGACAACATCTCGCTGACGGTTCTTGATCGCGTCAGGTCATTTGGCTTCCTTCGTCGCCGCTCCGTTGTCGAAATCACCCGAAGCATTGTCGATTTGTTGGCCATAAAGGTCAGCGGATTTGCTCAAAGGGTCTCCCAACTGTCGGGAGGCAATCAGCAGAAGGTTGTCATTGGAAAATGGATCGCGCGCAAAAGCGATATCATTATTGCCGAAGATCCTACCAGGGGTGTGGACGTCGGGGCGAAATTCGAAATCTGGCAAGCCATTCAGAGTCTGGCGGATGAAGGGCGGTCGGTGATTTTGCTGACCACCGAATTGGAAGAGATGATTTCGGTCTGCGATCGAATAATCGTGATGGGTCGAGGGCGAATAACTGGCACCTTTCAACGTGAAGAATTTTCGGCCGAGGCGATCGCACATCGGTTCTTTTTGTGACCCATTCGTGAATTCAATAGCTCAATGGGAACAATGAATTTCTCGGACCCGATCAACAAAATTACAATCTGAACCAGTTATTGAAGCGGGAGTAGCGCATGTCAGGAAACGATGTAGCGAGTTTTGCCGGGATCGGCGGAATCGGAAGTCGAATTTGGCCCCTGACCGGCCCGGAAATCGTGTCGCGTAAGGTGCTGAAGGAACTCAGGGTTCGCAGCAATGGCCCAGGTCTGGTCAATCTGGCTATTCACATACTTGCTCTGCTTGCCACCGGATTCCTGGTCTACCTGAGTTCAGGAATACTCTGGTTGCAAATACCGGCGATGCTGATCTACGGAACTGTCATTGTCCTGAGCTTTGCGCCTCTGCATGAGTGTTCCCACGGTACGGCTTTCAAGACCAGGTGGATGAACCACGCCTTGGGCTATTTGATCGCAACTGCAACCTTCCGGCCCTTCCTGTACTTCAAATACCGTCACGCCGCGCATCACACCTACACCCAGCACGAGGATCGGGATCCCGACATCGTCCCTTTTCCGCACTCGTTCGGCGACTACGTCGCCCAAATCATCGGCGCCGGGTTTTGGCCAAAACTGTTTGGGACCCTGTGGCGTGGCATGAGCGGCCGCTTCAATGAGGAAGAGCTCGGGTTTTTGCCCGAAAGCGTACGCGGCCAGGTATCAAACGAAATTCGACTTCAGTGTTTGTTTTACCTCGTGCTGTTCGCGGCGTCCGTCTACTTCGCGAGCACCGTGCTGCTTGTCTACTGGATCGTTCCCCGCGTCATGGGCGAACCGGTCTTGCGTTCGATCCGCATGGCCGAGCACACCGGCACGGAAGAGAGCCCGAACCTGTTGGCCAATACGCGCACGACAATCGCCAATCCAATTTTGCGGCAGCTCTATTGGAACATGCCCTATCATGCAGAGCATCATCTTGCGTCATCGGTCCCGTTTCACGCGCTGAGCAAATTGCATGCCCATGTCGAACCGCACCTCGAATGCGTGACAAAAGGGTACCTCAAAGTACATCGCGAGATATTGCGGGAGGTGCTCTCGCCAAATCGTGGTGGCATGGCGAAATCCAATTGAACATGTTTGGTGTTGTCGTTGTCGGTGCGGGGCATTCGGGCGGTCGTGTGGCCGAAAGACTGCGCGCATTCGGCTATGACAAACGGATTGCCCTCGTCGGACAGGAGCCACACAGGCCATACGAACGCCCACCGCTGTCAAAGGGTATTCTGACCGCGGAAGCGTCCCGCGTACCACCGGAACTGTTTTCGCCGAAGCAGTGGGAAGCCCTGAAAATCGAGTTCTTTGCCAACACCATCTGCCGGTCGGTAGATCGCCGTAAAAGAACTGTGACATTGTCAACCGGCGCTGTGCTTTCCTATGAACATTTGATCCTCGCAACCGGTCTGACGCCCCGGCGATTGCCGCTGATTCCCACGTCGAAACATGGCATCTTCAGCGTCAACAAGTTTGATGATTCCGCCTCGCTCCGAGATCGGTTGCCATCTGCGAAGACCGTTCTGGTGGTCGGTGGCGGCTTTATCGGCCTGGAGGTCGCAGCAAGCGCGCGAAAGCTTGGCGCGTGCGTGACCGTTGTGGAACTGGCCAATCGTCCGCTGCAACGCGTGCTGAGATCAGAGCTGTCTGACTGGATGGCAGATTGGCACCGCACACATGGTGTCGAAATCCTGTGCGGGCGCCAGATAACCGGCTGTAAATCAATCGCGGGACACCATCGTGTCAGCATTGATGACGGTCGGGAATTGGATGCCGAGTTGATTGTCATCGGCGTGGGCGGTACGCCCCATGTGGATGTAGCGGCCAACGCAGGACTTGCCGTTGATGATGGTGTTGTGGTCGATGCCGGTTTCCGAAGCTCTGATCCATCGATCTTTGCCATAGGTGATATCGCGCGAATGACCGACGATGACGGTCGCGGATCGCAGCGTCTTGAAAGCTGGAAAAATGCCGAAGCCAGCGCCGCGGTGGCAGCACGAAATATCTGTGGCGAGCGTGCGGCGTATGAGGAAGTGCCGTGGTTTTGGACCGATCAGTTTGGACACAATCTGCAAATGACCGGCAGAATGCCGAGTGATGCGGACGTCTATGAACGGGGCTTGCTCGGCCAATCCGGATACCTGGCATACTACGGCCGCGGCGAAAACCTGCTCGGGGCTTTCGGCATCGACTGCGGCGGTGATATCCGCAGGGCGCGCGCCCACATTGAAAAACGCCGGCCGATAGCCACCGTCATGCTCAATAAAGCCGGATTGCGGCCAAGAGACAGCGAATCCGCTGCTGCGGCACGGGGGGCAGCTCGATGATTGTTTCTCCAGCGGCAGTCTGTGTCGGACCGCATACTCGACTGGAAGATTGCGACATTGCAGTGGCACCGCCCCGCGAGGGTGAAGTTCTGGTGGAAATCGTTGCGAGCGGTCTGTGCCATACGGACCTCACCGCACTTGATGGCGAAAACCCATCGGCGGTGTACCCCCTGATACCGGGACACGAAGGTGCTGGCCGGGTGGTCGAAACAGGGCCAGGCGTTGAAACGCTCAAGCCAGGCGACCATGTCATTCCATTGTACGGTCCGGAATGCGGAACCTGCAGGATGTGTCAATCGCAGCGGACAAATCTGTGTTGGGCGATCAAGAAAACCCGGGACATCGGTGTGATGCCGAACGGCACCTCACGGTTTTCACGGGATGGAGCGACTGTACATCACTTTATGGGAACATCGACACTGTCGCGCTACACCGTGGTTCCGGAGATTGCACTCGCCAGAATTCGCCAAGATGCGCCGTTGGACCAGGTCTGTCTGTTTGGGTGCGGTGTCACGACCGGTGTAGGTGCGGCACTGCAACATGTCAGCGCCGGCGACACGGTTGCGGTTTTTGGCTTGGGTGGAATTGGCGTCAACATCATTCAAGGCGCCAGAATTGCCGGTGCCACCGAAATCATCGGCATCGATATCACCGACACCAAGAACGAGATAGCAACGCAATATGGCATGACAGCATTTGTCGATGCGACGAATCCCGGGGCGGATGTTGTCGCGGCGGTTCAGGATTTGACGTCGGGTGGAGTGGACGTTGGTTTCGAATGCACTGGCCTTTTGCCGGTTATGCGTCAGACATTCGACAGTTGCGTTGCCGGCTGGGGTAAGACGGTATTGCTGGGAGTGGAACCGCTCGGCGGTGAGTTGACGTTCCCACCGGTTGGTGTCCGATATGGCAAATCGATCCACGGCAGTTATTTTGGGGGAGTAAGGGGGCGCAGTGGTCTGGGTTCGCTCATCGACCTCTTTGTTGATGGAAAGATTGATCTCGAAGCGCAGATCACCCACAAGTTGTCATTGGAGCAAGTCAATGACGGATTTGATTTGATGCGGGCTGGACATTCGGTGCGCAGCATAGTGCAGTTCGAGTAGCAGCTGTCTTTCCTCAATGAAGCAGAGTTTGTTTTTCGAGACCGCTACCCTGAGCGTGGCGAAATATACGCGCGATTTGACGCCGAAAGCGCCCAGATTCGCCGGCATGCCGCGGCTGCACTGAACGTTTCCTACGCGCCGCATCCGCGATGCAAATTCGACCTGTTCCGAGCCGGCAGATCCGCGCCATTGTTTGTGTTCATTCACGGCGGGTACTGGCAGAGCCTATCCAAAGACCGGTACAGCTTTGTCGCCGGACCCCTGTTGAAGTTTGGGTTCTCGGTTGCTGTTCTCGGATATCCTCTTGCGCCGGACGCGGCATTCCCAGAGATCATTACCAGCGTCCTGTCCGGCCTGTCGGCGGTTACCGCTTTGCTGGACGCCGAAAACAACACACCCAACGGAATAGTGGTTTCAGGACATTCCGCCGGTGGCCATCTGGCAGCATGCGCGGCCTTGCGTAGCCAAAAATCTGCAATTTCCGCGTTGGTGCCCATAAGCGGAATATTTGATCTCGAGCCGATTATCGAGACATCGCTGAACGGGGTGTTGGGCCTGGACTCGGTTGCTGCCCGAACCTTGAGCCCGATAAAGCAGCCTCCGCCGGCCATGCCAATCACGGCCTTTGTCGGAGGGAGTGAAACCGCTGAATTTGTTTCGCAGTCTCGTAGATTTGTCGACCATTGCGTTGCGACTGGTTCGGTTCCAGCCGAGATGATCAGCATCGACAAGGCCAATCACTATTCGATCCTGCTCGATTTTTTGCAACAGGAATCAAAAATTGCGCGTAAAATCAACGATCTCATGAAACGCCGCGGTTTGGGAGCGCAAGGTGTCTGAACATGATCGACTGAGATACGTGCATTTCAATCAGCTGCGTTCGTTTTATGCTGTTGCCCTCGAACTGAATTTCACCAAGGCCGCCGAAATGTTGAGTATCGGCCAACCGACGGTGACGACCCAAGTCAAGGAACTGGAAGAAACCTACGATGTTCAACTGTTTCACCGAACGCCCCATGGACTTGAACTGACCGACGTCGGATCGGCGCTGCTTTCGATTGCGCGCCAGAAATTTGCGCTCGAGGACCGCGCCCATACGCTTCTGTCATCGACTGGAAATACCCATGCCGGCAGATTGCATATCGGCACGGTAGGTCCGTTTTTCGTTATGGATATATTATCCGACTATGCGGAGAGTTACCCGCTCGTCCGGGTTTCCGTGGAAAGTGGAAACTCGGACACAATATACCAGCGGCTTTTGAACTACGAAGTGGATGTCGCCATACTCGGACTGGATTACCAGGACCACAAACTGGAATCTGTCAATCTTGGACATCACGAGATCATCATTATTGTGAACCAATCACATGTCTGGGCTGGAAGAAACAGTATAGAGCTTGCGGAACTGGATGGTCAGAAAATGATCTACCGGGAGCAGGGTTCGATGACCCGGCGGGCACTGGAAGAACAACTCCAGGCCAAGATGATCCGTCCAAATGTGGTTATGGAACTTGCCAGGGATTCGGTTGTTGCGGCAGTTGCTGCAGGGTTGGGAGCCGGGGTCATTGCGAAGGAAGAACTTTCGCCCACCAGTCAACTGACCCAATTGCATATTCGAAACGATACACCTTACACTCATTCGTTTGCCGTGTGCTTGAAAGAACGGCTGGGGATGACACCCATCCAGTTGTTCATGAATCTCGCTGAAGAGAGCCGTGCTCAGTAAGCAAAGTTCACCGAGTTTGGAAACAGGTTTGATCCCCTGACAAGTCGCCTCGTATCCGGCAACGTGCGTGCGATAGTTTCATCTGTCGCCGTCATGGCTGTGGATCGCCGGGTCATTGCTCAAGCGACGGCGTCGAAAGCGTTTCCAGAAAAGCTTCCAGGTCGGCGCTTTCCTGTTTGCTCAGGTTCAGGGGTCTGAGGATCAGGGCTCCGTCACTGTGTATGCGATCCAGGTCGATGTTCGAATAGTGGTCGACGACCTCCCGCAAGGTCGCGATTGACCCGTCGTGCATATAGGGGGCCGTGTGGGTCAGTTGCCTTAGAGAAGGCACCTTGAATTGGCCGAAGGTCCGGTGATTTTGCGCGACTTGTCGGGTTGCCCAGCCGGTGGCTTGCTCGGGGGCGTCGTTGTACGGGCCAAGCTGATTGAAGGGCGATGCCTTGAGGTCCTGAATGCCTTTGAAGCGGCCGCGGTCCACCCGGCCTGGTCCGGTAAAGTACGGAACGCCGGCGTCGTCGAACTCGTCATTCGTGAAGCGTGCGCCGATGTGACAAAGATTGCATCCGCCGCTGCCGACGAACAACGCCGCGCCTCTTTGGGCCGAAACCGGAAAGTCCCTGGCGGCCTCAAAATCTCCGCGGGCGAGGGCATCGCGAAAGACATCAAACGATGTTCGCCCGCTGACGATCGTTTCCTGAAATGCCGCCATCGCCTTGGCCGCATCGACCACCAGATCGATCGCGTCGCGTTCTTGCGGTGACTTGCCGAATGCCTCGAGATAGAGACTGCGCAGCTCCGGGTCGTCACGGATCGTGGTCGCCACCTTTTCCGGGGTGGCGCCCATTTCGCGAGCGTCCAGGATCGGGCCAATGCTGTGGGCCCAGAGGCTGTCATTGCGACCGTCCAGACCGAACCACCTGTTGCCGGATACGTTGAACAGAGACTGGGTGTTACGGTCGAGCCGTTCGAGTCCGCCCGCCCGCGCCTTTCCGTCCGTCCAGCCCGACGCCGGATCATGGCAGGTACTACAAGCGATCTGGTCATTAGCCGACAGGCGGGTGTCGAAGAAGAGACGCTCGCCAAGGGCAATGGCCGTGGAGTTGCCTGATACGCGATTGCTTGGATCAATTCGCTGTTCCGGTGGCCATGGCCCATGACGAACAATGGCAGCAATCTCATCGTCGCTTAGCAGAAGCCCGTTGCGATCCTGCGGATTGGCATACGCTCCGCTGAAGGCTGCCAATAACAAAGCGGCGCATCCAATCAGGGCCGCTCTGAAGGCTTTCATTGTACGCTCACATCGTGGGTGTAGCGATGCGGCTTGTCGTTTTCGTAGGCCGTCACTTCGAACCGCCACACGCCGGGCATGTGAAACAACAGATTCTCGACCGCGTAGTGGCCGCTGTCGACCTTGGCCGTCGCCGGTTCGTAATTCATTCCATGTTTGTGGGCAGGCATCGTCGCGTCCACGACGATCCTGTCAGGAAACTGATCCGCCTCGTTGCAAATGACAATCTTCGCACCAAACGGTGTGTTCAACGGTGCGGTACCCGTGTCGAGTTTAAATTTGATGGTCCAGGGCGCCTTCTGGTCCCCGGACATTCGCATTTCGGTTCCGGCGACGCATTCTTCAGTTGCCAGAGCGGGATGTCCTGCGCTGACGCCGGCACCGAGCAACAAGAGCGCGCCGAGCCGCTTCATTCCGCTCTCCGTTTCTCCACCTGTTCGATCATGTCTTCCGCATTGCGATAGGCGATCCGTTCAGCAAGGTCTTCAGGCAAACTCGAGAGCCATTCGCGGCTGAACGCTGCGTGGTCGCCGACATAGTACCAGCGCTCCGGCGCGAATGTGTCCGTGCCAACCATGAACCTGTCCGGGAAGGCTTCGAAAACGGGGCGCCAATCGTCGGCGACCTTGCCGCCGTACGACTGGTCACTGCGGAACGCGAGATCCGCCCACAGATTGTCGTGCCTTGCGAGCACCTCTCTGACTGCCTCCGGTTGGGCAAAGCCTGAGTGCGCCCAAAGGACCAGGGCATCGGGATCGGTTTCGAAGATCAGGTCGATCGCCGCCGCATCCGAATGTGCGTGCAGCAACAGATTATGTTCCTTCGCCAGAGCGATGATGCGCTGCAGGACCGGGGTGTTGATATCGTCCCCGTAGGCGTGGAACTCGCCGATCGCAAAGTAGGTATTGTCGGCCAGGTTTGCCTCGACATAGTCAAGCACCGTCGGGTCATTCATCCAGCTGGAAATCTCGCCGCGTCGACGATAGGGCCGCAAGGATGGAACGATCAGATCGGGTGCGGCAGCGTAGAGAAGTTGCGTACCATTGTCATCGGAGCTTGAAACCAGTGCCTTTCGCAACCCGGCCTCGCGCAAAGCCTTGACCGCTTCATCCGGCGGAACAAGGGTCACCGCGTCATGGCTGTAATGAATGTGCGCATCGAATATCGGCAGCTCGTCAGCATGGACCTGTAAAGAGACGAACAAAACTGCACAGAGGCTGAGGATCCTGATCATGGTTTCACCAGACGACAAAATTGGCTCATTTCAAACATGTTGGCCACAATAGGCGCAAACATAGCCGAAGTTTAGTCCCTCCGGTCTGGTCGCCTGTGCCACCCTGTGCCACGCGGACTTGTGTTCGGCAGGACGGATGCGAGAGAAGTCGTGGCAATGGTATCCATCGAATTGTTTAAAGCGCTTGTCAGGGTCGCCGATAATCCGGATATTTTCTTCAACAGGTCCGAAGCGCCGAACAGCGGGCATTTGCTTCGGCCGTGTGCCGAAAGGCGCCAGAACCTATCAAAGGACGGGCTCGTCATCGAGGAAGTCTGAGAAGGATGACCATGAATCACGATCAGAAGTCGCTGAACGATGAATTGACGTCCTGGCGTCGCCATTTACACGCCAATCCGGAATTCGGGTTCGACCAGCACAAAACTGCCAACTACGTTGTCGCGAAGCTAAGGGAGATCGGCATTGAGCGGATCTCCGAAGGCGTGGGCAAAACCGGTGTCGTCGCGACATTGCAGCTGGGAGCCGGAAACCGGGCGGTGGCTTTGCGCGCCGATATGGATGCCTTGCAGATCACCGAAGAGGGCGATGCTCCGCACAAATCTGGAACATCGGGCCTGATGCATGCCTGTGGCCATGACGGGCATACGACCATGCTGTTGGGAGCTGCGAAGAGGTTGGCATCTGAAGGCGGTTTCGACGGCACGGTTCACCTCATTTTTCAGCCCGCGGAAGAGTGGGGGCAGGGAATGCAGGCGATGTTGGATGACGGATTGCTGGAACGGTTTCCGTTCGAGGAGGCTTACGGGCTTCATAACATGCCAGGATTGCCCGTCGGTGCCTTTGCGACCTGCAAAGGCCCGTTCATGGCAGCCGAAGACAATTTCGAGATCTCTGTGACGGGCCTCGGCGGCCATGCCGCACAGCCGCACAAGGGAAACGACGCCCTGGTTGCGGCCTGCGCGATCGTCACGGGCCTGCAGACAGTGGTGTCGAGGAGTATCGATCCGGCCGAACTTTCCGTCGTGTCCGTTACGGAGTTGTTGACCGACGGGACCACAAACGCAATTCCCGGGGTCGCCCGCATTCTCGGTGATTGTCGCTGTTTCGATCCGACCGTAAGCCAGCGTATCGAGGCCACGATGGCCCGCATCGCCAAAGGCATCGCCGCAGCGCATGGCTGCGAAGCAAGCCTGGATTACAGCCGCGTTTTCATTCCGCTGATCAACGATCCGGATATCAGTAGCGAGGCCGTCCTGGCAGCCAGTGAAGCAGCGGGCGCAGACATGAAGGTCGATAGCGAGGCGCAACCGATCGGCGGATCGGAGGATTTTGCACGCTTGCTTCAGCACGTTCCGGGCAACTTCATGTTTATGGGCAATGGCGACAGCGCGCCGTTGCACAATTCCCGGTACGACTTCAACGATGAAGCCCTGCCGCATGGTGTGTCATACCTGACGGAGATTGTTCGCAGGCGGCTTCCTGTGCTCTAGAGCTTGTCCTGGTTAGATGAACCATTCTGCCGAGGTGCATTTGCGTCAAGGTCGAGCTTAAAACGCAGGTCGGGCTGGTGGCCCGGCCGAGGCTTTTAGCGAAGGAATTGGCGCAAATGCGCCCAGCCCTTCGGGTTTGCCGTCGGCGGACGCCCGCAGCGTCATGATGCTCGCGAGATGCCTCCGGCATCGCGCTGCGCTCCTTCCTCGCGGATCGCCTCGCCGACCACAAACAGAATTGCTTCAATCTAACCAGGACAAGCCCTAGTTCGCTTTTTCGATCAGGAACCGGTGCCCGCCATCGACGCTTTTGGATTCGACCAGCCTGTGGCCGAATTCCGTGCAGAAATGCGGGATGTCGAGGGTGGCGAGTGGATCGGTGGTCTCGACCCACAATCGGGCGCCTGCCGGCATGTCCTTCATGCGCTTGCGTGTCTTGAGGACGGGCAGTGGGCACTTGAGGCCGCGCAGGTCATAGATTTCAGGGCCGTCAGGTGTGTTCATGGAACCGTATCAGTTGCGGTCCCAGACTTTCCACCAGGGCTTGTTGGACTCTTGAACGGCGGGAGCCGGGACCGTTGCCGTCGAAACCTGATCCGTTGTTACAACCGGAGTCGTTGGGGCCGCCGGGGCAGCTACCGCGGGGGCCAGAAGCGGTGACGATTGCAGCACGGGAGCGGATTGCCGTGGCTGCGCCGGCGCAGTGGCGACCAAAGCCGGCTTGGTCGCCTTTTTGCTCTTCTTCCGCTCGTCCTTCTGGACCTCGATCAACGCCGCGGCATAGTCCTTCTCATACTTCTTCGTGTATGAGGCATAGGCCAGTCCCAGCGATTGTGGAACCGAGCTCGGCGGGCAGGCTATCCGGGGTTGGAACTTGTCGCCTTCATTATCAAGAACCCGGTTGAAGACATAATCGCCGCCGCAGACATTGACCTTCGGAGGCCGCTTGGTGAGCTCGAAATGGTCGTAGCCGACCTTGAGCATCTGCCAGAATTCGTAGTGCTCGTTGTTGCGGTGGGCCGCCATGTTTTCGGCCGTCATGCGAAACGGATAGGCTTGCACCTGGAACGCCGGCTGGCCGCCGCGGAATGCCTCACGGGCAAAAGCATATATCTCCAGCACCTGCTCATCGGTCATTGAATAGCAGCCTGCGGAAGAGCAAGCACCGTGGACCATCAGATTGCTGCCGGTGCGGCCATGGGCACGGTCGAACCTGTTCGGAAAACCCATGTTGAAAGAGAGGTAATAGCTAGACTTCGGGTTCATCTGGTGCGGACGGATGTTATAGAATCCCTCGGGCGCCTGCCGGTCGCCTTCCTTGAATTTCGGCCCAAGAACGCCAGACCATTTGCAGATCTCGTATTCCTTGACCAGCGCGTAGCGGCCGTTGCTCTTGGCCTTCCAGACCTCGAGCATGCCCTCTTGCTTGTAGATGCGCATCATGATGGGCGCGCGCACCCGCTGGTCGTGCGCCTTCATCTTGTTGACCAGTTTCCTGGGCAGTGGGTATTCGGCCTTGTTGTCGACGGAATCCAAGACATCCTGGCAACCGGCCAGCAGCACAGCCGTGGCGCAGATCGCGACAGTGGATTTCAGGCCGGTGAAACGTTTCGTCGTCATATGCCTTCCGCGTTGCATGGTACTGAGCCCGACCCGGTAGGTGTCAGGTCGTTGTTTCAAACTTTGCAATCGCTTTCATCCCCGCGGCCAGGGGCCAAGCGGACGAAAACGTCGAATGGCTCCCAGTTACGCCGAATATGGTTCATGAACCTTTACCATGGGCAACGTTTCGATAAACCTCACAAAAATGTAATCATCTTTGTGGCCAAAATGCCATCGTTTGGTTGCTTACAGGTTCCGCCCCATATCAAGAAACTTCTGCCTGCGGTCCTTGCGCAGCGTGTCGCCGTCGCTCTGAGCCAGGTCCGAAAGCGCCGATGAGATCATGTCACCGGTTGTCGCGATCACGGCGTCCCGATCCCGGTGAGCGCCGCCGACGGGTTCCGGTACGATACCATCAATGATGCCGAGGTCCTTGAGGTCCTGTGCGGTGATTTTCATGTTTGCCGCAGCGTCCTTGGCGCGGGCTGCGTCGCGCCACAGGATGGAGGCCGCGCCTTCCGGTGAGATCACACTGTAGATGGCGTGCTCGAGCATGTAGACGCGGTTCGCTGTCGCGATGGCAATGGCGCCCCCCGATCCGCCTTCGCCGATTACGACGGAAACGATAGGAACGCGCACATTGAGGCAGGTTTCGGTCGAACGGGCGATGGCCTCGGCCTGACCGCGTTCCTCGGCGCCGACGCCAGGATAGGCACCCGATGTGTCGATCAGCGTGATGACTGGCAGACCGAAGCGGTCGGCCATTTCGAGAATGCGAACGGCTTTCCGATAGCCTTCCGGCCGGGCGCTGCCGAAATTGTGGCGGATGCGCGATTTGGTATCGTTGCCCTTTTCCTGGCCGATGACCGCGACGGATTCGCCACGAAACCGGCCGAGGCCGGCCTGGATCGCCTCATCGTCGGAAAACTTGCGATCCCCCGCAAGTGGCGTGAAGTCTTCGATCAGAGCGTCCGCATAGTCGCGAAAATGCGGTCGCGCCGGATGGCGGGCAACCAGCGTTTTCTGCCAGGGCGTCAGTTTTTCGTACAGTTCCCCGAGCGTCTCGCGAGCCTTGGCCTCAAGTTTCTCGATTTCCGCGCCGGTGTCGATGATCTCGTCATCGCCGGCAAGTTTGCGCAATTCGTGAATCTTGCCTTCGATGTCGGAGAGCGGTTTTTCGAAATCGAGATAATTAATCATGAGGCGTGCGATCTCGGTCTGTTTCGGGAGAAGGGGCTAGGAACCATTTGGCTGGAAAGCAAGCATATTAGAGCAAAGGGCGATAAGTTTGCACCATTTGACCGTGGCGATTTTGGTCTCTGGCTAGGCGGATTGCTCGCCGTGGTGCCACCCCACCACAAGTGCAAGCCAACGACGCCAGGGGCCAAAAGCGCCCGGCCCGAAGGGTGGCTGCATATCGGCCCATCGGCTGCGTTGCGACGCTTGCCCGATGCACCACATCGCGCTGCGCGACGCGCCTGGCCGAGTGGAGCCGATCTGCAGCCATCAAATGATCCAAACTTATCGCCCTTTGCTCTAATCCCCCCAACACTATTCATAGTCCGTTTTTACCGGTTTTTGCCAGCGGATGATGGTCATTGACGAGTTTCTGCAGCCTCTCCTCCAGAACATGCGTATAGATCTGCGTCGTCGAAATGTCGGCATGACCGAGCAATTCCTGCACAACCCGCAGATCAGCGCCGTTCTGCAACAGATGACTGGCAAAGGCGTGGCGCAGGATATGGGGAGAAAGTTTGGCGGCGTCCAGTCCGCAACGGCCGGCCAGTTGCTTTAATTCCCTGGCAAAGACCTGGCGCGGCAAATGGCCGCTGGCCGAACGTGATGGAAACAGGAAGGGCGACTCTCCGTCCGGATCGACCGCGCGCATGACAGAAACGTATTCGATGAGAGCATCGCGAGCCGCCGACGACAGGGGCACCAACCGTTCCTTGTTGCCCTTGCCGCGCACGATCAGGAAGCGATCGTCATCCTGTGCCGCGACTGATGCCGGCAGGCCGACTAGTTCGGACACTCGCATGCCGGTGGCATAGAGCAGTTCGATCAGCACCAGGCGACGCGTCCTTGCCAAACGCTCTTCTGGCTCGAGACCCGCTTCATCGGCTTCATCGCGGGCCCTGTCGAGCAATGTCGATACTTGATCGACGCTCATCGTCTTGGGCAGCGACATTGCCTTTTTCGGTGAATCGAGGACGCCCGTCGGATCATCGCCGCGCAGGCCTTCCGCGTAGAGAAACCGGTAGAACTGGCGAAGAGCAGACAGACGACGGGCCTGTGAACTGGCGGCAAAACCGCGCGCCGAAATATCGGCCAGGTAGCGCCTTAGATCGTCGCTCGTTGCCGCCAGCAGGCTGCAACCGGCACCGCGCAAAAAAGCGCCTGCGTCGGTCAGGTCGTTACGATAGGAGTCGAGTGTGTTGCCGGCGGAACCCCGTTCGGCGCTCATCATCTCCAGAAATGCTTCCAAATGGGCCGCACTCAGATCCGCCACGTTCCGCTCCCAAGGTGGGTTAAGGATTGACCTTTTCAGTCGGCACCCGAATGGTGATCTCCCTGGGGGTGGGCTCCACATAGGCGGTCAAGGCGAACATTGCGCCATAGACCAGACCGGCAATGACCGTGCAAAAAACCAGAAATCGGATCAATGACGGCATGCGTTGTCCTGTGGCCTCGCTCCCTCGACCTTTATGGGCGAGCAGCGTAGTGGTTGCAAGGTCGGACCACGAGCGCGGCGTCCGTCTTAGGGATGATGGGCCCTTCGGCTTGACGGAACCGGCGCATTTGTCGATACCGGTTGCAGGCCGTTTCGCGCAATATCCATAAACAGCGATGAACGGCCCGTCATCAAAGGGGCCAGCGGGCGGATCCTGCGGCTCGTGTAACCAGCCGGAATGAAAAGCCGCGCCGACAAGATGTTGTACAACAAGGGACAGGCGGCGCTGCAGAGCCTCGGAGACCGGACCCTGGTCATGGTTGGCCTGATGGGGGCCGGCAAGTCGGTCATCGGCAAGCTGACGGCGTCCGCCATGAACGTCCCCTTCATCGATTCCGATCAGGAGATCGAAAAGGTCTCCCGCATGTCGATCAGTGATCTTTTCGCCGGCTATGGCGAGCCGGAGTTTCGCTCGCTGGAAGAGCGGGTCATCCGCCGCCTGCTGAAAGGTGGTCCGATGGTCCTGTCGACCGGTGGCGGCGCCTTCATCAATGACCGCACGCGCGGGGTCATCAAACGCCGCGCACTGTCGGTCTGGTTGCGTGCCGATCTTGATGTCCTCTGGGAGCGTGTGCGCAAGCGCGGCCACCGGCCGCTGCTGAAAACCGAAAACCCTCGACAGACCCTCTCGGATCTTCTCGACGCCCGCTATCCGATCTATGGAGAGGCGGACCTTGTCGTGCGCTCGCGCGACGTACCCAAGGAAACCATTGCCGGCGAGGTGCTCGATGCGGTGACCGAGGCCGGGAAGAAACTGCCGGTAACCCCGGAGCAAGGAAAGCCAACATGACCGCCCTGACCGCAACAAACGAGGCACATGTGACCGTGCCACTGGGCGATCGAAGTTACGATATCCTGATCGGTTCCGGGCTGATCGAGCGTGCCGGAGCCGAAATCGGCAAGCGGTTGCCAGGGATTCGCACAGCCATCGTCAGCGATGAAATGGTTGCGGCGCATTATCTGCAGCCGCTGCAGGACAGCCTGGCGCGGTCGGGCATTGACAGCACCGCGATCGTTTTGCCGGCGGGTGAAAAGACCAAGCGCTTCGACCACGTGGTGGAAGCCTGCGAAGCGGTGCTCGAGGCTCGGCTGGAGCGCGGCGATGCGGTGATCGCGCTGGGTGGCGGAGTCGTCGGTGATTTGACGGGCTTTGTCGCCGGCATCGTGCGCCGTGGCATGCGCTTCGTCCAAATCCCGACATCGCTTCTGGCGCAGGTCGATTCCTCGGTCGGCGGAAAGACAGGGATCAACACGGCGCATGGCAAGAACCTGGTTGGGGTGTTCCATCAGCCGGCATTGGTGCTCGCCGACAGCGATGTGCTCGACACGCTATCGGAACGGGAGTTCCGGGCCGGCTATGCGGAAGTCGTCAAATACGGCCTGATAGACCGGCCAATCTTCTTCGAGTGGCTGGAGGAGCATTGGCGCGACGTCTTTTCCGGCGGCCCCGCGCGCATCCAGGCGATCGCCGAGAGCTGCCGCGCCAAGGCCGATGTCGTCGCTGCCGACGAACGGGAGAGTGGCCACCGGGCCCTGCTCAATCTCGGCCATACGTTCGGCCATGCGCTGGAAGCGGCGACCGGCTACGACGGATCGCGGCTGGTGCATGGCGAAGGCGTGGCCATCGGCGTGGTCCTGGCTCATCAGTTTTCTGCCCGCTTGAATCTGGCCAGCCCCGACGATGCTGCCAGGGTCGCCAGCCATTTTTCGGCCGTCGGCCTGCCGACGCGCATCGATGATATTGAAGGAACGTTGCCGCCACCCGATGTATTGCTCGACCACATTGCCCAGGACAAAAAGGTCAAGCGCGGCAAGCTGACTTTCGTCCTGACCCACGGGATCGGCCAATCGTTCCTCGCTGAGGACGTGCCCCCGTCGGAGGTCTTGAGCTTCTTGAAGGAAAAGCACCCACAATGATTGCCGAATATTGGCTGATAATCCTCGTCATTCTCGGGCTGATCGCTCTGTCCGGGTTTTTCTCAGGCTCGGAAACGGCGCTTACGGCGGCGTCGCGCGCCCGCATGCACCAGCTCGAAGCCAACGGGCAGCATCAGGCCGGAATCGTCGCGAGGCTGATTGAGCGCCGCGACCGGCTGATCGGAGCGCTGCTGATCGGCAACAACCTGGTCAATATTCTTGCGTCGTCCCTGGCCACCAGCATGTTTCTCGGCGTTTTCGGCGAGGCAGGCGTTGCCTATGCGACCCTGGCAATGACCGTTCTTCTGGTCATCTTCGCCGAAGTGCTGCCGAAAAGCTGGGCGATATCCTCGACCGACCGGTTCGCAATGGCTGTTGCACGGCCGGTGCAGGCTTTCGTTGCCGTGGTCGGTCCACTGTCGATCGTCGTCAACGGCATCGTTCGGCGCATCCTCAATCTTTTCGGTGTTACCTTCTCGACCTCCATGCTCACGGCGCACGAAGAGCTTCGCGGCGCCGTCGACCTGCTGCATCGCGAAGGCTCGGTGATCAAGGCGGACCGGGATCGGCTTGGCGGCGTTCTTGACCTGGGCGAACTGGAAGTCTCTGACGTCATGGTCCACCGCACCTCGATGCGCATGATCAATGCCGACGAGGACCCCGAAACCGCGGTTCGGCAGGTGCTGGAAAGCCCCTATACCCGTATGCCGGTGTGGCGCAACGAGACCGACAACATCATCGGCGTCATCCATGCCAAGGACGTGTTGCGGGCGCTTGCCGGAGGCGATGGTGAAAACAAGGTCGTCGATATCGTCAAGACGGCGCAGAAACCTTGGTTCGTACCGGATACGACAAATCTGAAGGACCAGCTCAGCGCCTTCCTGCGCCGTAAGGCGCATTTCGCCATCGTCGTGGACGAGTATGGCGAGGTGGAAGGGCTGGTGACGCTGGAAGACATTCTGGAAGAGATTGTCGGCGACATTGCCGATGAGCACGACCTGGATATCCAGGGTGTGGTGCAGGAGGCCGACGGTTCCATTGTCGTTGACGGCAATGTGCCGATCCGTGACCTCAATCGCGCCTTTGACTGGACCCTGCCCGACGAGGAAGCGACGACGATCGCCGGGCTGGTTATTCACGAATCGCAGATCATTCCGGAAGAGCGCCAGGCGTTCACCTATCACGGCATGCGCTTCATCGTGATGAAACGGGCGAAGAACCGAATCACCAAGCTCCGAATCAAGCCCGTCGCAGGTTAGAACAAAGGGCGATAAGTTTGGATCATTTGACCGTGGCGATTTTGGTCTCTGGCTAGGCGGGTTGCTTGCCGTGGTGCCATCCCACCACAAGTGCAAGCCAACGACGCCAGGGGCCAAAAGCGCCCGGCTCGAAGGGTGGCTGCATATTGGCCCATCGGCTGCGTTGCGCCGCTTGCCCGATGCACCACATCGCGCTGCGCGACGCGCCTTGCCGAGTGGAGCTGATCTGCAGCCATCAAATGATCCAAACTTATCGCCCTTTGATCTAACTACCAGCGGACTGATTCGCCAGGTGCCGCCGGTTCGATAGCCAGTGCGTGCACGCCGTCGCGCAACTCGTCAGCCAGCAGATCATTGACGGTGCGGTGACGGTGCAGGCGCATCATTCCGGCGAAGCGCGGCGATACGACGCGCACCCGGAAATGCGTTTCACCGGTGCCGTCAAAGGCTTTCTGATGGCCGGCGTGGAGGTGGCTTTCGTTGATGACTTCAAGCCGCTCCGGCTCCAGCGCCGCGGTCAACTTGTCCGTTATGCGCTGTTCAATGTTCAAATTTTGGTCTGTCATGCGATTACAATCCTGATATGCTATTGCGCCCGGACCGGGAACGTGGCGATGCAGCGCAATCGTCCCTTCCTTCCGTTCCCGTTAAATCGGCATGGCGAGCCGAGTCAATTCTTGTTCGTTTCGCCGGCTCGTACCAAATTGAGAACATGAAACTCGATTCGAAATATTTTGACAGCATCCGCTCGTCCAAACGCAAGGGCAAGAAGGGCGCCAAGGCCAAACAGGAGACCCCGGTTTGCCAATGGGACGGCTGCGACAAGCCGGGCCTGCACAAGGCACCCGTCGGACGCGACGCCGAGGGTGAATATTTCCTGTTCTGTGTCGACCACGTGCGCGAGTACAACAAGGGCTATAATTATTTTTCGGGTCTGTCCGACGGCGAGATCGCGCGTTACCAGAAGGAGGCGTTGACCGGCAACCGGCCGACCTGGACGATGGGCGTCAACAAGACCGCCAAGGCGAATCCCGACATGTCGTCAGCTCGCTCCGGCAGCGCCGCGTCGTTTGCCAACATGAAGGATCCGTTCCGGATCCTCAACGAAAAGGCCAATGCCGGCCGGCCGAAACCGCGCAAGCGCAAGCTGAAATCGCTGGAAGCCAAGGCCTTCGATACGATGGGGCTCGGCGCAAATGCGACATCGGCCGACATCAAGACCCGTTACAAGGAACTGGTGAAACAGCACCATCCGGACGCCAATGGCGGCGATCGCGGATCAGAGGAGCGGTTTCGCGCTGTGATTCAAGCCTACCAATTGTTAAAGCAGGCCGGTTTCTGCTAGACGGTTCACCAACTATTCGAAATTGCCACTATTCCCGAGTTTCGGTAAAGCGCTAGGACGGCCGAAAGGGCTGCGTTGGAGACGTAATGAACAAGATCGACCTCGACATCTCGAATCTGCCGGACACCACGGTTTCGGTTCGTGAGGCCTTCAACATAGACAGCGATCTGATGGTTCCGGCCTTTTCCCAGGCTGACGCCTATGTGCCGGATATCGACCCGGACTATCTGTTCGATCCGCAGACGACCCAGGCCATCCTCGCTGGCTTCGCGCACAACCGCCGCGTCATCATCTCCGGCTATCACGGCACCGGCAAATCGACCCATATCGAACAAGTGGCGGCGCGCCTCAACTGGCCATGCGTACGCGTCAATCTGGACAGCCATGTCAGCCGTATCGACCTGGTCGGCAAGGACGCCATCGTGCTCAAGGACGGCAAGCAGATCACGGAATTCCGCGACGGCATCCTGCCTTGGGCCTACCAGCACAATATCGCACTTGTCTTCGACGAATATGATGCCGGCCGCCCGGACGTGATGTTTGTTATCCAGCGAGTGCTGGAATCCTCCGGCCGACTGACGTTGCTCGACCAAAGCCGGGTCATACGGCCGCACCCGGCATTTCGCCTGTTCGCCACCGCGAACACGGTCGGGCTGGGCGACACGACCGGCCTCTATCACGGCACCCAGCAGATCAACCAGGCGCAGATGGACCGCTGGTCGATCGTCGCGACGCTCAACTACCTGCCACACGACAACGAAGTCGATATCGTTTTGGCCAAGGTCAAGTCCTTCGACACCGCAGAAGGACGCGACACCATCAACAAGATGGTGCGTGTCGCGGACATGACCCGTTCGGCCTTTATCAACGGCGACCTGTCGACCGTGATGAGCCCGCGTACCGTGATCACCTGGGCCGAGAACGCCGAGATTTTCGGCGACGTCTCTTTCGCTTTCCGGCTGACCTTCCTCAACAAGTGCGACGAGCTGGAACGCACGTTGGTGGCTGAGCAGTATCAGCGAGCCTTCGGCGAAGAACTCAAGGAAAGCGCCGCCAATATCGTCCTGGATTCGTAGGTCCCATGGCCGGACGCGGTGACAATTCCAGGGCCAGGCCAAACGCGCCGGTCGATATCGAGCCGTTCAAGCGGGCGGTGACCGGTTGCGTGCGTTCAATCGCCGCCGATCACGAGCTGGAAGTGGTTTTCGCCAACGACCGTCCGCACCTGTCGGGTGAACGGATGCGGCTGCCGGATCTGCCCAAGCGGCCCAGTCGCGGCGACCTCTTGATCACCCGCGGCATTGGCGACTCGCTGGCCTTGCGCAAGGCCTGCCACGATGATGCGATCCACAACGCCATGGCGCCGCCGGGCGACGAGGCGCGGGAGATTTTCGACGCGGTCGAACAGGCGCGCATCGATGCGATCGGTTCGAACCGCATGGCCGGTGTGGCCGAAAACCTCAATGCGGCGCTCAACGACCGTTGCTCCAAAGCCAACTACAAGGGTGTGACTTCGCGCGAGCAGGCGCCGCTGCAGGAAGCCCTGGCGCTGATGGTGCGCGAACGGCTGACCGGCCAGCCGGTGCCGGATTCCGCCGGCCCGGTTGCCGATCTCTGGCGGGGTTGGGTCGAGGAAAAGGCCGGCGCCGACATGGACAACCTGGGTGAAGTGCTCGAGGACCAGCAGAGGTTCGCCAAGCTGGTGCGTGACATGCTGGCCCATATGGAAGTCGCCGAGGAATACGGCGAGGACCCCGACCAGTCCGATCAGGAGGAAGAAACTTCCGACGACGATGAGCCCCGCTCCGACGAAGAGAACGAGCAGAGCTCGGAGGAAGAAACCGGTTCCGAGGCCGCGCCTGCCGAAGAAAGTGAATCCGCCGACGACCAGATGGACGAAGGCGACATGGACGGAGCCGAGGTCAACGATGAAGACATGATGGACGACCTGGACGAAGACGCCGAAACGCCCGGCGAGACGCGTCGTCCCAACATGCCGTTCGATGATCTCGCGCAAAAGGTCGACTATGCCATCTACACCACGACCTTCGATGAGATCGTCGCGTCGGAGGATCTGTGCGAGGAAGCCGAACTGGAACGGCTGCGCGGGTTTCTCGACAAGCAACTGGCGCATCTCCAGGGTGTGGTCGGGCGTCTCGCCAATCGTCTTCAGCGGCGGCTGATGGCGCAGCAGAACCGCGCCTGGGAATTCGATCTCGAAGAGGGCTATCTCGATTCGGCGCGACTGACCCGAATGATCATCGACCCGATGCAGCCGCTCTCTTTCAAGATGGAGCGGGATACCAATTTTCGCGACACGGTTGTCACCCTGTTGATCGATAACTCCGGCTCGATGCGTGGCCGGCCAATTACTGTCGCGGCGACCTGCGCTGACATTCTGGCGCGCACGCTGGAGCGCTGCGGCGTCAAGGTCGAGATCCTCGGCTTCACCACCAAGGCGTGGAAGGGTGGACAGGCGCGCGAAAAATGGTTGGCCGATGGCAAGCCGGCGACGCCGGGCCGGCTCAACGATTTGCGTCACATCATCTATAAATCCGCCGATGCTCCATGGCGGCGGGCCCGCCGTAACCTTGGCCTGATGATGCGCGAAGGGCTGCTGAAGGAAAACATCGATGGCGAGGCGCTGATCTGGGCCCATAACCGGCTGCTCGCCCGGCCCGAGCAGCGGCGTATCCTGATGATGATTTCCGACGGCGCGCCGGTGGACGATTCGACTCTTTCGGTCAATCCCGGCAATTATCTGGAACGCCACCTGCGGGCGGTGATCGAGGAAATCGAGACCCGGTCGCCGATCGAGCTGTTGGCTATCGGCATCGGCCATGACGTCACCCGCTACTATCGGCGCGCGGTGACCATTGTCGACGCCGAAGAACTGGCCGGCGCAATGACCGAACAGCTGGCGTCTCTGTTCGAGGAGGAAACCGGGTCGGCTGATATCGGCTATCGTCGTGCCGGATAAGGCTCTCCGAACGGTCGTGGCGGCGCTGATAGCGCTTGCCGTCGTCTTTGTCCCTGCGACTGTTACAGCAAGGGATGGGATTCCCTTTCCCGTCGATATCGAAGCGAGTTCGATTCCAGCTTTCAAGATTCGGTCCGACGAGACCCGCTTCGGACCGTTCGAGTATCTTGGCGGCCTGGAACTGTCATCGCCCAGCCGCCTGTTCGGCGGACTTTCGGCCATGCGCCTCAAATCCGATCGCAAGGTTTTCGTGGCCGTGCTCGACACGGGGCATTGGTTCACCGGACGCTTCGAACGCGACGCCGGGGGCGCTTTGTCGGGTGTGTCGGATGCGGCGATCACGGTCATGCGCGGCACCGATGGCAAGGTCGTCCAGGGCCGCTACTATGCCGATGCTGAAGGCCTGGCGATCGATGGCGACCAGGTGCTGGTCAGCTTCGAGCGGGTGCATCGCATCGAAGTTTATCCGCTTGCCGGTGTTCCAACCGCCGCGCCTACCGGGCAACTGCCTCATGGTATTCCGCTTCACGAGTTTCGCCGCAACAAGGGGCTCGAAACCGTCGCAGTTGCACCGCCCGGCACGGCGCTTGACGGAGCGGTGGTTGCGGTCAGTGAAAAGAGCATCAACAAGAAGGGTGACATCTTCGCGGCGATCGTCACAGGACCGCGCAAGGGGGTGTTTTTCGTTCGTCGCCATCGGCCTTTCGAGATAACCGACGGTGACTTCCTGCCGAATGGCGACCTGCTGTTGCTGGAACGGCGGTTTTCGATCGCCGAAGGTGTCGGCATGCGCATCCGCCGCATCGCCGGCTCGGATATTCGGGCCGGTCGCACGGTCGATGGTGAGGTCCTTCTGGAGACCGATTTCAGCTATCAGATCGACAACATGGAAAGCATTGATGTCTATCCGGGGCCCGATGGCGAGACGCGCATCATGCTGGCTTCGGATGACAACCAGTCACTTCTGCAGCGCACATTGGTGCTGGAATTTCGTATGTATGACGAGACGCCTTCCAATTAGTCGATTCACGGCAATCAGCGGGAGAGCCCCATGTCCAAGCCTGAGCAGTATATCGTCCGCACCTCGCAGGTTCCCACCGAGCGAATGTTCCACTTCAGCCATCCGCTGAATTCGGACTCTGAGATGCGGCTGCTGCCGCTGTCGGACAATGCTGGCCTGAAACGGCTTGGCGTCAGCATTGGCCGGATCCCGCCCGGCAAGGAGGGCTTTCTGCCGCACTCCCATGCGGGCCAGGAGGAGTTCGTTTTCGTTCTTGAGGGCGAGGGCAGGCTGTCAATCGATGGCGAAACCGCGACGATAGGGCCCGGCGATTTCGTCGGCTTTCCGACCGACGGTACCGTGCACCATATCGTAAACGAGAGCAGCGAAGACTTCGTCTATCTGATGGGCGGCGAGCGCACGACGACGGACGTGGCCTATTTCCCCACCGTCGGAAAGACCGGATTTTGGGCCAACGGTTCCATGCACTATGTCGATGAGACGGCAGTGGAGGCCTATCGTCCTCAGGACTTTGCAGCGTCGAAAGACGAAGGCGATAACTAGCCGTCAGAATTCGTCGCGGGCGACCATATGCAGCAGGCCGCGTCGAAGGGCGATGCCGATATCGAGAAACGGGCGCGGCGGAAGCCGGCTGGCGCCGGGAATGC
This sequence comes from Hoeflea sp., assembly GCA_965228785.1. Taxonomy (GTDB): domain Bacteria; phylum Pseudomonadota; class Alphaproteobacteria; order Rhizobiales; family Rhizobiaceae; genus Hoeflea_A. Next base: position 904,283 of record CBDDIF010000001.1, read on the forward strand.
TCAACTGGGTTTCCAGAAGCTCGCTGTCATGACCCTCCATGAGGTCGGCCAGGAGGCGGCCGGCCGCGGCGCCTCGGGTCATTGGTGAAACATCGTTGGTGAGGACCGCGAACAGGCCAGACTGTAGCTCCCCGAACACCGCACCGTCGTTCCAGGTGAAGGCCATGGCACCACCCCAGCAATGCTCGAACGGCGTTTCTGCGAGCTGGGGCCATCGAGAGCGCAGGGACTTGCGGTGCATCTTGCTGATCTCGGCCACCTCCTGGGCCGTGGTCGGTGCATTCGGGACATGCTGATAGTGATTGCGGATGAACAGCCGCCGGTCGTTGGTCAGCCGAATGGTCGCGCCGTATTCGGAACCGCCAAGCAAGCCAAATGGTTCGCCGGTTCCCAGATAAGCCATTTCGTCATCGCTGAGCGGAGCCGTCAGGCTGGCATAGGTGCCCATCGGCACGTAGCGACCCGATGCCGCTCCAAACTGACGCAGGAAAACGCCGGCGGCGAGCACCAGGCGATCAGCCGTAACCGTGCCATTTTGCGTTTCGATGGCGTAGCCGTTTTCGCGCGGTTCGAAACCGATCACCGGGCTTTCTTCGAAGAGGGCGACGTTGTGCGGCAGGTTGCGCGCCAGCCCGCGCATCATGGCGGCCGGGTTCACCAGGGCATTCCCCGGCGTATAGAGGCCGCGCCGATAGAAGCCGGTGCCGATGCGGTTTCGCATCTCGTCGCTGGACAGCCAGCTTCGCTCCAGACCAAGCTCGTCGAGCGTATCGGCGATCTCGTCGATGTGTTTTTCGCCATCGGCTCCGGCCGAGCCGTAGAAGCGGCCGAATTCGTGCCAGTCGCAGTCGATCTGAAAGTCGCGGACCATGCGGCGGAGGTCAGAGAGGCCGCTCGCCCAGAGCCGCATATTGCGACGCAGAATGTCGATGTGTTTGGGAGGGCCGTGCGAGTGGACGTTGAGCATGAAGCCGGCATTTCTGCCGGAAGCACCGTATCCGGCGCGTTCTGCCTCAATCAGGGCAATGTCGGCGTCCGGGCACAGTTTTCCGAGCTGGTGGGCAACAGCCATGCCGCAAATGCCGGCACCAATAATGGCCGTCTGGACACGATGCGGGCCGGACAGAATCTTTGGCGGTGGCGGCGCCGGCAGGGTTTCCCACCAGCCATTGCTGTCGGTGTGCCTGGGAATGATCGCCGGACGACGCATGGGATCAATAGCCGCGTTCGAGGTCGACGATAGGCGCCGGAACGCCACCATCCATGCTTTTGCGGATCTGCATGGCTATGAACTCGGCCGCTGAACGCTCGTTGGTGGGCGCTGCCGCATGGGGCGTCACATGAATGCCGGGATGGTCCCAATAGGGACTGTCGGCGGGCAGGGGCTCTTCACGGAACACATCGAGGGCTGCGGCCTCGATTTGACCGCTACCGAGTGCCGCGAGCAGGGCTTCGTCGTCGATGCTCGAGCCACGACCACAATTGATGAGAAAGCTGCCGTCCGGCATTCGGTCGAAGGCGGAGGCATTGAGAATGTTTGTCGTGGCATCGGTCAACGGCAACAGATTGACGAGAATGTCCGCTTCGCGCAACGCCGTGTCGAAGGCCGCTTCACCGGCCAGGCACCGCACGCCTTCGATGGATTTTTCGCTGCGCGCCCATCCCGTGACGGCAAAACCGAGGTCGCTCAATCGCCGGCAGGCATCCTGGCCGGTCTGCCCAAGGCCCAGGACTGTAATGCGCCGTTGAGCATTTTCCGGGTAGCGGTGGCGAAGCCATTTGCGTTCGGCCTGATGGCGGGCATAGCGGGCGTAGTAGCGGTGGAAATGCAGCACCCAGTGAATGATGTGGCAGGACATGTCGAGCACCAGCAACCGGTCCTGCAGGCGCACGATCGGAACGTTGCGCGGAAAGTCCGGGTCGAGCGTGATGTGGGTGACACCGGCACCGATCGAAAAGATGTAGCGGAGGTTCTCGAGGGTCCTCAGCAAACCAGCGGGCGGCGCCCAGACCACCGCATAGTCGATCTCCCGGGGATTTCCGATTGCCTCGGCAGTGCGCAGATCCGGTTCGACGCCGGCTGAAACAAGCGCGTCTCGCCAGATGTCCGGCGTTGCCTCGGACCAATGAAAGAAGATTGCCATGGATTGCCCGATCGATATGGGGCCCGCTCGCTGGAGCGGGCCCTGCTTGTCATTGTCGCCTCGACTACTGCGCGGCGTTGGCTTTGGCGATCAGCGCGTCCCAGTCGGACTGGTTGGCGGCGATCCAGTCCTTGGCAATCTGCTCGATCTGGGCCGGTTCCTTCTCACCATTGTTGACCCGGTCCATCATGGCGCTGAGCTCGGGGACGGAAATCCGCAGCCCGTTCATGAGGGCGAGCGCCTTGGGATTGGCCTCGGCGAAGTCCTTGTTGACCAGGATGTAGTTGTCATTGGATCCGAAGCCCGGATTGCGGCCGTCGTCCCACTCGGTGTTGGGATTGTCCTGCCCGGGCAGCGATGAGAACGGGGCGTTGAGGAAGACCACGTCCTCGCCCTGCACCAGCACGGCGTTGATCCAGTTCGGCGCCCAGGTGGTGTAGAAGATCGGCTGACCGGCCTCGTAGCGTTCGATGGTGTCTGCCATCAGCGCAAAATACTCGCCCTTGTCGTTGTTGACGTGATCGCGCAGTTCGTATGCGTCGAGATGGTGTTCGATGACCTTTTCGCAGCCCCAGCCCGGGTTGCAGCCGGTCAGGTTGGCCTTGCCGTCGCCATCAGTGTCGAAGATGGCGGCTACTGCCGGATCCTTCATTTGCTCGAGCGCATTGATGCCATGCTTCTCGGCCGTCTTCTTGTCGATGAAATAGGCCTGCATTGCTTTTTCATAGAGCGGCCCTGCACGCACCAGGGCGTCATCGCCACCGGAGTTGGCATAGAACTCATCATGCAACGGCTTCCAGTGCACGGCGGTATAGTGCGCGTCGCCCTGGCCGAGGCTGAGGTGGATGGCCGGATAGTTGCCGGTCAGCATCTCGCCGTTTTCGTAGCCGAGTGCGGCCAGACCCTCTTCGATGACTTCATAGATCAACTGATGGTCGGTGCGTCCGGTGCTGATCGCCGTCACTTCGGCCGCGTTGGCAGCCTGGGCCAGCATTGCTCCCGTTAACGCCGCCAGCGCTGTGTTCAAGGCAATACGTTTCATGGTGTCCTCCCTGTTGGATTTGGGTGTTGATGACCGTTGGAAAACTTCGTCCGCAGCCAGCCGACAGGTCCCTGTTCCCAGAGCCCCCGGTTATTGCGCTCGCGGCGGGTGAATCCGAAACCTTGCGTGACCCGGTCGAAGACGATGGCCAGGAGCACGATGCCCAGGCCACCGACCGAGGCGCGCGCCAGATCGAGCTGGCTGATGCCGACGAGGACCAGACGGCCCAGACCAGCGACCGAGATCATCGAGGCGATGACGCTCATCGCGAGCGACAGCATGACCGTCTGATTGATTCCGGCCATGATCGTCGGGCGGGCCAAAGGCAGTTCAATCGACCAGAGCCGCCGCCAGGGCGAAGCGCCGAAGGCGTCGGCCGCCTCGACCAGGTCGGCGCGCACCTCGCGCAGCCCGAGATTGGTCAGGCGCACAAGCGGTGGCGTGGCGAAGAAGGCGGTCACGATGACGCCGGGCACGTTGCCGATGCCGAATAAAAGGATAACAGGGACCAGATAGGTGAAGGACGGAATGGTCTGCATGAAATCCAGCACCGGGCGTACGACTGCCCATACGATGTCAATTCGAGAGCAGAGGATGCCGAGGGGCAGGCCCACCAGCGTGGCGATAGCAACGGCGGTGATTAGAACCGCCAGGCTCGTCATGGCCGGGTCCCAGGCGCCGATGAGTCCGATGACCGCGAAGGCGCAGAAAGTCAGGATCGCGGTGGTGCGGTTGACAATCTGCCAGGCAAAGAGGGTGAAGAACACCAGCAGGATGGTCTGCGGCGTTCCACGCAGTCCGTCCTCGACCAGGTCGAGCACCCATTTGACTGGCGCCTTGATGGCCTGGAACACGCCGCGATAGTTCGATGTCAGCCAGCGCATGCCATCATTGGCCCAGTCCGCAAGCGGCAGGCTGATCAGGGTGAAGGGATCGAGCAGGGTGGCGGGGTCCATGGCTCACGCTCCCCGGTTGTCACGCTGCTTGGCGGCGCCAAGCGCCTGCACATAGCGGTCGACGGCGATGGCCGTCAGGACGATGCCGATGCCGCCGACCGTAGCGCTGCCGAAATCGAGCCGGCCGATGCCTTCAAGCACGATGCGACCCAGCCCCTCGACCGAAATCATCGACGCGACGACGGCCATCGAGAGCGACAGCAGAACGGTCTGGTTGAGGCCGGCCAGGATGGTCGGGCGCGCCAGCGGCAATTGCGTGCCGAACAGCACCCGCGTCTCGCTGGCGCCAAAAGCACGCGCCGCTTCGACAAGGTCCGGACGAACCTCACGGATGCCGAGATTGGTCAGTCGGATCAGCGGGGTGATGGCGAAGAAGCAGGTGACGATAACGCCAGGCGTGTCGCCAATGCCGAAGAGCATGACCACCGGCACCAGATAGACGAAGGACGGGATGGTCTGCATCAGGTCCAGGAGCGGCCGCAGAATCCGGAAAAATCGATCGCTGCGGGCGGCCGCGATGCCGATGGGAATGCCGACGATCAGGCAAATGCTGACTGCAGTGATCACGATGGAGAGCGTGATCATCGCCGCTTGCCAGGCGCCCATCAGGCCGATGAGCGACAGGCAGATCAAACCGGTCGCCGCCAGCCGCCACCCGGCAATCCACCAGCCGAGCAGGACAACGGCGATCAGCCCGATCGTCGGCGGGACGGCCAGCAATCCGGCCTGTACCAGCTCGAGAAAAGACTGCACCGGTATCTTTGCCGCCAGAAGGGTTGCGCGGCTGTGATCGACGATGAGGTCAAGCAGCGCTTCAGCCCAGGTGCCGAAGGGCACCGTCACATAGTCGAACGGATTGAGGAGCGGGTCCATCGCCTATCTCCGCTCCAGATCGCGACCAACCGCACCGAGGATCTCCGGCCGTCCGATTCGTCCGATCAGGCTGTCGCCATCCTTGATGGCCACATGGTCGGCGCCATTGGCGAGCCGGGTGATGAGTTCGGTCAACGGGGTGTCCGGGCCCAGAACTGGGGCGTTATCCGCGATCGTGCCGTCCACTGCCAGGTCGGACGCCGAAATGTACTTCAGCACCGAGATGGAGCTGACGAAGCGGGCGACGTAATCGGTCGCCGGCTGCAGCACGATGGCCTCGGGAGTTCCGGTCTGCTCGATGCGACCGTCCTTCATCACCGCGATGCGGTGGCCAATGCGCATGGCCTCTTCGAGATCATGGGTGATGAACAGTGTCGTCTTGTGGGATTTTTCGGAGAGGCTGAGGAACTCGTCCTGAAGATCGCGCCGGATCAGCGGATCGAGCGCGCTGAACGGTTCGTCCATCAGCAGGATGTCCGGATCGGCTGCGAGCGCCCGGGCAAGGCCGACACGCTGCTGCATGCCGCCGGAAAGCTCGTCCGGATAACGCTCGCCCCAGCCGCCAAGCCCAACCTTTTCCAGGGCCTGTTCGGCGGCGTCTCGGCCGGCAGCCTTTTCGACACCCTGCACTTCGAGACCGAAGGCCACATTGCTGGCGATCGTCTTGTGCGGCCAAAGGGCCATGTGTTGGAAGACCATGCCGATCTTGCGCGCCCGCAAAGCGCGCAATTCCTTGTCGGACAGCCCCATGACGTCCTGGCCGTCGACATGAACCGATCCGGATGTGGGTTCGATCAGGCGATTGACGTGGCGAAGCAGGGTGGATTTGCCCGAGCCAGAGAGGCCCATGATGCAGAAGATTTCACCCTTTTCGACGGAAAAGCTGGCATCGGCCACGCCGATCACACAGCCGAACTGCTTGAGCGCAGTTTCCTTGTCCACCGTGCCGGCCTTGGCCGCGGCAAGGGCTTCGGCGGATCGATTGCCAAAAATCTTCCACAGATTGCGGCATTCGATTGTGCTGCCCTTGCCCGGATTGTCCGCCATCTGACCTTTTTCCAACCCCGTTTCAGTTGCAACTGTCGCACAGAAGGCGGCTGACGCCATATTGCAAAAAAATGACCCCTTGGGTAACTTGACGTTACGCAGATGATCTGTGGTGAAACCGTAGCCTCAGGTCGGGTCGGCAAGGATCGGAACGCAAACTGGCTCAAGGATTTCGCAAGCTCCCGCCACCCAAGGCCCTGATGGCTTTCGAGGCATCGGCGCGCAATCTCAGCTTTACCGAAGCCGCAAAGGAACTGAACGTGACCCGAGTCGCGGTATCGCGGCAGGTCAAGCAGCTGGAACACTATCTGGGATTCGAGCTGTTCGCCCGCGGTCAAAGCAGCATCAAGCTGACCCGAGCCGGACGTCGGCTTTCACGCACCGTCCACCAGGGGTTTCAGTCGATCATCGACGAGATCGACTCGATCGAGAACACCAAGGAAGACAGCCTGATCACCATTGCCACGACCAGCGGTGTCTCGACCTACTGGCTCATGCCGAATATTGGTCGCTACCGGCGCATCAATCCGAAGGCGGATTTTCGACTGCTGGTGTCGCATGAACTGGTCAACCTGGTGCAATACGACGTGGATATTGCCATTCGCTACGGCACGGGCAGCTGGCCCGGTACCACCAGCGTGCTGTTGCAGCGACAGCAGATCCTGCCGTTGTGCAGTCAGGCCTTCTACAACAGGTACGGGCCGTTCGAGGCGGTTGATGACCTCGCCAATGTGCCACTGCTCGAGTTTGAATCCGCCTTCGACCCGTCGTCGATCTGGATCAACTATTTTCGCGACAAGGGTTCTGTGCTGGGCAGCCGTATCCGCATGAGTTCCTATGATTCCTATATCAACCTGGTCCAGGCGGTGCTCGACGGACAAGGGATCGGATTGCTGGGCGCGCCGTTGATGCAGCAGTTCATCGCAAGCGGCGTTCTGATCCCGGCGATCCACACGGAATCGCTGCCGCAACACGGCTACTATCTCTGTCAGCCTGACGGCGCCTCGCCGTCCCGTACGGTGGCCGAATTCCGCGATTGGCTTGAAAACGAACTGAGTTTTTCCTCCATGCAGGATGCTGAGGAGCGAAAATTGCCTTCGCCTGCGTAATCTGACGTTTCGCCTCCGGGCAAGAATTTGTGAGATTGTCCGGCGACTGCTCACAGCCGATACTCGGTTGGCAGGAGTCGCCAATGACAGAAACCACACATTCGCCACCGGGTGACCGGAAGAAATTGCGCCAGCGTAGTGGTGGGGCGGCGGGTCGCCGCAAGGCCCGGCTTCGTGCACCGATCGTCTACCCCTCGACGATCGTTCGAAATGTGCCGACCTACGAAATTCTGGCCGTCGACGGCCTCGAAGCCATCGACAACCACGCCATGGAGCTTCTCGAAACCATCGGCATCGAGTTCCGCGATGATGCGTCTGCGGCAATCTGGAAGGATGCCGGTGCCGACGTCGACGGTCACCGCATCCGGATTCCGCGTCAGCTGATCCGCAAACTGATTTCGACGGTTCCGGGGGAGTTCGACTATCATGCCCGCAATCCCGAACGCACGGTTCGCGTCGGCGGGCGCAACATGATCTTCGGGCCGGCCTACGGCACACCCAACCTGATCGACCTGGATGGGGTTCGCCGTCAGGCCAGTGCCGAGGACATGGGGACGCTGATGAAGCTGCATCACGTCAATCCGGCGATCCATTACAATGGCGGCTATACGCTGGAGCCGATGGATGTTGCCGTCCCGCACCGCCACCTGCACATGGTCGAAACCAGTTTCCTGACCACCGACAAGCCTGTCATGGGATCACCTCAGTCCGACTACCAGGCGCGTGACAGCATCGCCATGGCAAAACTGGTCTTCGGTGAGGACTATGTCGATCGCAACGTCGTCATGACTGCGATCTTCAACTGCAATTCTCCGCTGGTCTGGGACAAGACCCAGCTGGATGCGGCGCGGATCTATGCGGCGAACAACCAGGCGCTGCTGATGTCACCCTTCGTGCTGTTCGGTGCGTCGACACCAGTCCACACGCTGGCCGCGACCGCGCAGATCATTGCCGAGGTGCTAGCTGGTGTCGCCTTCACCCAGATCGTTCGGCCCGGCTGCCGCGCGGTCATGGGTGTGGCGCCGATGGGCGTTTACATGAAGAGCGGTTCGCCGACCTTCGGCTCGCCGGAAGTGTCGTTGATCATGTATGTGTTCGGGCAGATGGCGCGCTATTACGGTATTCCCTGGCGCACCAACGGCGCCAAGTCCGGCTCCAAGCAGGACGACCTCTATGCTGGCTACGATTCCATATTAAAGGTTTATCCCGCGATCCTCGGCGGTTGCCACCTTTTGACCCATTGCGGTGGGACGATCGAAGGTTCGCTGTGCATCTCGATGGGCAAGCTGGCGGCGGACGCACAGCAGATCCTCGGCTTTCAAACCATGTTGAACGGAGCCACCTTCGACGACATGGATGTTGCCCTGGGGAGCCTTGAGAAAGTTGGTCCGGGCGGTCACTTTTTCGACGAGGATTATACGCGCGAGAACCTGCCATTCCTCGATGATATTCAGGACAACGAGCGATACGAGTCCTGGGTAGCGACAGGATCACGATCGGTCAGCGACAGGGGCCGTGTGTGGTGCCGAACCATGTTGGACCGTTATGCGGAGGAACCGCCGCTGCTTGATGAGGCCAGGCGAGAGGCGCTGCGCGACTTCGTCACCCGGCGCGAAAGCGAAATACCGGAGGGATTGGCTTGAGCACTGTCCTGGTCACCGGTTGGCCGCTCGTGCCGGAGGCCGAGCACCTGTTGCGGGATCGCGGCTTCGAGGTGCGGGTGACAGAGCCGTCTCCCGACCAGGACGCGCTCGTGTCCGATCTGAAAGACACCTCGCCCGATGCCGTGATCGTGCGAACCGGTGTTATTGATCGCGTCTGCCTGGATGCCGCACCCGGTCTGAAAGTGATTGCCAATCACGGTGCCGGCTACGACGATATCGATGTGGCCGAAGCAACTCGGCGCGGCATACCCGTCTTCGCGGCTCCGGGCCGCAATGCCATTTCGGTAGCCGAACATGTTTTTGCCCTGCTGCTGGCGGTGCGAAAAAGCCTTCCGGCCTATGATCGATTGGTGCGGACCGGCGGCTGGCGGCCGGGCAACCCGGAAACAGCGGATCTGCATGGTGCCACCATGGGCATTGTCGGGCTGGGTGCCATCGGAGAGCGCGTCGCATCGCTGGCTGAGTCCTTCGGGATGGCGGTGCTTGCCTATGATCCGGCGCGCAACCGGCCCTGGCCGGAAGGCATCGCGTCCTGTGCGACACTGGATGAGTTGCTGGAACATAGCGATGTCGTCAGTCTGCATGTCCCGCTGACGCCGGCGACGAGCAATCTCATCGAGTCCAGACGTCTTGGTCTGATGAGACCGGGCTCGATCCTGATCAATGCGGCAAGGGGCGGCGTCGTGGACGAGGCTGCCTTGGTGCAGGCGGTGGAGTCCGGCCATCTCTTCGGTGCCGGCCTGGATACGTTCAGCGAGGAACCTCCAGGCGTGGACGCCGCAGTCTGCCGCAATCCGCGCATCGTGCTGTCGCCGCATGTTGCCGGCGTGACCCCGCAGAGTGCGCTGCGCATGTCGATGAGTTGCGCGGAAAACGTCAGCGATTATTTGCTGGAGGCCTCATGCAGCGCCGATCTCGTGAACCCCGAATGGCGGGGTGAGGTCTAAACCAAGTTGCCCGTTCTAGCCGGCCAGAACAACCACCGCGCTCAGGACCACGAGGGCGACCATGATGAGACTGAAGATCCGCGAGCTGTTTCCGGTTGTCATCAGACGCTGGAGCATCTGTCCTGCTAAGACCCAGACGCTGTTGCAAACCGGTGCCACGGCAATGAAGGTCACTGCCATCAGAAGTGCCCTTGAGGTGGGGTCGGAGGCGATGCCCGAATAGGCGGCGCTGGCTGCGACGGCCATCGTCCAGGCTTTGGGATTGACCCATTGAAACATCGCGGCTTCGTAGAGATGCATCGGGCGCGAAGCGCTTTTCGGCGCATCCGGCCTCGCCGCTTCCGTCGTCGGTGCAAAGAGGGGGCTCGCCAATTGCCATGCCAGCCACAGCAGCCAGGCGGCTCCGACGACGCGTAAAACAGAAAGGATCTGCGGAAATTGCTCCAGGATTGCCGAGAGCCCGAGCGCTACGGAACCGATCATGACGGCGAAACCCAGGGCGATGCCAGCCATATGCGGGACGGTTTTGCGCCAACCGAAGGCGGCACCGGATGCCATGACCATGAGGTTGTTCGGCCCCGGGGTGATCGAGGCGACCACAGCGAAGCTCAGAAGGGCCAGATAGGTGTGGGTGTCGGCGAACATGCGGTCGCTCCCAATTGGCGTTGTGCATGAGATATCGCCTGATTTATGCTGCGCCAATGCCGTAATTTACAGCAAATATCTGCAGGATTGCAGTTATGAACATAGAGCAGATTGACTGGGAAGACCTGCGCCTGTTGTTGGCGGCCAGCCGGGCTGGCTCGTTGAGCGGCCTGGCAAGCGACATGGGTATCGACGCAACCACGGCCAGCAGACGATTGAAGGCTCTGGAACGGGTGGTGGATGTCTCGCTGTTTGTTCGAACGCGAGGCGGGCTCGCCTTGACGGAACAGGCCTTGCACCTGGTCCGCTATGCGCAGCAGATGGAGCAGTCGGAGCATGGCTTCCGACTGGCCGCGCAGAAGATGCAGTCCATGCCGGAAGGACGGGTGCGGATCAGCGCACCGCCAACGCTCGCGCGCACCGTCCTCGCTCCGGGTATCGTCGCTTTGCAGGAGCAGATTCCGGGCCTGTCGATCGATCTGGAAACCGAGTCCGCCAACGTCCGGCTTGAGCGGCTCGAGGCGGACATCGCTGTCCGGCTGGGTGCGCCCGAAGACGCCCATGACGATCTGGTCGCGCGGAAGATCGGGCGCGCTGCCTACGCGGTTTTTTCACCGATCGAAGAACCAGCCTCGGAGCGGTGGATCGCCTATCCACAACGTTTTGCCCATGTACCGGAGGCAAAGTGGGTGGAGAGCCGCCTGAACGGGGCGGCGCCGGTTCTGCGCAGCAACGATCCGGTCGCGATGGCCCAGGCTGTGGCAGCAGGTGCCGGATCGGCGGTTCTGCCCGAGCTCATGAACGGGATTGTTCCCGGCATGAAGCAACAGGGATCTCCGATTCTGTATCGGGAGATATGGCTGCTCAGGCACGCCGAAGTGGGTTCGACCTCGATCGTCCGCTCCGCCTGCGAATGGGTGATCGACCGTGTGCGCGCGGCGACCGGATAGCTCCGGCGGCCGAAGCCGCCGGATAGAGCAAAGGGCGATAAGTTTGCACCATTTGACCGTGGCGATTTTGGTCTCTGGCTAGGCGGATTGCAGGCCGTGGTGCTATCCCACCACAAGTGCAAGCCAACGACGCCAAGGGCCAAAAGCGCCCGGCCCGAAGGGTGGCTGCATATCGGCCCATCGGCTGCGTTGCGCCGCTTGCCCGAGGTACCACATCGCGCTGCGCGACGCGCCTGGCCGAGTGGAGCCGATCTGCAGCCATCGAATGATCCAAACTTTTCGCCCTTTGCTCTAATCGAGCCGGATCAGGCCGCCGGGCGCAGCGGCTGGAAGAACGGAATGATGATCCGGTAGGGCGCCAGCAGGCTCAGGGCCACCAGCAGCTTGACCGCCAGGTCACCGACCGCCCAGGACATCCAGCGCGGTGCGTCGAAGCCAAACGCACCGAGGAACGGGGCGGCTTCGATGGCGAAATCGTCGTTGGCACCGAGCAGGACAAAGCTCGCGGCGAAGGCCAGCGAGAAGAACAGCAGCGTATCGAGCACCGATCCGAGCACCGACGAAATCAGCGGCGCATGCCACCAATGGGAATCCCGCAGGCGGTGGAAGATCGAGACATCAAGCAGTTGCGCGACCAGGAAAGCCGTTCCGGAGGCGATGGCGATGCGCGGCGTAGCGGCATAGATGGAGATGCCGACGGCGATTGCGAAACCGGCGATCACCACGATGCGAGCCTTGGCCGGACCGAAGGTGCGGTTGCACAGATCGGTTACCAGAAAAGCGATCGGATAGGTGAACGCCCCCCAGGTCAGAAGATCCTCGAGGATCAACGGTCCCAGATCGTAACGGACCGGATACTGAACCAGCACATTGGATGCGACCACGACCGCGGCCATGCCGATGAGAAACGGAATGAGGTGTTTGGGGTCGAAAGGCGCCCCGTCAGTTTTCTGCATATCTTGCATTTTTTTATCCTGGGTGATGCCACCAGCGAAGTCGCCGCTTCGAACTCATGCGGCCGACCACAAGAAAACGGGCTGATCAGATCAGCCCGCCATACGTATCACAAAAGCGGCAGCCGGATTAAGCGGCAGCTGCTTCCTCGAGTTTCTTGGCGATCTGCCGCTTGATCAGGCGGGCGCGCTGGGAAAGCTCTTTTTCGCTGGACTTGATCAGGAATGCGTCAAGGCCGCCGCGATGTTCGACTGTACGCAGGGCAGCAGCCGAAATGCGCAGACGGTAGCGCTGGCCAAGGGCGTCCGACATCAGCGTGACATGGCACAGATTCGGCAGGAACTTGCGCCGCGTCTTGTTGTTGGCGTGGCTGACATTGTTGCCCGACTGGACAGCCTTGCCGGTCAATTCGCAACTGCGGGACATGGTTTTCACCTTCGTTTTCTTAGGGCCAATTGGATTAGGCGACCGGTGAGGTCCCCGGCCGCCATCGTCTGGCCTCTCATAGGAAAGTCGCGGTTCTATAGTCGCCGGCAGCCGGCCCGTCAAGTGTGGACCGACGCAATCGAACGCTATAGAGGGTTCGGTTTGAACGAGCGTGTAACCGGGAACCGAGATGCGGGCAACACTGATCGGATTCAGCGCAATTGTCATGTGGTCGCTGCTGGCGCTGTTGACCGCTTCATCCGGCAGCGTTCCGCCGTTTCAACTGGCCGCCATGTGCTTTGCCATCGGCACCGGGATCGGGACGGTGCTGCTGATTGCGCAGCCGCATCGCCTGAAAACGCTGCGGCAATCGGTGACGGTCTGGCTGCTCGGTGTCGCCGGCCTGTTCGGCTATCACTTCTTTTACTTCACGGCACTGCGCAATGCCCCGGCCGTGGAGGCTGGCCTGATCGCCTACCTGTGGCCGCTGTTGATCGTTGTCGGATCGGCCTTGTTGCCGGGCGAGAGGCTCGGTTGGCAGCATATAGCCGGTGCGCTCGCCGGGCTGATCGGCACGGTTCTGATCGTGTCGCGTAACGGCCTTGCCTTCGACGAGCGGTTCCTGTTCGGCTATGGCGCGGCCCTGCTGTGTGCCTTCACCTGGTCGGCCTATTCCCTCTTGTCGCGTCGTTTCGGCAATGTGCCGACCGATGTGGTGACCGGATTCTGTGCCGCAACGGCAATCCTGTCGCTGGTTTGTCATCTGGCGCTCGAAACCACGGTTTGGCCGGAAGGCGCGAGCCAATGGCTTGCCGTTGTCGGCCTGGGACTGCTGCCCGTGGGGGCGGCCTTCTATGTCTGGGACTACGGCGTCAAGCACGGCAATATCCAGATCCTCGGTGCGTCCAGCTATGCGGCGCCTTTGCTTTCGACACTTGTCCTGATCGTAGCGGGTGTCGGACAGGCTGATTGGCGCATCGCTATAGCTTGCGCATTGATCACCGGTGGCGCGGCACTGGCTGCCAAGGATCTCATCTTTAGGCAGCCAAAAAACCTGACGGGGACATAATCGCATGCTGCTGTTCGAATATGGCTTTGACTCGCCGCAATTCGGCACGGTGCTGTTTTCCGTCGTCGCTGCCTTTCTGTCGTTGTTTCTGGTCGATCGGCCTCCATCTGCACGCAAGACAGGCGCACGGGCCGTCGCCATTGCTCTGCTTGCTGTTCTGTCCCTGATTCAGGACGTCTCGCTGCTGCTGACCGTCGGACTTCTCGTCTTCGCGGCTGCCCAGTCTTTTCTCGTTCAGGACGACGAGCGTGCGACGAAGATCGGCCTGATCTGCCTGCCCGTCGGACAGCTTATCTTTGCTGTCCTTGTGTTCGGCTACGTCCGCCTCGGGGAGGTGGCCGTTACAGACACGTTATTGATTGCGGGTGGGCTCGCCCTGATAACGGCGGCAGCAGTTTTTGCCAGGACAGTCGGATTAGCGGTCCTCCGCAAGCCTGAAGTCTCGGTCTACCTGGCAGCTGCGGTCGTGAGTTGCGTGTTCGCGTTGCTCGCCCGGATCAGCGGAGCGGCTATCGGGTGTTTTCTGCTGGCCTGTTTCGCCGGCGCGACGGTGGCGTTCGAACACCGGCGAACGACTTGGCCTACGCCGGCTTGGTCCGCCGCTCTCCTCTGGGCAATCTTCTATGTTGGTCAGCTATTCTTCACGCTGGCGCTAACGGGTCTCCTGTAGGCCCTTAGAAGTTGTCCTTGCGGCGGCGGATTTCGGCGAACACGTCGACGTCGGGGGCATCTTCCATGTCGAGCAGGTGGCGGATGCCGGGATCGCACGTGCGCAGGTAGGGGTTGGTGACCTTCTCAAGGCCGATCGACGTCGGCAGAGTGGGTTTGCCCAGTGCCATCAGGTCGTTGATGTCGGTTGCGCGCTGCACCAGCTGCTGGTTTCCGGGGTCGACGGTCAAGGCGAACCGCGCGTTTGTTTCTGTGTATTCATGGCCGCAATAGATCACCGTTTCGTCGGGGAGTGCAGCCAGTTTGCACAAGGAATCATACATCTGCTGGGGCGTTCCTTCGAAGACGCGACCGCAGCCAAGTGCAAACAGCGTGTCGGCCGTGAATGCCGTCTGGATGCCCGGGATGTGGTAGCAGATATGGTCGAGCGTGTGGCCGGGCGTGGCGATCACATCCACGTCGTATTCGGCGAAGGTAAAGCGGTCACCGTCGCCAACCGCGCGGTCGAGACCGGGAATTTTCGAGCCGGCGGGGCCGATGATTTCGGCGGAAAACTTGTCTTTGAGAGCCTGATTGGCGGCGACGTGATCCATGTGGTGATGCGTCGTGAAAATGTGGGTCAGCTGCCAGCCCTTTTCCTCCAGAACATCGAGGATGGGGTTTTCTTCCGGTGCATCGATGGAGGCGGTTGCTCCCGTTGCGGTGTCATGGACCAGCACGCCGAAATTGTCCGAGCGGCACATAAATTGTTCGATCTGCAATGTGGTCATGGGAGCCTCCTGCGGTTTTCAATCAGCCTACATCAAGATGCGGGCCGGTGAAACGGGCTTGCCGCCAGTGCGGCGGGTGTGCTTCAAACTTGTGTCCGAGAAACCCAAGTAGAGCTCATGCATACCGACATCGTCGATCTCCGGCAGTTCTACCACACGCGTCTGGGTGCGCTGGCGCAGCGTTCCATCGCGATGGCGCTGGCTTCCGTGTGGACAGCGTTGCCGTCGGAACGCTTGATGGGACTGGGATTTGCCGTTCCTTACCTTGACCGGTTCCGCGCTGATACCGACCGGGCCCTGGCCTTCATGCCGGCAGCTCAAGGTGCTGTGAACTGGCCGCCTCACGAGGCCTCGGCGACCGCCCTTGTGTTTGACGAGGAACTGCCTTTGCCCGATGCCGCGCTCGACCGCATTCTGATGGTGCATGCCCTGGAATATGTCGAGAACCCGCGCGAAACATTGATGGAGGCCTGGCGCGTGCTGGCCCCTGGCGGCAGATTGGTCATTGTCGTGCCCAACCGTCGCGGTGTCTGGGCCCGGCTTGAGCACACGCCCTTCGGTTCGGGCAGACCCTATTCGCGCAACCAGCTCACCGGTCTCCTCCGCGATACCAACTTCACGCCCGGCGCCTTTGCCGAAGCACTCCTTTTCCCGCCGTCAAAACACAAGTCGATCCAGCGCCTGTCTCGCACCATGGAGCGGCTTGGTCGGCGTTACTGGCCGTTTCTGAGCGGAGTGGTGATCGTCGAAGCACAGAAGCGCCTCTACCAGGGCTTGCCGGTGGCAGAACGGGCCTCGCGACGGGTGTTCGTTCCGGTGCTGGCACCGCAGGGCGCGTCACGGACGATGCGAGGCCGATCCGGCTGAAGTACCACATCGAGTTCGATTTGATTTGCGATAGTTGAGGGATCAGCCGTCCATAGAATCCAGCTTGTTCTGCAGCGCTCGAAGCTGATCCTTCAGTTCTTTCAGGTCCTTGTTCTCGGCACTCTCAGCCTTGTCCTCCTCCTGGGAGGAACCGGCACCGGCGAAAGGTGTGAACATCTGCATGGCCTGCTGGAACATTTCCGTGTTGCGGCGGACCTGCTCTTCCATCAGCTGCATCGGGACCTGAATGTTGCGGCCCATGGGCGTCTCGCCAAAAGCTTTGCTGATCTGCTCGCGCATCTGCTCCTGTTGCGAGGTGAATGCGGTCATGGACTGTTCGAGATAGCTCGGCACGAGCATCTGCACCTGGTCGCCGTAAAATGAGATCAGCTGGCGCAGGAAAGAGATGGGCAGCAGGGTGTTGCCGGTTTTCGATTCCTGCTCGAAAATGATCTGGGTCAGAACGGAGTGGGTGATATCGTCACCCGACTTGGCGTCGACTACGATGAAGTCTTCGCCGTCCTTGACCATCACCGCCAGGTCGTCGAGCGTCACATAGGTGCTGGTGCCCGTATTATAGAGCCGACGATTGGCGTATTTCTTGATGATCGTCTGACCGTCTTTTTTGGCCATCTCTTAATTTCCTCCCTGCTACCGATCCGCGAGGGTCGCGGGCGATACGCTTGCCGAGTGGACCATCATGCCAGTCCATCCGTCATGATGAACATGGGAACGACCAAAAGTATAGTACAAACTGCCACCAATTGTGCATTGCAGTGGAGGTGCGGGCTCATGTAAACAGCCGCTGCAGTCGTTTTCGCACGGCTGCTATGCTGCATGTGCGTTTGACTTCCACTGCACCGTGCTTCACTTTCGATAAGGACCCACCCCGACACGAATTCGAGATCAGACGAATGACACAATCCACCATTGTAATTGCCGGCGCGGCACGCACCGCAGTCGGTTCCTTCAACGGCGCGTTCGCCAACATCCCCGCCCATGAACTTGGCGCTGCCGCCATCACCGAAGCCCTCAATCGGGCCGGCGTTGCCGCGGCCGATGTCGACGAGGTTATCATGGGCCAGATCCTTGCTGCCGGCGAAGGCCAGAACCCGGCCCGTCAGGCCGCCATGGCTGCGGGCATCCCGCAGGAAGCCACCGCTTGGGGCCTGAACCAGCTGTGCGGATCGGGACTGCGTGCGGTTGCCGTCGGCATGCAGCAGATCGCCACCGGAGACGCCGATATCGTGGTTGCTGGCGGACAGGAATCCATGTCCATGGCACCGCATTGCGCCAATTTGCGCGCGGGTCAAAAGATGGGCGACATGAAACTGATCGACACCATGATCAAGGACGGTCTGACGGACGCCTTCTACGGCTACCACATGGGCAACACTGCTGAGAACGTTGCCGAAAAGTGGCAATTGACCCGCGATGAGCAGGATACGTTTGCGGTTGCTTCTCAGAACAAGGCCGAAGCCGCCCAGAAGGAAGGCCGGTTTGCCGACGAAATCGTTCCCTTCACCGTCAAGACCCGCAAGGGCGAGACGATTGTCGACCAGGACGAATACATCCGCCACGGTGCGTCGCTGGAGCAGATGACCAAGCTGCGCCCGGCCTTCAACAAGGAAGGCACGGTAACTGCAGCCAATGCTTCGGGCATCAATGACGGCGCTGCTGCAGTCGTGCTGATGAGCGAAGAAGAAGCTGAAAAGCGTGGCGTGACCCCGATGGCGAAGATCGTCTCCTGGGCAACCGCCGGTGTCGATCCGCAAATCATGGGCACCGGGCCTATCCCGGCGTCGCGCAAAGCTCTGGAGAAGGCCGGCTGGTCGACCGATGATCTGGATCTGGTCGAAGCCAACGAGGCTTTCGCCGCCCAGGCCTGTGCGGTCAACAAGGACCTCGGCTGGAACACCGATATCGTCAACGTCAACGGCGGCGCCATTGCCATCGGCCACCCGATCGGTGCATCCGGCGCACGCATCCTCAACACGCTGCTCTTCGAAATGCAGCGACGCGACGCCAAGAAGGGTCTGGCGACCCTGTGCATCGGCGGCGGCATGGGTGTCGCCATGTGCGTCGAGCGCGCGTAACACAAGAATTTCAGGAGAGCACTCATGAGCAGAGTAGCATTGGTTACCGGCGGAACGCGCGGCATTGGCGGCGCCATTTCCGTTGCACTGAAGGATGCCGGATACACGGTCGCCGCCAACTATGCCGGCAATGACGAGAAAGCCAACGCCTTCAAGGCAGAAACCGGCATCAACGTCTACAAGTGGAGCGTCGCGGACTACCAGTCGTGCGTCGATGGTATCGCCAAGGTCGAGGCCGACCTCGGTCCGATCGAAGTGCTGGTCAATAATGCCGGCATCACCCGCGACGCCATGTTCCACAAGATCACGCCGGAACAGTGGAACGAGGTCATCGACACCAACCTGACCGGCGTTTTCAACATGACACATCCGATCTGGCCGGGCATGCGCGACCGTGGCTTCGGCCGGGTCGTCACCATTTCCTCCATCAATGGCCAAAAGGGTCAGATGGGTCAGGCAAACTATTCGGCTTCGAAGGCCGGCGATCTTGGCCTGACAAAGACCTTGGCGCAGGAAGGTGCTGCAAAGGGCATCACCGTCAATGCCATCTGCCCGGGTTATATTGGCACCGAGATGGTACGGGCGGTTCCGGAGAAGGTGCTCAACGAGCGTATTATCCCGCAGATCCCCGTTGGCCGCCTCGGCGAGCCTGAGGAGATAGCCCGCTGCGTGGTGTTCCTCGCCTCCGACGATGCCGGCTTCATCACCGGATCGACGATCTCAGCCAATGGTGGACAATTCTTCGTCTGATCCCTTCGGTTCAGAGGTTTTTGAACGGCGCTCCCCGGGGCGCCGTTTTTTGTTGGCGATTCGGCAGGTATGACCGTTTGCACCGATACCGGCATTGTTTTCGCGGCCTGATCAAGCGTCCGATGAGACCAAAGGTTAACGGATTGGCTGTCGTGGACCATCGAAAACCGGGATGTTTGACGCCAGGCTTGTGGTGATGCCGGGGGTGCAAGACCAGATATTGTGTGAACAGACCCGGAACATGGATCAGTCAGCGATTCGTCGCCGATTCGTTCCGCTTTTGGTCGAATCGTTAACGGAAGGCCCGATTTTCCACGGAGCGATGCTTTACGATTTGTTCATTTTTTCAAGAGTTAACAAAAGCTTACCGAGTAGCTGCCGAATGTGCTCAACACTTTCTTCATGAAGGTTAATGGGAGCGGGCTCTTTTTGACTTACCGCAGCAATTTTGATCGCGGCAGATTCAGCATCTAGTACCGTGTTCCAAAAGAGTCGGAATATATGGCCGTGAACAAACCCTGAATCGGTCAGAGTCAGTGATTCGTCGCCGATTCGTTCCATCCCTGTTCCAATTGTTAATGACAATGGGTGACTTTCGCCATATTCGATCCCATCTAGTCGTGATAAGAGCCTCGTCCGACCGACACGTTTCCGCGGAACAATTTTTCTCTCGATGCTGATTTCTCCTTCCCAGAACATGCCGATGATTTTCAGCGGTCGCGGCGTCACGGCTGTGCTCGGACCGACAAATACCGGCAAGACGCACTATGCTATCGAGCGGATGGTCGCTCACCGGTCCGGCGTCATCGGCCTGCCCCTGCGGCTGCTCGCACGGGAGGTTTACGGGCGTATCGTCGGCAAAGTCGGCGTTGAGCATGTGGCCTTGGTGACCGGTGAAGAGAAGATCAGCCCCCCGGGCGCGCGCTTTTCCGTTTGTACCGTCGAAGCCATGCCGCGGGAGACAGATGCCGAGTTCGTTGCCATCGATGAAGTGCAACTGGCCGCCGACCTGGAGCGCGGTCATGTCTTTACCGATCGCCTGCTCAATTTGCGCGGACGAGAGGAGACCCTGCTGCTCGGTTCTTCGACCATGCGCGGCATCCTGGAAAGCCTTTTGCCGGGGCTGACAGTGGTGTCGAGGCCGCGGTTGTCGCATCTGGCCTATGCCGGTTCGAAGAAGATCACCCGGCTGCCGCGTCGTTCGGCCATCGTGGCGTTTTCAGCTGATGAGGTCTATGCGGTTGCCGAGTTGATCCGCCGACAGCGCGGCGGAGCGGCTGTGGTCCTCGGCGCGCTTAGCCCGCGCACCCGAAACGCCCAAGTGGAACTCTATCAGTCGGGCGATGTCGATTACCTGGTGGCGACCGATGCCATCGGTATGGGTCTCAACCTCGACGTCGATCATGTTGCCTTCGCACAGGACCGCAAGTTTGACGGCTTCCAGTTTCGCCGCCTGAACCCGGCGGAATATGGGCAGATCGCCGGCCGCGCCGGTCGCCATATGCGGGATGGAACGTTCGGCGTAACCGGTCGGGTCGATCCGCTTGGCGAGGATCTGGTCGAGCGCATCGAAAGCCACGATTTCCAGGCCGACAAAGTGCTCCAATGGCGCAGCAAGCAGCTCGATTTCGCTTCGGTCGATGCGTTGCGGGCGAGCCTCGATGTGGCGCCTGCCATTGCCGGACTGACACGGGCGTTGCCGGCAGTCGACCAGCAGGCGCTGGATCATCTGGCCCGTGGCGATGATCTGGCGGGGCTGACCGCAACACCGGAGCAGGTCGCTTTGCTGTGGGACGTTTGCGCCCTGCCTGACTACCGTCGCATCACGCCGGCCCAGCACGCCGACATGATTGCGGCAATCTATGCCGACATCGTGCGCCATGGCGCCGTAAACGAGGATTTCGTTTCCGAACAGGTCGGCCGGGCCGACCGAACGGATGGCGATATCGACACGCTTTCGGCGCGCATATCGCAGATTCGCACCTGGACCTATGCGTCGCACCGGCCGGGATGGCTTGCACATCCGACACACTGGCAGGAAAAGACGCGTGAAATTGAGGATCGGCTGTCCGATGCGTTGCATGAGCGGTTGACGAAACGCTTCGTTGATCGCAGGACATCTGTGCTCATGAAGCGGTTGAGAGAAAAGACCATGCTTGAAGCAGAAATCGGTGTTGACGGGGATGTTTTCGTCGAAGGCCATCACGTCGGGCAACTGAGTGGATTTCGCTTTACACCCGATTCCAGTGCGGAAGGATCCGACGCCAAGGCGGTGTTGGCTGCTGCGCAGAAATCTCTGTCCCTGGAGTTCGAGGCCCGGGCCGCGCGACTGCACGCTTCCGGAAACAATGACTTCGCCTTGGGGTCGGACGGCACCGTTCGCTGGCTCGGTGATCCGGTGGCCAAGCTCAGCGCCGGTGATTCCGTGCTCGCACCGGGTATGGTGTTGCTTGCCGACGAACAGCTCTCGACGCAGGCCCGTGAAGTGGTCGCTGCGCGGTTGAAGCGTTTCGTCGGCCATCAGATATCAACAGTGCTGAAACCGCTTGAAGAATTGCGCGATGCCGAGGACATCGAGGGCCTTGCCAAGGGATTGGCCTTTAGGCTGGTCGAGAGCCTGGGTGTGCTGTTTCGCCGGGATGTGGCCAATGATGTACGTTCGCTGGATCAGGAAGCGCGCGGATCGCTGCGCCGCTACGGCATTCGCTTCGGTGCTTATCACATCTTCATGCCGGCGCTGCTGAAGCCGGCCCCGGCGGAAATGATCACGCTGCTTTGGGCCCTGCGGAACGATGGTTTCGACAAGCCCGGTTATGGAGAAATCACCGGTGCGCTGGCGGCTGGCCGCACGTCGGTTGTCACCGATCACAGCTTCGAGCGCGAATTCTACAAGCTGGCCGGCTTTCGGTTCCTGGGCAAGCGCGCTGTTCGGATCGATATCCTCGAGCGGCTGGCGGATCTGATCCGGCCATTGCTCTCCTGGAAACCGGCCAACGGCCAGCGGCCGGATGGCGCCTATGACGGCCAGAATTTCACCACCACGCCCGCCATGCTGTCGATCCTGGGAGCGACACAGGACGATCTGGAGGAAATCCTGAAAGGCCTGGGCTATCGATCGCGTGCCGTTCCTGCAGAAGACGCCGCCAAGCATCTTCAGGCCGTTGATGAAAAGCAGGCTGGGTCGGAAGAGAAAACTGAAGAGGCATCGGCAGATGATGCCTCCAAGGCGGGCGCAACCCAGGACGAGCAGCAGGCAGATGAACCTGAAACAGCGGACGCCGCCGCGGCGACGTCTGATCCGGCCCCAGCCCAAGCGCCCGTCGAGGCCTCACCGGTACCGGTGACCGAGCCGCCTGAGCAGGTGGATCAGGAGGTCACCGAAAATCCGGCCGTTGAGGCTCCAGCCCCTGTTTCTGAAGCTGTGAGTGTTGAGGAGAAAGGTACCTCCGAGGTCGTTCAGGATCCTTCACAAGCGGAACAGACTGCAGACGCCGCCGAGACGGCGGAAGCTGGGCCGAAAGCCGATGGTGACGATGCAGCGACACCGAAAAAGCCTGATGTGGCGGAAGAAGAGGAACCGAAACCGGTGCTTCTATGGCGTCCGGCCGGCCGTTCCGATGGCCCGCGTCGCCATCGCCAAGGGCAGGGCCAGGGAGCCGGCCGTGGCCGACAACAGCGCGACGGCGACAAAAAACCGGGTGGTAAGCCTCGCGGCAAGGGCAAACCGCAAAGGTCCGGCAAGGGCAATTCGTCCGGCAAGTCGTTCTCTGCACGGCCGCCGAAACGCGAAAAGCCCATCGATCCGGATTCGCCCTTCGCCAAGCTGGCGGCTCTCAAGGAACAGCTCAACAAGTAGTCCAACATGGGCGAAAACCGTCAACGCATCGACAAATGGCTGTTCTTCGCCCGCATCGTCAAATCGCGGACGCTTGCAGCAAAACTGGCGCAGTCGGGCCGAGTGCGAGTGAACGGTGACAAAATCGATCTGGCGAGCCGACAGGTGGTGCCGGGCGATGTTCTGACCGTGACGCTCGACCGGCAGGTCAAGGTGCTGCGAATCGTCAGCTCCGGCGAAAGGCGTGGGCCCTACGAGGAAGCCCGCCTACTTTACGAAGACCTGAGCCCGCCTTCGAGCTCCGGGCCGCGGGACAGTCTCAAGACCATGTCGCCGTTGCGCGAGGCCGGCAGCGGCCGGCCGACCAAACGGGAACGGAGGCAATTGGACAAGTGGCGGTCATCGGGAGACTGATATAGGAGCAAGCCTGCGACAAATTAACTCAGGCCATTTGGATTTTTCGTCCTGGCGAAGGAAATACCCGAATGCGTGCAAACTTTTAGAACCAGATTTCTCGACGGACGCTCGCTGGGAAAGGCACTGTGTGCGGCAACGAAGCACTTCACTTGCAAACCCCCAACAAAGCCGCTACTTCACCGGCGAAATTGCCAAACGACACCGACCGGAGCCCTGCATGACCTACATCGTCGTTGAGAATTGCATCAAGTGCAAATATCTGGACTGTGTGGAAGTCTGTCCGGTGGACTGCTTCTATGAAGGCGAGAACATGCTCGTCATTCACCCGGACGAATGCATCGATTGCGGGGTTTGCGAACCTGAGTGCCCGGCGGAGGCCATCAAGCCGGATACCGAGCCCGGTCTCGATAAATGGCTGCAAATCAACACCGAATATGCCGAAAAGTGGCCGAATGTGACCGTCAAAAGAGACTCAGAAGAGGGGTCCGAAGAGTATGACGGCATGGAAGGCAAGTTCGAGAAATTCTTTTCGTCCAATCCGGGCCAGGGCGACTAACTCCCTTTAAAGCATGGAACGCTCTCCCTATATCATGAGGGAGTGAAGATGAAGTTTGCGTGGGCGCGTATTGGGATTAACCAAACGCGCAGAAGTTGTTTGTCGCGCAGTGTGCATATGCGGCAAATAATTGATTCCCGCGGTTTTTTGTGCTATTGGTAAAAAACTGACCAGTGGTCGGCCGGCAAGGCCTGCCACGATTGCCATGATCACGGAAGATTAATATCCCCGCGAAACCCATCTATTGTGACAGCAGCGTATCCCGTCGGTTGTCGAATTGTGGCCGGATGTTGCTTGTTTTTGTGCGCAATCCACGTAGCGGGTGCAGGCAACACAGTCCTGTTTGAGTTCTAGAAAGTGTCTTTAGCTCATTCCAAGTACCCAACCCGGCGGTCTCCGGGTTTGTAACAGGGAGTATGACAAACGAATGACAGCCCAGCAGAAAAAGTCTCCTCAGCGTCAGGGTTTCAAGACCAACGAGTTTATCGTCTATCCCGCCCATGGCGTCGGACAGATCGTTGCGATCGAAGAGCAGGAAGTCGCCGGACATAAGCTCGAACTCTTCGTTGTCGATTTCGCGAAGGACAAGATGCGTCTCAAGGTACCGGTCGCGAAAGCATCGTCGATCGGCATGCGCAAGCTTGCAGCCAATGACTTCGTCGAGCGCGCCCTCAAGGTGGTTCAGGGCCGGGCACGCATCAAGCGGACCATGTGGTCGCGTCGTGCACAGGAATATGATGCAAAGATCAATTCCGGCGACCTGATTTCCATCGCCGAGGTCGTGCGCGACCTTTACCGTGCCGACAACCAGCCGGAACAGTCCTATTCGGAACGCCAGCTCTATGAGGCAGCGCTTGATCGCATGGCGCGTGAAATCGCGGCCGTCAACAAGTTGTCGGAAACCGAAGCGGTTCGCCTCATCGAAAGCAATCTGAACAAGGGACCGAAGCGCGGCAAGTCGAATGACGACGATGATGCCGCTGGTGAGGGCGACGCTCAGGAAGCGGCCGCCTGACGGCAAAGTTCTATCGTTCACCGGAATGTGAAACCCGGTCCGAAACGATCACAATCTAATGAGATCTCAAAAAACCCGGCTTCTGGCCGGGTTTTTTCGATTCAGGCATGCTATGACCATAATTAAGGAACGATTGGTTCCGAATGGTGAACACTGCGTTTCCTTGTAAACGGAGTGATCCGTACACAGAATTGTTACGTAAGGAAAACTGAGTTGGCGGTCATAATGTCCGCATAGTTACGAACAGATTGTTTAAAAGAAACGCTGCGTTATCGGGTTTCAGGGCTCCTGTCGGGAGATCAAAATGAGCGACAATCGAGCAGGACAAAGTCTTATCAAAGCCGCAATGTCGGCACCTTACCTAGAGCGTGAGGAAGAACGTGAACTAGCGGTCAGTTGGAAAGAAGACCGCGATCAGGAAGCGCTTAACAAGATTGCCATGGCGCATATGCGGCTGGTGATTTCCATGGCAGCCAAGTTCAAGAATTTCGGTTTGCCGATGAATGATCTGATCCAGGAAGGTCATGTCGGCCTGTTGGAAGCAGCGGCGCGTTTCGAGCCGGAACGTGACGTCCGCTTCTCCACTTATGCCACCTGGTGGATCCGAGCTTCCATCCAGGATTACATCCTGCGCAACTGGTCGATCGTGCGTGGCGGAACCAGTTCGGCGCAGAAAGCCTTGTTTTTCAATTTGAGGCGGCTGCGCGCAAAACTGCGTCAAGGCAACGAGCATGCCAGCGACAGTGCCATTCACGAAGAAATCGCGGTCGCTGTCGGCGTCAATGTCAAGGACGTTGCGGTGATGGATGCGCGGCTGTCGGGGTCTGACACGTCACTGAATGCGCCTGTCGCGGATTCGGAATCGCCGGGCTCCGACCGCATAGAGTTCCTCAAGAGCGAAGAGCCGCTTCCGGACGAGCAAGTCAGCATTATTATTGACGAGGAGCGGCGCTCAGAATGGATCAAGTCGGCGTTGGAAAAGCTCAACCCGCGCGAAGTGCGGATTATCCGTGAACGGAGATTATCCGAAGAAGGTGCGACACTGGAAGCCCTGGGCAGCAGTCTGGGTATTTCCAAGGAACGCGTGCGCCAGATCGAAAATCGAGCCTTGCAGAAGCTGAAAACGGCGCTTGAAAAGGACGCACCGGCAATTACCGGAATCTGAACAAGGCCCGGGGCCGCTCGGGCGGCGGCCTCACCGATCCGAAACGATCTTGACCTCGGTTCCGACCGCCGGTGTGCTGCCGGCGGGCAGTGCGTTGAGCATCTGGAAAAGCTCCAGACGACGATTGGTGCCGCGCATCTGGCTGGCCAGCGAAGTTACCGTGTCTCCCGGTTTGACCTTGATTATCTTGATACGCAAGGGCTTCAGAGCAGCGACCTCTGAGGCGGACATCTTGCGAAACGACGACCGAACGGCACGGGCCGTCGGTTCCAGTCGGCTGCTGCCGGTAGGCGCGGCCGTCAAAACCCGATAGATGCGGTTGTCGACACGGATGACCGTGACGTCGAAATCCCATTTGTCAGCGGAGGCGCGGGCGGTGGCTGCATCCAGGCCGCTGATCTTCGTGGCGCGGATGGAAGACGGATCGAGGCCGCTGACCCAACCGCTTTGGATGTAATTGGTGAGCGACATGCGGCGCTTGTCGGAAACGCCGTCGAAGCGGATTGCGACCTCGCCCGGACCGGTGGCCAACACCGCCTGAGCAGTGTTGTCGATCTGAAATCCCTGTGGGACCGAAAACCGGATCCCCAAAGTCGGATGCAGGAAGGTCAGGCCGCGCACAAAGCCTTCCTTCGGACTGTCTCCATAGAGAAGCCCGTTGATACTATCGAGATAAGCATCGCGTTCGCGCTTGCCGGTGCCTTGCGGCCCGAATGCACGGGCATGGCGAATGGTCAACTCCAGACGTTTGGGCGCATCGGGGTGGCTCGACAGAAAGTCGAGGCTCGGGTCGTTGTCGGCCTCACCGGCGCGATACCGGCTATAGGCATCCATGGAGCGCAGGAAACGGGCCGCGGCATAGGGATCGAAGCCTGCCCGACCCAACGTACGCACGCCGATTACATCGGCCTGGAGTTCCTGCTGACGGGAAAAGGCCGCCAGTCGCAGCTTGCTGCGGGCGAGCGCCTTTTGACCGGCAACGTCATTGGAAAGAACTTCTGCGGCCACGCGGCTGGCGATGTCTTCCGCCTCCTCACGGCGTTTGCGCTGCAGGCCGTGATTGGCCGTCACGTGCGCCATTTCATGGGAGATGACCGCGGCGACCTCCGAAGAATCATTGGCCAGCGCAAGCAGACCGCGGGTGATGTAGAGGTAGCCTCCCGGAAGGGCGAAAGCGTTGACGGCCGGCGAATTGAGGATGGTGATCCGGTAGGTCTGTTTGGGGTTTTCCGATACCAGCGTCAGGGCACCGACAATGCGCGCTAATTGCCGTTCAACCTTCGGATCGCTGAATTCGCCTCCGTAACTCGCAACGATGCGCGGATGTTCCCGAGCACCGAGCCGGGCTCGCGGGTCGTTCTTCTCCAGCCGCTCAACGGTTTGCGGATTGTCCGACGGGCCGACGGTTGAGGAATAGGTCTGATTGAGCAAGGTCTGACAACCGCTCAATCCGGTTGTCAACGCCAGAGCAAATGCGAGCGGTTTCCAGCGCGGTATGCTCGCGCCGATTCGGCGTGGCTTGGCCGTGTCAGACGGCCCCGGATGGGTGACGGCCCTGGCGATCTGTCGTTACCTTGTCAAAGTAAAGGGGGCTGCATCTTACTATACTGTCACAGGTTCTAGCCGATTTCAGGGCCGCCGGGTAGTCCCCTGCACAGCTGCGGGCTGGCCCAGGTAGTCGGTCAGCCCGGGAATGTCGGTGCGGTCCAGAAAGCTGTCTGCCGGTCCGAATGCAACGGTCTCCCCAGCGGCGACAAAGACGATCGATGCGGCAATTTCCGCCGCCTCATCCGGCTGGTGAGTGACGATCGCGGTGGTCATTCCGGTTTCGGCCTGTAACTCCCGGATCAGTTCGAGCATGTCGCGGCGCAGCCTCGGGCCAAGCGCGGCGAACGGTTCGTCGAGCAACAGCACCGGTTTGCGCCGAACGAGGGCGCGGGCGATCGCCACCCGCTGGCGTTCTCCGCCAGAGAGCGATCCGGGCCGGCGCTGCGCGTATCCCTCCAGCCCGACCCTGTGCAAAGCATTGTCTATGACCCCCTGATCTTCCTGGCTGCGGACCAGGTCGGGGCGGAGGCCAAGTCCGATGTTGGTTTCGACCGTGAGGTGCGCGAACAGATTGTTTTCCTGAAACACCATCGACACCGGTCGGTCGACCGGGCTCAGTCCGGTGACCGTCCGGTCGCCGATCAAAATGCGGCCGGAAACCGGAACTTCAAAACCGGCGATTAGATCGAGCAGAGTCGATTTGCCGGCCCCGGAAGGACCGATGATGGCGGTGATTGTGCCGCTGGCGATGTGCGTGTCGAAACGCATCGTCTGGCCGCCGCGTTCGAAGACGACATTGTCGATGATGACGGATTGACCGATCATGATGTCGAACTCCGTTCGGATTGGCTGGCAAATACCATCAGGGCAAGGCAGACCAATCCTAGCATCAGGGCGAGCCCCGCGGCATCGTCGGTGCGGTAGCTGCCCATGCGCTGCAACAGCAGATAGGGAAGGGTAATGACGTCCTGGCTGCCGAACAGCGCGATGGCCCCCAGATCACCGAGCGAAAGGGCCATGGCAAATGCCAGAGCCAGCACAAGCGCGTGCCGCAGGCCTGGCCAATCGATCAGTACGAGACGCCGAAATCCGGTCAACCCGAGAGCAAGGCTGAGGCGCTCGGTGCGCGCCATATGAGTCATGTGCGCCGGTTCGAGCACCCGCATGACAAAGGGCAGCGCCATCAGGGCGTTGATCAGCACCACCAGAACCGGGGCCAGCGCGAACACGTTCACCTGGCTGCGCAGCATAACGAACCAGCCTGCGCCGAGCACGATGGGCGGAACCAGGAGCACGAGGCTCGATCCGCCTGTGGCTGCGGAGCGAAAGAACCGCGCCGAGGCGTGCCTGGCCGCCAGCGGCAATGCCGCATGCCGCGCCCGTACCAGGATAATTGCGGCGGTGACAGAAAGTACAGCAGCGCAGAATGCGATGCCGAGGCTGGTGGCAATAGCCCGCCACACGATCGCTTCACTCAGCAATCGTGGCAGGTCGGCCGCAAGTCCTGAGACTGTTATGGAAATCAATGGAGACACCAGGAACAGGGCAGCGAGGGCAATCAGACCGAAATCGGTGATCCGCGCAGTGGTGCGCCGATCCGGCTGGCGGCGCACAGCCTGGCCCAGCGTTGCGCCTTCTTCGGGCGTCTTGCCGAGCAAGGCCAGCAATCCGAGCAGCACCGACGTGAGAACAAGCTGCATGACGGCGAGGGCGACAGCACGCGGAGGGTCGAAATCGAAGCGCAGCGCCTGGTAGATGGCGACCTCGATCGTGGTCGCCGCCGGACCGCCACCGAGAAGCAGCACCAGTGTGAAGCTGGTGACGCAAAGCATAAACACGAGGCCGGCGATGCCAGCCAGATGATTGCGCATGAAGGGCCACTCGATCAGCAGGAAGACGCTGCGAGCGCCCAGACCCAATTGGTCGGCGTTGCGCCAGTATTCGGCCGGAACCCGGTCCAACCCGGCCAGCAGCAGACGCGTTGCCAGCGGCAGGTTGAAGAACACATGGGCGAGAAGAATGCCCGGCAGGCCGTAGATGGACAGCGGTTCGGCAAGACCCAGCCACAAAAGGCCGCCATTGATCAGGCCCTGGCGGCCCCAGATCTCGATCAGGCCAAGGGCGGCGATAATTGGTGGCAAGCCGATCGGCACGGCGAGAAGCCGGATCAACCAGGTTCGGCCAACAAAATGCTGGCGACGGGCGATTGCCCGGGCAAGCGGCACCGCAAGCGCGACGGACAGGAACGTGGAGAGTGCGGCTTGCAACAACGTGAAGCGTGCAACCCGCCAGATATAGGCATCGTAAAGTGGCGACCCTTCCCCGGGAGACCCGGCCGCGGCAATGAACAGCGCCACAACCGCTGCGCCGATCACCAGAGCCATGACGCCGAGAACGAAGCTCCCGGCGGCAATGTTGGCGGCCCGATGACGATGGCTCAGCACGCGTTGGTCGCCATTCGGATTATCCGATCAGCGGGGTCCACTTTTCGGACCTCCTGGTTAGCGGCTCATCACGGCCAGCCACTCGTCCACCCAGGACCGGCGGTTGTCTTCGACTTCCTGAGGCGAAAACAGCAGGGTCTTCGACGGTTTGACGAGTTTGTCGAAGGCGGCCGGAACCGGCTCGGTTAGGCTACCCGCCGGAAACATCCAGTTGGTTGTCGGAATGGCATTCTGGAAACCGGGGCCGGTCATGAAGGCGAGGAATTGTTTTGCCAGTTCCTTCTCTTCCGACGAAGCGATGAGGCCTGCCACCTCGATCTGCATGTAATGGCCTTCGTCAAAGGCGGCGGCCTGATAGCGGTCGGTTTCCTCGGCGACCATGTGGTAGGCCGGTGAGGTTGTATAGGACAACACCATTGGCGCTTCGCCGCCGGTAAACATGCCATAGGCTTCAGACCAGCCAGGCGTGACCGTGAGGACCTTGTCCTTCAGCTTCTTCCAGGCGTCCGGCGACTCGTCGCCATAGACCGATTTGACCCACAGCAGCAGTCCGAGACCGGGTGTCGACGTCCTGGGATCCTGGATAACGATTTTCTGGCTGGCATCCCCTTCGACCAGCGCCTTCAGGCTGGTTGGCGGACTCTGCATCGCTTCGGTATCGTAAACAACGGCGAAATAGCCGTAGTCGTAAGGGATGAAGACATCATCCGACCAATTGCCGGGGACTTTGACATTGGCAAGGTCCGTTCCGCTTGCCTCAAACAGGCCGGTCGCTTTGGCTTCCGCCACCAGATTGGTGTCGAGGCCCAGCACGATGTCGGCCTGCGTCGAGCCGCCCTCCAGCTTCAACCGGTTCAGGAGCGCCACGCCATCGGCGATGCCGACCCAGTTCAGCGTGCAGTCGCACTCGGCCTCGAAGGCTTTCTTGATGACAGGGCCAGGGCCCCAATCGGATACGAAACTGTCATAGGTGTAGATGGTGAGAGTGCGCTCGCTGGCCGTCGCCGCTCCGCAGTAGAGAGCCAGCGTTGCAAGCGCCGCAAAGAGTGTTCTGGAGAAAGGCATCTGCGCCTCCTTGTTCTGGTTGTTACAGGGAATAAGGCGCTGAAATGGCGTCTAAATCCCTCCGCCGGTACAAACCGGATCAGGTTCTTCGGGTTGGATTGACCTCTCAGCTCATTGCCTGCGCAATGGGCACCCCGTTAGAGCAAGGCCAGTCATAAATGCGCGGCTGCGCGCTGGCAAGTCCCGCAAAAGCTGCTATGTGCTGCGGCCATGAATGCGGACAATCCTTTTCTGATCCTGTTGGGCGGTGATCTGCGGCCGACTGAGCGTCTGTTGAGGCAGATCGCCGGGGCCAGGGTGATCGCTGCCGATGGCGGTATGCGCCATGCCGAGGAATTGGAGCTCAAACCGGAGCTTTGGGTCGGCGATTTCGATTCCTCATCCGAAGAGCTGTTGCAAAGCTGGCCGGATACCCGACGCCAGCCTTTTCCGGCCGAAAAGAACCTGACGGATGGCGAGCTGGCGCTCGAGGCGGCATTGAAGCGCGAAGCCGACCGGGTGGTGATGGCAGGGGCACTGGGCGGCGAACGCAGCGACCACGCACTGCTTCACCTGACCGCCGCCTGTGCGCTTGCCCGGCGCGGACTGGACATCGTGCTGACGTCCGGCGAGGAGGAAGCAACGCCGCTTGCCGAAGACCGACAGACGTTCGACCTGCCGGCCGGCAGCCTGTTTTCGATCCTCAATTTTTCCGACGTCAGCGGTCTGACGATCGAAGGCGCCCGCTATCCGCTTGACCGGTTCGACCTGGCCTTCGGTTCGTCGCGGACACTGTCGAATGTTGCGGAGGGTCCGGTGACGATCACGATGCAATCGGGTACGGCGGTCTTTCTGGCCCGTCCCTACGATTTTTCCGGTCGATAAGCCATGGCACCGCCCGTTCTCAAACTTGACGATATCGAGCTGACCTTTGGAGGCGATCCGCTCTTGAGCGGTGCGGGCTTTCAGGTGGAACCCGGTGACCGACTGTGCCTGGTCGGACGCAATGGGTCCGGCAAGTCGACACTGTTGAAGATCGCTGCAGGGCTGACGGACGCGCAGTCCGGCACGGTCTTCCGTCATCCGTCGGCAACCGTCCGATATCTCGAACAGGCCCCGGACTTTGCCGGATATGAAACGGTCCGTGCCTATGCCGAAGATGGGCTCGGACCCGGCGACGATCCGCACCGGGTGCAGTATCTGCTCGACCGGCTGGGGCTTGATGGCGAGGCGGATCCGCGGTTGCTCTCCGGTGGAGAAACCCGCCGCGCCGCGCTTGCCCGCGTGCTTGCGCCGGAGCCGGACATCCTGCTTCTGGACGAACCGACAAACCACCTGGACCTGCCGGCCATCGAATGGCTGGAAGGCGAATTGATGCGCCGCAAGAGCGCCATCGTGGTGATTTCCCACGACCGACGGTTTCTTGAAAATACCACCCGTGCGACCCTTTGGCTCGACCGCGGCCAGGTGCGTCGGCTGGATCAGGGATTTGCCGCCTTCGAGTCCTGGCGGGACACCGTGCTGGAGGAGGAAGCGCGCGAACAGCACAAACTGAAGCGGGCGATCGTGCGGGAGGAACACTGGTTGCGTTACGGCGTTACGGCGCGACGCAAAAGGAACATCCGGCGCCTCGACGAACTGCATTCGATGCGGGCGCGCTATCGTGACCATCGAGGCCCCACCGGCACGATCGAGGCAAGTGCGGCCGAGGCGCGCGATTCCGGCAAGCTGGTGATCGAGGCCAAGTCGATCGCCAAGAGTTATGACAGCCGGCCGATTGTCAGGGATTTTTCAATCCGCATTCAGCGCGGGGACCGGGTCGGCCTTATTGGCCCGAATGGCGCAGGCAAGACCACATTGCTCAATCTGCTGACAGGCCAGTCGTCTCCGGACGATGGCTCTGTCCGTCTCGGCGCCAATCTGCAGATCGTGACACTCGATCAGAAGCGCCAGGATCTCGACCCCGGCGAAACCCTGGGGCATTTCCTCACCGGGGGACGCGGCGACATGGTGGCCGTCGGCGACGGGCATCGGCACGTCACCGGGTACATGAAGGAGTTCCTTTTCCAGCCGGAACAGGCGCGCACGCCAATCCGGGAATTGTCCGGCGGTGAGAGGGCGCGACTGATCCTCGCCCGCAACCTGGCCCAGCCGGCCAACATGATGGTGCTCGATGAACCGACCAACGATCTCGACATGGAAACGCTGGATCTGCTGGAAGAGTTGATCGACGATTTCGCCGGAACGGTGATCCTGGTCAGCCACGACCGTGATTTTCTGGATCGCACCGTGACATCGGTGCTGGCGCCAGCCCGGCCTGACAACCCGGACGGACAGTGGTTGCGCTACGCTGGCGGCTACAGCGACATGCTCGCTCAACGCAGCGACGAACCGTCCCGGGCGCGAACCGAAAAGCCCAAAGTCACTGCTCAACAGGAGCGGAAAAAGGCTGACGAGCCGACGAAGAAGCTCTCCTACAAACAGAAATACGCGCTTGAAACGCTGCCGGGAC
Source organism: Hoeflea sp. (assembly GCA_965228785.1). Lineage (GTDB taxonomy): Bacteria > Pseudomonadota > Alphaproteobacteria > Rhizobiales > Rhizobiaceae > Hoeflea_A. The sequence goes on from CBDDIF010000001.1 coordinate 937,797, forward strand.
GAATCAGCGAAACCGAAGACGAAATCGCCCGCATCGAAGAGCAGATGACGATCCCGGATTTCTTCGCCAACGACCCCGAGGGGTTCAACGAATTGGCCGAAACGCTGGTTGAACTGCGCGACAGCCTGGAGAAACTGGAAGAAGAATGGCTGGAATTGGAGATGCTGCGGGAATCCCTGGAAAGACCGTAGATCAAAGCTGAATCACACGTGGGTCTTCCGACCAAAGCGCCTCCACCAGATCCGGTCTATTGCGCAGGACCGTGCGTTGGTTGATGGAGCCTTTGTCGGTCACTTCACCTTTGTTGAAATCGAGTGGGACTGAAAGAAACAGCAGGCGCTTGACGCAGCTCGCCGATCCCGTCGCCTTCTCGGCATGCGCTAGGAGTTTCTCGCTTGCCGCTTTCCTCACGATCTCACAGTTCAGCAGGGCCTCCCCCTCGAGGTCGTCTCCGGCCAGGTCACGCAAAGCTGACCAGTTGGGCACAACCAGCGCCCCGAGTTCGGTATGACCTTCTCCGGCGATGACGACGTCGGTCGCCAAACCGCCCAGATCGTTGGTCAGCACCGCTCGCAACGGGCCGACCGCAACCCAGGTTCCTGATGCCAGCTTGAAGTTTTCCGCCAAGCGACCGTCGAAGAGGAAGCCTCTCTCGGGCTTTCCTTCTTTGGCAAAACGCAGCGCGTCGCCAAAACTGTAGAAACCCTCTTCATCGAACGCGTCCTCGGTCAGTTGGCGATTGCGCCAGTAGCCGGGTGTGTTTGACGGGCTTTTGATCCTTGCCTCCAGCTTGTCACCCTGGGGCACCAGCTTCAGTGTCACACCATGCGAGGGAATGCCGAGGTTGCCGGACGTTTCCTGTCGTTCCGTGCATACGAGCGCGAAGGGCCCGGTTTCGGTCGACCCGAATCCGGTTGTCAGCAGCACGCCGCCCGGTACGCACTCCTCGGCGACGCGTGTCAGACGGTCCCAGACCGGCTGGCTCATTCCGGCACCGGCATAAAACATCATCTGCAGGCGCTTGAAGAACGTCTCGCGGAGCTGATTGTCCGTCTCGAAAGCGTCAAGTAGCATCTGGTAGCCAAGTGGCACATTGAAGTACCAGGTTGGAGAGACCTGCTTGAGGGTTTCAATGGTGCGTCCAATTCCGTCGGGCGTTGGGCGTCCGTCGTCGATGTAGTAGGTGCCGCCATTGTAAAGCACCATGTTGAAGACCTTGTTGCCGCTGGCGGTGTGGTTCCATGGCGCCCAGTCGACGACAACGGGCGGCATTTCGGCGAGGAATCGCCAGGCCTGCAACACGATCTGCTGGTTCGAGCTCAGCATCCGATGGGTCTGGATGACAGCCTTCGGGCTGCCGGTCGTTCCGGACGTAAAGAGGAATTTGGCGACGGTGTCCGGCGTTACCGCGTCATGCGCCGCCTGCATCGTTTTCGATGGAGATGTCTTGGAAAGCTCTTCAAACGAAATGCAGAGCCTCCCTTCAACGGATCCCGATCGCGCGACCACCTGAATGTCGGGTGAGAAAACGGCGTTGATGCCGGCTGCGAAAGGATCCGCGTTGTCGGCGAAGATCAGACCGGGTGAAAGCTGGGCCGCAATGTCCCGGAGTTTGACGTAGTCGCCGCCGCTCAGCGTGTAGGCCGGAGCAAGAGCCGCCGACGGCACACCCACATGTTGGGCCGCGATAGCCATCAGGGCATGGGCAACGGAGTTGCCTGACAGGATCAGCAGTGGCCGGTCGGGTGATACTCCATGATCCAGCAAAGCCGAACCGATGGCCTTCACGATATTGGCTGCCTCGCCGTAGGTGACGGTTCGCCAGGTGCGATCAGGTCCCTTCTCGGCAATCCAGCCCCGGTCGGGTGCTTCATGCGCCCAATGCATCAACCGTTCCGTGATGCAGCGCGGATAGTCCGCAAGAGGCTCATCCTGCCAGACATAGATCGTACCGTCCGGTTTTGTCGTGCTTCGAATGCTGGGCGTCCAGAGCGCCAGGGGGTCGCGTGAATCAGGCATGTGTCTTCCCGGAGACGAACTACGGTTACCTTGACGCGATAGCTCAATTTTGTCTACAAGGAAACAAAATTGAGCACGAGGCAGGAAGTCACATGGACGGATCAAAGGCACTTGTTACCTATGAGATTCAAGGGTCCGTGGCCGTTATCGGTCTTGATCGACCGGAAAAGCGCAATGCCATTTCGGACCGGGTGGTCGAGGCCATCAACGCGCAGGTGGAGCGTGCCCAATCGGAGGCCAAGGCGGCGGTCATCCATGGCCGTGGCAAGCACTTCTGCGCCGGCCTCGATCTGGCCGAGCATTCGGAAAAGGCACTGTTTGAGGCAGTCCAGGGATCGCGCCGCTGGCATGCCGTTTTCGATTGCATCGAACGCGGAACGATCCCGTTTGTAGCGGCCATCTCCGGAGCGGCTGTCGGTGGCGGTTTCGAACTGGCGGCGTCGGCACATATCCGCGTGGCTGAGGAGACCGCCTTCTTCGCACTTCCTGAAGGCCAGCGCGGCATCTTCGTCGGCGGCGGTGGATCGGTTCGGATCGCCCGACTGATCGGCGCCGCCAGAATGGGCGACATGATGCTGACCGGTCGCGTTTTGAAAGCGTCGGAGATGGAGGCCTGGGGAGGGGTATCCTACGTCGTGCCCGAAGGTCAGGCATTGGACCGTGCCACTGAAGTTGCCGAAAAAATGGCGACCAATGCCGAGTTCACCAATTACGCCATCATCAACGCCCTTCCGCGCATCGCCGACATGTCGTCGGATGGCGGGCTGTTTGCTGAAAGCATGGTCGCCACGCTGGCAACGATGACCGATGACGCAAAGGACCGTTTGCGCGCCTTTCTCGAAAAGCGGGTTGCCAAGGTCCAGGATCCCAATGCCTGACCGGCCCCGCGATACGGCGTTGGACTACGGTATCTTTTCCAATTCACCCGGATTTCTGCTGCGCCTGGCCCAGCTCAGGAGCTTTGCGGAATTCTTCGATGCGTGGGCCGACACCGGCATCAAGCCCGGCGAGATAACCGTGTTAATGATGATTGCCCAAAATCCCCGTGTTCGGCAGGGGGTTCTTGCGCGTGCCCTGATGATCAAACGGGCTCACATGACCAAGATGATCCGCGCCCTGGAGGATGCCGGCATGGTGACGCGGACCGTGCCGGAGGATGACAAGCGCTCGGCTGAATTGTGGCTCAGCGATGCCGGAAAAGCGAAAGTGGCGGAGCTCGAAACTCGCGTCCTTGCTCACGAGGCACGCGATATGGCGCCCCTGACACGCGCTGAGTCGAAGACGCTGAACCGTCTGTTGCGCAAATACGTGGCATTGGATGCTGTTGGAAAGGCCGAGCAATGAACGTCGATGATCTCATAGCGATCGATTTCCATACCCATGCGGAGGAGCCGTGCTGCGCTCCACGCGATGATGGCTATGACGAGTTTCAGGCCGGCATGGCGGCCTATTTCAAAAATCCTGCGGGAGCCGAGGGTATGCTGCCCTCCGTTCAACAGACCGCCGCCTATTTTCGCGAGCGCCGAATCGGCGCCGTGATCTTTCCGGTTGATGCCGAGCGCGAGACGGGTTTTCGGCGCTATTCCAATGAAGAGGTCGCCCAGATCGCCGCAGAGAATGACGATATTCTCATCCCTTTTGCTTCGATCGACCCGGCGAAAGGCAAGGCCGGTGCACGCGAGGCGCGCCGGCTGGTGCGAGAATTCGGAATAAAGGGTTTCAAGTTTCACCCCACCTTTCAGGGTTTCTACCCCAACGATCGCTTGGCCTATCCGCTTTACGAGGCAATCGCCGAGGAGGGTGGAATCATGCTCTTCCACACCGGTCAGACCGGAGTCGGCTCCGGCATGCGTGGCGGCATGGGCATGCGGTTGAAATATTCCAACCCGGTGCACGTGGACGATGTGGCGGTCGACTTTCCGGACACCACCATCGTACTGGCTCATCCAAGCTTTCCCTGGACGGAGGAAGGCCTGATGGTCGCGCAGCATAAACCCAACGTCTATATCGACATGTCAGGATGGTCGCCCAAGTACTTTCCGCCGATTTTCGTTCATTACGCCAACTCGATCCTGAAAAGGAAAATGCTCTTCGGATCCGACTGGCCGGCGATCACACCCGATCGCTGGCTGAGCGACTTCGATACGCTTGACATCAGAGACAATGTGAAGCCGTTGATTTTGAAGGAAAATGCACGGCGAATACTTGGTTTGTAGGTGCTGTTCGAGTATACGGCGACATCGGATTCGTCGGCGGCTCCCGGCCACTGTCCCGGACCGGTGTCGCGGTACCCTTTAGGGTCGTCACAGTGCCGGGAGAGCCGGGATTGTGACGAAACCAGACATGGATTTCCACGCTGCATCGATGTGCTTCCATTTATCGACGATCGGCTCTATGGTCCGCGCGAAAAATTGCGAGAGAAAAGTCAAATGCGTTTTGAAGGCACACAGGCCTATATCGCCGAAAAAGACCTGACGGTCGCTGTCAATGCGGCCATCACGCTGGAGCGGCCACTGCTGGTCAAGGGTGAACCCGGAACCGGCAAGACGGAGCTCGCCAAGCAGGTGGCGTCGTCTTTGGGTCTCGATCTGATCGAATGGCACATCAAGTCGACAACCAAGGCGCAGCAAGGGCTCTACGAATACGATGCCGTGTCGCGGCTTCGCGATAGCCAGTTGGGCGACGATCGGGTCAACGATGTTCGCAACTATATCAAGCGCGGCAAGTTGTGGGACGCCTTCGCGGCAGACCGCAAGGTGGTGCTTTTGATCGACGAGATCGACAAGGCGGATATCGAGTTCCCCAACGACCTGCTGCAGGAACTCGATAAGATGGAGTTCTTCGTCTACGAGACCGGCGAAACCGTGCGGGCCGAACACCGTCCGGTGGTCATCATTACGTCGAACAACGAAAAGGAGCTGCCGGACGCCTTTCTGCGCCGCTGTTTCTTCCACTACATCAAGTTCCCGGATGCTGACACGCTGCACCGTATCGTCGACGTGCACTATCCGGGCATCAAGCAGGACTTGGTGCGCGCTGCGCTGACCCAGTTTTATGAGGTCCGCGAGGTTCCCGGCCTGAAGAAGAAGCCGTCGACTTCCGAGGCCCTTGACTGGATCCGCCTGCTCGTGGCCGATGACGTCGATCCGGCTGATCTGCGGGGCAGCGCGGCGAACGCGTTGCCGAAGCTACACGGCGCGCTGCTCAAGAACGAGCAGGACGTGCACATGTTTGAAAGGCTGGCATTCATGGCCAGGCGCGACGGCGCCTGAGTCCAAACGCTTTCCTTCGAACACGATCCATTCGACAGTCCTATGCCAATTAAGATTCCCGATCAGCTTCCCGCCCGTAAAACGCTCGAGGAAGAGGGCGTCACGGTCATGACCGAGACGGCGGCGATTCGCCAGGATATCCGGCCGCTGCAGATCGGACTGCTCAACCTAATGCCCAACAAGATCCGCACCGAGGTGCAGATTGCGCGGCTGATCGGAGCAACGCCGTTGCAGGTCGATCTGTCGTTGGTGCGGGTTGGCCAGCACAAGGCCAAGAACACGCCGGAAGAACACCTGCTCGCCTTCTATCAGACCTGGGATGAGGTGAAGCACCGCAAGTTTGACGGTTTCATCATCACCGGGGCGCCGATCGAACTGCTGGAGTTCGAAGAGGTTGGTTACTGGCAGGAGATGGAGAAGATCCTCGACTGGACCGTGACCAATGTGCATTCCAGCATGAATGTCTGCTGGGGCGCTATGGCCGCCATCAAGCATTTTCACGGCGTGCCGAAATACACGCTTGCTGAAAAGGCCTTCGGTGTCTACCGGCACCATAATCTGAAGCCGGCGTCACCTTATCTCAACGGCTTTTCCGACGATTTCCAGATCCCGGTGTCGCGATGGACGGAAGTGCGCGAGGGTGACATCGATCCGGCCTCGGGGCTCGAGATCCTGATGAAATCGGACGAGACCGGCGTTTGTCTGGTGCATGAGGCCTATTGCAACAGGCTCTATATCTTCAACCACATCGAATATGATTCCTTCTCGCTGGCCGAGGAATATCACCGCGACGTCAGTCAGGGGACGCCGATCCATATTCCGTTCAATTACTTCCCGGATGACGATCCGGACGTCGAGCCGCAGAACCGCTGGCGCAGTCACGCCCATCTGCTTTTCGGCAACTGGGTCAACACGATCTACCAGACGACCGATTTCGATCTCGACCGGATCGGCGTGGACCGATGACAAGGTAGGAGGCCCGCCATGTCGGGACTGATCATCCGGCCCCTGCGGGCCGAAGACGAAGCGCAGTGGCGCCGGCTGTGGACGGACTATCTCGCGTTCTATGAATCGACGGTTCCGGTGGAGGTTTACAAAACCACCTTCGAGCGGATGCTGTCGGATGGCGAATACGAACCGTCGGGATTGATTGCCGAGCTCGATGGCACACCGGTCGGTCTTGTGCATTTTCTGTTTCATCGCCATTGCTGGAAAACCCAGAATGCCTGCTATCTGCAGGACCTCTATGCCGATCCGCAGGTGCGCGGCACCGGTGTGGGACGGGCGCTGATCGAGGCGGTTTATGCCGCCGCCGACCAGGCCGGCTGCCCCTCGGTCTACTGGCTGACCCAGGACTTCAACGAAACGGCCCGTCAGCTCTACGACCGGATTGCCCAAAAGACCCCGTTCATCGTCTATCGCAGGGGATAGATTGACCAGCCCGCCGCCGGCTGGTCTGATGGCGCGGGTCGCAGACAATCGGAACGCACGTTCATGTTCATCCCGTTTTTCCTCGAACTCAAGGCTGCCCGCATACCGGTATCGCTGCGCGAATACCTGACGCTGCTCGAGGGGCTGGAAGCCGATCTGGTGCCCTATGACGTGGAAGGGTTCTATTTCCTGGCCCGTTCGGCGCTGATAAAGGACGAGCGCTATATCGATCGGTTCGACCAGATCTTTTCGACGGTCTTCAAGGGCGTTGAGGCTGTATCAGGCGAGGCTGGCATCGATGTCGCGGAGTTGCCCGACGAATGGCTGCGGCGGCTGGCAGAAAAACACCTGACGGACGAGGAGAAAGCGCTGGTCGAGAGCCTCGGCGGCTTCGACAAGCTGATGGAAACGCTGCGCAAGCGCCTGGAAGAGCAGCAAGGCCGTCATCAGGGCGGCAGCAAATGGATCGGCACCGCGGGCACTTCGCCTTTCGGCGCCTACGGATACAATCCGGAAGGCATTCGCATCGGCCAGAAGGAGGGCCGTCACGGCCGCGCGGTCAAGGTGTGGGACAAGCGCGAGTTTCGCAATTTTGACGATTCGGTTGAGCTTGGCACACGCAACATCAAGGTGGCTCTGAAGCGGCTCAGGCGCTGGGTGCGCGAGGGCGCCGACGAGGAGCTTGATCTCAACGGCACCATCCGTTCCACCGCCGAACACGGCTATCTGGACGTCAAGACCCGGCCCGAGCGGCACAACGCCATCAAATTGCTGATGTTCTTCGACGTCGGCGGCTCTATGGACGGCCATATCAAGGTGGTCGAAGAGCTGTTCTCGGCGGTGCGGTCCGAGTTCAAACACATGGAATACTACTATTTCCACAACTGCCTTTACGAAGGGGTGTGGAAGGACAATCGCCGCCGCCACAGCGAGACCATGCCGACCTATGAGGTGCTGCGAACCTACGGGTCCGATTACCGGGTGATCTTCGTCGGTGACGCTTCGATGAGCCCCTACGAGATCGTCTATCCCGGTGGTGCGGTCGAACACTGGAACGAGGAGGCCGGCCAGATCTGGCTGAACCGGCTTCTGGACCAGTTTCCGAAGACCGTGTGGCTTAATCCGACACCGGAAAAACACTGGCGCTACACCCATTCCATCGGTCTGATCAGGGATATCTTCGCCGACCGGATGTATCCGCTGACGCTCGCCGGACTGGAATCGGCGACCCGAGAGCTTTCGCGTTGACGGCTGAGTCCCTTTTCGGCCGAACCGCCTCCGGGGAAGCTGTGCACCGAGTTGAGCTGGAAGGCGGTGGCCTTCGAGCCTCGATTTCCGATTGGGGCGCGACGCTGCTCGATCTGCGCCTCGAAGGTCACGCTCCGCCGCTGGTGCTGGGTTTCGAGAAATTCGAAGACTATCCGCTGCACTCACCCTATTTCGGAGCGACACCAGGGCGGTTTGCCAACAGGATCGCCCATGGTCGTTTCGAACTGGATGGTGTCGCTCATCAGCTCGATCGCAATCAGAAGGGCATCCACCACCTGCATGGCGGTTCGCAGGGTCTCGGCAAGAGAGTGTGGCGCATAGCCGAACTGAGCGGACACCGGGTGCGCCTAGAGATCGACGATCCCGATGGCCATATGGGGTATCCTGGTCACTGCCGGATCGCCTGCACATACGAGCTGAAGAGTGGCGGTGTCCTGTCGGTATTGCACGAAGCGGAAACCGACCGGCCGACACCGTGCGGCATGGCTCATCACAGCTACTTCAACCTCGATGGTGGGGACGACATCCTCGATCATGAACTCATGATCGATGCAGATGGCTATCTACCGGTCGACGAGGATCAGATCCCGAACGGAGAGGTGGCGCCGGTGGCGCAGACGCAGTTCGATTTCCGCAACAGTCGCCCGATCCGATCCGAAGGCGCACCATTTCCCTACGATCACAATTTCTGTTTGTCCGACGGCCGCATGAGAAAACGGGCAGTGGCGCTGTTGGGAAGTCCCCGTTCGGGTGTGAGCATGGAAGTCCGGACCAGCGAGCCGGGTCTTCAATTCTATTGCGGCTTCAAGATGAATATTCCGGTGCCAGGTTTGGAAGGCCGCCCCTATCGCGCCTATGGCGGCGTTTGCCTGGAGGCGCAGAATTGGCCGGATTCCGTCAATCAGGCGCATTTCCCGGATGCCGTGCTGCGGCCGGGCGATACTCTTGTTCAAGCGACAGAGTACGTATTTTCAAAGGGTTGACGCGGTCTTCCACCGCTGATTGCACCGGTCTCGAGGATTCGGAGCCGATGGCGGGTTGACAGTTTCGATCGTCGAGGCTTTTATAATATATATTATATAAGACTTGGATGCGGCGACCGCGGGAGGGTTGTTGCGGTGTCGATGTCCGGTCACGCGGGGAGGACCATGGCCGCTATTATTGCTGTTCTCAGCGGGCTTACCTGGATCAACACGTTCCTACTACGCATCGGGCGAAACTTCGCCTGGATGGCGATGGGGCTGATGGTGCTGATCATCTGCCTACAGGTTGTGTTTCGATACATATTCAACAACGCATTGCCGTGGCCCGATGAGGCTGCACGGTTTTTGATGTTGTGGATGACCGGGCTGATTGCCCCCAGTGCCTATCGCTGGGGCGGCTTCGTATCGATTGATCTTTTGAAGGACGCGTTGCCGCTTTCGCTTGGGCAAGTGCTGGGACTTTGCCTGCTGTTCGTCAGCCTCCTGGTGCTGGTCATTGGCCTGCAACTCGGCATCAAACATGTCGATTCAGGCTGGCTGTTCAAATCCAGTTCGCTGAAACTGCCGCTCGACCTGATCGGGATGAAGGTCTATCGGCTGCCCCTGGCGATCATGTACATGTCGTTACCGGTCGGGATCGCGCTGATGATCCTGGTGAATATCGAACTTACCCTCAAAGCAATCATCGGACTGATCGATCCGTCGGCGGAGCTTCCTGCCGACGATCACGAGGTTATTTCGGCGGAGTAGGACCATGCTTTTTCTTTTTCTGCCCTTGTTCCTCGTTTTCCTGATGATCGGGCTGCCGGTGTTCTTCGGGCTTTTGGCGGCGCCCGGACTTCTTCTCTGGCTAAACGGCCAGGAACGCGACGTGGCGTTGCTTTACCGCAATGTCTACAACGGCATGGATTCCTTCCCTCTGATGGCCATTCCGTTTTTCATGCTGGCCGGCGAACTGATGAACCGCGGCGGGATCACGATGCGCATCGTCGAGTTCAGTCAGGCGCTGATCGGTCACGTGCGCGGCGGCCTGGCGCAGGTCAACATCCTGTCTTCGATGCTGTTTGCGGGTCTGTCGGGATCCGCCGTGGCGGACACGTCGGCGCTCGGATCCATGCTGATCCCTGCGATGGAGAAAAACGGCTACACCCGCAAATTTGCGGCGGCCATTACCGCTGCGTCGTCGGTAATCGGGCCGATCATTCCGCCATCGGGCATTATGATCATCTACGCCTATGTCATGGGCGAATCCGTTGCGGCGCTGTTCCTTGCCGGCATCGTGCCGGGCGTTCTCGTCGGCGTCGGGCTGATGGTCATGACATCGATCATGGCGCGATCAAACGACTTCCCGCCGGCAACACGGCGGGCGACAATGGCGGAACGGGGGCAAGCCTCCCTGCGGGCCTTCTTTCCGTTGTTGACGCCGGTCATTATCCTTGGTGGCATCCTGGGCGGCATCTTCACGCCGACGGAAGCGTCCGCCGTTGCCGCCGTCTACGCCTTCATCGTCAGCATGTTCATCCTGCGTACGATGCAGTGGCCGGACCTGCCGAAGGTCCTGACCAAGGCGGCGATCACCACGTCGGTGGTGCTGTTGCTGGTCGGTGCGGCGATGGCCTTCAAGACGGTGGTCAGCCTAAGCCATGCGCCCGAAATCCTGGCCGATTTCATTCTCAGCCTGTCAGAAAATCCGTTGATGCTGCTGTTCCTGATCAACGTGCTTCTGTTCATCGTGGGCATGTTCCTCGATGCAGGCCCGGCAATCATCATTCTGGGGCCGATCCTGGCGCCAATCTTTACGTCGCTGGGTGTCCATCCGGTGCATTTCGCCATCATCATGAGCGTCAACCTGACCGTCGGACTGGCTACACCGCCCATGGGACTGGTGTTGTTCGTGGCGTCCAGTGTCTCCGGCGTGAAGGTCGAGACGATTGCCCGGTCTATCCTGCCGTTCCTCGCCGTCGAAGTTTTCGTGATCTTCCTGATCACCTACATCCCGGCGATTTCCATGGCGGTGCCGACATTCTTCGGGTTCATCAAGTAAGGAGCGAATAGGGCATGCGTCCTTGACAAGCAGGGACGCGTCATCAATCTTATGTCTTATATAAGATACAAAATCTGTCCGCATAGAGGGAGGTAATCTATGCTTTTGAGAAGATCAGCAAACGTGCTCGGCGCTCTCGCGCTCGGCTTTTCGGTGACGGCCATGTCGGCTGCCATTGGCGACCTGTCCGTCGCCGAAGCGGCGGACTACAAGTTGCGCGCCACCGCCAACTCCAACGAAAATGACGAAGACTATGACGGTCTGATCGTTTTCAAGGACTATGTCGAGAAGGCGTCAAACGGTGCCATTGAAGTGGAGCTCTTCATCGGCACTCAGCTTTGTTCCGGCGGCGCGGAATGCCTCCAGGGCGTGGCTGACGGCACGATCGACATCAACATCTCGACGTCTGGCGGCGCGGCCGGCATCTTCCCCTATGTGCAGGTTCTCGACCTGCCTTACCTGATGGCCGACGACCGGATCGCCGAACATGTGCTGTCGGGCGATTTTACCCGCCAGCTACGCCAAAAGGCGCTCGACGATTCGGGTGGTATGATCCGGCTGATGACCATCGGCAATACCGGTGGCTGGCGCAACTTCGCCAACACGAAGCAGCGCGTGCAGAATCCCGGTGACATGGACGGACTGAAGATCCGCACCATCGTCGCCGACCTGCCGCAGGAGCTGGTCAAGGCGCTCGGTGCGTCGCCGACCCCGATCCCGTGGCCGGAGCTGTTCACCTCGTTCCAGACCGGTGTCGTCGAAGGTTCGAAAAACGGCATCACCGACATCATGGGCATGAAGTTCCCGGATGCCGGCCTGAAATATGTGACGCTTGACGGTCACGCCTACATGGGCGCCCTGTGGTGGATGAACAACGACACGTTCATGTCCATGCCCGAGGAACTGAGACAGGTCGTTGTTGATGGTTTTGCAGCGCTCCAGCAGGCCACGTTCGCTTCTCCGAAGCGCAAATCGATCCAGGCCTACCAGGACTTCCTGGCCGAAGGTGGTGACCTTTACGTGCCGACACCGGAAGAGAAGGCTGCCTTCAAGGAAGCCGCTGCACCGGTGTACGAGTGGTTCAAGACCAATGTTGATGGCGGCGAAGAAGTGTTCAACGCCCTCAACGAGGCGGTCATTGCGGCCGAGGCTGACGTTGGCGCTGCTCGCCAGGCCGACCTGAACTAACAAAGAAGGCGTTTCTCCTCCTTTGCAGCCGGCAGGTTTCGACCTGCCGGCCTTTTTGTATTCAGATCGGGGGTGTCGGACGGCGGTTCGCCGTCAACCAACCAACTGCGAGCACAAATCGGAGCGGCTTCGATTGAAAAGGCCGAACCGCATATCCATCTCGACAGGCGTGCAGGGAGTTTGAACACAAATCACCTCAACCAGATCCTTTTGCGTCGAATTCGGTTTGCGGCCTGACCATCGCAAAGAAGCGGCGCGTGGCTATTGGAGGGCCTTCTCCCGCAAGCTGCGATACCCGCTCGGCCCGGAAAGGAAAGCCGTGGCGTTCATTGAAAGCGTCCTCGACCCGAGCCATGCCATCAGTGCGGTGTCCCTCGAAGGTGAGTTTCTCGGCGTTGCCGGTTTCAAGACGCCGGACGGTGTGCTCGTGGGCGGTACCTTTGCGGATCTCGTGAACACTTACGGATGGGTCAGTGCGGCTCTCCGTGTCATGTTCCTCTCGCTGCTGGAGCGGGAGTGCGAAGATGGCACCTTGCTCATGGATGGCATCTTCGTTGAACCTGATGCAAGAGGGCAGGGGGTTGGCACGGCGCTGTTGCGTGCGATCGAAGCGCACGCCGCATCCCTGGATCTTCAAAGCGTTCGGTTGGACGTCGTCGACACAAACCCGCGTGCGCGTGCGTTCTATGAGCGTGAGGGCTTTCGGGAGAAATCAGTCGAATCTCTTGGGCCGTTGGCGCCGGTATTCGGCTTCACATCTGCAACCGAAATGACAAAGTCGGTTGATTTTGACGCCGCAAGATCAAATCCGCGCAAACCCACCCGATGACCATGGATGCCCTAGAGCGAGGCAAACACTTCCTGCCAGGCCGCTGCAAATTTCTCGTGCACCCTGTCGCAAACCCTCAAGACATCCCTCATTTCAGCGGCCAGGGACAGAAAATCAGGGAATTCTCTCGCGATCAAAGCGGCTTGCGCGAGCGCAAACTCCGTCTCTCCGGCAGCATGATGGATGGCCACGCGATAGGCGTGAAACCAGGCGAGGTCGGGCAGGTCGGTTTGACGGATGTCGGCCAGGGCCGCGTCGTGCCGATTTTCGACGAAGTGACAGCCGGCTCGAACAAGGCGCGGCGTGCCCGTTTCCATGGGATTGAGCTCGATAGCCTGATCGAGCAGGACCAACGCCCGTGAGAACTGCCCGGCCAGATAGTGACAGCATCCAAATGCCGCCAGTGCATCCGCGCGCCCCGGATTGAGCGCGAGTGAGATGCCGGAAGAGGCAAGGAATTCGTCGAATTCGCCGCGATGATATTGCACCATGGCCAGAGCCTGGTGCGCGAAGGCGTTGGCCTGGTCATGTGTTACGGCCTCCTTGGCCTGGCTGTAGGCCTCTTCCAGCACAGGGTGGCCAGGCCGTCCGTTCACGCCGAAACGAAATTCGTCGAGCAGCAGCACCGCCAGCGCTGCCCGGCCATCGCTGGACTTGGGATCATTGACCAAAGCCTCGCTCAACCCGGTCCTCACCGAGGCATGGACCGCGGTGTCCCGGGTGCGCATGTATTCGTAATACTGCGTGATCCAGCGGTAGGTGCCCCATGTGGTCGCGCGGCCCAGACGCCGGGCATCCTCATGCTCATTCAATCGCAACAGGTGCCGTCGGCTTGCGATGCGGCCAGCGATGAGATGCGAGATCTTGTCCTGGATGTCGAACACGTTCTCGAGCGAGCAGGCGTCTTCGAGCCGTTCCACAAGGAGCGTGTTGTCAGTGGTCGCATCAATCAGCTTGAATGTGACCCTGACCCGCTCTGAGGATTTCCGCACGCTTCCTTCGATGACGAAATCAGCGGCCAGCCGCTGATGGATGTCCTGCGAACCCAACCCGACGCCGGCCAGGGCCGTCGTCGTCAGGCGCGAGAAGACGAAGAGATCGCTAAACCGCGAGAGATTGGTGATGATATCCTCGGTCAGACCGGCGGCGAAATAGGCGTCCTCGGGATGGGGCGTCAGGCATTCGAAGGGCAGTACGGCGATAGAAGGACGGTCTCTAACCTGCACCGGTGCGCGATTGGTTTCCTCGGCCTGAATTGTTGCCGGGTCGGACCTGAACCCTGCCTCGTCGATCTCTTCCACATCCGCGATGAAACGCAGTCCCTTGCCGTGGATCGTCTTGATGAAAACCTGGGACCTGCCGTCATCTTCCAACGCCTGCCTGGCGGAACGGATGCGGCTGGACACCGCGCTCTCCGAGACCGTGCGGCCATCCCAGACGGCGTCCATGAGCTCGGATTTCGTCACCATGCGGTCGCGGTTCTCGATCAGGGTCTGGAGGATGGAGAGCACTTGCGGCTCCACATGCAGAGGCTCGCCTCTTCGGCTGAGCTCGAAGCGACCTGGATCGAGTTGATATTCTCCGAATCTAAAAACCATCGGGCAAAGCGTCGATTTTCATAAATATCTGGATGGAATCTACAGATTTCCTCCAAGCATTCAATCTCTGCGCGCACTAGGTCGACGTCCTGTGCTCCCCGGCTGGCTGAAGTGGGCCTTCGCGACAGCTTTGCGATGTGTCGGCTCGGGCGCCTGAAGAACCGAACTTTACAGTGGATAGGAAGGCTATGCTCACCAGTGTGGATGATCCCATTATGTTTGAACGACCGGTATCGGTCCCTGCGCTGCGCCAGGGACTCATTGGTTCCAAGCTGCAGATCTATGGCCCATTTGGTCACAAACCCCTGATTTACGCAGATTATACCGCCACCGGCCGCGCTTTGGACCAGGTGGAAGACTGGCTTCGCGTCCATGCGCTGCCATATTTTGCAAACCCGCACACCGAGGTTTCGGCTTGCGGGCAACAGATGAACGGTCTGCGCCGGACGGCGCGGGATCTGATCTCGAGATCCGTGGAGGCGGGAGAGGACTCTCACGTCATCTTCTGCGGCTCGGGTGCCACGGCGGCGGCAAATCGTTTGCCTCATCTCCTCGGCCTGACACAGCCAGCGCAAGCCCCGTGGGGCGCAACGGTGGAGCCCCTCGTGATCGTCGGGCCCTATGAACACCATTCCAACATCCTGCCCTGGCGGGAAGCTGGTGCACGAACGATCTCTATCGATGAGGCCCCTGGTGGTGGGGTCGATCTGGGTGCCCTTGAGCGGGTTTTGCTCGAACACGCGGGCGACCGCCTCATCATCGGCTCATTCTCCGCGGCGTCGAATGTCACCGGCATTCTCACGGACGTGGTGGCGGTAACGCGCGTGCTGAAGGCTCACGGAGCCTTGGCCGTGTGGGACTACGCCTGTGGTGCGCCGTATCTCAGGATGTCGATGCAACCAGCCCCCGATACGCCCGTGGATGCTCTCTTTTTCTCGCCGCACAAGTTTCCCGGCGGGCCCGGCGCATCGGGCGTTCTGGTGCTGCGCCGGAGTGCGGTCCGAATGGCGCGACCGACCTGGCCCGGCGGGGGTTCGGTCTCCTACGTTTCCGACTGGGCCCACGACTATTTTGATGATCTGGAGCTTAAGGAAGAGGCAGGCTCACCCAACACCTTGGGTGACATTCGCGCCGCGCTGGCTCTCTCCATCCGCGACACGATCGGCATCGGTGAAATCGAACGGCGCGGCCAGAGGTTTCTCGCCAGCGCCTGGGCGAGATGGAGCAACAACGATCGGATCGTTCTGTTGGGTCACCCGACGGCAAAACGCCTGCCCATCGTGTCGTTTCTGCTCAAGGATGCGCGCGGTCAGATCGTCCACCACCGCCTTGTCACGAAGATGCTGAGCGACCTGTTCGGCGTCCAGGCGCGTGAGGGATGTTCCTGCGCGGGCCCCTACGGCCACCGGTTGCTGAATGTTGACCGCGCTTTGTCAGAGCGCATCCGGCAACAGATCCGGGAGGGACATATCCTCGCAAAGCCCGGTTGGACGCGTTTGAATTTCTGCCATCTCCTCGATGAGCAGACGGCGGACTACATCGTCGAAGCCGTCCACCAGTTGCCAGCCGCTTACGACCGCTTCGGACCAGAGTACCAGGCGGATCCCAAAACCGGCAATTTTGTGCACGCGCAAGCGGCAACCCATTCACCCCAAAACACCAACGCCAGTCACTGGCTTGAAGGAATAGAGGCCGCGTCATGAAAAGCGCTCTTTTGAATTTTGCAGTCAACCACCCCAAACGTGTCTTCGCTTACGTTGCCGCTCTGCTGGGCGCGATCATGGTCGCCGTGGCGCTCCCCTACCTGGTCGCCGGCATCCCGATCTCGAAGGTCACAATCGATACAGACCCGGAGAACATGCTCTCGGCAAACGAGCCGGTGCGCGTGCTCAACTCCGAACTCTCCGAGCGTTTCGAACTTCATGACGCTATCGTCATCGCGGTGCAAAACGTCCAGTCCGAACACGGCGTGTTCACGCCGGCCGCCCTGGCTGACATCGCCTCGCTCACCCGGCATGCGGCGACGCTAGACGGGGTGATTGCGGGTGATATCGTTGCGCCCGGCACCGTGGAGCTGGCGCAACGCAGTGCTGATGGCGGCGTTGCCCTGGCGCCCCTCATGCCCCGCATCCCCGAAACCCAGGTGGAGGCGCTCTCGGTCCGAGACCGCGCCTTGAGCGAGGACATGCTGCGCGACACCTTCGTCTCCGGTGATGGCAAGGCAATGACGCTCTCTATCCCAATCGCGGACAAGACGTTCGGCAATCGGATCCTGCGAAGCCTTCGGAGCCAAATGGACACCCTCAACGCGGGCAACAGCTATGGCGTGACCGGACTGCCCGTCGCGCAATCCGTGTTCGGCCTCGAGATGTTTGTGCAGATGGCCATTGCCGCGCCGGCAGCCATGGCGCTGATCTTCGGGCTGCTGCTTGCCATCTTTCGTAGTTGGCGAATCGCGGTCGTGCCCCTCGGCGTTGCCATGGTCTCGTCGCTCGGGGCCATGGGGGCGCTCATCCTCTCGGGCAACACCGTTCACATCATGAGTTCGATGATTCCCATTTTCGTCATGCCGATCGCCGTGCTGGACGCCATCCATGTCCTGTCGGAATTTGCCGACCGTCATGATCGCGCGAAGGACCGTCGGCAGACCATCCGGGCGTGCCTGAACACCCTGTGGCGCCCGATGCTTTTCACGACGATCACCACGATGGCGGGCTTTGCCTCCCTGGCATTGGCTCCCATCCCTCCGGTACAGGTCTTTGGCCTCTTTGTTGCGCTCGGCGTCTTTCTGGCCTGGCTCGCCACGATCCTGATCGTGCCTGCTGCGCTCACTGTGATCCCGGACGAAGCACTGGAGAAGCTTGCACCGCGCAACCCGGCGGTGCGCGAGCACTGGACCGCCAGAATGTCGCTGCGGCGCCCGAGATTGGCCCTGTCCGTCATCGGGGCGTCTGCAATAGCGCTCTTCGTGGGGCTTGGTCAGATCCAGATCAACGACACGCCCATGCGCTGGTTTGCCTCGAGCCATCCTGTCCGTGTTGCGGAGAGCGTTTTGATCGACCGCTTTGCCGGGGCGCAACTGGCCTATCTTTCACTGAAGTCTTCCCCGGGGGCGTTCCTCGAACCGGAGATGCTCGACCACGTGAATGAGTTGATCCAGGAGGCGACGCGCTCTGAGAACATCACCAAGGCCACGGCCCTGCCTGATCTTCTAAGCGCGGTCCACGGCGCATTCACGGGCGACGAAGACGCTGGTTTGCCAGATACCAAGGCGGGAGTCGCCAGGCTCCTGAGCGAGATCGAAAACGCCGGGAACGCGACCGACCTGCGCAAGCTCGTCTCCTCCGATCATGGGGAACTGGTCATAAGATTTCACATGGCCAATGGCGACAATGTCTCGATGAGATCGCTGGAGGAAACCATATCGACCCATCTGGCCTCCAACCCGCCGCCGCGCGTTGTTTCGCCAACCTGGTTCGGCCTGACCTACCTCAATGCGATCTGGCAGGACCAGATGGTCAGCGGCATGCTCGACGCCCTGATCGGCAGCTTCGTGGCGGTCTTCATCCTGCTGATGCTTCTCTTCCGGTCGCTCGGCTGGGCCCTTCTCGCCATGACTCCGTTGACCCTGGCAATCGCCGCGACCTACGGCGCTATCGGCTGGATCGGACGGGACTTTGACATGCCGATCACCGTGCTTTCGACGCTCAGCCTCGGGCTCGCCGTGGATTTCGCCATCCACTTTGTCTCGCGCATTCGGGAAAGCGGGCTTGCGACCATGAGAGAGCGCCTCGCGGAAGTTTATCGGGAGCCTGCCCGCGCGATCGGACGCAATACGATCGTGCTCGGCATCGGGTTTCTTCCGCTGCTCCTGTCGCCGCTTATCCCCTACCGGACCGTGGGGGTCTTGATCCCAACGATCATGGTCATTTCGGCCATTGCCACGCTCGTCTTGCTGGGCGCGATACTTGCCTGGCGGTATCGAACCTATGCTGAGGCTGATGACGCGTTCCAACCTGATCTGGCCATCGCAACCGCCGGTCCCCGTTCGCCGTAACACGCGCCCGGCATTTCAAGATCCCGCAGGCAGCGGCCCCAACCCGGGTTGCTGCCTGCGGGCCTTCTACACATGCACCGAAAAGTACTGCCTTGGCGAAACCCGATAACGGTGCCGGAAGGCTCGATAGAATTGCGAGTAGCTGCCGAAACCGGCATCGAGTGCCGTATGTAGCAGGTCTGCACGCGGGTTCTCCCGCATGGCACGTTCGACGCGTTCCAGCTTCAGTTCGGTTCGAAAGTCGACAATGCTGCGGCCCGTTTGTTCACGAAACAGCCGGCCTAGCCGGCCAGAGCTCAACCCGCTGTGGCGGGCGATTGCCGCAAGATGGCTTGCCGGGTCATCCTGCATGGCTCGCACGGCACGATCGACCGCTGGATGGACAGCGGTAAAGCGGCCGGTCGATGCGATCTGCCAGTGATGCCATGCCCGTGCCAACCACCAACGCAGACCGATGGCTTGAATGGGCGCATCGGCTGATGCACCGATACCGCCGGCTACTACCTCCAGCTCGCGGGAACCCTGAGAGGAAAGAGATCGCGGTGCCACCGGCCCGTCGCGTTCCGTGACCGCGAGCTGCGGCATATTCGGCAGGGAGCGCAGTTCTGATGTCAGAATGCGTTCAGAGATCAGAAACACCCACATGTCGAAATCGTCTGAATCGGACAACAACACATGGGCCTGACCGGAGAACGCCCATAACAGCGATCCCGCCTGCAAAGTGTGTACATTGCCGTCGATCAGGTAGCGCGCCTCACCGCTCAGCGCGTGCAGGACGACCAGTTCGGCGTGTTGACGAGGTGAACTGTCATAGCGGCGTCGATCCGATCGCTTCCAGCACAGGCCACCGGGTTCGGGGCGGACGAGTGGATGGGCTGTGTCTGTGACCATTTTTGCAAAGAAGTCCCTCTGAAATGCAAAGATCTAGTGGGAAATTTGCGGTATTTTGCAAAGAATGGCAAATCTGGGAGCTGACCATGACATCATCCGCCGAGCAATTCCGATCCAGGGGATACGCGATTTTTCCGGGCGCCCTCGACGCCGAGGAACTGACGATCCTGCGAGACGCCTGCCAGACACTGCTGGACGAACCCATTGATGATGGCGGCAATGGTCGGCACAAGATCGGACTTGGAGAAGCCCGACGCTTCCTGGCCCACCGGCACGAGGAATTTCCAAAGGTCGAAGCATTTCTGCTCGGCGACAAGATCGCCTCGACTACCGACGCTTGCCTGGGCGAAAAAGGGTTTCTTTTCAATGAGCAATTCGTGGTCAAGGGATCCGGCAAGGGAGCCAGCTTCGCGTGGCACCAGGACGGCGCTTATGTCGGCTATGATCATGCCCCCTATCTGACGGTTTGGATCGCTCTGGACGATACGACGGAAGACAATGGCTGCGTCTATCTGTTGCCGCGCGACCTCGACGCCCAACCGGGCCTCGACCCGCACGAATGGCTGGAAGATTCTCGCGAGCTCAATGGCTACAACGGAACGGATCCCGGCCAGCCGATGACCTGCCCCGCCGGAACCATTGTGGCGTTCTCGAGCCTGACCCTGCATCGTTCCGGGCCGAACAGCACCGATCGCGAGCGCCGTGCCTATGTTTGCCAGTACTCGACGGAGCCAATCCGCCATCCGGAGACCGGCGAGCTCAAACGGTTCGCCAAGCCGGTCGGCGCCGTCGCCGCGTGAGGAAGAATCAGCGGAAAGGGTACATCCAGGGGCGGTAGTCCTCGACCAGAATACGCGCATGCGCAATCTGCTCCGGCGTCATCTTCTTGACCACTTCCTCGATGCTGATCGCAGCATCGGGGTCGCCGCCGATGGCCGACAGGCGATACCAGAGATAGGCGCGAACGAGGTCGGGTTCGGGAAGGCCGCGACCGACCTCGTAGTACCAGCCGATGCCGGACTGGGCGCCCGGGTGACCCTTCATGGCGGAACGCAGATACCACTCGAAGGCGCGGATGTCGTCGCGCGGCACACCCAGGCCCATGGCGTACATCACCCCGATCAGTTCCTCCGCGTCTGCATTGCCGGAGCGGGCGGCCGGAAGGAGCGCCTCCATCGCCTCCTCGAAGCGGCTTTCCTCCATCAGATCGCGAGCCTGCTCTATTTCTGCGCGCAGGGGTGTTGAGAACAGCGAAAGCAGGATTGCAGCGAGAGCGATACGATAGACTGCGATTCCCATGGACGGATTTCCCGATTTATGATGATCATGCGTGCGGTGCGGCGAACAAGTGGGAGAATACCGTGCGGCTGAGATCGTGCAACGTCCTTTCTGGAGCCCTGCGACACCTGGCGGTGCTCGTTCTTGCCGCCGGCGTGACGGGGTCCGCTCTGGCCGACGAACCGGAGCCGGTTGATTTGCCGAAGCCGCTTTCTGACGCGGACTTCCTGACCTTCGATGAGCGCCGCGCCGCACTGGGGCGGCTGCTTTTTTATGATCCTATCTTGTCGGGCAACCGGAACATCTCGTGCGGAACCTGCCATCATCATGATCTTGCAAGCGCGGATTCGCTGCCCTTGGGCGTCGGCGAAGGTGGAGTCGGCATCGGGCAGAAACGCACCACCGGTTCCGGACGATCGAGCATCGAGCGTCGGGTGCCGCGTAATTCGCCGGCGCTGTTCAACATCGGGCACCGCGATATCACGGTTCTTTTCCATGACGGTCGTCTGAGCGTCAGCGACCTCTACGGCAACGGCTTCAACTCTCCGGCCGATGAGTATCTGCCGAAGGGGCTTAATCACATCGTCGCTGCGCAAGCCGCATTTCCGGTGACTTCGAAGACGGAGATGGCGGGTCGGTCAGAAGAAAACGAGGTCGCCGGCGCGGTAAACCGACGCATCGATCGCGCCTGGAGCCTGTTGGCCGAACGGGTTCGCGCCATTGACGGATATGGGCCGCTGTTCGTCGAGGCGTTTCCGGAGCTTCACCATTCTGCAGACGTTGAATACGTCCACATCGCCAATGCCATTGGCGATTTCGTCATTTCCGAGTGGCGGTCTTTCGACAGTCCGTTCGATCGCTATCAGGCGGGTGATCGGGACGCCCTTAATGATGATGCGCGGGCCGGAATGGCGGTCTTTTTCGGCAAGGGTCAATGCGCTGCTTGCCACAGCGGGTCCCTTTTCACGGATCACGGGTTTCACGCGCTGGCGTTGCCGCAATTCGGGCCAGGGCGAACCCGGACTTTCGATCTGATCGCTCGCGATGTCGGCCGCATGGGAGAGACAAACCGCCTCGAAGACGCCTACCGTTTTCGCACTCCCTCTCTGCGCAACGCGGCACTGACCGGGCCTTACGGGCACAATGGCGCATATGACAGCCTCGAGGGCATCATCCGGCACCATCTCGACCCCCTGGAAGCACTGGATCAGTGGCAATCGTCGGACGTGACCTTGCCGCACAGTGAAGACCTGGCCGGCTCCGACTTTGCCGTCCTCCAAAACAGGCGGGTGATGGAGGAACTGCGCCGCACGGTCGATATCCAGCCAGTCGATCTCGACGACCGCGAAGTGAAACAGCTTGTGGCCTTCATAAAGGGACTGACCGGGGAGCGCAGCGTCGAAGGACGGCTTGGCCGACCGGATTCCGTGCCCAGTGGCCTGCCTGTGGATTAGGGCTGAAAGTCCGCAACACGCTTCAAACTAAGCCCAACAAAGGCTCTCGCGGTGTCGAAGACAGCCTCTATCGACGCCGTGAGACGGGGCGTTCTGGTGCTGGTGTAGCGCTAATCACACAAACCTCACGAAAACTCACAAATCCGTGAACAGAATCCTTGTACAGCATTTCTGACAGAGTAGAATGCTGAACGCGGAGCTGTGACAGGAGGTGACCGTGCGACAGCAATTGAATGCAATCATTCCGGGCGCATTGCTTGTTCTTTTGGCACTCATACTTGTGCCGGGTTACGCCGATTCAGTCTTCGCCGAGGGTGACAAGGTATTGCCGCGACCATTGGCCGAAGATGATTTTCTGCCCTTTGACGAGAAACGGGCGCAGCTGGGGCAGTTGCTCTACTATGATCCGATCCTGTCGGGGAACCGCAACATCTCCTGCGGTACCTGTCACCATCACGATCTGGCGAGCGCCGATGCGCTGGCTCTCGGTGTCGGCGAAGGCGGTGTCGGTCTCGGCGCCGAGCGGACCACCGGCAGCGGCAAAACGTTGATCCACGAGCGCGTTCCACGCAACGCTCCGGCTCTGTTCAATGCCGGCCATCGCGAGATTGACATGATGTTCCACGACGGCCGCCTGGCAAAGGGCGACCGGTACGGCAACGGTTTCGTTTCGCCCGCCAAGGAGAAACTGCCCAAGGGGCTCAACCATATTGCCGCCGCTCAGGCATCGTTTCCCGTCACATCGGCCACGGAGATGGCAGGTCAGCCCGGCGATAACGAGATCGCCGGACCGATGAAAGATCGGATGGACCACGGCTGGGCACTGCTTGCGGAACGCATTCAGTCCATACCGGGCTATCTGCCGCTTTTCGTTGATGCCTATCCGGATGTTCAGGCGGCCGACGACATTGCCTTCGTCCATATCGCCAACGCGATCGGCGACTTCGTGATCTCCGAATGGCGCTCCCACGACAGCCCGTTCGACCGTTACCTGGCGGGTGATCGCGGCGCCCTCAATGCCGATGCAAAGGCCGGCATGGAGGTCTTCTACGGCAAGGGAGAATGCAGCACCTGTCACAGCGGACAATTGCTGACGGATCAGGATTTTCATGCCATCTGCCTACCGCATTTCGGCCCCGGCAAGGTTATAGCCTTCGATAAGGTCACCCGAGATTTGGGTCGCATGGCCGAGACCAACAAGGCGACAGATGCCTATCGCTTCCGAACGCCGCCACTGCGCAATATCGCGCTGACCGGTCCCTACGGACATAACGGTGCCTATGCGAGCCTCGAGGGTATCATTCGCCACCATCTCGACCCGCAGACGGCGTTCGAAAACTGGACGCCGGATCATGTCATGCTGCCGAGCAGCAGCCGTCACGACCATGAGGATTTCCTTTCGCTTCATGATACGCGTGAGCGGCAATTGATGCGTAGCGCGCTCGACATCGAAGCGATCAAGCTGAATGACGTAGAAGTACAGCAACTGGTTGCCTTCATGCATGCTCTGACCGGTGACAGCAGCGTCAAGGGTCGTCTGGGCCGGCCTGACTCCGTACCGAGCGGATTGCCGGTGGACTAGAGAACTCCTCGGCCGATCGGCGCTGGGCCCACCGCGGCTGCCCATTGAAGTTGCTCGTCCGTTTCGACCGCTCCGGGTCGAACCTGACGCAGGCGTGACAGCGCCTGACGGGTATCCTCGCCGCTTTCGATCAGGACCCTGAGCACCATCATGCCGCAGCGACCGCGACCACCGCGGCAGTGAAACAGCACTCCGCCACCTCGATTCAGGCTGGCATGGACGCGCTCCGACAAGCCCGACCAAAGCTCTTCGCTGGCGCCTTCCGGGCCTCCGAAATCGGCGATCGGCATGTGTGTCCAGGCAATGCCCAAGGCTTCCAGACGCTGTCCGATGTCGTCGCTGCCTGCTGCGACGAGTTCCTGCGTCGTCGTCATCGACACCACCATTTCGGGTCGCCAGGCACTCAGGCTCTCGAGATCAGCATCCAGATTTCTGGTCAAGCCTGGAAGGCGGCAAAGGCCGAGTCGGCCCGCTTCACCGGTGTTGAGGGTGGCGATTTGCAATGGATCTGTCATCTGCTGTCGCTCCGGTTGCCTTCAACGGGTGGAAACAGGATCGCCCTGTCATCGACCCGGTTGCCGGCGATCGCATCGATGCGTTCGAACGAACCGGGTGTTTCATCCAGCCCAAGATGCGCTCGAAGGCGGGCGCTTGTCGAGGGCAGAATGGGCGCAAGACCGTGGCCGATCACATTAAGCGCGTCGGCAAGGGCATAAAGGCACGCATCAAGATCCCGTGCTGCCCTTTGGTCTCCGGCCGCCGCTTTGGCGAGCGACCATGGCTGGATCTCGCTGACAAAGCGGTTGGCGGCGGACACGCCATCCCAAAGGACGCAGAGAGCTTCTTGGAAGCGAAAACTCTGTATTGCCCGTATCACGGCCTCCACATTTTGCTGACCAGGCACACCCGCGAGCGCGGACCCATCGTCTGCCGGTGGGTGTGGAACAATGCCTCCGCGATAGCGATGGATCATGCCGACGGTCCGGTTCGCCAGATTGCCCAGTTGACCCGCGAGTTCGCTGTTGTAGGCGCGTAAAAGTCCAGACCTGGTAAAGTCGCCATCTTCAGTGCTGCGGATGTGACGCAGCAGATAATAGCGAAGCGCGTCCGCGCCCAGTTCCCGTGCCAGCGGCACCGGATCGACGGTATTGCCGGCCGATTTTCCTATCTTGCGGCCATCGACGGTCACGTAGCCATGCACGAGGATCCTCGTCGGTAGCTCCAGCCCGGCCGATAGCAACATGGCTGGCCAATAGAGGGCGTGAAATCGGGTAATGCCCTTGCCGATCACGTGTTCACGGCTTGTTGCGCCGGTCCAGAACCGCGAAAGGCCGTGCGAACCCGTGCCGTATCCGAGCGCAGTGATGTAGTTGCCCAGGGCATCGAACCAGACGTAGATCACCTGACTGTCGTCGCCCGGCACCGGAATGCCCCAACCATGGGCTCGTTGCGCGCTGCGTGAAATGCTGAAGTCCTCAAGGCCGCTATCGATCCAGGCGAGCACTTCGTTTCGGCGAGTGGCGGGAACGACTTCGAGGCGCCCGGATTCAAGGGCTGCGCGCAGGGGCTCACGATACTTCGACAGCCGGAAGAAGTAGTTTTCCTCGCTAATCAATTCCGGTGGCGTTTCATGCTCGGGACAA
Source organism: Hoeflea sp. (assembly GCA_965228785.1). GTDB lineage: Bacteria > Pseudomonadota > Alphaproteobacteria > Rhizobiales > Rhizobiaceae > Hoeflea_A. The sequence goes on from CBDDIF010000001.1 coordinate 963,335, forward strand.
AGTCCGTCAGCCAGTTCGGTTGGCTTGTAGAAGTGCTCGCAGCCAGTGCAGTAAAGCCCTTCGTAGCGATGGCGGTAGATGTCGCCGCTCCGCTCGCATGCGGCCCACAGGGCTTCCACGCCGCGCCTGTGTCTCGTGTCGCAGCTGGTGCGAATGAAATTATCCACGCTCAGGCCGAGGGCGGGTTTGAGCTGCTCGAACCGTTCGGCATTGCTCCGCACCAGATCGGCAACCGGCAGGCCGGCCTGCTCTGCCGCCAAGACGTTCTTGAGGCTGTTTTCGTCCGTGCCGGCCTGGAAGCGAACGCCGTCACCCTGCAATCGATAGAGCCGGGCCAGGCAGTCTGCCTGGATCATCTCCAGCGCAAAGCCGATATGCGGTGCGGCGTTGACGTAGGGAATGGCGGTCGTCAGGTAGCGCCAGCGAAGCTGGTTCTCGTGGATACTGGTTGGTTGCGGTTCGGCACTCATGTCGTTCTCCGTTTCGTTGGGTGACGAGACGGCCGAAAAAAAAACCGCCTCGTGGGAAGGCGGTCGTTTGCGTGTCGATAGGTAATTCTCAGATCACATGGAGACGCTGGCCCCTTCCGGTGGTGGAAGCGGCATCATCATGGAAAAAGTCCGTGCGTTGCGGTCGGCGATCATGCCTGCAACCTACAGCAATGCCACCGTTCGGACAACAGACGTCGTCTGAAGCTCCGTCGCGGAGATTTTACTGATCGGCTACTTTGGAGCCGATCCTTGCCAGTGCTAGTCTCACTGCAGGAGGGTCTGCCGATGCGCCGATTGATAGTGATGATGTTTGCCCTGACCGTGGGTTCCACGGCTTTGGCCGATGAGGAATTGCGCCCCTTCGCCACCTTCGACAAGGCGGGGCCTTCGGTGCTCAACGATCCGCACGATCTGGCGATAGGGCCCGACGGGCGGCTCTACGTGGCTGACAAGTTCGGGTCGCGAATTGCGGTGCTCGATGCGGAAACTCTTGAATTGGTCGAGGTGATGGCCGAGGGCCGGTTGCCTGGTATCCACGATATTTCGTTCGGGCGAGACGGCCGGGCCGCTGTGGCGGTGACAGGCCTCGGGGCGGTTTTCATCTTCGACCGACTGGAGGGTGCGAACCCCAATCCCGTAGCGGCACTCGCCGCACCGCGCACCGAGGGAGCGCTTTTCCACTCAAATGGCACGGTCTACGCCATGGCAAGCGGCGCCGGCACCTTGGTGGCTTACCGAAACGGAGAGGCGGTTGCGATGGCTTCCGGCCATTTCGGCGCCCATGATGTCGCCGAGGATCGCGACGGAAACATATGGGTAGCGGACAATTTCAACCGGCAACTGGTCAAATATTCTCCTGATTTGACGCTTCTGCAGACGCTTGATCATCCGAAGTTCGGCTTCATCGGGCCACGTTACCTCGACACCGATGCATTCGGCCGGCTCGTCGTCGCCGACCAGGATGCCCACCGGGTGCTGATGATCGATCCGGACGGGCCGGACGGCGGTAGTCTGATCGGTGTGATCGGCAGCGGCATTCCCGGCAAGGGACCGAACCTGTTCGACGATCCGGAAGGCGTCGCCATCGACGGCAGCAATTACTATTTTGCCGACTCCGACAACAATCGCATCGTCCGCTATACCATAGTGGTCAACTGACCCGACCGACGCTCATTGGCATGCTGCCTCTGCCGGCGAGTACAAAAGCCGCCCCACCGGCAATCAGATTGAGGCCGGCGAGAAGGGCGATGGCCCACACCACGTGATGCATGTGGGCCGCCGCAGCCATGATGGTGGTCACCACGATGCCGGTGGCGCGAATAAGCGTCTTTGAAACGGCTAGCCCCCGCACCCGATAGACTTTGGGTGCAATGTCCAGATAGTAGAGCGAACGTGCGTTGGTCACGCCCTCCGCCGCAACGGTCACCAGGAACAGTGTGACGGCGTGAACGTGGACCGTGTTGAAGATTTGAAACACGTGGTGCACGACCAGCAGCAGCCCACAGGAGGCTGCCAGCAGTCCGCCCATCAGCATAACGAACCGGTTGGAGATCTTGCTCGCCGCCGCCCAAAGCGGACCCGAAACTACGAATCCGACAGCTGTGGAGATCACCATTGCGGTCAGGCCGCGATGGGTGTCGCTGTGCGTTAGCGCAGCCAGGATGGCAAAGAACGGAACGGACAGTCGGATCGTCATGAGCGTGAAACGAACGGCCATGAACTGGCGGAACCAGGGCATGGCCATCATGCGCAGCGTGTTGTCACGAAATTTGGTGAGAGATTCGGATATGCTGCCCGTGGCGCGGGCGGCATGTGCCTCTCGTTCCGCCTTCGAGCCGGTCTGGATTATCTCCCGTACCAGCAATATCGTCAGCGCCGACAGACAGAAGAAAACCACGGCTATACCGATGATGGTCGAATGGGCGGTGAGACGCGGATACCTGTCCATGCCGATATGCACGAGCGACGTCATGCCGATCGCCATCGCGCCCCCCAGCGCCAGCGAAACGTAAGTCATGCGGGTGCGATCTTCAGACTCCAGCATGTCACCAACGAAGTCCGATTTCAGCATGATCTGATATTGCTCGGCGACGCCGATACAGGCGACGATAAGTATCAGAGCAGCTGCGATAACGGTCACCGACCCGATCAGAAAAGTGAGGATCGCAAACAGAAAACAGGCTGCTATGAACAGGTTGGTTTTGGCGATGTCGGCTTTTTGCGAGCTGCGGGATGCCACCCTGTCTGCGCCAAACAAGGCTGATAGAAGATTGGCAGAGTTTCTAACGGTCACCAGCATTCCGGCGATGAACACAGGAACATCCTGTGAAACGGCCAGGTAGACCAGCACCACCGAGGGGTTGGCCATTGTCCAGGCCGCCATGTTAAGCCCGTGCTGACCAGCCAAAACCCTCAGGTTTCGGTGCTTGCTGCGCGTGGAGTCGGGGTCTGCTGTCAGCGGTGTCTCCTCCTGTCCGTTGCGGATTGTCGCGCATCGGGCCATAGAAGGAAACTGCCCGTGACGTGGTCGGCATCCGCCTCTCGCTTCCGTCCCTGAGCGATGTGACCAAATTCCTTACCGTTCGCTGAATTCAAGTCTTGTATCTTATATAAGACTTGCTAGATTGGCCCTGCCCGAAAGCCGGAGGCCCGGGCTATCGTTCCCCGGGGAGCTGTTTGGCGCTTATGACGACTGTCATCGCAGCCGGTGTGGCTGTCATCGATTTTGTGTTTTTGTTGGATGAAAGACCGCAACGGGCCCAAAAATACAGGGCCCGCGACGCGATGATCGTTGGCGGTGGCTGTGCCGCAACTTCGGCGGTTGCGGTTTCGCGCCTCGGTGCCAAGGCTGTATTGGCTGCGCGGCTGGGCGACGATCAGATCGCCGACATGATCCTGTCGGGACTGCGTGACGACGGTGTCGACTGTTCGCTGGTGCGACGGTTCGAGGGCAAGCGGTCTTCGTTCTCCTCCGTGACCGTCGATGCCGAAGGCGAGCGCACGATCGTCAACTATCGCGATACCAGCATGGAATTCGGCGGCGACTGGCTGGCCCGGTCCGAGCTGCCGCACTTCGACGCGGCGCTGGCCGATACGCGCTGGCCCGAAGGGGCGCTTGTGATGATGGATGCGGCACGCCAGCGGGGCGTGCCCGGAATCATTGATGCTGAAGCACCAGTACGTGAAGCAGACGATGCACTGCATCGCGCGTCGCACCTGGCGTTCTCGGTTCAGGGTCTTCAGGACTTTTGCGGCGGAGACGATCTCGACAAAGGGCTGCGGGACGCGGCGCGGGAAACCGGTGCCTGGGTCTGCGTCACCGAAGGCGAAAGGGGGGTTCGCTGGTTGGACGGTGAAACGATCCGCCAAGTTCCCGGTTTTAAGGTCGAGGTGGTGGACACGCTGGGTGCCGGCGATGTCTGGCATGGCGCATTTGCACTGATGCTCGGACGTGGGGTGACAGAACCGGAGGCGATCCGCTACGCCAACGCGGCCGCGGCCATCAAATGCACAAAATTCGGCGGACGGGAGGGCATTCCCGATTCCGCAACAGTTGACACATTTCTTGGAGAACACTCGTGAACCATCTTTCAGCCGGCAAATTATGGGGTATGCGGCGCATGGCCGACGACGCCGGCCGTTTCAAAATGACGGCCGTCGACCAGCGCCCTCCGATCAAGGGGCCGATTGCCGCCCACTACGGTACGGAGGCGGCGCCCTATGACGACGTTGCCCGCTTCAAGGCACTTCTGACGGAGACGCTGCAGGGCGAATCGTCGGCCATGTTGCTAGACCCGCATTTCGCAGTTCCGCGCGGCCTGCGTTTTCTGTCGCCGAAAAAAGGCCTGATCGTGACGCTCGAAGACTCGCTGTTCGACGATACCGGGGAGGGCCGCCTGTCATCGGAGATCGATGACTGGTCCGTGAGCAAGATCAAACGAATGGGCGGCGATGCGGTCAAAGTCCTTGCCTGGTACCGGCCGGATGCTTCGGCATCGGTCAATAGCCACCAGAAGGATATGGTCAAGCGGATTGGCGAAGCCTGTGCCCGCTATGACATCCCGTTTCTGTTCGAACTGCTCGTCTATCCGCTGGCCAGCGATGCGCACCAGACCAGCGACTATATCGAGTTGCAGGGCAAGAAGACGGACGATGTGCTGGCTTCGGTTGAAACCTTTGCCGCTCCCGACTACGGCGTCGATGTCTTCAAGCTGGAGAGTCCGCTCAATGCCGACGATGTGCCCGGCGTCGACAACGACGGCTGGGAGCAGGCGCAACGCGCTTTCGACGAGATGGGTCAGTTGGCCGGGCGCCCCTGGGTGATGCTGTCAGCCGGCGCCGGCAAGGCAGCTTTCCGCAACATTCTGACCCATGCCTATCGGGCCGGCGCTTCCGGATACCTGGCGGGACGAGCCATCTGGCTCGATGCTTTCAAGGCTTTTCCGGATTGGGAGGTAATCCGTAATGGGCTGGAGACAGACTCCGTTGCCTACATGAACGATCTGAATGCGCTGACCGATGCCGATGCGATGCCCTGGCACAAGCATGCACTGTTCGAGGGTGACGGCGAAGCGTTTTTCCCGGCAGACGAGACCTTTCGCCACGTCTATTCGGAATTCAGTTCGTAGGTCTTGGTATGCAGCAGGCACACTGGCGATTGGAAATGAAGCCGGTCCAATCAGTTGAGCAGCAGGCGGGCGACGACGTCGATCCCACCATCCCGCGAAGGCGCCACGATGACGGCCTCACCTGCCCGCGGCATGCTGCCGGTCAGGGCTTCGACCACCTCCGGGTGGGTCATCAGGACCTGGTTGCCGGGCCCGCGAAACCCTTTGATGATGTCGATTATTTCGGCCTTGTGGGCCGAAGGGTCGCCATCGACGATGTCGAGCGCTTCGATCGGTTCTGCTTCGACATCGCGAAAGGCATTCTCGGCCGTTTCCAGCGTTCGACACCAGCGGCTGGAGTAAACGCGGGGGATCGACACGGCGCGAGCTGCGAAGCGTACACCCTGTCGACGCGCCTGCTGGCGGCCTCGGTCCGAAAGGTTCCTTTGGGTGGTGCAGTCCTCGATGTCGAAGAAGGGTGGATCTCCGACACCCGGCGCCTGGGCATGGGTCATCAGCACGCTATAACCGCCGGTCGCAAGGCTAGCCCAGGCAGCCTCGGTCGCCCGTGCAGCAGTCAAAGCCGCCGCACTCAACACCACGCAAACGACGAAAACCAAATATCGAAGTTTCATACAACGGCTCCCGATTTCGACTTAGTGCATGTTCGCGGTGAAGGGAACAAGGGGGAGAAGGTGATTTTTGTGATCAGCGAAAGCAGGTTGCCGGCCCATCAGGTGCCGGTTGGAGCGTTACAATGACACAGGTGGGTTCGATCGCCGTACTGTCGCTGGGACGTCCGACATTCGATGTTGAATTCGCAGAGCAGCAGTTGGCTTCCATGTTGGCAGCGCTGCGAGCGACGGGTCGAAAACTGATCGGCCCGGAATGTCTGCTGATGGACGGTGACGCCGCGGCAGCGGCGATCGAGGCGGTAGCCGACGAAGCACCTGATCTGGTGCTGGTCCTTCAGGTAACCTTCACCGACGCCGCGGTGGTCGCTCAAATCGCCGAGCGATTCGATACCCGGCTTGCCATCTGGGCGGTGCCGGAACCGCGTCTCGGAGGAAGGCTGCGTCTCAACGCCTTTTGCGGGCTCAATCTCGCGTCCCATGCGCTGGGCCTGCGCAACCGGTCGTTCGGCTGGCTCTACGCTGATCCGAACGCCGCTGACATCGGTGAATGCCTCGCCGGGTTGATCGCAGGCGATACTGAGGTGAAGCCCGACTACGGAAAACCGGTTGCGGTGGACAAGAGCAGAGGCGAGCAGGTGCTTGCCAGCGTTTCAGGGCGTCGGATCGGCCGACTTGGCAATCATCCGGATGGTTTCGATACCTGCCGCTACGATGCCGACGCACTGAAGTCGCTGGCTGACATCAGCGTAGAGGAACTGCCGCTGCAGGAGCTCTTCTCAACGGCAGCAGATGTGTCTGCTGATACGGTTGCAACACTGCGTGCCGATGTTGCGCAGGATCTGAACGGCCTTGATGCTGTCGATCAACAGGAGCTTGCGAAGTCGCTTGCGCTGAAGCCGGCGATCGAAGCGATCCGCGACGCTGGCGGCTTCGACGCCTTCGCCATACGCTGCTGGCCCGAAACGTTCACCGAATACGGAGGCGCCGTCTGCGGGCCGGTGGCGATGATGGGTGAGAACCGGGTGCCATGTGCTTGTGAGGCGGATGTCTACGGCGCGGCCACTCAGTTGTTTTTGCAGGCCATCGCTGATGCGCCGGTATTCCTCGCTGATCTGGTCGATATCGACACCGAGGACGATACCGCCGTCGTCTGGCATTGTGGCCAGGCACCGCTGTCGATGGCCGATCCGGAGGCACATCCGGATGCCACCATTCACACCAATCGCCGCATGCCGCTGCTTTACGAGTTCGCGCTGAAACCCGGCCGGGTGACGCTGGTGCGGCTGAGCCAGGCCTTCGGCAAACACAAACTGGTGATCGCGTCCGGCGAGATGCTGAAGCGGTCGATGGCGTTCACCGGCACATCGGGCGTGATGCGCTTCGACAGGCCGGCGTCGCAGGTCCTTCCGGCTGTCTTCGACAGCGGGTTGGAGCACCATATGGCTATCGCCTATGGCGATCATAGCGACGCGCTGCTGTCACTCGCCGCCCAACTCGATCTTCCCGTACTCCGTCTTTGAAGGTCAACGAAAGATGAAACCCGTGCGCTATGGAATTATCGGCTCTGGAATGATGGGCCAGGAGCACATCCGCAATATCAGTCTGCTCGACGGTGCCCAGGTGGTGGCGGTCGCCGATCCCAACGAGACGATGCGCGCCGAGGCTGCCGAAACAGCCGGCGGCGGTTGTGTCCCTTTCGACAACCATATGGCGCTGCTTGAATCAGGTGAATGCGACGCCATTGTGCTTGCGGCGCCCAACCACAAGCATCGCGACCTGCTGACCGACGTGTTGCCGTCCGATCTGCCATTGCTGGTCGAGAAGCCGCTCGGGATCGATGCCCCGGAGTGCCGGGAAATCCTCTCGCTTGCCAAATCCCGCCAGGCGCCGGTCTGGGTGGCGATGGAATATCGCTTCATGCCGCCGATAGCCCGGCTTCTCGAGGAGGTGCGCGCCGGGACACCGGGTGCGCCAAAAATGATTTCCATCCGCGAGCATCGCTTTCCCTTCCTGTCCAAGGTCGGAAACTGGAACCGTTTTCAGGAGTTCACCGGCGGCACCATGGTGGAAAAGTGCTGTCACTTTTTCGACCTGATGAGGTTGATATCGGGAGCGGAGGCGGTTCGCGTCTATGCCTCGGGCGGCATGGATGTGAACTTTCGCGATGAGGAGTATGACGGACGCCAGGCCGACATTCTTGACAATGCCTTTGTCGTGATCGACTTCGACAACGGCATGCGCGGCATGCTCGACCTTTGCATGTTTGCTGAAGGGTCCTATTGGCAGGAAACGGTCAGCGTCATCGGAGACGTTGCGCGGGTTGAGGCTTTCGTGCCCGGCCCGGCACGCTTCAATCCGGACGGCGAGGAACGGCCGTCGCAGATCGCCATCGCGACACGGGCGGATCGCACGGAACGGCGAGAAGACATCCATGTCGACTCCATGGTGCTTTCGGCCGGCGACCATCACGGTTCGACCTTCTTCCAGCACGAAAAGTTCCTGCAGCTCGTCCGCGAGGGCGGCGAACCCGAAGTCAGCCTCGACGACGGCTATCGCGCCGTCGAAATCGGCGCCGCGGCCGAGGAATCGGTTCGAACGGGAACAGCGGTCAGGCTTTAGGCTAATCATCGGGTGCCGGCCGCAGGATATCTTCGATAATCCGCTGGACGGAGAGCGCGTCCTCGAACGACGCCAGGCCGACCGGCTCGCCCAAAACCTGGCGCTTGAGATTGTCGAGCGTATCCAGACAGCCATCGCGCCTGTCTGCCGGAATGTCGGTCAGTTGCCGTTCCCAATCACCGTCGTCGCTTGCGTAGAGCTGGGTCCAGGTCCTCAATTCGCAGGACTTTTCGGTTCCCCAGATCGTGAACTGGACGACATCGGGGCCCACACCGCCCGATCCGCCCACCAGCGAGACCGGGATGCCGGAACAGTCCAGTTGGGCGAGGATATGGGTTTCACATGAGGTCCCGTCTTCGGGATAAGTCACTGTCGAGCCGATCAACTCGGCCCGGCCGAAGAGTTTCTCCGTCAAGTAGACGAAATGCGAGGCGACCTCGCGGACGAAACCGCCTTCCTCCCGGTCCGAAAGCCACCGGGCGGCCTCCTGCCAGCCGCGCGGCCACCTAGAAAAGTGCAACCGGATCTCGACACCGGGCACCGTTCCCAGGCGGTCATTGTCGAGCTCGTCCTGTATCCATTCGACGGCCCGGGTCGCCGCGAACGGAAAATTGACGGTGTTGGCTACACCCAACTCGGCGCAGGCCTCGACCATCCGCGTGCTTTCCGCGATGTCGACGCCCAGGGGCTTTTCGCAGAAAACTATTTTGCCGGCACGGGCGGCCATCATGGCGTATTGCTCGTGCGATGCTGGCGGAGAGGCGATGTAGACGATTGCCGCACGTTCGTCCGAAATCGCGTCGGCTGCATCACCGGCGATGCGAACGTCCGGATAGAGTTGTGCGACCGTGTTGCAGGCTTCCCGGTTCGGATCCCACGCGCTGACGATGTCGAAGCCCGCATGTTTCGTCACATTCGCCAGCATGCGATGGCCCATCGTGCCCAGACCGATAAAAGCAATACCCGGTTTCATGTTTGCCTCCCCGTTTTTGCCATGCTTCTCGCGTCGAATAATGGGGGTCGGCAAGCAGACGCGCAATTGGAATCGTTTGCTGTCGGCATCGTGAGTACCGGTCATTGTCCCCGCCCGCGGTCGTCGCTAGGTTGCCCCCATGAATGATCCGTTCGCCCGACCGCCAATCCGCACAGGACTGTTCTACCGCGACCCGATCGCCGCGCTCGATTGGATCGAGCGGGCGTTCGGGTTCGAACGCTCGATGGACATTCGCGATCCTGAAGGACACCTCGTTCACGCCGAGATGAGCTTTGGCGGCTGCTCCGTCGTCATAGATGGTGAATGGTCCGATATGGTCGCGAGTCCCTGCTCAACCGGCGGCAGGAACACGCAGATTGTGTATGTCCAGCTCGAGAAGGGGATCGAGCGGCATTGTGAACGGGCGCGTTCAAGCGGCGCCAATATCATCCAGGAACCGCGATACGAGTATTACGGGGATTGCGTGTACAGGGCGGTCGATCCCGAAGGTCATGTCTGGACGTTCTCGCAGGCCGTTCGGGATGTCGGCAGGGCCGAAGCGGAACGGCTGGGCGGCGTGCGGATTACGGGCTGGCGCCGAGACTGACGACGGTCGTTTCGGCGACAGGGGAGAGCCATGCAAGACGGTACGGCGAATGCGACCGGCAAGATCATCTTCCTTCACGGAGCGTCCAGCAGCGGCAAATCGACGATCGCCGCGGCTTTGCAGGACGCCATCGAAGAGCCGTTCTGGCGAATCTCGATCGATCACATTCGCGACGCCGGCATCCTGCCGCAAAAGCGCATCGATACCGGAGAGTTCGTCTGGAAGGACATGCGCGCGAACTTCTTCGATGGCTATCATGGCTCGCTGGCGGCCTATGCCGGGGCGGGCAACAACCTCATTCTGGAACACATACTCGACACGGAGGGGTGGCGCGCGTCGCTCAAGGCGCTTTTCGATGGCCTCGATCTGTTCTTCGTCGGTGTCCATTGCAGCCTGCCGGAACTGATCCGGCGCGAGGAGGCGCGCGGAGACCGTCCGGCGGGGAGCGCCGAACTGGACTACAACCGCATCCACCGCGGACTTCGTTACGATTTCGAAGTCAATTCGGAGGAGCCGCTGGAGGTCAATGTCCGTACCGTCTTGTCCGCGTGGCGATCGCGGTCGGGCCGATCGGTGTTTTTCCAGTAGATGTCAGGCCGCCGGTCGCCCGAGCGGGATGATCTCCCGGGAGCGCGGTTCGAAGTGCTTGCCGGTCCAGTCTCCGAACCATTCGGTCACGTCGAGGCCCGCCTTGGTGAGCAATCCGGCAAGTTCCGCCTTCGAGGTGTATCGGATCCTGTCGACGCCCGATCTCACTTCGCCGGTCTTGATGATGCGATACGTGTTCGAGTAGGTCAGGACCCCGGATTTTTCGTCAAATTTCGACTCGTTCCACTTGTCAACCGGCCCGTGCTCCGGGTGCTCGAGCCGCTTTTGCGTCTCCTTCCTTGAGCGTTCCTTGCGGTCGGGAAAGTCAGGATTGCGAGTGTCGAATATGAAGCGTCCGCCCGGTTCAAGATGGTTGGCGATGGTGTTCAGAACAGCAAGCTGTTCGTCCTCCGTCAGAAAGACCTGAAATGCATGGCCGGTGAGGACAACCAGGTCGAACCGGCGACCGAGTCGGATCGAGGTTGCGCTGCCTTTGACCCAAAGAACGGCCCTTGATGTGTCTCGTACCCGGGCAATTTCCAACATCGCGGCGGCCGGGTCCACGCCGACGACTTGCCGTCCGTCGGCGAGCACGGTTGCCAGAGCGCCGGTGCCGCAGCCCAGGTCGAGGACTGACCGGGCATCGCTGGCCAAACGCCTGCAAAATTCGAAGTCGTGCCGTTGCGCCTGACCGATGTCATAGAAGGCGGCCAGATGGGAATTCAGATAGAGATCACTGACAGTATCGTCTGACATTGTTCTGTGTATCGGCTCACTCTACGAAGCCGGTGCGGCAGTATCGAGAATGCCTTTTGACATATTCGGCCTGAGCAAACCAGTTGCGCCGCCGACGTGTCCTACGGCGATTGCGCCGCACGCAATGCCGGCTTCGAGGCATTCAGCAGGCAACGCGCCGTTCAGCCAAGCGTTCAGGAAACCGGCGTTGAAGGCGTCACCGGCGCCGGTAGTGTCGACGACTTCGACGTTGCGCGCCGCTTGGCTGTCGCTGCGTCCGGCATGATGCGCCTCGGCGCCCTCGGCGCCCTTCTTGACCACCGTGATCATGGAAGCCGGGAGCGACACGCCGCACTCCTTCAGGCGCTCGGCTTCCGCCTCGTTCGGAAGAAACACGTCCATTCCGGCGATCAGGTCGCTCAGGCCCTCTTCACGGAAAACCGCATCGTCCCAGCTGCAGTCCAGCGAGACCGTCATGCCCCTGGCCCGGGCTTCTCGGGCAAGCCATGGCTGCTCGACCAGCGTTGCCAGTTCGCCGATATGAAGATGGCCTGCATCGGGCTCGTCGAGCCAGGCGCGGTTGTCTTCGCCGATCGCCGGGCCGACACGGCGGGTGACGAAGGCACGGTCGCCGTCATGCACCAGCGCCACCGTCATTTGCGGGTCGGTTTCGGCCGGCGGCGGCTGGCAGAAGCGGCTGTCGATGCCGGATTCGGCCATTTCCGACGCGACGACCGCGCCGAAGGGCTCGGCCGGCAGCGTCGCCACCAGCGAAACGGGGCGCCCGAGCGCGGCGAGATAGGCGGCCGTGATGTAGCCGCCGCCGCCTGCTGCCAGCGTCAGGCCTTCGGCAAACAGTTCTTCGCCGAGGCGCGGCATGCGCGACAAGCCGTTGAAGATCAGGTCGCAATAGAGGCGTCCGACGCAGACGACGCGGCGTTTTCCGGCATCGCTGCGCATTACGGCAGGGCCTCGCCGGATTGCGCGTCGAACAGGTAGATGTTTTCCGGGCTGGCGCTCAGCCGCACCGTCGCCCCGAGATCCGGCGGCGAACGCCCCGGCGCCTTGGCGATCACCTCGTTGCCGTTGACGGAGACATAGACCAGCGTGTCGGCGCCGAGCGGTTCCAGGACGCTGACCTCGCCTTCGAACAACGGCTCCTCGTCGCCGACGACCAGGTCGTCGGGCCGCAAGCCAAGAATCACCGGCGAACCGCTCGTCGCCGCGTGGCCTTTGGCAGGAACCGTCAGGCCATTTTCCATATGCACCGCGCCGTCGCCCCAGGTCCCCTCGATCATGTTCATCGACGGCGCGCCGATGAACTGGGCGACGAAGATGTTGGCCGGCTGGTGGAACACCTCGAAGGGCGTGCCGACCTGCTGGATGTAGCCGTCGCGCATGATGACGATGCGGTCGGCGAGCGTCATGGCCTCGACCTGGTCGTGGGTGACGAAGACGATGGTGTTGCCGACGCGCTGGTGCAGCTTCTTGATTTCCAGCCGCATCTGCGTGCGTAGCTGGGCGTCGAGGTTGGACAGCGGCTCGTCGAACAGGAAGACCGCCGGGTTGCGCACCATGGCGCGGCCGATGGCGACACGCTGGCGCTGGCCGCCCGACAGCTGGTTCGGCCGCCGGTCGAGCAGGTCGGTCATGCCCAGGATCGCCGCCACCTCGTCGATGCGGCGTTCCTTGTCGGCGCGCGGCATTTTGGCGGTGCGCAGGCCGAAGCCGATATTCTTGCGCACCGACATGTGCGGATAGATGGCGTAGTTCTGGAACACCATCGCGATGTCGCGTTCCTTCGGCTCGAGATTGTTGACCAGCCGGTCGCCGATGGATATCTCGCCGCCGGTGACCTCCTCCAGCCCGGCGATCATGCGCAGCGTGGTGGACTTTCCGCACCCCGACGGACCGACCAGCACGACGAATTCGCCGTCGTCGACGTCCAGGTCGATGCCGTGCAGGACTTCGGTCTTTTCGTAGACCTTGACGAGGTTCCTGAGTGACAGCGTGGCCAAGGGATCTACTCCTGTATCAGGGCGTCGAACGCCGCATTCAGGGCGGTCCGCGCATCGCGGCTGCGGGCCATCGCGCCGGCATGCACGTCGCACAGGTCGCAAAGTTGGCACCGATAGTCGGCCAGCGCTTCGTCCATGGCGGCGGGCGCCGGGCCCCCGAGCCGGTTGCGGACCGCGACGAATTGATCGGCGCTGACCGCATTCGAAAAGGCGTCTTCATCGAGGCTGCTGGCCTTTCCGGCGAGACGATGGAAGGCCGCACTGAAGGCTCGGTAACCGTCGCCCAACGGCCGTCCGGCATCAATCATCGTTCTTGCGGTTTCGGCGGCGATCTCATGGGCCTGGCGGAACGACAGCTTATCCTCGCGCACCAGCGTATCGGCGAGCTCGGTGACGGTGATGCAGGCGGCATCGCTATTGGCGGCGACGCGACCGGCATCGATCGTGCAATCGGCGACGAGCGCCGCCAGCAGATCGAGCACCCGGCCGCCCGATTCGAAGGCGGCGTAACCTGCCTGCTGCACCTCGCCCTCGCTGTCGTTCATGTCCGTGAACGGCGTGTTGTGCATGGTGCCGATCATGGTCTCGCAACGCCCGCAGGTCAGCGATGCGAGATGGCGCAGATGTTCGATCGGCACCGGATTGCGCTTTTGCGGCATGATCGAACTGATCTGCACCAGGCTGTCGGGGACATGGAGCTGGCCGACCTCGAAGGCCGACCAGAACTGCAGGTCCTGGATGACCCGGCCGAGATGCAGGAAGATCAGCCGGATGGCCGAGTAGAGGCCGGTGACGTAGTCGACCGAGGCGATGCAGCCATAGGAATTCACCTGCGGTCTGGCGAAGCCGAGAAGTTCGGCGACGCGGCGGCGGTCGATGGGGAATCCCGAGGTGGTGATGGCCGCGGCACCCATCGGGCAGCGGTCGAGGTCGTCGCAGGCCTGCTGCAGGCGCCTTATGTCGCGCAGCAGCACTTCCAGCGCCGCGGCGAGATAGTGACCGAAGGTCGAGGGCTGCGCCGGCTGGCCGTGGGTATAGGCGACGATCAGCGTGTCGCGTTCTTCCATGGCCTTTTCGATCAGTGTCTGCGCCAGGGCATGGGCCTGGTCGAGCATGGCGTCGGTGCGGTCCTTCAGCGCCAGGCGGAAGACCGTGTGGTCCATGTCGTTGCGGGAGCGGGCGGTGTGCAGGCAGCCGGCCGTGTCCGCGCCGGTGCGTTTTGCCAGTTCGGCCTCGACCAGGAAGAAATAGTCCTCGAACTCGCCGGTATAGGTGAGCGTGGCGGTATCGACGCTCCGGTCGATATCGACCAGCCCGCGGGCGATCGCCGCCGCGATGTCGGCCGGCAGGATGTCGGTTTCGGCCAGCATCACCAGGTGGGCGCGGTTGATCGACCGGAAGGCCTCCACATGATGGGCCGTGACCGTGTCGAACAGTGGCGAAAGCACCGTGCGCTTGTAGGCCGGGTGCGGAAAATCCGACGAACCGTTCATCCCTTCAACCCCGCCATGACCACGCCGCGAATGATGAAACGCTGGAAGATCAGGAACACGACCAGAGTCGGCAGCGTGGAAATCGCCGCCCCGGTCATGATCAGTTCCCACTCGACCTGCTGTTCGACGCTGAAGGTCGTCAGCCCCACGGGCAGGGTGTAGATTTCCTGCGAATTCGTGACGATCAGCGGCCATATGAACGCCGTCCAGTTGCCGAGGAAGACGAAGATGGCGAGCGCCGCCAGCGCCGGCTTGACCAGCGGCATCGCCACGGTCCACCAGATTTGGAACTCGTTGAGGCCGTCGATGCGCGCCGCCTCGATGAAGTCGTCCGGCACCGTCTCGAAGAACTGCTTCATCAGAAAGGTGCCGAAGGCGGTCATCAGACCGGGGAACATGATGCCCCAATAGGAGTCGAGCCAGCCGAAGGCGTTGCTCATCAGATACCAGGGAATGATCAGCATCTCGGTCGGGATCATCAGCGTCGACAGGATGGCGATGAAGACGATGTAGCGGCCGGGAAAGCGGAACTTGCAGAGCGCGTAGCCGACCAGGCTGTCGAAGAAGACGTTGGAAAGGGTGGTGATCGTGGCGATGATGAAGGAGTTGACGAACCACCGGAAGAACCGTCCGTCCTCCAGCACCAGCTGGTAGTTCTCCAGCGTCGGTTCCTCGGGAATGAGGTTGAGATTGTAGACCTCGAACGGGAACTTGAACGAGGTCGACAACATGTAGGCGATCGGCATGATCATCAGCACGCCGCCGGAAAACAGGATCAGCCAGCGGATGTACTGGGCATTGCTGCGCCGTCGGCCGATGGCGCGGGCGTGCAGCAGCGTTTTGGAGGATGGCTTGATAGCGAGGTCGGAGGTGCTCATCTCAGCGGTCCCGCAGAATGCGCAGCTGCAGCAGGCTGACGATGAGCAGGATCAGGAACAGCACCACGGTCTGCGCCGCCGCATAGCCCATGTCGAAACCGTTGAAGGCGGTGTCGTAGATCATCAGCACCAGCGGCTTGGTCGAGTTCAGAGGGCCGCCGGGATTGTTGGTCGTCATGTTGAAGACCTGGTCGAAGATACGCAGGAACCCGATCGACGAAAACACCACCAGAAAGACGATGGTCGGCTTCAACAGCGGGATGGTGATTTCCCACAGCGTTGCAAGTGGCGAGATGCCGTCGATGCGCGCCGCCTCGTAATAGGTCTGCGGAATGGCCCGCAGACCTGCCATGAAGATGATGATCTGGAAGCCGAGGCCGGCCCAGATCGCCGGCGCGAGAATCGAGGGCAGGGCGTTGGTGGTGGAGTTGAGGAACTCGATCTGCTGGAAGCCGAAGAGCGCCAGGAAATTGTTGAAAACGCCGATCGGAACCGGCTGGTAGAACCAGCGCCAGACCCAGGCCATGGCCACCGCGCTGGTCATGAAAGGCACGAAATAGAGCGCCCGGATGAAGCCGTGCATGAAGCGCACCTTGTCGATGTGGTAGGCGATGACAAAGGAGACGACGAGGCTGATCGGGGTGCCGAGGATCAGGTAGAGGAAGGTGTTCTTGAAGACCTTCCAGAAGACCGGGTCGTTCCACAGCTTGATGTAGTTGTCGACGCCGGCCCAGGTGCGACTGCCCAGCAGGTTCCAGTCCTGGAAGGACAGCAGCACGGCGTTTGCCGTCGGATAGAACCGGATGACGACGTAAAAGACCGCCGGCAGGGCCAGGAAGGCCCAGGCCCAGACGATGCGTTTCTGCGAGATCGACAGATGGCGATAGAACGACACCGGCATTCTCCGACCGACGGCGGCGAGCTCGGCGGACTGCTCCGCCGAGCCCGGTTGCCGGCTAGTTGGCGTAATATTCGTCGAGGATCTTCTGCTCCTCGGCGGCCGCCTGGTTCAGACTGTCCTCGATCGGCTGGTTCTCCAGCCCGATGCGCTGGATCATGTCGATCATCTGCTGGCGCTGGGCGCTTTCATTGGCGAACTTGGTCGTGTGGGCATATTCGAGCCCGCGGATGAACGGTCCGAACACCGGATTGCCGGAATTCTTGTCCGTCAGCGCCGTCGACGGCTTCGCCGGCAGTTCGCCGACCGTGTCGAGCCAGATCTGCATCGCCTCGTCCGAAGTGATGTATTCCATGAACTTGACGGCCGCGTCGTAACGCTCGGCATCGGCCTTGGTGGTGACAGCGTTCACCCAGTAGGAGGAGTAGTTGGACTTCTCGCCGTTCGGTCCGGCCGGCAGTTCCGCTACGCCCCATTTGAGGCCGCGTACCTTGTCCAGCGCACCGATGCGGAACGAGCCGTCGATGTGCATGCCGGCCCGGCCCGCCTTGAAGGCCGCCTGCGGCTCGTCCATGAAGCCGGCCTTGGTGACACCGTGCTTCTGTTCGAGGTCGTTGTAGAAGGTGACGGCCTTGAGGCCCGCCGGGTCGTTGTAATTGACCTTGGTGTAGTCGCCCGTATAGGGCTCGCCGCCGAACTGCCGGACCAGCACTTCGCGGAACCAGTGGTGGTCTTGCGCGGTCATGCCGGTGGTGATGCCGACGGAGGTGATGTTGCCGGCGCCGTCCTTCTTGGTCAGTTTCTTGGCCGTCTCGACGAATTCGTCCAGGGTGGCGGGCGGCTTGTCGATGCCGGCTTCGTCGAACAGGCGCTGGTTGTAGAACAGAGCCAGCGAGCGCACGGCTGTCGGCAGCGCCATGTACTGGTCGCCGCGCCGCATGGCCTGGACCATCGGGAAGAATTCCGCTTCGATCATGTCCGGCGGGAAGGTGTCGGCCGGAAGCGGCTGGATCAGCTCGGCGTCGACATAGTCGTTGAGCCAGCCGTAAAACAGCTGCACCACATCCGGGCCCTCGCCGGCGGGTATGGCCGCCGCGACCTTGGTGCGGTAGTCCGCGTAGGGGAAATGCGTCATCTTAACGGTGATGTCGGGATTGGCCTTCTCGAAATTCTCGATCAGCTGTTCCATCGCTGTGACGCGCGGTTCGAAAAAGTACTGCCAGTATTCGATCTCGACGGCAAACGCGCCCATCGTACCCGCTGCCGAAAAAGCGGCCGTTGCCGCGCTTAATAACATTCTGCGTAACATGTCTGTCTTCTCCCTTTGCCATGGCACCCGTCGCTAACGGGCGGCCGATCGATTTGCCAACACTTCAGGAAATGCCGGAACGGTTCCGGCGATTGACCTCTCCCCTGGTCGTCGCGGGCGGTCATGCCGCCGTAATTTGCTATCGAATTATCGTTGGGCGGCTCTGTGGCCGGCCTTGACCCTTATCAATAATTCAAGTGAATTGAATGTTCAAGTAACTTGAATTAAAACCGGGCGCATGAAGCAGAGACACGCCATTGTCGGCTCCAATGCCGAGCGGACGCGCTTTCACAACCGGCAGGTCGTGCTGGGACTGGTACGAAACCACCAGCCCGTCGGGCGCGCCGAGATCGCCCGCCTCTCCGGCCTTTCGACGCAGGCCGTCAGCAACATCACCGCCGAGCTCGAACAGGACGGCTATCTCAACGAGGCGGGACGGCAGACACGCGGCCGCGGGCTGCCGGCAACCCAGTATGCGTTGAATGCAGAAGGCGCCTACGCACTCGGTATCGAGGTGCGGCCGCAGGTGATGTACGGTGCTCTGGTCAATCTCGCCGGCCAGACGCGGCAGACGCGGCGCATGACCCTGAAGGACAGCTCGCCGGCCGCCGTCTGCGGCGCCACCGCGAAGCTTCTCGGCGACCTGACCGAAAAAGCCGGGATCGGCGGCGATCAGCTGCTCGGTGCCGGCATCGTCATGCCCGGGCCGTTCGGCAAGGTCGGCCTGTCCGGCGCCAGCCAGTCGGAGCTGGAGGACTGGGACGGCGTCGATCCGGTGACAACGTTCGAAGCCTGTCTCGGCGTTCCGGTCGTGGTCGAGAACGACGCCACGGCGGCTGCCGTTGCCGAACGGGTGGGCGGTGTCGCCAGGGGGCTGAATTCCTATTGCTACGTCTATTTCGGCACCGGACTGGGGCTCGGGGTGGTGGCCGACGGGCGGGTCCTGCGTGGCGCTTTCGGCAATGCCGGCGAACTCGGCCACATCGTCGTCGTTCCCAACGGGCGCGCTTGCGCCTGCGGCAACCGCGGCTGTCTCGAAACCTATGCCAGCCGCTTCGCGGTCCGCGACCATCTGGCGAGTAACGGCATCGCCGTCGACAGCGTCCGGGACCTCGAGAGGCTCTACCGCGAGCGCAACGAGGCACTGATGGAATGGCTGGAGCAGGCGGCCCGCCCGCTGGCCCAGGCGATCGGCATGATCGAAAACCTGTTCGACCCGGAGACGGTCATCATCGGCGGCGCCATGCCGGACAACCTGCTCGACCATCTAATCGAAACGATGCAATTGCCACCCGGATCTCTTGCCCGTCGTCCCGATCGTCCCGTCGGCCGGGTGCTGCGCGGCGCTTCCGGCGGCATGACAGCGGCGCTTGGCGGCGCCGCTCTGATCATCCACGACACCTTCACCCCGCGTATTGCGGCCAGCTGAGAGGATCGAATGCCCCTGTCCGACCCGGATCGCCTGTTTCGCCAGATGGCAGCGCCGAGAATCGTGCTGCTGTGGCGGGGGTTGCAGCCGCTGCAAAGCGTCGTTTCCTTCATGAATACCGGCGCCCATCCGGACGACGAGACTTCGGAAATGCTGGCAGCTCTTGCCTTTCGCGACGGCCTGGCGCTGTCCTTCGCCTGCGCCAATCGCGGTGAGGGCGGCCAGAACGACATCGGCGCGGAAGCAACGCACGATCTCGGCGTTATTCGCACGGCGGAGATGGAACGGGCCGCCGATCAGCTGGACATGCGCCTCTACTGGCTGTCGGAAACCCCGGATGACAGCATCTTCGATTTCGGCTTTTCCAAAAGCGGCGCCGAAACACTCGCCAAATGGGGCCATGAGCGGGTGCTCGAACGCTTCGTTCACATCATCCGGATGGAACGGCCGGATATCGTCTGCCCGACCTTTCTCGACATTTCCGGCCAGCACGGCCATCACCGGGCGATGACCCAGGCTGCCCACGAGGCCGTCGATGCGGCGGCCGATCCGGCATTCGGCAAGGTCGATCTGCAGCCGTGGCAGGTCAAGAAGCTCTATCTGCCGGCCTGGTCCGGCGCCGGCGATTCCTATGACGACGACCTGCCGCCGCCGCCGGCCTCGATAACGATCGATGCCGATGGCGTGGATCCGGTGACCGGCTGGAGCTGGGCTCAGATCGGCGAGCACTCGCGCGTCTTCCACCGGACGCAGGGCATGGGCCGATGGGTCCCGCATGGGCGGCCGAATCGCTGGCCGCTGCATCTGGCCCGCTCGGTTGCGGATGCGCCGGAGGTGGAGCTGACCAGCGGCCTGGCGAAGACGCTCGCCGATCTGGCGGCCGTCGCCGGCGGAATTGCCGATGTGCTGCGAGAAGCGCAGGATGCCTGCGATGCGGCGCGGGCCGCTTTTCCGGACACCGAAGCGGTCAGAACCAACGCTGCCGCGGCTCTGTCCCTTGTTCGTCAGGCGCGCCAGGACTGTCTGCAGGAGGCTGTAGCGGAGATCGGCCATCGGCTCGATCGCAAGGAAGAGCAGCTGTCGCGGGTCATTGCCCTGGCCGCGGGAGCTCAGGCAACGGCCTATGTGGCCATGGATTACCTGAGGCCCGGCGATCGGGTGCCGATGGCGCTGACCGCTTCCGGTGCGGATACGGAGGCCGAGCTCGTGCTGCCTGACGGCTGGACCCGGGAAGGCGATCATCTGGTGGTGCCCGGGGATGCTGTATCGACGAATTGCTACCCGGACACCCACCTGCCGGCCCGCGCCGGCGCGCCGGCAGTCCGCCTTGCGACCCGCACCAACGGCGTGCTGTCGCAGATGCTGTATCCGCTCGAGGTGCCGCCGATCGTGCTGCCGGCCCGTTCGGCCGCTATCGATGGAGAAGCACACCTCGTCAATCGGCAAATGCCGATCCGGCCGCTGTCGGTGCGGCTGTCGGAGGTATTTCCTGAGGAAGCAACGCTGTGGCTGGAATTGCCGGATGGCTGGACGGTGCGCGAGGAGGACGGCGGCTTTGCGGTCGACCCACCCGCCGGTGTCGCTCCGGGCCGCTACGAGATCCCGCTGCTCCTGAACGGCGAGCCGGCCCATTGCGTGCGCCGCTTCTCCTATCCGCACATTCCGCCGCGCGCCCGGGTCCAACTGGCAACCGTCACCGTTTGTGTGCTCGACGCTGTTTTGCCGGACGTGACTATCGGCTATGTGGGCGGCGGCAACGACCGGGTCGATCACTGGCTGGAAGCACTGGGGCTGCCGGTCGAAGCGGTGTCGGACGACATGCTGACCGACCGGGGCCTCGACCGATTCGGCACGCTGGTCGTCGGCATCTTCGCGATGCGCACCCGGCCGGAGTTTCGCGCCGCGTTGCCGCAGGTGCATGAGTGGGTCCGGCGCGGCGGCAATCTGGTGACGCTCTATCACCGTCCTTGGGACGCCTGGGACCCCGACACGGTGCCACCGGCACGCCTCGAAATCGGCAAGCCATCGCTGCGCTGGCGGGTGACCGACGAGAATGCCGCCGTCACGCATCTCGCACCGGAGCATCCGCTGCTCACGACGCCCAATGCGATCGGCGAGGCAGACTGGCGCGGTTGGCACAAGGAAAGAGGGCTCTATTTCGCCAAAAGCTGGGCCGACGCCTACACCCCGCTGCTGTCCATGGCCGATCCGGACGAGGAGCCGCATCTCGGCGCCATGCTGTCGGCACGGATCGGCAGCGGCCGGCACACGCACACGTCGCTGATCCTGCATCATCAGATGGAAAAACTGGTGCCCGGTGCCTTCCGCCTCATGGCCAACCTGGTGGCGCCGGCGTGAAACCCTACGGCAAGTTTGCCGCGTAGTGCATGTCGCCGGTGAGGCAGCGGGAGATGCGCAGTTCGACTGGGTTGCCCTGCAGATCGCGGGCGATGCGGCGGATCTGCAGCATCGGCTCGCCGATTTCGCAGCCGAGATGGTGTGCGTCATTGGGGCCGGCGGCAATCGCCTTCAGCTGTTCGTCGGCCTTGGCGATGGTGATGCCCCATCGGGTGGAATAGAGCTGGTAGACGTTGTTGGGAATCTCGTCCAGCGCGTCCCAGCCTTTAAAGATTTCTGCGGGAATGATGATGGTCTCGGTCAGCATCGGCTTGTCGAGCAGCAGGCGCACCCGCTCGATGTGCCAGACCGGGGCGCCCTGGGCGAGCGAAAGTGCTTCGGCCTGTTCGCTGTCGGCGTTTTCGCCTGTGCAGGACAACAGCGTGGAGTCCGGAAATGCGCTGCGGCTGTCGTTGCCGTCGGAGGTCAGGCGAAAGAACTGGAACAGGATGCGGGCGTCTTCCGGTTCGGCGACGAAGGTGCCGCGGCCCTGACGGCGCACGAGTAGGTTCTCGGCGGTCATGGAATCGAGCGCCTTGCGCACCGTGCCCTGGCTGACATTCAGCTGTCGGGCGAGCTCCTGCTCGCTTGGGATGTTCATGCCGGGTTGCCAGGTGCCGTCCACCAGGCGGCGAATCAGCTGATCCTTCACCTGGGCGTAAAGCGGTTTGAAGCCGATCGTCGTTTCGTTGTCCTGCAATGCCAAACCCGCAATCCCCCGCACTATCCGCCACAGCCCCTTCCGGCCTTTTGCCCGACGGCCGGAGAGCGTAATAAAAGCTCGCCTGTTGTAGCCGGTTCCGGTTGACAAGACCAGCATAACGTATCTTATATATTATATAAGACTTGATCGGCCGAGACGCCGATCCGATATCCTTTGGAGGTTCCGTTGAGTATCCCGCACCTGTTGGTCCATGACCACAAGGACAATGTCGGCGTGGTTGTCGTCGAAGATTTGAAAGCCGGCACGAACATGACCTGCGTCGTGACCCATGATGATTCCGATTTTGAACTGATGAGCAACAACGATGTGCCCATCGGCCACAAGGTTGCGCTCTCGGATCTCGAGGTCGGCGACACGATCACCAAATACGGCGAGGATATCGGCAAGGTGGTTGCGCCCATTCGCAAGGGCGAACACGTCCACGTTCACAACGTCAAGACCAAGCGCTGGTAGGAGTTTACGATGTCTCAGAAAATCATGGCCTACCGCCGCGAAAATGGACGCGTGGGTGTTCGCAACCACGTTGTCATTTTGCCGCTGGACGACATTTCCAACGCCGCATGCGAGGCCGTCGCCAACAACATCAAGGGCACGATGGCGTTACCACACGCCTATGGTCGGCTGCAATTCGGGGCCGATCTCGATCTGCATTTCCGCACCATGATCGGTACCGGCGCAAACCCCAATGTCGCAGCGGTTGTCGTCATCGGCATCGAGCCGGAGTGGACCAAGGTGGTGGTTGACGGCATTGCCGAAACCGGCAAGCCAGTAACCGGTTTTTCGATCGAGCAGAACGGTGACATTGCAACGATTGCCGCGGCCTCGCGGGTCGCCAAGGACTATGTGCACGCGTCTACCGAGCTGATGCGCGAAGAGTGCGACGTTTCGGAGTTGTGGATATCCACGAAATGCGGCGAAAGCGACACGACAACTGGCCTGTCGTCCTGCCCGACGGTCGGCAACATGTACGACAAACTGCTGCCTGAAGGCATTTACGGCTGCTTCGGCGAGACGTCCGAAATCACCGGTGCGGAACATCTGTGCCGTGATCGGGCTGCCAATCCGGAGGCGGCCGAGAAGTTCATGCAGATCTGGCAGGCCTACCAGGACGATGTGATCGAGGCGCACAAGACCTCCGACCTGTCCGACAGCCAGCCAACCAAGGGCAATATTCTCGGCGGTCTGACGACCATCGAGGAAAAGGCTTTGGGCAACCTGGAAAAGATCGGCCGCACCTCGACTTATGTCGATGCTTTGGGTCCCGCCGAGGAGCCGAAGAAGGGCAAGGGGCTCTACTTCATGGACACCTCGTCGGCTGCCGCCGAATGCGTGACGCTGATGGCGGCCGCGGGCTATGTCATCCACACATTCCCGACGGGGCAAGGCAACGTTGTCGGAAATCCGATTGTTCCGGTGATCAAGATCTCCGGTAACCCGCGCACCATCCGCACCATGGGCGAGCACATCGATGTCGACGTCTCCGGTATCCTGCGCCGCGATCTCACCATCGATCAGGCCGGTGACGTGCTGATCGACATGATCGCGCGCACGGCCAACGGGCGGGCGACCGCCGCCGAGGCGCTGGGGCACCGGGAATTCGTGATGACGAAGCTTTACCGAAGTGCCTGATTTGTTGAGGGACTCGTCCGGTTCGGTACTCAAAATCGCCGCAGTCGAATGATTCGATCGACCTTCGATTGGTTCGATGAGGGGATTGTATGAGCAGAGTCGTCATTACCGAATTCATGGATGAGGCGGCGGTGAAAACCCTCGCCGCCAAACTGGATACGCACTACGATCCGAAACTCGCCAACTCACCGCGGAAGATTCCCGGGCTGCTTGGCGAGGCGACGGCGCTGATCGTTCGCAACCGGACCAAGGTGACCGCCAAGCTGCTGGATGCCGCACCCAATCTCCAGTGCGTCGGGCGGTTGGGCGTTGGTCTCGACAACATCGATCTGGAGGCCTGCAGGAAACGTTGTGTTGCCGTCTATCCGGCAACCGGTGCCAACAATCTGGCGGTGGCGGAATATGTGATCGCCAACGCCATGATCCTGCTGCGCGGCGCCTACCTGTCAACGGCGGGCATGCTGGAAGGCACCTGGCCACGCGAGCGGCTGATGGGACGGGAACTGTCGGGCAAGATCATGGGGCTCGTCGGATTCGGTGCCATCGCCTATGAGGTGGCCGTGCGGGCGCAGTTGCTCGGCATGCCGGTCCTCGCCTTCGATCCCCATCGCCCCGCCAACGATTCGGCCTGGCAACTGGCTCGCAACGTGTCGCTTGAGGCGGTCCTCGAGCAGGCCGATGTTGTCAGCCTGCACACGCCACTGAACGATGCTACCCGGCACATGATTGATGCCGAGGCGATTGGAAGAATGAAAAAGGGATCCGTGCTGATCAACGCCGCGCGCGGCGGCATTGTCGACGAGGAGGCCTTGGCTAAGGCGCTTCGTGCCGGACAGATCGGTGGTGCCGCCCTCGATGTTTTCGAGACCGAGCCTCTGAGCGCTGAGGCAGCGGCCGCATTCGCCGATATCCCGAACCTGGTGCTGACACCGCATATTGCCGGCGTCACCGAAGAATCGAATGTGCGAGTCAGTGCACTGACCGCAAAGACGGTCCTGGAGCACCTTGCGAACCACACAGAGAAAGTCGATGGCTGAGCGAACCATCCTGCAGCCGCCTGAGGTCGAGCGGCTGATCAGCGCTGCCCTGGAGCGCAGCAACACCTCGCCGGCCAATGCGGCCAGCGTTGCTCGTGCGCTGCTCGGGGCAGAGTTGACGGGCCAGGGTGGTCACGGCTTGCGGCGTGTCGGCTCCTATGCCGCGCAGGCGGCCTGCGGCAAGGTCGACGGCCACGCGGTTGCCGAGCTGATTGAAAAACGGCCCGGAGCAGCGCTGGTGGATGCCGCGAACGGGTTTGCTTATCCGGCGCTCGATGTGGCGCTTGAATGGCTACCCGACGCCGCCGTCCGACAAGGCATCGCCATTGCCGGCATAACGCGGTCGCACCATTGCGGTGTCGCCGGCACGATTGTCGAAGCGTTGGCGGAAAAAGGCGTGGCAGGACTACTGTTGGCCAACACGCCGGCGGCGATGGCGCCCTGGGGCGGACGCAAGGCTATCTATGGAACGAACCCGATCGCTTTTGCCGCACCCCTGCCGGACGGCGATCCGATCACCGTCGATATCTCCTTGTCGCGGGTGGCACGTGGAAAGATCATGGCGGCGCGACAGAAGGGCGATCCGATCCCGGAGGGGTGGGCCTTCGATGCCGACGGCCAGCCAACGACCGACGCGGAGGCGGCACTTGCCGGCACGATGGCGCCGTTGGGCGACGCGAAAGGCACTGTTCTGGCTCTGATGGTTGAGTTGCTGGCCGCCGGATTGACGGGCGCCAATTACAGCTACGAACAATCGTCCTTCCTCAATGCGGAAGGACTGGCTCCCGGATCGGGGCAGACGCTGATCGCAATTGATCCGACCGCCTTCGGAGAAGGCGTGATTGGACGTTTCGGTGCCATGGCGGACATGATTGCGGATATGGAGGGAGCCCGGATTCCGGGGCATCGCCGTCAGGCGATGAAGCGCGACTTGCTGGCAAACGGCATCCCTGTCGACACCGCGCTTATCGCGGAGATCGAAGCCATCGGTACCTGACTGACGGCCAAAAAGAAACCGGCGAGACTTTTGTCCGCCGGTTCCTGAATCAGTGTGCGTCAGGCGCTGCGCAAATTGGCAGCCGACGACTTGCCGCGACGCTGGTCGACTTCGATGTCGTAGCTGACCTTCTGGCCTTCATCGAGTCCGCTCATGCCGGACCGTTCGACGGCCGAGATGTGGACGAACACGTCAGCGCCGCCCTCATCCGGTGCGATGAAGCCATAACCTTTGGTTCCGTTGAACCATTTTACTGTACCTGTCGGCATTGCATTTTCTCCTTTTGATGCAAGACGGGATTTCGAGGATCTTTTTTTCCGATTGCCTGTCGCCGGGCTGTTGTTTTGCGGCATGGGTGTGACATTGCCGAATACCCGATTAAGGCCGTCATCGGGCGCTTCTGTGGCGGAATTGCGAATTGGATTATTTTGATTCTGAGCCTGCCACTTGTTTCGCCGGCGCGCGTTCCGGTTGTTGGCCGGTTTGACCGGGCGCTGCGTCTTGGCGGCAGGCGGCTTGGACGAGGCGTTGCCGCCTGCACCCAAATCGCGATCTATCAGCTTTTCGATGTCCTTTAGCAGCCCACGCTCCGCTGGATCGCAGAGCGAGACCGCGATACCGCTCTTGCCGGCGCGTGCGGTGCGGCCGATGCGATGCACGTAGGCTTCCGGGACATTCGGCAGATCGAAATTGAAGACATGGCTGACATCATCGATGTCAATGCCACGAGCCGCGATATCCGTGGCCACGAGGATATTCACCTTGGCCTTGCGAAACGCACCAAGGGCGCGGTCACGCTGACCCTGGCTCTTGTCGCCGTGAATAGCCGCCGCTGACAATCCGGCCCGATCGAGATGCCGACTCACACGATCGGCACCGTGCTTTGTGCGCGTGAAGACGATGGCACGTTCGACATCGTATTCCCTGAGCAACTCGACCAGCCGGTCGCGCTTGGCGGCCTTCTCGGTCCACAGCACGGTCTGCTCAATGCGGTCGATGGGTCGTGACACCGGAGCCACCGCTATTTCCTCGGGGTGGTTCAGATAGTCGCGCGCCAGCATGCGGATCTGCTTCGGCATCGTAGCCGACAAAAGCACTGTCTGACGTTTTTCCGGAAGCTGCCCGAGAATGCGACGAATGGCCGGCGCGAAACCGAGGTCAAGCATCTGGTCGGCCTCATCGAGCACGACAGTGGTCGTGCGGTCGAGCCGCACGGCGCCGGTGCCAAGGTGATCCTCGAGGCGTCCCGGAGTGGCCACCACAATATCGACACCGGCGGCCAGGGCACGGATCTGTGGTTGCGGCCGCAGGCCGCCGACCACCACGGCAACCGATGGCTTGAGCCGTTTGCCATACGTCCTGATGCTGTCGGCAACCTGTGCTGCCAGTTCGCGTGTCGGAACCAGGATCAACGCCCTGCAGGTCTTTGGCGCTGCCTTGCGCTTCGAGCTTGCGATGCTGTTGAGCAGCGGCAGCACGAATGCTGCTGTTTTGCCGGTGCCGGTCTGGGCTATGCCCAGAATATCGCGCCCGTCCAGCATGGTCGGGATGACTTCGTTTTGAATGGGGGTAGGGGTCTGGTAACCCTCGGCCGCAACGGCTCGAAGGATGGGTTCGGCTAAGCCGAGACTGTCAAAATTGGTCAAAAGGGTCTTTCTATAGTCGCCACAGTCGTCGACCTTGTCGGTCGCGTCCGGACGAACGGTTTGTCAGGGCAGGCGAGCGTAGATCAGCTGCGTGTTATCATGTGCACTCTTGCACTGTCTTGCGGCAACGATCTTCTCGAAATAGCGCTGTCAGTGCACGCCGCTGTTGATCCGAGGATCCTCTACGCGCGGCGCGTTGCGGAGCGTTAATCACAGTTCGCCAACAATAGCAAACGAAATCGTCGCAAAAAGCATTTGGTGGGTTTGGGCGAATGCACCGACTTGGCGTGTGGTTAGTGGATGGTGAAGAGCACAGCAACAAAGTCGAACTGACTGCGGTTTGAAGGGTTGGAAAGCCCAACAGAGCTCCGGGACTTGCGGCAATTTCCGGCTCGACTCATGCCGCATTCAAGATGGTGTGGAAGAACAGCCCGCGCTAGATTTAGCCATGGACGATGCGATCGACGAACCATTCAAGTTCCGCCGGGGTGAGGGCACCACCCTGCTCATCGCTTGTGGAGCACTCGGGCGAGAGATCATCGATCTCATTGAAATGAATGGCTGGCGGCACCTGGATGTCACTTGCCTGCCAGCCAAGCTACACCATGATCCGCGAGCCATTCCGGAAGCGGTTCGCGGCAAAATCCTGGAAGCCGGTGCGCGATACGAGAAGATCTACGTTCTCTACGGAGACTGCGGGACCGGTGGCCTGCTTGACAAGGTGCTGGCCGAAGAAGGCCATGTCGAACGCATCGGCGGACCGCATTGCTTTTCGTTTTTCATGGGCAACGATTCATTTGCTGACCACGCCGAGGATGAGATCAGCACCTTCTACCTGACCGACTATTTCTGCCGACACTTCGAGAAGTTCGTGTGGGAGGCGCTGGGGCTCGACCGGCGTGACGACATGGTTGAGTTTGTCTTCGGCAACTACACCAAGCTGGTGTTCATGCCGCAGGTGAAGGATGCCGCGTTAGAGGACAAGGCAAAGGCCATCGCCGAGCGACTGGGCCTTGCCTACGAATACCGGTTCTGCGGCTACGGCGACATGGAGACGTCGATGGCAGATTTGAAGCCGGTCAATAAAGCCAGCGCACCATACCGAGCGTGATGAACGGGAAGAGTGTCAGGATCACTACGCGGATCAGGTCGGTGGCGACGAAGGGAAACACGCCGCGGTAGGTCTGAGACAGCGGAATGTCCGGTGCCATCGAATTGATGACGAACAGATTCATGCCGACCGGTGGTGTAATCAGTCCGACCTCGACGACGATCAGGACCAGGATGCCGAACCACAGCGCGAACTCCTCCGGTGACAACCCGAAGTCCAGCCCGATGACGATGGGGAAGAAGATCGGTACCGTCAGCAGGATCATCGACAGCGAATCCATCACGCAGCCAAAGACCAGATAAAGCAGCAGGATGACCGTCAACACGACCCAGGGTGAGAAGCCCTGTTCGGTGACGAAAATCGCCGCTTCCTGGGGCAACTGCGACAACGCCAGGAAGCCGTTATAGACGGCGGCGCCGAGAATGATCAGGAAGATCATGCCGGTCGAACTTGCGGTTTCGAGGATCGATGATTTGAACGTTGCCCGCGTGAGGCCGCGATTGGCCAGCGCGATCAGACCGGTACCTGCGGCGCCGACAGCGGCGGCTTCGGTCGGCGTGAAGATGCCCTGGTAGATGCCGCCGACCACGGCGATGAAAACCAGCAGGACGGGCCAAACAGCGAGCAGCGCGCGGAACCGCTCAGCATAGGGAACACGGTCGCGTGACCCGCCGGATCCGGGAACCAGCCGCACATAAATCGAAATGGCCATCATGTAGCCGACGGCCGCCAGAATGCCCGGAATGACAGCGGCGACGAACAGTTTGGCAATGTTCTGCTCAGTCAGGATGGCGTAAATGACCAGGACCACCGATGGTGGAATGAGAATGCCGAGCGTGCCGCCGGCGGCCAGCGATCCGGTGGCCAGTGATCCCGAGAAGCCGTAGCGACGCAGTTCCGGTAATGCGACCTGACCCATGGTGGCGGCGGTCGCCAGAGAGGAGCCGCAGATAGCGCCGAAACCGGCGCAGGCGCCAACGGCTGCCATCGCGACACCGCCCTTGCGGTGGCCGAGCCAGGTTTCGGCGGCATAGAACAGCGCCGAGGACATGCCGCCCAATTTGGCAAATTGCCCCATCAGCAGAAACAGTGGCACGATGGACAGCGAATAGCTTGAGAACGTTCCGTAGGTCAGGTTCTTCAACTGCCCGAAAATCATCAGGAAGGAATCATTGATCAGGTAACCGCCGCCAACCCCGACAGCGAGCATCGCAAGGCCGATGGGGATGCGCAGGAAGATCAGGACGAGAAGAACCGGGAAGGACCAGATTCCGAGTTCGAGATTGCTCACGGTGCTTCCCCGCTCAAGGCCGGCTCTGGGCCGCGCCTGACTTCGGACAAGGCGCGCAAGAGACACCATGCCGAAACGATGACGAACACGACCGCTCCGAACAGGCTGGCGGCGTAGGCCCACCAGATCGGAAACTGCAGAATGAAGGTGGTCTCACCGTAACTTTGCTTGTCGACAGTGCCGAGCCAGTGGCGCCAGCAGATCAAAGCGGCGAATACCAACATCAGCAGGTTGGCGACAACGTCGATGACCCGATTGACGCCATTGCTGAAATTCATCGTGAGGATCTCGACGACCGCGTGACCGCGTTGCAAATGGCACCAGGGCAGGAAAGCAAAAACGGCAAATGCCGTGCCGGCTTCCACCAGCTCGAAGTCGCCCGGAATGGGCGCCAGTCCGGCGAAAACAAGGGCGCGCCCTGTTACGGAAATCACCGTCAGAATGACCAGAATGGTCAAAACAAGGCCGCCGGCCAGTGCTGTGTATCGGGCCAGCGCCTCAATGAAGCGTCCGATGCGCGCCATGTCGAACTCCCCCCACGTCGCGGTTTCGCGACAAGAGCCTCAAATAGGTTCTTTGTCAATGGATGCGGCGGAGCGTGAAACGCCCCGCCAACACATAGCGATAATTCTACTTCGAGTGCTTGACGATCAGAGCCTGGGCGCGTTCGTAAAGATCCGCACCGTCGATGCCCTTGTCGTCCATTTCGGCAATCCAGTTGTCGATCACCGGCTTGGCTGCGGCTTTCCAGCGTTCGACTTCGGCCGCGTCCAGGGTGACGATGTTGTTGCCACGTTCCGCTGCCAGCTTACGACCCGGTGCGTCGTTCTCCTGCATGACCCGACCTGCCAGGGCGGAAAACTCCAGTCCGGCATTGTCGTCGAGGATTTTCTTCAGATCGTCCGGAAGGCTGTCATACTTGGCCTTGTTCATGGCCAGAACGAACACGGCCGTATAGAGCGCAGCATCGCCGGCAAACTCGGTGTGGGTGTTGACCAGTTCCTGAACCTTCAGAGCCGGAACGACCTCCCAGGGGATGACAGTCCCGTCGATGACGCCCTTCGAGAGGGCTTCCGGGATGGCCGGAACCGGCATGCCCACGGGTGTCGCACCCATCTCGCCCAGCAGGCCGTTGATGACGCGGGTCGGGCCGCGCAGCTTTTTGCCGTTCATGTCTTCCAGCTTCTGAACGCCATCGCCCTGTGCGTGGATCAGGCCCGGGCCGTGCATCCAGGTGCCGAGGATCTTGAAGTCCTTGAAGTCGGTGTCCTTCATGTCGGATTCGAACAGTTCCCAATAGGCGCGAGATCCAGCTTCAGCGTCGGTCATCATGAACGGCAGTTCGAAAACCTCGGCGCGCGGGAACCGGCCCGGAGAATAACCGGGCAAGGTCCACACGATGTCGACCACGCCATCACGGGCCTGGTCGATCAGCTGCGGCGGCGTGCCACCGAGTGCCATGGCGGAGAATACCTCGACCTTGATGCGGCCGTCGGAGGCTTCCTCGACCCTTTTTGCCCAGGGGATCAGCACCTTGGCCGGCACGTTGGCCTGCGGCGGCAGGAACTGGTGCATGCGAAGCGTGACTTCCTGAGCGAGCGCCGCGCCCGAACCGGCAAGAGTACCGGCTGCGAGCAGCGCCCCGGCGACTAGTGATTTCATAAAGAAGCGTTTGTGCATTGTTTTCCTCCCAAGTGTGGTTTCAGCGGGCAATGCAGCCCCGATAGGTCTCCAGGCCTCTTCATCATTGAATTTCGATGGGGAAGTTCGCTGGCGACCCGTTGGTTTCCTGATGCGAATAGTCTGAGCCTCGACTCCGCAGTTTCATTGTTGTTTCGACCGCCCGCCGCCGCGCGAACCAAAACAGATCAGATGCATTCGGTAAAATGAGAATTCCGGCCTGTTTCATCGCAATATTGGTATTATTTCAGCCCGAAAGCAGCGAACGTATTTCGAAACCGCTAGGAAATGTTCTGCAAATAGAACGAATTCCCTGCGGCGGCGCCATGAATGGTTCGAATTTTGTAACTGTCTAGTGTGGCGGATCTGAAGTTCGTTCGGAGCGTGCTGTACGATGTGACGAACTTCAGATTCAGGACACTAGCGGAGAATTCCAGTTCCCGGTCAAGCGCTGTCCAGCGGCAGGGCGTGGGTATCCTTGAGAGTTTCCAGCACGATCGCCGATTTGACGTGGTGAACGGCATCGTGCGGCAAGAGTACGTCGTTGACGAACTCCGACAGTGCCTTGAGATCGGGTGTTACCACTTTCATCAGATAATCCATCTCTCCGGTCAGCGCATGGGCCTCCAGTACCTCCGGCAGTTCGTTGACGAGGTTGGCGAAGCGACGGGCATTGTCGCGGTTGTGGGTGTCGAGGGTGACCGTGATGATGTTGATGATTCCGAGACCCAGCTTGAGACGATCGAGCCCGGCGAAATAGCCGCGAATGAAGCCGGCCTCCTCTAGTTGCATGCGTCGGCGCGAACATTGCGAAGGCGAGAGGTTGACCCGTTCGGACAGATCATTGTTTGTGAGACGGGCATCCCGTTGAAGCTC
The DNA here is from genome assembly GCA_965228785.1 of Hoeflea sp. Taxonomy (GTDB): domain Bacteria; phylum Pseudomonadota; class Alphaproteobacteria; order Rhizobiales; family Rhizobiaceae; genus Hoeflea_A. Next base: position 996,003 of record CBDDIF010000001.1, read on the forward strand.
GTAGAGGATGCCACGATCGAATTGATCCATCATTTTGTGCGCCGTTGCTCTCACGAATGCATAAGTTGTGCGTATCTCTCCTGAAAATCGTGAAGAATGCAAGCCAATTGCATGCGATATGCGCGATAGTGAGCGCAACAGAACGCCATGACGCAAACAGGAGAAAGCAATGGGTCCGTTTCCGCACGACGCACCGCCGGCAAAGATCAGCGAAGAGAATCCGGCCGGCACCGATGGTTTCGAATTTGTCGAATTCGCCCACCCGGAACCGGAAAAGCTGGAAGAGCTTTTTACGCGGATGGGCTACACCCCGGTCGCCCGGCACAAGAGCAAGGCGATCACCGTCTGGCGACAGGGTGACGTCAACTACATCGTCAATGCCGAGAAGGGATCGTTCGCCGATCGGTTCATCGATCTTCACGGTCCCTGCGCACCGTCCATGGCCTGGCGTGTTGTTGATGCAAAACATGCATTCGACCACGCTGTTTCAAAAGGCGCGACGCCCTATAAGGGCGATGACAAGGTGATGGATGTTCCGGCCATCGTCGGCATTGGCGGATCACTGCTTTATTTCGTCGATACCTATGGCGACAAAGGCTCGCCCTATGACGCCGAGTTCGAGTGGATCAGCGAGCACGATCCGAAACCGGATGGCGTCGGGTTCTATTATCTTGATCACCTGACCCACAATGTGTTCCGTGGCAATATGGACAAGTGGTGGGGTTTCTATCGCGAACTGTTCGGCTTCAAACAGATTCACTTCTTCGATATCGAGGGCAGGCTGACCGGTCTTGTCTCCCGCGCGATCACATCACCCTGCGGCAAGATCCGCATTCCGCTTAACGAATCGACGGACGACAAAAGCCAGATCGAAGAGTATCTGCGCAAATACAAAGGCGAAGGCATTCAGCATATCGCAGTCGGTACCGATGAGATCTATGGTTCGACGGACGCGCTTGCCGACAATGGGCTGCGCTTCATGCCGGGCCCGCCGGAAACCTATTACGATCGGTCCTATGACCGGGTGAACGGTCACGAAGAGCCGATCGACCGGATGGCAAAGCATGGCATCCTGATCGATGGCGAAGGGGTTGTCGATGGCGGCATGACCAAGATCCTGCTGCAGATCTTTTCGAAGACGGTGATCGGCCCGATCTTTTTCGAGTTCATTCAGCGCAAGGGTGATGAAGGCTTCGGTGAAGGCAACTTCCGCGCCCTGTTCGAATCGATCGAGGAAGATCAAATTCGCCGTGGTGTCTTGAAGGTGGATGCCGCCGAATAGGACGCAAAAAAGGGACTGCCGGCCCTGACCGGCAGTCCCTTGCGCTTATCAATTACGTTCAGATCAGTAGTTGGCCGGGCACCGCGCCGTGTAGGTCCGGCCGTAGCGGTCGCGGTAATAGCACTGGTTGGAATTTTCCGACACGCGCCCGATCAGGGCGCCAGCGGCTGCGCCGACCGCAGCTCCGACCAAGGCCCCTTCAGCCCGTCCCGTCGTGATCCCGCCAACGGCCGCTCCGGTCGCGGCGCCGATGGTCGCCCCCTTCTGTGTCGGTGTGCAGCCGGCGATGACGGCTCCGACGAATACGAGTGCGAGAATTTTCTTCATTTTAGCCTCCGATCACTTTCCCCCATCAGGAAAGCCCCTTTTACTCTATACGATCAGGTGATGTCCGCACCACCCTTCGATGCTCTGCAGCCATCGGTTCATCAGACCGAGATGCTTCGGCGACACTAGCAATGCGACATGAACCCAGACTGAACGATGCATGCTCAACCGTTGCGGTTCGAGATCACTTCTTCAGCACTCCTTCGTGCTTCGCCATCGATATGGAAGATGGTCTGGATTTCGGTTGGCGTGTCTCCTGGTCCCATCAGATCCATGACCCTCTCGACAACGACGGCCATTTCAAGAAATCCAATGCGTTCGGCAATAAAAGCCTCAAGCGCGACCTCCTTTGCGGCATTGAGGATCGCCCCCATATGACCGCCCTCATGCATGGCGCGACGGGCCAGACGCAGTGCCGGAAACCGCATTTCGTCCGGTGCCTGAAAGTCGAGCCGTGCCAACTGCGCAAAGTCGAGCCGCTCCACCGGCAAATTCGGGCGACGCGGATAGCTGAGGGCGTAACCGATCGCCGTTCGCATGTCTGGCGTGCCAAGCTGGGCCAGCACGGAACCATCCGTATAGCCGACCATCGAGTGGATCACCGACTGCGGATGGATGATCACCTCGATCTGTTCGGGATGCAGTGAAAACAGGTGCATCGCCTCGATCATTTCCAGCGCCTTGTTGAACATCGAGGCACTGTCGATAGAGATCTTCAAGCCCATGTCCCAATTGGGATGGGCAGCGGCCCGGGCCGGCGTTACCTCTTCCATTTCGGAGAGGCTCAGTCGCCGAAACGGTCCGCCAGAGGCCGTCAGGATCACGCGCTCGATGCTGTGGCGCTGGTGCGTGTCGAACACCTGCTGAATGGCGTTGTGTTCGCTGTCGACCGGCAGAAGGCGTCCACCGCCTGCTTCGATCTCGCGCTGAAACAGGCCGCCCGCTGAAACCAGGCATTCCTTGTTGGCAAGCGCAATGTCGGCGCCCCGGCGCGCCGCGGCCAGCGTCGGAGCCAGCCCGGCCATGCCGACAATCCCGGCCATGACGCAGTCGACCGGACGCTCGGCCGCTTCGACAAGCGCCGAGGTGCCTGCGGCTGCCGCAACACCGCTGCCGGACAAGGCCTGCTTCAGGTCCGCGTAACGATTTTCATCGGCGGTGACCGCGAGCTCAGCGCCGCATTCGCGTGCCTGACGGGCAAGGAGGTCGATGTTGCCGCGGCCGCTCACGGCGGTGACTGTAAACGCCTCGCGCCCGCCGAGGTGGGATATCACGTCGAGCGTGTTGCACCCGATCGACCCGGTTGAGCCGAAAATGCTGATCGTGCGAGGGCCGGTTTGCAGGTTTTCTGTCATGAACGCTTTGCGATTGGCTGCCTGCTGAAAAACCAGATGCCGGTCCGAAGGTCAATGTTTTCGACCGCCAATTTTTCACCATGCTTCGAAGGTGTCGCCTGCTCCCGGCAATGTATGCGCATCCTGATGTGTTTGAATGATGACTTCTTGCAAGTGTATTCCCGGGGCAACCAATCTGGGGATTGACAGTTTTGCATACCGCAACCGTTCAATCCATGTGTTATCGCAGACCAGATTCCGTGAGATGCCGTCAGCATTGAGCGTCGGCTACCCGAACCGCGTTAGCGCGGACCAAACGGTAATATATGGGCATAGGGGAATTCATGAAGGCCCAGCTAATTGTTCTTCTGGCGAGTCTGGCCCTCGTGCCGATACTCGAAGTCAAAGCCCAAGAAAGCGCTTCAGGGACGCCTGAAAAGGTGATCGTCGCCAATGTAACCAAACAGGCGCCAGGGACCATTCACACCTATGTTGGCCGGATTGAAGCCGTCAGTACGGTGGAGCTGCAGGCGCGGATAACAGGATTTCTGGAGAAGCGGAATTTTATTGAAGGTGCGACCGTCCACAAAGGCGAGGTTCTCTACGAGATTGAACGCGGCATCTACAAGTCGGAAGTCGACAAGTATACGGCCACGGTGGAAGGGGCGACGGCAACGGTTGAAGACAATCAGAAGACACTGGATCGCATGACTTATCTTCGCGACAAACAGGACGAGCCGCAAGAAAAGGTCGATTCTGCGAAAGCGACCCTTCTTGCCAGTCAGGCCGACCTCGATGAAGCCAAGGCCGATTTGGAGGAAGCCAAGATCAATCTTGGTTATACATGGATTGCTAGTCCGATCGACGGGCGCATCAGCAAAACGGAGGTCAATGTCGGCAATTTGGTCAACCCCGACAGCGGGACGCTCGCAACCGTCGTGAGTGTCGATCCTGTCTATGTGATCTTCTACGTCAGCGAACGGACACTGCTCGAAGAACGGCGCAAGGGGCTGGTCGATGACAACTCATCCAAACTTACCGTTTCGATTACGCTTTCGGATGGAGAAACCTATCCCGAGGAGGGCAAGATTACCTATGTCGGCATCGACGTGGACGAATCCACTGACACCATCGAACTGAGAGCGACGTTTCCCAATCCAGACAAGGTCCTCGTTCCGGGACAGTACGCCAACGTTTCCACGGTAAATCCGGATGCCAAACCAGTTGTCGCCATACCGCAGACTGCCTTGCAACTGGATAAAAATGGGCACTTCGTATTTACGGTGGACAGCAGCAACAAGGTGGTGCGGACCGACATCGAGTTGGGCAAGCAGATCTCAGGATTGTGGGAGGTTAATTCCGGGCTTTCCGAAGGACAGCAGGTCATCGTCCAGGGGCTTCAAAAAATCCGTGCGGGAATGACAGTTTCCCCTGTCGAACAAGGAAGTTGATCCGGCGAGCACGATGATCTCCAGTTACTTTATCGACCGGCCCAAATTCGCTCTCATAATCGCAATAGTAACTGCTTTGGTCGGTGCGATCGCGGTTGCCTTTATGCCGATTTCGCAATACCCCGACATCACTCCCCCGACGGTCCTGGTGACCGCATCCTATCCCGGCGCCAACGCATCGACGATCCAGAACACGGTTGCCGAGCCGATTGAGGACAAGGTCAACGGAGTCGACGGCATGCTTTACATGACGTCGACGAGTGACAACAGCGGCAACTATGAGTTGACCGTCTATTTCAGATTGGGCACTGACCCGGATATCGCCGCGGTAAATGTCCAAAATCGCGTTGCGCTGGCCGCCTCCCTTCTGCCGGCTGATGTGACGCAACAGGGCGTGATCACGTCCAAGCAGTCGACCGACTTGATCCAGGTGATCAATATCATTTCGCCGGATGAATCGAGAGACGATATCTTCCTCAGCAATTTTGCTTCCAACATTGTCGAGGAAGCCATTTCGCGGATCCCCGGGGTGGGCGGTGTCAGCCAGTTGGGTGAGTTGCAATACAGCATGCGAATCTGGCTTCAGGCCGATCGGCTGACGTCCCTGGGACTGACCGCCACCGACGTGATCGATGCGATAGAAGCCCAGAATGTGCAGGCCACCGCTGGTACCGTCGGCGCACCGCCTTTCAGCACTGCCAACACGGACTTCCAGTTCACCCTTGATGCACAGGGGCTTCTGACGGAACCCGAACAGTTCGAGAACATTATCGTTTCGGCGAGCGACAACGGCAGGATCGTCAGACTGAGGGATGTCGCGCGGGTCCAACTCGGTTCCGAAACCTACGATGTGACTTCCTTGTTCAATGGCAAGCCCAACGCGGCGATCACCGTTTATCTGGAAAGCGGAGCCAACGCAATTCAGGTTTCGGATGCCGTCAACCAGCAACTTGCGCAGCTCTCGAAATCGTTTCCGTCGGGCGTCGCCTATCTGGTCGGATATGATGTTACGAAAGCCGTCCGTATCTCCATCGACGAGGTAATCAAGACACTCGGAACCACCGCGCTGCTTGTTATTGTGGTGACTTTTCTTTTTCTGCTGAGCTGGCGTGCGACGATTATCCCCGCGATCGCGATTCCGGTTTCATTGCTGGGTGCCATCGCGTTCATCTATTTGATCGGCTTCAGCGCCAACATGATTACGCTTTTCGCGCTCATTCTGGCGATAACCTTGGTGGTCGATGATGCCATCGTCGTCATCGAAAACGCCGAGCGCATTATGGAGGCGGAGGGTCTCGAACCGCGCGATGCAACGCTGAAGGCGATGTCGGAGGTCACGCGTCCGATTATTGCGACCACATTCGTCCTGGCGGCTGTGTTCGTTCCGGTATGCTTTTTTCCCGGAGTTACCGGTAAGATCTACATGGAGTTCGCTCTCACGATAACCTTCGCCTTCGCGCTGTCGGCCGTCAATGCCCTGACGCTCGGCCCTGCCCTGTGTTCGATGCTTCTCACGCACAGTACCGGGCATCCGAAGGGAATTTTGCGCATCATGCCGCGCATAGTCACGCGGCTTCGCCGCGCCTATATGTGGCTGGTCGTCCGCATGATTCGCCATATGGCTGTGACCCTGGTCGTCTTTGCCGTTTTCAACGCCGCCACCGTGTACCTATTCATGACGACACCGACTGGTTTCGTTCCGGCGGAAGACCAGGGCGACCTGATGTCGAGCGTCAAACTGCCTGAGGCAGCCTCGCTACAGAGAACCGAAGTTGTCATCAACCACCTCGCCGATGTCGTCCGAAACTCGCCAGGAGTTGTGGATACACTGGGCGTCAGCGGGTTCAGTCTCATCGACGGCACCATATCCAATGTTGGAACGGTCATTGCCGTTCTGGCCCCTTGGGGAGAACGTAAGAGCAAGGAAACCCAGTGGCATGCGATAATGGATACGCTTGATGCTGAGATGAACAAAATTCCGGAAGCGACTGCGGTGGTGTTCCCGCGGCCAGCGATTCCGGGACTCGGCTCTAGCGGCGGTATCGCAGCCGAACTGCTGGATATCAATAATGGCAGTATCCACCAACTGGATGCGGTCAAGACCGGGTTCCTGACGGCATTGAATGCGGCGCCTGAGTTCAAACAGGTATTTGGCAACTTCAGTGCCGCAACGCCACAGTATTATCTGTCGATTGATCGCGACCGGGCTGAAACGCTGGGTGTCGACATTTCGGATATCTATGAGGTGCTCCAGGCCAACCTCGGTTCCTATTTTGTCAACAACTTCACCAAGGACGGCCATATCTACTGGGTTGTCATCTCCGCGGATGCGCAGTTCCGGCAGAATGTCGAGAAAATCGAAGAAATTTACGTCCGCAACTCGGACGGCGAGATGTTGCCGCTGAGCGTCCTCGTTAGCAAGAAGCCGACTCTCGGGGCCGACAATATTGGCCGGTTCAACCTGTTCAAGAATGTCTCCATCAGCGGAATTCTATCAGAAAATGTCAGCACTGGTGACGGAATTGCCGCGATGCAGAAGATAGCCGATGATACGCTGCCGGCGGGCTACCAGATCGTCTGGAGCGGTGTCACGCTTCAAGAAGTCGAGGCAGGCGGATTGGTTGTCTACATCCTCCTGCTGGCGGTTCTTTTCGCCTATCTCTTCCTCGTCGCACAGTATGAAAGCTGGGCTCTGCCCCTGTCGGTGATGGCTTCGACGGTTATGGCTGTGTTTGGTGCGCTGCTGCCACTGGCCTTCATCCCGGGGCTCGACAACAATATCTATTCGCAAGTCGGCCTTGTGCTGCTGATCGGACTCGCGGCCAAGAAGGCTATCATGGTGGTGGAATTCGCAAAGAGCCGTCGCGAAGCCGGTGCAAGCCTTAACCGCGCAGCCCTCAAGGCAGCAAAGCTGCGCTTTCGTCCGGTAACGATGACGGGGCTGTGTTTCGTAGTTGGCGTTACTCCACTTCTTTTCTCCACCGGTCCCGGAGCGGCGGCCAGGCTTTCCATCGGTGCGCCGGTTTTTGCCGGCATGCTCGTCGATAGTACATTGGGACTGTTGATGGTGCCGGTGCTTTACGTGTTCTTTCAAACCATTCGTGAAAAGGTCCGCGGCTGGCTGCGGCGCAAGCCGAACCGAGAGATTTCACCCGCTGCCTCGCAATAGGGCCGGACGTGTCAGTTATCTGATGTCATGGCGGACCCAATGGTGTCGGTGCGGATGGTAGGAAGTCGGGATTGAAATCCCAAGTCCGGACTTTGACCAAAATTGTAATGTGATCGGGCCAAAATGTGCTCAATCATCGCAATTTCGTTATGATTTAGTCTGGAGTTTTCATTTTACCGTTCGCGGCCGATTTGCTTTCATGCTGCCAGGGAGAGTCCAAGTGCAATTTACCAAGGTCAATGGCGTCACGCTGCATTATCAGCTGATTGGCGCGCCAGCCGGCAAACCGGCAATGGTGTTCATCAACTCGTTGGGAACCGATTTTCGCATCTGGCGGGACGTGCTTGTGCGGCTGGCCGGGGACGTCGCGGTGGTCACCTACGACAAGCGAGGGCACGGTCTGTCCGACATCGGCGATCCGCCCTACAGCATGGACGACCACATTGGCGATCTGGAAGCGCTGATGGACATGCTGAAGCTCGAAAACGCCGTGATCTGCGGTCTGTCGGTCGGCGGGATGATCGCGCAGGGGCTCTATCAGAAACGGCCGGATCTCGTTAAGGCGCTGGTCCTTTGTGACACCGGGCACAAGATCGGCAATGCCGACTTGTGGAACAGCCGCATTGAAGCCATCGGGGCTGATGGGATCGAGAGCATCGCCGATCCGATCCTGGAACGCTGGTTCTGCGAAAGGTTCCGAACCGAAGAGCCGGAGGCGCTGGCGGGGTATCGCAACATGCTGTGCCGCACGCCGGTTGGCGGCTATGCCGGAACGGCAGCTGCCATCCGTGATACGGACTTTACCGAACAGGCAGGGCAAATCGCCGTGCCCACCTTGTGCGTCGTCGGTGAGGAGGACGGTGCGACACCACCGGACCTTGTCGGCGAGTTGGCGCGTATGATCCCCGGTGCGCGGTTTCAACAGATTCCTTCGGCAGCGCACCTGCCCTGCATTGAGCAGCCAGTCGTCCTGACCGATGCAATCCGCGCCTTCCTAGACCTTCTTGAACCATGAGCGTCTCGGTCTTCGATCATCCGGTTCTCGCGGGCCTGCTGGGCGATGATGCCATTGCCGCCCATTTTACCGCCGATGCCGAAATCGAAGCGATGCTGGAGTTCGAGATGGCACTCGCCCGGGCCGAGGAAACGGTTGGGCAGGTGCCATCCGGCACCGCCGTGGCGTTGGAAAAGGCCTGTGAGAATTTCTTGCCGGACCACGATGCCTTGCGGTCCGCGACGGCCAATGATGGTGTCGTCGTGCCTGAGCTTGTGCGTCAATTGCGCTGCGCGGTCGGAGATGAGTTTGGCCCGCATGTCCACTTCGGAGCCACCAGCCAGGACGTGATCGATACAGCGCTTGTCATGCGGTTGAAACCGGTGCTTGCCGAGATGGCTGACCGGCTTGCAGCGCTCCTTGCGGGCCTTGATGGCCTGGACGCGCGTTTCGGGGACAACCCGCTTATGGCGCATACGCGCATGCAGCGGGCCTTGCCGATACGATGCGGTGACCGAATAGGCTCGTGGGCTCGCCCCCTGCGGACGCTGGCTGACGATGTGCCCACGATCCGGGATCGGGTGGTTCGCCTGCAGTTCGGCGGCGCCGTTGGTACGCTGGACCGCCTTGGCGATCAGGGCAGCGCGGTTGCATCCGCTGTATCGTCGACACTGGGGTTGGACAACTCGGACTGTTGGCACACGGATCGCACATCGCTTGCGGAGCTGGCAGGCTGGCTGGCGCGCCTCACCGGGGCGCTCGGCAAGATGGGTCAGGATGTGGCGCTGATGGCGCAGAACGACGTTGCCGCGATACGGCTTGCGGGCGGCGGCGGCTCGTCCGCCATGCCGCACAAGCAAAACCCGGTGGCGGCTGAAATCCTTGTGACGTTGGGACGCTTCAATGCCACGCTGGTTTCGGGAATGCATCAGGCGCTGGTGCATGAAAACGAGCGATCCGGCGCTGCCTGGACACTGGAATGGATGCTGCTGCCACAGATGACAGTGGCCGCGGGCGCCGCACTGTCGACGGCAAGGGGGCTGGTTGCCGATATCGACGATATGGGGAAGGAAGACCAATGACCCAGCAGGCGATCCGTACACAGGTCGCGATCATCGGGTCCGGTCCGTCCGGCCTGTTGCTCGGACAATTGCTGCATCGTGCGGGAATAGACAACATCATCCTCGACCGGGTCGACCGCGACTACATACTCGGCCGCATTCGAGCCGGTGTCCTGGAGGAAGGCACCGCCGGGATGCTCGAGGAGGCTGGCGTGGGTGCGCGCATGCGTGCGGAAGGCTTGCCACATGACGGGTTCGATATGGTGTTCGACGGCGACACCCATCGCATCGACCTGTTCAACCTGACCGGTGGCAAGCGGGTGCTTGTCTATGGCCAGACCGAACTGACGCAGGACCTGATGGATGCGCGTGAGGCTTCCGAGCTGACCACGCTTTACAATGCCAAAGACGTTCAACCGCACGGCTTTGACGGCGAACGACCGTATGTCAGTTTCGAACGCGATGGCGTCGCCAGCCGCATCGATTGTGACTTCATTGCCGGTTGTGATGGCTATCACGGCCCAAGCCGGCGGGCAGTGCCCGAGACGGCGATCCGCGAGTTTGAAAAGGTATACCCGTTCGGTTGGCTTGGTATGTTGTCGGAAGTGCCGCCGGTCTCTGACGAACTGATCTACGCCAACCATGAGCGTGGCTTCGCTCTTTGCTCCATGCGCTCGGAGACACTCAGCCGCTACTACGTCCAATGTGCGCTCTGCGACAGGGCGGAAGACTGGAGTGAAGATCGGTTCTGGGATGAATTGCGGCGTAGACTCCCGCAGCGTTTCGCCGATGCTGTCACCACCGGATCGGCACTCGAAATGTCGATCGCTCCGCTGCGCTCTTTCGTTTGTGAGCCGATGCGGTTTGGCCGTCTATTTCTGGCTGGCGATGCCGCCCATATCGTTCCGCCGACAGGGGCGAAAGGGCTCAACCTGGCGGCCAGCGACATACACTACCTGTTTGAAGGGCTGCGCGAGCATTATGCCGAAGCGTCCGATGCCGCACTGGATGCCTACTCGGATCGCGCCTTGAAACGTATCTGGAACGCCGAACGGTTCTCGTGGTGGATGACCAGTATGATGCACCGCTTTCCCGACACGAGTGAATTCGACCGCCGCATCCAGAGGGCTGAATTCGCGCAAGTCGTTCGGTCGACAGCGGCCGCGGAATCGCTGGCTGAGAATTATGTTGGCATACCGTATTGATCTAATCGCGGCGTCTGCGGCTATCGAACCAGGATTGCCCGAAAATCATTGACATTGGTGCCGGTCGGGCCGGGTACGAACAGCGTACCGGCCAGGTCGAACGCGTGCCAGGCATCGTTCAGGGAGAGTAGCTCGGCAGGATCGCCGCCGGCCGCCCGAATGGCCGCTGCCGTATTGCCATCCGCGAAGGCTCCCGCATTGTCCTGCGAACCGTCGATCCCGTCAGTGTCGGCAGCAAGAGCGTGGATTCCCTGAAAGCCGTCGATATCGAGGGCCAAGGACAACAGGAACTCGCTGTTGCGACCGCCGCGTCCCTTGTGACGCAACGTGACTGTCGTCTCGCCGCCGGAGAGAAGAATGACCGGCTTGTTGAACGGGGCATTGCGGCGGGCGATCTGGATTGCCATTGCGGCATGCATGTGGGCGATTTCGCGGGCCTCGCCCTCGATCGCATCCGACAGAATGACCGCTTCGAGGCCGCGTTCGCGCGCCGCCCGTGCAGCAGCTTCCAGGGACAACTGTGCGGATGCGATAATATGCACTTCGTTGCCTTCGAAACGGGGGTCGTCAGGTGACGGCGCAGGGGCGGCGTCGGACATCAGATGCGCTTCGAGCGCCGGCGGCAGATCAAGCTGGTGGCGGCGTACAAGGGCACGTGCCTCGTCAGCCGTGCTGTCGCTCGGCACCGTCGGACCCGATGCCACATGGGCAGCGATATCTCCCGGGATATCCGAAACGATCAGCGAAACCACACGAGCCGGGTGGGCGGCGAGTGCCAGCCGGCCACCCTTGATGCCGGAGGCATGTTTGCGAATGCAGTTCATTTCGTCGATCGGCGCGCCGGATTTGAGCAGAGCGTCGTTGAGCGCCATCTCATCAGCGAGGCCAAGGCCTTCCGGAGGTGCCGGCAGCAGCGAAGAACCGCCGCCGCAGACAAGCGCAATCACGAGGTCGTCTTCGGTCAGTCCCGATACTGTCTCGAATAGCGCTCGCGTTGCCTCGAGACCGGCCTGGTCCGGCACCGGATGAGCAGCCTCGAGAACCCGGATATCGCGCGTGTCGCAGCTGTATCCGTAACGGGTGACAACGGTTCCGCTCAGTGGCCCGTCCCAATGGGCTTCCAGTGCCCTGGCAAGCTGGGCCGCACCCTTTCCGGCACCCACCACGACCGTTCTGCCTTTCGGTTTTTCCGGAAGGAATCCAGCAATTGTCTTGTCGGGAAGTGCGGCGTCGACCGCGGTGTGAAAAAGGGACTCCAGAAGGTCTCGTTCAGCGCTCATTCGGTCAGGCTCGGCCGGTTTCGGAAGGTTGCCGTTGACCTATACCAGTCTGCGGGAAAAGGGAACCGGATGGTCTGGTGCTGCCTTTTCGCAGCCGGAATCCGGCCGCCGGCTACAACATCGGGCCGGCTCGACAAACCCTTTGCGTGTTCCCCGAACCGGCAAAACTATCCCAGGATGTAGAAACTGCGTATTGCATAAATGTCGCACCCGGCGATCTTTTGCTGATGGCAGGCAGTTTGCCGGCAAACCCGTTTGACTCTGCAAAATGTACTCGGGAATAGTATCGGTTAAAGAAGATATAACGCGGATGGTGTCGACAGAACGTGCGTAACGGTTGGACCAGAACGGGGCGGATTGCGGCAATCGCCTGCTGTGTGGCGGCGTTGGCGACTGGTGCTGTTGCCCAAACGGCGCCCAATGTGCCTGCCAAAAAGACCGCACGACCGCTGGTGTCCGGCCAGGCGGAAGCGCAAGTCCAGGCCCGACGGGCCGTCCTGTTCCAGCACATGCTGGGTCAGCCTGACGATCTCGACGCGGCTTTTGAATACGCAACTCTGTCGATTCAGGCCGGAGACCTTGAGGCGGCCATCTCGACACTTGAGCGCATGTTGATTTTTGCGCCTGGCCTGCCGCGACTACAGCTCGAACTCGGCCTGCTCTACTATAGGCTGACCGCCTACAAAACGGCGCAGACTTATTTCGAATCGGCGATCTCCGGCCAGAACGTGCCACCGGCGGTGCGCGCGAAGGTGGAAGCCTATCTCGACCGGATCGACGACGCCACGCGAGGCACCGTGACCTCAGGCCAGATGCGTGCCGGTATCCGCTACCAGACCAACGCCAATCGCGGACCTGACGGCGAAATCATCATCCTCAACGGCCTGCCTTATCAACTGAGCGCCGATTCTCAGGCCTCTCCAGATGGCAATGTTTATCTGGCCGGCACCTACCACGTGTCGCATCAACTGGCTCAGCAGGGGACATCGCTGGAATTCGACATCGTCGGCTATGCGTCAAAGCAGTTTACCCAGGACCAGTTCGATCTGGCCCAGGCGGAGGCGACCTTCGGACCGGCCTTCGACCTGGCGCGTTTCGGCTATGACAATGCGGCGCTCGGCGTCTACGGCATTGTCGCAACCTCATTCTTGCATGAGGACTATTATTCCACGTTTCTGGGCGCTGGGGCGCGCATCGTTGGACAACTAAGCCCGCGCTCGTCCGGGTCCGCGAAAATCGAGTATCGGCACAAATGGTACAACAACTCACCGACTGTGCCGAACGCCACCGACCGTGATGGCGACGAGATCCGCGTCCTCGGAACCTACCAGTACATCGTCAATCCGATGCGAACCATCAGTGCGACGGGCGGAGTGACACGCAGCATTTCGAGGGCCGACTATCTGAGTTACACGGAGGTGGGTCTGCAGATCGGCACCGCCGTGGCTTTCATGTCGCCATTCAAGGGCGAGCAAAAGTGGATCTTCGGCGGTTCGCTTGGCCTGCTTTATCGAGACTATGACGCGCCAGACCCGCTGGTGAATGCGACGCAGTCGGAATACGACTGGGAATATGTAGCCCAGGCGTCATTGAACGTTCCAATCAAGAACAATCTGTCGCTGCTCGCCGAGTTCGACTATCGCTACGTCGATTCGAACTATCCCACACGCGAGCACAACAATGTCGGAACGACGCTTTCCCTGGTGAAGGTCTGGTGACATGACGATTCAACGGACGAGCAGAACTCTCTTTGCGATGCTGATGGGCAGTGCCATGCTGGTGCCCGTTGGCGCGCTTGGCCAATCTTCTCCCAAGGTCGGCGTGACAGCCGCCGTCAATCTTGATGCACAGAGTCGTCGCGGAAGTGCGCCGGCACGCGTGATCAGCATCGGTCACACGGTGATATTCAACGAACGGATCAGCACCGATGCGGCCGGTCTGGTTCAGGTGTTGCTGGTCGATGGTACGACATTCACCATCGGGCCGAACAGCCAACTGACCATCGACGAGTTTGTCTACAACCCGAACACCGGTAACGCCAAAGTGGTGGCGACGGTAGCAAAAGGGGCGTTTCGGTTCATCGGCGGGCAGACCAGCCGGCAACCGGGCGGCGCGACTGTCAAGACGCCGGCCGGGTCGATCGGTATTCGCGGCGCCATGGTCGAGGGCAATGTCAGCGGGTCGAGCGGCACATTCTCGATGATCTTCGGCGATGAGGTCACCTATCAAGGGCCAGGCGGCGGACAGCAGCGCCTGTTCGAGCCCGGTTTCACCCTGGAGGTGAACGACGGGGGCAGCAATGTCCGGCCGCGCTCGGACGCCGACGCACAGAACTTCAAGGCAAGCCTGCAAGGCAATCCGGGCCAGGATGGCGGCGCCCGCCAGGTGCCGACGGATTCAACCGTCGCCCAGTCGCAGGTCGCCAGTGTCAACTCCAATTTCTCCGGCAACATTCCTATTCCAACGCCGAAACCGGTCGAGGCAACCAATTTGGGTGAGGTCAGTGAAGACCTCAATCCTCCGTCAGACGTGTCCGAAGACATTATTCGCGACGAGGTGGCCGAGGGAGACCCGCAGCCTGACCCTGATCCGCAGCCTGATCCTGATCCTGACCCTGATCCGGACCCAGATCCCGATCCGGACCCAGATCCCGATCCTGATCCGGACCCAGATCCTGATCCGGATCCAGATCCTGAAACACAGGAAGCGCGGGTCGTAACAGGTGCTGACGTCTATACGACCCACTTCAATGAGAGCTATCCCGCCGCAGGCTCCCGCGGTTTGATCGGGTCGACGCCGGACTCTGATTTCCTGGTGACCTTCACCAAGCAGGACGGTGAACTTGTCGCACCGTCGCCGTTCGGGGGCACAATCACTCTGCCGGATTTGACGGGCACCGAGGGAGATGGCGGTCTTCAACAGTTTGCGGCGACCGGCAGTTCGCCGGATGGCCCCATCAGTGGCCCGGCCTATGCCGGCCGTGGCGACTTTGTCGCTTACCTCCTGGGCGTCGACGGTGATGTCAAGGAACCCTTCTACATCCTCACCGGGACGGAAACGGACTTCACCGCCCTGCCGGTTCAGGATGACGATATCCGAACCTATTCGCTAACCGTCGATCCTATCCAGAATGCTGATGTGGCGTTCTTCAACCCGACCTTCTACGGTTCGCTGGGCAACATGGCGACAACTGACTTCCTGCTGGTCGAAGCGCCGCCGGGGCAGAAGCGGACCCTGTATCACTGGATCGATATCACCGGTTCCGGCAGTTCGCAGAAAAGCGCCATCTTCGCGGGTACCGGTGGTTCGTTCACCAATGGCAGCGGCAAGAAGCAGCTATATATGGCGCGGCGGGGAAGCTATCGTATGGCCGCTGATGCGCCTGCCACCAACATGCGTGGCAGTTCGGGAGTGACGTTGCCGGGCGCCGGCGGTGGTTCCGCCTTTGGTCCCAACGCCGAGCATTTTCTGATCGGGGTCGAACTCGATCCGAATGCCGACGCATTTTTCGATTCTGTTTCCGAAGGGTGCGGATATCTGCCTGCGAACCACCGGTCAATACGTTCCAGTCCGATCGCAATTTCGGGACGCATCACGTCGCCGATCTGGTGAACCAGGTCCCGAAAACCGGCCTGAGCCGGACACCGCGCTTCCGCAATGGCTTCATGACGGGGCTGTCGGAATCGTCCGGCGGTGGGTTCCTGGACCCGACAATCCTGGCTACGGACAGCGGCGAGAACATGTACCTGATGCTTGGGACTGGGCCGAACGGAGACGAGATGAGAGCGGGTGGAGCCGTTGTCGATGTGGTCGACAACTCATTCGTGCACGAGCTCTTCGTCACCTTCGGTACCGGCGTACTTCAGGCGTCCAACGACTTCGGCAACAGTGCTTTCGTCGACGACAATACTTTCGCCGCCAATCATAACTTAAACAGGAACAACACCGGCTTCATCACCGACGATGAAGACATTGTGCCGTCGTCTCTGGTCAATCCGGGCAGTTATATCGTGTCCGGGCGCGCGGCGCCGCTGGACGGTTATCAGCATTGCACCGACTGCACCTTTGCCGACTGGGGCTGGTGGGGAACCTATGTCGGCGGTGAAGTCGATTATGGTGAGGGTGAAACCGATCAAATTCAGGAGTATGTCCACATGGGCACCTGGGTCGCCGGTGACATTACCCGAACCGAAGACCTGCCGACCGGGCCGACCAGCGCTTTCTATCAAGGAACGGCCCTGGCCAATGTTGCCCGCAACGGGGACCAGTATATCGCCTCGGGCAATTTCGTCCTCAGCCTGGATCTCGCCAGCCGCCAAGGTGCACTCGGCATTAGCAACCTCGATGGCGCAAATTACGGTGCAACGGTCGCCAACCGTCAAGGCCTGACCAATCAGGCGCTTTACGGAGGTGAACTGATTGGATCCAACGGTCTCAATGGAGCCGTTCTCGGGGCTCTGGTCAATGACGGTAACGCCATCGCAGCCGGCACGATCGGCAATTTCTACGCGCTTGACGGTAACCACAAGGTGGTCGGCACCTTCTTGGGCAAGGAAGCCGACCTGCCACCCGCGCTCACCGATTGACGCTCCCACTTGCGCTATGAACTGTCACGGTTAATGCGCCAGGGTACTTCTGGCACGGGTGATAGGAGGGCATGTCAAAAGTGAGCTTGCGGAGCCTGTTGTCTCGACTGTTGCGCCAGCGTCGTGGTGTGATTTGGGGCAGCGGTATGGCCGCTCTCGCCTGCGTTGTGTTGCTGTCACTGTCACCGCTGTCGCCCTTTGAACGACTGCAGGTGCAGGTCTTCGACACCTATCAACGGCTGGCACCGCGGCCGCATGGCGGCACACCGGTTACCATCGTCGATCTCGACGAGGAGTCGATCCAACGGATCGGTCAGTGGCCATGGCCACGATCGACGCTGGCGCAAATCGTCGACCGGCTGGGGCAATTGGGCGCTGCCACAATTGCCTTCGATATCGTGTTTTCCGAGCCGGACCGCACGTCACCGGCGCGGGTTCTTGAGGGGCTCGAACTGGGCGACGTCATCACCAGCAGCGGTATCGATCTCGAAGCGCTCGACAATGACCGGAGGTTTGCCGAAGCGTTGACGCGCAATCCGACCGTCACCGGGGCACTTCTGTCGCCGGAGATCGACGATCCGGCGCCCGTTTCAAAAACCGGCCTGAGCTTTGGCGGCGCCAATCCGACCGAGTATCTGCCCGATGCGGGCGGAGCCTTGGCCAACCTGCCGCTGTTTGATGGAGCGGCCTTCGGTCTCGGTGTGCTCAATTTCAATCCGCAATTTGATGGCGTGGTGCGGCGTGTACCATTGCTGGCGAAATCCGGCGACATCATTCTGCCGTCACTGGCGGTTGAAGCCCTGCGTGTCGCCCAGGGCGCGCAGGGACTGCAAGCCCGTGGTACCGGCGCCAGCGGTGAAGCCGACACGGGCCTCGCGGCCATGGTGGCGATGCGGGTCGGTAATTTCGTCGTTCCGACGAATGCAGACGGCTCCCTGTGGGTTTACTACACCGACGGTACCGGAGCGCGCATTCTGCCGGCCCACACTTTAACCGAGGTTGAGGTCGATCCGGCGGTTGCCGACGCAATCGCTGGCCACATTGTGCTGATCGGCGCCAGCGCGCAAGGCTTGCGCGACCAGCGGGCGACGCCGATGTCGGCCAGCGTCGCGGGCGTCACCATCCACGCTGAAATCATCGACCAGATTTTCTCCGGCGTTTCGTTGAGCCGACCCGACTGGGCCCTTGGGCTTGAGCTGTTTGCAACGGTGGTGCTCAGCCTGCTGGCGATTGCCGTGATCCCGTTTCTGTCGGTTGCCGGAAACACCTTGTGGGCCCTGCTGCTCGGCGGTGGAACGGTTGTCGCCTGCTGGTTCGCCTTTCTTGAGCAGCAGATTTTGCTTGATCCGGTGCTGCCGGTGACCGCCATTCTGGTTTCCTTCGGAGCAGCCTCCGCCGCACGTCTTCTGGTGACCGAAAACCAAGAGCGTTTTGTGCGCCAGGCGTTTGGGCAGTATCTGGCACCCACCCTCGTGCAGCAACTCGCAAAGCATCCCGACAGGCTGACACTGGGCGGTGAAAACCGTGAGCTCACACTGCTGTTTTGCGATATTCGCGGTTTTACCAAAATCTCCGAAGGACTTGATCCCTCCGAGCTGACGGAACTGTTGAACAACTTCCTGACGCCGATGACTGACGTGTTGCTGGAGAGTGGTGCGACCATCGACAAATATATGGGCGACGCCATCATGGCGTTCTGGAACGCGCCCATTGCGCAGGAAGATCATGCGAAGCGCGCCTGTCGGGCCGCCCTGCAGATGGAAACCGGGCTGAAAGAACTCAACGCCAGCCTTACCCACAAGATCAACATCGGGATCGGTCTCAACACCGGCATCTGCTGCGTCGGTAATCTTGGCTCGACGCAACGGTTCAACTATTCGGCCATCGGCGATGCGGTGAATGTTGCTGCCCGCATTGAATCGCTCACAAAGCAATACGGGGTCTCCAACCTGATTGCCGAGACCACCGCGACCGGGGCGCCCGATGTCGCCAAACTGGAGGTCGACCGGGTGCGGGTCGTTGGACGTGCCGAACCGCTGACCATTTTGACCATGCCTTCAGAGGTCGATCTAAAGGGGCAGTATTTCGAGCGCCTTGCCGAGAGGCACATGGCGTTCATGGATTGCTACTATCGAGGCGATCTGGCGGCGGCGAAGAAGGCCGTCGAAGCACTGGCGAAAGAAGCCCCGCAATCGCTTACCGGATTGTACGATGTGTTCAGGGAGCGCATTGAACAATTGGCCGCCGCGGGTGTCGCGGACGACTGGGACGGAGTCTTTGTCGCGACGAAGAAGTAGGGTGGCAACGCTGATTGGCTGATGTCCTTCTTTCGGATCAAAGCCGGGCGTGATCCCTCCCGCAGTAGATTTCGGCAACGCGGACGAGCCGGCAGTTCACTGCACAAGGTTTGCTTTTGTGAACTGGCAGAAACGAATGTTGAGCCCCGCCAACCTTAAGCAATCAGATCACGTTAGAACAAGGACTAAAGCTCGCTGCCGCAACGCCCATCGGAGATTGTATATGCTTGCAAGGCATAGCGGCCAAATGACCCACCGGATACGATCCGCACTGCGATGAATCCTGGGGCTTCGATTTCGGTTTGTTCCAACACATAAGGAATGACATAGGGCGCATAGTGGTTACAAAGCCCTAACATTAGATCGTCCAAATTGTTGTCATCGAACAAACCATCTGGGAAAGGGACGGGCTTGATTCGCATCTCAATGCCTTGACCATGAGATGAATGGTTCAGCACGCCGGTATCCACTAGCTCCCAGCGCACATCTTGCGCAGAAGTAGGCGACGGGACTGCCAGTAGAATGAAGATCAGCATTCCAAACCGGTTCACTGGGCCCTCCTGCACCTCGTTGACTTCGTCACGCGCTACCGTCAAAGCTGACCTTGGAGCAAGCCACAGCGTCGGTCAATTTGGACTCAGAACTCGCATCCGTTTTCAGTTCTCCTGGGGTCAGGAAATTGAGCTTCGGCATATGACGCGTTTTGGCTTGTCCTGCCAGAACAAATGCGGCCGCGGCATGACCGGCAACGATGGGTTTGTTGGGTAGTGCTCAGCAAGTACTATTCGATATGCGCCTCAACGAACAGTTTGCGCAGCTCCGTCTTGAGCACCTTGCCATAATTTTTCTTCGGAAGTTCGGATAGCTCCACAGACTGACCCCAGCGCGGCTGCGGCAACAGTTGAGCAACAATAGCCTTGCGCGTTCCATCTCAAGCCATCACACCGCCTGTTCATATATTCAGAAAGGGGACTTTTTCCAAAGCTCTCATGATAGTAGAAATCGTTTTAAAAAATATGGATTTATGAATGAACTTTAAAAATGACTTTCTTTTCTACTTACAAATCGCAATACTTCGAGATTCGAGAAAATATGTTGATTATTTTAATTTTATATTGAATAATTGCATTCATCAATTTTGGAGAAATATTGTGATGTTTTTTGGCAACGGTTCAATCGAGAACAAGGTAAGTCGGATTGTTGTAATCGCCGGAGTTTCTTTTCTGGCAACATTACAGTCTGCTTCGGCCGGAGAATTGCCTGCCACAGCGGTCAAGTTGTCTTCGGCGGAAGTCAAGGCGCTCTATTCCGGCAAGACGGCCGACTGGAGCCGCAGTCAGGCCTATTTCGCTCCCAACGGAACGACGAAGAACGTCAGTAAGCAAGGAAAATGGGTTGGCAATGGAACCTGGATGGTTCGCGGCAACCGCATCTGTATGAAGACGAAAGGCACGTCCTTTTCTTCCGGAAAATCGTGGAGTGTCCGCGACTGCTGGACCTGGTTCCGCGACGGCAAGAAGACCTGGACCCTCTGGTCGGTACGCTTTAACGGCGAAAAGCCTTCGAAGAAGGACTACTACACCGGCGAAGCCAAGAAACTGAAATCCGGCGACAGAACCAAGCGGCGCTACAACCGTCTGGCAAAGAAGCTGGAATCGTAGTTCAGAGGCGATCCAAGGGATGCCTTGCACTTCCAGCGTTCACGATTCGGTACGGGGCCGTTGGTTGGATTAAGACAAATGCCCGACAGAACAGACCCGGTTTCGCGGTCGCGATCGTGTCTGGTGGATATTCATGTTCGAAGCCGCTGCCAGCAATGGCGCGGTTTCCCGTCGAAGTTTTTTCTGTAGTTGCCGAATAGGCGGCTCAAATCCGTCTTCAGACTCCGGTTTGTTGGTGACGTCCCCAGGCACTAATCGAACTTCGCATCAGCCAACCGTTTGCGCAGCTCGGTCTTGAGCACCTTGCCGTAATTGTTCTTCGGAAGTTCGGATAGCTCGACATAATCCTTTGGCCGTTTGAAACGGGCGATGCTGTCGATGCAAAGTGCGTCCAAGGCCGCCGGGTTGAAGCTCTGGTCTGCATGCAAGGTGACGAAGGCGACGACCTCTTCGCCCCATTCCGGATGCGGTCGACCGACGACGGAGACTTCGCTGATCGCCGGGTGCGTAAGCAGAACTTCCTCGATCTCCCGGGGATAGATGTTGCTTCCGCCGGAGATGATCATGTCTTTCGAGCGGTCTCGAAGGGTCAGATAACCGTGCTCGTCCATGGAACCGACATCGCCGGTGTGCAGCCAGCCGTCCCTGATCGCGTCTGCGGTGGCTTCCGGATTGTTCCAGTAGCCGAGCATGACCGAAGGACCCCGCACGGCAATTTCACCGATTTCGCCCGATGGCAGCGCAGTGTCGTTGGTGTCCAGGATCGCCACTTCGCAGGCGCTCTGGGCTGTGCCGACGGAGGCAAGCCGTGCGGCCCAGTCGGGATGGCTGCGATCAGCGATCGCCTCCCGCGGCAACGCGGTGATGCACATGGGGCTCTCGCCCTGGCCGTAAATCTGCACGAAGCGCGGGCCCATGCAAGCAACCGCTTCTTCGATATCGGCGCGGTACATCGGTCCGCCACCGTAGACGATGGTCTTGATGCCTTCGCCGTTGTCGCCGCGTTCCCGCGCCCGCGCGACCAGTCGTTGCACCATTGTCGGAGCGGCGAACATCTGCACGCTGGTCAGGGCCGGCGCCAGATCAAGAATTTCATCCGGGTCGAAGCCGCCGCTTGCCGGTACGACGTGGCGGCAGCCGCGCATCACGTGCATGAAGTTGTATATGCCGGCCCCATGAGACATTGGTGCCGCGTAAAGCGTTGCGTCCTGCGGATCGACCGTGTCGACGTCGACAAAATAGCAGAAAGCCATGGTTGCGATATTGCCACTGGAAATCATGACACCCTTGGGCTTGCCGGTGGTTCCGGACGTGTAGAACAGCCACAGCAGGTCATCGAAACCCATGGCCGCCGGGGCGTCCAGGGGTTCGCTTGCGCGCATGGCAGCAAAGTCCCCGCCGGCCGGATCGACGACCTGCGGCAGCGTATCGCCCATGACAGAAGCCAGATCCTCGGCCCGTGTGCTGTCCGCAAACACCAGTCGCGTGCCCGCGTCACCCATGATCCAGGTGGCTTCGCGAGCATGCAGTTTGGCATTGATCGGAACGGCGACCGCGCCGGCGAACCAGATACCGTAAAGCGCCTCGAGATAGGCCGTTGAGTTGGCCATGAACACCGCGACCCGCTCACCCCTGGCGATGCCACGGCTTTGCAGGGATCGCCCGATGGCTGCGGCAGACCGGGCGAATTGCTTATACGATGCATCGATCCGTGTGCCGGTCATCAGCGCCGGCGCCTCGGGCAATTTCTGAGCCGTTCGTGCCAGCCAAAGTGCCGGATTCATCGCTTATCTCCCTCGATTGCGGTCTTATAACCGATCGAAGCAATTGCGCGAGCCGGGGAAACACACTCTCTGAAAGGCATTACCCCATTTGGTTGGGCAGGTAGAGCGCAAGGGCCGGGATGCTGACAAGCAGTGCCAGGCGGATGATGTCGGCCACCCAGAAGGGCGTAACACCCTTGAAGATGGTGCCGGTCGAGACGTCGCCGACCACGCCGCGCAACACGAAGACATTCATGCCCACCGGCGGGGTAATCAAGCTGATCTCGGTCACCACGACGACGACGACTCCGAACCAGACGGGATCGAAGCCGAGATCGCGCACCAGCGGGAAGAAGATCGGCACGGTCAGGAGCAGCATCGAGAGGCTTTCGAAGATGCACCCCAAGCCGATATAGATCAGCAGGATCAGCGCCATGACAATCCAGGGCGAGACCGAGTAGGCGGTCACGGCGCCAAGCAATGCTTCCGGCAAGCCGGCGATATTGACAAAGTTGGAGAAGATCCAGGCGCCGATGAGCACGCTGAACAGCGACGCAGTGGTGAGTGCCGTCTCTCTCAGCACCTCAAGCGTGTCGCGGAAGCTCAGATTGCGGCGCGACAGCGCGATGATAAATGCACCGGCAGCGCCCATGCCGGCTGCCTCGGTCGGCGAAAACGCCAGATGGATCGGCCAGAAATCGAGGGCGCCGTAGAGGCCGCCGATCACCAGGAAGAACAGTGCGAGCACCGCCCACACGCCCTTCAGCGCGCCCAGCCTGTCTCGCCAGTCGGTCCGCTGACCGGCGGGGCCAGCGTCCGGGTTGCGCGACACAGTAAAGAACACCGCGCCGAGATAGAAAACGATACCGATGAAGCCGGGAATGATGCCCGCGATGAACAGCTTGCCGATCGAGGTTTCGGTCAGCAGGCCATAAATCACCAGGATAACCGAGGGCGGTATGAGGATGCCAAGTGTGCCGCCGGCGGCGATGGAAGCGGTGGACAGGCTGTCGGCGTAGCCGTATTTGCGCATCTGCGGCATCGCCACCTTGGACATGGTCGCGGCGGTTGCCAGCGATGAGCCGCAGACAGCGGCAAATCCGCCGCAGGCAACGATCGTCGCCATGGCCAGGCCGCCGCGCAGGTGTCCCAGGAATGCGTAGGAGACCTGATAAAGCTCGCGGCTGATTCCGCCTTTGTTGACGAAGAGGCCCATCAGGATGAAAAGCGGCACAACGCTGAGGCCGTAGTCCTGGCTGGCGTCGATGATCAGCCGGGCCACCATGGAGATCGCGCCGCGATAGCTGGTTTCCAGCATGTAGCCAACCATGCCGACGAGGCCCATGGCAAAAGCGATCGGCACGCGCAGGAGAACCAGGGCGAGGACGGCGGCGAAGCCGATCGTCGCTTCAAACATCGTGGTAGTCCACAGTCTTGGGAGCAAACAGGATCATCAGACCGCGCAGAAGCAGCACGCCGGCGGTGATGTAAGTCATGATGGCGATGAACCAGCCGATATAGAATTGCGGTATGTTCAGGTACTCGGTGAGATCGCCGTAGGAGCGGGCTCTTTCGGCGAGAACGACGACACGGCCAGCCGGCAGGACCAGCAAGGCTCCGCAGGCCAGAGAAATCAGTCCGTCGCGGATGCGGCTGACGACGCCGCCGCGGTAGAACGTGTCCATCAGGTCGACGACAATGTGGCCGCTGCGGACCGATAGTACCGGTAAGACCGAAAACACGACGATCGCCATCAGCATGCGAGTCAGCTCGGTGGCCGCCTCAATCGGGGCATTGAAGATCGACCGCAGCAGCACATCCGCAAAGGTCATCGCCATGAGCGCAAAGAGCGCTGCGCAGGCAAGATAGATCGGTAGTTGCGCTGCGCGGTCCGCCCAGCGCGCGACGGTGCTCATCCCAGTACCCCTGCGCGATTGCCCGACTAAAGTCATGGCGCGACCCGGGGCCGCGCCATGACCAACAAATCTTCAGGTGTCAGTTGCCCGACATCTG
Source organism: Hoeflea sp. (assembly GCA_965228785.1). GTDB lineage: Bacteria > Pseudomonadota > Alphaproteobacteria > Rhizobiales > Rhizobiaceae > Hoeflea_A. Next base: position 1,020,426 of record CBDDIF010000001.1, read on the forward strand.
CGACTTGACCATATCATGTGCTGCCTTGGCGTCGACGCCTTTGTCGGACAGCTCCGACAAGACCTTGGTCGTTACCTTGTCGATGATCGGCTGATAGGCAGCCACGTCGGCATCGGATGCCGTGCGGATCGTGTTGGTGTCGGTTGCCTTGGTGACCTCGGTTCCCTGACGATCGATCTCGTCCCAGGCCTGACCGAGCATGCGGCTGGAAACCTCACCGAAGACCTTGTCTTCCAGCGCGGCCTTGAGTTCGTCCGGCAGATTGTCAAAAGCTTCCTGGCTCATGATCGCCGCGAATGAACCGCGGTAGAAGCCGCCGGGCATTTCGAAGACATTGGTGGCAACCTCGGTCAACTTGAAACCCTTGCGTGATTCCATCGGCATGGCGACTGCATCAGCAGCGCCAGAGGCGAGGGTTTCATAGACTTTCGGAGCAGGCACACGAATACCGACGAGGCCGAGTTCGGCTCCAACATCGCCGGCGACCCCGCCACCGATCCGGGTCTTCAGACCGTCAAGATCAGCGAGCGAATTGACATCGGCGTTTGTGTGCATCTGTCCAGGGCCGTGGGTGGTCAGCGCCATCAGCTTGACCCCTTTGTGCTCATTCATCGGGGCAAGGTGTTTTTCATGGACACGCCAATAGGCTACCGAGGCGTCTTCCGCATTGCCTTCATATCCGGGCAGTTCAATCAGCTTGGTGCCGACGAAGCGTCCAGGCTGATAGCCGTGGAAGATGATCGCCATGTCGGCGGCGCCATCCTGCACAAGGTCCATCAGCGCCGGTGGTGGCGCCAGGCCGAATTTGATTTCAGCCGTGACCTTGCCATCGGTTGCCTCTTCGATCATGTCGACCAGGTTTGGCCACATGATCGAGTTAAGGCCGTGTGTTGGCGGTGCCCAGCCAGCGATGGTGAGCGTGTAGTCGGCGGCAAGCGCGCTGCCCGCGGTGCCGATGAAAATCGCCGCGGAAGCGGCAAGCTTGAAGATCTGGTTCACGTATTCCTCCCTTATGGCGGTCCGGTTGATGTCCGGTCCATGCGACGAGCCCCTTTGAGTTAAGGACCTTGTCCCACACGCTATTACAATGAGCGCCGATTGAGCAATAAGAGCACCTATTGCGCTCGAATGACCGCTGCAACGGCACAAACGGCCCTGTCCGCCAGGCGGACAAGTCGACACTCTCGCCAAACCAACCCGGCGAGCCGATGCCTGTGCCAAAGAGCTCGCGTGCATGGATGCTGTCAATCCAATATCATCAATTGGCAGTATCGAGTTTTTCGATAGCCTGATGAGCGTCTTCGCCGTCATCCGCGATCAGGTCGCGCATCCATCTCTGCATGGCCGACTGGTGGGTGCGCATCGTCCAGTATAGGTCGAGTCCCAAAGGGACATGGAATGGCAGGGTCCGGCGAATGATTTTCGGCGAATACCGCTTCGCCAGGCGGTTCGGTACCGTTGCGATCAGGTCAGTTCCGACGATGTAACCTTCAAGGTCGCCGTATTCGGAAAGCTCCACCGACGGGCGCAATACTGTCCCGCGCGCTTCCAGCGCATCCAGATATAATGGGCGCCAGTTGCCGACAAACGTGACCACTGCATGATTGGCAGTCTGGTAAGCCTCGAAGGTGAGCGGTGCTCGGCCTAGTGGATTGTCGGCGTCCATGATGCAAACGTATTCGTCAGTTCGAATCCGTCGCTTGTAAAGATGGTCACCGGACACTTGCATCGGTGCGAGCAGGACATCACACTCGCCACGTTTCAGCTGGTCGCCGCCGATGGCGGAGGAGTTCAGCGCCCGCAGCCGGATGCCCGGCGCCTCGGCTCGAAGACGCCGAATTACCTGGGGCAGGATGGTGACTCTTTCGTAGTGGTTGCAAGAGATCGTCACCATGCCCTCGGCGGTGGCCGGATCGAAATCGGCGGCGCCGGCGATGCCCTGAAACTCTTCGAGGAAACGAGCGGCGTGACTGACGATGACCCGGCAGCGGTCCGTGGCCGTCACGCCGTTGCCTTCGCGCACGAAAAGCGGATCGCCAAAAACCTTGCGCAACCGGGCGATGGTATAGCTGACGGTCGATTGGTTCTGCCCCAGCCGTTGCGCCGCGCGGGAAAAGGATTCCAGGTCGTGCACGTATTGCAGCGTCCTGAGCGCAGCGAAATCGACCTTGAGGATGTCTGCCTGGTCCATGACTTCACCCGGTTATCGAATTATTCAATAGGATAGAGTGAGGGCATCTTATCAACAAGCAACCTCCCCACACCGGTTCATGGACCTGGTGGAGACATGTTTGACTTCGTCACCCGCGAAACGGTCGGAAAGCCAATTGAGTTGTTTCGTTTGGTCGAGCGGGCGTGGCACGACCCGATAGCTGTTCACGCATAGGTCAGGACGGGGTCACCGAGAATGTCGAATTTGGGTGCGACGCCGAGTCCCGGGCTGTCGGGCGCAGTCATGCGCCCGTCCGCGCGCTGCGGGGCGCCGTCGGCGATGGACACAGTCCCGTAGCTGTTGAAATCGGTTGCGGAGAAGCAAAACTCGGCGGGTGTCGAGCGTGCCAGGTGGGCAATAGCTGCCGTCGTGATGTCACCGCCCCAAGTGTCCTCGATGGTCATCGGGATGCCGGCTTCCACGCACAGGTCACGCATCAACCGGGCTCTTGTCAGGCCTCCGACCTTGGAGATCTTCAGGTTGATGATGTCCATGGCGTCTTCGGCAATGCCGCGAACCAGCGAGCCGGTGCCGTCGATCACCTCGTCGAGCACGAAGGGGAGCCCCGTTCGACGACGAATGGAGACACATTCCTCATAGGTCGGGCAGGGTTGTTCCACATAGACGTCGAGGTCCGATATCGCACCGACGACGCGTGCCGCTTCATGGCGTGTCCAGCCGGTATTGGCATCGGCGACGAGAATGTCGGTCGGTTTGAGAGCGGCGCGGGCAGCCCGAATGCGCTCGATGTCGTCATTGGCGTCGCCGCCGACCTTGAGCTGGAACTTCGTGTAGCCTTCCGTGGCATAGCCAGCGACCCGTTCCGCCATCTCGTCAGGGCCCTGCTGGCTGATGGCGCGGTAAAGCGCGATGTCGTCTTGGGCGGATCCGCCCAACAGGGTGTAGACCGGCTGGCCGGTTGCCTTGCCGAGAAGATCCCAGCAGGCAATGTCGATGGGCGCTTTTGCATAGGGGTGACCGCGCAGGGCAGCATCCATGGTGCGGTTGATGGCGCCGATGTTGAGTGGGTCGAGATCTAGAAGATGCGGTGCCAGTTCCTGTAAGCCAGTTCGGACACCGAGCGCAAAGGAGGGCAGATAGGCTGAGCCGAGCGGGCAGCATTCACCGTAACCGGTCAGCCCTTCGTCAGTCTGGACCTCAACGACCGTGCTGTCGAAGACCTCGACGAAATTGCCGTTCGACCAGCTGTAGCGACCCTCCTTCAGCGGCAGGTCGACCTGATAGGCCCTGATTTGCGTGATCTTCATAGGCTGCTCTCCTGCCGCGTATCCGGCCCGGCATCATGGTGAATTCGCGTCGATCCGTCCAGCACAGCGAGGTTGTTCAAGGCACAGAATTGTTGCTGTTTGGCTACATGATTGATTCCGAATGCAGATGAACGCGCTGCCAGCCTCCCCAAAAATTGACGGGTCATCGATTTCGTCGCAAAATTCGAGATAACAAGGGGGAGGGTCGTTGGAATTCACCACCGAAATGGCGGTCGTGGTCGGGGCACTGGCCTTTACCGTATTCCTGTTCGTCTCCGAGATCATCCGCGTGGATCTCGCTGCCATATTGGTGCTGGTGCTTATTGGAATCCTCAGCTACGTGCCGGGCCTGGAGCAATTGGCGGATGTCAACGATCTCTTCAACGGTTTCGCGTCCAATGCCGTCATCTCCATCATCGCCGTCATGATCGTCGGGGCGGGTCTCGACAAGACCGGCATCATGAACACTGTTGCGGCAACCATTCTGAAACGTGGCGGCAAGACCGAGTCGCGGATCCTTCCTATCGTTTCGGGAACGGTAGGCGTCATTTCCAGCTTTCTGCAGAATGTGGGCGCGGCCGCGCTCTTCCTGCCGGTTGTCAGCCGCATCTCGGCGCGTTCCGGAATCCCGATGTCGCGGCTGCTGATGCCAATGGGCTTTTGCGCCATCCTGGGTGGCACTATGACGATGGTCGGCTCGTCGCCGCTCATTCTGCTCAACGACCTTATTCAGACTGCCAACAGTGGCTTGCCTCCCAATCAGCAGATGGAGCCCTTCGGCCTGTTTTCCGTTACGCCGATCGGCGCGGCGCTGATCCTCACCGGTATCCTCTATTTCCTGCTGTTCGGTCGCTGGGTGCTGCCGGGCGAAAAGTCCAAAGTCGATGGCACAACGGGCCAAGCCACCTCGCAGTATCTTCAGCGTGTCTATGGATTGAAGACCAGTGTGTTCGAGGTCGACGTGCCCGAGGACAGCGAACTGGTCGGCGAGATCCTGGCCGACATCAACAACGAAAACAACGTCTACATCATCTCCACCTTCTATCGCGGCAAGGCATCGATGCTGCAGATCCTGACCGCCGAAATCGCCGCGCCGTGTCGACTGGCGATCATCGGCAAGTATTCTGTCGTACGCCGCTTTGCCGATCGCTACGGGCTGAGGATCCGTCCGCAACTGGACATATTCGCCGACGAATTCGCACCGACCAATGCTGGCATTGCGGAGCTGGTGATCCCACCGGATTCGCAGTTGATCGGCAAGAGCCCGCGCGACCTGTTGCTGCGCAAGAGCTATGGGCTCAGCCTGCTTGCCATCCATCGTGGCGAAGAGACCCTGAGCCATGTGCGCACGGACGATCACGAACCGACTCAGATCGGCTTGGTGCCGTTCCAGGCTGGCGACATGCTGGTGGCTCATACGCGCTGGGACAACCTCACTCGTCTCAAGCGTGACCGCAATTTCGTTGTCGTCACATCGGACTTTCCTCAGGAGGAACTGCGTCCCGAGAAGGTCAGCTATGCCCTGTTCTTCTTCGCCGTCTCCCTGTCACTGATCCTGTTTACCGATGTCCGGCTGTCGCTCTGCCTGCTGACCGGCGCTGTGGGCATGTTGCTGACGCGCGTCCTCAGCATCGACGAGGCCTATGCCGCGGTCGGGTGGAACACGGTGTTCCTGCTTGCCTGTCTCATACCGCTCGGTCAGGCGGTGCAGAATACCGGCACGGCGGAATGGATCGCTCAGCAGATCCTGATCGTGCTCGACGGCTGGCCGATCTGGGCGCTACAGGCCGGCGTTGCCATTCTGGCGACGGCCTTTTCGTTGATGATGTCGAATGTCGGCGCCACGGTGCTTCTGGTGCCGCTTGCCGTCTCCATTGCCATCACCGCCGGCGGCAACCCGGCGATCTTTGCGCTGACGGTGGCGATTTCGACATCCAATTCCTTTCTCATTCCGACCCATCAGGTCAACGCACTGATCATGGGACCGGGTGGCTACCGGGTGCTGGATTTCGTCCGGGCAGGGGGCATCATGTCGATCCTGTTTCTGCTCGTGTCGATGTTCATGTTGAGCGTGGTCTACTGAGTGCAGTACCGCTCCCGGACCAATGCTCGGGCATTTGTTGGCTTGGATCCCAAGATGCCTTTACAGTCGAACCTGATTGAAGGGGGACAGACCGTGGGTATGGCAATTCGCGCGATCATTGTGTGCATGGTTTTGTGCGTCGGTACCTTGCCGCACCCAGTTGCGGCGCAGACCGAGCAGAACGGGGGTGCGATCGCGGCCGGCGATGCGGCGATCGATGATCGCGCCATCGCGCTGCGCATCAAGGAGATTTTCAACGAGCTGGACGGCCTGGAAGGTGTCACCGTTGTCGTGCGTTCCGGTGTCGTCACGCTACGCGGCATCGTCGGCGAAGCGCAGCTTTCCGATCGTGCCCAGGGCTTGGCCAGCAGAGTTGATGGCGTTGTCGCGGTCATCAACGAGATTGAAGAGGAAACGTCGGTTTCGGAACGCCTGGTGCCCGTTTACGAACGGCTCGAGAACCGGACGATCCAGGTTTTCAACTATCTTCCGTTGGCCATGGTCGCGCTGTTTTGCTGGCTGGTGGTCGGCGCCATCGGCTTTGTGATTGCAGCGCGGGATTGGCCGTGGAACCGCATCGCGCCGAACGCATTCATCGCGCACCTCATTCGACAGCTGGTTCGGATTCTTTTTGTGGTCGTAGGCGGCGTGCTGGCGCTCGACATCCTTGGGGCGACGGCGCTGCTCGGAACACTGCTCGGTGCGGCCGGTATCGTCGGCCTCGCGGTGGGTTTTGCGGTGCGAGACACGGTGGAAAATTACATCGCCAGCATCCTGCTCAGCATCCGGCAGCCGTTTCGGCCGAAGGATTATGTGGCGATCGAGGGCTATGAGGGCTTCGTGATCAGTCTGACGTCACGGGCGACCATCCTGATGGAACCCTCCGGCAATCATATCCGCATTCCGAACGCCACAGTGTTCAAAAGCAATATCACCAACTATTCGACCAATCCGCAGCGGCGCTTTCTGTTCAAGGTTGGTGTGGACCCCGACTGTGATCTCGACAAGGCACTGCAGATCGGCTTGGAAACGGTCTCCGCGCAACCCTTCGTTCTGGACGATCCGGCGGCCGGCTCATGGATCGAGGATCTGGGTGATTCCAACGTCATTCTGGTTTTCGTCGGATGGATCGACCAGACGGAGACGAGCTATGTCAAGGCGCGCTCGGAAGCGATGCGCCTGGTCAAGCGGGCTCTCGAGTCGAATGGCTTCTCGCTGCCGGAACCGACCTACCGATTGCGTTTCGATACCCAATCACTGCCGTCGGATGTTTTGGGCGGGGCGTCCGTCAAGGCTGCTGCCGTTGATCAGAAGGCTCGCGCTTCATCCGAGTCTGCGCAACCCAATGATACCGCGGTCGACCGGGAGCTCGAGAAGCGTGTCGAAGAAGAACGTGTGGCGACCGCTGAAGATGATCTACTCAGCGATGACGCACCCAAGGAATTCGGCAAACACTGAGCGCTTGCAGGCTCACGTCAGGGCCCGCTCTCCAACAGGACGCGGATCAATTCGGCCTGACGTGTCACGCCGGTCTTCTCGAAGACACGTGCCAGATGAGTGCGAGCCGTGTTGATCGTGATGCCGCAACGGGCTGCGGCGGCACCGCGTCCATCACCGACAAGCATTTCGACCGCCAGCGCCGCCTCTGCCGGTGTCAGCCCGAACAGGTGCTGATAGGCTTCAGCGCGAGCCACCGAGCGCCGCTGCTGATCACGAAACACCAGTTTCGCAAGCGCCTTTCTGCCGTGGGGGTTGGCCGAGTTGATCTCGCAGGGCAGAACTTCCAGCGTCTGTGTGGTGCCCTCGATGGGTAGGGGCCTGCCGCTGTGCCGAGCGCACCGGGACTTGGCGAAATCATGCAGAACGGCCCTGAGATGCGCGTCGGCCGTCGCGTCCGTGAGCCGAACGACACCCTGGTCAACCCTCAGGGTCGAGCCATCACTCAGCAGTTTCTCGCCGGCGTCGTCCGCATGCAGACAATACCCCTCCCGATCGATCACGATCAGACCGGCATGATCCGGTGGCGGGCTGTGAGCCGATGCGATGTGTTGGAGTTCAAGATGATGGAGGCGGCGGTCGATCGCCACTGCCCGCGCAAGATGCGGTATCAGATGACCCGCAGCCAGTAGAGATTCTGTGTCGATGAAATCGCGCTGGGTCGATGGCTGCAGGACAATGCTGGAAAACGCCTGGCCGCTGGCCAGCAGATTGACCGCCAGTCGTTCCGTCCCCAGTCCGGATTGTCGCCAAAACTCGTTGTGAAACATGCTTGCAAGGAATTTGTCCCGACCGGTGTCCGCCAGCGTCGTGAATTGGCCGACGGGAGCGCTGGACGCCATTTCGGTCGTCGGATCATGCTGCCACCAATAGGACGTGTAGGCCAAACCGATGGCTGGATCCGTGCGTGGTGACAGGACAGAGGAAAAGCGGGCGTCCGGATCGACGACGACAAGGGCGGCATTTTCGAATTGACAGATATCTGCGATGTCGCGCAGCAGGTCGGACCAGAGATCGGGTTCCATCGTGGCGTCGTAGATTTGCCCGATGATATCGAATAATTCCGCGTTTCCCGCCATATCCACCCGCGCCGTCCCGATCAAGCGGTGCCATGATAGGCAGAAAATCCAGCGTGATGCTACCTAACGGGGGTTGAGTGCCCGAATCCGGGTGCCGATGGGAAATCGGGTCACGACGACTGGGACGCCATCCGGTTTCGGGTTTTGGCGGCGGAAGACTTGCCGAGGATGAAAAACACAATCCCGAGCCCGATGCCGATCGCCAGGATGATCAGGCCGACAAGCGGCCGGTAGGCGATCCAGGCAATGCCAATAACCAACGGCGCCAGAATAAACGTCAAAGCCAGCGAAACGAGGCCCGTGGCGAAGCGGAATATATCGCCGATGAACGGAATGACATCACCGAGCACGCCGATGATCGAAAAGATCATGCGGAAGCCGATGAAAACGGCAAGCATGCCGAGGCCGCGGATCACCCAGGTCATGGTTGTGTTCGCGGCCTGAGCGCTGTCGAACATCGCCTCCGCAGGCACGTTTCCTCGCGCGGTCAGGAAAATCCTGTTGCCATTTGAGGCCGTATACTGCGCGACTGTGTCGCCGGACTGCATGCCAATGACACTGGCATCTTCCATGACGGTGGCTGCCAGCGTTATCCTCATGTCACCGATTGTAGGGGATGCGGGATTGGCACCCACATAAATGAGGCCGGCTGAGGACTGGACCGGATAATGTTGGCCGAGAAAGGCCTGCAGGTCGGTGACTTGTTGCTCATCGACCGGCAGGCTTTCCCCGGATCCGAGACCGGCCAATGTGCCGCCGCTGAACTCAAAAGCTCCGATAGTGACCTTTTGGGACGTGGCGCTTTCGGGTTTGACGGCGAAATCCGGGTTTTCATGCCCGGCGGGCTGCTTGAAGGAAGAACTGTTGTTGGGGCGTGCCGACCAGGTCTTTTCGTAGCTGGTGGTGGTGACGGTTTCTGTTCCTCCACCGAGTTTCGTGCGGGTTTCGCTGCGGGACGTCTCTTTCCACTGGTACATCTCGACGGATCGCTCAATTCGGATCGTGTTGTTCGGCAGGGTCAGGTCCGCGAATATCGGATCCTTGGGCGCGTCGGCGACACGAACGGGGCCGCTGATGTGCACAAGCTTGTCGTTGTTTTGAGCAGACACGGTCCCGGCATCCACGGAGACAACGACGCCAGAGCCTTCCGTCAGGGCTCGCTCTGTTTTGACCGCGCGCCCCTCGTTCCAGAACAGGGCAACGCAGGCGGCGATCACCAGGATCACGCCGATGACGATGCGTCCGAAGGCGCCGAAAACACGGCTCAGCCAAGACCGGGATGTGGTTTCGATAATCGGGTCGGACATCAGTCATGTCTCCGGGTGCGAATCGTATCTGACAATTGATGTCCTTTTAAGCAAAGTCCCGGCGTCCAGATCAATCGATCAGCCGTTTATCGATGTCTTGTTCCAGTTCTATTTGTATATGTTCAGTCGTTCTCCTTCACCACGGATGGTTTTTGCCGCATCGACATCCTCTGCCGTTACCTCTGTTTCGCGCACATTGATCACCGAGACGTTCGGATGAGCGGCGAGATGCTTGACGGAGGCGCCGGTCACTCCGGTCTCGTTGAGGTTCAGGCTCCTGAGACTGGTCCCGTTCAGTGCGGTAACGCCCGCGTCTGTCGTGCCGGTCCCTGTCAGGGTGAGATTGGTCAGCGACCCATGGTCGGCAAACGCCTTGACGCCGTCGTCCGAAACATCCGTATCGGCAAGCGAAAGCGACGTCAGACTGATAATCTTTGCAGCTTCGGAGGCGGTGGCATTTCCAATCCGATTGTGAGACAGGTCCAGCCGCTCGAGACCCTTGAGCTTGGCGATATCGCCGGCGGTGGCGTCGCTGACATTGGCCTGTCTCAGATTCAGTCGTTTGAGATGCGGTGCCGCTGAAAGGGCCTCAAAGCCGCTGCCCGTGATGATGGTATCACTGAGCACCAACTCGCTCAGGTTCGGGATGGTGGCCAGATGCGACAGGCCGGCGTCGGTGATCGTATCGACATCGTTGAGCTTGATGCTGGCCAGTGCCGGGTGGCCGGCAAAGGCTTCGAGCGCGGCGTCGTTGATAAAAAGACTGCCAAGATCGAGTTCCCTCAGTTTTGCCAGAGCGGCGAGCTTGCTGACGCCGGTCGGGGTGACGCCCTTGGCGCGGGAGACGTTGAGATTTTCCAACTGCGGCATGCCGGCGATGGCTGCAAGTCCGTCATCGCCCAACGATATTGTCGTCATTGACAGCCGTTCGATCGTCGGCGACGTCGCGAGCGCCTCGAAGCCGGCGAGCGTAATGCCTTTGACGTTGGACAGATTGAACTGCTTGAGCGCCGGCATTTTCGCAATGGCGGCGAGGGCTTCGTCGGCAATCTGCAGATTGTTCAACGATACGGAATTGAGTGAGGTGGACGCGCCGATCGCGGCGAGGCCCGCCGGGCTCAGCCGGCGTTGGGAGGAAATCGTGAGGCCCTGCAGTTTCGGCAAAACGATCACTGCCTTCAGGTCCTCATCCGAAAAGTTCACTGCGTCACTCGGGATCGACAGGAAGCGCATCGTCGACAGCGACGCGGCCGTAGCCGGCTGATTGCGAACCTCGATTTCCAACTCCTGGAACCGTTTGGCCAGCGCTTCCAGATCTTGTGAGTGGGCAGGCGTCTGGATTGCGAGGATGGCTGACACGGCGAGCGTGACCATCACGCTGGTCATCCAATTGAATTTCGGCATCTCAATCAGTCCTTTCGTGTCTGTCGGAGCTGGGATGCTAGCCAACCCGGACTGTCCCCGCATGCGACGTTTGTGCGATGTGCAGTCGCCGCTGAAGCGGTAAGCTGATGCTGCGACCTTGATCAGGAGGTTAGATGCTGATCCTATCCCACTCACAGGCGTGGTTGCTTCGTACCCGCAATGGCAAAAGGGAAGCCTCCTGGCGCGCCTGGCTTCTGATCTTTTTGCTTCCTGGCCTATTCGCTGCAGCCGCCGTCTATCTTCTCTTCGAAAGCCTTGTCTTCGACAGCAAGGCCGAGCGGACGATGGGCGAGGTGACCCGCGTCTACGAATGGGAAAGTTGGACCCCCTGGACCGGCGACACAATCATCTACAGTCCCGTCTTCCGCTACCAGTTCTCCGACGGTTCCATGACGGAAGCCAGCACCGGCCAGTCCTCGCCCAATTGGAATTTCGAAATAGGATCCACCCACGAAATTCTCTACCTGCCTGATATCAAGACGGACGTGAAGCTCAACAATTTCGAAACGTTGTGGGCCCTGCCGCTCATCATCGCCGGGATCAACCTGGTGACGCTGCTGCCCTCTCTGTTGGGGGCATTGCTGCTGCTGCGTTGGTTGCGGGGCGGCGAGAGAGCATCGGTGATGGACACGGGCGACCGCGAACAACCGAAGTCGACCGGGTTCAAAGATCCAGAAGGTTCATGCCGACGATCCGAACCGCGACTGGACTTCCTCCGAGTACTTTCTGCTGACCGGGATTTTCGATCCATCCGTGATGGTGAGCCAAAGCCGGCCGCTGTCGCGATAGAGACTTTCTGCTGCGGCAAATGCGACCCAATGACTTCGATGAACCTGCATCCCGAGTTTGCCAGGCAGTTCGGATACTATGTCGTTGAACCGGTAGAGCAACATGCGGTTTTCCTGGTCACTGATCAGGCGGACGTAGTGCTCCTGCGCCTCGACGCGCAGGAGTTCGCCGTTGATCGGATGATTAAGATGTCGCAGATATCCGGTTTCCGTCGGCCGATCCGATGGTCTCACCGGCGCCGGTTCGGATGGCTCTTCCGTCTCACTGCTTATGGGAGTTGTCAGTTCCGTGAGATCATTGGCCGCGGTCAATTTGGTCCGATTGAAAGTCTGAAAGAGCTTTGGAGCCGTCAGGATTGCACACAGGGCCAGGTGATTGTCGGAGAGATAGATTATTTCCAGAAAAAAGGAGCCGATTTGGCTCTCGGCTAACGTCTGACCGGACGTTGCCTCGCCTGACGAATTGTCGAGCGATACGGTGCCGCCAAGTTCCGGCAAACCCAGAATCAGATCCAGGGCAGTGATCGAGAGCGCAAAGGGCACGAGGCTGACCAGCGCCGCGAGAATTGCGCTCAAAATGACGTTTGAGCCAAGTCCGGGTAGCCGGCTGATCAGTTCGGCGAAGGCGATGAATAGCCCAGCCTCGATCATGATGCGAATGGTCCAGTAGACATAAAGGCCGGAGAGGGGCCAATCATCGGGCCTTTGGATCTGTGTCGAGGCCAGCAGCCAGGCAGAGGCCAGTGAGAGAAATGTCGCCTGAGCTGCGTAGGTTCGAAACATTCTCAAAAGGGCCTGTCATTCAAGAAGCATGAAATTCAGCCATCTTAACCCATTAAATTATAAGGGACAAATTCGCGTGGAAACGTTGCCTGAGAAATCGAGAAATATTGGTTTGTCTGGAGAATGAGTGCCTTTTCATCCCAGAGTATTGCGCCACGTTACGTCATAAAGCGAGTCAGGAAAGCTCGCTTGGTTGGCATGCCCCGGTTTTGGGGGCGTTTGAACTGGTCACACGTATCCTGCTGGAGGAAGAAGATGAGCATCAAAGTGGAACTGACGCGCCGCGCAGCCCTGTTGGGCGCTGGCGGTGCAATTGCGGGGGCTGGTCTTGCCTCCTCCAACGTGGCTTTCGCGGCGGCGGAAAAGCAGGGGGCAATGACTGCTCCCATTGCACGCTACGCCGTGGGCGATTTTGAGGTGAACACGCTTCTGGACGGAGCGGTGACGGTCGGTGATCCTCAAAAAACCTTCGGGATGAATGTCGAGCCAAATGCGTTTGTCGCGCATTCCGACGACAATTTCATACCGACGGATTCATTCAAGGCGTATTTTACGCCCACTCTGGTCAATACCGGCAATGAGCTGATCCTGTTCGACACCGGTGTCGGCGAAGGTGGCCGGCCGGCCAGAGGCAATATGCGGGCTGCGCTCGGTCATGCGGGATACACCCCCGAGCAGGTGGATGTCGTCGTCATCACGCATATGCATCCCGACCACATTGGTGGTCTGATGGAAGGCGGAGCCCCGACTTTTGCCAATGCTCGCTATGTGACGGCCCAAAAGGAATATGATTTCTGGGCGGGCATGGACCCGGAAGCAAATGGCGTCACGAAATTGATGACCAAGAACGTGAAACCGCTTGCCGAAAAGATGACATTTCTCGGCGATGGTGGTTCGGTCACCTCAGGCGTGACGGCACTCGATGCTCATGGTCATACACCGGGCCACACTGTCTACATGCTTGAGAGCAACGGACAGCAGCTTCTTCTGGCCGCGGACACGGCCAACCATTATGTCTGGTCGCTTGCCCGCCCCGAGTGGGAAGTTCGCTTCGACATGGACAAGGAAGCGGCTGCAGCGACCCGCCGGTCGGTGCTGGGCATGCTGGCCGCAGACAAGGTTCCGTTCGTCGGATATCACATGCCGTTTCCGGCTGTCGGTTACGTCGCAGTGGACGGCGACGGGTATCGCTACGTTCCGGCCTCCTATCAGATGCACCTCTGAGAGACGAAACTCTCATGACAGTACGGGAAGGTCGGCCATGGCCGGCCTTTTCCTTTTGTCAGCGAGTTTGCTGAGCTATCAATCTCACGATACGCATGGTTATGCGGAGGCGCCTTCTTGGGGGGCGGGCGTGATATCCGGGCGCTGTGATCGGCAGCGTTCAGAGAGACGTTTTCGAACTGGATGCCCAGCCGATCATCAGTGGCATGCCCGATGGTAGTACATGGTGCAACGCCCGGTCCGGTTCTGCAGATAGTGTGAACATAGAGGCAAACGATACGAAGTCCTCAAACCATCTCCGCTCATGAGAAAAGGAATGCACTATCATGGCTGCTCGATCCGTCTTGAACCGCCCGGCTTCGACGATTGCAGCGGCTGTTCGATGGAACAGCTGATACCGCAGGTTGCCGGGTGGTCGACGCTCAAGGCCCAGAAGTTTGCAGATGAAGTCCATCCGCTCGACCTTGCCCTTGCTCGCGTTCTCCATCCAATCCCCGATGGTCGGGCCAAAGGGCTCATCAACTTTGGCCTCGACAGCAACGGCGATCGTTTCCGTGGCGTTTCTGACCAAGGCGAAGACGTCGCACTGGCTTTGTCGACTGCCGCCGGGCAGTGCCACCTTGTGTTCGGGGATTGCCAGCAACAGTTCAGGGGAGTGCCCCAGCAGCTTAGCAATCTCGGGCGGTAGGCCTTCCGCAGCTTCCCAGGAAAGTGCCGCGGCCATTGCGGAATATCCACGTCTCCACTGCTTGTCCGGATCGGTAAGGAAACGGCGCCAATCCTCATAGCTTTGGGTTGGAACGTATATCTTTGTTATGTCGCTGTCCTTTTTCGATTAGGGGCAAATCTCCTGTGAGGTAGAACTCTTCGGTGCTTGAGAATCAAGCGTAATAATAATCATACGATACATGTCACGGCACGAGGGAATGGAGGTTGTCCAATTGAAATCGCTCAATGCTCTCGAAGAACTTGGGAGGGTCCAGCTTTCTCGAAATTTCTTCATGAGAGACTTCCTGTACTCCGAAATCTCCAACTTCCATGCAATCCCGAATTTACCAGACGATCCCGAATTGGCCATTGAGGCCGGTTCGCAGCTCGCTACCGAACTCCTGGAACCGATCAGGGATCAGTTCGGCCATGTTTCGATCAGATCCGCCTATCGATCGCCGGTGGTCAACGCTTTCGGGAACGAAAACGGAATTCGGTGCGGTTCAAACCAGAGAAATGCTGGGCACCACATCTGGGATCAACGAGATAGCAAGGGCCACATGGGCGCGACGGCTTGCATTGTGGTGCCCGCCTTTGTCGATCGACGTCGAGGTGAGGGAGACTGGCAGAAACTTGCGTGGTGGATCCACGACCACCTTCCATATTCGAGCATGTATTTCTATCCAAAGCTGTGGGCGTTCAATCTGCGTTGGTGTGAAGTTCCGGAGCGATGGATCAAAAGCTACACACCGCCGAAGGGAATACTGACCAAGCCGGGAATGGCGAACCACGAAGGCAATCACGAACAGTATTACCGAGACATCCTGTGACGGGACCCAAGTGTTTTGGTCTCGAGCTCAATCAACCAACGGCCTGAAAGCCACCGTCCAGTTTGAAACCCTACTTGTCGGCGATATGCTGCCGCTGCCCGCGTGGACTGTCGGCGAGCGGGGCACGACATCAACACTGATCCCGGGAAGAGACCAATGTCGATACGATTTGAAGGACGGGTGGCCATTGTCACCGGAGCGGGGAACGGGCTGGGCCGCTCCCATGCGCTCGGGCTGGCGGCGCGTGGCGCCAAGGTCGTGGTCAATGACCTGGGTGGAGCGTTGGATGGTGAAGGCGGATCCTTGAGCGCCGCTGAAACGGTCGTCGAGGAGATCCGTGCAGCCGGCGGCGAGGCCATCGCCAGTGGCGCCAGCGTCACGGACCTGTCCGGGGTCGAGGCGATGGTGGCGGAAGCCCGGGACCGATGGGGCCGCATCGACATCCTGGTCAACAATGCGGGCATCCTGCGCGACAAGTCTTTTGCCAAGATGACGCTGGACGATTTCAAGGCCGTCGTCGATGTCCACCTGATCGGTTCGGCCAACTGCACCAAGGCTGTTTGGGACACGATGCGCGAGCAGCAATTCGGCCGGATCGTGATGACGGCATCGTCCTCCGGCATCTACGGCAATTTCGGCCAGGCCAACTATGGCGCGGCCAAGATGGGTGTCGTCGGCCTGATGAACGTGCTGCACCAGGAAGGGTCGAAATACGGCATCCACGTCAACACGCTGTCGCCGACCGCGGCGACGCGGATGACCGAGGAACTGCTTCCGGAAACGGCGCTCGACCTGATGACCGTTGATAGCGTCACCGCCGGCCTGCTCTTTCTGGCGCATGAGTCGGCTCCCTCACGGTTGATCCTGTGCGCGGGCGCCGGCGGTTACGCCGCAACGCGGATTTTTGAGACCGACGGCATCTACCTGCCGCCGGACGAACAGACGCCGGAAAATGTCGCGTCCCATATCGCCGAGATTATCGACCCGGCAGACCAGGCCATGCTGCAGGGTGCTTATGAGCAGACCGACAAGTTTGTGAAGAAGGCCGCCGCTGCTCTGGGCGTGGACCTCGAAAGCAGGGAGAAGTGACGGCCGATGCGGATGTCCGCATATTGCTGCACATCCGACCTAGTTTGCTTCCTCCAATGGTTGCACGATTGAGGGTTTAGCCGATGGCCACTACTTCAAAGGGTACAAGGTCGCCTCTGCGGTTCGCATAAAGCTCATTCCATGAAGTGCGCGAAGTTTCGCCTATTGGCTTGAGCCCTGGAGTCGGGCGCCCGTCAGAACCATCATTCATCTTAGCGAAAGTCAGATCGACGCCATCGATTTTCAGCACCGCCAGCTTGCCAGAATCCAGTTCCGAAAGTTGATTCCTCACGACGTTGTCGCCGTGGATGTGCTTGGTCCAGATCACAGCATCTTTAATCTCAATCATCACTTTTCCGACCTTTCATAGTGAGGCCCCCTATAGGCCCCTGTGTGCCCAAATAGGCCCCTAGTAGGCCCCTGTCAACTCGATCAACCGGAATTTGGGTCATACAGGTTCGAATGGCGCTTCATTGGACCCCAAGAAATCTCCCGTGAGGTTGGCCATTCAACTCAACGGCTGGGAATACTGGAGGGCGCTTGCTGGTCCAAATCTGGGCCCCGTTAAGTATTTCTCAGCCACATTGCCTTGGCGGTGTACTTTTCTGATCGCTTCCGCTGGAATTTCCTTGCAGTCCATGTACGTTGGACATGATTTCACAATTCAACCGCGAGGCCAGATCTGTGGTCAGCTTGACGATGCTCGCGCGTCCCGCTCCGAAAGAGAGAATACGGGTGTGGTTGTGCGTCAGCAGCGTCGACAATCAGGGTCCTCCCGATCCGATCCGGTGGAAGCTGAATAGTAAGGCCGTTGAAGCCGAAACCCTAAGACCCCTTTCATCGTCGCACAGGTTTGGCGCGGACACGCTCACGGGCGTGTACGAGATTACCACAGAGGGCCAAGACTCCTTGAACCGTGTTGCCGTTGAAGCACATGGCAAGAAGACGGAATTGAAAGTCAGAAAGTTTCCGCATGCCATGGAAGATGGGTCCTGGTTCCGGGTCCTTATGTTTTCCTGCTTCCATCAAGCGGAAAACAGCCAGGCTCTGGTTTCGCAAACCTACCTGAATATTCCTGCATCGGAACGCCAGGATCTTTGTCTGGGCATGGGCGATCAGGTCTATCTCGACTTGCCCACGCTCAACAATTACCCGGACAACGAAGCCAAGTTGGCGGACCGGTTCGAGCGCTACTATCGGACCAACTGGACGACCGGTCTTGGCATCGAACCGCTGTTGAAATCGGCGCCTTCGGTCTTTTGTCCCGACGACCACGAGTATTGGAACAATTTTCCGCACCGATCACCCATCATCCAGAATTCGTGGAAGCAGGGGTCCAGGCAGCGATGGAAAAATGCGGCGGACCAACTTTACGATGCATATCAATGCGCGGCGCCGGCGGTGCGTGGCGATAATGTCGAAGTGGACGTCGATCCGCTCTCGATCCTGGTTCTAGACCAACGATCTCCGCGCAAGGACGACCGAAGTGCCACGTTGACGCCTGACGCCCTTCAAAACCTGGACGATTGGGTGGATCGACTGATCGCAGAGAAGAAGGTCGGCGCGGTTGTAACCGGACAGTCGTTGCTGGACAGGCCGGTCGGCAAGTTCCAGGGCGCTGTCGCCGACTGGATGCTGCCGAACTACGGTGACTACGAACGCATCGTAAAGTCACTCAGTCGACTTTCGGAAGCCGGGCGCCCCGTGCTGCTCCTGACAGGGGATGTCCATTGGGGGCGCGTTACACGGATCAAGGAAGCCGGGCGTACGAGATTTATCGAGATCGTCTGTTCGCCGTCAGCTCTGGTGTCGACCGTGGGCAGCGACCAGCTCAAGAGCATCGGTGCGGGATTTCGCCGGTTTTTCAAGGGCGAAAAAACCCGCTGGCCGCGTCATTCTTCGGCGCCGGATGCCGAGCCCTATTTTGCTCAGCAGGTCTTCGGCAAACGCTATCGGACAGAGGTCGTCTACAAACACACGGGCGATCAGCTCGCCATGCTGGCCTTCCGCAAAGCGGCCAATACGCTCGAAGCAAAAGTCACCTATTACGAAATTCACAAGCGGCCGGAAAACCCCACAGAAGTTTCACTGGGGTTTCTGAAGTAGCCAGCGTCCAGGAGGATACCCATGCTGAACATTATGGCCTCGTCAGCCAAGGAGCTTAATCCAGCATTCGTGCAGGCAGCCAGGCGTCGCAACGAAGACAACGTGAAATGGGTTCAAAGGCACCTCAAGACGCTGGCGGCCGAAGAGGGCGCCAAGGGCATGTCCTACCTCGTTTTGATCGGCGGCAAACAGAAATCCTATTTTCACACCCGTGTTGCCCAGGGGCATCTGAGAAATGACATGAGCCCCAGCCATTGGTCCCATGTGGTTCTGCTGCAGGGCTCAGGCCCGACCGCCAAGAGCGCTCTTTGGGAAATATCGCTGGAACCCGCCGACGGCTTCGGCTACCCGCCCTCCGACAATGCCGTCGAAGAAGCGCACCTTACCAACTATGCCAGCAAAAACATGTATCCCAACGTCGCGGTCATGCGGATCCCGGTCAAGCTGAGCGAGATGAAGAAAACCATCCTGCAATTCAAGAAGCAGCGGGTGGACCTCGATTGCGTTGAGCTGCTTCTGCTCTGGCTCGGTTACGTCTGGGGAGTGGGCAGGGCGGACAATCCGCTGTTCGACGGCTACGGCATGCCCTCGGCCGCCTTCATCGAGGCCCTCTGCGCCGCCAACGGATACGATTTGACCCCAGGTCTGGAAAGCCGCGCGAGCTGCCCGGAGGCCATCTGGCAAGCCGCCAGATGGTGGCATGAATTTCAACAGGACCAACAGGGTGCGGAGCCGATCAAAGGCATGTGGCACACGGAGCACTTTCTCGGGAAGTAGGGTGGGGGAGTGTGCTTGGCAGAACAACGGGTTGAGTAGGTATTTTGGATCGCGCTATTGATTACAGACGGACTTTCAAACTCCAGCGCTGGTGGATCGCGGATCAATAATCACTTGTCGACCGAGAAAAATCGTGTTCGCAAGATCGATGGTGAAGTTGCCGCTAGTTTTGGATTGTTTGCTGAGCGAATAAATTGTTGCAGCCAAAATTTTCGGCGATTAAGAACCTTTTTCTAAGATACCAGATCAATATTTTGATTTCGATTACACTTTCAATTCAACATTGCCATTTTGTATCTATTGATAATAATATCGCCTAATATGTTTGCTACTGTCAATACTTGAGCTGAGAGTTCGGGCCAGAACCATGGCAGCTAAAGACGTGAAATTCAGCCGTGACGCACGCGAAAGGATGCTGCGTGGTGTCGATGTTCTCGCTGATGCAGTCAAAGTGACGCTTGGCCCGAAAGGCCGCAACGTCGTTATCGACAAATCCTTCGGCGCACCGCGCATCACCAAGGACGGTGTTACCGTCGCGAAGGAAATCGAACTGGAAGACAAGTTCGAAAACATGGGCGCACAGATGGTGCGCGAAGTTGCTTCCAAGACCAATGACGAAGCCGGCGACGGCACCACCACCGCCACCGTTCTGGCTCAGTCGATCGTCCGCGAAGGCGCACGCGCCGTTGCCGCCGGCATGAACCCGATGGACCTGAAGCGCGGCATCGACCTCGCCGTCACCGAAGTCGTCGACAACCTGGCCAAGCAGGCCAAGCCGATCAAGACCTCGGAAGAAGTTGCTCAGGTCGGTACGATCTCTGCCAACGGCGAATCGCAGATCGGTGACGACATTGCCGAAGCCATGCAGAAAGTCGGCAACGAAGGCGTCATCACCGTCGAAGAAGCCAAGACCGCAGAAACCGAGCTGGAAGTCGTTGAAGGCATGCAGTTCGACCGTGGTTACCTGTCTCCCTATTTCGTAACCAACCCTGAAAAGATGGTTGCCGATCTGGAAGACTGCTACATCCTGCTGCACGAGAAGAAACTCTCCAACCTGCAGGCCATGCTGCCGATCCTTGAATCGATCGTTCAGTCCTCCAGGCAGTTACTAATAATCGCGGAAGACGTCGAAGGCGAAGCCCTCGCAACCCTCGTCGTCAACAAGCTGCGCGGTGGCCTGAAGATTGCTGCCGTCAAGGCACCGGGCTTCGGCGACCGCCGCAAAGCCATGCTGGAAGACATCGCAATCCTGACCGGCGGTCAGGTGATCTCCGAAGATGTCGGCATCAAGCTGGAAAACGTCACGCTCGACATGCTTGGCACCGCCAAGCGCGCCAAAATCACCAAGGAGAACACGACGATCGTCGACGGCGCCGGCAAGAAAGCCGAGATCGAGGGCCGCGTTACCCAGATAAAGCAGCAGATCGAAGAAACCACTTCCGACTACGACCGCGAAAAACTGCAGGAACGTCTGGCCAAGCTCGCCGGCGGTGTTGCCGTGATCCGCGTTGGTGGTGCGACCGAAGTCGAAGTGAAGGAAAAGAAGGACCGCGTCGACGATGCTCTGAACGCAACGCGCGCTGCTGTCCAGGAAGGCATCGTTGCCGGTGGCGGAACCGCCCTGCTCGTCGCAGCAGGTTCGCTGAAAGCCAAAGGCGCCAACGAAGACCAGGAAGCCGGCATCAACATCGTTCGCCGTGCTCTGCAGGCTCCGGCCCGCCAGATCGTCGCCAATGCTGGTGATGAGGCATCCGTCGTTGTCGGCAAGATCCTCGAAGGAAAGGGCGGTAACTACGGCTACAATGCCCAGACCGGCGAATATGGCGACATGATCGGCATGGGTATCGTTGACCCGGTCAAGGTTGTTCGTACCGCTCTGCAGGACGCTGCCTCGGTTGCCGGCCTGCTGGTCACCACCGAAGCCTTGGTTGCCGAAGCGTTGAAGAAAGAACCTGCAGTGTCGGGTCGCTCCGGCCCGCACGGAGATCCCATTGATACCGACCCGTTCGGTTAAGGGATTGGTACAATGATCGACTCTCTGCCGGATATCCTCGGAAAAAACTTCCTAATTGGTTTCTTTGTCCCCGTTTTTGCCGCTTCGCTATTGTTCGGGGGAATATTGCTTGTTCATGCTATCGATCTTAGCGCTTTGTCTCATTTGCTCAAGGAAGATAGTTTCGGCCTTGAGTTTGCGTCGACGTATCTCTTTTCGCTGTGGGTTACTTCGATACTCCTTATGGCTATGAACCGACCGATCATTCGTCTGATTGAGGGATATGGTCGTCGCAACCCTCTTCGATTGGTATCTTTCCTAAGCAGGAGAGAATTTGATCAACTTTCCTGCGAATACAGACGTTTTAAATCACTATATGAAAATGAAAAATCCGGAGTTGAATTGTCAGAGGAAGAAAAAAAATCGATCTCTGAGGAGAAACTCATGCGTTTCTCCAGTCGTTATGCACCTGAGCGCCGTCTTCTTTTGCCAACTAGATTTGGAAATATAATGAGGTCAATTGAATACTACCCATTTGAGGTGTACGGAATAGATAGTATTGTGCTTTGGCCTCGTTTAGCACCAATTCTTCCCAAAGAATTGCTGCAGATACAAGATGAAACAAAATCTCGAATGGATTTGTGGGTCAACATGTTTTGTCTTTTCAGTGTGAATATCATCGTCGCTATTGTGTTTTTAGTGCAAGCGTTGCGATCGGCCAACGAAAATTTTCAACTGCTTGAGTACGTTACAAGTTGGGATTTCGGGCTAATAGTGATTTCCTTCATGGTAGCGATCGTAAGCTACAATCGGTTGTGCACTGCTGCCCAACGGTGGGGAGAGTTTTTTAAAACGTCATTTGATACCCACCGTTCCGACCTGGCGAAATCTCTGGGATATGAACTTCCGGCTGGTTTTGCTGAAGAAAAAGCCTTCTGGCAGCTTGCAAATAGAAAGGCTCTATACGGATTTGGAATTTATGAGCAGAAGCTACGCGAAAATTACTCACCCGCAAAGAAGGAGCCAGCGGTTGAAGCCTCAGGCGGTAGTGGGGTTTCTGATGACCGCAAGTTGACCGTCTTGGTCCACGAAGAGATCCGAAGATTCGTTCCCAAAAAGCGACACAGAGGATACGTTTCACGTCAGAGGTAAGTTGGCGAGCAGCTACCATGTGGTCGACAACTCCCGGTCCAAGGTATTTTAAATCACGATTTGCATCCAGCTATCAGGTGATGTGTGATGCTGACGCGAGCGAACTTCCGAAGTGCAAGACATATCGGCTCTCCGTCAAAGTAGGAGAAATCTGATATAGAGTTTGCCCACACTCGGCAGATCATAGACCCATGCCCCCGTATTCGACGAAGATCCGATCTTTGTAACTAGCTGATTTTATTGGTGATCCCGGCAGGATTCGAACCTGCGACCCTCAGATTAGGAATCTGATGCTCTATCCTGCTGAGCTACGGGACCAGTTTGTCATCCATAGCAAACCGGCGCTTGAAAGCAAACGGTAACGATGACGGCAGTTTGGGGCGATGTTGATGGCACCTCGGATTGTCGTGGCGGAGCGGGCGGTGTAACCTGAAGACGGACGATCGGAGGGCAATTTTCATGGACTCTGACGACACTCTCGGCTCTGGCTTTACGACTCGGCGCTCGCTGCTCAAGACAATCGGTACCGGAAGTGCGGCGGCGACCGTTGGCATCTTGCCGTTGGCGGGCGCGAGCGCCCAGGAGTGCAGCGGTCCGGTTCCAACCGAACTGATTGGGCGGTTTGTCGACACATTCGGCCATCGCCACATCATCACCGAAACGCACTGGCAGTCGTTCCACGACGACGAAGAGTTCTTTCATCGCATTTGTTCAGTGCAGCCGCAGGATGGGTTCCTGATCACACAGAACCACGCGAGCCAGTCGTTCCATCCCAACAAATTCAGCCGGTTCGAGTGGTTGGTGGAGGATGGAGACCTCTGGTATTGCCAGCAGGTATTTTCCGCAGCCAGTGCGGAAGAAGCGGCCGATTTCAACCGCTTCCCGGCGGCCCTCGGCAGCGATCCGAGTGGCGGCGGCTGCGGCGACAGTGGCAGTTTTGCCTGGACGAAGCTGACGGCGGAGCCGGCGTAGTTACTTTCCGGTTGGTGCCCTATCCGTGGTGATCCGGTCTCGATTGTCGTCGACCCATGCTTTATGACGATTGAGTCAAAAGAGCTTGGAGCTCATGGACCTCGATCATATTTTCCTCTTTGTCGAACCCGACGCGCCGGAGATCGCCCGAATGGCCGGGCTCGGATTCGCGGAGACCTATCGGCGTGTGCATCCCGGGCAGGGGACGGAAAACGTCTGCTATGCGTTCGACAATCTGTTTCTCGAATTGCTGTGGATCCGCGACGCCGACGAAGCGCGCAGCGAACCGATCCGGCGGACCGGCCTTTATGAGCGATCGCGCTGGCGTGAGGACGGGACCTGCCCTTTCGGGATCGCCTGGCGCGGACACGCGACTGACATAGCGGTCTGGGATTACCAGCCTCCCTATCTGCCCGCGGACATGTCGATTGCCGTGGCGTGTGATGGCGATGATGCTCGAATGCCGATGCTGTTTCGCTCACCCGGATCGGCCGCGCCGATAGACTGGCCGGAAGAGCGGCGTGGCGATCTCCAGCGGGCCGCCGGATTTGGAGGGGTTTCCGAAGCGGCACTTGTCTTGCCCGAAGGTATGGTTGCGGGCCCGGCGCTGGGCGTTCTGCAGCGGGAAACACCGCTTTCCGTTCAAACGAAGGGAGCCGGCTACCGGCTCGATCTTACCATCGAGCGACGCGATGGCGGCAAAGCGGTTTTGAGCCTGCCGGACTTGTCACTGCGTTAGGTATGCACCGTCGTGCCGGCAGAAATGTCAGTCCCTCGGAAGATAGCTATCAAGCAGAGCATCGACGATGCCGGCTTGCAGCCTGTCGCCGGTCGTGTGGTCGACGCGCAAGATGTCGTCCAGGATGATGTGCTGCTCGATGCCCGTGACCATGGACAGGCGCAGCACCAGGTCTTCGAGTTCCTTCGGATCCATCTTTGCGCGCACCTGGTCCAGCGCTTCGGTAAAGGCGGCGATGCGCCTTGCACCGCGCAGCTCGACGTCTGTCTGCTTCTGCCAGACGTCCATGGTCTTGGCCAGAAACTGGCGAAAGTACTGCTCATGGGTGCGGGTGATTTCCAGATAGTAGTTGGCAACCCTGTGAACGCGCAGGCGAACGTCCTCCAGTCCATCGAGCAGTTCGGCCGTTGGCGGCATGTTGAAGTCGAGCGTCGCCTCAGCGGCCAGCGTCCCGGGTTCCGAGAAGTAACGGTAGACAGTCGCGCGGCTGATCTGTGTGTCTTCGGCCACGCGAGCCAGGGTCAGTTCCTTCCCGTCAGCCATCAGGCGGCGTGCGGATTCAAGCAGTGCCGCGCGGGTTCTGTTTTTCTGGGCGGTTCTCTGGGCCACATTTTCTCCTATGAGACACTTGTCTTATAATGATTTATATGTATTATAAAGAGACAATTGTCTAAGTAAAGGGGCTTGAAAACCAATGTCCGAAACACGACCACGCACCTACCATCTTCTCGGAAACCTGCTGACGTTCCATGCTTTCCCATCGGAAACAGGAGATCGGTATACGCTTGTCGAGATCAAGACGGCGCCGGGCGCCGGCGCTCCGCCCAACCATCACGCCGGTGAGGACGAGTGCTTCTTTGTGTTGGAGGGACAGTTCGAGTTTTTGGTCGATGGACAAACTATCAGTGCCACCGCCGGGGACTTCGTCAAGATTCCCGATGGCGCCGTGCACGCCTTTACCTGCACCGGTGATCGTCCGGGCCGGCTCATCGGCATCAATGCTCCTGGTTTGATGCATGACATCTTTTTCACGCAGGCGGGTGAGGCCATGCCCGACGGAACGACGGAAGTACCCGCACCGGACGGACCGCCGGACATCCCGGCGATCATGGCAGTGGCAAACAAGGCCGGCATGACGATCCTCCCTCCGGAGCAGCCGCCAGCCTAGGCATTTCGGTTCTTTCGGATCTGCCTCGTTCGAGGTGCGCTCCGAGTCGAGTGACCCGGGAACCTGCTTCGAGCTCATTGCGGAATGAGGTATGTTCGGTTTGCCGATCCCCGTCGGCAAGCCCGATCAAGAGACCGACAATGCGGATCGCCTTTCTCAGCACGAACAAGCTTCCACGGTTCCTGGGTGACGACCATCCGACGGAAGGCTCACTGTTCGCCGAAGACATTCTTCTTATTGAAGAACTGTCCCGTATCGGTGTTTCGGCCGAGCGTGTCGGTTGGAGAGCCCAGACCATCGATTGGTCGGACTTCGACGCCGCGGTCATCAGGAGCACTTGGGATTACATTGATGATCCCGACCTGTTCTTCGCAACCCTGAAGCAAATCGAGGGCGCTGGTGTTCGCGTGATCAATCCCGTTGAAACCGTTCACTGGAACTCGGACAAGCGATATCTCAAAGAACTGGCAAAGAGGGACCTGCCGGTTGTGCCTACCCATTTCCTGACAGAGCAATCAGACATGAGCGGTCTGCCGGACTGTCTTCTGAATGCCGAAAGGCTGGTCCTCAAGCCGACCGTCGGTGTTGGAGGATTTGGCGTCAGGATCTTCCGGTCTCCAACGGACCTGATGGCTGCGCTGCCCCGATTTGACGGTGGCAGCCCGCTGATGGTGCAGCCGTTCCTTCCATCCATTTCCAGCGAAGGTGAATGGTCGTTCGTCTTTGGTGCCGGCGAGCTGCTCTACAGTGTTCTGAAAGAGCCGGCGGCCGGAGATTATCGTGTCCAGGTCATGTATGGCGCCACCACAACGGAAAGAACACCGGCCGATGAAGACCGGAAAGCCGCAATCCGGGTTGCTCGGAACCTGCCTGTTACGGCATCCGTGATGCGTATCGATATGGCGAGATTGCCGGATGGAACGCTTGGGCTGATGGAGGCGGAACTCATCGAACCACAACTCTATCTGTTTGATGTTCCGGAAGCGGCACCAAAGCTGGCTTGGGCAGTGAAAGAGACTTTGACCTCGGAACGCTAAGCGGCCCTTGCGAGTAATCCTGTCAGGTGCGATCCGCGCGCCTTCAGGAACTGCTCCAGCCGTATCGGATAGCCGTCGGGCGCGGCCGTAGCAACCGAAGGCCGGGCAGCAATCACTTCGCGCCAAGCATGTGTTTTCGGCAAGTCAGTGAGAAGACCGAAATCGGCGATGCCATCGAAGGTGTCGATATAGCGGAAGATGGTGCCAAATACGCCGTCGATCATGTGGAAGTATTGGCCGGCAAAAAACGGGCCGGTGATCTCAGGCTCAATGCGTTCGAGCCTGCCGCGCAGCGCCTGGCGCTTTTGCTCGAAGACAGCGGCATCCGGTGCGCTGTAGAAGCCGCCGATGGTATTCAGGGTTTCGGACCCGAATTCGATCCATGAGCGATGGCGAGCCTTCTCCAATGGATCATCCGGGTGCAGTGAGCCCGGTGTGATCTCGTCGAGATACTCGGCGATGACCTGGCTTTCAAAAAGCGTTTCGCCACCGACTTCGAGCAACGGCACACGCCCAAGTGGCGAGAGGGCCTTGAACCAGTCGGGCTTGTCCTTCAGGTCGATGTAGGTGCGTCGGTGCTGAATGTCCTTTTCGCTCAGAACAATGACGGCACGCTGCACATAGGGGCAGAGATGATGGCTGATGAGATGCAGATCGGACACAAAGAAACTCCTTGTACATGCAACTGCATCTATATTGATAGACAAAAATTGAAAGTCAATGCAATTGCATGTATATTGACCCTATGCCCATGCCGACGGATATCACCGTAGACACCTGGATTCGATTGCTCAGGGTTCACAGCGATGCCCTTGGCGCCGTTGAAACCGATTTGAAATCAGCCGGTTATCCGCCACTTGCCTGGTACGATGTGCTTCTGGAGCTGGATCGTGCCGGAGTAGAAGGAGTGCGGCCTTTCGAACTTCAGGACCGTCTGCTCCTGCCGCAATACGGCGTATCGCGTCTGATCGAACGCATGGAAAGGGCCGGGTATGTGGAACGGCGCTCATGCGCCGGGGACGGTCGAGGACAGATGCTGGCGATCACCGCGGCAGGCCGCAAAGTGCGGGAGGCCATGTGGCCTGTCTACGGGGCTGCGATAGAACAGGCGTTTGGCGAGCGGCTGACGCCGGGTGAGATGCGGATCCTGTCTCGGCTTCTCGGAAAGCAGCTGACGGAAAGCTGAAACAACCTTGCACCTCCCGGACGAAACGGGTCTAGTGCGCGAGTTTTCTCAAATCGTGAGCAATCATGACACAGCCCATCACCATCGACCTTGTCAGCGACACGGCCACAAAGCCAACGGCGGGCATGCGCCGCGCCATGGCCGAGGCACCGGTTGGTGACGAGCAGCGCGGCGAGGATCCGACGGTCAATGCCCTCAACGAGCGGGTGGCCGACCTGCTTGGTCAGGAAGCGGCGATGTTTTTGCCGTCGGGCACCATGTGCAATCAGGTGGCGATTGCGACCCATTGTCGGGCGGGCGATGAAATCATCGCCGCCGAAGGTGCTCATATCGACAGTGCTGAAGGTGCTGGAGCGGCGGTCTTTGCCGGCAGCTTCGTCAAAACGATCGACTGTCCGCGTGGCGTCTTTTCGGCAGACGACGTGCAGGCAGCGACCCGGCCACGGTATCACAAAATCCCGCGCACGCGTCTGGTGGAGATCGAGCAGACCAACAATCGCGGCGGCGGTTCGGTGTGGCGCCATGGCGAGATTGTTGCCGTCGCCGACGCTGCGCGCGCGGGCGGCCTTGCCCTGCACATGGACGGCGCACGCATCCTCAACGCCGTCATCGCCTCGGGTGAGCCGGCTGACAGCTATACCCGTCTGTTTGACAGCGTCTGGCTGGACCTTTCGAAGGGTCTCGGCTGTCCGATCGGCGGCGTGCTGGCGGGTTCCCGCGCGTTCATCGAGGAGGCCGAAACCTGGAAACACCGGTTCGGCGGCGCGATGCGACAGGCGGGCATCATTGCGGCCGCGGGCGTTTACGCCCTCGACCACCACGTCGAGCGGCTGGCCGAAGACCATGCCAATGCAAGTCTGCTGGCCGCCCGGCTCAAGGATCTGCCTGGCATGAAACTCGAGACACCCGATCCGGAAACCAATCTCGTCTTTTTCGACGTGTCCGGCACCGGGCAAACCGCCGGCGCCATCGGCGAATACCTGTTGCGTCACGGTGTTCGAATGCAAGTGCAGGGCAACGCCCGCATACGCGCCGTCACCCATCTCGACATCGCGACCGCCGACATCGACAGGGCGGCCGACCTGTTGGCGCAGGCGATTGCCGGTGCGTGAACGCCCGGGTGAATGAATGCCGAGGGCATTATCGAAGACCTGTGCCGGCGAACCCGGTCTCGGTGTTTCGCTCAATCCGGATTATCTGGCGGATTGTCCGTTTGAAGCGGAGCACCTGCCGATCCTGCACAGGGCTGATGGATCCTATGCGAACTGGTAGAGAGAAACGAACTCTGCCAGAGGTTCGGTCCGGGACGCCGTCACAGCCGACGGTTTCGAGTCGGTCAACCCATTGAAACCGCCGCGATTTCGGGCGCTGTGAGGCCGGTGATGACCAGGCCGGCTTCACAGCGCTTCCGTCAGGCTTTTTCCGGGGACAGGGTCGGCCTGATCGGTTTTGCCTTTTTCGGGGTTGCGGGCGCCGCCGCCTCTTGCGGCTCTTCCTTCCAGAAACGGAAGGCGCCATAAAGCATGAAGGCGATGACCGAACCGCCAATCAACAAAACAATCAGCTCAAGAATAGACATGGCGTTCCTCCTTGGTTGGGATGTTGGGGTTCAGGCCCCCTGCAGGGTTCCCATTCGGCGTTCCATCGCCTCAATCTGATCACGCAGCTTCAGTTTCATCTTCTTAAGGGCTCGAACCCGGATTGAATCCGGTGCGGGACGACACTGTTCGCCGTGGATCTTGGCTTCCAGGATTCCGTGGCGTGCATAAAGGGACTTGAGGCGGTTTTGCATTGTCTGGTTCTCCTTGCCTCCAAGGATATAAGTGCGGTATTTGATAGCTCAAATTGATTGTATCAATTGATCCGATAGATAATTCGTATGGGCTTGACGAATGACCGCACGACCCACGCATCGCCAACTCGAATATCTTGTGGCCGTCGGTGAAACCGGCCATTTCGGTGCGGCGGCAAAGCAGTGCAACGTGTCGCAACCGACCCTGTCGACGCAACTGCAATTGCTCGAGGACCGGCTCGAAGCCAAGCTGATTGACCGCGCTCCGGGGGGAGCGCGTCCGACGCCGCTTGGAGATATAGTCATCGAGCTGGCTCGCGGTGTCCTGTCCACATTGGATGAGATCAAGGATGTCACGCGCCACGCATCGGAAAATCTCGGCGGTCTGATCCGGCTCGGCGTGGTTCCGACCTTCGGCCCCTATTTTCTGCCCTTCGTGTTGCCGAGGCTGCATGCACATTATCCCAAGCTGGAGCTCTATATTCGCGAAGAGAGGCCGCCGGATTTGCAACAGGCGATTCTGGCCGGAACCGTTGATTGCGGACTGATGCCGCCGGAAGATCATGAACGGCTGGAATTTCGCGAGCTTGTGACGGAAAAGCTCATGCTCGGCATGCCGGTCGACCATCCATTGGCGCAAAAGAAGCGCATTCGGCTCGACATGCTGAAGGGCGAACGCATGTTGACGCTGGTGCCCGCTCATCAGCTCAGTCGCAATGTGCGCGACTTTTGCGAGGGCGCCGGCGCGGTGCTCAACACCGACTATGAGGGCACCAGCCTGGATGCAGTGCGCCAGATGGTGTCGATCGGCATGGGCCTGTCGCTGTTTCCGGAGTTCTACATATCCTCCGAGTTTCCGAAGGAAAGCCGGGTCGTATTGCGCGATGTCGAGGGTTGGTCGCTGTCCCGCTCGATCGGTGTTGCCTGGCGAAAGGGCTCGGTGCGAAAGGCGCAGTACCGGCAGCTTTGCAAGGAATTCGAAATCTCGATCGCGGAGTTTCGCGGGCAGGGCGGCTAATCAGTCTTCAACCAGCCGCTTGAGTTGCGCCAACTGGTTGCCGTCTGCCCGGCGGATCATCGGCTTGAGAAGCGGCAGGAACAGCCTGAATATGCCCCGCGCCGTGCAGTCGGCCTGAAGTGCGACCGTTGCGCTTTCGTCTCCGCAATTGACGATCCGGTATTCGTATTCGGCTGTGACTGGTCCCTGGGTCGAAACAAGCGTCATCGCGCGCAGTGGTTCGAAGCGATCGACCATGCTGCCGCGTTCCTTGCCTCGAGCAGAAAAGATCAAATTCGAACCGGCGGCGAGCGGAGCCCCGTCGGCCGTGCGCATCGCGTCGACACTCCCCATCCACTGCGCCATTTTGACCGGATCGGTCATGTGCGCCCAGACCGTTTCGACCGGTGCGTTGATTGTTTCCTCAACTTTGAAAATCACGTCGTGCCTCCGCCGTTTCTCGTCGAAAGGCATAGTCGGGCAGAGGCAGCAAGACTTGTAAAAATCGGAAGGAGGGTCAGAGATTTTACTAAGTCAATCCACCCTGACGTCTGTGTTGATGTGAAAACGGGCGGGATCGAAAATTGCCGACGATACTTCGATCAATCGATCGTCGGGGTCGAAGAGATGGGCGAGGATCTGCATGACCGATGCACCTGGCTGCAGACCCATCGCTGCCGCCGCCATCTCAGGACATGCGATCGCCATGACCTTCTGGCTCAATCGCGCTACTTTCGCACCGAACGCGCTCTCGACCACTTCGAACACTGCGCCGACATCGGTCCCCAATGCCGGCTCTATCCCGGCATACCGCCCGGTGACGTAGATCTGCGACCAGTTGAACGGCAATTCGTCATCGGCGATTTGTCGGGTGCCCGTGATTTCGAGCCAGTACCCGGTTTCGCTCACGAGCCCGTGCAGAACGTCGATTGTGCCATCGGCGACGTTGCGGGTTCCGGTGATGTGAAGTCTGGTATCGCGCCCGACGCTCAATACGTCGTGCAAGCCGCTGGTCACCATGGTGAAACGGGAAACCGGACGGTCGGCGATCACGTGGGTGCCGGCTCTTTTCTTGCGTTGGAGGATGCCCTTGTCTTCCAGGCTGGAGAGAGCGAGGCGAAGCGTCGAGCGGCTGATTCCCATTTGTTCCGCTAGTTCTTCTTCGCGTGGCAGCCGCGTTCCAACGGGCCAGGGTCCAGATTGAATCCTGTGCAGAATGTCCTGCTCGACGCGGGAATGAAGCGGTTGGCTCATTGCATGGTTCCGGGAAGCCAAAGGGCGAGTTCTGGAACAAAGGCGAGAAACAGCGCAAATGCAAGCAGGATGAAGAAAAACGGTATCGCGGATCGGGCGATCCGTCCGATGCTCTCGCCGGTTTGAGACTGGATGACGAACAGATTGAAGCCGATCGGCGGGGTGATCTGCGAAATCTCCACAGCAACGACAACGAAAACCCCGAACCAGATCGGATCGTATCCGGCGGCGGTGATTAGCGGGAGGGTGATCGGCAGGGTCATGACGATGATCGATGTGCCGTCCAGGAACATGCCGATGAAGACGTAGAACACCAGGAGGACGGCGATCAGAGCGAAGGGAGAAAGTCCCAGCGCGGCGATTTGCTCGGCGACAGCGCGCGGTATGCCGAGGAAGCCGAAGGCTGAATTCAGCAACGCCGCACCCATGATGATCAGCCCGATCATGGCGCTGGTGCGCACGGCTCTGCGCCCGGCGCCGATCATGCCGGAGAGGGAGAACTGGCCGGTCAGGGCGGCGATGATGGCGGCGCCAAGGACGCCGACTGCTGCCAGTTCAGTCGGGCTGGCCAGCCCGAGATAGAGCGACCCCATGATGGCGATAATGAGTGCGGCGACCGGCCCGATGCGCCGCAGACCCTCGACCCGATGCCGCCAGGTCGGGCGATCGCCCCGCGGTTGCGACCCTCTGAGCGTCTGATGCAGGGCTATATAAGCCATGTAGACCAGCGCCAGGGTTATGCCGGGGATGACTCCGGCAACGAACAGTTCCAGGATCGACTGTTCGGCGACGACACCGTAGATGATCATGATGATGGAGGGTGGGATCAGGAAGCCAAGCGTGCCGGCACCGGCCAGCGATCCCATCGAGAGATTGCGGTCATAGCCGCGTGCGGCCAGCTCCGGCAGCGTAACGCGTCCGACGATTGCCGTCGTCGCCGCCGACGATCCGGAAACTGCGGCGAACAGCGTGGAGCCGGCGACATTGACATGCAGCAGGCCACCGGGAAGACGTCCGACCCAGGGCGCCAGGCCTGAGAACAGGGCGCGTCCAAGCCGCGCCGAGACGAGGATCTCGCTCATCAGAATGAACAACGGCAGCGACAACAGTTCTAGCGCGGTCAGCGAGCCCCAGATCACCTTGCCCGAGAACACGTCCATCGGAATGTTGGGTTTGAAGACCGCAAGCAGGACGTAGCCCACCGCGAACAGCGACAGCCCGATCCAGACGGAGGACCCGAGCAGGACCAGAAACAGCAGGACGGCGACCATACCGATATCAAACATCGGCGGTCTCCGGGGGAAGGGCATCCGCCTGCCGTTCCTCGAAGGTCCGGCCGGTCCAAAGGCGTATCAGCCGGGCCAGCATGTCGAACCACAACTGGATGGCGCCGATCAGCAGCACGCCCTGCGGGATGGCCAGGGGCGTGCGCACAACGCTTGCCGAGACGAGACCGCGTTCATAGGACGTGGAAAACGCATTGAAGAGTGCGGCGATGATCAGCGCCACGATGACCAGGGCGGCGCAGTTCGCGGCGCCGTCGATCCATCGCCGCAGCGTCGGCGGACTGGCCTCCAGAATCAGCGATACGCGGACATGGGTCGCGGTGCGGAGTGCTCGTCCGGAGGCCAGTGCGAACACCGACGCCATGGCGAATGCACTGTATTCCCAGGAATAGGGCAGGCTGTGGCTAAGAAAGCCGCGGGCAAAGACCTCCGCCAGCATCAGCGCACCGAACCCGTATAGAAGCAGAACCGCGCAGCCCTCCAGGGTGCGAGAGCTGCTGTCAATCAAGCCAAGAAATCGATCCATCCCGCCTGGGCGACCGGGCCCATTACGGGCCCGGCGCTGCTCCGTTACTTGCCGAGCTTAGCAGAGTATGCGTCGATAATCGGCTTGGCATCCGGGTTTTTGGAGATGTAGTCGGCCCACATCGACTTGCCCGCCTCGGCCATCTTTGCCTTGAGCGAATCGTCGGCTGCGCTGACCGTCATGCCGTTCTGCTCCAGAATGGCGATCTTGCCCTCATCCTCGGCCGCCGAGACCGCCCAGAATTCGGCTTCCATCTTGTCGGCAAGGCCCTGGATGACCTCCCGTTCCTGGTCGGTCAGAGCGTTCCAGGCATCCAGATTGACGGTAACGGCGTCGGTCGAGGTGCTCCAGTTCAGAGGATTGAAGTGGTCTGTGAACTGCCAGAGCTTGCCATCGACACCGGATGAGGAAGACGTGGCGGCGCCGTCAATGGTGCCGGCCGCCGCGGCTGCCGCCACGTCACCCCAAGGCATTTCCAATGGTGCTGCACCCAGCTTTTCAAGGAACTCGTAACTTGCCGCGTTGAAGGCGCGGATCCGCTGCCCGGACATGTCGTTGGCGCTGACGATCGCCTGTTTGGAATAGACGCCCGGGCTCGGCCACGGAACGTAGTAGAGGATCTTCTGGTTGTGGTCCGCGGCGATCTTGTCGAACACAGGGCCGGCGACCTCCAGGAACGCCTTCATTTCCTCCTGGCCCTGAATGAGATAGGGCAGGGTGTCCATGGACAGCAGCGGTTCGGCGCTGGAGCCGGCCTGCAGGAACAGAAGCATGTCGGCCATCTGCACGACACCGGTTTCCACCGCCGACATTTTTTCGGTCACCTTGACCCCGATTTCACCGCCGACATGCACGGTAATGTCGACGGAACCGTCGGTCGCTTCACGCACTGCGTCGGCGAAAGTCATGGCGTTCTTGGCGTGGAAGTTGCCGGCGGGCCAGGCGGTGGACATGTCCCATTTGGTTTCCGCCAATGCCATCCCGGTGCCCAGCGTCAGGCAAATGCTGGTCGCGATAATGCTCTTGAAGTGTTTCATGACTGGTTTCCTCCTGTCGGATTCTTGAAGTTGTATAGCCCACGGGCCGCCTCCTCGCTGACGAGACCCTGTGCCACATCGCGCGCAACTGCGGCTATCTCGCGCGTTTTCGGGTCGCCAAACCCGCCTCCGCCGGGCGTCTGGAGAATCAGCCGCTCGCCCGCCGGTATTTGATGAAGACCCTTGTCTTCGATGATCGTTCCGTTTGTCAGTTCGACCCGCCCGGTCGCCCCGTCGAAACCGCCGGACCGTCCCGCCGGCGCAGTCGTCAGGCGCTCAAAGGCGGCGGCCGACAGTCTCAGCGGCATATGCGTGCGGGCGCCGACCTCGATGACCTGGCCGAGGCCGCCGCGATATCGCCCGGCGCCGCCGCTGTCGCGCAGGAACTCCTTGCGGTGATAGACAAGCGGGGCAGCAGCTTCGGCGATTTCGACCGGCACAGCGCCGACGCCGGACGGAAATGCAGTGGTCGACAGGCCGTCACTACCGGGACGGGCGCCCATGCCGCCAAGCGCCACATTGAGAGAGGTGAATGGATCGTCTCCGCCGCCTGAAATCGACATGGTCCAAAGCGCGCCGGAACTTTCCGCCAAGACCCGCTCAGGAAGGGCCTGAGCCAGACACCCCAGCATCAGATCGGGTAGGGCTTGGCCGATGACATGCCGGGCCGTTACCGGCGCCGGTCGTTCGGCACTGACGATCAGGCCTCTGGGCGCGGTGACCGAAATCGCGCCGAGCGATGCGGCGTTGTTAGGAACATGCGAGGCAAGAAGTGCGCGAATTCCGAAAGACGCATAGGCGATCGAATAGTTCAGCGGGCAGTTGATGCCGCGCTCGACCGCCGCGGCCGAGCCGGCGAGATCAACATCGATCCGATCGTCCGAGACGGTCATCGCCGCCTTCAACCCGATCGGGCTGTCGTAGCCGTCGAGGGTGAGCTCGTTGTCGTAACGGCCGTTCGGAACCGCTGTAATTGCTTCCTGCATGCCGCGACGGGAGCGGTCCAGGATGAAGGCGGAGACGGGTTCCAGAGATCCGAAACCGAAGTCGGCAAGCAGCTCGGTCAGACGGGCGACACCAGTATCGTTGCAGCTCAGGAGAGACAGGATGTCGCCGCGGGCCTCCTTCGGGATGCGCGAGTTTGCGGTGATGACGGACAGGATGTCTTCGTTCAGCTCGCCCGCCTTGCGCAGTCGGGTCACAGGTATGACCACCCCTTCCTCGAAGACAGAGCGTCCTTCGGCGGACCATCCGAGCCCGCCGACATCCACCACATGGCTGGTCGAGGCCAGGTAGCCGACGATCGTCCCGTTGAGGAAGGCCGGCGTGACAACAACGAAGTCAAAAACATGCCCGGCCCCGAGCCACGGGTCGTTGGTCATCAACGCGTCGCCGGGGACCAGCGTGTTGGCCGGGATGTGTTCGAGAATGGCGCGGACGGAGGCTGCCATTGTGTTGACATGACCGGGCGTACCGGTCACCGCCTGGGCCAGCATGTCCCCGTCGGCGTTGAATATGCCGGCCGAGAGATCGCCGGATTCCCGGACGATCGGGCCGAAAGCGACCCGCATCAGGACGTTGGCCTGTTCTTCGCAAACGGAGATGAGCCGGTTCCAGACCACGTCCAGCCTGATCATGTCAGCGTCGGTCAGCGCGGTGGCTTGCTGATCGGGGATCATCGCGGGGCCCTTTCCAGCAGCAGATGGCCGTTCGCCAGCATTTGTCCGGTCCAGCCATTGTGGATGATTGTCGTGGTCTGCGCTTCGGTGACGACAGCCGGCCCGCCAATGGTTTCGCCAACCGGCCAGTCACATCGCGGGACGGATCGATAGCGGCGGAAATCCTGTTGCACGAGGTCATAGATCAGCCTGTCCGACCTGGCTTCGGTCTCTTGTAGAGTATCGGAATCAGCCCGATCGGCGCTCTCGGGGAGCCGAGCAGTCGCGGCGACCGAATAGCCGAAGAATTCCACGTCGATCTCCGGCATGGCGAAGCCGTAAAGCTTGCGATATTCGCCGTGGAACGACCGTTCTAGGCGCTTGAGTTCGGCGGCCAGGTCGGCGTCCGGGTCGAAACTCAACGTGATTTCCTGGCCCTGACCGAAATAGCGAAGGTCGACATGGGCTGCGACCTCGATCGGGGTGTCGACAACACCGGAGCGGACAACCTCGACGACATGGTCCCTGGTGGCCCTTACGGCGGTGGCAAGGTGGTCGGCCTCGATGTCAGCAATGAGCCGCATCACGGATTGCGCCCGTTCGAAGGACATCGGAGCGTGCAGGAAGCCGATGGCCGATCCAACGCCGGCATTTTGCGGAACGATGATGCGGTCGATGGAGAGTTTGTCGGCGATCCGGGTGGCGTGAAGCGCACCGCCGCCACCCGACACGACAAGGTCGTAACCGGCCACGTCGAGGCCCAGTTCGAGACTGTGTACCCGAGCGGCGTTGGCCATGATCTCGTCGGCCATCTCGACGACGCCGATGGCCGCGGCCTGCGGTGAGGCCAGACCCAGGGGTTTCGCCAACTGGTCGGAGATGGCGGACCGGGCGGTGTCCGGATCGAGCTGGATCGTGCCACCAGCGAAGCCGTCCGGTGCGATCCTGCCCGTGACGATGTTCGCATCTGTCACGGTCGCTCGATCGCCGCCAAGTTGATAAGCGCACGGCCCTGGCGAAGCTCCGGCGCTTTCAGGTCCGACACGGATGCGTCTCAGCGGATCCACTCTGGCGATCGAACCGCCGCCGGCGCCGATCTCGACCATTTCGATCGTCGGCACGCGGATGGGAAGGCCGCTGCCCTTGGCGTCGCGCCAGGCACGCGCCACCTCGAACTTGCGCGTGGTCTGCGGTTCACTGTCCTGCAGAAAACAGATCTTGGCCGTTGTCCCGCCGAGGTCGAAGGCCAGGGTGCGCCTGGACCCGACCTGCCGTGCCACATGACCTGCCAGGCAGACCCCGCCCGCGGGACCCGACTCGACAAGGCGGATCGGCGTTTTTCGGGCCTGATCCAACGTCGTAAGTCCGCCGCCGGACAGCATCAGGAAAAACGCACCGTCGAAACCGGCGTCACGCAACGCGGTATCGAACCGCAAAAGATAGCGCGACATCAGTGGCCGCACATAGGCGTTGGCGCAGACCGTCGAGAAGCGGTCGTATTCGCGCGCCTCGGGCGAAACCTCCGAGCTCAGGCAGATGGTGACACTGGATGGTAACCGGCGGGACAGACGTTCCGCCACGAATTGCTCATGATCGGGGTTGGCATAGGCGTGCAGGAAGCCGATCGCCACCGCTTCCACCCCGGCTTCCAACAGCCTGTTAGCGATCGCGTCGATGTCAGCCGGTTGCGGCGACTGCATGATCGATCCGTCGGCGTGGATTCTCTCGTCGACTGTCAGGCGCAGATCGCGCGGCACCAGCGGCTCCGGCAGTTGCACGTTCAGGTCGTACTGATCGAACCGCTTTTCGTAGCGCATCTCCAGGACATCGCGGAAACCGCTGGTCGTGACGAATGCGACCCGGGCGCCCTTGCGCTCGATCAGGGCATTCGTCGCCAGCGTGGTTCCGTGAATGATCGAATGGACCTCGTGCAAGCGCCGCCCACAACGCTCCAGCAGTTCGATGATGCCCTGCATTGAGGCCTGCTCCGGTCGATCGGGGGTCGTCAGCACCTTGTGGGTGGTGCTGGCGCCGTTGTCGTCCAGAACGAGATCCGTAAACGTCCCACCGATGTCGACAGAAAGTCTGATCATTAGAATAATGTACGTACATTATATCTGAAGTCAACAGGTGGTGCGTTCCGGTAGATGGGTCTGTTGCAAATGCCAGCGCTTCACCGGGCCGTGACCCCGGTCGTAGATCTGTCCACTTTTTTGGACAAGCGTGTTCGGCGGAAAGGCGAGGCTGGTTTCCGCTGGGACCGTCACCGGTAGCGCAGCAGACAGTTAGTTTTGCGGCACGAAGTGCACGTTTTCGCCCTTTTCCGCATCGGGGTAATCGCGCAGCCGTTCCGATGCATAGCGCGTCGGGCTCAACCCAGAGAAACGGCGGAATTCGCGGTTGAAGTGGGCCTGGTCGAAAAACCCGAATCGATGGGCGAGCGTGGTCCAGGGGACCGGATCCTGCGGATCGACAGCGGCAAGCAAGGCACCGAGGCGATGAATGCGCGCAAGCACTTTTGGCGTCACGCCGACTGCCCTTCGGAAACGATCGCTGGCGTAGCGCTGTGACCGCCCGGTTCTTTCATAGAGATGCGGCAGAGGTCCGTCGCCCTCGGTCTCGACAATGCCACGATAGAGCTCGAGGAGCCACGGGGGAAGAATGGTTCGTTGGCGATTGAGCAAGGCTGTGTGCAATGACGCGTGTGTTGTCTTGTCCGAAGCGTCGGGAAGCGCCGCCTCAATATTTGCCACCACATCGGCGGGTAGCACCAGTCGGGCATCCACCGTTTGATCGACATAGCGCTGCATGTCGATGTCGAACACGGCGTGAAACCCGATAGGCTCGAACAGCAGGCCGAGAACGTGGGTTTCGCCCAACGGCCTGTTGTAGACCGGGCGCGTCTGGACGCCGTGAAACCAGCTATGGTCAAAAAGCGGGTTGCGATCGACAGTTTCGAGTGACCCCAGGCGGTGAGGCCCGCCTATTGTGAAGATCACCACCGCGAGACCGTTCGGCAGGATCTTGTCGTAGCGATAGGGAATTTGGCCACGCGCATAAAATGACCGCCGCAGGAACGGGCGCAACGCATCCGGCGGCAAAAATTCCCTGAAATCGAACTGCAAGCCGGCGGCTCCCTGGGTCTGACCGAAGCGGGTCGCCGTCACTCTATCGTCAACCGGCCAGGACCTCTATCCGGTCTGCGAGACTCGATATGGTGGGAATATCAGTGTCCTTCTCGATGGCCGAAATACGCAGGACCGTCTTGCCATGCCAATTTGCCGTCCGGACAAAAGTTGCAAAGTCCGCGTTGAGCCGGTCGGCAAGCGCATTCGTTGCCTTGTCGCAATTGTCGACCCGCAGAACGATCTGGTTGAGGTCGACACGATTGCAGACCTGCACCGAAGGCAGTGCGGCCAGACGATTGCGCAATTCGGTTGCGCAAGCGCAGTGACGGCGAACCGTCTCGACGATCCCTTCGCGGCCGAGTGAACGGATAACGGCCCAGGCCGCGAAACCGCGCGCCCGGCGTGACAGTTCCGGATTGAATTCGGTCGGGTTGCGACCGTCTTCGGGGCTGCGGTTGAGATAATGGGCCGAGATGTCCATCGCACGCCGGTGCGCTTCCGCGTTCTTGACGATCGCGAACCCGGAATCATAAGGGATCTGCAACCATTTGTGCCCGTCCACGGACCAGCTGTCGGCGCCGTCCAGACAGGCGGTCAGGTGGGCTTTTTCCGGCAGCACCCGGGCCCAAAGACCGAAAGCGCCGTCAACGTGCAGCCAGGCATCGTGGGCCTGGCAGAGGCTGACGATGGCCTTGAAATCGTCGAACCCGCCGGAATTGATGTGTCCTGCGGTGGCAATCACGATTTTCGGCCCGTCGTGCTCATCCATTGCCTTGCGCAAAGCGCCCCGGCGCATGATCCCCTGGGCATTGGCCGGAATGCGAACGAAGTTGGCCTCGCCGAAACCGAGATAGCGTAGCGCCGCAAAGTTGGTCGTATGGGCGTCTTCACAGATAAAGACTTGAATGAGCGGAGCGCCCTGCAGACCGTCTCGTTCGATGTCGACACCGGCGCGGGCCAGGACTTCGCCGCGCGCGGCGGCGAGGCCGACGAAACAGGCCATCGTCGCACCGGTCACCAGCCCGACGGAACTTTCACCCGGCAGATCCAGCAGGTCGAGCAGCCAGGCGCTGACCGCTTCTTCGGCGATCGCCGCGGCGGGCGATGTCTGAAAAATGCCAGCGTTCTGGCCCCAGATCGAGGTCAGCCAGTCCGCCGCGACACCGGTCGTGTCCGAGCCGCCCATCACCCAGGCAAAAAAGTTGGGGTTGGTATTGGCCACCAGACCCGGCTCGGCGGCCGCAATCAGATCGCGAATGACCGTGCGGCCGTCCGAGCCCTTCTCGGGCGTCGGCGTACAGAGGTTCTCACGCAGCGCTTCGGCGCTGGCGGTTGCATCCAGTGGCCGTTGCTGTTGGCGGTAGCCGGCGGCATATCGATACGCCGCCATCAATGCCGGGTCGGTGGCTGGTCCTTTCTCCATCGCCGTCATCTCGGATGCAGCCAATCCGGCAGGAAGCTGTAGGCGTCCCGTGCCATGGCCGGATCGAACGGCACTTCGTTGTTTGCCAGAAGGCTTTTCAGCGATCCGTCGTTGAAGCCATCGAACGTCTCGGTGGCGCCACCAATGTGCCGGCCTCCGACGAAGATCTGAGGTATCGTTGGCGATCCGGTCATCTGACGCAACACGGCTCTGATGTCGCCGCCACGGTTGTCGGCCTGGTAAGCGACGGAGTCGAGATCGATTGAGCGGTATTCGATGCCGGCCTCCTGAAACATCTTGCGGACGGACCAGCAGAATTCGCACCATTCCAGGGCGAACATCACGACGGGCTGCGTTTCATCGCCAATGACCTCGTTGACGAATTCGACCGCATAGGGCTTCGTTTCCTCGATTGCTGCTGACGCGGGCGCCGGCGCCGGTTTGCTGTCGAAACGGAAACGTGGCGTGGTCGCGGCGATCCGGGTCTCTTCGTCCGACATCTCTGCCTGCACATTGTCGAACAGGACGGTTGTCATGTAGCGCTCGCCCGTATCGGGCAGCATTGCCAGGATGCGCGAGCCATCGGGTGCCGTTTCTGCGATTTTCAGGGCCGCGGCAAAAGTCGCGCCGCTGGTGATGCCGCAGAAGATGCCCTCTTTGGCGGCGAGATCACGGGCGCATTGCAGCGCGTCCGTCCCCGCCACCGGCTGGTGCATGTCGATCATCTCGTCGGTCAGGACGTCGTCCGCCAGTTTCGGAATGAAATCCGGCGACCAGCCCTGCATCAGGTGCGGGCGAAAGTTCGGGTGGCTGGCCGACACGCTGCCATCGGCGTGTCGCGGCTGACCGATGCCGCTCGACAGCAATTGGGAATTGTCGGGCTCTGCGGCGACGATTCTGGTGCCGGGGCTGCGCTGTTTCAGTACGCGGGAGACACCTTTCAGCGTCCCGCCTGTTCCGAAGCCGGTCACCCAATAGTCGAGCGGATTTTCGGCAAAGTCGTCCAGAATTTCGATGGCCGTCGTTCTCGAATGAACGTCCGCATTCGCCTCGTTCTCGAATTGCCGGGCAAAGAACCAGCCGTGCTTCTCGGCCAGCTCCTCGGCCTTGGCGACCATGCCGCTGCCCTTTTCCGAGGCCGGGGTCAGGATTACTTTTGCGCCCAGAAAGCGCATCATCTTGCGGCGCTCGATGCTGAAGTTTTCCGCCATCGTGATGACCAGCGGGTAGCCCTTCTGGGCGCACACCATTGCCAGTCCGATGCCGGTGTTTCCGGAGGTTGCCTCGATCACGGTCTGGCCGGGTTTCAGCGATCCATCCCGTTCGGCGGCTTCGATCACACTCAGCGCCAGGCGATCCTTCACCGAACCGAGAGGGTTGAATGCTTCGAGCTTGACATAGAGCTCGACATTTTTCGGGCCCAGATTGTTGATGCGTACAATCGGGGTCTGCCCGACGGTTTCGAGAATGGATTGTCTGATTCCGCTCATTGCAGGAGATCCTTATCTGTCAGACCGGGTCGCGGGAAATGGGGTGCGACCGCCGATGATGCTGATATGGCGGTTCAACGTTTCATCTCGTTTTCGGGAAATGCCGGCCTCGGTTTCAATTGTTTCAGCCGCCATGTGGCTGCGAAAAAATGAATCTGGTGGATTTGAAGGTGGCTATGGAAACGGCCGTCGGTTTGCATCATATTCGCTGGGTTGCCGCGCTGTTCCAGCGACCGGCACCAACGAACAAACAAAACCGGCCACGGCCGGACTATCCGACGGGAGGATTTCATGAACCGGATCAATCGACGCAAGACATTGGGACTGATCGGCGCTGCTGCAGCTGCACCGATACTTGCCCGGCCGGCCCTGGCCAACACCAAGATAACGGTCGGCGCCCTTCGCTTCACCAGCCACTCCGCCAGTTTCGTGGCGCTGGAGCGGGGCTATTTTGCCGATGCCGGGCTTGATGTTGAGTTCAAGTTCTTCCAGGCGGCCCAGCCTATGGCCGTTGCGATTGCCTCCGGCGATGCCGACTACGCGGTTACCGCAATCTCGGGCGGGCTGATCTCACTGGCCGACAAGGGAGCCACGAAAGTGATCGGCGGCGCGCTCAGCGAGGAGAAGGGCATCGACGGCCAGAAGATCCTCGCATCCGATGCCGCCTTCAAGGCGGGACTGACCGATCCATCCAAGCTCGGCGGCAAAAGCTATGCCATGACCCAGGCCGGCTCGTCGTTTCACTACATGGGTTCCAAGATCGCCGACACCGAGGGCGTGGACGTTACCTTCAAGCCGCTGCAGAAGGTCGGCGCCATCATCGGCGCAATCAAGTCCGGACAGGTGGATGCCTGGTCGATCGTGCCGCATATCGCCAAGCCGCTGGCCGGCTCCGGCGCGGTGCACATCATCGGCAACGTCGCCGATTATGTTCCGGACTACCAGGTGACCACAGTCTTCACCTCGGCCGACAATGCGGCGAACGAGCGGGCCAAGACGGAAGCTTTCCTGGCGGCGTTCGCCAAGGGCGCCGACGATTTCAACGCCGCGCTGGTCGATCGCAGCGCCGGCGACGATGCGGCCGAAGACATGGTCAAGCTGGTGCACAAATATGTCTACACCGACCGGCCCTTTGAAAAGGCCAAGCCGAGCATCGTCAACGGCGCGATGCGCATCAACAAGGGTGCAGCGCTCAATGCCGCTTCGGTTCAGGATCAGCTCGACTGGTTCAAGAAGGAACAGCTGGTCAAGGACCATGTGACGTTCGAGACGCTGGTCGATCCGTCCTACGTGGGTTCCATGTAACACGGCATGGAACTGCGCCTCGATCACGTCGGTCATTCCTATGACCGGCTCGAAGTGCTGCGCGACATCAGCCTCGACATTCCGGCCGGGCGGATCGTCTGTATCGTCGGACCGTCCGGCTGCGGCAAGTCGACCCTGTTGCGCCTGCTCGGCGGCCTGGAAAGGCCGTCCAGTGGGCAGGTTATGGAAATCGGCGAACCGCCGGCCGGCAGCCTCAACCCGCTAACCTTCGTCTTCCAGGACTTCGCGCTGCTGCCATGGCGCAGTGTCGAGGGCAATGTCAGCCTGGTGCTGGAAGATCACAATCTTTCCGCCGACCGAAGCGAAGCGATCATCTCCGACGTGCTGCAACGCACCAAACTGAGCGATTTTCGCCAGGCCCTGCCCAAGCAACTGTCCGGCGGCATGAAACAGCGGGTGGCGATTGCCCGGGCGCTTGCCGTCGATCCGGCCGTTCTCCTGCTCGACGAGCCGCTGTCTGCGCTTGACGCCCAGACGCGCGAGCTGCTGATGGACGATCTCGTTGATCTGTGGACGCGGCAGCCCTTCACCGCGGTCTATGTCACCCACAATCTGCAGGAGGCGGTGCGGCTCGGCCATCGCATCGTCGTGCTGTCACGCCGTCCCGGCATGATCCGCGAGATCGTCGAAATTGATCAGCCGCTCGATGAGCGGGGCC
Source organism: Hoeflea sp. (assembly GCA_965228785.1). Taxonomy (GTDB): domain Bacteria; phylum Pseudomonadota; class Alphaproteobacteria; order Rhizobiales; family Rhizobiaceae; genus Hoeflea_A. The sequence goes on from CBDDIF010000001.1 coordinate 1,064,424, forward strand.
AGGGCGATCCGGTTCTGGAACGTCACCAGCAAGCGCTATGGACTCTGATGCGCGAGGAGGCAAAGGCGGCCGACCTGGAACTGATCGATGGCTGAGATCACCGACAGGGCGGGCACGGCGCCGCAACCGCAGCGAACCGTGCCGTTTCGCGGCGGCGGGTTCACGACGCGCTCCATCCGCTGGATCGGTGTCGTCGTCTTCGTGCTGCTGATCGGGCTAATCGAATGGGGAACCCGCACCGGCTTCATCACGGCGCTCACCATGCCGAAGCCAAGCGACGTCCTGAATACGTTCGTCGAGCTTTGGAACAGCGGCCTCTTGTGGAAGCACCTGATCCCGTCGCTCACACGCCTGATCGTCGGTGCCCTGCTGGGCGTGGTCACCGGTATAGCCGCGGGCATTGCCATCGGGCTGTTTTCCTACGTCCGCGCCGGACTGGTGCCGCTGGTCGCGGCGATCTTTCCGATTCCAAAAATCGCGCTCCTGCCGCTCTTCGTCATCTGGTTTGGCATCGACGAAGGCTCCAAATACGCGCTGATCGCGCTCGGCACCTTCACGCCGACCGTCGTTGCCACCTACGGTGCCGTCGACAATGTCGATCGCACCCTGATCCGCATGGCGCAGAGTTTCGGCCTCTCCTGGCGTTCGATTGTTGGCAAGATTGTGCTGCCGGGCGCCATGCCTGGCATCCTCTCGGGCCTGCGAGTGAGCCTGGCCATTGCCATCATTCTGCTGGTGGCGGCGGAAATGCTGGGCGCCGAACACGGCGTCGGCGCCTATATTCTCGAAGCCGGGTCGCTCTACGACCTGGAACGCCTGTTCGCCGGCGTGGTGATGCTGTCGGTCCTCGGCGTCATTGTCAGTGCGCTGATCGGCGTGCTGGAACGGCGGCTGTTGCGGTGGCGGGTGTAACAAATTTCATTTTCGCATAGATAGGTTTGACCATCAGGTACGACTTCGCAGATGCCACCGCGCGTGGGATCTCGCGGAATGACCGAGACTTGGTTGCTTCTGTTGGAACTGATAGTCAGGTATGGTCAATAAAACTCCAGGTTGTCCCGAGGCGATCAATGCGGGTAATTCCAATCAGCCTTTTCATGGTTGTTGCGTTCCTGACGGCGACAACTCCGATACAGGCAAAGTCAAAACTTGAGCAGGCCCTGGAGTTTGCCAGTCTGTTTGGCTTTGTCTCCGGCACGGCCAACAAATGCCCCAACCTGACACTTGCGAAAATACCGAAGGTCAGGGAAGCAATCCGCGTTTATTGGCGATCCGATACCCCAGCAGTCCGGAAAAAGTTTCATGAGTCTCGGCGGATCGCGATCGCGGGTGTTCGAAAAGACAAGAAGAAGACCTGCGACTTCATGGCTAAAACAATGCCGTGGATGTTCGAGGAAACACGCGACAGGTAGAAGCGGTGAATGGTCGAAGCAGACATCTCACACCATTGAGCAAGCGGTTCACACCTCACTCAAACACCTATTGTCAGGGATCCTCACCAAACAGGTATAGTTTTTCGCCCTTGAGAATGGATTTGGTCCAGGCGTCAAAATCTGCCGGAGTCATGCTTGCCCAGTCGGGTGTGTTGGTTACCTGCGCCTGCCCGATCCGCCTTCCGATATCGCTGATTGTTTTGGCCTTGCCGCAGCGTTCTGCATCGTAGCGCGAAAGAAGCTCCGGTAAGCCACTGACCTTTTCGGCAAGAGTTTCAATAGCCAGCGCGTCTTCCAATGCCTTGGTTGCACCGCTCGCGGTATGGGGCCGGCTCAGGGTTCCGGCATCCCCCATCAGAAGGGTGCGGTTGCCAATATAGGTATCGACTATGCTGTCATAGATAGGCTGGATCGAAACTTCTCCGCGTCTAGAATGGGCGATTAAAGCGGCAATGGCGGGCGGAAAATGGGACGCAAGCAAAGACTGAAGATCATCAAAAACCTCGGGTGTCACTGAACCCGGGGGTTCTGACTCGATACCGTTCAGCTTAAGCGTCCGCGGGCACGGTGCGTAAACTCCCCAGTTTACCCGTCGGCTGCCAAGGGCGTTCTCATCCTCGAACTCGGGGATCATATAGATCAAACTGTGCCCGCCTGGAAACGGAACAATCACCCGCGCTGCTTCGCGTTCAAGAGTTTCGATCAAACTCCTGTCGCCGAGTTCGGCTTCCGGGTAGTTGCCGCGCCAGAGGATGTAATCGGCAAAAACCGGCTCAGCTTCCGGGTGCAGCTTTTTGCGGATGGTCGAGTGATAGCCGTCGGCGCCGACAAGCAGGTCGAATTCCCGTTCAGTGCCATCGGCGAAGCGCACGAAAACCGTGTCCTCGGTTTCAACAAAGGTATCGAGGGTCTTGCCTTCGTGATAGATGTCGTCGGGCACAAGGGATCTGAGTGCGGCCCAGAGGTTGCCCCAATTGTTGGCGTTTGTCAGGCTTGGCTGGGTCCAAAGCCGGCGGCCAAGCCTTGAGCCGTCTGGAAACTGCCACCATCGCGTCTTCGATTCACAATACACGTAATCGCGCGGCAGATATCCTCTGGTTACCAGCTCAGCACGCAATGGCGCTGGAATGTCGATGCCCGAGCCCCGGTCTTTCAGGCCGTGGGATGAGCGTTCAAACACCTCGACCTCGCAGCCGCTGCGCAGAAAGGCGCAGGCTGCTGCACAGCCGGAAATGCTGCCTCCGATAATCCCAACTTTCAGACCTTTGATCGACATGACATTGTTGCCTGAAGCTTGCGACAAAATGGGACCCAGCGGACTTGGATCATAGATGTCACAGCACAGGTAAAGGAAGTACGTGAATTTCCTGTTCGCCAGTCGAATTCCGCAGAAGATAACGAAGTCCGGATCACGCCAATCCGACAACCGGATAGAGAGAAGGTGTCAGATTTTTGGGTGCCCCTTCAACTGCGGCGACACTTCAGGAGGGTACTACTGTGACCTCGTATTTAGGTCCTGATACCGGCCATACTCAGTACCCGGTCATATCCTCCGGTTGGAACCCTTTGGCAGGTGTGGGTTTCGTGCCGAGGATGTTCTTCAGGATGTCGTTCATGGTTTTGCGGTCGTTGTCGAAACCACCGTGGGTATCACTGTCGGTGATCGCGGGAGCGCGGCCGGCACAGTGGATCTTGTGCCCCGCTTTGGCGGGCACTTGCTTCTTGAATTTTTCCATGCCGAGAAGCGGCATCCTTTTCTTGTCTTCGAATGAATTGGAAACAATGTAGAGGAGCGATTTCTGATAGGGCTCCACGCTGTCGTCCTGCTCACGTTGATCGATGAGGTCATACTGCCAGAGTTTGGCGATGCCGCTTGCCGCCCCGCTTTGCCGGTGGCGGGTGTAGGGAAATGCTTGCCGGGCGACGGTCGCTCTAATTGACACTTCGCCCAATGCGCGATTTTCCCAACAGTGGGTTCGAACTTGCGCCGTACGGCTCCATCCGCTGATGAACCGGACAGAAAAAGCCACCGGCAAATCGTTGTGCCAGTTGCCTGTTTGAAATCGACAGCGCGAAAAGACGGCGTTGCTCGGAAACTCCAATTTTGTGAAGCAAGCCTTTCTTAACGGTATTGTCGCCTGCCTTCCGAGGTTCTCCTTCAAATACGACGCCCCAGACCTTGATGTCTTTGAGATTGGAGGGCCCGACCGCATAAGGGTCCTGCTCCAGCACCGCGAAGTCGGCAATCTTGCCAGGACGAATTGACCCAATCCGGTCTTCCCAACGCAGCACCCATGCGGCGTCGATGGTGATGGCTCGCAGCGCCTGTTCGACGCTTACTTTTTGGGTCTCATGATTCTGATTGCCATTGATCGTGGTCCGATTGACGGCGGTCCACGCGAGCGTCAACGGGCTAAGCGGCCCCATGGGATTGTCGGAATGGAGCGCGAAGCGCATGTTTGCCCGAACCGCGGAGCCCAGTGGCACCATATTCTTTGCCCGGTCGCTTCCGAGCCAGATGTCACCGTAAATATCGGACAAAATGTACTGGTAGTAGGGATTGGCAGATACCGAAATGCCAATTTCTTGCATACGCTGCAGTTGATCCTCTTTGGCGTACATAAAGTGTTCCAGCACGGTGCGATGGCCGAAGCGCGGCTTTTTCTCCTGAAACTCGGCGATCATGTCGATGAGCGCCGCAGCGCTTTTATCGCCGTTTGTGTGTGCGTGAATTTGATAGCCGGCGTTCCAGAATACTTCCGCATACTCCTGAGTGGTTTTCAGAGGCATCATCCAGACGCCCTCATGTCCGTCGATGTAACCCGGAAAGTCCATCTGACCGAGGCCGGAGAACGCCGCGCCATCCATGAAGATCTTGAAATGATTGTCGAATAGCACGTTTTTGGTGCTGTTCGCAGTCCATTCTTCAACCGTTTTCAGAGCATCCTCAGGGGATGCATTGATTTTTGCAAAATAGGTTACCTGGGGCGTCAGGATGACTCTTGAAGGAGCGCGCGTTTCTTCCATTGCCGTGCGGACGAGATTTGTTTCCGCCACCGGATCACCGAGCACACCAATACCCATGTCCAGAGCGGTCGTAACGCCGCCATCGTGTAACATGGAAACGAAGTTTCTCATGCCTTGCGCATAGCGATCCGGCGCAAAAATGATGTGCGCCATTTTTTCGACGAGTATTTCCGCACCGAGTTCCCAGAAGTGACCCATTGCATAGTCGATTTCATGGTGCCCCTTCACCTCATCTTCTTCGATGGCGAGAAGCTCGAGAGCGGACGAATTCAAAATGAGTTCGTGAAATGAGCGGTGCCAGAGAATGACTGCCTTGTCCGGGAACAGCTTGTCCAGTTCCGGGCGAAAAACCTGGCCATGCCAGAGCTGGTGATAGCCCCATGCGACAAACGGAACGTTCGGGTTGTGGTCAGGGTCGGCAAAATGTTCCGCCACAAGGTCCTTGAGCCTGGCGACGTAATCCTCGGGGGTTGTTGCACCGGGGAATTCGCCAGTTGGCAGCGACCAGTCGTCAGGCGCCAGATAAGCAAATTGGGTCAAAACCGCTGGAAGTGACGGATGAATATGAGGGTCGATGAAACCCGGCAGCAGAACTTTGTCTTCAAAGCGCGTGTCGATTGTCGCACCCCTGGCGTCAATCCAGGGTTTCAGGGTCTCCATCGAACCAACCGATACAATGCGGCCATCAGCGACGGCCACCGCAGTTGCCTCTGGGACCGAAGCATCCATCGTAATGATCTTCTTCGCCGTAAAGACGGTTACCGGCCCCTCTTGGGACAATGCGGGTTGAGGAGCGAATAGGAGGGCCAACGCGGCAATCAGTGCATGTTTCAATGATATGCTCCAGATCTTGAACTGCCCACTGGGAGAGCGTAACGGGACCCATCTGGTTCTGCAACAATGGCGTAACCAGGCTGTATATGCGCTCCGGATGATCCGCTAGTCTAGAGCGGCTATTCGGTCGCCATTTCGCCGAACAGAAACTCCTCCGGATCCTCGACTTCCTCAAGTTTACGGTTTCTGATCCACCAGAAGCGGCTGCCGACGTTTCGCAGAAAACTGCGGTCATGACTCACGAGCAAGCATGAGGCTCCCCGGGTGTTCAACTCGGACTCCAGAGCCTCCTGTCCTTCAATGTCCAGATGGTTTGTTGGCTCGTCGAGCAGATAGAAGTTCGGAGCCTTGAGGCGCAGGATCAGCATGGCCAACCTGGCTCTTTGCCCGCCCGAAAGGGCGTCGATACGGGTATCTTGCATCTGAAAATTGACGCCTGCACCGGCCAAAACTCCGCGGGCACGCTGATCTCCGATGTCGAACTGGGAGCTGACCAACCCCAGTGGAGTATCAGCACCGGCCAAAATGCCCAGATGCTGATCGGAATAGGCCGGTACGACTGAGGGCGCACACTTCACCTGGTCTTCCTCACCCGACAATGCACGGTGAATCATCTCGGTGAGTAGGGTCTTGCCGGTACCGTTCGACCCCAGCAGAACGATGCGGTCGCCCCGCTGGATCCATTTCCGACCCGTCTCGTATAGCAGCCGGCCGTCCGGAGTTTTCACGGTTACATTGTCGAGGGTGATCAGGGCCTTGGCATGGGTGCCGCTGTTGGAGAGCCTGATGTCTCCCGCCGACTGTTCCCGATGTGCGGGTTTGGCCATCGCCTCCAGTCTGTTGGCACGTTCCTTCAACTGTTTGGTCTTGTTGAGCAACAGGTCGGAGCCGGAGTTTACTCCGACGTTTTTCAGCTTTGCAGCCTGGCGGTGCAACTGCCGAGCCTTGTTCAGGTCATTGACCTGGCGGCGCTCGTCAGCCGCATCCGCATCATCAAGCGCTGCGCGGGCCGCTGTAAACGGCAACTGAAACATTCGTGAATTTTCAGGCCTCAGGAACAGAGTTCGATTGGTAGTGGCGTCCAGGAATGCGCGGTCGTGGGACGTGATCACAACAGGAACGTCTCGTGGCAGCGCGGTCAGCCATTGCTCAAGCAATGCGATGCGGTTCAAGTCCAGATGGTTGGTTGGCTCGTCGAGCAACAGCAGGTCCGGAGCCTTGATCCAGGCCTGCGCCAGCATTGCCGTGCGCTGCCATCCACCGCTGAGTTCTCCCAGCGGCCTGTGCTGCAACTCATAAGGCACCCGCAGGTCATTCAAAACCACGTCCACGCGCCAGTTTTCATACTCGACCTGGTCCGCGGACAGAGCTGTGGATACCCAATCATGGAGTGAATACGCCGCCGCCTCCGAGGGAATGGACTGCTTCACATGGCCGATGCGCAAACCGCGTGCGCGCGTGATTTCGCCTGAGGTCTGATCAAGATCCCCGGCGAGACAGGCAAGAAGTGTCGACTTGCCGCGACCGTTTGCGGCAACGAGGCCTATGCGGTCGGACTTGGATATTGTCAGGCTGAGATCGGAGAAGAGTGGATCGCCAAGGGTCACGCCCAAAGCATTGATATTGATGATAATCATTGGAATCTCGGGTCATAGAGGTATGGCCGCAATGCGGCTATGGGCAGACCGTCGATTACCGTGTTCTCGGGTCAGCCCTGCAAACGGATTCGCAGGGCAAAACGGGGACCATGCTGAAGTCGGCGGATGATACGCATGTTCAGCTGATGCCCTCCCGTTGTCGTGTGTTGCGTTCAGGCCAATCTAGGAAACCGTGCCGGAATTTGCAATCCAATTGCCGCAACCGGTGACGCCGGTATCTGGCGTTTCGGCAGCGTCAGAGTTTGAAGACCTGGTTTCAGAACGGACCGATCACCGGGAAACGACCCGTAAGACTGCCGGGATCGGCGGGGGGATGGCTTGCTCGGGCGTCATTGCCTCAATCATCAAAAGCACCTGTTCGTCGGAAGACATTCCGGCAGTGCTTTCAACATGATCGTGCAGTTTCGATAGCCATTCCGGATCTCCGGTGATCTGGTGAAGTCTGAGCAGCGCCAATCCGTGCGCACATGGGTCTTTCGGCAATTTTGCCGCCAGCGCATGCTCCTTGTGTTCGCTCCGGCCGGTCACATCGTGCGCCAGAGACCAAAGCCAGACGCCTCCCTGGCCGGCATTTCCCAGAGACTTGAGGTGATCTTCAAGCGTGTCAGGTAGCGCTATCAGGCCGGTCTTGTTGAGGCAAAGTGCGACATAGGCCAGCTGCGCCTTTGCATCATAAGCTGAGTTTCGTTCTGGGATCGAGCTCAGTCGATCAAAACCGTGGATCGCCCAATCGGTCAGTTCCTTAGCCTCAGGGTGGCGGAGAATGAGTCCGTCGAGAATGAAGGCTGCAGCAACCATGGCGGTTGGAAAATCTTGCTCATCCGGCAGATTCTCCACGGCGATCAGGAATTCTGCGAGGGCTGCTCGTTCAGCCTGCTTATCCAGGCGCGCCTGAGCGATCTTCGCTGCAATTGTGGCCGTTGCCCAACCCGGTTGGGCTCGACTTACAAGGATATCTGCTGCCGCCAGCAGTTGCACATCGTCCAGCGCAATCGCGGCGCGCAATGCGAACCAGACGCAATTCCTCGCCTCCTGCTTTGATGCCCCAAGACAAAGCGCATCTTCGATGGCCTGGCTCAGCTTGCCTTGCAAACTAACTGGCCAAACCCTTCCGAGTTCGGCGGGTTGGTCGGCTTTGGCGAACTCCGTTGCCAGGCACTCGGTCGTCGGAAACCGATCCCTTGGTTCCTTGGAAAGGCCGCGACGCAGAATCTGTTCAACCTTCGGCCAGGCTCGCACGCCACGCGCCGTAAACGGCAGTGGCGGGCGATCAATGATGGTACGCAGCAGGTCGTCGCGCACGGCCGGGGTCTCGACGGGGTGCAGGCCCGTCAGCAGCAAATAGGCCAGGGCGCATAGGGAGAATTGCTCGGCTGCCGCGTCGATTGCCGGCGGGATCTGACCATTCAAAACTGCGTCGGCCATGAGCGGATCATAAAAGTAGGGCAGGCCTGCTCGGCCCAAGTCGAATTCACTCGAGGTTTCACTGGCAACACGCGCGCTGCCGAAATCCACGATCACGGCGGTGCCATTTTCGCGGATCAGGCAATTTCCCGGGTGTATGTCAGCATGAAGAATGCCCTTGGCATGAATTCTGGCATAGGCCTCCAGCACCGAGCGCACCAGTCCGTGCAATTTGCTTCGGTCGCGGGTCGCTCGCACCTGTTGTGCCGCCACTGCTACCGATACGCCATCGCACCATTCCATGGCGATGAATGGCACGTTTTTCTCGACGCCGTATTCGAACAATCGCGGTGTGACCTCACCACCCAACAGCCCCAGAATGCGCGCTTCGTTTTTGAAGATGTCGGCTATCGTCTCGCGATCGTCCCGTGCGATCTTAAGCGCGGCGGGTTCACCCTTTGGCGTTCGAACCCGATAGACCTCACTGTCCTCGAGCGATCTGACAAGATGCTCGATTTCGTATCCGGCAAATCCTTCGCCGGCTCCGAGAGCAGGCTCGGGCGCATCCAAATCGGCGGAATCCGTTGAGACCAAAATCCGCGCTTCGATCAGGGAGGCGATTGCATCGAACGAGTGATCGAGAACCTCCATCGCATCCTGATCGTATTCGCGGCTGAAGCGAAGCACGGCATCGGTCAGCAGACTTGGACTGTGAAACTCACTGAGGAGTTTCGCCAGAGGTTCCGGAACCAGCTGTACCATGGTGCGAAAACCGGGACGCGTTATGACGGATTGGTTTCCGGGCAGGGGACCAATCTTTGACTGAAGGCGGGGAGAGAGCTCCGAGATGGGCAGGAACTTTGCGTCAGCCGGCAGCGTGAACATCGTTGACGTCATGTCTTGAGCGGGCTGGGTCATCTCGCGCCTTCCTTCCAGAACTCATGGGAGGCGGGTTTCCAGATGAGCGGATCGACGCCAGCTGAGCGCATTGCGTCGAGCGCAGCCTCGATGCGATCGCGCGGGCTGCCGGACCTTGCCGACATCAACCCGTTTGCGAGACGCTTGGTCAGCCAGGATCGCCAACTCTTGGCCTCGGTGTCATACGGAGGATCGACGCCGAACGACAGAAGCCCGTTGCCTCCCGCTTCCTCGGAAAAAGGCACGCCCTGTACCGAAATTGTCGGAAGCGACACGGCAATGGCTTCCGCCACCTCTTCCATGTGCTCCCGGTCCTCGAAGTGGGCAACGATCTTGTCGGACCTGAGCAATCCTTCGATGCCGCGCCCAACCTTGAACGAACGGACCTTCAGGCGCGCAAATTCCCTGGCAATCACCGGGAACGCCAAAGGCAGCTCCCGCGGAACGGGGCTGACATAGAGTTTCAGCGCCGTGGTTGCCGTCGTGTCCTTCCCCTGCAGCTCAAAGGCGTACCAGGCGGGAAAGGAGTAGGCTTCGAACACGGTCTCAAGCAGCCGCCGCGCCGGGCCCCCTTGGGTCAAACCTAGCAAACCCATCGGGTCATCTTCTTTTCCGAAGTCGTGACCGATCGTGGGCTCACAGGGAGCCGTCCCAAAGCGGTAGAGCCACCGCGCCACCGCTTTGGGATCGATCATTGGGCCGTTGGCCGCCATCCTGATGGCGGCCATTGACAGGCCAGCAATGTGTCCTGACATGTGCTCTACGACACAATCAGCCGAGTGATTTCAGCGCCGATTCGAGGCTGCGACGAACCTCTCCGACTTCTTCACCAACCGGCCTCTGCATCTCTGCGGCCTTGTCCATATACTCCAAGGCCTGAGAGAGTTGCTTCCGCAGTCGCGGCAGTTCCGCGACCTTGTGGACCTGGATACCGGCATGCACCACCGGGGTCAGCGTCGGTGGTATCGTTTCAAACGAGGTGCCGCCGCAATTCGGATCGACCAGCCCTACCTTTCCGCCACCTGCAGCAAAGGCTGCACTGGCAACGACGGCTGCACCGACCTCATGGATCGCATTGCGTATTGCAGGATTGCCACCCGCGTCACCGGGAACAAATGCCTGGGCAATGTCATCGAAGTTCTTGGCCTCGATGGCCTCGATCATTGCGCCCCTTACGGCCTCGATCAGCCCGATATTGGCGAGCACGCTTGCCACGGGTGAAATAGGCGAAGGTGGGGTTTCATCGTCAGGTCCGGGCAGCCATGTTCCACCCCTGCCGCCTGCCCCGATGCTGACGGCCAAGTCCTTGATAAGAAAGTCCTGTCTAGAAAATTTCTCAATCATGCAATCCTCCAATCGCTTGAGCTAGTTAAAAAGCCCCACATTCACGACAAGGGTTTTGCCGAGTCGAGAATTTCAGATTGCGGATTTCACTAATCGATAAATCAGAAGGGGTTAGCTGTCAACATTGTTCGGTCTAGTGCAATGTAATTGGGTGCTGATTTACTGGACAATGTAAAAATATATTAAAGTTATTTATTTACTGTGAAATATTATATTGATTGCTTTGTAAATAATAGATGGTTTTCCCGGTGTTTCAAGGCTTGTCTTAGCCGTCTTTGCCGGGCGGAACGACGAGGAGTGTCTGTCCTCCTGCACTTTTCAGGACGGTCTCATGATCGAGCGGGTTGTTGATATCAACGACTGTCTTGCGGGTTCGACCAACTCACAGATCCTTTGGTGAAGCCTGCATCAATGCTATAATCCCGAACTCTCCCATGCAGCTTCCAGAGTTCACCGAGGACATTACATACTCGCGACGCAGATCGGCCAGATCCGCCGCCGACAGTTCAGAGAGAGGCGGGTCCGAAGGCTTCAGAAAGTCGAGAATTGTGCGTTGAATCGCTTGCAGGGACGTCATGTTCACCTCCTCCGTTTTGGTGATGAAACCTTACGAAATGGCGATTTTCTCTGGTATCCGTTCCGTCGCTGTGCTGTTCTGCAAAAATGCAGAGCCGGTTCAGAGACTGGGGTGACATTCGTATCTTTCTCGCCGTTGTCCGCGAAGGGTCGACACTTGCGGCATCCCGCGTTCTCGGCATCAACCAGACCACCGTCGCCCGCCGCATTGATGTCCTCGAGCAGGCTTTCGGATTGACCCTGTTGGAAAAGACGACCCGTGGCTCCAGACCGACTAAGCCGGCGCTGAGGCTTCTGCCCCTTGCCGAGGCGCTTGAGACCGCCGCCCAAGATCTGGAGCGGGGGGCGATAGCGGAACAGACCCGAGCCAATCCGCCCATCCGCATCACCGCGTTCGATCACGACATGTTCGGGGACATCGGCAAGGTCGTCGGCGAATATGTCGAAGTAAATCCGGGTGCAACTTTCGAATTCATCGCCGCCGAACGCATTCTCGATCTGGTTCAGGGGGATGCCGACGTTGCGCTGCGCCTGTCGCCTGAAATGAGGGATGACCGGCTCGTTGCTCGAAAAGTCGGCCAGACCCGGTGGACCTATTACGCATCCCGCTCTTATGCGGAAAAGCACGGAACCCCGGACGCCTTTACGGAAAATATGGAACCGCACCGTGTGATCCTGCTCAACCACGTCACGACCCGGCGTCAAAACGTCCTGCGGTGCGCCGGCGCAGACGACCTGCGTCTTGCCATTCGAACCGGCCAAGGTGTGGGACCCATGCCCATTTTCGACGGAGACAATGATCCCGATCTGGTTCGTTGCTTCGACCCTCCGGAAGGGTCCGAACTGACCGCCTGGCTCGTCACGTCTCCCGAAGCCTACAGGCGCCCTGAGGTGCGCCGCTTCACGGCCTTTGCCGCCCCGATTATCTCACGGAACCTGAAGAAGGTGTTCGGATAGGGATCAGGCTTGTTGTAGTGCCAGGTTCGCGCCACTGAAAGGCAACAGAAGATTGCCGCCTACCGCTCGCCCTTTCTAAATGGTGCCATTAGTGCCTGCGGAACCCGTGCGCGGCGCGACATGACGATTAGGGCGACGATTGAGAGCACATACGGCACCATCAGGAACAGCTGATAGGGGATGCCACCTTCGACCACGTGCTGAAGGCGTAGCTGGTAGGCGTCGAAGAGGGCAAAAAGCAGGGCGCCCAGCAGGGCTTTGCCAGGGCGCCAGGAGGCAAATACGACCAGGGCGATGCAGACCCAGCCGCGGCCCTGAACCATGGTCGGGAAGAAGCTGTTGAATGTGGCCGTCGTCAGAAACGCGCCGCCGATCGCCATCAAGGCGCTGCCAAAGACGATGGCGCCGATACGGATGCGTATCGGGTCGAGACCCTGAGCTTCCACCGCATGCGGGTTCTCGCCGGTCATGCGAACGGCCAGGCCGAGCGGTGTTCGCGCCAACACGTAGGCCAGCAATATGGCGGTGGCAATCGCCAGGTAGGTCGGTGCTGTTTGCGAGAACAGGGCTTCACCGACAAAGGGCAGGTCGGACAGGCCTGGGATGGCCAGCGGCTGGAACGGCTCGATGGTCGGCGGTGTTGACGACAGCGGCAGGGACAGGCGGTAGACGTAGTAGGTCAGCGATGAGGCGAACAGGGTAATGCCGAGCCCGGTCACATGTTGCGACAGTGCCAGCGGGACGGTCAGGATGGCGTGGAGCAGACCAAAGGTGCCACCGCAAAGGGCCGCCACAAGCAGTCCGGTCCATAGGTCGCCACCCTGGTAGACGGTCATCCAGGCGACCATGGCGCCGAGCGTCATGATGCCCTCGATGCCCAGATTGAGAACGCCGGCGCGCTCGCAGATCAACGCGCCCAGCGTGCCGAAGATGAGCGGTGTGGCGATGCGCAGGACCGCGCCCCACAGGCTGGCCGTGAACAGAATGTCGATCGCTTCCATCATCGCCGCACCCGATAAGACGTGAACAGCAGGGCGACCAGCATGGTCAGCAACGATATCGAAACGATGACGTCGGCAATGAAGCTCGGCACCCCGAGCGCCCGGCTCATGCCATCCGCGCCGACGAACACGATGGCGACGAACAGGGCGGTGAATACGACGCCGACGGGGTTGAGACCTGCCAGCATCGCGACAACGATGCCCGAGTACCCGTAGCCGGGTGACAGGTCGAGGGTGACGTAGCCCTTGAGGCCGGTCACCTCGATGGCACCGGCGAGACCGGCCAGCGCCCCGGAGACACAGGCGACGGCCAGCAGCGTTCGGGCCAGGGGCACTCCGGCAAAGGCCGCAGCACCAGCGTTGAGACCGGCGGCGCGGGTCGCCATGCCGAACACGGTACGGGCCTGCACCAGGGCGATCAGCAGTGCTGCGCCGATGGCGATAACGAGGCCGATATGCAGGCGCGTCCGATCCATCAGCTTGGGCAGCATCACGTCGCGTTCGACCGGCACCGATTGCGGCCAGCCAAACGCCAGCGGGTCTTTCATCGGGCCCTCGATCATCATCGAAACGAAAAGCAGAATGATGAAATTGAGCAGAAGCGTCGTCACCACCTCATCGACGCCCAGACGCAAGCGCAGCAGAACCGGACCTAGAAGCAGCAACGCGCCGACGACCATGCCGGCTGCCATGATGACGATGATCGCCAGAACCGGCGGAAGGCCCGCGACGGCGTTGTGCCCCAGCCACGCGGCGGTCAGCGCGCCGGCATAGAGCTGCCCCTCTGCTCCGATATTCCAAAGTCGGGCGCGAAAGGCGACGGCTGCAGCCAGGCCGGTCAGCATCAGCGGCGTGGCTCGCGTCAGCGTTTCCGAGATAGACAGGCGTGACCCGAAGGCGCCACGGACCATTTCGCCATAGGCGCTGATCGGATTGACCCCGGCAAGACCGATCAGGATCCCGGATATGGCCAGCGACACGGCGATGGCCGCGAGCGGCGCCACGAACAGCAGGGCGGGCGATGCATCGATCCGGCGCTCAAGCCGCATGGTCACCCTCCCAGATGCCGGCCATCAGCAGGCCGATGCGTTTGGAGTCTGCTTCTGCCGCGGCAACCGGCTCGGACAACCGGCCTCGGAAGATCGCCTGGATGCGATCAGAGAGCGCCACCACCTCGTCGAGATCCTCGGAAATCAAAAGGATGGCGGCACCGTCGCGGCGGGCGGCGAGCAACTCGCCATGCACCGCGGCTATCGCGCCTTCATCAAGGCCGCGGGTCGGCTGATTGGCAATCACCAGGCGAGGGGCCGATGCAAGATTGCGGCCGAGGATCATCTTCTGCATGTTGCCGCCGGAAAGCTGCCGCGCCGGCGTTTCCGGTCCGGCGCCGCGAATGTCGAAGCGGCTGATGATATCGTCGGCAAACGCCCGGCAACCGGCTCGATCGATCAGGCCACCGCGTGAAAATCGCGGATCGCGAATGCGTTCAAAAACGGCATTCTCCCACACGGTCATGTCACCGATAGCACCTTCGGCATGGCGATCCTCGGGGATGCGCGCCGTTCCCTGTTCCACCAGATGTCGCGGGGTGAAGGAGGAGACCGTTTCTTCGCCATAGGTCATGCTGCCTGAGGTTGCTTCGGCCAGACCGCAGGTCAGCCGTCCCAGGGTCGCCTGGCCGTTACCGGAAACGCCGACGATGCCGAGAATCTCACCGGAACGGACCGACAGCGAAACGCCGTCCAGCTGTTTGCGACCGGCTTCGACGACATCGATACCATCAAGCGACAGCACCGTGTCTCCGGGTGCCTGGTCTTCGCGCACCGGCCGAACGACACGCCGTCCGACCATGAGTTCTGCCAGTTCAGCGCGGTCGGTTTCCGCGGTTTCCCGTTCGGCAACGACCCGCCCGCCGCGCAGGACAACCACCCGGTTTGAGGCGTCCATCACTTCTGCGAGCTTGTGGGTGATGAAAATCACCGACAGGCCCGAATCCGCCATGCCTCGCAAGGTATCGAACAGCCGCGATGCCTCCATTTGGGTCAGCACGGCCGTCGGCTCGTCGAGGATGAGGATGCGGGCGTCGCGATAAAGCGCCTTGAGGATTTCGACCCGTTGCCGCTCGCCGACCGAGAGATCGGCAACCAGCGCATCCGGGTCGACCTGCAGGCCGAAGCGTTCGGCGAGCCCCAGCAGGCGGCGCCGGGCCGAACCGGTTCCCGAACGCCAGAGACCGAGGCTTTCCGTGCCGATCATGACGTTGTCGAGCACGGTCAGGTTCGGCGCCAGGGTGAAGTGCTGGTGCACCATGCCGATGCCGGCATCGATGGCGGCGCGTGGCCGGCCGGGCGGCAGGGCCTGCCCGAAAGCGGTCACCGTGCCGCTGTCGGCAACATAGTGGCCGAAGAGAATATTCATCAGCGTGGTTTTGCCGGCGCCGTTTTCGCCAAGCAGCGCCAGCAGCTCACCCTCGCCCAGTTCGAGATGGATGTCGTCATTGGCGACGAGGTCGCCGAAACGTTTGCTGATTCCGTCAAGCTGCAGAACGGTAGTCCGGTTCACGCTGCCGCTCCGGCAATCTTTTTCTTGTAGGTCCAGGGCGCGTCCGTTTCGATATGCTGGGCCAGATCGAGCAACAGCAGATCGGCTCCAATTGGTCCGATCAGTTGGACAGCAAGCGGCAGGCCCGCAGCATCGAGGCCGCGCGGCAGGCTTAGGGCGGGGATGCCGGCGATATTGGCAAGCGGAGCGCGCGGTGCAATCTCCTGCATGCGGCCCCAATGAGCGCCGACATCCGAGTGGTCGGTGGGTAGCGCTCGGACTGGCGGAGGGCTGCCGCCAAGCATCGGCATGATGATGACGTCGATATCGGCAAACAGCTGCCAGCAACCGTGGGCGGTGCGCGCGGCATTCGTATCGGCCACGAAAAGTTCCATGGCGCTCAAGCGGCGCCCGTCCTCGTAGACGCTGCCGATGAGCAGGCTGATCTCGTCATTGTCGACATCGAGCAAATCCAGCCAGCCGGTCAGCGATACGGTCAACATGGTGCGGCAGATATGGGCGGCCTGGCGTGACAGCCGATCGAGTTCGTCGACATCGACATCGACAATCTTGTGGCCGTGATCCTCAAGCAGAGGCACCAGGCTGCGGATTGCTTCGGCCTGCTCGTGTCCAAGGACTGTCTCCGCCGTATCGACGATGCCGATGCGCAGACCCTTGACCGGCACACCCGACAACGTCAGTTCGCCGAAGGGGCCCATCGTGTGTCCGCCGGTCGAGACAAGCGCTGCCCGCACATCACGCACCGAGCGCGCCAGCGGCAGCTCGCCCGTAATGCCCATCAGGTGATTGTCGAATCCCGGCGCGTTGGAAGTCATGCCGCGTGACGGTTTCAAGCCGACGAGGCCGCAACAGGCGGCCGGAACTCGGATCGATCCAGCGGCATCCGAAGCCTGGGCGAGCGGAACGATGCCGGAGGCCACCGCTGCAGCCGCGCCGCCGGACGAGCCGCCCGGTGAACGGTCTGGGTTCCACGGATTGCGTGCCGGCGGGCCGTTGTCCGGCACGCTGGTCAGCGAAAAGCCGAAGGCGGGAACGGATGTAACCCCGAAAGGCTGCAGGCCGGCGGCGCGGGCGCGCCGGAAACTTTGACTATCTTCCGCAGCCGGTTGAGCGCGGTTGGCGACGGCCTTTGACCCGGCATGAACGGACAAGCCTTTCGCCGTGTTGCCGAGATCCTTGGCAAGAAATGGCAGACCGGCGAAAGGCGCATTTCGGGCGACAGGATCCTGGGCGGCAATGCGTTCGTCAAACGCGGCCGCCGCCTCAAGACCCATCTCGTTATCGAGGTGGGAAATCGCGCCGAGTTGATCGTTGCGGGCGGCTTCGATGCTCGCCTGCATCAGCTCGACCGCGCTCACCTCGCCGTGGCGCACTGCCTCGGCGAGGGCGGTGGCATCATTCACGCCACCCGTCACCGACAGTCCTCAGGAGGGTTCGTCGGCGTTGATGGGCACCTCGAAGGAGCCGTCCTTGATAGCCTTTTGCTTGGCTTCCATGGCGGAAATCGCCTCCGGCGAAATGCCGTCGGATACGAAAATCAGCTCGTTACCGCCGTGCTTCATGAAGGAGAACTCGGTGTAATCCTTGCCGACCGTCCGACCGGCCTTCACATCCTCGACCACGGCATCGACGGTCGGGCGGAAATTCCAGATGGCGTTGGCGAACACCGTACCGGGATAGCGCGGCGTGTAGTCGATCAGCGAGCCGATCGCGAGGACATTGTTCTCCTTGGCGCCGTCAGCTGTGCCGATACGTTCCCCGAAGATGACATCAGCGCCAGCGTCGATTTGGGCGATCGCCGCTTCCTTGGCCTTGGGTGGGTCGAACCAGGCGCCAATGAAGCCGTTGAGGAACTTGGCATCCGGATTGACCTCGCGCACGCCATCGCGGAAGGCATTAATCAGGAGATTCACTTCCGGGATTGGATAACCGCCGACGGAACCGAAAGTATCGCTCTTGCTCATCGTTCCGGCAAGCATGCCAGCCAGATAGGCCGCTTCGTGGTTGCGGGTGCCGAAGACGCCGAAATTGTCCCCGGACGGGCCGCCGGAGGAGCCCATCAGGAAGGCGATATCGGGATAGTCGGCTGCGACCTGGCGCGCCTCGTTCTCAACGGCGTAGGACTCGCCCCAGATCAGGTCGACGCCCTGTTCGGCATATTCGCGCATGGCGCGGGCATAGTCGGTGCCAGAGACGCCTTCGGAGAAGACGTATTCGATCACACCGTCATCGGCGGCTGACTGAAGTGCTTCGTGAATGCGCGAGTTCCAGGCGTTTTCGACCGGCGATGCATGGATGCCGGCGACCTTGACCTTGTCGGCGGCTAGCACCGGCGACGCTATAACGGGAAGAATGCATGTGGCTGCCGCCAGAAACAGGCGGCGTGAAAGGCTGGTGTTCATGGATGTGATCCCCCGATTGTTTCGGACCGGACGGTCCGGTTCGGATTGTTGATATTGAGGTTTGACCAGACGAATTAGCGGGCGCGCCGCGCGGCTTGTCAATAGCGGCCTGTGGGTATCAGCCACCCTCGACCGGCGCATAATCCGCAGCGTCCACGGACTCCGGGCGACCGTCCAGGTGTAAACGCGCCTTTGCCGGCGGCGTCTCGCTGACAATGCGACCGTTGCGGATGACGGTCAGCCGGGTGGCGCCGAGGCGAATGGCCTCGATCGGATCGGCGGCCTGGAGCAAAACGCAGTCGGCCGGGTTGCCCTTGGCGATGCCGTATTCGCTGAGACCCAGTGCCGCGGCCGAATTGACGGTCACCGCATCGAACATCCAGCGCATGTCATCGCGCGATGTCATGTGAGTGCCATGTATCGCCATATGGGCGACCTGCAGCATGTCGGCATTGCCGAGCGAATACCACGGGTCCATGCAGCAATCCTGACCCAGAGCGACATTGATGCCGGCCTTCTTCAGCTCCGGCACCCGGGTCATGCCGCGGCGCTTGGGATAGGTGTCGTGGCGGCCCTGCAGGGTCAGATTGATCAGCGGGTTGGGGATGGCGTGAATGTCGGCCTCCGCTATCAGCGGCAGAAGCTTGGAAACGTAGTAGTTGTCCATGGAATGCATGGATGTCAGGTGCGAGCCGGCGACCCGGCCCTGCAATCCCAGGCGCACCGTTTCAGCAGCCAGTGTTTCGATATGACGCGACATCGGATCGTCGCTCTCATCGCAATGAATATCGACGCGCAAGCCGCGGTCGGCGGCGATTTCGCACAGCCTCCGAAGCGACTCGGCTCCGTCCTGCATGGTGCGTTCGAAATGGGGGATACCACCGACGACATCGACGCCCATGTCGAGAGCACGGATGAGATTGGATTCGGCGTTGGGCGAGCGCAACAACCCGTCCTGGGGGAAGGCGACGAGTTGCAGATCGATATAGGGTTTGACCCGCTCGCGTACCTCCAGCAGCGCTTCGGCGGCAAGCAGCCGGTCGTCGCAGACATCGACATGGCTGCGAATGAACAGCAGCCCCTGCGAAACCGCCAGGTCGCAATAGCGCAGTGCCCGTTCGACGACTGCCTCGTGGGTCAGCAACGGCTTCAACTCCCCCCACAGCGCGATGCCCTCGAGCAGTGTGCCGGAACGGTTGAGGCGCGGCAGGCCGAGCGACAGGGTGGCGTCCATGTGAAAATGGGGATCGATGAAGGGCGGCGATACCAGCCGGCCGGCAGCATCGATCATCGTTCCGGCATCGGCCTCGATCTTTGGCTCGACAGCTTCGAAGAGGCCATCCGAGATGGCAATGTCGACGGCGAGGCCGTCGGGCAATCGGGCGTTCTTGATGAGGATGTCTGGCATGGTCGTCCAATTCGCGGGTCGGTTTGCTTTGTCGCATTGCAGCACGGAGTGACAGCCAGCGGCAAGACTTCACTGGCAGAAGCGGTGTCGGAAATGCTCGACATTGCGGCGTCTTGGGGCTATGCCCCGCTGGTCACCGACCGGGGCGCCTGACGCGTCCGCCATCAGGGATGAAAAAGATGACCGCAACGAAACCGGAACCAAAACCGGGCGTTATGGATATCGCCGCTTATGTGCCTGGACGCGAGAAGGCGCACGGCGTTGAGCGGGTCTACAAGCTGTCGGCCAATGAGACCCCGCTCGGCGCAAGCCCAAAGGCTGTCGAAGCGCTGTCCGAGATCGTCGACCGGCTGCAGATTTATCCCGACGGAAATGCCACGGCGTTGTGCAATGCGATCGCCGAGATGCACGGTCTCAATCCTGCGAACATCCTTTGCGGCAACGGTTCAGACGAGCTGCTGACGCTACTGTGCCAGGCCTATCTGAGCCCCGGCGACGAGGGTATCATTACCGAGCACGGCTTCCTGGTCTACAAGATCCAGATCATGGCCGCCGGAGCAACGCCGATAACGGTCAAGGAAACCGATTGCCGCGCCGATGTCGATGCGATCCTGGCGGCGGTTACCGACAGAACCAAGATCGTCTTCCTGGCCAACCCCAACAATCCGACAGGCACTTATTTGCCGATCGAAGAAGTACGGCGCCTGCAGGCCGGACTACCCGGTGATGTGTTGCTGGTGCTCGATGCGGCCTATGCCGAATACGTGCGGCGCAACGACTACGAGTCCGGCATCGAACTGGTCTCGTCCAACGACAATGTCGTCATGACCCGCACCTTTTCAAAAATCTATGGTCTGGCTGGTCTGCGTGTCGGCTGGTGCTATGCGCCGAAACATGTGATGGACGTGCTGCACCGTATCCGAGGGCCGTTCAACATGAATGCCGCGGCCATTGCCGCAGGCGTCGCCGCCGTTCGAGATCGCGCGCATATCGACAAGTCCGTCGCCCACAATGAAACCTGGCGTCTCAGGCTGACAGAAGGGCTGGAAGCGCTGGGGCTGACAGTTACACCGTCGGTCGGCAATTTCGTGCTCATCCATTTCGGCTCGGAACCGGGCAGGACGGCGGCCGATGCCGATGAATATCTGTCGGCGCGGGGCTACCTGTTGCGGCGTGTCACGGCCTATGGCTTTCCCGATGCTTTGCGCATGAGTGTCGGCTCGGAGGAAGCCAATGAGGGCGTGTTGGCGGCGCTGAAGGAGTTTCTGGACTGATGAGTCATTTCAACAAGATCGCGCTGATCGGCATCGGTCTGATCGGGTCATCCCTGGCGCGGGTAATCCGAGAGAAGGGACTTGCCGACAAGATCATTGTCGCCAGCAAGACATCGGAGACACTGGAGCGGGCGCACCAGCTTGAACTGGGTGATTCCTACACGACATCGAGCGCCGAAGCCGCGCGCGATGCGGATTTGGTCATCGTCAGTGTGCCGGTCGGTGCATCGGGCCGGGTGGCGCGCGACATCGAAGGCGTGCTGAAGCCCGGCACCATCCTGACCGATGTCGGATCGACCAAGAAATCGGTCATCGAGCAGATGCAGCCCTACGTTCCCGAAGGTGTGCACTTCATTCCCGGTCATCCGATTGCCGGTACCGAGCATTCGGGTCCGGATGCCGGGTTCTCGACCCTGTTCGAGGGCCGCTGGTGTATCTTGACGCCGCCGCCCGGTACCGACGAGACCGCGCTGCAGACGCTAACCGCGTTCTGGCAGGATTGCGGTTCGATGGTCGATCGCATGGACGCCGATCATCACGATCTGGTGCTTGCCATCGTCTCGCATCTTCCCCAGATCATCGCCTACAACATTGTCGGTACCGCGGACGACCTTGAAGCGGTGACCAAGTCGCAGGTTATCAAATATTCCGCCTCCGGCTTTCGCGACTTTACCCGCCTGGCCGCCTCCGACCCGACCATGTGGCGCGATGTCTGTCTCAACAATCGCGAAGCCATCCTGGAAATGCTGGCCCGGTTTTCCGAGGACCTGTCGTCGCTGCAGCGGGCGATCCGCTGGGGCGATGGCGACAAGCTTTTCGATCTGTTCAGTCGCACCCGCCAGATCCGCAAGTCGATCGTCGAAGCGGGCCAGGACGTCGACGTGCCCAATTTCGGTCGCCACGTGGCGACTGCCGAGCCGACGGAAGGGATCGAGTAGGCGACGCAGCGCACTTGCCAAGCGATCCCGAACGTGCGGAAGTGCGGCGGGGGTGCCCGCCGTGTTGACGCGGGCCGGCAGGAACGATGAACAGTCGAAGCATCAGTACGCGATTCAATTTTGCCCTGATCGCAATCGTTACCGCGATCATGGTCGCCTTTGCGGCGGTAGCGACAATATACGCGACGGAGCGGTCGTCGAGGGCGCTTGAGGCCCGGCTGGACAATTACCTGAATATTTCTGCGGTGAGCCTCGAAGCGCCGCTGTGGAACTTCGACAATCCCATCGTCGAGGGATATCTCGACTCGCTGATGCTCGACACATCGATCGTGCTGGCACGCGTGGTCTCCGGTGACGGGACCGTTATCATCCGCGCACGGCCAGATCACGACGGCCGCAGCATCGAGGATCTTGTGGAACTGGAAGCCTATGCCGTTCGACGCGGAATTGTCGAGCGGGACGGGAATGAACTCGGCACCGTCGAACTGGCGGCCACCCGGGCCGAACTGCGGGAGGAAATCACCACCAACACGATAGCCATCGTGCTGGTTACCCTGGCTGTCCTGGCGACGATCACGACGGCTTCGCTGGTCATATCGCGGCGATACATCGTCAAGCCTCTGGCAGACCTTCAGTCGTCGGCAGCTGCCATCGGCAGCGGTAATCTCGACACGGACATCCGCATGGACGGACAGGACGAAATTGCCCAGCTTGCCCGCTCCTTTTCCAGCATGCGAAATTCGATCCGCGAACTCGTGGCCGAGTTGCGACAGGCCAACGAAACGCTGGAGGCGCGGGTCGACCAGCGCACCCAGGAAGTGACCGCTACCCAGCAGAAACTTGTCGATGCGATCGAAAGTACGTCCGAAGGTTTCGCGTTTTTCGACTCAGACGACCGACTTGTCCTGCACAACGCGCAATACAAGACACTGCTTTACGGCGATACGGACATGGAGATCGAATCAGGCATGACGTTCGAGGGCATCTTGCGCGCAGGGCTCGATGCGGGCGTGGTTGCGGTCGAGGAGGGCGATCGTGACGACTTCATCAAAACCAGGCTGCAACAGCATCGAAACCCTCAAGGGCCGATCCTCCAGCGCCGCGGCAAGGGCAACTGGATCCAGATCAGCGAGCGAAAGACGAGCGATGGCGGAACGGTCGCCGTGTTTAGCGACATATCGCAATTGAAGAACCGCGAAGCGGATCTGACCGAAAAGACCGCCATGCTCGAACACCTGTCGAGTCAACTGGCAAAATACCTTTCACCACAGATCTACGCCTCAATCTTCAAGGGCACCCAGGAGGTCAAGGTCGCCGCAAGCCGCAAGAAACTGACGGTCTTTTTCTCCGATATCGAGGGCTTCACCGAGACTGCCGAGCGGATGGAGTCGGAGGAGCTCACCGGTCTGCTCAACAGCTATCTCACGGAGATGTCGAAAATCGCCATCGAGTACGGTGCGACCATCGACAAATATGTCGGTGACGCAATCCTGATTTTCTTCGGCGACCCTGAGAGTCGCGGCATCCAGCAGGACGCCCTGGCTTGCGCCCGCATGGCGATCGCCATGTCAAAACGCATGGCCGAACTGCAGGTCGAGTGGCGACGGGCGGGCATACTGGATCCGTTGAAATGCCGCATCGGCATCCACACGGACTACTGCACGGTCGGGAATTTCGGCAGCGAGAGCCGCATGGACTACACGATCATCGGGCGCGGTGTGAACACTGCGGCCCGGCTTGAATCGGTGGCCGATTCCGGCCAGATCCTGGTTTCCTACGCCACCTATGCGCAAATCTGCGATGACATTCCCTGCACTAGCCGGGGGCAGGTTGAAGTCAAGGGCATTCCGCACCCGATCGATGTTTACGAGGTTTTGGTGGACGGCGATATCCGCCCGGAGCTGCGGGTCGAAGAAAAACCGGAGGATTCAAAGCTGGTGCTGGATGTCGGCGATCTCAGCGCATCGGAGCGGGTGCGGTTTGCCGGTCTGCTGCGCGATCTTTTGACCAAACTTCCCGATGGCGACGCCTCATCGAACCCGACCTCGCCGTCGAAGAAGGATCTCAATTGATCAGGACACCGTCCTCGACGGCATATTCCAGTTTCAGTTCCCGAATTTCGTCCGCCCTTTCCTTCAGGAACTCATTGAACTCGGCAATCAGTTCCGGATGTTTGATGGATGACAGAACGCGGGCACTGCGCACGTGCGGAAGGCTGTCGTCGAAGACCAGGGCTTCGGGTTGCTTCAATACGTTCCTGAGATAGTACTTGCTCGTCGCGACGTTGGAATATGCGCCATCAATACGACCGAGAATGGCCTGTTTCAGAAGGCCCGAATAGGAGTTGTTTTCCAGCAGTTCGACCGAGCCATTAGCAATGCGGTCCTGGAAACCGATCGGTGTCCAGCCTGCCACAAGACCGAGCTTTTTCACCCCATCGACACCGGTTCCCTTGCTCTTTGGCGGAACAAGTACGCCGTTGACATATTCCACCGCCGGGTCGCTGTAATGGATTTCCGCGTCCTTTTTGACGTGCAGCGCCCATTTCGAGTTGTCGGGATATTTCAAGTCTCCGGTGCCGTTGACGAATTCGTAGAAGAGCCGCTTGACCGGGAAAGCCACATACTCGAACGTGTAGCCGCGGCTTTCTGCGAACATGTCCAGCAGATCTCGGTTGAAACCGGAATAGGTTTCGTCTTCGTAGCGGGAATAGGGTGGAAGCTCCACGTAATCCTGCACCACCACCGTGAATTTCTTGTTGTCGTCGGCGTATGCGGACGGCAATGCCAACAGCAATAATATCAAGCTAAAGCAAACGAAATGTTTTTTCATGGGGCCCCCACAGCTTGCCGAGTCGCTCCCAAGATCGAAACGGCGATTTCAGTCATTCCGCGTCCCGATCGGCCGTCGGGCCGCGAGCGTCGGTCTCTTGTGGCTGGTGCGCCAATTATTTCGTGCAAACGGCGATGTGGCAAGCGGCAATGAGTTCTTTGGGCGAACAGGGCTCAGTCTTTCAGCAGTTGCTCCACATAGGCAGGCACGACCTCGGTGGCCTTGCCGTGTATGGCTTCGTCGAAGCGCGAGATGACCTCGGAGGGCTCCAGGTTGAGTTCCACCGTGTGGGCACCGGCGGAAAAAGCATCGGCAACGAATCCGGCGGCCGGGTAGACATTGCCGCTGGTGCCGATCGATAGGAACAGGTCGCACTGACGAAGTGCGGCATAGATGCGGTCCATCTGGTAGGGCATCTCGCCGAACCAGACGACGTCTGGCCGGAGGCCGCCGCTGGTACCGCATCGCCCGCAGATAGTGTCGACCGTCAGGTCGTCATTTTCCCAGGGCGAGCGGGTGCCGCAATGCATGCAGAGCTTCTTCAGCATCTCACCGTGCATATGGATGAGATTGTTCGTTCCAGCCCATTCGTGCAGCGGATCGATGTTCTGCGTGACCGTCAGCACTTCTCCTGGGTGTTCGGCCTCCAACCGTGCCAGCGCCTCATGCGCGGCATTCGGTTTGACATCGCGGGATCCGTTGCGCCGCTCGTTGTAAAAGGCCAGCACCCGCTTCGGATCTCGCTCAAAAGCCTCTGGCGTTGCTACATCTTCGATGCGGACTTTCGACCAGATGCCGTCCTTGTCGCGAAACGTGGAAATACCTGATTCCGCCGACAGGCCGGCGCCTGTAAGAATAACGATGCGTTCGAAAGGGCCGATCATGCGGTCATCAATGCCTGGCGCTTCTTCGCCATGTCTTCGCGTTTGCGGTCTTCCTGGCCGACCCGAAATGACCGCTCGACAAAATCGATGTGATCGCGTGCGGCCTGCTTCGCCCTTTCGGCATCGCCGGCGAGAATGGCGTTGCCAATCGCATGGTGCTGTTGAAGCAGAAGCTCGCCGGTTCCGTCGATGGTCCGCAGATAGTCGCGATTGTAGAAAATCCCGCGCCGGGTCAGTTCATAGATGGATGCCATGGTGTGGATCAGCGTCGAATTGTGGCTGGCGTCGACAATGGCCGAGTGAAAGCGGATGTCATATTCCTGCGCGGTTTTGGTGTCTTCGGTGTCGTGGGCTTCCTGCAGCTTGTCCATGATGTCCGACAGGATTGACTTGTCCACCCGGGTCGCGCGCCGAGCTGCAAGGTCGGCGGCAAAGCCTTCCTGCTCACGCCGGTACTCCAGGTAGTCGAAGAAAGCCGACTGATGCCGTGCATAGAGATCGACCATGGCCGGCGAAAGAGCCGCGCCGGTAAGTGCTGCCACGTAAGACCCTTCGCCGTGACGCACGCGCAGCAGATCGCGGTCTTCCAACCGCTTCAATGCTTCGCGGACCTTCTGGCGCGAGACGTCCAGGGTTTCCGCCAGCTCCCGTTCGGGCGGCATCTTCGTGCCTTCCTTGAGAACGCCTGCGACGATCAGGTCTTCGATCTGGCTGACGACGGCGTCGACCACCGTTTCGTGGTCTACTTTCTCAAAAATGATCTTCTCAAACGACATTCGCACTTCCCGTTTCGCGCCGGCGCTTAGTGGTTCGGAAGGTATACCGCTCAACGATATTTTTCAAACGTCCAATCGTGTCTACGGCAATTCTTGATTGCTTGGTCTTAAATATATAATTGAAATTATTATAGGAATCCGTCTTGAGAGATGATTGATGAGTTCCATCAGGCGCTTGCGTAGTTCTACTGCGACGCGACGACGCACCCTGTGCAGCCGTCGATTCCTTTGACAGATGTATTGGTCTGTTTTATAGACCACTTATTCAGTGGTACATATTATAGACCACTGGAAATGTCGGGTTCGGCGACGGTTTCGCCTTCGTTTGAACCGCCAATCGTTCCTGGAGGAAATCATGAACAAGGTTCTTATCGCTTTCGCCGCCGCCCTGTCGGCCTCGATCGCCGCAACCGCGGTCAATGCCGCCGACAAGCTGCTGTTGAAGACACCGATCGCGTTTTCGACCGCGCTGCCGGGTCTCGGTTCTCCAATCCCGCGCGTTGCCGAGCAGCTAGACAGAATGTCTGGTGGGACGCTGCGGATGAAGGTCTACGAGCCCAACAAGCTGGTTCCGCCCTTCGAAATTCTAGATGCTGTTTCGTCCGGCAAGATCAATTCCGGCTACACGACGGCCGGCTACTGGGCCGGCAAGATCCCGGCCGCGCCGCTGTTTTCCGCCGTGCCGTTCGGTCCCGAAGCGGGCGAATACATGGCCTGGCTTTACTATGGCAACGGTCTCGGCCTTTACCAGGAAATGTATGACAGCGCCGGCTTCAACGTGAAGGTTCTGCCCTGTGCGATCATTGCGCCCGAAACGTCCGGCTGGTTTGCCGAGGAAATCGAGTCGGTGGAAGATCTCAACGGCCTGAAAATGCGGTTCTTCGGACTTGGCGGCAAGGTCATGCAGAAGCTCGGCGTCGCCACGTCGCTGCTGCCCGGCGGCGAGATCTTCCCGGCTCTGGAGAAAGGCGCCATTGACGCCACCGAGTTTTCCATGCCAGCGATCGATGCCCGTCTCGGCTTCCACAAACTGGTCAAGTACAACTACTTCCCCGGCTGGCACCAGCAGGCGACTGTATTCGAACTGTTGGTCAACATGGATGTCTGGAACGAGGCTTCGGACCAGCACAAGGCGATCATCGAGAACGCCTGCAAGGCTTCCATGACAGACAGCTTTGCCGAAGGCGAGGCAATCCAGCACGAGGCACTGCTCGACAACGTCAACAACAACGGCGTAACCATCAAGCAGTGGTCGCCGGAGATGCTGGAAACCTTCCGTGCAACCTGGGCTGAAGTTGCTGCCGAAGAATCCGGCGATGCCTTCTTCAAGAAGGTTCTCGACGACATGAACAACTTCCGCGACGGCTACCAGATCTGGAAGACCAACGCCTTCCTGCCGCGCAGCTAATCAACCTTTGCGAATGCGGGAGGTCAGACGGCCTCCCGCCGACAGTTTTGCGTCGACGTGATCCCATCGCGGCGGCGACGGTTTTCGGGAGGTAACAATGGCAGCCGACAAGACGATCGACAAAGATGCGATCGAGACCTACGAGGAGATCCTCGAGCACAAGGACGAGGATACCTACCGGCCGGCGCTGCTGATCGACAGCCTCGTCAAATCCATCGGCCACGTGGTCATGTGGGCCAATCTCCTGCTGATCGCCGCGATCACGACCCAGGTCCTGCTGCGTTACCTGTTCAATCAGAACTACCCGAAGCTCGACGAGATTCAGTGGCACTTCTATGGCCTCGTCACCATGATCGGCGTTTCCTATGCCCTGGTGACCGACAGCCATGTGCGGGTCGACGTCCTGCACATGACCCTGAGTCGCAAGGTCCAGCGCATCATCGAATTGGGCGGGTTGCTGCTGTTGCTGACGCCGGTGCTCTACCTGATGATCGATCAGGGGTACGATTATTTCTACGAAAGTTTCCGGGTCAGCGAACGCTCGGACAGCCCGACCGGCCTCCCGGCGCGCTGGGCCTTCAAGGCCGTCATACCGATCAGCTTCGTTCTGCTGGCGTTGGCAGCCCTTGCCCGCGTGCTGCACGATGCGCACGCGCTGTTCAGTCGACCGCAGGAGGCAACGGTCAGCAGCGGCCTCAAGCCGTTGATCACGGTCGTGCTGGTGTTGCTCGCCGTTGGAGCCGGATTGTCGACCTTGGTGGAAACCACCGAGGAGATGCTGGTCATCGGCATGTTTGCGGCCTTTATCGCGCTGCTGTTCACCGGATTCCCCGTCGCCTGGACACTGGCCGGCGTCGGTGTGCTGTTCTGCGGCCTGGCCTATCTGTTCGACAACGACCTGATGGAGTGGACGGGCCTGGAGGCGACCTTTACCGGCCTCGACTACCTGACGCTCGGCGCGGTGGTGAACCGTGTCTACGCGACCATGTCCAATGCAGTGCTGGTTGCCCTGCCGATGTTCATTTTCATGGGGCTGATGCTTGACGAGAGTGGCGTCGCCCAGCGGCTGATGACGTCCATGCAGCGCCTGTTCGGCACGGTGCGCGGCGGTCTGGCGATTACCGTGACGCTGATCGGCATCATCCTGGCGGCGTCCACTGGCATCATTGGCGCTTCCGTCGTGCTGCTCGGAGTCCTGTCGCTGCCGTCGATGATCAAGCAGAAATATGCGCCGCCGCTTGCCGCCGGCGTGGTCTCAGCCTCCGGTACGCTAGGAATTCTCATTCCGCCATCCATCATGCTGGTCATCATGGCCGACCAGATGGCGCTTTCGGTCGGTGACCTGTTCATGGCGGCGGTGCTGCCGGGCATCATCCTGGGCGGTCTCTATCTGCTTTACATTTTTGCCCGTGCCTATTTCGATCCCAAGGCCGCGCCGGTGCCGGAAGATGCGGTCGGGCCGGACTGGGCTGCTGTCCGCGACGTTCTGGTGGCGGTTCTGCCGACTTTTGGGTTGATCTTGGCAGTGCTCGGATCGATTTTCGCCGGCATAACCACGCCGACCGAGGCCTCAGGCATCGGAGCATTGGGGGCGACGCTGCTGGCTGTTGCCTACCGCAAGCTCACCTTCGCAAAGCTGCGCGCCGTGCTGGTGTCGACCTTCAATACCACTGCCTATATCTTTGCGATCTTTCTCGGTGCAACGATCTTCTCCTACGTGCTGCGGGAGCTCGGAGGTGACGAGTTCATCGAAGGCATGATCAGCTCGACTGGCCTCGGTGCCACGGGAACGATCCTGTTCATTCTGGCCATTGTCTTCCTGCTTGGCTTCGTGCTCGACTGGATCGAGATCACACTGATCGCCTTGCCGTTGATGCGGCCGATCGTCAACGGCCTCGGCCTCGACATTCCGGGTTTCGGCGAGCTCGACGAGCCGGCGCTGATCTGGTTCGTCATCCTGGTGGCCGTCACCTTGCAGACGTCCTTCCTGACGCCACCTGTGGGCTTCGCACTGTTCTACCTGAAGGGGGTCTGTCCGCCGGAAATCCGATTGCCTGACATCTACCGCGGCATCATCCCGTTCGTGATCCTGCAGCTCGTGGGTCTCGCCATCGTGTTCCTGTTTCCGTGGCTCGCCACCTGGCTACCGTCGGTTGCCTACTGAAGCAGCGAAGGAGGATTCCGATGGGTCTCGCGCACTGCCACAACTTTCAGGACTTCCGCACGCTTGCCCGGCGGCGTCTGCCGGCTCCGATCTTCGACTATATCGATGGCGGGGCCGATGACGAGGTGACCCGTCGGCGCAATACGGAAGCGTTCGAGAGCTGCGACCTGGTACCCAACGTGCTGGCCGGGGTTGGCGATGTCGACCTGTCCGTCACGGTCATGGGGCAGAAACTCGCCATGCCGATCTACTGCTCGCCGACGGCATTACAGCGATTGTTCCACCATCGCGGCGAGCGTGCTGTGGCGGCAGCGGCGGCGAAACACGGAACCATGTTCGGCGTGTCCTCGCTGGGGACCGTCAGCCTGGAAGAAATCGCCGAGAACTATGATACGCCGCAGGTCTACCAGTTCTATTTCCACAAGGACCGCGGCCTCAACCGGGCGATGCTCGAGCGGGCCAAGGCGGCCGGCATTCCCGTGCTTATGCTGACCGTGGATTCGATTGTTGGTGGAAATCGCGAGCGCGATTTACGGACCGGATTTTCCATTCCCTTCCGGCTGACGTTGGGAGGGATGGCGAGCTTTGCGATGAGGCCCATGTGGGGCATCAATTATCTCACCCATGAACGTTTCCGGCTGCCGCAGATTGAAGAGCACGGTCAGCTGAGCGGCAACATGACGTCGTCGATCGCCGGCTATTTCAATGACATGCTCGATCCGACACTGAACTGGAAGGATGCCGAGGAAATGTGCCGGCTTTGGGACGGCCAGTTCTGCCTGAAGGGCATCATGAGCGTGGAGGATGCGAAGAAGGCCGTCGATATCGGCTGCACCGGGATCATTGTTTCCAACCACGGTGGACGGCAGCTCGACGGATCGCGCAGCCCGTTCGACCAGCTCGCCGAAATCGTCGATGCTGTTGGTGAAAAGGTCGATATCATTCTCGACAGCGGCATCCAGCGCGGCACCCACGTGATCAAGGCGCTGTCGCTCGGAGCAAAAGCCGTTAGCGGCGGTCGTTTCTATCTCTATGCTTTGGCCGCTGCCGGCCAACCCGGTGTGGAAAGGGCTCTCGGCCTGATGCGCGCGGAGATCGAACGCGACCTCAAGCTGATGGGACGCACCGCGATCGATCAGTTGTCGCCCGACAATCTGCGGTATCGCGGTTAAAGCGCTTCGACTTTCGCACTGACACGGAATATTGAGGCGACAGGCTTACTCCGGAACCCCGGCCTTGCGGAGATCTTCGAAGATTATGTCGCGATAATGCGGCGATAGCGTGCGCCAGGCGGTTCGAAACCTCGCCAACGAGATGTCCGGTCGCTGGGCCATGGCTTCCGCAACAGTCGCACGGGCCTCTTCCTCACGCTCCTGCCGTATCAGGACGGCGGCAAGAAGCAGGCGGGCTATCGAGGAGAGTGGTGGAAAGGTCAGCGCCTGCCGGAGCAGCGTTTCGGCTTGCACGAAATCGAGGAGGAGGTAGAACGCCAGAGCCTTGACCAATTGCTTGACCGGCAACAGGGGTCCTTTCGGGCTGAGCCGAAGCGAAATCTCGATGGCTGACAAAGCAGCGTCGGCCCGCTCTCCCCACAGCAAAGTACCTGCAAGATTCAGATATCCCACAGTCGAACTTGGGTTCAGGGCAACGCACTTGTTTGCTTCCTCAATTGCCTGATCATACTTGCCCTGGAACGCATATATACGGCTCAGCGCGATCCTTGCCACGCTGCTTCCTTCGTCCAGTTCGACCGCCCGATAAGCATGCCGACCAGCGTCCGCCATCAACTCGTCCAGGCGATCCAGGTCGCCTTCGCCCATGATTGTTCCGCGCAGCTCGACCACCGCCAACGCCGCATGGGCAGCAGCGAAATCCGGTGCCTCTTCAACCAAGTCGCATAGCAGGCTGCGTGCAGTTTCCGTGTCTGTGGGATTGAACTTGTATATGTGCCACATGGCCCGTTGAAACGCATCCCATAAGGTGACCTGACTACCCTTGCGCTTTGCCCTGTCGCGCTCGGTTATCTTCAGACTGTCATCGATATTGGACGCGATCGCCGTGGCAATCTCATCCTGCAGCTCGAAAATGTCGTCGAGGTGCCGGTCGAAGCGATCGGCCCAGAGTTGTTTCCCGTCCTGCGCATCGACCAGTTGGGCCGTGACACGCACGCGATCGCCGGCTTTACGGACGACACCCTCAACCACGTAATGAACCCCGAGCTCTTTGCCGACCAATTTGGCGTCGACAGTTCGGCCCTTGTAGGAGAATGTCGATCCGCGTGAAATCACCATGAGCCAGTCAACGCGGGAAAGCGCCATGATGATTTCGTCCGTCACACCATCGGCAAAATACTCCTGCTCCGGTTCGCCACTCTGGTTTTCGAAGGCAAGCACGGCAATCGCCGGTTTCTCTGGTAGTCCGGGATGTTGTGGAACTGGTTGCTCGGTCGGCTCTGCGGGTGGAGGTGTCGGTTTCGCCGCCTCGGGCGCGCCGTCAAGGGTGAATGCGGGGCCGTGCTTCGGCCAGTCGACATCGTGAAGGATCAGATAATCCCGCAGCACGGAGGCGGCAAAAAGAAAGGCCATCCGTCGTTCTCGATCCGGCAGGCGCTTTTGGGCAAAGTTCAGACCCGCGGCAACTTGTGCGAGCTGAAACTGGCTTTCCATGTAGGAAAGGCGGTTGGCTTCATGCAGGTCGACCCAGTCTATGACCTCTGCACGGAGCGACTTCAGCAACTGCAGGATGCCGATATCGTCGCCGCGAACCCCGGTATTGGCGCGGATGTGATCGAACGGGCAAAGATCGTTGAGGATCGACTGCCAATGGTCGGCGCCGGCCTGGCCACGCGCCGAAAGCAGATAGGCGAGGGCGAAGTAGCCGTGGTCGAAAAACAGATATTGGCGGCCCTCATAAAAGGCCAGGTCGATCAGATAAAAGTAGTCGCGTTCCGATCCGGTCTTGCTGACCAGAACATTGTGACCATGCAAATCGCCATGGATCTGGCCCAGCAAGGCTCTCAGCTTGAGTTTTTCAAAGCGATCGGGTGCAGCCTTCGCGAATGCAAGCGGATTCGGATACCACACACCCTCGAACGTAAGACTGGGCTCATCGGGTGACAGGCCGCAATCCTGCTCCAGGAAGGCATGCAGTCGACTTTTTTCGGGATCGAGCCGATAGGTCAGCCAACTCTGCAGCAAGGTCTGCGGCGACAAAAGGCCTGGCGCGAGTTTCGCCGCGCGGTTCCAGTCCTCCAGAAGCGTGCGAGAAAGCCGCTGCACGACGCCGATTTGGCGGTCGTGATCGCATTCGGACCATGGCACCGCGAATTCCAGACCGCGGGCGGCTATGGTCGACAGGATAGCCAGGCCGTCACCCTGGTGCGCGGTGTGAATGATGCGCGGCAGATGGCGGCGGGCGAAATCCGGCTCAGCTTCCTGCGCCTCGCGGTGGCGGTCCGCCTCGGATTGCTCCTGGAGTGCCGCATCCGGGGCGGCATCCAGTTTGAGGATGGCCTGGCCGGCAAACTCACGGCCGGTCACATCCGCCAGATAGACCATGGCGCCCGACTTGCCGCCGCTCAGTTGGCGGTTGAGATAGATCTCGCTCTCGATGCCCCATTGTTCGCCGATGACCGGGCGCATGTCCGCATAGGCCTCAGGCCAGGGCAGCCCATCTCCGGTAGCTTCTTCGTTCGGCTCATCCATGGGCCATGCATCCGCCTCTTTTCCGCGCCGCCGAATGCCCGGCACGCCTGAGATTGGCGGCAGAATCTGTCCGGGGGCCTAGCGGCACTTTGTCGGTCGTCGGCCGAATGGTCAATATGTGGTGGCTGGGCGTTTGCTAGATCAAAGGTCGATAAGTTTGGATCATTTGATGGCTGCAGATCGGCTCCACTCGGCCAGGCGCGTCGCGCAGCGCGATGTGGTGCATCGGGCAAGCGGCGCAACGCAGCCGATGGGCCGATATGCAGCCACCCTTCGGGCCGGGCGCTTTTGGCCCCTGGCGTCGTTGGCTTGCACTTGTGGTGGGATGGCACCACGGCCTGCAACCCGCCTAGCCAGAGACCAAAATCGCCGCGGTCAAATGGTGCAAACTTACCGCCCTTTGATCTAGTCGAGGATGCGTTCAGGGTTGGCTTCCGTGGGGACCTGCGTTGCCCAGTGGGCGTAGTCGTCAGATTGGGAGCGCTTGTAGAGATCCACCAGTGCTTCGAGAGGGGCTTCGCCATAGTCGATGCGCAATGTCAGAGGCGCCATTGCCGGAGCCACAATCAGTAGTGCGGCTGACTGCAGACCGCGCATGTCGCCTCCGGCCGTCTGTGCTGCCTTGAGGGCCGATAGAAGCCGTTCGGCGAACGGCCCACTCGACGCTTGATAGGCAGAGACCATCGCGTCGATGACACTGGCACGGTCGAGCATGTTGCCGGCGGCGACACCATTCTCGAACTCGATCCCTGCGCAGGCAGGTGTGTTTTTATCACCCGTAAACACGGCCGAGGCGCCGCTGGTGTCGAGAGCCAACAGCTGCCGATAACTTCGACCACGATCGCTGGAAGTGATGTCGGCGACAGCCGACCCGGCACTTCGGCCATCGCGCATGGCATCGAGAACCTGTTCGCCCCAAAGCGTGCTGGGCGCTGCGCCCTGGCTTGCGGAAAGGCCCGAATTGGCATGGCCACGCAAAACCCATCCGCCGACGCACAGGCTCCCGGTGGCTGCAGCGCCACCGAGCAGTCCGGTTTGCGGATCCCTCGCCAGTATTGAAAACGTCATGTCGATTCCTGTTTGGCGGCGAATTTATCATGAAAAATTGACCGCTGCAATTTATCATGATAAATTCCTTTCAACGAGAACAGGGAGCATCATCATGAAGTTATTGCATTGGACCCGTCGCGGACTGCTTGCGGTCTTCGGCGCGACTGTCGTTTCATTGGGCGTGGGTGGAGTTCCGGCGTCAGCTCAGACGCCGCCCGGCGTCCTGGTTGTCGGCCAGATCGCTGAGCCGAAATCGCTCGATCCGGCTGCCGTGACGGCGGTCAACGACTTCCGCATTCTGGTCAACCTTTATGAGGGATTGACCCGCTACAAATCCGGTACTCTCGAGGTTGAGCCAGGGCTCGCAGAGAGCTGGACCATCAGTGACGATGGGACAGAATACACCTTCAAGCTTCGGCCGGGCATCAAGTTCCATGACGGGACTGATCTCAATGCCGCGGCGGTGAAATTCAACTTCGACCGTATGCTCAAGGAGGATCATCCCTATCACGACACTGGCCCGTTCCCGCTGTCCTTCTTCTTCGGATCGGTCGAGGATACGTCGGTGGTCGATGATCTGACCGTGAAGTTCAAACTCAACGCTCCCTATGCGCCGTTCCTGTCGAACCTGGCCTATCCGACCGGACTGATCGTTTCGCCGGCTGCGGTGATGGTACATGGCAAGGATTTCGGCCGGAATCCCGTTGGCTCCGGCCCATTCAAGTTCGGCGAATGGAAGTCGAACGAGCGCGTGGTCGTTGGCCGCAACGACGATTACTGGGGCGAGAAGGCGGGTACGGAAGCCGTCGTGTTCCGCCCGATTACCGATGCCAACACCCGGGTCGCTGAAATGCTGGCCGGTGGTATCGACCTCATGGTCGAGGTGCCGCCGACCTCGCTGTCGCAGTTTCAGGGTAACGAGTTTTCCGTTGCCGAACAGGCCGGCCCGCACGTCTGGTTCCTGATTCTCAACCTCAAGGAAGGTCCATTTGCCGACAAGCGGGTGCGTCAGGCGGCAAACTACGCCATCAACAAGAGCGCTATCGTCAATGATGTGCTGGAAGGTACAGCCGATGTCGCCGCTGGCCCGACGCCGCCGGCATTCGCCTGGGCCTATAACAGCGCGCTGGAACCCTATGCGTATGATCCTGAAAAGGCCAAGGCGCTGATAAAGGAAGCCGGTGCTGAAGGTGCCGAGGTGACGTTCTTCGTTACGGAAGGCGGGTCCGGCATGCTCGACCCTGTCGCCATGGGCACCGCCATTCAGGCTGATCTCGCGGCTGTGGGGCTTGACGCCAAAATCCAGACCTATGAGTGGAACACCTTCCTCGGTGAGGTCAACCCGGGCCTCGAAGGCAAGGCTGATATGGCCGAGATGGCGTGGATGACCAACGATCCCGACACCCTTCCTTACCTGGCGCTGCGCACCGCGGCGTGGCCGGACCAGGGTGGCTTCAACTCGGGCTATTACAGCAATCCCAAAGTCGATGAACTGCTCGAAGCCGCACGCACGGCCACCGACCAGGCAGAGCGTGCACGGCTCTACAAGGAGATGCAGGAAATTGTTCAGGAGGACGCACCCTGGGTCTTCGTTGCCAATTGGAAGCAGAACGCCGTGACCAACGACCGGGTGCAGAACTTCCGCCTGGAACCCTCGTTTCTGCTGCAGCTTGGCGGCGTGGTAAAGAACTAGGCGGACCAGACAATGCAACGCGGCGGGTATCGCCGGCGCGTTGCACCTATCCGGCACGGGAGGCAGGTGATTGGCGGGACTAATCCTGAAACGCCTGATTTCAGCAATCCCGGTGCTTCTCGGCATCACCGTCATCGTTTTCCTCATCATGGCGATGATCCCAGGCGATCCGGCGACGGCGATCCTGGGATCCTTTGCAACCCCCGAAAACGTCGAAAAACTCAATCGCGACCTCGGTCTCGATGCCCCCTTGGTCCAGAGATATTTCATCTGGCTCGGCAACCTGCTGACCGGCGACCTGGGACGCTCCTATTCGCTCAACCGACCGGTGCTGGATGAAATTGCCGATCGCTTCGGCGCCACACTGATTCTCGCAGGCGTGTCCTTCGTTCTGTGCTCCCTGCTTGGAATTCTCGCCGGCGTGATTTCAGCGGCCAGGCAATACGGGCTGGCTGACAAAGCCATTACCTTCGCGGTGCTGATCGGGATCTCAATTCCCTCGTTTTTCCTGGGAATGATGATGATCCTGCTCTTTGCCGTGAAACTGCGCTGGCTGCCGGTATCCGGTATGTATGCGATCTATGGCGGCGGCGATCTGCCGGACCTGCTGCGCCATCTCGTCATGCCGGCGCTGGCTCTGTCCGTGGTTGCAACCGGGGTGATCGCGCGGCTATCGCGCTCAGCCATGCTGGAAGTGCTACGTCAGGATTTCATCCGCACGGCTCGCGCCAAGGGTGTTCCGGAGCGACGTGTCATCCTCGGCCATGCGCTGCGAGCAGCCATGGTCAGCACCATTCCGATCCTTGGCATTCAGGCCGGCTTCGTGCTCTCAGGGTCGGTCTATATCGAGATCGTGTTCCAGTGGCCGGGCATCGGCCGCATGCTGGTGGACGCCATCCTCAAGCGTGACATTCTGCTGGTGCAGGGCGGTGTGCTTGTCGTTGCCGCCTGTTACGTGCTGTTCAACATCATTGTTGACGTAGTGCAAAGCCTGCTCGATCCGAGGATCCGGACATGAGCACATTTCTGCGGCTGCTGATACGCAATCGATTGGCCGCCGCTGGCGGATGTGTGCTTGCAGCCGTTGTCCTGCTGGCGCTGGTAACACCACTTCTGCCGCTGCAACCGCCCAATATTACCAACACGGCCGACCGCTTCATGCGGCCGTTTTCAGACGGCCACTTGCTCGGCACCGATCATCTGGGACGCGATCTGCTGTCGAGACTTCTTTGGGGGACCCGGCTCAGCCTGTCCGTCGGGTTTTCAGCGGCCGTGCTGGCGGCGGCGATCGGATCAGCCATCGGCGTGATCGCGGGCTATTTCGGCGGTCGGACCGACAACATCATAATGCGTGGCGTCGACATGCTGATGGCGTTTCCCTACATCCTGCTGGCGCTGGCCATCGTGGCGGCCCTCGGGCCCGGCCTGATGAATGCGCTGATCGCCGTTGCCGCAGTCAATATCCCATTCTTCGCCCGTAACATTCGGGGCGTAACGGTGACGCTTGCCGGTCGTGAATTCGTCGACGCCGCACGCCTCTCCGGCATGGGGCATGTTCGTATCATGTTGAGCGAACTGGTTCCCAATGTG
Organism: Hoeflea sp.; assembly: GCA_965228785.1. Taxonomy (GTDB): domain Bacteria; phylum Pseudomonadota; class Alphaproteobacteria; order Rhizobiales; family Rhizobiaceae; genus Hoeflea_A. The sequence continues at coordinate 1,102,261 of CBDDIF010000001.1, forward strand.
ATCCCGGTGATCGTCATAGCCATGTCGACGACGATCGGCTGGATGATTCTCGAGACTGCCGGCCTTTCGTTCCTTGGACTCGGCAGCCAGCCGCCGCAAGCGGACCTGGGTTCGATGCTGGGAGAGGCACGTTCGGCGCTGATCACCAGCCCGCACACGTCGGTGGTGCCCGGCCTGATGATCTTCGTCATTGTCGTCAGCATCAATCTCCTTGGTGACGGGATCCGCGATGCGCTAGACCCGCGCCTGCGTTCGGGCGCCTTGAGCCGGCCTTTGCCGGCGACACCGGTGGAACGGCATGGGGAAATCCCGGCGGCGACGGATGACCTGCTGGCCATCCAAAACCTGCAAACGGAATTCCGCGTCGGTGATCGGACCTACAGGGCCGTCAACGGCGTCAGCCTGGCGGTGCGCGCGGGTGAATGTGTCGGAGTGATCGGCGAATCCGGATCAGGAAAGTCGGTAACGGCTCTTGCCGTGATGGGCCTTGTTGCAGCCCCGCCTGGCATCATTACGGGCGGAGCCGTGCGCTTTCGTGGTGAGGACCTCGTCGGGGCACCTTACGAAAAGCTGAGGCAAAAGCGCGGCGACCGGGTCGCCTACATCTTCCAGGATCCGCTGTCCACGCTGCATCCACTCTACCGGATCGGCGAGCAGATCGCCGAAGCCATCCGCGTCCACCATCCGATCGGCCGGGACGAGGCCCGCAAGCGCGCGATCCAACTGCTGAAGGATGTGCGCATTCCCAATGCCGAAAGCCGTATTGACAATTATCCGCATGAACTGTCCGGCGGCATGCGCCAGCGGGTCGGCATCGCAATGGCTCTCGCCAATGAGCCCGACCTGATCATTGCCGACGAGCCGACGACGGCGCTCGATGTAACGGTACAGGCGCAGATTCTGGGTTTGCTGGACGAGCTCCGCCGCGAGCGACAATTGGCCATTATCTTCATTACCCACGATTTTGGCGTGGTCGGCCAGCTTTGCGATCGACTGGCCGTCATGTATGCTGGGCGGATTGTCGAGGCCGGACCCACGAACGAAGTGCTCGCGGCACCGGCGCATCCCTATACGAAGCGGCTGATTGCCTGTGTACCGGAACTCGGACAGGGCAGGCGACAGCTTGCGGCGATCCCGGGATTGCCGCCGATGGTCGACAAGTTGCCGGAAGGATGCGCCTTCGCGGCGCGTTGCGACAAGGCCGACGACGATTGCCGGCGAGGCGACATCGTCCTGCAAGGCAGCGGGTCGCGCAGCGTGCGCTGTCTGTTGCCGGAGGAGGGCGCATCGTGACAGCTTTGGAGGTACGCGATCTCTGCAAGACGTTTCCCACAGGCCGCAGCTTGTTCGGACGCGCTGGCCCGGGTGTCAGGGCGGTGCGACCGGTATCGTTTTCGGTGATGGAAGGCGAAACGCTCGGGATCGTTGGTGAATCCGGTTGCGGAAAATCGACGCTCGCCCGCATGCTGGTCGGGCTGCTGGCGCCCAGTTCGGGGGAGATCGAAATCGAGGGTCGCCGTCTCGACACCGCCGATCCGGCAGCCTTCGGGCGCATGATCCAGTATGTGTTCCAAGACCCGATCAGCAGCCTCAATCCGCGCAAGTCGATCCGGCAGATCCTTGAGGCGCCGCTACGGCATCTGCATGGCATGGAGCGCCATGAACGGGAGACCCGGATCGCGGAAATCCTGGCATCGGTCAATCTGCGGGAAGAGTTTCTCGAACGCTACCCGCATGAATTCTCCGGCGGGCAGGCGCAGCGCATCGGCATCGCTCGGGCTCTGGCCGCGGCACCGCGCATCATCGTGCTGGACGAACCTGTCTCCGCGCTCGACGTTTCGGTACAGGCGCAAGTGCTCAATCTGCTGGCTGAATTGCGGGCGTCGCGAAACCTGACCTATTTGTTCATCAGCCATGATCTGGCTGTTGTGGAGGCGGTGAGCGACCGGGTCGCTGTGCTCTATTTCGGCGCGATTGTGGAAATCGGCCCGGCACAGGCCATTTTCAAGGCCCCGCGGCATCCCTATACAAAACTGTTGGCTCAAAGCGCACCGGCGGTTGGGCGACCATTGGCAGCCCCGGCTGATGGCGAGTTGCCGGATCCGCTCGACCCTCCGCCGGGCTGCGCCTTTGCAGGGCGTTGCGCGAAAGCCTCTGACCTATGTCGCCGGGAGGAGCCGCGGCTTGAACGATTGGGAGAAGACCAACTTGCAGCCTGCCACCACCCGAACGAGCCCTGAACCCCGGCTGAGCCGCCCGGTCCGCGTGGCCGAGGTGATCAAGCAATGGGTGGTCGAGCAGGGACTGCAGGCCGGCGATCGGTTGCCGAGCGAACCGGAGCTGATCGAGCGGTTCGGCATGGCCAAGGGAACGATCCGCGAAGCCATGCGCATCCTTGAAGCCCAGGGGCTGATCAAGACACGAACCGGTCCAGGTGGCGGTAGCTTCGTGCACGCGGTTTCGGAAGAACGGGCTCGCGCCCTCCTCGGCAATTATTTCTACTTCAAGAACCTGACGATCGCCGACATCTACCAGTTGCGGCGGGTGTTGGAGCCGGAATTGGCGGCTTCTTTAGCCGGCCAATTGCCGGAAGAGGTATTGCAGGCGCTGGAAGCCAACATCGCCACCTATGCCAGTCCTGCGAAGACCCTTGACGAGGAGCGGGAACAGCATGTCGCATCGCTGCGCTTTCACGCATTGCTGGCCGAGCAAGCCGGCAATGACCTGCTGGGCTTCCTGATCGGTTTCATGGTCAACATGCTCTCCGACCTGACGGTTTACCGAAAACTCTATTCGCCGCCAAACATCGAATTGTGGGCCAAGGGACTCGACTACCAGATGCGGCTGGTGGAAGCCCTGCGCGCGGGTGACGGCAAGGCGGCGCGCAGGATCATGAGCGATCACATGAAGACGGCGCAGGCGCTGATGGAGGGTCAGGAAGCAGAGATGATGCGCCGGTTCCTGTCGGAATAACGAACTGTTTCACTGCATTACCGGTGGTGAAATCACGGCGGATGCACTAACCTTCTTGGGGTGCGATCGGGCAGGCCGTGTTTTCCGATGGGGTGCAGGCAACCATGGGCCGCAAGCTTTTTGTTCTACTTGTCTATCTTTGCGTGGTGATCTGGCTGGGCAGCGCGTCCGTTGCTGCTGAGTCTACGACATCCGCCGAGACTACCAAGCCTCAGGTCGGTGACTTTTCTGCTATGCGCTCAAATGGCATGGTGCGAGTCCTCGTTCCTTATTCGATAACCGGCTATCATTTGGATCGCCGGCGCCCGCATGGCATCTACTACGACTACATGCAGGCCTTCGAAAAATACATCAATCGCTCTGCAAAGAAGCGCGCCGACAGGACCAAGATCCTTTTGCTGCCGACAAGCCGCGATCGATTGCTGGAGCGCCTCGTCAAGGGACATGGCGACCTGGCGGTGGCAGGTCTGACGGTTATCCCGGAACGCAAAAAGCTGGTGGGTTTTTCCGATCCGGTCCGCTCCGGCGTGACTGAAGTGGTTGTCACCGGTAGCGACGTGCCGGATATCAAGGATGTGATGGATTTGTCGGGATGGCAGATCCATGTGCGCAAGTCGTCCAGCCATTTCGAGAGTCTGACATCCATAAACGAACGCCTGAAGAAAGCCGGCAAACCTTTAATTGTCATCGTTCCCGTCGACGAGGTCATTGAGGACGAAGACCTGCTTGAAATGGTACACACAGGTATAGTCACCGCGATCGTTGTCGACGACTACAAGGGGCAATTGTGGTCCGACGAGTTCAGCAGCATCAAGCTGCACACCGAAGCCCCGGTGCGAGAAAGCGCGAACATTGCCTGGGCATTTCGCAAAAAGAGCCCGGAATTCAAAGCCGAGATCAACGCTTTCATCAAGAAGGAAGACCCGGGCAAGAAATTCGGGACGGTCCCGCGCAGGCGCTACTTTTCGGAAATCGACCGGCTGGACAATCCAAACACGCCGAAGTTCCAAAAGGCGTTTGAGACGTTTCGGCCGCTGTTCGAAACCTATGGCAAGAAGTACGACATCGATCCGATGCTGCTCGCGGCCCAGGCCTTCCAGGAGTCGAAGTTCAATCCGAAGGCTCGAAGCCGGGTCGGCGCGGTGGGGTTGATGCAGCTGATGCCGCGTACAGCCCGTAGCCGCGAAGTCGGCATCAAGAACTACCGGACGGCGGAGGGCAGCATCGAGGCTGGCGCCAAATACATGCGCTTCCTGGCCGATCATTATTTCGACGATCCCGAGATCGACGATCTCAACCGGATCCTGTTGTCATTTGCCGGCTACAATGCCGGCCCTTCGCGCGTCTCCAGAGTTCGCAAGAAGGCCGAGGATCCAAATATCTGGTTCGACAGCGTTGAGTGGGAGGTCGCCCGCGCCGCCGGCATTCAGCCAATTCACTACGTGAAATACATCTACATCTACCATACGATCTTCAGCGGCATGGCTGATGAGAAGGGCGCTGACAACCCTGCTGCGGCCCCAAGCGGTTCAGCGAAAAAGCCAAACGCGAGCGATTGACCGATACGAGAGCTTCGCGCGTTTGACCTTCAAGCGATGTCCAGAAGGTCGTGGTAGAGCGACCTCGTATTCTCCGCTGTCATTTCCACGGGATTACCACCGCCGCTCGGATCGACCAGCGCGCTGGCAACCATGCGGTCGATATCCGGATCCGTCACGCCCATGGCGGCCAGGTTTTCCGGGATGCCGATGGTCGCATTCAAATTGCCGACAAAGTCATAGAAACCGTCGAAGCCGCCATCAATGCCGAGATAGGCGGCGGCCAGGGCCAGCTTGTCTTCGATCGCCGGACGGTTGAAACGCAGGACGGCCTGCATGACAACGGCATTGGTGGTGCCGTGATGGGTGTTGTGGTGTGCGCCGACAGGGTGGCTGACCGCGTGAATGGCTCCGAGACCTTTCTGAAAGGCCGTGGCGCCCATCATGGCGGCCGACATCATGTGGGCACGCGCTTCCAGGTCGTCCGGGGTCGCATGGGCGCGGGGCAGGTTCTCCTTGACCAGGCGCATGCCTTCCAGAGCGATACCCTGGCTCATCGGATGGTAATGCGGTGAGCAGAAAGCCTCCAGGCAGTGGGCGAAAGCGTCCATGCCGGTACCGGCAGTAATCGCCGGCGGCATGCCGACGGTCAGCTCCGGGTCGGCGATGGACACCGATGGCAGCACTTTGGGGTGGAAGATAATCTTCTTTTCATGCGTCCCCGAATTGGTGACGACTGAGGCACGGCCGACCTCCGAGCCGGTGCCGGCTGTCGTCGGAACGGCGACGTTGGGATAGATGGCATCGGCGTCGGCGCGGGTCCACCAGTCGCCAATGTCCTCGAAGTCCCAGACCGGCCGGGTCTGGTTCGCCATGAAGGCCACCATCTTGCCAAGGTCCAGGCCGGAGCCGCCGCCGAAAGCAACGACACCGTCATGACCGCCCTCTTTGAACGCGGCAATGCCCTCGGCGAGATTGACGTCGCTCGGGTTCGGATCGACGTTGCTGAAGAGGGCTCGGCCGAGGCCAGCTGCCTCAAGAATATCGAGCGCTCCTGCTGTGATCGGAAGGCCGGCGAGGCCGCGATCGGTGACCAGCAGAGGCTTGGCAATGCCGGCGGCGGCACAGGCTTCGGGCAGTTCGGCGATACGTCCGGTGCCGAAACGGATAGCGGTGGGGTAGGACCAGTTGGCGGTGAGCGTCATGCGGTCAGCTCTTCTCTTACGGGTTGGAAATACGGGCAAGTATCTTAACGATCGGGAACCCGGTCATGATCAGGCCCTTTCGAAACCGCGGGCGACTTCCCAGTCGGTAACGACCCGATCGAACTCCTCCTGTTCCCACTCGGCGCAGCGGACGTAGTGGGCGACGACGTCGTCACCCATCGCCGATTTGAGCATGCCCGAATTGCGCAGGCATTCTGTGGCCGCGCGCAGCGTGGGCGGGATATCGGGTGCGTCGGTCGCGTCATAAATGTCGCCGGCGGTCGGCGGTGCGAGCGCCAGTTTCTCCTCGATGCCGGCAATGCCGGCTGCGAGCTGGGCCGCCAGCGCCAGGTAGGGATTGATATCGGAGCCGCCGATGCGGCATTCGATCCGGACACCGGACGTGCCTTCGCCGCACAGCCTGTAGCCGGCGGTGCGGTTGTCGATGGACCAGACCGATTTGGTCGGAGCGAAAGTGCCCTTGGCGAAGCGCTTGTAGCTGTTCACATAAGGCGCCAGGAACACCATGAAGTCGGCGGTGTATTTCAGCAGCCCGGCAACGTAGTGGCGCATCAGGTCCGACATGCCGTGATCGTCGCCGGCGTCCTGGAAAGCATTTCCGCCATCGTGCCATAGCGACTGATGGATGTGCGACGAGCTGCCGACGCGCTGGTGGTCCCATTTTGGCAGAAAGGTCGCTGCGTGGCCGTTCATCCAGGCAATTTCCTTGACGGCATGCTTGGCGATGGTGTGGTGATCCGCACAGGCCAGCGCCTCGGCATAGCGGATGTTCAATTCCTCCTGGCCGGCCTCAGCCTCACCCTTGGAGTTTTCCACCGGCACGCCCATGGCGTAAAGGTGATTGCGCAGCGGCCGCATGACCGCCTCTTCCTTGGTCGTCTGGAAGATGTGGTAGTCTTCATTGTAGCCGCTGATCGGCTCCAGGTCGCGATAGCCGCTCTTGCGGATCTCGTCGAAACTCTTTTCGAAAAGGAAGAACTCCAGCTCGGTCGCCATGACGGGCGAGAGACCCAATTCGGCGAGCCGCTCGATCTGGCGCTTGAGAACGGTGCGCGGCGCGTGCGGCACCAGGTTATGGGTGTGGTGGTCCAGCACATCGCACAGGACCAGCGCCGTGCCTTCGAGCCAGGGAACCACACGCAAAGTCGACAGATCCGGCTTCATGACATAATCGCCATAACCGGATTCCCAACTGGTCGATGCGTAACCGTCCGGCGTTGCCATTTCCAGGTCGGTGGCCAGCAGATAGTCGCAGCAATGGGTTTCTTCCCAGGCGCTGTCGACGAAATGCCGGGCGACGAAGCGCTTGCCCATCAGCCGGCCCTGCATGTCGACGATGCACGTGAGCACGGTGTCGATCGTGCCGTCGGCGACGGCGGCTTTGAGTTCGTCGAGGGTCATATCGGTTCCATCGATGGTGTTCCGGGGCAGGCAAAGGCCTGCCCCGCATGATACACTAGCTGTAACGGTAGGGCCTGCCGGCCTTCTGCATGTCATCATTGTACTTGCGGAAGATCTCGACAACCTTGGCCTTGGTCGGGCTCTCGGCGGCGACTTCGTCCCAGAACTTGACGGCGGCCTGCTCGACCTGAGCCCACTCCTCGTCGGGAATGGTGGTCAATTTCAGCTTGGTGCCGTGTACCCGCAAGTTGGCTTCGCCACCCCAGTACCACCATTGGCGATAGTAATGCGACTGGTCCATGGCCATCTGCAGCATCACCTTCAGGTTCTCGGGCAACTCATTCCAGCGCTCCATGTTGGCGAAGAAGGAACCGGCCCAGGCGCCGGAGACATTGTTGGTGAGGAAGTAGTTGGTCACATCGGCCCAACCGACCGTGTAGTCCTCGGTGATGCCCGACCAGGCAATACCGTCGAGCTCGCCGGTCTGTACTGCGACCTCGATGTCTTCCCAGGGCAGCGTTACCGGCACCACGCCGAACTGCGACAGGAAGCGGCCTGCGGTCGGGAAGGTGAAGACCCGTTTGCCCTTGAGATCTTCCAGGCTGTTGATAGGGTCCTTGGTGGCGAAGTGACAGGGGTCCCAGGCGCCGGCCGAGATGTGCTTGACACCGACGGCCGAATACTCTTCGTCCCAGATCTCCTTCAGGCCGTACTGGTTGAACAGCACCGGCACGTCGAGCGAGTAGCGCGAGGCGAAGGGGAAGTAGCCGCCAAAAACGGTAACTTCGGTGGGCGAGGCCATGGAGTCGTCGTCCGACTGGACGGCGTCAATGGTACCCTTCTGCATGGCGCGGAAGAGTTCGCCGGTCGGCACCAGCTGATCGGCAAAAAACAGCTCGATTTCCATTTGGCCTGCGGCGGCGGTGTTGAAGGCGTCGATCGACGGCTTGATCACATGTTCTGCGAGTGCCGGTCCTGCATAGGTCTGCATGCGCCACTTGATCGGCGCTTGGGCCTTGACGGCGGGGGCGGCGAGAGTGGCGGCGCCGGCAATGCCGGCGGTCTTCAGGAAATTACGTCGTGACGTCATGTCGTCCTCCGATTTCTTCGTTGTGATTTGGCATTCCGGCTCCTTTTGCGGAGCTCTTTTCAGTTCCCGTAAACGGTTTCGGGGAGCCAGAGCGCGATCTGCGGGAACAGCATGATCAGTGCCAGGCAGGCGATCATCACTCCGACGAAGGGAATGATGGAGCTGTAGATGTCGGAAAGCCTGATCTCCGGCGGCGCCATGGCGCGCATCAGGAACAGGTTGTAGCCAAAGGGCGGCGTCATGTACGCGATCTGTGTGGTGATGGTGTAGAGCACGCCATACCAGATGAGATCGAAGCCAAGCACCTTGACCAGCGGCACATAGAGCGGCGCTACGATGACCAGCATCGCGGTGTCGTCGAGGAAGGTGCCCATGATCAGGAAGCTGAGCTGCATCAGGATGAGGATCATCCATGGGTCGAGCCCGAGCTGCTCGGTAAACAGATTGTCGATCGCCTTGACGGCGCCCAGACCATCAAACACTGCGCCGAAGCCCAGTGCCGCCAGGATGATCCACATGAACATGCAGGAGATCGCCAGGGTCTGGCGGGTGCTGTTTTCAAACACTTCGCGGGTCATGCGACCGCGCAGAACCGCAGCAGCGAAGGCTGTGATGGCGCCGATAGCCGAGCTCTCGACCAGAGATGTCCAGCCGTTGACGAAAGGAACCATCATGGCTGCGAAGATCGCCAGCGGCAGGATGCCGGCTTGCAGCAGCTTGAGTTTTTCAGCGCGCGGCATGGTGCGCGCTTCGTCTTTCAGCACTGGCCCGAGCGATGGCTGAAAGTGGCAGCGGATGGCAATGTACAGAATGAACAAGCCGGCCATCATAAGCCCGGGAACAACCCCGGCCAGCCATAGCTGACCGACCGGTTGGCGCGCGATCATGGCGTATAGCACCAGCACGACCGATGGTGGCACGAGAATACCGAGCGACGATCCGGCCTGGATCACGCCGGTCACCATGCGTTTGTCGTAGCCGCGGCGAAGCAGTTCCGGCAGGGCGATGGTCGCGCCGATTGCCATGCCGGCAACCGACAGGCCGTTCATCGCCGAGACCAGCACCATCAGTCCGATGGTGCCGATGGCAAGGCCACCGCGGACCGGCCCCATCCAGACATGGAACATCCGGTAGAGGTCATCCGCAAGTTTCGATTCCGAGAGCACGTAGCCCATGAAGATGAACATTGGCAGCGTCAGCAGCGGATACCACTTCATCAGCTTCATGCTGGCCGAAAACGGAATGTCTTGGCCGCCGGTGCCCCACAAAGCCAGCGCGGCGATGGCGGCAACCGCTCCAATGGCGCCGAAGACCCGCTGCCCGGTGAACAGCATCAGCATCATGGATGCGAACATGAAGATGGCGATCATCTCATGCGACATCGGCCGGGCGCCCCCATGAATAACCCTTGATACAGGCAATGTCCTTGAACAGCTCGGACACCGCCTGCAGCAGCATCAGGAAAAAGCCCATGCACATGATCGTCTTGATCGGCCACAGGAATGGACGCCATGCCGACGGGCTGCGCTCTGTGCGACCGATCACCTCGCTGGCGGCATCCGGACCGCCGGTGAGGAAAGCGCCGGCAAGTCCGGCGAAATAGGCCACCGGATCGTCGCCCCAGTAGCCGAGGGAATAGGCTGTCGAGCCGAGACCGCCATACAGCAGCACGCCCAGATAGATCATCAGGAACAGCACCGTGAAGGAATCGAACCAGGCTTTCTTGCGGGCGTTCCAGGAGCCATAGAAAAGGTCCATGCGCACATTGGAACCAAGCTGGATCGAATAGGGGCCGCCCATGATGTAATAGGCCACCATCGCGAACTGAGCGGTTTCGAGGGTCCACAGGGACGGCAGAAAGAAGGTCTTCGAAACAGACGACCAGAGCAGGATCGCCATCATGACGAAGAGGCCGTACATCATGATCCGGCCGATGCGGTAATTGACCGCGTCGATCACGCCGACATAGGTCGCCATGGCCCGGCTCATGAGGATATCTCCAGGTCGGCAATGGCCGCCTGTACCCATCCGGCCAACAGTTCCGCCATTTCGGCCTGCTTTTGGGGCGTTTCGATCAGATCGTTGCGGATTTCGATCATAACGTTGGCCAGGCCGTTTCGGGATCCATGCAGGTTCAAGGTGTGGGAGACCCCGTCATCTGGTCCGTAGGGTTCGTTCAGCCGGACATGGCAGCTGGTAAAGCGGTCGGCGATCTCCATCATCGCGGCGGCAAGCCGGGGATCGTCTCCGTGGAGAATGCCGATTTCCGTCGTTCGCTTGCGGCCGTGATATATCGGGGTGAAGCTGTGGATGGTTACCAGAGCGGCATCCGCTGAAGCCTTCGCAACTTCCTGCTTCAGGCATTCGCGGAAAGGCTGGTAGATCTTTTCAACCCGCTCCCTGAGGGCTGCGTCAGACAGGTCTGTATTTCCGGGAATTGCGACAATCTCGCTTACGGCGGGAACGGCGTCTTTGGCTTCAGGTGGCCGATTGCAATCATAGACCAGCCGCGACACGCAGCCGACGACCAGAGGTGCGTTCAGGGTTCGGCTGAGCGTTTCGGCGACACCCAGTGCACCGGGGTCCCAGGCCACATGACTGCGGCGCGCGCCTTCATCCAGGCCCAATTCATTGAAGGCAGGCGGAATCCAGTTGGAAGCGTGTTCGCAGACCAGCAGCAGGCGTCGATCGCCGGCCTCGTTGAGCACCGCCACGACCTGATCCGGCATCACTTCATTCTGCTCTTCCAACAGCATGTGAAAATAATTCTTCACACTTGGGGCGGCTGTCAATATAGTTACTGAAAAATTTTCTTCACACGCGGTCGCCATGGGCATCGATTCTTCAACCTGAAAGGGACCGAGGCGTTGGAACCACAGCAGACAACCGTCGCGGAGCGACTGAATGCCCGCCAGCTCCAACTGACGCGAGCCGAGCGGCAGGTTTCTGATGTGATTCTCAGCAACTACCCTGCATCGGGTCTGGGCAGCATCACCGAATTGGCGGAAGCGGCTGCTGTCTCAACCCCGACGATTGCCCGCATGGTCCAGAAGCTCGAGTTTGCCGGCTATCCCGAGTTTCAGGCCAAGCTGCGTGAAGAATTGAACGACATCCTGTCCAATCCGATTGCCAAACGCGACACATGGGTCGCCGCGGCGCCGGACCGGCACATCCTCAACCGCTTCACCCAGGAAGCGACCGAGAATATTCGAACCAGCCTGGAGCAGCTCGATCCCGAAGTGTTCGACCGCATCGCCAGCCTGATGGCCGACCCCGGACGCCGGGTGCATATTTCCGGCGGACGCATCACCCAGACCTTGGCCAATTATCTGTTTCTGCACTTGCAGATGATCCGTTCCAACGTCGTTCTGGTGCCGTCCAATTCGAATGCGTGGCCGCACTACCTTCTTGATCTCAACGAGGGCGACATCCTGGCGGTGTTTGATATCCGCCGCTACGAGAGCAGCACGCAGCTTTTGGCTGAAATGGCGCGGGAGCGTGGAGCCGAGATCATCCTTTTCACCGATCAGTGGCGCTCGCCCATCCAGGCCATCGCCAGCCACACGGTTTCGGCACGAATTACGGTTCCCTCGGCGTGGGATTCCTCCATTGCGATTTTGCTGGTGGTCGAAGCGGCTATAGCGGCAGTTCAAGAGTTGCATTGGGACGAAACCCGGGGTCGGGCTGAAGAACTGGAGGCTATTTTCGACCGCACGGGGCTTTTCCGCAAATTCGTATGAATTCCATCGCTGAGCGAGCCCACCACCTCGGTTGACGGGTGCGGCCCTGCGCAGCCATATAGGGCTCTCAGAATGTCGAGGGACGCCTTAAATGGTTCGCAATCTCAGCCGTCGCCTGTTGAGTTCTCTGGGCTACTGGTTTGCCGACGGAGCCCTGAAGCGCCTGCAGCAGCCCGATGTTCCCGAGATGATGGCCGGGCTGACAGATCCTGTTCGCGATTATGCGGCCACCACGCTGAAGTTGCGCGAAGAGGGGCTCGAGGCGCTCAAGAGCTTGCACCGCCACGGCCGCCTGGCCCAGCAACTGCAGGGAATCTATTTTGAGGACCGGATGGCGGAAGCGCTGGCGCAGCGCCACGGCCCGCGTTTTCTGTCGAAGCGCAATGCTCATCTGTTTTCGCAGACCTATGAGGACTCGGTGCTGGCGGAGATCTTCGCCCGGATTGGAGAGACCGACCGGACATTCGTCGAAATCGGAGTTGAAAGCGGGCGCGAAAACGTAACGCGACTGCTGCTGCTGCTGGGTTGGCGGGGCGTCTGGATCGAAGCCGATGCCGACCACTGCGCGACCATTCGCAAGAATTTCGCTGAGGACATCGAATCTGGTCGCCTGCACTTGGTCGAGGCACTGGCGGAGCCGGAAACAATCCAGGAACAGATCGATTCCACCGGCATCGGGCAAGAGATCGATCTCCTCAGCGTTGATATCGATCAGCACACGTCGCATGTCCTCCGGGCGATCGAAACGAAAGCGCGGGTAGCCTGTATCGAATACAACGCCCACTTCGCACCCTCGGTGGAGTTCGAGGTGCCCTATGATCCAGACCGTTCCTGGGATGGGTCCAATGTCTACGGCTCCAGCCTGAAGACCCTGGAGCTCATTGCGCGTGAGAAGCAGATGTCCCTGGTGGGCTGCGACCTGATTGGCGTCAACGCCTATTTTGTTGCCGACGCCCAGCTAGGCGATCATTTCCTCGAGCCGTTCACTGCGGAAATGCACTACCAGCCGCCGCGCTTTCCCTACGTGCGCGGCCGTCGAGGCCATCCGCTGCCACCGATTGATGACGCATAGGCTCTAAGCGCCTGGTACACGCAACGATTCGAACGAGACCATGACGTGTTCGACATAGGCCGGACGCGCGCAAAGCCGGTCGTAATAGGCCTTCAGTTTGGGCAGATCGGATCGCTCGAAAGCAACATTGTAGTAGCGGAACAGATTGGTGCCGAAACTGATATCGGCAAGCGTCATGTGCTCACCGACCAGCCACTCGTGTTCGGCGAGGCGGGCATCGGCGATGGCCATGAGCTGCCTGAGTTCAGCTATGCCTTCATCCACCAGCAGTTGGTTCCTGTCGGTCTGGCTGACCCGGATCATTTGCCAAAAGACCTTGTAGATAAGTGACGGTGCGACCGAAGTCTTGGCCCACTCCATCCATTGGTCGATTGGGGCGCGCGCCACGGCGTCTGCCGGCCAAAGGGCTTCCGCGCCGTGTCGAGAGGCAAGATAGCGAAGGATCGCCTGGCTTTCGAACAGGGTGACATCACCGTCCTCAATGACCGGTACCCGGCCCATCGGATTCATGCCGAGAAACCCCGGTGTGTTGTTGCCACCAAAACTGCCGCCGACATCCAGGCGCCGGTGCACGATCCCCATTTCGGCCACACCCCACATCACCGCCTGCACGTTGCTCGATGTCGCGCGTCCGTGAATCGTCAGCATGCCCGCACTCCGTTTGATGGTTCAATGAACGAGCATACTCAACCAAGCCAATAGCGACGGCAAGCTAAATGATGGCGACCCTCAGGATGTGCGGCCAAGCATACGCTTCAACGTGTTATCCTTGTCGATCACATGGTGCTTGAGAGCGGCTGCGACGTGGAGGGCAAGCACGATCATCAGCAGGTCGGCGAGGGTCTCGTGTACCTCCGAGACTGTTTCCGAAAGCGCTTTGCTCTCAGGCAGTTGTGGCAGATGAAACAGGCCGAAGAAAGACACTTCATGGCCGCCGGCAGACGATGAGATGTAGCCGGAAAGCGGCATCGCCACGATCAGCATCAGAAGCGCGATGTGGACCGCCTTGGCAGCCAGCTCCTGCCAGCGTGGCATTTCGCAGACTTCGTCGGGGAAGCTCTGACTGATCCGCCACAGCACGCGCCATGCGCCGAGGAAAAGAACCGCGATACCGATCGACTTGTGGAGATCGATCCACTCGCCGCGGCCCGGCCCGCGCGGCAGGCTGTCCATATAGAGGCCAATTGCCAACATCACGATGATGAGGACGGCAATCGTCCAGTGGTTGATGATTGAAATTGCGCCGAAGCGCGTCCCCTCGTCCTTGAGCGCCATGCTACCAGTCTCCGCCTACTGATCTGTGCCCCCACGAAGATTGTGCACGAAGCAAAAGGGTTTGCAATCCTCAATTGACGAGGATGCGCTCGGCAACCGAGCAACGGCGACGGGGGTCAGATCGGCGGGATCTGGCCCAGGGTGAAGAAGCTGATGCGAATCCGGCCGCGATCGATATTCAGAGGCAAGGAAAGCTTGTCCTGCGTCTGGCCGATGGCGCCGACCATGCCGGCGATGTTGGCAATGGAGTCGGCGGCGTCTGGAAAGGCCTCGGTGAGGATAGATTGCCACGCCTCTCTGCCTTCGATTTCAAGGTCGAACTTGCCGGTCAGGTAGCCGCTATCGTCGATTGAAAACGGTCCGTTGAGCGAGAGCCGGGCACCCTGGCCGAGATCGATGCTGAAGCTGTTGAGCGAGGCGCTCAAGTCATGCCAGGGATTTTCGCTGCGCTGCTGGCCGGACAGCATCCACGCTCGGTCGGCCAGGGTGAGATCGGCATTCACATCGAACGGGGGGAGGGCAAACGCCGCGGCTTCGGTGGTAAGCGTTGCCGAATTCAATGACAGAACCGCGTCTAGGTCAGCGTCGTTTTGACGGACATGCGCTTCCGTCGATCCGGCCTTGAACTTCAGCGGGTCTGTGGTGGCCGGAGGGGTCACGGTGCCGTCGAAGTCGGATGACAGCAATGATGCGCGGGTGAGGCCCGAGAGATTGAACACAGTACTGGAGCGCAGGACTTTCCAATTGAGTGCCGCCGAGCTTCCATCGCTACTGTTGAGAGTGACGGGGCCGTCAAGTTCGGAGACGATGTGATTGGGTCGGTAGACCTGTGCAGCCGACCGGAAACCGCCGGTGGTCAGTGACATTCGGTTGCCCTGATCGTCTGCAGTGACCGCATTGCAAAACACGCCGAGGCGAAACGGGAAGCCACGGACTTCCATATCCGCACAATCGGCATCGACGTTGCGGTTGGCCAGATCTGAGATCAGGAATTCGCTGCGGGTTTCCAACTGGCTCGCCAGGTAATACCAGACACCGCTATAGGCAACGATGAGCGCACCGATGAAGATCGCCAACCAGAGAAAGGGGCGTCGCGAAGCCTTGACGGCTTTCTCACTTGACCTCGCCATGACGTTCTCCCTATGTGCCTGATGCGCAATGCGGGTTGGTGGAATCGTAATGTCCGATATGGATGATTTTTGGGTGTTTGGCTACGGGTCGCTGATGTGGCGACCAGGCTTTGACCACGTTCAGGCGGAGCGCAGCCGGCTTTTCGGTTATCGTCGCGCGCTGTGCATCCACTCCTATGTCCATCGCGGAACGCGCGAGCGGCCGGGGCTGGTGCTTGGGCTCGACCGCGGCGGCTCCTGTACAGGGATGGCGTTCCGGGTCAGTGCCCACGATCGTGAAAGCGTCATGGCCTATTTGCGAGAGCGCGAGCTGGTGACCAATGTCTATCTCGAACGGTATCTGCCGATCCAGATTTCCGGCGGAGAGCGGGTCGAGGCGGTCTGCTATATCGCGGACCGCAAGCACGAACAGTTCGCAGGCTCGATGAGCTCTGATGATGCGGCCCGACGTGTTGCCACTTCAGAGGGGCGGTCCGGCCACAATGTCGACTATGTCGTCAGCACTCTCGATCAACTGCGCGAGATGAAGATCCGCGATCACTGGCTTGAAGACGTGGGCCGGCAGCTTCCAGTGTTGCGAGCTTGATCCGTCCGGCGGAGCTACTTGCTGACCTCCGGGACCGGCGTTTCAGCATCTGACTTCTCCGCGCTGATCAGTTCCTCGTACTTGGCTCGTGCCATCGGCGTCAGCGGCAGGTTCGGATTTTCTTCAACGGTCTGAACCAGCAATTCATCAGTGGCCTTCTCCACATCGCCAATCAGCCTCTTCATGAACTCATCCGGAGGCAGACCAGGTTCGATAGGCGGCAGAAAGCGCACCCGGATGAGCCCCGGATAGCGAAGAAACTTGCGGCGCGGCCAGAAGAGGCCCGGGTTCATGGCGATCGGCAGAACGGGGACGTTCAGTTCCGAGTAAATCTTGGCAATGCCGTAACGGTATTTCGGCTCGGCGCCGACCGGCCGGCGTGTGCCTTCCGGATATATGATCAGCTGGCGTCCGTCGTCCATCTGCTCCCGGGTGCGACGCATAACCTCCGGCATGACCTTCTCGCGGCTGCCGCGGTTGATGGGCACCATGCGCATTTTCATGACATACCAGCCGAAGAGCGGAATCCAGGTCAGCTCTCGCTTGAGAATATAGAACGGATCGTCGAGATGCGGCAGCAACGCGATGGCATCCCAGAAGGACTGGTGCTTCGGTGCAATGATATAGCCGCCCTTGGGCAGGTTCTCGAGGCCTTCGATCGTGTAGTCGGTGCCGACGACGGCCTTCATCAGCCAGTGACAGCTGCGCACCCAGTTTTTGGGAACAATCCAGGCGGCCTTTCGCGGCATCAGGAAATAGGGCAGCGAAAACAGGATCATCTGCACGATCAGGTTCAGGTAGAACAGCAGGTTGAACAGCGCGGAACGGAAGGCGATCATTCCACCTTTATCCGGCGATCAGTGTCGTGGTGTCAATTGCCGCCGCTCAGGCCGGCGTTCTTCGCCGCCACCGGTTCCGTCGCCGCGAGACTTGACCGCAGCCCGTCGGGACCGGCTGCCCCGATCTGATGACGCAGACGAGCGACGATGTATTTGCCGTACTCGGATGCGAGCATGCGCAGAACGGCAGGTTCGCGCAGCCAGTCCGGTTGCGAGAAGTCGCGGCTGACGACGGGGTAAGGGATGAACCGGGTCTCCACATTGACCTTCGCGAGTTCCAGCAAGCTGCGCGGCATATGGTAATTGCTGGTGACGACGACGATGGTCCGATAGCCCTTCTCGTCGATCCAAAGGGCAGCTTCGTTGGCGTTTCCCCGAGTATCAATCGCATCGTGACCGATGTCGACACAGCATTTGAAAAGCGTCGGTTCCGCCGATGTCAGCTTCTGGATCTGCTCGCCGGTCGTTGCCGGATTGACGCCGGAGATCAACAGTCTCTTGGCCACGCCCTCGTCAAGCAGGCGCAACGCCTGATCGATCCTCTGGCCGCCACCGGTGAGCACGACAATGCCGTCGGCCTCGGTCACCTCTTCAGGTGGTGTCAGGGAGACCACGTCGTTGGAAAAACGCAGGAAACTGCCGGCTGTCACACCGACGATCAAAAAGGCGACGAGAACCACCAGCACAAGGAGGTTGGCAATCCACCTGAGTGGGCCTCCACGCTGCTTCGGCGTCTCCGCCTGCGACGAATCACCGGTTTGTTCCGCGCTCATGGCGAATTTCATACAGATGTAATGTGGCAAACGCTAGATTGCCGGCCGTCTGGCTCAGATCCCGCGTGTCGGGTCGGAGCGTATCAGGTCGATTTCCAGGATGGTCCTCAGCACCGTTATGCGGGTGGTCAGGGCCGTCAGAAGCGCCGTTATGACGACGATTGCGAGCGCTCCGATATAGCCGCCAAGGCCCAGCGCAAAAGCGCCGAACAAGGCAGTTGCCTGGTCGGACTCTGGCGTGGCGACATTGCTGCTGGTCCAGATCCCGGCAAATGCGAAAGTCAGCGCCGCGGCGGCGCCTCCCGCCAAAGCGCCCTTGAGGCCGATGAGGAAGAAGTGTCTCTGGAACTTGGCGGCAACGAAACTCGCTTCGGCACCGACGAAATGCAGCACCTCGACAATGTGCTGGTTGCCGGAGAGCGCACCGCGTGTCGCGAAGACCACGGTGAGAACGGTGGCGGAAAACACCAGCGCCAGGATGCACAGCCCAATAAGCACTGTCGTGTTGGCCATGGCAACCAGCCGATCGACCCAGGTACGGTGGTCGTCAAGCGTGATATTGGGCACGGCGTCTTTCAGTGCAGCGCGCATGGCATCGAAATCGGGTGGCGCAGCCTCGTCGATGGTGATGACGATCAGCCGGGGAACAGGAAGTTCCTCCAGATCGAGCCCTTCGCCGAGCCAGGGCTCCAGCAAACGCGCCGTTGCGTCGCTGTCGATGATCATGGCGTCCGTGGTTCCCTCGAAGCTCAGGGCGATGTCACGGGCATTGCCGAGCGCCGATTGGAGATCGAGGTTTTCGTCCGGCTTGATCTGGATGGTGATCTCGCGCGAAATCTGGCTCTGCCAGCTGTTCGCTGTGTTCTGGATCATGATCACGGCGCCCAGTGTCAGGCAGGCCAGAAACGACATGATCGAAATCACGAACATCAGTGATCGGCCGGCGATGTTGGTGGCCGGCACGATCGGCTCGGTCGGGCGAAGGGCTACTTCGCGCGGCTTGCGGGTCGTTTCGGGTTTGGCCACCTCATTCATAGATTTCCAGCCGTCCTCCCGATAGTATCATGCGGCGTGCGTCGATCTGGTCCATCAATGACAGGTCATGGGTTGCAATCATGACCGCGGTGCCAAGCTTGTTCAATTCCATAAAAAGTCGCAGAAGCCGGCGCGCGAGCGGCGCGTCGACGTTGCCGGTCGGTTCGTCAGCAAGAAGGAGCTCCGGCTGGTCAATAAGCGCGCGGGCAATGGCTGCACGCTGTTTTTCACCGCCCGACAGGATCGGCGGCAGAACGTTCATCCTGTCGCCGAGGCCAACCCATTGCAGGAGTTCGATAACGTCTCTGCGATAACTGGATTCTTCATGACCGCGCACCCGAAGTGGCAGGGCGACATTTTCATAGGTTGTCAGGTGGTCAAGCAGCCGAAAGTCCTGAAACACGATGCCGATGCGGCGGCGCAAGGTCGGCAACTCGCGTTGCGGAATGGTCGTGATGTCGCGGCCGAAGACACGCACGAAACCGCGCGTCGGCTGAAGCGACATGAACATCAGCCGCATCAGCGTGGTCTTGCCGGCGCCCGACGGCCCTGTCAGGAATTGGAACGAGCGCTTGGGGATGTCGAATGTGACATCGCGCAGGACCTCCGGTCCCATGCCATATCGCAGCCCCACATTGTCGAAATCGATCACTGACGCCTCGCTTCCAAAGACCCTCTTCCTGTAGGGGATGAACCGAGCGGCGACAACCTTTTCCTCGCAGGTTAACGCCGGGTTAATTCGGCTTCGGAACCACCGGTCAAATAGGGCGGGTTTCGGTTTTGTTAACCAAACGGCTTTACGTTTGCGAAAGATATCGACCGGCAGCGGACTGCCATACGGAACGATCAATGCGGGCAAATCCACCCATCGACAACCACCGTAGTGTTCATCGCGATGCAACGCTGGTTTCGCGGCTGCGCAGCGCAGATGTCATCGATGCCGAATTCGTGCATGTCGACGATGCCGGCGAGGTGATTGCACTGGCCGGGTCGACCCGCAATCCCATGCGCCCGCCGGTTGCGGTTCAGTTCCCGACGGAACAGGCCAGTAGCAGGCTCGGTGTTTTCGCCGGAGAATTGGGCTCGGGCCAAAATGGCAAACCCTTGAAACAGGCTGGTTTTCTGGCTGCTTTCCTGGCCCTCGTCGTTGGTGGCTTCTGGTTCGCGGGCGGACACACACTCATTCCGATGGTGTTTGGGAGCGGGTCAGACAGGCTGCATCTGTCAGACGTCACCTCGAACAGCATTGCGGGATTGGAAGGGCAGGCGGTCCTAGTTGAGGGTACGATCAGCAATTCCGGCGGGTCGGCACTCGATGTGCCGCTTGTTGCAATCCAGGCGCTGGGGAAGGGTGATGAACCTCTCTATGTCCGGGCGCCGAAAAAACGGCTCGCCGCGGGCGAGAGCACGCGGTTTCGCGTCAGGGTTTCACCGCAGGCGCGTGGTTACCGCGAATTAACCGTATCGCTGGCTGGCGGCAGCACCGGGCGCTGAAGCGGCCCGCAATTTTTCTGCGGGGAGATATTGCCGCATCCTGCGATTTCCGGCTTTCCCTTTTCAAGGTCATCGACTAAACCGGGCGCAATTGGAGCAACTCCGGAACCAGACCATGCCGACCGTACGCGGTAAAACCATCGACGTTCTCTTTACGCCCGAACAGATCGCCGAACGCAACCTGGCTCTCGCCGCAGAAATCGCCGAGCAGCCGAAGAACGACTTGCTGGTGATCTCCATTCTCAAGGGGTCGTTCATTTTCGCCGCCGACCTGTTGCGGGCGCTACATGCGGTGGGTCTCGCACCGGAGGTCGAGTTCGTCACCCTGTCGAGCTATGGCAAGGGCACCAAGAGTCAGGGCGTCAAGATCATCAAGGATATCGACAGCGACGTCACTGGGCGCGACATCCTGTTGATCGACGACATTCTCGAATCGGGCAACACCCTGCGCTTTGCACGCGACCTGATGTACGAGCGCGGCGCACGCAGCGTGTCGATCGCCGTTCTGCTCGACAAACGCTCCAAGCGGGAAGGTACCCTCGACGCCGATCATGTCGGCTTCGTCTGCCCCGACTATTTTGTCGTCGGCTACGGCATGGATGTCGCCTATGCCTTCCGCGAACTGCCATTTGTGGGCGTCGTGACCGGCGACAGCGAATAGGCCTCGCTCACGCCCGAAGGCGCCGCCGGATCTCGTCTTCCGTTAGCACCTCGATGGTCTTGCTCAATATCCAGGTGTGTCCGAACGGGTCTACAACGCGGCCCTCCCGTTTGCCGTAGGGGCGGTCTTCGATTGTGATGACCACTTGGCTTCCCAATGCAACCATCCTGTCGGCCGTTTCATCGGGATCGTCCACCGTGAGATGCAGCAACACCGAAGTACCTGATGGCTTTTGGGGAGCTGCCAGACCCCAAGCGGGGACTTCCTGGGTCATCGTGAAAACGGATTCTCCTATTCGCATCGCGGCATGGACGACGCGTCCGGACTGGTCTTCGAAACGCTCCGACGGTCTGGCTTCGAAGACGTTTTGATAAAAGGTCATCGCCGCGTCGACGTCAGGCAGGACGAGGCGAGGTTCAAGGCGGGTGGTTTCAGCTCTATCGGTCATGAGCGGACGATAGTGCTCTGATGCATTGGGCGTCTTGAAGAAAATTCAAGCCGGTAAGGGCAGATGGTTCGGCGCGTCCGTCTGGTGCGGTTTGTACTGGGAGGGCGTCATCCCGCTGAAGCGTCTGAACTCGCGCACCATGTGCGGCTGATCGGCGAAACCCGCCTCGAACGCAGCGTCGGCCCAGGATGAGGGCTTCGTTCGAACAAGCCGTTGAAAGCGTTCGATCCTGGAAAACGTCTTGGGCGTTATTCCCGTTCGCTCTCGAAACCGGGTAATCAGTGTCTGCGGCGTCGTCTCGAAGTGGCGTGTGACAGCCTCGACTCGCCAGCCCTGAGCCAGAAAGCCTGCGGCCTCCAAGGCGATCCTGTCCCAGGTGTCCGTAACCGGGGGCTTTTGCAGAAATACCGATTCCAGCAAATCGAGCCGCCCATGCGGATCATTGACACAGTGCAGACGTTCGCGAAGCAGCTTGCCATTGATCCAATCCAGGTCGTCCAGACCGACAAGGTCCGTTCCGATCTCGGACGCCGGTGCCCGCAAACAAGGCGAGACACCGCCGGGCGAAAAGACAACACCGCATATGTTGTTTTGCTCGGCGCGATCGATCACGACAGGCGTGAGAGCCGGGCCTTGCACAGCCGCACCCCATGTCTGCTGTCGCACCCGGCCGTTCGGACCGTATTGCGTTAACGCGTCCCGGTCGAGATTGATCAGAAGCTGTAGGCGCCCGTGTGGCAGGACCTGCTCCAATTCATGGGGCTGATCGCCTTCGCAGGCCCAGAAGGCCTCGATGAACGGTGCCAGGACTCTGTTTTTCGGGGGGCGAGACAGCAGCAAACAGATCTTCCGGTTTATATTCGATGTTGGCGACCTTACCCGATCCGAACGGCGACCGACAGAACATTGGATTCTGGCGTGTCCGAGGGGCGAGCTGGCACCTTGCATTGAACATTGAAAACCAAGCATTAAGTATAACCGATCGTAACCACGCGCTGAGGCGCTGGTCGCTTCGGGTCATTTACCCCGAGACAAGAATTGCGTGTTTTTCTGTCGTCTGACTCGGGGGTGGTGCCGCGTACAAGAACATCCAAAGCGGCGCACCAGCAAAGACGGACGGGACATATGGCAAAAATCTTGATCGCCGAAGACGAGGATTCGCTGCGCGGCTTCGTCAGCAGGGCATTGGAAATGGATGGCCACGAGGTCGACCAGGCGGTCGACGGTGCGCATGGACTGGAACGGCTGCGCGACGGCGACGGCTACGACCTGCTTCTCTCGGATATCCGCATGCCTGTTATGGACGGCATCGAACTGGCCCATACCGTGGCCAATGAATATCCCAATACGAAAATCCTGCTGATGACCGGTTTCGCCGAACAGCGCGAACGGGCCGACAGCCTGACGGAAATCATCATAGACGTGGTGCCGAAACCGTTCAGCCTGCCGGATATTCGCGGTGCCGTGGCCCGGGCGTTGGGCGGCTGACACTTAACCGGCAACTCCGAACAGATACAACGAACCTTTTTTGACCAAACAGATTTGGTCGAATTGGATGTTGATCTATAGTTTGGTTGGCTGCACGGGACCCTTGCTCTGAGAGCTGATAAATCAGCGGACCCTTCTAGCTGCTGAAGTGTTGAAGGGGATCGGGTAAAGGATGTGGGAGGAGGCCAATCAATGAAAATAGACGGCGAATGCCACTGTGGAGCTATTGCTTACGAAGCCGAACTTGATCTGGAAACCGTCGGTATCTGTCACTGCTCGGACTGTCAGGCACTCTCGGCCTCGTCGTTCAGAACTATTGCAATCGTTGCTGGAGAAAATTTCCAAATCACGAGGGGGAGGCCGAAGGAATACGTCAAAATGGGGGACAGCGGTAACCGTCGAGAGCAAGCGTTTTGTTCCGACTGCGGTTCGGGATTGTACGCAACAGATGTTGGCGAAAATCCCGAAGCATTTAACATCCGTGTTGGTACCGTTCGGCAGCGCCACCAACTAATCCCGAAGTCGGAGTTCTGGCGACAATCGGCGCTCGCCTGGCTGCCTGAAATCGAAACGACAAAAAAGTTCGAAAAGAACCCGAAGTAATCAACGGACCTCCTTCAGCGTCCCATTTGAAATCGCCGTGCGAAGCAAGCCTGTCGCCGATCGGTTGTTTGACGTAGTGCCTCAATCATCGAAGCTTATGCGGCGCGGTGGGCCTGGCAATAGGTCAACTTTTCGCTTGCCAGGGAGTTAGCCGGTGCTTGATCATTTCAGCGCGCTCGCCAGTAGATCCGACCGGTCTTGGTGGAGCGGTGGACAGACGGCGAGTACTGACGGCACGTCGGGCAACTGGTCGGCCGCGGCATTCGCCTTGTCCGCCTCATAACCCCTGCCGCTCGCGCGCAGGCACATTGCCCTCAGTCGGTGAAACAGGCGCTGGTTTGGTTTTGACCCGATCGCTCGATCGATCGTCGCTTCCGCATCGCGATAATCGCCATTGCAGACTTGCGCGACGGCCAACGGGAACAGCCGGGCGGGAAGCAGCGGATCATTTTCGCTGAGCGCCACATACTGGCTGAGAGCAGATACCGCGTGATCGTATTGGCCTGACAGCAGATGACCGAGCCCCAGTGTGTTGAAGGCCAGGGCGTAGTTCGGGTTGATCTCGAGGGCTCGCTCCCCGTCCTTCAAGGTGGCGGCGGCATCACGTTTGCAACAGGCGTAAAATGTCCCCCGGACGTGATAGATGTAATCGCTGCGGTGTTGGACTTCCAAAGCCGTGTTGAGGTCTGTTTCAAGTTGCTCCTCGTCGGCAGCTGAAAGGGCTCCACAACCGGCCATCCCCAGCCAAATTCTGATGTTGGCGCGCATGGCTAGCGAAGTCGGGCTCTTCGCATCCAGCGCGACGGCGCGATCCATCAGCTTGTTGGCATGCACAAAGCCTTCCACTGTACCGGTGTGAAGCAGGTTGGCGGCCTTTGACTGAAGCTCGGGGATGCTGAGCCGGTCTTCCGGGATATGAGCCAGGCGTTCTCCGTCGAACGCATTGGTCTGTACACGAATGTTGGTTTCCGCTTGCGCGACCAGCTCGTCACAGAACGCGAAGGTATCCGAGATGTCGCCGGAGTAGTTCTGCGAAAAAACAGCCCTTGATTGCTCCCCCAGGACCATGGAGAGGTTCAAGCGACCTTGATTGCCAGACGTGCGAAGCCGCCCTCGCAATTTGTATGTCGAGGTGTCCGGCTGGCCGACTTGTTCGTCCAGAACCTTTATCCCGACGCGCTTTGTCAGTCTGAAAATCAACTGACTTCGCAGGTCCTCAGCCAAGGCCTTTGTGCTCGCGTCATCCGGTGCGTATTCGAATGGCTCAATCGCGATGAGCGGAACATCGCTCACCGGATCCTGCTTCGGAGTTTCGCCCGCCTTGGCCTTTCGGTTTGCGGAGTTTCCGGATTGCAATTGATCGAAACAGGCCGTCGTTTCCGCAGCCGGTTTCACGCCAAGCTCGTTTTGAAGATCATCGCACAAGCGGTGATAGATTTTGGCGGCTTCGAAGGCGGCACCCGATGCTGCTTTTGACTGCATGGCAAGCCGTGCGGTTACCTCGTCCAACGGATCTTGCTGCAATAACCAGGTGGAAATCTCTTCAGCCTCGGTCACATGACCGTTCTGCAAGAGTGTCTCGCCGTGTTCGAGCAAAGTTCGTCGCGCCAACTCCCGCAATCGTGCCCGTTCCAGCGCAAGCCAATCGGCGATCCCGCTCTCATTCGGATTGAGCGAAGACAAAAAGTCGCCACGGCGAAAAATCTCGGCTGCTTTCCGCAGATCGCCAGCCGCGACCGCTGTTTCAGCCTGCTTGATATCGACACTCACGCACTTTTGATTGAGTCGAACCATGTCCCGGTCGATTTCCAACGCGTCTGGGAGGTCTCGAAATGCTCGGCGCAACGCGCTCAAAGCCTGCCTCAGACTCTGTCGAGCCTGGTCGTTGAACCGATCGCCCCAAAAAATGGAAATGAGCGTCTCACGGGGGCAGGAGGCGCCCAGGTTGGAGGCGAGATATGCAAGTAGCGCGGTTTGTTTCACGCCCTGCACATCGACGGCCAGACCCTGAACTTCAAAGTCGCCCAAGCACCGGATTTCAACGGTGTTACCGCTCATGACAACATCCTCTGATGCGGAGTGTAGTGCACATCTGTGTCGGTTCGGAAGCTGCTGATCAGAGATAACGGACGTTCGGATGCAGAATTGACGATGATTTCACGTTTATGATCACCGGACTTCACGGTCACTCTGACGGTTGATGGCGACATTGGCCCGGTTCCAACAATCCAAGCAGGAGCCGATCCAATGAGAATCCATCACCACTTGTTCAGTTTGCCCCGCCGGATCTCTGAATTTGCCTTTCGGGGACGGTCGGATGTCGTATCCCAATCAATGCCAATGCGACATCGCGCCGAGGTCACCGATGATGTGTGGAACGCATTCAGCGTGATCGGGCACGGTGGACCGATAGCAAAAGCTGACCCGCCCCATGTCAAGCATCGGTCAAGGTAGAAAAAGGCGCACAACTGGGACCCACGGCTGACTGTTCATCAGCGATTGTCGAGCAGGCGCTCCAGGTAGAACCGTTCCATCTCGGGCCGGAACGCGTCACCGAGGCGTTCGCGGATGGCTTCAAGAATGCGTCGGGCGCGCTGGATATCGGCCTCTTCCGGCACCTTGACGTTTTCACCGAAATCCGGACCGGTGTTGGCCTGCGGGCGGCCCAGCGGATCGAGCCGTGACGGTTCGCGATTGGCGGGTCCGGTGTTCGGACCCGGGTTCTGACCCATGGCCTGGCGCATCTGGTTCATCATGGCCTCGGCACCGCGGCGCAGCGCCTGAAGGGCGCGTCCCTGCTCGCCGACGGCTTCTTCGCCCTCGCCTTCGCCAAGTGCCTTGCCGGCTTCGCCCATGGCCTCACCCGCCTCGTCGAAGCCCTGGTTCGGCTGCATGCCGAAATTTCTCAGTGCTTCCTGAAGCTCGCCGAGCTGTTGCTGCAACTGCTCCTGCTGTTCGCGCAGGTCCCGCAGCGCCTGGCGCAATTCTTCCTCGGTCATCTGCTGGTCGCCGCCGGGCTGCTGTTGCTGCTGCTGGTTCTGACCCTGCTGACGCTCCGGGTTCTGGTAGAAATCCTGCCGACGCTGTTCCTGCAGCATCTGCTCCAGATCGAAGGTGCGCTCCATGAGCTGCTGCTGTTGCTGCATCAGTTCGCCAAGCCTGTCCATCTGCTGGCGCATCGGATTATCGCCCTGCTGCTGCTGTTGCTGGCCCATCTGCAGGTTGTTCATCATGCGCTGCAGCTCGGACAGCAATTGCTGAGCCTGATCCCGTGCGCCGGACTGGGCGAGGTTCTCGATCTGGTCGAGCATGCGATCGAGGTCATTCTGGCGCAGCATGTTCTGCAGCGCGTTCGGCGGGATCTCCGCCATCATGTCCTGCTGCATGTTCTGGGCGAGCGCCTGCAGAAACTCCTGCATCGCCTCGCGCAATTCGTCCATCAGAGCCTGGATCTGCTCGTCCGTCGCGCCGTTTTGCAGGGCCTCTGAAAGTGCCCGCTGGGCCTCCCGCAAACGCCGTTCGGCAAAGGAGAGGTCGCCATCCTCGATGCCGAGAGCGATGTCCCAGAGGTAGTCGGCCGCATCGCGATACATATCGTCGTTGAACGATTGCTTGATGCGGGTGCGGGCGGATTTGATCAGCAGGTAATGGGTCGAGTTCTTGATCGTTTCCTCGGGCGCCAGCGTGATGGCGTCGTTGAGGTCGATCACCCGGTCGACCCGGTTGGTGTCGAGGGCAAGCACCTGACGCTGCTCCGCGACGGACCCGGCCAGAAGATTGTGGAAATACTTTCCGGGCAGGTCCATCTCAATCGTTTCGCTGCGACCCATCTGGCCGATGGAGTCCTCGGCAACCAGCGTGATCCGAACCGGCATTCCGGCCATCGGGTGTTCCGTCAGGTTACGGCTCTCGCGGGCCTTGCGTTCACGCGCGCCGGACCGCGGCAGCGTCAGCGGATATTCCGGCGGATCGTAAAGCGCATTGGCATCGGGCGATGGTTCGTCGACCGGCAGGATTTCCGCATAGGCGCGCTCCGTGCCGTAGTCGTCGTTGACCGTGAAGGTGATTTCCAGGGCGCCGTTGACAGCACGACTGGGCCTGCCGTCAAAGGCGATGACGGGGCCCGTGTCCGGGACGAGCGTGAAACGCCAGCTTTCAACCGTCGCCTCGTTCTGGCGTACAACGAGCGAACCGGCGGCTTCGGGCGTATAGTTGAAGCTGCGGGGGTTCAGCCCCGACATGGCACTGGTGATTTCCTCGTCGGAGGCCTGCATGGCAATGTCGGAATCGTCGGTGCGGAAGATCACGTCCTCCGTTCCGGTGCCTCCGACGATGCGCACCAGCATTTCGCTGCCCTCCGGCACCGCGATCGTTTCCGGCAGTCCGGTGGTCGTTCCGGTCAGGAAAATCGGCGCCTTGCCGGTGTATTTGGGCGGTGTGACCCAGGCATCGATACGCACGCCAGCCACCTCCGGTGGCTGCTCGTGGCTGCGGAATGCATCGCCGATCAGGCCGGAGCCATTGGAGAAGGAAAAGCTGAAGGCAGTGACCAGAAGCAACGCAACGAACACCCGGACCCCGAACGGATCGAGTTTCGGTGTCGATGGTTGTGGTGCGCTGGCCCGGATCTGCCGGACCTTGTCTGCCATCCGCGCCTGGTGACGCCGCCACAAGGCACGGGCAAAATCATCGCCCTGTTCCAGTTTGTCCGACTGGACAGCCAGAGCCTGGTGAATGATCTTGTTGTCCCGTTCCAGGCGCCGGAGGGCCTCCGCGCCCTGCGGCATGCGCAGGCTGCGCAATGGGAACAGCGATCCAACCAGCAAAATGGCGAAGAGTGCCAGCGAAACGATTCGCAGCCAATCCGGTACAGCGCGGAAATAACCGAACCAGGACAGTGCCACGAACAGTGCCACAACGCCGATCACAGGCAGCAGCCTTGGCCACAGCCGTTCAAATAGAATGACACCACGCATGGTGCGGATTTTGGCCGCTATGCGTCGTCTCAGTGTCTCGCCGGTACGTACTGCCTGCTCGTCCGCATCCTCGGTCATGGGCGCTCGCCTCTAATCCGGATCATCGGTTCAAGATAGCATTGTTTGCGGCAAAGGCGAGACACCGCAACAAATTGTGAGATTTGGCGGGTTTTGCGCCGACCCTTTCCACACCTCACGAGCGTCCGCTTATTGCGCTGCTTCCGCCAGCCAGTCTGGAATGGAATCGAGCCCAATCAGTTGCTCGTAGGTGGTGCGGGGGCGCACAATGTGGAATTCGTCGCCGCGCACCAGAACCTCGGGTACCAGCAGACGGCTGTTATAGGTCGAGGACTGAACCGCCCCATAGGCGCCGGCGCTGCCGATGGCGATCAGATCGCCGGATTGCAGCAAAGGCATGTCACGGTCCAGGGCGATGTAATCGCCGGTTTCGCAAACCGGGCCAACGATGTCGGCGTGCACATGCGGCGTATCCGCGGGCGGTAGGGCCACCGGGCGAATGTCATGCCAAGCCTCATAGAGTGTCGGGCGAATCAGGTCATTCATGGCCGCGTCGACGACGAAGAAGCTCTTTGAGCCGCCGTCTTTTACGTAAAGCAATTCACTGACCAGGATTCCAGCATTGCCAGCGATCATGCGGCCGGGTTCGAAAATGACCTGGCAATCAAGCGTTTTGACCTGTTCGAGGACAACATCGGCATAGGCACGAGGATCGGGCGGCGGATCGTTGTCGGCCCGGTAAGGGATGCCCAGTCCGCCGCCAACGTCGATATGAGTGATTTCGTGGCCGGCACGGCGCAACCTGCCGACCAGCTCCTGCAGCAGCCGAAACGCATCGCTATAGGGCTGCAGGTCGGTGATCTGGCTGCCGATATGCATGTCGATGCCGGTGGCGCGAATTCCCGGCAATTCGGCGGCCCGGGCGTAGACGGCATCGGCGCGGGTCCAGGAAATCCCGAACTTGTTCTCCTTCTTGCCCGTCGAAATTTTTGCATGGGTACGTGCATCGACGTCCGGATTGATGCGGAACGACACTGGAGCCACCTTGCCGGCCTTCAAGGCGCGGGCGTTGACGAGTTCCAGCTCCGGTTCCGATTCGACGTTGAAGCAGAGAATTCCGGCCTCGAGAGCCGCATCCATCTCGGCTGCAGTCTTGCCGACGCCGGAAAAGACGATCTTGTTTCCCGGAATTCCGGCCGCCAGTGCCCGCCGCATTTCGCCTTCCGAGACGACATCGGCTCCGGCGCCGAGGGACGCCAGGGTCGCCAGAACGCCCTGATTGGAGTTGGCCTTCATGGCATAGCAGACAAGCGCATCGATATCGGCAAAAGCGTCCGCAAACACCCGGTAATGGCGCTCCAGAGTCGCTGTCGAGTAACAGTAGAATGGCGTGCCAACGGCCCCGGCAATGTCGGGAACGGCCACATCCTCGGCGTAAAGAACGCCGTCACGATAATCGAAATGGTTCACGGCGGTGGACTCTATTCAATCAGCGGATCGAGGATAAAGCGTCGGTTTTTCGCCTTTTCCTCCTGCTCGTCCGCGTTTTCTTCCGTCTGGCTGACCGGTCCCGATTGCGGAATGTCCAGTGGACCCTGTCGGCCGCACCCGGACAGCACCAGGGCGGCCAGAAAGGCAAGGGTCGCGGCTTTGGCGGCACGGTTGGCTGTCATCGGGTTTGCCTGTGTTGGTCGGTCTTGCGGTGGTTGTAGCCGAGTTGGGCGCACTTGTGCACCCTGTTTGAAGACTACAGGTGTTTTCGCCACCAGGCGACTTGCTGACGGACCTGTTCTGGCGCCGTGCCGCCGAAGCTGGTGCGGCTGGCGACCGACGCCTCGACCGTCAAAACGGCATAGACATTGTCCGTGATGGCGCTGTTGATTGCCTGCAGGTCGGCCAGTGCCAGGTCGGACAGGTCACAGCCTTTCTTCTCGGCGAGCGCCACGGCCGCGCCGGTCACGTGGTGAGCCTCGCGGAACGGCAAACCGGCTTCACGGACCAGCCAGTCGGCGAGATCGGTGGCTGTGGAGTAGCCGGCGCCGGCTGCAGCCTTCATGCTGTCTCCCGAGACTGCCAGGTCGCTGACCATTCCGGTCATGGCGGCGATTGCCAATTCCAGCGTCTCTGCGGCGTCGAAGACCTGTTCCTTGTCTTCCTGCATGTCCTTGGAATAGGCGAGCGGCAGACCCTTCATCACCGTTAGCAAGGCGATGAGGGCACCGTTGAGGCGGCCTGTTTTGGCGCGCACCAGCTCGGCGGCATCCGGGTTCTTCTTCTGTGGCATGATCGAAGAGCCGGTGGAGAAGGAATCGGAGAGCCGGATGAAACCGAATTGCGGCGTCGACCAGATGACGATTTCCTCGGCAAGTCGTGACAGGTGGGTGCCGCAAATCGAGGCGAGAGACAGGAACTCCAGCGCGAAGTCCCGGTCCGAGACCGTGTCGATGGAGTTGCGCGTCGGGCCGGCAAACCCGAGCGACTTTGCCGTCTGGTCGCGATCGATCGGGAAGCCGGTGCCGGCGAGGGCGGCTGCTCCGAGCGGGCATTCATCCAGCCGCGCCAGCGCGTCCCGCGCACGGGAGCGGTCGCGGCCGAACATTTCGACATAGGCCATGCAGTGATGGCCGAAGGTTACAGGCTGGGCCGTCTGCAGATGGGTAAAGCCCGGCATCACCGTGTCGGCGTGCTCTTCGGCCCGGTCGAGAAATGCGCCGATCAGCCTCGTCAACGCAGCGTCCGTCGCCTCCAGGGTCGAGCGCACCCACATGCGGAAATCCAGGGCGACCTGATCGTTGCGCGAGCGGGCCGTATGCAGGCGGCCAGCGGCCGGACCGATCAAATCGGCCAGGCGCGCTTCGATGTTCATGTGAATGTCTTCCAGCCGCCGCGAGAATTCAAATCCGCCTTTTTCGATTTCTGACAATATCGTGTTCAGGCCCTGCGCAATCTTGTCACCGTCCTCGGCCGAAATTATGTGAGTATCGACGAGCATGGCCGCATGGGCCAGCGAGCCCTGGATGTCCTGGACGTAGAGCTTCTTGTCGAAATCGATCGACGCATTGATCTCTTCCATGATGGCGTCGGGGCCCGAAGCGAAGCGTCCGCCCCACATCTGGTTGGAGGTTTTGCCGGTCATGACTGATTGAACTCCGGAGACGACATACATGTCGGAACAGAAAAACAGGGGCGTGTCGCTGAAAATCGTCGGTATTGCCGTCGTTCTCGCCGCGCTCGCCGGTGTCGGTGCGGTATACGTGAACGGCATGCGGTCTGGCAATATGGCGCAGGTCGCCGATGCTTCCGGCGAAAGCTGCTCCGCAACGCTGGCGCTTGCCGAAACGATCCAGCCGCTGGCAACCGGTCAGGTCGCGGCCATGGCTTCGGCCACGGATGTGACGTCGCTACAGTCGCTGGCCTTCGCAGGGCCGGAAGGCGAGGCGATGACGCTGGGCGATATGTCCGGCAAGACCGTTCTGGTCAACCTGTGGGCCACCTGGTGCGCGCCGTGCCGCGAGGAAATGCCGGCTCTCGATGAATTGCAGGCGGAGCTCGGCGGTGACGATTTCGAGGTGGTGGCCATCAACATCGATGGTGGCGACGACACCAAACCGAAGAAGTTCCTCAACGACATCAGCGTTTCGAACCTCGGTTACTATCGCGACAACACGATGGGCGTCTTCAACACGCTGAAAAAGGATGGGCTCGCTTTCGGCCTGCCGGTCACGCTACTGGTGGATGACAAGGGGTGTCTGCTTTCCAGCATGAACGGCCCGGCCCACTGGTCGAGCGAGGATGCGAAAACCTACATTCGCGGCGCGTTGAAGCGCGAAAGTTAGTCTGCTACGGCGCCGATCCGGTCTTTGACCCAGCCGGCAAAAGCCCGGTTGCCAAAGTTGCCGCCTGGTCCGGCACATTGATGAGGTAGTAGGCCTCCTCCATGGCAATGCTCTCCGGATAGGGCCGTACAAGGCGTCCGTCCTCGATCATGGATGCTGTAGGGGCATCGTGCGCCAGCCAGAATACCGAAATGGCATGTTGAGGTGCACCGTCAGGACCTTTCCGCGATCGCCGCCGGTCATCATTCAGGTGCCTGATGACAATGTCGAGAATGCTTCCTGAACCACAGGCAGATAGGCGAGGCCGGCATCGGTCAGTTGCAAGCGGGGTCGCCGGACGAACAGAGCTCGGCCCAAAAAATGTTCGAGCGAGCGCATCTGCTGAGAGACCGCCGATTACGTCATATTGAGTTCGCCGGCGGCGGCCGTGAACGACAGGTGCCGCGCCGAGGCTTCGAAAGCACGCTGCCAGTTGAGCGGCGGCAAAGTACCGGTGTCCAAGAGCAAACCCCAAACGACCCATTACTTTGACTAATGAGTTAACTCGGGATTTGTCGTTTGTGAAGCGGGCTGGCATTGTCGGATAAAGTCGACAACCGAAAGGGATATTCGAAATGGCAACGGTCAGCAGCATTCGTTCTGGCGAAAATATTGGGCACTGGCAGGAGCGGGTCGATCTCGCCGCCGCCTTTCGCTGGACGGTCCGCCTCGACATGCACGAGGCGGTCGCCAACCACTTTTCAGCGGCCGTCAATGACGATGGCACCCGCTTTTTGATGAACGCCAACCAGCAGCATTTCGCCCGCATCAAGGCAAGCGACCTGCTGCTGCTCGACGCAAATGACCGCAGCACGCTGGAGCAGCCAGACGCACCCGATCCGACGGCCTGGGGCCTGCATGGGGCGATCCACCGTGCGTGCCCGCATGCGCGCTGTGTCATGCATGTGCATTCGATCTTCGCGACGGTGCTGGCGAGCCTGAAGGATTCAACCCTGCAGCCGATCGATCAGAACACCGCGATCTTCTACAACCGGGTCGTCATCGACGAACAGTATGGAGGCCTTGCCTTCGAATCCGAAGGCGAAAGATGCGCGGAAATGCTCGCGGATCCGTCGAAAAAGGTCATGGTGATGGGCAATCACGGTGTCCTGGTCATCGGCGACTCGGTCTCAGACACATTCAATCGCATGTTCTATTTCGAGCGCGCCGCTGAAACCTATATCCGTGCGCTGCAGACCGGACAGGAACTGCGTGTCCTCAGCCACGAAATTGCCGAAAAGACGGCGCGCGAAATCGAGGACTATCCTGAGCAGTCGGACCGTCATCTGAATGAACTGAAGGCCATTCTCGACGAAGAAGGCAGCAACTACGCGACCTGACTGAGGAAGCCATGGGCGAATTCGCAGCGACCAACGCCGCCTCGAGCGGCATCGACATCGACCGCAAGATGTTGAAAGCGCTGGCGAAGCGATCAGACCGGCCCGGCCTGATCTACCTGGCGCAATGGGTGACGTCGCTCGTCTTGACGGGGTCTCTCGTCTGACTCGCATTGGGAACCTGGTGGGTTTGGCCGGCAATGGCCCTGCACGGCGTCTTCCTGTCGGTCCAGGTCTATGCGCTCGGTCACGAAACGGCGCACGGCACTGCGTTCCGCACCCGCTGGCCGAACGAGGCCGTTCTCTGGGTCACCTCGCTGCTCTATTTCGAGGAACCGCTGCATCGTCGCTACACCCACGCCAATCACCACACCTACACCTGGCATGTCGGCAAGGACAGCCAGATGCCGTTTGACACGCCGATGGATTTCCGCGGCTGGCTTGCAGGAGGTCACTGGTCTTGGCCTCGCACGCTTTCACGTGGCCAGCCTGTTCGCACTGGCATTCAATCGACCATCGGAGATGGTTCGATTCGCAGCATCCGCCAGGCGCGCATATGGTCAATGCCGGCCTTGAGCGTATCGCTGCCCGAACCATGTGATTTTCTCTCTTACAGAAGAGTCAGATGACTGACTTGGTTCGTGTCCGCGCCGCTGATGAGATCGATGACGAGGATGTCATGCGTTTCGACGGGATGGCTACCTTTGCCATTTTTAGAACCGAGGGCGGCTACTTCGCCACGGACGGGTTCTGCACCCACGAAAAGCAACACCGCTCCGATGGCCTCGTCATTGGTCGAGTGATCGAGTGCCCCCTGCACGGTGGCCGTTTCGACGTGACCACCGGTAAGGCGCTGAGTGCGCCGGTTTGCATCGATCTGCACACTTACGACGTCAAAGTCGAGGACGGACAGGTTTTCCTGACGGTTGAGGTCAGGCGCGCGCACCGATAGCAAGGATGATCGGCGAACCTGTTATGGTGGGGAATGGATAACATCGTATCCCGACCCTACACGCCCAGCGACTATTCAGCTTGCCTGGCGCTATTCGAAAGCAACCTGCCGAAGTTCTTTGCCCAGGAGGAGCGGGCGGAATTTTGCCAATTTCTGGAAGGCGTGAACAACAGCGAGCCGCCCTATCTGGTTCTGGTCAGCGATGACATGGTCATTGCCTGTGGGGGGCTTGCGATCGAGCCGGACAAGCGGCAGGCGCGATTGGCCTGGGGTATGGTCGACAGGGCGTACCATCGCCGGGGACTGGGAACCCTGTTGCTGCAGGCTCGATTGGAGCAGGCTCGCGCGGTGACGAACATCGATGAATTGGCGCTAGAGACGAGCCAGCACAGCCGCGGCTTCTACGAGCGGTTCGGCTTCAAGGTCGTCAAGATCATTCCCGACGGGTTCGGCGCCGGCCTTGATCGGTGGGACATGACCCTGCGTCTGACGTGAGGTGCAAAGCCTAGAGCAAAGGGCGAAAAGTTTGCATCAATTGACCGCGGCGATTTTGGTCTCTGGCAAGGCGGATTGCTCGCCGTGGTGCCATCGCGCTGCGCGACGCGCCTAGCCGAGTGGAGCCGATCTGCAGCCATCAAATGATCCAAACTTTTCGTCCTTTGCTCTTATTCGGCATTGCGATCAATCCGATTCCGGGTGCTTGCTGTCCATGTCGACCAGAGCGCCCGGTTTCGACAGGGCGTTGCGAATGCCTTCCGGAATTGCGATCGACTTGATGTTGCCGTCGTCCTGGATCTGGGCGTGGATGCGGATGGCGCGGCCCATGGTGATCAGGTCGCCGGAAGACGAGTGCTCGGCGCGGCAATCCCAATGCAGAGTGGAACGGGTCATTTTCGCCAGCTGGATAATGGTGCGCACCCGGTCGCCATAGGCGGCCGGTCCGACGAACTTGAAATGCACATCGCCCATGACGAAGGCGCTGCGGTTTTCGGCGATCATTTTGTTGGTCGGGAAGCCGATCGCGCGCAGAAGATCGTGTTCGGTATCGTTGAACCATGACAGCATGAGCGGGAAATAGACCAACCCGAAGGGATCGGATTCTCCCCAGTTCACCGTTAGCTCGCGCGAGTACATGATCATGATGGCCACTCCGACTGAACACAAACGAGGCTCAACTTAGACGACCGGCGGCGAAAGGGAAATGGGCGTCCGATAGTGATCAGTCCGGGCGCTCGAGCAGGGCGCGCAGACGGTTGTCGAGCAGCATGTCCCAGCCCTGTTCGTGGCGATCGCGCAAGGTGCTGTCACCGGGATCCCAGCCGGAGTGAACGAGATCGCAGCGGGTTGTCTCGGCGACTTCGACCAGGTCGATTTCAAGAAGGGTTTCGGTGTAGGGGCTGTCGATCACCCAGGTGTAGACCAGCCGGGCGCGACCGTCATGCGGCGGCTTCAGTTCCTTCACCTCGCAGTGCACCGGCGCGCCGGAGCCAATACCCGGTGGGCAGTCCATGGTGAATTGGTGGCCCTCTTGAGCGACGAACGTGTTGGGCATCAGCCATTCGGCGATCCTGTCGGTTTCGGTCAGGTATTCCCAGACGTCGTCGATCAGGGCCAGGATGGTGATGCTGCGGTGAATGTATGTCATGTACGTTTTCGGCCCTTTGCTTTCACGTTGGACTCGACCGCATGTTTGAGATTGGCCAGGCGCTGATCCCAGAACGGACCGTACTGCCGCACCCAGTCATGGACCTCGCGCAATGGTTCGGCATTGAGGCGGTGGACACGGGTGCGGCCCACATTGGTGATGGTCACCAGGCCGTTTTCCGCCAGGATGCGCAGATGTTTGGCGATCGCCGGACGCGATATGTCAAATCGGCTGGCCAGTTCGCCGGCTGTCTTGTCGCCCTCGGCAAGGCAGTCGATCAGCGCGCGCCGCCGGTCGTCGGCAATGACGGAGTAGATATTGTCGAGACGGTAGGTCATCGGTGCTCACTGCGATTGGAGTATCACCGATACTAAATCGCGTTGAGCCCGATGAAGACAATCGAAATCAACATGGACACAACAGTCAGCGTCGCGCCGAGGCCGCGGGCGGCACGATTGCTGTCATCCGCCTTGATGCCGAATGGATGGACGATGCGGCTGATCAGCAGTGTGGCACCGATGGCATGAAGCCAGGCGACAGACCCGCCCGACGCCTCGACAATGCCCATCAGGATCAGCGCCATCGGCACGTTTTCGGTGAAATTGGCATGCTGACGGATGCGTTCGATGAGCGCAATGTTATCGCCGTGGAGGAGCGGAATATCGGTCTTCGCCCGCATGATGGAAACGCGGGCACCGAGCACGATCATGATGAGCGCCAGCGCGCAGGCGTAGAGGCCGGTGATTTCGATGGGCATGGTGTCGTCTTTCTCCGCTGTACCGGTCTATTGCGCCAGATTGCGCCGGAAGCCGTCCCAGTAGAGCAGGTTCCAATGCGTGTTGACGATGGTGCTCAGGGGACCGATTTCTTCTGTCTGGTCGGGGTTGGGAATGCGTACTTTGAAGTCCGGAACATTCACGTGAACCATTTCGATCTGGGCGCCACGCAGCGTGTCGCGGAAGGTTAGTACCAGGGTGGAATCGGGTGCGCCGCGACCCTCGACGGTCAGATCGGCCGGATCGATGGCCGATACCCAGCCGAAATTCCACCATGCCATGGTGATCGAGTGCACGCCCTCGGCATTGGAGATGTCGAGGACCCGGGCGTTGAGAGCGCACATGTCAGGCTTGAAGCAGAACGCATCTAGCGTGCCGCCGATTTCGGCCCGATCGGCAGGGTTTCCGTCGGGCGCCTTGTAACTGGCCGGCAGCCCGGTCACTGCCTTATGGCCTTCGCTGGTTGCGTAAAGATCGAATAAGGCATCGGCACTGGTGCCGGGGAAATGCACTGTCTGGCTCAGGGTCGCCGCGCCGGCGGGCTGGAGGAGGAACGTGAGCAAGCCGACAACGGCCAGAAGAGGTTTCAGCATGGAACTATCTCCGCGTTGGTTCGGAAGGTCCGTCAAAATATGTAATCTACAAGTTACATGTCAAGCCATGACATCTCTTTCGAAGGTCTCAGGTGATACGCTCCGTCGGCGCGCCACGCTTGGGCGTCTTGTGAGAGGCCGCTTCGCCGACTATATCAGCCCCAACTATCGGTATTTAAGGGATGAAGTCAGTCATGAATGACACCATGACCAAGGAAACCCATTCGTTTCAAACGGAAGTGGGCCGGTTGCTCGATATCGTCGCCAGCTCGCTTTATTCGAACCGCGAGATTTTCCTGCGTGAACTGGTCTCCAACGCATCGGATGCCTGCGACAAGCTGCGACACGAAGCCTTGATCGCCCCTGCACTGGTTGAGGGCGATCCTGAGTTTCGCATCCGGTTGAGCGCCGACTCCAAGGCGAAGACGATTGCGGTTTCCGACAACGGGATCGGCATGAACCATGACGACCTTTTGGAAACGCTGGGGACCATCGCCCGTTCCGGCACCAGCGCCTTCCTTGAGCAGCTCGGCAAGGAAGACAAGGGCGACATGAGCCTCATCGGCCAGTTCGGCGTCGGTTTCTATTCCGCATTCATGGTTGCTGATCGCGTTGACGTGCTGACCCGCAAGGCCGGGGAAGAAGGGGCCTGGCTCTGGTCGTCGGACGGGAAGGGCGAATTCACCGTCGAGCCCGCCGAGCGTGACGAGCGCGGAACCACCGTGACCCTGCACGTCAAGAAAGACGCCAAGGAGTTTCTGGAAGAGGCCCGGCTGCGACACATCATCAAGACCTATTCGGACCATGTCGGTTTTCCGATCCTGTTCGGCGAAGACACGTTGAACGAGGCGTCGGCCATCTGGACGCGGCCGCCGAAAGAGGTGACGGAAGAGCAGCACAAGGAATTCTACCACCACGTGGCGCGCGCCTTCGACGAGCCCTGGATGACCCTGCACAACCGCGCAGAGGGCGTCGTCAGTTACATCAACCTGCTCTACATCCCGTCGAGCCCGCCCTTCGACCTGTTCGAGCCGGACCGGAAGGGACAAGTGAAGCTCTACGCGTCGCGCGTCTTCATCACCGAGGATGCCAAGGGCCTGCTGCCTGCTTATCTGCGTTTTCTGCGCGGGGTGGTCGATTCGGAAGACCTGTCGCTGAATATTTCGCGCGAGATGCTGCAGACCGATCCGAAGCTGGCCAGGATCCGCACCGGATTGACCAAGAAGGTGCTGAACGAGCTGAAGAAGAAGGCCGGCAAGAACGCCGAGGCCTATGCCGAGTTCTGGCGCAATTTCGGTGCGGTGCTGAAGGAAGGCCTGGTCGAGGACCAGGATATGCGCGACCGGATCCTCGAAATCAGCCGCTTCTCTTCAACCCTTGGCGACGCACTGACAAGTCTCAAGGACTATGTCGAACGCATGAAGGAAGGCCAGGACGCGATCTATTACATTGCCGGCGATGATGCCACCAAGGTGGCCGCTTCGCCGCATCTGGAAGGCTTCCGGGCGAAAGGCGTCGAGGTGCTGCTTCTGTCGGATCCGGTGGACGAGTTCTGGATGCAGCACGTCACCGAGTTCGACGGCAAGCCATTCAAGTCGATCACCCGCGGTGCGGCCGACCTCGACGACATCAAGAGCGACGATGCCAAGGACGACGACAAGAAGGACGAACCGGAAGCACCGTCCATCGGTGCCCTGGTTGCCGCCGTCAAGCTGGAGCTGGGTGACGCGGTCAAGGATGTACGCCCGTCAAAGCGCCTGACCGAAAGCGTCGTCTGCCTGGTTGCCGACGAGGGTGACATGGACGTCAACATGGAACGGTTGCTGCAGCGCCATGGTCGGTTGCAGAGCAGTATGCCGCGCATTCTCGAACTCAACCCGAACCACGGCATGGTCAAGAAGCTGGCCGAGCGCGCCGGGCAGGAAGGCGCCGGGAAGGACCCCCTGCTGAGGGATGCCGCCCACCTGCTGCTCGACCAGGCGCGGATCGCCGACGGCGAAGCACCGGCCGATCCGGCCGAGTTCGGACGGCGGCTGACCGCGGTCATGGAGAGCGCGCTTTAGTTTTCTAATCGCCCTTTGTTCTAAGGCGTCGGAGTAGAGCAGATTTCGGGCGGAGTCACACCGCGCCATGCCCGATCAGATGGCCTCGGTTCTTCACGCCCATCTCGATGAGCGTGTCTATTTGTGTTAGTAGGCGTCAATGGCGCCGACGACTTCAAATTTTACCTGATGGCCCTGAAATTCCGTCGGCAGGGCTGCTTCGGGGCGTTTCGATTGAAGGTACACGACGATTGCCAATTCGCCTTGATCGCCATCAATCAATCCGACTCCAACCACTCCGTCGGTGTTTAGGTATCGCTCCTCGAATGCGTGCTGCAAATTGCGCTCGCGTTCAGGGTTCGGATCATAGGGCATTGCGGCATCTTCCATTTCGTGCTCCTGCAAAAAATGAACATCCGACAAGAATATAGTTGTTATTGATGGCGATGCAATTTTTTCGCACCGCCATCAAAAGGCATCTAGGTCCGCAATCGGATATCGAGCGCGCTCAGTACCCGGCCAATCTTGTTGCCGAAGGTAACCCCGCCGCCGCCTGCAAACAGAAGCCCGACCGGGCGGCGCTGGCTGTCCCAAGTCCAAATCAACGAACCGGAGTCACCACCTTGACTGAAGGTATCCCGAACGCCCCGGATGGCCAGTTGATCTCTATATAGTGCAGTGCGGCCAGAACCGAAGTTAACTCGAATTGTAGCCGAGATGTCGGTCACCCTGCCAGCCTTTAACTGGGTTGTGCGGCCCGTCTTGCCCACGATCATGCCACGAAAAGCAGCTCTTGGATTGGAGCTGACACTGAACTCACTAAAGCCGCTGCCCGATCGATATACAAACTGGCGTTTGACCCGGTCATGCCAACACCAACCCGTCGCGCAATCAACGTAGTTTGGTGCGCCGGAGAAATTGATCGGAACATACCGCTCGAGAATTGCAACACGGTCGCGCGGATTTTGTCCTCCATCTGCACGACCCGGTTGGATTATGGAGTCGCCGTAGCGGCCGCCGTTCGAGTTCGCCAACACGTGATTGTTGGACAGCATCAAAACTCGACGATTACGTGGCGCCGATCGTCCAGTCGCCAGTGCGCCCATAGTGCCAGCGGTAATTCGATAGTGACCAACAGAAATGCCACAGGGTGCAGGTCGGGCCTTATGGCGGTGGGGCTGAGTATCGATGAACCCTGTTTCGAAAACATTGAGTGCCATCGAATCGTTCGTTACTGATTTGATTCCGTAGTCGTCATGAAGGCATTGGCGGGTCTTCTCTTGTCCCAGCTTTTCCGCGGTATAAACGTTCAGAACCAACGAGCCCGGTCCATCGGGCCCGATCTGATCCATGTCGATTTCAGGTGACCCTATTCCGACGCCCTGGATCATATCGTCATTATCAACATCGATGAGGCCTTGAGCGCTGACTTGGGCCTCAACCTTGGCGCTTAACAGCGATTCGATCTCAGCCTTTGCCTCCAGAAGGTCGGAAGGTGCATCGTCATCCGCAGCGGAAGGACCAGACATTTCTTCCTCGTGGAGCTGGTTTTCCAACGCCTCGTCATCGGGTGGATTGAGCATCTCTACGTCATCTTCTAAGAATTCATCAGATTCCTGTATTTCGTTGTTGTCAGGAACCGCTGGTTCATCATATTTGCTGACTTTCTTCTTGTCTTTGGCCATAATTAAGCTCCATAATTGCCAGAAAAATTTTCTGATTATAAATTAGTAATATTTTTTTTGGAAAATATATGTGATAATTCGCACATATATATGTTTATTTTTTTATATTGAAAATGAGAATTGCTTTGTAATAATATTGTGATTATGCAACGAGTTTTAGGATGATTTTTTCATCTTTTTGTTTGTAATTTATATAGATTTGTCGATCGGAAGTTATTGGCGAGAAATCACAATGTGACCGGATAAGAGCTGTTTCTTGCCAAAATCTTCGAATTAGCTACAGTATTGCCAGGTGGGGTTGTGAACACGTCGAAAGCGGGTGGACTGAGTCATGACCCACTATTTCAT
Organism: Hoeflea sp.; assembly: GCA_965228785.1. GTDB lineage: Bacteria > Pseudomonadota > Alphaproteobacteria > Rhizobiales > Rhizobiaceae > Hoeflea_A. The sequence continues at coordinate 1,143,880 of CBDDIF010000001.1, forward strand.
TCTCATCATCGTGATGATCCTTGCGGGTGCGGCCGGCGGTTTTGCCAGTTGGCTGCTGGCGCCGGCCGAGGAACAGGAGGGTGGTGGTGGCGTGCGGTTCGGCATGTTCGGATACGTCGCGGTCGGCATCGTCGCCGCTTTTGTCGTGCCGTTGTTTTTGAGCATGGCACAAAGCGACCTGATCGGAGACGAGACGAAAATCGCCGATCTCAGCAATATCTTTGTTTTCGTAGGGTTTTGCATCATCGCCGGCTTTTCAGCCCGGGCCTTCATCCAGACGATTTCAGACCGCCTGTTGGCCGAGGTGCAGCAGGTTCGCGATCAGCAGATCGAAACCACCGACCAGATGGAAGAATTGCGCGACAATGTGACGGAGCGAGCGCCGGTTCTCAACACTGATGAAGGACCGGAAGGTGTTGCTGACATTGATCCGGAAGTCCGCACGATTGCGGAGGCACTGTCAACGGACGAAGTTGCGGCGCTCAAAGCCACGGCGCAGATGACCATGCGTACCCGCACCGGCATCGCGCGAGATGGCGAGATTGCCACCAACCGGATTGCGTCAGTTTTGGAAAACCTCATCACCAAAGGCCTCATCGAGCGGACGCAGTCTGAACGCACTGGCAATCTGCGTTTCAAAGTGACAGCAAGGGGTATCGACGCGCTTAGGGCAATATCTGCGTAACCGAAGTGTGAGTTTCCGCGACTTCCGATGGTGTCGGCAATTCCGAACCGGTTGTCGTGTGGCGGTTTGCTTGCTGCTGAATTGCCCTTAAAGGTTGTGCGTGTATAAAATTCACCCTACTCGTGTTGATGTTGCTATCAACAACTTGGAAGGGAGAACAGCCATAGGGCGGCTATTCTGACGATTGTTCTGATGGTGTCTTTCGCCGGACCGTTGGTCTCACGGGCAGAAGCAGCATCAAGGACCACCGCAATTCCTCCGGAAGATGCGGTTTTGATAGAACACTATTATGAGCAATCAATTTGGTGCCGATTTTTCGAGAACGACCATCGAAGGCTGACGGATAAGGAACGAGACCTCGCATGCGAGCGGCAAAAAGTGCTGGGACGCGTCCTCTTCGACAAACGGTATTGTTGGGACCGATCCGAGGTTGAATGGGTTAAATGCGAGGATCTGCCGCTGTTCGAGCTTTTGGACCAGCGGCCGATCGGGTCGAAACCGACCGATTGGTGGCACGGCAGATTTGTATTCGATATGTACAAGGGGCGCGGCTGCACCGATCACGATGGGATTGTCACCTACGAGGGCTCCCGGATTGTCTATAGGGAGCTTGATTGCGTGGTCCTGAGGACTATCGATTTTCCGGCCATATCGGCTGTCGCGCTGGATTTGCGTTGCGGTGGCGAAGCCGATGATGAGCTGGAATACGATTTACAGGAGATCCTCGTGCCGAATGCCGATGGATCCGCTGAACCGGGAGGTGTGTTATCCGGTCGGGATCTCGGGTTGGCATCTGGAGAATTTCTGTCTCAAGGCATCCGAGCCTGCAAACCCGCACTTAGTTTTCGAAGAAGCTCGGCAAGAACTTCTGCTTCGTCAGAAGTCAGAATGCCGCCGATCAGAGATTTGTTGGTTGAGACGAGTTCTTCGACGATTTTCTCCGCAAGTTCTGCGCCCCTTGGGGTCAAGCGAACCAATCGGCTCCGCTTATCTTTCGGGTTTTCGATACGCTCAATGTAGCCCGACTTGGTAAGGCCATGCATCATCTTGGTCATGCCACCAGAGGTGACCTGGGCTGCGGTATAGAGCTGCGTTGGTGACAGGACGTGCTCGGGTGCAGCCGACCGTAGCGATGACAATGCGAGAAATTGCGACCAACTGACGCCGTGGCTTTCCACGATTCGGTGGTCGTTATCCCAGATGTAATTTCGGCTGCGAAAAAGCCCGGGGACTATCCGCGCTTCCGCAGGACGTTCCGTCAGCCAGCTGGGTTCGTCTTCGTCGCTCATCACCTTCTCCTTATCACAGTGGATTAATCTTTCTGGAAAGACTTGTCAGGATGGTTTGACGAAACTACCTTTCTGGAAAGATAATTATTCAAGTCAGGCACGTGCACCAATCGCTGACCACCATCGTCAAGCTCGATTAACGAACCACCGCTGAGTCAGCAGGTTTGATCACGACGTAGGGCCGGATTTTACGAGCCAAGCAGGAGAGGCTAAGACATGTCGGAACATACCTATCCCAAGTGGATCTACTATTACCTTTGGTTCGTCACGGCCGTCTCGGTAGGCTTCGCCATCATCATTTACACCAACCCCGCCGTCATGTGGGGTCAGTGGGAGGCCGCCGGTGCCGCCGGAGCCTTCAGTGTGGCCGGTCCTGCGGGTCTGTTCTGTGCACGGAACCTCGGTACGGCGGCCATGGGCGCCTATGCGCTTTTGCACAAGTCTCGACCAATGATGGAGTGCTTTCTGGTATTCAGGATCGTGGTGGATTTCCTCGATGGCGTCCATGCGCTGATCGGAGGTAATACGCCGATTGTTGTGATCGGCTTCAGCGCGGCAGCCCTGCAATTGTTCATGATCGTCAAGTTGCATCAGTCGGCCAAAGCCTGAAATAATGCGCAAATTGTGCTGAAACTGTCCACGCTATCGTCTGAATGGTGATCTATCAGACTGTCATAGCCGGGTTTTCCCCGACCTGAGGTCAGCGCGACCCAAGCGCTGACAATGGCCGATTTTCAGATCAACACGGACGGACCTACATGTTTACCCAGAAGAGCCGAGGCTGGCTGACACTCGATCTCACGCAGATCGTCGCACGGTTTCCGGTACCTTTGGCGATCAGCGTCGCCTTTGTCATCATCGCCAACCTGGAGATTGCGGATGCCATCGATCTGCCGTCGTTTCGCTGGGAGCGTCCGAGCCAAGGTGTGATCACACTGGATCAGGTGTACAGCGCTCTGGCGTCAGGCTTCTTCGCTTCAGGCGCGGCGCATCTCTTTGCGGAAGGCCGGCGCTGGGGTCGACCAGCGGGCGTCGTGTTGGCCCTGGCGAGCGCAGTGGTCGTCGGCCTGATCTGCTGGAACATGCGCACACTCGATGTTCAGTTTCTGTTTATGCTTCCAGCTCTCATTTTGGCCGTAACGGTGGCGGGCTACTTGCGGCGGGGCGTCAGCTGTAACGCCTTGTGGATGTTCAATGCCCGCCTCGCCCTGGCGACGTTGACCGCGATCCTGGCCATGGTGATTTTTGGAGCCGGCCTATCGGCGATCATCGAAAGTGTCAGCTACCTCTTTGGTGTCCACATTGGCTCCGACGCGCACGAGCATATCTGGATGACCGGCGCAACATTGATCGCACCTGTTGTCGGGCTGTCCATGGTGTCGCGCGATCTCGACGAGGGCTTCGACCCGGCAGACCGACCCGGCTTGCTGGTCAACAGCATTTCACGGTTGCTCAACTACCTGCTCATTCCGTTGGCGCTGGTCTATATCGTCATCCTGCATCTCTATGCCGGAAAGATGCTGTTGGAATGGGAACTGCCACGAGGCCAAGTCGGCATCATGGTTGTCGTGTTCTCCATCGGCGGCACGGCGATCTGGATGATTGCATCTCCGTGGCGAGACAGCGGTTCGGCACTGGTCCGGTTTTTCGAGCGCTACTATTTCTGGTTTCTTATCGTGCCGCTTGTTCTTTTGAGCATCGGAACATGGCGGCGGATTTCCGACTATGGCGTGACCCCCGACCGTTATGGGCTGGTTGCCGTCGGGTTCTGGATTGCGGTTCTGATCATATCTTTCGCCATTGTTTCGCGAACCGGATCGCTGCGCCTCATGCTCGGATCGCTGGCCATTGTTCTTGCAGTTTCCGCGTTCGGACCATGGGGTGCCCGGTCAATATCGGCTGACAACCAGTTCACGCGATTGATCGCTCTGATGGAGAAGCAGGGGTATTTTCAGGACGGCGTGTTGACGATTCCTGCCTCGATCGACGCTGATCTTTCGAAAGAGGGCGCTTCGATTGTGTCCTATCTCACTTTCAACGGTCACGTCCGAAAGCTGAAACCGCATTTCTCAGGCCGTCCGGATAACCCGTTCGATGGTGAGAAGGAGTATGTGAGATTCGATGAAGTCGCGAGCCTGTTGAAGTTTTCCTACCAGCCAAATGACGACCGAAACTACCGGGTCAACTTCAGTGCGGATGGTCCATTCGTGACCGAATTGTCAGCGGACACCCTGTTTTCAGGGCCGCATACGATCAAGAAGGAGGCACAGCAAGATGATCAGAGCAGTGCCGTCCCGTCTATCTTTCACGATGGAGAATCGGTGAAGATCAGCTACCAGGACCAGCATTGGAGTCTCGATATCAAGACGCTGATCAATGAGGCGCTTGAAGCAGAACAGGATGACAAGTCCGAAGCGCTGGTTTTGCCTCTTGAGAGTGACCAGGGCGCGGGGCGCCTGGTGCTCATTTGGGTCTCAGGCTATGTCGATGATGGCGAGGTAGATAGCTTTACAGGAACAGCTAATCTCTTTCTGCCCGTCAAATCGCCCTAGACTGATCAATACCCTCGGTCTGGATCGACGACGTTTTCAAGAGGCTCGCCGTTCTTCCATCGCGAGAGGTTGTCCGAAAACATATCGAGGGAGTCCAGCTCCCATCCATCGAACACGCTGGAACAGTGGGGTGAGATCAGGGCGTTCTCGATCTCCCACAGCGGGTTGTCCGGTGGCAGCGGTTCCGTTTCGAATACGTCGAGCGCGGCGGCTCTGATCTTTCCGCTGGTCAGGGCGTCTATCAGTGCCTGCTGGTTGACGATGCCGCCGCGGGAGACATCGATCAGGACTGTGCTCTCCTTCATAGCGGCAAAGGCCTGCTGGTCGATCAGATTGCGGGTCGACTCCAATAGCGGCGCGCAGACCGCGATGATGTCTGCGCGTGGCCACAATTCGCCAAGCCTACCGCTGGCGTGGACTTCGTCGACATGATCGACGGGTGATGGGCGGGCCCTGGTGCCGATCACCGTCATGCCGAGCGCCTTGGCGAGCCGAGCGACCTGTTTGCCGGTGCTGCCGAGGCCGACGATCAGCAGCGTTTTGCCACGCAGCGGTGTCATCATCCGGCCGGGCCAGGTGCGTTGGCGCTTGTCTGCGTTGAGGCCGGGGATGTTGAGCGAAAAGTGCAGGGCGCAGCCGATGATATATTCGGCCATGGCATGGGCCGCGACGCCGGCCGAGTTCGTAACGGTGGTGCGGGTGGTGTCCCAGCCGCGCAGATGGTCGATGCCGGAGCCACCGACGGAAATCCACTTCGGACCACGGGGTCCGATCAGGGCTTCACGCGGGAAACCCGGGGTGCCGGCGAAGCGGATCGAATAGACGATGTCTGGCTGAACATCCTCCACCAACCCGTCCATTGCGGCGTAGCTGTCGCACGGCGTCATGGCGACGTCCGCATGGGTCGCTCGCAGGCGTTCGATCAGCGGATCCGGTTCGGCGGCGTGGACGATGAGCTTCAACGGTTCGGTCATGGGGGCCTCAGGGTTTCGGATAGACCAGCGGGCTCAGACCGCTGAACGGGGCGTCGTCCAGCAGGTCTTCACGCATCTTCCATATCGCGCCGGCGCGTGCCTCCGGCAAAGGTGGCATGGTCATGGTCATGAATTTGGTCTGGATTTCGTCGTCCGTCATCGGTGCCTCCGGCCCGCCCCGAGCGTGCACATCGCCCGATTCAAGCGTACGACCATCCTTGAGGTTCACGGTGACATCTGACCAGCGCCCCGCCGGAAAGCGGACGTTGTGGCGGTCGTCTTCAACGACTTTGATCGTTGGAAGAAGCCGCACCACTTCAGGATCCTCGAAGGCCTGCGGAGCAATTTCCTCGGGGCCAAGCCGGTTGTGGACCAGCAGGGCAGCGATGGCGTAGCGCAGGCTGTATTGCGCCTGCGAGGTCGTCAGCGGCACGCCTGGAAAAAGCGCTGCTGCTGCTTGGAACGTTCGAACCTCGACCGTGTTGATATCGGCCGGCGCGAAGGGGGTTTGGTCCATCAGCAAACGTGTGGCGTCGATGGCGGCGTGCGCCCACCGGCAGACCGGATAGGGCTTGATGTAGTTCTTTTCGACGGTCCAGAAACGTCCGAGGTCCTGCCAGTGTTCCGCGACCGCAGGGTCCTCCACGGTGAGCGCCGGTGCGCCGGCAAAGCCTCGCTGCGCCAGGAGGGCCGCGCTGACCCCAGTCATCGCTCCGACGCCGGAGCCGTCATGCAGCATCGTCGGATTGTCGATCTCGCGCATCATCTGGCTGCGCGGGCCATGATATTCGGCGATGCCGAACGCCTGGCGCAAAACCTCCGATCCAGTGCCGTTCAGCCGGCAGCCGAGCGCAGCGGCGCCGAGTGCATTCCAGGCCCCCGATGTGTGGTAGTCATTGACCGTTGCGTGCAGGGCAATGCCGGCGCGTGCCGCAACCTCATAGGCAATGACCATGGCTTCCAAGGCCTGGCGACCGCTCAGATCCGGTTGCTGTTCCGCGAAGGCCAGCAGGGCCGGAACCACGGCGCAGCCGATATGTCCCTTGGTGGGATTGTAGCCGTCATGGCCATCGAGATTGTCGATCTGGGTGGCATTGGCGTAGGCGGCGCCGGCGAGGCTCGCCCGCCGGCCGTCGAACAACAGTCTTGCACTGGAAGTCGGCGTTCCGGCAGCGAGGAACTCGACGGCGAAATCGCGGGCGATGCGTCCGGCCTCGAGACTGGCCGCCCCGGCGGCAACCCCGATCGTATCGATCAGCAGAGTAGCCGCCATGGCCAGTGCGCTGTCGGGAATGGCCGTATCTCCCAGCGCAAAATCGGCAATGCGATCGAAGCGGTCGGGTGCCATTGAATCCATTACGGCTCCCCGTCGCCGATTTCTGCCTGGCGTTTGTCGACATAGGAGTCCAGTTCCTCGCGGATTGCCGGATCCATTGGCGGCTGTTGATACTCTTCGAGCGCCTGTTTCCAGACGTCAGTTGCCCGTTCCTCGGCCGTGTGGCCACCGGCGGCTTCCCAGCTTTCGTAGTTCTGCCAGTCGGAAATCAACGGCTCGTAAAAGGCGCTTTCGTAACGCTCGAGAGTATGCTGTTCGCCGAAGAAATGGCCGCCGGTGGGGACGTCGCGAATGGCTTCGAAACCAAGATCTTCTTCGCTGACGCTGATCGGTTTGAGGAACTCCACCATGTTCTGCAGCAACTCGATGTCGAGCACCAGTTTTTCGAAGGAAGCCGTCAGTCCGCCCTCGAGCCAGCCAGCGGCGTGGTAGACGAGATTGCCGTGCCCCATCACGGCGCCCCAAAGCGCCATCTCGGTCTCATAGACGGATTGGGCATCAGCCGCGTTCGATGCGTTGGTCGGCGAGCAGCGGTAAGGCAGGCCGTAGCGGCGAGCCAACTGGCCGCTGGCGATATTGGCCTTGGCGTTCTCCGGCGTGCCGAAGGCCGGGGCGCCGGAGCGCATGTCGACATTCGAGGTGTAGGAGCCGTAGAGCACCGGCGTGCCCGGATTGACCAACTGGGTAAGGACGACGCCAAAAAGCGCCTCGGCATTCTGCTGCGCCAGACCCGCGGCCAGGGTGACCGGTGTCATGGCACCCATCAACGTAAACGGCGTGACGCAGACCGGCTGGCCATATTCGGCCATGGTGATCAGGCCATCGGCCATTGCCTCGTCCAATCGTCTTGGACTGTTGACGGAAATGATCGTCAAGACGCCAGGGTCTTGACGAATGTCATCGAGTGAGATGCCACGGGCGATCGCCATCATGGCGATCCCGTCGAGGGCTCGGCCGGCGCCGATCGACGTCGTCAGATAGGCCAGATCGGAATGCACCAGATTGGCGCGATAGGTGTCGAGGTGTCGCGAATTCGCCGGCAGTTCCAGCGGCGCTAGCACCTGGTTGCCGATAAGATGGATGACGTTGAAATGGTGGGCCAGGCGAATGAAGTCGCAATAGTCGTCATAGTTGCCGGCGCGCCTGCCGCGCTCCCGGTCATGCACGTTGGGCGGTCCGGCGACGAGCGAAAAATTGATGTGGTTTTTGCCGAAGACAAGCTGCTTCTGTGGGTTGCGCGGCGTGACGGTGAACACCGAGGGTGCGGTCTTGAGCGCTTCCTCGACAAGGCCGCGGTCAAGGCGGACGGTTGAGGTGTCGGCGTCGACGTCGGCACCTGCTTTTGCCAGGATCTCCCGCGCACGGGCGCTCATCACCTCGATGCCAAGTTCCTCGAGGATGCGTATCGACGTTCCGTGAATTGCCTCGAGCTGGTCTTCTGTGAGTATGTTCACCGGATCGTATGGGTTCGTCACCTGGCGCCAGGGCAACTGCGCCATGCGTGCTTCCGGTTTGCGGCGGCCGCTGCGTCGGCGTGTCTGCGATGAACGTTGCATGCCCACTACCTTTCTCTCCCGTCGAGCAATCGGCCATAGCCGATGACCGGATCACTGATTTGAAGCTTCTGCAGGGACTGAAACAGCATCGCCTGGTTGGAACTCACGACCGGTTTGGCGAGTTCTGCCTCGAGGCGGGCGATGGCTTCAACGGATCGCATATCCGTGCATGACAACACCACGGCTTCGGCTTCCGGACTGTCGGCACGCTGCCCGAGCTCAAAAACCTCGTCAGGGGTCAAGGCGCCCTGGCCGGCATTGTCAAGCGTTCCCTCGACTTCGGCCTGCGAGACCGTTTCGAACCCGCTTTGTGCCAGGAATGCGATCGCACGGCGGTTGATATCGCTGGTATAGGGCGAGGCAAAGGCGATGCGCGTCGCGCCGAGCGTCTTCAAGGCGTGGACCAGGGCGCCGGCCGCAGTGACAGTTGCGGCGCCGCTTCGATCGCCGATGCGGATCGCCAGTTGCCGATCGAAAGCCGGTCCATGGGTCAGGGTCGCCGACGTGCAGCCATAAAGGATGGCGTCAGGTCGGCATCCGAGGAGCAGGTCCAGCGGCCCATCGAGATCGGCCGCACCCAGGCGGGCCATCTGACCGGAATCGGGGATTGCATCCTCGTCATAACCGCTCATGCGAGCGAAATGCATGGAGACGCCGGATGGCCTCAGCAGCGCCATGTCGGCTTCCAGATTGGTGTTGGTGAAAGGCACCAGCACGCCGATACGGGCGCGTCCGCGCGAGGTCATCACGTCATCCTCTCACTGCGCCAGTCCGTCAGGATGGCGGCCACGCGATCCATGGTTTCGCTGCTGCCGATCGTGGCGCGCAGGCAGTTCGGCAGCCCGTAGCCGTCCATGCCACGCAGCAGGATACCCCGGCTGCGCAGCGCCCTCTTCGCTGAGTTGGCGCTGTCGGCATTGACAAAGGCGATGAGCACGAAATTGGTATGGCTTTGTGGCACCCTCAGGTCCATCTGCCGGATCTCTTCGCCGAAGGACTCCCGCAGATCCGCAGTCAGCGTGCAAGTTTCCCGCATATAGACCTGGTCGACCATGGCAGCGGCCGCGGCGGCCTGGCTCGCAACGGCTATGTTGTTGGGGTTGAGGAGCTTCCGCACCTCGGCCGCAATAGCCGGCGGGAAAAGACCCCAACCGACGCGCATACCGGCCAGTCCGTAGGCTTTTGAAAAGGTTCGCAGCACGACAGTGTCGCCGCGTTCGACCAGATCGAACAAGGACTTCTCAAGACCGTCGGCGAATTCACCATAGGCCTCGTCCACGACCAGCAGAGTGTCTTCGTGCAGGGTATCGCGCAGCCGAACGATATCATCCCGCGAAATGCGAGTGCCGGTCGGATTGCCCGGATTGGCCACAAAAACGACGCGTGTGTTCTGGTTCGCCGCGGACAGCAGCGCGTCCACCGAGATGGTGAAGTTGTTTTCCGGCACGTCGTCGAAAGGCGCGTTGTTGAACTCTGCGACCTTGCGGAAGAAGGCATAGCCATAGCCGCTGCCGAGAATGCCTGAACCTGATCCGGAATAGGCCTTGGCCAGGGCAGCAATCAGTTCCATCGAGCCCGCACCGCACAGGATACCATCGATAGGGATCTGGTGAACGGCGCAGATCGCCTCGCGCAGAGCACTCCAGTCGGGATCGGGATAGAGCGACGATTCCGCCATGGCCCTGGCCGCCGCTTCCAGTGCCATCGGGCTTGGAGGTCGGATCGACTCGTTCTGGGCAAGAGATACAGGAGGTTCGCACCCTTTCGCTTCGAGGTCCGCCAGCGCATAGGGCGCGATTGCGGCGATGTGGGGGTTCGGCCGTATCATGGGGAACCCTCCTTCCAACCATAATCGTCGACCGCTGCCCGCTTGCTGATCAGGCCTTCATCGATATCCCTTTGGATGGCGTCGCGGGGCCGCGAGGCCGGATATCCGAAACCACCGCCGCCCGGCGTGTCGAAGATCAGCGTTTGCCCGGGGGCCACGCGCACCTCGCCCTTGCCGGGCAGATCCGGGCCGTCGTCGATGCAAATGCGGCCGGGAGCGCCATCGCCGCCGCCGTCGCGACCCCGAGCGGGGTAGCGGATTCGTTCGACCGAGAAAAAGACCAGAAAGTCATCCCTGCCGGTCGAGCGCATCTCGATGCGTTGGCCCAGGCCGCCTCGCTGGCGGCCGGCGCCGCCGCTGTCCGGGCGTAATTCCCGACGGGCGATCACCACCGGTGCGGCGGCCTCGGTGGTTTCCACCTGGCTTCCCCAGACACCGCTCGGAAATGCCGTTGCGGAAAGCCCATCCCGATTTGGTCGGGCGCCGGTTCCACCGTTGAAAACCAGTTCCAGGGCAAAGACACCATCTTCGTCGTGAGCGGCCTCCGGCGTGTTGCGCAGCGGCAGGTCATACATGCAGGACGCACCTTCGGCCGGCACCCGGTCCGGCAACGCCTGGGTCAGGCAGCCGAAGACGAGGTCGGGTGTCAGCTGGCCGATGGTATGGCGCATGGCGACCGGTGCCGGACGCTGTGCATTGAGGATGCAGTTTTCCGGAGCGGTCACCACGAATGGCTCGAGCGAACCGGCATTGTTGGGAATGTCCGGTCCGATGAGGCAGCGCAGGGCAAAGACCGAATAGGCCGCCGCATAGTTCAGCGGCACATTGATTCCCTTTTGCGAACAGCCAGAGGTGCCGGTGAAATCGAGTGCGATCCCGTCGGACGAAACCGTGAGGCTGGCGCACAACGTTATGTCGGTCTCATAACCATCGATTTGCAAGAGGCTCTGATACGTACCGGCCGGGACCTCGGCGATGGCGTCAAGCGTTCCGCGCCGCGACGTTTCGATAATGTAGTTGGCCAGGTCGCCGAGAGTGTCGAGGCCGAACTCCTCCATCATGCCGGCCAGGCGCTGGGCACCGGTTTCGCAGCTTGCGATCAGCGCATAGATATCTCCCTCGTTTGCCACCGGTTCACGGGAATTCGCCTTGATCAGCTGCATCAAGAGAGCATTGATGTCGCCGCGTTCGACCAGCCGGCAGGGCGGTATCAGAAGACCCTCGTCGAAGATGTCCGACCCTTCCGGGCCCATGCCCAGTCCGCCGAGATCGACCAGGTGCGAGGTGCAGGCCGTGAACCCGACGACCCGCCCGGCACGAAACACCGGCATCACCAGCAGGAAATCGTTGAGATGGCCGGAGGCGATCCAGGGATCGTTGGTGAGGTAGATGTCGCCCGGCTGCATGGTTTCGCGCGGGAAGTGTTGGCAGAGGATCTCAACCGCCTGGGCCATGGTGTTGATATGCCCGGGTGTGCCGGTTACGGCCTGGGCCAGCATGCGGCCCCTGGCATCGAAAATGCCGGCGGAGATGTCGCCGCATTCGCGTACGATCGGGCTGAAAGCAGCGCGGATCAGGGCCTGACCCTGTTCCTCGACGACCGCCAGGAGGCGGTTCCACAACACCTGCAGGCGGGCCGGATTCATGGTGCTCATGCGTCGGTTCCTCCCAAGCCCGTGCGTGACAACAGCAGATTGCCGTCAGTGTCGACAGACAGTTCGAAATCGCTGCTGACGAAGGTCGTGGATTGCGGTTCGACGACGAGTGCGGGGCCAGCCAATCGGTCGCCGGGAACCAGGTCCTCCCGCTTGAACACGTCGGCGGTCACATCGGTGCCGGTGACATCACAACGGATGCTCTTCTGCCTGGTCGTTGCAACAGGTTTCGCTTCGCGCGGTTCCGGAACGCCGGGTGTGTTGCGTGGCACGGTCGAAACACCGGCCGCCCAATTGAGTATCTCGATGGGCATTCCGGGCACCGAGCGGGCATATTGGCGCCGGTATTCGGCTTCGAACGTGGCTTTCAGGTCGCTGATATCGGTTTGGACCAGATCACGGTCCGGCAGGCGGATCTCGATCTCGTGGCCCTGGCCGCGGTAGCGCATGAAGGCAGTGCGACTGCTGCGAAGCTCGGCCTCGGGCGCCCCGGCGCGCACCACGTCGGTCGCCTGCGACAGCATTGCCTCGAAAAACCGGTTCAGATCGTCCGGATCGAGATTGTCGAGCATGGTGTGTTTCGATCGAACGGTCTCAAACGAGATCGGTGCGTGGAGAAAGCCGACGGCCGAGCCAACGCCCGGATCGCGCGGGATCAGGATGCGGCTCAATCCAGCCCGGCGGGCCACCCGCGTCGCATGAAGCGGGCCGTTGCCGCCAAAGGCGATCATGATGCGCTCGCCGAGGTCCTTGCCGGATTCGACCGCATGCATGCGACCAGCGCTGGCCATGCTTTCGTCGACGATATCGCTGATGCCGGCGGCCGCATCGACGGCACCGAGCCCGAGTTTATCGCCTACATTGCGCGCAATGGCTGCTTCTGCCGCGTTGCGGTCGCACGTCAGCCGTCCTTCGGCAAAGGCCTCCGGATCGATCAGGCCGATAGCGATATCTGAATCGGTCACGGTGGCGTTGGTTCCGCCACGGCAAAAAGCCGCCGGTCCCGGTTCGCTGCCGGCACTTTGCGGGCCCACCTGCAGCCTTCCCAACCGGTCGACCCCGGCGATCGAGCCGCCGCCGGCACCGATTTCGATCATCTCCAGCACCGGAATGCGCACCGGCATTCCACTGCCCCTGATGAAGCGTGCGGCCCGGCCAATTTCAAAGGTGCGTGCGGTCTGTGGCCGGAAATCGTCGATCAGACAGAGCTTGGCGGTTGTGCCGCCCATATCGAAGGACAGAACCTGGGCAGCGTCGACGCTTTGAGCGACCCGGGCGGCAAGGATAGCGCCGCCGGCCGGGCCCGACTCAACGAGGCGGATAGGAAACCGGCGGGCGGTGTCAATCGTTGTCATGCCACCACCGGCGGTCATCATCAGCACCGGGCACTGCAGGCCTTCGAGCGCGAAGCGGCGTTCGAACTCCGCCAGGTAATCGGCCATCAGCGCCTGGATACCGGCATTGGCAACTGTCGTGCACAGCCGGTCGAACTCCCGGGCTTCGGGGCTCACATCGCTGGAAAGCGAAATCACGAGCTCCGGACGGCGCTGCAAGAGCAGTTCGCGCAGTCGATGTTCATGCACCGAATTGGCGTAGGCGTGAAGCAGGCAGACGGCCACCGCCTCGGCGCCGCAAACCTCGAGATCCATCAGCAACCTGTCGATGGCGCTTTCGTCCAGAGGCTCGATTATCTCACCGGTGACGGACACGCGCTCCGGAACCGTGAAGCTGCGCGAGCGCGGAACCATCAGATCCGGCTTTACCAGGTCGATGTCGTACTGGCTGTAACGCCGCTCGTAGGCGATTTCCAGAATGTCACGGAAGCCTGCCGTCGTGACGGTGACCACGCGAGCGGTTCGCCGCTCGATGAGGGCATTGGTCGCCAACGTGGTGCCGTGGATGAAGCCAGCGATATCGGTCGCCCGCGCCCGCGCCTGGTCGAGAACCCGGCGAAAGCCGCGTAGCGCGCCCTCGGTCGGGTCGGACGGGGTCGTCGGGGTCTTGGCGGTTGCCAGCACATGGTTGTCACCGTCTACCAGAACGGTGTCGGTGAACGTGCCGCCGATGTCGACGGCAATCCGAAGATCGCGTTTCGAAGTCATGATCGTTCAGGTCAAGGACGAAAGGAACGGGACGCGGAGCGTCCGGCGACACGACAGTGCCAGGCCTGTTAAACGACCAGATCTGATCCCGTTGCGCGGCGGCCTATGCGCCGGTCTTCCACTTGATGCGTCATTGCGATGCAACAGTCCATGTGGCGTCCAATGGCGGCAAGCTGCGCGCATTTCGAGCCGATGTCAATCGGGCTTTTTTCAACGGCCCGCGACCGGTTGCGGGCAACTCTGGTTGAGACGGGTTCAGAGGACCCAGACGTCGTCCTCATAGTCCGGCGAGATATTGGCAATCGCCTCATCGCTCTGAACGAAGGAGACCAGCATGTCGTCGAAGCCCAGTCCGGCTTCCATGCGGCCCACCCAGTAATCGTGTCCCGCGGCATCCGGTGCCCTTTCGAGCACGTTCCAATAAAGAGCGTCCACATATTCAGCATCGGTTGGATTGGCGCCGTAAAGCATCTCGAATTCGTATGCCTCGATGAAGCGATCGGCCATGTAATCCGCGGCGTCAAAGTCTGGGGTGTTGGCCTTCAGGTCCTCCAGGATGTCGATCCAGTACCGCAGGCCCTCTTCGTCCGGCGCGCGTCCCAGGCTTGCCACATACATGCGGTAAACGAGGCCAAGACATAGGCTGTCGATGTCGCTGATGAAATGGCCGCCGGGGTCGGCAACCGGACCGTCTTCAACGTCCTGGGTGCCGTCGGTGCCATCGGCTCGACTGACGGTCTGTCCGTACAGCTTGACGACATCCGCCTCGTCGACATCGAAGCCGAAGTCGTTGCCGGACTGGATCGCAATCGAAAACTCCGACGGGTCTTCCGCCTCTCCAATGAGCTCAGCCACCAGGGTGAGCGCCTCGATCGCTCTGTCGGAATTGGATGTGTCGTCTTCGCCGAACTCGATCGAAGACGAATCCGTTCCGGATTCGTCTGACCAGAAGGACACGTCGGATGAATCGGACGCGTCATCGCTTGCCTCAAAACCGTTGCCGACATCCTGCGTGATGTCCCGACCTGAGGCGTAGCTGACGGTTTGGCCAAACATCTTGACGATTTCGACATCGCCGATGTCGAAAGTGTAGGTGTCATTGGCCTCGATCAGAATGTTCGGCGTGTCGTCTTCGTCCTGTGCGTCTTCGATCGGAAAAACGACCGCCTCATCCATCCGAGTCTCGTGGTCCTGCTCCTGCAGGCCGGCCAGGCTGGCCGTCGATCCGTCGAGGTCGGCTGAAAACCCATTGATGACAGTTTGGGTGACATTGGTTCCGGCCGCATAGCTGACGGTCTGGCCGAACATCTTGACGATGTCGGCCGTTCCCACATTGAAAACAAAGTTGTCCCCCGCATCGATGACGATGGAAAACCCGTCATCCGCTTCGTCCTCAGCGCTTTCGTCAATCTGTGATGCTGCCGCTCCGGGCGACGTCAGGCTGCTGTCAGTGGTGGATTCTGCGGCATCGCCAGTTGTGACCTCGAAGCCGTTGACGACGGTCTGTTGATTGTAGCTTCCGTTCACATAGCTGACGGTTTGACCAAACATCTTGGTCACGGATGTGGACTCGATGTTGAACTCGAAATCATCGCCGGATTCGATCAGGATCGACAGTTCGGAGCCGGCCGCAAGATCGTTGCGGATCTGTCTGACCAGTTCGAGAATGGCGACCATATCGGTGGAATCATCGTCATTCTGGCGTTCGTCGATCAGGTCCGAGATGCTACCCAGATCGCTTTGAGAAAAAATGTCGTCCAGGGCGGCAACCACCTCGGCGATGGCGCTGCCGTCGGTCAGTATGTCGTCGAGCAGTTGCTCTGCCTCTTCTCCGAATTCCGAAGCCAGAGCCTGGGCCTGCTGTGTGTCGTCAATGTCCATTGCGGCGAAATCGATATTGCCGAAGTCGGAGAATTGACCGTCCCCGATATCGGTGACGTCGAACCCGTTGGTGACGGTTTGGTCATTGTGATCGCCGGCGACATAGCTGACGGTCTGACCGAACATCTTGGTGACTTCGGTTTCGCCGATGTTGAAAAAGAAATTATGTCCGGTTTCGATGACGATCGATACATCCGTCGGATCCTCCAGCTTTCCGACGATGTCGGCTACCTTGGTGAGAATTTCGATGATCTTGTCGGGATCCGCTCCGCCGGAGCTTTCGCTGTTGGCAACCGATGAGCCGAACAGCTCCTCTACCGATGGCTGGGGATCTTCAAGAGTGGCTGAGGCGCTGGAAACGGTTGGGTCTGTGTCAACGGAAAATCCGTTGGTGACGGTTTGCACGTTGTGATCGCCGGCAACATAGCTGACGGTCTGACCGAACATCTTGGTGATGCTGGTTGTGCCGAGATCGAAGGAAAAACTGTCGCCGGTGGTGATCAGGACGTTCGGCAGCTCCGCCTCGACCTCGGTTGCTGCCGCCTGCGATGTATTTGGAATATCGTCCGCAAGGGACTGACTTGCTGAAGTGTCCCCAAGGATCGCCGGACCATTGGTCACGGTCTGATCATTGTCGTCGCCTGAAATGTAGCTGACGGTCTGTCCGAACATCTTCACGACGCTGGTTTCGCCGATGTCGAATGTGAAATCATCACCGGTCTCGATGACAATGGAAAAGCCGGCCTGGCTGGATGCGGCTTCTGCTGTCGACGCCGCGGTCGTGGCGGCGGAGGCGCCACCGGATGATCCCCCTGAGCCGGTCGTTTCGTCGTCGAACCCGTTGACGATGGTTTGCCGATTGTCGTCGCCCGAGACATGGCTGACTGTTTGCCCGAGCAGCTTGGTGACGGTCGTCTCGCCGACCGTGAAGTCGAAGGAATCGCCGGAGTCGATTGAAATAGAAAAATCGGTGCCGGTGCCAAGGTCCTGGTAGATCTGGTCGGCGAGGCCAAGGATCGCAACGATGTCGAGGGATTCGTCTTCGGCCTGGAGCGCATCCGAGGCTTCCGATGCCGCCTCCGCAAGGCCGGCGATGACAAAAATCTCGTTCAGCGCCGCGATGATTTCCTCAATGGCGCTGTTGTCGGCCAGAACCTCGGCAAACAACCGTTCCGCCTCAAATCCGAAGGCGTCGATCGCAGCGTCGATAACCGCCGGATCATCGATTTGAAAAGCATCAAAGATGTCTTCGATGAAGCGGGTGGAGAATGCTTCGGGCCGGATCTGATCGATGTCGACGGAGTCGTCCAGGCCGTTGGTCACGACCTGTACATTGTCTTTGCTTGTTCCGTAGGTGATGGTTTGGCCCACCAGCGCGGTGAGGATGAAATCCGGTGTGACGTAGTGGAACGTATCGCCTGCCGAGATCTGGATTTGCATGCAAGTCTCCCTGATGAAATCGCTGTTGCCGCCCCCATAGAGGCGGGGCCAGCGGGTGTGGTCCCTTCGTCTCTAAGGCGAACCCTAAAACAGGACCCGCAGGTGCCCCTCGATCTGGTTGGCGCTGGAACCGTCGCCAAACTGGCCATCATAGGTCATGCCGAACGTCACGTTGTCTTTGGCCTCCACGTCGAAGCCTGCCTGGATAACCAGCGCATCCACGGCAATCGGTGCGCCAGTCACTGTGAACGGGATGGACCCGGCCAGCGCAAACGTTGCCGACGGATCTGTGTCGCCAAAGGCGTGACGCCAGCCGGCCATTCCATGCAGCTGCACCGTCTGGGTCATTTGTTGCGCGACACGAAGGCCGAGCGTCGTGAAGGTCGTGCTCTGCGTATCCGAGGCGGCGGTCAGAGCGGCGCTGCCGCCCGTTTCGGTGTAGCCATCGGTATCGAGTTGCATGAAGGAAAGGTTTGCAAAGGGCTCAATCCGCGTATCGCCCCGGTCGATCCGGTAACCCGCCTCTGAAAAGAGTTGCCAACTTGTTGCGTCGTAGCCGGCCGTGAGGGTCTGCGACTTCCGGCGAAGGGTAACCGACCGGCTTGAGTCGATGTCATGCCAGGTGAACAGACCGCCAAAATTGACAAACACCGGACCATGCGTCGCCTGGCCATAGGCGCCAGCAGCAAAGCTGTCTGCGCTGGCCGAAGAAGACAAAGCGGACTGGCTGGTCTCGGTGTGACCGTAGGCCCCCAGCAAGCCGAGGCGCCAGTGCCGGCCGAAATCGCGATCGAGGCCGGCGACAATTCCGCCATAGCTGTTGTCGGCGGCGGCCGTGTTGCCAGTGGAGTCGATGTCTTCCCAACCGCCATAGCCGGCGATCCAGGCTCCGTGGTGCGAGTTCGTTTTGGTGCTGCCGTAGGCGAAAACCTGGGTGTCGTCCTGAAACGATCCGCCCAGTCGCTGGTTGACGGTGTGGGTGACTTTGCGGCCGCTGGTCATCAGGGCACCCTTGAGCGACGCTTGGGTCTGGCCACTGAGTTTATCGAACAGGCCTCTTGCCTCTGTTTCGCTTGCCGACCCGAAAACCAACTGGACGACCTCGTGGTCAAGGTCCAGCAAATCGAGGGCCTTGGCGACAGCCAACTGGTTTTCCGTTTCGCCGACACTTGCGAAGGACTGGCTGACCGACTGGGTGAGGGTGACATCAGTGGCATCGTAGCCAAGCGTATAGTCGATAAAGGTGGAGGTTCCGGAAACGCCGGAGAACGTTCCGCTGACCGCTGTGTCGGCGGTCAGTATCGTAAATGTCGTGTCGACGGAATAGCTGTCGGCGGAAACCAGGACCGAGCCACCGTCGATGGTGACCGTTCCGGTCGACGCCAGCAGGTCGACATTGCCGTCGGAGTCGATTTCCACATCGAAGATACCGCCGCTTTCGAAAGTCACATCGGCTGTGTTGAGTGTGCCGACGGAACTTCCCGGCATGATGGTCCCGCCGCTGTTCACGGTGATTGCTCCGGTTAGCGTGCCGGTTCCACCCAGCGTTCCGCCATTGTTGACCACGACAGCCCCGGGCAATGATCCGGTCACCGAAAGGATGCCGCCATTGATATTCGTTTGACCTGTGAAGCTGGTGCTTTTCGAGGTCAGGACCGTCGTGCCGCCTTCAACCTCGATAGTGCCACTTCCGGTGAATGGCACGGCAAATTCGAAGCCGCCCGAGTCGTCCGAGTGGTTGAACAGAACCGAGCCAGTGCCTTCGCCAAAGGCAATTGATTTGGCTTTGAGTGTGCCCGTGCCGAGGGCCGTGTTGCCGGATTGCGAACCAATGACAAAGCTGCCTGTGGAGCCGGCGGACTGGGCAACAGTCAGTGCGCTATTGCCGCTGTTGATGTTAATGAGGCCGCTGTTGTTGACAATGAGAGTGCCCGATCCGGATGCCCCGACGACAAGATCGTTCGAGACCTTCAGGGTCGAGGCGTCGACGGTCGATCCGCTCGTGGCGCCGGAAACAGTGACGGTGCCAGAACTGCCGGACGAGACGCCGATTGTCGCGTCGCCGCTGATGTTGACAACGGCCGTATTGGTGACGCTCATCATCCCGCCGGTGCCCGTGCTGCCGACGTTCAGTGCGTTGCCGTTGAGATCACCGGTTATTGCAAGAGTGCCGACATCGACCGTGGTGGTCCCCGAAAATCCGCTGTTGTCGGCGGACAACTCTGTGAAGCCGGCTTCAACATCGATTGTCCCTTTGCCACTGATGGTAAAGGCGAGTTCGGTCGCGTCAGCTTCGGTGCCGGTGTGGTTCAAAACCAGCGTTCCGGTGCCACTGCCGAATTGAAGTGAAGCGGCCGAGAGTGTTCCGGGTGCGGCCGCACTCGAACCAGAGGCCGCGCCGATGACCACCGTTCCGTTCGAGCCGCTCTCTCGGGCCACCGTAATGGTACCTTTTCCATTGTTGGCGTCGACAGTTGCTCCAGAAGACACTGTCAGTGCGGCGGTGCCCTTGTTTCCGACATAAAAGTTGCCGGCGACCGATAATGACGAAGCTGTGCCGTCAGTGCTTTCACCGGTCACCGTCACCGAGCCGGAACTGCTGCCGTTGTTGCCGATGATGACGTTGCCGGTCTGGACACTCTGTCCGCCTTGCTGAATCACCATTGTGGATTCTGTGGAGGAGTCGCCAACTGTGAGCGCGCTTCCACCCAGTGCCACATCGACGACCAAGGTCCCGCCATCAACCGTCGTGGTGCCGGCGTACCCGCTGTTGTCGCCGGTGAGTTCGGTATAGCCGGCGGCGACTGTGATTGTTCCGGACTTTAGACCCGACAGGGACGAGATGGGGACTGAAAACACGTAGGGATCGGTGGAGGTCGCGGTGTGATTAAAAACCAAGCCGCCGCCCGCTTCAACAATCGAGATGCCGGTAGCTGAAATGGTGCCCGGATCGTTCGGAGTCTGTCCGATGGCGCTGCCGATGATGATCGAGGCAGTCGAATCCTCACCGTCGGCAACGGTGATCGGACCGCCGATACTCTGGGCAATGACAGCGCCACCCTCCGAAATCGTCAGCGTGGCTTTGCCTTCGCTGCCGACGATCAGTCCACCGGCCGAATTCAGCGTTGATGCGTATGTCGTCGTCCCGTCGGTCGTGGATCCGGAAACAACCACCGACCCATTGCTGCCCTTGTTGAAACCGATGGCAATGGCATCATCGAGTATGAGTTGGCCGCCGTTTTCAATGGTCAGAGAACCTTTGGATGAATTGCCCACGATCATATCGTCGGCTTCGGCAGTTCCGTTGGAGACCTGGTCTGAAATCACGGTCGCATTGGGAGATTCGGTGTCGACATAGGCGAAATCGCTATCGGTCGGAACCGCGCCAGTCGACCAGTTGGTCGCGTCGAACCAGTTGGAAGAGGTCTCGCCAGTCCAAGTCTGGGCGAGAACCGCTGACGCGGTCATTGGCAATACCAAAAGGATCGAGCCAATGGCGAGAGTCGGCTGGAATGACAGGAGACTTGATTTCTTCTTCGGCACTTGGGCACCCCACATTTCAATAGCCTGCAGGTGAGTTTTGTCCTGTGCGACTTGCGCGGAGCTTTTCATGCCGCCGATTGATTGGCCGAAACTGCTGGCTCCTGGCTTTCGCCACGCCTGAGATGCTGTCCGCATTTGGCATCGATTAACCCCCGCGAATCGATCGTTTGACGGCATTATAGGGTGGGCTCGGAGCTCACAAAGGCGCAGATCTGCTAGCGCCGAGGCCGTATTTTGAAGCAACTCTAGGAAGGATTGTTTCGCCTGTCCCCTGTCAGGAATGACAGGTGGATCAGGCCGTCAGATCTCAAATACGGCTAAACCGAGCGGGTGATGCCGCCGTCGATGCGGATGTTCTGGCCGGTGATGTAGCTGGATTTGTCAGACGCCAGGAAGGCGATGAGTTCGGACACTTCCGCGACGTTGCCATACCGGCCCATCGGAATCCGGGTGCGGCGGTCTTCCTTCTCCGGCAGGCTGTCGATGAAACCGGGCATGACGTTGTTCATGCGGATATTGTCACCGGCATATTTGTCCGTGAACAGCTTGGTGAAGGCGGCAAGGCCGGAGCGAAAAACGCCGGAAGTCGGAAACAGTTCCTCAGGCTCGAAGGCGGCATAGGTGGATATGTTGACGAATGCCCCATTGCCCTGTTTCTGCATGATCGGAGTCACGATCCGAGCAACCCGGATCACGTTAAGCAGGTAGAATTCCATACCCTCATGCCAGTCTTCGTCGCTCAATTCGAGCACAGGTCCCTTGGGTCCGTGTCCGGCGCTGGAGACGACCGCGTCGATGCGGCCCCATTTGTCAATCGCTGCGTCCACCAGGGCCTGCAGGTCTGCCGCGTTGCGGTTCGAGCCTTCGATGCCGAGGCCGCCGAGTTTGGCCGCCAGTTCCAAGCCCTTGCCGGACGAGGACAGGATCGCGATATCGAAACCGTCTTCCGACAGTTTCCGTGCGGCATCGGCACCCATGCCGCTGCCACCGCCTATGATCAAGGCTACCGGGCGGTCGCTCATGTCAGAAGTTCCTCAACGCGTCGGGACGGGTTCGTCGCCGCGGTAGTCATAAAAGCCACGGCCGGTCTTGCGGCCAAGCCAACCGGCTTCGACATATTTCGTCAGAAGCGGGCATGGGCGATACTTGGAGTCGGCCAGGCCGTCATAGAGCACCTGCATGATCGACAGGCAGGTGTCGAGCCCGATGAAATCGGCCAACTGCAGCGGTCCGATCGGATGGTTGGCGCCAAGCTTCATGGCCGTGTCGATGGCCTCGACCGTGCCGACGCCCTCATAAAGCGTGTAGATCGCCTCGTTGATCATCGGCAGCAGGATGCGGTTGACGATAAACGCCGGAAAATCCTCGGCTACGGTCACAGTCTTGCCGAGCGACTCGACGAATTCCCTGGAGGCCTCGAACGTCACATCCTCCGTGGCAATGCCGCGAACCAGTTCGACGAGATTCATTACAGGCGCCGGGTTCATGAAATGGATGCCGATGAAGCGCTCCGGTCGGTCGGTTGCCGAGGCCAGGCGGGTAATCGACAGGGACGATGTGTCCGTGGCGATGATGGCTTCCGGATTGAGCAGCGGGCAGAGATTGGCGTAGATCTTGCGCTTGATGGTCTCGTCTTCCGTCGCTGCCTCGATGACCATGTCGGTGGCGGCCAGATCGTCGATTGCGATGGCCGGGGCTATGCGTGCCTGGGCCGCGTCGCGCTCGCCTTCGTCAAGATTTCCGGCGGCGACCTGACGAGCCATGTTGCCGTTGATCGTGGCCATGCCGTCATTGATCTTGGCTTCGGAAACATCGTGCAGCAGGATATCGTAGCCGGCCACGGCGCAGACATGGGCGATGCCGCTGCCCATCTGGCCAGCACCAACAATACCAACTGATTTGATCGAGCCGGCCATAACCTCAATTCCCTGTAATGAACCGTGCACAAACTAATTGGCCGGGCTGACAACGTCCAGCCCGGCCAATTATTTTTTTGCAGGTGCGAAGAGGGCTTTGCGGCCCCGTTTGCCAACGGGTCAGAGCGCCTTTTCAAGCTCCGGCAGAACATCGAAAAGGTCGGCAACGAGACCGTAATCGGCGACCTGGAAAATGGGCGCTTCTTCGTCCTTGTTGATCGCGACGATCACCTTCGAATCCTTCATGCCGGCAAGGTGCTGAATGGCACCGGATATGCCGCAGGCAATATAAAGGTCCGGGGCGACGACCTTGCCGGTCTGGCCGACTTGCCAATCGTTCGGCGCGTAGCCGGCATCGACGGCAGCGCGTGAGGCGCCGACGGCGGCGCCGAGCTTGTCGGCCACCGGCAGGATGACCTCCTGGAATTTCTCCTCGGAACCGAGAGCACGGCCGCCAGAGATGATGATCTTGGCCGAGGTGAGTTCCGGACGGTCGCTTTCCGACAGCTTGGCTTCGACGAATTTCGACAGGCCCGGGTCTGCAGCGGCGCCAATCGTCTCGACGGATGCCGAGCCGCCTGTGCCGGCAGCGCCGAAGCCGGCCGTGCGCACCGTGATGACCTTTTTCGGGTCGGTCGACTGGACCGTCTGAATGGCGTTGCCGGCATAGATCGGCCGCTTGAAGGTGTCTGCGCTGACGACGTCGGTGATGTCCGAGATCTGCATGACGTCGAGCAGTGCTGCGACCCGCGGCATGATGTTCTTGCCGTCGGTGGTGGCGGCGGCAACAAACGCGTCGTAGCCCTCGGCCATCGAGACGATCAAGGCAGCTGTCGGCTCGGCCAGGTTGACTTCAAAGTCATCGGATTCGGCCAGCAGAACCTTCGATACGCCATCCAGCTTGGCGGCTTCGTCGGCGACGCCCTGGGCGCCCTTGCCGGCGACCAGTACGTGCACGTCGCCACCGATTGCGGCTGCGGCCGTCAGGGCTTTGGCGGTCTGATCGGACAGCGACTGGTTGTCATGTTCCGCGAGAAGAAGTGTGGTCATGATAATCGTCTCCCTCCTAAAGCACGCCGGCTTCGTTTTTCAGCTTGTCGACCAGGTCGGCAACGCTCTCGACCTTGACTCCGGCCTTGCGACCTTCCGGCTCGGCCGTGTTGAGCACGGTCAGGCGCGGAGCTGTGTCGACGCCGTAGTCGGCGGTCGTCTTCTTGTCGAGCGGCTTCTTCTTGGCCTTCATGATATTGGGCAAGGAAGCGTAGCGCGGCTCGTTGAGACGCAGGTCGGTGGTGACCACCGCCGGCAGTTTGATCTCGATGGTCTGCAGGCCGCCGTCGACTTCACGGGTAACCGAAGCGGAACCGTCGCCGATCTCCACCTCGGAGGCGAAGGTGCCCTGCGACCAGCCCAGGAGTGCAGCCAGCATCTGGCCGGTCTGGTTGCAATCGTCATCGATCGCCTGCTTTCCGACAATGACGAGGCCCGGATTTTCTTCTTCGACAACGGCTTTGAGGATCTTGGCGACCGCCAGCGGCTCGACCAGATCGTCTGTCTGAACAAGGATGCCGCGATCGGCGCCCATGGCGAGGGCCGTCCGGATGGTCTCTTCGGCCTTGGCCGGGCCGACCGACACGGCGACGATTTCCTCGACCTTTCCGGCTTCCTTCAGGCGAATTGCCTCTTCGACCGAGATTTCGTCGAACGGGTTCATCGACATCTTGACATTGGCCAGCTCGACGCCCGAGCCGTCCGGCCTGACGCGGACCTTGACGTTGTAGTCAATCACCCGCTTCACGGGTACCAGAACTTTCATGCGTTCACCTTTCTCCAGCAGCGCGCGGGATAGTGCACATTCCGTGTCGTCCGTGATGGCTGGAAAGCGACATCAAGGCAGTCAAATTCTGCCAGTGGAATATGCGTCTGTCCTGCGATTGAGAGCCTTGTGGGTGTCACATACTTGCAAGGCCCCGCTGCCGTCAATCAGGATTGCGGGCGCGGGTGCGGCAATTTGTCCCTCGGAGCGTTTCTTTAGCGCCCCCAGTTGCGACTGGGCGCTTCTGCCTTCTTCTTGTGGATCACTGCCTTAGGGGAGATGATCTTGCGGTCGAACAGGGGCACGGCACGACGTTTCATCAAGACCACGAGAACGGCGCCGGCGATGATGCCACCAATATGAGCAGCCCAGGACACGTCGCCGTCGGTGTCAGAAACCACCATGAAGATCTGAAAGCCGATCCACCCCACAAGCGGAATGAAAGCCGGAAGCGGCAGCGGAATGCGGCCAAGCACCAGCACCCAGACCCGAACACTTGGATGCAGGATAAGGTAGGCGGCGACGACACCGGCGACTGCGCCGGATGCGCCGATAAGCGGTGCTTCGGATTGCGGATCCAGCAGGCCGTGGGCCAATGCTCCGGCCGCGGCACAGAGCAGGTAGAAGATCAGAAAGCGGATATGCCCCAGCGCGTCTTCGATGTTATCGCCGAAGACCCACAGGAACAGCATGTTGCTGGCCAGGTGCCAGAAACCGCCGTGCAAAAAGGCATAGGTGATATAGGTCGCCTCTTCGGGCACGATGGCGAGGCCGGGCGCCAGATCGGCAAAACCATTGGCGACCGCCGGAATGTAGCCGAAGCCCAGGACCGCAGCCGTGGTAAAGGCGCCGGTTTCTCCGCTGAACGTTGTACCCAGCCAGATCACCGTGTTGATGACGATGAGCCCGAGCGTGACATATTGCAGATTGATATGGTCGAGGTCGTTGCGGTCGTGCAGCGGAATGAACATGGCCTACCTATCCGCTGGCGACGGTTGGAGCCACACTCATGTGCGGGTCTCTCCGGGAACCCAGAGCACGTCGTCGCGGCCGTCGCTGTTGGCGATCCGGGCGGCGACGAACAACAGGTCCGAGACGCGATTGATATAGCGGATCGCGGCAGGATTGACCCTTTCATCCGGCTTGCCTGCAAGCTCGACCACCATGCGTTCGGCACGACGCGCCACGGTCCGCGCCAGGTGCAAGGCTGCGGCCGCCGCAGAGCCACCGGGCAGAATGAAGGACTTCAGCGGTTGCAGCCGGCCGTTCAGTTCATCGATCTCGGCTTCAAGCCGGTGGACCTGGCTGTCGATTATGCGCAGGGGTGGGTAGGGCGGTGGCGTATCGGTTTCCGGCGTCGCCAGATCGGCTCCGAGATCGAAGAAGTCGTTCTGAACGCGCGACAGAATGGCATCCAGCACAGCGTCATCGCCAGTGTGGAGCCGGGCCATGCCGATGCAGGCATTGGCTTCATCCACCGTGCCGTAGGCGGCGACGCGCAAATCGTGCTTGTCGCGGCGCTCGCCGCTGCCGAGGGCCGTGCTGCCGTCGTCGCCTGTCCGCGTGTATATCTTGTTGAGCGTTACCAAGATCGTCCTCCCCTATCGTCCGCCGCCGGTGATCCACAATATCGCGACAATCAGCACGACGGCAACAAATTGCAGCAACACTCGCATTTGCATGAGCTTGTTGGAGAGATTGCCGGAACCGCCTTGCATCATGTTGAAGAGGCCGCGGATCAAAACGAACACCACCGCCGCCATCACGACCAGGGTCAGGTAAAACAGGAAATCAGTCATGGGTGTGGTTCCGTAATTTGCTGGCCAGGTCCGTCAGCGTTTGCCAAGTATGTCATAGAGCGTACGGGCAGGCAGCAAGCGTTTGAGCGCTACGCCGATCTTTGCTGGCCTTGTCACCACATAGTGCGGATTCGGCCGGGGGCTTTCGAGGGCGTGTTTCAGCACGCGGTAGACGGCCTCGGGGCCGAGTTTGTGTTTCGATCGCACGCCACCCTGGCGCAGGCGTTGTAGTTCCGGCTCATAGGACTGCCGATGCACCGAGCCTTCGACATCGATATACTTTTCGACATAGGCGAGCGCGTTCGAGGCCATTTTCGATTCGATGGGTCCCGGCTCGATCAGGCTGACATGAATACCGCTGCCGGCGAGTTCCATACGCATGGTGACGCTCAGAGCTTCAAGCGCAAATTTGGAGGCATTGTAGGCGCCGCGCCAGCGCATCGGCACCAAGCCGAGGATGGAGGAGCACTGGACGATGCGACCGCTGCCCTGTTCGCGCATGACCGGGATGACCTGTCGGGTCAGTGTGTGCCAGCCAAAAACGTTGGCCTCGAATTGCTGCTTGAGCGCCTCGGTCGGTAGGTCTTCGATGGCGCCGGCCTGGCTGTAGGCGCCATTGTTGAACAGCGCGTCGAGGCGACCACCCGATTCCTCCATGACGGTTTCGAACAGCGTATCGATACTGGCTTCCTCACGGTAGTCCAGGTAGTGGGCGCTGAATCCGTCCGCCGCCAGGGCATCGATATCCTCGGGCTTTCGTGCCGTCGTGAAAACCTGCCAGCCGTCATCGCGCAGGGCGCGGGCGCAATGCGCACCGATTCCGGAGGAACACCCGGTGACAAGAATGCTGCGTTTCGCGGCCATGCATTGCTCCTGGGAGGGGATTTTCGGCGGAAACCGGAGGACACTCTTAGTCGCTGCCGCCGGGGATTGGAAGCAATTCCATTTGACAACCGGCATGGACGAACTGACATAGGGTGGAGCGAGCGGGAGTGCAAATGGACTGGCAACGCAGCTTGAGGATCATCCTCAATGCGGTCACGCATTTCAACGATGACGACGGCTGGGCCATGGCCAGTCATGTTGCCCTGTCGACCCTGCTGGCGTTGTTTCCCTTTCTGATCTTCGGCACGGCGCTTGCCAGTTTTCTGGGCGCCGACACGTTCGCCGATACGGCCGTGCACATCATATTCGACACCTGGCCGAAATCGATCGCCGAACCGATCTCGCGGGAAGTGCTCAACGTGCTCACGGTCAATCGCAGCGGACTGCTGACCATCAGTGTTCTGGCTGCTGCCTTCTTTGCGTCGAATGGCGTCGAAGCGCTGCGGGTGTCGCTCAACCGCGCCTATCGCCAGCGAGACGACCGGTCGTTCGTTTTACTGCGTTTGCAGAGCCTGGGCTTCGTCCTCGTGGCGGTGGTGGTCATGCTGGTGATCAGTTTCCTTCTGGTCCTGGCGCCGGTCGCCATCCAGTTGACGCGCGAATGGTTGCCCTGGAGCGAAGCGCTGGTGGTGCATTTTGAAAACTGGCGCCTGCTGATTGCCGTTGCGCTGCTCTTCGTGGCGCTCGTCGTTTGCCACAGCTGGTTGCCAGCCGGGCGCAGGACACTTTGGTCGATCCTGCCCGGCGTGGGTGTGACCATGCTGTTCTGGATCGCTGGCGCCTCATTGTTCGCCGCCTATTTGCAGCAGTTTTCGACATATGTTGCAACCTATGCTGGTCTGGCGTCCATCATGATCGCGTTGATCTTTCTCTACATCGTTGCGGCGATTTTTATCCTCGGCGCCGAACTCAACGCGGCGATCCTCGCGGAAAACCGCGAGTCTCAGGGTTAATCGGCCCAAAATGCCCGCAAATTAGGATTTTTGTCACTATTTCGCGTTAACTCAAACAGGCGGAATAGCGGGAAGAACGAGTGGTTTTGATGTAATTTGTCACGCGACAAATGAATTGTCGCTTCGGTTTGTGTCGGTATGGGGGCGATGCAGTTGCCGGACAACGCAAATGATGGAGCGGAAAATGATCGGATATGTATCTCCGGAGGTTTTCTACGGGCTGATCATCGCCTGCATAATCGGCTGTTTCTTCGTTGGCCATGCCATGGACGGGGTTATCGGTTCTTCGGGCTTCGGCGTGCTCGGAAACATGCTGATTTTGACGACCGGACTGTTTCTCGGTCTTTTGTTGGCCGACAAAATCGGTCTCAGGGTTTCGAACGTGGAAGTTCTGGCGGCCGCCGGTTTGATCGGGGCTTTCGGATCGCTTTTGCTGCTGGTGTTGATCAAGCACCTGTTCATGCGCGTCGAATAGGGCGCTTCGGGCCAATCCGGCCCATCACTTCAGATTTTCGGGCTCGCCTCGATCATGGTGCGGATTTGCGCTGGCGTTCGTCGCCGGCGCAGGCTTTTCAGGGACAGGTCGCGGTCGCGTTTTGACAGTTTGCGCCCGGTTTCATCGGTCAGCAGGTGATGATGGGTATAGCGCGGCATCGGCAGCTCGAGCAGTTCCTGCAGAAGCCGGTGCAGTGCCGTGGCGTGAAAGAGGTCGTGGCCACGCACAACGTCCGTGACTCCTTGCAGCGCATCATCCACAACCACTGCAAGGTGATAGGCAACCAGACGGTCTGAACGGGTCAGCACAATGTCGCCCCAGCGGGACCAGTCGCAGGTGATCTGGCCGGTTTCGCCGTTGGGTCCGCGACCTTCCTCCAACCAATCGACCGGCCGATCGAGGCGTTTCGCAGCGGCCTGCAAATCGAGGCGCCAGGCAAACGGCTGACCGGAATCAATGAGACGCTGACGCTCGGCCGAACCAAGATCCCGTTCGGTGCCCGGATAGATAGGAGTGCCATCCGGGTCGCGCGGCCAGGTGCCGTCGTCAGCCTCGGCCCCGGCGACATGGTCGGCGATCTCACGGCGGCTCATGATCGCCGGGTAGACAACGTCTATTTTGCGAAGCCGTTCCAGAGAGGCCAGGTAGACCGCCAGGTGATCGCTTTGGCGGCGCACCGGCTCATCCCAGACGATGCCGAGCCAGTCTAGGTCATCCAAAATCTGGTGTTCGTATTCGGGCCGGCAGCGTTGAGTGTCGGTGTCTTCCATCCGCAGAAGCAGTCGCCCTCCGCTTGTCGTTGCCATATCGTGATTGATGAGAGCGGAGCAGGCATGGCCCAGGTGCAGCTCGCCGTTGGGGCTCGGCGCAAAGCGGAAAATGCGGTCGCGGGCAGTCGGGGCCATGATGGATCAGGCAAGCTTTCGGACGGTGGCAACGGGATGCGGCTGCTGCTACGGTTGGCCTCCCGGAGGCAGCGTTGTCAATATCGAATATCCCGACGATCGAAGGACCGGACGACATTGAGGCGGGCCTCGCGGCGTTGGCCGAACTCGACCCGAGGCTCGTCCCCGTTATCGAAAGGGCCGGTCCGGTGCCGCTGCGCCGCCAACCGCCCGGGTTCGAGGGGCTGGCGCAGATTGTCGTGTCGCAGATGGTGTCAAAGGCCAGCGCGGCCGCACTTTGGAGCCGTCTGCTGGAGGCAGCGCCGGCCTGTGCTCCAGACCGGGTCGCAGCCCTGACCGATGATCAGTGTCGCGCAATCGGTTTGTCTCGGGCGAAGGAAAAGACCCTGAAAATGGCGGCGGAAGCGGTTTTGGAGAATCGGCTTGATCCGCATGAATTGTGCCGTCTGCCGGAGCGCGACTCGATCGGGGCGTTGACCGCCATCAAGGGGATCGGTCCGTGGACGGCGGAGGTCTATCTGCTGTTCTGCGCCGGCCATGGCGACATCTTCCCGGCCGGCGATGTGGCGCTGCAGAGCGCGGCGGGGCATGCCCTGGGTCATGCGGAGCGACCCAATCAGCAGGCGCTGAGACGGATTGCCGAGGCCTGGCAACCCTGGCGTGGGGTCGCCGCGCGATTGCTTTGGGCCTATTACGCCACGGCCATGCGCCGCGGCGACGTGATCCCGACCGGGTGAGGCCTGGCAGGAGCCAAATTGCTCATATCACTTCACAATCCTGTCACAACCGGCCTAATATAACCGGGACGACAAGCGAATCGCTCAGGAGAGTGAGAGGTGACGATTGCTGTTTCTCCAGATGCGCTTCCGGCGCTGGTACTGAACGCCGATTACCGGCCGCTCAGCTACTACCCGTTGTCGCTGTGGTCCTGGCAGGACGCGATCAAGGCCGTGTTCCTCGATCGGGTCAACATTCTGGCCGAATACGAGCACCGTGTATCGTCGCCATCGATGTCGATGGCGCTGCCCAGCGTCGTGTGCCTGAAGGACTACGTCAAACCCAGCCGGCATCCGGCCTTTACACGGTTCAACGTGTTCCTGCGTGACCGGTTCCGGTGCCAATATTGCGGTTCGGACAGGGACCTGACCTTCGACCACGTCATCCCGCGGCGCTATGGCGGCGAGACGACCTGGGAGAACATCGTCGCGGCCTGTTCACCCTGCAACCTGAAGAAGGGCGGCAAGATGCCCCGTGACGCGGGCATGTTCCCGGCGCAGAAACCGTACCATCCGACGGTGCATGATCTGCACAAGAACGGCCGCCTGTTTCCGCCCAACTTTCTGCACGAAAGTTGGATGGACTATCTCTATTGGGATGTCGAGCTGCAGCCCTGACCGGGCACCGCTTCAGGCTCTTTTGAAAGCGCCGCGCAGGCAACCGGCGGCCAGCACCACGCTGGCAATCACGTTCCATCCGGCGAAGGAAAGGCCGAGCACCCGCAGGGCTGCGTCGTCACAAGCCGGCGGCTTGATCGCATTGAGGTCGCTGAGCAGGCTGCTGGCGTCGGTGGCTCCTCCGGCCGCTCCGCCGCAGCCCTCGGGCCCCGGCCACCAGCCCCATTCGACGCCGGAATGGTAGACGCCGAGGCCGGCGCCATAGAGCATCAGCCCGCCTCCCACGAGAAACAACGCTCGCACCGCGAGAGGCGGCGCCTTGAACGCTGCGGCTATGGCCGCGGCAAGCATGACCGGCACGCCGAGATAGTAAGGGGTGCGCTGTTCCAGGCAGAGCGCGCAGGGCAGGTAGCCGCCGATATGTTCGAACCCGAGTGCTGTACCGACGACAACGGCCATGGCCGCAGCCAGCGTCAGGGCGGAAAGGGCCGTTGGCGCTTCGGCAGCATGATGGTCGGAATGTCCGGTTGCCGTGGTCACGGTGCAATCCCCTCAGAATGCGTAGCGCAAGGCGTAGAACCCGCCGAACAGAAGGACCAGAAATGTGGCGAAAAGAATGCCGAGATACTTCTCGATGAACAGGCGGATCGGTTCGCCATAACGATAAAGCAGGAAGGCGACGAGGAAAAATCGAAGGCTGCGGCCGATGATGGAAACGACCACAAAGGTCATGAGGTTGAGCCCGGTGGCGCCTGAGAAGATGGTCAGCACCTTGTAGGGAAACGGCGTCACGGCGGCAAACAGCACGCCCCATCCGCCATAGGTGTTGTACCAGTCGCGGATCTGCTCGAAGGAGTCTTCCTTGCCATAGAGCGCCAGGATCGGCTTGCCCACGGCTTCGTAGAGGAACATGCCGATGGCATAGCCAAGCAGGGCCCCGAGAACGGATGCGATGGTGCACAACAGTGCCGTTTTCCACCAGCGCTCGCGATCAGCCAGCACCATGGGGATCAACAGCACGTCGGGCGGGATGGGAAAGAATGAACTTTCGGCAAAGGAAACGGCCGCCAGTCCGGTCCGCGCATGGCGCGTCGCGGCAAGCGACATGGTCCAATCGTAGAGGCGTCTGATCATGGAGTGGTTCCCTTGGCCGGGCTTTTAGGGAGAAACGGAAGGGGCGTAAACCGCAAATTAGCCGACCGGTCTTAGAACTTGGTAAAAGCAAGTTGACCACGCCCCATTGCTTCGTATATTCGGCGACAATCGGCACAGGGCCCCTGTGGCGGAATTGGTAGACGCGTTGGATTCAAAATCCAATTTCTTCGGAAGTGTCGGTTCGAGTCCGACCGGGGGCACCAACGGTTTTTCCAGCAAGCATGAACAGATTTGGGTGAAGGATACCGGGTCTGAACCGTTATCAGGCGTTCGGTATCGGATGATTGCTTGGTCCCGGTGAGCGCTCGTCGCTAGAGGATCTGGGGATTGCGTTAAGGCGTGGAAACTAGGTTCAATCGACATAGCCGGATCCAGTTTGGCGCCCTCAAGGCAACTGACCATTTGTGGGTCGGTCTGGCCGGTAGGTCCAGTCAACACGAATCCCAATTCGCAACACGATGAGCCATCTCGGCGACGCCTGGTCAGGGCTGCAAGCAGGCAAGCGGAATCAAGTGCCTCAGGCCCAACTGGTCACCCGCTCATCAACCGGGGTAGCCACAATGCGATTCCCGGAAAAGCGACGACAAGCAGGAGGGCAACAAGCTGCAGAAATACGAATGGCCAGCTTGATTGATAGATGTCGGTAAGCTTGACATCAGCGGGCGCCACGCTCTTCAGATAGAAGGCCGACGGAGCAAAAGGTGGTGTGATATAGGCAATCTGCACCGTCAGGTTGAAAATAACCCCAAACCAGACCGGATCGAAGCCCGCATCGCGGATGAGGGGAAGGAATATGGGGGTCGTCAGGAACAGGATTCCGACCCAGTCCACGAAGAATCCCAGAATCAGAAAAACAACGATGCATAGCAGCAGGAGGACCTGCGGGTCGCCGGCAACACCGCCGATCATGCTCTGCGCGAAACTGATGCCGCCGATGGCATTATAGACCCCAATGAGAGCATTTGTGCCGAAGACCAGCCACAGGACGACGCCGGATGTCAAAATGGCTTGTCCAAGCGCTTCCCGCACGATCTTGACCGATAGTTCACGCCGCAGCGCTATCGACACCAGCACTCCGGCCACACCGAAAGCGGCACTTTCGGTGATTGATGCGAGCCCCAGATAGATGGTGCCGAGCACCGCAAGGACAATGAACAAAGGAAAGCCGACGTCTCGCAGCATATGCCGCGCCTCACTGCTGGACGCGATGATTTCGGGATCGGCCGTTGGCGCAAGCGCCGGATTCAGACGGACACGGATGAGTACATAGACAATGTAAAGAGCCACGAGAAGCAAAGCCGGTGTCGCTGTGGCCATGAAAAGGTCGCCCACCGGCACTCCCGCCGTGATCCCGTAGAGGATCAGAACGATGGAAGGGGGCACCATCGTCCCCAGCGAGCCGCCAGCCGTGATCGTCCCGAGAGTCAGTTTGTTTGAGTATCCCAGGCGCATCATTTGCGGTAGCGCCACAAGGCCGAGCAGAACGACTTCGCCGCCGACGATGCCGGTCGTCGCACCCAGGATGAAGGCGATGACAAGCGTCGCGACAAGGATGCCGCCGCGAAATCGTCCGAACCAGACATTCATCGCCGAATACAGGTCGCGCGCGATTCCCGACCGTTCTATCAGAGCGGCCATCAACACGAACATCGGGATGGCGACCATCGTGTAGTCGGTGACAAGCTCGAAGGTCCGACTGGAGATCAAGAACAAACCGCCGGGGCCGAACGAGGCAAAGGCCACGGTCACCGCAATGGCGCCGGCTGCCAGGGCAAATGGTACGCCGGCCAGGAGCAGACCGAACAGACCGGCAATGATCAGCACCGTAAGAACGCCTATGCCCATTCAAGCGGCCTCGTTCATTCGTGCCCGAGTGCCTGTCGACCGAAGGTCACCAGGGATTGAGCAAGGAATAAAATGCACGACAGGAGCAGGAGGGCCCGCGTCACGGGAGGCAGTGGAACATTCCAACCACGGCCTGTCACCTCGGGCATCCAGCGATCACCCGCGAACCGCCAGACGGATCCGACGAACTGGTCCCAGGCTCCCCATGCCAGTCCACCCGCAAAGATGATTGCGCAAACAAGACAAACCAATGCCACCGCTCGGCGACCGGGAGTTGGCAAGGCGTCGTAGAAGAAACCGATGCGAATGTGCGCATTGCGCGACATGGCAAGGGAACCGGCAAAAAGAAATGCGACCGCCGTGAAAACCTGGATCAGTTCGGGCGCCCATACCGTAGGCGCCCGAAAGAAATAGCGCAGAACCACCTCCATCCATGAAAGCATCGCGACGGCAACGAGAAGCAGTTGAAGCAACTGGCCGATCGCTTCGCTCAGTCGATCTATGGCGGTGCTGGGCATTTGGGAGGCTTATTGACCGTAGAGCTTTTCAATGAATGCGCGATGGCTGTCGACCATCACCTGCGCCATGGGGCTGCGGGTGGCCACATCTCCCCAAACATCGTTTGTCAGGGCTCGAAGACGTGCACGTTCCTCATCGGACCATTCGATCACCGTGGTTCCGCCGGCCAGGATACGCTCGCGGGCCGCAGCCTCGCCATTCTGAAACTCGCGATACAGTTCCGCAGAGAACTCCGCCCAGCTTTCCTCGACCAAGGACTGCTGCTCTGGCGTAAGCGCCTTCCACGCATCCTCGCTTATGGAAAACTCCATGATACCCATGGAATGACGAGCATCAATTGCGTAGTCAGCCACCTTGTAAAGTCCCGATTGCTCGTTCAGCGCGAACCAGGCCCAGTCCGCCGCATCGACAACGCCGGTCTGCAGAGCGTTAAAGACTTCGCTGCCGGGCAGGACCACCACGCCGGCACCCATTGATGTCAACAGATCGGACACCGTGCCCTGAACAGAGCGAATCCGCAAGCCGTCAAAATCGTCGATACCGTTCAAGGGTTTTGTAGAGGAGATCACTTCGGAAGGCGATACAAATACGCCGACCATGCGTGCGCCGTGCATCGCGTAAAGATCGCGCATGAGCTCAAGTCCACCGCCCTCGGCAAACCAGCGAGACTGGTCGTCAGAGCTCGCGTAAGCGCCCATCGTATCGCCGATGACCGCGAAGGCTGGATCCTTCGAGGCAAAATAACTTGCGCCGGTGAAATGTCCGTCCAGAACGCCGGATTGCATCGCCGAAAGCGTTTCAGTGGGCGCGACGACTGCCCCGACCGGCACGAAGTCAATCGATATCTCGCCGCCGCTGCGTTTGCTCAAGTCTGCCGCGAATTCGCGGAAACGGGTGTTGATGTCAAAGGAGTCGGGCAGAAACCCCTGAACCCGCCAACTGTGCTCCTGTGCATTTGCCGCGACTGGAGCCGCAACGGCAATCGCGGCAGCGGCGACACCAAAAATAATGGATCTGATCATGAAAACCTCCCTTGATTCCAAGCCAGCCCCGGTATGGTCGAGACCGGCCGACGACATTTCGCCGTTTCTTCAAACAACTTTATTCTTAAGTCAGAATATTATTCTATGCAATGCCCTTCACCATCAATGATCGCTCGAACACGCGCTATCAGGTGTTCAGTGCCGCGGATCATTCCCGCTGTAGCTGCGGCACGTTCGCGGTACTCGGGAGACCTGCAATACCCATGCGCAGCCTTTGCGTCCGCAAACCAGAGCGCCTCGACAGCGTCGAAAATGGAGCGGTGCCCACCTGCGTTTTCTGGCGCAATGGCAATGAGAAGTTCACGGGCACCTGCCTGTGAAACCGATGGAAGGCCAGCCAGCTTAGCCTCCAATAATCCGGGATCAGCAACATGCGCGCTGCGCATGAAACGCATGAAGCGGACACCCGATGCCGTGTCGACAACACCGTCCAGAACCCTGCGTTTCCCGAAGAAGAGACCGCCCAGCGCCTTGTCGACAAACTCGCCCTCATCCGTTTTCACGGCTTCGGTGTAGAGCGGACTTGAAAATGCCGCGTCCATGGCCGCAAGATCATCGAAGTCCAGATCGGAACAGGCGTCGAAGCCCGGCCAGGGCAGGGAAGTTTCTCCATGCTCGTCGACGACGGGATGATTCTGCCAGTAACGTCGCAAACCGGGCAAGCTCAAGACGAGGTCGCCATGTGATCCGGCCCAGTGCTCCTGAAAGGTTCTGGTTTCAATTCCGGGCTTTCGCGGCGCGACACCGATACGCGTTATCATGGCTTGCCTCCTAATCCGGATAAATCTCTTGCCAGAATATATTTCTGTATATAGAATCTGAAGCGGGTCAAGTGCATCACGATACGGAGATGCGGAACCGCCATCTGGGAGTGATGGTCAATGTTTGAAGGATTTGCGCGCCGGCGCATAGATACCGGCGCAGTTTCAATCAATTGCGTTACAGGAGGATCGGGACCGGCCATCCTGTTGCTGCACGGCTATCCGCAAAATCTTTCCGAATGGGCCAAAGTGGCACCCATTCTTGCACAAAACTTTACAGTTGTCTGTGCGGACCTGCGCGGTTACGGGGACAGCGACAAGCCCACTGCGCTTGAAGACTCAACCAACTATAGCTTCCGAACGATGGCCGCCGACCAGGTCCGCCTTATGGAAGCACTCGGATACGATCGCTTCCATGTCGCAGGCCACGACCGTGGCGCGCGCACCGCCCATCGCATGGCACTCGATTGGACGAACCGCGTTGCCTCGCTTGCAGTTCTCGACATCGTTCCAACCTATGACATGTACATGAGCGTCGACAAACGTCTCGCCCAAACCTATTGGCAATGGTACTTTCTTCCACAGCGCTCTCCGCTTCCGGAACGGCTGATCGGTGCCGACCCCGACTTCTTTTATGAAAGCTGTCTGGTCAGTGTCGGCGGCACAGGCGCGGGACTATCCGCTTTCGACGCGGATATGCTGGCCGAATATCGCCGCTGCTGGCGCCCGGCAGAGGCAATACACGCCTGGTGCTCGGATTACAGGGCCGGCGCTTCGATTGATCTCGAGCATGACCAGGCAGATCGCGACAGACGCCTCGAAATGCCTGTTCTCGCCATGTGGGGAGCTGACGGGATTATGTGCACCTTGTTCGATATCCCCGCGCTTTGGTGCGACAGGGCGGAGGACCTGACCTGTGTTCCGGTGCCTGGAGGGCATTGGTTTCCGGAATTCAGCCCCAAAGAGACAGCCGACGCGCTGTTCGCGCATGTGACCAGCGTCTGAGTCAATATTCAGAATATTATTCTATATGGAAAATAATCCGTTGATCGCATCGTCGCCCCTGGTCTATGATCGGCGCTGCGAAAAGGGCTGCAACAACTGAAGCGTCATGCTGAATTTTCCTCATTTCGTGCCGACGTTCCCGCGATCGGACTGGGTTTTGCCCAAAATCTTGCGCAGACAGCGGCAGGAACGGCCGGATGCGCCGTTCCTGTCATGGACGGACTCCGGCCCGAGTTGGTCCTTTGCCGAAACCGCGCAAATGGCTTTTCGGCTGGCAAATGGTTTCGCCGCCGCGGGGATCGGCAAGGGCGACCGCGTCGCACTTTTCTTGCCCAATTGCCCGGAATTTGTCTTTGCCTGGTTCGGTCTTCAGACCATCGGCGCGGTAGAGGTGGCGATCTCGAGCGACTACAAGGGCGACTTTCTGGTTCATCCGCTCACGCTCGCGGGCGTCACGATGGTTTTGACGACTTCGGATCTTGCGCCGCGTATCGCCGAAATCGAAGACGCTATCTCGAATGTCAAGGACATTGTTCTTCTGGGTGAGGCCGGTGCGCAGCAATTCAAGCGTCTGCGGACGCAGTCCTATGCCGATCTTCTGTCGGAAGACACCAGCGATCCGGGAGTGGAGATATCGCCTTTCGATCCCGCGGCAATTCTGTTTACGTCAGGAACGACCGGCCCCTCCAAGGCTGTGCTCATGCCCCATTCCCAGTTTTACTTCTTCGCGGAAGAAGACGTACAACTGACCCGGTTGAAGCCGGATGATGTCTACGCCACCGGGTTCCCGCTGATCCACGGCAATGCACAGTTTCTGACAGTCTATCCGTGTCTGATCGCTGGGGCGCATTGTGTCCTGTACCCGCGGTTTTCGGCATCTCAGTTCATACCCCGGATGCGGCGTTCGGGGGCGACTGTGACGAACCTTCTGGGTGCAACCATGGCCTTCATTTGCGCCCAATCGCCCGATCCCGGTGACCGCAATCATCGGGTTTCCCGGATCTACGCAGCGCCTTTGTCAAAGGATCTGGCGAGCGTCTTCTCCGAGCGTTTTGGTGTTACCGAATTCGTCGACGGATTCGGTCAGACCGAGATCTCCAACATATTCATGACGCCGCCCGATGCCGTGCGACCGCCAGGTGCTTGCGGCGCGCTTGTCGACCAATGGTTCGAGGTGCGACTTGTCGACCCTGAAACGGGGGAAGATGTGCCCGACGGGGAAACCGGCGAACTGCTGGTTCGAAACAAGGCTCCTGGTATCATGTCTGATGGTTATGTCGGCATGCCGGAAAAGACCGTCGAGGCCTGGCGACACCTGTGGTTCCATACCGGAGATGCGATGCGGCGCGACGATGAAGGCTGGTACTACTTTGTCGATCGCGTGAAAGACGCACTTCGCCGGCGCGGCGAGAACATTTCCTCCTTCGAGGTCGAGGCTGTTGTTCGCTCGCATGCGGCGGTCGCCGATTGCGCCGTGATAGCCGCCAGGGCTGACGAGGAAGCCGGAGAAGACGAGGTCATGGCTCTGGTTGTTCCCGGCGACGGTCAAACGGTTGATTTTGCCGACCTGGTGCAATGGTGTGATGCCCGCATGCCGCATTTTATGGTGCCGCGTTTCTTTGAAGTGATGGAGGCATTGCCGCGGACGCCATCCGAGAAGGTCAAGAAAAAGGAATTGCGGGCCCGTGGCGTCACCGACGCAACCTGGGATCGAACAGCAGCAGCTGTCCGCCTTGAGTCCGAACGGAATCGCTCCGGACGGCGCCCCGGCACCGAAGGGTCGGCGCCATGAACGCCGCCGCTATCCTTTCCTCATCCAACAACGGCGTGCTTACGCTCACCCTGAACCGACCGGAGCAAATCAACGCGGTCAATGACGAGATCCGCAAGGGACTTCCTGAAGCGGTCGAGGAGGGCGACAGGGACCCCTCGGTGCGCGTGATCGTGTTGGCTGGCGCGGGGCCGCGCGGCTTTTGCGTCGGCGCGGACATAACCGAAGGGCGCGATCCGGAGACTCCGGTCGCCACCAGGGAGCGGATGCAGGTCAATCCATGGATCGAGCGCGTCGCGGCGACGCGCAAGCCGGTGGTGGCTGCTCTGCACGGTTATTGCCTGGGGGCTGGTCTGGAACTTGCCATGACAGCCGATATTCGCGTTGCTGCCCACGATACGAAACTCGGTCTGCCGGAGACCGGCCTTGGTCTGATTCCCGGCGGCGGCGGCACGCAACGCCTGCCCAGACTTATCGGCCGCGGTGCGGCGTTAGATATGATTCTCTGCGGCGACAGAATCGATGCAGAGACAGCATTTCGGCTGGGTTTGGTAACCCGGCTGGTTCTTCAGAATGAGGCGCTGTGCGATGTGGTACGCAAACTCGCCGACCACCTGGCAGCGCGACCCCCGGCTGCGCTACGCAACGCGAAAGAAGCCGTCCGCGCGGCGGACACCATGCCCCTCAACCAGGGCCTTGCCTTCGAAACCGGATTGTTCTCGCTCCTCCTCGATACCGAAGACCGGCAAGAGGCCGCGGCAGCGTTTCGTGAAAAACGGGCACCGAGGTTTACAGGACGTTAGGATTCGTCATGAGCGAAATCGAAAGTCGGAACAGGATGGCCGTCATTGGCGCGGGGCTTATGGGGCGGGGCATCGCCCACGCGTTCCTCGTTTCCGGCTATGCAGTGGCATTGGTGGACGTTGATGAGACTGCGCTGCAAACGGGCGTCAACGCGATCAATGAGATAATTGACGCGGGCGTGGCGCGTGGCAAGCTCACTCCCGAAGACGCGGAGACGGCGCGCGCCCGTCTTTCGACCGGCCTTGAACTGGACGAAGCCGCATCTGGGGTTGAGCTTCTGGTCGAAAGCGCAACCGAACGGCTCGATCTGAAACTCAACATTCTCGCCGAAGCTGCCACCAAATTGCCTGAGCATGCATTGATCGCAACGAACACTTCGGCGCTTTCCGTTACGGAACTGGCGGCAGCCACATCACGGCCTCAACGTGTTCTTGGCATGCATTTCTTCAATCCGGTTCACAAGATGAAGCTGGTTGAACTGATCCGCGGGCTGGAAACGGAGCCTGAAGCCGTCACCGAAGCACAGGCGCATGTAACGAGAATCGGCAAGACATTCATAACGGTCAACGAAGCCCCCGGATTCACCACAAGCCGCATGTCGGCGCTCATGGGCAATGAGGCCATGCGCATGCTGGCGGAGGGTATTGCCAGTGCCGAAGATATCGATACCGCCATGCGCATGGCATTCAACCATCCCATGGGACCACTTGAACTGGGCGATTTGACCGGCTGGGACACGCGTTTGAGCGTCCTGCGCTATCTGGAAAATACGCTTGGCGACAGATTTCGGCCGGTGCCCCTGATCGAAAAGCTGGTTGCCGCGGGTCGTCATGGCCGCAAGTCCGGTCGAGGGGTTTACGCGTATGCTGACGGGCAACGGGTGCCCGGCTCGGGAGTCAAACAGCGATGAGCGCGCGCGAGGTCGTCATCGTCGCGTGCGCACGCACACCTGTGGGTCGCTTTCGCGGTGGGCTAGCCGGTATCCGCGCTGATCACCTGGGCGCGCATGTCATGAATGCTCTGCTGGAGCGCGTGGGAATCGACCCTGAAGAGGTCGATGATGTGGTCATGGGGTGTGTAACGCAGGTGGGCGAACAGTGCGGAAATGTTGCGCGAACAGCACTTCTGTCCGCGGGCTGGTCTGAGACGATCCCCGGCTTGACGGTCGACCGCAAATGCGGCTCGGGCGAAGCTGCCGTCCATCTGGCGGCCGGAATGATTGCCAGCGGTATGGCGGACATCATTGTCGCCGGCGGCATGGAAAGCATGAGCCGTGTCCCGATGGGAGGCAATCGCGATGTTCATGGGGAGCCGTTTGGGCATCTGGTGACGTCGCGGTTCGAACTCACCAGCCAGGGAGAGGCTGCCGAACGGATTGCGGAGAAGTGGAAATTTTCGCGCGAAACCCTTGATGCGTTTTCTCTGGAAAGTCATCGCCGAGCGGCCGCGGCACAGGATGCCGGGATATTTGATGCCGAGATCGTGCCGGTGGACGTCGATGCGCTGGCAGAACACAATCTTGTGCCGTGCGACACGATAGTATCAGCCGATGAGACCATTCGGCGGGACACCAGCCCGCAAAAGATGGCATCGCTAAAGACAAGCTTTCGCGAAAACGGCCGCATAACGGCGGGAAATTCATCACAAATTTCCGATGGTGCCGCGGCTCTTCTGCTGATGTCCCTTGAACGTGCGCAAGATCTTGGGCTTGATCCAATGGCGAGGATCCGTGCAACGGCCGTCGTGGGCTCGGACCCCTCTCTCATGCTGACCGGTCCTCTCTTTGCGACAGAAGCGGTTCTCGAAGAAGCGGGCCTGTCGATCAACGATATCGATCTGTTCGAAGTCAATGAAGCTTTCGCGCCCGTCCCGCTGATGTGGCTGGCAGAGACGGGCGCTGATCACGAACGGCTCAACACCAATGGCGGCGCGATCGCGCTCGGTCATCCGCTTGGGGCCTCCGGTGCCCGCATCATGACCTCGCTGGTGCACGAGATGAGCCGTCGCAACGTATCTTTTGGACTTCAGTCGATTTGCTGTGCGGGTGGCCTCGGCACTGCGACGATATTGCAACGGGTAGAGTAACGACGATGCGAGAAATTCCGTTTGGGCAAAGTGGGCTCGTGAGCTCAGTTATCGGCCTTGGATGCATGGGAATGTCGGAATTCTATGGGCCTGCCCAGGACGAGGAATCGCTCAAGGTTCTTGACCGTGCGTTTGAGCTTGGAGTCACCCATTTCGACACCTCCAATGTGTACGGCCGTGGGCACAATGAAAGCCTGCTCGGTACATTCCTGAAGGGCCGCCGCGATAAGGCCCTGATCGCCAGCAAGTTCGGGGTCGTGCGCGATCCCGACGGACCGCCTGGTAGCACCTACGATCGGGAACTTGACAATTCGCCGACCTATATGCGGCGCTGTCTGGAAGAAACGCTGAGGCGACTCGGAACCGACTACCTCGATCTCTACTACATCCATCGGCTCGATCCCAAAGTCCCCGTCGAAGACACGATCGGCGAGATGGGCAAGCTTGTATCTGAAGGCAGGATTCGCGCGATAGGACTATCGGAAGTCGATGCCCATACGCTGCAACGCGCCCATTCAGTACACCCCATCGCCGCATTGCAGTCCGAATACTCGCTCTGGGAGCGCGATGCGGAGCAGGAGGTGTTGCCGACCTGCGTCGAGCTCGGAATTACCTTTGTGCCGTACAGTCCGCTCGGGCGAGGTTTTCTCACCGGAGCGATACGCGCCACCGAAAACCTGTCCGAGAATGATCTGCGCAGGAGTGCGCCGCGTTTTCAATCCGACAACATAGACCGAAACCTGGTCCTTATCGAGCGCATCCGCGAACTCGCGGAGGCACACGATTGCTCGCTGGGCCAGATTGCACTTGCCTGGATCCTGGCGCAAGACGCATCGATGGTCCCGATCCCCGGGACCAAGCGACTTCATTATCTGGAAGAAAATGTCGGCGCGGAAGCGGTGCAGTTGAATGCCGAAGAGGTCAGGGCATTAGCCGAAGCGCTTGCCTCCGAAGCCATTGCGGGCTCGCGACATTGGGTGGCTTCCGGCGGACCGGATCGATCATGAGCAGCGGCGGTGTAATGGTTCCTCCACGTCAGACGGTAATGCACGAAGGGCCACGCGGACGGGTTATGGCAATGGACAGCGCCTATGACGTTGCTCCCGGCAATGAAGGCTGCGATGTCGTTGTCAACGCTTCCTATTGCGGTGTGCTGCCGGCGCGATTCATCGGCGAATGCCGACCGCGTGCGGCGATCGGCGTCGATTGCGGCGTCGGACCTGCAGGCGCATCGATTGCCGGTCTTTGGTATCTCGAGGCTCTCGCAATCCCTGCGGCGGTCGCAGAGGTCATGACGATCCGTCTCGGCGACGGCGTGGATCTGCACGACCAGGGCCGGATCAGCTTCGTCAATCAACCGGCTGCGAGCTGTGGTGTTGCGGTAGACATGGCTGTTTCCGAGGCGGCTCGTCTTCTGCTCGAACGCGATCCCGCAACACTACCGGCTTCTGGGGTCACCAATCGGCAGACCATGTATACGGGCAGCAAAGGGCGACAGATTGTCTGCACCGATTCGATCGCTTTCGGACTGCCTGATGATCGTAACAATGTCCTGGTCACGGCAGGTCATACCGGCCGTAGCGCCGTCCCCTACCTGCTGCGTGTTCAACCGTTCGGTTTCATTTGTTCCGATGGTGGAATGGGGCGAGGCGAGTCCGGCGTAGCGGGGCTTTTTGAAGTCGAGGCCGAGGGGCTGGCTGGTGCTGCGGTCGATGCGCGACGGGCGGCGATGGGCAGCGGCTTGGCAAGCTACCGGGATGGTGTCATCAGCGCCGCGAACGCCCATGCCTTGGCGGCAGGTGTTTCGGTCGGCATGCCGGCGGCAGCGGCGGCGCGTGCACTCCTTGAAAGGAACGGCGATGCTTGACGAAATCGGCAATGGCACAAGGAGGTTGTGGGATTTTCCGTTTTTCGAGGCGAACCACAGGACCTTGGCTGAAACACTTGGCGATTGGCCCGCATCGCACGGCGAACCCGAAGACATGGCGGAAACTTGCCGCGCGCACGCACGTGAACTTGCCGAGCGTGGCCTTCTGTCGCATGTGGTGCCAGAGAACGGTGGCGTCGATGTACGCGCCATTTGCGTGATTCGCGAGGCGCTTGGCTACCGAGATCTGTTGGCAGATTCCGTGTTTGCCATGCAGGGCATCGGAACGGGTGCCATATGGATGCACGGGACTGCGGAATTGTGTGAGCGGTATCTTCCACGAGTCCGTTCCGGAGATGCGATTGCCGCCTTTGCCCTGTCTGAACCGGAGGCGGGCTCGGATGTAGCGAGCATGACGACGCAGGCCCACGCGGACGGTGACGGCTATGTTCTGGAGGGCGAGAAGACCTGGATCACGAATGCCGGCTTTGCCGACCACTATATTGTGGTTGCACGCACCGGAGAGGCACCGGGAGCGCGTGGCCTTTCCGCTTTTATCGTCGATGCCGATTCGCCTGGCCTGTCCTTCGGACCGCCGATCGCGATGATCGCCGCGCATCCGGCAGCCTCGGTCGTTCTGGATGGCGTGAGAGTACCTGCCAACCAACGCATCGGAGCCCCGGGTGAAGGGTTCAAGGTCGCAATGAGTGTGTTTGATATTTTCCGCACATCGGTCGGCGCGGCAGCCGTGGGACTTGCGGCGTGCGCTCTCGATCAGACGGTGGCGCGCGTACAATCGCGACGGATTTTCGGACGGTTGATGGCTGAGATGGAGGGAGTCCAATTCCGCCTTGCCGAAATGGCAACAGATCTCGAATGCGCGGCACTTGCGGTCTACCGGGCAGCTTGGGCCAAGGATACGCGGCCCGGTCGCGGCACGCGCGAGGCCTCGATGGCAAAACTTGCCGCCACCGAGGCAGCCGGTCGCATTGCCGATGCGGCGGTTCAGCTTCATGGGGGGCATGGCGTGACGCGGGGCAGTGTGATCGAGCAACTTTACCGCGATGCGCGGCCAATGCGGCTGTACGAGGGTGCCTCGGAGGTCCAAAAGCTGATAATCGCGCGCAGCCTGCT
This sequence comes from Hoeflea sp., assembly GCA_965228785.1. Lineage (GTDB taxonomy): Bacteria > Pseudomonadota > Alphaproteobacteria > Rhizobiales > Rhizobiaceae > Hoeflea_A. Next base: position 1,188,874 of record CBDDIF010000001.1, read on the forward strand.
CAGCGAGCCCAACTCAACTGTCAAGCCGGCACAAAGCGCGGCACCGTGACGCCGTCGCTGCGCCGATCCCAGACAGCGCAAAGTTTCAATCCAACGCACAAGTCCATTGGTCTGACGCCAATCACGTTGGAGACGAGGCGTACGCCGCCGGCCCGCGGAAGGCTGACAATGGCCGGCACCCATGGCACCTTCCAGGTCGGATCCGGTGCCTGGTTTACAACGGTCCAGCTGTACAGCTCGCCTTCGGGCTCTACCTGGACCCAGTCGATACCGTGCGTCTGACAATCGGGACAGAAAGGCGTCGGTGGCATTCGCCACGCTTCGCAAGCCGGACATCGCGGGATCATGAGCCGTTGGTTTCCGGCGGCCTCCCAGAAGGGTTTTGTCCAGGCATCCGTGACCAGCCTAAAGAGCGCTTCAGGAGGTGCCACTGCCAACTGATCGTCCATCATCCCCTCCGCAGAATCAGGCCGCTGACGGGGGGCGGCGACGGGCCGCCCGTGACCAGTGCGACTTCCGCGCCGTCGACCTGCAAAACGGCAGTGCCGCGCAGCTGTTCGACCGCTTCGCGAATATGTGTCATTCCCCAGACAAAACCGCCGGAAAGCTGGCCGCCGTCCGTATTCAATGGCAATTCCCCGCGATGCCGTATTGCTCCCGAAGCAACAAACGGGCCGCTCTCGCCACGGGGGCAAAATCCGTAGTCCTCCAATTGCATCAGCACCTGGGAGGAGAAATGATCATAGATCTGAGCGCAATCGATATCCGCCGGTCCAAGGCCGGCGCGCTGCCAGAGTTCGCGCGCTACCGTCCGATGGCCGGACGTTGCGTACTCTTCTTCAGGCATGTTGTGCCAATAGATCGACCGACCCCAGTCGCGGGCGCCACCATGCGCCCAAGCGCGCACGAGCACCGGCTGATGCCGCGAGTCGCCTGCTCGTTCCGAGGCAGTGACGATGGCGGCGATCATACCATCGCTCTCAAGGCAGCAATCCAGCAGGCAATGCGGATCTGCCACCATCGGTGCTGCCATGTAAGCCGAGCGGTTGAGAGGATTTGTGATCTGGGCACCGGGTCTGTGCCGAGCGTTTTCCCTGAAGCAAAGGGCGATCTCGGCAAAGTGATCCCGTGTCGTTCCGTAGCGATGCATGTGTCGCCTTGCCAGCAGCGCAAACATCTGCGCCGGTCCGTAAAGCCCCGCCGAGAGGAAGAACGCATTTTCCGGGTCGGGCGTGTAGTCTGCAGCGATGGCACCGAATCGCACTGACCCTTGTTTTTGCCCTCCCAGCACGACGACCGTATTTGCCTGCCCGGTTGCAACGGCAAGCGCCGCGAGCCCAACCGCACCGGCAGATCCACCGCCAGTGCCGGTCAGTGCGACGGAAAAGCGTAACTCGGGAATGCCAAGCATTTCCATGAGGCTGGAGCTGTCAAAACCGCCTGCGAAGTAGGAAAACCCATCGACATCCCGGACCGCCAATCCGGCATCTTCGAGCGCTGCGAGAATTGCCGTACCGGCCAGTTCAAGCGCTGTTTTGTCGCCTGATCCGCCTCGTTTCCAGATGGGTGTCGAGCCCACTCCGACTATCGCTGCACGGTCGCGCAACATGAGGTCGTCATCCATGGCTGTCGACTGGCAATCAGGCTGCCACCTGCGGCACGATAACGTCGCCGTTATCGCCGCGACGGGCCTTTCGCTGCATCAGGTCCCAGGTCAACGTCAGGTAGTTCGCCTTTGCCAGAAGGCCTTGAATGGTATGAGCATGGTCGTCGGACATCAGAGGTGCATTGTCGGGGATCGTCATGTCAAGCCGGCAAGCATAGTCGAGCGTAACGTGCAAGGCAGACGCCTCGCGAACATCATCTCCCAAGGTGATGGCGCCGTGCCATGGGATGATGATTGCAATGTCCCCGTCCTTCAAAGCGGGTGCGATCGATTCAATATCATCGTCCGGCGCAATGGCGGTCCGGTTGTGGAAATAGGTACAAAGATTATGCAGATTACGGGTTGGCCGTCCGTAGGCAGACTGTGCGGTAATCCAGAAGCCATGCGTGTGGACGATCGCGCCGCAATCCGGGCGCAGCTTGTAGATGCCATGATGGAAGCCGATACCCGGGCTGATGGGCCTGGCACTTTCAACCGCACGACCTTCGAAATCCAACAGGACAATGTCGTCGAGCTTCATTTCCTCAAACGTTTTGTCCAAGGCGTTGGTGAAATAGAGTTCCTCGCCCCGCACACGCGTACTGACATGTCCGCCAATCATGGAACCGAGCCCATAGGCGGCCAATCCGTGGCAGGCATCGAGTGTCTGTTGGCGATACATATCATACGACATTGAAAATTCTCCTCTTGCCCCGCGATACTAACCCGCCAATGGGCAAACGAGCAATACCATTCTTGATACAAAATCGTATTCTGTATCTGGAAATACTGAGTTAGGTGAAGTAATCTTTGCGGGCAGTTTTAATGGCGAGTGAGGAACCAACCGCTATGGCAGAGGCCCGTGCTGAAACGCCGAACATACCAGCTCATGTGCCCACCGAACTTGTAGTAGATTTCGACCGATTCACCGCGCCTCAACTCAAAAGGTCCCCTCATCGCAATGTGCGAGCGCTCTTCGCGACACTGCCGCCGGTGATCTGGACGCCGCGAAACGATGGCCATTGGCTGGTTACAAATTCGACGGTTGCCATGCGGATGCTGAGACAACCCGGTCTGTTTTCCTCCGATCCACGCCATAACGCTCTGATGCAGCGTTCTCCGCGCACAAGCCCCAACCAGTACGACCCGCCCGAACATACCCAGCTGCGAGGCATCATCGCGCCGTTCTTCGAGCATTCGGCGATGCCGGATTTGGAACCGAAAATCCGAGCCAAAGCCGCAGGCCTGGTCGACGCCGTCTTCCCAAAAGGCAGGGTTGAGTTCTTAGGTGAAATCGCCCAGAGGTATCCGGTAGAAATTTTCCTGGCCATGGCGGGCGCGCCCCTGGCCGATCGGGACCGACTTCTCGCGCATGTCGAGGGATTTACCAGGGCCCCTGAACGCCAAGATCGGCTGGCATCTCTCAGGGCGCTTGCAGACGATTTGCAAGGATATCTCGACGAACGGCTTCTAACGCCGCGGGAGGACATTCTCAGTGCCGTAGCCAACGGTCGACTTGACGGGCGGCAGTTGAATGAGGAAGAGCGCCTGGGGATGGCCGCGCTGGTGTTTCTCGGTGGACTCGATACCGTTGCTGCGATGCTGTCGTTTATCATGATACACTTGGCCACCCACAAGACACATTATCGTCGTCTGATCACCGACCCGGAAATCATCCCTCGGGCCGTACACGAATTGGTTCGGGTGTTCGGCGTTGCCAGCATGGAGCGCGCCGCAACGCAGACCTTCGAGTTTGATGGCGTTCCCTTCCGCCGCGGCGACCGAATTGTGTTTTCCACGCAGACCTACGGCCTGGACAATCCGAAGTTGACGAATCCCATCGAGGTCGACTTTGACCGCAAGGCGTCCCCTCATTCCGTCTTTGGTGGAGGTCCGCACCGTTGCATAGGCGCTCACCTTGCCAATCTCGAAATCCGCATCTTCCTGGAAGAGTGGACGAAACGTGTCGGAGCGTTTTCCCTTGACGGTCCTGAGGAGCCCGACACCTTCAGCGGAGTCGTATGGTCGCCAGTTGCTGTTCCGCTCGTTTGGAGCCCAAACGATGTCGCGGATGGAGCAAGGTGATGAGGCGGTTTGAAAACAAGGTTCTCGTCGTCACGGGCGCGGCTTCTGGCATCGGTGCTGCTACGGCTCGCCGCTATCATTCGGAGGGCGGTTCCGTTGCATTGCTCGACCTCGATCAAGCTGGCGCCGACGCGTTAGCCTCTGATCTTTCAAACGCCCTTGCTCTGGCCTGCGATGTTTCAGACGCTAATACTGTGCGCGAAGCCATAGAAGCCGCGCATCGTCACTATGGCCGCATCGACGCCGTCGTGAATTCCGCTGGCCATGTGATCGCGGCACCGACCGAGGACGTGGACATGGTCGACTTTGCCAGCATGTTGTCTGTGCACGTCTCAGGGACATTTCTTGTCTGCCAAGCCGCCTTGCCTGCGCTTCGCGCGAGTGGGGGAGCAATCGTCAATCTTGCTTCAATCGCTGCATTGGTCGGGCGTCCCAATACAGCCGCATATGCCGCGGCAAAGGGCGCAATACTGGCTATGTCACGTCAATTCGCGATCGACTTTGCCCCGCAGGGCGTTCGTGTGAACTGTGTCGCTCCGGGACCGGTGCGTACATCGATGACAGAGGGTTTTGTCTCGGATCGCGGCGAAATCTGGCAGGACTACGCGGATCAAGTAGCAAGTGGAATTCCGATGGGCCGCATCGGAAAGTCCGACGAGGTGGCAGGTCCTATCTGCTTTCTGTTGTCGCAGGATGCGGCCTATCTCACTGGCGGTTGCATCGTTCCCGATGGTGGGCTGACGGCCGCGTGAAAAATTGAGCTCAGCCCTTACATCAGCCCTTCCATCTCGTCCGCCAATCTCAGCAAATCTTCGGCGAGGGCTACGATCTGTTTGGCGTCAAGCTGCCCTTTGAAGGTGGTCGCCACCAATCCGTGACGCGCGGCTCCATCAGCGCCCGAAACAGCGGCCGCGACACTGGTCACACCGGTGGCAAAATAGCCGTCATCCACCGCCCAACCGGTCTTGGCAGAACGTTGCGCTTCTTTCCAAAAGTCTTCGAAATCAATGGCGCGAGCCCAGCGGATACCGTCGAATTCGTTCTTGAGGTCCGCTTTCGAGATGCCGGCTTGTCCAGCCAGGACGCGGCCCAGTGCGCCTATGTAAAGCGGCAGGCGCTGCCCAACCTGCATCTGAATTTGAAATGTTGAATTGCTTTGCGACACCGAAACCAGGACGTTGCGGTCACCATCGGCAACCCGCCAGAGTGTCATTGTAACACCGTATCGTTCCGCTGCCTCGTGCAGCAAGGGGCGGATGACATCGATCTTACCACTTTCGCTCAGGGCACATTGCGCCAGCTGTACTACGCCCAGCCCGATCGCATAGGTTTTTCCGCGATCATCGAACACAAGCATTCCTTCGGCGACGAGAGTCCGCAGGATATTGAAACACGTTGATGAGTTGATGTTCAGGGTACGCGCAATATGCGTTACCGTCTCGGCTTTGCCGCTCTGGCCAAGGTACCGAATGATACTGATGGCATTCGAAACCGGCCGCACGATTGTCGGCGCGATCGTTGTCTGGCTCTCAAGGGTAGCGCTGCTTCTCGGCATTAAGTGCGAATATGTCCCAGCAATATTTGATCATGATATTCCGAACACTGTCGCGCGGCAAGCCAGCCATCCGGGGTTATGCCCCAGTCCTGCTGTTGCAGTGAACTGCAGATGGTGCTTTAACATAGAGAACAAAATTCGGTATACAGAATGGAGGCCGACCAGTGGATTTTCGACTCACTGATGATCAGAGATCTTTGCAGGAGGCGGCGCACCGTTATGCGCAGGGGGAACTGTCGGATCTGGCCGCCGAACTGGAACGTGAATCAAAGCCCGTACCCAGGAAGTGGCTTGATCGCTATGCCGAGATGGGTTTCCTGGGCATCAATGTGCCCGAGCGCTATGGCGGTCTCGGGCTCGGTAATCTCGAGGCCTTGCTCGTGGTCGAGGAGTTTGCAAAGGTCAGCTCGGCGGTTGCCTTTCCGGTATTCGAGAGCTGTGTCGGGCCGGTACGTGCGATTGAGCACTTTGCCGAAGAAAGCTTGAAGGAACGGGTGATCCCGAGGGTTTGCCGCGGTGAGCTGGTTGTGGCGATCGGCATGTCGGAACCAGATGCGGGAAGCGCTCTGACCGACCTGAAGACCAGTGCACGGATTGAAGGTGACCGCCTGATCTTGAATGGCTCCAAGCGCTGGTGCTCGGGGGGCGGCCATGCAGGAGGATACGTGATCTACTGCCGCTTGTCGGACGAACCAGGCGCCCGGGGTATCGGTGCGGTCTATGTTGAAAAGGATACGCCCGGATTTACCTTCGGACCCCAGGAAGAACTGATGGGCTTCAGAGGCGTGCCATCCTCCGACCTTTACTTCGACTCCGTGGAGCTACCTCTAGACGCAATCATAGTACCGGCCGGTGGTTTCAAAAAGTTGATGGAGGCGTTCGATCTCGAGCGGTGCGGGAATGCGACAATGGCCCTTGGACAAGCGTCAGGCGCGCTTGAAGAGGTGCTTGCCTACGTGCAAGAGCGCATACAATTCGGTCGGCCGATCATCGAGTTTCAAGCCGTTCAGGTGAAGCTTGCCGAGATGAAGCTCAGGGTCGAGGCGGCGCGGCTTCTCATCCATCGCGCGGCGCAAAATGCCGAGGACGGTCTGCCTTCCATTTTGGACTCGTCGCTCGCCAAATGTTTCGCCAATGAGATTGCTCGAGAGGTTACGGGCGCCGCGGTGCAGCTCATGGGCGGCTATGGATATTCAAAGGAATATCCGATGGAGCGTCGCCTGAGGGACAGCTGGGGATGGGGGATCGCCGGCGGCGCGATAGATATCCAAAAAGTCAATATTGCCGCGGCCATGGTTGGACAGCGTTTTAACCAGAGAAGATCCTAGCAGCAAACGATGATGCAGTTGATGGATCCGACAGGAGCCGTTGGTTCGCCCCATATTGGCTGTGACGGAAGACAATCAGACAGGAGGCTTTGTTTGTCATGTTGCGATGAATGACAAAAGCCCATTTATCGTGACACATTTTGTCCCACAAAACCCAACGAGAATAGTATTAAAGTCCTGTTTTAAAGCAAAAATATCTTCGCTCGAGTCCGACCGGGGGCACCAACGGTACTCTGTCGTTTCTCGATTTTCGACCGTTGCGTTGAGATCCGTCGTGGATCGAGCTGCGCTTACTTGGCTATCGTAACCTAAGCACCGCTGATGTTGCGTTCGGACCCGTCCTTCCAAAACCGTTCCCGGACAGCTTTGCGCTGGATTTTTCCGACGGGTGTACGGGGCAGGGGGTCCATCTGCATGATGACCTGGCCGGGTTTTTTGTAAGAGCCGAGTTCGGATCTGCAGGCTTCGATGATTTCTTCCTCGGAAATGGCAGCGTCGTCGTTCAGGACGACTACGGCAACGGGGATCTCGCCCCATCGCTCATGCGGCGCGGCCACGACGGCGACCTCGCGAACGCCGGCAAGGCTGGAAATGACGTTTTCCAGTTCAGCCGGCCAGATGTTGAAGCCGCCGGAGATGATCATGTCATCCTTGCGGTCGGTGAGATAGACGTAGCCATTCGTGTCGATCTTGCCGACGTCGCCGGAAAGGACCCAGCCATCGACAAGTCGCTGTCGGGTCAGTTCGGGTTCGTTGAGGATCTCTGATATCTGACCCTCGCACTTCAGAGCGATCTCGCCGATTTCACCGGGTGGGAGAGGGCGATTGTTTTCATCGCGAATCTCGATGGCGGAGTAGGGCATGACCTTGCCGACCGCCAGGAGTGGATTGGAACCTGGTACTTCACTGAACCATTCGCTTGGGCCCATCCCGGCAACGGGCACGGATTCAGTCTGGCCGTAGAGCTGGTAGAGAACATCGCCGAAGAAATCACGGGCCTGTAACGCAGTGGCAGGCCTGATTGGAGCACCCGAGACCATGATCCCCTTCAACCCGGAAAAATCCTTCTTGCCCGAACACTTGGCGATCATGTCGCTGAGCATGGTGGGGACCGCGAATGTGAAGCCGCCGTATTTTTCAAGATGATCGGCAAAATTCTCAGGATCGAACCGGCGCACCAGGATGTTGCAGCCTCCGGCCAGCCACATCGGCATGAAAAGATATCCCGACCCATGGGATATCGGACCGGCGTGCGTTGCGTAATCGCCAGCTTCGATGTTGGGAAAGAAGCAGGCCCAGTCACGGCAGGTTCGCATCCACTGACGGTGTGAAAACTGCATGCCCTTCGACCGGCCTGTCGTGCCGCCGGAATGGCGGATCAGATGCGGGTCGTCCATGTCGATGGACAGATCCGGATCCTGGTCGGAGTGGCCGGCGAGCCATGTTTCATAGTCGTCGCCGCGAACGATGACATGTTCAAGTCCGTCGATCTCGTCTTTGAAATGCTCGACTTCGTGTGCATATTCCTGCGAAACGATGATCGCGCGGCAGTCGGTATGACTGATCATGTGGCCATGCGCGACTGCCGAGTTGCGACGGTAAAGAGGAACGCGCACGACATTGGCAGCGGCGGCGGCGACAAAGAAATCCGATGCCTCCAGGCAATTGTCTTCCAGGACGGCTACCTTGTCGCCCGGTCGAAGGCCGATTTCATGCAGGGCATTTGCCAACTGACAGCCCCGCTTCCAGGCTTGTTCGAAGGTCAGTTCGACATCGTCAGCTATGATGGCGGGCCGATTGCGATTGTACTCCATTGCGCGGCGCATGGCCGAACGGACATCCAGCATTTCGATTTCTCCCTGACCTGCGACCCGAGTTTGCCAGGCGCGACCACTTCCAGACGGTTGACCTCGATCTTTGTTCTTCCCGGCGCATTCAAGACGCTACACCAAGAAGGTTTGAGCGTCACGAGAATATGAAACAATTGTCGTTGGTCAATAAATTTTTGTCTTGCGACAAAATATTTGCATGATAATGTGAATGACAACGAGTGTTCCGGCGGTATGGAATCCATCGTGCGGAAGGTTAGCCCGATCCCGGTTTTGCCGGACAAGCGGGTTCTGGATATCGACAAGGCGGACTTCGGAGTCGCTTCTCTTCCACGCAACCGAGCGTCTAGACGCGGGAGACAGCAACGTTGGAATTTGACTACGACGCGATTGTCATCGGAGCCGGAGTCTGTGGAATATACCAGGCCTATCGGCTCGACAGGATGGGCGTGCGGTTCCTTGTCCTCGAGCAGGGCTCGGACGTTGGCGGAACGTGGTACTGGAACAGATACCCGGGCTGCCGCTTCGATTCCGAAAGCGAAACCTATGGATATTCGTTTTCTGAAGAGCTTTTGCGTGAGTGGGACTGGTCGGAGCACTTTGCCCCGCGCGAAGAAACCGAGCGGTACCTGCAATACGTGGTCGACAAGTTCGATATCCGCCGACACATGCGTTTTAACAGCCGCTTGAATTCGGCGCACTGGGATGCCGACAAGTCCGGTTGGCGGATCACCACCGACGATGGTCAGGAGTTCTCGACTCGTTTTCTCATGACCGCCATTGGATTGCTTTCGGCGCCGACCTTGCCCCGGTACGAAGGTGTCGAGAACTTCGAGGGGCTTTCATTCCACACCTATCATGCGCCCAGGGAGCCGGTGGATTTCGCCGGCAAAAGGGTTGCAGTGATCGGCACGGGTGCAACTGGGGTCCAGGTGATATCCGATATCGCCGACAAGGTCGGTAGCCTCACCGTTTTTCAACGGCGGCCGAACTGGTGTGCGCCTCTTCACAACACGCCGATAACCGAAAAGGAGATGCGGCAGATCAAGGACCGGTATTCTGAAATCTTCGAGCAATGCCGGAATACGCCGAGCGGTTTCTACCATGACATCGACCCTCGAAAAACGCTCGAGGTTTCGCCAACGGAGAGGGAGGCGTTCTGGGAGCAACTCTACGCGGCGCCGGGCTTCGGTGTATGGCTCGGCAATTTCAAGGACATGCTGACCGACCCCGAGGCCAATGCCGAGTTCTCCAAATATGTCGCCGAGAAAATAAGGCAGCGCGTCAACGATCCGGATGTCGCCGAAAAACTCGTTCCGAAAGACCACGGATTTGGAACGCGTCGCGTTCCCATGGAGACGAACTATTACGAAGTCTTCAATCGGGACAATGTGTTGCTCGTCGATATCGGTGAGACTCCGATCGAGCGGGTTACGTCGTCCGGCATCAGGACGAACAACGAAGACTTTGCGTTTGATATCATCATCTATGCGACCGGATTCGATGCTGTTACCGGGGCATTCGATAAAATCGATATCGTCGGAAAAGACGGCGTCAGGCTGAAAGATAAATGGGAAGATGGGCCACGGACTGCGTTTGGCCTCTCCGTACACGGGTTCCCCAATCTTCTGACTCTGGCTGGACCGCAAAGCGGATCTGTCGCAACCAACTTTCCGCGCGGGATCGAGGAAGCTGTCGACTGGTGCTCTGACTTTCTCGGATATCTCTTCGATAATGACGTCAACTGTTTCCACGCAAGGAGAGAGGCGGAAGTGTCATGGGTCCGGCAAGTGCAGGATATGTCCGAGCGAATCCTGTTCGGAAAAGAGCAGTCCTGGTTCACCGGATACAACTCGAATGTCGACCGAAAATATCGCAATCGATGCCTGATCTATGCCGGTGGGCAACTCCGATTCCGTGCATTCCTGAAGGAGGAGAAGGAAGGCGGGTATCCAAGCTTTGAGCTTCGAAACGGCACCGGATCCAGCGGCTTGGCGCCCGGCACGGAGCCTGACAGCGAAAGGCCGGCGATCAATGATGGGGTCGACGTATCCGGCTGACGTTGGTGAACCCCTTTGCTGGTCTGTTGGCCGGTGCAATGCAGCCAACCCGAAGAAATTCACAGGACAGGGAGGAAGACGATGAAAAACAGATCTGAATTTGGCGAGGTTGCATCGCGAGCGAACGGCCTGGTCATCGGCCTGGCGGTTGCTTTGGCACTCGGGGCCTCGTCCACCGCGGTGGCGTTTCAGGATGAGGGAACAATCCGGATCGGAATGCTTGAATCGCTGACCGGCGGCGCTGCGCCCTACGGCGTTCCCGGTGCCCGCGGTACGATATTGGCGTTTGAGGAAGCCAATGCCGCTGGTGGCATCGAAATCGATGGGCAGAAAGTCAAGATCGAGGTGGTCGGAGGCGGCGAACTGGGTTCCGACGGCGGCCTCGATCCGGCAAAGGCCATCGCGACCCTCAAGGGGCTGGTGTATGACGACCAGGTGTTGATGGTCAAAGGGCCGACAACGTCGACCATTGCAGAAGCGACATTCAACTATCTCAAGGAACTTGATTCCGACAGCAACGGGCTGATCGTCCATTCTTCCTCGGCCGGCGCGCCCGGCCTCGGCGAAATCAGCGATTGGGGTTTTCGCAATTCCTTTGCCGAGTCCTATGCACTTGGCTTCCTGGCGGACAAGGTGGTTGGCCATACGGGAGCCAAGACCGCCGGTATCTATCACCTGACGGACAATCCGTATTTTCCGGCCATTTCGGAATTGATGAAGCAGGAGCTCACCGATCGTGGCGTCGAGGTCAAGGTGGTGGTGACCGGATTGTCAAAGGACTCGGATTTCTCCCGCCAGGTCAATGAACTGCGTGCTGCCGATCCCGACATCGTCTATGTGTCGGCCGACAATCAGCGCGGCATCGGGTTCATGAAAGAAGCCTTCCGCCGCCGGCTGCAACCGGATGCGTTTGTCGGCGGCATATCGCAACTGGTGCCCGATACCATCAAATCCGGCGGCGAAGCCACGGAAGGCATGCTGATGGTCGGATCCTACGACGACAAGGGCGATTCGATCGTCGAATTCGGCAAGAAGTTCAAGGACCGTTGGGGCGATGACATCAATCTCTTCTCGGTCAACGGCTACGAAGCCGGGCAGTTGATCATAGCCGCACTGGAAATGTCCGGGATCAAGAACAGCAGGGAAACGCTGCAAGAGGATCGCGCCAAGCTTCGAGATGCCTACGGAAAGGTCTCCATCGACAGCATCAGCGGTTATCCGGTCGCGTTCAACGATGTTCACGACACGCCCAAGGCCGGCGTGATCCTGACGATCCGGGATGGGGCGTTCGGCGCCTGGCAGCCGAACCAGTAAGCGCGTCGCTTCCGCAGCGGAGTTGAGCGATGATAGTGCTGGAGTATGCGATCAGCGGCCTCCTGTTCGGGGCCACCTATTCGCTCGTCGCAATCGGCTTCACGCTCATCTTCGGTGTTCTCAACCGCTTCAACATCGCCCATGGAGCGACATTGATGGTGGCGGCCTTTGCGGGCGCCACCATTTCGATCCTGCTGGGCGGCGCCGACAGCTACCTTGTTCTGATACTGGCGTTTGTCGGATCGGTCGTCACCGGGACGCTGGTCGGACTGCTTGTCCGTCTGGTGGCCTTCGTTCCGCTGAGAAACGCCGCCGCACTCTCTCCGTTTGTGACCAGCGCGGCGGTTGCGCTCATTCTTGAAGAACTGTTTCTGCATCTCACGCAGCAGGTTCCCATTTACTCGATCGAAGTCACGGAATTCCCCAGCCCGCTTGAAAACCTGGCGTTTTTTGTCGGTGATCTGTATATCCGCGGCGCCTATCTCGTGATCTTCATTGCCGCCCTGATGATCATGGCGCTGCTACATTGGTGGCTCAACCACACCAAGAGCGGGTTGGCCATTCGTGCCGTCGAGGAGAACCCGGACGCGGCATGGCTGATGGGCATCAACGGCCGCCGCGTCGAGATTACGGTGTTCGCTGCGGCGTCCGCCATCGCTGGTGCCGCCGGATGCCTGATCGGTGTCGCCTACGGAACCGTCAGCCCCTTCCTGGGCTCGAATCTCCTGTTGGTCAGTTTCGTGGTCCTGGTCCTGGCCGGCATCGGCAGCGTTCGGGGAGCCATGATCTGCGGGCTCTTTGTCGGTGTCATAGAAACCGTGACCGCCGGTACGATTTCCGCCGAAACAAAGGAAGCCGTTCTTTTCATTATACTGTTTGCCGTTCTTGTCATTCGACCGCAGGGCATATTTGCCGGCACGGCTTCCACGCGAGACTGACCATGGCCTATTTGACCGCGCTTTTTGAAATCTCCGGTCTCAACATTCTCCTGGCCCTCAGTGTCTTTGCCACGCTCATGGTCGGACAATTTTCCCTGGCGCAGGTTGGCTTCTGGTCCATCGGTGCCTTTGTCACGGCGATGCTCACGACGATGTACGGATATGCGCTGTTCCCGGCGCTGGCCGTTTCAGGTGTTCTCTGCGCCATCGTCGGCATTGCCTTGGGCTATCCGTGCCTGCGCATCAGGGGCATCTATCTGACCCTGGCGACGGTTGCCTTCACGGAGGTCGTCCGCGTGTTTTTCAGCAACCTTCATCACCAGGTCGAGATCGACGGTCAAATGGTCGGGCCCGCGGGGGCGCTTGGCTTTCGCGGTGTCGACGTGATCGCAGCGTGGCCCGAAATATTTGCGGTCGTCATCATTGTGGTCGGGCTGTTCTTCTGGATCGAACGATCACGGATCGGATTATCGGCAAACGCGATCCGGGAAGACGAAACCGCTGCGGCGGCCATGGGCATCAATGTCGTGCTGGTGAAGGTCTCGATGTTTGCGTTCGGCGCCGCGGTCGCCGGTGTCGGGGGCGGTCTCTACGCCTCATTCTCTTCCTTCGTCCTGGCATCGAATTTCAGCTTCCACCTGGCGCTGATCTCCATATTCTACGTGGCGGTTGGAGGGATGTATCGGTTCTACGGACCGATCGTCGGCGCCGTCCTGTTGACGGCGTTGCCCGAATTCTTCCGCTTTGCCACCGATTACCGGATGATCCTCTACGGCGTAGTGGTGCTCATCGTCGTTGCTGCCTTTCCCCGCGGGATCGTCGACGAAATATTGTATCGATTGGACGAAAGACGCGAACGCAAACGCGTGAAGGACGCACAAAACGCTTCTGCTGCGGCGCAATCTTCGGCAGTCGGAACCGAGGGCTGACGGGTGTTTTCGGTGGTGGAACTCAGCAAATCGTTCGGCGGTCTGAAGGCGTTGGACCAACTTGAATTCGATCTCTCTGCTGGCGAAGTCATGGGACTTATCGGTCCGAACGGGTCCGGGAAGACGACGACCATCAACGTCATCACCGGAATATTTCCAGCAACGCATGGAACCGTGCGACTGGACGACCGTGATCTGACCAACTGGCGGTCGGACCGGGTCGCCAAGGCTGGTATTGCCCGAACTTTCCAGAATTTGAGGCTGTTCGGACGGCACACGGTTCGCAACAACATCCGCTCCGCGCAGACACTGCTTTGCAAATCTCTGATCTCGCGCTTGAGCGCAATACCAACGGCGGAAGAACGGCGATTGTCAGATGAAGCGGATGCGCTTCTTGATCAGTTTCAATTGACGGAGCTCGGCAAGCGCACCGCCGACTCTCTGTCCTATGGCGAGCGTAAGCGGCTGGAGATGGCCCGGGCTCTGGCGATGCGTCCGCGCGTGCTGTTGCTCGATGAACCGGCTGCCGGCATGAACCCAACGGAGCTCGAGTGGCTTGCTGACACCATTCTGCATTTGCGTTCCACCGGCTTGGCGATCATCCTTGTTGAACATCACATGAAGCTGGTCATGCGCATTTGCGACCGGATCACCGTGTTGAATTTCGGCCGCAAGATCGCCGAGGGGACGCCGGGCGAGGTCTCGCGCGACAAGGACGTGATCACGGCCTATCTTGGCGAGGCCGAAGACGATGATTGAACTGAGCGATGTCGAGGCGGGGTATGGCGCAAATCCGGTTTTGCGAAGCGTCGATCTGGACGTCGGGGAAGGTGAACTGGTGTCGGTCATCGGCCCGAACGGTGCCGGTAAGACCACTTTGTTGCGGGCGATCTCCGGGCTTGTTCGCCTGACCCGGGGAACGATCACTCTGGACGGCAAGGATCTTTCGCGACTTGAACCGGATGAAATCGTCGGCATGGGCGTCATTCACGTGCCGGAGGGGCGGATGGTCCTCACCCGCATGACGGTGCGCGAGAATCTTCGGCTCGGTGCCTTCAAACGCACGGACGACGTCGCGGTCAATCGAGACTTCGATCACGCGGTGAGCATGTTTCCGATCCTCGAAGAGCGCATCGGCCAGATGGCAGGCACATTGAGCGGCGGCGAACAACAGATGCTGGCGATCGCACGCGGGCTCATGGGCGCGCCCAGACTTCTGATGCTGGACGAGCCGTCGTTGGGCATTGCGCCCATCCTTGTCAGGACCATCTTCAGGGCGATCAAGGAAATCCAGAAGACTGGCGTGACCATTCTGATGGTAGAGCAGAATGCGACCAAGGCCCTGGCTGCGGCCGATCGCGCATACGCGCTTGACCTCGGTGCGGTGACGGCCAGCGGGCCGGCGGATGTCCTTTTGAAGGACGAACGGGTCCGTCAGGCTTATCTGGGACTCTAGTGCCGGTTTATCCCGCAAACTTGTGGGAAGGCAGACCCCTGACACCGGGCTTGCAGCGAAACACGAAACCGGCTTCCGGTTCATGACCCCTCCCATCGTCGTGGATCCTGAAATCGGCTGTGGTGATGTAGAGGTCCATCAGATCGGGGCCGCCGAAATTGCAGCTCGTAACCCGGGCGACCGGTAGCGAAACAACGCCGATCCAGGTCCCGTCGGGGCTGTACCGTCTGACCTCGCTGCCGTAGAAGAGTGCGACCCAGACGCAGCCTTCACTGTCGACCGTCATGCCGTCGGGCAATCCGACATCCCGGTCGATATCGACAAACCGTCGACGATTGGACACCTGTCCGTGCTCGATATCGTAGTCGAACATGTCGATGCCGCGTGCAAGCGTATCATTGAAGTAAAGCAGCCTGTCATCGGGGCTCCACGCAATTCCGTTCGAGACCCGCACCGCGTCCACCGCCGGTGTTACCGTCAGGTCGGGGTCGATCCTGTAGAGAGTGCCGGCATTCGGTTCGAACCGGGTCGAAAATGTTCCGCTCCACAGGCGACCTCTCGAGTCGCACTTCCCGTCATTCATCCGGTTGCCGGTCAGGTCCTTCTCAATCGGCAGCAGCAGGGCGACGTCGCTCCCGTCTTCGTGGACCGAAAGCAGACCCTCCACGGACGATGCGACGAAACCGCCACGTTGCCGCGGAATGGCGACTCCGATGGTGTGTCCGACGTCGACGCTCGACGGATGGGTTCCGGTCGGTGACAGGCGGTGTATCCGGCCGAAAGTCGAGTCCACGAAGATAAGCGTATCCGTCGCATCGTCCCAAATGGGCCCTTCGCCGAGATCGGTCTTGAGAGTTGAAGCAACGACCAGGCTGTCGGAATAGTTGGTTACCATTCGAATGTCTCCGGCGGCCGCCTGTCGATCGTCAAGACAACCGTTGCGGAATGGGAAACGTCACGGGGCCGTTTTCCTGGGACGGCAACACGACCGACGCAGTGCCTTGGGCTGATACAACCTCTTTCTGATTGGTCGCGCGGACCGCCATCCTGACGACGCCGTAGCCATTGCAGACCTCTTTCCCGGTGACCTCCCCCGCCCACCACAAGGTATCGCCCACCAGGTTTGGTCTCAGCACGCTCACATCCAGCGTGTGAAGGAATCCGTGGTCGCCAATCCAGTTTGTCAACATGTGCTGCGCCCAGGCGATTCTCTGCGGTCCGATATCATAGGCTCCCCCCATTCCGACATCGCGCCCGGTTGCCGTTTCCAGGTGTCCTCGTCCGGCCGATTCCCTGGCGCCGGTCTTCTTGTTGACGTGATAATCGGCGTGCCGCTGACGGTAGCGAATAGCATCGCCGTGCACGCCGCCATAGTGCGTGGCACCCTGCTGGGCGGAGTACCAAGCCATGATGTCGATGACGCCGAGCGGTCCCCTGACGACCTGAGGTACTTTGTCGCCGACCGAGATCTCCTCAAAGTAGAGCGGTTGGTCGCCACGCCTCGGTTCCGCCAGAACCTGACGTTCGATCTCGTCGATTTCATCAACGGTATATTCGTGCGGCTCGTTGGATTGCCGGTTTTCGGAATTGGTCTGCTCCTTGAGGTTTTCGCCTCTCGGCGTCCTGGCGCATCGACCAAGGGCGGTTCCGGAAACGCGACCGTGTTGGTTCGTATATTTCAGTTCCCCGGTCTGCAGAACCCATTTCGGGAAGCGCCGGCCGTGCTTGATTTCCTGTTTGAGGAGCACGGCGTCGACGCTGAAGGAATCGTCAAGCAATATGGGTTCGAACCAGGTCCACGATGTACCGGCATAAAGCCATTGAACGCCCGGTAGCTTGGGCGCGACAACGGTTCCGTCGACCGCGTAGAGAATGCAGGGTGGTGCGACGATGGTACCGTAGGGTGATGCCTTCGCATAATCCCTATCGAGCCACAACGGGTTGTTGTCACCGACACCCCAGGCGAAATGACGGATTGCGTCGCGGGTTGCCGTCTCGATCCACTGCATGCGATCGCGTCTGAGCGGAACACCAACAAGCGCTTCAGCTTCGGCTATTCCCTCGTCTGTAATCGTCCCCCAAGTCATCTCATTCTCTCACCGAGGATTGGCATCAGGCTTTATCGGTTGACGATATAGGGCACATTCGGTTTTCCGGACTCATCCGTATATCCAGGTCGAAAAATTTGCCATTCCGCCGCTTCCTCCGGCGACAAGACCGGTGCCATTGGCGCCCCTGTTTCGACCGCCAGTTCCAGCAGTTCGTGCCGGCCGCGTTTGCTCAGTTCTGCTTCGAAGACCGGCATGATCCGACTGTCGTCCTCGGACAATTTGAACGGATTCTGGAATTCGGGCTCTTGCGCCCATGAGGGATTTCCGAAGGCAGCGAGGATCGATGCCCAGTCCTGTTTTGACCGCGCCTGCACTGCGACAAACCCGTCTCGGCAACTGAAGAAGCCCTGCGGAAAGACACCGCCGTGCTCAACCGTAGTGCGTCCATGCCGACGCCACCCATACGGAACGCCGGCATGATTGCCGGAGTTCTGCTCTGCAAATGCGCGCAGGATGTCGGCTGCCGAGATATCAATTCGACGCGGCCGTGACGTTCCCTGCGATGCGTTGACGAACATCAGCCCCAGCGCCATGTTTGCACCGAACATGCCGGCCCAGCGCTCAGGCAGATGAACCGGCAATATGCCCGGTGGCCCATCTGCGTTCCCGATCACGGACGACACACCCGAAACGGCACTGGCAAACGCTCCTACGCCCGGGCGGCCGACTTCATAGTCCCAAAGGTAGATTTCCGTTGGCCCCTCATTGCGCGGCGCCTCGTGTGGTTCGGTGTCCCCGGAAACGAAAATGGCAAGTGGGGCCGGCTCAAGTTCTCGCGCTTGTTCGAGCGAGGTCGCACCCTCAAGCGATGCACCGAATTTCTTGAGCCAGCTCGCTGCGTTGAGGACGGACCGATTGGCGCCAACGACAACAAAGTGAGCTGCTCCGATCTCCAGAGACCGGCTCGGAGTGGCCCGGAAGGCTTCATTTTGATCCATCGCGGCGCTCCACATCAAACTTGCTGATGGCGTTGCGGTCTTCGAGCGACCAGCCAAGCAACTTGCCGAGCACGTAATCATTACCCTCGCCAAGTGTTGGAGCTGTTTTCCTAAGCGGTGCGCGGTGTCCGTCGATCCACCAGGGTGCAGCGACGATCTTTTCCGGACCGGTGGTCGGATGAACCGTGGAAATGAGCGTGCCCTCCCGGGCAGCCCCTGCGCCTACTTCCGCCGGCTGTTCAATGACGCGAACGCACCTGACGCCAGCTTCTTCGAACAACTGCTTTGCCTGTGTGCCTGACAATTTGGCTGCCTGCACCCTCAGGGACTCCTCCTCCGCATCGGACATGCCTGCGGGCCATGCAACGCAGATGTGGCTCTGGTCCTTGGTTCGAAGGACAGAGGAAGCGTTGGAGCCAAAATCAGCCGACAAACCCAGCGATGAGGCGAGCTCCGCGAGCTCCTGTTCATTGTCCGTTGCGGCGTGGGCAATTGCCTCAAGCTGCGAAAGCTCGATGTGGGCTCCTTTCCCGGTCCGCTTTGCTTCCAGCACCGCCGCGATCGACGCGGACAAGCCGTAGGTTGCGGCGTTCGGGTCGGAGGCCACGAAGGTCGGCGTTCCCACGAATTCCTTGGTTTCCGGATCGACGATGTTTGCTTCGAGACCGGATAGTGCAGACAGAACGAGACCATAAGCTCGCATGTCGGAAAGACGCGACGACGATCCAAAACCAGAAAGCGACAGCAGAACGATTCCCGGGTTGGATGCGGAAAGCGCATCGTGCCCGATGCCCAGGCGCTCCAGAGTTCCCGACGTGAAGTTCTCGATTACCAGGTCTGTTTCGCATGCCAGATCCAACAGCGCTTCCCTGTGCTTGTCCACCTTCAAGTCAAGCGTGACGCCGATCTTGTTTCGATTGAGCCCGTGAAACGATTGTGACATTTCGCGGCGGATAAACTCGGGAAACTTGCCCGCCATGCGTTCAACGCCGCGGGTACGATAGAGATCATATCTCTTGTACCACTCGATCTTGATGACTTCAGCACCGAGGTCGGCAAGGTATTGACCAAGCAGCGGCCCGGACCAGACCCAACACAATTCGATGACCCGAACACCCGACAGCGGCAATGCGGCACTCATGTAGGCACTCCTCCAAGGATGTTGTGCGTCATTGCCAGGACCGAGCGCTTCAATCCCACGGTACTACTCGTCTTGCGGCGGACTACCATCTGTCCCAACGCCGAGATGCTGGCTCGCTTGCCGACATGATGGTTGTGCAAGACGAGACCCGTTCGTCGCTTCAATTGCGTCTTGAGCAGACGTTGCCCGCCGCGGCCGAAGTTCCTGAAACTTCGGCCTTATTGAACTGTTGCAACTATGGTTTGATCACCACTTGGTTGTCAATATACAAAAACTAATTTTCTATAGAAAATTCCACCCTGAACCGAGAAGGCGAATATGCCGTCGGGGTTACGCCGGACAAATCTTGGTTGCCGCCGCCACTTCGCGTATCGAACGGGAATACCGGCCGAAGAAAAAGGGAGTTGGAGCAGGTATCTATGTCGACGGACATGCTTGAGGTGTTGGAGCCATGCAAAGGCTCCGGTCTGATGATGTTTTTCGGCGGGAGCTGCAGCGCCGTTACCGGCTCATCCTGCGGTGGATGTCCTCTGCAGATTGCTTCAGGGCGTTCACAAGTTCCTGCCGGTCGATCGCTTCGAGCTGAGCCGTAATTGCATATACGCCAATGGTGTGCGAAACGCTGCCATCGGGCATGAAAACCGGTACCGCGATCGCGGAAACGCCATTGACGAAACCTTCCCGGTCTTCAGAAAATCCGTCAATCCGCGTTTGCTCCACCTCTTCGGCCCAGGTCTCGTGGTTGATCGGTCGAACCCACTTTACCTTGCCGAAATTTTGCCGGATTTGTTTTTCGGTCATGCTTCCAAAGGCGGCGAAGCAACGACCGGAAGCACCCGACATGAGCGGAACCCGACCACCCAGGGTAACGTTGAGGGAAATGGAATTGGGCGGATTGGCAAAGGCAACCAGAGCAAGGTGCTGATCATCGATCTTCGAGGTGGCCGTCGCGGTCATGGCGAAACGGTTGGCGATCGTTTGCAGCCGGGGCTTGGCGAGTTCGGCGAAATCGTTGAGGCGCAGCGCGCTCTTTGCAAGGTCGGTAATGCCTGACCCGAGTTGGTAGGTCTTCGAATTGACGTCGTAGGATACAAGGCGCGCCGAGGCCAACTCCCTCAGGATATGCAAGCAGGTGCTGGGAATGATGCCGACAGCCCTCGAGATCTGCGACAGGTTCATGGGGGTTGGGCGGTCGGCCAACTCCCAAAGTATGGCTGCTGCACGCTTGACTGCCGGGACACGTTTAATCGATGTGCCCGGTTTCTCATCTCGCGCCTTGTCGGCGTCAAGGTCCGCCCTATTCACCCAACGTCACTCCGTCTTTTGTCCGGTTTTTGCCTCTAGAAAATTTGGCAGGATCACCTTATTGCATACGACAGCCCGCCATCACAACTTTCATGAGGCAGGATGAGACCCGCGCGAGCGCTGGTTCCCAATATGGTGTCCAGCATCGCCTGCGCCGCGGCTTGGAGAGATGTATGATCATCGATCGTCATGTTGCTGCCATCGTCACAGGAGGGGCTTCCGGATTGGGCGCAGCTGTTGCAAGGAAGCTCGGTGGGCTTGGCGCTCGCGTGGCGATCCTTGATATGGATGATGGCCGCGGTGAGAAGGTGGCGGGTGATATCGGTGGCATCTATTCCCATTGTGATGTCGGTGACGCGCGCAGCGTCGTGGAGGCCCTGGATACCGTCCGCACGGCCCTGGGGCAGGAGAGGATTTGCATAAACTGTGCGGGGATCGCGATAGCTCTCACGACGTTGCACCGGGGCGAACCGCATGACGAGGCCGTTTTCGAGAGAGTCTTGCGGGTCAATTTGATGGGGACTTTCAATGTGGCGAGCCGGTCGGCAGCCGGAATGGCTGAGTTGGAGCCGGTGAATCCGGATGGCGAGCGCGGCGTCATCGTCAATACGGCTTCCATTGCGGCCTTCGATGGCCAGATCGGTCACGTGGCCTATGCGGCATCAAAGTCGGGTGTCGTCGGCATGACGCTACCCATGGCGCGCGATCTGGCTCGGCATGGAATCCGTGTCATTGCGGTTGCGCCGGGCATGTTCGAAACGCCGATGGCAACGGATTTGCCCGAGCATCTCAAACACTCGGTGATTGAGAGCATCCCGTTTCCAGCGCGACTGGGCGACCCGGATGAATTCGCCGATCTTGTCACGCATTGTGTGGAAAACCCGATGCTGAATGGTGAGACCATACGCATAGATGGTGGTTGTCGGATGCCGCCGAAGTAGCCAAGCCTAGTTGTGGTGGATCTGAAGTTCGTTCGGAGCGTGCTGTTCAATGTGACGAACTTCAGATTCAGGACACTAGCGATCGTCGTCGTCCGACTTTCCGCCAGAACTGAACCGAGGGAAATATGTCGCCGTCACTGGACTGTCGATCGACCAGCTATGACACCCACCGACAAAAAAAGGTGGTTTGACCTGATCGGCATCTTCATTGCCGATCTGACGGTCAGCATGTTCACGGCGAATGGCCTTGGTCTGGAAAGCAACCGTTGGCGCAAGAGTGAGAAGTTCCGACAAATGCGTGCAGCCCTTGGTCGAACCCATGGCTTCGCGGACCGATCTGCGCCAGCCTCTGTCGAGGCGACTGCCGATCAGTTTGGATGCGTTTGCATCCCCACCCTGGCAGAACGCGAACGGCATGGCCTCAAGATCCGTGTCGATGTTCGTTACTTCCAGATCCTGATTGACCGAAATTCGGACGTTGATGGCATGCACCGGTTCGCCGGGTTCAAGCCTGCCGCGTTCACGATCGTCAAAACCGAAGCGCTTCTGATCGACGAGGCGCAGTTCCAGGTCGATGCTTCCGTCGTCACATTCGAAGCTTTCAACGGTAAGCGTCCGGCAATGGTTCTGCATGCGCCGTTTGTTTGATGGAGGCAGCATGTCGGTACTCTCTTCTGTAAAACACGGCGCACTCGGCCCGTGTTCGTTACGTTCTGGCCAACGGTTTGAACAGGGGTGTCAACTGACCATCGGCGGCAGGTGTGAAGACAACCTCCACCCTGTCTCCGATACACAGCGATTCGGCATTGCAGTCGGTGATGTTCGTGAGGATGGACACACCCTCATCAAGGGTAATCCAGGCCGATACGTATGGAGGGCTGCCTTTGCGGAAAAGACTGAAGGCGTAAATCTCGGCAAATCCCGCTGAAGGCTTCCAATCAACCTGTTCGGAAAAGCAGAAAGGGCAGATGCGGCGCGGATAGAAATGCGGCTTTCCGCAATTGCGGCAAGACGCATACAAAAGCCGCATGTCGTTTGCCGCATCCCAGAAGGCCTGAGTTTCGGGCGTCTTTACGGGTGCACGGATTGCGTCTTCGCTGATTTGCACTATGCGATCCTTTCGAGGATTGCCGTCGCACCGCCATGGCGTCGGTCGAGCATGCCGCCAAGGCCATTGGCAATCGCCACGTCGCAGTTTGCGACTTGCACGGCCGGATGTGCCTCGCCCCGGAGCTGGCGAACGGTTTCAATGACCTTGGTCACACCACCGCGATGGGCCGGGTGATTGTTGCATAACCCGCCGCCATCGGTGTTGACCGGCAACCGTCCGACGCCGCTGATCAGATTGCCATCGGCAACGAACGGGCCGCCTTGTCCCTTTTCGCAAAAACCCAGGTCCTCGATCGCGATCAGAACGGTAATCGTGAAACTGTCATAGGTGGACAGGTATTTGATGTCTTCCGGCGTGACCTGAGCTTCTTCATATGCACTGGCTGCGGATCGCCGGACAGCGCTGGTGGTCAGGTCGATATCCGATCCGAGGTTGAACTTCACCGCTTCGCCGACGCCGCGAACCTTTACGAGCGGCCTGTCGAGGGATCGTGCGATCTCCTCCCTGGCAACAATTATCGCGCCGCCACCGTCTGTCATCACGCAGCAATCGAGACGATGCAGCGGATCGGCAATCAACGGCGAATTCAGCACATCTTCGACGGTGACTTCCTTCGGCAGCAAAGCGCCCGGATTGTGCTTTGCGTGATTGGACATTGCGACCTTGATCCAGGCGAGTTGCTCGCTGGTCGTGCCGAATTGATGCATGTGCCGTTGCGCGCACATCGCATAGGACGGCGCAAGGGCAGCCCGGAAAGGCACTTCGAAAGCCGATTCCGGATATTCCGGCAGCTCGGCCAGATCGCCCGGAGCCTGAGCTTCTGCCCTCGGCCGGCCAGCGGACGTGATCAGTGCCACGTTGCACTTGCCTTCGCGAATGGCGCGCATGGCGTGACCGACATGGGCAATCGGTGACGATCCGCCGATATCGGTCGAGTCCGTGTAGCTGACGTTCAGCCCCATGTATTCGAGTATGGACAAGGGGCCAATGCCCGGCGCGTCGCTGGCGCAGAAGTAGCCGTCGACATCGCCTTTTGAAAGTCCGGCGTCCTTGAGGGCGCCGACGGCGACTTCGGCGTGAAGTTGCGGCACTGATTGCGCGGTCGCCAGCCGCGTCGGGTGTTCGTGGACTCCGACTATAAATACCGGATCGGCCATCGCCCTAGCCCTTCCTGCGCTTGAGAGGGCGCGTATCAATCGTGCGCGGGTCTTTTCGGGGATCGACGCCTTCCGGAAAAATCGCGCTTTTCTGGATCTTTTGCGTGCTTGTCACCGGGATCTCATCGACGAAACAAACCCAGGCCGGCAACTTGTATCTGACCAGCCGTTCGCCGGCAGCCTGGCAAATCGAGGTCGCCGTTTCCCCCGTGGCATCGATACCCGGCATCCGCACGATGCAGGCCAGGATTTCTTCGTCATGAAACTCGTCCTCGACCGCCAGCACAGCAACGCTCTTGACCGCCGGATTTTCGATCAACGCTTCCTCGACCTCAGCAGCAGCGATGTTTTCACCGCTTCGACGAATAATGTTCTTCTTGCGATCAACGAAATAAAGCATCCCGTCATCCCGCTGCCTGACGATGTCACCGGTATGAAACCAGCCGCCGCGCCAAGCCCTCTCGGTTTCCTCAGGCTGCTTCAGATATCCCGAAAAGAATCCGTGGCGGGGGTCCGGTCCCTGGCACCGGACGATCAGTTCTCCCGGCGTTCCCGGAGGTAGCGGTTTGTCGTCATCATCCACGATGCGGACCTCGAGTGGCGCGCGAACGCGGCCAAACGCACGGCCGTCCGGATCCCGAGGTTCGCGGCAGTTCTGGATCGCGCGCGACGTCTCGGTCATTCCCCAGGCTTCGATGAGAGGGAAGCCGAACCGTTCCTCGAACGCCTCCCTGACGATCGGATCGACGCCAGCGCCCTGGCCGAACTTCACCCGATGCCGGGTTTCGTGGACCGACTTTTCGGATTTCACAAGGAGGGGCGGGATAATGCCCATATAATGAACACATGTGGCGCCCGTCGAAACGATGTCGGACCACCAGGTCGACGCCCTGAACCGATCCTGAAGAACGATGCAGTTGCGTAACCGTGTCATGGTGTTGAGCGTGTAGACGGTGACGTTCATGTGGAACGTGGGCAAAGGGATGTAGAGACGATCCTGCCCGGCCTCGAAGTTGATCAGGCCACCGGCGGTGCCGTAGCTTTCTCCGGCCGCCAGACAAGACGTGTTGGATATCATGCAGCCCTTCGGGCGCCCCGTCGTCCCTGATGTGTAGATGATCAACGCTTCGCGATCGCCTTTTGGACCGGAAATCTGTGCAGGCCTGCGGCTTGGTGCAGGCAACGCGTCCGGTTCATCATCGACATCGACCAAGGCGACCGGCACTTCCATCTCGGTAACGACCCGGCGAAGGTCGGATACTCTCGCACCGGCTGCCGCCACCATCGCGCATTCGGCGAATTCGATGCCGTAGTGCAGTTCATGATCGAGATAGGCCGGGTTTAGCGGCACGGCGCTCGCACCGATCCGGTTCAGCGCCAGCAGATGCCAGAAGTGGTTGGGCCGGTTTCCGAACAGCAATGCCACGCGATGACCCGGCCGGTATCCGGCCCTTTCGTATCTGTCTGCAAGCTCATCGACGGTTTCAAGACTTTCGCCATAGGAAAATTCCCGGCCTTCGCGCAGGTACTCCCGGTCTGCGGATTCCGGATAACTGAGAAAGGGAAGATCCGGCGACATCTCGGCCGCAGCGCGGAATTGCTCGTAGACTGTTGCAACCATTTCCGACACGCCACTCACAAAATGACCGACATTCCGGCATCAACGGCCAGCACATGACCGTTGACGTAGCTGGCGGCGTCGGAAGCCAGAAAGACCGCGACGTTCGCGATTTCTTCGGGCCGAGCCCAGCGACGCGAGGGAATGCGTTCTTCGACAAAGTCACGGATGGCTTGCTCCTGCGCCAGCCCCTGGTTGAATTCCGTTGCTACGAAACCGGGCGCGATAACATTCGCCGTCGTCCCCGAAGCTCCGAATTCGAAGGCAAGCGACCTCGCAAGACTCTCCATAGCGGCCTTTGACGATGCGTAGGCCGGGTCCCCGCGAAACGGTCTTGCCGCGGCGGTGGACGACACGAAAACAATCCGGCCGCATTCAGGATGTGTCATTCTTTCGGCGGCAAGCCGCGCACACTGATAGGCCGAAACGGTGTTGGCTTCCAGAACGCGGCGGAAATCCTCCGGTTCAATCTCGGCCGCCGAGCGGCGATCCCGAATTCCGACGCAATAGACCAAAATGTCGAGCCGGCCCGTTTGCCGGATCACCGCGTCGAATGCCTGCTCGGCTGCAACATGATCGGTGACATCGAATGCGGCTTCGATTGAACCCGACAATTTTCCGGCTGCCGTCGAAACCCGTTCTCGGTCACGGCCGTTGACGGCAACGCGAGCACCCGCTTGGGTAAATGCTTCGGCAATCGCCATGCCGATGCCTGCGGTGCTGCCTGCCACCAAAGCCACTTTGCGGTCCAGTGAAAATGCCTGTCCCTTTGCCACCGAATCCTCGATTTTCGATCTAAGTCCGCCTGGTCAGGTAAACATCGGAACGACGCGGCTACCGTTGTAGGCGGCTTTCGCCTTGCGCTGAACCAGTTTCCAGGTCTCGTTGTAGTAGTCGGCGCGTTCCACAATGGCCTGCAAATGAGCACATTGACTGTGCGGCATTGTCGGCGTGTGCGGGGGAAGGGTGACATCCATGCGCGCCGTGTAGTCGAAGACGACATGGCGAGCGACAGCCTCGCCCAGGCTGCTTCCGACCGTTATCGCGCCGTGCCAGGGAATGACGATCGCAATATCATCATCGCCCAGAGCCTTGCCGATCGACTCGAAATCGTCATTCGGGCTGATGACCGTCCGTTCGTAAAACACAGTGGACACGTTGGCAAATATCCGGGGAGGACGCGCGTAGGCAGCCTGCGCCGTGATCCAGAAGCCGTGTGAGTGAACCACTGATTGTACGTCGGGACGCTGCTTGTAAATACCATGGTGAAAATCAATGCCGATGCTGGGCGCCCGGTTCGAGTTGACGGGATTGCCGTCAAAATCGATCAGGATGATATCTTCCAGCTGCATTTCTTCGAACGTGCGCTCGAACACGTGCATGTAAAAATAGGGCTCGTCCGGATATCGCACTGAAACGTGACCGCCGAGACCCGAACCCAGACCATAGGCGGCCATGCCTCTGCAGGCCTCCAATACCTGTGCCCGCAGTTCCTCATTTTCCTTGACCATGACACTGCCTCCCTTTGACCGATGACGATCGATCGATTTCAAGTCCGTGCGCCCCGTTGCGGCGTTCAGCGTTCAGCGACTGGCGGGCAGGGCCACCTGTTTGCCTTACGTCGTGTTGCGGATGGGCTGTCATGCCTCTCGCAAACACGCCAAAACAAGAGGGTCTCATTCCTGGCGTCATTTGCCAAATTCCCGTCCTGAAGGCAGCTGAATACGATCAACGCCGCATCGCGTCGTGGCGAAATAGATAGCATCGTTTGTTTCTCTAGAAAATAATTATTTTTTATGGACAAAATCAGTGGCGACCGATAGTCTCAATAATCGATCAATCAAAGAGAATATCGGGAGGTGTGTCATGAGGAATGTGAAGTCTGCATTTGTTGCAGCAGCATTTGGGGTCGCCGCGGCCTTGGCGCCGGTTTCGGTGCTCGCCGAAGAAGTGCGAATCGTGATGGGCGCTTCGGGGGATGGCGCCTTGCAACGGGGGATGCGCCTGTTTGCCGAAAAAATCGAAGAAGGGACCGGCGGTGAGTATACGGGCAAAGTGTTTGCCGGGACTCTGCTAAGTTACGCGGAGACGACCGAGGGCCTGACCAACGGTACGGCCCAGATCGGCTACATGGTTCCGGCCTATGTGCGCGGCGAATTCCCCTTGACGAACTATGCTATCGACATTGTTGCGACCGTGGTCGAACCGGTTGTCGTCGGCGGCGCCATGACCGAGTTCATTTTCACCTGCGAGCCTTGCCTGGATGAATTCAGGCGCAGAAATCAGGCCTTTACCGGCTTCGCGGTGGTTTCGTCATACGTCCTGATGTCCAAGACGCGGCTGGAGGATGTGAGCGATCTGAAGGGCATGAAGATCCGCGGCTTCAGCGCCTTCAACAAACTGGTTGGCCAGTGGGATGCTTCGGCGATCTCGGTGAACGTTGGTGAAGTGTATGAAGCTCTTTCCAGTGGCCGGTTGGAAGGAAATATCCACCTGTGGGACATCATCAAGACCTACTCGCTGGGCGATCATGTGGAATATGTCTACGACGCGCCAATCGGGATTTACGGCGGCAACTCGATGTTCAATATCAATCTCGATTTCTGGAAGTCGCTGTCGGCGGAAAACAAGCGTGTTTTTCTGAATGCGGCAAACGATGCGCTTGCCTACGCTACGGTCAATTACACGGCCAATGATCGCAAGCTCGCTGCCAATGCTGCCGAACTGAACGTCACGGAATTGGAGACGCCTGCATCTATACGCGCGTCGATCGACCTGTTCAGAGAAAACAACATCAAGGAGGTCATCGCCGCCGCTCAGCAGGATGACACGATCCCGGATGCGAACAACCATGGCGATCGCCTGCTTGCTCTCATCGAGAAATGGCGCGGCCTGGTGAAGGGTATCGATCCGACCGATGTCGACGCAGTTGCAAATCTCTATCAGCAAGAGATCTATGATAAGGTCGATGTCTCAACGCTAGAATAAGTCGGGTAGCCAACAGCGAATCACCATGAACTTTGTCGGTATTCTGCTGTCGAGAATAGTGGCCGTCACAACAATCGTTGGGGCGGCCGCTGTCGTCCTGATGATCGTGCAGATTTCCGTTGACGTCTTTCTGATCAACCTGTTTTCCACATCGCTCCCGGCCACCGGGGCGATCGTGGCGAACTACTACATGGCTGCCATTTCGTTTCTTCCGGTCGCTCTGGCAGAGAAGCTCGACAAGCATATTGCAGTCGACGTGTTCTATAACATCCTGCCGACCTGGCTTCAGAAATGGAACCTTCTGGCCGTTCGACTGGTCGTGGCGATCGCCACGGGAGGGGCCGCATACGGCTTTCTCCTCGATGCCGTGCACAAGTACCAGAACAACTCCTATGTTCTCGAACTGGATGTGAGAGTCCCCGACTGGCCCGGCTACTTCATGTTGCCGATCGGTTTCGGCCTGTGGTCGCTGATCAATATCTACAAAGTCGTTGCAAGCCTTGCCGGTCACGAAGACCTGTTCGGCAAACCTAAACAACCGGATCCGGCATGATCCGATGTGGGAAGCGCTGATCCATGTCGTTTGAAACCATCGGCCTCCTCAGCATTGTCGTTCTCGTCCTGCTTCTGCTTTTGCGCGTTCCGATCGCGATTGCGCTTGGGATGGTGTCGTTCGGTGGCATCTGGCTGATGCTCGGCTTCACACCGGCCTGGGGCATTCTGTCAGCCGTCACCTACAAATTCGCCGCCACCTGGACTTTATCGGCCATTCCGATGTTTCTGATGATGGGCTACGTCTGCTATCACGCGGGCCTGACGAAAGGGCTGTTCGCGGCCTGTCGAATATGGCTCGCGCGGCTGCCCGGCGGGGTGGCCGTCGCGTCGGTTTTCGCCTGTGCCGGTTTTGCTTCGGTCACCGGCTCGAGTATCGCCTGCGCGGCTGCCATGGGGCGTATCGCAATTCCGGAAATGGTGCGCTTCAACTACGCTCCGAGCCTGGCAACGGGCTCCGTGGCTGCGGCTGGAACACTTGGCGCACTCATCCCGCCGAGTGTGCTGCTGATCCTTTTCGGAATCTTCGCCGAGGTCAATATCGGGAAGCTGTTCCTGGGCGGCATCGGTATCGGGCTGCTGACGGCGATTGCCTACGCGGCTCTGATCATCATCCGCGTCAAGCTCAACCCGGAACTGGCGCAGCCGGTCACCGAAACCCACACGCTTCGGGAGAAAATCGAGGTCCTGCGACCGACTTGGCCTTTGGTGTCGATCGTTGTCATCATTCTCGGCGGCATGTTTACCGGACTGTTTACCGCGACGGAGGCCGGCGCCATCGGTGCGGCTGCTTCTATACTGGTGGCACTGTTCAACCGGTCGCTGACGTTGAAGGTCCTGTACGACTCGACAATCGAGACCCTGACGACGACGGGGACGCTCTTCATCATCGCCATCGGCGCCAACCTGCTGACGCGTCTGTTGTCTCTGTCCGGTACCCAGGACCTGTTCACCTCGGCGATCATCGGGCTTCAAGCTGATCCGCTGATCCTGCTGATCGGTATAACGGTCGTCTATCTCATTCTCGGCATGTTTCTCGAGCCAATCGGCGCTATGCTCCTGACCTTGCCTGTCTTTCTGCCGATCTTGGATGAAGCCGGGATCGGGCTGGTTTTCTTTGGTGTGTATCTGGCAAAGCTCTTGGAGATCGGCATGATCACGCCACCCATCGGCATCAATGTCTTCGTCATCAAGGGCGTCGTCGGGGACCTCGTCAGCCTGACCGATATTTTTCGCGGAATCCTTTGGTTCCTGCTGGCGGATCTGGTTGTCATCGTGCTGGTGATCGCTTTTCCCGAAATCATCACATTTCTGCCGGAAACGCTGCTGGACTAGTTCGTCTATGCGGCAACCGGTTCCGGTCTCTACGCAAAATTCTGGGGGAACAAAGTGCCCATTCATTCCTATCGGTCAGCATTGGTCACAGGCGCTTCCAGCGGAATCGGGGCGGCCTGTGTGAGGATGCTCCTCGACAACGACATCGACGTTGTCGCAATGGACAAGCATGAAGGTCGGTTGGCGGATCTCGCCACGCAAACCGGCTGCGAAACGATCGCCATGGATATCCGTCGGACCGACGCGCTATATGAGGCGCTCACCGGCCGGGACTTCGATGTGCTCATCAACAATGCGGGGTTGGCGCACGGGTTGGCAGAAGGTTTTCTCGGAACCCGTCCGGATCAGGTAGACGAGATGATTGAGGTGAATGTCACCGCGTCGATCCATGTGTTGCGAGCCGTCTTGCCGTCGATGATCCGGCGAAAACGGGGGCATATCGTGGCGATGGGATCCATCGCCAGCCTTTATCCGCTGGGACTTCCAGTCTACGGCGCCAGCAAAGGCGCCATCCGTTCGCTGTCGCGACATCTGCGGATGGAACTGAGCGGAACGAAAATCAGGCATACGGAAATCTGCCCGGGTCGGACCGAAACCGGCTTTTTCGATACCGCGTTCCCGGATCAAAAGGCGCGTGCGACGTTTGTTTCGGAAATCAGACTCCTGGAACCACGGGACATCGCCGAGGCTATATCATATGCCCTCCGCACGCCGTTGCACGTCAACGTGAGTTCAATCGAGATCACACCTGTGGACCAGGTTCCGGGCGGTCAAATCCTGAGCTGAATTTTCTGACCTCATGACACGCCCGACATTTGGCTGGCGCATCGCCATGGGAGGTCTTTCCTAGCCCTCGGGCGCAAATACAAGAACGAACAGGCCGGTGACCGTGATGACGGCGCCGACGGCGACGACGGGACTGACCCAGTTTTGTGCAAACAGACCTTCCTGCACGATGACGAAACTGGGTACGAGATATCCGTAGGCAAACACCTTGGCGGCAGGTAGCCGCATGGAGGCGTATTGCAGCAGGAAAAAGCTGATGGCGGTCGCGAACACCGTCAGATAGGCGAGGCAGTACCAGACGATGGGCGGGATCCGCGACCAATCGGTATCGGCGATCTCGGGCAGTGCATAGATCGTCACGCAGATCGTCGCGGCAACCAGGGTCCAGCAAGTGAATTCAAGCACGCTTTCGCCGCGATTGAGCAGGCGCACAAAGGGACCATAGGCTGCCTGGCATACACAGCCGACAAAGAATATCGCCTCGCCCCGGCCGACATCGAATGCAAGTGCACGGTCAAGGTCACCGCGAAAGATCACCCACAGGGCGCCAATCGCCGAGATGACAAGGCTGGCCAAAACGACGCGACCGCTGATCTGACGCAGGAGCAGATAGCCGAATGCGGCGCTCATCAAGGGGATCAATGTGAAAACGGCGCTGGTGGACACCGGATCGGTCGTTTCCAGGGCGACGAACATCAGTACAAAAAATATGCCCATTAGCGTGCCGAGGAGAATGTAGCGCCAGGCGGCTGTGGGGCGCGACGGCGAGCGCCCGGAGATGGCCATCATCACAGCCACCATCAGGATGGCAGCCAGGAAAAACCGCGCTGCCGTCAAAGTGGCGGCGCCGATATGGGGGGCCGCCAGGGCGCCGAACGAAAACGAACCGGCGACCAGGGCGGCATAGATCAACATCGCCGCGTGCCCGAACGCTCTTTCCCGCAGTGTCGCCCGGTTACTCACGATGCCTGCATCCGAATACAATGCCGGCGCCCACCGTCGCGGTTTGATACCAACGCGGAGGCGTGCGGACGCAGTGACCTATGCGGAAACAAACAGACGATCTCCCAACTCCTCCCGTCCGATCGCATCTTCGGCAGTCTCACCTCCGCCCGGTCAGTGTCGTTCCTCGCGCACAAAGGGGTGTCCGAGCGCGCCAGGTTCATCCGAGGCGGGATTACGCGACAGGCTTGTCCACACCATGACGGCGAGTGTCACGACATAGGGCATCATCAGGACAAAATACTGGGGAACCTGAATGCCAACCGCAGCCACACGCGGTATCAAGGCCTCCATGCAGCCAAACAGAACCGCGCCGCCAAGCGCCCGCCAGGGCCTCCAGCGTGCGAAAATGACGAGAGCGATCGCAATCCAACCGCGTCCGCCCGTCAGGCCGTCAACCCAGATTTTTGAAACAACGACGGTCAGGTATCCACCAGCCAGGCCCAACAACAACGCACCGATCAAAACAGCAACAAACCGATAGGCCACAACATTGATGCCGGCTGCGTCCGCCGCCTCCGGGTTCTCTCCGACCGCCCGCAGCCGCAGCCCGGCATTGGTGTGCCTCAACACGTAGACGACAAGCACATAAAGGATCAGCGTCAAATAAACGATCAGGTCCTGGCTGAAAACGACCGGTCCCACGATCGGCAGGTCGGACAGCGGTCCGAGGTCGATTGGCGAAAGGCCGGTGAAAGCCTTGTTGGTCCAGCCCTGTTTCAGGGCGATCAGGCTCGTCAGGCCCTGGGCCAGGAACACGATCGTCAGCCCGGAGATCACCTGGTTGACCCGCAGCAGGATGACGAGTACCGCGAAAATCAGCGACAGCGCCGCCGAGGCCAGTGCCGCCACGGCGAGGGACAGAAGCGGGTAACCGCCAAAGGTCAGGACCGCGCCGGCGCCGGCCATGGCGCCGATCAGCAGAAAGCCCTCCGCGCCGAGATTGAGCACACCGGATTTTTCGCAGACGATGAGCCCCAGCGCGCCCAAGGCGAACGGCACCGCAAATCCGGGTATATTGGCCAGCCAGTTGATCAGAAAGTCCATTGGCGGCCCTATTCGACAAAGCGGACGCGGTGGCGGATAAAAAACTCCGACGCGGCGACGCAGATCACGATGACCGCCTGGATCAACTGAACCATCGCGAACGGAATCTGATAGAACACCTGAAGGCTCTGACCGGCAATCATCAAAGTCGCCACGAGCAGCGACACGGCGACGATGCCGAGCGGGTTGTTGCGTGCCAGGAAGGCGATCAGGATGCCGGAAAATCCGTAGCCTATGAAAAACGACTGGGTCATGCGCGACTCGATGCCCGCGCTGATGGCGAATCCCGCCAGTCCCGACAGTGCCCCCGACAGCAGCGCGGCGACCATCGTCAGCAGCGCAACCCTGACACCGAGCGCCTTGGCCCTGTGTGCATTGGAATGGATGAAATTGAGCTGAAATCCGAAGCGGCTCTTGAGCATGAACCAGAAGCAGAATACCACCAGGATCGCAGCGATCAGCAGTGAGCTGTTGAGGTTCTGCCAACCGAGCGGCGCCAGACGCTCAAAATCGTCGAACTGCTGTGAGTGCGGAAACGCGCTCACCGGATCCTGCCAGGGCCCGTAGAGAAGATGCAGCAGGAAATTGAACGCGACATAGTTCATCAGCAGCGTCGAGATGATCTCATTGACCTGCAATCGGAGTTTGAGGATGGCCGGCAACACAATCCACATCATGCCGAAAAGCGCCGAGAACAGAGCCATCAGGAAGAGGCGGGTCGATTCAGGTCCGATGTCGTAGATGGCAATCAGTGTCGCACCGATGGCGCCGAAGATGACCTGCCCCTCGATGCCAATGTTCCAGAACCGCGCCTTGAAGGCGATTCCTGCCGACAGGCCGACGATGATCAGCGGGCCGGCCTGAACCAGCACCGCCGATATGTTCTTAGGGCTGGTAAAAATGAAAACCACAAATTCGTTCAACAGGGCACTCAATCCGACACCGGACAGGAGAAGGATCAAAACAGAGATCCCCAGGCCCGCAGTCACTCCGGCCAGGAAAGCCGCTGATTGCTGCCATTGCGGCATGTCATCTCGGATTTCCAGGTTGATACGCCTGAAGTGACGCGCTTTGGCGATCTCAGCCATGCCCGATCATCGCCTTTCCAATGGCGTGGCGATCTGCTGGAGCCAAAAACTCGGCGACGATCAAGCCTGAGTTCATGACTCCAATTCTGTCCGACAACAGCAGGATTTCATCAAGATCTTCGCTGATCAGGACGACGGCTGCGCCCTCGTCGCGGGCGTTCCTGAGATGATCATGCACGGCCGCCGAGGCGCGGACATCGAGACCACGGTTGGGGCTGTGCGCGATCACGACCGTGGGGTTGCCGGAGAACTCCCGTGCAATCACCAGCTTCTGGGCATTGCCTCCCGACAGCAGCGCCGCGCGCTGCGTGTCGCTTCGAACACCCTGGACGTCGAATTTCTCCACCGCTGAGCGGGCCGCAGACGCCATGCCCTTACGATCAAGCCTGGCCCAGGAACCGTATTTCCCCGCCAGCACACCCCCCACGGCGAAATTATCGCACACGCTCAGATCGCCCGCCAGCGCAAGGCCCTGGCGGTCTGAAGGAATGCAGGCGAGGCCGAAGCCGCGCCTGCTGGCGGCCGGCGCATCTGTAATTTCACCCGGGCCGTCGAGGTGCAGGGTTCCGCCGGCCTGGGGCAACAGGCCCATGAGCACATCGACAAGTTCGCTCTGTCCGTTGCCGCCCACCCCGGCAATTCCATAGATCTCGCCCGACCGAACCTCGAAACTGAGGTTAGCGAGTACCGTCAGTCCGTCGTTGCGGCGGGCGCTGATATTCCGAGCGGTGAGGCGCGGTTGGCCGGAAGCTCCTGCAAGCTGACGTTCCTCGACGATCGATTCGCCGACAATCATGGTCGTCAAGTCCGGCGCGGTCACATCGTCGGGCAGTACGGTATCGACAACCCTGCCGTTGCGCATCACCGTAATCCGGTCGCTGTGCGACAGGGATTCGTTGAGTTTGTGAGTGACGAGCGCCACCGAACAACCGCTCTCGGCCAGTTTTCGGACGGCTTCAAGGAGGCCCTGGCCTTCCTCATCCGTCAGCACGGCGGTCGGCTCGTCGAGAATGATGATATTTGCCCCGGCAACAAGAACCTTGAGGATCTCGACACGCTGTTGCTCGGCGATCGAAAGCGCACCCACGGGTTTATCGAGATCGACGTCAAAGCCTATTTGTCGGGCTTTTTCGGCAATCTGACTACGGGTGTCGGGAAGGGCGTGCCGATAGTTGCCTGCAGGATTGGCCAGCAAGATGTTTTCGACCGCGGTGAACGGCATTACCAGCTTGTAGTGCTGGTGAACCATTCCGATTTTGAGGGCCTTTGCATCGGAAGGCCCACGGATCGCGGCCGGGCGACCAGCAACCTCGATACGGC
This sequence comes from Hoeflea sp., assembly GCA_965228785.1. Taxonomy (GTDB): domain Bacteria; phylum Pseudomonadota; class Alphaproteobacteria; order Rhizobiales; family Rhizobiaceae; genus Hoeflea_A. Next base: position 1,224,453 of record CBDDIF010000001.1, read on the forward strand.
CGCTGTCGGCAGCGTAAAGCCCGGCGGCAACGTTCATCAGAGTGGATTTGCCGGCTCCGTTTTCACCGAGCAGGGAGTGGACCTCACCGTGGCGAATGTCGAAGTCCACACCGCCCAGGGCGACGAAATCGCCAAATGACTTGGTAATCGACCGCAGCGCCAGGGCTGGTGCTGCGGCAGGGGTTGCCGAACCGTATTCAGCTGTTGCGGAATGACGGTCCGGCTCATGCGTCATTGCTGACTGATCACTCCGTCGACAAACCAGTCCATGCCCCACAGAGAACCGTCGTCGAGGACTTCGCCGGCAGCCACGCGCTCCTTGCCCTCACGATCCTTGAGCGGGCCGGCAAACACGTGTTTTCCACCGAGAATGGCTTCGCGCTCAGCCATGATCCTGGTTTTGTTGTCCTCCGAAACCGCATCGCCGCAGCATGCGATATCGGTACCACCTTGTGCGATCGACAGGAAGGCTCCGTAGGGCTGGGATTCCCATTCGCCGGCGGTGATTTTCTTGATTTCCGGAACAAGGAAACGATCCCAGACCCACACGGAGGAACACTGGGTTGCGCTGCTGAACTCGGAAAGATCACGGTGGTGTCCGGTTCCGTAGATGCCCTTTTCCTTGGCCACGATCTGCGGCGTCGGCGTATCGACATGCTGTCCGATCACGTCGATGCCCTGCTCGGCAAGCGCCTCGGCAGCCGCGCGCTCCTTGACCGGATCATTCCAAGCACCTGTGAACACGACAGTCACCGTGGCGTCCGGGTTGATCTGGCGGGCGCCCATGGCATAGGCGTTGACCGTCCAGTTGACGAGCCCGAAGGGATTGGCCGCGACAAAGCCTAGTTTTCCGGTCTTCGAGGCGGCAGCAGCCGCCATGCCGCACAGGTATTGGCTCTCATAAGTCCGTCCGTAATAGGACATCAGATTGTTGCCATTCGTGGTTCCTGCCGGATTGAGGAAAACCACATCCGGATATTTTTCCGCCAGTTCCTTGAACGCGTCGGAATATCCGAAGGCGGACCCCAGGATGATGTTGGCGCCACGATCGATGAACAGTTCGACCGCCGGCTTGATAGCCGTTGCATTTTCCGGGACATTTTCGACCACCGGAATGGTGAGACCCAGTTCCTTTTCGATCTTCTGGCGCGCTTCATCGAGCGCCTGCGACCACCCACCGTCATTTTTCTGGGAAAAAATGATCATTGCCGGTTTGGGATCGCCCTTGAGCTTGAATTCGGCATTGGCGCCGACAACCGATGCCGCCAGCGCCAGGCCGGCAACACCCCAAGTGATCAATCGCTTCTTCATTGGTCTGTACTCCCTTGACGGACGGCCCGACCGAGACGGGACGTTAAATAGCTGATGCACCAATCGAATTTTGTTTTCTTGTGGTTACCCTGACTGGCCCCGGTTTGGTGTTCCCTGTGTTGTCGTTCGTATTCAGTCGCCGCCGATCGCGTCGAAAATCATGCTGGGAGTGATCGGCGTGTGATGGAATTTGTGGTTGCCGAAGGGTTTGAGCGCGTCGGCTACGCCGGAGGCAACGGTTGCCCCGACCGCAATGCACCCCGCTTCTCCGACGCCCTTCACTCCCAACGGATTGAGCGGCGACGGCGTTTCCAGATGGCGGATGTCGACCTGCGGGACTTCGGTGGCATAGGGGATCAGGAAATCGACGAAATTCGCATTGGTCGGATTGCCGTCCGCATCGTATTCGATGCGTTCCATCAGCGCGCCGCCAAAGCCTTGTGCCAGACCGCCCATGACCTGCCCGTCGACGATCACCGGATTGATCATGTTGCCGCAGTCGTGGACGCAGACATATTGGCGGATCTGAACACTGCAGGTGTCCGGGTCGATTTCGACGACGGCACCGTGGACCCCATAGGCCCAGGTCGCACATTCCGGACTGTAATAGTCGGTCGCCTCGAGACCGGGATGCTGTCCCTCGTCAAGCGGCGGTCCGTCGTGGCGGCTGGCGGGAGCAAACTGCGTGGCCGCCTGGGCCGCGTCGTTGAAGGCGTAGCGCAGCGGATTGGTCGCCGTCGCGACCGCGGCGAGCGGAACGTTGCGGTTGCCGCCGATAACCCAGGCGGCACCGTCCCGCAGCTCGACCTGTTCCGGATCGACTTCCAGCATGTTGGCCGCCGCCGTGATCGTCTGGGCGCGAACCAGGAGTGCGGTTTTGTGTATGGCGTTGCCGGACACCACGGCGGCGCGGCTTGCAAAGGTTGCGACGCCCCAGTCATAGGCGCCGGTGTCACCTTCGGTAAGGATCACGTCCTCGACCGCGACGCCGAGCTGATCGGCGACGATCTGTGCAAACACCGTCTCATGCCCCTGTCCCTGGCCCGACAGTCCGGTGTTGACATAAACCTTGCCGGTGATCGGGTGGATCTTGACATGGCCCCCTTCGTAGGGGCCGAGGCCGGTGCCTTCGACATAGTAGGCCAGGCCCAGACCGAGGAATTTGCCCTCGGCACGGGCCGCGTCCTGCCGTGCGGCAAAATCCTGCGCTCCGATGGCGTCGTGTACCATCTCGAGCGCTTTGTGGTACTGGCCACTGTCGAGGCTGACGCGCAGCCCGTCGGCAAACAGCAAGCCTTCGCGGACATAGGGAAACTGATCTTCGGTAATCAGATTTCGTCGCCTGATCTCGAAGCGGTCGATGCCCAGATCCTCGGCCAACTGGTCCATGGCACGCTCGATCGCAAAGCAGGATTGCGGTCTGCCGCAGCCTCGGTAGGGTGTCACGGGAACCGTCGGCGTGTAGACCGCCTGAAACCGGACCTCGATATTGGGAATATTGTATGGACCGGCAATCGACGTGGATGCGACCTGCGCCACCGCGATACCGTAGGGGATGAACGCGCCAGTATCATGAAGGAAAAAGTCCTTCAGGGCCACGACTTCGCCGTTCTTGCGAGCGTGCAGCTCGATCATGTGGATTTGTGTGCGTTCCTGGGTCGAACCGATGAAGTTCTCACGCCGGTCTTCGACATATTTGACCGGCGTTCCCAGCTGCATCGCGGCATAGGGGACCAGCAATTCGTCCGGGTAGAACAGAAGTACCTTCTGCCCGAAACCGCCACCGACATCGGGTGCGACGACCCGCACCTTGTCTTCATCAAGGTTCAGGATCGAAGCCAGCCCACCCCGCACGGAGATCGGCGCCTGGGTCGTGTCCCATACGATGAGTTCTCCGGTCACCGCATCGTAGCGAGCGGCCACGGATCGGCATTCCATCGCCGCGGCAGTGGAGCGGTCGACCTGTATCCTTATCCGGGTGACGTGCTCGGCATCGGCATACCCCTTTTCCGGCTCGCCGCAAATCTGGTTGAAGTCGGCGGCGATGTTGTTTGGATGGGTTGCGTGAACCAGTGGAGCGTCGTCCTTCACGGCTGCTTCGAGATCAAGCTCGACATCGACCGGTTCGTAGTCGACCTCGACCAGAAGTGCGGCATCCTCGGCGGTATACCGGTCAACCGCAACGACCATCGCGACGGTCTGTCCGACATAGTAGACGCCGTCTCTCGCCAGCGGTCGCTGGGTCTGGGCATCCGTCATCGATTCATGCGGAATGAGCAGCGGCAGTTTGATATCGAGCGGGCCGATGTTGTCGCAGGTATAGACCGCGAGCACCCCTGGGTGGGCCAGGGCTGCCGACGTATCGATCGATTTTATATGGGCGCGTGCGAAGGGACTTCTCACGAAGGCCGCATGCCTGACCCCGGGCAACTGGATGTCGTCGACATAGGCGCCTTCACCGCGCAGGAACTTCTCGTCGGCGTTGCGCTTGACCGGCGCTCCGAACATTCTTGTCGACATGAAATGCTCCTACACTCCGCCCCGATTGGCGGCGTTTGCGGCCTGCCGGACAGCTTTGACGATGTTGGCATATCCGGTGCAGCGGCAGAGATTACCCGACAGCATTTCCCGGATCCCGTCTTCCGAAAGATCGAGGTCTTCGCCCGCTTCCAGATGACTGAGAATGTTCATGATCATTCCGGGGGTGCAGTAGCCGCACTGCAATGCGTGGCAGTCGCGGAAGGCTTCCTGCAGCGGATGCAGGGCGCCATCCTTGTCGGCGACCGATTCGATAGTGCGAATGTCGCTTCCATCTGCCTGAACGGCGAAGGTCAGACATGATCGTCCAGCCCGGCCATCGATCATCACGGTACAGGCGCCGCAGACGCCGTGTTCGCAGCCGACATGGGTGCCGGTCAATCCCAGTTCGTGGCGCAAAAAGTCCGAGAGCAGCATGCGTACGCTGACTTCGCGCTCCACTTGCTGGCCATTCACGGTCATGCGCGTGATCTGCCTCGGATCAGCCGATTGCGCGAGCGTATTCGATCCCGCCTTCATCATGACACCGCACCTCCAGCCGCCTGTTCCGCCGCCTCACCGACCACCCGGCGCACCAGCCTGTTGAGCAGATGTTTTCGATAGGCTGTGGTTGCGTGCATGTCGTCCGGCAGAGTTACGGCGTCGGCCGAATGCGCAGCTGCCGAGGCGATATTGCCCGAAGTGGGCTGTTGTCCGGCAAGTGCCTGTTCGACGGCTTCCAGGATCACCGGCTTCGATGCCACGCCGCAAGCTCCGACGCGGGCGGTGGCTACCGCGCCGTGTTGGTCCAGCGTCACGATCGCGCCGGCAGCGGCGATGGCGTAGTCGCCCTGTCGGCGGGCGAACTCGTCGAACGCACAGCCTGCGCCCTTTGGCAGGGCAGGGATACTTGCCCGGACGATCATCTCGTCCGGTTGCCGGCTGGTGGTCATATGAAACTGGAAGAATGCGTCCGCAGCGATGTCGCGGGTGCCATCCGGACCCACTGCCGTCACCGACCCGCCGGTCAACACCAGCAGCAACGGCATTTCGGCAGCCGCATCGGCATGGCACAGGCTGCCGACAACGGTACCGCGGTTTCGGATGGGCACATGGGCGACATGCCGCATCATTTTGCCGATAAGCGGGTTGGCTGCATTGGCCGGGTCGTTCAGTTCCAGGTCCCGGTGACGAACCATCGCGCCGATGGCGATCATGCCCTCGGCGACCTCGATATTCGTCAGCTCCGGCACGTTTTTCAGGTCGATCAGTCGGGAAGGGCTGGCAAGGCGCAAATTCATGGCCGGCACGAGGCTTTGACCGCCGGCGAGGATCATCGCTCCGGGATCATCGACCAGCGCCGTGACAACCTCTCCAACAGATGTTGGCGAGCAGTAATCGAACAGCGATGGTTTCATCCGTTGCCTCCCGGACCCGGCGCGTTTTGGTCTTCATCGCGTTGCAGCCGCAACCTGCCCGTTCATTCGGTGAATTCTTATCTCGACCGGCGTGCACATGCGCGGCATTCATATCCATATAATGGATACTATATCTAACAATTGAGTATATGCGCGCGTGTTTGATCCTGTCAACTTGTTTGCCGGTCGCGGGTGCGCTCCGGTCAACGGCCTGTGTGCGGTGGCGGCAGCTAGCCGTTGCGCACTATCGGATCGATCGGTCGGGAAAGGCCGTGACCGAGGACCTGTTCGCACCAGGCCGCCATTTGCAACAGGTCCTGTTCCCGGTGCGGACGCGCGACGATCTGCATGCCAACCGGCAATCCGTCGTTCGTTGAACCGCAGGGCACCGAAATGGCCGGGCAGCCGGTAACGGTCACGGCGTAACCCAGCACCAGCCAGTCAAGATAGGTCTCGAGCTCAACGCCCTCGATGTCTTTGACAAACCGTTCATCGACCGGATTCGGCGCAACCGGCGCGGTTGGAGTGATGAGGAACTCATGGAGATCGAGAAATGCCTGCATTACATGGCGCAGTTCGGCTCGGTGGCGTTCAGCCTCGGCGAGGTCCGTCGCGGCCAGCTTCAGCCCCTCCTCAATGTTCCAGACGACCTCCGGCTTGAGGGCATCCCGCGCGGTCTCCAGGACGTGGCGACGCGTGGCCGAGAACTGAAACGCCCTTAGAGGACGAAAAGCATCATGACAGGCGGCGAGGTCCGGTGCCGCTTCCACGAGGTGACATCCGGCCGCGCTCAGGCGGTTCGCGGCATCGCCGACAATTCGGCGAACATCCGATGACACCACCGCCACGTCCAGATCCGGCGAATAGGCAAACCGGGTCGGCCTTTTCGGCTGCTCTGCCGCCGCGCGATAGGGTCCGGCCGTTCGCGGATGGGTTAGGGGGTCGCGTGGGTCGAAACCGGCCATCGCATCGAGAGCCAGGCCGATATCGCCGACGCTGCGCGCCAGCGGACCGATGACCGAAAGCGTCTGGTAGGGAACCCTGCTCGGCCCCTGCGGCACCAGCCCGGGTGTCGGTCGCAGCCCAACTATTCCGCAAAAAGAAGCCGGATATCGCAACGAGCAGGCGAAGTCCGAGCCCTGGGCGATGTACGCAGAACCAGTCGCGACGGCGGCGGCGGCTCCTCCCGACGACCCGGCGGCCGAACGGTTTGTATGCCACGGGTTGCGAGTGCTGCCGAAGACCTCGTTGAACGTATTGGCGCCGGCTTCGAATTCCGGCGTGTTGGACTTGGCGTAGACAAGGCCGCCTGCATTTTCGATGGCATGTACCGCATAGTCGGACCGGATGGCGACGTGATCCTTGTAGGCCAGCGATCCCCAGGTGGTCCGTACGCCTTCCACTTCGTAGGAATCCTTGATCGGTACCGGCAAGCCGAACAGCGGTGCGGCAAATGCCGCGCCGGATCCGGCGCGATCGCTGCAGATTTCGTGTGCACGGTCAAAACAAAGCGTCGGCAGAGCATTGACTATCGGATTGACCACGGCGATTCTGTCGGCCAGCGCTTGGAGGAGGTCTGCAGGTTCGAGCGTTCCGCTCTTCAGATTGTCGACCGCGTCGCGCGCTGATAGCGTCCAAATGTCTTCGGACATTGCAAATCATCCTTTGAAACAACAGGGCTAAATATCCTTATATTGGATACTATATCTCATTTTTGCTATACAGAGACACCGAAACTCTGACGGATAACGAAACCTGCGCAACATGAGCACCAAAAAAGCAGACGTCGTGCCTGACCCGCAGCAAAAGGCCCAAGGCACAAAAACGCTGCCAGGAATGGAGCGATCCTTTGCCATCCTCGAGATGCTTGCCTCGCGGCCAAGCAGGGTGGTCGACGTCACCAAGGAACTGGATCTGCCCTGGGCCACGGTGCACAGGACCATCAAGAAGCTCGAAACGGCCCAGTTCATCTATCGTGATCTGGAAACCAACCGATACGAGATCGGACCGCGCATGTGGCACATCGGTTCAGCCTATCTCGCCAACAACAAGCCGATGAACGCGGCGATTTCCTACCTGGCAACCGAGAGAAGCATCAAGAACGTCGATATCCAGGTCGTCGAGCGGATCGGCGACTATGCCGTCGTCACGCATGCGGAAAAACGCCAGACCCATCCGATCTCCAAGGCACAATACGGATACCACATACCGCTTCACGCGGGATCCAAGGGCTGGGTTCTGCTGGCGCACGAGAGCCCGGAATTCATCGAACAGTACGTCGCTAAGGAGCTGGAACAGCTTACGCCCCTGACGATCACGGACAAGGACCGGTTGCAGGAAACTCTCGCCGACGTGAAGGCGACCGGATTTGCATCCACCCTCGGCGATGTGCAGCCTTTCACAGGTTCGATTGCAGCGCCCATTTTCTATGCATCCGGCGATATCGCCGGATGCGTCTGCTTCGTCTTCCTGAAGAAATTCGCCGCGAAAAAGGCGTTCCTGGAAGAGCTTCGCGAGCATCTGGAGCTCATGACCCACACGATATCGGTCGAGCTTGGCTGGCGTCCGGGCCAGGGTTAGAGCCCGTCAGGGTTTAGATGGAAGCAACCTGAAGGGCCGGGCGCATTTGCGCCAATTCCTTCGCTCAAAGCCTCCGTCTGGCCACCAGCACGGCTTGCGTTTTGAACTCGACCCTGTCGCAAATGCGCCTCGGCAGAATGGTTCCCGCTGACGGGCACTCACAGCGGATGCGCCGGATCAATCGATTTCCTCGTAGGAACCGCGCAGATTGGTGAAGGTTTCCACCAGCGCTTCGACAACCGCATCGATGGAAGCGCGCCCCATCTCCGCGGAGGCCTTGGTCGGATCGCCGAAGATGGCCGCGTGGCCGACATCCGGCCGCGGCCTTTTCATGTAGGTCCGGGTTGGGTTGGTCGGGGCCACAAGGTCCCATCCGACAGGGCCGTAGTGGGCTCCTTCGAGGCGCTCCATCTTGACGAGTTCAGGACGCGTGGCGAGCTGGAAGGAGGTCTCCAGCTCTCCGGCATGCCCCATGCCGCCTTCAACGGACTTGCGCATTGCATGGATCTTTCCCGCAGCCGGTTCCCAATAGCTGACCGCTGACACCTTGAAAGCGAAATTATCGTCGAGATCGTCGATCAGCAGGCGGGCCACCTGGTCGTTGGCCGTGCCGCTCGGCCTGTTGCCGTTGAGAAGGATGATGTGTTCGAAACCCTGGCGGACCAATGCCGCTCCGATTTCGAACATCATGATCTGATAAGTCGGGATCGATAGCGAAATCGTGCCCGGGAAATGCTCAAACGTCTTGGATATGCCATAGGCGACCGGTGGCGCGACCAGAGCATTGATCCGTTCGGCAAGCTTGAGTGCAATATACTCGGCCTGGTGCGTGTCCGTGTCAGTCGGCATGTGCGGACCGTGAGCCTCGGTTGCACCCGTCGGGACGATGACGGCGCATTTACGCTCGATCGCCTCACCGATCTCCATTTGAGTCATGAACGACATTTTACATTCCATGGCCCTCAGCCTCCATCAATCTGGCCGTCATCGTGCGGCCGAAAACAGCTTCTTGAAATAGCCGGTGATGATAACCCGCAGGAGCGCCAGGCCGTTGACGGCATTGTCGGCCGGCACCGGTTCGGCGGCCTCAGGCGACCTTGCGGCGACATCTGGCGTGTCGTGTGATTCCTGTTCGCTCGACAGTTTCTTTTCGATATTGGCGACGAACTGTCCGATGAGAAGATTGGCGGTTTCCTCGATCACGCCGGCGCGGCCGAACTGGGCAATCGGCCCGGACAGCTGGACCTGCGCATCGACGTCTACTTCGGTGGCACCACCGCTCTCGCGAACCGCATAGTCCATGGAGAGCTTGGTTCTCGAACCACCTTTCCGGTCGAAGCCCTTGCCGTCAGCGTGACCGGTTCTCGCCTGGGGATCGGGACGGTGCGTCGCCTCACCTTCGAAGGCTGCGGTAAACGGACCGAGGCGGATTGCCACTTGGCCGGCGTAAACGCCGTCGCCCTTGTCTTGCGTAAGGCTGGCGCCCGGCATGCATTCCGCCAGCGCGGGAACGTCCTGAAACAGGGCCCAGACGACGTCCGGCGGCTGATTGACTTCAAAGGAGCGGCTGATCTTCAAATACCTGTCTCCGGTTCGGTTGGTTTCACGGATCGATCCTGCCTGATCGTGCGACTGCCGGCCAGCTAAGGGATATCAATCGGCGTCGCGGCCCACAGCGTGCCAGTTCGCGTCCGGATCCGTCCAGCCGTCGGGATAGCGTACCTTGCCGTCCCTTTTCATGGCCTCGAAGGCCCCGCCGCGGTCGAACATCGGCAGCGCTCCGCGCTTCTCGCGCAGAGCGGTACGGTGTCGTTCGGTCGCGTCGGTGTCGGCTTTCCATTTGCGCCCGTCGAGATTGACGACGACACCGTAATCGTCATGTGCCGATTGTTGAGTGATCAGTCCGCACTGCAGGTCGTAGACGACCCGCTCAACTTCGCGATCGAGTGGATCGCCCCAACCGCCGCCGCCCGTCGTGACCACGCGGACGGAAGAGTTCGGCGGAACAACAACCGTATCGCACATGCCGGGATGAACGGCTTCATTGCCCGCCTGATCAAGCACGGATACCTGGTAGCTCATGCCGGCGCCGCCGCCATTGACGCCGTAGCAGCCGAGGATCGAACGGTCAGCGTTGGATATCAGCCGGCATTCCTGCAACGCCCGGATGCGCTTGTCATAGCCGAATCCGCCGCGGCGATAACCCGCGCCGCCGGAGTCCTGTTTCAACGCCAGCTGTTCGACCATGATCGGATAGCGCGTTTCTGAGAATTCCGCCGGCAGATTGCGGGAATTGGGCACGATGTGTACCACGTCAGACCCGTCGGCCCAGGGGCGGCCAGGGCCACCGCCGCCAAGCACTTCGCGAAACAGATAGAAATCCTCCTGGGTGCGGCCGCCGGTCAATCCCCAGATGCGGATCGTTTCATGGTCGGCGGGCATTTTTCCCTGGGTGGCCTTGGAAAGACAGGCAGCAAATATGCCCAGCGAGCGCAACATCAGGAAAAACCGCATGCCGGTGGGCTTGCTGAATGTCGGCGTGATCAAGGTGCCTTTTTCCGGAAACTTGATCTCGATGACGTCCAACACGCCTTCGTTCGAGTCGATCTCGGCGGCTCGCTCGGGTGAGCTGGCAAGTGACCGCAGCACCGGCGCCAGCCATTTGCGGAAATAGCGACCCTCCACTTCATCCAGCGACCAGTTGATGGGACCCTTCGCCTCGGGGTCGGTCCCGGAGAAGTCCAGAACGATCTTCTCAGGCGTCTTCGTCATCGTCAGCCGCAGGGCGTGCAGCCGCGGTTCGTCGACACCATCGGCTTCGATGAAATCCTCATAGTGATAGGTGCCATCCTTGATTTTCGGAAAGATCTCCCGCCGGAATATTTCCGCGGTGTTCTTGATGATCTGATCGAAGGCGGACTCAAGGGTGTCGGTGCCGTACCGCTCGGCCAGAGCAACGATGCGTCTGGAGCCGAGTTTCGCCGCTCCGATTTCCGCATCCAGATCGCCGGCAAGATGATCCGACAAACGGGAGTTGCGTACGATGATCTTGAACGCAGCTTCGTTGAGAACGCCGCGGGCATAGAGCTTGATGGGCGGAATCAGCACACCTTCCATCCAGCTGTCCGTCGCATGAACCGGCAAGCTGCCGGGAACCGACCCGCCAACGTCGTCGTGGTGGCCGAAAACCTGGGAAAATCCGATCAGGCGTTCCTGGTGGAAGATCGGCACGGTTGTGCACAGATCGGGCACGTGGCCGATACCGCCGCAGGAATTATAGGGATCGTTCCAGAAGAAAACATCGCCGGGGTGGATATCGTCCTCGCCGAAATATTCGAAAACCGGTTCAACGATTGCCGAATAGGACCGTCCCGTCAGCTTGCGCCCACGGGCATCGAACAGCGCCACCCGATAGTCGTGCTGATCGCGGATCATCGGCGAGCGCGCGGTTCTTTCGACGGCGGCCTCGATTTCCAGTTCAGCCGCCCGGATCGTCCCGTGTATGACCTCAAGGGCAATCGGCCCGAGTTCGGTTTTCACATGGTGTTCTGTCATCGGTACGGCACCTTCAACCTTTTCTGCCGAGGATAAGATTGCCGTATTCGTCGCCGGTCGCGGCCCAATTGCGCGGAACAACCGTCGTCGATCCGTATTCCTCGATGATCGCCGGGCCTGTGACCGACTGGCCGACCGCCAGGGACTGGCGATCGAAGATCGGACAGTCGACCCAATCGGTCTCTTTCCAGTAGGCCTTCCTTGAACGGGTCGACGCGGCGGGCTGCCTGTCGTCGGCAAGTGCCGCGATCTGAGGCCGATGCTGCTCGCCCACAGCCTGAATCCTCAGATTGACCAGTTCGACATCCTGTTCGCCCTCATACTGGAACCCGAAGGTCTCGTCGTGGACGGTGTGGAACTGCTTCCACATATAGGCTACCGCTTCCGCATCGCTCAGGCCCGGCGGAATGGTGACTTGCACCTCGTGACCTTCGCCGAAATAGCGGATATCGGCCACGTAAACGATCTTGATGCGGGCTTCGTCGATGCCTTCGCCGCGAATATCGTCCGTGCCCTCCTGGGCCAGTGCCTTCCAGGTATCGATGATTTCTCCGACATCGGCTGTCGACTGGCGCCGCACGATGGTGCGGATGTAGTCGCGGCGGACGTCCGAAACATGCAGTCCCAGTGCGCACAGATTGCCGGGATTCGGCGGCGAGATGATCGTTTCCATGCCGAGGAAGTCGGCGACCTCGGTGGCAAACAGGCCGCCCGCCCCGCCGAAAGCGACCATCGCATAACGTCCCGGATCGCGGCCGCGGGTGGTTGTCACCTGGCGGATGCCGAACACCTGGTTTGCGGCCGATATCTCCAGCACACCGGCAGCGACTTCCTCAGCCGACAAGCCGTGCTGGTTGCCCAGTTCGGCATAGGCTGACCGCGCCGACTCCAGATCGAGCTGGATCTCGCCGCCAATGAGTGCGGTGGGAAGGCGTCCGAGCACGATGGCCGCGTCGGTTACCGTCGGCTGCGTGCCGCCCTTGCCATAGCAGATCGGACCCGGGTCGGCGCCGGCACTTTGCGGCCCGACCTTCAGGTTGCCATAGGGATCAGTCCAGGCGATCGATCCGCCGCCCGACCCGACCGTGACGATATCCAGCATCGGAGTCTTGACCGGATAGGATTCAACCATCGAGGCCGATGTGTACATCGGCGTCTGGTTTTCGATGATTGCGACATCGGTCGACGTGCCGCCCACGTCGCTGGTCAGAATGTCGTCATAGCCGGCCAGTTTGGCCATATGGATGGCGCCGAGGATGCCGGCAGCCGGCCCCGACAGCAACATCGTCACCGGCCGTTCGCCGGCGGTCGAATGGGTCACGACTCCGCCATTGGACTGCATGATCAGAAACGGCATGTCGCCCGACTGCGTTTTCAGTTCGTCAGCGGCATTCTGAAGGTAGGTCTTGCAATAGGGCTTCACCAACACGTCGATAAGCGTGGTCATCGCCCTTTCATATTCGCGGTACTCGGGCAGGACGACACTGGAAAGCGAGACGAAGACATCGGGAAAGTGTTTTTCGATCAGCGCGCCGATGGCGCGTTCATGGGCATCATTGGCATAGGAATGCAAAAGGCAGACTGCAATGCAGGTGACACCGTCTTCCACCAGCTCGGCAACGGCGTTGATCGTCTCTTCCTCGTCGATCGGAGCAAGTTCGGTGCCATCGAACTTCATGCGCCCGGGAATTTCACGGACGAGGTCGAGCGGGACCAGCCGTTTGGGCTTCACCCAGAAAAATGAATTGCCGTATCCATCGGGAACAGATTGCCGCGCAATCTCGATCATGTGGCGAAAGCCCTGTGTCACCACGAGACCAAGCCCGGCGAACTTGTGTTCGAGAACGGCATTCGTCGCCACGGTCGAGCCGTGCAGAAGCTGCGTGAGCGATGCGGCATCGCCGCCGCTGCTTTCAAACGCCTTTTGAACCCCGTTGAGAAGGCCGATGCTTGGATCGGCCGGTGTGGACGGTGTTTTGACCGCAGTCATAGCACCGGTATTTTCATTAATGGCAACCACGTCCGTGAATGTCCCACCGGTATCGATGGCGATCCTGGTGCCCATACGCTCCTCCACACAAATATCCAAATAGCGGATATGTTATTCATTAAACGAATATAGTCCTGAATTCAAGAGCCGATGCCCGAAGCCGGATTCACGTATGCGCACTCACGCTATCGCGGGGTTTCGACCGGCTGTGATGGCGACGACCGACAGAGATACGATCGGAGTGTCGATAGTCCAAAAAAAAGCCGGGTACCTCGATAACGCGCCGTGGCGGCGGTGAAGGGCGGCCAGGGCGATTGCCCGGACCCTTTGCAAACATCAGGTCCGCACGGGTGCTTTGCAGCCCCTTTGTTGAGTCGTGAGGGACGCTGGTACCGCCGAAGACCACCCTCTGCACCACCCGGCCTGACGCGTCGGTTGCGGCTAATTTGCATGACGTGGCTTCAAGCCGCCGAAGCCTCAGATTGTTCGCACGAACACTCCGATCACGTGGCGTCTTTGTCGTCCTGCTTCAGGTCGCAATGACCACATGAATAAGGGGGTGGCCCCGGCATTCCCGTTGACATTTTCCCAAAACAGCTATTTATTGAACATGTATGAACAAGTTTAAACAAGTCTGAACAGGAGCGTCGTAAGCGTGAGGAAGACGACGTCATGGACCGGCAAAACGGGTATCGGCCTTCCGAAATCCGAGCTGATCGCGCAGACGCTGGAACACGAGATCCGCTCCGGCGCAATTTCACGCGGCGATCAGCTGGCCAGTGAAAACGAACTTGTCCGGCGCTTTTCCGTTAGCCGCAACACGGTGCGAAAGGGACTGGAGCAGCTTGCGCGACAGGGCCTGATCACAACGCGTACCGGTATCGGCTCCTTCGTCACCTACGAAGGCACGTCGATTGACAACGCCCTGGGCTGGACGCAGGCGTTGTCTAAATCAGACGACCAGGTTGATACGCACCTGCTCGGGATCGAAAGGCGGATTTGTGCCGAGACCTCGGGCTTTCTCGGTATGGGAGCGATCGAATTCTTGTGCGTTGATCGGTTGCGCGTTTTGAGCCGCGATGGGACCGGCATTTCGCTGGAGCGCAGCCGCACGCCGTGGCGCGACGCGTTCGCCGATGTGCTCGAACACGGCCTGCTCAATGAATCCCTCGGCGAGACTCTCGCGGCCGCGGGCCTGGCCATCCACAGCGGTGAGGAATGGGCGAACGTTCTGCCGTCGCTCTCGGAAACGGATGCCCGGATCATGGCCCGTGCGCCGGGCGAACCGATGCTGCACTTGCGGCGCGTCAGCAGAACGGCGGAAGGCGGGGTTGTCGAATATGTCGAAAGCATCCTCGATCCGTCGCGTTTCGGCCTGCACCTGGAGTTCTGATGCCCCCTGTCGAGCCCACGGATTTCGAACTGGATCGCGCGATGGGCGCCTTGATGGGTGGCGCGCTCGGCGATGCGCTCGGAATGCCGACGCAATCCAATTCGCGGGATGAGATTGTCGCGGTTTTCGGTAAAATCACCGACTTCGAGGCGCCGCCGGCCGATCATGCGATCGCTCATGGCCTGAGCGCCGCATCGATCACCGATGATACCGAGCAGTCCCTCCTGCTGGCGGACCATATTCTTGCTTCGCCCGATACCTTCGATGAGCGCGGCTGGGCGCAGCGCCTGCTTGAATGGGAAAAGTCGGTCAAGGAGCGGGGACTGCACGACCTGCTTGGACCGTCGACCAAACGGGCCATGGAAGCGCTGCTTGCGGGGGCACCGCCCTGGGAGACCGGGCGCAAGGGCGACACCAACGGAGCAGCCATGCGCATTGCGCCGGTTGGTATTTCAATGCCGGTCGAACCGTTGTCGGCCTTCACTGGCATGGTCGTGGCAACAAACCGGATTACCCATAACACGGTCGAAGCCAATGCCAGCGCCTCTGCCGTGGCTGCCGCCATCAGCGCCGGAATCGACGGAGCAAGCGTCGAGCAGGCGCTTGAGATCGCAATCGCCGCGGCGCAACTCGTCGAACAGGGGTTCGGTGATAAAGCTCCCGTATCGGAGCGGGTGGCGCTTGCCATTTCCCTGGCCAACGCTTCGGACGGTGCAAGTCTCTCATCCGCTATCGACGGGCAGATCGGCACGAGCGTAGCCTCGGTTGAATCGGTGCCGGCGGCTTTTGCGTTGCTCAAGTATACCGATGGTGATGCATGGACCGCGGGGTTGCTGGCGGCAAATCTCGGCGGTGACACCGACACGATCGGCGCGATTGCGGCTGGCATGTGCGGTGCAGTCCGCGGCTTGGCTTCGATGCCAAAGGACAAGATAGCCCGGCTTGTCGACATCAACGGGCTCGAGGTGGAGGACGTTGCTACCGGATTGCTGGAGTTGCGACATGCGCGCGCTGCCGGATCAGTTGTGGAAGACGCGTCATGAGCGCGGCCCGCCTGTTGCAGATGTCGGGAATCGTCGTCGACCTGGTCTACCGTGTCGAGGAGGTGCCGAAGGCGGGCGAAGAGGCGGTCGTTGAGGAAAGCATGATCGCGCCCGGTGGCGGCTTCAACGCCATGGTGGCGGCCAGCCGCGCCGGAATGCATGTCTCCTACGGTGGCTCGCACGGCACCGGCCGGTTTGCCGATATTGTCAGAAGCTCGCTGTCGGAATTGGGGATTCCGGTGTTGCAGAGCCAATTGGAACACAGCGACCAGGGAACCAGTGTCGTGCTGGTCGATCGCCGCGGCGAGCGGACGTTCGTTTCGCAGGCCGGGGCCGAGCGCTATTTCGGCTCGTCACAGTTCGGTCAGATCGATGCCGCCGCATTCGAATATGTTCTGATCTCGGGATACACCTTCGCGCTCAGCCGCAACCCGGACAATCTGAACATCTGGCTGGATTCTTTTCCGGAGGCGCCGCAATTGCTGTTCGATCCTTCGCCGGTTGTCGACAAGATTCCCGCCGCCATTCTCGGCAGGATGATGGCGCGCTGTTCCTGGATCAGTGCCAACGCCGATGAGGCCCGTTTTATCACTGGCATAGCCGACCCGGCGCGCAGCGCGACCGGTCTGCTCGAACACATGGGCGAGGGCGCTGCCGGCGCCCTTGTGCGCCACGGCGAGCACGGGTGCTGGCTGGCGGTGCGCGGTGCAGCACCCGAACACGTGGCACCCTATTGCGTTGAGCCGATCGACACCAACGGTGCCGGCGACACCCATATTGGATCGTTTATCGCGGCCCTCGGCGCTGGCGACACTCCGCTGGCCGCGGCCCAGTTTGCCAATGCTGCGGCCGCCCTCTCGACCCTGAACAAGGGTCCCGCGACGGCCCCGGATCGATCGCAAACAGAAGCCTTCATGGCCGAAAATGCGCCTGATCCGGACATCCGGAAATCAGCAAAGATCTAACAGGGAGAAGCAACATGAAACATACAATCAGACTGACAGCTGTGACGGCGATTGCGCTGGGGCTCAGCGCCCTGGCCAGCCAGGCCGACGAAATCCGTGTCCTGAACTGGAAAGGCTATGGCACCGACGCCGACTGGGCGATTGGGGCCTTTACAGAAAAGACCGGCCATACGGTCGTCCACGACTACTTCAACTCCGAACAGGAGATGCTCACCAAACTCCGGACGAATCCCGGCGCTTATGATGTCGTGCTCATCAACTCCGCGTTCACCGGAACAGCGGCCGAAGAAGGCCTGATCGGCCCGATCGACACGGCCGATATCAGCAACTTCGCCGATCTTGCGCCGAATCTCGCCAACAACGCCGACCTCAGCCCGGGCGGCGAGGTACTGGGCGTCGCCTGGGTCTGGGGCCTGACGTCTTTTGCGGTGAACAAGAACGATGTCACACCTGCCCCAACGTCCATCCAGGTGCTCTGGGATGACGCGTATACGGGCCGGGTCGGCTGGCGCGACGACGCGCTGGAATCGGTGCAGTTCGCCGCTCTGGCGACGGGTCAAAACATCAACGACGTCAAGGATCTCGATGCGGTCAAGGCGAAGCTTGAGGAATTGCTGCCGCAGATCAGAACGTTCTGGAGTTCGGAAAACGACTGGAATCAGTTCTTCGCTGCAGGTGATTTCCTCATGGCGCCGTTTTGGAGCGGCTCTGCCAGCCGCTCGATCGCCAAAGGCCTGCCGGTTCAGTTCATCGTTCCGGAGGAAGGCGCTATCGGCTGGCTCGACGGTCTTTCCATTCCGGCCTCTTCCAACAACAAGGATGCAGCTCGGGCGTTCATCAACTACATGATCGATCCCGAATTCTACGTGAAATGGGCGGAGAGCGGCGCACCGGCATCGGCCAACGCCAAGGCGGCGGCCGCACTGCCGAGCGACAGCTTCAACCGCGCCACTCTCGGCGACCCGGAAGTCGTTGCCCGGGTGCAGTTCATGCAGCCGGTGCCGGAAGAAACCCGCAAAACCTACCTGGAACTGTGGCAGGAACTGAAGGCGAACGCCCAGTAGCGTTGCGCCGCGGGGAGGACCAACGATGAGCGCGACGCTTGTTCGCCGAGACTATCTGCGCGCAGCGGCGCTCATCAGTCCCGCCTACGCATGGCTGACGGCGGCAGTGTTTCTGCCGCTGGCGGCCATGCTGTTTTTCAGCGTGCTGAGCGAGGCGCCCTTTGGCGATCGCGACTGGTTCGTCACTCTCTCCAATTACGGCGAGTTCTTTGAAAAAGGCTTCTATTTCAAGCTTCTGGTCCGGTCGCTGACGCTCGGCCTGGTGGTCACCGGATTCTGTATCCTGATCGGTTTTCCCTGTGCCTATGTCCTGGCCAAGACCATCAAGGGGCGCTGGCGCGAGGCACTGTTCCTGCTGGTCATCCTGCCGTTTTGGAGCAACAGCCTGGTGCGGATCTTTTCCTGGGCGATCGTGCTGCGCGGCAACGGCGTGATCGACAAGACTCTGGACTTGATCCTGCCCTTCGACGTGTCGGTCAACCTGATGTTCAGCTATCCGGCGATCGTCATCGGCCTGGTCCATTCCTATCTGCCTTATGTCATTTTGACATCCTATCTGGCGCTGCAGGCGATCGACGACAATCTGATCGATGCCGCCCGCTCGCTGGGAGCACCGCGGCGAACCATCCTGTGGCGCATCATCGTGCCACTGTCGTTGCCGGGCCTGATAGCCGGTGCTGTCCTTATCTTCGTGCCGGTCGTCGGCTCATTCATGGAGCCGCGCATTCTCGGCGGTCGCGCCGGCACCTTTTTCGGCACCGTCATCGAGGATCAGTTCGTGGCGGTGTTCAACTGGCCGCTGGGTGCGGCTCTGTCCTTCATCCTGCTGGGCGTGGTGCTCTTGATCCTGGCTGTCTCCAGCCCGGTCTTGCGGAGGGCACAGTGATGACGATGGGCCGGTTTCTCGATCGGTTGGGACGGATCTATCTGGGCCTGGTTCTTGCGTTTCTCTACTTGCCGATCCTCGTCATGGCGCTGATGTCGTTCAACAAATCCGAATTTTACCAGCTGCCGATCCAGTTCACGACCAGTTGGTACGGCAAGCTCCTCAACAATACCGAAATCCTCAGCGCCGCGTGGAGCAGCGTGTGGATTGCCTGCACCACGACGGTCATTGCCACGACGCTGGGCACGGCCGCGGCGATCGCCTTCTTCCGCTACGAGTTCCGTGGCAAGGCCATACTGCAGGCGCTGCTGTTCCCGCCGATCGCCATCCCCTGGCTGATCACCGGTACCGCCATGCTGATCTTCTTTTTCTCCATTGGAATTGGCCGTGGGGCGCCGGCGGTGATTATCGGCCATGTGGCCCTCGCACTGCCCTATGTCATCGTGGTGGTGACGGCTCGCCTGCGAACCTTCGATCCGCAACTGGAGGAGGCGGCGCGCTCGCTCGGCGCCAGCAGTTGGGAAGTGACCCGCCACGTGACACTGCCATGGATCGCTTCCGGCATCATCGCCGGCGCGCTGTTCGCTTTCGCGGTGTCTTTCGACCAGTTCGTGGTCTCCTATTTCCTTGCCGAGCCTGGCGACAGCACCCTGCCGGTGGTGATCTACACGGCGATCCGCAAGGGCTTCACGCCGGAGATCAATGCCATCTCCACCATCATCATCGCCATCTCGATGACCTTGATGCTGCTGTCGGCACGCTATGCAAATTTCGGAGGAGAACGCTGATGGCCGGCGTCACTGTTTCGCATGTCAATAAGCATTTCGGCGCGATGAAGGCGCTCGATGACATCTCCATCGATTTTGCCGATGGCGAGTTCTTCGGCCTTCTCGGCCCCTCCGGCAGCGGCAAAACGACCCTGCTTCGGGTGATCGCCGGCTTCATTTTCTCTGACAGCGGCTCGGTGGTGATCGGTGGACAGCCGGTCGAGCGGGTGCCGGTCGAAAAGCGCGAAATCGGCATGGTGTTTCAGAACTATGCTCTGTTCCCCAATATGAGCGTTGCCGACAATGTCGGCTTCGGGCTGCGGGTCAGAAAACTGTCTGCCGCGGAGATCGCGCGCCGGGTCCGCGAGGCGCTGGAACTGGTGCAGCTCGGCGATCTCGGCGAGCGCCGACCGCATCAGCTTTCCGGCGGTCAGCGGCAGCGCGTGGCGTTGGCCCGGGCGATCGTTACGGAACCGCGGGTGTTGTTGTTGGATGAACCTCTGAGCGCGCTGGACAAGGCGTTGCGAGTGGACATGCAGATCGAACTGAAGCGCATCCAGCGCGAGATCGGTATCACCACCATCTTCGTCACCCACGACCAGGAAGAGGCGCTGACACTGAGTGACCGCATCGGCATTCTGAAGGACGGTCGTCTGGTTCAGACCGGGTCACCACACGACATGTACCATTCGCCGGTCAACGAATTCGCCGCCGGCTTCCTTGGCGAAGCAAACATCTTCAGGGGTAAAACCGATCCGTCGGGCATGAAACTCGCCGACGGCAGCACCATCCGCTGGGCGGGTGACGATCGACCGGCGGCAATTGCCGTTCGGCCGGAGAACCTGCTTCTGTCCGTATCGGAACCAAGCGGCTCCGGCTCCAACCGGCTGAAGGCCAAGATGCGTCAGAAGATCTTTGCCGGTCCTACCGTCACCTACCTGCTGGAGTGGCAGGATCAGCCGATCAAGGTGCTTGCCAAGGAAGGCGAGATGACCGGCATACCCGATGCCGGCGACGTCTGGATTGAATGGGCGGCCGAAAAGTCCATTGGCCTGCCGGCGGATTGAGTTTCACCCGATACTCGTAGCCCCGAGTCTCCAATCACGTGATTCTCTGAGAAGTCCAGAGGTCGCGGTTTCGCGACAATTTTTCAATTGACATTTTAACTAGTGGGCACATAGTGGGCAGACAGATTTGACGGCAGCGCGCCTGGAGAGGAAGTGCGATGAAGACCAAAGCCTACGCCGCCACCATGCAGAGTGTTTGGTTCAGTGAAGATGAGGGGCAGAGTTGGAATCGGCTGCTGACACCCACCGGCGGGTTCTACAACGAGGCCCGGGTGTGGGCGGTTCACACCCATCCCGATCGGCCCGGAGAGGTGCTGGCGGGCTCCGATCAGGGGCTCTACCGCTACACGGAGGAAAAGGGACGCTTCGACTACATCCCTTCACCCATGGACAGCCTGCATATTTTGCAGATCGCCCAGGATCCCCACGACCCCAACTTCATCGTTTGCGGGACCAGACCAGGTGAAATCTTCATCTCCGAAGACAATGGAGAGAGCTGGGTTCGCTCCAATCTCGATGCCTCGACGGAATGCTGGTTCATCAACACCAGCCGGATCACCTCGATCCATTTCGACCCGCGCGATCGCGACACTATCTGGATCACGGTGGAGATCGACGGCGTGTTTCGATCGAAGGATCGCGGCAAGTCCTGGGAAATCGTGATCCGAGGGCTGCACGACAATGATACCCATGACCTGGTGTTCCGCGACCATGAGGATGGCAGCCGAACGATCCTGTGTTCGACGGAAGACGGGGTGCATCGCTCCCGGGACAACGGCGACACCTGGGAGCAACTGCAGATCCCGCAGGCGAAATGGGACTATTTCCGCAGCCTCAAGCAACCGGCGGAAAACAGCGACGTGGTGGTCGCGTCGGTGGGCGACAAACCATCGGGCGAGGCCGGCATGTTTCTGATCAGCCGCGACTTCGGCGAAAGCTGGTCCGTCGCGGACCTGTCGCATCCTCCAAACAGCACATTGTGGTCGATCGGCACCAATGCGGCCGATACCAGCATGATGTATGCCGCAACGATCTTCGGCCAGATCTTCAAGAGCACCGATGGCGGTGAGAGCTGGACCAAGATGAAGCGTGAACTTGGTGAAATCCGCATGATCACCTGGGCGCCGGTCTAGAAAGGTAGAGCAATGTCCCTGTTTCTATACAAGCCGCATGTCGAAGGCCCCGAGGGAGCGACCACCACGCCTGACATCGTTATCGATCGGGTTTTTGTCGATGGCGCGGTCAAGCCGGTGAACTTCCTGTGCAGCGGCACCCATCAGCAGATCGAAGACGGCGAAATCTGCCGACCGGCCTATGCCGTGACGGCGATCGGTGGCGGTGCCCTGATCAGCCCGGCCGTGGTGGTCGGAGAGGCCCGTATATGCGTCGCGCGCATGGCCTGGCGGCTGGCCAATCTCGATGAGACCATCGGGTCGGTGACCCTGAACGGTCAGCGACTCGATGCGCTTCGGCTGCCAGCCGACCTGATCAACGCGGCCGGCGGCTCAGGCGATACGCTGCCGCGCGGCTATCAGCTGCTGTGTACGCTCCAGGAACCGGCATCCGAAGCCCTTTTGGAGGATGCTGGCCGTGGTCGCAGTCTCGTTCACCGCATCGCGACCGTGCCGGTCGGCGAGGATCGCTGGGGCGATCGCCGGCCCAAACCGCGGTATTCGGTCGGACCAATGATGAAGGAAGTGCAGCACTTCATCTGATCTGACCGTGGACAGAACCCGATCCGGCTCCGGGGGGGACCGGATCGAACCGTGCCCGTTCCGCCTTTTTCTCCCTAGGCGGGACGGGCCACCGTTATTCCGGTTATGCCTTTTCGATTTGGCGCTGGAGGCGGTCAAAGAGCGGCGATCCGGGAATGCCGAATTCGCCGATGATGCGGAAATGATCCGCATCCGGGCTCTCGAACAGATCGAGCGGGTTGCCGGCCTGTCGGCAGAGTTCCGCGTAGATGCTCGACTGGTCCTTGAAGGCCGCCGTTTCCGCGCCGCCGCAGCCAACCAGAACCGGAATGTCGGGCGGCGGAAGATGCTGCTGCGGGCTCAGCGTCCGGGCGGACGCTTCGTCGAGGCCGAGCCAACTGTTGGCTGTCGCTGACAGCAGCGGGTGTAGATCAAACAGCCCGCTGATCGCGCAAAGCGAGCGGATCCCTTGCGGTCGCTGACCATCTGCCCAGTCGGATGCTGCCACCATTGCCGCCAGATGGCCTCCGGCCGAGTTGCCAGCTATGTGCAGGTTTGACGGATTGATGCCGGTGGCGTCGGCATTGACGGAAAGCCAGGCAACAGCGGCGCGTGCATCGGCGACGCAATCGGCCAGGGCGTGGTCAGGGGTCAGGCGGTAATTGACCGGAACCCAGGAAATGCCAAGCGCGTTCCAGTGCTTTGCCGGAAAGCGCCGGGAGTCCTTCGAACCGGCCTTCCAGTAACCGCCATGGAAGAACACGATTGTCGGTGCTTCGGGACCGGCGGAAAACACATCGACGCGCTGCCGGGCATGCGAGCCATAGGCCAGGTCGAGCCGCGCATTCGGCAGCATCGCCGCCTCTGCAGAGCCTTGCTCGTAGGTGGCCTGAAGCGGAGCGGCTGCTGCTGCATCCAGGTCGTATCCGCTATCCGTCATTTGTTCTCGCGCGTTCCACGATTGCCTGCATTTCCTCGACCACCTCGCGACCCCGTGTTGTCAGGGTTTCGATGCTCGAGGGGTAGTAGACATCGAACACGGCCGCTGCGCTGGAGCGAGCCTTCAGCCGATCATACCAGGCGGAAACGTGGGGCCGGTCTCGCCACAGGAAATCGGTCTGCAGAAGGTCCAGACGGATCATGTAAGAGGTGAAGGACGTGTCCGAAATGGAATAAGTGTCGCCCGTCAGCCATTGCGTTTCAGACAGAAGCCTTTCGAACTCCGCCAGCAGCCTGTCGAAGCTCATGATGGCATTGACGAAGACAGGAGAGTGAATGCCCTTGAAAACGACGTCCTCCAGCCAGCGGCGGCTTTTGGGGTTCATGTTGCGGTCGATTGCTGCAATCAGCGTCTCGGGATCAAGCCCACCGGCCTCCTCGATCAGCTTGTGGCGATAGGCAATGGCGTAGGTCAGGACCGAAGCGGCATAATGGATGTTGGCTTCGCCGAAATCCAACCGCCCCATCAGAAGACGGGCCAGTGCATTGTAGTAGGGATCGGCCGGCCGCAGCGGGTGCTCCGGAAAAGCATCCTCCAGATATTCCATGATCACCGTTGATTCGATGATCGCGCGGCCGTCGTGGACCAGCGTCGGCACCACCGCATTCGGGTTCATCGCCAGGTACTCAGGAGTGAACTGATCGCCATTCAGTGCCATCATCCGGCTTTCCCAGTCCAGTTGCTTTTCGGCAAGCGCCACCCGCACCTTGGCGGCGCAGACTGAGGAATTGTTGTGATAGAGCACGAGTGTCAACGATCAGTTCTCCATGAGTGAGGGCAAGTAGAGCGCCACCTGTGGCCACATGACCAGCATGACGAAGAGAAGCAGGCCGCAGCCGAGATAGGGCAGGCCGGCCTTGGCGACTTCCGCCATGGTCGTGCCCTTTGGTGCAACGCCCAGCATGACGAAGAGGTTGAGCCCAAAGGGCGGCGTCACCCCGCTCATCTCAAGCGCCAGCAGCATGACGATGCCGAACCAGACGAGATCGAAGCCTTGCGCCGCCGCGATCGGAAAGAAGATCGGAATGGTCAGCATCATGATCGATGCCTGATCCATGAACATGCCCATGAAGAGCAGGATCGCGAACATCACCACGATCACCATGATGGGCGAGAATTCCACACTCGACACCGCACGGATCATGCCCGATGTCGCGCCGGAAAAGGCGAGCACCTGGGAGAAGGTGGAAGATGCCACAACGATCAGCAGGATCATGGTGGTCACGCGGACGGTGCCCTGGAGGGATTTGAAGATCGACTGGAACGTCAGCCCGCCAAAGAAATAGGCGACGATCAGGACACCCAGAACTCCGAATGCGGCCGATTCCGTCGGTGTGGCAATGCCCAGCAGAATGAGACCGATGACCATGAAGATGATGATCGACAGCGGCAGGATGTGGGTGACCAGGACACGCAGCCGGGTGCGCAAATCGTGGTCGACCGGATCGTCATCGGGCACGCTGTCGGGATTGATCCTGATCTTGATGAAGATCAGCAGCAGGTAGAGCACAGCCAGAAGCAGTCCAGGCAGTACACCGGCGATCAGCAGCCGGCCGATATCGATCTTGGCCAGGCTGCCGAGAAGCACGCCCAGTCCGGAAGGCGGAATCAGGATCGCCAGCCCGCCGACACCGAGGATCGGCCCCATGGACATGTGCTTCTTGTAGCCGCGCCGGGTCATCTCGGGCACCAGAAGCGAGCCGAGCATGGCGGTATTGCCCATGCTGGTGCCGGTCAAGGCGGCGAAGGTGGTGCCGCCGAATACCGTGACATAGGACAGCCTGCCGCGCATGCGTCCGATGAGCATGTCAACGGCGTCGAAGACCTTTTGCGCGACCCCGGCGTTGAAGAACAGTTCTCCCATCAGGAGGAAGAGCGGGATGGGCAGAAAGACAAAATGGGTGACGGCGACGCTGGCATTGGCCACCACCTGAGACAGGCCCGCAGTGCCGGCAAGCCAGAACATGCCGGCAAAACTGACCGCCAGAAAGGCGAATGCGACCGGCATCGAAAGAAACATTAAGAGCAGGATCGCGCCCAGCGCGAAGCCACCGGAGATGTACCATTCAGGCATGACCGCCTCCGGTTTCGGCGCTCGCCATCAGATCTCACCCTCGAGCGGATTGTCGCCGCCGTCATCGGGCGCCTGGAGGGTCTCGCCGACAATCAGCATGCGGAGGAATTCAACGCCACAAAGTGCGAAGCCAACCGTCAGTGGAACGAAGAGCAGTGATCTGGGGATTTCGATCGAGCGAATATCCAACGCTCCCTTGACCCAGAAGTCGATGGCGAAACGGGCGCTCAAATAAGTCACCAGAACGCACAGGGCGATGCAGAAGATGATGAGCAGCCGTTCGATGTTTCGTCGTGTTGCGGTCGGCAGATAGGTCATGAAACTGTCGATGCGCACATGACCGCGTTGACGCACCAGCCAGGGTGCTGCGAGCATGGTCATGTAGATCAGTGCGTATTCGGACACGGCGCTGGAAAACACCGGTGGACGCAGGCCCGCCGTGCGCATGCTGACATCGACAACGATGATGACGAAGACGGCGGCGATCATGATGCTCGCCGCCAGAGCGAGCATCACGATCAGGCGGTCATAGGCCCTGATGAGCAGCGCCATTGCCCGTTTACTTCGTCGGTGGCAACGCCGCCCGAAGCGCATCATAGCTGTCGGGCGCCTTGGCCTTCACCTGGTCCCAGTGAACCGATTTTGCGTGGTCGACATAGGCCGCTTCCGCTTCCGGGCTCAGTTTGAAGGACTTGACGCCAGAGGCTTCGACCTTCTTGCGCTCCTCGTCGGCAAGGCCGCTATAGTATTCGTGAGCGACGGGCTCGTAGGCCTTCACTGCGTCGCTCAGTGCAGCGCGCTGGGCGTCGGTCAACGATTCCCACTTGTCCTTGTTGATCCAGAGCAGGTTGTCGAATTGCCAGACCGGCGGGTCGATGCGATAGCCGATGAATTTCTCGAAGCCGTAATCCGTGATGCCCAGACCCGGCCAGGCGGCACCGTCAACAACCCCGCGCTCCAGCGAGTTGTAGATATCGGGTGCCGGTACGGTAACCGTCGTGGCGCCGTAGTTCCCGAGCCAGGCATTGTAGAAGCCGGACGAACGGATCTTGACGTTGTCGAGCATCGGCAGGCCCTTGTCGTCCAACTGCGGTTCGTCGCGCAGCCAGATGTGATAGCCGACACCGGCAGCGACCCAGCCAAGGACGTGGGCATTGGCCTTTTCGCTGTAGATCTTGTCGAGAAGGTCCGTGGCTCCGGTCTCACGCGCCTCCATGGGCGTGATCGACGTGCCATAGATGGCATAGGATTCCGGCACCGTACCGACGTAGTAGCCGGCAGCGCCGAACAACATGTCGAAGACGCCGTTGGTCAGACCGGTGAGCTGCTCGGTCGCAGGCGTCACCTCGGGACCCCCGACATAGGAAATCTGGATGTCAGCGGCCTTGGCTGCGTCGCTGGCATTGAAATCCTCAACGAATTTCAGCGTGCGTGCGACCGAATAGGACCCGGTATCCCAGTTGGTGACCAGCCGCAGTGTCTCGGCGCTGCTGGTACCGACCGTCAGTGCAAGCGCCGCCGCAATCGTCATGGTTGATGCAAGTCTGTTGAATCCGGACATCTCATCCTCCTTCTTGGGCATCGGCGTGATGCTTGTTTGCCGTCATTCGGTGAGTGAGCAATCCCGACCGACGGCCAGCCGGGTCGTCAAGGCAGCTATCGCTTGTAGACTTCGCGAGCCGTTACGGAGATCGGGCAGGGTTCGACCGTGCAGGCGATCTCGGTCTGGACATGGCGTTCGACCGAGGGCTTGGCTGTACCTCCGTCGGGCTCACCCCAGGTCAGGGAAACCTCGGTTCCGGGTTCCGCTGCGGATTCGTCCAGCAGTGCAAGCGAGATCCAGCCGCGCACATTCGAAGTGTAGACCGGATAGTGGGACAGGCCAACGGCCTGGCCGTTGCGGCTCACCAGGTCGTAGGGGCAGGTGGCGTAGTGCGAGGCGGGCATGTCGAGGAACTTGAACCGGTCACCCTCGTTGAACATGGAGGCAAAAACCCGAACCACATCGTCCTTGTTCCAGCGCAAAGTGCGCTTGTGCCGATGCGGCTTGTCGCGCATGGCGCTCAATGCTTCCTTCCCGACGAAATCGTGGTCGAACTTGACGATGTGACCGTATCCGAGATCGTAAGGGCTGAGATAATAGTCCTCGACATTGTCGCTGATCATCGACCCACCGAGTGACAGATTGGCCATGAAGCTGTCGGTGCCGAGCCACTCACGGAAGGGCTTCATGCTCTCTCCCGTGTAGACCGCCGGCAGGGGTGACGGGAACCAGCCGCTTTCGTGGGCGACGGTGGAATAGGTTTTGGAACCGGCAGCAAGCAGGCCCATGTCGGCGCCTGCTTCCATGATGGCGTCGCGGATCCGGTCGTAGTCGTCGAAGGGTCCGAACAACTCCAGTCCGACCGCACCGGCCATGCCGTGGCGCAGCGCCCTGACGGTCCGACCGGCGATGGTGACCGTGCCCATGCCGAAGAACTTGAAGCCATCGAGCGGGCCGCCATTGAGCTTTTCGAGGATGGCGTTGGCGTTCGGACCCTGCACCTCGAACCGGTAGCCGCGACGCCGGCCCTTGTTGTCGAGCGCCCGATCGTCGGTCGTCGCTTCAACGTCGTAATTGCCGGTCTCGATGTTGAACTGAACCCAATCGCGGTTGATCGGCTTGTTGACGATGTTCACCTTGTTGTCTTCCAGGATGAACATGATCGCGTCGCCGATCACGTAGCCATCGTGGTTGCAGAACACGACCTGCTTGGCGATGTCCTTGCGGAAATTGCTCATGGAATTGACGGCGAGGTCTTCCAAAAGCCGCTTCACGTCAGGCCCTTCGATATAGTGGTCGGTCATGTGGAAAGACTGGTCAAACAGGACAGCGCCGTTGCGCCAGGCTTCCTGCTCGTCGCGCCAGTTGGAGAATTCTGCCTTGATTGGGAACTGGTAGGGTCCGATCGGGGCATTGCGCAGCATGTCGACCGGGTTGCCTGCCGCCCGGATTTTGTCTTCGAGGTTCATGGCCAATCGCCCCTTTCTCACCGCCTGAGAGTGATTTTCAAATTACCTCCTTTACTAGTGGGCAGAAAATGGGCAGATTGACAAGAGTTTTTTTCAGATCGCTTGTCGGAAGCGAGGGAGAACACCCGTGGGACGCGTGGAATCAAAATTGAAGGAAATGGGGATTGAGCTGCCTGAACCGCTGGTTCTGCCCAGTCCAAACCGAACCTCGGCGGTGCTGGTGGGCACCATGCTCTATGTGTCAGGCCACGGGGCCGCCCTGCTCGAGGACGAGACAGTCGAGCGGCGTGGCAAGGTCGATCTGGACATCACCGAAGAGCAGGGCTACGCCACGGCGTGGGCACTGGCGATCAAGATGATCGCTACGGTCAAGCACCATATCGGCGACCTGGACCGGGTCGAGCGCGTGGTCAAAATTCTCGGCATGATCAACGCCCACCCGGATTTCGAGCGCCAGAACCGGGTTCTCAACGGCGCAAGCGATCTGTTTTTCGAGGTTTTCGGTTCGGAGGTCGGCTGTCATGCACGATCGTCGGTCGGAGTGGACGGACTGGTCGACCGGCAGCCTGTTGAAATCGAGGGCACCTTTCTCATCCGCGAGTGAGAACGTTGACATCCGGAAACCCGCGGCGGAAAACCCGCCAAACGGTTTCCAGGGAGACAGTCGAGTGATCGCACCCATCACCAAACAGGACACCAAGGGCCTCGTCGAAACCATTCATGCGTTTTGCGACAAGCACGGCATTGCCGTGTCGACCTTCGGTCGGCTTGCGGTCAATGACGGCAAGTTTGTTCGGCGCATCAGCGGCGGGAGTTGGATCGAACGCGAGACCTTCGACAGGGTGCAGGATTTCATGCACAGAGCGGAGCGCGGTGAAGTCGCTCTGCGCGGCCGGCCGCGGCGCAAAAAGGAAGAATCCAACTCCTACACGATGTCGGAGCTGGTCAATCAGCAGACCTCCATCCGTACGCCTGGCAGTTTCGATCTGCATGAACAGCGATATCGCTTTCACATGTTTGCCGCGACCACGAACGTTTCCTGGGTCCAGGCCGACATCATGACCGATGACATCATGAAGCTGCCGGCGAAGCCCGAGGGTATCCGGATCTTCTACGCGCCGATGGACAGCGGCATTACGCTCACCCGGGTACTGCGCGCCCTGCATGCGAAGTATCCCGACATGCCCATCCAGGTGGTCATCAAGGGCTGGGGTCTGGAAGACCTTCGCAACACGATGGGCCGCATGGTCGACCGTCTGTCGGAGCATCCCAAGACCGTGCTGGTGCTGACCAACCTCTATACCCGTGAGGCGGTGCATCTGAAGAAGAGCGCCCAGGAAGGGCCGGGGGAACTCGTCTGGCGCGACGTCGAACTGCGCGGCGCATACAGCTACGACTATCAGCAACAGATTGCCGAATTGTTTGGGGACCTGGCCCAGGAATGGACGGTGTTTCGCGGCGAGGATGATTTTCCCGTCTATTCCAGGCCGAGTGTGGTGACGATCTGCCGAGAAGACATGCGCCAAGAACTGGGCGATCTGGTTCCGCAGGAGAATGGGGCCGATCTGGAATTCGATTACTGCTTTTTGAACCATCCCTATCTGCACAGCCACACGATGAAGTTCAGGGTCGACTACATCCTTGCTCCGGTCATCCGGCATCTGGCGCCCGGCGGCCAGATGAAGGTCGTGCAGTCGCTCGGGGAGGATCCTGCTCATGAAATCGTCAGGCGGGTGTGGCCGGATCAACCGCTGCGTTGCGTGTCGCGGCATGACATCATTTCTGCCTTGCGCAAATCGATGCGCGACGAACTCAAGGACATGACGTTCAGCGGATTGACGGATGCACGGTCCCTGTTTCGCTTCGACATGCACACCATGCCGACACTGGGCAAGGACGAGCGCAACCTGTCTCCGCAAGGGGCCTGGAGCAATGCGGTCTACTTCGCGCAGATCAAGGAGGAGTTGGCCCAGGAAGCAATGGCCCAGGGCTCGCGCCACATGGATATCACCGCGGACGTTCTGCGAGAGTATGGCGGGCTTTGGTTCGTCAACGAGACGTTTTCAATCACACGCAAGATGCAAGACGAGTGACGCCTATTGATGTTGACCCTGGATGAGAAAGAGTACTCCAAGCTGAGAATGTGCTTCGCGCCAGAGAGCGCGGCGATCATAGGCGCTTCGACAGATCCCATGAAATTCGGTGGCCGGGCGCTGAAATTCTGTCTGGAGCGTGGGTATGGCGGCCGCCTCTATCCGATCAATGCAAAGAACGCCGTTGTCCAGGGCGTCGAAGCCTTTGCAAGCATTGCCGATCTGCCGGAGGCCCCGGAGATCGCGGTGATCGCCGTTCCCGCACCCCAGGTTCGCGACAACCTGATTGCCGCCGGACGCAAGGGCTGCGGCGTGGCCATCGTCTATGGCGCTCAGTTCGCCGAAGCCGGTGGCGATGGTGCAGAGCGCCAGGACGAGTTGTTGTCTATTGCCCAGGCCCATGACATGCGGCTGATCGGGCCGAACTGCATGGGCGTGATTTCGCTTGAATCGGGCTTTGTCGCAAGTTTCACCGCGGCGCCCGAGCATCATGACGGAAACGGCTGGCCGGACGTTGGCACCGTTTCAGTGGCCAGTCAGTCGGGGGCCGTGGGCATCCAGATCTTTGCGCAGTTGCGCGATCGCGGACTGGGGCTCGCCAACTGGATCTCGACCGGCAATCAAGCCGACATCGACGTTGCCGACGCCATCGCCTATTACGCCGATGATCCCGCCACCCGGACAATCGCCGTCTACATGGAAGACGCCTCGCGCGGTCTGAAGTTGGTGCAGGCACTGGAGAAGGCCCGCCGGGCCAAGAAACCGGTGGTCATCCTCAAGGTCGGCACCACGCCGCTCGGTGGAACGGCAGCCGCCGGCCACACGGCGTCCATGTATGTCGAGGACCGGCTGGTCGAGGATCTGTTCGCCCAGTTCGGTGTTTTGCGCGCCGGCTCCGTAAACGAACTGATCGATCTGGTCGCCGCATGCAATGCCGGGGTCATCCCGAAAACCAATCAGGTCGCCGCGGTTTCGGTTTCCGGTGGCGGTGCGGTGATGATCTCCGATGCCGCGTCTAAGGGCGGTCTGGAGCTTCCGGACTATGACAGCGCGGCACTGGCCCAACTGAAGGAAGCCAATTCCTTCGTCAACGATCGCAACCCGATCGACATCTCCGCGCCGTCGATGAGCAACATGGCGATCACCGGTGGACATCTCAAATGGGGAACGGAACGCGGCCGGGCGACCATGCTCGGCTATATCAGCCATGTTCCGCTGGTGCCTCGGACGCGCGGTGCAATCATGCCGCAGCTCCTGAGCTTGCGGGAGAACCATTCGGACGAGCTGGTTGCCATCGCCGGCAATTTTCACGCCGAGGATCGCAAGGCGCTGGTGCAGTCGGGCGTGGCCGTTTTCGACGATCCGACTGTCGCGACCGAAGCGGTCGCCAAACTGGTGGCGGCTGGACAGGCTTTCGAGAAGCCCGTTTGCGCGCCGTCGGTTCCTGAAACAAAAACATCGGATGTCGAGGCCGCGCTTGAAGAAGCGGGCGTCGTCTTGGTCCCCTCGACACCGGTGCCGACTGAAGCTGACGCGCTGGCCGCGTTGGAACAACACGGGACTGTTGTCCTTAAGTTGGCGGCATCCGGCTTGCAGCACAGGACCGAACTGGATGGCGTTCATATCGGGCTGCAAACGCGGGACGCTGTGCGTGTGGCTTTTGCCAGCCTGAGCGCGGCAATGACGCGCCATGCGTCTCAGTATCCGGATCTGCATATTCGAGCCGAGCCGATGGTTTGCGGCGTCGAGATGTTGGTGGGAACGCGCGCCGATCCGCATTTTGGGCCGCTGGTTCTGCTGGGTTCTGGGGGAGCCCACTGCGAGCTTTTCGATGATGTCGTCTATGCCAAGGCTCCCGTTACGGCTGACGAGGCCCGTGGGATGATCGCGGCTGTTCGTGCCGAGCGAATGCTTGACGGGTGGCGCGGCGCGCCTGCAGTCGACCGCGAAGCGCTCACCGCCACGCTGGTGGCTTTGTCGCAGGCCGCGCCCCGATTGCCGTCGCTGGAAATCAACCCGCTGATTGTCACGCCGCAGGGTGCCGTTGGCGTGGATCTGGTTGTCGCATCAGGGGAAGCCGATACGTGACAGACATAACCCATCTCATCGACGGACAGCCTGTGAAGGGTGAAGGTCCGGTGCTCGATGACACCGACCCGGCAACGGGTCAGGTGATCGGCCAACTGCCGGAAGCAACCGAGGCGCAGGTGGCTGAAGCGGTATCCGCGGCATTCCGGAGTTTTGAATCAGGCGCCTGGGCGGACGCACCGGTTCGCCAGCGCCAGAGCGTACTCCGCGATGCCGCCCGTGCGATCCGCGGCGATGCCGACACGCTGGTCGATCTGCAGGTTGCAGAGGGTGGAATGACCCCCGACGGGGTGCGCGGCCAGGTCATGGGCGCGGCAGCCTGGTTCGACTATTTCGCCGATTTTCTCTCACGTGAAGCGGGCGAAACCTACCAGCAGCTGGAAACTGCGACGACGCTGGTCAATCGCGAACCGATCGGCGTGTGTGCGCTGTTCTCGCCCTGGAACGTTCCGGTGACACTCAGCGCGATCAAACTGGCGCCGGCGCTTGCGGCGGGCAATTCGGTCGTTTTGAAGCCGTCCGAGGAAACACCGATGGTGACCCGTCGGCTGGCGGATCTGATCCACGGCGCGGGCCTGCCCGATGGAGTGCTCAACGTCGTCAATGGTCGCGGCGCGGTGACAGGGGCGGCGCTTGCTGATGCGCCTGACGTCGCCATGATTTCCTTTACTGGCGGATCGGTCGGCGGTCGTGCGGTGGCCGAAGCGGCAGCGCGCCGTCATGTGCCTTGTGTCATGGAACTGGGCGGCAAGTCGGCGACGATCGTCTTCGAGGACGCTGACTTGGATGCCGCGCTCGAAGGGGCGTTGACGTCGATCTATTCCGCCAACGGTGAAGCCTGTCTGGCCGGTTCGCGTATTCTGGTCCAGGAGAGCATTGCCGAGGCTTTCATCGAACGCTTTGTTGGGCGGGCACAAGCCGTGCCGGTTGGTGATCCGCGTGGGGAGGGGACCGTCGTGGGGCCGATGGTGACGAAGGCGCACCGGGATCGGGTCCTGAGTTTCTTCGAAGACGCGGAAGCCGCGGGCGATCGTGTCCTTTGCGGCGGTCCGGCGCCGGAGCTGGCCGAGGGCTTCTTCGTGCGTCCGGGCGCCATTGCCGTTGGCTCGCGGCAAAGCCGCGTCTGGCGCGAGGAAGTGTTCGGCCCGATCGCAGCGCTGGCGACTTTTTCGGACGAGGCGGAGGCCGTGGCGCTTGCCAATGACAGTTCTTACGGACTGTCCGGTTACCTGTGGACGCGAGATCTTGGCCGCGCCATGCGTGTCGCTCGCCGCGTGCGCACCGGCACGATGGTGATCAACGCACCCTTCATGCGCGAGCTCAACGCGCCGTTCGGCGGTTACAAGTCTTCCGGCATCGGGCGCGAAGGCGGCACCCATAGCTGGATGAACTTCACCGAGGCAAAGACAACAATAATCTATCACGGCGGGGACTAGCATCATGTTGAAGGGCAAACGGATCATTGTAACCGGTGCGGCACAGGGCATAGGCTCGGTGATGGCGGCCGGGTTTTCGAAAATGGGTGCGAGTGTCGTGCTCGCCGATATTGCCGATCCATCGGAT
Source organism: Hoeflea sp. (assembly GCA_965228785.1). GTDB lineage: Bacteria > Pseudomonadota > Alphaproteobacteria > Rhizobiales > Rhizobiaceae > Hoeflea_A. The sequence goes on from CBDDIF010000001.1 coordinate 1,258,533, forward strand.
GCAACGGGCCGTATTGTTGACACCGGCGGGAAAGCCATCGGCGTGCAGGTGGATGTCACAAGCCTTGCCGATTGTCAGCGCATGGTCGCGGAAGCCGAAGCCGCTTTTGGCGGCCTGGACGGTCTGGTCAACAACGCCGCGATGTTCGCCACTCTGCCGATTGAAGCATTCGACGCCATCGACGAAGCGCTTTGGGACAGGGTCATGGCCGTCAATGTCAAAGGTCCCTGGCTGTGCAGCCGGGCAGCAGTTCCGGCGATGGAGCGTGCCGGCGGAGGGTCAATCGTCATGATAGCGACCAACCGCATCTTGCACGGTTTTCCGGGAATGCTGCATTACGATGCCTCGAAAGGTGGCGTGTGGGCGATGACCCGGTCGCTGATCCGCGAGGTCGGCGACAAGAAGATCCGGGTCAACACCATCTCGCCCGGACTGACCATGAGCGAGGGCGTGCTGGCCCGAGAGGGTATTCAGGAGCGTGCCAAGCCCATAGCAGCGGGACGATCGCTGGCGCGTAACCAGGAGCCCGAGGACCTCGTGGGGCCCACTGCCTTCTTTCTGAGCGACCATTCCGCCTTCATCTCCGGCCAATCGCTGAGCGTGGATGGCGGAGGACTGGTCAACTGAGTCCGGCGGGAGAATTCCCTTAACGCTGCCCGAGGAGACATTCATGGCAATCGTCAACATCACCATTATCGAGGGTCGAGACCGCGAGACCAAGAACCTGCTGATGAAACGGCTGACCGACGCGGTGGTCGAGACACTGGATGCCAAACCCGGGCAGGTGCGCGTCGTGATCAACGAGGTGCAGGATGGCGACTATGCGGTGGGTGGAAATCCGGTGTTTTTGCGCGATCATGCGCAATAGGACTTGCGTCTGCAAACTAATGGGACGATAGTGGGCAGACCATGACCGAAATCACAACTGCCACTGATGGACCTGCCGGGATCATCCGGTTCGCACGGCCACAAGCACGCAATGCGCTGACGGATGCAATGTTGGCGCAGACACGCGAGGCGATGCAGGCCTGGGAGTTGGATGACGCCATCGCGGCCATCGTGCTCACCGGTGATGAAAAGGCGTTCTGCGCTGGCGGCGACGTCAAGGGCACGGCGTCCAGTCAGATGGAACCGTTCGAGAAATACCGGTACCGCTATACCCAGTCGGTCTGGCATGATTTCATGCGGTTTCTCAGCTATTACACCAAGCCGGTGATCGCCGCCATTGAGGGCTACGCGCTTGGCGGTGGCCTGGAACTCGCCCTGCGATGTGACTTTGCGGTCGGTTCGAAGACCGCCAGACTCGGGATGACCGAGGCCAGCCTGGGCCTGTTTCCCATCCTGGGCGGCGCCTGGTCGCTGACCCACGCGGTGGGAGAGCGCAAGGCCCGGGAACTGGCATATACCGGTCGGCGCATCGACGCCGATGAAGCGTTGGTACTCGGCCTGCTGAACCATGTGACCTCAGCCGGCGGCGCGGTCGCCAAGGCGACCGAGATAGTGGGCGAGATTGCCAGCAACGCACCGCTTGCCGTCATGGTGATGAAGCAGGCGATCAATCGGGCACCCGGGCAGTCCTATGAAGAAGCTCTCAATGCTGGCGGCGATCTCTCGGCGCTGCTGATGTTCTCGGAAGACCGGAAAGAGGGCCTGCGCGCCTTTGTCGAAAAACGCAAGCCGGAGTTCAAAGGCAAATGACAGGCAGCTACGACGCCATCGTCGTGGGTGGCGGCCATAACGGCCTGACCTGCGGGGCCTATCTGGCACGCGCCGGCAAATCCGTCCTGGTGTTGGAACAGAAGCCCTATATCGGTGGCGCATCGGTCACCGAGGAATTCAGTCCCGGATTTCGCGCCTCAACGTATTCCTTCATCATGGGGCACCTGCACCCGAAAGTGATCGAGGAACTGGAGCTTCGCAAATTTGGGCTTGAAAACATCGAGCAGCCCAATGTCATCAATCCGACGGATGACGACTGCATCGTCTTTTCCAAGGATCCGGTGAAGACCCGTGAGCAGATTGCGCGCTTTTCCCAGAAGGACGCCGAGAACTACCCGAAGTTTTTTCAACGGCTTCAGTCGACCATCGAAATCCTGCGCATGCTGCAGCTGGAAACACCGGTCAATCCGTTCCGCAAGGATCCGGTTGGACTGCTGAAGACGGCGCGCTTCGCGTGGAAAATGCGCAATGCCGAGGAAGAGGTCTACAACCTGCTGCATGCGCTTTCGATGAGCGCTCACGATTATGTCTCGCAGTGGTTCGAGACCGATCTGGTCAAGGCCAAATTCATGTTCTGGGCGACGATCGGCGGCAATGTCGGCCCATACAGCCCGGGAACGGCTTTCTACCTGGTGACCCACCTGATCGGCCAGACGGGCATGAGTTTCGCACGTGGCGGCATGGGCGCGATCGCCGACGCAATCGCCAAATCAGGACGGGCCCACGGCATGGACATCCGCTGTGACGCCTGGGTTGACGAGATCCTGGTGCGCGATGGTAAAGCCAGCGGGGTGCGGCTTCGCTCCGGCGAAGAAATCCACGCCGCGCGTATCATCAGCAACGCCAACGCCAAGCGCACCTTTCTCGACATGGTCAAGCCGGACCATCTGCCGGAAGATTTCGTCGACGATATCAAAGGCTATCGCAGTCGCGGCATGAGCTTCAAGCTGTTGTGCGCCGTCGACCGTCTGCCGCAATACAAGGGGTTCAGCCAGGAGAAGACCGGGGTCGAGTATCCGGCTTATGCCCATATCTGCCCGACACCGGAATTTCTCGAACAGGCATTTCACGACGCCAAGTTCGGCTGGTATTCGTCCGAACCGTTTCTGTCACCCAACGTGCCGAGCTACTTTGACGACACGCTGGCGCCCGACGGCAAGCATGTCGTTGTCTTTCAGGGCGGTGTCAGCCCCTATGAGCTGCGCAATTCGGACTGGGATCGTGAGGGCCCGCAACTGGTCCGAAACGCTTTCAACGTCATGGATCGCTTCGCGCCTGGCTTTTCCGACAGCGTGCTCGACTACAAGCTCTACACGCCGAAGGATATCGAGGCCGATATCAACCTGCCGGGCGGTAATTCCCAGCACGGCGAGCTGACACTTGATCAGCTTTTCTTCATGCGTCCGGTGCCGCGCTATGCCGATTACCGTTCGCCGGTGAAGGGACTGTATCAGTGCGGGGCGTCGACGCATCCCGGTGGCGCCGTGTCGGCGGTGCCCGGCCACAACGCAGCGCGCGAAATCTTGAAGGATTGGAGATGGTCGCAATGAGAAAAATCATTGCGATCTTGTTTTAGTGGGATCATAGTGGGCTAAGGCTCGATCCAAGGGAGGAACAATGCCGCACGACGTGAAAATACCGGACTATGTGATCGAGCGGATCATGGCCAAGCGCGGCAAGCTGAACGTCTACGAGGAGTTCGAGGCGGCAAAGACCGCATTCCTCGTGATCGATATGCAGAACTTCTACGTCGCCGAGGTCGATACGGCGATTTCGATCGTGCCCAATGTCAATCGCATCGCCACGACGTGCCGGGAAAAGGGCGTTCCGGTGATCTGGGTGATCATGCGGTGTGCGGAGGAGGAAGGCGCACCGAGCCAGTGGCCGATCTATCATCAGTACTTCTTTACCGAGGCCAAAGGCCACAACCACCTCACCAAACTCAGCCCGGGCAATCCCGGCTACGAGCTCTACCCGGAACTGGATGTGCGCGAGGAAGATCGCATCGTGACGAAGCGGCGCTTTTCGCCTTTTGTCATCGGCGCATCGGATCTGCATGACATTCTGCAGGGGATAGGGATCGAGAATCTGATCGTGGCGGGCACGGCGACCAATATGTGTTCCGAATCCACCGCACGCGATGCCATGATGCTCGATTACAAGGTGGTGATGGTCGAGGACGCCAACGCCGCCCGCTATGATGACGACCATCTGGCCGGATTGACGTCGTTCTATCAAAGCTTCGGCGATGTCCGCAGCACTGACGACGTGATCGGGATGATCAGGTAGGTCATGGCCGAGATCCAACTGCGCAATGTCGGTAAACGCTGGGGCTCCTTCATCGGGGTCGACAACTTCAATCTGACGATCGCAGACAAGGAATTCTTGGTTCTTCTCGGACCCTCGGGCTGCGGCAAGACCACCACCATGCGCATGATCGCGGGCCTGGAAGAGGTGAGCGACGGCGAAATCGCCATTGACGGCAAGGTGGTCAACGACCTTGAGCCCAAGGATCGTGACGTTGCCATGGTTTTCCAGAGCTATGCGCTCTATCCCAACATGAACGTCTACGAGAACATTCGCTTTCCACTGCAGGTGCGCGGTATCGATCCGCCCTCCCACGACGCCCGTGTTCGACGGGCCAGCGCCATGGTCGAGCTCGACGAATTCTTGCACCGCAAGCCGGCGGAACTGTCGGGTGGACAGCGGCAGCGCGTAGCGCTGGCGCGAGCCATCGTGCGCGAGCCTAACGTTTTCCTGATGGACGAGCCGCTGTCCAACCTCGATGCCAAGCTGCGTGTCTCGACCCGCGCCCAGATCAAGAATCTCAGTCATGAACTGGCGGTTACCACGATCTATGTCACCCACGACCAGATCGAAGCGATGACGCTTGCCGACCGTGTGGTTGTCATGAAGCAGGGCGTGGTGCAGCAAGTCGGCAGCCCGACGGAGATCTACGATACGCCGGCCAACACCTTCGTTGCAGGTTTTATCGGCAGCCCGGCCATGAATCTGATCGAGGGTGAAATAGACAACGGGAGCTTCGCTGCAACGGGCGCATCGATCGGCGGGCACACCGTTGCCGACGGTCCGGTTACGCTTGGCTTCCGCGCCGAGGATGCGGACGTCGTCGAAGAAGGCGGGCAGATCAACGCTCCGATCTACACGCTGGAGCTGCTGGGCGACGCCACCATGGTGTCGGTCCGCATCGGCGGTGCTCTCGTGTCGGTCAAGGCCGACAAGTCGTTCCGGGCCGAAATCGGTGATCCGGTCTCGATCCGGGTACCGCCCGATATCTGCCACCTGTTTGATGCAGGGACAGGGTTACGCCTCGGGACGTGAGTTCCCGAATAATCAGGCCGAGGGCCACAACGATCCCGAAAGGGGAACAGGACAAAAGGGAGAAGACCATGAAAATGAAACACATGCTTTACGCCGGGGCCATGCTCATGGCCGGAACCGTGGGGGCGTCGGCAGCCTGCGAAAACACTGTCGCAGCCAAATCGCTGACCAATGCCTTCCCGGCCTATGTCATCATGACCGACGTGATGAAATCATGCGGCAATTTCGAAGCCGAGCTCGACAAGGACCACCGGCTCAAGCTCCAGGATGCGTTCTCGACCAACCCTTCGCTCTACACGATCGCCGGCGTCGCCAATGCCACCTCGGTACCGCTTTTCGAGCAGGGACTGGTGCGGCCGCTGGATGACCTCATCGCCAAGTACGGCGAAAACCTCAATGACAACCAGTTCATCCGGGTCGACGGCAAGGTCATGGCCATTGCCGCGCTCTTCAACACCCAGCATCTGATGTACCGCGAGGACATCCTCAACGATCTGGGTATCGGCGTGCCCACCACCTGGGACGAAGTGTTCGACGCAGCCGAGAAGATCAAGGCCGCGGGCGTCGTCGACTATCCGCTGGGCGGCTACTACAAGTCCGGCTGGAATCTCGGCTTCGTGTTCATCAACCACTACCTAGGAGAGGGTGGGGGTTTCCTTGACGACAGCAACATGCCGGCGCTCGACAAGGAAAAGGCCAAGCGGGTCATGGAGCGGATGAAGAAGGCCGCATCCTATATGGATCCGGAATATCTGGTTTCCGATACGACCTTTGTCACCAAGCAGCTGCAGCAGGGCAAGATTGCCATGGCCAATTTGTGGGCGAGCCGCGCGGGTGCGGTCAACGATCCGAACGAAAGCACCGTTTCCGGCAAGATCAAGATGGCAGCCGGCCTGAACGGTTCAGAGAAGCCGGCATCCACCGTCTGGTGGGATGGCTGGGTCGTCGCCAGCAATATCCCTGATGAGGAGGCTGAAGCCGGCTTCAAGCTGATCGTTGCAGCGATGGATCCTGAGGTCATTTCGGCGAACAACGATGCTGCCGTTTGGTTGGCCAAGGGCTTTACTCCGGGTCCGGCGGCGGCTGGTGCGGCCGCAACGTCGCTGGCAGGAGCGCCACCATACCCGGCTTCCAAAGCGATGGCCGTGATGCACAAAGCGCTGGGTGACGGCCTGTCGGCTTACATGACCGGCGACAAGGATGCAGACACGGCGCTGGCCGACATCGACGCGGCTTATTTGACCGCGGCGAAAGAAGCAGGTTTGGTTAACTGACGCTAAATCGGTGAAGGGCGCGTTTGCGCCCTTCACTTCGCCGCAAATGGGGACTGGCGATGCGCTTCAAGACATTCCTGGCATTTGTCGGCCCGTCGCTGTTCCTGATGCTGATCTTCATTGCGGCACCCCTGGTCATGGTGTTCTGGAACTCGTTCCATGTCACCCAGCCCATCTACGAAAGGGTCGAGGTCGAGACCTGCACGCCGGGTTTTCTGAAAACCACCTGCACGACCTCGGTCAAGCAGCAGCCTGTGCTCGGCGACGATGGCAAGGTGGTGACAGAAACGACCTTCGTCGGCTTCGAAAGCTATCTCAACGTCCTGGAACCGGAACGGCTGCGGACGGCTCTCGCAAACCGCGACTGGAACGCCGTCAACAATATCGACTTCTGGAAAGCGTTGCGCTTCACCCTGGTTTTCACGATGTTGACCATGCCCATGGTGATCGTCGTCGGCCTGCTGATCGCGCTGGTGGTCAACGGCGCGGTGCAATCGATCAAGGGACCGATCATCTTCATATCGCTGTTGCCCTTCATCATCACACCGGTCATCGGGGCGCTGGCGATCCGCTGGCTGTTCATCGGCGATGGCATTCTGACCGCCGCCATGGAAGCGTGGCTGCAGCGTGACATCGCCATGTTCGCGCAAGGATGGACCATCGAGATCCTGATGTATGTCTACCGGGTGTGGCACGTGGCGCCATTCGCCTTTGTCATCTTCTATGCCGGATTGCAGACGGTGAATCAGGATGCGTTGGAAAGTGCCATTATCGACGGCGCCAGCCGCTGGCAGAGGCTGCGCTATGTCGTCATTCCGCATCTGATGCCGCTGATCATCTTCGTCATGCTCATCCATCTGATGGACGCCTACCGGGTCTTCGAGGAGGTCATCGGCTTCTCAAGCCAGGCACACGTGATTTCGCTGCAATGGCTGACCTATGACTTCCTGATGCCGGACGAAGCGGGAACCCGCGCCATCAGCCGGGCCTCGGCCAGTTCGATGCTGACCATGATTGGCATTATCGTGCTGCTGGTCATTCCGTTGCGTCGGGCCTGGCGCGACCGGCGGGGGACCTGACGATGAGCGTGCCGAAGGCCATGCAGGCACCGCTACGCCTGAAAATCCTGTCGAACGGGTTTCTGACACTGTGGTGCGTCGTCGCCGCGTTTCCGATCCTCTGGATTACCATCATGTCGTTCAAGACGCCGTTCGATGCGTTTTCGTCAAACCCGTTCGATGTGATCGTCGGACCCGACACACGTGGGCTCGGCAATGGTCTGTCTCTCATCGAGATTGCCGTCGGCGTGCTGCTCGCCTGGTTCCTGATCCGCACGGCGCGCGGCTGGCTACCGCGGCAGGTGGAGCGGTATACACCGCCGGGTATGACTGCGTTCGGCTGGCTGCTTGCCACCATCGGCTTCGCCATTGGCACGCTGATCCTTTATTTCTCGTTATTCCCGAGTGTCATGGAAGTCGTCAAACCCGTTGTCGGGCCGCTGGGGCAGGATGTGCTTGGTCTGACCACGGAGCATTACGAGGCGGTTTGGATCGACCGCAATTTCACCCGAAACTTCGGCAACTCGATGCTGGTGACGGCGGGTGTCGTTCTGATTTCGCTGACCATCGGCACCCTGGCCGGTTATGGTCTGGCGCGCTCCGGCACCGATCTGGCCTTCTGGTTGCTGATCATCGCGCTGATCTTTCGGGCGCTGCCGCACTCGGTGCTGGTCGCCGGTTACCTTCCGGTGTTCATCAAGTCGGCGGAGATCCTTCGACCGGTCTTTGGTGACGCGGCGCCGACGCTCTATGGCCAACCATGGGCGGTCATCGTTGTGCTGGTGTCTATCAACCAGCCCTTCACCATCTGGATGCTGCGATCGTTCTTCCACAATATCCCGGCCGAACTGGACGAGGCCGCACGGGTCGACGGCTGCAGCCATTTCCAGGCCTTTCGGCGCGTCATCATGCCGGTCATGTGGCCAGGCGTGATCACCGCCGGGTTATTCAGTTTCCTGCTCGCCTATAACGACTTCCTCGTTACGTCGCTGCTGCTGGACGGTCAGAACATGACCATGGTCCCGGCAATTGCCGGCATGTTCAACCGTGAGACCACGGCGTCAGACGAGGTGCAGGCCATTGCCGCTGCCGTCTCGATCACGGCACCGCTATTTGTCCTGGTTCTGGTGTTCCAGCGGCAAATCGTTTCCGGCCTGACGGCGGGAGCCGTGAAGGGGTAAACCAGTCTAGTTGCCCTGCCGCTCCTGCAGATAGGTCCATACGCGGCTGATCACCACGGAGCCTTCGCCCACCGCGGATGCCACTCGCTTGACTGACCCGGAGCGAACGTCGCCGACGGCAAAGACGCCGGGGTGGGACGTTCCGTAGATCGAGGTAGCGCCGGCCTCTCGGCCGGTTTTGACAAAGCCCTTTTCGTCAAGGTCGACGCAACCGGACAGCCAGTCAGTATTGGGCGCGGCACCGACCATGACGAACACGGCGCTGGTGTCGAGCCGCCAGTCGCTGCCATCTTCGGCATTGTGGATTGTCACGTGGTCCAGGAGGTTATCTCCGTAGCAGGCCGACAGCTGCGAATGCGTGTGGAGCGTGATGACAGGGTCGCTCTCAAGTCGGTTGCGCAGATAATCGGACATGGAGCTTGCAAGAGACGCACCGCGGATCAGCACATGAACGCGTCGCGCCGATCGGCTGAGGAACATTGCCGCCTGACCGGCGGAGTTGCCGCCACCGATGACAACGACCTCGGTGTCCCTGCAATAGCGCGCTTCGAGATCGGTTGCGGCAAAATACACACCCGCTCCTTCGAATGTCTGCAACCCTTCGACAGCCAGTTTGCGATACTGCACGCCGGTTGAGACGACGATCGAACGGGCGCGGATCTGCTCGCCATCCTCCAGTGAAATCCGGAAAACGCCGTCCGGCTCCTCCGCAACGGCAGTCGCACGGCGCGGAACCGCGAACCGCGTGCCGAATTTCATTGCCTGAACCTCGCCGCGCCAGCACAGATCGGCGCCTGAAATTCCCGTCGGGAAGCCCATGTAGTTTTCGATTCGGCTGGAGGAGCCTGCCTGGCCGCCGATGGCCAGATCTTCGGTGACCAGGGCCTTCAGCCCCTCGGCACCGGCATAGACACCTGCGGCGATACCGGCCGGACCGCCGCCCACGATCAGCACATCATAAACACGGTCACCGGACAGCGTGGTGTCGAGCCCGAAATAGGCCGCGACCTGTCTCGGTGTCGGGTTCTGTAGCGCAACGGACGGTCCGAGTATGACCGCCGGATGCGCCGGATTCAGTCCGCATTGGTTGGCAATGTCGGCAGCCTCCTGAGACCCGAGCGCGACCTGTCGGGCGGGTATGCGGTTGCGATTGGCGAAATCGGCAATGCGGCGGACGTTGCGGTCGACCTCGCCACCCAGCAATGTCATGCCGAGCAGATTGTTCTCGATCATGTGGCGCCGGCGGGCGGCGAATACCGATACGATGATGTCGGACAATTCCGGTATCCGCGACATCAGCTCGAGCATTTTCTGTCGGGGCACCCGCAGGAGGCGGACATCCGTGGCGGCACGGATATCGACCTGAGCCCGGCCGCCAGACAGGAAGTCGATTTCACCGATGAATTCACCCGGTCCCATGGTGCTGAATTTGAACGGGCGATTGGTGATCGGATTGATCACATCGACGGTGCCGTCGTCGATAAAGTAGAAGCTATCCTGAGCGTCACCCACCGCGAAAATATTCTCTCCAGCGGCGAAATCGATGCTTTGGCCGATTTCTTCCAAGGCCCGGACATGCTCGGGTTCGAGGCGTTTGCCGACCAGTGTTGCAAGATCGTCAGCAAGGCTTTCCATTTACGTTCCCCACATTGACCCAAACCGCTGTCGTAACATTGGTCTCATCACGCAATGCGACGATTTCCTGCCGTTCCTGGCAATCCTATGCTTCCAGATTCCTGGCCATCGGGCAAACCGGTCTGCCAAGCAGCCGTGCAGGCAGGTCGCGGGTAGTCCGCCACCGGCTGCTGGTGTTCCTGCGGCAGATTGTTTCGGGCTCACAGCCTGTCCGCCGAAAGGGTGGCATTCCCCCGCAGTCCGTTGCGTCAAAGGTCATTAATGACGGTCAACAGCTTCTCAGTCTCATCCCGGGTGTTGTAGTGGCATACCGAAACGCGCACGCAGTCCGGGAAACCCAACGGTTTCAGAATGTTTCCGGAGTAATGGTCGTCCTTGCGCACATGGGTCCGCACGCCGTTGCGATTGAGGATCTCGACGATGTCGGCTGAGCGCGATCCCTTCTTGCGGAAACTGACCAGACCCTTTCGGTTGCCGTTGTCAGCGCCGGCGATGATTTCGATATCGGGCAGGTCGGCGAGACCGGTGAGATTGCCCCTGCCGTGAAGCAAGAGCCGGCAGAGATCGGCTTCCTGATCACCGATCGCGGCTGCAGCCGCGACGAGCCTGGCTCTTCGGTCCTGTGAATCGGTGAAGTTGGAGCCTAACCAGTCCAGATACTCGACCACTCTTGAAAATGTTGCGTAGGAGCCGGTGTCCCGTGTGCCGAACTCCCAGGTGCGCGCCGGGCTGTCGATCAAACGCTCATGTTGCGCCTCTGCCAGCCGGTCTGATACCCACACAATGCCGTATCCGTGGCGCGAATAGACCTTGTAAGGTGAGATCACGTAGCCGTCGATGTCATAGGCATCCACATCGATGGCCCCGTGTGCGGCAAACTGAATGCCGTCGACGATGATGAAACATTCTGGAGCGACTGCTCTGATCGCCCCAGCGATTGCGACGACTTCATTGCTTATGCCGGTTACCGGTGAGCAATGAAGAATGGTAGCGACACGCGTATCGGGCCGTACCAGTGCTCGGTAGGCTGCGGCATCGACGCATCCGTTTCGCGCGTCGTGCTCAACACTGACATAGTCCATACCGGCTTCAGAGGCCCAATGGGTCGCCGCACTGCGGGTGGCAGGATGTTCGACAGTGCTGCCGATCACGCTGCCTTGCCGGCTCGCCATACAGGCAGAGCGGATCAGTCGAAACAGCAATTCAGTTCCACTCTCTCCGACAAAGACCTGGCCCGATCCGGCGTTGAACATGGTGTGGACATCCTGGCGTGCCTGCTCAATGACCGAGGCAAGGGCATGGGCCGCCGGATTATCGCGCCCCTGATTGTCGGGGATGGCCGCGAATTCCTGTGATGTCTCGACGACCGACTTCAAGGTCAGGGCGCCGCCGGCATTCTCAAAGAAAGCTCGCTCGCCCTGAAACGGACAGCGGTCGACATGAGCGAATTTGGAGCGGATTTGCTCCAGCAGTTTTGGCGCTATTGCCATGAGTTCCTCTATTTGTGCTTGCTGACAGTGAAATTCAGACGTCGACTGGCTGCGGGTCGAGAAAGCGCCGAAGAACGTTTTCGGTAACCTGCGAAACCGAGTTGGTGCCGTCGTTCCACAGAAGTGACGTGGCCCAGGCGATAGAGCCCGTCGACCAAACCGCGCCGCCGTTCTCCGTCGCAAAAATGACCATGTCGGCGCGCACGTTGGCGTTCTGGCTGCCATCGAGCATTCGGGTCGTGGTGATGTATTCCTCGCCCGTCAGGAGACCACCGGAATCGATGCCCTCCGAGGTTGCGAGGATCACAGAGTTTGGCGGCGAGCCCAGGTCGGGATCCCAGCGGTCGATTTCCAGCCCGACACAACCCCCGCCCCGATAGCCGAAATCGCCGATGACTTCCGAATTGATGCCCTCAAAGACGAAGTCGAATGCTGCGGCCTCTTCGTTCGATTTCCGCCGGAACCAGGTGGAGCGGACGAACAGCGTTGAACTGAAGCCGTTGCCGACCAGTCGCTGCGGCGCACGCCCGTGAGTGCGCCAGAGTCCGCCCGGCTCGCCAGTGAAGCTCAAAGTGTGCTCGCCGGGCTCTCCCTCCCAGGTTCGCACTCCGGAGATGCCTCGGCGGTTTTCGATGACCTCGGGATGGTCATCGGACCAGGCAATGCGCCAGTAGAACCCGTTACCACCCAGATACATGTGCCGTCCGCCACCCTGCTGAAAGGCATCAAGCGCGTCCCACATGGGTGTCGAATAGTATTCGGGATGCGAGCCGGTCAGGACGACCGCGTAGGAATCGAGAAGTGCCGGTCCGTCGCGGTGCAGGTCCTCGTCAGTGGCGATGTCGTAGTCATAGCCCTTGAGCTCGAGCCATTTCACGATGTGGGTGTCGTTGACGTAGTTGAACGTGTAGAGGCCGGGCCGCGTGTTCAGCATCGGCCGCCGAGTCCCGGCAAAGATGACCCCGGAATCGTCGCTGTGGGTGTCGTAGAGTGACAGGCCCAGCTCGCGGTGGATGTTGAGATAGAGTTCGTCTTCGCTGAGAGCCATCGGTGCTTCGTAAAGGTTCTCCGTGTTGGCGCTGTCGAACTTGATATGCGTGTTGGCGTAGGCCTGGTAGGTGGCCGTCGGAACCAGAAAGAGAATTTTCGAACGCGGTTTTCCGGTTTCGACAGACACGAAGAAGGATATGTCGCTTTCCACCCCGTCGGCCGTCAGCCGCGCCATATAGAAACCGGGCCGGGCGTCGGCGGGCACCTCGACCGAGCAGGTCGTTTCCCAACGGCAATCCGTGGTGTCGTCGTCATGGAAGTGAATGGCAGCATAGTGTGCCTCGTTCAGGTTCCAGTGTTCGGCAGACCCGTTCCAAAGATGGCCGGTAGCACCGCGCATCGGTGTGTTGTGCAGGTCGAGTGTGCAACCATGGGGACCCAGATCGTGGACCCGCGCGGCGCCCTGGTCCTTGGCAAAATCCCAGGCCGCCAGCAGGTCGCCCTTGGCAGTTGCCAGACGCGGCGCTTCGATCTTTCCGTTGTAGTGATGCCGGGTCGTGCCCCGGGAGATGCTGCTGTCATCCGGTTCGGCAGCAAACAGAAGCGGCGTGTCCGCGCCGGGCCAGTCGAAATCCGAAACCAATGCATGCGCTCGCTGCCTTGCTGGAATATTGGGGCGTGGCCGCGTGTGCTCGGCCGTCAGCGACAGCCTGCCTGCGTCGATACACAGGTTAACCCGGTGCCATTGCCGCAGCTCGATCGGCGTATCCAGGATGACCGATACATCGCCAGCGATAGCACCCAGGCGACCATCCGGCGAGATGTGTAACGAGAGGGCGCCAAAACTGAACAACACCTGGAGAGTGCCGGTCCGCAACGTCGGAAAGATCAGAAGGGCCAGGTCGACACCGTCAGCGGGATCCAGGTCTGGGGCCAACCGCGCGGTGGCGTAGGATCCGGCGTCGGTGATCTGATGACGAACGGGGAGGGCACTTGCTTCGCCCCAGGACTGTTTTTCGAATTCCGCACCTGGTCCGTTCGGGTCGATGTCGGCGCAAACGATCCGGAATATCGTCAGATCGCAGGTCTGCGGTCCGTTGCTCGAAATCTTGAATTCGACGGTTTCGCCGGGGTGGGCGACCCAGGGCTGCGCATAGCCAAGCAGTGCGGTTGTGCTGGTCACGGGCTGTCGTTTCCGATTGTCACGGTGACACCCGTCAGGTCCTTCCAACGGCGCTTGAAGATGTCCCATTCGGCTTCGACCATGGATGTGTAGGTGACGCCCTCCACCGGCTCCGGTGGCACGCCGCGGACGCCGGAAAGGCGCGCCAGTCCCCAGCGCCGGAACGGCTCCACCACGATGAGAGCAAATCGACCCTTCATGGGGGTCGTGCGCATGCGGTCGAGGATGCGCTGTAGTTCGAGGCTGTAGGGTCCCCGGGGGTTGTTGCGATATTCTCGGGCCAGATCCATACGGGTCCCATCCCACTGATGGATCGGCGTTTCTGGGGCGTGGCGGATCATTCCGTCGTACTTTTCAGGTCTGGACAATTCAGCATTCAATGAAATATATTATGAATATATTTCAACGTGCAAGCGAAAACCGATGCAGATCAGCAACCGATTGAACCGCGCCCGTGTCTCCGGCACCGTCCGCCTCTCACAGGCTGCCCGGGACCTGCGCGCCGCCGGGCACGAGGTCATCGATCTCGGCGAGGGCGAACCGGACTTCGACACGCCGACACATATCGTCGATGCCGCCTTCCGGGCCGCTCGCGAGGGCGCTACCCGCTACACTGACGTGGCGGGTACAAGTGAGTTGCGGCGCGCCGTTGCCCGGCGCTTTCGCGAGCTCTACGGTCTGAACTGCCAACCGGAGGATATCATTGTCGGCACCGGTGCCAAGCAACTGATTTTCAACGCGCTGCTTGCAACGCTCGACCCTGGCGAAGAGGTTATCATTCCTGCTCCGCACTGGGTCAGCTATCCGGACATGGTGACGATCGCCGAAGGGCGTCCGGTGGTCGCACAGTGCGGTCCGCAGACTGGATATAAGTTGACCGCGAATGCATTGGCATCGCTGTTGACCCCAAGAACCCGCTGGCTGATCCTCAATTCCCCGTGCAATCCGACCGGCGCGGTCTATTCGGCGCAGGAGCTTGCTCAACTCGCAAGCATTCTGCGCGACCATCCCCAGGTTGCGGTCATGAGCGACGACATCTATCGGGAGATCGTATTCGACGGTGCGTTCGCCACCATGGCCCGAGTTGCTCCGGATCTCGCCGATCGTGTCCTGACGGTCGACGGCGTATCGAAGTCATATGCCATGACCGGATGGCGCATCGGATATGCCGCGGGACCGGCGAACCTCATTGCTGCCATGACCAAGCTACAGGGGCAGTCGACGACAAACGCCTCGTCGGTGAGCCAGGCGGCAGCCCTTGCTGCGCTTGAAGGCCCTCAGGACTTTCTTGCCGAGTGGACCGCCGCATACGACAGGCGTCGCGATCTGATCATGAAGCAGCTCGATGACGTCGACGGGCTGATTTTCACCCGTCCGCAAGGGGCCTTCTACCACTTTATCGAATGTTCTGCCTTGTTGGGCAGAACAGATCCGCGCGGCCAACGGATCGTTACCGACAACGACCTCAGTTTGTATCTTCTCGAGAACGCCGGCGTCTCACTGGTTCCGGGCAGCGAGTTCGGATTGCCCGGGCATCTCAGGCTGTGCTTTGCCAAGTCGGATCAGCAACTCATGCGTGCTTGCGAGAACATCCGCGAAGCGGTCGAAAGCCTGTCAGGCTAAGAAATGCGGGCGCAGATGCCCGGCACATCGCGAAGCGCTTCGCGCACCGAGGTCCCCGTGCCAGCATTTGCCAAGCCGGCGATTATTCCGCCCGCCCTTTGGCGCGACAGGCAGTCGCGTGTCAAATGCCCGAACTTGTTCTGCAGGTCATGCCGGCTCATCGGATTGGTGGGGTCACCAAACGCTGCATCGACATGGGAACGGAAAAGGGCGCCGGCGGCTTCTACTTTGACAACCGCCGGCGCCTTGGTTGGGAATTCCGCGTTCATTGAGGCGTCCGGGAGGATCGACACCTTGTTCGCGAATTCCCGAATGGCCGGATCCTTGAGCAGGCGCGGATTCATCGGGGTCAAAGCGGATCGGCCGTGGACCGCGATAGCGCCAAGTGAGAATGGAATCGAAAACTGGGCCTGTGCCTCACTATCGGGCGCCACATCATTGCCGAGCCCGACCGCACGATCGAACGTGCAAACGGTAACCGAGCTGATCGACCCGGGCTCGACGTCGTTTTCTTCGATGATCTTCAGCAATCCGTCGATCGCAGCGTGGATCCAGCGGCAACAGGCGTAGGGCTTGAAAAACAGACCGTCGATAGCGTCGAATCGATCGAGGTCGCGGCACAGGATGTCCGGGTCGTAGAGAACATCCTGGTCGAAGGTGTCAGGATAACCGGTGAATCCGTTTCGAGCGAGGTCAACCGCGTAAATGCCGGTCTGGACGGACCAGGCGATCGCCTCCTTGACATGCGATCCGGCGAAGCCGTGATGCAGGGCGGAGGCCGCTCGGGGTGCATGCTGCTCGGCGATCAGAAGAGACTGCGCCATGATGTCAGGGGGTAGATCAAGCAGCCATGCTGTCGCAGCGGCAGCACCGACACCGCTCCAACGGCCGCTCACGGTCGATGCGTGATGCTGCGGATGGCGTGCAAGGGCGGTGCGCACCGAGGCTTCATAGCCGACGATCGTTGCCGTCAGCAAATCCTCCATCGAGGTATCGCGATCCTCTGCTGTCGCAAGTGCTGCCGCGACCACCGCCGCTCCCGGATGCCCGGCCGCCTTGCGATGGCCATCATCGATATCGAGTGCGGTGGCGGCCATTGCGTTGGTGACGGCGGCAGAGACAGGGTCGCAGTGGATGCCTCCGAACCAGATTGATGAGCCGCCCTGTGCGGCACGGGCCGTCATGACCGCCTGCATCGCCTGCGTGCTTTGCATGCGCCGGCCTGCCGCGGCGGCGCCGAGCGCGTCAAGAACACAGTCGGCGGCCCGCCCTGCGGTTGCATCGCCAATATTCTTCCTTTCGGTCGCACATAGGGATTGTGCCAACGCGGTGATCGCGGGCCCGGCCATATCAGCTTTCCGAGATGTGAAGTTGCAGGAGCTGCAGTCCGGCAATCAGTAGCCGATCGATCGCCTGGGTGGTCAGCCACGCCGAATGGGGGGTCAAAGTCACATTGTCCATGCCGAGAATCGGACTGTCGGGTGGAAGCGGCTCACGGTGAAATACATCGAGCCCGGCGTGCCCGATCCTGCCGTCAGACAGTGCCTTGAGAAGTGCAGGTTCATCGACCAGCCCAGCCCGAGCCGTGTTGATCAGGATCACGCCGGGTTTCATCCGAGCGAAGGCCTGGTCGCCGAGGAATCCTTCCGTATCGGGACCCAGTGCCAGATGCAGCGAAAGAATGTCCGATTGTTCCAGAACATCAGGCAACGGCAACATCTGCGCTGGCGCGCCGCCATTGGTGCCTGAGCGGCTCCAGCCGATCACCCTGGCGCCCAACGCGTCAGCGATGCGGGTCGTTTCGCGGCCGATGCCGCCAAGACCGATCAAGCCGAAGACCTTGCCGCTGAACTCCTCCGTGCGCATCAGGCGCCACCGGTCGGCGCGGACCTCCGTGTCCATTTCTCGCAAGCGCTTGAGCGCGGCGAAGGCCAGCGCAATTGCATGTTCGGCGACGGCCCGGTCTCCATATCCCTTGACGCCCTCGAACCGGATACCGAGTTCCCGGGCGACAACGAGATCTCCATGGGTAGCCAGTCCGGTTGACAGATAGGCAATTGTCTTGAGGTCCGGACACGCCCGCAAAACCCGCTCCGACATGTAAGCCATGTAGACCAGGACATTGCGGCGACCCGCGAGCCGCTGGATCAATTCCGCTTCGTCGGCCGGTTCAGTGCGAAAGACCTCGAGCCCGGCAACCGTGCCGAGCATGTCGTTGCTCAGCCGTTCTGCCAGATCGCCATAACAGTCAATGAATGCCGGAGGCCGGTTCGACATGACCTAACCAACGACGGAAAAGCTGCTTTCACGGTTGATTTCGCGATTGCGCGAGCAGAACCGCATGTTCAGATTGTGATCGACATTCGGGAGATCGAAAATCAGAGGCTCGGCGTCGTGGTCGTTGCCGGCTGCCTCGTAGTCGATCAGCGCCTTCATCATCATACCGACGACCGGAGCGTTCTTGAACTGGTTGCCGCTGGTGCCGATGGCCATGTAGAAGCCGGGAAGGTCGGATTTGTCGTATATCGGAATCCAATCATCCGAAGCATCGTAAAGGTCGGCAATGCCCTGCACCGAGTTCGGGACGCCCATTGTCGGAAAGCGCTGGGCGCCGCGCAACGCCTGCAACCGAGCCTGCTCGGTGACGTCGGTGTTGTAATCGTCCGGGTCGACCCATTCCAACGGATCGCATTCCGGTTCCTCACTGCCAATCAGGATCTTGTTGCCCACCTCCGGGCGCCAGTAGCCGCCGATATCGGCATCGGAACAGATCAAGCCGTCCTTCTCGAAATCGAAACCCTTGGGCGAAGGGACGTGGGCAACCTCGACCCGCAATGCCTTGGTCTTGATGTTCATCGTATCGGCTACACCGGCCAGTTCGTTGACCTTTTGCGAGTGCGGCCCTGACGCGTTGACGACAATCGGCGCTTCGATCGCGGTGCCGTCATTGAGCTCCACGCCGCTGACCCGCCCATGCGAGCGAGATATTCCGACGACGCGGCGTCCCAGGAAGAAGGTTGCGCCATGCCGCTTTGCCGCCGACTGGATGTTCTGTGTGGCCAGCATCGGGTCGCTGACATATCCGGCCTTCGGAAAGAACAGAACATAGCGCATTTCGCCGTCTTGCTTGCCGAAATCCGGGTCTTCCGCGGCCTTTGCCGGATGGAAATGACCGGGATTGACGATCGGCAGATTGGCCCTCATCTTCGACGGCGTCCAGACTTCGTAGGGGATACCAATGGTGTTGGCGATCTCCTCCAGCTTGATGCCGTAGTTGTTCTGTTCGAAACAGGTGTAGCAGCAGCCGACCTCGCGATAAGTTGCCAGAACTTCGCCCTCCTGCGCATCGAGGTAGGCTGGCCAATCCTCCCAGAAGGGATAGTTCGACTTGGCCAGTGCCGCGCCGTCCAGAGTCGAGTAATGGGTGCGTATGATCGCGCAGGAATTACTGGTCGATCCGGAACCCGCCGTCGCATTCTTTTCGATGCAGGCAACTGAACGTCCCGCCTTGGCCAGTTCATAGGCAATGGCGCAACCGATGATGCCGCCGCCGATAATGATTGCTTCGAAGCCCTGTGCCATGGGAAATCTCCAATCCGCACCAAAATATATTTGTAATATATATAATGCCATCGCGCGAAAACACGCAAGTGGGAAAGTGCGGCCGGCTGACACAAAAAATCGAACAGTTATGAAGGATTATCAGTCAGGAGGTATTCGCAGCGGTCAGATTAAAACGTCAGGTAACCACAGGGCGATTTGCGGAAAGATCGTGATGATCACCGCGGAAAGCAGCATGAGCAGGAAAAACGGGAAGGCGCCCCTGGCGATTTCCCCAATCGGCCGGCCGGTAATGCCCTGCATGACGAACAGGTTGAAGCCTATGGGCGGTGTAATCAGGCCCAACTCGATCATGATCACCAGGAAGATCCCGAACCAGACCGGGTCCCAGCCCGCGGCAATGATGAGAGGCAACGTGATCGGCAGGGTCATGACCATGATCGAAAGGCCGTCGAGGAACATTCCGAGCAGAACGTAGAACAGACCGATCAAAACAATAATGCCGACCGGGCCAAGATTCATCGCCGCGATCAGTTTCGAAATCTCCTGCGGCACATGCAGATAGGCCATGGTGGAGGACATGAAGCTCGCCGCCACCAAAATGGTGATGACCATGCAGGTGATCCGGGTCGCGCCCATCAGGGCGTCGATGAAGACCGAAATCGAGAACTGACCGAGCAGGATCACCAGCAGGAGGGAGGCGGCAAAGCCAAGGGCGGCCGCCTCCGAAGGTGTGACGACCCCGGTATAAATACCGCCCAGCACGATGAAGATGAGCCCGAGCACCGGCATCAGGTCGAGAAAGCTGCGCCGGAAGTCTGCCGCGCTATAGCGCACCTCATTCTGGCTCGGCCCGGTCACATCTCCGGTCAGCGCCCGGAAGACGATATAGCCGGAATAGATGCCGGAGATCAGAAGACCGGGAAGCACGCCGGCGGCAAACAGCGCCGTGATGGATTGCTCGGCCAGTACACCGTAGATGATCATCGAAATAGACGGCGGGATCATCAGGCCGAGGCTGCCGGCGCCGGCCAGCGATCCCATCGCGAGGTTGCGGTCATAGCCGCGGCGATTGAGCTCCGACATGGTAATCTTGCCGACCGTCGCAGTGGTTGCTGTGCTCGAACCACTGACGGCTGCAAACAGGGTGCACCCGACGATGTTGCAATGCAGAAGTCGACCCGGGATCAGGCTGGTCCAGGGCGCCAGGCCGCGAAACAGCCGTTCGGATATGTCGGTGCGGAAGATGATCTCGCCCATGAAGATGAACATCGGAACCGCAGCCAGCTCCCAGGTGCTCGCAGTCCGCCACATGGTTCCCTTCATGACCGAGCCGATGCGAACGAACGAAAAGTCGAGCAGAAAGGCGAGGGTCGACAGACCGACCATCAGCAACGCCACGAATATCCAGCTGCCGATGCCGAGATAAAGGGCCAGAAATCCGAAGGTCGCGAGGGCCAGTAGGATGGGTTCCATGATGGCTCGTTACTCGCTGCCCAGATCGGCGGCTTTGCTCGCGTCCAGATCGACCTCGCCGGCAAGCACGCGGATGAGATAGGAAATCAGTTGCAGGACGAAAACGCCAAGACCAATCGCCACAAAGGTTTCAGGGATCCACAGCGGCACTTGCGCAACCGTTTCGCTGACATAGCCTCGTTCATAGTTGCGCAGAACATTTCGGGTGAAGAAGAAGAATGCGATCGAGCAACTGAGGATACCAAGCAATGCGCAGATGACCTCGATGGCCCGTCGGGCAATCCCGTCGGAGTTGAGACGCGAGATCAGAAGATTCATGCGGATCAACGACTGTTTCTCAAGTGCATGGCCAAGTGCCAGGAAGCTCAGGCCGCCGATGCCATAGCCGACCAGCTCGTCTGCAGCATGCGTCGAAGATGCAAAGAATGTCCTGAGGACAACTTCGGTCAGGATGAGGCCGGTCATTCCGAGCAGAATGAGCACGGCTGCAGCGACGGCCAGTGTCGACAGGCTGTGACTGAAAACGTGGTAGTATCTCATTGCCTGGACCACACTGCCTGAAAAAGAGCCGCCCGTCACCGAGCGGCCCCGAGATCGGACTAGTTGTTCACTTTGGCGAGCTCAACATCATAGGCGGCAAGGATCTCATCCGCCTTTTTGTCGCCCATGAGTGCGCGCCACTCGTCAACCGCCTGCTGGCCGGCGGTTTTCAATTCGACAATAAAGGCATCGGGAACGTCGGTGATGGCTGTGACATTGGCGTCGGCCAGACGCTTGACGTTGAGGTCAATGCGGTCTTGGGACGCTGCCCAGAGTTCATCCTCGACCTCTTTGGCCGTGTCGAGAACGATCTTCTGAAGGTCCTCGGGCAGGGCATCGAAAACATCCTTGTTCATGTGAACCATGTTCGAACCCATGGTGAAGTTGACATAGTGGAAGTGATCCAGGAATTCCTGGAACTTGGCGGACAGTCCACCTTCCTCGGATGTCAACACCGCCTCGATCGTGTTGGTCGACAGTGCCGGAACAACGTCGGCCCAGCTCATCTGAATTGCAGCAGCGCCAATGTTTTGCAACGTGATCGTGCCATTCTTGTCGTATGTCCTGATCTTCAGACCCTTCATGTCGTCGGCGGAATTGATCGGCTGCTTGGACCAAATGCCGACCGGCGACCATGGTTCGGTCAGGAGCAGGATCTGGTTGCCCTTTGCAAAGGCCTCGGCGTAGTAGGGCCGGGCGGCATCGATAAGCGCCTTGCTCTGGGTCGGGTTGGTCGCCATGAACGGCATGTTGTTGAGCAGGAAGATCGGGTCGAACCCGGTGAACACGCCCGTATAGGTGCTGGCGATGGGCACAGCGCTGTCTTCGACCGCAGCCCAGTGGTCCTTGGACTTGTATCCGAGCGAGCCGCCGAAGTGATTGGTGATGTCGATGCGTCCGCCGCTGTTTTTGGCCAGGCGCTCGGCGAATATCTTGTCCGCCTCCCCCGAAACGGACGTCTCTCCGTATTCATTGGGCATATCCCATTTCACTTCCTGGGACATCGCCACGCTGACGCTTCCAAATGCGAGGGCGAGGGCTGTGAATGCTGCTCCGATAAGGCGGCTTTGACTCTTCATGACGGTGTTCCTTTTCTTCCCCTGATCTCTTTTCGGCGTTGCTCGATGGCCTCAAAGACCCATTTGCGCAAACAGCGCCGCAGTTAGCGGGCTGAGTTTGTTTCGGTACTCGCCTGCGGCATGGACATGATCGCAGTGACCGACCTCCAGATAGGAGACGTCGAAGCCCGCAGCCCGGCAGGCATCCGTGTAAATTCTCGACTGTCGGCGAAACTCGTCGGTTTCACCTCCACCGACGGCGACAACGGTCGGTGGCATCCATTTCGGTAAATGATGGATGGGACTGTTGCGTCTGGTTTCGGCCTCATCCATGCGCAGATCTTCGTTCAGGTACGACAGCCGCAACGGCTCCAGATCGTACAGGCCGCTCAGCGGCACGGCGCCGTTTACAACGTCGAACGGCAGGCCGTATTCCTGCCAGTCGGTTGCCATCAGCATCGCGGTCAGATGCCCGCCGGCGGAATGGCCCGTGACATGGATGCGGCCGGGATCTCCACCGAACGAAGCTGCATTTTGGTAGATCCAGGCCAGCGCGGCGCGGTTCTGGCGGGTGATTTCGTCCATCGTCACATCAGGACAGAGATCGTAATTGTTCAGCACCACCGAGGCGCCGGCTTCGACGAAACGTTCCGCTACAAAGCTGAACATGTTCTTGTCGAAAGCGCGCCAATATCCGCCATGGATGAACAGCAAAATCGGCGAGCCGCCGCGACCCGGCCAGATATCGAGCTTTTCTCCCGGCCTGTCGCCGAATTCGACATCCAGTCGGCAGTCAAAATTGGCGACCACCCGTTTGTTGTGCCCCTCCATCGCCGCGAAAGTTTCAGCAAAGTGAGGGCACCGTCTACGCATGTCATATTCGAGGTCCAGTTCTTCCTGTCCGTACCCGCCATAGACGATGTCGGTCACGCTCGCCCTCCATTCATGCGCTCGATGTTCTGCATGGTAGAAAATGAAATCGCCTGTTGCAAGCAAAATATATGATGGATATATTTCAAACAAAAATGAGGAGCGGAAACAGTGTTTGTCAGAATGTCCTACTGGTCCTGCAAGCCGGAAAACTGGGGTGAAGACGCGGTGCTGTTCGAGACAGGCGCCGTGCCGATCATGCAGGGTCATCCTGGCTTCGTGCGGGCGATGTTGCTGGGTGACGCCGGGGCGGAGCAGCGCATCGCTTTCACCGTCTGGCAGAACCCGGAAGCCTATGCGGCTTTCGTTGACAGTCCGGACCTTGAGAAGATCACGTCCATGTTCGCCCACATGTATGTGGACGGAAAACGACCTGGTCCGGTGAAGGAATATGAGGTCCGGGCCGAAGGATCCGCCAGCTGAGAAGGGTGAAGTCATGCTTATCGATTTGCCGACTGCCGCACAATACAACGCCTGGGCCAACATCAGGATCTACAATGCTCTGAAGCGGTTGACCGACGCGCAGCGCAAGGAGGATCGTCGCGGCTTCTTCAAGTCGATCCACAATACCATGAACCACATCCTTCTTGCCGATCTGATTTATCGGGAGAGGCTCGAGAAAAAGCCGACCACCTTCACCACGCTCGATGAAATTCTGTTTGACGACTTCGACACTCTGGAGGCATCGCATCGCGACAACGACGCCTGGTATGTTCAATTCTGCGGGGATATGGATCCTGCAACGCTGGAAGAAGATCTATCGTTTCAGGCGGTCGGGATGGATACACCCGAGTTCTTCAGTCTGCCTCTGCGGCTCTGCCTGACCAATCTCTTCCAGCACCAGATCCACCATCGCGGCCAGGTTCATCACATGATCAGCCACGCCGGCATCTATCCTCCTCCGGTGGACGTGGTGAAGTTTGGTCGGGGTGACGTCGACCAGTGGAGTGATGCCGCGTGAGTGACCAACTCCATGATGTTGTCATTGTTGGCGCCGGGCAGGGTGGGCTTAGCGTCAGCTACCATCTTCGAAAAGCCTGTATCGATCACGTCGTGCTGGATCGCGGAGGCGTCGCTCATGCCTGGAAGGCTCATCGCTGGGATTCCTTCTGCCTGGTGACGCCGAACTGGACGGTCGACCTGCCGGGCAAACCTTACGACGGAAGTGATCCCGGCGGTTTCATGCTGCGGGACGAATTCGTGCAGTACATGAAGGACTGGGCCGATAGCTTTGACGCTCCGGTCAAAGCGGGAGTCGATGTCACACGCGTGACGAAGCGGGGCGATGAATTCGTTCTGGAAACCAGTTGCGGTCTCATGCGCGCTCGCAAGGTGGTCATTGCGACCGCCACATACCAGCACCCCAAGGTGCCGCCGGTTGCTGCGCAACTGCCCGGCTCCATCCGGCAGTTGCATGCCGAAGAGTACAAGAACAGCGCCCAGGCAGCCGACGACGCGGTGATGGTCGTCGGATCGGGGCAGACTGGTTGCCAGATCGTCGAGGACTTCCTGCGTGCCGGGCGCAAGGTCTACCTGTGCGTGGCGCAGACCGGACGATTGCCGCGTCGGTACCGAGGTCGCGACTGCCTGAGTTGGCAACGGGACATGGGGCTTTTGGACCGAACACCCGATATGCTCGAGCATCCGTCGCACCGCTTCACGGGCGACCCTCACCTGACCGGCCGCGACGGTGGTGGGACCGTCAGTCTTTACGATTTCCATGAACGCGGCGTCGCGTTGCTTGGCCGGTTGGAAAGCGTTTCCGGCACTGCCGCCGCTTTTCGCGACGATCTCTCCGAGAACCTGAGATACGCGGACGACTTTGCGGCGGGCTTCATGAAACGGGTCGACGACTATGTCTCGGCGCAAGGGATATCAGCGCCGGCGCCCACAGCTGCGGAACTGGCGGGGGGACCTCCCGAGATGCCGCAGATTACGTCTCCCTTGATGTTGGATCTCGACGAGGCGGGAATCAGCACCATCGTCTGGGCGACCGGGTTCACGTTCGATTTCAGCTGGATCGACGAAATTGAAACCGACGAGTTCGGCTACCCGCTGACATCGGGCGGCAGCAGTTCTGTCCCGGGTCTTCATTTCTGTGGGCTGAATTGGATGACAAAGCGCAAGTCGGGGATTCTTTACGGAGTAAGCGAAGATGCCGAGACCGTTTCGTCCGACATCATCGAACGAATGACAGCAACTGCGCTTTGATCGCGTTTTTTTGAGGATCGGTTTGGAATGTATATTGGAGTTGATGTAGGCGGCACGTTCACCGACATCGCGGTGAATCTGGGCGATGGCAGCAACCTGCTCCTGCACAAGCTGCCGTCCACGCCGAACGCGCCCGAGCGGGCAATCATCGACGGTCTGAATACAATCCTGGAAGAGAATTCACTTCGTGCAGAACAGATTGAGCGCCTGGCACACGGCACCACCGTCGGCACCAATGCCCTGATTCAGCGTAAGTGTGGACGGGTTGCTCTGATCACGTCCGTTGGCTTTCGTGACCTGCTGGAACTGGCGCGCCAGACCCGGCCCACCGTTTATGACATGCACAGTGATCATCCGGAGCCGCTGGTTACGCGCGATTTGCGGATCGAAGTGCCCCAGCGCCGGCTGGCGGATGGGAGCGTGCACGTCGCCCTCGACGAAAGCGCTGTTGCGGCTGCAACCGGGAAACTCGTGGAAGCGAATGTCGACTGTGTGGTTGTGTGCTTCCTGCACTCTTACGCCTTTCCTGAAGACGAGGAACGGGCCGCCGAAGTCCTGCGCGCTCATCTGCCTGCATCTGTCTCTGTGCTCACATCCGCTTCGGTCTATCCGGAATTTCGGGAGTATGAACGCTTTTCGACGGCGGTCCTGAATGCCGCGCTGATCACTGTCGTGGGGTCCTATCTCGATCGCCTGTCGCAGGCGACTTCCAACATGGGGATCGAATCGGAGATCAAGATCAGCCAGAGCTCCGGAGGACTGATGTCGGTGCGCATGGCCAAGGAACTGCCGGTGCGAGCCTCGCTTTCCGGACCGGCGGCAGGGGTTCAGGGCGCGCTGCACCGGGCAGCAATGGCGGGCATAGACAACATCATCACTCTTGATATGGGCGGGACCAGCGCCGACGTCGCTCTGCTCGAGAACGGCGTTCCGGTCGAGGTGAGCGCACGCGATCTGGCGGGCTTCCCGATCCGCATTCCGTCGCTCGATGTCAACGCCGTCGGCGCCGGTGGCGGTTCGATTGCGTGGATCGACAGGGACGGCCTGCTCAAGGTCGGTCCGCAAAGCGCAGGGGCGGTACCCGGTCCGGTCTGTTACGGCATTGGCGGCACCGAACCCACGGTGACGGATGCCAATGTCATGCTTGGCCGGCTCAATGGCGAGGCCCTGCTGGGTGGACGGATGCCGATACAGCGAGACCTTTCGGTTGCCGGTATTGCCGATCTGGCCCGAAAACTGGGTGTTGGTCCCGAAGAGGCAGCTTTCGGGATTATCCAGATCGCTAATGCAACCATGGTCAAGGCGATCCGTGCGATTTCCGTCGAACGCGGCTATTCGCCAAGCGACTTTTCCCTGTTTGTCTACGGCGGCGCCGGTGCGCTGCATGCTGTCGATGTGGCTCGAGAATTGGGAATCCCCCGCATTGTCGTTCCGCCCAGCCCGGGCATCCTGTGCGCCGAAGGCGCGATGAATGCACCGTTGTCGACGGAGTTTGTCGCAACCATTCTGTCGCCCTTGTCGGCCGATGAGATCGGATCGTTCCGAGAGGCCAAGGCCGAGCTGCAGGAAAAAGTCGCGAAATGGTTTGGCGAGGAACACGTTCCGCAAGCCCGGCAAAGGACCGTATGGACTGTCGGGGCGCGCTATTTCGGTCAGAATTACGAACTGACATTACCAGTCGACATTTCGCTGTCCGATCAGACGCTGGTCGACTCCATCCAGGCGGCCTTCCACGGGGCGCATGAACGAAACTACGGCTTCTGCTCACACAGCGAGCCGATCCAACTGGTCAACCTGTCCGTGAAGGCGCTCGGGGAACTGGAGCGACCGGTCTTGCCGACCCTCCCTAGGTCACCCCTGCCGAAACCGGTCGATCGCCGCAGCACGGTCTATGCCGTTGGCGAACGCCACGATACGCCGGTCTATTCGCGAGAAAGCCTTGTTGCCGGTATGACGGTCGTGGGTCCGGCCATCATCGAACAGATGGACACGACCGTTGTGGTCTATCCGGGCGATGAATGTACCGTTGATGACTGGGGCAATGTCACTATCCAGCTAGAGGACACCGTCCAATGACGATGACTCCGATCGAGGCAGAACTGCTTCGAAACTCGTTGGCCAGCATCTGCGACGAAATGTATATCGCATTGATGAAGTCGGCCTATTCGACGAACATCAAGGAGCGAAAGGACCATTCGACGGCGTTGTTCGATGCCGATGGTCGGGTCGTTGTTCAGGGAGAGAGCATGCCGCTTCACCTGGCTTCGATGCTCGGCCTGGTGGAAGTGGTTCTGGAAAAATACGGCAAAGAGGGACTGAACCCGGGCGACATGTTCCTGTCGAACGACCCCTATGTCGGTCGCGGGTCGCATCTGCCCGACGTGGCCATCGCGGCGCCGATCTTCAAGGACGGCGAACTGGTGATGTTTGCCTGTAACATCGCGCATCACGCCGACATCGGCGGCATGTCCCCCGGCTCCATGGCAGGCGGAATGACGGAAATCTTTCAGGAGGGTTTGCGCATTCCGCCAATACGCCTGTTCGAAGGCGGCGAATTCAAACGCGATGTCATGGATCTCATCCTGCTCAATGTCCGCGTGCCCGAGGAAAGACTCGGTGATTACAATGCCCAGATCGCGTCGAACAAGCTGGCTTTGCGGCGCTGCGATGCGCTGATCGAACGTTGGGGCAAGGTCCGCATTGCCGAGGGGTGCGACACCATCATCAATGCCGTGGCCAAGCGGACGCGTGCAAGTGTTGCGGAACTGAACGATGGCATCTACCAGTTCGAGGACGTGGTCGATGACGACGGCCTCGACCGCAGAAACATCATGATAAGGCTCAAGATCACCGTGACCGGAGACGAAATCGAATTCGATTTCGACGGCACTGATCCGCAGGTCGAAGGCAACAACAACGTAACCATGGCGGGGCTACAGGCGGCATGCCTCTATTGCCTGAAGGTGTTGCTTGATCCCGATTGTCCGCAGAATCACGGGATGCTGGATCCGGTTACGATCAAGGCGCCGGTCGGCAGCATCGTCAATGCGGCCTTTCCGGCCGCAAGTGCCGCCCGGGCACAGACCGGACAGCGCATCGTCGACGTCATACTTGGCGCGCTGGCTCCGGGTTATCCGGACAAGGTCGTTGCGGCAGGTAATGGTGCCAACACGTCGGCGGCATTTTTCGGCCAGGGTGCAGACGGCAGGTTTTACGTCTATCTGGAGACACTCGGCGGCGGTGCCGGAGCGCGGTCCTACAAGGACGGCTCGGATGGAGTGCAGGTTCACATGACCAACACCTCCAACCTGCCTATAGAAGCGCTGGAGACCGAGTACCCGTTGATGATCGAGCGCTACGAACTGGTCGAGGATTCCGGTGGCGCCGGCAAGTATCGCGGCGGCCTTGGCATTCGTCGCGACTATCGGCCGATCGGCCATTCGACGACGTTTTCGGGGCAAGGCGAGCGCTTCGTCAACCGACCCTGGGGGCTGTTCGGCGGCGAGCCGGCAGCAACCGGCCGATTTGCTACAATCACCGACGCTGGTCTTGAAACCCGTCTCGCCAACAAGCCCTCAACCCACCGAATTCCACCGGACACCGTGATCAGCGTCATCACGGCGGGAGGCGGCGGGTTCGGCGACCCGTCGGGCAGAAGACAGTCGGCACTGGAAAAGGATTTCGCAAACGGAAAGTTTTCTGGCAAGTTCCTGACGGAAAACTATAGCCAATGGCAGTACGAACAGCTGGATGTCGAAATCGCAAGTTAAGAGAAAAAACAAGAAGATCGGTTCTGCTGAGGCGCCACCGGAGAGTCGATCCCTGACCGATCAGGCAACCCGGACCGTGCGCAATCATATTCTGGACCTGACTTTGTCTCCCGGCATGACGCTGGATGAACGCTACCTCCTGGAGCGGTTCGAGTTTGGCCGAACGCCCATGCGAGAAGCACTGAATCGCTTGATCGTCGAGGGACTGGTTGTCTCCAGGGGACCACGGGGAGTTCAGGTCGCTCCGCTCAACATCGAAGCCACGGTGGAGCTGTTCGACGCCTATGTCATGAGCGAGCGGATGGTTGCGTCAGCATTGAAGTTCAACGAACCGAATCTGCTCGACGATCTCGAAGATCTACAAGGAAAATACGAGCGGAACCTGGACGAATCGGACCTGCTTCGGGTGACCGAACTCAACGCCCTGTTCCACAACCGACTGGCGGCAGCGACGCAGAATGCCTTCATCAGGGACTATTCCTACAAGCTGCATAATCTGGCCCGTCGTCTGTCGTATTTCATCTACAAGCGCGAAGCTTCTCAGGAGGATTTTGCCTCCAAGCTCTTTGATCGGCCGAGACGCGACCACCTTTCGATTATCGATGCAATCCGAACCGCGGACAGAAAACACTTGATCGACTTGCTGACCGATCATGCAGTTTTCTTTCGCACCCGCCTGGCGCGGATCATCAACGAGGATCACAGCGCGGAAATCGACTTTACCGAGTTTGCGCTTCAAAAGTAGCGCGCCCTTTTCCGTGACAGGGCTTCAGTGCCAGAGCATCGGTGTCCGGGTGACCAATTCAAGACCCGTTGCTGTGACGAGATAGTTCTGCTCGAAGCCGACATTGCCCAATCCCTTTCGGGCCAGAAAGGCCTCGACCCCGATCAGCATGCCTTCCTCGAAAATCGCATTGCCGTGATCCAGGACCGTGCTGATATAGGGTGGCCCCTCAAAATAGAGACCGTGCGGATGGCCGAAGAAGGGGAATTTTTCGGCCGCGGGATCTTCGTCCGGTCCGAACTCCTTCACCATGCGGTCGCCGATAGCTGCTGCGTCTGCATATCGGACGCCTGGCCGGATCGCGTCGGCTACACCGTTGAGGACGGCAGCGCAGGCTTCCAGCAGGTCAGCCTGTTCTGGTGTCGGCCGGTTGCCACAAACAGCGCTGCGGCCTGGATCGAGATAGTAACCTTTATAGAACGGGCCGATAATGAAACCGCGCAGCAAGTCTCCGGGGCTTGGCGCTACGGTCCGGTAACCGGTCAAAGGGTCACCGCACGTGAAGGCGATCGTATCGCCATGGCTGATCTGGATCTTGTCTATGACGCCGCCTGAGGCGATGACGCGGTGCGCCGCTTCGGCCGCAGCCGCGGCCTCCGTCTTCCCGTCGATCAGCGCCTCCATCATGGTGTTCATGGCCTCGGTCGATATGTCTCCGGCTTTCCGGATAACTTGACGCTCCTCGTCGGATTTGATCATCCGGATGCGGCGCACAAGATCGTCGCAGATTTGCCACTCGATCTCCGGGGTCTCTTTGGTGAGCTGCCGCCAGTACTTCATTGGGAAGAAGTCGCTGCCGACGAAGCCCACGGGTCCGTCGGCTCCGAAGTCACGGAGGACTTCCAATGTCTTCGCGACAGGATTCGCGGCGGTCACGAAATCCGGCACGGACACAACATCGGCGCGCACGTCGGGATCGTCAGCGACCAGAAAGGGTTCTTTCCCCGGTCTGAGGATCACCGCGCAATAGGCTCGCGCGCCAAAAGGCGGTGCATCAAAGCCCTGACCGACTTTCGAGGAAAAATAGTTGGTCAGGTAGATGATGTCGCCGGCCCGATCGAATGTCGAGGCTGTGCGGCCCCAGACGACGGCGATATCGAGGCCGCGCTCCTGCATTGATGCCGATACCTTCGACCAGCGATCGGCATATTCGTCTCGCGAAAACATTGGCGTTCTCCGTCTTGCCTTGACCAGCCGCCAAGTCACTATGTATATATTAAATATATTTCGCTGACGTGCAACCGATCGGGCCCCCGTGACCTATGACCTTCAGCTCCGCGGCGTGGAAAAATCATTCGGCTCGAACCGCGTGCTGAGGGGTGTTTCACTGGATGTCGGCAAGGGCGAGGTGCTTTCCATCATCGGCGCCAGCGGCTCAGGCAAGAGCACACTGCTTCGATGCATCAATCTCCTTGAAATCCCCGAATCGGGGAGAATGACCTTTCTCGATAAGGATATGGATTTCGCCGATGCGGCTGCGGACCGTTTGCCCAGGGGCACCAAGGAAAATCTGCGCCGGCAGATCGGAATGGTGTTCCAGAGCTTCAATCTGTGGCCGCATTTTTCGGTGCTCGAAAACGTTATCGAGGCACCGATAAGGGTCAACGGCGTCGACAGGGCGGAGGCCCTCGCAAAGGCCGAAGCGCTGTTGAACAAAGTGGGCTTGAGCGAGAAGATCGATGCTCGCCCGAACAGTCTGTCCGGTGGCCAGCAGCAGCGCGTGGCAATCGCCAGGGCGTTGGCCATGGATCCTGCCGTCATGCTCTTCGACGAGGTTACCTCGGCACTCGATCCCGAGATGGTTGGCGAGGTGCTGGACCTCATGCAGACGCTGGCGGCTGAAGGCATGACCATGCTCGTCGTCACTCACGAGATGGGGTTTGCCCGTCATGTCAGCCATCGCACGGCCTTCTTCCACCAGGGACAGATTGCCGAGATCGGCCCATCGGAGCGGGTGCTGGGCCATTCCGAAAATGCGGAAACGAGAAAGTTTCTGGACCGAGTGCTCAATCATATCTGACGGCAGGACGCGGCATGAACAGAATAGCTCAGTTCGTTGAAACGGTATCGGCCTACCTTCCGGGCATGTTGTGGGCTGGCTGGCTGGCTTTCCAGATAACCATCCTGGCCATTCTTCTAAGCTGGGTCCTCGGTCTGGCAGCGGCGCTGATGAAAAACAGCCGCCGGATGCTGCTGCGGGTGCCGGCCGAGTTCTACATCTGGTTCATCCGCGGAACCCCATCGCTGATTCAGATTTTCATCATCTATTTCGGACTGCCCCAACTGGGCATCCGCATGTCGCCGTTTACGGCTGGCGTGATTGCGCTTGGGATCAGTTCCGGTGCCTATGTCGCGGAGGTTGTCCGCTCGGGATTGCTGGCAATCCCCAAAGGGCAATGGGAATCGGCCTATGCGGTCGGGATGCCGCACAGCCTGATGATGCGCAGGATCGTGTTGCCCCAGATGGTGCGGATCATCATTCCGCCATTGACCAACGAAGCCGTCAATACGCTGAAAAATACGTCGCTTTTATCGGCCATCACCGTGGTGGAATTGACCCTCTACACGCAAATGGCGATCGCTGCGACGTTCCGGCCGTTCGATTTCTACATCATGGCGGCCCTTCTCTACCTGGCCCTGACCAGTGTGCTGAGTCGCTTCGCGGCCTGGTACGAAAAAACCTACCAGATGAACTAGCTGAAAACCCAACAAGGAGGGAAGCAAATGAAACGCAGAACACTATTGAAAGCCGGAGCGGTTGCGCTGGCGGCCCCGTTTGTGGCGCGGATGTCGGCCCATGCGGCGGGAGACCTGGAACTGCTCGAACCAGGCGTGCTCAGTTCGGCAACCGAAGGCACCTTTCCGCCGTTCAGTTTTCGCAAACCCGAAGGTGTGCTCGATGGGCTGGAAATGCGCATTATGGGCGAGATCGCTGACCGGCTCGGCCTCGAATACAAGCCGATCGTCATCAAATGGGACTCGATGCTGGTGGCGCTTGAGGCCGATCAGTACGACATCGTCGGCAACGCCATGGGCATCACCCCGGACCGGCAGAAGGCTGTCACATTCTGCGACGGCTGGCTTGAATCCGGGGCTCGACTGATCGTGCACAATGACAGCGACATCGCCGGTTCCGAGCAGACCTCGGGCAAGCGTCTCGGCGTGATCACGGCGTCGATTTTTGTGCCGCTCGTAGAAGGGTGGGGAGCCGAAGCCGTTCACTACAAGTCCGATGTCGAAGCCATGCAGGACACCGTCAACAAGCAGATTGACGGCATGGTCACGGACTCCATCGCTGGTGCCTATGCGATTTCCAAGGCGGGTCTGCCGCTGCAGCCGGTCGGAGGTCTGCATTCGCCCTACCAGATGGGCTGGGCGGTCAAGAAGGGCAAACCGAACCTGGTTCAGGCGATCAATTCAACTCGGACCGCGATGGTCGATGACGGCACGATCGGAAAACTGTTTGACGACCTGATCGGCTTCGACCCGTCTCCACAGGAGCCGATCCGCAGCATGCTTTGATCGCTTGTTCCAATGCCATTGGAGGCCCGGGTGTCATGCCCGGGCATTTGGCTGAGGATCAGCCGTATTTCACCGGATGGTTCGAACGCTCCAAGGCAGCGATGACTGCCTCGGCAGTTGGATGGCGTCCTGTCAGGTCCAATGTCAATGAGGAACGGAAGGTTCCTACGGTCGTTCGGGTTACCGCTTCGATGGCGTGCTGCGGTTTGTCATCGAGTTGCACGAAGGTAGCGTCGAGGCCGGGACCGCTCAGGGCGGCCGCGACGGCAAAGTTAAGTTCATCGGGAAACAGGCTGACCGCTTCGCGCAACGTCCCACGCCAACCCGTGCCGAGACCTGGACGGCAAACGTGCAGTTCGAGACGGTTGATCTCACTGGAGCATACCGGCGCGATCCCGGCGACCCAGGGACAAAAAAGGCGCAGTGTTGTGCCGCTTGCGTTGGCGGCTTCCTCAAGCTTTAGCCGCAACGCATCGTCAGCGAGGGCCGCAGCGCCGACGGTCCAGACATCAGCGGCGGCGACGCATGCCAAACCGTGGGCCTTCAAGGCCCTTGGCCCTGCGCAATCGATGATGAGGTCGCAAGGAGTGGATATGAACGCGTCAATATCGCTCGTGTCTTCCTTTCCATTGCGTGTCAGGACCCGCCCGCGCCTGAAAGCGGGGGATTCTTCGACATAGTCCCACACAGGGCGGCCAATGTCGCCAGCGCCAATGATGCTGACGGTTCTGATCTGGGAGGGCATTACGGATTGTATTCCCGATCGGTTGAAGAGGAGAGAGTTTGGATCGGGTTACTCCACGCAATCAAGCGTTTCCACGACAGACCGGTCCCGATCGGGTGCCTCGGTCGGGACCGTCGTGTCGATTTCGCCAGATCGGCCACAGGCGAACAGGCGGATTGCAGAATCGATCATGGTCGGGTTTTCCGTGAAGGCAACGAGGTTGGAACCGAGCAAGGTGTAGAGACCCGTGGGACCCGGCGGTGACAGGTAGCCTTCGGCAAGAACGATCGATGGCGAATCGATAAACAGGCCGGTTTCAAGCCGGTTGGCCTCGAATTCGTCCTGGCCCGCGGTCCCGAAGGCGCGGACAACATCGCCGGTTTCGATATGTTGCGGGACAATGCCGGCGATGCGGGTCTGGCCGACGACGAGCGGCTCATCGGTGACCTGCTCCAGGATGCTCCCTTCGATGCGTGCCGCCGCGTCCGACGGCAGGCTCTCCAGCCGTGAAGCAACGACTTGCCGATCTTTCCAAAGGCCGCTGACGGCTATCCAGTCGCCATCCTCCGGCGGCGTCTGGTCTGATGGCGGCACGACATATGTTCCCAGCACTCGCAGTCCACCGTCGGGATCGATAGTGGCCGGGCCGACCAGAGGCAGAACCTGTCGGATGGAGACAGCGCGCCAGGTTCCATCATCCTTGTGGGCGACGATGGCGACGGTATGACCGGGGACCAGCGTATCGGCTGTTGCCGCCGTCAGACCGTCGCGCACCTCAAGCGATGGTTCGAATTCGATTCTTTGGCCGTTGACGACAATGCTCCCCAAACCGGTGATTGTCCCGACAATGCCAGTGCCAAGAATGCCGCCTTCCTTCTCATCATCGTCCGACTCGGCAGCGACAGCAAAAGTCAACCAGAAGGCCGTCAGCAGCCAGACAATGGTACGCAACAGGTTCATTTCGATTTCCGCCCCGATTTCTCCGGTGTCACAAAGGCACCGGCCGTAAACCTGCCCTTGCCACCGGTTCCGGCATCGCGCTCCTGCAAAGCGCGGGCCTTGGTATTCAGATCCTCCAGCATGCGCTGGGCCGACCTGCTGGCATGGGCCTCCAGTTCGTCGACCGCTGCTTCAGACAGGTGCGAATAACGGACAATTCGGTCAAAATGACGAGGATCCTCTCCGGTTGCGAGCAGATTGTGAACGGCGGTTTCCAGATGGGCCGCCAGCGTGGCCCGGAATGCAGCGTCCAGTTCTTCACTGTCGGAAGCGGGCACATAGGCATGCTCGGAAAGTCGAAATCTGCCGTCCTCGGTCTCGGTGACGACCTCTTGGTCAAGTAGCGCCTGGACGACGGTCCCCGGTGCTGCGTCAATGCGGGTCTGGCGGATCAGATCGTCGAAACCGGGGCCGTCGGCGTTGGCCTCTCGATGCAGGTCGCGCGGCTGGCCGTCAGCCGCGAGATATTCGGACGCCGACAACCAGTAGCCAACGACCAGGGCGGAAAAATTCAGCGATTTGCGGGCGGTAGAGGGTTGCGATTCGGCCCTTAGTCGGCGCACGTCCTTGCGGTGAAGGCCGGTGAGAAGGGCAATCCTGCTGTCGGTCTTGGAGTCCTCACCATCCCGCTCCACCGCAGCCAGCATAGCGCGTTTCAGCGCTTCGGTTGCCGAGCCCAGGGTCACGCCACGCGCGACCATGGCGACAGCCAATGGCGTGAGGATATCCGCCAGCGCGTCTTCAAATGGCCTTTTCGATGGTTCGTCCGTCAATTCAGTCTCCAGCGGTCAGCCACAATTCTGGTCCGCCGCCGCCTCGTCCCCACGCAAACACTTTCGTGAATATAGTTCATGACAATTGATTATCGAGTGGGAAAAATTCCCATTATGCATGGAGTGCTTTCACGATATTGAGAGGACCCCGTCATGCAACCCCACATTCACAACACACATTTCGAACCGATTACCGTCATCCGGCCGACCAAAACGGCGCCGAAACGAAGCGACCCGCTGGACCGACTGTCGCCGCGGGATCGGGACCGTTTCTTTGTGTTCGGCTGGGGGCCTTCGGCGCAGCCGCGCTTTGCCACGATTTTGGATGGCTTTCATCATTTCGCGGCCCATCAGCCGCAGGCCGTGGCCGTCGAATGTGGTGGTGACGACATGAGTTACGGCGATCTTGATCGCGCCGCGAACCGGGTTGCGCGTGTGCTCGCGGGCAGGGGCGTTCGCCGTGGCGACGTCGTTTGCCTCTACCTCCACCGGTCCATCGAAATGGTCGTTGGTTTGTTGGCAGCCATGAAGGTCGGTGCGGCTTATGCACCGCAGCATGTTGGCGTCGCACCCACCGAAATGCTCACGCACATTGCCGAAGCGGTTGAAGCAAAAGTGATCCTGACCGTGAGCGGCGTTGCCGATTCGGTGCCGGTGAGAGAAGGTCAAACGCTGTTCGCCATTGACGATCTAATGGACGACACGACCCTGGACGGTCCGCCGCCTGCCGGTGAACGCTACCGGCTCGATCCGGAAGATCGTGCGGTTTTACTGTTTACCTCAGGGACGACCGGGGTTCCCAACGGCGTGCAGGTCAACCATCGGAACCTTTGCAACATCCTGCTGACGGCACCTGGTGATCTCGGCATGCGACCCGGATTGCGGGTTGGCCAGATCCTGTCGATCGCCTTCGATATGGCCGCGTGGGAGACACTGGGTGCGCTGTCCAATGGCGCCACGCTTGTCATTCGCGGCAAGAGCATTCAGGAGACGGCTGAGCGGGTCGATGTGGTGATCGCCACGCCGTCGATCCTCAATTCGATCGATGCCAACCGTTGCCGCAACGTCAAGGTTGCGGCGGTTGCCGGAGAACCCTGCCCACGACCGCTGGCCGATCGCTGGTCGGCGTTCTGCCGGTTCTACAACAGCTGCGGGCCGACCGAGACCACCATCATCAACACGGCGATCGAACATGCCGTGGACAAACCTGTTTTGTCCATCGGCGTGCCGACACCGAACAACACGGTCTATATCCTGGACGAGCATCTGCAGCCGTTGCCCATTGGTGAAAAGGGCGAGATGTGGGCCGGTGGAGACTGCGTCACGCTGGGCTATCTGAAAAACCGTCAACTGAGTGCTGAGCGCTACAGGCCTGATCCGTTTCGCCCCGGACACATGATGTTCCGGACCCGCGATCTCGGCCGCTGGACCGAGGAGGGCGAGCTCGAACATTTCGGCCGGGTCGACGACCAGGTGAAAATCCGGGGCTTCCGAGTGGAGCTCGATGCCGTGTCGACGGTGCTCGAAAAATCCGACTGCTGCGGTCAGGCGGTCACGCTGAAATTCGACGACCGGCGTCTTGTCAGTTTCATCAGTCCCGGCAATGCCTGTCCGAAAAAGGCCAAGGCAAAAGTCGAGGCGCATCTTCCCTATTACTGCACGCCGTCGCTCATCCTGCCGCTGCCTTCGCTTCCGAAGACGCCGCGCGGGAAGATCGACAAGCGTCTGCTCCTGCAACTGGCGTCGGAGCGTCTTGAGACAGCCATTGCAGGAGCAGCCCAATGAGAGCAGCAACCAATCCGGAGTTGCCCGGTTTCAATTGGCGCAAGATCACCCGCCACCCGGCCCTGATGGAATACAACCGTCTCGTTTTTCTCGTCGGTGCGACCAACCTGATTGTATTCGTTCTCGGGCTGCGAGAAGGCTGGTGGTTCGCGGATGGTATCTATCGGTTGGATGCCATTGCCGACGTGGCGCTGATCAACATCGCCATGGCGATCCTCATTCGCCAGCAGCGGGTCGTCAACGCGTTGTTCTGGCTGGCGACCCGGGTGCCGACGTCCTGGCCGCTGTGGATTCGCTGGGGAGCCGGCAAGGTCTTCCACTTCGGCGGTCTTCATTCCGGCGGTACGGTTTCCGGAACGCTCTGGTTCGCCTTTCTGCTTTTCGGCATGGCGGCCAACCGGCTGGACGGTGCGGCCATACCCTCGGATCGAACCTTGATTCTGACTGCGGTTCTGGTTGGGCTGATGACCCTGATGATCGTGTCGGCCCAGGGGGCCGTGCGGGCGCGGTTTCACAACGCCTTTGAGAAAATCCACCGTTTTGTCGGCTGGACGGTGCTGGCTCTCTTTTGGGTGCAGACCGTATCGATTGCCTCAGACGCTGGCGTCGTACCATGGCAGATGACCGCGTTCTGGGTTCTCTGTGTCCTGACCTTGTCGATCGTATCCCCTTGGCTAACCATGAAGCGGGTGAACGTTGACGTGGTGAAGCCGTCGAACCACGCGGTTCTGGCACGCTTCGACTACGGAGACACGCCGTTTCCGGGTAGTTCGAACGCGATCAGCCATACACCGTTCGGCGAGTACCATTCCTTCGCCAATATTCCCGCTCCCGGGCAATCGGGTTATCGGCTAGCAATCAGCCGGTCTGGTGACTGGACCGGTAAATTCATCGAAAACCCGCCAGCAAAGGTTTGGGTCAAGGGTATTACCACGTCTGGAGTCGCGCGCATCGAAGTGCTGTTCAAGAAGGTGGTCTATGTGGGCACCGGCTCCGGCATCGGACCGATCCTGCCGCATCTTCTGGCCGGTGATGTTCCCAATTATCTGATCTGGTCAGCGCGCTCGCCGCGCAAGACCTATGGCGATGCGCTGGTCAATGAGATCGAGGCGCATACCGCTCGGCCCCTGATTTGGGATACCGATGAGCGCGGCAAGCCAGACCTGTCGGCACTGGCGCTGCAAGCTGTCCGTGACAGCGGCGCAGAAGCCGTCATCGTGATCTCCAACCAGAAACTGACGCGCCGCGTCGTACACGACATGGAAAGCCAGGGCATCCCGGCCTTTGGCGCCATCTGGGACAGTTGAGATGACAGTAACGATCGAAACGGAAATCAGCCGTCGGGTGGCCACCATCCGGTTCAACCGGCCCGATAAGTTGAACGCGCTCAACAGCGAGGTGATGAACGAGGTCGTTGCCGCGGCGGAGGCCTTTGCGGCGGATCCAGCCGTCGGCTGCCTGTTGCTTTGCGGCACCGGTCGGGCCTTTGCGGCTGGCGCCGACATCGAAGAACTGTCGCGGCAGAACTACGCCACCATGTACGACGCCGATTTTTTTGCAGGCTGGGACCGGTTTGCGGCGACCCGGGTGCCGAAGGTCGCCGCGGTTCAGGGTTACGCCCTAGGCGGCGGTTGCGAAGTGGCGATGATGTGCGATGTGATCCTCGCGGCCGACAACGCCCGGTTCGGGCAGCCGGAAATCAAGATCGGATGCATTCCAGGCATCGGTGGTACGCAACGCCTGACCCGGTTGGTCGGGCGGGCCCGTGCCATGGACATGATCCTGACCGGCCGCATGGTCGAGGCGGAGGAAGCGCTCGCCATGGGACTGGTCAGTCGGATCGTTCCCGCCGATGAACTCGATAAGGCGGCTCGAGAGGTCGCAGGAACCATAGCCGGATACGCGCGCGACATCAGCATGATGGCGCGGTCCTGTGTCGACATGGCCGATAAGACATCACTGGAAGCCGGCCTGCGCTTTGAGCGTCAGATGTATCACGCGCTATACGGCACCGACGCACAGCGGGAAGGCATGGCGGCGTTTCTGGAGAAACGTCCGGCCCGTTTCAACGCGCCGGACTTGTAATCCTAGGCTGCCTGCCAGAGGTCGACCGGATCCATGGTAATGTTGTTGTCGGTGATCGCCTCGGAAAATGTGATAACCAGTTGCTCACGGGTGATGATGCCGTTCGTCAGTTCGTTGACCGAGAAGTCCAGACCGCCGCTATCGGGCACACGGCCAAGCACCACCTGATAGATGCGCATGACCGACAGCACGCCCTCGGCCTGCAATCACAGGGTGAGAGCCAGATTATCCAGGGCATCGGCAATGTCGGTCGCGTTGTCGAGGATGTCTGTCCACGTGTTCAGCTCGACCGACGATGGGTCGCGTCGCAAGATGGCGTGGTAATAGGCAAAGACTGTCTGTTCCATGGTCTCTCTCCACAGGCTGGACCACAAAAAAAGGGTGGCGAGTGCATTTCACTTTGTTGAGATGCCCGGGCTCATTCGGAGCCCGGGCGTGTCAGTTCCGCCTACGCCGCGAGCCAGAGATCCTCTCGATCCTGGGTCACGTCCGCATCGGTAATGCAGTCGTGGCCGACGATATCCGCGAAGGAAAATTGCGTCAGGCT
Organism: Hoeflea sp.; assembly: GCA_965228785.1. Taxonomy (GTDB): domain Bacteria; phylum Pseudomonadota; class Alphaproteobacteria; order Rhizobiales; family Rhizobiaceae; genus Hoeflea_A. The sequence continues at coordinate 1,298,793 of CBDDIF010000001.1, forward strand.
GTCGAGGCCGACCAGTTCCATGACGGCTTCCGGGGCAGCATCGGTGCCCGCCTCGTTGTAGTAGACGCGCAGCCAGGATTGGCCCTTCGCCTGGTCGAGAATGCCGTGATAGATGTTGCCGTTGTCGAGCGCATCGCCGCCGCCGAGCAGGTCGGCCGCATTGCCCCAACTGCCGCTGGCAAGACCACCGGCGCTGTTGTTGGCCACGCCATCGTCCGCAAGATCATTGATCGCATCGTCTACGATGGCCTGGGTGATATCGAGGCCCCATCGAAGCCCGTGATTGTCGAGCAGTGCATCCTCGAAGGTCCGCGCATTGGCGTAATGGCGAAGCCCGCTGTCGGAACCGAAGGCAGCAACCGCCCCGGTATCGGCATCATCGCGTGACTCCGCGGAGCCCTCTGAGGCGGCATAGTTTCCCACCTTGCCGCACTCGTCCAGTTCACCGTCCGTCTTGCGAAAGGCGATCTTGTCGCCCTGTCGCCGGTCGTCATCGGCACCAAAAGCGCCGTCGAGCTCCCGCCAGAACCGGCCATCCACTGTGGTGTTGGCTTCCTTATCGATTGCCTCGTTGACGTCGAACGTGTGCAAAAGGTCGCCACCGCCTCCCTGGTTGAAGTCCAGCACATGGACGACACCGATGATACCTTCGTCCGGCCCGTTGATGAGCGGGCTGAGACCAGCCGTCTTCAGAAGATCGAACATATCGACATGCGGTAGTCGGTCGTTGTCGAAACCGTCTTCGCCGAACGTAGCGATATCGTTGAAGCTCGCCGCGGTGACGAAGACATCCTGGTCCGGTGTCGTCGCAGGGACTACTGTTTCCTCATAGTCGACATAACCGGCGATGGTCGCCGGCGCCTGGGATACCGTTGTCAGCGATTGCGTCAGGTCCTGTTCACCAACCTCCGCGGCGCTCACGAGCGAAACAGTCGGCGCGGAGCTCGGCGAGTGCATCTGGTCGACAACAACTGTTAAGTCGACTGTTGCGTCAGATTGGTAGAATACAATGCTGCCGAGCGGTCCACCGGCGACAGATCCTGTGCCGTCAATCGGTGCGTTTGCGCGGGTGAGAATAAGCGCTCCGTCTTCGATTTCGACTGTAAGGTCGTGGTTGGTCAGAATGTCGGATGCGTGTCTTGCAACAAATTCGTTAAGGGTTGTTTCCCGATCGGTGTTGAACTCGACCGCAAAGCTACCAATCGAAAGACCGATGGGAGTGCTGTCGATCATCAAGCCGAAGATGTTCCCTGGACCGATATCGAGGATGTTGAATATGGCTATTTCGTCATCGACCGTATCGTCGTTGACCGAGACGTCTACCGAGAATGCTTCACCGGGAAAGCGCGACGTCAGGATCACACTTGATGGATCGATCGGATCGATAGTAGCCGTGACATGAAAGCCAGTTTGTGCGGTGTTGATCAAGTCAGCGGCGCGCGCTGCGATGTCAACCAACAACATGAATCCGGCGACTTCAACATCCACCGTTTCGTTGTTGATCGCGATCGTTAGAATATCGCCAATATCACTGAAGCCACCCCCAGTCCCGAAGTCAATTTTGGACACCTGTGGGGACGATCCAAGGTCGGCGGGAAAGCCGTCGAACCCCCCAACCGCGACCGTAGGTGTTTCGGCGGACTGACTGCTTGGTCCAAAGAGGCAGATGTTGCCATCGACATCCAGTTCCATACGAAAGCCCGCCAACGCCAGTGGAGCGGGCCTGTTCTGTTCGAAATGTTCGACGATGTCGGCGGCCAGCGCTTGCCTTTCATTTGCCGTATCCACAAGGCCGTCGCCGCTCAATACCTGATTGAGATTCACACCGGCATCCGGAGCGTGAAATTCATAGGCATAGAGGATATTGGTTCCTCCGGACCAGGTGATGGACCATACGAATTCATCGCCTGTGCTGATCAATCCTCCCAACGCAGCTTTGTGGACTGAGGGGACCGTCGTCTTGAAGCCGAAGTATTCGACCAGGGGGGCTTCGTCGCCGGACCTTTGAATGACCAACTGGTTGCCGTCCGCCGATATATCGAACCGCGATTGGATCAGGTCCGAGTGCTGCTGAAGCTCTGCATTCAGCCGGTTGGCCAAGCTGTCCGCAATCGTTTCTGCATTATCGATGGGCTCGGCCACGGCTGACGCGATGAACTCCATGGTTTTGTCGCCATCAAAGTCGATGCCGATATGGAATTCGTCCCAGTTGTTGAACTCGTCTGGGATTTCGATAACGGCAGTCTGCGGACCACAGCCGTAGTCACCAAACAGGAGATCCGCTTCGGCGCCACCCGCATCGACGAAATCGTCACCCTTGCCGCCGATCAGAAGGTCGCTCAGTGCGTCGCCGAACAGGCTGTCGTCACCATTGTCGCCACAGATGGCGTCAAAGCCGTCGCCGCCGCGCAGCAGGTCGTTGCCGTCACCGCCGAAAACAATGTCATAGCCGTCGCCACCCTCGACATAGTCGTTGCCGGATCCTGCCAGAACCAGATCGTTTCCTTCATCGGCAAAGATATTGTCGTCACCACGTTCTCCTTGCAGCTCATCATGGCCACGCCCGCCCTGGATCTGATCGTTTCCGGCCGCTCCAAAGACGAGGTCATTGCCTTCTCCGGAGAAGATGAAGTCGGCGCCGAGATGTCCTTCAGACCCATTGGCGGTGATCCGATTGCCCGAAAAAATATCGTCGCCGTTTCCGAGAACCGCCAAAACACCGTCGTCAGAGACGACCAGTTCGTCATCGACATTGTCGACCGAAGAGAAATAACCAAGGTCAACTGGACGGTCGTTGCCCGGGTCGGGAGCCCAATCTTCCAATTCCCGCAGAAACCTTATCTTCTCAGCTTGAGGTCCATCGAAGGTCAGAAATTCCAGGTCGCGGTTGCTGTTCGCGCCATCGATCAGAACCAGATTGATCGAGGCACTTTTTTGCGGTCCGAAGTGATTGAGCTCCGTAAAGAACCCGTTGGAAGTGGAACTGTCGAATCTCAGCCCGTCGTTGAGAACGCGCGTGGTCCCCGCAGCGCCTTGATCTGATAGAACAAGCGTTTGCAACGAGAAGTCCTGAGACCCCAGATGGGAGATCTCGAACAGGCCGGTGCTCAACGGATTGCAGTCTTCGAGGTGCACATGGAGTGTCTCGATGTCTCGGCTGTTGAAATTGTCGATGCTCTGAGTGCCGCTGCCGTTCGGATCGATCCGGAAAATGGTATCGACCGCCACTCCCGGCGTGCTACCGCCCAGAAACAGATCGAAATCGTTCGGGAGATTGCCGTTGTCGTTGCAGCATTGATCGAACGTCAAAACGCTGCCGCGTCTGTCGGTGAGACCGTTCAGATTTTCGGTGTCCGGCTCTTCCGAACTTCCTGGTATCGAGACGACGCGGAGATCGCCCGAAACTCCATTTGCCAAGACAATGTCTTCAACGGAGTCATCTTGAACGGCGCCCAGATCGAGATGGTTTCGTCCCAACGTTCCAAGGGTTTCGAGGACCACAATGCGTTCGACATTGCGGATTTCTCCGGTGCCATCGATGTCTTCGGCATAAAGACCCAGCGTATCAAAGCCACCGCCGGCGTCGATGCGGGAGGTGGCAAATCCCCCTTCGTCAAAGAAGAAGAAGCCGTTGCCTGCGCCGTCAACGACCTCGAGCGGAAATCCGTTAGCGTCGCTGTCCGCGTCGTTTGCCGAACCGGCAAAAACAAGGAACACGTCTCCACCACCCGTAATATTGACGTTTTCAAGGCCTGTGAGGCGGGTTCCGATGGGGAACACCTGACCGACGAACATGTCGATGGCCGCGGTATTGAGTGCGGCGGCGGCGGCACCGCCCTTGGCCGACGGCCTGCTCTCGGTCAGATCATCGACATCAAGGATCAATGTGTGCGTGGTCGGCTGAAAAGACGCGGGAAAACTCTCAGGCCAGCCAAGCAACCGTTCACCGCCAGCATAGCCGTTGGAGATGCTGCCGATGACGGATGGCTCTCCAGAGGCCTTCAAGCGGATGGTGCCCACCTGTTCGCTTCGCGGCCCTCCGGGCTCACTGCCCGATACGTTCTCGGAAATGCGCAAATCGTTGACAACGGCGTTTTCGAGATTGAACGTCAGTTCGTCGAGGGAGGACGTTGCCGATTTGGATCCGGCAGCTGAATCGACCCAGAAGAAATTGCTGTTGACGTTGTACAGGTCGACCTGCGGTCCGACATCACCCGGTTGAGTGGGGTCGGCGTTCCAAAAGTCTTCCTGCAGGTTCCAGATGCCGGCCGAAGCGATGCTCGTTTCGAACATGACCCGATCAACGTCGGGCGACAGGCTCGCATCGAAGATAACCGGTTCATCGAACGCGGGCGCCATGCCCGGCATTTCGATCAGCGGCGTGCAGATATCGGCCAGAATACTCGAAGTATCGGCGGCCGGTACGTCGCTTTCGTCCCTGTTGCCGATCAAAACTCTCTCGACGTCTTGAAGCGTGACGCCGGTTACCAGTGAACCACCGTCCGTCATGTTGTTTTCGTCCTTGAGCAGGGAGAAAGTATCGAGGCCGTCGCCTCCGAAAGCGGTGTCGCCTGCATTGGCGGTTCGGTTGAACCCTGGCACGGGAGCGGTTGGTCCAATCCCGGCGTTGGCCAGGAAATAGTCATTGCGCCCGGTGCCCTCGAGTGTTTCGGAGATGGTTCCGGTAAACGGAATAATGTCGCCGAACTGTTCGACCGTCACCCTGATGGTGTCCTGGAGAGAGTTTCCGGCGCTGTCGGTGATGCGGACCGGGAGGTCGAACACGACAAAGCCGTCGGCCGTTCCATCCAGGTCGACACCGCCTTGCTCCGGGGACAGGCCATCGATCAGCCTGTTGGGATCAAGCAGCGACGGATCGACCAGCACCAGCTTCGTACCGGTGCCGTCGAGGGCGAACGCGCCGCCGGTGGGATCGCCGCCGGGGACAATGGAAAACGTGTGACTGTCGGCACTGGTGTCGGGATCCTGTGCCAACAGATCGGCGAGCGTGACATTGGCCTGCGTGGTCGACGGGAGATACAGCGTCTCAGGCAGCAGATTGATCGGATCTTCGTCGACGATCGGAGTCACGTCGATCGTAAAGGTACGCTCCACTGAAAGGCCGTTGCCGGCTCGGTCTGTGACCCGGATCGTGACGCTGGTCGAGGCGATACCGGCCTCGGCATCGAAGGCGGCCGGGTCGGCAATGATCAATTGGTTGCCATTGGCGATGTCGAAACGTGGATCGCCGACAACTTCGAACACAAGGATGTCGCCCGTATCGGCGTCCTGCGCCGATAGGAGACCGGCAACGGTACCGGCAGCTCCGGGGTTCGATACGGAGCCGTCCTGCTCATCGATGACCCGGTTTGAAAGCTCCAGGTCGAAGGGAGCAGAGTTGCTCTCATCGATGGTGATGGCGATGTCCTTGTCGAAGGTGTTGCCTTCGCGGTCGGTGACGCGCACGCGGACGGACATGACCGAGCCAACGAGTTTGGCCGGGTCGGCGACGGCGATTTCCGGTTGCTGGGCATCCGGGTCGGCGATCCTGAAGGCGCCGTCGGCATCGTCAATCAGTGTCCAGCGGAACACTTCGCCACCATCCGGATCGACCGCACGCAGCCAGGCTGCCAGCTCGCCTTGCGTGGCATTCTGGCCAAGATTGTCGGCCTGGCCTTCGAGGATGTCTTGCGGGGCCTCGTTGGCGAGTTCTCCAGTATAGGGATGGCCGTCGGGAAAGTCGTAGGGCAGGTCGTCTTCGCCGGCATCGCTGTCGATGGCTGCGGCCGCCTTCAGCAGGGCATCGGCTTCCCCGTCGACCTGGGCCTTGAACTCGTCGGACTCGGTGAACTCGACGATCAGCTGCTGGCGCGTCAGGGCGCCCGATTGCAGGATCGACAGCCAGAAGTCGTAACCGCCCTGGTCTGACGGTCGGCCGAGGATGTTGAGGTAGAGCAGGGACAGGAAGTCACTGTCTGAAAGATTGTCACCGAAGCGGGCGACATATTCATCCGACTCGAGCCAGCTGCCGATGGTTTCGATCAGGGCGTTGCGGTAGTTGAGCTCGGGGTTAACCTCCTGAACCTGTCGAAAGATGTTGGTCCAGAAGGTCAGGCCACCGCTGTCGGACATGCGATCGAACACCGCCTGGTAGAGCCGCAGGACGGATCGGACGTCATCGGCCTGCGAACACAGGGCGATGGCAAAATCGTCGAGGGCGTCGGCAATATCGGTTGCGTTGTCGAGTGTGTTTCTCCACGCGTTCAGCTCGACTGACGAAGGGTCGCGACGCAGGATGGCGTGGTAGTAGGCAAAGACTGTCTGTTCCATGGTCTTTCTCCACAGGCTGGACTACCCAAAAAAGGGGCAGTAAGTGATTGAATTTTTTTGGTTACTGCAGACATGATCCGGATGCGTGCATTGGATCATTAAGCAGTCTGGGCTGTGTCGCGTGACCTCGTCGACCTGGTTCCATTGCAGCCGCCGGAGCCAGACCGGATGGCAGGTGTCCGTCAGTATCGGCTTCAAGCCGCACCGACGGACACTGGACCAGGAGCTACGCCGCGGCCACACTCTGCGCCGGGGAGACGCTCGCCCGCCGCAAGAAACGCTTGTTGATCGGACTGTGCGGCTTCACAGCAATGCGTTCGTTGGCAAGGGCCTCCGCCGCGTGGCTATTGCCCGACCGCACAGCAGCTTCGGTCAACGTCCAGTCGATGATGTCACGTTGGGCATGGCTGCCACCGAACGAATTGACCACGAACCGTGCGCGATGGAGAGTGCTGACCGCATCGTCATATCGCCCCTCCCAAAATGCCCGGAAGCCCTGGATCAGGGGCAGCCCCGTGACCTTGGCCCAACGGGCAGTCTCGTCACGGCTGTCATGCGTCGCGTGGTACTCTTCCAGGATCCGGTCGACAGCGTCCACGCGCCCGGTTCCCAGATACGCCATCGCTGCGTGCCAGTCGTTGAATGGGTAAAGCCGGCCGTCGGCGTGACTGTCCCAACACTGCGCGACTTCCATCCAGCGCTCGCCGATGTCGTGACCCTCCATCTGCAGCCGCCAAAGCAGTGCAGAGGCATCCACGAGGTCGAGCGCCACTTCGCTTTCGTCACCCCGGATTTTGTCATCGTAGAGCTGAATCACCTTGTCGGATTGGCCCAGATCCAGGTGATAGAGCGCCTTGTGCCACCAGTTGTGCACCTTGAAGAAGTTGTCGTCGCCCGACCAATGGGGCTCGCGCGACGCCATCCATTCGATGCCATCTTCGGCTCTTCCCTGCATTTCCAGGACATGCGCAACCGCGTGGTGTGCCCAACAGTCGAGTGGATCGCGATCGACCGCCTCTCGGCCAACAGCCTCGGCGCGGGCACAATCCCCGGCTTCTTCCAGCCCGAAGGCATACATGCCCAGTAAGTTTGCGTAGCCGGGCTGGTCTTCCGACCACTTCGGCAGCACGCGTGCCAGACGATCGTGCAGGTTGCGGGCATTTGCCCTGTAGAAATCCATGAGATGCCCGACCTGCAGCCCAAGCATATCGTTCGGGAACGCCATATTGTGGTGGTCCAGCCTGACCGCCGCCTCGGTCCAATTGTTGGCGACAAGGGCCTCCAGCGCCGCGACATGCGACCTCTCGATATCGGTCTTCGCGAGGGTGCGTGCGATGACCGCAATGGAACGGGCCTCCGCTGCCGCCTCGGGTTCAGTTGCCAGTCCGAAGAGATAGCCCTTCAATATGTGGGCCATTGCAAAACCCGGGTCGGCTTCGATGGCCATGTCGGCCAGAGCCACAGGGTCTCCGCGATAGATGTTGAATGCACGCAGTGCCGCATCGAAATGGTCCACGGAACTGGCATTCGCACTGTCTGCCGTGGTGAAGAAGATGTCGTTGCTCATGTCGGTCTCCTTGAGAGTATTTTGATGTTCCGAACTGCCCAATCAGGGGCGGGAAGTGATTGGTTTTCCTGGGTTGATGCTGCCGATGTTCCCGCCGAACGGCGGTCAGTGGTGGCTGACCGCCACTCGGCGGGAGGTGTTCGAAGGGCAGAGAGCGGGGTCTGCCGAGCGGCCAGCGCTTCGGACCGGCGGCGGAAAGGCCCTAGTCTTCGCTGTCTTCGAACGTCAGCATCGCGGTGTCGCGACCCGCTGGAATTTCAAACTGCAGGCGTACGCCAAAGCCGTCGCTCATGCCGAGCAGAGTCTGGTTGACGACCTGCCCAATGTCTTTGTAGTCCCCGGTGCCACCGGTGATCGCACGGGGCAGGGGGATGTTTTCGTCAACGGATTCGGGACCCTGTGAAATGAGCAGGTTGCCATCGCCGAATTCAAACACCTGGCGGCTGATCAGGATTGTGCCGCTCTTGGTGTAGAAACCGTCACCGACATACCAGCCGTCGCAGGTCCAGGTGCCAATGACCTTGTCGGGAAAGACAGGACTGCCGTCGGGATTGACGCCTTCGTGGCCGCCGGTCAGTGTTCCGGCTTCGTAGATATAGCCCTGGGTCACGAACGGATTGCCGTAGGCGGGCATACCGTCTTCATGCACGGGTTTCGGGGCAAAGACGAAGCGAGTGTGGTCTTCGGCGACATCAAACCGGCTCAGCGGTTCGCCGGCGAATGCCGAAGTGGACATCAGGGCGGCGAATGCCGCGGCGGTGAGGATCTTGTTGGTCATTGTCGTTTCCTTTCAGTGGTTTGGGTCATGGTGCGAGTTGGGGTCGACTGTCCTCGAGGCGCGGAGTTGAGCCGGTTTTCGAAGGCAGACCAGTGATGACGCGAGCGGCGTTCTGCAAACGTTAGAAATCTGCGGTCGCATCCGGCACGGGCGTCAAAAGGGTGTTAAATCCGCCGTTGGCGGGAACTCGGCCGCGGCCGACGTCACGCAGCGGTGGCTCGGCAAACCTGCTCGATGTGACGATGGTCCGTACCGCAGCAGCCGCCGAAAACGGTCAGATTGGGAAGGATCGTCAGGAGCTCGCAATGGAGGCGCCCAAATTCCTCCGGGTTTCCCTCATCGAGCTCATCAGCTTCGTCAAGTTCCGCGTGGGAAAGCCTGGATGCGTTGGCTCGGACACCGCCGATGCGCAGGATCCAATCGCCACCCTGTTGGAGCACGTTGCGAAAATGATCAGGATGGGCGCAGTTGATCATATAGTAGGCTGGACTGTGCCGGGTAACCTCGTCGACCTGGTCGATAGCAGCAGCCAGAGTCTGACCTGACGGCAAACGTCCGTCGGTTTCAACCGTAAATGAAACAACCGCGGGGATATTGGCCTCAGTCGCAGCTCGTGCGAATCCGATTGCCTCATCGGCGTAGGTCATGGTGACGGCCGAAACCATATCGGCGCCCATTTCGGCAAACCACTCAACCTGCGTTCGGTGATAGTTCTCGGCCGCGTCGGCGGAGAGAATTTCGGTTGGGGCATAACCGTCACTTTGAGGTCCGATGGCGCCATTGAGTACGAACGGCGATGCCGGTGTTTCAAGCTCGCTGCGCAAGTGACACAGTTGATCGACAGCGCAGCGATGCAAGTCTTTCAACCTGCCCAGATTGACGTCAAGTTCAGCAGCCCATCGTGGGCTTGCCCGCCAGGTCGGGGTATCCATGATGAATCCGCAACCGTCACGAATCGCGAGTTCCGCGAATTTGCGCATATAGCGGTCGAGGGCCTTGACGCCCTTCTCGGTTTCCAGGGCCAAGAAGGCCGCGAACAGCGGCAGGTCGATTCCGTCCTGAAAGATCAGCGTGGTTTCAAGGCCGCCATCGGTCAGCATTCGTTTGCCGTTCAAATGGGGCAGCGCGTAGCGATATTTCATTTCAAGGGTCCATCTTCTGAAGCCGGATGATGTGTTCCGGCGATGGAAAACGGAGTAGCGGGATGGCAGATGATGTTCCTGCGCCAATTCTGAGCTTTGTCTGAGTAATTGTTGGCGTTAGCCTGTCACGTGAGACCGAGACGGAGACTGGAAAGCGCAAGGGTTCATGAAAATCGCGTTCAATGACTGCGAGATCGACACCGAACTTTTTCAGATCTCCCGCGCCGGGGGCGCAGTGGACCTGACACCTCTGACGGCCAGACTTTTGACTTATCTGATCGATAACCGCCATCGGGTGGTCTCAAAAGACGAACTTGTCGAGGAGGTTTGGGATCGCCGTATTGTCACGGATGCCACGTTGACGACCGCGATAAAGGAGGTGCGGCTGGCGATCGGCGATAACGGGCGCGTTCAGCATACCATCCGTACGGTGCACGGGATCGGTTATCGGTTCGTCGCTGATCTCAGCCCGCCCACGGCGGCCGAACCGGCACCATCTCCCGAAACATCGGCCGCTGTCGAGGTGGCGCCGCGCCAAGCTCCGGCGGTTGTTGTGCTGCCGTTTGAAGACCTTGGACCGGAAGACAACCGCGATTACCTGGTTGAAGGATTGACCGAGGAGGTGATCGTCGCTCTTTCGCGGTTCAAGGAGCTGGCGGTAGTAGCAATTTCGTCGGCTTTTGAAATCGCCCAGATGGAACGGCCGCCCCTGCAGGTTACAAGAGAGCTTGGTGCCCGTTATCTGATCAGCGGAAGCGTTCGTCGCGGCGTCGACCGGGTACGTGTTTCAGTGCAACTGACCGATGCAGACGACGGATCTCGGTTGTGGGTTGAGACCTACGAGCGGAAGCCTGAAGACCTTATCGATCTGCAGACAACGATCGCCGGGTCAATTGCTGGGGTCCTGCCGGGGCGGGTTCGCGACATGGAGGTTGTTCGAACGCTCAGACAACCGGTGAGGGATCTGTCGGCTCTTCAGGCATATCAACGGGTCATTTGGCAGTTTCGGCGTCATCGCAGTATTTCACGAGCCTTGTTGGAATTGGGTTCGCTGCTCGAAACGACGGACGACCTTGCACTTGCTCACGCACAGGCGGGCGTCATGAAAGGTTTTACCGCCCTTACCTCCGGCAAGCCCGACGATGACATGCGGAGGCAGTCGACCAGCCACGCAAAAACGGCTTTGGCAATCGATCCCACAGATGCGCGAGTCCAATCGATGGCGGGAATTACGCATCTCTATGCGTGCGATTTCACTCCGGCTCGCGAACACACAAAAAGGGCTGTTGAACTCAACCCGAATTCAATCGAAGCCAACCACTTTCGCGCGATTGTTCTCGGTGCCAGCGGCAATGCCCCTCTCGCTCTCGAGTATCATGACCAAGCCATGAGGCTGGATCCCTATTTTCCGGAGCACTACTTCGAAGGAGCCATCGAGGCACACTACCTTCTCGGCGACTACGAGGCTGCCATCGATCTGTTTCAGCGGTGGACCGATCCCTTCGAGCACGTCTTGTTTCCAGCAGCAGCCTGTTATGCAATGGCGGGCAATTTGCAGGAGGCCAGTAAACTGGTGTCTGCACTGGAAACAACCAGACAGCCGGGCTTCTCCGTCGAGGTCTTTGTCGATGCGATGTTGGGATACCATGCTCGCGAAGAGGATCGCGTTCACTGGCGAAATGGATTTCAACGGGCAGGATTGATCTTGGGTGAGCTTGTCGTCTGAAAGAACAAGCAAACTCATATCTCATGAAAACCTCAGAATTGCCGCATGCTCGAATGTTGCTGCAGGGTCTATGTGAAAGCCGTTGCAGAATTGGGCTGGTCTTGGTGATTTGACGGTATCCCGGCGACGGGGTCGAACCGCATAACGATTCCAGAACACCCGACTTGCGACAGCCGAACCACCGGTTGGTCAGGGCAAGCTCAATTGAGACCCTGGTTGGCTTCCTCAGGTGGATGAAAAACGATATTGAAAGGAACAAAGCATGTCTTTGAAACTCATCTGGACGGTCGTGATAACCGCGACCATCGCGTTGGCGGCAAGTGACTCGATAGCGGGTACACTCAAAAACACACTCATGCTCAATGGAATCCACCTCAACGGCATTCATCTGAATGGCTCGCGCGATCACGGAAGCGAGTTGCGGCCGGATGAGCAAAGGCCTGAAGGAACCAATGCGTTGCAGGTGGAGTGGCTCGAATTTCCACCATCAAAATAGTCAACGGTCTGCCGATGAGCACGAACCTCAGGCTGGCGATGTCAGCGATATTTCTTGTTTTGGGTGCTGGTGCTCAAGCCGATCCGTCCGCCGCAGGCATTCAAGTGAGGGAAACATCACTCGTCGTCGTTGCGGCGGACGGTCGTCGATTGACCGGGCCTGATCTGACCGGTGCTACTATGGCCGTCTCGGATGGATGGCATGGCAAAACGCTAATTCGCTTCGACGGCGCGGAGCGAGATGCTACCGGGCTCGGCTGGCTGTACAATATCCGGGTCCAAAACGATGCCGATGGGCATTGGACCGATTTCTGCAAGCCCGATTCGGTCAACGAGAGACTGGCGTTTGCCGTTGAAGGTCATATCGATGCCCACGGTACCTACCTGCGCGATCCGGAAGAATTTTTCCTCACGTGTACGAGCGGCGCCGTAGCAAAGTGTCTACGTCTTGGATATCTGCCTTGGAAAACGCATCCAAGTGGTGTGACTCTGGAAAGCTATTTCACTGCCTGCACGCGGATGATTCGGGCCGACTATTGCGGTGACGGCTCCGGACACACGAGCAACGGAACGCCGATCAATGTCTTCGACAGACTTGGCATTCAGACCAAGGATGATGATGTCGATATGCATTTTGAAGCAGCTTGGGGGCCGGAAGGCGCGTTATGTGTTGCAAAGACAAGACGCTCGGATCACCTGAAAATTGAACGGCTCGCTGAGATTTGCGGAGGGAAATTTGCTGGCAGCCTTGGGCAGGATTGCAGGCTGGAGAGAGCAGGGAAGCGGTCGCGCGCCCTGATTTTCAACGATTCCCTGCCTTGATTAGCCGTCCATTCGAGGACGGAACAAATCCGTTCGAGAAAGAAGACCTTTCGCAGCGTCATCAAGGTCGGAATTTTCAGCAAACGGGTAGGCCGCCTGGAATGCCGAAGGATCGAGATCCGGTCGTAGCTGCCGGGCAGCCCTGATGGCGGCTTCGGCCTCTTGTGGCCGATCGAGCTTCGCAAGCGCCAAGGCTCTGGCAATATGTCCCCAATGCGCGGTGTTCGGCAGATGGCATGCGGTCAAGGCTTCGGCCAGGGCTTCCTGCGGACGTCCGACCATGGTCAAGGCGAAGCTTCTGCAGGCCAGCACAGTTGGCACCAGCCGGGACGTTGGAATCAGGACCTGGAACCGGTCCAGATGCTTCAGCGCTTCCTCAGCTCGCCCCAACATGCAAAGCGCATAGCCCATTCCCATCTGTGCCGTTTCGCGATTGGGATCCATGCGAAGGCTGATTGCGTAGGCCGCAATGGCTTCATCGTATTCCTGTCGCGCCAGGTGGGTGCGTGCCTTGGCGGCAAAGGCAAATGGTTCATTGGGATCGAGGCGTGTCGCCGTTTCGGCGTGGACCATTGCCTCGTCAAGAACCGCCATATCGGCTGGCAGTTGCCCTTCCTTGTATGAGTGAACGATGGCATAGGCCACGCCGGCATGGGCCAAAGCATAGGTCGGATCCGCTGCGATACAATCGCGGAACGCGCCAATCGCGCGGGGATAGTCTTCCTTCCGGTACTTCCAAAGGATGCCGAGACCGAGTTGGCACGTTTGCCAGATCGTCAGGTCCGCCGGTCGTTGGCGTCTGATCTTTTCACGCTCGATTTCCATCAGAGCCGGTTCGATGGAGAACAGAATCCGATCAGTTACGTTGTCCTGGAATTCGAAGACATCTTCCCAGGATCCGTCGATGTGATCGGACCAGACAGTGCTGCCATCGGCGAGATCGATGAGCGTTATGCGTAACCTCAGTACGGAACCGGATCGCTGCAGTCGCCCTTCCACCATATAATTGGCACCGAGACCGTGCAGGTATTCCCGCACGTCTGCCCCGCTGGCGCGAATTTTCTCGACTTCACCGCCATAGGCTTCGCCGAAAACCAGAAAGCGCGACATGACGACGATCTCTCGTTTTCGGGACAACGACGCGAGGAGATCCTCGGTGAGACCGTCGGCAAGGGCACCTTCCTCCGGATCGTTTGAACGGGTGGTTATGCGTGACACGAAGAGTTTGGGGCGGTCACTTGTGTCGTCGGAATTAGCCAACGGTGCCAACCCCGCCACGCTGTCAGCGCTGCCATTCTCTATTTTGACGGTTGCATCGTTTTCGATCGCGATATCTGCAACGAAACGATAGCCGATCCCATAGACAGTGCGGATCGTGTGTTGCTCTCGGCCCGTATCGCCGACTGCCTGGCGCGCCTCCTTGATGGCGGTTGTCAGGGTCGCATCGGTTATGATCTTCCTTTCCCAAACCTGCTCGACCAGTTGATCTTTGGAGACCACCCGCTCACGGTTTTTGATGAGAAACTCCAATAACCTCATTGTTTGCGGCGTCAGGTCGCTCATCGTTCCATTGCGGGTGATCTGGAAAAGGTCCGTGTCGATCTCGCAATTGTTGAATGCAATCTTCATGGTGTTTCAAATAGCACAATCGCACGGACACCGGGAGGCGGACAACTCAGGGCAAACCTCTCGACGTGGTGTCGAGATCAGGTTTGGCATTCAGTCTTTCGAACGAGCCATCAGGTCTTCACAAAACGCGATCAGGTCCTCGGCGGAAAATGGTTTGTCGATTGCCAGGATGTTCTGATCCCCGAGGAAGTTTCTCGCGTCGGAGCTGAGGTTGTCGCCAGTGAAGAACCCGAATCGATCCTTGATACCGGGCCACTTCGCGTTGGCCTGGCGATAGAGTGCGGGGCCATCGATTCCCGGCATCCGCAGATCGCTGATGATGGCGTCGTAAGTGTTATGGGCAAGCAAATTTAGTGCCTGTTCGCCGCTGGTGGCGAGGTCGCAGTCGAAATTCGCTATGATGAAGTGATCTGCTGCAGTTTCCGCCACATCCCGTTCGTCGTCCACAACAAGGATCCGGCCACGCTTACCGGAGTGTGAAGCACCCCGCTTTATGGCCGCCGGCGCAATCTCGGCGTCACCGGCTTCCGGAACCGGCATCACCACGTCGAAACAAGCCCCGCCGAGGTCATCCGACGTGTCAACTGAGATGGATCCGCCATGCCCGGCGGTGATGTTGCGCGCGATTGCCAATCCGATCCCCGTTCCAACGCCTTCTGCCTTGGTCGTGAAAAACGGTTCGAATATCGATGCGCGTCGCTCGATCGGAACACCCGGACCGTTGTCGCTCAAGCGGTAGAGGAGGGAGGAACCGCCGTCGATCGTGGATACGGAAAGTCCAACCTGGCGCGGCTGCGGTTTTGTTGCCAAAGCCTGTTGGGCGTTTACCAGGAGGTTGGTCAGCACCTGTCCGATCTGGTTGGCATCGCCATAGAGGGGAGGCAGGTCCGGCTGGATGTCCAGTTGCAAGTCTATGCCGTTGGTTCGGTAGGCGTAATCGACGAGGTCCAGGCTTTCATTCACCGGCACGATGGGATCGAAAAGTTGCCGCTCCGGCGCTTTCTGACGTACGGCTGCGAGGAATGTCCTGACTATGCCGGCACAGCGTTTGGCCGCGCCATTGATCCGTTCAGCCCGTTTTCGGGTTCCGTCGTCTGCCGCTTGGGTATCCAGGATTTCGGACTGTCCGATCACGACGGCCAGCGGGTTGTTGAGTTCGTGCGCCACATTGGCCAGCAACGACCCCATGGCTCCCAGTTTCTCAGACTGTGCCAGTGCCGCGCGCTGCTCCTCCATTTCCGCCTCAAGCGCCTGGCTTTCGGACAGGTCGCGGATGTAGGCAACATAGGTCAGCGGGTTGCTGTCGGGGGCGGTTTCTCCGTCGGTGAGTTCCACCTTGATGACGGCAACCTCTGCCGGGAAATCAGTGCCGTCCAGGCGCCGCAGATTGACCTCAAGACGCTGGCCGAGAAACTGTCCATTGCTCAGGTGAGCAAGGTATTCAATAAACCCGTTGTTTTTCGTAGATTGCCCATCGCCAACCTGCGGCGGTAACGGCACGATCTTCTCTCCAGCTCCCAGGTTTGATCTGGAATGGCCGTTGCGGCCGAAGATCGTTTCCGCGGCCGGGTTGAATTCTCGAATTCCATACCGGGCATCGAAAGTGATGATTGCATCCAGTGCTCCCGAAACAATCGCCTGCCGTTCCTGAAAATTGGCGGCCAAAGCTATCTCGGCTTTCTTTTGTGCCGTGATATCACGTCCAACCGATTGGTATCCGACGACATTGCCATCCTCGTCGAACAGGGCGCGATCGATCCAGGCCAGCCACTGCAACGAGCCACCGGCGACCCGTTCAAAGAGAACGCTGCGCAGAAGCGGGTTTTCCGGCGTCAGGCGCTTCACGTTGCTTTCGAACTCGGACCGGACAGTATCATCAACGATGACATCGAGGATGTTCTTACCGATGATGCTCTCGTCATCCGGGTCGTTGAAAAAGGTTCGCCGATAGGCGGTATTGGCGAAGGTCAGCTTGAGATCCGGGTCGAGACGACTGATCATCTCCGTTTGATCCTCGACGATCGCCCGATACCGTTTTTCCCTCTCGGCAATTTCATCGCGCTGACGAACCACCTCTGCGTCTGCCGCCTGTTTGCCGGCGCGGATGCGCTCTTCCAGCTCCTTTCGGTGGGTAACGTCGGTGTGGATCGTTATGGTCCCGCCTGACGCCATCCGGCGATCGCGAATTTGGTACCATCGGCCGTCCGCTAGCTGTGCCTCGAATTCGCCGGCACCAAGTTCTTTCTGACGGCTGCGTTGCCTCACGTACTCCTCGGCAATGTCGCGGCTGACCGTTCCCTTGGCAATGTCGATCTCAAGCACATCCCAAAGTGTCTTGCCTTCTGAGACGAAATCGTCGCCGTAGCCATAGGTTTGCCTGTAGGCGGCATTGCACCCCACCTGCCGGTCGTTTGAATCGTAAATCACGATTCCGTCCGACATGGCCTCCAACGCCTCATCCAGGAGGCGCGAGCTATCGATGGCTTCGCGTTGTTGAGCGAGAACCTCCGGCGAACTTTTGGAGGTACCGGAAGCGGTTTGCAGACGGGTGATGTCGTGGGCGAAAATGACGACCCCGCCTCCCTCTGGCTGCGGTCGCAATTTACAGTCGAAGGCTGCTTCACCGACGTCTAAAACGAGCGATGTTGGTGTTCCGCTTTGAGCGACTTGCGACAATGCACGCAGTAGGAGACGATTGTCGATCACCTGTTTGCCGGGGTCGATTGCCGATGCAAGAGCGGTGGTTGCCGCATTGGCATAATGAATCGTGCCATCGGCCTCAGCCAGGATGATGGGGTCGCAATGGACATCCGCCAGCGCTGCGACGTGTTCGATTTCGACTTGTTTGTTCATGATGCCAGAACGATGCCCGTGACGCGCGAGGCTGTCAATTCGCAACCGGTAGGCGCGGAAGCCTAGAGTCGGAAACCCGTGCGGTGCAGTCAGGCATAGCGGGTGGCGGGTCGACATGACGGTCCAATTTGAGCATAGATGAGTGCAGATCGAATACAATCTGGCGGCGAGGGTGGCCAGGGAGATGGGAATGGGGGCGGAACCGAAAATCGTCGTCGTCGATGATGACCTCGACATACGGGAAACCTTGCAGGAATACTTTCAGGGCAACGGTTTTGCAGTCGAGACGGCGGAGGGAGGCGAGCAATTGCGTAGGCTTCTTGAAACCGACCGTTTCGATTTGGCTATTCTCGACCTGCGAATGCCTGGTGAAGATGGGCTGTCGCTTTGCCGGTTCTTGCGCAAGGATCACGACATGGGCATCGTGATGCTGACCGGATCAGGCGATTCCGTCGACAGGATCGTCGGTTTGGAAGTCGGGGCCGACGATTATATTGCCAAACCTTTCGAATTGCGCGAGGTGCTGGCACGGGTACGCGCGGTTTTGCGCCGCATCTCCGCCCCGGCACCGGGGCAGAAGCTCGCAAGCGACGAAACACAGCCGGTTTCCGACGATGTTTTCAAATTCGGACCGTTGCGGGTCGATGCCAATGCGCTGCACCTCATTGGCGAGGATGGTACACCGTCGCCTCTGACCAAAATGGAATTCGACCTGATAAAGACATTTGCTGAGCGCCCGAACCGGGTATTGACCCGCGACTTTCTGCTTGAAACAGCCCACGGGCGCGATTGGGAGCCGTTCGACCGTTCGATCGATGTCCGGGTGACTCGCCTGCGCAAAAAAATCGAGGAAGATACAACCGAGCCGAAATACATCAAGACCGTACGTGGTGTCGGCTATATCTACCATCCGGAAGGAAAATAGCCGGCCACACAGTGGTGCGAACCGGCCATATCGAAGGCAGAATCAAGCTTCCCGAATTCCTAGAGGAAGGTGAAATCGTCCGCCAGACTCAGATCCGAGGCATCGACACCGCGTAGCAGGACTTCACCGCCGTTGTCGAAAGTGACCAACGAATGGGCACCCTCGTCGGCGATCGAGGCGACCTCGAGACCCGACAATGAGATGCTGTCGGATCCGACCTTGAACCCGAATACCGTGTCCCGGGCAACACCATCTTCTGCAGCGAATACATAGTTGTCCGCTCCCTTGCCGCCACGAAGGCTATCTGCCCCGGCGCCGCCATTGAGGACGTCGTTTCCGTAGCCTCCGCGCAGAACATCTGAACCAGCGCCGCCTTCCAGCAAATCGTTTCCGCTCTGCCCGAACATCCTGTCGTCTCCAACTCCTCCGACAAGGTGGTTGTCGGCGGAACTGCCGTAGATATTGTTGTCGAGTGCGTTGCCTATGCCGTCGATGGCGTTCTCACCTTTGAGATTCAGCATCTCGATATTATCGGCCAGCGTGTAGGACACGAACGCGCGAACCATATCGACTCCGGCATCAGCCATTTCGGTAACAGTGTCTCCGGTGGCGTCGACGATGTAGATGTCGTCACCGGCGCCGCCATCCATTGCATCGTTGCCGAGGCCGCCATTCAAGAAATCCCGGCCGTTACCGCCTTGGAGGACATCATTGCCATCGCGTCCGAACAGACTGTCATTACCGTCCAGCCCGATGATGTGTTCGGCATCGTCGGTGCCCCGCAGCCGATCACGGCCATCGGTTCCTTCGATCACCGGCAGTTCGGGTTCTTCAGTCGATTCTTCGACTGCAATCGTCTGATCGGCAAAAACCAGCGACTCGATCCCATGGAGCGTATCCGTCCCATCGAAACCATCACCGCGCAGATCTTCAACCACGAAACCCAACTCGTTTTCGCTGATCCGGTAATCGGCGAGATTGCCCGAGAACACCGCAGAGTCTTCACCTTCACCACCGAGGATTGTGTCGTTTCCGGCACCTCCTTCCAGGCGATCGTTTCCGTCTCCGCCGTCAAGCGTGTCGAGCCCCTGGCCGCCTTTGGCAATGTCGTCTCCGCCGCCAAGCTGCAGATTGTTGTGATCGTCGTTGCCAGTGACCTGGTCATTGCTGTCACCCAGCAACACCGATTCAAACCCGGTGAGGCTTATAAGGTCTTCGCCTATCACGGCCGTTCCCATTTCAAGATCAACGGTGGCAACACCACCAGTCAACGCGATCGTGTCCTGACCATCACCACCGAAATAGGTGTCGTTGCCGTCACCTGCTTCGTGGTGCACGGTGTCATCGCCGCTGCCGGCTTCAACGGTGTCATCTCCGCCGCGGGCGTCGATCGTGTCATCACCGTCGAGTGCCTGGATCAGATCGGCCAGCACCGTGCCTGAGAGATCGTCCGCGCCCTCCGTGCCGGTGATAGGTGCGGGATCGAAGCCGAAATTTTCGGGCGCGAGATCCGACAAACGGGTGTTCGCCAGGATGATGATGTCCCAGTTGCCGAAGTCGATCATGACGTCGTGTTCAACCTGCTCCGCTGCAGCCATCACGGTTTCGAAATCGAGGGCCAGGGCCGGATCGAGATCGAAGACGGTGCCGAACGGCCCACCTACGAAGCCCTCGATGAAGTCCAATCCACCTCCCGGTGCGATGACGATGGTGTCCGCTCCGCCGCCGGTGACGATGCGGTCGTCGCCGTCGCCTGGAGTAAATGTCTGGTCGCCATAGTCTCCGGTCAGAATGTCTGAACCATCAGTGCCTGACGTGTCTCGCGGTGCGACGAGGCCGGCAACATCGACTGCTGACAATGTTCCGTTGCCGAAGACGAAGTGTTCGATCCCGGCGAGGGTTCCGGCGAACTGATGCGCCACCGTGATTTCCGCACCGTCATCAAGAGAGCGAACGATAAGGTCATCGGCGTTGAAGCTGCTTCGTACGAAAGCAACATCGGCGATTTCAAATCCGGTCAGGTCGAGCGTGTCACCGGCGCTGTTGTAAAGTATGATTTCGCCATCACCGACATCCGGATCCTCGAACTCCAACTCCGTTTCGAACCCCCCTTCGCCACCGCCGAAGAAGTCCTCATAGCTTTCATCGATCAGATCGTGTCCATCACCCGGCGCGTAGACATAGGTATCGGCACCGTTGCCGCCGAGCAGCGTGTCGTCGCCGAGACCGCCGATCAATGTGTCATCGGAATCGCCCGCTTCGATATAGTCGCCGCTGTCGGTGCCGATATAGGGCAGGTTGGCGATGCTGGCGGTGTCGAGCGTCACGCCATCGACGAAGACTATCTGTTCGATTCCGCTGCCAGCGCCAAAATGGTCGCCGAGAGTGACCCGTTCACCGGTTTCCAGCACGTGGATCTCCAGATCGGTAAAGGCAAAGCCGCCACGAGCGTAAGCGACGGCGTCCGATGCGACGTCCACGAACTTGATGCTATCGACGGCGGTCGATTCGTGACCGTTGTCGAACACCAGGTCACTGCCGTCGCCTTTGCGCCAAAGCACGGTATCCGATCCGCGGCCGCCATCGACCACGTCGTTACCCAGTCCGGCAAGGAGAGCATCGTCACTCGCGCTGCCGTCAAGCCGATCATCGGCGTCGGTGCCGGTGATCGGAAACATTTCGATCAGATCAGCGCGGTTTAGGGTTTCGCCATCGGCGAAGACCAAGGCGCCGACACCTTTGACGGAACCATCAAAACCGGTGTCGAACTGACCATGAAGTGTGAGCGTCTCGCCAGTGGGGCTTTCAACGACCAGATGATCGCCGTCTCTTGTGATAATGACGTCCGCAAGGTCGATGCCGATGAATTCCACCGTATTCGCCGTGCGCATGTCGCTGAATGCGCCGTCGAGGATCACGTCGTTTCCGTCGCCCGCGCTCCAGCGATAGACATCATCTCCGGACAGTCCGGATAGTGTATCGTCGCCCTCCAGGCCAACGATGATGTCGTCCTCGACGGAACCAAGCAGTTCATCATCGGCGTTGGTGCCAACGACTCTTGCCATCGATTTGAGCGTCTCGCGGTCGATCACCGTACCGTCGTCGAACACGATTGACTGGACGCCACGGGTATCGTCGGTCGGGCTGAACTGTCCGGCGAGCGTGACTGTCTGGTTTTCTCCAAAGCGGATCAGCGCGTCGTTGTGAACGTTTTCGGTCAGGCGTTCGACGCTGATATCAGCCGCATTGACGCCTTGCAGACGCAACACGTTGATATCTCCGGACGCTGCCATGTCATCGATCAGGTCGTTGCCGTCTCCGGCGCTGATGACGTAGACGTCGGAACCGCCGAGGCCGTCCATTGTGTCGTCGCCTTTCGCGCCGACGATTTCATCATCGTCGTCGGTTCCGGTCAGGACATCATCGCCGGGGTCGCCGGTTAGAGGTGCATCCAGCAGATCAACTGCCCGAATGGTTCCGTCGGTGAAGATGAACTCCTCGATTCCGGTGGTTGTCGAGCCACTGAACTGACCTTCCACCGTGAGAATCTCCCCGGTGGCCAGGGTCTCGATTTCGAGGTCGCCCGACTGTTTGCGTCGGAACGCCACATCGGCACGGGCGAGGTCCTCGAAGGAGACGCGATCGGTCTCGATGGTCGAGGAGCCGCCATTGTCGCGAATGACGTCATTGCCGTCACCCGAACGGCGAATATAGAGGTCGGACCCGGCCGCGCCTTCGAGCATGTCGTCGCCGGCCTTTCCGTCGAGCGTATCCGATGCGGCTGTTCCGGTGAGTGTCTCGCCGGCATCCGTGCCCTGAAGCACTGCGTCGGAGCCGCTCACGGCGTTTATCAGGGCCGCAAATTCGCCAGCGGACAAGGTCTCGCCGTCGGCGAATTCGATTTCCTCGATAGCCGACAAACCGCCGTTTGCCATTTGCCGGGCAAGGGTGGTGGTCGAGCCATCGGGGAACGTCAGCACGATATCCTCACCGTCACGGGAGAAGGCGACGTCCGAACGGTTTTCGGTTTTTAGAACCAGCCGGTCGCCGACTGTGCCACCAAGGTCGTCGATCACGTCGTTGCCCGATACGCCAGCCTCGCGAATGTATTCATCGGCGCCGCCGCGCCCCGAAAGGACATCGTCGTCCTGACTCAAGAACAGTCGGTCGCCTGTCGCCGACCCGTTGACGACGTCGTCGCCTCCGGTCACCAACTGACGGAAGGCCATATCCTGAAGTCCGTCTGCATAGACTTCCTGACCGTCGGCAAACCGAACGACTTCAATGCGCGGAACCGCTTGCGATCCGAACAGTCCAACCGGAGTGAGCTGGTCCTTGATTGTGACACTGTCGTCTCCGGCTGCAATCGTCAGGTCGCCCCCGTCGAACGAGACCGAAATGTCATCGACAAGCGCGTCGCGCATCCACAGGACATCGGTTCCTGATGCCTCCGCCGCTTCGATGATCTCATCGTGACCACCGCCATTGAAGAAATGGTAGGTATCGGATCCACCCATGCCGGACAGGACATCGTCGCCGGCACCCCCGTCGAAAACATCGTCGGCTTCGGTTCCGTCTATAAAGTTGTTTTCCGCGCCGCCGCTGACGGCGATCACATCCTCGCCGGTGACCACCCGCCCGTCCTCGAAGACGAACCGGATCTGGATGGCGTCATTCTCGATGCCCTGAAAGCCGATCGAGCCGCCGTCCGGGAAGGCGATGACGGCGGTGCCGTTTTCGCCCGAGCGGATGACCGCCTCTTCGTAGGCAATATCCGGCAGGTAAACGGTGTGCACCATGTGCCCGACGCCGGTCACGTCAATGATGTCGTTGCCGTCTCCCGAGCGGTAGATGTAGGACGTAACCGCCGTGTTTTCGGCGCGGACAGAAGCAAGAATCTCGGTTTCGTGCGTGTGGACGATAGTGTCGTCGCCTTCTCCGGCATCGACCACCGAGATGTCGCGATTGTATTCAACGGCGAAATCATCATGGAATACGGAAATCGTATCGTCGCCGTCGGTGCCATTCTCGATCGCGGCTGCGGTCGCGTAGTCTTGGGCGATATAGGCAAGGACGATGTCGTTGGTTGTTGCTTCGAGAACGCTCCAAACACTCTGTTCGTATTCGGACGCCCCATGGATGCGTTGGAAGGTTTCGTCAAAGAACTCTCCGCGCAGGGCATTGAGCATCGGCAGGAGCTTCTCGATTTGTTCAATAGCGGCATCACGATCGTCGCGCGGCAGCAATGAAGTCGCCATGATGACTGCATGCGAAAGGGACCCGGTAATGGTGCCTTCTTCGTGGTCGATAACGAAGGCCGACATCGCAAAGAACGGGTGCTGAAGTGCGGCTTGCGCCTCCTCGGGCGTTTCGGCGTTGGCGACGGCCAAAACGCCGATCTGGGCGGCAAACCGCAGTTGCAGGCTGCTGATCAACATGTCGTAGCTTGCGGTCTGTACCGACGGCCACTGTGCGTCAGGCGCACCACTTCCGAGGATCGCCTGGGCCACGGCGAGTTCGAAGTCGCTCTCCGTGGTGAAGTCGGATCGTGACACGCCTGTCCAGGTCGATATTACCGACTCGAAAGAGCTCTTGAACTGTGTCCCGGAAAGCATCGGCGCTGCCGCGACCAGAGACTTGACTTCACCCAGCAACTGAGGATCCCAAGTCATGGAGATGTGCAGATCGAACTGGGATCCACTTCCGGTCAGGTTCGGAAGCGTGAACACCTCAGGATTGTACTCGAAGTCATCCTGCAGGTCGGGCCGGGTCCGGGCTTCATCCGTTTGCAGGAACGTGGCGATTGCTTCACGTTTTTCTCCGGTCGTCGTGGTGTAGGAACCGTCCGCAACAACAAGGTTTCCCTGCCTGATATCAGCGACCGTTTCGCGTTCGAGCGAAATGGAGACAACACCGGCTGCGTGCATGGACGACATCTCGCCGACGTCTGTCACGCCATTCTGATTGAGATCGCGCCAGACCTTGAGATCGCTCCAGACGTCATCCGACTGGTCAATGACGCCGTCCTGATTGGAGTCGTAACCGGCAAGATCGGTAAAGGCGTCCATTTCGGCATTGCCGAACAACTCAACACCGTTTTCGATTTGGCCGCTGTCGTCGAGGTCTCGCACGACAATGCCATCATCGGGATCTATCCAGCCAGTCATCTGCCGGAGCGCATCGCCATCGAAGTCGAAGAAGACCTCCGGATTGCCGATCTGCGTCAGTTCGGCGCCGTCGCCGTCGAGATCGAGAACGAGCGGATCGAACCAGTCCAGGATTCTTTGTGCAAGCGAGCGGGTTTGCTCTTCATCTTGATTCTGATGATTGTCCGGCTCGTCGCGAGGAAGCCGGGGTGGCGCTTGCGTTCCGCCACCAGATCCGCCGCCTCCGTCGCCTCCGCCGCAGCCATCCGCTTCCTCTGGAAATTCGTGGCGAAGCTCGTTCAGGATTTCCTCAACCCCCGAAGCGATTTCATCGATTATTTCCTGGGTTGCCTTCAGGCCGGCAAATGCAGCGGCAGCTGCTGGAATCGCAGCAGGTCCCGCCAGAGCTGCTACGACGCCCAAGGCTGAATAGGCGACGGCGAAGGCGGTTTCGATTCCGCTCAAGAGACCAGCAAACGACTCATAGTCTCCAGTTATTGTTCCGTCGGAATTCTGAAGCGCTTCAATCCGTTCAGCGTAGTCTTGAGCTTCTTCAAGTGCCTTGGCGGCTGCCGTTACCCTGGCAAAGCTCTTGTTCGATGCCGTGTGGATATCGATCCCGCGCAATTCAGCAATTATCCCCTGGATTGCGGGTTTGGTCAGGGCTGCTGCGAAACGATACTCGTCGAAAAGTTCTGGTGCGCTGGAAATCAGGGACTGTTCATCGTCTGAAACCACGCAATATCCGTCAGTGCTAGGGGGTGCCATTTTTATGTCCTCTCGGTATACCGGCGGCGCTTCGCCACCTGTTTGATGATGTCGAGAGGATCTGACGGGCCTGTTTCCCGGTGATTGCCCGGATTGTTTCTGTGTGTTTCAGAATTGTTACGAGGGTCGGCCAACGCGCTCGAAGGAACGCGCTCGACGAAGCAGTTGAGAGAAGAGCTTTGGCAAATGGGCGCTATGTCGCCTCAGCCCATTACAAGATCTGGGCAGGGTCAGGTAGCGCTACCACGTTGGACGTGGGCCCCAATCACTATGGACATGCCGGCGTTTGCGAAGCCGGCGATATTGAGGGGAAGTGTGCGCGAAGACCTTGGTTGCTGCCAAAATCGCGCTTGGTTAGAGAGATTTATCCAGCTCTTCAAAACGCTGGCCGTTGTCGACCGAACTGGCCGTGTCGTCCAGAAAGAGCAGTCTCAGGATGGCTTTCAAGATGCCATTGTCGGCTGCTTTCCCATACCAGGTTCGGGCCTCGGCCACGTCTTCAGGCACACCGTTGCCTCGCTCATAGAGACGACCCAGGAAGTATTGCGCCTCCGCGTGTCCTTGCTCAGCGGCCCGGCGATACCACTCTGCAGCCTCCCGCCCGTCGCTGGAGACTCCGCGCCCGGTTTCGAGCGCGTAACCCAGCTCAAACTGGGCCTCATCCATTCCCTGTTCTGCAGCGGCGCGAAAAAGGCGAGCTGCCTCGGCGGGATCTTCCTCGGCGCCTTTTCCCGATTGATACGCCCGAGCGAGATTATATTGCGAACGGTCATAGTCTTGTTCAGCAGCCGCTTTGTACCATCGTACCGCCTCATCGATGTCCCATTGCACGCCTTCCCCAGCTTCGTACATGCGACCCAGATTGTTCTGGGCGACCGCATCACCCTGTTCCGCAGCGGCCCGATACCATTTGACGGCACCGCGGTTGTCCTCCTCCACGGTGATGCCCGCGTCCAGCATGTAGCCCAGATTTGTTTGTGCAGACGCGTGGCCCTGTTCGGCCGACTTGCGATAGTAGACAAACGCCTTGGTCTGACTTTTGTCCACGCCCTCACCGTATGCGTACATCAGAGCCAGATTGTACTGGGCCTGTGGATGACCCTGATCAGCTGCAAGGCGGTACCAATTGACTGCTTCGGCGTCATTCAATTCAACACCCCTGCCGAAATCGTAAGCAAGTCCTAGACTGATCTGCGCCCCGGGGTGACCCTGGTCCGCTGCAGCCCGGTACCATTTGATGGCCCTGACCAGATCTTTGGGGACGTCGGTTCCTTCCTCGTAGATGGAGCCTAGATAATGCTTTGCCTTGGCCAGATCCTGATCGGCTGCAGCGTGCAAGAGTTTGAGAGCTTCGGTCGTGTTCTTCGCCACGCCCTCACCGTGATAAAACATGAGCCCGAGATTGGCCTGTGCATGGGCGTGTCCCTGGTCCGCGGCTTGTCTGTAGAGTTGGGCCGCCTTGGTGTCGTTCTGTTCAACCCCCTTGCCACGGGCGTACATGCTTGCCAGGTGTGCCTGGCCATCTCCGTGGCCTTGGTCGGCAACCTTGCGAAACCATGCAACCGCCAGGGCTTCGTCCAGCGTCACGCCCCTGCCGGTTTCATAAAGATATCCCAGCCAAACCTGGCCAAAAACATCGCCTTGGTCGGCTGCGAACCGATACCATCTGGCAGCTTCCACGTGGTCCTCGGTCACGCCACGTCCATGTTCGTACATGAAACCCAACAGGGCCTGGCCGCGGGCGTCGCCCTGGCCGGCCGCCTTGCCGTACCAGTGGACGGCTTTGGCGTCGTCCTGTTCGACACCAGTACCAAACTCATACATCAAACCAAGATCGATCTGGGCAATCGCGTAGTCCTGCTCTGCCGCGGCCCGATACCATCTAGCGGCTTCGCCCAGGTCCAGCAGCACACCCAGTCCGTGCTCGTACATGTAGCCGAGTTCTTCCTGGGCTCCCGCGTAACCCATCTCGGCTTCGCTGCGAATCCGGCGAACTCTCTCAGTATCGTATGCATGAGATTCTGTGTGATCACGATCGGCAATCGGATCGGGCCAATCCCCGCCCTCGCGCCTAAATGCGATTGGGTGAATGGAAGGCCTGGCAGTTATTGCTTGCGGAGAGTGAACTGTTTCGAGCAGGGCGGTTGAGGCCGCGATTGGCACAGCCCCACCGGTTGCGGGCGCCGAAAGGACAAGCGTCAGGAAAAGGGCAAATCGGGCGCGTTTAATTGTCACGGTCGTTCCGTCATCATTGGGACAGTTCCGGCCGATTGCTGCCCGGCATGCCCCGATCTTCAAAAAACGGTGTCGCCCGTCACCCACCGCTGGGTGCTTCGATTGCCAGACATATCGGGACCCAAGGATGCACGTCAAGGTGGCATCGACCATTACAAAGACCTGCACGTGCGATTTGACACGGCTTCGGACCGGAATATATTGCAGCGCAATATCACTTGTGGTGCGCTTGATTTTGCCTCGATGCACCTCGATCAACGCGCTGCTTTGCGGGCCCCAGAATGCTCCCCACACGCGATACCTATGAAGAACTGATCCGGGATTTCCGCTGGGAAATCCCCGAGCGTTTCAATATCGGCGTTGCCGTCAGTGATGCCTGGGCCGAACGCGATCCGGACCGCATCTGCCTGTTGCATTACCACCCGGACCGGCCTGCCGATAAGCTGACCTATGCGGCGTTGCGAGACCGGTCCAACGCCTTTGCCAATGGCCTGCGGTCGCAGGGTATTGGACCTGGAGATCGGGTGGCGCTGCTGTTGCCGCAGAGTTTTGCCACCGTTGTCGCCCATGTGGCCATCTACAAGCTCGGTGCCGTCGCGGTTCCCTTGGCTCTGTTGTTCGGGCCGGATGCCCTTGGATATCGGCTGACGGCTTCCGGCGCCAAAGCTGTCATCACGAATTCAGCCGGCGCTGACAAGGTTGGCGAGATAGATGACCCCTTGCCGGAATCATTCGATGTCATTTCAGTCGACGAGGGGACGGGAACGGCCTTTTTCGATCATCTGATCGAGGTGAACAGCCCCGATTTCGAGTGCGCTGATACCGGACCGGATGATCCTGCAATGATGATCTTCACCTCCGGGACCACGGGGCCGCCGAAAGGGGCGCTGCACGGTCATCGGGTGTTGTTGGGTCATCTTCCGGGCATCCAGTTCGCGCATGAGTTCCTTCCGCAACCAGGGGACCTGTTTTGGACACCGGCCGACTGGGCCTGGGCCGGCGGCCTGCTCAATGCGCTGCTGCCGGCGCTCTATTTCGGTGTTCCGGTTGTGTCTTCGGCGGCGCAAAAATTCGACCCGGTGACCGCCTTCGAAATCATGGAAAAGATGCGTGTGCGCAATGCCTTTCTGCCGCCGACCGCGCTGCGCATACTGAGGACGGTCGAACAGCCGCGCGATCGTTTCGATCTCCATTTGCGCAGCATTGGTTCGGCAGGAGAATCGCTGGGCCGCGAAACCTATCTTTGGGCGCAACGTGAACTCGGGATTACCATCAACGAGTTCTACGGCCAGACCGAGTGCAATGCTGTGCTTGCGTCCTGCGCCAAGCTCGGAGTCTCGCACGCGGGCGCGATCGGCATGCCTGTGCCCGGGCATGAGGTCGCGGTGATCGACGACCAGGGCCGGGAGAGGGCTGCCGGCGAGCCGGGGCAGATTGCCGTCAAGCGGCCAAACCCGGTCATGTTCCTCGGCTACTGGAACAACGAGGAGGCGACCCGGCGCAAGTTTCTTGGCGACTGGATGATGACTGGTGATCAAGGCATTCGCAGCGCGGAAGGCTATATCGAATTCTTTGGGCGCGACGACGATGTCATCACATCAGCCGGATACCGTATAGGGCCCGGTGAGATCGAAGACTGTCTGACCGGCCATGCCGCGGTGGCGCTTGCGGCGGCGGTCGGCAAACCGGATCCGGTGCGCACCGAGATCGTCAAAGCCTATGTTGTCTTGAAACCGGATGTGCGACCAAACCACCGGCTTGCCGGCGAACTGCAGGATTGGGTCAAATCCCGGCTGTCTGCCCACGAATACCCTCGGGAGGTGGAGTTCGTCCCATCGTTGCCGCTGACCACCACCGGAAAGGTCATCCGCCGAGAGTTGCGGGAACGGGCGCTGCGTGAGGCTCGTTCGGTCGGGTAGTCAAGCTACTTACGCCCGGTGAGCGCGCGCAAGCGATCACGGACGACGCGCGCTATGTTGCGGGTGTTTTTGTAGAGGTGCAGTTGCTTTTCCACCTGACGAACGTCTCGGTCGCTCGCAGTGTCGAGGCCGATGATCAGCGTTCCCATCGGGCGGCGTTCCCGCCAGATACGGCTCATAACCGGATGATCCGGCACGGCGCAGGAATCGGTCGTCATGATGTTTGGATCGTCGAGATGGGTTTCCGTCAGGTCATCCATCAGCAACTGGCCGGGTGAACAGTGAGCATAGGTCTCGTCAAAGGCGGTCTTCCACGTGTAGGCGGTGCCGCCCATGACGAACACGACAGTGGATGCAATGGCCTGGCCATCGAGGTTCAGGGTATGAATACGCACATTGTCCGTCTCGGCCAGATTGGTGATGGCTTCGCGGGCGAAGGCTGCACGGTAGCGGTCGACGACCATGGCGGAACGGCGGCGACCCTTCCAGCCACTGGCCTCAAGCGACAGGAATTCTTCCATGCGATGGCGGATTTCTTCGGGCTGGCGCGCCACGTCGTAGCGCAGTTCACCCGCTTCGCTGAGCAGGCGCCGTTGGCGGCGTCGTTCGCGTCGGTGCTTGGTGGAAATCGTTTGTGCTAGGTAGGTTGGCCCATCTTCAAGGCTCTGCAACATCGGCCGTTCGAAACGGTCGGTTTCCGCGACCGGCAAGTTGCGACTGACGGCAACCGCCCGAAACAGCTGCGCGAAAGGACCATCCAATCGGGTCATCGGGATGACCAGAACCGAGGGCAGGTCGAGATCGCTGCGTGACAGGGTTTCCAGAAGATTGTCGAGCGTTTCGGCAGCGCCCTCCTGGTCGAGCAGCGGCGTTCCGAGAGGACCAAAGGGATTGGCCCAGGCCCGCATGATCGGAGCCCCGATGGAAAAACCGGGACGTTCGATGGAAAAAGGCATCAGAAAGCGGGTGCGGCTTCGCTGTTCGTTTTCGTCGCGCATGACCAGCAGCTTGATCAGTCGATCCTCAAGCCGCGGCATTGCCGGCGCCAGGAATCGGGCCGAAAAGAAGACGTTCGGTTCGATTGCACGGTTCGACAGGTACTGCAGTTCCTCGCTCAGATCATATCCGCAGCGGGCAGGGTAGATCGACAAGTGTCGCTCCGGCTTCGCGGTCTCGATCGACAGTTCGGCTATTGGCCGATCGACATCGAGCCCGGCGATGCTGGATGCCGTGGTGCCGCCAGCCCCGGTCGGATCGCCCTGCAGATAGGGGTTTGCGGACATGTCAGGCGGCTCCGCGGGAATGGTTGAATATGGTCATCGAAATGTTCATGCGCCGGCGGATCACCAGGTAGAG
Source organism: Hoeflea sp. (assembly GCA_965228785.1). GTDB lineage: Bacteria > Pseudomonadota > Alphaproteobacteria > Rhizobiales > Rhizobiaceae > Hoeflea_A. Next base: position 1,329,484 of record CBDDIF010000001.1, read on the forward strand.
CAGCAAAGTTTCGGTCGCCATGGCCAGTGCCGTGGCGCAGGCGGCGCCCTCGATACCCAAGCGCGGGATCAGGATCAGATTGCCGCCGAGATTGATTATCAGAGCCGCGACATAGACCGCGGCACAGATTTTCTGGTGCCCGGCCATGGTCAGCAGAGCTTCGCCTGGGCCAATGAATGCCTTCGCCATGATCCCGGCAAACAGGATGAACATGATCGGATATCCCGCCTGGAAGGCCGGTCCGAAGAGCGCCAGGAGGAATGGGCCAAGTGCCAGCACCAGACCACCGAGCACCAGAGACGGCCAGAAGGTCCATCGGGCAGTTTCGGCCGCAAACGAAGCCAGCGCTTCGGTATCTCCCTCGGTCACCAGAACGGAGAAGCGCGGAGTCATCCCCGCCTTGACCGCGAAATAGACGAAATGCACCAACGCCATGGTCTTGGCCGCTGCAAAATAGGTGGCCACCATATCCGGTTCGAGAAACAGGCCGACCATGACGACATCGGCATTGGTGAGCAGGAAATAGAACCCTTCGATCAGGAAAATCGGCAGGGCGATCATGAACCAGTAGCTGAAACGAATGCGCCGCGGACCGGTGTCGTAGCGTCGCCGCAGACGTCGCCCGATCAGAAGCAGCTGACCCAGTGAGGTCAAGTAGGTTGCGATCAGCGCTGCGCCGAGCACGGTCGTCGCACTGGCGCCGAAACCCGTCAGTACGGCTACCCCGGTGACGACGAGGATGAGAACCGGGCGTATCAGATAGGTGGGGCTGAGTGCCTGCACCGGCCAGTTGTTGGCGCGAGCTGTTCCTTCCAGCACATCTCCAAGCGCCAGCATCGGCAGCGCGAAGGCGCCGAGGAAAAGCGGAATGACGTAAAAACTCTCCAGCCGGTCGCCGAACAGGAACAGAAAACCCATGCCCGCAATCGCGAGTGTGCTTGCCGACGCAATGGCAACTATTCTCGCTGTTATTGCAATGCCGCGCAGATCTTCGATTTCACCGGTCGTCCTATATTGCGGCAGGAAACGGATGACAGCGGTGTGAAAGCCCAGGCAGGAGAGGCTACCGACGATGACCGCCAGCACCCATACAAAGACGAAAATGCCGTATTCGAACGGGCCCATGAGGCGGGCGAGGAAGACCTGGGACAGAAAGGCGATGCCGGCGCTGATAATCCGTATAGCGAACGCAACCAGCGACATCCGCTGTGCCTCGCTGCGGCCGTCGACACCGCGCAGAATCTCGATTGCGCGGCCGAACAGGCGTGCGATCGAGGTGCGGTGGCCACCCACCGTCGACATCGTGCTATCAGCCGAGTTTTCAGCTGTCATACCCACACCGCGCGATTGCCCCCGCTGTTTATGCGAGACAAGCATGCCACAACGGCGTTAAGAAACCTTGGGCCGCGAGGGTTTCCAATTTCTTAACGGGCTGTAATTGTTCGTGTTTTGATTGGCGCGACTCTGGCTTTCAGCCACGCTGCTTCAGAAGGCGCCGTGGCAATGTTTGTATTTTTTGCCGGAACCACACGGGCAGAGTTCATTGCGCCCCACCTTGCCCCAGGTGGACGGGTCGTTGGGATCGCGCTCTTCCGGCGCCACGACCCGCTGCTGCTGTACACGAGCGAGAGTTTGGACATCTCCGTCCGCGTCGGCGAACTCGTCGCGGCCGGTGGTGGCGTCGACATGGTGTCCTTCCATTTCGGCAGGGGGTGTCGGCTCCGGCGCGTCCGCGGCTTCGCGCATCAATTCAACGCGCATCAATTGAGCGGTCACCGTGCGCCGCAGATTGCCGAGCAGGCCTTGGAACAGCTCGAATGCTTCGCCCTTGTATTCCTGCAGCGGATCCCGTTGCGCCATGCCGCGAAAGCCGATCACCGAACGAAGGTGGTCGAGATTGACCAGATGCTCGCGCCACAGATGATCAAGCGTCTGCAGGACGATCGTCTTTTCGACATAGGTCATGACTTCCGGGCCAAAGCGGTCGGCGCGTTCCTTGGCCGCTTCGTCTGCCTTCTCGGTCAGACGTTCACGGATGTCGTCTTCGGCGATGCCCTCTTCCTCGGCCCACTCCTGAAGGGGAGGCTGAAGATTGAGATAGGTTTCCGTGCCTTCTTTCAGGCTATCGATATCCCATTGTTCCGCATAGGCTTTTTCCGGGATGTTCTGAGAAACGAGGTCGTCGATCACCTCATGGCGCATGTCGGCGACGGTCTCTGTCACATCCTCGGCATCCATCAGTTCCAGACGCTGCTCGAAAATCACCCGACGCTGATCGTTCATGACGTCGTCGAATTTGAGCAGGTTCTTGCGGATATCGAAGTTGCGTGCCTCGACCTTTTTCTGAGCTCTTTCAAGGGCCTTGTTGATCCAGGGATGGACGATCGCTTCGCCTTCCTGCAGTCCCAGTTTCTTCAGCATGCCGTCCATACGGTCGGAGCCGAAAATGCGCATAAGGTCGTCTTGCAGAGACAGGTAGAATTTTGACCGTCCCGGGTCGCCCTGACGGCCGGAGCGACCGCGCAGCTGGTTGTCGATGCGGCGGCTTTCGTGCCTCTCGGTAGCAAGGACGTAGAGCCCGCCGGCGGCGAGAGCTTCCTGCTTGAGCTTTTCCACTTCGCTGCGAATGGCCTCTTCGCCGCTGGCGCGTTCCGCTTCATCCTCGATGTTTTCGAGTTCCTGGCTAATTCGCATATCGACGTTGCCGCCGAGCTGAATGTCGGTGCCGCGGCCTGCCATGTTGGTGGCGATTGTCACCGCTCCCGGCACCCCGGCTTGTGCAATGATGAACGCCTCTTGCTCATGATAGCGGGCATTCAACACCTGGAAGTCCTTCATGCCGGCTTCGCGCAGACTTTCTGCTAGGAACTCCGATTTTTCAATCGACGTGGTGCCGACCAGAACCGGTTGGCCGCGTTCGCGCGCATCTTTGATTTCGTCGACGATCGCCTTGAACTTCTCTTCCGATGTCCGGTAGACTTCGTCGTCCTCGTCGAGCCGCTGGATAGGCAGATTGGTCGGCACTTCGACAACGGACAGCCCGTAGATGTTGCCGAATTCCTCGGCTTCGGTCGCCGCGGTGCCGGTCATGCCAGCGAGCTTGTTGTACATGCGGAAGTAGTTCTGGAAGGTAATGGATGCCAGTGTCTGGTTTTCCGGCTGAATCGTCACCTCTTCCTTGGCTTCCAGTGCCTGGTGCTGACCTTCCGAATAGCGGCGTCCCGGCATCATGCGACCGGTGAATTCGTCGATTATGACGATTTCACCATCGCGGACGATGTAGTCCTTGTCGCGGGTGAACAGTTTGTGCGCCTTGAGCGCGTTGTTGACGTGGTGGACGATGGAAACGTTGTCGACGTCGTAGAGCGATTCACCCTTGAGGAGTCCGGCTTCCTTCAGCATGCCCTCGAGCTTCTCGGTGCCTTCTTCGGAGAAGGTTGCCGAGCGCTGCTTTTCGTCGATTTCGTAGTCGCGTTCCTCGAGCAGGGGAATGTACGCGTCTATGGTGTTGTAGAGATCCGAGCGGTCGTCCAACGGACCCGATATGATCAGCGGCGTCCGCGCCTCGTCGACCAGGATCGAATCCACCTCGTCGACAATCGCGAAATTGTGACCGCGCTGGACCATCTGGCCGCGTTCGTACTTCATGTTGTCGCGCAGGTAATCGAAGCCAAGCTCATTGTTGGTTCCGTAGGTCACGTCACACGCGTAGGCCGCCCGCCGGTCGTCGTCATCCATGCCGTGGACGATCGTGTCCACCGTCAGGCCGAGGAACGTATAGAGTTTGCCCATCCATTCCGCGTCGCGCGTTGCGAGATAATCGTTGACCGTCACGACGTGCACGCCCTTGCCTTCGAGCGCGTTGAGATAGACGGGAAGCGTCGCCACCAGGGTCTTGCCTTCCCCGGTCTTCATTTCGGATATGGAGTTCTCGTTCAGGATCATGCCGCCGATCAGCTGCACGTCGAACGGGCGCATTCCAAGGGCCCGCACCGACGCCTCGCGCACCGTTGCAAATGCCGGGACCAGCAGGTCGTCAAGCGGCTTGCCGTTTGCAAGCTCCTCGCGGAATGCCACGGTGCGAGCCGCAAGTTCCTCGTCCGACAGGGCCTGCATCTGGGATTCCAGGGCATTGATCGCCTCGACCCGGGGTCGGTAAGCGCGAATAAGGCGCTCGTTGGACGAACCGAACAATTTGCGGGCGATGCCGCCGAAGCTGACCATTTATATGGTCCTTTCCTGATGATCGGGCGGGCGGCGAAACGGTTCTCGGAGTCCCTTGCATCGGGATGTTTGGAGGCCGATCCGCTCGTAACCGAACTGGACGCGAGATTGCGTGACAGATAAGAGGGGGTGTGAAGGTTGTCAACGTCGCTTCAGCCCCGGCAACTGGCGGTAACGCCAAGGTGTTTTCGATTCTCGCTTGTGACAGCGCTAAAATCGTCTATTGATGAAGCCGGGCGGGACATATGTGCCACCAGGCACCCAGTGAGGTTTAGCAAACATGCCTACTAAAATGCCATTGCTTGCGAGCATGCTGGCGCTGCTGATCGGTTTCGCTTGTCAGGCGATGGCCCAGGAGGAATCCGACAAGGTGATCGCGACGATCGACGGCAAGCCCGTCTACGAGTCGGAGCTGACGATCGCCGCCGGTGATCCGCAATTCGAACGGCTCGCCGAAGACCAGAAGATGGCAGCTGCCCTTTCGGCGCTGCTCGACATCAAAGCCATGGCCAAACAGGCTGAAGACGCCGGGTTCGGGCAAGATAAGATGTTCGAGCGCCGTATGGCCTTTCTCAAGGACCGCACCCTGCACAACGACTACTTCAAGGCCCAGGTTATCGACGGCATGACCGACGCAGACGTGCGTGCGCGTTATGATCAGGAAGTGGCGGCGACACCCCCTGAGAAGGAGGTCAAGGCGCGGCACATTTTGGTCGATAGCGAAGAGCAGGCCAAGGCAGTGATCGGTGAACTGGATGAAGGCAAGGACTTCATCGAGCTGGCGAAAGAAAAATCGACCGGTCCAAGCGGTCCCCAAGGCGGCGATCTGGGCTATTTCGGCCGCGGACGGATGGTTCCGGAATTCGAGGAAGCCGCTTTTGCGTTGGAACCGGGCACCTATACCAAGGAACCGGTCAAGAGCCAGTTCGGATGGCATATCATCAAGGTGGACGATGTTCGCGACGTGGCACCGCCGCCGTTCGAACAGGTGGCCGAGCAGATCCGCCGGGTTCTGCTGCAAGAGCGTTATCTGGCGCTGGTTCAGGAAGCCCGCGAAGCTGCAAACGTCGAAGTCACCGATCCCAAGCTTCAGGAACTTCTCGACCAGGTCAATCCTGCAGGCCAGAACTGACAAGGGCAAGCAGGCCCGTCCAAGCTGGACGCAAACCGGAATACTTCCGAGATGACGACACAGACGATTTCTCCGCTGGCGCCCGAATCCTTCGCGACGCTGCCGCCGATCGACGGCGCGCGGATGGCAACCGCGGCGGCGGGCATCAAGTACGAAGGCCGCACGGATCTTCTGATGATGGTTTTCGACAATCCGGCTTCTGTCGCCGGCGTCTTCACCCGGTCCTTGTGTTCCTCTGCGCCGGTGGATTTCTGTCGTGCCAATCTGCCGGGCGGTCAGGCACGGGCGCTGGTTGTCAATTCCGGCAATGCCAACGCCTTTACCGGCCGCAAAGGCAGTGAGGCAACACAGATAACCGGAAAGGCCGCGGCCGCGGCCGCAGGCTGTCGGACGGAGGAAGTGTTCCTGGCTTCCACCGGGGTGATCGGCGAACCGCTCGATGCGGCGGCGTTTTCCGGCAAGCTGGATGGCCTTGCGGCGTCTGCGAGCGCCGATGGCTGGTTCCAGGCGGCCGAGGCAATCATGACGACCGATACCTATCCGAAGCTTGCCTCCCGAACCGTGCGGTTGGGCGATGCTGAAGTCCGTATCAACGGCATTGCCAAGGGTGCCGGAATGATTGCACCCGATATGGCGACGATGCTGTCTTTCATCGTCACCGACGCGACCATCGAGCCGGGCGTCCTGCAAACGCTGCTTGCCGATGGCGTGGACGATACCTTCAACGCCGTGACCGTCGACAGCGACACCTCGACATCAGATACCCTGATGGTGTTTGCCACCGGCACGGCCTCCGGCGCACCGGCAATCACCGATCTCGACGATCCTCATGTTGCGGAATTCCGGGCGGCATTGAACGACCTGATGCAAGACCTGGCGCTGCAGATCGTGCGAGACGGCGAGGGTGCGCGCAAGATGGTGGAAATCACGGTAAAGGGCGCGGAGGATGCGCGCGCAGCCAAGATTATCGCCCTTTCGATTGCAAATTCGCCTCTGGTCAAGACCGCAGTGGCCGGGGAGGACGCCAATTGGGGGCGTGTCGTGATGGCAGTCGGCAAAGCGGGTCAGAAGGCCAGTCGCGACCGATTGCAGATCTGGTTTGGCGATATTCGGGTTGCCGTCGATGGGGAACGCGATCCGGACTACAGTGAAGAGGCGGCTTCAGAGGTGATGCGCAAGCCAGAGATTGCGATTGGCGTAGATGTCGGGATCGGCAACGGCGAAGCCCGTGTCTGGACCTGCGATCTGACCAAGGAATATGTGGCGATCAACGGCGACTATCGCAGTTGACCGTTCCAACAGGGCAAAATTCATGACAAACGGAGCGGAAAGCGTCATGCAGGAGCTCGCGATTGTTCGCAGACTGGAAGCGGTGGGTTTCAGGGCATGGCCTGCGACGTCGATCCAGTATGACGGCAGCTGGCAGATCCGATTGACCGCGGGACACCCTTCGAAGCGACTTAACTCTGTCAATCCGCTTGATCCTTCCGACCATGGAAATATCGAAACCCGAATCGAAAGAGCGTCGCAGCGATTCAATGCCTATGGCCGGCCACTGGTGTTTCGCCGATCGCCGCTGGCGCCGCTGCAGCTGGACGCCTATTTCGACGCCAACGGGTGGAGTCATTTCGAAGAAACCAGAGTGATGATGGCGGACATCCGCCATCTGAACCTGGAGGATGTGCTCGATCACCTGCCGATCCGGGAAATGGGACGTTATGTCGACGCGTCGATTTTGGTCCACGGGCGCGATGCCACTCTGAAACCGGGCTTGACCGAAGTGCTGAGTTCGATCCGTCCGGCCAGCGGCTTCTTCGTCATCGAGGAGCCGGAAACAGGACCGGTTTCGACGGCCTTGTGCGTGCACGACAATGATATGGCCGGCATTTTCGAGCTGGCGACCCGCGAAGGCAGCCGGCGGAAAGGACATGGTCGAGAGGTTGTGATGACGGCCTTGCGCTGGGCTCGCATGCGCGGCGCTGTCAAGGCGTGGCTGCAAGTGGAGGCCGACAACACGGCCGCTGTTGCACTCTATGAAAGCCTGGGCTTTCGCGAAGTCTATCGCTACGACTACCGACGGGCACCTGAAAGCAGTGACTGATCGTCCGATCATTCTTGTCGCCGCCTGCGCACTGGTCGATGCGGACGGGCGCGTGCTGATCGCGCAGCGGCCGCAAGGCAAATCGATGGCCGGCTTGTGGGAGTTTCCCGGCGGTAAGGTCGAGGCGAGTGAGACGCCGGAGGATACGGTCATTCGCGAGCTCGAGGAGGAGTTGGGCATCGTTACCCAGACCGATTGCCTGGCGCCATTGACCTTTGCCAGCCACGCCTATGACGACTTTCACCTGCTCATGCCACTTTATGTATGTCGTCGGTATCAGGGCGTTCCGCAGCCACGGGAAGGGCAGGCACTCAAATGGGTACGGCCGCAAGCGATGCGCGACTATCCGATGCCGCCGGCGGACGAACCGCTGATCCCCTTTCTGATCGACCTGATCTGAGATCCGTTGGCCGGAACGGGCCAAGGGCCTGTTAATCAAACATTTATCATAATTTGAGATGCTCCCGGCGTCGATTTGAGCCGGGAGCCAATCATGAGCAACGACGAATTCTGGTCGTCGGTCTATTCAAAAGCCGATCAGACGGTCCGCCCCGGCCGCTTCTCAGCCCTGCGTGTGGCGCTGCTTTTCGGAATGGCCGCCGTGGCATTGGCGCTGATCTTGCCGCCGATCGTGGAAACACCGTCGGACGACTGGCATTTGCTTGCTAATGATCACGGGATCGATTTCACCACCACCGCCACTGTGCCGCGCAACCGCATCTACACAATTCAGCGCAGCGTGCTTCAGCCTTCGGATGATTCAGTCTGTATCATCGACTCCCGGGGTCGCCGATCCGGTGATTGCTGAGGGAGTTGAACTACAGCACTGATGCTGAATAAAACTGGTTAATTCCATAAACAGCGTCAGAACTCGTTAGTACAATCGAAAGATGATCCGGGTTAAACACAATGCCTCATGAAGAGTCGACCGGAGTTGAACATGGCGGACCTGATACGCGGTTTCCTGCAATCTGAAAGCGGGTCAACGGCCATAGAATATGCCGTAGTCGGCGTCCTGATCTCCGTTACGATCATCGCGGCGGTGACCCTGGTCGGAACGGAAGTAGGGTCCATTTTCACCGATGTCAGCAGCGAAGTGGCTGCGACCAACTGACCCTATTCAGTGCGGTCGCTTTCAAGAAAATTTGCAAGGCTGACCTGAGCTGAACCCGGCGCCAGCGGTTTTTGTTGGCTGGCGTGCGGAGACCATCCGGACAAATAGAGAATTCTGAAGGTGGCTCGTATTCGGCCGTCTGCATCGGAGAAGCGGCGGGCATAGAGGTCCGCAGCGCGCATGAACAGCTGCCGCGATGCCGGTCGGCGACTACGCGCGGTCAATGGGTTGCTCATCCCCATCGCCCGCAAATCCTTCATCAGGTCGAACATTGTATCGTAGCGAACCGTGTAGGTTTCCGCATCGATGACCGGAAGCGTGAAACCGGCGCGCTGCATGAGGGAACCACAATCACGGATATCGGCGAAGGGTATCACCCGCGGACTGGCGCCACCGCTGAGCTCCGTTTCGGCTTGCAAAAGGCACTCTCGCAATTCGCCAAGCGTGCCGGCTCCGGGCAGCGCAGCCAGGAACAGGCCGTCGGGGCTTAGGGCCTGACGGATCTGCAGCAACAGGCCCGGCAAATCATTGACCAGATGCATGGACAGTGGCGCAACCAGCAGGTTGGTCGACCCGGCGGTGATCGGAAGCGATTCCAAGTCGGTCACGACCCCATTAAAGCGGTCATCAAGAAAGTCAGCGTGCTGTTCCAGGCGAGACATCGCCCCGACCTTTCCACTGGACGCAAGCAGCGAGGCCATCAACTCGGACTGCGCATGCAAGGTAAGGGCTTGTTCGAACCGGCGTTCGACCGTCGACAGTCGTACGGCCAATTCTTCGCAGACCAGGTTCAGCAGGAAATCGGTATCGGCCGATGCATCAGCGCGTGCGCGTCTGCGGCTCCTGAGAATCGCTTGCGGATCGAACAGCCGTTCGGCTTCCATTGCATGGCTCCATCATGCCGATATGCTGGCCGGCATGGCTCTGAGTTGGTTGAATTCCTCCCGCTTGTCAATCGGCCGAGAATTTCGGCGGACCGCGGAAGCGGTTGCCAATGTGATCTATCCACCCGTCTGTCTCGGTTGTGGAGTGATGGTCGGCACCCATGGTGCGGTTTGCTCGCGTTGCTGGGGCAACCTGCGGCAGTTCGAAAAACCATGGTGCGACGTGATGGGTACTCCGTTTGCCCATCCAATCGGCGAGGGTGCGGTCTGTGCGGAGGCGATCGCTGAACCGCCGCCATTCGTACATGCCCGATCCGCAGTGCATTATGATGACCTCGCTCGGAGACTGGTGCACCGGTTGAAGTATATGGACAGGACGGATTTGGCACCTGTCATGGCCGACTGGATGGCGCGAGCCGGTCAGGAAGTGATCGAGAAAAGCGAATATCTGATTTCCGTGCCGCTGCATCGGCGCCGCTTTCTGGCCCGTCGCTATAACCAGTCCGCAGAGCTTGCCCGAGCTCTCTCAACGCGAACAAGTCTGCCTTACCTGTCCGGTGCGCTGGTGCGAAAACGGGCCACGCGTTCGCAGGTTGGCCTTGGCAGCAATGCCCGCGCAGATAATGTACGGGGCGCCTTCATTGTGCCGGAAGCGGAGAAAGCGCGAGTTCTGGGTCGCAGCCTGTTGCTTGTGGACGACGTCTATACGACCGGTGCGACGGTCAAGTCGGCGACCACCGCATTGCTGCGCGCCGGTGCGGAAAGCGTTTGCGTCTTGACCTTTGCGAGGGTTGCCCCGGAACAGGGGTAAACACTATATGAGTGGATTGCTCGGGCTGACCTTGCGAACCGAAACGGAGAATTGCATGGCCAACGTGACCATCTATACACGCCAGTTTTGCGGATTTTGCACCGCTGCGAAGAGGCTTCTCGATAACAAGGGAGTGAGCTACAGCGAGCACGATGCCACGTTTTCCGGAGATCTGCGCAAGGAGATGGTGCAGAAGGCCGGCGGTCAGTCGACCTTTCCGCAGATTTTCATCGGCGATATTCATGTAGGCGGATGCGATGAACTCCATGCGCTGGAACGTGGTGGGAAACTCGACCAGTTGCTGCAGTCGGCTGCCTGAGGAGACACCATGAAAACCGGACCCTTCAAAGCCGCAGCCGTTCAGATGCGATCGGGAACCGACCCGGCTCGCAACATCGCCGATATGGAAGCGCTGGTGGGTGAAGCAGCGGCGGCCGGGGCTGACTATATTCAGACCCCAGAGATGACGGGCGCCCTCGTACGCCACAAGGCGGAGCTTCTTGACATCCTCAAGGATGAGGCTTCCGATCCTGTTGTTGCCGCCGCCGCCAGGCTGGCTGCGCGCCATCGTGTTCATCTGCACGTTGGTTCGACGGCGATTGCCGTTGACGGCGGCAAAGTCGCAAATCGCGGATTTCTGTTTGCGCCCGATGGCAGCATCATCACCCGGTATGACAAGATTCACATGTTCGATGTCGATCTGGACAATGGTGAGAGCTGGCGAGAAAGCGCTACCTATGAGGCAGGGACGGCCGGCAAGGTGGTCGATCTGCCGTTTGCTCGGCTGGGTTTCGCAATCTGCTACGATCTGAGGTTTCCGGATCTGTTCCGTCAGGAAGCGATGGCCGGAGCCGAGGTGCTGAGTCTTCCCGCAGCCTTTACTCGCCAGACCGGGCAGGCACATTGGCATGTTCTTGTGCGCGCCCGCGCTATCGAAAATGGTGCATTTATCATCGCTGCCGCCCAGGGTGGCGACCATGAGGACGGACGTGAGACTTACGGGCATTCGATAATCGTGGATCCGTGGGGCAAGGTTCTTGCCGAAGCCGAGCATGACGAACCCGCGGTCGTGCTTGCCGAGATTGATCGCGAAGCCAGTGCGCAGGCGAGGCAGAAAATTCCGAATTTACGCAATCAAAAGTCATTTGCGGTAGAACAGATCGAAGCGGCTGCAATCGCGGAAGAGCCTGCATGATCCGATTCAACCTTATCTGCGACGAACACCACGAATTTGAGGGCTGGTTTGCCAGTAGTACCGATTTCGACCATCAATCGAACCGCGGCCTGGTAAGCTGTCCGCATTGCGGGTCGGAGAAGGTGGAAAAAGGACTTATGGCCCCGTCGGTTTCGACGTCGAGGAAGAAGGAAGCCTCAACCCGCCTTGCCATGAACACCACGCAGAAGGCAGCGCTGGAACAACTGCGCCAGGCCGTGAATACAATCCGGGAAAACTCCGAGGATGTTGGACGGCGGTTTCCAGAAGAAGCCCGCAAAATTCACTACGGTGAATCTGAAGAACGCGGCATTATCGGCCAGGCCAATACCGAAGAGGTCAAGGCGCTTGTCGATGAAGGTGTCGGTATTGCACCCCTGCCGGATCTGCCGGAAGAAAAGAACTGATCCGACCTATTCGGGCCTGGCCGCCAGCATCATGTAATTGACATCCATGTCGCGCGACAGGTTCCAACTGTCCGACAACGGATTGAAAAAGACGCCGGTACGATCTGTGATCCCCATTCCGGCTGAAACAAGCGGCCGTTCGATCTCTTCAGGACGAACCAGCCGGTCATACTGATGGGTGCCTCGCGGCAACCAGCGCAGCACATATTCCGCACCGACAATGGCCAACGCCAATGCCTTCAGGGTGCGGTTAATGGTGGCGACGAACATCAGTCCGCCCGGTTCGACCATGCTGGCACAGGAGGACAGGAAAAGGTCGACATCGGCCACATGCTCCACGACCTCCATGTTCAAGACCACGTCGAACTTCTCGCCGGCAGCTGCCAGGTTTTCTGCGGTCTCGGCCCGGTATTCGATGGCCAGTCCCGACTGTTCGGCGTGGATCTTGGCGATTTCGATGTTGGTTTGCGATGCATCCGCACCGACGACTTCCGCACCCATGCGAACCATCGGCTCGCAAAGCAGGCCGCCGCCGCAGCCGATGTCGAGAAAGCGCAACCCGGAAAGCGGTTGCGGCGATTTGGGATCACGGCCGAAATGGGCACAGACCTCGTCGCGGATATAGGTCAGCCGCACAGGATTGAACTTGTGCAGGGGACGAAACTTTCCAGTCGGATCCCACCATTCGGACGCCATGGCCGAAAAGCGATCGACCTCGGCCTGATCGATGGTTGACTGGGTTTCGGCGGTCATGGTTGCTTTCCCGGTTGCGCAAGCTCCACTTCAAGTCGGCTGACTATCGTTGGAAGTCAAGCGGCAAGACAAAATACCGCAGTTGCGCCTTCGTTCCGCAATGGCCGACCATTCTTGCAGGCTGCCGGCTTTTTTTGTATGAGGGCCGCAATGCCGCTCTTGCCAAGGAGCGGTTTTTTAATTGTCCCGACCAGCTGTCCTGGGAGTACCGGTTCGTTCGATGGCCCGCATCGTCATGAAATTCGGCGGCACGTCCGTTGCCGATCTGGAGCGTATCCGCAACGTCGCGCACCACGTCAAACGGGAGGTGGATTGTGGCCATGAGGTTGCGGTCGTCGTGTCGGCGATGGCCGGCCGCACCAACGAACTCGTAGCCTGGACGCGGGAGGCTTCGCCGCTGCACGACGCGCGCGAATACGACACCGTCGTCTCAGCCGGCGAGCAGGTAACGTCCGGTCTTCTGGCGATCGTGTTGCAATCGATGGGGATCAATGCCCGATCCTGGCAGGGCTGGCAGATACCAATTCGCACCAACAATGCCCATGGCGCGGCCCGAATCCAGGAAATCGACGGAAGCGATCTGATCCGCCGCTTCGGGGAAGGCCAGGTGGCCGTTGTATCGGGTTTCCAGGGAATCGGGCCGGACAACCGGGTCGCTACACTGGGTCGAGGCGGGTCCGATACCAGTGCGGTGGCGCTGGCGGCAGCGCTGAACGCCGATCGCTGCGATATCTATACCGACGTGGATGGCGTTTATACGACCGACCCGCGCATTGAACCGGCGGCGCGACGGTTGAAGAAGGTTGCCTTCGAGGAAATGCTCGAACTGGCGTCGCTCGGTGCCAAGGTGCTTCAGGTCCGGTCTGTCGAACTGGCCATGGTGCACAAGGTGCGCACTTTCGTGAGATCCAGTTTTGCAGAACCGGATGCGCCGGGCATGGGCGATTTCGACAACCCGCCGGGAACGCTGATTTGTGATGAGGACGAGATCGTGGAACAGGAAGTCGTAACCGGTATTGCCTACACCAAGGACGAAGCCCAGATCTCGCTGCGCCGCGTCGCTGACAGACCGGGCGTTTCAGCGTCCATTTTCGGGCCTCTGTCGGAATCCCATATTAATGTCGACATGATCGTCCAGAACACGTCAGAGGATGGTTCGTCCACGGACATTACGTTCACGATTCCGTCTGGCGACATGGAAAAAGGGATGGCTGTACTTGAACAGGCCAGGGAGCAAATCGGCTACGACGTGCTGCAGAGCGAAGCCGGGTTGGTCAAGGTCTCTGTCATCGGCATCGGCATGCGCAGTCATGCCGGTGTTGCGGCCACCGCCTTCAAGGCGCTTGCCGAGAAAGCGATCAACATCAAGGCGATCACCACATCCGAGATCAAGATTTCGATCCTGATCGACGGCCCCTATGCCGAGTTGGCCGTCCGGACTTTGCATTCGGTCTACGGGCTGGATAAAACATAAGGGCAGGAACGCTGGGCGCCGTTCGCCGCGGATTGGCGCCGTAAGGGACGGTCGGACATTGCCCGACCGGGACCAAGTGTTCAAGACGAGGAGCAAAATCGCGATGAGAGACCCGTCGGCGGGACCGCGCGTCCTGCTGAAACGATTGCGCGAATTGATGGCGGAGCCGCTGGAGCCTCAGGACCGCCTGGACCAGATCGTGCGCCAGATTGCCCAGAACATGGTGGCCGAGGTCTGCTCCTTCTACGTTCTGCGAGCGGATGGTATTCTCGAACTCTACGCCACCGAGGGCCTGAACCCTGGCGCCGTTCACCTGGCCCAACTGAAGATGGGGCAGGGACTCGTCGGCACCATTGCCGCAGGTGCACGGCCGCTGAGCCTGTCGGATGCGCAATCGCACCCGGCCTTTACCTATCTGCCGGAGACCGGCGAAGAAGCGTATCATTCCTTCCTCGGTGTGCCGATCCTTCGGGCCGGCCGGACCCTGGGTGTGCTTGTCGTCCAGAACAAGGCCAAGCGTAACTACCGCGACGACGAGCTTGAAGCGCTCGAAACGACGGCCATGGTGCTGGCGGAGATGATCGCGACCGGCGACCTCAAGAAGGTCACCCGCCCCGGCCTCGAACTCGATCTCAGCCGGTCCGTCACCATTGACGGAGATGCCTATAGCGAGGGGATCGGCCTCGGCCATGTTGTGCTGCACGAGCCGCGTATCGTCGTGACCGAACTGCTCAACGACGATATCGATGCGGAGATCGCCCGGCTCGAAGAAGCCTTGGGTTCCCTTCGCATATCGATAGATGACATGCTGTCTCGACGCGATGTGTCCATGGAAGGCGAGCACCGGGCAGTGCTCGAGGCCTATCGCATGTTCGCCCATGACCGGGGTTGGGTGCGCAAGCTGGAGGAGGCCATCGGCAACGGCCTGACCGCTGAAGCGGCGGTCGAGAAGGTGCAGAGCGACATGCGGGCGCGCATGATCCACATGACCGATCCTTATCTGCGCGAGCGCCTGCACGATTTCGACGACCTGGCCAACCGGCTCCTGCGGCAGCTCACGGGCTTCAGTGCCAAGATGCAGCAGGAGGGCTTTCCGGATTCGGCGATCATCGTCGCCCGTGCGATGGGAGCAGCGGAACTTCTGGACTACGACCGGCCGAAGATCCGAGGTCTTGTGCTGGAGGAGGGGGCCGTCACCAGTCACGTGGTTATCGTGGCTCGGGCCATGGGTATTCCGGTCGTCGGCCAGGCCTCCGGCATCGTTTCCCTGACCGAAAGTGGCGACCCGATCATCGCCGACGGCGATGATGGCAAGGTCCACCTGCGGCCGATGGCGGAAGTTGAGGAAGCCTATGCGGAAAAGGTCCGTTTCAGCGCCCGACGTCAGGAACAGTTCCGCGCGCTGCGGGAGGTCGACGCGGTCACTCGGGACGGCGTACCGATCACCCTGCAAATGAATGCCGGCCTTCTGGTCGACCTGCCGCAGTTGGAGGAATCCGGTGCCAGCGGTGTCGGCCTGTTTCGAACCGAGCTGCAGTTCATGATCGCCTCCACCATGCCAAAGGTGGAGGAGCAGGAGCGGTTCTACCGATCCGCCCTGAAACAGGCTGCCGGCAAACCGATCACTTTTCGGGCACTCGACATCGGAGGCGACAAGGTCATTCCGTATCTGCGTGCGGCGCATGAGGAAAACCCGGCACTCGGCTGGCGCGCTGTGCGCCTGGCGCTCGACCGTCCGGGGATCTTGCGCACTCAGTTGCGAGCGCTGCTACGGGCAACGGCCGGGATGGAACTCAAGCTGATGTTCCCGATGGTGGCGGAGATCTCCGAACTGCGGGCCGCCCGTGCCCTGATCCACAAGGAAGTCGGTCATCTGTCGCGTTTTGGCTATGACCTGCCAAGGCGGGTCGAAGTTGGTGCGATGCTCGAAGTGCCAAGTCTGATGTGGCAGCTCGACGAACTGATGGACGAAGCGGACTTCGTGTCCGTTGGCTCCAACGACCTGTTCCAGTTCACCATGGCTGCCGATCGCGGCAATGCCCGTGTGAGCGGCCGCTTTGACCCACTGGGTCGCACATTCCTGAGATTGCTGCGGCAAATCGTGGTTGCAGCAGAAGCACGCGAGACACCGCTGACCTTGTGTGGGGAATTGGCCGGTCGGCCTCTGCCTGCCATGGCGCTTCTCGGCCTTGGGTTCCGCTCGATCTCGATGGCGCCTGCAGCCATTGGGCCGGTCAAGTCTATGCTGCTTTCGCTCGATGTGGAGAAACTGCAGGACGCGATGTTGCCGGCGCTGGACGAAGCCGATGGCAATTATACGCTGCGAGAGCTCCTGTCGGATTACGCCGACGCCAACTCTATTCCGCTTTAACCCGCCCAGGACGTCTCCATGACCACTCTTCCATTGGAAAAGATGCGTGAACTCGAACGCCGGTTCGGTGAAATCGAAGCACGCATGGCGCAGGGGCCGGAGGCGGATGTTTATGTCAAGCTGGCTTCGGAATATGCCGAGCTCGAACCGGTGGTTGCGACCATCCGCACCTACGAGAAAACGGTGGGGGAGATCGGTGACCTGAACGCGCTGTTGGGCGAGACCGATATCGATGCCGAGATGCGCGAACTTGCGGAGCTCGAACTGCCGGAGCTGGAAGATCGGCGGGCGGCACTTGAAAAAGACATGCAGATCATGCTGCTGCCGAAAGACGCGGCGGACGACAAGAGTGCGATCCTCGAAATTCGCGCCGGTACCGGCGGATCGGAAGCCGCTCTTTTTGCCGGTGATCTGTTTCGCATGTATGAGCGCTATGCGTCTTCGCGCGGCTGGAAGGTCGAGGTTATGAGCGCAAGCGAGGGTGAAGTCGGCGGCTACAAGGAAATCATCGCATCGATTACCGGCCGCGGCGTCTTTGCAAAGCTGAAGTTTGAATCCGGAGTTCATCGGGTGCAGCGGGTGCCGGAAACCGAATCGGGCGGCCGCATTCACACTTCTGCCGCGACGGTCGCGGTCCTGCCTGAGGCGGAAGATATCGACATCGAAATCCGCAACGAGGATATCCGCATCGACACGATGCGGGCATCGGGCGCCGGCGGTCAGCACGTCAACACCACCGACTCGGCCGTGCGGCTCACGCACCTGCCGAGCGGAATTGTCGTGACCCAGTCGGAAAAGTCGCAGCACCAGAACCGGGCGCGCGCCATGCAGATCCTGCGGGCGCGGCTGTTCGATCTGGAACGCCAGAAGGTGGATCGCGAGCGCTCGGCGGAACGCCGCAGCCAGGTCGGGTCCGGGGACCGTTCCGAACGCATCCGTACCTACAATTTTCCCCAGGGCCGGGTGACCGACCACCGGATCAATCTGACACTCTACAAGCTCGACCGCATGATGGAAGGCGAGATCGACGAGGTGGTCGACGCCCTGATTGCCGATCATCAGGCCGACCTGCTGGCATCGTTGGGAGAAACGCCCTCGTCATGACGGCCGACACACGAGAAGCGCTTTCGATAGGCGATCTCGTCGCGGAACTGAGACGCCGTTTCGAAGCCCAACAGATAGAAGGAGCTCATCAGGATGCGCGTCTGCTGGTCGGTGGGGTTCTCGATCTCGGTCTGACCGAATTGGTGCTTCACGCGGACCGGCTTGTCGGCGATCACGACATTCAACACGTCCATGCTGCAGCCGACCGGCGATGCGCAGGCGCGCCGGTACACCGTATTTTGGGACACCGTGAATTCCATGGTCTCGATCTGCGCATCTCGCCCGCGACGTTGGAACCGCGGCCTGATACGGAAACACTCGTCGATGCCGTCATGCCCATCGGTCGCGATGTGGCGCAACGAAAGGGCGAATGCCGCATTCTCGATCTCGGCACCGGCACCGGTGCCATAGGCCTGGCATTGCTTGTCGGTATTTCCGAAGCGACCTGTGTTGCGACCGATATCAGCGACGAGGCGTTGACGACGGCTCAGAGCAATGCGGGTCGCCTCGGTCTCTCCGACCGTTTCACACCTTTGCTCAGCGATTGGTTTCAGTCGGTGCACGGCAGCTTCGATCTGATTGTGTCGAACCCGCCCTACATCCGCACAGCCGTTATTGCGGGTTTGGATCGCGAGGTGCGGGAGCACGATCCGGTTGCGGCCCTCGACGGCGGCGCCGACGGTCTGAGTGCCTACAGGAAGATTGCCGCGGGCGTGGAGGCTCACTTGCGCCCGGACGCTTATGTCGCTGTTGAAATCGGCTTTGATCAGAGGCTTGACGTCACGGCGCTCTTTAATGCGCAGAACCTGGTCTGCCGATCGCTGGTCAAGGATCTCGGCGGGCGCGACCGGGCGCTTGTCTTTGCGGTTGGCGACCAACAATCGCCTCAATTCGGGTCGCGCGATGGGTGAAGTTTGCGGGGTCGTCGACTTGCAGATTTACAGGCCGTACCTACATGTTGGCGGAAGCGTGGCCGGCGGAAAAGCAGCGCATTTGCAAAGCCCTTAGCGGCTGACAACACCTGTTCAGCACCATCATCCAATTGCCGTTTGTCGTGATGCGCGCGGGCTGCGATGTCAGATAATAAAAAAGCTTGGAATTGATGGCAAATCAGGCTAGTTTCCGAATGAGGCTGGACATGGTCATTGCCGTGAAGGTTATCCGATCCAGGATCGATTGCGGTTTCGCCTCGGTGAGCTCGAATTGACCACCAGCAACTAGCATCTGCCCATTGTATGAATGTGAAGCGGAAGAGCGCAAGCGCACGTCATCGAATGATGTGCAGGTTGATAGCTGATAGCGGAATTCGACAGACGGTGCAGGCCGGTCAATCCTTATGAATGGACAATAATCAGGTGAGTGACGTATGAGGTCAGGACAGCAGAATAAGCGCGGTCGCGGGCGTAACAACAATGGACGCAAGAATGGCAATCCGCTTTCGCGCACCTATGACAGCACCGGCCCTGACGTAAAGATTCGCGGCACCGCCCAGCACATTGCCGACAAATATTCCACCATGGCGCGCGACGCGCTTGGATCCGGCGATACGGTCATGGCTGAGAACTATCTGCAGCACGCGGAACACTACAATCGGATCATCGCCACAGCCCAGGCGCAGATGCAGGAACGCTATCAGCGTGAAGAGCGTGAGGCGCGCGAACAGCCACCGGTCGAATCATCCGAAGCCGCCGCCGCTCCTGCTGAAACCGAGACGACCGAACCTGTCGTCGACGGCACCGGTCCGCAGCCGGTCATATCCGGTACGCCGGCCGAAATCGCCATCGAAGAGGAAAATGCCCAGCAACCGGCACGCCGCCAACCGGCCCGTCGCAGGTCACCGGTCCGGCAACGGCGTCCGCGTGCTTCCTCTGCTGATGAAGGCGCTGGAGATCCGAGCCCTGCACCATCCGGCGAAGCGGAAGCAAACGGTGCGGCAGAGCCGCGCACCGCTGCCCCCGACGCAAAGGAATCCGTCCCGGAAGTCGCCGCGGCCGCGCCGGATGCCTGACCGCTCAGGCACTTTGAGATAACAGTAGAAGACGCAGGGCGGCCAACCGGCTTCGGTGGCCTTCCTGGTGTTCGAAACGATCGCCAAAACCCCTGATTTGCAATCGTTCTTGCCCTTGAATAGGGCCTGGTCGCATCCCCATATAGTGAGCTGAAGGTTTGCCGTTTTCGGGAACCTATCCGGATCGATTGTCCTGTGCCGTGTGACGGGCAGGGCAGGAAAAGGAGTTCACTATGAATATGGAAAAATACAGCGAACGTGTGCGCGGCTTTCTCCAGTCGGCGCAGACCTATGCCCTGGCTGAAGGGCATCAACAGTTCACCCCCGAACATCTTCTGAAGATTTTGCTAGACGACCCGGAAGGCATGGCCGCGTCGCTCATTCAGCGGGCCGGTGGCCGGCCGGAAGATGCTCGTCTCGGTGTCGAAG
The DNA here is from genome assembly GCA_965228785.1 of Hoeflea sp. Lineage (GTDB taxonomy): Bacteria > Pseudomonadota > Alphaproteobacteria > Rhizobiales > Rhizobiaceae > Hoeflea_A. The sequence goes on from CBDDIF010000001.1 coordinate 1,349,509, forward strand.
CAGCCCTCGGTAAACTGCCGAAAGTCAGCGGCGGCAACGGTCAGATCTATCTGTCGCAGCCTTTGGCCAAGGTGTTCTCGACGGCCGAAGAGGTCGCGAAGAAAGCCGGTGACAGCTTCGTCACCGTTGAACGACTTTTGCTGGCGCTTACCATCGAAAAGTCTGCCGACACGGCATCCATCCTCGAGAAGGCTGGCGTAACAGCCAACGGCCTCAATGAGGCGATCAACGAAATCCGCAAGGGGCGGACCGCCGATTCGGCCAGTGCCGAGGAAGGCTATGACGCGCTGAAGAAATATGCCCGCGACCTGACCGCAGAGGCGCGCGAAGGCAAGCTCGACCCGGTCATCGGCCGTGACGATGAAATCCGTCGTGCCATTCAGGTTCTGTCGCGCCGCACGAAGAACAATCCGGTGCTGATCGGTGAACCCGGCGTTGGCAAGACAGCGATCGCCGAAGGCCTGGCGCTGCGCATCGTCAATGGCGACGTGCCCGAATCACTCAAGGACAAGCAGTTGCTGGCGCTCGATATGGGGGCCCTGATTGCCGGCGCGAAATATCGCGGCGAGTTCGAAGAGCGGCTGAAGGCCGTTTTGTCGGAAGTGCAGGCGGCGAGCGGCAACATCATTCTCTTCATCGATGAGATGCACACGCTGGTTGGTGCCGGAAAGGCGGACGGCGCCATGGACGCCTCCAACCTTCTGAAACCGGCGCTCGCCCGCGGCGAACTGCACTGCATCGGCGCCACCACACTGGACGAGTACCGTAAGCACGTCGAGAAGGACGCTGCCCTGGCACGGCGTTTCCAGCCGGTGATGGTCGAAGAGCCGACGGTCGAGGACACGATCTCGATCCTGCGCGGCATCAAGGAAAAATACGAGCAGCACCACAAGGTGCGTATCTCCGATGCGGCGCTGGTGTCGGCGTCGACTTTGTCGAACCGTTATATCACCGACCGGTTCCTGCCTGACAAGGCAATCGACCTGGTCGACGAGTCGGCGTCGCGTTTGCGCATGCAGGTCGATTCCAAGCCGGAAGAGCTCGATGAACTGGATCGTCGCATTATCCAGCTCAAGATCGAGCGGGAAGCGTTGTTGAAGGAAACGGATGACGCTTCCAAGGACCGGCTTGGCAAGCTTGAAAAGGATCTGACTTCGCTTGAAGAAAAGGCCGATTCGCTGACAGCCATGTGGCAGTCGGAGAAGCAGAAGCTTGGTCTTGCCGCCGATTTGAAGAAGCAACTGGATGATGCCCGCAATGCGCTGGCGATCGCCCAGCGCGACGGCGAATTCCAGAAGGCGGGCGAACTCGCCTACGGCGAAATCCCTGATCTGGAGCGCCAGCTTGCAGAAGCCGAGGAATCGGGCGGCGGCGAGACGGCCATGGTCGAGGAGACAGTGACGCCCGATCACATCGCCCACGTGGTATCGCGCTGGACCGGAATTCCGGTCGATAAGATGCTGGAAGGTGAACGCGACAAGCTCTTGCGCATGGAAGACGAACTGTCGAAGCGCGTCGTCGGCCAGGGCGAGGCTGTCCAGGCGGTGTCGAAAGCCGTCCGTCGTGCCCGTGCCGGCCTGCAGGATCCCAACCGGCCGATCGGCTCGTTCATCTTCCTCGGCCCGACCGGGGTCGGCAAGACCGAGTTGACCAAGGCGCTGGCGCATTTCCTGTTCGACGACGAGACGGCCATGGTGCGTCTCGACATGTCCGAATATATGGAAAAGCACTCCGTGGCTCGGCTGATCGGGGCGCCTCCCGGCTATGTCGGTTATGATGAGGGTGGCGCATTGACCGAGGCCGTACGGCGCCGGCCCTACCAGGTGATCCTGTTCGACGAAATCGAAAAGGCGCATCCGGATGTCTTCAACGTGCTGTTGCAGGTGCTTGATGACGGCCGGCTCACCGATGGCCAGGGACGTACCGTGGATTTCCGCAACACGCTGGTCATCATGACATCGAACCTTGGTGCGGAATACCTGACCGCGCTGGCGGACGATCAGGATGTCGATTCAGTGCGCGACCAGGTCATGGATGTGGTCAAGGCAGCTTTTCGTCCGGAATTCCTCAACCGGGTGGACGAGACCATCCTGTTCCACCGGCTGCGGCGTGAGGAGATGGGTGCCATCGTCGATATCCAGATGGTTCGGCTGTCTGCTTTGCTGGCGGAACGCAAGATCGCGATCGATCTGGGCGGGGACGCTCGCAAATGGCTGTCCGACAAGGGCTATGACCCGGCCTATGGAGCTCGGCCGCTGAAGCGGGTGATCCAGAAATTCGTCCAGGATCCGCTGGCCGAGAAAATTCTGGCCGGCGAGATAGTCGATGGTCAGAAGGTCACCGTTTCGGCTGGATCCGACAGGCTGCTCTTTACGACGAGTGCCACCGAGGCAGAGGCCGCGTAAGCCACGAGGTCCAACTACAATCGAAAAAGGCCCGGCAATCGCTGGGCCTTTATTCGATCAGGTGGCAGAAGCGACGCGCGACGGGGTTTCGTTCGGCTTGATCAACCGGTCGATGCGCTGGCGTTCCCGCTGGAAGGTTTCCAGCGTCTCGCCCGAGAGCGACTTTCCGTCCGGGAGGCGCACCCGCATCGGGTCGACCTTGGTGCCGTTGACGATCAGCTCATAGTGAAGGTGCGGCCCGGTGGACAGTCCGGTGGAGCCGACATAGCCAATGACTTGACCCTGCCTGACGCGTTTGCCGGGAGAGACACCCTTGGCAATGCGAGTCTGGTGCGAATAGGAACTGACATAACCGTTGGGGTGTCGGATAATGGTCTGTTTGCCGTAACCACCCTTGTTCCAGCCGGCCTTTTCAACAACGCCGTTTCCGGCGGCAATGATCGGTGTGCCACGAGGCGCCGACCAGTCGACACCGGTGTGCATGCGACGATATCCGAGGATCGGGTGGCGGCGCATGCCGAAGCCGGATCGGAAGCGGCCGTTGGGCAGCGGATTGCGCAGCAGGAACTGGCGGGCACTGCGGCCTT
>CBDDIF010000001.1:1362500-1487500 GCA_965228785.1 Hoeflea sp.
ATATCTGCGAACCCATAGGTTCTGTCAATGAGCGGAACCAGCAGTCCGCCTTGAATCAGATCAATCAACTCAAGCAGATCCTGACTGCTGTCGCTGTTGACGGCTGTAATCATCTTTTGCTTGCGCGTCCAGCCCACCAGGAGGTTTCCGAGTGCCTGGCCCAAATTGAAATTAAGCGGCAGAAACCGGCCTTCGCTTGTCAGGATTTTTCGGGCAGTGGCGAATGAGAGTGCCCCATAGGTATCGAAGATAACGTCATACTTCTGCTCAAGGGTGGTGATGTCGGTCGTTTGATAATCAACGAATTCCTCTGCGCCCAGACGCCGAACCAAATCGGCGTTGGGCCCACTGGCAACTGCTGTGACATGGCTGCCCATGGCTTTGGCAATTTGCACGGCGTAAGCGCCGACATTTCCGGATGCGCCTGTTACAAGGACTCTCTGCCCTTCCTGGAGCTTGGCAAAATCTCTCAGGAAAACGAGCGCGCATAACGCGCCGAACGGCAGCGCCGCAGCTTGTTCATAAGTCAGCGCTTCCGGCTTGTGAACAATCGCACCTGTCTCTTTTGCAATTGCGAATTCCGCATGGCCACCTTTGCCGATATGTCCAAATACGGCATCCCCAGGCTTGAACGTGGTGACACTCGATCCGACTTCCGCGATGTCACCAGCGACGTCTATTCCCAGCACCCTGTTTCGGGGCCTGAGGATGCCGAACATTAACCGCCCGATGATCCGCATGGCCCCGGGCATCTCCAGCGATCTCATCCGCCAGTCAGCCGTTGTGACGGCAGCTGCCCGAACCCTGATCAGAACCTCATTGGCGTCTGGTTCAGGTGTGGGGATATCTTCAAACTGGAGAACATCAACCGGCCCATACCGATCGTAGGTGATTGCTTTCATTTCTCACCGTGCTGCCATTCAATGTCGATCCGTTTCGAGTTGGTTTGGCGAGCGCTTCGTTTCCTCTGTGCAGACGGACAATCTGGGCCAGTATTCCAGCCACCGTGCACCCGGGGGGAACGTCCTTGAGAACCACACTGCCGGCAGCAATCTTGCTGCGTTCACCAACTTCAATGTTTCCTATCACATTTGCACCGGCTCCAATCATGACATCGCGCCGAATTTTCGGATGGCGGTCCCCATCTGTCTTGCCGGTACCGCCAAGCGTCACGTTCTGGAGAATGGAGACATCGTCTTCAACGACCGCGGTTTCGCCGATGACAATGCCTGATCCGTGGTCCAGCATGATGCCGGCGCCCAATCGGGCGGCCGGATGAATGTCAGGCCCCAGCACGACCGAAACCCGATTGGATATCGAGGCGGCAAGTTCTCTGCGACCGTTCTTCCACAGTCTATTCGCAATTCGTTGCGCCTGCACCGCGAGGAAGCCCTTGTAGTTCAAGAAGGCGTGCAGCGTGGATGGACAAGCCGGATCATGAATTTCGATTGCCACCAGATCGCGCGTGGCAGCAGCGGCGATCGACGGCGTTGCGTGCAGCAGACCGGAAAAGAGGTTGAAGCTGACTTCGTTCCGCATGTGGTTCGAAGCCAGAGTATCAGCGAGCATGCGCGCCAGGGCGTCGTTGATGTTGTCGGGTTTCTGGACACATCGCTTCAGGGCCGGCTCAAGGAACGGTTCCCGTTTTGACAGCGCGAGGGCATCAACCTGAATGGTCTGCCATGCTTGCGATACGGACTCATTGTCCGCTGGAAAAACCGACATGCCTGATCCTTTCGATGTGGGTGCAAGGCGCGATTCCGCAAAGCGAATATCGGACCTTGTCCGATGCGCCCTGAGGGCGCATCGGCGCGCTGTTTGTGTGGTTCTGTGTAAAGGCGAACTGGGTCAGTCCCGATCGGCACGGATATCGCTGACTTTGCGGCCTTCGATACCCCAGTTGTCGAGTGGGACTTCGTCAATCACCACAAAGGTTGTGGCGGGGCTCTTGTTGAGCACTCTTTGCAGCAGATCGGTGACGCCGGATATCAGTTGGCCCTTTTCCTCTGCCGTCGGCCCCTTTCCGTCGGCTCCACCCTCTTGGGTTACCTTGATGTTTACATAGGGCATCGCCTCAATCCTTCCGCTCTACGAACGAGAATACCTTGGTCAAAACACGCCATCCGTCGCTTGTATTGATGAGTGTCAGAAGGTCCTGGTAGTTGCGGCCCATCATGGTCATGCGCGCTTCGACGATTCCAATCCGATCCCCCTTGAGGGCGATGCGTTCGATTGTTTCTTCTCTCGGATCACCCCGCGAAGCTGGCGGGGTTCGCACATCTATTCGCGCCATGTAAGCGTCCAAGCCCATGCGTTCATAGGTGTCGGCCGTGCCGTTCACATAGGCCAAATCGGAATGGAATACCGTGCGCAGGACCTTGCTGTCTGAATGATAGAGACCGTCAAAATATCGTCCCATCAATTCCCGAACCTCGTTTTGGTCAGCGGAGGTCATCACAAAAGCCCCTCTGCAGCCAATGCCGCCTTTGTGGACGGGCGGTCCGCTATTCTCTTCCAGTAGTTCCGGAGATTTGGCCATTGTGAGAGGTCTATGGCCTTGAAGTTGGCCCAGTTGACCAGAACGAATGTGTAGGCGTCAGCCACTGAAAAACGGCTTTCAACCAGGTATTCGCGGCCATCGGCCAGCACCGCTTCCAGATGGTCAAACTTGGCGGAAACTTTACGGGTTGCCGCTGCTTTTTCCGAATCCGATGAACCGCTTGCGAACAGTGGGCTCCAGGCCTTGTGGATTTCAGCTGCAGCGAAGTTCAGGAATTGCTGCATTCTGGCCCTTTCGAGCGATCCCGGCGGTGGCGCGTACGCGTTTTCAGGATGATTGTCGGCGATGTATTGCAGGATCGCGACGCCCTCGCTGAGATAGGTTCCGTTGTTGATTTCCAGCGCAGGCACATACCCATTCGGACTGATCTTGCGGAAATCCGACCCGGATTCGGTCTGTCCGGTCTCGGTATCGACAGCCTCGATCTCGAAGGTCTCGCCGACTTCCTGCAGCATAATGTGGCTGGCGAGGGAGCAGGCTCCCGGTTGTAGAAGAGTTTCATAATTGGCTCCTTTATTGAGTGACGAGCCTTGGATACCCACGCAATCGGGCAATTGATAATATCGAGTTTTCATGATTATGATCGAAAAATTAGATCATAATGGATGGGCGATATGACCCTGGACCAACTTGTTGCATTGGATGCCATCATTGCCACCGGCACCTTCCGGGCAGCTGCTGACCGTCTGCACAAGGCGCAATCAGCCGTCAGTCACCAGATTCGCAAACTGGAAGCTGAACTCAACTTTGACCTGTTCTCAAGGGATCAGTATCGGCCGCGCCTGACACCTGAAGGCGAGGTGTTTTTCCGCGAAACAACACGTGTTCTTGAGCAGGTGCGCAGATTGAAGGCGACCGCTGCTGGATTGCGGAGCGAGCAGGAGCCGGTGATTTCCATCGCAATGACTGCGACCATGTCGCTGGATCCGATCCTGCGTGTTCTTGGCAAGGTCGGTCAGGCATATCCAAGCACCCACATCCGCGTTGCGACAGAAATGATGGGCGGGCCCCTGGCGAGACTTATGGGGGGCGAGGCAGACCTGATCATAGCTGGCCTGGAAGGTGTTCCCCTCGACGAAGTTGAAACGCTGCCCGTTGGAGCGATAACGATTCGGCCGGTCGCAAGCCCAAGCTTTCCGGCCTCGCAGCGCAAGGGGGTCCGTTCAAAACGAGAGATGCAAACCTACACGCAGGTGGTCGTGTCCGGTACCGGCGGACAAGACTACGATCAAAGCCGCGACCTGCTTTCGGGTGGACAGCGTTGGACCGTTTCCGACTTTGATGCAAAGAAATCCGTCATCAAGGCTGGTCTTGGATGGGGTGGCATCCCCGAACACCGGATGGAGCCTGAACTCCGATCCGGGGACCTTGTGCCTCTCAGCGTCGAAGATTACCCGCCACGCCATACCGAGATATTCGCGATACGGCGTCGGGATCAGCCCATGGGCAAGGTCATGTCAGATATCTGGGCGGCCCTTGGCGCCTGATCATCGGTTTTGCAGAAAACAACCGATACGCGGAGGCTCATTCGGCACTCCGTCATCAGGCGACAGCAGCTAAAGCCAACAAAATCCGCTTCAGTGGCCGCCTCGGTTTCGACCCGACGGGACCGTTAGTTTTCGCTTCCACTCGCGTTTTGGATGGCATCCAGGAAGGCATCCAGCAATGCGGTTCCCTCCTCACCGAGTTGGTCGGCAATCAGCGTCCTCGTGACCGGTTGGGTATTCTCCCGAAAGGCCGTCATTTCGCTTTCGGTGGGATAGTAGATCTCCATTTGACTGCCCAAGGCGGCGAGATGAGTGCCCATCTGCGATGCAGCCAGCGCCCGGCTCGCTTCGATCCCTTTGCTTGCGGCTTGCTCAACCACGCGCCGCTCGCTTTCGGACAGCGCGTCGAGAAAAGCCTGGTTCATGACCCAGAAGTAGGGAGTGTAGAAATGGTTTGTCACCGTGGCAAAGCGCTGGATGTCGTCGAGATTGGCAAAGCGGATGATCGCCGCCGGATTCATCTGACCATCCACGACGCGGGCCTCAATGGATGTTTCGAGGTCCCCCCACGGAATGGCCACCGGCGTAGCGCCCAGGCTTCGCACGAAAGCCTTGTGACTATCGAGGTCCATCGTCCGGATGCGCAGCCCCTCCATATCCGCGGGACTGCGGACTGCCCGATCGTTGTTGGTCAAAACGAAAAGGCCGCCCGTATCCAGCAACCCCAGAAGGGCCAGGTCGGTTTCCATGGCAAAATCCTGTGCCAGCAGCGCGCCGAACGGGCCGTCGAATACCGCATAGGTCTCTTTGAGGTCCTGCCAGGCAAATGGGAAATCGAGCACACTCACGCGGGGATAGATCCCGCTGACGCCGCCGACCGATGCGATGGCGGTCTGGATGACGCCTTTGCGCACCAGTTCCAGGGCGCTTTTGTCGTTGCCGGCCTGGCCTTCCGGAAAGATCTCGACCCGCATTGAACCGTCTGACAGGGCTTCGACGGACTCCTTGAATGCGACGGCAGCTGCAGCCGTGGCCGTATCATTCGGATCATTGTTGTTCTGGTGAGTCAGGTAGATGATCTTGGGCTCCGCCGCTCGAACCGGGCTGGCAAGAGCAAACAGCGCAAACGCCAAGAGGGATGCAACGCCTAACTTCGGCATATCAAACCTATTTCGTGTCATAGTCGATGACACCATCCCAATCGGTCGGTGGTGGGCGCAGGGCAAATTCCTGGCACCGGGCAAGATAGTGTTTGGCAGGACCGTCTTCCGGATATTCGTCCAGGAACCCCTGAAAGGCCTTGACCGCCTGGTCCCAGTCACGTTTCTCGTAAACAGCCATGCAGGCTGCCCAGGCTTCGCACATGTGCTCCTGCACTGGCGTTGCCGGATTTTCGGCTTCGTCGCCGATCTCCCCAAGGAGTTCGTAAACGGTAATGGGGACGGATACTCCCGCCGGCGCGATGATATCGATGGCCCGCATCAGGAAACGCCCGGTGACTTTCTCTGCCACCGTCTCCGTGATCAGGAGTTGAGTGCCGTAGCGTTTGTTGAGGCCTTCCACCCGCGAGGCCAGATTTACGGCCGACCCGAGAGCGGTGTATTGCATACGGTCCACAGAACCGACATTACCCACCATGACATCGCCGCAGTGAAGGGCGAAACGGGTCGCCACCGGAAACAGGGTTGTTCCGTCAGCGCCTGCATTGCTGGCATTCAGTTGTCTGCAGGTGTCGAGACAGGCGAGGACTGCCTTACAAGCGGTAATGGCGTGGTCTGGATCTTCCTTCGGCGCATTCCAGAAGGCCATCACGGCATCGCCGATGAACTTGTCGACTGTGCCGTGGTGCCGACGAATGGTGCCGGACACCGCGCTGAAATAGACCGACAATTCGGAGAAGATCCGTTCCGGTGTCAGCTTCTCGGACTTGTTGGTGAAGGATTCGATGTCCGAGAACAGCAAAGTCAGTTCCCGTTGTTGTCCACCGATCTGCACCGCGGTGCCAGAGGAAACAATCGAACGGACAAGATCTGTCGGGACGTAGGCACCGAAACTGCGCAGGCTGTTTTTCATGCGTTGAACGGCGTTCACCAAGTCATTGATTTCGATAATGGTCGAGTGCAATGAAAAGGTTCCGTCCAGCTCGAAGTTTCGAATGCGCCCCGTTTCTTGAACGACCTGTCGTAGCGGCGCTGTCAGACGTTTGGACATCACGGAAATCGTGATGATTGCCAGTCCAACAATCAAAGACGCGACCAACAGCACACGTAGCGTCGTCTGTCTGATTTCGCTGACGAATTCATTCTGGTCGGCGATAACCCCGATGATCCAGGGCTTGTGAAACTCATCCGGAAACGGCTTGAAGGAGGCCATGATCGGAACGGCACCGGGCAGAGTGAACTTACTTTCACCCGTGACGTCGAAATGCTCAATGACACTCGCGATCGCCGTGTCGTCGAGGGGGACCGGCGATCCGGCGGTTTGGATCGCGTTCTCCTGCGACAACACGATCACGTTTCCCGAACTGTCCAGAACAAATATCCGACCCCGCTGGCCGACTTTTATGTCGTTCAGATAGACAGAAAAATCCTCCAGGGTGATGTCGGCACCCGCCGTCCCGATGATATTGCCGGATCCGGTTGTTGCGACGTGAGAAACCGTCAGCCCAAGCTTGCCGGTGCTTGAAAAGAAATAGGGGTCGGAGATCGTAATGCTCTTGCTCTCGACACCTGCGGTGTACCAGGGGCGAACCCGCGGGTCGAATTGCGGCTGCCCGCGTTCCACACCGGTCACATTGTCCCAGTCGGCGAGATAAACATAGCTGTCCGCCATATACCCCGGACTGTCATCCAATATGCGAATGGCAAAGCGCGTTTCGGGATCCGGTTTGGCATCACTCGGGCCGAAGGACTCGATGCCCTCAAGAACCCGGACAACCTGGTAAAAGGCGCCGTCGCTTTCGTAGCCGATGAACATGCCATAGAGCTGTGGCAGAGCAGCAAACTGATTGAAGAAGAATTGCAGCCCCTTGACCGTTCTCAGGTCGCTGCCGCCACTTTGCGCGAGATGGGCGGCGTTCTCGACCGCACGGGCCACGGGCGTCAAAAGCCCTTCGAAGCCGCGCACGACGTCCTCGGTGGACCGGTCCATGGCCCGAGATGCTGTGGTCAGGGCCAGCCGGGAATTGCTGAGGTACAAAAATCCAACAATGCCCCCGATCAGGGCCAGCATCATCAGCGTGAATGCCGTGGCAATTCCGATGTGGACCCTCAACCTCACGGGCACTTTTCTCCCCATTCAACGAACCGCATTTCGACTAAGGGTAGAAGTGGAACCAAAGCGTTAACAGTATCGTTGAGCAAGCTTATTGGGCGCCAATTGTTTGAGAAGTGGAGACTATGATGAATATAATCAGAACTCGCACTGTAGGTCGGTATCCAATTCATGGATAGGTCGATGGCGAGTGTCTTTGTTGGTGAATGACCGGTCGAGAAGCAAACCTAATCTTGAACGGCCTGCAGACCGCTTTGCTTCCGAATGATTGCGACCAAGCTACTTTTTTCAGCTCCGTATAGGGCATGGCCGTTTTCCGGCTGTTGCTTTTTGCGCAACCTGTTGCGTGACGGACAACATTCGCCTATTGTGACTTGGGGCTCAACTCAATAGCTGAGCGAGAGCCAATTGGGCTTAGAGTATGTTTGAAGCCTGCCAAGATCGAACATGATGGGCGAGTATGGCCGGGAGGATATGCAACGATGATCGGGTTATCGGTCGCCGCATCAAGAGTCGCAAGATGGTAAGGCGTGCAAGGCGTAATCGCCGCGACTCCGCGGCCAGATTGGAGCAGACGCCATGGCGTCGGTTCAAAAACCCGTATCCTCCGATTGAAATCTTGTCGCCGGATCAGCTGCAGATGATCCATGACAATTCGATGCGAATTTTGAGCGAAGTCGGCATCAAGGTCCTGGATGCGCGCTCGCGCAGTTTGCTGGCGGACATTGGCGCCATGGTCGACGATGCCAGCGAGATGGTGCGGTTCGACCCGGATCAGGTCATGGAGATAGTTGCGCTCGCGCCGGCAAGCGTTGAATTGCATGCTCGAAACTCCGACTACAATCTGACGCTGGGGGGCGACGAGATCATCTTCTCCTCGGTCATGTGCCCGCCTTTTGCCAATGACCTCGATCGCGGTCGTCGCGCCGGGACCTACGAGGAGATGTGCGAATACGTCAAATTGGTGCACGCAATCAATGCGGTGCATCAGGCCGGAGGGGGAGGGTTCGAACCGCTCGATCTGCCCGCCGAAACACGCCATCTCGATGTGGCCTATGCGCACGCCACGCTGACGGACAAGACCTGGAAATTCTGGAGCAACGGCAAGACCCGAGCTCGCGACGCCATTGAGATTGCCAAAATCATGATGGGATACTCCGATCAGGACCTGATCGAGCACCCCGTCATAACAGCGCCTATCAATACGAACTCGCCGTTGATGATCGACACGGCCATGGCCGAAGGCATTGTCGAGATGGCACGGGTCGGCCAACCTCTCATCATTGCCCCCTTTACAATGGCGGGAGCGATGAGCCCGGCAACAGAGGCAGGTGCTTTGTCTGTTCAAAACGCCGAGGCTCTGGCCGGATGCGTGTTGGCCCAGGCTGCCAGGCGCGGTGCACCGGTTGTTTATGGATCGTATCTGACCAATGTCGATATGCGCACCGGCAGTCCGGTCTTCGGCACACCGGTCTTTGCCAAGACGACATGGGCATCCGGCCAGCTCGCCAGGCGTTACGGGCTTCCCTTCCGTTCGTCGTTGAACACCGGTTCTAATCTGGTGGACGCCCAGGCGGCTTACGAAACGGAACTGTGCCTTTGGGCAGCCGTGATGGGGCACGCCAACATCATCTTCGCATCGGCGGGCTGGCTGGAAGGTGGATTGTCCGGCTCCTACGAAAAGCTGATCCTCGACGCGGAGCTCCTTCAGTTGATGACCGAAAGCCTCCAGCCCATCGTTGTCAGCGAGGACACACTGGGTTTCGATGCGATCAAGGAAGTCGGCCCCGGCGGCCATTTCTTTGGGTCCGCACACACGCTGGAGCGCTACGAAAATGCGTTCTACCACCCGATTTTGACGGACACCCGAAACTACGAAACATGGGATGAACAGGGCCGCGAGAGCGCCGAAATACGTGCCAATCGATTGTGGAAGAAGCTGTTGGAAGAGTACGAACAGCCGAAAATCGACGAGGGCGTCGATGAGGCGTTGAGGGCCTTCGTGTCGCGCCGCAAATCAGAAATTCAAGCAGCGCAGGCAGCTTGATCTCACAAAAACACTCCAAATTATTGCGGGATGGAAACATGTCAGCCTGGATCAAGATGATCGCGGACGAAGAAGCCGACGAAGCCTTGCAAGAGGTTCTGCAACTGGCGAGAACGCCACACGGTACGGTCGACAACGTGATGCGCGTTCATTCTTTGAGGCCCAATTCCATGAAGGGCCATGTCATCCTGTATCGCGCGGCTCTTCATGACGATGCCAACACGCTGCCGGAATGGTTGCTGGAGACAATCAGTTCCTATGTGTCGATCCTCAACGGATCAGACTATTCCTTCGCCAATCACTGGTCGAATGCACGGCATCTCATAGGCGATGACGAACGCGCCGACAAAATCCTTGCAGCCCTTCAAGCGCGGACGCCAGGTGACGTTTTTGACGGCCGGGAACTGGCCCTGCTGCAATACGCGGAAAAGCTGACGCTGCGTCCGGCAGAAATGGAGCAGGCAGATGTGCAAGCGCTCAAAGCGGCCGGGGTCGATGATGGCGAGATCCTCGAGGCAGTGCAGATCATCGGATACTTCAACTATGTCAACCGTCACCTGAACGGGTTGGGCGTTACGACGGATGGCGACATTGTGGGATATTACGCAGATAGCGACGGATGAGGTCAGGTCAGCTTGGCGGAAACACTCACATAGGACACGGATTCTGTCACCACTGCCTTCACGCCGTGGATCAGCTCAGCGTCGAAGCTCAGCGAGTCGCCCGGTGCCATTGAATATTCCTGCTTTCCGCATTGATAGATGCACTCGCCGGCCGTCACCATCAGGAACACATATCCCCGGTGAATGTAGCGGGGATGGGTGTTGTCCTCGCGCCGCTCGATGGTCACGGCTGCCGCTTCGAAGTCCAGCGGGCTCTTTCGGTGGCGGCTGAGAATGTTGAACTCGTGAATGTGGTCGTCATAGTTTCGCGTCGCGGGGATGCCTTGACCGGCTTTCACGAAGTGGACGTCGGCGGCCTGGGTCCTGTCTGCAAAGAACGTGACGACCGACAAGGACAGTGCATCGGCGAGGGCTTCGAGCGTCGCAAGAGAAGGCGAGACCTGACCGTTTTCAATCCGCGAGACCATGGCCGAGGAAATGCCGGACAGGTCAGCGAGTTTGCGCAAGGATATTCCGGCAATCTGACGTTGCCGCTTTACTGCCTGACCGACCACCACCGATAGATCGGGTGTTAGGCTGTCGGTGCTTTCTGCTGCCGTTTTGTCCAAAGTTCGTATCCGCGTTGACTGCACGCAAGTGTATTTTGCAAAACTGGGCGTGCGTCAAGACTGGGCGAGCCAGCTCTGTTTGAGACAAATCGGGACAGGTTCCGGCCTAGTCGATGCCGATGTCGCGCCTGAATTCAAGCTTGTGAAGACCGTTGGCGGCGAGAATCGCCTGGATTTCTTCACTGTCGAGAAAAATCAATTCGCCTTTGTCCCAGATCTGTTCGTCGCCGAACCAGACAGAGGCGTCGAAAATCGACCAGGCGATTTCACCGGGCGCGTAGTTGCCACAGGTGTGGAAGTGCAGGTAACGCGGATTGGCAAAGGCAACCTTGCCCCACCGCTCGATGTTGCGCGAGCCGTGGACCGGATAACTGCATCCCGGGTTGATGCCAGCGTGCCAGCTGTGAACATTCCAAGGATCGAGATCGAGCAGATTGCCAACCCGCCGGTAATGCGCCTCGATCCGGCCAACCAGATCTGAAGGGCCATCGAACCCCTTCATCCGCCCGTTCTCGACATGGGCCAGAACCGGCTCGGGGAGCAGGAGTTCGTCATCCGGATAGGCCTGGTTGCCCGATGCCATGAGCCAATGGCTGAAGGCCACCACGCCATTGGCCGCCTCGCACGAAAGGGGACGTGGCGCGCAAACCGGGTAACGGGTAACGGTAAAATCCTCTGCTTCGCCGCGCGCAACACGCTCGACATCCTGGGTACCGTGCAGATCCGTACCGTTCGCGCAGGTGATGTGCCAGCTGGCGGCCGTGTCGGCTTTTCCGTTATAGGCGCTGCGAATCTCTTCCATCACCCGGTGGGGCACCGTGCAGGATGGGCCGCCAAGGATCGAAATGTCCAAGGCATAACTCATGGTCTTGGTGGCGCTGCCGGGAATTTCGGAAAACCGCATGGTATCGCCAAGGCGCGCATGAAACAGGACGTGGTCAAACTCCGTCAACGCGCGCAGCACGTCGGGCGGAATGCTCTCCACACCAACGTGGTTCCCAACCGAAATGATTTCCGTCTTGATGTCCAATTCGTCGGCGACATCGGCGACACATTCGGGCACGATCGCATCGTAGATACCCAGCCCCGGATCTTCGGCGATGATGGCGATGGACTGGCCCGGCCTGGCGCCGATGGCGTCCTCAATCAGCGACATGGCCCCAGCCCGGGGATCGAAAAGAGACTGCGTGCTCATATCAGTGTCCGGCGGCCTCCATGCGGCGTTCTTCCAAAACCTGCTCCAGCCAGCCGGTGCGCATCTCCGGCGTAGAGGAAATCAACAAATGGGTGTAGTCGGCATAGGGCGGCGCAAAAATGTCCTCTTTCGGCCCCTGTTCGACGACCTTGCCACCCCGCATCACCACGACATCGTCGGCGATGGCGCGCACCATGGCCATGTCATGGGTGATGAAAATGTAGGCGCATCCCAACGTCCTTTGGAGCCGCAGCAGGAGTTCGATGATCCCGTCCGCAACCAGCGGATCAAGTGCGGAGGTCACCTCGTCACAGATGATGATCTCCGGTTCGGCCGCCAGGGCCCGGGCAATGCAGACCCTCTGTTTCTGTCCGCCGGACAGCTGGTTGGGGTAGCGTTCAGCCATCTCAGTGGGAAGGTCGACCATCTCCAGCAGTTCACGCGCTCTGGCATCGGACTGTGCCTTGCCCATCCCGAGAAACACCTGTGCCGGTCGGCTGATCAATTCGCCAATTGTCTGGCGGGGATTCATCGCGACATCCGGCAATTGATAGATCATCTGGATTGCCTTGCGCGGGCCAATCGAGCGACCGGACAAAGCCGGCGTTAGGGGTTTGTTCAGATAGGACACGGTCCCTTTTGTGGGCGGCAACAGGCCCATGATGACGCGGGCCAGGGTCGATTTTCCGCTGCCGGACTCGCCGACAATCGCCAAGCTCGTATCACGTCGGAGTGTTACCGACACGTCCGATAGAACCTGTGCGGCTCCATAGGCTGCATCGATGTGCCCAAGGGCCAACACCGCATTGTGGTCGCTACCATGATCACCGGTCTGGGTGGTCTGGCGAACGGTCAGCAGATCGCGGGTATAGTCCTGTATGGGGGCTGCCAGAAGCGAGGCAGTGTCCTGTTCCTCGACTTCCTCACCGTTGCGCAGCACCTTGATGCGGTCGGCCACCTGCGCCACGACGCCCAGATCGTGTGTTATGTAGAGAGCTGCGCTGCCATAGTCCTGGATCACTTCCTTGATGATGGCCAGAACATCGATTTGCGTGGTGACGTCCAGCGCGGTGGTCGGCTCATCGAAAATCAGGAGATCGGGCTCACCGGCCAGTGCCATGGCGGTCATGGCACGTTGCAATTGCCCACCTGAGACTTCGTGCGGATATCGCGTTCCAAAACTCTCGGGGTCCGGTAGACCCATGCGCGCAAACAGGTCGCGCGCCCGGCCGGCAGCTTCTTTCGGGTCGATGTGCCGATGGATTTTGGTCACCTCCAGCACCTGACCCAACAGGCGATGCGCCGGATTGAACGCTGCTGCCGCACTCTGCGCCACATAGGCAACCTTCTGCCCTCTGATATGTCGCAGTTCCTCGTCGCTGGCTTGGCGCAATTCGGTTCCATCCAGCCATATTTCTCCACCCGACAGACTCAAGCCACGTCGGGCATATCCCATTGCGGCATGACCGATTGTCGATTTGCCGGCTCCGGATTCGCCGATCAATCCCAGGACTTGCCCGCGCTCCAGCGAAAGGTCGATCTTGTTCAGGATCGTGGCCGCTGGTGTTCCCCGTCGCCGGTTGGCAACTGTCTCGACGGTCAGCTCCATCATCTGCAGCAGGGGGCCGGTCATTTGTGCAAATCCAGATCGGCGTTGCGTTTGAGAAGCCCGTCCACAACCAGATTGATGCCGATGGCCAGAATCGCCAAAGCCAGCGCCGGCAGGATCGGCGCGGCGCGCCCAAATGTGATGGCCAGCGAATTCTCTTTGACCATGCCGCCAAGATCGGCATAGGGCGGCTGGATGCCGATGCCCAGGAATGACAGCGACGAAATTAGGATGGCGGCATAAACCAGGCGCAAACCGAACTCGGTCAGGAGCGTCGGAACCACGTTGGGCAGGACCTCGCGAAACAGAAACCAACTCATGCTTTCTGCACGCATGCGGGCGATTTCGATGTACTCCATCGCCGCCACGTCGGCTGCCACGGCACGCGTCAGCCGGAAGACGATGGTCGACGACAGAACCGACATGACCAGCAGAAGCGATACCAGAGACGTGCCCAAGGCCGACAACAGAATGAGCGCCAGGATCAGGCTTGGAAATGCCATCAATGCATCGACCATTCGGGTTACCAGCAGATCGAACCATCCGCCGAGGATGGCGGCAATGATCCCAAGCGGCACCCCGATGGCAAAGGCGCCGCAGGTCGCCAGGAAGGAGATCATGACGGTCATGCGGCCACCGGCCAGAATGCGCGCCAACAGGTCCCGGCCGACATTGTCGGTGCCGAGCCAGTGCTTCGCACTTGGCGGCTCGAAAACCCGCCCGACGATCTCGACTTCCGAATAGGGCACAATGTAAGGCCCGATGAAAACGGCCAGCAGAAAGCCCAGAACCAGGCCCATGCCGATACGGGCCGCCAAATCCATATCGCGCAGAAACTCTATCATTTCGGTCGCCGCCTGCGTGGATTGGTCAAAAGCGACAGAATGTCGGCGGTGAGGTTCAGCATGACGTAGACCGATGCGAAGATCAGTCCACAGGCCTGCACCAGCGGCATGTCGCGCTTGGAGACAGCATCGATCATCAATTGACCCATGCCCTTGTAGTTGAAGACAGCCTCGACCACCACGACGCCGACGATCAGGAATGCAAGCGTCAGCATGACGATGTTCAAAATCGGTGACAGGGCGTTGGGCAGAGCGTGGTGAAGGATGATCCTGCGGCGTGTCGCTCCCTTGAGCGTTGCCATCTCCACATAGGGTTGGTTCATCACCGACAGGACCGCGGCGCGCGTCAGCCGCATCGTGTGCGCTGACACGACCAGCGCCAATGTCAGACAGGGCAGGGTGATCGCCCGTAGCTGCTGAAGCAGCGTCATGCCGTCATTGATATTGGAAAGGGCTGGAAACCAACCCAGTTTCACCGCGACGAGGAGAAGCAGAAGATAGCCGAGCAGGAAATCCGGAATCGAAACGAAGATCAGCGTCGTCATACTGACGCTTTTGTCGATGACCTGTCCCTCGTAAAGGGCTGCAATCAAGCCCAGCCCGATGGAAAGCGGAATGGCGATGATCGCCGCCGAAAGCGCCAGAAACAGGGTTTTTTCCAGGCGCGGAGCGATCAGTTCGGATATCTCGCGACCGCTCACCAGCGATTGGCCCAGGTCCCCCTGTGCGAAATTCGCCAGCCACTCCAGATAGCGTTGCAGGGCTGGACGATCCAACCCCAATTGGTCTCGTATGGCCTGGACTGCTTCCGGGGTGGCCTGCTGTCCAAGCACCGCCTGCGCGACGTCGCCCGGAAGAATTTCAGTTCCTACAAAGACCAGGATCGAGACGACTAACAGTGTAACCAGTCCTGAAGCCAGACGCTTCAGGACCAGTCCGCTGATAGTTTGCCGTGGCACTCTAACCTCTAAGCGTCGATCCAGACGCGTTCAGCCACCCGCAATCCGGACATCTCAAATGAGCCGGCCGGGTAAAAGCCTTTAACTTCATCCCGCACGCCATCGACGTTGTTGACGAAGAACGGGATTGCCGCGCCACCATCTTCATGGATCATCAATTGCAGATCATGATAGTGAGCCTTGCGCGTGTCAAAGTCAGTTTCTGCCCGGGCAAGGGCCAGTTTCTGATCGAACGCCTCGCGGCGCCACATCGTGTCGTTCCAGGCCGCACCAGAGGAATAGGCGGTGGTCAACATGATGTCCGCGGTCGGACGTCCGCCCCAGGCTCCACTGACGAATGGCTTCTGCATCCAAACCTTTGACCAGAACCCGTCGGCCGGCTCCCGCACGATCTCCACATTCAGGCCACCAGCTGCGGCGGATTGCTGGAACAGAGCGGCCATTGCTTCGGCGCCGGAGAAGGTCGTGTTGGATGTATGCAGTTGCAGCGCACCGTCGAAGCCTGATTTTTTCAGGTGGTGCTTCACTACATCCGGATCGTAGGCGCGCTGCGGAATGTCCGGCGAATAAAACGGGTCCGAAGGCGGGATCGGTTGATCGTTTGCGATCGAGCCGAAGCCGGCCATGACGGTTTCGAGGATCTGTTCGCGATTGAGAGCGTGCTTGACGGCCAGTCGCAGATCCAGGTTGTCGAATGGCGCCCGGTCGCATGCCATCAACAGGGGGCGATGGCCGGCAGCCGGATGATTTTCCACGTGGGATCCGGGTGAGGAATTGATCAAGTCGGCCGATTGCGGATCCACACGACCCGCAAGATGGACTTCGCCGGTGACAAGGCCTGCGATTCTCGCCGTCGTGTCTTCAATGAACAGGATTTCGACTTCGTCCGCGTGGGCGCGATCCGGTTTCCAATAGTTCGGGTTTCGGGCCGCCAACAAACGCTCGCCCGGTGAGAACTCCTTCAGCATGTAAGGCCCGGTGAAGACGCCCTTTGACATGTCTTTCGTGCCATCCGGCACGATCAGCAGGTGAAAATCGGCCATCAGATACGGGACGTCGGCATTGCCTGATTTCATTTCCACGATCAGGCCGTAGTCCCCGTCTGCGCGGAGATCGGCAATCTCGCTGAGCAAGCCCTTGGCGCCGGAGGTCGAATCCTCACCGCGGTGCAGATTAAGAGAGTAGATGACATCCTTGGACGTCATCGCCTTGCCATTGTGGAACGTGACACCTTCGCGCAGATTGAATTTCCAGGTTTTTGCGTCGTCCGACGATTCCCAACCGGACGCGAGCTCTCCGACGAGCTCCCCTTCCTGTTCGATTTCCGTCAGGCAGTTCCCCAGCGTGTATCCCATGATCCCGTGGCCGGCTGAGGTCAGTTTTGTGGGATCGAGCGAGTCGCCGGCACTGCCTCCCGACGTGCCGATAACCAGGCGTCCTCCCTTCTTGGGTGCGGCGAATGCGGGAAAGATCATGCTGGCGGATGCAAGTCCTGCCACGGCGACTGAAGTCGAGAGAAATGTTCTGCGTTTGATCATGATTGTCTCCTGCTTCGACTCCCGTTGTTCGTCGATGTGCAGAAGCGGAATATCGACGCCACGGGCGATTGATTTAGTTCCCCATCAGTCAATTGTTTGCATATGAGTGAACATTTGTCCACAGCTTCATCCAACCCGAAGGATGAAAAAATCTCATTGCTGCAACGCGTGAAACACCCTTCCTGCCTTGACTGTTTGCCGCAGCCACGGCGCGCGGAAAGCCGTTGAACTCTCGGCTCGGCTGGTTCTTTTTGTCGATGCTCAGTGGTTTGTATGGCGTTTGTGCGGCCGGATACCCAGGCGCGCCTCACGCAGTGCGATCCACAATCCGGACAATACGATCAGGACAATTCCGAGAGCGGCTGCGAAGTCTGGCAACCTTTCCCAGAAAATGTAGCCCCACACTACCGCCATCACCAGCGCGACATATTCGAACGGCGCGACGATGTTCGATGGGCTCTGCTGATAAGCGCGGGTCATCATGTAGCCGCCACCGGCACTCAAGGCGCCCAACAGCACCAACATTGCCAAATCCCACGGCGCTGGCGTAACCCAGGCGCGAAATAGAAAATCCATTGCCGGGCTTGCCGGATCGGCATATCGGCCGTCGCCGATTGCGAAACCCACAACAACGCTGAACAGGACAAAGGCCACCTGGTTGTAAAAGAACAGCGTCGCGGCCCGCTCCGTCATGCCCATCCAACGGGTCATGATCTGGATGACAGCGTAAGTGAGGGCGGCAGCGATCGGCAGGGCGGTCTGCCAGGTAAATCCGCTTCCGCCCGGTTTTACGATCAACAGCATCCCAAGCAATCCGGCGACCACAGCCAGCCAGCGCCTGACGCCGACTCTTTCGCCCAGCAGAACAACCGATAGCCCAGTGATCATCAGCGGTGCCGCAAAGAAGATCGCGATCGTGTCGGCGATCGGCAAAATGGCGAGCCCGGTGTAAAGACATATGTTTGAGACGATGACGAAGAAACCGCGAAGCATATGCAGGTGGGGGCGGCGGGTACGCAGCGACGGAAAGCCGCCAGACAAAGGAACAATAATCGCCGCGCAGAGAATCAGCGCCACCGAAGCCCGGAAGAAGATCATTTGATGAAGGGGGTAGGTGCCGCTGAATAGTTTGAAGACAAGATCGTTGATTGAGAACGCGACGGAGGCGCCAAGCACAAAGACAATGCTGGTCAGGTGAGTTCTCTCAGAGATTTGGGACAAGGGCGCCTCCGGGATCAAGGCGCTAGAGCAAAGGGCGATAAGTTTGCACCATTTGACCGGAGCGATTTTGGTCTCTGGCTAGGCGGATTGCTCGCCGTGGTGCCATCCCACCATAAGTGCAAGCCAACGACGCCAGGGGCCAAAAGCGCCCGGCCCGAAGGGTGGCTGCATATCGGCCCATCGGCTGCGTTGCGCCGCTTGCCCGATACACCACATCGCGCTGCGCGACGCGCCTGGCCGAGTGGAGCCGATCTGCAGCCATCAAATGATCCAAACTTATCGACCTTTGCTCTAGAAGAAAATTTCGACCATGCCCTCGCGCGTGCGGCATTCAATCATCCGCAGGGCGACGCGCGCTGGCGCTGATTTGGCACTGCCCGTGACTGCATCGAACAGTCCCTGATGCAGCGGGCATTCGATGGTGAGGCCGTCAAAATAGCCGTCACACAGATTGGCGGCACCGTGTGTGCAGCGGGCAAAGCTGACGCTGATCTGATCTCTGCCATCGTAGACGGCGAGGTCGCGCCCCTTGAAGGTCACCGGTGTGACATCGCCTGGTTCCAGATCAGCGACCGCGACAAGAGGTTGCCAAGTCTTTTCCCGCGCCACTTCAGACGCCCTGTCTGATATCGGCGCGTGGCTGCTTTCCGCTCAACTGCGCCAGAATTTCCCGATGGGCGCCCAGATAGCCGTGCGGCTGTACATGTACGTAGTTTTTGAGCTTTTGATGCAGTTTGGGTAGGGCGTGGAAGGGCACCGAGGCCGCATAATGGTGCTCGGCGTGATAGTTCATGTTCCAGCACAAGAAGCGCAGGGGCAGCGATACCAGATTGGTTCGCGTGTTTTGGCGCATATCGTCTATCGGCGGGCGTCCGACGTGTTCGGTCATGCGGATCGCACGCATCACCGGTTCGCCCATCACGAATGGGATCAGCCAGTACCACAGCGGTCCGGTCCAGCCGGTCGCAATGCAAAACAGCGCCAAGCCGACATAGAACCCCAGCATGGCACGCGCCTCCCAAATGATCGTTCGATAGACCTCTTTGGGCAAAAACACCTTTTCGGCATCGCTGATATGCCCGGCAGCATGCCGGATCAGATCGCGAAGCTGATTATTGAGGTACGGCACCGCGGAGATGTATTTGAGGTAGCCGCCCAATGTCTGCGGCAGTTCGATCTGCTCGGGGTCCTGACCGGTGAGCTGCGTGTAGGTGTGGTGGTCGCAGTGTTCATAGCGGAAGAACTGATGCGGCACGTTGATGATCAGGCCGCAGATCGAGCCCACCACATCATTGAGCCAACGGGTGCTAAAAACCGTGTAATGGCAGCACTCGTGTTGCAAGGAGAAGTGATGCACCAGTACGATTCCGTGCAGAAACATGGCCGGGATCATCCACAACGTGCCCATCGATAACCAGATAAGGCTGCCGGTTGCGCACAGGACGACCAACCAGATTACCAACCGCTGCAGGGCCGGCCCGTTCGAACGCTTCATCAGGTTTTTCAGCTCACGTCGTGACAGCAGGCCATCTGCCAGGGCTTGCGTGATCGGAGTACGGGTCTCGATTGCCATGTCGGATTGACCTCAATTGCGGGGATCGAGCGGAGATTTCCCTTGTATCATGCAATAACTCTCAGTAACAATGATTATTGACATGCAACATTATTCCGTTTTCTCGTTGTTGTACAATGGGCTGGTCCACCACAGGAAATGGCCGCAATCGTGGCGCAGCCCGCCGCTGAAGTCCGAATACGATGTCGTGATCATCGGAGCCGGCGGGCATGGTCTCGCTACGGCCTATTATCTGGCGAAAAACCACGGAATCACCAATGTTGCGGTGCTCGAAAGGGGCTGGCTTGGCGGCGGCAATGTTGCACGCAACACCGTGACAATCCGCTCGAACTACATGCGCGACGAGTCGATCCCGTTCTATGTGAAATCGGTCGCACTGTATGACGGGCTGTCGCAGGATCTCAACTTCAACATGATGCATTCCAAGCGCGGAATGCTTGATGTGATCCAGACCTATCCGATGCAGCGAATGATCCGGCGGCGGATGCTGGCGATGGACATCTACGGTTCCAGCTATGAGCCGCTGAGCGTCGATGAAGTGCGCAAGCGCATTCCTGCTTTGACCGGTGGCGGGCCGAACGCGCGTCTGCCGGTGATCGGCGGCATGTTTCACAAGGATGCTGCCGTGAATCGTCACGACGCCGTTGCCTGGGGATATGCCCGCAAGGCGGATGGCTTTGGTGTCGAAATTCACCAGAAAACGCCGGTGACTTCTTTGTTGCGCGATGCAAAGGGCAACATCTTGGGTGTCGAAACGCCCCGGGGGACGGTTCGCGCAAAGAAGGTCGCTGTGGTCGTGTCAGGCCATACGACAACGTTGACCGATACCGTGGACCTCAAACTGCCGCTCAGGACCTTCAATCTGACAGCCTTCGTTTCAGAGCCAGTTAAACCGTTCATCGACACGGTGGTGAATTGCCCCGACATCGGTGTCTATTTCAGTCAATCCGACAAGGGGGAGCTGGTAATCGGCGGTGCTCCCGATATGGGACAGAGCTTTCGCCGCGACATCAAGCAGCACGTCTTTGAAGACTCCGTGTGTGCCATGCTGGAACTGTTCCCCAGCTTCAAGCGCCTGAAGCTGATGCGGCAATGGGGCGGCCATCTGGACATTGCGCACGATGCCACGCCGATCGTGGACCAGACGTCAATTCCGGGGTTGTTCGTTTCGGCCGGATGGTGGGGCGGGTACAAGGCGATCCCCGCGGGTGGCTACACGCTGGCCCATCTGATTGCGACAGGCCAGCCCCACGATTTGATCGTCCCCTTCCGGCTGGGTCGGTTCAGACATCTGGAATATGTGTCGGAATCCGGCACCACCACAGTGCGTTAGGGACAGGGAATGCTGCTGATCAACTGCCCGTTTTGCGGTCCGCGTCCTGAGACAGAGTTCGCCTATGGTGGTCCGGCGGTCGCCCGGCGACCGGAAGCCCCTCAGGACATCAGCGACGAAGACTGGGTCGAATACCTGACGGTGGTGCCCAATCCGATGGGGCCGGTTGCGGAACGGTGGTGGCACGCCAAGGGCTGCGGATGCTGGCTTGCGCTCAAGCGCGACACGGTCACGCATGACATCATCGAACCGCCGGAATTTGCCAAATGAGTGGTACTCGGCTCCCGCAGGGTGGCAGGATCGATCGCAATGCGCCGGTCCGGTTCAGATTTGCCGGCAAGCCGATGACCGGCTTCATGGGGGATACGCTGGCTTCGGCGCTTATGGCGAATGGTGTCGATGTCACGGCCCGCAGTTTCAAGTATCACCGTCCGCGCGGCATCATGGGCGCCGGGATCGAGGAACCGGCAACCTATGTGGAACTCGAAGGCGAGGAGGCCAGCGCAAACCAGCCTGCCACCACGGTGCCGCTGAAGGAGGGGCTGCGCGCCAACCCGCTCAATTGCTGGCCTTCTGTTGATTTCGACATGGGGGCCGTAAACCAGCTGTTTTCGCGGTTCATTCCGGCTTCGTTTTACTACAAGACGTTCAAGTGGCCCGATTGGCATCTGTTCGAGCCTGCGATCCGGCGCGCTGCCGGGCTGGCATCACCTCCACCCGCACCGCCGCAAACGGGGCGCTATGAGGCGCGCCACTGGCATTGCGACGTTCTGGTGGCGGGAGCTGGTCCGGCCGGGTTGACGGCGGCACTCGAGGCGGGCCGCGCGGGCAAGCAGGTTCTAATCGCCGATGAAGGCACCGAGGCCGGCGGTGCGCTGTTGTCGCGACGCCGCTTGATCGCTGGTCGGGACGCGATGGATTGGGTCTCCGATGCCGTGGCCGAGCTTGCTGCGATGAAGAATGTCACCCGCCTTCAAGAGGCGACGGTTTGGGGATACCGCGAGCACAATCTGGTGCTGGTGGCAGAACGCAATCCCTCTCCTGATGCGCTGATCGGGCGCAATTGGCGGGTGCGTGCGGGTCAGGTCGTTATCGCAACCGGCGCCATCGAACGAAGCCTGGTCTTTGCCAACAACGATCGCCCTGGCGTCATGCTGGCCAGTGCCGTGCAAACCTATGTCAATCGCTATGGAGTGGCGCCCGGCCGTAAAGCAGTGGTTTTCACCAACAACCGTTCAGCCTATGAGGCCGCCGCCGACATGGCTGCGGCGGGGATCGAGATTGCCGCAATCGTCGATAGCCGCGATCCGGATCTGGCCGTGCAATCGCTGGTGCCCGGCGTCGAGATACTGAGCCGTTCGCAGGTCGTCAAAGCGCACGGTTACAAGCGGCTCAGCGGCGTGACCGTGCGCGCGGAAAATGGCGGCACGCGCCGCTTTGATTGTGATCTTGTCGCCATGTCCGGGGGATGGAACCCGACGGCGCATCTGTTTTCCCAGTCGCGCGGCACGATGTCCTACAACGATGAAAAAAGTTGCTTCGTCCCCGACAAGCCGGCCCAGAACGCTGTGTGCGTGGGGGCGGCGAATGCTGAGTTTGGCCTGATCGCGGCCCTGTCGAATGGCGCGTCCAAGCCGCCGGCGACGGACGATGAACTCGACTATGACATCCAACCGCTTTGGCACGTTGACGGCCTGGAGGCTGGCGACAAGGGGTTCGTCGATGTCCTCAACGATGTGACCGTCTCCGACGTGCATCTTGCGATCCGTGAAGGCTATGGCGCGGTGGAGCATGTCAAACGCTACACCACCGGCGGCATGGCCATGGATCAGGGTAAGACCGGCAATGTGAACATTATCGGCGCGATTGCACAGCAACAGGGGGTGACGCTCGAAGACGTTGGCGCCACAACATTCAGGGCACCCTATTCACCAGTCGAGTTTGGCGCGATCGGCGGTGTCCGCGAGGGTTCCGTCGTGCTGCCCTATCGGCACAGCCCCCTGACGCAGTGGAACATCGATCAGGGCTGTTTCATGTACGAGGCCGGTGCGCGCTGGCGGCGGCCCGGCTATTTCCCACACGAGGGCGAGAGTTTTCAGGAGACCATCAATCGCGAATCACGCTGCGTACGCGAAGGCGTCGGTGTCTATGATGGGTCGCCGCTTGGAACCTTTGAACTGAAGGGTCGCGATACGGCCCGGTTTCTGGACCTGGTCTATACCAACGTGTTTTCAACGTTGAAAACCGGCATGGGTCGCTACGGGCTGATGCTGACCGATGACGGGCTGATCCTCGATGACGGGGTGAGCTTCAAACTGGGCGAAAACCGCTATCTGATGTCCACATCCACCGGCAATGCGGACGTGGTCTATCAGATGATGGAAAAGCTGCTGCAGATCGAGCGTCCGGACTGGGATGTCAAAATCACCAATGTTACCAGCCAATGGGCCAACGCCACGCTCTGCGGTCCGAGCGCGCGCCGGGTTCTGGAAATCCTGGGTACGGACATTGACGTCTCTGCCGAGGCGTTTCCGTTCATGGGGTTTCGCGACGGCACCGTGGCCGGGCTGCCGGCCCGCATCGTGCGTGTGAGCTTCACCGGAGAGCTCTCATTCGAAATCAACGTCGCGCCGCGACACCTGCAGGAATTGTGGGACGCCATCCTGGAGGCTGGTGCACCGTTCGACATCATGCCGATCGGTTCCGAGGCCAACCATGTGCTGCGTGTCGAAAAGGCGTTTCTTTCGCTTGGCCATGAGGTGGACGGCACCGTCGATCCCTACGATCTCGGCATGGGGTGGGTGATGTCCAGGAAGAAGCCGGATTTCATCGGCAAGCGATCCGTCGAACTTCGGCGAAGCGCCGGTGGAACCAGACGTGAACTCGTGGGCATCCGCAGCCTCGACCCCGCCATCATGGTCCCCGAGGGCGCTCCTTTGACACCGGGCGGTCGCCGCGAGCCAAGTGAGGGGCTTGTCACGGCCTATGTCTGGAGTGTCGCCAATGATCGGTCGCTGGGACTCGCGCTGTTGAACAACGGGCGCGTGCGACATGGCGAGACGGTGTATGTGCGGGTCAAGGACAAGACCATCCCGGTCGAAGTGACAGAACCTTGCTCCTATGATCCGGACGGATTGCGGTTGAAGGGATGAGATGATCTACGACGCGCAAATCCAGCCGCTCGATCTGATGGCGCTTTTTGATCTGAAAGGATCCCGGGAAGCGCTTTCAAACTGGTGCGGCGTTGCATTGCCGGGCTTTCCCGACAGGGCCGGAACCTACACCGTGCGAGATGGCATGGAGCTGATGTGGTTGGCTCCGGAGCACTGGATCCTGCGCGCTCCGCTCGATCAGGAAGACGGTTTGGCTGAAGGTTTGAAACTGAGTACCGCACCCGACGATATCAGCATTGTCCGCATCTCAGACACTCTGAGGTTTTTCTCGGTTTCCGGTCCCGAAGTCGGAGAGGTCATGGCAGTGGCCACACCCCTCGACATCCGCCCATCGGTCTTCCCCGCCAATGCGGCAACCTTCAGCGAGATCTTCCAGACCAAGGCGCTGATCCTGCGCATGCCCGATGCCTGTCACGTTGGGGTCGATCGCGGTTTTGCCCCGATGGTCGCCGACTACTTCGCTCGAACTATCTCGGATTGAGCCCAGCTCGCGTCACGGTTCGAGACCGCTGGGATCATGCCGCGGCCGTCGCGATTTTGAAGTGAAGATTTCACAATAGTGACCCACGCGGTCTTGTCCCGGCATCTTTGATGAGAGATCCTCCAGGAGGCGGGTCTGCCCTCTCAGGTCCATTACAATCAACATTCCAGTTACAAGCACAGGCACAACACGCGTGACACGAATTAGCGGCATACGCACCTATGATTTGAGATTTCCGACATCCGCGTCGCTCGACGGTTCGGATGCCATGAATCCGGATCCGGATTATTCGGCGGCCTATGTGGTCCTGGAGACCGATGGCGACCAGGAAGGCCACGGGCTGACCTTCACGATCGGTCGTGGCAACGAGATCTGTGTCCTTGCCATTGAGGCGCTCGGTGCGCTGGTGAAGGGATTGGACCTTGACTGGGTCAAGGAAGATATGGGTCGGTTCTGGCGCCACATCACCGGGGACAGTCAGTTGCGCTGGATTGGTCCCGACAAGGGCGCTATCCACATGGCTGCCGGTGCCGTCGTCAACGCGGTCTGGGACCTGTGGGCCAAGGAAGCCGGTAAACCCGTTTGGCAGTTGGTCGGGGAGATGAGCCCCGAAGAGATCACGCGTCTTATTGATTTCCGCTACCTTACGGACGCCTTGACCGCCGACGAGGCACTGGCGATTTTGCGCCAGGCGGAAGCGGGAAAAGCCGAACGGATTGCTCGTCTGCAAGCCAAGGGGTATCCCTGCTATACGACCTCGGCCGGCTGGCTTGGCTATTCCGACGAGAAGCTGCGGCGACTGTGCCGCGAAGCGCGCGCTGCCGGATTCACGCACACCAAATTCAAGGTCGGCCGCGACCTCGCCGACGACATTCGTCGCCTCACTATCGCTCGCGAGGAACTGGGCGAAGAAATGAACATCATGATCGACGCCAATCAGGTCTGGGAGGTCGATCAGGCTATCGAGTGGGTCAGGCAGCTGAGCTTTGCCCGGCCTTTCTTCATAGAAGAACCGACCAGTCCCGATGACGTTGTCGGACACCGCAAAATCCGGGAGGCCATAGCGCCGATCAAGGTCGCGACTGGTGAGATGTGCCAGAACCGCATCATGTTCAAGCAATTCATTGCTGAGGGTGCCATCGATATCGTGCAGATTGACAGTTGCCGCATGGGTGGACTGAACGAGGTACTCGCCGTGCAGCTCATGGCCGCGAAATATGGCTTGCCGGTGTGGCCGCATGCAGGTGGTGTCGGCCTGTGTGAATATGTCCAGCATCTGGCGATGATCGACTACGTTGCGATATGCGGCGAGAAGGACGACCGCCGGATCGAATACGTGGACCATCTGCACGAGCACTTCGTCGACCCGTGTGTTGTTGAAAATGGTGCATATATGGCTCCGACCGCACCGGGGTTTTCAATTCAGATGAAGGAAGCGTCGCGGCGTGACTACCAATTCAATCCTCCGGCTCCGGAAGGATGTACGGCATAAGGTGGCATCGCCGATACCGCTATGCGGTGTCGTAGGTAAGGCCTGAGACGTCGATGTCCGGTTCCTTGTCCGAGACCATGTCGGCCACGATTTTTGATGCGCCACAGGCTTGCGTCCATCCGTTGGATCCGTGGCCGGCATTGAGGAAAAGGTTGCGATATTGGGTTTTTCCCAAACGGGGCGGTCCGTCCGGAGTCATTGGTCGAAGCCCGCACCAGACGTCACATTTCCCATAATCGACCGCGTCCGGAAACACACGTCGTGTTGCATCGATGATGCCATTGACGGAGGTCTTCGACAGGTTTTTGTTGAAGCCAGTGACTTCGGCGCTCCCGGCCACGCGAAGCCGTTCACCGAGCCTTGTCGCCATCAACTTGGAATGCTCGTCCAGGATCGAAGACTGAGGAGCCGCGTCAGCGTCCAGAATGTCAGCGGTGATCGAGTATCCCTTCACCGGGTAGATCGCAAGATCGATCTTCAGGGGGCGCATCATTTTGGCGGCGAACGGACCCAAGGCAACGACATAAGCATCAGCGGAGATCGATCCATGGTCGGTCATGACCTGATCGATCATGTGCTGACCGGTTGTGAACCCGGTAATCTCGGTGTCGAATTGGAAGTCGACGCCCAAATTGGCCAGGTGTCGAGCCAGTTCGTTGCTGAACTTGTGGCAGTCACCGGTCTCGTCAACGGGCAAGTGTAAACCGCCTGCGATATGTGCGTGTGCGCGGGTGAGGGACGGCTCGATTTCCTTTGCTTTTGGACCGTCCACGGTCTCATGCCGGATCCCCAATTCAGTCAGAACCTTTGCCGACAGTGCGCCAAGCTCGACTTCGTCATCTGTCTGAAAAATCTGAAGAATACCGGCTTCCTGGTGGTCGTAGGAGATCTCCACTTCGCTTCGAATGTCTTGCAGGCAGGCGAGACTGTAGTGCGCAATTCGCTGCATACGAGCCTTGTTTGCCTGGAACTTCTCCCGAGAGCAGTTGTTGAAGAAGCCGGCGAGCCATTTCCATTGATGGATGTCCAGTTTCGGCCTGAGCTTCAAAGGCGAATGGGCCTGGAACATCCACTTCGCGGCTTTAAAGGGCATGCCCGGCGCAGCCCATGGTCCTGCAAGACTGGGGCACACACCGCCGGCATTGCCGAAACTGGTTTCACGAGCAGCTGCATGTTGCCGGTCGATCACAACGACGTCGTGTCCGGCTTTCGCCAGGTACCAAGCACTGGTTACGCCGACGACACCGGCACCAAGGACGGCGACTTTCATCTTGTTAAACTGGTAGGGACGCGATTGGGCACGCGCAGAACCTAGCACCGAATGAATGAAATTCCAGCATCTTGCAAATGCTTGAGTGATCTGCAATTTGGCCGGCTCGCGCGGTTTGGCAAATACGGCGTTCCTCTTATCGGGTGGAACTACCAGGTATCGATAGGCGTATGGTTTGGCCTGCGCTTTGCTTCTCCGACAGCATCGAGGGTGGCGATCACGCGCTGGCGGGATTCAGCGGGGTCGATGACGTCATCGATCTCGAGCAGGCTGGCAACATTGAGTGCCTTGCCCACCTGGTACAATTCATCGACCTTTTGTCGAAACATCGCCTCACGCTCGACTTTGTCGGAAATGGCCGCCAGTTCGGCCCGATAGGCCAATTGCACGGCACCCTCCAGACCCATTCCACCAAACTCGCCGGTCGGCCAGGAAAAGGTCCCCTGGCTCGCGTGCAGACTTCCGCCTGCCATGGCCATGGCGCCAAGTCCGTAGGCCTTTCGCAACACGATGGTCACAATGGGAACGTCAAGCGATGCACCCGCGACGAACATGCGCGAAACATGCCGGACCAATGCGGTTTTTTCCGCGTCCGGCCCGACCATGAATCCCGGCGTATCCAGTAAGGTCACGATCGGCAGGCCGAATGCGTTGCATAGCTGCATGAAGCGCGCCGCCTTGTCCGCGCTATCGGCGTCGATGGCGCCGCCCAGGGATTGCGTGTTGTTTGCAAGGATACCCACCGGCCGTCCCTCTATCCGGGCAAGACTGGTGATCAGCGGGAGCGCAAAGTCTGATCTCAGTTCCATCAGGGAGCCACTATCAACCAACGTGTTGATAAGCGCTCGGACATCGTAGGCGTGAACCCTGTTGTGCGGCAGGGCATGGCGTAGGCGCTGCTGGTCCGGAGCATCCCAATCGTCGAGCGTGCCCTGGAAGTAGGCGAGGTACTTGCGCGCTGCATCGATTGCCTGCTGCTCGTTTTCAACCAGCAAGTCGATGACGCCGTTTTTGGTCTGAACCGATGCGGGCCCGATATCCTCCGCCCGAACCGCGCCCAGGCCGCCGCCTTCGATCATGGCAGGCCCTGCCATGCCAATATTGGCATCGCGTGTGGCAATGATGACATCGCAACAGCCCAACATGGCGGCGTTTCCGGCAAAGCACCGCCCGGTCGTGACGCCGACGATCGGTACCTTTCCGTTGAGTGCGGCAAGGCGTTGAAAGGTCATGCTGTCCAGCCCACTGACGCCGTTATGGTCGGTATCGCCCGGCCGACCGCCTCCGCCTTCGGCAAACACCATCAGCGGAATACGCCAATCGGCTGCAAGAGCCAGCATCCGATCCTTCTTTCGATGCGCGTTGACGCCCTGGGTGCCGGCCATGACGGTATAGTCGTAGGCGAGCGCCATGCAGCGTGACTTTTCCTGGCCGAATGTCGCACCGTTCACATGGCCGATGGCCGCAATCATGCCATCGGCAGGACTGATCCGCATCAACTCGTCGATGGATCTTCTCGATCTCTGCGCAGCGACGGCGAGGCTTCCGTATTCGGAGTAGCGGGTTTCATCGAAGAACTCCGCGAGGTTCTCGCGGATCATCCGCTTGCCATGTTTCGTGCGCCGTTCGACCGCATCCGCGCGTGCGTCATCGCTCAAACGGTCTCGACGCTCCAACAGTTCCAAAAGTTCGGGTCTGTCTTGGTCCGCTTGTGGCCCTGCTTCTGTTGCAGCTTCCGCGCCGGTTTCCGCGCTGGGAACAAGCACAAGAACAATGTCTTCAGTCAGAAGCAGATCTCCGGGCTTTGCACGAACCTCGACGACCTGGCCGGCGAGGTCGCTTGAAAGTGGCATTTGCATTTTCATCGCTTCGAGCACGCCGATCTGTTGCCCGGCGGAAACGGTCGCGCCGGGCTCGACAGTCAGTTCGACAAGCGTCCCCTGCATTGGTGCGTGGATGGCAATTGCACCGTCCGGAATGGGTTGCCGCGATTGGTGCGCGCCGTCTGGCCCGGCGGCTTGCGACGGGCTGTCCAGGTCCGAGTAAAGATCGGTATCGATCGACTGCGCGTGCAGTTCGGAGAAATTTGTCTCGATAAATCGTGTATCGAACTGACCGGCCTGTACGGCATCGCTGCGGAGCACGGACCGCAGGAACCCGATATTGGTGTCGACGCCTTCGATGCGGACGCCCGAAAGTGTACGAAGCGCTTTCCGCAAGGCTGCCTTGAAGTCAGGCGCCCGGCTGCTGGTGATGACCTTGGCCAGCAAAGGATCATACGCAGTGCTCGTTCGGTAACCCTGATAGCCGAAAGTGTCGACCCTGATGCCCGGTCCGGATGGGAGCTCGAAACGGTTGAGCACGCCGCTGGATGGATGTGGCTCACCCACATCCGTCATGACTTCCATGTTGATCCGCGCCTGGATCGCATATCCGTTCGGATGCGGGATGTTCTCCTGATCCAAACCCAAATCCGGAAGTGCTTCCCCTCCGGCCAGGCGCAATTGAGCCTGGACAAGGTCGTAGCTCGTGATCTCCTCCGTGACGGTATGTTCGACCTGAATGCGCGGGTTCGTTTCGATGAACCAGAATTGCCCGCTATCGGACGCCAGGAACTCGAAGGTGCCCAGACTCCGATAGCTGACCCTGGCGGCCATCTTCAGAGCCGCTTCGATCATCTTTTCCCTCATGTCTCCGGGAAGCGGCAGACACGGTGCAATTTCGATCAGCTTTTGATGGCGACGCTGAAGACTGCATTCACGATCCCAAAAGTGAACAAGGTTGCCGGCACCATCGCCCAGTACCTGGACTTCAACGTGCCGCGCGTTCTTTACCAGTTCCTCGACATAGACAGCGCTTTGCCCGAGAGATGCCTTCGATTCGGCTCTACAGAGATTGTAGGCGTCTTCGAGACCGTCCGCGTGCCGCACAATTCGCATCCCGCGGCCGCCGCCTCCGGCAAGCGCCTTGATCATCATCGGCGTATCGGGCGGCAAGTTCGCCAGGAACTCTGCGGCCTCGTCGAGTGTCGTTTCCGAATTAGTGCCGTTGGGCGTCGGAACGTTGCATTCGTGCGCCAGGTTGCGAGCGGCAACCTTGTTGGCGAACAAGGCGAGGCTATCGGATCGCGGGCCGACAAACACGATGCCCTCGTCTTCGCAGGCCTTTGCGAAGTCCGTGTCCTCGCTCAGAAACCCGTAACCCGGATGGACCGCGTTGCAATCGTGTTGCTTGATAGCGTCGATGATCTGCCTTTTGTCCAGATAGGCGGCAGCACCGCTGCCAATCAGAGCGTGGCTTTCTTCGGCGTATCGCAGATGCAATGAATTACTGTCATCCTCCGAATGGATCGCGACAACGGGAATGCCGAGATCTGCTGCCGCGTTGGCAATTCGGATCGCGATCTCGCCTCGATTGGCAATGAGCAGCTTGCGCAACTTTGGCATGTCTCAGGCTCTGCAGGTTAGGGTTACACACTCAAGCGGATCCGCTGCAGCGCGGAAACTCGATCAAATCAACCGGGTCCAAGTTGGTTCAGAGTGAAATGACGGATCAGAACCTCGCCTTCGTTGATTGCACTGTCAACTCCGTCTACCGCGACCGTTCGAACGTTGGCATTTTCTCCGCCGGGCCGCATGTCGCCCAAAAACGTTCGCAGCATAAAATGCCGCAAACGCTGCAAGATTGGTGTTAAATGCCGCGGAACACGGCAAAACGCGCTTTCCTTTCGGCACAATGCCTTAGCCTGCCGCAATGTGCTGAACCGTCGGGAGGATGCCATGCTCTCCAACTCACTTGTCGAAAAAGACCGCGCTCATTTCTTTCATCCGGTCGTTCCGATCCGCGCTCATGAAAAGCGCGGCGTTACTGTCATGCAGTCAGGCAACGGCGTGTTTCTGACCGATGTAGAAGGCCACGAACTGCTCGACGGATTTGCCGGTCTGTGGTGTGTCAATGCGGGGTATGGCCACGAAAGCGTGGTCGAGGCCGCGGCCGAGCAGATGCGGCGTTTGCCCTATGCGACCGGTTATTTCCATTTCGGGAGTGAGCCGGCTATCGAGCTGGCAGCCAAGCTCGCCGAACTGTCGCCCGGCGATCTGGACCATGTGTTTTTCACCCTGGGCGGATCGGATGCCGTCGATACCGTCATTCGCATGGTGCGCTACTATTTCAACGCTCGCGGTGAGACGCAGAAGAAACACTTCATCGCGCTGGAGCGTGGGTATCATGGATCAAGCTCGAACGG
The DNA here is from genome assembly GCA_965228785.1 of Hoeflea sp. GTDB lineage: Bacteria > Pseudomonadota > Alphaproteobacteria > Rhizobiales > Rhizobiaceae > Hoeflea_A. Next base: position 1,394,034 of record CBDDIF010000001.1, read on the forward strand.
AGCAGGGCTGACGGCCCTGCCGGTCTTTCACGACCATTTCGATCTGCCGATGCCCTGGCAGCATCATATTCCGTCACCCTATCCCTATCGCAACGATGCGGGGACGGATGAGGAGATTATCGCGGCGGGTGCTGCCAACCTGAAGGCCAAAGTGGCCGAACTGGGTGCCGACCAGGTCGCGGCCTTCATCATGGAACCGGTGCAGGGCTCCGGTGGGGTGATTGTGCCGCCAATGGGCTATGCAAGCGCAATGCAGGATACCTGCCGGGCCCTCGGGATCCTGTACATCGTGGATGAGGTGATCACCGGTTTCGGCAGAACCGGACCGATGTTCGCTTGCGAACACGAGGGTTTGACGCCTGACTTTCTCACCACCGCGAAAGGGCTGACATCAGGTTATGCGCCCATGGGCGCGGTCTTTGTCTCCGACCGCATTTATCAGGTCATGGCGGATGCGGTTCCTGACGGCGTGCCGTTCGGCCATGGCTTTACCTATTCGGGCCATCCGGTGAGCGCCGCGGTTGCGCTGGAAGTCATCAAGCTTTACGAGGGCGGTCTGATCGAGAATTCGAAGCGGGTCGGCACATACTTCGAGGCGCAACTGTCGACGTTGGCGGATCATCCGCTGGTGGGCGATGTGCGCGCCAAGGGGCTGCTGGCCGCCATCGAAATCGTCACCGACAAGAACACCAAAGCCAAGCCGACAAAGGCCATGAACGTCGCTGCCCGTCTGGCTCAGGCCGGCTACGAGAACGGCATCATCTTTCGCTCGTTTGCCGACGACGTGATCGGTCTTGCACCGCCCATCTGCATCAGCGAAAGCGAAATCGATCTCCTGGTCGACCGCGTTCGTGCCACTCTGGATGCGCTCCACGACCTGGAAGGATACCCTGATGAAATTGAGTGACTTCAAAGCGCTGACATTCGACGTCTACGGCACGCTGATCGACTGGGAAAGCGGCATGGTCGATGCGCTCAAGCCACTTACCGACAAGGTCAGCCGCACCTTGACGCGAGACGATGTTCTGGAAGCTCATGCCTACTACGAGTCGACCACGCAGCGCTGGACGCCGGGCAAACGGTACAGCGAATTGCTGCCTGTCGTTTACCGCCGACTGGCCGAGGAATGGGGCGTGGATGTGACCTGGGAAGAATGCGTCGCCTACGGGCTTTCGGTGCGTCAATGGCCTGCCTTTGATGATAGCCGTGAGGCCCTTACCTATCTCAAGAGGCACTTCAAGCTTGTGGTGCTGACCAATACGGACAATCTCAGCTTTTCAGGCTCGAACGCGCGGCTTGGCGTGGCGTTCGATGGTGTCTACACCGCCGAAGATATCGGCAGCTACAAGCCGGATGATCGAAATTTTGAATACATGATCGAGATGCTGGCTCGGCAGGGTGTTCAGAAGCATGAAATCCTGCACACGGCCGAAAGCATGTTTCACGACCACGCCCCGGCCAACAAGCACGGGCTGGCCAATTGCTGGATCTATCGCAGGCACGACAAGGCGGGTTTTGGCGCCACGATGGATCCCGGCGAGATGCCGAAAGTCGACTTCCAGTTCAACTCCATGATGGACATGGCCAGAGCCCATCAGGCAGAGTTGGCGGGTTAGATAAGGAGGTGGTCCATGGCGGGAGCGCCAAAACTCGACCGGATCGACATCAATATTCTGTCCACCCTGCAGAAGCAGGGCAACATCACCAATGTCAATCTGGCAGAGGCGGTCGGCCTTTCACCCAGTCCATGCCTGCAGCGCGTCAAACGGCTGGAGAAAGCCGGCTACATCGAAAATTACCGGGCAGTCATCAATCTGAAGAAACTTGCCGACCATGTGATCGTCTTTACCGAAGTCACGCTTGCGGATCACCGGCGCAAGGACTTCGTCAAATTCGAGAATGAAATTCGAAAACACGACCATGTCGTGGAATGCCACCTGTTGAGCGGTGGCTATGATTATCTGCTCAAATTCGTTGCAAGAAGCGTGTCGCAATACCAGGAGATCATGGAGGACATGCTGGAACGCAATCTGGGTATCGACAAATATTTCAGTTACGTCGCGATCAAGCCGGTAGTGACCGAAAACATCGTACCGATACAGGATCTCGTCGAGCGCGATTGAGAACCGTCAGCCGGATTGCACCGGTCTTGGCGGGCGTTCCGCCAACAGACCCTCGGGCCGAATTCTCATGACAAAAATCAGTGCCGCGCCGATGACCATTTCTCTCAAGGCCGCTCCCTGAGCCCCGGACATGCCGTGGAACATGGGCTCGATAAAGCGGCTGCCTTCAAGGATGACGATCACCAGAAAGGCGCCGAGCACAGCGCCCGATGTGTTTCCGGTTCCGCCCGCGGTCAAAGCCAGGAAAATGTAGATGGTCAGCAGAGGACGAAAGATGTCGGGTGCGACATAGCTGGTGAAATGTGCATAAGCAGCACCCGCCAGTCCCAGCAGGCCTGCTCCTATGGCAAATGCCTGAACCTTGTAGCGACGTACGGGCTTGCCGGCGACGGCGGCGGCTGTCTCGTCGTCGCGGATCGCCCGCAGGGCACGTCCGTAGGGAGAGCGACGAAGCCGCTCTGTCAACCACCAGGAGATGGCCACCGCCAACAGGACCAGTGCGCAGCAAAGCGCGTTGAATTGCAGCGGTGTCAGAACGCCCCGGAAGGGACCGGGAATACCAGGAATGCCGTCCGATCCGTTGGTCAGCCAGATTTCGTTGGCCGCGAGCAGGCGGATGACCTCGCCGAATCCGAGGGTGACGATCGCCAGATAGTCACCGCGCAGGTTCAGCGTCAGCCGTGACAGCAGGGCGCCGGCGAGAGCGGCGCTGGCGATGGCAATCACGATGCCCACGATGATCGGAAGTCCCAGCGAGACGGTTGCCAGGGCGGCAGCATAAGCTCCAAGCGCAAAGAACCCCGCCAGGCCGAGATTGATCATGCCGGCCATGCCCCAGATGACATTGAGGCCGAGCGCGAGCAGGGCATAGATCCCGGCGAAAGTCAGCGTGGCGAGAAGGTAGCTGAGCATCAGTAAGCACGCTCCCCAAGAAGTCCACGTGGACGGAAGGCGAGCACGATAACGATGGCAATGAAGCCGACGGCGCTCTTGTAGGAGGGTGACAGGACGAGAACTGATAGTTCTTCACCGATGCCGACCACCATGGCGCCCAGGGCAGCCCCGGGAATACTACCCAGCCCGCCGACGACCGCGGCGGCGAAAATAGGCAGGATGAAGCGGAAACCGGTCAGCGGATCGATCGAGGTTCCGAGGCCCAGCAACATCCCGCCGGCGCCAACCAGTCCCATGGCCGTGAAGACCGTCAGCCGTCCGACCCATACCGGATCGATGCCTTTCAGTTCCGCCAGCGTGGGATTGTCTGCCACGGCCCGCATGGCCTTGCCGATGCGGGTATATTTGAGGGCAGCGAAGACTGCCGCCATGATGATCACCGCCAGCACCAGATTCTGAACCTGTTGCGGACCTATCCGAATGCCATAGATACGCCAGTCGCGGGCAAGCGGCAGATCGTAGCCTCGGAGCTCGTTGCCGAACCCGAAACGAACCATGTTTTCGAGCACGATCGTCAGGGCGATCGATGCGATGGCAGCCGTCAGCGCGCCATAGGGGCGAAGCGGCTTCAGGGCCACCTCGTCCGATATGAGACCCACCAGGGCCGCGACGAGGAAGGCGGCGATCAATGCCGGGGCGGCGGGAAGGCCGAGCCATACATTGGCGGCATAGCCGGCAAATGCGCCGATGGTGGCGTGACTGGCGACCGAAAAATTCGGAAATCGCAGGACGGCGAAAATGGCAGTAAAGCCGATCGCCGGGATGGCGAGCAGCGTGCCGCTGATGAGGCCGTTCACCAAGAGCTGGGGGAGGAGGTCCATAAATCGATCAATTTGATTGAGGCAGCGGACCGCCCCAGGAGCGGGGCGGTCCGGATATCGTTGGTTTAATCAGACGCGTTTGTACTCGGAGGCAGAGCCACCCGAAATCTTCTTGAAGACAAACTGCGTGCCCGTGATGTCGCCGATGTTGTCGAAATCGCACGGGCCGGACGCGCCGGAATAGTTGATGCCGCCGTCAATTGCAGCGAGACCGTCGACAGCACTTTCGACCTTCTTGCCATCGCCCTGACTGATGGAGCGGATGTTTTCCCGGATCGTGTCGCCGGTGTCGCCTTTGCCGGCGGCCATTGCGAGAATCGCGAGACTTGCGTGGTCGTAAGTCTGGGCGGAGTAGGGATCCACTTCGTCGACGCCGAGGATCGCCTTGACGTTGGCATAGGCGGCGCTGTCGACGGCGGGAGCTCCTTCCCAGGTGAAGACGCCTTCGGTGACTTCGGCCGGCAATGTGTCGAGTACCGACTTGTTGATGGCGTAGGCCGGTCCGATGATCTTGCCTTCATAACCGGCCTGCCAGATATCGCGCAGCAGCACCGTGCTGTCGGCGGCGTATCCGCCGAGCATCAGGAAGTCGGGCTTGTTGCGCATGATCTGATCGACCTCGGAACGGTAAGTCGATTTGTCGGCTTCGTAGATGAGGTTCTCCATGCCGGCGCCATGGGACGCGGCAATTTCCTCGAGGATGGCGATGGAGGAAGCAGCAAACGGCGTTTGCGGTCCGATCCATGCCATCTGTTTGGTGCCTTCCTCGACCATGAAGTCGCCTGCGACCCGGATCTGCAGCTTGGAGTTCGGCTGCGTGCGGCAGATGAATCCCTGGTGGGGAAGCTGGGTAATGCTGTCTGCGCCGGAAACGCACAGGAGCATGGTCTTGCTTTCCCAGGCAAGCGGCGCGACGGCCGTTGTGACGGATGAGGCCCAGGTGCCCATGATGGCTGAAACGCCGTCCACATCGATCAACTTGCGCGCTGCACGCACGGCAGCTTCGGGAGACGTCTGGGTGTCTTCCGAGACCAGTGTGATCTGCCGTCCCAGCACACCGCCGGCTTCATTCACTTGCTTGATCACACCGGCAATTGCGTCCCGCATGTTCGGTCCGTAAGAACCGCCAACGCCGGTCAGCGGCGTCAGCGATCCGAGCTTTATGGGGTCCGATTGCGCCCTGAGAACTGTTGGGGCTGCAAGCGCCGCGGCGGTCGTGCCCAAGAACAGACGTCGTGTCATTCTTTTCATGTCTTCATCCTCTCTGTTGCTTCATCGAATTCGTTTTTTGGTTATCCACCCAGGAAGGTCTTTCGAATGTCCGGGTCCGCCGCCAGCTCGGCTCCGGGGCCGGTCGCATGGTTTCGGCCGGCCGACAGAATATAGGCTCGGTTGCAGAGTTCCAGAGCATCCATGGCGTTTTGCTCCACCAGGACGATGCACACTTTCTGTTCCGCGATCTCGCGGATGGTGTCGAACAGTTGCCTCGCCGCAATCGGAGACAGGCCGGCGGACGGCTCGTCCAGCAGGAGCAGCCGCGGCGAAACCATCATGGCGATCGCCATGGCCAGGATCTGCCTTTGGCCACCCGACAATGTCCGCGCCGCCTCGCTCCGTTTCTCCGCAAGCACGGGAAAACGCGTGAACATTTCATTGATACGCGCCGAGGCATCACGGGTAATGTATCCGCCCATTTCAAGGTTTTCGCGGACCGTCATGGTGGCAAAAATATTGCTTTCCTGGGGGACGTAGGCAACGCCGTGTTCGGCTATCTGCCTGGGCCTCAGTCCGGTCAGGGATTGACCTTCCAGCGTGATAGCTCCGGTCAAGGTCGGCAACAGCCCGGTTACGCCTTTGAGCAACGTGGACTTGCCGGCGCCGTTCGGACCCAGAATGGCGACGATCTCCCCGGCGTCCGCCGTGACGGTCACGCCTTTGAGGATCTGGTCGGCCTTGCTGTAGCCGCCGACAACATCCTTCGCCTCGAAGGTCATGCGCGCTGCCCCAGATAGGCATCCTGGACCCGGGTATCGGCGACGATCTCGTCGAAACTACCCTCGGTCAGCCGTTGACCCGCCGCCATGACGATCACCGGATCGCAAAGCCGGGCGACGATATCCATGTCGTGTTCCACGATCAGGAAGGTGAGCCCCGTTTCACGCAATTCGACGATGCGTTCAGCGATCTCTCCGGCGAGCGCCGGATTAACGCCGGCAACCGGTTCATCGAGCATGATGAGCTTGGGACGGCCCATCAGTGCACGGCCGATCTCAAGCAGCTTCTTCTGACCGCCGGAAAGGTCGGAGGACATGTTATCGAGCACTTCAGTCAGATTGAGCTGCTGTGCCACATCCCGCGCACGCTCAATCAGTTCCACTTCCCTTTGTCGCGACTTTGACGGTGAGAACAGTGCGGCGAGGACCTCTTCGCCGGGCTGCTCCTCGCCATGCAGCAGCAATGTTTCCAGCACCGTGAGCTTGGGAAAACCACGGGCGATCTGGAAAGTGCGGACAAGGCCCCTCTGACTGATCTGCTCGGGCCGCCAGCCGGTAATGTCGGTTCCGTCAAATGTCACCTGGCCTGATTCAGCCGGGATCACACCGGACAGACAATTGAAAACGGTGGTCTTGCCGGCGCCGTTGGGTCCGATCAAGCCGGTGATCGTTCCGGCGCGCACATCGAGGTCGGTTCCGCGAAGCGCGCGAACGCCGTAGAAGCTTCGTTCAAGCCCCCGTACTCGTAACAAACTGTCGGCCATTCACCCTCCGATTGAGTTTGATAACCCAATATGGCGACGTGTAAAAGGTGGAATACAAACGTATTTTTCGGCAGCTAGTGTTTGTGGCTCATTCCGCGCAGCGTCGCTCTTGCGTAGGGCCAGTGGAAGAAACGGCCGAGGCGAGGCGACGGTGCATTGTCAACTGGTCGCCGGTTTTGCTGGGTGAAACGATGATGCATGGATTTCCCGGATCACTGACCCTTTTTGAATCGGCGTGGCTCTCCTCACGATGCCGGTTTCGCAGCCAGTCGACCGAAGACCATTATCAGGTCCGAGGACTGTTCGGCTCGCTAGAAGAGGAATCGAAATCCAGAGATCTCTATTCGCAAGGGGAGGCCAGTCCGCGAACCAGTGAACCTGGCGATCCGTTGCTTTCTGCGCCACTCACACATGTTGCTGGCGGAACGATCTACTTCTCAGGTGGTCAGCACGACGACCTGAAGGCCGTCTTTCGGGTGATGGAAGTGCTGCTGGACAGGCGCAATTTTCTGGCCATCGGCAGTCACTCAAACCTTCCTGTCCATTCGCGTTATCTGGATCAGCTCTGGATCATTTGGTCGCCCACGGCGAGGGATGTTTTTGGCCTTTCGGATGCCGACCTTCCCGGCGAACAGGACCTTTCAATCGAAGAGGCCCTCCTGGGCTTTGTTGACCGGCAAATTGACAAGTGGATCGAACCGGGGCGCCTCTACAGTGGCCGCCTTGACGGCTCGCTCGGCGGCGATGGCGAGTATGCGCGCGAGGCTCTCGGCTTCGGTTTCACCGTTGAAGATCCATTCGGATGCGTCTACCGCATCTGGAGCCGGCCTTGGGTTGTCCTGAAATAAGACAGCGGCCCCGATCAAGGGCCGCCGTCATTCGATCTGGCGATCGGTTCAATCAGGTACGAGAGTCGGCTTCGCGAGTGCCGCCTGTCCTGGGTGACCCGGCTCGCGGTTTACCTGTTCGCCTTGGTGCGGGCTTTGAGGCTGCGATGGCGTTCATGCCGGTATCGCCGTCCAGAGTGCCAGTGACCACCCCGGCGATTCCATCCAGGTCGGTTCCACTTATGCCGACCTCCTTCAGCAGGGCATCGACCATCGGTGCCTGCGCGCGATACCTGAGGGCGCTGTTGACGACGTGGTCGGCAAGGCCGGAACCGCCACCATTGCTACCGCTGCCACTGCCATCCGAGCCGCCTGAACCCGACCCACCGTTGAGCCCATCGACCTGCAGGATCTTGATGCTGTCGATGTTGTCCATCGGCTTGACGCTCTCGCGCACGATGGCCTCGAGATTGCGGATCATGTCCAGCTTCACCTTCATGCTGACCTGTTCGCTCGAAAGCGTGTTGGCAGCCTCGTTCAGCGACTTCTGGCCGGCGGCCTGAATCGCATAGGTAACCTCGGCTGCCGCTGCGCGAAGGCGCTCGGCTTCCGATTCCGCTTCCGCCGTGATGCGCAGCTTGTCGGCTTCACCCTGTGCCTCTTCGCGGCGCGCCGATGCCAGATCAACTGCGGCCTCTTTTTCAGCCTCGGCCGCCACCTTGATGCGGATGGCCTCGCGTTCGGCGTTCTTGGCAGCCTCGATCAGCTCGATCTGCTTGTCGCGTCCGGCAATCTCGCGGGCGCGGGCCGTCTCGATCTGCTCTTCGGCTTCCGTGGCACGGGCGCGGGCTTCGTCGGCAGCCGCCTTGGCGACCGACTCTTCCTTGGACTTTTCTTCGATGGCGATCTGGCGTTCCTGATCAGCCAGCTTCAAGGCGCGCTCCTTCTCCACCGTGCGGATATCGATAAGGCGGGCCTTTTCGATGCGCTCCTCTTCGACCGCACGTTCGGCCGCGATGCGGGTCTGTTCGACCTGCTGGTTGGCGCGGATGGTCGCGTTTTCAGAGTCCTGGCGTTTGTCGGCCTGTTCCTTGGCGATGTCGGCAGCCTGTCCGGCGCGGCGCACTTCGATTTCGCGCTGCTGCTCCAGACGCGCGTATTCCTCTTCCTTGGCAATCTCCAGCTTCTTGCGCTCCGCCTCCAGGTTCTTGTTCTTGATCTGAACAGCGGTGTCCTGCTCGATGTCGTTGCGCAGCTTGTTGCGCGTCTCGATTTCCTCGGTGAGACGCGTCAGGCCTTCGGCATCGAACGCGTTGTTAGGGTTGAAGAACTCCATGGAAGTCTGGTCGAGGCCGGTCAACGAGACGGTCTCGAGCTCGAGGCCGTTCTTCAGGAGGTCCTCACTCACCACCTGCTGGACCTTCTGGACGAAATCCACGCGTTTCTCGTGCAGCTCTTCCATGCTCATTTCGGCGGCAACCGAACGCAACGCGTCGACGAATTTGCCTTCCACCAACTCCTTCAGCCGCTCGGGCTGAGTGGTGCGCAGTCCGAGAGTCTGGGCCGCGTTGGCAATGGAATCGGCCGTCGGCTGAACCCGGACGTAGAACTCGGCCACCACATCCACGCGCATGCGGTCGCGGGTGATGAGAGCCTGTTCGTTGGCCCTGTTCACCGCAAGCCGCAAGGTGTTCATATTGACCTGGATGACTTCATGCAGGACAGGGAACACCAGCGCCCCGCCATTCATGATCACACGCTGGCCACCAAAGCCGGTGCGTACGAACGACACTTCCTTCGTCGTTCGCCGGTAGAGTCTGGTGAGGATCAGGCCGATTGCCAGCAGTGCAACCAGGATAAAGGCGGCCCAAAGGCCAATGTCGAGCAAGTTCAACATGTCGTTTCTCCTCTTGTCGTCACTTTTGGGTTAGGGGACGCCGAAGCGGTCGCCGGGAAAATCCTAGCGGCGCAGTGCGTCGTGCTCGTTGGCAATCGCAAAGAATGTTGCGCCTGCCTTGCGGACCAGCAGAACCTCCGAACCCTGAGAGAATTCAGCGTATTCGGTGTCCGGTTCGATCATCACGTAGTGGTCGAGACCGTGCTGGTCGCGTACTTTGCCCTGGGCCGGCCGTCCGACGGTCGCCGTCCCAAGGGTTATCCTTGCCACCCGGCCAATTAGCGTCTCGAGGGCAACGGCCGAGGTTTCTTCCTTGGGCATCAATCGCCCCATGGCTCCACCCAATATCCGCACGACGGGAAGGGCGCCGGCGAAGGCCGGAACGGCCGCAATGGCGGACGGAAGATAGGTGCCAGCCACAGAGCTGACCGCTCCCTGTACGGCGAACCCGAGAGCGCCGAATGCGCTCAGGAAGACAATCAACAGAATGATGGCCGGTACTTCGCCGAAACGCAGCCATGCCAAAAGAGAGCCGAAGGACAGGGCACTGCCGTCAGCAGCGGCGAGGTCGGCACCAACGTCAGCATCCGACTCGATCGCGGGCATATCGAGATCTCCGCCGAGACCGTCCAACATGGCGGACAAGCCAAATCCTAGCAGTGTCAACACTCCTTCCAGAACAGCCATGGCGAGCACGAGAGCAATGGAAACGGAAAAGGGGAGGTTCTGTTCGGCCAGGAAATAAGTCAGCACGTCGCTCTCCGATATGAATTTGGTCAATTGAAAAGGTTTGAAAAATCCTCTGCTTGGGCGGATGCAAACGCTCGCATCCGCCCGTTAGCGGTCAGTCCGATCCGCGTCACGCGCCTTGGGCGCTCTTGATTCTCGCCAGGCGCTCCTTGATGCGGTTCTGGTGAGTCATTGCTTCGAGTTCAGCGAGCTTGGCCTCGTTGGCCATGTCGACTGCTCCATCTCGGTTGAGACCGGACAAGGACTTCATGTTGCGGTCGAAGGCAGATGTGGCGTTGCGAACGCGCTTTTCGATGTCGCTGCCGCCGGGGCTTGGGCCGCCGGTCGCAGAAGGGGTGCGGGACGTTGCCTGAACCCGCTTGAGGGTATCAAGTTCCGCTTCCATTTCCCGCCTTTTCGCGCCTAATGCCGAAATGTAGCCCTGTAGCGTTTTTTCCTCCTCGCCGCATTCCGTGATCTCGTGCTCGAGGATCGGGATCTGGGCCTCGATGTCGAGCTGCTTGGCAATGGCTGCTTCCGCCAGATCATCGCGACTTTCGCCGACCGCGAGGCCGACCTTGTCGGACAGTTCCTCGTGAGACTGGTTCTTCTCGGCCAGGCGCTTGGAGGCCAGATGGCGGCGAGCGATCACCTTGCCGAGTTCGGCTCGGGCATCATCAATCGCTCCATCGATTTCCCGCAAAGCCTGCGAGAATACCACGTCTGGGGCCGCGCCCTCGAGCGCATCGACGAGGGAATTCAAACTGCCTGCAACAATTCGGCCCACTCGGCCTGCCAGTCGTTCCGTCATCATTCGTCTCCTTTCGTCACTTGGGTTTCTACCAAATGCAATAAATCCATGTTCTTCTTCAACTTCTCGCGTACAAGCGCCGGGTTGTAGCAAGGCGCAGACGTCGTGACCCCGAGCCTCGCTATGTAATCGATCAACCGGAATGCCTGATCGGCCAGCCGGTTCTCGAAATCCGCCAGGTCAGCCATCGATGCCTCACCGTTGAATGCATCCTGGGTAATCTCGTGTGCGAACTGGTTCTGCCAATCCAGGGCAAATCGCACGAATTCCGAGTGGATTTTCAACTCCCGTTCGGCAGCGCCGACCCGATGCTGCAAGTCCTGCAAATGGTCGTGCCAGTCGGCCATGAGCCGCTCCGGCGCGTTGCCTTCTTCCTCCCGTTCTCGCGCATTTCGAATGATCGCCCTGATCTTCTCGCTGGGTGTTACCGCGTCCTTGATTTCGAGTTGCGAGATAAAGGCTGCGCTCTCTTCGGAAATGCGAAGACTGATTGGTATGGATTTAGGCACGTTCGTCACCATTTGCATGCATTTGTATACAAATATGGGTATTTGAAATTGAATGTCAAGGATTTTCGATGGAGAAACAGCGCGAGGAGGTCACCGCACGACAGGATAAATTGGCCCAAGGTAGCGGCAAAATAATTCGGCAAATTCGAAAAATGCTTCCAATTGAATAATTTAACTTGTCATGGACCGGATGGTACGAAAGGGCACTCGGCGGAAGGCATGGGAGCGTTGGTCACGCTATGGGGGATGTGCGATTGGAAAGGTCGGGGCTCATGTCCAAGGGAATTCTTGACAGCCTGGCAACAGCAAGCTTGGCGGATCTTTCAAGCATGGTGGAACAACGGACGGTTTCCTCGGCTGAGATCGTCGAGTTCTGCCTCGAACGCATTGCCCGTTTGGATCCACAGCTGAACGCCTTTGCCGTGGCTTTTGAAGACGCAAGTCGTAGGGCGGCTGTGGCTGCAGATGCGGACCGCTCGGCAGGACTGGAGTATGGACCGTTGCATGGCATTCCAATCGCCGTCAAAGATGTGTTTCACTGCGCCGGATACCCCACACGCGCGGGCACGCGGGTTCATTCGATCGATCCGCGGCAAGCCAGCGCCGCGGTCGTGCAGCGCCTGGAAAGAGCCGGGATGATTGTTCTCGGCAAGACCCACACCGACGAGTTTGCTTATGGTGCCTGGGGTGCCAATTCGATAACCGGCACCCCGTGGAACCCCTGGGACCTGGACAGCCATCGTGTTCCGGGTGGCTCCAGCAGTGGATCGGCGGTAGCCGTGGCTGCCGGTATGGCGCCCGCTGCGTTGGGTTCGGACACAGGGGGGTCGTGTCGTGTCCCTGCGGCGTTTTGCGGCTGCATTGGCGTCAAACCGTCTCATGGTCTGATCCAGCGGGACGGCATGGTGCCGCTCAGTCCGACATTTGATGTTGCGGGGATGCTCCTGCGTTCCGCCGAAGACGCCATGTTGCTGATGGATGTCCTGGTCGATCGCAACGATCACCCGGAGTTCTGCATCGTCGGAACCGGAATTGACATAAATCGCCTCATCATCGGAAGACTGGGGGATCGTGCGCTGGAGCAAGTCGATGCGGATGTTCTTGCCCTTTACGAGTCGGTTCTGAAAGATCTCGAAGCGCTCGGGGCAACAATCCTGAATTTCGAACTGCCGCGGCCATTGGACGACTATCTCCGCGATACCGTCGAGATTGTCAGTGCGGAAATTCATGCAAATTTTGGCGAATTGGCTCACTCGAAAGGCGACGAAATCCAACCCTTTGTGCGTGCGCGCATTTTGGAAGGTGGAAGGACTTCAGTGGACGAAATCGGGAGATTGTTGGAAAGACGGAAGACTGCCCAGTTCGAAATGGCCGCCGCCATGGAGGGGATTGATGCGCTTGTTACACCGACATGTGCAAAACCGGCGCCCAAGGCCGCTGATGTTGACTTGAACGCGCCTGCGACACCATTTGCTCGTTTTGTGAACTACCTGAATTTGGCAGCCGTTTCGGTTCCCGCCGGGCTGACTGCTTCGGGGCTGCCCGCCGCCGCACAGATTGTTGTCAGGCAGTTCGATGATCCACTGATGCTGCGGATCGCACGCGCACTGGATATAAAAAGAAGCGGGCTATTCAGCCCGCCTCCAGCGATTGATGACGCATCGCAGCGCATGAGGCCTGACATATTGCTTGACTAAGGCAGGATGACTTTACCCCGGTCGACCACCAGGCGGTCGTCGAGGTAGACGGTAGGGTCCGTCAGCACGAGATCCATGTGAACGTTGGACTGGGTCGAACCCCCGTAATAGACATTGTCGCCGATGGCGATATGGACTTGCCCGCGCCGTTTCTTCACTTCCTGGAACTTGCCTTCGGGCCTCGATGCCGGGTTCAACCCGATACCGAATTCGGCGATATTGTCGGCGTTCTCCACACTGGCCACGATATCGCGCATTTGGTCCGCCGCATCGCCTTTCCCCACGATCCGGATGACCCTGCCTTTGTCAACGACAATCCTTATGGGTGTTTCGGGTTTGCCGACGACTGCGCACGGGCCGTCGACGACAAAAACGCCCTTGGCGGTGCCTTCCAAAGGGCGGGAGGAGACCTCACCGTCGGGAAGGCCGGACATGAAGCCCGGTTCGCGTGCGTAACCGCATTCGATGATGACGTCGTCGAAGGCAATCGGCGCTGAGATGTCCGTGCCCGCATCCGACGTAATGCGCATGACCCTGCTGTTTGACCAGATTGCCGCCAGCTTTTCGCCGTCGACGCGGACGGCTTCGTAGTCAGCAGTGGCTCCGCCAGCGGTCAATGTGTCCAGATCCCGCATTGCAAGAGACATAACGCGCAGCGTCTTTGCCTTTAGAAGTTCCTTCACCTTCGACGAATATACGGGTGCGCCGCTGGATTTAGTGATGCCGATCAGGACGTCGACAGCCTGAAGCCCGTTCTCGATCGCCGGGTTCATGAAGTTCTTGTTTTGCGGCGGTCGAGAGGGTTGCAGCTGGAGAACATATTCGCTGCCGACGCTGCGCACCGCGTCTTGCAAGGCGTCAACCATCTCCATCGGACTGTCTTCGTCACAGACGATCGCGACGTGCTCGTTCGGCTGAACGGCCAAAAGCTCGTTGACAATGTATTGCGCGCGGTCGGACGGCGATCGTTCAGAGTTGTTCACTGATTGTCTCCATGCTCGCCGCCTTTCCGAGTCCCTTCGCCGGCAGAATATCGTCGCTGTTCAAACGGGGCATGTACATGACTATACATTTGACGCCCTCCGGGTTGAGAATGTGAACGCGGTGCTCAAGACCTTTGGGCAGGAATATGAACTGCCCCTTGTGCAATTCGACGGAGTCTTTCTGGCCCTCAAGCCGCATGATTCCGGACAGCATGTAGATCATTTGATCGGATTCTGCGTGATAGTGAGCCTCGGCGCCACCGTTGGGTCCCAGGAAGCCGTGAATCACTTCAATCGGTGCCGGTCCGTCGGTCTGAGGCCACAGCCGGTGATTGACCGTTTCTGCGTGTCGCGGCGGCGAGTAGGTTTCGAGATCTTTCGGATCGATCAGGAGATCTTTCAACTTCATGGCATAAACTTGCATTTGGACATTATCGTTGTTGCTGATGTCGCGTAGGCGAGTTCAGCGTGAAGTCCCCATGTAGCAGGTCTCGATAATGAAAATTATCTGGATAAATCAATGAACTTTTCGAAAATTTCGAAAAGTGACTATTTTGCTTTCGAGGTGATCTGCCGTTCCAACATCACACGAAGTGCTTCGGCCGATGGCGTCAGGGAACGGTCACGCACGGTCAGAGTTCCGACTTTTCGAGAAACTTTCGGACCGGTTAGTTCCACGACCTTGATGTGCCCATGTTCCGGGCATGCGGACTCGGGCAGGGCCGATACGCCCAGTCCCTTGTCGACCAGCCCCCACACAGTTCCAAGCTGGGAAACCTCGTGAACGACATTCGGGACCTCTCCGGCCGCGTTTAATGTGCTTTTCAGCTGTCGGCCGATGTTGGTTTCCTCGCCAAGGGCGATGTAATCATGCCGAACGACTTGTGCCCAGCTAACCCTTTCCTCACGTGCCAAGGGGTGGTCTGCCGGGCACGCCAGCCGGTATGGCTCATCGAACAACGGTGTAAATTCTATTGTTGGGTTGCGTACGGGGCCGCCGGCTATCCCGAAATCTGCAGCGCGCTCGAGAACCCGCTGCTCGACACCGGACCCGGTGTCGTCGCGAATCGAAACTCGAACGGATGGGTGCTCGCTTGCAAAGGCATCGATGACCGGAGGGAGAACCCTGATCGCGACTGATGCCAGACATGCGACTCTGACGTGCCCCTTGCTGAGCCGCCCGTGGTTGAGCACATCGGTGAACGTATCCTCCATCTCCTCCAGCCACCGGAGCATGCGGGGATAGATCTGCTCACCGATCGCGGTCAGCTGCATACTCCGCGTCGTACGGTCGATCAGCTTGACCTGGAGAATATCCTCTAACTGGCTGATGTTCTGACTGAGCGCGGATTGTGACAGGCACAACTCTTCGGCAGCCTGGCCGAAACTGCGCAGCCGTGCGACGGCAACGAAAGCGCGCATCTGCCGGACTGTGGGATAATTCAGCATCATGGGATAATCAATCCGAATAATTAAATTTTGTAAAGAGCAATATTGCGCTTTGATGGCGCTATGTTCATTCTCAGAAACGCAGACATTTACGCGCCCGGCCACATTGGCCTCAGGGACATTCTCATCTCCGGCGAACGCATCGCCTGGATCTCCGAACCCGGCCTCACTATCGGCGATGTTCCTACGGAAGAATATGATGCCGCCGGTCGGGCAGTGGCACCAGGGTTTATTGACAACCATGTCCATGTATTGGGTGGTGGCGGCGGCCTCGGCTTTCACTCTCGCGCTCCGGAACTGCAGACAAGCCAACTGACGCGCGTCGGAACGACCAGCATCATCGGTATGATCGGTTACGACCAGTCAACCAAGGACATGCGTGCCCTGGTCGGCAAGACCAAGGCGCTTGTCAATGACGGTATCTCGGCATTCGCATTGTCGGGTGCAACCTTGCGCCATCCGGTGCCAACGCTGACCGGCGATCTCTGCAATGATATCGCATTTACCGAAGAGATCATCGGCGTTGGCGAGATCTCTATCTCCGAGCTTGGTTACGGCTACGACAGCCTTGGTCCGGGAGCGCAATATATCGCCGAAACGCTTGTGCAAGCGTTGCTCGTGGGCCGCCTGGCTGGGAAAGGCGGCATCCTTTGCATGCAGGTTCCACCCTATTTCGGGCAATGCCTCCGGCCCCTCTTCGAGATGCTGGACAGATCGGGGCTGCCGATCACCCAGATGGTGCCCTCACACGTCAATCAGACCGACCGCTATATGGAAGATGCGGCGATCTGGGGAAACCGCGGTGGCTGGGTCGATATCGGTGCCAATTATCGACCGGACAACAACTACGAACGATCCACTGATCCGGCAGAGGCCGTCACGCAACTGCTGGAAGCGGGCGTGCCCGCAGCACAAATCCTTGTCAGTTCGGACGGAAACGGCGCGCCACCGAAGGAAGAGAAAGGCGAGGCGACACCGACCCGCGCCAACTACATGCCAGTGTCAAGCCTGCATATGGTCTGGCGACAGCTCATCGAGCAGAAGCGTGTCGGGGTCGAAGACGCGTTGGCGATGGTCACCAGTAATGTTGCAAAGGCCTATCACCTTAAGCGCAAGGGGGCCGCCGCGGTCGGTATGGATGCCGACCTAGTCGTCTTTGACGCTGACTGGCAGGTCGACACCGTTATTGCGCGCGGGAATTTGATGGTCGAGGACAGGACGGTGAAGGTCCGTAGCATGTTCGAAAAGACGATCCTCGCAGGTCTCGCTTGACGACCGCATACAACAACCGGGAGCAACCAAACCAATCATTAAGGGGAATAACATGACACACGACTCGAACAATCGCGGATACAAAGGGCTGTCCGTCACCGATCGGGGGACGATCGACACCATGTTGCGAAAAGGCGCTACAAGGCGCCAGGTCATGGGCTGGATGGCGGCTGCGGGCGCAAGTGCTGCGACCGCCGGTTCGGTATTCACCGGTGCCAGCGAAGCGCTTGCAGCGACTCCGAAGCGGGGTGGCCGCCTGGTCATGGCGATCGAGGCACACAGTCCCGGCGATACTCTTGATCCCGCCGCGTTCAAGTCGAACATCGACTATTTCCGCGGCCGCATGTTCTACGGATCGCTGGTGCGTTTGCAGGACGATCTCAGCTACAGGCCTGAGCTTGCGGAGGAAGTCCTTACCAACGACAACGCAACCGAGTGGACCTTCAAGCTGAGAAAAGGCGTCGAGTTCCACAACGGCAAGACGATGACGGCGGACGACGTCCTCTACTCGATGAACCGTCATGTCGGTCCGGAATCGGCCTCAACCGGGGCAACGCTTTTCAGCATGGTCGATCGTTGGGAGAAGGTAAACGATCACGAGGTGCGGGCGATCCTGAGTTCGCCGAATGCCGACTTTGCCATTGCGCTCGGTACCTTCCAGTTCAAGATCATCCCTGACGGCTGGACCGATTTCGCCAACCCGGTCGGCACCGGCCCCTTTACGGTCAAGGAGTTCAAGCCTGGCGTCCGCTGCGTCGGCTCGCGCTTTGACAATTACTGGGAGGAGGGAGCCTACCTCGACGAGCTTGAGCATTTTGCCATATCGGACCCGGTAGCCCGCCTTAACGCGCTGCTGTCCGGTGAAATCGATGCCATGGCAAATGTTGAGCCGAAAACAATCGGCAAGATCGAAGCGGCCGATGGTGTCGGTCTGTGGGCCATCCCGTCGGGAGCCTTTTTCGGCATAGCGGCTCGTAGGGACATGCAATCTTCAAACAACACCGAACTCATCAGAGCGATCCAGCACCTCATGGATCGCGAGCGGATCGTCAAGGGTGTTTTGAAAGGGCAGGGCACACTCGGCAACGACCACCCCATCGGGCCTTCCTACCCGGATCATTGTTCGGACATTCCGCAACGCATGCTCGATCCGGAAAAGGCTAAGTATCATTTCGAGAAATCCGGCGTTGGCAACACAGTGGTTCCGATCGTCGTTGCCGAGGTAACCCCGGGTGCAGTCGAGCAGGCGCTCTTCCTGCAGCGAGAAGCCAAGAAGATAGGGCTCAACATTGATGTGCAGAAGGTGGCGACGGACGGATACTGGAGTTCAGTCTGGAAGGTAGCACCGTTCTGCGCGACGCAATGGAACATGCGTCCGACAGCGAACATCATGATGACAGTGGCGTTCCACTCGCAAGCGAAATGGAACGAATCCTACTGGAAGAACCAGCAGTTCGATCAGCTGCTGACCGACGTTCTCGCCGTTACGGACACAGGCAAGCGCAAGCAGATGTACTGCGACATGCAGACGCTGATCCATGAGGATGGCGGGAGCATTTTTCCGGCGCACACGAACTATATCGACGCGGCGGCGGACCACGTGAAAGGTCGCACCCATGTCCCGCTCAACAGCTTCGGTGGGTGTGAATCTCCGCCGTTCCTGTGGCGCGACGACGCATAGCGTCGGTGCACCTCCCATCGAGGCCCGTTGTGCCCGGGCCTCGATGAGTCTTCGTCGTTGGCTATCAGACTGGCTTGGTGTCAAGATCGGCAAATGTATATCCTGATCCTCAAAAGAGTTCTGATCGGACTGCTGACCATCTTCGCGGTTTCCGTGATCGTCTTCCTGGGCACGAAAGTCCTTCCTGGCGATGCCGCGCAAATTCGATTGGGGCAGGAGGCCACGCCGGAAAACATCGCCGCGCTGCGGAACAGGCTCGGCCTCGACCTGCCCGTCTGGCGGCAATACTGGAATTGGCTGACGGGATTTCTTGCCGGCGATCTGGGGACGTCGCTGGCCGGCGACGTACCGGTCAGCGAACTCATTGCCGACCGTTATCAGAACACGGTCATTGTCAGTGTGCTGACTGCGCTCATCGGTGTTCCCATATCTCTGGCACTGGGCATACTGGCTGCGATGTATCCAGGCAGTCTCTACGACCGGATTCTCACGCTGGTCTCGGTCACGCTGGTCGCTGCTCCCGAGTTCTTCACCGCGACCCTGATGGTTTTGATTCTGGTCTTCTGGCTGGGCATTGGAAATTCGGTCGTTGTGGGCAGCATTGAAGGCAAAAGCCTCTGGCAATTGATCCAGCACTTTGCGCTGCCGGTGGCAGCGATGTGCATGATCATCGCGTCGCAATTAATCAGAATGTCCAGGGCCGCTGTTCTCAACGTCATGAGTTCGCCCTACATCGAAATGGCAATTCTGAAAGGTCTCTCGCGCCGGCGGATCATTCTTCGCCATGCGCTCTTCAACGCAATCGGACCGATCGTCAACGTGGTGGCACTGAACCTCGCCTACCTGGTGACGGGAGTCATCGTCATAGAGATCTTCTTTGCCTATTCGGGTCTTGCCACCCTGATCGTGCAAGGCGTGCAGACCCGAGATTTCGTGGTTGTTCAGGCGGTAGGAATGCTTTTCTGCACGACGTATGTCGTCCTCATGCTGGTAGCCGACATCGCCGCGATCGTGTCGAACCCCCGATTGAGGCATCCCAAATGACGCAGCCCAATATGATGGATGAGCATTACGTCGCCCCTTTCGAAGGAAAAGTGGCGTTTGAGGAATTGCAGGATGCTCCACCCAGCGGACGCTTCAGGCTGTCCAAAACCGGCTGGATCGGTGCGATCGTGGTGTCCTTCTGGCTGTTTGTTGCAATATTCGGTCAAGTGCTGGCTCCGCACGGTGAAAACGATCTGCCCTTTCCCGATGCCTATAGCGAATTCCAGCATCCGCAACCCGGTGCCTGGCTTGGCACCGATTTCAGCGACCGGGACATCTTGAGCCGCATCATGTACGGCGCCGGTCGCACAATCGGGATTTCTGTGGCAGCGACACTGCTTGCCTATTTCGTTGGAGTGCTCCTGGGAATAGGCGCAGCCGTCGCAGGACCGAATGTCGATATGGTGCTCAGTCGCATCAACGATGCGTTTCTCAGTTTGCCAACGATCATGCTGGGACTGGTCGTGGTCGCGGCCGTCGGCTCGTCGATCCCGGTTCTAATCGTGACCGCGGGTCTGATCTACGCCACTGTTGTCTATCGTCTTGCCAGATCCATCGGTGTGGAAATCACGGTGATGGATTATGTCGAGGCGGCGAAGTTGCGCGGTGAGAATATCTGGTGGGTGGTGACCCGTGAAATATGGCCGAACGCAGCCATGCCGTTGATCTCCGATTTCGGGCTTCGTCTCATTTACATCATCCTGTTCATTTCGAGCTTGAGCTTTCTCGGCCTGGGCGTACAGCCTCCACAAGCCGACTGGGGTTCCATGGTGCGCGAAAATCTCGGCGCCTTTCAGTCCTTCGATGGCTCTCTCTTGCCGGTCATAGCCCCGGCGGCGGCCATCGCAAGTTTGACCGTGGCGATCAATCTGATTGTCGATGACATCTCAGCCCATGCGGGCGGCAAACTGTCGAAAGTGCTCTGATCTTGGTAAACGACATCATCTTCGAGGCAAGGGATCTGAGGATCAACGCTGTTCGCGATGACGGAAGCGAGCTACCGATAGTCAAAGGCGTCAATTTTCAGGTGCCGCACGGGAAAGTCGTTGCCTTGATCGGCGAGTCCGGCTCGGGCAAGACGACGATTTCTCTTTCGTCTCTCGGATATTGCAAGCCTGGTCTGACGTTCGCGGGTGGGCAGGCGCTGCTGCTCGGCAATGACGTTACCCGAATGACAACCGAACAGCTCAGACCGATTCGCGGCGACCGCGTCGCCTATCTTGCACAGAGTGCGGCAGCGACGTTCAATCCCTCGCTGACGATCAATGAACAGGTAACAGAAGCTTCCGTCACGAGGGGTATTCTATCCAGGCGAGAAGCAGATGCGCGTGCGCTGGAACTCTATCGGGCTCTTGATCTACCGGATCCAGAAACCATCGGCTCGCGTTATCCGCATCAGGTCTCCGGTGGCCAATTGCAGCGATTGATGGCAGCCATGGCGCTGTGCGGAAGTCCGGACCTGCTTGTCCTTGACGAACCGACGACCGCCTTGGATGTGACAACCCAGATCGAAGTTCTCAAGGCATTCAAGAAAGTGATCAGGGACGAGGGGGCGGCCGCGATCTACGTTACGCATGATCTGGCCGTTGTGGCGCAGATCGCCGACTATATTGTCGTTTTGTACAATGGCGAGGTTAAGGAACGCGGACCAACCGATTCAATCGTCAACCGCCCCGGACATCCCTACACGAAGCGGCTAATGGCTGCCGCCCATCCTGCACCCCAGGCTAGCTTGAACGACCATACGGCTGAAGAACGGCCAGGCAGTCTGCCAATTTTGGAGGTTCAGGACGTCACCGCAGGTTATGGAAAGATTAGCAACGGCGAACCGATCGTCACGGTTCTCGAAGACATTGACGTTGTGGTTGAGCGCGGACGGACGGTAGCCGTTATCGGCGAATCGGGCTGCGGCAAATCCACGCTGGCGCGGGTGATTTCGGGGCTGTTGCCGCCGGCAGAAGGCGGCATCATTCTAAACGGCAATCCCATCGATGGGTCTTACACGCGGCGCTCTTCCGACCAGCTTCAAAAAGTCCAATTCGTCTACCAAATGGCCGACACTGCGCTCAATCCCCGCCAGCGGATCGGTGACATACTCGGGCGGCCATTGGAGCTCTACCTCGGTATCAGGGGAAAGAAGAAGAAAGAGCGAGTCGCAGAACTGCTGCAATTGGTTGAACTTCGCCCAGAATTTGCCGTGCGACTGCCGCACGAGTTGTCTGGCGGCCAGAAACAACGCATCAATCTGGCCCGGTCATTAGCAGCAGAGCCGGACATCATGCTGTGTGACGAGGTTACCTCGGCACTCGACAGCATCGTCGGTGCCAACGTCATTGAACTGCTCAAAAGGTTGCAGAGCGAACTCGGTGTGTCGTTCGTCTTTATCAGCCATGATCTGTCAACAGTCGCCTCATTTGCCGATGAGATCGTTGTCCTCTATGCCGGACGAGTGGTTGAAAGGGGTCCCGCTGGTGACGTTCTGTCGCCGCCGTTCCATCCCTACACGCGGCTCCTTGTAAGTTCGGTTCCGGAACTGCGGATTGGTTGGCTAGAGGATATCATGAAGACCCGTGAGGCCATCGCCGGGATCGCACGCGACGTCGAAATTACAAAGGTCGGCTGCCCGTTCTACAACCGGTGCCCGCTGGCTATTGATGGTACCTGTGACAAGCAGACGCCGCCGGTTCATCTGCCTTCGAGTGGCCATGCGATCGCATGCCATCGCTCGCTTGCAGACCTGAACGCTTCTGAGCAATTGCCCCAAGAGGTCGCCCTCTAAAAACCCCTGCCCGAGTGCTTTCCGTGTTAGCTGTGGCTGGCGTTGATCGCATCCAGTGCCGCGTTGCCCGGGCAGAGCTCGGCCTCGCCGAGCGTGTTCAGCGGAGCGTCGACGGTGTCGACCAGCGCGTGCAAGTCTGTCTCGTCAGCATCCAGGTAGAGCAGGCCGGTCGCGACTTCGCCTTCCTCGCGATACCGCTCCAGCGACGACAGGGCCGTTGCCCGGCAACTTGGGTCGTAGCCGTCTGCCAGCTTGCGCAGTCTCACGACGGAACCGTCGTGCAGGGTGACGTCGGTCGATGAGCCGGCCGGGTATTCCACCGAAATGGTGTTTTGTGGGGCAATGAAATCGATCCGGTCGAGGGCTGCGTTGTGAGAGCGGACATAGTCGTAGCTCTTGGTCGACTCGTCGTCATTGTTGAAGGTCACGCATGGGCTGATCACATCGATCAGCGCGAAGCCGCGATAATGGATCGCCGCCTTCAGCAGCGGAACCAGCTGTTTCTTGTCCCCGGAAAAGGAGCGGGCAACGAAACCGGCGCCGAGCTGGATTGCCATGGCGGCCAGATCAATCGACTCGAAGGGCGTCTCGACACCCTTGCGGCTTTTCGATGACTTGTCATTGGTTGCCGATGCCTGACCCTTCGTCAGACCATAGGTGCCGTTATTCTCGACGATGTACGACATGTTGAGCCGCCGCCGTACGGCGTGACAGAACTGGCCAAGTCCGATCGACGCCGTATCGCCGTCGCCGGAGACGCCGATATAGACCAGGTCCCGATTTGCCAGATTGGCACCGGTGGCGACCGACGGCATGCGTCCGTGCACCGAGTTGAAGCCGTGCGAGCGATTGAGGAAATAGTTGGTCGTCTTGGACGAACATCCGATGCCGGAAACCTTGGCGACCCGATGCGCTTCGATATCGAGCTGGAAACAGGCGTCGATGATGGCGGCCGTGACCGAGTCGTGGCCGCAGCCGGCGCAGAGCGTGGACACGACGCCTTCGTAGTCGCGGCGCGTCAGGCCGTGCGCGTTGACCGGCAGGTCTGGGTGGCGGAAGCGGGGCTTGGCGATGTGAGTCATGAAAGCCGTCCCATCATGCGGCGGTGATTGGCGACGCCGAAGCCGCGGCCATGCCGGGATTCTCGGCAAAAGCGGCATGTAGCGTGTCGATGATGAAACCGGCGGTCAGCGGCATGCCGTCCATATTGGTGACCGGCACCAGTTTTTCCGCGGGAATGTTGGCCTCGGTGATCAGCAGATGCCGCATCTGCGCGTCACGATTTTGTTCGACAACGAAAAGGAAGTCATGGGCGTCGATGAAATCGCGGACTTCCTCGCTGAACGGAAAGGCGCGCAGCCGCATGTGATTCAGCCCTCGTCCGTCGCGGGCCATCAGGTCTATTGCCTCGCGTACGGCCGGGTCGGTCGATCCGAAATTGATGATTCCAAGACGTGACTTCGTGCTGGTCACCCTAACGTCTGGCTTCGGCAAAATGGACTTGGCCGTCTCAAGCTTCTTTGCAATGCGATCCAGCATGGCAGCGTGGATCAGGCCATCCTCCGTGTAACCGCCGGTGTCGGTATGCGAAGTTCCACGGGTGAAATAGGCGCCTTTTTCAGGGTGCGTTCCGGGAAGTGTCCGCTGCGGAATGCCATCGCCGTCGACGTCGCGGTAGCGACCGAAGTCCTCAATGGCGTCCAGCGCCTCGGCGTCCAGCACTTTGCCGCGGTCGTATCGACGCGTGTCGTCCCACTGCAGAGCGTCGACGACCCAGTCATTCATACCGATGTCGAGGTCGCTCATCACAAACACTGGTGTCTGCAGCCGTTCGGCAAGATCGAAGGCGTCGGCGCTGAGCGTGAAACATTCGCCCGGATCGCCGGGGATCAGCATTACGTGTTTGGTGTCGCCGTGCGAAGCATAGGCACAGGCGAGCAGGTCGGACTGCTGTGTCCGGGTTGGCATGCCGGTTGACGGACCGCCGCGCTGGATGTCGAAGAAGACCAAAGGTATTTCAGCATAATACGCGAGGCCGATGAACTCGCTCATCAGTGATATGCCGGGTCCCGACGTGGCGGTAAAGGCGCGTGCACCGTTCCAACCGGCGCCCACCGCCATGCCCGCGGCAGACAGTTCGTCCTCGGCCTGAACGATGGCGACGGGATGCTTGCCGTTTTCGGCCTTGCGCAGTTTCTTGGCGTGCTTCTCGAAACCTTCTGCGACCGAGGTGGATGGCGTGATTGGGTACCAGGAGGCAACGGTCGCACCTCCGAAAACAGCGCCCAGGGCCGCCGCCTCGTTGCCGGTGATCAGGATCTTGCCGGCCGTGCCATTCGATTTTCGTGCCCGCACCGCCAGCCGGTTTTCCACATGATCGCGCGCATAGTCGCGGCCGATATAAAGTGCTTGAAGGTTCGGTTCGACAAGTTTGGGCTTGGTCTTGAACTGCTCGTCGATCAGCTTCTTGATGATCTCGATGTCGATTTCGATCAGCCAGGACAGGGCGCCGAGGTAGACGATGTTCTTGAACAGCTGGCGTTGCCGCAGGTCGGACCAGGCGTCGGCACAGAGCCGCGCGATCGGAATGCCGATCTGTTCAATGTCCTCGCGGCCAAAATCGCGCTTCCAGGTGCTGTCATAGATCAGTGTGCCGCCCGGGACGATCTCCGCCGCATCCTGGGCATAGGATTGCGGGTTCATCGCCACCATAACGTCGACGCCGGCGCGGCGTGCCAGATGCCCGGCCTCGCTGATCCTGATCTCATACCAGGTCGGCAGGCCCTGGATGTTGGACGGAAAGATGTTCTTGGGGCTGACAGGCAGGCCCATTCGAAACAGCGCCTTGGCACACAAGAGGTTGGCGCTTGCCGAGCCCGAGCCGTTGACATTGGCGAATTTGAGAACGAATTCGTTGAAACGTCGTTCAGGCAGCATCAGCCTGCTCCGGAGGCAGTGCTGCCTCGCCCTCCCAGTATATGAATTTCTGCATGTCCCAGGCTCCGGTCGGGCAGCGCTCGGCACAGAGCCCGCAATGCAGGCAGACGTCTTCGTCCTTGACCATGACTCTTCCGGTTTTGAGGTTGTCCGAGACCAGCAGGTCCTGCTCCATGTTGAGCGCCGGTATGCGCAAGGTTTCGCGCAATTCGGCCTCGGGTGCGTTCTCGATGAAGTTGATGCAGTCGACAGGGCAGATATCTGTGCAGGCGTCGCACTCGATGCAGAGCTTCGGCGCAAATACCGTCTGAATGTCGCAGTTCAGGCAACGCATCGCCTCTTCGAAGGCAAGTTTTTCGTCGTATCCAAGCTCGACCTCGACCGTCAGGCTCTTCAGCGCAATGCCTGTGTCCACATGGGGCACCGTCACGCGGTTAGAGTTGGAGATGTCGTTGTCATAGGACCATTCGTGAATGCCCATCTTCTGGCTGGCCAGGTTGGTTTCCGGCGGCGGGCGGTCGGTCAGTGATTCGCCACGGCAATGCAGATCGATGGAGATTGCCGCCTGGTGGCCATGCGCCACTGCCCAGATGATGTTCTTCGGTCCCCAGGCGGCATCGCCGCCGAAATAAACATCGGGCCGCGTCGATGCGAAGGTCGTCTGGTCGACGATCGGCATGTCACGATCGTCGAACTCGATGCCGATGTCACGCTCGACCCAGCTGAAAGCGTTGTCCTGACCGATTGCCATCAGCACATCGTCGCATTCGATCACCACCGGCTCTTCGCCAGTGGGGATCAGCCGACGCCTGCCATCGCTGTCGTATTCGGCGCGCATCTTTTCGAAGACGACTGCCTTGAGCTTACCGTTCTCGACAACGAATTCCTTTGGCGAATGATTGTCGAGGATCGGTACCCCTTCGCGAATGGCGTCCTCGATCTCCCAATCGGAGGCCTTCATCTCAGCGCGCGGGCTGCGCACCGTGACCGTGACTTCTTCGCCGCCGAGCCGCAATGCGGTGCGGCAGCAATCCATGGCCGTGTTGCCACCGCCGATGACAACGACACGACGGCCGATGCTCTCGGTGTGCTTGAAAGCGACGGATGTCAGGAAGTCGATACCGATATGAATATTGGCGGCGGCCTCGGCTCGGCCGGGGATATTGAGGTCCTTGCCGCGAGGTGCGCCACTGCCGACGAAAACCGCGTCGAAGCTTTCGTCGAGCAGCGATTCCATGCTGGTGACAGTTTCGCCGAATCGCGTTTCGACCCCGATGTCCAGGACGCGGTCGACCTCCTCGTCGAGCACCTCCGCTGGAAGCCGGAACGACGGAATATTTGTGCGCATCAGTCCGCCGCCCTGGGCGTCCTTTTCGATCAACACGCATTCGTAGCCGAGTGGCGCCAGGTCGCGGGCCACCGTCAGCGAGGCCGGTCCGGCACCGATCAGAGCGACGCGCTTGCCATTGCTCGCGGCCGGTGCTTTGGGCATGAGATGGGTGATATCGCCTTTGTGGTCGGCGGCTACCCGTTTGAGCCGGCAGATGGCCACGGGCTTTTCTTCAATCCGGGTTCGCCGGCAGGCCGGCTCACAGGGCCGGTCGCAGGTACGACCGAGAACTCCCGGAAAAACGTTAGATCGCCAGTTGATCATGAAGGCGTCTGTGTAACGGCGCTGGGCGATCAACCGAATATATTCAGGGACTGGCGTATGCGCTGGACACGCCCACTGGCAATCGATCACCTTGTGGTAGTACGCCGGATCCGCAGGGTCCGTAGGCTCCATTACCCCATACCGTCAGAATCTACTTTGCCGGATATTCGCATGGAAAATAGATTTTTCAAGATCACCTTTCGTTGAAATCACATTTTGTATGGCTAAGGTTTAATTTGTGAACGCGATTTCTACTCTAGGCTGTTTTCGGATTAGACCTTCGTCTAATGCCGCTGTCCTGAATCAGCGTCGGACCAGATTTTCCGGCGCAGGGTAACACCTAACCCTTAAGATGAGCTCAATGACGAACGAGGCTCGGACCGATCGTCAAAAGCTAGTTGCTGAGAAACGTCGAGCAGAGTCAGAAGGGTAGACCCACGTAATTTTCTGCCAGTGACCCCAACGCCATTTCCGAAGAGAACAGGTAATTCAGATCGGTCTGCTGCAGCCGCTGGTCGTAGGGGATGGTGTCGGGGAAGGTGTGCAGGAGAGTGGTCATCCACCAGGAAAAGCGCTGCGCCTTCCAGATCCGCGCCAACGCCTTCTCGGAGTAGGCGTCCAACCCACTATCATCGCCGTTTTGGTAGTGATCGACCATCGCGTGGTAGAGGTAGTAGATGTCGGATGCGGCGCTGTTTAGACCGCGTGCTCCTGTCGGCGGAACGATGTGGGCGGCGTCGCCGGCCAGGAACAGATTGCCAAAGCGCATGGGCTCGGCCACAAAGCTGCGTAGCGGTGCGATCGATTTTTCGATGCTGGGCCCGGTGATCATGGCGTCGGCGACATCCTGCGGCAGCCGCGCCTTCAACTCGGCCCAGAAGGCATCATCCGACCAGTCTTCCACAGTGTCGGTGAGCGGGACCTGAATGTAATAGCGGCTCAGCACCTGGGAACGCAGCGAGCAAAGGGCAAATCCGCGTTCGTGCTTGGCATAAATGAGCTCCGGTGAGACCGGCTTTGTGCGGCTCAGCACACCCAGCCATCCGAACGGATAGAGCCGTTCGTATTCACGCAGCACGTCCTTGGGAATAGACTTGCGGCTGACGCCGTGAAATCCGTCGGCGCCGATGATGTAGTCGCAATCGATCCGTTTGATTTCATCGCCGTCGCGATAGGTCAGATAGGGTGCGTCGCTTTCTATATCGTGAGGCTGCACGTTTTCGGCGTTGTGGATCACCACGCCTCCGGCCTTGTCGCGCGCCTCGTAAAGGTCGCGTGTGAGCTCAGTCTGGCCGTAGACGACCACCGAATTGCCACCCGAATGTTTCGCCAAGTCCACCCGATCCTTGGTGCCGTCATGGGCGATGTAGAAGCCTTCGTGGATTTCTCCCTCGCTGTCCATCCGCTCACCGCATAGCGCCTCGCGCATCAACTCGGCGAAACCGTGTTCGAGTACCCCGGCGCGAATCCGGCCAAGGACGTATTCCCGGCTGTGCTTCTCCAGGACGACCGTGTCGATGCCCTTCAGGTGCAATAGCTGCGACAGCAACAGGCCCGAGGGGCCTCCACCAATGATTCCGACCTGTACCTTCATCGTCTCTTCCTCTGCTGGATGGGTGGGAGCATTTTGGTCGATTTGCGATCAGAGCAGAATGGACGCATCGCATCAGTTTTTGTACAATTCGAACATGAAGGGCCATGACAAACGGACTCGAATCGAGAACTTCAACCTGTTCGGCGAGGTTGGAGAGCTGCCCGACATCGTGCATTGCGAAACGATCGAAACACGATCGCGCGTTCACGATTGGGAGTTCAAACCGCACCGGCACGCACGGCTGCATCAGGTTCTGCTGCTGAAGGGCGGTGGCGGGCAGGCAAAACTCGATATACAGACCGCGGAGCTGCAGGCCAGGTCGCTCCTGAACGTGCCCGCGGGTTGTGTCCACGCCTTTACTTTTAGGAAGGGTACAGCCGGGTGGGTGGTAACGCTGTCATCGGAATTGTTGGATGAGGTGCTGCATTCCGATGAAGGGTTGGGATCAGTCCTGTCCAGGCCGGCGGTTGTGCGCTGGAACAAGCGTCACCGGCAACTTGTCGAGATGATTTTCGATGAGCATGGTGAACGCGGCTTTGCCCGCGCCCATGTTTTGCGGTCGCTCTCGTCGCTGCTTTTGGGGCATGTCGCCCGAACGTTGCAAGATTTGGACTATTCGCACACCGACCGTGGAAGCGCGTCGCTTCGGTTTCGGTTTGAGAAAATGCTCGAGGACCATTTCGACCGGCATTGGAGCGTGGCCGACTATGCGCGCAATCTGTCGGTGTCACCCACCCATCTCAGTCGGGTAACGCGACAGGCAACCGGACTGGCCGCCTCGCACATCATCGAGGAGCGCATCATCCGTGAGGCGCGCCGCCACCTGGTCTTTACCAATTTGGGTATCTCGGAAATCGCCTATTTGCTGGGTTACGATGATCCGGCCTATTTCAGCCGGGTCTTCTCGCGGGCGACAGGCATGTCGCCGAAGTCCTTTCGGGCTCAGGCCGAAACGGGATGAGGGGAGCCCTTAGCAGCCTCAGGTGACATCAACGGGCCGAGCGTGGCAATCATCGGCTGCGTCGAACAAGGCACTGTCTTGCCCAAGGAGCTTGCCTGGTCAACTAAACTCGAATCGATCCGGGGCGCATGCCTCTGTCCGCCTCGGCCCGTACCGAAGAGCACTTGGTCCTGGCTTGTCAACTCCGATTGTTGTGGGATCAGCTTGGGTTCGCTTTCCGCAAAGGGTGACTGGCCCGTATTGCTGCCACTCCAGATTGCAGCAGAGCCATTGGAAGGCTGGTTTCCAGTGTCTCGAAAAACTCACGGAATGCCCTTGTGGCCAAGGCTCCGCTCTGGTCAAAAACTGTTCCAAATACAATTTTGGTTTATTATTGGTATAGTATTAATATTTCTAATCATAGCTATTGGTACCTTTTTGGTTATAATGTTGTCGTTTATGGACTGCCTCAGGGTGACCGGTCGCATACAATCGCCGGTTAAACGTCAAAGCGGATCGGAGGCCGCTTGCCCGGAGGTGCCTATGTGAATGCAGCAAAGCGGGAGGGGAAGCGCTATGGGCAACAATCTGGACGCCCTGACGACCATTTTCACCGAATTCTACTACTGGGTCACCGTCGTCTTCATGTTTCTGATTCACGTCGGGTTCTGCCTCTACGAAGTGGCGGCCAGTCGGCGTCGCAATCACATGCATACGCTGATGAAGAACACGATGCTCATCCCGCTGGTGACCATCACCTTTTTCTTCTTCGGCTGGTGGATTTATTTCGCCTTCCCCAACGGGCCGTTCATCACCGGCGGCATCAACTTCGACGCTGCGAAGGGCGCCCGGCCATGGGACCCGGCGATGGGGACCAATCTGTCGGACCATATCAACGGCGTGTTCTGGGCGGCCTTCCTGCTGTTTTCGTGGACCGCTGCCTCGATCGTTTCGGGCTCGGTTATCGAGCGCATCCGTTCGGGCGCATTCTGGCTTCTGGCAATTCTCATCGGTTCGTTCACCTGGATCATCGACGCGTCCTGGGGCTGGCACTGGGACGGCTGGATGGTCAAGCTGCTTGGCTATCACGACGCCTACGCGTCCGGCGTTATTCACGCTATCGCCGGCGGGTTCGCTCTCGGTGTTCTGGTGGTGCTGGGTCCGCGTCTCGGCAAATTTGCTCCCGATGGAACGCCGCGCGATATCCCCCCGCATAACCGCTGGCTGGTCACGCTCGGTCTATTCCTGATCTATACCGGCTTCTGGGGTTTCTATGCCGCCTGCAATGTGCCGATCATTTCGCCCGAGGGCATTGGCGGCCAGATCACCGGCGAGACATTCACGGCCACCAACATCTACCTTGCTCCGACAACGCTGTCGGCTATCACTTTCAACTTCCTGATGTCGCTCTCAGGCGGCCTGATGATGGCCTATGTGGTGTCCAAGGGCGATGCGTTCTGGACCTATTCCGGCGGTCTGGCGGGGATCATCACGGCGTCCGCCGGCAACGATCTCTATCATCCGATACAGGCCATGATCATCGCCGCCATCGGCGCATGGGCCGCATACAAGCTGCACTACTGGGTCGAGCGCAGGTTCAAGATCGACGACGCGGTCGGCGCCGTCGCGGTACACGGCTATGCCGGCTTCATCGGACTGGTTATCGCCGGCTTCGTGCTGTGGGGGCAGCCTTCCTCGCCGTATGAGGGCTATGCCGCCATCAACCCGCTCGGCCAGTTTATCGGCGCTATCATCATGTTCTTCGTACTCGGCTTCGTGCCGGCCTGGATCGGCGCGAAAGTGCTGAACTCATTCGGAGTCCTGAGGGTGCCCGCCAAGGTCGAACTGGAAGGTCTCGATTTCGAAACCACCCAGGACTACGAGGCGGCGATCGCGGATGTCACCAGCGCAGAAAAAGCGCTGGTCGGTGCCAGAAACTAAAGGAGGTCACATATGTCCACGAACGGTATGAGCAACTGGGCCGTCGATCTCGCGAATGTCGCAGCGGTCTATCCCTTCCAGGGCTTCGAGTTTCCGATGTACATCATCGGACTGGCCTTCTGGATCTGGTGGCACTGGACGCAGATGCGACAGGAGGCGAACGAGATTCGCCACGAAACGGAAGCTGACGCCAGCGGCGATGCCGCCCGAGAGGCAATCGACGGGTACTAAAAGTCTCCCGTTGATACCGGGAGCCGAAAGTGGCTATCGGCTCCCGGACTTGTTTGCATCTGATGCATCATGTGGCGAAGCGGCCAGTGGTCAGATCATCCGCGCCGGCTCAAATTGGGCGGCACAGATCGATCGCGATGCGCGACGCCGCCGGGTCCTCGCCAACCTCTCGGACCGGTCGGGCTCAAACCGAAACGGGTTGAGGTTTCGCTAAGCCGCGCATTCCAGCATCATCGTGCCAGCACCCGTGTTCGAGATCGGTATGTGGTAGTTTGTGTGTACGGGCGTGACCCTGTCGCCCAACGCACCGCGCATCATCATCCACATGAGGAATTCGGTTCCCTGGGCGCCGGCCTTTTCGACCAGTTCCATGCGGCTGATCTTCGTCAGAGCCTCCGGGTCGCTGACGATTTTCTCCATGCACATCTGATCGAACGATTTGTTGATGAAGCCGGCCCGCTCGCCATCGAGCTGATGGCTCAACCCGCCCGTACCAAGCACCACGATGTTGATGTCTGTCGGATAGGACAGCAAAGCCTTGCGCAGGGCCTTGCCGAAATCATAGGCGCGTTTCAGCGTCGGGATCGGATGCTGCACCGTGTTGGCGCTGATCGGGACGGTGCGCGGCATGTCCGGGTTGTTTGGTGCGCCGGGCCAGAAGAGCTGCATGGGCACCACGAAACCGTGATCCACCGCCAGTTCCTGGCAGGAGGTGATGTCGAACTCCTGCTCGACCATGCTCTCGATAATGTGCCAGCTCAATTCCGGATCGCCGGGGAAGGGGGGCAATTGCGGGATGCCCCAGCCTTCATCCTCGTTGCGATATTCATGGGCCGCACCGATGGCGAACGTCGGCATGCGGTCGAGGAAGAAGCCCAGACCGTGGTCATTGTAGATATTGATCGCGACTTCCGGCTTGTGATCGCCAAGCCATTCGCGGATCGGCGGGTAGCCTTCGAAGAAAGGTTTCCAATAGGGGTCCTCGTACAGTTCCCTGGCGATGGCATTGCCGACTGCCGGAATGTGCGAACTAGTCAGCCCTCCGATGATCCTGGCCATGTCTCAGTCTCCCGCCTTGCGAAGTTTTTCCTTGAATGCTTCCTTGGACATTCCGGTCTGCTGAGCGCCGACATCCTGAACGTCCAAGTGGTAAATCCCAGCGAACTTTGCGAGGTAATATATGTTGCCACCCACAGCGATCATCGCCAGCACGTTTTTGTCGCGACAGGCCTGCTTCTGTTCCTCGTTCAGGCCGAATTTTTCCATGTAGGCTTCCGGGTCGGCCAGGTATTCTTCGCGCGCGGTGGCCGCGTTGAACGAGTAGCACATCTTGTTCAGGGCGTAGCCTTTCATGGCCTGGGCGCCATCGAAGATGGTGGTGCCCTCGATCGCGGCATGATGGTCGAATTGAGTGGGTTCCATCGTCTGCGTTCTCCTAGACAGCGCCCCAGTAAAGGCGCATCGGGTTATCGACGAGCAGGGCGCGTTGAGCGGTTTCGGTCACCGCGATCCTTGGAATGATGTCGACCAGCTGGCCGTCATCCGGCATGTGCGATTTCATGTTGGGGTGGGGCCAGTCGGTGCCCCACAACACACGGTCTGGAAATCGTTCCACCAGCAGTCGGGCGAACGGCACCACGTCGTCATAGGGCGGGCCGGCAACAGTCAGCCGCTCCGGACAACTGACCTTGGTCCATATGCTCGGGTTATCCTGCAGGAGACCGACAAAGCGCTGGAAGTCCGGGTGGTGCGTTCCGGCGGTAACATCCGGGCGGCCCATGTGATCGACCACTATGGGCGTCGGGAGCGTCAGCAAAAAAGGTGTCAGGTCCTGCAGATCCGGCGCCTCGAAATAGACGACGACATGCCAGCCAAGGCGGGCAATGCGTTCCGCAATTCCGAAGAAGACCTCTTGCGGTGTGGCATCCACCAGGCGTTTGACGAAATTGAACCGGACAGCGCGAACGCCGGCTGCATG
The DNA here is from genome assembly GCA_965228785.1 of Hoeflea sp. Classification (GTDB taxonomy): domain Bacteria; phylum Pseudomonadota; class Alphaproteobacteria; order Rhizobiales; family Rhizobiaceae; genus Hoeflea_A. The sequence continues at coordinate 1,427,643 of CBDDIF010000001.1, forward strand.
CAGGGCGGACAATTCTTCATCGGTGATCCCGTGACCGACCACCGCCACCCCGCGCGCCAGATCGCCCGCCGTCTGCAAGGCATCGACCATGGCGGCGTTGTCGGTTCCGTGGCACGACGCCTGAACGATGACGTTGCGGCTGAAGCCAAGGTGGTCGCGCAGTTCAAAAAGCTCTTCCCTGGGCGCATCGCAGGGCGTGTATTTGCGTGCAGGAGCATAGGGGAAACGGTCGGCCGGTCCGAAGACGTGGCAATGCGCATCGACCGCGCCGGCAGGCGGCTTATAACCTGGCTTCCGTGGATCGGGATGATATGGCAAGTAATTGGCATCCATGCGCGGCACGCTACATCCAGTGGACTTGTGAACCTACTTCGAAGACTGACAGCGTGATTGAAAAATGTTATAGGCCATGCAATTGTCGAAGACAGGATGGTCGACTTGGAAAGCAGCTTGCCGAACATCAGACATCTGATCGCGTTCAGCGAGGTGGCCGCCACAAAACGCATCGGGCTGGCGGCCGAACGGGTACATCTGTCGCAACCGGCCATTACCCAGGCCATCGCGAAACTGGAGGCTGCTTATGGGGCTTCTCTTTTCGACCGGCAACCGCAAGGCATGTTTCTGACCGAGGTCGGAGAGATCCTCGAGCGCCGCGTACGACGCGCAATCGGGCATCTGCGAACCGGCGGGCAACTGGCAGCACGGCGCGCGGCTCGAACCGGGGAAGTCAGGGCCAGGCGCGACTTTCACAAACAAGTCACGCGGGCACAGCTTCATGCGCTCGTCGCCATCGCTCGTGCTGGAAGTTACAGCCAGGCGGCACGCGATATCGGTGCCAAGCAGCCTGCCGTGCACCGGGCTGCCAGGGAGTTGCAGGAGCTCGCTGGCATTCCTCTGTTCGAACCTGTTCGAAGGGGCGTGATGTTGACGCCTTCTGCCGAAGCATTCGTGCATCACGTTCGGTTGGCGATGGCCGAGATGCGGCAGGGCGGTTACGAGGTCGATGCATTCAAGGGACAGGACAGCACCCGCATCGTCATCGGATCCCTGCCACTTTCGCGCTCTTCCATCCTGCCGGATGCCATCGACGGCTTGCTGGCGGCCAGCGGCACGGGTCTGCAGATCCGCTGTGTCGATGCGCCTTATCCGACCCTGTTGCGCGATCTTCGCTTTGGCGAAATCGATTTTCTGATCGGTGCTCTGCGGGAGCCGCTTCCGGCCGATGACGTCATCCAGGAGCCGCTGTTTTCGGAACAACTGTCGATCGTCGCCCGTCCTGGGCATCCGCTGGCAAGCCGGTCACGTCCCACGTTGTGCGACACGCTTGAGTATCCATGGATAGCGCCACCGAAGGCGACCCCGACGGGATCTTATCTGTTCGAAAATCTGCGAATCCAGGATATGGCGGAGACGCCTGTGCGCATCGTGTCGAGTTCGCTCGTTCTCGTGCGCGGCCTGATGCAGCGCGGCGATTATGTGACCATCATGTCGCAAAATCAGTTCGAAACGGAGCGCCACCAGGGTATTCTGGCGCCACTGCCGGTCCCGCTCAAGGACAGCGAACGGGGTATTGGATTGACCTATAGGGTTGGTTGGCGACCCACGGAAACGCAGACGCGTCTGATCGACATGATCCGACAGTATTGTCGCGAGCAATATGGTCAGCAAGCGTTCTCTTGAAGGACGTTCTATAACAATTCCAAATAGCGTAGCACGCCATTCAATTTCTCGGGTGCACGTCTGCATGCTACCAGCATTCCAAGCACCGACTGCAAGATTGAAGTGCCTATCCGCAGGGTTGTGACCAAAAGGAAATCCGCCATGAGATTGTGTGTGGCCGGCGCTGCCGGCGCTTTCGGGACCAAACATCTGGACGCGCTGTCGAGGATCGAGGGTGTTGAGGTGACATCGGTAGTCGGCGGTGGCCCGGACGACATCGCGGCCGTTGCGCGCCAGCGTGGCATAGCCCATGCCACCAAGGATCTGAGCGAAAGCCTCGCCCGCGACGATGTCGATGCGGTCATCCTGGCCACGCCGACACAGCAGCACGCCGAGCAGACGATCGCTTCCCTGGAGGCCGGCAAACATGTCCTGTGCGAAATCCCGATGGCCGACTCGCTGGCCGACTCCCGGCGGGTGGTGGAGATGCAGAAGCGGACCGGCCTTGTCGCAATGGTTGACCACGTGCGCCGGTTCAATCCGTCGCATCAATGGGTTCACAATCGCATTCTGGCGGGTGAGCTGACGTTGCAGCAACTCGATGTGCAAACCTATTTCTTCCGTCGCACCAACACCAACGCCAAGGGCGAGCCGCGGACCTGGACCGACCATCTGCTCTGGCACCACGCCTGCCACACGGTCGATCTGTTCGAGTATCAGACCGGCGGACAGGCGGTAGAAGCCTTCGGCCTGCAAGGTCCGCCGCATGCCGAGCTCGGGATCGCCATGGACATGAGCATCGGCATGAAGGCCGAAAACGGTGCCCTGTGCACACTGTCGCTCAGCTTTAACAATGACGGTCCGTTCGGCACCACTTTCCGCTACATTTGCGACAACGGAACCTATCTTGCCCGTTACGACGATCTGTTCGACGGTTACGACAAACCCGTGGATCTTTCAGGTGTGGCGGTTTCGAATGACGGCATCGAACTGGCGGACCGAGAGTTCATTGCCGCCATCCGTGAAGGCAGGGAGCCCAACAGTTCGGTGGCTCAGGCTTTACCGACCATGGAAACGCTGGATCGCATCGAACGCAGCATGGGGTGACCTCCAGGCCTCGATCTACCCGAATCGGAAGCTGGAGGCGGCGAAGTTGCCCATGAACATCTCATGGTAGACCATGGTCGCGGGTTCCGTATCGGCAGCGCCGACGGCAGCCATCAGCGGTACCAGGTGATCTTCCTTCGGATGGGCACTGCGGGCAGATGGCGCTGCTTCCCAATCAAGAAGACGCTGGTGCCTGGTTTCCGGATCGGATGACAGCAGCGTCTCCTGTAGCCAGGTATCGAAGGCAATCGACGGTTCCCGCGCGATTTCCGGATGTCGGATCGCTCCAAGATTGTGATAACTCAACCCGCTGCCGACAATGAGGACCGCCTGGTCGCGCAAGGGCGCCAATGCGCGCCCTACCTGATAGTGCAGCTCAGGATCGTAATTGCTGTGAATGGACAATTGCACGATCGGCATGTCGGCCTGCGGGTGCATGATATAGGCCGGGGCGAAGGTTCCGTGGTCGAAACCGCGGCCTTCATCGGATCCGGTCTCGATGCCGGCTTGATCGAGCAGGCCTTTGACCTCAGCCGCGAGCGACGGATCCCCCGGCGCCGGATAGCGGATCTGGTAGGTGTGGTCCGGAAACCCGAAATAGTCATATTCCATGGGCGGTTGGGTTCCGGACATCACGGTCATATGGTCCTCCTCCCAATGGCCCGAAATCATCAGGATGGCCTTCAAGTCACCCGAATGTTCCTCGCGCATCCGCTCAAGAGATTTTTCCAGTTCGGCATAATGGGGCCGCATGTCCTCAAGCCAGGGCCAGGGACCGCCACCGTGGGAAATGAAATAGGTTGGAAGTCTGTCGGGCATCGGATGAGCAGGCCTTTCCTGTTGCTGCCGGTGTGAAGAGAGATAAGACGGATACTCCCCTTCAAAAAGAGCCGGCGGGCCGGTGTTTTTGAAACAAAGTGTTCACTGATCGGGCTTGGCTGTCCAAATATTGGTGTGAAATCCGTATTGATCGCCTGCAACCATCCGAGTTGACAACGACGGTTGGCTCTTGTCCCATGCTGTCAGCCTGCGCGTTAAATGAGGGGAGCTATGATGCGTGGCAGACGCCTTTTCCTGCTGGTGGCGGTGGTTTTCGTGGCCTATTGCGCATGGATGATCGGCCCCTATGTCCGGTCTACCCTGGTGCGCGATTCGGCGGTGACCACCTGGTCGCGCCTGGCAGTGGCGCCCATCGACGGTCGTATTGTCACGCCGCTTCCCTCGGCAGGAACGACGATCGGCGCGGATGGCCTTGTCGCCATGATCGAGAATCCACTGCTGTTTACCGAGAAACAGGCGGTGGAAAATATGCGGGAACGGGTCGCTGCAGCCGATATCGGCGTTCGGGAAGCGAACGAACAGTTGGAGGAAATCGCACAGATGGAACGCGAGCGGGTCGCCGCGCGCGACGAGATGGCCGATCTTTTCCATCGTACCCTTGAAACCGAGATCGCTACGCTGCGCAAGGAAATCGACGTCGTCGCGGAGACCATCGCTGTTCTCAAGCGCGTCGTTGAACGTCGGCGGGATCTCGCCGGGCGTGGCGTGGGCTCAAATGCGGAGCTGGATGAAGCGTCCCTGCGTTTGGCAGGAGCGAGATCGACGGAGGCCGATCTCAATTCGCGGCTGACCTTTGCTTTGCTGCGCGACCGGTCGGCGGAAGCCGGTGTCTATATCGGCGCGGACGGCAGCACGCCGGACTGGTTGCATTACGGTGAACTGGAACTGAAGCTCGAGCAGCAACGCCTGCGCCACGAACTGGACCGGGCCAAAGCGCGTCTGGCCGACGCAAGTACCGGTTTCGAACTGGCGCAGACCGCGCTCGCCGATTTGTCATCGGCGGCAGTCGGCGCGCCGGAAGGGGCACACGTCTTCAGCTTGCTGGCGGCACCCGACGCCGTGGTTCGCGCCGGGCAGCCCGTGATCGAATGGATTGACTGCTCTGTGTTGCTGGTTGATGTGCCGGTACCCGATGCCGAGATCGCGCTGATCGACAATGGCGATCAGGCCGAAGTCGTTCTCGAGGGAGAACCTTTTACACGCGCGGCGACCGTGCTGCTGACACGCGGCTCGGCGGCAACCATCGGCCGAAAGGACCTGGCTGCGTTGGCCAAGGGCCGAACCGACGGGGTCGCCCAGGCGGTCCTGACACTGGATACCGGCGACGCCGGGCTCGACAAGTGTCCCATTGGCCAATCCGCCTATGTTCGCTTTCCGGATGTCGGGCTCATCGACGTGCTGCGGGCGCGTCTGCGGCTGTGAGTGTCGAAACGCGCACTCCCTCTGCCGGGGAACTGGCCAAGGAGCGAGCTTTTCTGCTGACGGTTTCGGCCGACACGGCGATCACCCTGATGCTCATCCTCGTTGCCATTGCCAGCGGATCGTTGACCATGCTGGGGGAGGCCATCCGCGGTGCCCTGATGCTCACCGTGGTCTTTTACACACTGTGGCTCCTGCGGTCTGTGCATCGCGGTCGGCTGACGGACTTCCAGTTCGGGACCGGCAAGGTGGAACAGTTTGCCTGGGTGATCGTCGGGCTCAGCCTGGTGTTCGGCGGACTGTGGGTGGCGCAACGGGTGTTTTACACCGTGGTCGAGGCCGGTGTGCCCGCCAGTCCGCTCGGCCTGGCGTTCGCCGCCATCATCAATGCCGTCAATCTGATCATCAATATTTTCGGCTGGTTCAGCATGCGCGCTGCCGCCAAGGGGCCGGATCGGGGTATTCTCGGGGCCGAACTGAGCGCCCGATTCGGTGCGCTCGTCGGGTCGGCCATCTTGCAGGTCACGCTGACGATCGCTGCTCTCGCCAAGGATCCGGCGCTGGTGATTTTGTTTGACGCCCTCGGTGCCACACTGGTGGTGCTTTTAATGCTGAGGCGCGGCATCGGCATGTTTCTCTCGGGGCTTGCTAGCCTGTTCGATCGGCCCGCTCCGCACAGCGAGATGACCGGCTTGCGCAAAATCGTAGAAACGACACTGCCGCCCGGCTGCCTGGTCGGCCTTCGCACGCGGCGCGGTGGCGACCGACTTTTCGTCGAGGTCGGCGTCGATGCGGGCGCGTTCGCGACGCTTGAAAACCTCAACCGTCACGTCAGGGCACTGGAGCGGGCGTTTGCCGATCTGGACGGTCCAGTCGATCTGACAGTCGTCCCGAGATGACAGCCTTGGACGGGTGGGAGATGCATGCGGCCGAACAGAATTTTGGCGCTGCCCTGGCGCGTGAAATTGGCTAAAAGGACTGTCGAATCGACGGGTTGAATTGTCCACAATCCGAAATATCAGACTGCCTTTCTGATTGACGTACCTCAGGACATTGCCTATTGAGCGATGCTGGAGGTTTCTTTGGGCAAGCCAACGGTAAGAGATTTAGCCAAGGCGGCTGGCGTGAGCCTCGCTACGGTTGACCGCGTGTTGAACGCCCGGCCCGGAGTCCGCCAAAAGACCATCGACAGGGTCAACAATGCGGTCGATTCCATCGGATATATCCGTGACGTTTCGGCCGCCAATCTCGCTCGCCAGAGAGAATATCGCTTCGCCTTCGTCCTTCCCGAGGGAGAGGGGCAATTCGTCGATACACTGCGAGCTGCCTTGAAGGAGGCCGCGACCAGCGGCTGGACTGATCGCCTGCTGATCAAGCAATACCGGATACCGCCACGGGACCCGCACGCGACCGTGCGCATCTTGCAGCGCGTCGGCGCCGCCGGGTTCGAGGGGGTTGCGATCATGGCGCCCGAAACACCAGAAATCCGTGATGCGATCCTGCGTTTGCAGGAAATGAATGTTGCGGTCGTTGCCCTTGTGTCGGACCTGCCGAGTTCAAACCGCGACTGGTTCGTAGGCATCAACAATGTCGCAGCCGGCAGAACCGCGGGCCTTTTGATGGGGCGATTTCTGGGGCAGGCCGGTGGCAAGGTGCTGGTCTTGAGCAATTCCATGTCGGCGCGTGACGCCATCGAGCGACGGCTCGGTTTCGATCGGGTCGTGGCGGATCGGTTTGCCTTGGTCGATGTACTGCCTACCCTGGAAGGGCACGATGATCCGGAGCGGATCGAGCAGATTGTCGGTCGCGCGTTCGCCAACAACCCGGACATTGCCGGGGTCTATTCCATCGGATCGGGAAACAAGGCTCTGTTGGGCACGGTGCGACAGCATCGCCGCGACGGTTCGCCCGTCGTTATCGGGCATGAACTCACGCCGATCATGCGGGACGCCCTCGTTGCAGACGAGATCGACGCGGTCATTACGCAAAATGTAGGACATCTTGCACGCAGCGCCATTCGGGTGCTGAAGGCCAAGTGCGACAATGCCAAACTGCTTGAATCGCAGGAAAAAATCCGAATCGATATCGTTCTGCGCGAGAATCTTCACTGATCTTCAGACGGTTCTTTGGGGCGATTTTGAGGTGCGTACCTCATTTTTTGCTTGATCTGAGGTACGTTCATCATTTAGGAAGAGCCATCCATGATCGCGTTCCACGTCGTCAGGGATATCGAACGCAAGGGAGGACCCCCATGAAATTCACGAATCTGTTTACTGCAACCGCGATCGCAGTGACCGGCGGCCTGAGCGTCAGCGCCGCGCATGCCGACGAACTGACATTGTGCTGGGCAGCCTGGGATCCGGCGAACGCGCTGATCGAGCTCAGCAAGGATTTCGAACAGCAATCCGGCCATACGATGGGCTTTGAATTCGTACCGTGGCCGAACTTCGCCGACCGCATGCTCAACGAACTCAACTCGGGCGGCAAACTCTGCGACCTGATGATCGGTGACAGCCAATGGATCGGACTCGGCGCCGAAGCCGGCCACTATGTCAAACTCAATGACTTCTTCGATGCCCAGGGCATCACGATGGACGACTTCATTCCGGCTACGGTGACGGGATATGCCGAGTGGCCAAAGGGCACGCCTAACTACTGGGCCCTGCCGGCGTTTGGCGATGTTGTCGGCTGGACCTATCGCAAGGACTGGTTCGAAAGGCCGGAATTGCAGGCTGAATTCAAGGAAAAATACGGCCGCGATCTCGGTGTTCCGAACACACTGGCCGAGCTCAAGGACATTGCGGAGTTTTTTCAGGGCCGCGAAATCGACGGCAAGACGGTCTATGGCGCTGCGATCTACACCGAGCGCGGTTCGGAAGGCATCACCATGGGTGTGACCAACGCCCTCTACAATTTTGGCTTCGAATACGGCAATCCGGACAGCCCGTATGAGCTGGCCGGGTTCGTGAACTCGGAAGACGCCGCCGCCGGTCTGGAGTTCTACAAAGAACTCTATGATTGTTGCACGCCACCGGGTTCATCGGACTGGTACATGTCGGAGAATATCGACGCGTACAAGTCTGGCCAGGTGGCCATGCAAATGAATTTCGCCTTCATCTGGCCGGGCGTCCATGCCGATCCGAATGTTGGTGGTGACAAGTCGGGCTATTTCCCGAATCCGGCCGGCCCTGGAGGGCACTTCGCCCAGCTGGGTGGTCAGGGCATTTCCGTTGTTTCCTATTCCGACAGCCAGGATGCGGCGCTGGAATACATCAAGTGGTTCGCCCAGCCGGAAATCCAGAAAAAGTGGTGGGAACTTGGCGGGTATTCGGCGCTCAAGGCAGTGGTCGAGGATCCGGGCTTTGCGACCAGCCAGCCCTATGCTCAGACATTCCTCGATTCCATGGCGATCGTGAAGGATTTCTGGGCCGAGCCGTCCTACGCCTCCTTGCTTCTGGCGATGCAGGACCGCGTCCATTCCTATGTCATCGCGGGCGAAGGTACGGCCCAGGAAGCACTTGACGGCCTGGTCGAAGACTGGACCGAAGTGTTCGAAGACGACGGGAAAATCTAAGTCCCGACGTTGAGTTAGAGCAAAGGGTGATAAGTTTGGATCATTTGATGGCTGCAGATCGGCTCCACTCGGCCAGGCGCGTCGCGCAGCGCGATGTGGTGCATCGGGCAAGCGGCGCAACGCAGCCGATGGGCCGATATGCAGCCACCCTCCGGGCCGGGCGCTTTTGGCCCCTGGCGTCGTTGGCTTGCACTTGTGGTGGGTTGGCACCACGGCGGGCAATCCGCCTAGCCAGAGACCAAAATCGCCGCGGTCAAATGGTGCAAAATTGTCGCCCTTTGCTCTAAGGCGCGTCCTGAAAGATCCTGTCCGCAGGCCGATTGGCTTAAGTTGGCCTGCGGATGACAATGCATGATAAATGGGAGGGGCCTGTGCTCGACACGGCATTGGATCGCGCCGCCAAGGCGACACCCAAAAGGGTTGCGCGAAGGATCAGGGGCCTGTCCGACCGCGCCATCGCCTGGATCTTTGTGGCCCCGTCCATCTTTCTCCTTCTGGCAGTCAACATCTTTCCGCTTATCTGGACGATCAGGCTGAGCTTCACGAACTTTCGCGCCAACCGTCCGAATGCGGAAGTGAAATGGATCGGGTTGCGCAACTACGAGCGCATTCTGACCGACAGCGATGTCTGGCTGACCATGCAGGCGACAGCACATTTCCTGTTCTGGACCATGTTCCTTCAGGTGCTGATCGGCTTTGCCCTGGCATGGCTGATCAACAGGAAGTTTCGCGGCAACGATTTGTGGACGACCATCATCGTGCTTCCGATGATGCTGTCTCCAGCCGTGGTCGGAAACTTCTGGACCTTTCTCTACCAGCCGCAAATCGGGCTGTTCAATTATGCGGTGGCCTTCTTCACCGGTGTCGACCCAACCAGTTTTTCGATGATCGGCGACGTCCGATTGGCACCGTGGGCCATTGTCATTGTCGATACCTGGATGTGGACACCGTTCGTCATGCTGATCTGCCTGGCGGGTCTGAGATCGATACCGGAGTCGATCTATGAGGCTGCTGAATGCGACCGGGCTTCGAAGTGGCGCCAGTTCTGGACCATCACGGTTCCGATGGTGCTGCCTTTCCTGATGCTGGCAGTTCTGTTTCGCGGCATCGAAAACTTCAAGATGTTCGACCTTGTCGTCCAATTGACCGGCGGCGGACCCGGATCGGTCACGGAACTCACATCGATCAACCTGAAGCGCGAAGCCTTCGAGAAATGGCGCACCGGGTTCGCCTCGGCCTACGCAATCATTCTCTTCGTCACCGTTTTCGGATTGGCGTCGATTTATGTGAAAGCGCTCAATCGGGTGAAAGAAAGATGAGCAGCTATTCGGTAACCGAGCCCTCCGTCCGGCAAAAGTGGACCGCAGGCGTCCTGGTGATCGCCTATGCGTTGATCACTCTGCTCCCATTGCTTTGGATTTTTTCTACCGGCTTCAAATCGTCACCCGATTCCATCGCCTATCCGCCAAAGGTCCTGTTCGAGCCGTCGCTCGAGGGATACGTCAACCTTTTCACCACGCAGACGCGTCAGACGCCGGAGTATATGGAAGCAAATCCGCCAACCACCTGGTATGAGGAAATCGTCCACGACAAGGGCATGGTGATCGCCGGGCCGTCGCGTTTCGGCGAACGCTTCATGAACTCCGTGATCATTGGCTTCGGATCGACATTCCTTTCGGTTTTTCTGGGGACACTCGCGGCCTACGCGTTCTCGCGGTTTCGGGTTCCGCTGAAAGACGATCTCCTGTTTTTCATTCTGTCGACGCGGATGATGCCGCCCATCGCGGTGGCCATCCCGATATTCCTGATGTTCCGATCGCTGGGACTCTCGGACACCCATGCCGGAATGATACTGCTCTATACGGCCGTGAACCTGTCGCTATCGGTCTGGCTCCTGAAGGGCTTCATCGACGAGATCCCGCGCGAATATGAGGAGGCAGCCCTGATCGACGGCTATACGCGCTTCCAGGCGTTCTACAAGGTCGTCCTGCCGCAGGCGGCGACCGGCATCGCCTCGACCGCGATCTTCTGCCTGATCTTCGCCTGGAACGAATATGCCTTCGCCGTGCTGCTGACCTCGGGAACGGCCCAGACGGCACCCCCGTTCATTCCGACCATCATCGGCGTCGGCGGCCAGGACTGGCCGGCGGTCGCGGCGGGCGCGACGATCTTTCTCGTGCCGGTGATGGTCTTCACGATCCTCTTGCGCAAACACCTGCTGCGCGGCATCACCTTTGGAGCGGTCCGCAAATGAGCGATTTCTTCAACGGACTGGCGCGATTTCGCCGCGGCCCCTGGGAGTTGGTGGCCAGCATCCTGATCGCGGTTGGCGTGCTCATGCTGATGCAGCCGCTTTACCTGATTGCCTTCACCTATTCCTTCGCAATTACGCTGGTGGGCACGGTCATGTTCATCATCGTCAGCCACTTTCCCGAGTAACGTCATGGCCGAGATCGAAATCAGAAACGTTCGCAAGGAATTTGGAGATTTCACGGCGGTGCAGTCTTCGTCATTCAAGATCGAGGATGGAGAATTCTTCATGCTCCTCGGGCCGTCGGGCTGCGGCAAGACCACCACTCTGCGGATGATCGCGGGACTGGAGCTGCCAACATCCGGTGAGATCTTCATCGATGGCGAAGAGGTTGGGCAGATGCCCGCCAGCAAGCGCGACATTGCGTTCGTGTTCCAGATGTTCGCGCTCTATCCCCATATGAACGTGCGCAAGAACATCAGCTACCCGCTTCTCAGTCAGGGCATGCCACGGGCGCAGATAAACGAGAAAGTCGCCGAGGTCGCCCGAATATTGGGCATTGAAGACATCCTCAACCGCCCCGTCGGAGGCCTGTCGGGCGGGGACCGCCAGCGCGTCGCGCTGGGGCGTGCGATCGTACGCAGTCCGAAGTGTTTCCTCATGGACGAGCCTCTTGGCGCCCTCGATGCAGAGTTTCGCGAGCGCATGGCCGGTGAGTTGAGAGGCCTGCATGACCGAATGGGCGCTACCACCGTCTATGTCACCCACGACCAGCTCGAAGCGATGCAGATGGGCGACAAGATCGTTGTCATGAACCACGGTGTGGTCGAGCAGTTCGGCACGCCCCAGGATATCTACGACAAGCCGGCGACGATGTTTGTCGCTGACTTCATCGGCTCGCCATCGATGAATTTCCTGAAGTTTCACGGCAACCTCGAAAGAGGTGCGACCAGCGCCAAGCTGCATCACCAGTCGCTGGCAATCCCGGCCCTCTTGGAGGCCTTCGATGGCGGCATGGTTTATGGCGTGCGGCCCGAACACATCAGGCTGTCCGATTCAGCCGCATACCGCGGGCAGATCATAGCCAGCGAATATCTGGGAACGACCCAGATCGTTACGCTGGACACCTACAATGGTGAGGTCAAGGCGCGGGTGCCCTCCCAACAAAAAGCAACTGTCGGTGAAACACTCGGATTGGAGTTCGACGGTTCGACCGTGACCCTGTTCGACAGTCAATCGGGCCGGGCCATTCGGTCGGACCTGAATGAGGGAGTGCTGTCATATGGCTGATGTCACCCTCGAAAACGTCACAAAGGCATTCGGATCGATTACGGCCGTCGACAACGTCACACTCTCCGTCGAAAGCGGTTCGTTCGTCGTGCTTCTCGGGCCGACCGGGGCGGGAAAAACGACCACGTTGCGCCTCATATCCGGTTTGGAGGAGCCAGACACAGGCGAAATCTACATCGACGGGCGACCGGTCAATGACGACACCCCGGCGCAGCGCGATGTGGCGATGGTCTTCCAGCAATACTCGCTCTATCCCCACATGACGGTGCGCGACAATCTCGCATTCCCTCTCAGGTCTCCGATTCTCAAAACCCCGGAAGATCAGATCAAGCGCAAGGTTGGTGAGGTCTCCGAGGTTCTGCATATCGCCCACAAGCTCGACAACAAGGCGACGGCGCTTTCTGGCGGAGAGATGCAGCGGGTCGCCATAGGCCGGGCCTTGGTGCGCAACCCGGCCATCTATCTGATGGACGAGCCGCTGAGTTCGCTCGATGCAAAATTGCGGGCCAATCTTCGTGTCGAACTGAAACGCATCCAGGCCAGTCTCGGCGCCACGCTTCTCTATGTGACCCACGACCAGATCGAGGCAATGACCATGGCCACGCATGTCGGGGTGCTCGACGAGGGCCGGCTGGTGCAGTTCGGGTCGCCGCGTGACATCTATGAAAATCCCGTGAGCCTTTATGTTGCTGGGCGCCTGGGCACGCCGCGCATCAATGCGCTTCCGGCTGATCTGTTCGCAGGAGCACCTCCCGGTGCAACGACGATCGGCCTTCGTCCCGAACATGTCGAGCACGGGCAAGGCACACCTTCGTCGGTCGTTCGTATCGAACATCTGGGCGATCAGACGCGGCTTCACCTGGCGTTGGGCGAGCATTCCATCGTGACGCTCACCGACATCCATACCGAACTGGAACCCGGCGACACGGTCGCCATCCAGCCCCGCAACGCGCTGTATTTCGATGCCAGCGGCGCTCGTGTCGCTTGAGGAGTAGGACCATGAGGCAATTCATCAACACCAAGGAAACACTTGTTACCGAGGCGATTGACGGGACTTTGCGCACGGCCGGTGGCCGGCTGGCCCGCCTTGACGGATATCCGCATATCAAGGTTGTCGTGCGCACCGATTGGGACAAGTCGAAGGTAGCTCTCGTCTCGGGCGGCGGATCGGGACACGAGCCGTCTCATGCCGGCTTCGTCGGCCAGGGCATGTTGACGGCGGCGGTCTGCGGAGACGTGTTCGCATCCCCCTCGGTGGACGCCGTCCTGGCCGCCATTCTGGCCGTGACCGGCAAGGCCGGCTGCCTGTTGATCGTGAAGAATTATACGGGCGACCGGCTCAACTTCGGGCTGGCAGCAGAACGGGCGCGAGCGTTTGGGCTGAAGGTCTCCATGGTCGTGGTTGACGATGACGTTGCCTTGCCCGATCTGCCGCAACCCCGCGGCGTCGCGGGCACATTGTTCGTCCACAAGATCGCCGGCGCACTGGCCGAAGAAGGAGCCGACCTCGATACGGTCACCCGCACTGCCGAGGAGACGATCAACGGCGTCGCGTCCATCGGCATGTCGCTCGATACCTGCACCATTCCCGGCTCGCCGAAGGAATTGCGGATCGAACCGGGAAAGGCCGAGTTGGGTCTCGGCATCCATGGCGAGGCTGGAATTGAGCAGGTCGATTTCACCAATGCCAGGGATGCCATGGAGCTGGTCATCGACAGGCTTGCGCCTAACGTGACGCCCGGCCCGCACGTCGCCTTGCTCAACAATCTCGGCGGAACGACTCCGCTGGAAATGGCCGTTCTGGCCGAGGAACTGACCCGATCCAGAATTGGCGACCAGATACGGTGGATGGTCGGCCCGGCGCATTTGATGACCTCGCTCGATATGCAGGGATTTTCAGTTTCCTTGCTACCAGTGACGAAATTCGTCGAGGGGAAGTTGCTGGCGCCGGTCGCCCCGTGGTCCTGGCCGGGGTGCCTGCCGGTGTCCGATATTGCCGTTCGGCCGCTGCCCGACGGTTTGTCTCCCATCCGGCCAATGCCATCGAAAGATGAAAGGATGCGGGCTTTCATCGATCAGTGCTGCAATGTGCTGATCGAGGCGGAAGCGGAGTTGAACGCGCTGGACGCCAAATCCGGCGACGGCGATACGGGTTCGACGCTCGCGACCGCGGCGCGCGCTTTGATCGATGCCTATGACCGGCTGCCGCTGGCGGACCTGACCCAACTTTACCGTGCGATCGGGCTTGAGCTGAGCCAGACAATGGGCGGTTCTTCGGGTGTTTTGCTGGCCATTTTCTTTGCAGCTGCCGGCGATGCGTCGGCAAGTGGGCAGGATGCGATCGGGTCGCTGAAGGCTGGTCTGGACCGGATCCAGCAAGTTGGCGGGGCGCGGCCGGGCGATCGGACGATGATCGATGCTCTGCTCCCTGCCCTGAGTGCTCTGGAGGAGGGCATTGGCGCTGCGGCGCAATCCGCCCGCGAAGGAGCCGATCACACGGCGAGCATCACCAAGGCGAAAGCCGGGCGCGCCAGTTACATCGCCGAAAGCAGTCTCGTTGGGCACAATGATCCGGGTGCTGAAGCCGTGGCGTTGCTTTTCGAGCATCTGGCGAAAGTCAAGATCGCGGCCTGACGCGGATCACTGTTTGATCGACGCTTGTCGAAAACCGTGCCTCCTATTTTCCAATTTCTGCCCTATCATGAGGGCAGCACCGACGCTTGATGGCGGGCGATTGAAATTGGCAATAAACCGACGGGATGCAGACGACAGGGAAGCGGCACAATGGGACTTCGATTTATCTTCATGCTCACGCGTCGCGACCGGACGGTCGAGGACGCTGAAGGCATCCTTGCGACGGCGCTCGAAGCCGGTCTGCGCCATATCGGCTTCAAGGATGTGGGGCTGCCCTTTGACCGGTTGAAGAATCTGAATGCTGCGATCAAGGAGGGCGGCGCCACCAGCTACCTTGAGGTGGTTTCACTTGATGATGCCAGCGAGGCGGCTTCGGCCAAAGCCGCTGTGGAGATCGGCGTTGACATTCTTCTCGGCGGAACCCGTGCGGACTTGGTCCTGCCGATCCTTGCAGGGTCCGGTGTCCAATATTTTCCATTTCCGGGCCGTATCGTCGGTCATCCCAGCGTTCTGGAGGGCACGGTTGATGAAATTGTCGCAAGTGCCCGGCAACTGACGGCGCGGGACGGCGTGCACGGTCTCGATCTTCTCGCCTATCGATCCAGGCAGAATGTGGGCGAACTGATGCGTGCGGTCTGTGAGGCGACTGACAAGCCGGTGATCATGGCCGGGTCGATCGATGGGCCGCAGCGCATTCGGGCGGTGCAGCAAGCCGGAGCGGCGGGGTTCACGATCGGCACCGCCGCCCTCGACGGTCAATACGAGCGCACGGGCGAAGACCTGGAAACGCAATTGCGGGCGATCATGAAGGACGTGGCAACCGCCAACAACCACATAGCGCCCTATCCGAAGCAGAATCTGACCCAATCGTTCAGCAGGTTCGAAGATGTTTCGCGCCCACAGGTAGCCGGTCAGGTAAACGGCGTGCAGATCCGGTTGGCGAAACTGTCGGGCACCGCCGTTTGGCATTTTCATCCTGGAGAGGATGAGTGCTTTATCGTGCACAAGGGCACCTTGCTGATGAAATTTCGCGACCGCGAGGAGACCCTGGAGGAGGGCGATTTCATTGTCGTTCCGCACGGGGTGGAACATTGCCCGATTGCTGTGAGCGAGATCTGTGAGGTTGTGCTGGTGGAGCCGGAAACGACGGTCACCACCGGAGATTTTCCGAGGGATCCGTTGGCAAAGGCTGAGACGAGGGTCGCTGGTGAGGCCTGACTGACCGGCGAATTTCCGGTGCAAAACCGGTCAATACTGCGAATTGTTGGGAGATTGATGCTCCCCGAGCACCCACCGCATCCCTGGTCCTCTTTGATTTTCACGGCGGCCTTTACTAGCCTTGCACTCCAATTGATTGCTGCGTGCCCATTCCGGAGGAAGCCATGGAGATCCGCCTCGACGACAAAGTGGTCGTGATAACCGGCTCCGCCCAAGGGCTTGGCGCGGAGATTGCGGCCATTGCTGTCGATAGCGGGGTCGAAGCTCTGTTTCTGGTCGATCGCAATGCTGCGGGTGGGGAGGCGCACGCGTCGCGGTTGGCGGACGGTTGCTCTGTAGCCTTCATGCAGGCCGATCTCGCAGAAGCAGAAGCTCCGGCCCGGGTCATCGAGGCGGCGGTTTCCCGTTTCGGCCGCATTGATTGCCTGGTCAATGCGGCCGGACTGACTGATCGAGCGGCCGTGGCAAACGGGACGCATGAGATCTGGGACAAGCTCTATGCGGTGAATGCTCGGGCGCCGTATTTCCTGATGCAGGGCGCTATCAATGACATGCTGCGACGCGGTGCTTCCGGGTCCATCATCAACATCCTGTCGATGAACGCCCATTGCGGTGCGCCGGACCTGGCAATCTACGCTTCCACCAAGGGGGCGCTTGCCACGTTGACGAAAAACGCCGCACATGCGCATTTGCAAGACCGGATTCGCGTCAATGGAATCAATGTAGGCTGGTGCGACACCCCGGCGGAACGCCACATGCAGGCGACGGTGCTGGACAAAGGTGATGCCTGGCTCGGTGCGGCAAACGCCGGTGCTCCACTCGGCCGTCTGCTGCAGCCGGATGAGGTGGCGCGGCTGGCGGTTTTTTTGCTGAGCGACAGCGCCGGGCTGATGACTGGCACGCTGATCGACCAGGAACAAACCGTGGTTGGGGCACCGGGATAGCTGAAGGCAAACCATCCTATGGGCAAGAAACAGGCTGGCGAACGAACAGCAGAACGTATTGAAGACTATGCAAGTCTTGTCGAGGCCCTGGTCGAGCGGCAGGGCAGCCTGAGCAAGCGGCTTAACCAGGTTGCCCAGTTCTTCCTTAACAACCCGGAAGACGTCGCCATCTACAATATTGTGGGCCTGTCCAAAATGGCTGGAGTGCCGCCGGCAAACATCACCCGCTTTGCCAAAGAGCTCGGTTTTTCAGGTTTTGCCGAATTGCAGGACGTGTTCCGTCAGCGGCTTGTCGGACCGCGGATGACCTATGCCGATCGCATCAAGGCGCTTGGCGAGCACAACGAGATGGCCAATGAAAACAGCCTGGATCTTGAGCAACCGCGGGTCGTCTTCGACACTTTCGTGCAAACCGCCGTCGAGTCGCTCTTGCGGTTGCGGGACGATATCGACGATGACGAGCTGGAAGCATTCGTGGATGTCATGGTGAATTGTGGGGCCGTTCACATTGCGGCAGCGCGCGGTGCCTACGGGATCGGAGCCTATTCCTTCTACGGGTTTGCCAATGTCGGGAAGCGCGTTCACCTGATCGACAATCTCGGCGCGATGCGAAATGAGCAGATTGCGTCGATTGCCGAGGACGATGTTCTGCTGGCCATTACCTTCGATGACTATACACCTGAAACGGTCGAAATCGCCGAGATTGCGGCCGACCGGGGTCGGCGCATCCTGGCGATCACCGACAACGAACTCAGCCCCGTCGTAGGGCTGGCCGAGCGCGTGCTTTACGTCAAGGAAGCACGGCTCGGCCATTTCCGCTCGCAGGTGCCGGCACTGGTTTTGTGCCAGTCGATCATCGTCAGTCTCGGCCGCCGCATCGATCGGGGACGGTAGCCCGCATTTCTGACAATCTCTGTCGTCTGCGTTGCTTTGCGGCGAGGCAGATACGGTTCCAGGCGACGAAAAGCGTATCGCGCCATACGGTTGAGGCGCAGGGGACCGGAGATGTCCGCCGAAAGGCAACCCTTCGGGCCGGCTGAAGCGCGCGACAGCGTGCGTCGAAGCGCTTGACCGTACGCTCGGTACGCTCTGCGCACTTCTCCTACTCTGTCGCGCGCTTGAGCCGGCGCAGACCACAGAGAGCGTGAGAAATGCGGGCTGGGCGCTCGATGTTACGCGGCTTGCCGTTGCGCCGGAACGCCCTCCAGCAAATAGGCATATTCTGCCTTCATGGTTGCGGTCAGGCTCTTGTGCAGGCCTTTCAACTGGTCAAGCGTCCAATCGAAGGATGCGATCTGACCGGTGATGCGCAGGAAACCGGCCGACAGACGGTCCCGCGTCTTCTGATAGGACGAGAGGTCGCCGAAGCCAGAGCATAGGGAGGCATCGAGCAACAGCTGCGCATCGCGCAGTGCATCGGTGATGCCGTGTGCCGTCAGCGGATCCTTGAAATAACCGGCATCGCCGACCAGGGCCCATCCCGGTCCGGCGCACTGCCGCAAATGTCCGGGCGCGCCCAGGAAACGACGCGGCTTTTCAGAAAGACCGTCTCTGGCCAGGCCTTCGGCAATGTCGGGTGCCCAACGACCGAGCATTGTGTGCATACCGTGCGCAAAGTCAGCCTGCATGTGAGCAAACAACTCCTCGCGTCTGCAGGAGATGAAAATGCAGTGCTGATCCTGCGACGTCGGGATGAGTCCGGCGGCGATGCCGTCGTCATAGAACCAGCGATAGCCCTCGTTGCTGATCCCGCTGGCATAGGCGTAAACGACGGCGGAGCGCTTGTTGCAGCGAACGAGGGTGCGCGCGCCAGCCATTTTGGCGACAGCCGAGTCCCGGCCATCGGCCCCTACTACAATATCTGCCCTGACGTCGGCTGTGTTGCCCTGACGATCGGTCAGAACGGCACCTCTGACCCTCCCGTCCGGGGCCCTGATTAGCGCCGAGCAGGTGACGCCGGTTCTCAGATCCACACCGGCGTTTTGGGCAGCCGCACCGAGGACGTTGTCGAGCAGCCAGCGCCGGGGCGCATACAGGCCCGGATAGCCGGGATTCGGCTTGATCGGGATGTCGAGCGTGTCGTTGCCGTAGACAAAGCGGGTGTTCGTGACGTGCGGTGTCGATGCGGCGATCGGATCGAGCACATCCCATTGCCACAGCAAATGGACGGCGGATCGCATCAGGGCATGGGTCGAGAGAGTGTCGCCGATCTCGTGGGCGCGGTCGACCAGAAGCACTCTCGCTCCGACACGCGCCAGCAACAGCGCTGTTGCTGCGCCGGCGACGCGCGCGCCGATGATGATGGCATCATATTGATTTTTCTGCATTGTCGCCTCCTCAAGCGGCAAGCCCGTCGTCGGATTACGGTTGGCCCCAGAGGCTCCGACACCCGACAATCAGGATTGGGAAACCGTCAAGTGACGGTAACGTGGACGTTTCCGGGATTGGCGATGATGTCGAAGACCGCCGAGCGCTTCTGGCTTTGTGCCACCACGGCGGCGATCTCATCCGCGGTGGCGTCTGCATTGATGGCGAAGGACACGCGGATGGCGTTGAAGCCGTTGCGAATGTCAGGGTCGATCCCAAGAATGCCCTGGATGTCCATGTCGCCCTCCACCACAGCGGACACCGAGTGCAGCTGAATACCGCGATTCTGTGCGACGGCCGCTACGCCGGCAGTCAGACAACTCGCAAGGGCCGACAGAACGATTTCAACGGGAGTGGCCCCTTGGTCTTTGGCGGCGAAGCAGGCCGGATGGTCCGCGTCGAAGCTGAAACTCTGCTGGTGCTGGTGTTCTTCTCCGAGGCCGAAGAAACCCTTGACCGTGGATCGGCTGTGCACGCCTTCCAGCCACTGGCACTCAGCCCGCCAGGTGAATTCCGCGGCTTTGGGGTTTTCGCCAAGCACCGCGCGGGCGCCCAGCAATGCTTCGACATTGACGCCGTTATCGGCAGGTTTGGTTGCGGTTTGTGTTTGCATGATCGTTCTCCAGTTCGGATTGCACCGGCATCTTGCCGTTGATGGTGTGACCCTAATCGAGGCGAACGATTCAAGCTGGTTGGTGACTTGGGGAACTTCTGGGGAATTCTTGGGTTTTTATAAAAATTTGAAAATATTTGTGTTTTTCGAGTGAAATTGCCCCCGGAGGAACGGTCATGTGCTCGCGGAGCGAATTCTGCACGCTCAAAATGATCGACGACGCGCAGAAAAGACGCCGCGCGCTAGCGCTTCGATAGAGCGGCGATAGTTGCAGATTTTCAGTATTCCAATTTTGAAAATATCCTTGCATTCGCCTTGTGAGCGTGGAACACTCTCTCGCATGGGAGGACTGTGTCGATGGATCCGCATCGCGCATTCGATTTTGCCGGTAAGGACGTTTTGGTCGTCGGCGCCAGCCGAGGCGGAATCGGGTCGGCCATTGCCGCCGCCTTTCTGGCTGCCGACGCCAATGTGCATATCACAGGCATTGAGCCGGAGCCGGTTGAGGCCGATCGCGATCGTTATCCGTATGTTCAGCTCGACGTGACAGATCAGCAATCGATCGATGATCTGTCCGAGGCGACGCCGCGCCTTGACGTGCTGGTCAATTGTGCGGCCATCACCTCGCGTGGTGAGGAAATGCAGCCGGATTTTTTCGAAAAGGTGGTTCAGGTCAACCTGCACGGCACGTTCCGGGTTGCCCGTGCGCTGTTGCAACCGCTGAAGCAGAGCAGCGGTTGCGTCATAAACATCGCATCCATGTATGGAACCTTCGGCAGTCCCAAGAACCCGGCCTATGGCGCCAGCAAGGCCGCCGTTCAACAGCTAACCCGATCGCTGGCAATCGCCTGGGCCGAGCACGGAATCCGGGTCAATTCAGTGTCGCCCGGGTTCGTCGTCACCGAGCAATCGGCCAAAAGCCGCACCGATCCGGTTCATGTTGAATCAGTCAACGCGCGCACGCCGATGGGGCGTTGGGCACAGCCGGAAGACATTGCGGGGCCGGTGCTGTTTCTTGCTTCTCCGGCGGCCTCCTTCGTGACCGGCGCATCCTTGAATGTTGACGGAGGGTACTCGGTTGCGTGAAAGTTACCCGACTTGGCTTTGGGGGCGGTCGATCAGATGAGTGCGCAATTCAATCCCGGCGATTACGGCGCGGCGGTCATCGGCACCGGATTTATC
The DNA here is from genome assembly GCA_965228785.1 of Hoeflea sp. Lineage (GTDB taxonomy): Bacteria > Pseudomonadota > Alphaproteobacteria > Rhizobiales > Rhizobiaceae > Hoeflea_A. The sequence continues at coordinate 1,448,741 of CBDDIF010000001.1, forward strand.
GGTACGGTGCATGCCGAGGCGCTGCGGCGGCTTGGCGTGCGTGTAACAGGTCTCCTGGGCAGCAGTCCGGAACGGGCCGGCGAACGGGCCCGGGCGCTTGGAATCGACAAGGTTTATGGCGACCTGGACGAACTGCTCGCCGATGATGCGGTCGATGTCGTGCACGTCACTTCCCCCAACCGGCATCATTTCGATCAGGTCAAACGTATCCTGGCAGCCGGGCGCCACGTGGTCTGTGAAAAGCCGTTGGCGATCTCATCGGCCGAGTCCGCTGAACTCGTGCGACTTGCCGCAGCCAGCGACCGTATCACGGCCGTCAATTACAATATCCGCTTCTATCCGCTCAATCAGCATGCCCGCCAAATGGTCGGAAATGGGCTGTTCGGCGATGTCCGATTGATCACCGGTCATTACCTGCAGGACTGGCTGCTCTTCGATACCGACTGGAACTGGAGGCTGGATCCGAAGGAGGGTGGAGCCCTTCGCGCCGTCGGCGATATCGGCACGCATTGGATCGACCTCACCAGTTTCATCTCCGCGCAGAAGGTCACTTCGGTGATGGCCGAACTCACGACCTTCGTCGAAACCCGCAAGCAACCGGTCGGCCCGGTCGAGACGTTTTCGCAGGAGCGGGCCGGCGATACCGTCGACCGCGAGATCGAGACCGATGACGCGGCGCTCATCCTGCTGCGTTATGCCAATGGGGCGCGTGGTTCTGTCTCGATCAGCCAGGTCAGTGCCGGCCGCAAGAATTCGCTGCAATGGGAGATCGACGGCTCGAAGGCCGCGGCCAGCTGGAATTCCGAAACGCCCGATCACCTGTGGATCGGCCATCGCGACAAACCGAACGAAATTTTGCAGCGCGATGCGTCTCTGATGAACGATCAGGGCTCGGCGGCGGCAAGTCTGCCAGGAGGGCATGTCGAGGGTTTTGCCGATTCCTTCTTTGCGCTCTTCCGCAATGTCTACAGCGCGGTTGCCTCTGGTGCCGCGCCGGAAAATCCAGCCTATGCGACCTTCGCAGACGGCCACTATGAAATGCTGATCTGTGATGCCGTCATGAAGAGCGCCCGGGAAGGCCGCTGGGTCGATATCGAGGCGTAAGGGAAGCCAGGGGAGAGGATCAATGCAGCTTGGATTGTTGACCGCGCCGTTTCCGGACACTCCGCTGATGGAAGTCGCCGACTGGTCTGCTTCAGTCGGGTTCGAGAGCCTCGAGATCGCGTGCTGGCCGGTCACGAGGGGAGCGACACGGCGCTACGCAGGCACCACCCATATCGATTGTGCAACGGTCGATGAAACGGAAGCACGCAATATAGCCGCCGAATTGAACGGACGCGGTCTGTCTATCTCCGCTCTTGGCTACTACCCCAATCCACTGCATCCGGATCCGGACCATCGCGAGACCGTCATCGGACACCTCAAAAAGGTGATCGGCGTTGCAAGCTGGATGGGTTTGCCGGTGGTCAACACCTTCTGCGGCGGTGACGCCGCCAAGAATGTGCATGAAAATTGGGAAGACGCGCTTTCCGTCTGGCCATCGGTGATTGCCTTTGCCCGAGATCATGGAGTCAAGATCGCCTTCGAGAACTGCCCGATGATCTTCAGCCATGACGAATGGCCTGGTGGCCATAACATCGCCTATTCGCCCTATGTATGGCGAATGATCCTAGAGGCCTGGGGCGACGATGTGGGTATGAATTACGACCCCAGCCATCTTGTCTGGCAGATGATCGATCAGGACCGCTTCATTCGCGAATTCGGTCCGCACATGTTGCATGTGCACGCCAAGGACCTGATGATCGACCACGAGGGTCTTTACGAGCGCGGCATCATGTCGGTCGGCATGGGGTGGCAGGTTCCGCGCCTGCCTGGCCTCGGAGATGTCGACTGGAGCACGATATTCGCCGGTCTCTACCGCGCCGGCTATGACGGTCCGGTGATCATTGAACACGAGGATCGCGATTTCGAAGGCACCGACGAACTGGTGAAGAAGGGGTTCTTGCTCGCGCGCGACGTTCTGCGCCCCTACGTCAAATAGGTGACGCGAGCCAAAACGCTTCGGCGTATTGATGGAGGAAAAACATGATGAAACGATTGCTTTCCGGTGTGCTGGCCGGCGCTTTTGCCGTTGGAATGGCCAGCAGCGCCCTTGCCATGGATTACACGATCGGTGTGTCCAACACGGTGCAAGGCAACGGCTGGCGCGAGGAGATGATCTGCGCCATCAAGGCCCAGGCCTTGGCGTCAGGCAAGGTCAAGTCGCTCAACATCGCTCACCGCAATACCGATGCGGCGGGACAGCTTGAGGATATCCGCAACCTGATTGACGCCGGCGTCGACGCGATTGTGATCAACCCCGCCGATCCTTCTGGCATCAACTCGGCCATCAAAACGGCCACCGACAATGGAATCGCCGTTGTCGTCGTCGACCAGGCCGTGACTGAGCCGTCCGCCTATATCCTTTCCAACAACCAGGAAGAATACGCCTATCTCGGTGCCAAGTGGCTGTTCGAGCAGCTCGACGGCAAGGGCAGTGTTGTCTACATGCGCGGCGCCGCTGGCGCATCTGCTGATGATGATCGGGACAAGGGCTTCAAGCGCGCTTTGGCCGAGTTCCCCGGGGTCGAGGTCGGTCATGAAGTCCATACCGGTTGGCAGCAGGACCAGGGCAAACAGCAGATCCTCGACTACATCGCCACAGGGATTCCCTTTGACGGTGTCTGGACCTCCGGCATCGACAACGTGATTGTCGACGCCTTTGTCGAATCCGATGTTCCGCTTGTGCCGATCGTCGGTGCGGACAACGCCGGTTTCGTCGGTCAGCTCAATTCGGTCGATGGCCTTGTGGGCGCCGCGGTGACCAATCCAGGATCCGTCGGCGGTGCTGGTGTGACGCTGGCGCTCAAGCTGCTGGACGGCGAGAAGCCCGGCGAGAAGACGGTGCTGGTCGATCCGCAGCTTTGGCAAAACGTGACTGCTGAGGGCAAAGCGCAACTCGCTGCAGCGGCTGATCCGTCGCTCGATCCGGAATGGCCCGTGAGCATCATGATCCCGGGCTGGACCACCTACAGCAAGGATCAGATTATCGCCTGCAAGGGTCCCGGCGAATAGTCCATCCTTTCCTCCCGCGGGCGGCAGTTGAGTTAGTATCTCTCCCAAAGCTGCCGCCCGTTGTTTTGCAAGGTTGAAAGCCCTAGCGATGGCGACTGAGCCCCTCCTAGAAGCCTCCGGCGTCGCCAAGAGTTTCGGTGCCGTCGCCGCTTTGCGCGATGCGTCGATGCAGGTAGCCGCTGGTGAGGTTGTCGCCCTGATGGGGGCCAATGGTGCCGGCAAGTCGACCCTCGTCAAGATATTGACCGGTGCGATCCGACCGGACACGGGCAGTATTCGCATCCGCGGGCGCGAACATCGTGTTCATTCGCCGGCCGAGGCGCGCCAGACCGGGCTGGTGCCGGTCTACCAGGAACCGTCGCTGATCCCGGATCTCGATGTCGCAGCGAACCTTCGGCTCAGCCGCACGCCGGTAGAGCCGTTCCGGCACTGGGTTTCGGAACTCGGCATTGCCAATCTCGACATGGCGGAAACGGTGTTGCGGTTGCCGCTGGCGACTTTGCGCATCCTCGACCTGGCGCGAGCTCTGGCGAGCGAGCCGGACGTGTTGCTGCTCGACGAGATGACCGCGGCATTACCCACCGACCTGGTGGAGCGCGTGCTCAAAGTGGTCAGGCAGCAGTGCGAACACGACCGCTCGGTCATCTACATTTCGCACCGCTTTGCCGAGATTTCGGCCCTTTGCGACCGGGCAACGGTGCTGCGAGACGGCGAGACTGTTGGTACCGTCGACGTTGCAGAAGGGACCGAGGAACAGATCGTTGAAATGATGCTGGGTGCGCCGGTCAAGGCGAGCGAAGCGATTGCGCGGAAGGAACGGCCAATACTGGCCGATGCGGAAGCGGCCATTCCTCGCTTGCGGGTGCATGGCCTGGCGGCCGGCACCAAACTCTCCGACGTTTCCTTCGACATGCATGCCGGTGAAGTGCTCGGTGTCGTGGCTCTTGAGGGCCAGGGCCAGGACGAGCTTTTCGAAGTGCTGGCCGGTTTCGAGAAGCCAAGCGGCGGGCGAATCGAGATCGATGGGAGGGACGTGCGGTTCCACCACCCGGCGGATGCCATTGCGGCCGGCCATGTCTATGTGCCTGGCGACCGTGCGGACGCTCTTCTCATGCAACGGTCGGTGCGCGAGAACATTGCATTGCCCTTTTACACTCGCCCGGGCCTGTGGGGAAACATCCGAATGGGCCGTGAAAAGGCCAAGGTCGATGCCGCCATCGAACGGCTGCAGATCGACACCCGCGCCCAGGGTGAGGTGCAGCGGCTTTCCGGCGGCAACCAGCAGAAGGTGACCATTGCCCGATGGATCGCGTCGGGAGTGCGCACCCTCTTATGTTTCGATCCGACGCGCGGCATCGATATCCGCACCAAGCGCGAGATCTATCCGCTGCTGCGCGAGCTCGCCGAGCAAGGGTCCTCGGTGTTGCTCTACACCTCCGAGCTGGAGGAAGTGCAACTGGCCTGTGATCGTGCGGTCGTGATCTTCAACGGCCACGTGGTCGATATCATCGACGCCGCCGATGCCGATGAAGCAACCCTGATGCGGGCGGCATACGGTTTGACAGGCGATGCCCCGGCATCGCCATCGGCCCAAGCAGAAGCCCCGGAGGTGTCGTGACCCGCTTCCTGCGCAGCCATTACTGGATCATCGGCCTGTTCGTGATGCTTGGCCTTTTGCTTGTTGCGACCAAGGTGATCCAGCCCAATTACGGGGCCTCGGGGCTTGAGTCGCTTGCCCGTGCGGCGCTGCCTTTTGCCTTTGCTGCCGCCGCCCAGGCGGTGGTGGTCATTGCCGGTGGGATCGATCTTTCGATCTCATCGATGATGGCGGTGACCAGCGTCACGGCTGCAGTCCTCATGGAAGGATCGAGCGAGGGTTTTGCAGTTCCGGTCGTTCTTTTCGTGTTGGCCCTTGGCGCTGCCATGGGCACCATCAACGGATTGCTGATCGTCATTACCCGGGTGCCCGATATCGTTGTCACGTTGGCGATGCTTTTTGTCTGGGAAGGCGTTGCGCTGCTGATCCTGAAGGCCCCGGGTGGGGCAGCGGCGGAATGGCTGAAGGGCCTGATGGTCGGTTCGTTCATCATAGAGTGGATCCCCAAGGCGCTGGTGCTTCTCGTCGTGTGTCTCGCCGTTGTGTGGATACCGTTTCGACTGTCGCGCTTTGGTCTGTCCGTCTACGCCATCGGCAGCGACAGCCTTGCAGCTTTCCGGAGCGGGGTGGCCGTCAATCGGGTCAAGATTGGCGCCTATGCAATGGCCGGGCTGTTTGCCGCCATGGGTGGGCTGGTGCTGACCATGAGCACCGGAATCGGCGCGCCTATCCCCGGGCCTTATCTGCTGGCCAGCGTCGCGGCGGTCGTGCTTGGTGGCGTGGTGCTTGGCGGCGGCCGCGGCGGACTGCTAGGACCGATCGTGGCCGTCTTCATCCTGCGTCTGGTGCGCACCGACCTGACATTCCTTTCCGTGGACCCCAATGTCACGACGATCGTCGAAGGAACCATCATGGTTGTCGTCGTGATGATTGGTGGCCTGCTTGCCGTTAGGAGGCGAAGAGCATGAGCGTCGCGACCGAACCGCAGCTGAGCCTGGCGAAACGAACACGGCGCTTCATGCGCGATTATCCGCTGGTCCCGCTGATCGTCCTTTTGGTCATGCTGGTGATTGTTCTGGAGATCATGCGACCGGGCATCGTCAACGAACGCTGGATCGGCAACACCATCAAATTTGCCATTCCACTGGCCATGTTGGCCGCCTGCCAGACGCTGACCATGCTGACCGGTGGTATCGACCTTTCGGTCGGTATCATCGCCACGATCAGTGCTTTCGTGGTGGCGACCCAGGTGGCCATTTTCGGCACGACCGGGGCCATTATCATCGCGCTTATGCCGGCCTTGCTCATCGGGCTTGCCAACGGCATCGGCGTCGGGCTGTTTCGCGTGCACCCGCTGATCATGACACTTGGGACCGGGTTGATCGGAACGGGCTGCCTGCAGGTCTATCAACGCACGGTGATTGCCACCGGGTCGACCGTGCCAGAAATTCTCGCCTGGCTTGGCACCGGCCGCACCGCAGGGGTGCCGCATTCACTGATTGTCTTTCTGCCGCTTGCGGCCGCGATCATCTACGGCCTGCGGCGCACGGGCTTTGGCCGTCTGCTTTATGCGCTTGGCGAAAACGAGGATGCCGCGCGGCTTGCCGGCGTGCGTGCCTGGCAGGTGATCATTGCTCTCTACATGCTCTCCGGTCTGCTGGCCGGCATCACCGGGCTGATCTATGTCGGCCTGATCAAGGCGCCGTCGCTGTCGCTGGCGGTGCCGTTGCTCCTGCCTTCCGTTGCGGCGGCGGTCATCGGCGGCACCTCGATTTTCGGCGGCCGCGGCACCTATTCGGGGACGATCGTCGGGGCTCTGATCCTGACCGTCATGACCACGATGCTGACGGTGTTGCGAATGCCTGAGGGCTCACGGCGCATCATGTTCGGTGTGATCATCCTGGCAGTGACTGCCGTCTATGTGCGCATCACCGAGGATTCCTGAGTTTCCTCATAGCCCGAAATGGGTTCCGTCGAAGGGCAGCGTGATTGCGTCACCACTGATATCGCGCAGGACCAGGATGGACTTGAAAGGCTGGATGTCGGCAACTTCCGTCCAACCGGGCGGGGCGGCAATAGCGCCGAAGCCGTACCGAATGTCCGCATCATCGCCGCCGAGTTCAAGTCCCATTGCGAGCCCTTCCTCAGATAGCCCCGAGGCGCTGTCGAAATGCCCGCTGGCATGGCAACTCGTTGCCACTTCTTCAATGCCGAGAACATGTGTATGCCGTCCAAGCCACGGTGCATAATGGCGACCGCCGTTGCTCATCCACAGGATGGTTTCCGGCAGACGGCGGGCGTCCTTGATTGCAAAAAACAGGAATCCGTCACGAATGGCGAGCGCCGCCGACCAGCCTAGCGAACTGTCGGCTTCGGCCAGGGTGACGATATCCTCATGGCTGCTGTCGAATGGATAGGAGCGGGCGTCGACGTTCTGACCGTCGGTTGTGAGGAGCTGCGACAGGGATGCGAACCGTTGCGGATAGGACAGCGACGACCGGCCTCGCTCCGGGTCGGTTTCAACGGGGACGTTCGGCGCAACTCCGAACCGCTTCTCGGAAAAACTCAATCGGACGCCGCCAGGAACCCGGATCATGGCATGATGGCCAATCGGCAGATGTCCATGGCCGCCGGCGAAATGGTGGCTCTGGTACACAAACGGATGGCCCGGTCGCAGGGTCAGGCGCTTGGTCAGACGCGCGCCGAAAATGTCCTCCTGCAAACGGTAGGACGCGGTTATGCCGCCTTCCGGTTCCGATGCGGTCGCATCAGCAATCCAAGTGCCATTGGCGCTCCAACCGTGTATCGGCAAGCCCGGCCGGCTGGAGAAGGGCGCGCAGAAAAAATCGCCGGCCAGTCGGGTTTCAACCGGGGCAACCGAGTCCGGCAAAGCCTCTTCGCTCGCCACCCAGGGTGCCTTGTGCAGGGGCGTGAGCGTGGCGCCGTCCCGATCGATTGCAATGCTGTCGATGCGGCCGCCGGATGGATCGAAATGCAGTTCGATCCCGGGGACAGCGTGTCTGTCAAGGTCATCAGTCATGGTTCCACCGGAAGGTTTTCGGGAAAAATGGCCTGAATGCGGATGGGTGGCCAGCGGTTTGTCGTGCCGGGTTTCAAGGCGGCGACCATGCGATCGATCGCCTGATCGGCCATGACCGATGTATCCTCATCGATGACCGCATCGAGCACGCCGTCGAGAAGAAAGCCGCGAGTATCCGTGGACAGCCCGTGCGCGATGGAGATCACTTTGTCCGCCCGACCGGTGTCGATCAGCGCACGGGCGACCCCAGGTTGACCAGCGCCGATACAATAGATCGCTTCAAGGTCGGGGTGCGCCTCAAGGATGGCGCAGCTCTCTGCATGCGCGGTATCGACGTCTTCGTGAACCTCTCGCTCGGCCACGATCTTCAAATCGGGAAAACGCTCGCGCAGCACGCTGCGGAAGCCCATCTCCCGCTCTTCATGACCGTGATAGCCGCGGGCTCCGAGGATCAGTGCGGCTTTGGCCGATCCGACCGGCAGTAGCCGGCCCGTCAGATAGCCGGCCAGGCGCCCCGCGGCACGGTTGTCCACCCCGACATAGGCAGCGCGTGGCACCTGGCGAATGTCTGAGGCAATGGCCGCCACCGCAATCCCCTGGTCGCACAGCCTGCGTACCGCGGCGCGAATGGTCGGGTGGTCGAGCGCAATCAGCCCGACCGCCCGGCTCGTTTCAGCCAATGCATCGAGCTTTGTGGCGACGTCAGTGACATCGATGCCACCCATATGATGGATTACGGCCCGAACGCCGTTGCTTCCCTGGGCTTTGGCTTCCAGATTGCCGATCAACTGCGACATGAATGCGTTGCGGCTGTCGGGGATGACGAAATCGAGTTGCAGTTCATCTTGCGCGGACGGCGCGGCGCCTGCACCTTCACCGGCCAGTTCAGCCATGACAGCAAGCACATGGCGACGGGTGTGGTCTTGGACGCCGATCCGATTGTTGATGACCCGATCGACCGTCGCTTTCGAAACGCCGGCCTTCTCGGAAATCTCTTTCAGTTTTGGCCGCCGTGTCGACACTTCGTTTCACCTTCCCGCCAGACAAGAATAGCTCGGTACGGAATGAATGTAACCTCAAAATGAGGCTTTTTCTCAATGTTTCTTGCCGGTTTTCGGTATTTAAAAGGCAATTTGAGGTGTTTTGTGCCAAGTCCGCCTTGACAGCGCCTTGGGTTCGGCTCTTTGCTTCGGTGCAAGCGCATCAATTTGAGGCGATCGACTTTTATGGAACCGACGGCAAGGGATTACAGCCTGGTAGGGCGAGACGGGGCGCTGGCCGAGGAGAACGGGCTCGCTTCGGCAAAATGGTATTCCTGTGAGATCGATCGCAAGACGATGAAAAGCCTGATGCGGCGGTCGGACGGTCCGGCCCTGCGCGACACGGCGATCTGGATCGGCGCGTTGGTGCTTTCCGGCGCGGGTGGCGTCATCTTCTGGGGCACCTGGTGGTGCGTGCCATTTTTCGTCGTCTATGGGCTGCTCTATGGGTCATCCTCGGACAGTCGCTGGCACGAGAGCGGCCACGGGACGGCCTTTCGCACGTTATGGATGAACGACGTTCTGTACTACGTGGCCAGTTTCATGATCTTCCGCGAACCGACCATCTGGCGCTGGAGCCATACGCGCCACCATACCGACACGATCATCGTCGGACGCGATCCCGAGATTGCCGCGCCGCGTCCGCCTGATATCGCCACTCTGCTCCTGAACCTGTTTGCGCTGCGCAGCAGCCTCAAGACGATGAAGGCGCTGTTTCTGCACGCCGGCGGCCGCTTGAGTGACGAGGAAAAGACCTTCGTTCCGGGATCGGAGAGATGGAAGGTTTACCTGATCGCGCGCATCTATCTCGCGATCCTGGCGAGCGTGGCTGCTGCCTGCCTTGTCCTGCAATCGATTCTGCCGGCGATGCTGGTCGGCCTGCCGACAATCTATGGCGGTTTCCTGACGGTTTATTTCGGTGTTACGCAGCATGCCGGTCTGGCCGAGGATGTGCTCGACCACCGGCTGAATTCACGCACGATCTACATGAACCCGCTGTTCCGTTTTCTCTACTGGAACATGAACTACCACATCGAGCACCACATGTTTCCGATGGTGCCCTATCACGCACTGCCGCGGTTGCACGAGCTGATCAAGGACGACTGCCCGGAGCCCTATCCCAGCACCATCGCCGCCTATCGGGAGATCATTCCGACGCTGCTCAAGCAGGTGCGCGATCCGGGGTATTTCGTCGAGCGGGTCCTGCCGGACAGGTCGAAGGCGGTTCCATACAATCATGGTACGCAGTTCAAGCCGGCTGAATAGCCAGCGAAGGGAGGGGTTTTGAGCGACAATTGGATCGATGCCTGCGCGGTCGACGATATCGAGGAGGAAGACGTCCTCGGCTTCGAGCACGATGGCCATGCCTATGCGCTTTACCGGACGTTGGACAATCGGTTTTTCTGCACCGACGGCCTGTGCACCCATGAGCAGGTGCATTTGTGCGACGGGCTGGTGATGGACACCATAATCGAGTGCCCGATGCACAACGGCCGCTTCGATTTCATCACTGGCAAGGCCAAGGGTGCACCAGTCTGCGTCGATCTGAAGACCTATGCGACAGAAGTGCGCGATGGTCGCCTGTTCATCAAAACGGGCTGATCCAGATGCAACCTGCCATGATAATCGTCGGTTCCGGCGAAGCGGGTGGATGCGCGGCGGTTGCCCTGCGCGAAGCCGGATGGGACGGGCCGATCACGATGTTCGGTGAAGAGCGTCACGGTCCCTATGAGCGACCGCCCCTTTCGAAGCAGCTGCTAACGGACAGCGCCGCGCCGCAGGCGCGAGCGAGCGCGGAGACCAGCCGGTTTTGCGAACTTGATATTCAGCATCGGCCCAACAGCAAGGTGATCTCCATCGATCGTGACGCGCGGCAGGTTAAACTGCAGTCCGGTGAAAGTGCGCATTACGCAAAACTGCTTCTGGCGACCGGCGCGCGGGCGGGCCTGCTCAAGGCGCCGGGGAGCGAATATGCCCTGACATTGCGGTCGTTTGAGGATGCCTGGGCGTTGCGCCACCTGTTCGGGGCTGGCGGCCACGCCATCATTGTCGGTGGCGGCTTCATTGGATTGGAACTGGCGGCCAGCGCGGTCAAGCTCGGAGGTCGGGCAAGCGTCATCGAAAGCCGTGAGCGGCTGTTGGCGCGGTCGGTGCCGTTCGATCTGGCGGAGCGGATCCGCCATGAACATGAGCGGCGGGGCGTGCGCTTCCATTTTGGTGCGGATATCAGCCAGGTGGAACGCCGGGCCGTCCTGCTCGACAATGGCGAACGCTTGACGGGCGACGTGGTGGTCAGCGGCATCGGCTCCGAACCCGATGTCGCGCTGGCACGCAAGGCGGGACTGCGGGTGGCTGACGGGATCGTCACCGATGCCACCCTTTGCAGCAGCGATCCTTCGATCTTCGCCTGTGGCGATTGCGCCGCCAGTGTCCTTCCCCGTTTCGGCGACGAGCCGATCCGTTTCGAGAGCTGGCAGGTGGCGCGCGAGCAGGGTGTGCTTGCCGGCCGCAACATGGCGGGCGCCGGCGAAACGCAACGCATCGTGCCGTGGTTTTGGTCGGATCAATACGATTTGCATTTGCAAATTGCCGGCCTGCCGCGCCTTGGTCAGAGCACCATAGAACGGCGGCTCCCGGATGAAACCTTGTTGCAGTTCCATCTCGATGGACAAGGCCGACTTGTCGGTGCGGCGGCTCTGGGCGACCGGTCGAAACTGACCCGCGACATGCGTGTCGCCCAGAAACTGATTTCCCGCGATGCCAGGCCGGATCCGGCCGCGCTGGCGATGCCGGATCGACGCCTCAAAACTCTTTTGGCAGCCTAGGAGACCTGACATGCGGGACGAAGCACCGACCGTTGCCGATATTCTGGCCCTGAAGGGCAAACGTCAGCTCACCAAATTGAGGGTCGAAAGCCTGGACGAGGCCGCCGCCGCTGATGCGGCGGGCATCGACATGCTGTCGGTTCCGCCGGAGCTGATTTCGCAACCGGAATTCCGTGCCGTGTGTCCGGCTCCCTTCGTGGTCGGCGGCCTTGAACCCGGACTTTTCGTCACCGAAGAAGACTATCTGCGGATCTCCTTCCGGCTGCTCAATGCCGGCGCCAACGCAGTCTATTGTGGCGCCAGTCTGCCGATCGTGCGTCGCCTGCGGGATGAGGGCATTCCCGTCGTCGGCCATGTCGGACTGATCCCGTCCCGGCGCACCTGGACTGGTGGCTTCAAAGCCGTCGGCCGGACGAGCGACAGTGCGTTGATGGTGTTCGAACAGACCCGTGCTTTGGAGGACGCCGGGGCGTTTGCTGCGGAAATCGAAGTGGTTCCGCCTGCGGTTGCCGAGGAGATCTCCAAGCGTACGTCGATGCTGATGATTTCGATGGGAGCGGGTGCCGGTTGCGACGCACAGTATCTGTTTGCCTGTGATGTGCTGGGCAGCCACGAAGGCCATTATCCGAGGCATTCCAAACGGTACCGGAATTTTGTTGACCATTACCGGCGGCTGCGGGAGGAGCGCGTTGCAGCATTTCGCGACTATGCGCAGGATGTAGCGGAAGGCACCTTTCCGGAAACTGGCCATCTGGTGGATATTCCAAGCGAGGAACTGGCTCGCTTTCTGGAGGCGATCGGTCAGACGAAAGCAAAATGAGGCGGCGGCGCCGTCGAGGAGGTACACATGGCTAAATGGCGCGTTGCCGGCGTGAATTTCGACCACATGCACATGGGCGATCTGCTGCGCCAGGTGCACGATCACCCGGACACGGAAATCGTCGGGGTCTATGACAAGGCGCGGGAGCGGATGAGCCAGGCCATCGCCGATTTTTCAATCCCCGATGACCGGGTATTCACGGATCTCGATACCTGTGTCGAACAATCGAAGCCGGATTTGGCCGTTCTTTGTGCCGCCACAGCCGAACATGCAGACCATGTCGAGCAACTGGCGAAGCACCGGGTTCACATCATGGTCGAGAAGCCCTTCGCGGCGTCGGTGGCCGATGCCCGCCGGATGATGGCGGCGATGGAGGGGACGGGTAAGATGATGGCCATCAACTGGCCGCTCGCCTGGGTTTCCAGCCACGTGACCTGCAAGCGGTTGATCGATGACGGGACAATCGGCGATCTCATAGAGGTGCATTTTTACGACGGCAATCGCGGACCGTTATACCACCTGGCAGACAAGGTGGAAGTCAGTGCCCAGGAGGTGGAGCGGCAGAAGCCGACCTCCTGGTGGTACAAGAAAGCGTCAGGCGGCGGAAGTCTGCTCGATTATCTCGGCTACGGCGCAACTCTGGGCACCTGGTTCCAGGATGGAAAGATCCCGCTCGAGGTTACTTCGGTGGTCGATGAAACACCCGGGATCGAGGTGGACCAGCACTCCGTTACCGTCTGCCGCTACGAGCACGGGCTGTCAAAAATGGAGACGCGGTGGGGCACTTTTACCGATCCCTGGACGATCCAGCCGCAGCCCAAATGCGGCTTCGTGGTGGTCGGCACCGAAGGCACGATCGCTAGCTACGACTATGAAGACCACGTGACAGTGCAGACCCGCGCCACGCCGGAACCGACACCGGTTCCCGTCGATGAATTGCCCGTGGGCAAGCGCAGTCCGATCGAATATGTGCTCGACTGCCTGGAGCGAAATGAGCCGATCGGCGGACCTCTGGCGCCTGAACTTTGCCTTGCCGCCCAGCGCATCGTCGATACCGCGGCGCTGTCGGCCGAGCAGAAGCGCACCCTGGAGCTGGTACCGTGACCGGCGACATGCCGGATACGGACACCTATGCGCTGACCAGTGCCAATGTTGAGCAGGTCGACGCGCCGGACCTTGCCTACAAGCCTCCGCATCCGAGAAACTACAACCCGCGCATTGCCCTGATGGGGGCGGGCGGAATTGCCGCGGCTCATCTCGATGCTTATCGCGGTGCTGGTTTCGACGTGGCGACCATCTGCAATCGCACCCTGTCGAAGGCCGAGTCGCGCCGTGACGAGTATTTTCCGCAGGCGCTTGCCACCGACAATTACGACGCAGTGCTTAGTGATGAGTCCATCGAAGTGGTCGACATCACCACTCACCCGCCAGAGCGGGTGGAGTTGATCGAGAAAGCCCTGAGAGCCGGCAAGCATGTCCTGTCGCAAAAACCCTTCGTGCTCGATCTGGAAACCGGCGAACGACTTGTGCGTCTGGCTGCAGATAACGGCGTCAGACTGGCGGTCAACCAGAATGGCCGCTGGGCACCGCATCTCGCTTACATGCGTGAAGCCGTGCGGGCCGGCCTGATCGGCGACCTGATCAGCTGCCACATTTCCATTCACTGGGACCACAGCTGGATCAAAGGCACAGCATTCGAGCAAATCGACAATCTGGTGTTCTACGACTTCGCCATTCACTGGTTCGACTTTCTGTCGAGCGTTGTCGGTGACCGGGCTCGTTCGGTTTTTGCCACTACGGCGCGGGCAGAAGGCCAACAGGTCGCACCGCCACTGCTGGCCCAGTGCCTGGTGCAGCTCGACAAGGGGCAGGCGTCACTGGTCTTTGACGCCGCGACCCGGTTCGGCCCACGCGATACGACTTATATCGCCGGAACCGCCGGCAGCCTCAGGAGCGACGGCCCGGATCTCGGACAGCAGCAAGTGACGTTGACGACGGAGATGGGGAGGGCCGATCCAGCACTGGAAGGGCGGTGGTTCAATGACGGCTTCCGGGGTGCCATGGGCGAGCTGCTCTGCGCAATCGAAGAGGATCGTACGCCACTCAATTCCGCCGCCGACAATCTGCAGAGCCTGGCACTGGCGTTCAGCGCCATCGAATCGGCGCGCATGGGCGAGGAGGTAGATGTGGGTGACATCCGGCGGTTGCCACAATAATCCGCCGGAGGGGCGGTCACGGCAGGTCCTCGCGGCAGTCTGATCGTCCAGCTTAAACAGGTCATGTTCGTTGACGCCATGCTCTCTTGCCAGGCACGGGGCTCGGAACGAAAACACGATTTCTGAGATTTTGACCTTCTTGCAACGCGGAAATCTAGAACGGTATTCGCAGACGGCATTGCAACCTCCTTGTTACCTTTCGGTTACATCAGGGCAATGGAGGCGGAGGCGCGACACAGCGTTGCAATTTTGAGCATCTGTCAAACGCGCATTCCAATAGAGGTGGATTCTGGCAACACCGATGGCTCGACCGAGTCTGTCGTGGCTCCTGGATGCCCGTTGAATTGAACCGTTGTTGGCCGAGGGTCCTTGAAGACAAAACTTCGAGGCGATATGATTTCAACCGTCAGAAGGGGTGATCAGCATGGCCAATATTGGCAATACACTATCCGACCTTGACGAACAAAGTAAAACCACCGGTTTAGTGCCAGACGATTCTTTCATTCGAAACTCTGATCACCAGCTTGAGCTGGGCAAGGTTTCGCAGGGTACGTTCGACGGTGCAGATCCATACGATTATTACGAATTCCAGATAGTTGCCGGGCACGGTTATCAGATAATTGTTACCTCCGATCCCAATTACTATTGGTTCAACTCGGCTCAGAGCGCAGATTTCGATTTCCATGTCGTCGACGGCAGCCCGATACCCACACAATTGCTGTCGTCCTCTGTCGGGTCGGATGCTTTCACCCAGGAGATCACCTTCACAGCTCATACCACAGGGACTTTCTATGTGGGCATTGACGGGCCGGACACGCCCATCGACTACGCCGCGACGATAACTGATCTCGGTGTATCTACGCAGCCGACTGCCCTTGACGATACCTATTTTATTCCGGTCGGCCAGACGTTGCATGTCGATGCCCTGTCCGGTTTGCTGCGTAATGACAGCGATCCTGATCTGGATCCTGTGTCTTTGACATCCTCCACCTACGGTGGTGTAGGGACCTTTCAGGACAATCCGGACGGCTCTTTCACCTATGAACCGGCACCCGGCTTCTCAGGCCCGGATACCTTCACCTATACAATCAGCGATAACAATGGCGGTTCGGACGCGGCGACCGTGACCATCACTGTCGAGCCCGATCCGAGCTTCGAATTGCAGATCTTTACCAATGGCGGCCTGCCCGTCTCCGGCGGCACTGCGCTGCCTGGTGATGTGCTGACCATCCGACCGGTCGGACTGCCTCCGGGCGAAGCTTTGAACCATCTGTCGCAACTCGGACCCATCGATCTGCTTGGCCGCCCGAGCGGAACGAACGATCCGTTTCAAATCATCACGAGCCTGCCGGGCGACCGCAACGCAATTGCCGTGGGTTCCGATCTGATCGATATGGACGTCCTTGCACGCACACAAAACGGCGCGGTGTTTCAGACCAACCCTGTGATGGTTTTGCCGGGGGGCTCGCCGCCACCGGCACTGCCCGGGCAAACATTCGGAAATCTGCTGATCGTGGCGGACGAGAACGCGCCGGGCATGCTGAACGTTAACACCAATATGGTTGACGATATCAACGGCTTCGGCTCGGCGCCCAGCTTCTGCCTCGAAGTGCGCTACTGGGACATGGAACTCGGGGAAACGACGACGTTCCTCTTGGACGTCAATTCCCTGGTTACGCCCGGAGCGTTTGGCGGGTTCAACTTCTCGCTACAGGGATTGAACACCGCCATCCGACAGGGGTTCGACAACATCAAGACGGTTGGCGACAAGCTCGTTCTCGAGGCGCCGGTGCCGGGCGATCAGACGTTCTACAAATTCATCGAGTACCGTTTCCAGAAAAAATATACTGACGGAAACGGTGATGCGAAGATCGCCGACGGAAGTCAGTTTCAAGAGCTGGTTGTCGAGGACGATGGTTCCGTATCGCTAGCCAACAATGTCGTCACGGTGGATTTTTCAGATCCGGTAGCGCCGCTGACCGGACCCGAAAACATCATTGGCCATGGCGGGCCACAGGGCGATACGCTGCGAGGCTCCACCAACACCAACATTCTCATCGGAGCCGGCGGGAACGACACCCTGATCGGCACGGGCATATCGGACTCTCTGATCGGAGCAGCCGGCAATGACGACGGTATTGCCGGGCCTGGCTTTACTTTCTTCAACGGCGGATCCGATTCGGACACCTTCCACCTGAACGGTAACTTCTTCGAATTTGCGATTGTCGATCGATCGACCAGCGGAGTGTTCCTCAATACTCACATTATCGATATCCGGCCAGGCAGTCCGCTTGCTGGGAATGTCGTACTGGAGACCGAAATGCTGGGTTTCCGCGACGGCACGCTGGATACCGGGACCGGCGTATTTACGCCCTTTGGCGGTTTTGCACCCGACGGAACGCCGGTGACCGGCTCGACGAGTTTCAACGGCATCGTGATGCCCGCCCAGGTCCTGATCGATTTCGAAGCGCTCCAAACGGTGGCACCGATCCAGGCTGCACAAGGGTTGTTCTTCGGCCAGGAAACGCTTACGGAATCGACCAATGGCGTACTGGTCCACAACGGCAACACCTATACGATTGATCCGCCGTTCGATGCTTATCTCGACCTGCGTGAGGACGAGGGCCGCATCGAGGTCTTCGTCACCGATGCCGACTACTACAACTTTGCGCCGCCGGGCACGGTCGACCAATCGTTCTCCATTACAGTCACCAACGCGTTAGGCAGCAATACCTTCGATTTCCCGTTCTTCATCGGCCGCCCGGATGTAGCACCCGTGACCGATCTTGGTCTGTCGGCCGTCACCGTGACCGAAAACGCCGATGCCGGCACGGTGATCGGTGCGGCGCAACTGACCTTTGTAGACGATCCGGATGTAGAGGAAGATTTTCTGCTGCAGATATCCGGGGCGGATGCGGCGCTGTTCGACTTCGACGATGCCGGAAATCTGGTGGTTGCCGACAGTGGCAATATCGATTTCGAGACACAGCAAGCCGCCAACATCGTCATCTCGGCGACAAACCTGAACGGCGAGATGTTCGAGAAGGCCTTCGAGATCACAATCGACAACATGCCGATCAGCGATATCGCCATGACTTCCGGCGGCACGGTTCGCGAAGGAGCCGCGGCGGACACGGTGGTCGCCACCTTCGAGTCGTCGGAGAATCCGGTCGAGCCAACCGCCGTGCTGTCCATCCTCGCCGGCGGTGACGGTCAGTTCTACCTTGACGGCAACGAACTCAAGGTGTCGCCCGGCGCAACGTTCGACTTCGATGACCAGAGCAACTACTTCATTACCTTCTCCGCCACCGACGGAACAGGGCCTGCCTACGAAGAAAGCTTCGACATCTTCGTAGAGAATGTTGGACCTATCCTCGGCACACCGGACGAAGATGTCCTCGACGGCACGGAATTCAGCGACGAAATCCAGGCGCTGGAGAGCGACGACATCATCAATGCCTCCAACGGTGACGATGACATCGACGGCGGGCCCGGCACCGACACGGTCGTCTATGCCCGAGGCCGCAATCAGATCACCCATGACTGGCAGAATGACGGCACCATCGTCGTGACCCGCACCGCGCTGGGCGAGGGAACCGATACGCTGACGAATGTCGAACGCATCGATCTCGATGACGGGTCGCTGCTCTATGATGTCGGTACGCCCAACCTGGGCTTTGGTTACCGCATCTACCAGGCCTCTTTCGACCGTACGCCTGATGAGGGTGGAGTGCTGTTCTGGATCGGCGTGCTCGACGACCTCGATAACCAGGGTTGGAGCCAGTACGACAAGGAACAGTTCCTGGCGAGCCAATTCATCCAGTCGGATGAGTTCAAGGCGTTGTTCGGGGCGAACCCGACGAACGAGCAGTATATCGACGCGATGTACCAGAACGTTCTGGACCGGCTGCCGGACCAGGGTGGCTACGACTTCTGGGTTGGCGGCATGGTGAACGACGGTCTGACCCGCGAGGACATCCTGATCGCCTTCACCAAGAGCGATGAGAACGTCGACCGTACAGCGCCCGACCTCGATGATGGGGTCTGGGTCGTTTGAGGATTTCAAGCTTGCGAAACACACTCTGAGACGAAATAGTCTCGGCCATGCGAATCCTGATTGCAGGCGCCGGAATTGCCGGTTTGACACTGGCCGCATTGCTGTTGCGGCGCGGACATGATGTGACGGTTTTCGAGCGGTCGCGGGAGCTGTCCGAGATCGGAGCCGGGATCCAGATCAGCGCAAATGCCGGGCATGTCCTGAATGCGTTGGGCCTGGGAGAGGCGGTGCTGGAGCGCAGTTTCAGACCCGCGACATGGCACATGCGGACTTACCTCACCGGTGAAGTGGTCAACCGCATCGAATTGGGCACCCATCACGAACAGCTGCACGGTTTTCCGTACTGCACTCTGCATCGCGCCGATCTGCAGAGGATGCTGGTCGGGGCCGTCAGATCCCGTTCGGACACTGCCATCGTTCTTGGCGCAGAGGTGACCGGCTATCGCGAGGATGCCGACGGAGCGACCTTGTTTCTGGCCGATGGTGAACAGGTGCGCGGCGACGTGATTATCGGCGCCGACGGTGTTCGTTCGGTCCTTCGGCAAACGATTGTCGGACCGGACGATCCGATCTACTCCGGCAATGCTGCATGGCGTGGCACCATCGATGCGCGCCTGCTTCCCGATGACTTCAGCCTGAACATTACGACCAGTTTCATGGGACCTGGGCGACACATGGTGATGTACTGGCTGGGGGATCGCGAGCTGTTGAACTTTGTCGCTCCGGTGGAAACGGAGATCCCCAGTGAGGAAAGCTGGACGACGCGTCACGATTGGGAGGTGTTGAAGACCGATTTTGACGGTTGGCATGACGATGTGCAGACGGTCATCGATCTGATGGACAGGGATGCCTGTTACCGCTGGGCACTCAATATCCGCGAACCGGTGGCCAACTGGCGTACCGATCGGTCGGTGCTGATCGGCGATGCCGCCCATGCGACGCTGCCGTTTCTGGCGCAGGGAGCCGCCATGGCGATCGAGGATGCGGCCGTGCTCGACCGGTTGCTGGCGGAAGATGGCGACATTCCCGATACGCTATTGCGGTTCCAGACGGCCCGCCGCGACCGCACCACCCGCATCGTGCAGGGCGCCAACAAGATGGCCCGCATGTTCCACATGGAAAGCGAGGATGCGCTCAAGGAGGGGATGATCCAGGGTGCTGATGTGGCGCGCGACCGCGACAACTGGCTGTACAATTACAATCCGATGACCGTGGCGTTGCCGTAGAGCCTATCATGGTTAGATTGAAGCAATTCTGTTTGTGGTCGGCGAGGCGATCCGCGAGGAAGGAGCGCAGAGCGATGCCGGAGGCATCTCTCGAGCATCCTGACACTGCGGGCGTCCACCGACCGCAAACCCGAAGGGCCGGGCGCATTTGCGCCAATTCCTTCGCTCAAGGCCTCGGCCGGGCGGGCCACCAGCCCGGTCTGCGTTCTGAGCTCGACCTTGACGCCAATGCACCTCGGCAGAATGGTTCAATCTAACCATGATAGGCTCTTAAGCTGACCGAACCGACTATCCGGTCGGCAGCCGTCCGTATTCCGCGTAGATGTGCTTGGTTTCCATGAAATCCGCCAGGCCTTCCAAGCCATGCAAGCGGCCGAGGCCGCTTTCGCGGTAGCCGCCGGTTTCGGCCTCGGCAAACAGCCGGTTGTGGCAATTGATCCAGACGGTCCCGGATTTCAGCGCTCGGGAGACTCGGCGAGCGCGACTGTGATCGGCCGTATAGACGCTGGCGGCGAGGCCGTAGCGTGTGGCATTGGCACTGACGACCGCTGCCTCTTCCTCCGAAAATCGTTCGACCATGACAATCGGGCAGAACAGTTCTTCCTGGACCAGTCGATGGGAATTGTCCGCAATTTCGAACAGTGCCGGCGTGACGACATTGCCGCGCGGGTGGCCTTCCCGGATTTCGCCGTCGAGGAGGGTGGTTCCTGCCTGTCTTGCGGCGGCAAGCGACGCTTCGTAGCGACTGGCGCTGGCCAAATCGAACAGTGGTCCCATCTGTATGCCGTCGGCGAGCGGGTCGCCGGTGGTTACGGCAGCCGCCGAGTTGGCCAGTTCGGGTACGAAGCGGTCGAAGGCGCTGTCCTCGACCAGAACGCGGGCGATTGCCGTGCACATTTGTCCGGTGTGGGGCACTGCACCGCGGGTGATTTCTCCGACCGCCGTTTTCATGTCGGCATCGGCAAATACCAGGGCAGGGGCCTTTCCGCCCAGTTCGAGCGACAGCCGTTTGAGCGTCGCGGCGGCGCCCGCCATGATCTTCTTGCCGGTCGCGCTGGAGCCGGTGAAGCTGACGACGTCCACTTCCTCATGGGTGCACAGGGTGGATGAAACGTCGAGATCGCCATGCACGATGTTGACGACACCGGCGGGCAAAGATTGGCAGGCTGCCAGGCACTCGGCGTAGATGCGGTTGACGCTGCTCGTCTGATGGGCGCCCTTGATCACGGTTGTGCAGCCGGCAGCGAGCGCCGGTCCGAGGGAGCGCAGCAGCAGGGTTGAGGGAGCGTTCCACGGCACGATGATAGCCGCAACACCCACCGGCTCCTGCGCGAAGATCGACTGCTTGCCTTCGTCAATTTCCGTTACCCGGCCGAAGATCGACCGTGCCAGTCCGGCGTAATAGCGCGCTTCGCTCACCGCGGCGTTGGTCTCGTGCATGCAATGGGCCAGCACCTTGCCGTTTTCTATGGCGATCTCGCGGGCGATCTCATCCCGCCGCGCGGCAATCGCGTCGGCCAGTTCCAACAGGACCTGCGCACGCAGCCGAGGGGCATGGGCCCATGATGTGCGATCGAAGACGCGGCGTGCGACTTCGATCGCGTGGGCCGCCATCGCAGCGTCTCCCACCCGGTAGGGCGCATGATCCGTGCCGTGATAGACATCGACCGTGAGGGCTTTTTCCCCTTCGTCGATCCAGGTGCCGTCAATCCAATGGCGAGCGATTTCCATCATGCGAAGACCGGTTTCCTTTCTGCGCCAGTCGGCACCTCGTAGATCTTTCTGACAAACAGATCGGCATAGTTGAGTGTTGCATGACTGTGCTCGCGCATCATCGTTTCGGCGCGGGCGGCATCGCCCTTCTTCAAGGCATCGAAAATGATCACGTGCTGTGAGTGGCCGACCGTCAGCCGCATCTGTTCTCGCCGCAGGTTGGACTTGTCGAATGCCAGGGTGCCGAGAGCCGTCAGCGGCAACATGGCAATACGCTCATAGGCATATTCGATCAGCTCGTTGCCGCAATCGCGCATGATTGTCTCATGGAACAGGATGTTGGCGTCCTGGTAGCCGCCGATATAGTCGGTGTCGGGTATGTCTGCATCGAGCACCTTTTCGGTGATGGCGATGGATTGCAGGAGCGTGTCCTCGGCTGATTTGCTCAATCCCTTCTCGGCCAGTGTGCGAGCCGCGAGACCTTCGAGAACCGCCCGCACGGCAATGGACTTTTCAACGTCGGCGCTGGAAATCGAACGGATGGTGAAGCCGCGACCGTCGCGCTTTTCGATCAGCCCTTCGGCAGCCAGCGCGGCCAGAGCGGTACGTGCCGGCGTGCGCGAGACGTCCATTTCGCCGGCGATCCCAACTTCGGTTATCTTGTCGCCGGGCGCCCGTTCGCCGTTCAGGATTTGGCGGCGGACGAGAGCGAGAACACGCTGTGAGCTTGACGGCATGAGACCTCCTGCCGGTCACTATTGGATACATAAGGGGCCTTGTCGAGCCGTTTTTGCCTGTGAAGTTGCATTTCAGGCTTAACTTTGGATACGAAATCTGCTGAAATCGTCTCAGGGACATTGCAGTCGACAAACTGAAGAAGAAGACTGCCCGGGAGGAAGCAATTCATGACGATCCACGCGTCGGACGCGCCTGTCACAACGGAGCTGTTCATCGACGGTGAGGCGCGCTCGGCGGCCGCCGGTCGGACCTACGAGATTTTCAATCCGGCGCGTCCGGACGAATTGGTGGGACACGCCGCGGCAGCCGGCGAAGCGGATGTAGACGCCGCGGTCAAGGCCGCTCACGCTGCTTACCCTTCATGGGCGGCGCTTTCCTATGCCGAGCGAGCGGCATACCTCGTCAAGGTTGCCGATGCGATTGCTGCGGACGAGGCCGATGTCGCCTATCGATCGCGGCTTTTTTGCCGCGAGCATGGCAAGATCCTCAAGGAAACCATGCTTGAGCTGACGCGGCTTGGCGACCGGTTCCGGCAATCGGCAGCCTATGCAGAGCGCCTGGCGGCCGATGATATCATCGACGGGCCGCCTTTCGACACCATTATCACCCGGCAGCCACGCGGCGTTGCAGCACTGATCGTGCCGTGGAACTGGCCCCTTTCGATCCTCGGCGCCAAGCTGCCGCAGGCTCTGATTGCCGGCAACACTGTCGTGGTGAAGCCGAGTCATAATTCCGCGCTTGCGCCGTCCATGACCCTGAAGCTGATCGCCTCGATGCTGCCTCCGGGCGTCGTTAATTTGATCACCGGCTCGGCGTCGGAAATCGGCGACCCGCTGGTGCGCCATCCGCTGGTGCGTTTCGTCAATTTCACCGGGTCTGTCGGCATCGGCCGGCATGTGATGAAAATGGCCGCCGACAACATCACTCCGGTGACGCTGGAGCTCGGCGGCAACGATGCCGGCATCGTCTGCCAGGATGCGGCGCTCGATCAGGGCGCCTTCATGCGTCTCTACATGGGTGCCTTCATGTCGTCCGGGCAGATCTGCATGGCGCTCAAGCGTCTTTATGTGCACCGGTCGCGCTATGACGAGGTGGTCGATGGCCTGACGGCCGTCTGCAACCGCATGGTGGTCGGTGACGGTCTGTTGGACGAAACCAATATGGGGCCGGTCAACAACGCCAAACAGTTCGGCGTCATCACCGGGATGATCGAGCAGGCCCGGCAGGCGGGGGCCGATCTGAAGGAACTGGGTCAGGTACCGGACGAGGACCTTTACAAAAAAGGTTATTTCCAGAGGCCGACCCTCGTCTACAATCCGGATCCGTCGCTCGATATCGTACGTGAGGAGCAGTTCGGACCGGCTCTGCCGATCATCCCGTTCGACACCGAGGACGATGCCGTTGAAATGGCCAATGACAGTGAGTTCGGTTTGTGCTCTTCGGTCTGGACCGAAGATCGCGACCGTGCTGTGGCCATCGCTCGGCGCATCGAAGCGGGCTTTACTTATCTCAATGCCCACGGGCCAGCGGCTCAGGACGGGCGCGGTCCGTTTGGCGGCTTCAAGAAATCCGGAATCGGGCGTAACCTTGGCTATGAGGGTGTGATCCAGTTCCAGGGATATCATTCAATCAGCGGGCCAGCCGGTTGGCTGTCCTGAAAAACGCTTGGAAGATTTTAGGGAGGAACCAGATGAAACGAGTAATTCTGCTTGCCGCGGCTGCCGCACTGGCTGCATCGGCCACGATCGCCCAGGCGAAGGAATTGAGCCTTGCCTATTTCATGGGGCCGAAGCACCCGATGAATGCGGCGGTGTTCACGCCGTTTGCCGATAAGCTTGCCGAGGTGTCCGGTGGCAAATTGACCGTTCAGCAATTTCCGGGTGGCGCACTGAACTCGGTCCCGCCGAAACAATACGCCATCCTGCTCGACGGCGTTGCCGACATCGTCTTTACGCTGCCAGGCTACACCGGCGACGTTTTCCCGATGACCAACGTGGTCACGATGCCGGGGGTCTGCGACAGCCCGAAATCGTGCACGGAAGCCATTCTGCGTGCCCGCAGCACGCTGGAGAAGGAATACAATGCCAAGCTGCTGGCACTCTGGACAAATGCGCCGCCGGTGCTGATCACCAAGGACAAGCCGGTGCGCAAGCTGGAAGACCTGGAGGGTATGAAAATCCGGGTCACGTCGAAGCAGGATGTGCCTTTCATGGAAGCGCTGGGCGCTTCAGCCGTGGCGCAACCGGTGACCGTCATCAACCAGAACCTTGCCAACGGGGTCATCGACGGGATCGCCATCGACAGTTCGGCAATCGGGGCCTTCAAGCTGCACGAGCCGGGTAACTACGTCACCACCTGGATGCCGGGTTCGGGATCGGCCTTCGTGCTGCTGATGAACAACGATGTCTATGACGGCCTGAGCGATGAGGAGCGCGGCTGGGTCGACGAGGCCTCGGCCGAGTGGCTGTCGCATTCAGGCGGCGAGGGTTATTCGAAGGCCACTGCGCGCGGCATCGACATCGCCACAAAGGCCGGTCTTGAAATGATCGACCTGAGCGACGACGAGAAGGCGCGGTTCAATGCCAGGATCCAGCCGGTTCTGGAAGACATCAAGAAACAGAAGGCCGGATCAATGACCGTCGGCGAGGTCATGGCCATCATGATGGGCCAGTAGGCCCTTGTCCGCAGAGACGCCGATGCCCCTTTTGTGGGCGGATAGACAGCTCGGCCGGTTGGCCGGGCTGTTGGCTGTTATCGGAGCTGTCGCAACCGTCGGGCTGATGTTGATTACCGTTGTCGCAGTCACCTGGCGTTACGGGCTTAACGACCCGATCTTCGGCATTGAAGACCTGTCGGTGGTGACCTTGACCCTGGTCGCCGGTTCAGCGGTCGCCTACGGCGCGCGGCACAATGCGCACGTCAGCGTTGACGTCATGTCCTACTTTTTCGGGCGCAATGTCTCGCGTTACACCGATGCGGTGATGCGGTTGTTGGTCGTTGCCATCGCGACGCTCGCGACCTACGCGTTGTTTGCCAAAGCGTGCGGTATCGAGAAGGCCTGCATCACCAACAATTTTACCATCGAACACCGTCCCTTTTACTATTTTCTCGGAGTGTCGCTCGGCGTCTATGCGCTGCATATGTTGGTCCAATTGCTGATCGGGCTCTGGCATTTTTCCGGTGAAGACCCGAACGAGATATCGGGCTAAGAGCTCATGGACAATACAACGATCGCGCTGATCGGCTTTGCGGCGCTTTTCATACTGCTTTTCATCCGCATGCCGGTCGGCGTCACCATGCTGCTGGTTGGCACGGTCGGCATCTATTTTATCCGTTCGCAGGCGGCGATTCCGAAACTCGCGGGCGAGATCTACAATGAGGCGTCAAACTATCCGCTGACCATCATTCCGCTGTTTGTGCTGATGGGAAATCTTGCTGGCGTTTCGGGCATGAGCCGCGACCTCTATGATGCCGCCCATGCCTGGCTGGGGCACCTGAAGGGTGGATTAGCCTCGGCGACCGTTGTCGGCTGTGCCGGGTTCTCGGCGCTCTCCGGTTCATCCCTGGCAGCCGCTCTGACCATGGGGCGTGTCTCCCTGCCGGAGATGCAGCGTTACAAATATGACAACGGGCTGGCGACCGGATCGATCGCGGCTGGTGGCACGCTGGGCATTCTGATCCCGCCTTCGGCCGGGTTCGTGATCTATGCCATCCTGACGGAAGAGAGCATCGGCCGGCTGTTCATGGCCGGCGTTGTTCCGGGCCTGATGCTGACGGCGCTCTTCATCCTTGCGATCTGGTTTGTCGTGCGCCGCGACCCGGACAAGGCACCGCGTGGAAGCGACGTCGAGACGTTGCAGAGCCGGCTGCGGGCCATGGGTCGCGCGGGATGGATCGTCGGCATCATCGTGCTGACGATTGGCGGTATTTATACTGGCGTGTTTTCGGCCGTGGAGGCGGCCGGTATCGGTGCCTTCCTGGCGTTGATCGTTACGGCAATCCGACGAAAACTGACCTGGCCGAATATTGTCGAAGTTTTTGCCAGCACGCTGAAGTCGTCCGGCACCGTCTTCATGATCCTGTTCGGTGCCTTCGTCTTCAAGACCTTTATTGGCTTTACCGGGATCACTTACGCGCTGTCGCTTTGGGTCGAGGATCAGGGGTTCACCGGGATCCAGGTGGTGATTGCATTCCTGGCAATTTTCATCGTGCTCGGCATGTTCATGGACGGGTTCGCCATTCTGGTGCTCACCGTTCCGCTGATCCAGCCGATCATCGAGCCGCTCGGCATCAACATGGTGTGGTTCGGCGTTGTCATGGTGATTGCGCTGGAGATGGGTCTGATCTCACCGCCGGTTGGGGTCAACGTCTTCGTCGTCAAGGGAATAGCGCCGGACGTGTCACTCAACACAATCTTCCGCGGCATCTGGCCTTTCTGGTTTGCCATGCTGGCCGGCGTGATCCTGGTGCTGCTGTTCCCACAGCTAGCGCTGTTTCTGCCGAACACGATGTTCGGTTAGCGGGCCCAGACCAGGACAAGCTCTAACGGGATATCACGCTGAAAAGCCCGCTCGCCCGGACGATGCGGTTGTCGCCGACATGGCCGTAACAGTTGACGAAGCCAACGCGCTTGCCGACCTTCTGGACGTCGGCGGTAAACACCACCCAGTCGCCCTTGCGCGCCGCACCGGCGAAATCAATGGTGATGCTGGCGGTGACCATTGGAGTTTCTTCCTTGCCGAAACCCGCGGCGTTGTAACCCAAGGCCAGGTCGGCGACCGTGCTGAGGAAACCGCCATGCACGAAGCCTGACGTGTTGCAGTGTTTTTCCTCGGCTCGAAATCCGATTTCCAGACACGCGTCGGTGCGACGTGTATAGAGCGGTCCAACCAGCTCGATGAACGGGCTCGTACGTGCCAGCGGCTCGAATCCGTCCGCGATGCCAGTCTCGGTCATTGCGTGCTCCTCGCATTAAGGCCAGATGTTGCTGGTAGTCTTTGTGTGACGGAAAGTCCGTTGTTTCAACCCGACCGTGTGGATGAACGCTCGACGAGCTGCGGCGCCAACGCAAGGTGCTCGATATCGTCGGTCTCGCCATCGATATTCTGAAGCAAGATGCGAACGGCGTTGGCGACAAGACGGTTGATCGGCTGGCGGATGGAGGTCAGGTCGAACTCCGGCATGGCCGATAGCGGCACGTCGTCGAAGCCTATCACGGAGACGTCCTCTGGCACCTTCAGTCCGAGATCGTGGCGCAGGACTGACAGCGCCTTGTGGGCCATGTAATCGTTGGTGACGAACAGCCCATCCGGCACAGGGTCCTTGCCGTCGCCGAACAGCTCATGCACGGCGTCGGCCGTCATCTGCAGGTTGAAATGGCCGACCGCCCGGTCAAACAGCGAAACGCCGCTGGCGTTGAGCTCCGCCATGAAACCGAATTCTCGGTCGCGGTTGGTCGATGCGCGTTCCCACCCGGCCAACAGGGCAATGCGCTCGTGGCCGCCGTCGATCAGGTGGCGGGCTGCCAGGCGCCCGCCGCTGAGATTGTCCGTGGTGACACTCGCAAGCCGTGGGTCGTCCTTCATTCGGTTGAACATGACCACCGGAATGTCCTGCTCGAGGCAATATTCGCAGATTTTCGAAGACAGCTCGACCGATGCAGTGATGATGCCGTCAACCTGATAGTCGACCAGTTCGGAAACGGTTTCCTCGACGCCTTCGTCGGTGACGGGCATCATGAAGACCAGCGCGTGGTAGCCCTCTTCCTGCAGCGCGATACAGAGTTTCTCAAGCGCCAGGGCGAAGAACTGGTTGTCCAGATAGCTGAAGAGCAGCGCGACGATGCGCGATTTGCGGGTAATCAGCGAGCGGGCGATGGCGTTCGGTCGATAGCCGAGCGCCTTTGCCGATTCGAGGATCTTCTTGCGGGTTTCCTGCGAGACGCTCGATTCGGTTGGCCCGCGGGCAAAGGCGCGGCTGACAGCCGATTGCGACACGCCGGCATGGCGCGCGACATCAACGGACGTGACTTTCGATCGCCTCCTGGCCAACGTGCTGATCCAACCTCCTGAAGACCCCCTCGTTCACTCTTGCGGGATTTGCGCCATCAGGTCCAGCCCAAGCTGGCGGAAGACGTCAATGTGGTCGACCATGACCCAGTTCTCGCTGAGTTTGCCATCACGCACCGACCAGAAATCGGAAAATCGCATGCGCATCGGTTTCCCGGTGGCAGGAAAGCCAAGATAGGGGCCTTTCTGGGTACCAGTCAGGAACCCGGTCGCGGCGACCCAGTTTTCATCTGCGAACTCGATATCGTTCTTGGCGTGGTAATCCGGAAAGGCTTCATAGAAGGGCCGCATCACCTGATCCTTGAACGCTTGCAGGCCGTGAATGTCGCCGAAGCCGGGAGGACCGTGCCAGATCATGTCCTCGTGCCAGTAGCGGTCATGGGCATCCAGATCCTGGGAATTCAGGGCCTCGTACATGCCCTGCACGAGTTCGAGATTGTGTTGTACGCTCATACCGTATGCCTCCATAGTCAAAAAGCGCGCTAACCCTTGGTTGCTCCGGCGGTCATGCCGGAGACGATCTGCTTCTGGAAAAGATAGACAAGGATGATGATCGGGATGGTGACCGATACGGCGCCGGCGATGCCGTGCATCAGCCGTTCGACGCTCTGGTTCTGGCCCATGTAGTTGCCGAGCGCCGCTGTCATGGTCGCCATGTCGCCGTTCATCAACTGGCTGGAGATGATGAAATCGTTGTAGGCGAGCAGGAAGGAAAACAGTCCGGCAGTGACAATGCCCGGCCACATGACAGGGATGATGACGCGGCGGAAGGCGCCCCAGCGCGAACAACCGTCGACCATCGCGGCCTCGTCAAGCTCCTGCGGAATGCTCATGAAAAATGCACGCAACATCCAGATGGTGAAAGGCTGATTGATTGCCACCAGCACGATGATCAGTGTTTCGTAGCGGCTCCAGATGCCGAGATCGAAAAAGGCCGGGCGATAGGCCGTGAGCAGCACCACATGCGGCATGGCTCGAAACACCAGGGCGGCGATCAGAAGCCAGAAGCCGAGCGAACCGCGATAGCGCGCCAGGGCGTAACCGGCGAGACAGCCGATGGTGAGCGATACGGCCATGGTGGCCGCCGTCACGACAGTTGTGTTGATCGCATAGACCCAAAATGCGTCTTCGACCCAGACGTGGCGGAAGTTTGAGAAGGTAATGGGTGCCAAGAGCTTCGGCGGCGTCGCGAAGGCGTCGACCGGCCGCCGGAACGAGATCATGAACATCCACAGGAACGGGAACACGGCGATCACGAACCATACGCTGAGACCAAGCCGCGACAAGGCTTCCGCGAATGGGGGCAGACGGCGCTTCATCGTCCCTGCCTTTGGTCGCGATAGGTGCGCACCAGTACCGGGATCAACAGGATGATGACGCCGACCACCGTCAGAATCGCGTAGGCGGCCGCTTTGTTGATGTTGTCCTCAAAGGCCAGCGCGTAATAGGTCAGGTATTGCAGTGAATTGGCAAACACATTTGAGCCGAACACCAGGATCGGTTCGAACACCCGATAGGAATCCATGACATGGATCAGGGTAATGACAGCCAGCAGCGGCGCCAGATGCGGAATGATCACGTAGCGCAATCTCTGCCAGGCATTGGCACCGTCGATGATCGCCGCTTCCAGCGGATCCTGCGGCACGGTCTGCAAGCCGGCAAACAAAATGATGAAGGCGAACGGCGTGGCGAACCAGATGCCGTAGGCAATGATTACGGTGCGGATGGTGATCTGGTCGGCAAGGAAATAGAAGCGCCCGAAACCGAGGCCTTCGATCAGAGCCGAGATAACCGCGCCGTCGAGAAACAGCCAGTAGATCGCTAGCGACGAAACCACCGGCGTGACGATCATCGGCAGGATGGTGACGAAGATCATCGTTCCACGCAGGTGTTTCGATACCCGGTCGACGCCGAGTGCCAGAAGCAATCCGAAGATCAGCACAAAGGGCGTGGTTACGAAGGTATAGAGAAGAGTGAATTCCAGCGCCGACCAGAAGTCGACATTGGTTACCTGCCGGTAGAGCTGCGAGATGAAGTCGCTGATCGAATCCGCCCGCCGAGCGTTGGAGAGCACCTCGCCCAACCCGTCAATCTCGGTCGCCTTGACGATGTTCTCATCGCCGACGAACTTCCAGACGGTCACTGCGCGGCCATTTTCGTCGAGCACCGGTTGCGGAACGACCCGGGTGATCTCGCGTTTCAAACCGCCGAATACCGGAACCTCAGTGGTGATCTCGACCAGTTTCGTCTTCACGTAGGTCTGATGCATTGCGAGATAGACCACGCCAGCCAGCGGCAGGGCGATCAGCAGCAGCATGGAGATCATCGAAGGCGCGACGAAGAATAGGAAGGTGCGGCGCTTCACGGCGTCCTCGCTTGGGAACAGGTTCGGACGGTGGCCGCCTCCGGCGTCTTGGAACCGGAGGCGGCCGGCGCGTCAGTCGCTCAGGAAGCCCTGTTCCTTTGCCGCTGCGCGATAGGCCTTGGCGGCGTCAGCCAGAGATTGCTCAGCCGACTCCTTGCCGGCGATGAAGTCCGAAATGTTCTCGCCCAGCGCGCTGTGGGCCAAGGAAGACTGCGGGTTCATCGGGTAGGGCGGGGCACCGGCAATAACGGTATCCGTAATTGCACCGGTGTATTTGGTCGGCTGATAGTTGGAACGGATCCACAGGGTCGTGTCGTTGTTCTTGGCGACCGTGTCGGCGCTCAGCGCGTGCATCAGGACCTGGAAGGTGGTTTCCGGATCGCCGTCCAAGTTTTTCGGGATCACGTAGCCGTCCCACCAGAAGGTCGACGCCGGCAGGCCGCCGGTCTTTGTCGCCGGAGCCGGTGCGTAACCGATTTTTCCGATGACCGTGCTCTCGTCGGGATTGTCCATGGTGGGTGCCTGGTCGCCCCAGAGGATCGCCATGGCGACGTCGCCCTGCTGCAGCTGGCGTTTCACGTCACCAAAATCCATCGACATCGAGTTAGGCGACATATACTCGAACAAATGCCCGAGGAGATTTAACGCTTCAACGGCCTCTGGCGATTCGAAGGCAGCTTCGGACGTGAGCGGGTCGAACAGTTGGCCGCCGTTGGCAAGCAACAGATTGACGTATTCATTGGCCAGTTCCCAGCTGTTGCCGAACGCGGCGCCATAAGGATGCTCGATGCCAGCAGCTTTGAGCTTGGCGGCGGCATCAAGAAGTTCGGTATAAGTGGTTGGAACCGCGATACCGTGTTCCTCGAAAATGTCGGTGCGGTAGAAAAGGTGCTGTGCGTTGACCATGAAGGCGATAGCCATGATGTCATCGCCGAAGCGGATCAGCATCTGGTCCTCGATGTCATAGGTGTCACGGTATTTCTCGACCAGGTCGTTGAGTGGGCGCAGCTGGCCCTTGGCTTGCAGCAAGGTAATGGAGCTGTTGGCTACGGCGGCGGCATCAAAAGGTGACGACGAGGCGGCGAAGGCCTGCTCTGTTTCCTGCCGATGTTCCGTCGTCAGCTTGGCGTCGATCGTCAGCCCGTCGCGCTCGCACTCCTCCATGGTCTTGGCAAGCAGTTCCAGAGTTTCGAAAAAGTTCGAGATCACATTGACCTCTCCGGAGCCGTCGACCTTGCAATCGGCGAATGCGGCGGTCGGTGCAAGTGCCACTGCGGTGGCAATTGTCAGGACTTTCAGATTCATCGGAGTATCCCTTCCCTGTTGGGGCGCCCGGCAGCAGGCGCTGTTCGGTTAACGGGCTATTTGAGCAACTGCATCAAGATCCCGAACTCGTTGAAAACGGTCCATTCCTTCTGGACTCTGTTATCCTCGATCAGCCATTGAGTGATGCCCCAGATGTGGCATTCGCGACCCGTAGGCTCGCCATAGGGGCCATGGCCGCGATGAGCGCCGACGCCGCCCCAGCGAATGGCAACCAGGTAGCCATCCTCGGCGTTGCCCATCCAGTAGATGTCCTCGACGCTGACAGCGATGTTGGGGAACATGGCGACCATCGACAGGACATGGGAGCGCAGTTGGCCGACGCCGCGATAGACCCGGCCGGTCGATCCTTCAAACACGACCGAGGGCGCATAAACGAGGTCCATGGCGCTAAAATCGCGGCGGTTCCACATGGAATCGAAGGCCGCGTGGACGAAGTCGCGAACGTCATCGGCGCGCTCCGGTATCGGGTGGCGCGCCGGCTTTCCCTGGCCTGACTGGCGGCGTGGCTCCGCCGCGGCGAAATTCGGTGCGAACGGTCCCGCATCGCGCTCGGATGCAATGCGGCGTGCCGTTTCCTGCACGTCGAAGCCAAGCTGCTGCAGCAAGCCGGCGGTGTCATAGGCGACATGCTCGTCATAGATTTCGTTGTTGCGGGCGACGCAATTGGCGATGCACAGCAGGCGCACCGGACGGCCGGTCGGCGGACCGAAGCGGCTGTAACCGGTGTTGGTGCCCAGGATCATTGTGCGGTGGGAGGTGTGAAAGCTCACATCCTCGTTGCCGGCCCAGATGACCTCATCAGCGACCAGCCGGATGTCCGGCATGGCGTTGTTGGTGTGCACCGTGTCGGCGACGATTTTCTCGCGACCGTATTGCAGGCCGATATCGTCCCAAACCCGGCAGTCGTGGCTGTAGGTATCGTAGATGTAGCCAATGTTTTTTTCTTCCCAGATCCGGTGGGTGATGCGAACGATATAGTCGACGATGTTGCGGTAGCGCGGGTTGAAGCCCTGCATCGGCTGGTCTTCGATGTGGGTCGGTTCGCTGGCAAGAAACTCGTCTGTGCCGCCACGGCGATAAGCCTCCAGTGAAATGCGGAAATCGCCAGGCATGTGTTCGTCGCGAAGCGGATCGAAACGCAAATGTGTGCGGTCGTCACCGACCGGCAAGCCGGTGCGCTCTGCGCCTGCGATCTCGTCACTCTGCTCACCGATCGACGAAGCGACTGCAGTTTCCGGATTTGCCATGTTTCCCTCACCACGCATAATTGACGCATACGTATGCTGATCGTGAAGGATCGTGTTGTCAAGCCATTTGGCCATTTCGACATCGTTCACTGAAAAATGGCATTGCCAATTGAGTTATTTTCCGCATACGTATTACGAAGTGAATTGCATATCCGGAGGAGCAGGCATGAGTGACTATCAGGCATCGAAGGAGCTGATTCTGGAGTTTCATCAAGCACTTGACGCCGCACCTGCGGAGGCGGTGGCGGATGTGCTGTCAGGTTTCGTGACGGACGACTACCTATGGCGCGGCATGCATCCGTTCAATCAGCAGAACGGGGCAGAGGATGTGGCAAAGGTGTTTTGGGAACCCTACAAACGCGCATTCATGCCGGTGCAGCGCCGCCCGAATATCTTCTATGCCGGCCGCAATCGAGTCGACGGCTACCAGACCGAATGGGTGTGCAGCATGGGCCATTTGCTCGGCCTGTTCGACCAGCCGTGGCTCGATATTCTGCCGACCCGCCAGATGGCGTTTTTGCGCTATGCCGAATTCAATCGGATCGAGGGCGGGAAAATCGCCGAGACGGCACTGTTCATCGACATCATGAACCTGATGCATCAAGTCGGATCGAACGTGCTTCCAGCAAGCACCGGCGTTACCGTCATCACACCGGGGCCGCAAACCCAGGACGGGCTGCTCCTGGATGCCCACGCGGAAGAGGAAGGGATAGGCACTCTCGACCTGATCCTGCGAATGATCGATCGGCTGGTGGCGACCGGCGTGCGTACGACGGCCGATGATCTGAAGCTTGACTGGCATGATGACATGCTGTGGTGGGGCCCCGGCGGCATCGGCGCCTCCTACACCCATGGACGCTATCTCGAACAGCACTGCCGTCCGTTCGAGGAGGGTTTGGATTTTCTCCGCCATCACGGCCATGTGTTGCGCTTTGCCGAGGGCAACTACGGTGGCTTCTTCGGCTATCCGAGCATGCGGATGCGGTCGACCGGCGGCTACCTCGGACTTTTGTCGTCAAGCGATGCCGAAGTCGATATGCGCATCGTTGATCTGTACCGCCGGCAGGGCGACAAGCTTGCGGAAAACTGGATTTTTATCGACCACCTGCATTTTCTCGATCAGCTCGGGGTCGATCTGCTGGCCCGACAGCGACGCACGAATGGCGTCAATCCCTGGACATAGCCGGCGCAAACACCGTCTGTTCCCGGCTGACGCCCTTGAGGTCGAAGCTGCCAAGCTCTTCGAGCGCATCGGGAACCAATGCGGCAAAATCGGACGAAACGAGCACGGGGCGTTTCAGGTCGCGGGTCAGGGCTTCGACGCGGCTTGCAAGGTTTACCGCAGGGCCGATCACCGTAAAGTCGAGCCGATTCTGGCCGCCTACATTGCCGTAGGTGACTTCACCAATATGCAGGGCTATTCCGCACTCGATCGCCGGTTGACCGGCTTCGGCACGAGCAGAGTTTGCCGCATTGATGCCGGCGATGGCTTCCCGGGCGGCAGACAGTGCGGAACGGGCGGCTGCTTGCTCTGTGCCATCGCCAGGCTGGAAAATCGCCAGCACCGCGTCGCCGATGAATTTCAGGATCTCACCGCCGTGGGCCTCGATGGCTGAGGTGGTGGCATCAAAATAGGCGTTCAGCGTATCGATCAGAACCTGGCTCGGCAGTTTCT
The DNA here is from genome assembly GCA_965228785.1 of Hoeflea sp. GTDB lineage: Bacteria > Pseudomonadota > Alphaproteobacteria > Rhizobiales > Rhizobiaceae > Hoeflea_A. The sequence continues at coordinate 1,483,808 of CBDDIF010000001.1, forward strand.
CCGACAGCGAGGTGAAACCCTTCAGGTCACAGAACCAGATGACGGTTCGAAATGTTTCCCCGGAGCCCCGGCGGATGGCGCCGTCGAGAACGCGACGGCCTGCGACGGGGCCGACGTAGGTTTCCATCAGTGTCATCGCCATGTGGCGCAGGTAGTCGAGTTCGAGGACGACGGCGAGTGGATTCTGCAGCCCAGTCAGAATGGCGATGTCATCGTCAGTGAAACCGTTGGGCCGGTCGGTGGCAAAGGTCATTACCTTGTAAGAACCGTCGCTAAAGGGCAGGGGAAGAGCAAAATACTCGCTCATCCCCGCCTGACGGAACTCGGTCAAAAGATGATATTCGCCCGGATCGGGCTCGCCCTCCAGTGGATATCGTTTCGGCTTGCCGGTTTCATAGGCAATGAAGATGGGACTGCGCCGTACGTCCAACGGGTCGAGGGCCGATTGGCGAAAGCGTCGGATCGTCAATTCCTTGCCGCGCTCCCATAGGGCGGAAAAGCTGTCGACGTGGGGGTGCAGACTCGGCAACCCCGTGGTGTAGCGTGCCAGCGGCAGCCCGGCAGCCACCAGTCGATTGACGATGGCCTGGTTGACTGTTTCCGTTTCCGCAATGGCGCGGGCGTCTGACAGCAGCCACGCGGTGATATCGTTGATTGTGTCCCGGGTGGATTTGACCATGGGTCAATGTCTAGCGCGGACCCGACGCACGGACAATCGCCGTCAATCATGGTCAGCTTCGAAATGCACCGGCATGACTGGTGATGAAAGACCTCAATGCCGAAGGTGGCGTACCCGTTACTCTTTCGACGTCTGCGCTGACGTTTTCCTGCGCACCGGCGCGCAGCGCGGACAAAAGATCGACGACAAGATTCGATTTCCAGCGTGGCATTCCCGTCATCATGGGCAAAACCAGTCGGGCGAGGAAGGCCGGCGGGCTCCTGTAAGCGATCTCGTGACCCAGTTCGTTCGACATCAGCCCGACGACATCGCCAAAACTGTGTGCCGAAGGGCCGGTCAACACATAGGCCTTGTTGTAGTGGTCGTCCTTGCAGACGACGGCAGCCGCGGTCCTGGCCACATCGGAAACGTCGACCATGGCCACGCGTCCACTGCCGACCGGCGCTATGATTCGCTTTTTCTTCGCGACATCCTCTGCAAACAACAGCAGGGATTGCTGAAAGAATGTGGGTCGCAGAATAGTGTAGGGGAGGCCACTTTGTTCCAGTGCGATTTCCGCCTCGCGATGCATGGTTCCGAAACTGACGGGTGGAGAGAGGCCCGCAGACTGGGCCGATAGTTTGATCACGTGGGGGCTACCCCGCTGCTTGATCATGTCGACAAGAGACGCCTCGATACGGTCTTGCTTGGGGTCATCGGTGGTGGCCAGGAAAACGGCATCGACGTCGGCCACCGCCTCGCTCAGCGACTGCGGCTCCTTTACATCGGCAACCACGGGGATCGCACCCTGTTTCAGAAGACCGTCGCCGGCGGCCTCGCGGCTGGTGACCGCGCGTACGTCGTGCCCGCCTTCGATCAGTTGTGGCAGGAGTGCGGAACCGACCCGGCCGGTGGCCGCGGTCACGAGAATGCGTGCCATCGTTCCGGCCCTCAGTCGCCTGGCCTGGTTCGCAGGGCTTCGATCGCCTCCGCGGCCATTCGCTGGACGACCTCGGCGGCTGACGGAATATCGGCAATCTGGTCGAGACCCTGACCGGCCAGCAGCGGCAACTCCTCGAAGTCGCCGGTGGCGCCCGCCATGGGCACCATGTTGGTGAATTTGTTGAGCGGGGTCGGCTGGCCGAGCAAGTCCATCTCGCCGACCACCGGTTCGCCTGAATTGTCCGCAGGAACGTCAGCCACCCGATCGTTCCATTCCGCAACGACTCGGTTTTCCAGAACTCGTGTCGGATTGAACTCCGGATGATGACGCCCGAAGATATGGGTGAGTGCGGTGTCGGCGCTACCGGCAGCAACCAGTCGCTGTTTGTACTCATCGGCCACGGCACTTTCCCGGGTGGCCACGAAACGGGTGCCGACCCAGACGCCGTCAGCGCCTAACATCAACGCAGCGGCGAGCCCGCGTCCATCCGCGATGCCGCCGGCGGCCAGAACCAGCGCCCGGTCGCCGACGGCATCGACGATCGCCGGCGTGAGTGCGATGGTTCCGGCAGTGCCGTAGTTATGGCCCCCGGCTTCGCTTCCTTGTGCAATGACCAGATCGATGCCGTCGGTAACGGCGCTTTTGGCGTCTTCAACCGAGCCAACCTGTTCCCACACTTCAACACCAGCGTCATGCAGCCGACCGATCCACTCGGCTGACGGATGTCCCCAATGGAATGACACGGCCTTCGGTCGCATCTCGCACATCAGGTCGATATGTCCGTCCTGGGTGTAGCAGGTGATGAAATTGACGTGGAACGGCTTGTCCGTTCCCGCCATGACACCGCCGACCAGCTGCTTAACCCCTTCCGGCGGAATGATGCCAACGCCGGCGATTGATCCCATCGCGCCCGCCTCGCTCACCGCAACACCGAGCGGCGGAGTCATGCCCGCAAAGGCCATGCCGGCTTGAACGATCGGCACCAACAGTCCGAACTTTTCCGTCAGGCGTGTGGCAAGCTGTTGCATGATCCGTCTCCCCAGAAATGTACCGGGCACAGCCTAGCCACGGTGGAAGGGGAGTGTTTGCCCGGCAGCGCACAGCATTGGTCTCAGAGTGCACTTCGTCGGTTGGAGTTGCCGGGTCGGCGTTGAGCTGTCATATTTTTTGGATGCAAGCGATGCAGACGGAAGAGCGGGTTTGGTCGACTGCCGGCAACCGGGATGCCTTTGCCCATTGGCGCGAGGTGGTGTGCCAGGCCTTCACCAAACTATCGCCAGAGCGGCTGGATAAGCGGCCGTTCGCCGGCGAGATCCGTCTGTCGCCCTTCGGCGAGTGTGGCACGTTGTCGGAAATCAGGGCAGGCTCCCAAAAAGTTCTGCGGGGAAAGCGTGACGTCGAGGACCGTCCCTGCGATGCGGTATTCGTCAATATCCAGATGGCTGGAAGCAGTGCCGTGCGCCAGTGTGGCATGGAAGCCCGGTTGGAACCGGGCAGCTTTGTAATGCTCGATGCACGACGTCCATTCGACATGCAATTTGAAGGGCCGTTTCGCCAGGTGTGCATGCATCTGCCGATCGAGTTGCTGGAAGCGCAAGGGTTCGATCCAGCTGGCGCGGTTGCCCGGACCGTTGGCCGCGACCAGGTGTTTGGCGCCGCATTATTCGACAGTGTCGACGATATCCTGAGCGGAGAGGCATCCGATGGCAGTCGCGACTATCTTGTGCAACTGCTTCAACTGAGTCTGAGTGGAGGGCGAGCCGACACGCTGGCTGATCGCCACCTCAAACTGGTGAAGCATTATGTCGTTCGGCATTGCGCCGATCCTGATCTGACACCGAGGGTGGTCGCCGGTCATTTCAGAATGTCGGTGCGTTACCTGCACAAACTGTTTGCGCGCTCCGGCACAACGTTCGGGCGATTCGTATTGCGCTGTCGGCTCAGGCGCGCTCGGATTGCCGTACTTGTCGATCCGCAGCGTCCGCTGTTGGACATCGGCCTTGCCTGTGGCTTTCAGAGCGCCAGCCATTTCACCCGCTGCTTCCGGCGAGAGTTCGGTATGACACCGGGCGGTATGCGCCGGCTTGTTTGA
>CBDDIF010000001.1:1495000-3897608 GCA_965228785.1 Hoeflea sp.
CCAAAGAGATCGATATTTGGCGACAAACGGGGTCTTTGATCATCCACATCGTGCGTATGTATTACGCGGACGGCAGCGATGCCGATATGGCGCGAAAATGGCAAATGGAAAAAGGCCAATTCAGCATGGCCGTTCCTGGAACATGGGGATCGCAACTTGTCCGGTCGACCACATCGTCGGACGTGACACTAGACTACAAAACCCTTCTGAACCTGGGTGTTCAAAAAATCGGGCCGAACGAATTTGTGATCTACAAACCTCACTACAACGGATTTGATCGCAGTAGTCTCAATGACTTTCTGAAATCCAAAGACATCGACAGCGTGGTTTTTATCGGTATGACGTTTCCAAATTGCGTCCGTGCTACCCAATACGGCGCGACCGATCATCACTATCGCGTCGCTGCCGTGCCAGAAGCGATTACGCAGGTTTATCCCGGTGGATTGGTTGCGATGCAGCGTCAAGGTGTTCAGTTGATGTCAATGGACGATTTCGCAAAGTTCGCGAACTCGATATCAGACACTGCGGTACCAGACTAAGTGTTCCGTCACGGCAATTGATGCATTGGTTCTTCAGATTCTTGAGATCGTAACTACCTAGAAGTTGGTCATTGTTGTCGGGCAAGCGACCGCAAGAGCCGATCGCGCCCGACAGGATGTGGCAAGGCTGCTTCCAAATCAGAGGGAACTCGAGATCGGACGAAGAATCGCACCAGCTGGGACGCCGGATGCTCACACAGCAGCTATGTGTTCCATTTCACAAACCACCCTTCGCTAACATCAATGTGGCGAACTGAATACTCTTCGATGATATCCTCGTACCCTTCCGGCAGGTACGAATTTTGCCAATCTTCCCCGAACCGTTGCTTTACAGCGTCCAGATCGCTCCAGAGTGAAGCAAATACGAGCCGGTTCTCATCCAGCGCGATGCCCTTGCCGAAGAAGTAACCCGTGTTTCCGGGTTCGTGGCAGACGACATCGACGGATGTCGTTGCGAATTTCGCAAGCAGCGTGTCTGCATGACCAGCTTTCACCTTGACCTGGAACAATCGCATCACCGAGCCGTGGCGGGGGTTGCTGTGCTTCATGTTGATGCCTCCATGATTATATCCAAACGGTTGTCTTCGGCTGCTGTTGCGGCAGATTTTCGAGCTGGCAGAGATATTGGGCAAAATCAGCTTGCATGATCATACGCATGTAACTGTCCGCCGAAATTGCCCACAAACTAATGATTATCAGGATCGTCGCCAGGCCAAGGCTGATTATTGTCAACAGGCGGCTATCCATTGCCGGCGACCGCCTCTCGCGCTGAGATCGGCCGTTCGTCAATGGGCCAGTGGAGCAATGCCGCGACGAGACCGGACAGTACGACACTCCACCAGATCAAGTCGTAGGAACCGGTCAGTTCAAATGCCAGCCCGCCCAGCCAGGCGCCCAGAAAGCTCCCGACCTGGTGCATGAAGAATACAATCCCCACAAGCGTCGACAGATACCGGGGACCGAAGATCTGGGCGACGATGCCGCTTGTCAGCGGAACAGTCCCCAGCCAAGTGAAACCCATCATGGCCGCAAACACGAATGTCGATACTACCGAGGGCGGCAACAGGACAAAAATGGCCACAAACGCCGCCCTGGTGACATAGAGTGCCGCGAGCACGTTTTTCTTGCTTGCGTGGTCGCCAATCGCGCCGCAAGCCAGTGTGCCGACGATGTTGGTGGCGCCGATAGTAGCCAGCGCAGCGCCGCCGAGCCACGGATCGAGTTGGCGATCGAGCAGGTAAGCGGGCAGATGTGTCCCAATGAACGCGAGCTGGAAACCGCACACAAAGAAGCCGAGAACCAGGAGCAGGAAACCCCGGTGCCCGAATGCCTCCGTCAGTGCCGCCGTGAGGGATTGCTCTGGACCTTCGGCCTCTGCCCGTCCCGCCAGCATGGGTGACATGACACAAATGGTCAGCGCAATGAGGGCCAGGCTGGCAAGAGCAATCGCCCAATTGAACGTATCGATTAGCACCAGGGTGACCGGAACCGACAGGAAGATGCCGATCGATCCGCCGAGCGAGGCAATTCCCAGGGCCGTCGTGCGTCTCTCCGGTGGAAAGCGTCGACCGACCGCGCCTAGAACGACTGCAAAAGTCGTCGCGCTCAATCCGGTTCCGACAAGAATGCCCAGACCAAGGGTCAAACCGAGCGACGTCGAACTGATGGATGCACAGATCAGACCGGCGGCATAGAGCACTCCACCCGCAAAAACCACGCGCGCGGTGCCGAAGCGATCGGCAATCAGGCCCGCAATGGGCTGAGCGATGCCCCACATGAGGTTCTGCAGGGCAATGGCGAACCCAAAGGCCTCCCGATTGACACCTGGAAGATCCATGGTGACCGGGTTCTGGAAAAGGCCGAAGGAGTGGCGCATTCCCAATGCGATCAAAGCGACAATGGAGCCCGCTATCAGGACCACTCGCGGATCATAAAGCACGCGTGATGCCGGAACGGTTGAACTTGCTGTCTGCATGTCGGGTTTCCTGATGGCGGGGCGGATGCCGCGTTGAACAGGACCCTACATTCAGGCTATTAATTAGAAAAACGAATATATCGAAACTGCTAGTTCAGGGAAACGGGTATGACAAGCTTTGACATCGATGCTCTTCGCGCGGTTCTGGTCGGCGTCGAGCAAGGCAGTTTCGCGCGTGCAGCCAATGAACTGGGCAGGTCGCAGTCCGCCGTCAGCATGCAGCTCAAGAAACTGGAGCAGCAGGCCGGCACACAGCTCTTCGTCAGAAAGGGCCGTGGTCTCGTGCCGACGGAGGCTGGTGAAGCTTTGACGGACTATGCCCGCCGGATCATCGCGCTGAACGACGAAGCGGCGCGGGCCGTTGGGGCGGTCGCTGCCCCGGAGACCGTTCGCATCGGTCTCCCGCAGGATTATTTTGACGATGTGATGCCGGCAACACTCAGCACGTTTTCCGACCTTCATCCGGACGTGCATGTCACCGTGCTTGCCGGAAACAACCATACAATCAGCGGTGCCATCGAAGCGGGACGTCTCGACTGTGCGATCGCGTTCTTTCCCAAGGGATCCGGGGCCAGGGGCGAGGTGCTGTGCGAACTGCCGGTGCGATGGCTGGCCCATCAGGGATATTCGGCGCCAAACAGGGACAGTTCGGTGCCATTGGTGCTGTTCAATCATCCCTGCCTGTTCAGACAGTCGGCTCTGGCCCTGCTTGATCGTACAGGCCGGCGTTGGCGCGCCGTCCTGACGACTCCCAGCCTTCAGGCGGTCTGGGCGGCGCTTCGTTCAGAGTTGGGAATCGGTGTCAGGATCGACCATAACGTGCCGGATGACATCGTCGAGGTCGGACAGTCGGCGGGACTGCCGCCGCTGCCGCCCATCGAGCTCAGGTTGCTCGATTCGCATGCTCCGTCGCCGATCGCCTCGGCGTTGAGAACCGTGCTGAAGGATGTAACGCTGGACCTGCGCTGAAGCGTCCCATTTCTGGGGAGCGCACAGACGAGTTTAGCGGAAGCTAATCTTCCGGCTTCGATCCGGATGCCGCGATCACCCCGACGATGATCAGGCCGGTCGCCACCAGGCGGATGCCGGCGCTCAGGCCGAGGGTGTTCAGCATAGTCACGAGCAGAAACATGAAGAGAGCGGCACCCCAAAGCCCTGGGATGTTTGCAAATCCGCCGGCCACCGACGTGCCACCGATGACAACGACTGCGATGGACATCAGCAGATATTCCTCACCCATGTTCAAAGCTGCACCGCCGGAGAAACCGGCGAGGAAAAAGCCGCAGGAGGCGGCGAAGACCGCGCACATGACGTAGGTCGTGAAGCGTGTCCGTTCGACAGGAATGCCCGCCAGCTTGGCCGCTTGCGGATTCTGCCCCACGGCGATGACGCTGCGGCCGTAGATCGTGTGGTGCAACAGAACGTGCATCAGGATGGCGACGGCCAGCACCAGCAAGCCGAGCGACGGAATGCCCGCGATCTTCGAGACCGTGAAATCCCCCAGTACCTCCGGCGGCTTGACCCTCAAGCCGCGGTTCCACCAGATCGCGGTCGAATTGTAGACAAGGCCGGACGACAGCGTCGCGATGATCGGCGGAATGCGCAGCAGCCAGATCAGAGCGAAGTTGAGCACGCCGACGATCAGGCCGATGCCCACGGCGATCAGGAAACCAGGCAGGATCAGCAATGCGCTGCCGTCCATGAATTTCATCGCAATGGTGCCCGCCAGGGTCATGGTATAGGGAATGGAAAGATCGACGTTTCCCGGACCCAGCGTGATGACGAACATCTGGCCGAGCGCCACGATGACGAAGAAAGTGCCAAAGGAAATGGCGGCGGAAACGACCTGGCCGCCCGCCCCAAAGCCACTCAATCCGGCGATCACCGCCCACACCAGCGCGGTCCCGAGCCAGGCCCAGATCCATGGTTTCTGTTTGATCACGGACCAGGTCATGATGTCTTGCCCGCCCCGCGATTGATGATCGCGCGCAACGCCAGCACGATGATGAGAATGGCGCCCTGAGCGCCGATCTGCCAGTCGGGATTGAGCCTCAGGAAGGACAGGAATGATCCGGCCAGTGCCAGCGTGATAGCGCCGATGACGGCGCCGATCGGCGAAACGCGACCGCCGGTGAACTCACCGCCCCCAAGGATGACCCCGGCAATCGACAAGAGCGTGTAGCGCAATGCGATGTTGGCGTCGGCCGATGTGGTCAAGCCCACCAGGCACATGCCGGAAAGCACGCCGAAAAAGCCGGCCAAGGCAAACATGGTCATCTTGATGCGCAACAGCGACCAGCCGGCGCGTCGCACCGACTTTGGATTGCCACCGGCCCCACGCAACACCACCCCGAAGGACGACCGCATCAGGCCGAAATGCACGATCAGGGCGATTGCGACGGCTGCGATAATGGGCAGCGGAACATAGGCCGGCTTCAGCGTCATCAGGGCGCGCAGCCATTCGGGCGACTTGCCGCCGGGTGTAGGCAGGATCAACACGGCTATTCCCAGCCAGACGAAAGACATGCCGAGCGTGACGACAATCGATGGCAGGTTTCTCAGCTGGATCAGCGCGCCCATCAAGGCGTAGGCCAGGATGCACGCGGCCAGCGCGGCCACGCCGAGTAGCGGTGTTTCCTGTAGCCAGGTGGCCGTGATGCAGGCGGTCAGGCTGATGAAGCCGCCCAGCGAAAGATCGAGGTCATTGACGCAGAGGATGAACATCTGGGCGATCGTTGCCAGGGCGATCGGTATAGCCAGATTGAGCAGCAGGTTGAGACCGAAATAGCTCATCGTGCGCGGATTGAGCCAGAAGATCGCGCCCAGGATCACGATCAGTGAGAAGGCCGGCAGAAGCGCTCGCATGCGCTGCGGAGTCAGCAGATTTTCCATCAGCCGCTTGTTCCTTCAGTGAAGGATGCCTGCAGGACCTTGGCTTCCGTCATCTCGTGCCGCCCGAGATCGGCGACGATCCGACCATCGCGGAACACGTAGACGTGGTCGCAATGTTTGAGTTCGTCCATCTCGGTCGTGTACCAGACGAAGGTCCGGCCCTTGTCCGCCTCTTCGCGAATGATCGAATAGACCTCCTGTTTGGTGCCGATGTCGACGCCGCGCATCGGATCATCCATCAGCAGGACATCAGCGCTCGACGCCAGCGCGCGCGCAAACAGAGCCTTTTGCTGGTTGCCGCCCGAGAGCGACAGGATGTTATTGTTCATATCAGGTGTGCGGATCCCGATCCGGTCTTTCCATTCGCTGCCCAGTTGGGCTTCCTTGCCCGCATCAATGAGCAATCGGTCAAGCATCTGCCTGAGCGACGATACTGTCGTGTTCTTGACGATGGACCAGAGCGGAAAGATGCCATCGGTCTGGCGGTCGCCGGCAACAAAGCCGGCTTCCTTGTCGATGCTGACGCGATTGGTCTTGCCGTGGGATGCCTCGAATACCTCGATCAGTGTATCGGTCTGCCCTTGCCCGGCGAGGCCAGCGAGGCCGACGATTTCGCCTTCGTGGACGGTCAGCCTGGTGTCGTCTGCGCCAGTCGATCGGGTGTCGATAACCACGTCACGATCGTCCCGGTCAACGGCATCTGCCGTTGCGGATTGCCTTTCCTCAGCAATCACAGATCCCATGGATTCGACCAACCGGTCGCGGTCGAAACTGCTTGCGACGTCGGTGGCCACGATCCCGCCGTCGCGCATGACCACGATCCGATCGGAAACCGAGAGGATCTCACCAAGTAGGTGCGATATCAGGATAACGCTGCCACCCGATTTCGTATAATTTTGAATGAAAGCAATGAGTTGCTCGGCCGCTACCTGATCCAGCGATGAGGTGGGCTCGTCGAGGATAACGAGGTTGATCTCGGTGTCCGTCACCGTGAACGCGCGGGCGATCTCGACCATTTGCCGGCGGGTGATCGACAGGTCGCCGACCAGATCGCCAGGGCGAATGCCGTGCTCGGGAAAGATGGCATCAAGGCTTGCTGATATCAGTTTTGTGGAACTGCTGTTCCAGGACCAGCCACGCAGAGAAGGGTGGGCGATCCGGGTGTTTTCGGCAACCGTCAGGTTCGGGCAAAGCGACAGTTCCTGGAAGACACAGCGCAGGCCGCAGTTCTTGGCCTCCAATGCATCGTAACGGGCCGACACCGGTTGTCCGGCGACACTCATTTGGCCGTTGTCGCGGCGAACGACACCGGCCAGGATGTTCATGAGAGTCGATTTTCCGGCGCCATTGTGGCCGACGAGGCCGACACATTCGCCGGCTTTGACGGCGAATTCCACGTCCTGCAAGGCTCGAACGGCGCCGAAACTCTTTTCGACGCCGTCCAACTCGACCACAGCCGCGCCGCTTTCCATTGCGGATTTCCCGTGGATCCCCGGTTACTCGTTACTTCGCAGCGTCGACCACGGCCGCAGCTTCGTCAAGCGTGTATTCCACGTTGGCAACGCCACCGGCCTGAGTGCTGGCCAGATTTTCCTCGAGCGTATCCTGGGTAATCGTCAGGAAGGGTACGACGAGATCCTTTGGAACTTCCTTGCCGTCGAGAATCTGTTGGGCGACCCAGAAGGCGAGGGTGGACACGCCCGGTGCGATCGATACCGACATGGTCTCGTAGCCGTTTGCGTCCTTCTGTTCTTTCCACCAGGTCAACTCGTCGTGACGGTTGCCCATAACAATGATCGGTGTATCGCGACCGGCGGCCTTGAAAGCTTGCGCAGCGCCGTAACCGTCACCACCCTGGGTGACCACACCGACGATTTCGGGCATGCTCGGGAGAATGCCCGCAACCGCCTTCTGGGCGACATCCTGTGCCCAGTTGCCGTGAACCGAACCGGAGATCTTGAACTGGCTGTTTTCACCGACACCTTCGTGGATGCCGCCAGAGATGGCATCGTCGACAAAAACGCCGGCAAGACCGCGGATTTCAAGGAGGTTGCCACCATCTGCCAGGCGGCCGGCGAGGTATTCTACCTGCACCTTGCCCATATTGTGGAAGTCGACCGCGATGCGCCAGGCACACGGCTCGGTGACGATCCCGTCAAAGGAGACGACGACCACACCGGCGTCGCAGGCTTCCTTGACGGCGCCGTTCAGGCCTTCCGGCGACGCGGCGTTGATCACGATCGCATCATAACCCTGCAGGATCAGGTTCTGGATCTGCGCCGCTTGCTCGGTCACCTGGTTTTCCGCGGTGGTGAAAGCATCCGCGGCTGAAACGACGCCGTCTTTCTGAGCCTGGCCGGCGACCTTTTCCCAACTGCCGAGCATCGCCTGACGCCAGGAGTTGCCGGCGTAGTTGTTGGACAGGGCAATGCGTTTGTCGGACGTGTCGGCGAGTGCCGGCGCTGTCAAAGCGGCGATCGCAACGCCCAGACCCAATACGCTTGCAGTCAATTTTCTCATGTCATCCTCCAATGGCTCAAAGATCGGACCTACCAATCGATCCGGGAGAGCGTACCGTCGGGCCATGACCACGGTCCGCCCCAAAATCCTCCCGCAAACGCCGATTCTCCGGCATCTGCGTGCCCGGGAGACCCACCCAGGTCTCAGGCAGTTCAAACGCTACGGTCTGACCGGCGCGCGGAAAAGCTGCCAATGCGGTTTTGTTTCTGCGCGTTCACGCGGGCCAATTAGCGGATTTCCGCAAAGGGACCGGATCGGGGTCAGACGAGGTGCTTGTCCAGCCACGCCTTGAGGTGCTCTTCCCCCAGCGCCAACCCCTCGACGTTCAACAGCCCTCGCGAGAAAGCCACGGCTACGGCGCGTGTTCGGGAGTTGAAGGCGGGGCCGACTTCACCGTCGACAGGTGTCTGGTCGATACCGAGCTTTTCATAGAGGTGTTTCAAGCGACTTTGTACGCCACGGGTGGAGATCGAGCGGCGCGCGGCGATCGCCTTGTCCGTCAAACCGAGGGCAATGTCCATCAAGACCTCGAACTCGGCGTCACTCAGACCCTCGTGGATGTTTTCGCTGCGCTGCTGGACGCCACGTATCTCCCGGTCGATGATGCATTGATCTTCCTGGAAGACGCCGCGCAAGGCCAGCTCGAGCCGCTGCTCGCTGGCCGTCTTCAGGAGATAGCCATAGACAGCTTCCTTGGGCACGATGCGCGAAATGCCCCGAACATAGGCTTCATCCGCGTAGTTCGACCAGAACAGGATGCGCATCGTTGCCTGCTTGCGCCAGATCACGCTCGCCGCGGCAACGCCGCTTGTGTTGGGCATCTGCATGTCCATGATAATGCCGTCGATTTCCTCTCCGGCTACCACGTCCATAGCCGCCTGACCGTCTGCGGCCTCAAATATTCGGTCGCATTCCGGCATTGCTTCGGTAACTGTCTTTTTGAGGAACGACCGGTGAAAAGGATCGTCTTCGGCAATTAGCAGATTCATGAGCCTGTCTCTTGTTCGGCAAAGTCGAGGGCTGTCTGGACGCCGACGCCGGGGGGAATTGTCAGTATGCCTTGCGGTACACAGAGCAAAATGGAGGTTACATCGTCATCGTGCTGAAAGGTGAGGTCGGCTGAAATCAATTCGGCTCGCACCTTCATGTTGTCGACGCCGCGTTTTGACTCCGACCAGCCGTCGTTGGGAGACTTGCCATCGTTTTGAACTTCGACAATGACATTTCCATTCGAGGTTTTTAGAGAAACGGAGATCATGCGGCAATCGCTGTGTTTGACCGCATTGGTGAGGGCTTCCTGAACGATCCTGAATATGGCGGTCCGAATTGTGTCCGGACCGTGATCGAGAATTCCGCCGGTGGCGTCCGTCAGTGAAGTTTCAATCGCCCTGTCGGCGCCGGAAACTGCCTTTTCAAGCTGCGCCTCGATCGCTTGCTGCAGACCGAACAGCTCCAGGATTCCGGGTTTGGCATTCTCTATGATGCGGCGAAGCTCGTCGGTACAGCGGGCGATACTGCGACCGATCTTTGCAAGCTCAGGCGATTCCGGACCGGCCTTTCGTGCAAGCTGTGTAACCTGCCGGTAGATGCTCGACAGGTCGGCGAGAGTCTGGTCGTGCAACTCCATTCCCAGTCGCTTGCGCTGCTCTTCCATTCCCTCGGTCAGCCGTAGCGCGCCGCTCCGCAAAGCCTGCTCGCGGCCCTTGGCAGCGCCCTCGCGCAACGCCGCTTCACGCGCCTGCTCTCCCATTTTGAGCGCGTAGATATAGGGAGAAATCAGGTCGGCAATTCTCTTGGCTTCTTCCAGGTCAGCCTGCTCGTAAGCGTTTTTGGCGTGGCTCGAAATATTGAGCGATCCATGAACCGCGCCGTGGACGTTTAGCGGCACATGGATCCTGGAATGCAATTCGGCCTCGTAAATCGGAGCATCGAAAGCTCCGTCGAAATGGAACCGTGGATCTTCCCAGGCATCGCTGGTCAGAATGAAAGGTATCTCGCCAAGAAGCAGGTCGCGGATCGGGCTCTGCGCGATGGGCCTGGACCTTCCGCCCTCGCTCCAGCCGGTTTCGACTCCAACTTCGAACGCAACATGCCCGCCTTTGCGGTCCGGGGTGATAATAGCAATGTCCATGTGGTCGAACGGCAGGATTTCCCGGATCTCATCGGCAATCCGGTGAAGCACTTTCTGGAAATCCAACTGTCCCGCCACTGCCCTCGAGATCGACAGATGGCGATCGAGACTGTTGCTTTGATGCCGGCCCATTTTTCCTCCCATGGCAGAGCATTTCAACACAGTTCATGGCCGCCGCAAATCCCCCAACCCTCTCCCGGGATGCGGGAATCCGCAGGCAGCCCTTCGTTGTCGCGCAGCATATAGCCAAGCCTTCAGCGTTTTTCCGAACCCATGCGACCCCTAACCTTTGCTCGAAACGCGGACCACAGAGTTTGATATGCAAGATCACATTGTCGTCGATGACCGGCGTTTTCTGTCGCTCATACAGCCTAATGCCCGCCTGGAGAAAGTCGCAGACGGGATGATCTGGGCGGAAGGTCCGGTCTACTTTTCGCAGGGCGATTACTTCATCTGGAGCGACATCCCCAACAATCGCAGTTATCAGTGGGCGAGCGGCTCGACGGTTCGGGTCTTCAGCCACAACGCCAATTTCTGTAACGGCCACACTCGTGACCGCGAAGGCAGATTGATCAGTTGCGAGCACTTGACCCGTCGGGTTTCGCGTCTTGAGCATGACGGTTCCGTCACGGTGATTGCAGACCGTTATGCTGGCAAGAGGCTCAACTCGCCCAACGACGTGGTTGTGAAGTCCGATGGCAGCATCTGGTTCACCGATCCGCCCTACGGCATCCTCAGCGACTTCGAGGGGCAAGCCGCGGAGCAGGAACAGGACGGATGCCATGTCTATCGATGGTCGCCGGACAATGGCGAGCTGACCATCGTCGCCGAAGATTTTGTCAAACCTAACGGGCTTGCCTTTTCTCCGGACGAAAAGCAGCTATACGTTTCCGATACGGGTTTGTCGCATGACCCCGATGGGCCGCACCACATTCGCGTCTTCGATGTTCGAGACGATCAGACCCTGGCCAATGGACGACTGTTTGTCGACATCGCCGAGGGCGTTCCAGACGGTTTTCGCGCCGACTGCCAGGGCAATATCTGGACGAGCAGCGCCGTCGGGGTCCAGTGTTTCGATCCCGGGGGCGAGCGGCTCGGAATGCTGGCCGTTCCCGAGGCCGTTGCCAATGTCACCTTTGGGGGACGCCGCAACATCCGCTTGCTGATCACCGCGACAACATCGGTCTACACGACCTATGTTTCGGTGAAGGGTGCGACCTAAAACCCCTTAGTCCGATCCATCTCCAGATTGTTGATCACCCGTAACGGTGCTTTCCTGCTCCGATTCGGCACCGTTCTGTTGCGGTTCGGCGGTGGGTGCCGCCGGCTCGGCGCTTGAGGCGGCCGGATTGGCGTTCGGATCGGGCTCAGCTGTTTCCGTCCCGTAGTTGGCCAGATCGGGAGCCAGCGTTGTGGCGTAGGCCTGGCCCAGGGCTTCTGCCGTTGCGTCGTCAACAACGCCGGTAACGGGGAGCCTGAACCATTCCTGGAACTCGCGAACGGCTGCATCGGTTCCCCTGCCAAAAATGCCGTCGACACCTCCCACGTCAAAGCCGGTTGCAACCAGCGCACTCTGCAGGGCGCGCACGCGATCTCCCCGCATCAACGGCGAGGTGAGTTGCAATTGTCCTTCAGCGTCGTTGCTTGCAGGTGCAGCCGCCGAACCGGTTGCCGGTGCGGTTGCGGCGGATTGCTGGGCCGGCGAGGCGATTTCGTAGACCTGTTCGTCCCGGTAATAGGTTGGTCTATAGATGACGCCGTCACACAGATAGAGCAGGCCGTCCGGGTCCTCGATCCGAACGCATTCCTGGCGATTCGGGAGTGTCGCCACATAGACCAAGGTCGCACCGGCGACAATCGCCGTGTGATACCAGCCCCAACGGGGATACCAGTAGTAATTTCCCCAGCGCCAGTGCGGCGGGCGCACATATGGAGGACGGTAAACCGGCGGTCGCCAGTTTGGCGGACGCCAGCCCGGCGGACGATACCCCGGGGGGCGGCCGGGTTTTCCGGCGATAGGTGGCTGCGGCCGTGGCGGACGGACACCGGGACGTGGGGGCCTTGGGGGCCTTGCGCCCGGCAGTTGCGAAGGCCGCCCGGGTTTGGCCGTTGCTGGAGGTCGATTGCCTGGGCGTGCCGGTCTTGCTGGCCTTGTCGGCGATGGCGGTCGTGCGACGGGGCGCTGAACCGGTCTCGTTACAGCCGGTGGGCGCTTGTTTGGCCTGCTGGGACGAACCGCAGGCTTTTGTGCCGGGCGGCCCGGTCTTGCTACTGGGCGACCGGCTGCCGGGCGGCTGGGACGACCGACCGCAGGGCGACCTGGTCGGCCAGGAGCAGGGCGTGCCACCGGACGCGATTTGGCCCCACGAGGCCTTTGGCGCGGCTGTGCCTTGAAACCGCCAGCCCGGCCTTTTTGTCGGGCTTCTGCCTGACCGAATCCGGGATCGGATCCAACCAATCCGTCAGGTTGGGCCACGAGCGCGAGTGCCGCAATCGCACAGATCATACCGATACGTTTCATCGTACCTCGCCCCCTATTCGGATTTGCCAGCTACAGCCGGAAACGAAATTCGCACGTCATCCTCTTCAGGCTCATAGGTGAACTGGAGGGCCGAGGGATCCGGATCGAGATTCCAATTGGAGAAGTAAATCCGGTATTGTGGCCAACCTGGCTTGTTGCGTTCGGTGCCGATCAGCATGAGCGGCAAGGGCGCGTCCTCATCCGTCGATATCCAGACCTGCCAGTCTTCTTCGGTCTCCGAGAAGGCGAGATGGTAGGCTGACCGGCCTGCAATCAGCGTGGCGCCCAAATAAGCGCTGCTCTCAACGTTCTTGAGCAGATTGTCCGGCAGGTCGCGGCTGAGAATGGACCAAACTGGCAATATGGACTCGGAACGCTCTCGTGAGGCCTTGGCCAAGGCATCGAAACCGCCCTCAAAGCTCTTGCTGGCGTAGAAGTTCTCGTTTGGCGATGCGACGCTGAACTCCGAACCATCAAAGTAGAAATCGCGGAGCGTGTTGCCGTTTTCGGTCCGGAAAACGAACCCTTTACCGCGTTCCAGCACTGTGGTGCCGCTGCGCAGGTAAGTTATTTTCTCCTGGCCGTCGACGACCTCGTCGTAACTGATGAACCAGCCAAAGGACATTTTGCCCTGTTCAGCGAGGAACGTCGCTGCTTTCATGGCGATTTCGGTTGCGCGGGAGTCGATGTTGCCTGGCTCTTCTTCGGCTGACACTATGGCTGTTGCGGCAGTCAGGAAGAATGCGGCCATTACTGGAGTGAGACTGTCAGTCACTTTAATTCTCCGCGGACGATGCCTTACTGGAGCCTTTACTTCCTGCCCATCAGCAACAGACAGTCGGTTTGACCACGATCACGAGTTTGGCCCCATATCTGTTGCTTGGCAAGCTGGTCGCTTTGTCCTCGGCCTCTTGGCATCGTTGAGAAATTCAAAGCCGGTCACGGGTCCTTGTAGCGATTGAGGTCAAGCAGACCGGTGGCTGTCGGCGGTTCAGCCGCCAATTTGTCCTGAAAGAAATCGGCGGTCCGCCAGAAATCCGGGCTGGTGCGTCTGATCCCATGATCACCGATCAGAGTGTGCCAATCGGCCTTCGTCGCCACTGCCTCAAGTTGGGCGATGAACTTCGGCAGATCTGCCTTGTCCACGACGAAAAAGAAGTTCGGGTAACTGCCGAGCGGGCCATCGATAAGCGTCACCGTGTCCTTTCGCGGCTCGCGGCGCAGGTCTTCAGCAAAGAGATGGGCGACATTGGTGTGGGCCTTGTTGCGGACGAAGGTAACCACACGGTCATCGTCTCCGCGAATCCGTAGCAGCATGACGTCCGGGAGCTGCCGCACCCAGGGGGCCCGTATCGATGACAACCGCGCCAGAGACTTCAGGCTATCGGGCAGGGAAGAACGGTCTTCATCGGAACGGTTGAGTGGGTCGGATTTGATAGCGACGCTTTTGTCGCGGTTCAGAGCTTTCGACAGCAGCTCGGCTTTGGGATCGTCCGTTGTGTATTCGACCCGGGTCCCGGTTTCTTTATCGACAGGCGGCCTGAGGTAGACGAAGCGCACCTTGGCGCGACCGCCGCGATACCAGGCATTGTGCAGCGGGCGTCTGATATCGGCGGGCAGGAAAGACAGGAAAAGGTCTTCGCCCTCCATGCGCAAGAGGTCCATATAGACCCGCGTCGACAATTGGTGTTCGACTGGTCCGAACACGTCGAAGCCGGCGACGAGATTGTAGTAGATCCGTTCCAGGATCGGGAAGTCGATCACCCAGGCCGTTTCCGGAGTGTCACCAATAAAGCCGCCGACGACAGTGGCATTATCGAAATGGCGAAACACCGTGAGAACGGTTGCGCCGGCGCTAGCCTGACCGGGCCAGATCGCATCGATCGATGGTCCGCTCTTCGATGGATCTGCTTCGGAGTAGCGTTTTCGCCGAAGGTCACTGTAGCGCCGATTGTGAGTCAGATAGTCCGGCACAAGGCGCTCAAGCAGCGGTCGTTCAACCTGGGCGGCCGGCAGTCCGAGAAAGGGCGTTATCTCAGCCAGATAAGCGGGGTCGGTCACCGAGAGGTCTGCTTCGGGCGCCAGGAAAGTGACCCAAAAGCGGTCTTCGATGACGTTAACCGCCACTTGGCCGTGACAAACCGGACCCCTGATAAAGGTGCGAATGAAATAATCAGCGTCGTCGAGCATAAAGCTGTAGCGCGCTTCGGCGGGAATGGCCGCGAAGGTGGCGAACGGATTGGAGGCGATAGCCGGCTCGTAGGCGGGAAGTGAGGTCACCTGCCACTCAGAGGCAAAGAAAAGTTGACGGTAGCGTGCCAGACGGTCGGACCCAAATCGATAGACGATATGGGTCTTGTGTAGGATCGTCTCATTGATCGGTCTCAGCCGGTAATAGACCTCCGTCGTGCCGGGATCATCGTAAGGCCGGCGGGTCGCCACCACGTCGATCGGCGTCCCTGGCGGCGTCTTGGAACGGACGAGTTCGAAATAGACGCCTGGGAATCCGGGGATGTAGAGGTGCGCTATAAATAGGTGTTCGTAAATATAGCGGGCGACAAGTTTGCTGCGGTTGTCGACGCCATTGAGGAACTTTTCCCAGGCGGCAACTTTTGCAACGAGTTCGGTGTCGAGTGTCAACGGCTTCTGCAGCGGCGGGGAACCGGCCTCGATCCAATCGGACAGTTGTTTCCATTCGATATCGCTGAGAGGCGCCGTTCCATAGGGCATTCCGCCAAAAGGATTGCGCGTTTCGTAACGAGGCATTTCCGCCTGGGCCGGGCAGGCCAGCTTGCGCTTGATATCAAGACCAATGGCTTTCGGTAGCGGCTCATTGTGGGGAAACGGATGGGCTCGGCCGAGCGCCAGCATACGTTCAAGTACTGACCGCTGGTCGCCGCTGCCGTGTATGACATCGAAAAATCCGAGGTCGTGCCACTGCTTCACCGTCGTCGCATCAATGCCAAGCCGTGTCAGCGGCGCTTCAGTCAGCCGCGAGGGTTCATAAACACGCTCTATGATTGCGCCGCGTTGCAGGCCTTCATCGGAGGACATGAGAAACTGGCACGGCGCGTCGTAGCAACCATGACAGACGACGCAGCGGCGATCGATTGTGTTGCGAACGGTATTGCTTTGCTGAGCTGCGGCGGAAGTTGTTGTAGAGGCGATGCTCAGCCACGCCAGAGCGGCCGACAGCAGGAGGATCGGAAAGAAACGCAAAGCGGTTGCTGCCGATCTCTTTCGTTCGAGGCGCATCTGGCGGATTCTCAAAGAGCCCTCCTGAGGAACCAACGACGGTGGCTGGCAGGATGCTGGTCAGCCCCATTTTCCAATTGCCCGAATATTTCGTAGCCCAGTCGGCCGTAAAAGGCCATCGCCTGCGGATTGGAGGTGTCAAGCCAGACGCCATGGCTGCCAGCATCCCGAGCTTTTTCCTCAGCTTGTCGCATTAATCGGCGACCGACCCCATTGTTGCGGTATTTGTCGGTTACCCAGAGCATCTTGATCAGCATCCAACCATAGGAGGTCACAGCTGTGAGCCCGCCAACGAGCCTGTCTTCAGCGTCTCTTGCGGTCAGCACAAGGCTTGAGTTTTCGGCTTGGGGAAGGGCGCCCCGCAGCGATTCGGTCAGTGCTCGCTCGATCTCACCGATTGCGTCGGTACCATCTTCCGAGATTCGGATGCCGTCTGTGCTTTGCATGACAAAGATCCTCCCTGATGCGGCCTTCAGCATTCGTTTGACTTGTGTTTGAAGCCGATGCAAATAGGCCGCATGCGCGACGTTGAGTATTTTGCGATCAATCTTCGCAGGAGTGAAGACCGGTGGGCCGCGATTGCGTCGGCAGCCCGCCAGCACAATATCGACCTGAAGCGCATCGACGCGGTCGAAGGGCGCGACTACGACATCGACCAATGGGATGGGTTCGATGTCGCCAAGTTCAAGAAATGCAACGGCCGCGCGCCCATACCCGGAGAATTCGGCTGCTATCTGAGCCATGTCAATGCATTGCGCGCATTTCTTGAGGGTGGTGCAGATTCTGCTGTTATTCTCGAAGACGATGCCGTGTTGAACGAGAACCTTGTGCCCTTTGC
Source organism: Hoeflea sp. (assembly GCA_965228785.1). Lineage (GTDB taxonomy): Bacteria > Pseudomonadota > Alphaproteobacteria > Rhizobiales > Rhizobiaceae > Hoeflea_A. Next base: position 1,511,672 of record CBDDIF010000001.1, read on the forward strand.
TCAACACCTCGCGCTGCAGTTTGGCAACGGCAACTACCTGGTGCGACTGACGTCGCACCGGCAACCTCTGTTTGAGGAATTGCTGGAAAGTCCGACGGGTGTTTCAATTGGGCAGAGCTGGTTCGGGCCGACGGGAAGTTCGGCAGCCTATTGGCTGTCCCGGCCTGCCGCCGAACGCCTTTTGAGCACGTTGTTACCCGGTTATCTGTCCGTAGACGCCATGCTTGAACGCAGTTGGGAAACCGGTGTCACCGCGCTGCTTGTGAAACCCAACCTCTTGTCCATACCTTCGCCACAGAATTCGGTCCTGGTTTCGGAGATCGGATACGATGCCGGCAAATTTCCATGGTTTCGTCGAATCGGAGCGCTTGTCTTTCGCACGCAACAATTGCGGAGCCGCCTTTTCTACTGCCTCCGAACCAGGAGCGTACATTCCGGCCGGAAAGACAGTGATCAACGAGACGAACAGCTTTACGACGTCGAAGGACTTTGACAGCAACCCACCCAATCTGCAATTCATGCGGGCGGTTGGGGCAGTGGCGATGGCCACAGAACGACGGGTTGGGTGATGCGCGTCGGATTTTTCAGACTGTTCCGATGGCGGTACCGTTACATCGATCACGTACTGCTGTCGCTGGCTCCTTTGCTGCTTCTCTTCTGGCGAGACGGTTTCGGTATTGTGGCCATCGCATTTTGCGCGATCGGCGTATGGCTCTTTTGCGGCCGCCATCGTGTGAGCCGTTATGCGGGCCCCGGCCTGCTTCGGGCGGCCATGGCCATCGGCCTCTATTCGATTGGCCGCTGGGCGGTGGACCTGGCCAAAGTGACGAATGTGGACCAGATCGAGCTGCCGTACTTTGCCTTTCTGGCCTTTCTGCCCTTTATCCCTGTCGGTCTGGTTCTGGTTCAAAAACCGCTGGATGCCCTCGTCAAGGGGTGCCGGATCGCGATCGTTGCCGCGGCGGTGCTTGGAGCCTACCACCTCGCAATCGGAACTGAGCGTTACGGCTTCGGAACGAACGAGCTGATAGCCGCCTACTTTTTCATGATTTTCGCATGCCTGGCCCGTTTTCGCCTGCCTGGCGATCCAGTGTGGCGACCCGGGCTCTGGTTTTTCTATCTGACGTTGCTGCCGACCGCTGCGGCGTCAGCCCGCATCGTAATCCTGTTTTTCTTCGTTGCTGCACTTTATGACGCGTGGCGATTGTCGCTGCGTCTCTACAGGCAGCGTCGATTTGCTCTGCTTATAGGGTGCGTTTTACTCTTCGGAGTGTTTTGCGCACTGACCCTGGCGATCCCACAGGTTGCGCATCGGATTGAGTATCTGATGGTGCAATTGTCCCTGGTGCTGCAAGGCGACTATGGAAACGATACGCTCCGAATCGTCATCTGGAATCTCGGGCTAGAACAGTTTCTGCAGCATCCGATTTTTGGGGTTGGGCAGAATACGGCGGTGATCTTAGCCAATGAGCAACTCGCGGCTATGGATTTGCGAACCGGCTTCCGACATTTTCACAATATGGCGCTTGATGTGTTGATATTCTCTGGCCTGGTTGGGGGGGGACTGCTGGTCTGGTTTTGCGTTGCCGCCTACAAGTCGGTCCGCGGCAAGTCCGACAACGATGACTGGATACGCAATGTCAATCTTCTGTTCGTGGCCATCGGCCTTTATGGCCTCACGGGCTCGTTTATCAGCGACGAGCGGATGTTGATGCTAACCGGTCTGGCCCTGGGTACACTGGCTGCGACGAAGAGCCGGGAACAGCTCCGGCAAGCGATCAATAGCGGGCGGGCAGGTAGTGCGCTTCCCAGTCCTTCCGCGGGATCGGGTCACCAACACTGAATTCAAAAGCTGTCACCGTGACGAGGTCGGCCGTCACCTCGCAACGGTATTTGAGATTGAACCATTGCCGGTTGCTTCGGAAGGCGGCTCCGTCGGCTTGCACGACGTTACCGTTGACCAAAGTATCGGCCATCGCGTAGGCGACCAGGCGTTCGGGTTTGAAGTCTTCGTTCCAGGCCTGAACCTGTTCCATCGCTTCCAGATTGCACAATTGCTCGCGGCGATCGAAATCGCTGAGCTGCCGAAGGGCAAGCCGAGCCTGGCGGCTTCTTGGATCCTCCAGCACTGTGCCCGAGAGGATTCTGGTCACCTGTATCATGCCTGTTCCTTTTGGCTTTCGCGGAACAGGCAGTGCTACAGGGCGGCCGGTGAAACGATCCGGCGACGGCGTGGCATAGACTGGCTGCTGTGGCTCCCCATAGGTCGGCAAATCGACGGGCGAAGTTGCGGCCTGAAACTGCCGCGGTGTCAGGATCTGAACCAGGATTTTTTCCGGTGGCGTCTGTGCCCAGCGTTTTTGCGGTAACGAGATGAGGATTGCGACCAGCAGCACGTGGACCATGATGGACCCTGACAGGGGCCATGCCGTGCGGTCGCCCACGCCGGTTTTGGCAGTCGCGCTCCCACTTCCCGCAATCGCAGGACAGACATCATGCGTCGGCCACACGGCTGCCGCCATCGTCCGAATTCCGCCCAGTTTTCAAACCCCTTCGTACCGAATAGGGCGAGTTCTTGGCGAGAGCGTGCCCGGACAAGAGCTATTGCGTTAACAATTGCATATCGGCCTGTAACGTTGCGTTAGAGCCAGGTGTCCTCCGGATGGCGCGACAGGATCCGGTGCGTCGGGAGCTTAGAGGTTTTGAGAGGAATCTGATCGCTTGAGCCCAACGCGCAGTTTCGGCGTCCTTTCCGGAAACAGGCCTGATCGGAAGCGCTGCAAGACGAATTGCAGCAGAAGTCCGACCAGCAGCATACGGATATAGGAACTGCGCGCGGCCCAATCAGGCGGCAGTTGTTGGGTGACGATCTCGGTCATAGACCAGATCGCCCAGATCACCAATGCGCCGGCGATAGCGCCGATGTTGTTACCGCTGCCACCGGAAATCAGCATGACCCAGGCGAGGAAGGTAATCAGCAGCGGTTCCGTCGCATCCGGGCTGAAGAACTTGAAATAGTGTGCACTGAGCGCACCCGCGACGCCCATGAAGATGGCGCCGACCACGAAGGTCTGGGTACGAAAGCGCTGCACATCCTTGCCGATCGAAGCGGCGGCTTCTTCGTTGTCGCGGATGGCCCGCATGACCCGCCCCCACGGGCTTTGCTGCAGGCGCCGGGCGACCAGGAAGGTGACAGCAACGATCAACCACACGAAAATCACGAAGACCAGTTCGCTTTCGCGCCCGGTAAAGATGGATTGCAGGGGCCTCGGGATGCGCGACACGCCAAGGCTGCCATTGGTCAGCCATTCTTCGTTGATGATGGACAGGCGAATGATCTCGGCAATGCCGATGGAGGCCATGGCCAGATAGTCGGCCTTCAATCGCACACAGATGCAGGCGATCATCCAGCCGACGATGCCCGATGCGATGCCGGCGCTTATCAGACCGACGATGATCGGCAGATCGAAACCGCCGACATGGGCATTGGAACTCGAGGCCGTCAAAATTGCGCCGGTATAGGCGCCGACAGCATAGAAGCCGGCGATTCCGGCGTTGAACAGGCCGCCGAAGCCCCATTGCATGTTCAGTGCCAGACACAGGATGGCATAGATTCCGCCCATGGTGAGGAAGGTCACGGCGTAGAAGAGGATGCCGCTCAGATCCATCAGATCATCCTCCCCTTGAACAGACCCTGCGGCTTGAAGATCAGGATCAGCACCATGATGACGAAGGCAACGGCGGTCTTGTAGCTCGGCGCAATCAGGCTGAACCCGAACAGCGGATAGGTGCAGATTTCCTCGGCGATGCCGATGATCAGACCACCGGCAATGGCGCCCAGCGGCTTGCCGATGCCGCCAAGCAGGGCCGATGCGAACATTGGCAGCAGCAGGTTCCAGCCGAGATTGGTCTGTACGTCGGTGTCGAGACCGACGAACACACCGGCAATGGCCGCGAGTGCCGCGCCGATGATCCAGGTCCACCGAATGACCCGTTCGGTGTCGAGTCCGGCAACACTGGCCAGCGACGGGTCGTCGGCGACGGCGCGCATCGATTTTCCCATCACCGTGCGGGTGAGAAAGAAATGCAATGCGACGGTCAGCACTGCGGTCGAGATAATGATCTGCACGTGGCGGGTTGCCAGCCGGAACGTGTCGAACAGTACCATCGGCTTCTGGAAGCCGGTCATGTAGACCTGACTTTCCGTGCCCCAAATCGTCTGGACGAGAGACCTCAGAACAAGCGCAATGCCGAAGGATGCGATGACCGTGTAGATGGTGGGCAGGTCACGCAGCGGCCGGTAGAAAAGCCGATCGGCGAACAGGGCCACGATGCAGGTGACCGCAATGGCCACCGGAATCGCGGCCAGTGCCGGGACGCCCAGAACCCAGACCGCGGTGAGCGCCGCATAGGCGCCGACCGTCATCAGATCGCCATGGGCAAAATGCGCAAAGCGCAAGATGCCGAAGATCATCGATATGCCGACGGCGCCCAAAGCGTAGATGCTGCCGAGGGTGATGCCTGGAATCAGGTAGAAGTTGATGAAGTCGATCATTGCGGCGCGCCTCCGCCGAGGAAGGAGCGCCTGACCTCGTCATCGGCCAGCAATTGCGCGCCGGTGCCTTCAAACGCGTTTTCGCCATTGACCAGAACATAGGCGTAGTCGGCAACATAGAGCGCCTGTTTGGCGTTTTGCTCGACCATCAGGATAGAGACGCCCGTATCGCGGACCTGCTGCAACAGGTCGAAGATCACTTCGAGATATGCTGGCGACAGGCCGGCGGTCGGTTCGTCCAGCAGAATCAGCTTCGGGTCGCTCATCAGCGCCCGGCCGACGGCGACCATCTGCCTCTGGCCACCGGACAATTCTCCGGCCTCCTGGCGCAGTTTGCCTTTGAGGTCTGGAAACAGTTCCAGGATCTTTTCCTTGGTTGCCTTGGCGTCCGGAGGTGGCGCGGCGAACGTCCCGACGTCGAGATTCTCTTCCACGCTCAAGGTCGGAAAAACATTGTGGGTCTGTGGCACTGCCGAGATGCCCATGGGCACCAGGTCCTGGGTGCGAGCATTGAAGATCGATGTCCCGTCGAACAGGATCTCGCCCGCAAGATGATCGTTAAGGCTGAAAACAGCCTTCAACAGTGTCGACTTGCCGGCTCCGTTGGGCCCGATGATCGTCGTGATCTGCTGGTGATCAACATGGATGTTGATGTCGGTGATGATCGGCTGACCACCATAACCGGCGCTGACGTCGATCACGTCGAGGATACGCTCGCTCATGAGGCTTCCTGGTATTTTCCGCCGCCGAAATAAGCCTCGATCACACGCTCGTCGCGTCGGACCTCATCCACCGTGCCGATCATCAGGACTTCGCCCTGTGCCATGACGATGACCTGGTCGCATAGCCGGGCAACAAAATCGAGATCGTGTTCGATCAGGCAGAACGTGTAGCCGGACTCGCGGTTGAGCTGGGTAATCTTGTCGGCGATCTTGCCGAGCAGGGTGCGGTTTACGCCGGCGCCGATCTCGTCGAGCAGAATAATCGACGGCTCCTGCATCAGCGCCCGGCCGAGTTCCAGAAGCTTTTTCTGGCCGCCCGACAGATTGCCGGCGAGCTCATCAGCCAGCTGGGCGATTTCCAGGAACTCCAGCGTCTGCATGGCCTTTTCATAGGCATCCTGCTCCTGCGCCAGGCATTGGGCCGGGCGGAACACGGCGTTCCAGATGTTCTCGCCGATGGCGTTGTCGGCGGAGACCATGAGGTTCTCGATCACGGTCATGCGGCTGAATTCGTGCGCCAGCTGGAAGGTTCGGCTGAGGCCCTTGGCCTGGCGACGGAAGTCGGACAAGGGCGTGATGTCCTCACCATCGAGAAAGACCTTCCCGGCGGTGGGTGTCAAAAGGCCGGCGATCACGTTGAACGCGGTGGTCTTGCCGGCGCCGTTTGGACCGATCAGACCGGTGATACGGCCAGCGGGAATGTCGAAGCTGCAGTTTCGAACGGCATCCACGCCGCCGAAACGCATGGTGACATTGTCGAACTTGATTCGCGGTGTGTCCGCCATGGGTCGGCTTGCGCCCGCGCCACCGAAGCGGCGCGGGCGCAACAGGTCCGACTATTCGAAAATGGCGATCTGCTTGTAGCTGTCACCATCGACGACGAACTTTCCGATAAAGCCTGAAACGTCGCCGTTCTTGTCGAATTCGTGGCTGCCGGAGGCTCCCTCGTAGTTGATGTCCTTGCCGTCCTTGAGGAGCTGGACCGCCTTGGCCCATTCACCCGGTCCGACAACTTCGCCCGGAGCGCTGGAGACTTCACGCAGCGCCGTTTTGACTGCCGCACGGTCGGTTGTTCCGGCCTTTTCGATGGCCAGGGCGATCAGCATGGTGGCGTCGTAAGTCTGGTCGACAAACGGCTTGTCGGAACCTTCACCATAGGTTTCGTCGAAACGCTTGTGTAGATCGTCAGCCGCCGGGTTCTCGCCAGGCGAGGTCGGCGACGAGAAGAAGGATGTCGCCAGCGCGTCCGCGCCGACCTGCTCGATCAGAAGATCGTCACGAAGGCCGTCGGTTCCGATGAAGCGGTCGAAGAAACCATTTTCAAGCGACTGTTTGACGATCTTGGCGCCGCTACCGCCGGCATAGGCGATCACCACCAACGCGTCGGCGCCGGTTCCGGCAAGCGTTGCCAGCTCACCGCGATAGGAGTTCTTCTTGTCTTCATGCTTTTCGAAGGCGGTGATATTGCCGCCCTTGGCTTCGTAAGCACTCTTGAAGGTGTTGGCGATGCCGACACCGTAGTCGTTGTTCACGTAGGCCACCGCCACCTTGTTGATGCCTTCGTCCAGCACGATATTGGCGAGGACCTCACCCTGGTAGTTGTCGCTCGGCACAATGCGGTAAACGTAATCATCATCTTCCAGGTCCGTCATGGCCGGTGACGTCGCGGTCGGCGAAACCTGCAAAACCTTGTTCGGAATGGTGACCGCGTTCGCGGAAGCAATGGTAGCGCCTGAGGACAGCGCGCCCATGATGGCCGCGACATTTTCCAGATTGACCAGTTTGGATGCTGCATCGACGGACGGCTGTGCCGCAGCCTGACCGTCGGCCACAACGAGGACGAACTTGTTGCCACCGAGGATGCCGCCGCCGGCATTGACATCTGCTTCGGCCAGTTTGGCGGCGTTGAGGATCGGCGGTATGAAGTTGGCAAGCGGTCCGGTGATGCCCATCAGGGCGCCAACCTTTACGTCATCCGCCAGCGCCGGGCCTGCGGCCATCAGCGCGGCCACGGCCGCTGCAAGGATTGATTTTTTCATGTGTCTTTTCCCTCCGTTGCCCGGCTTTGCGCCGGCTCGTTTTGAATGGCTGCGACAAATGCCGCTTTCGCCATCGGTTCATGCCGATCGTTCGGCGTGCTTCGGATCATGTCCAGGTTGTGATTGAAGAATATTCTGCCGGTGCTGTACAGACCCCCGTGGGTTTGCCGTGGGTCGGCAGACAATGCGCGCACGGATCGATGTGGTGCTCAACGCCGTTGATTGCGCTGTCAATCCGATCCTGCCCGATCCCATGCATGCTCTCCCTCAGATGGGAAAAGTTTCATATTTGAAATATCCTGTCAACTCGCTTGGAGCAGTGCCACGCTGACAAGCGAACCTAGTGGCCCGGCCCGAAGGCTCTGGTCGATTTACCGATTTTTTTTCAGCAAGTTGGACAATAGGTGTGGCTACTGGGAGCAGACACAGGTAACGATTGAATTTATAGTTTGATTGCAAAAATATTTCATATATGCAATGTGGGCTATCAACGAATGTCCGAAACGCGCAGCGCCGATCCAGCCGGTTGGGGTTGCGGGGGGATTGCATCGGATCATAGCGATGAGCGAAAAGCAAAAACCGGTTCCCGAGTTCAAGGAGCTTGAGGTCGGCGCCAAACTGAAGGCGTTTCGACGCGACAAGTCTCTGTCGCTTGCCGATCTGGCCAGGCAAACAGGCGTTTCGGAAGCGACCCTGTCTCGGGTGGAAAACGATCAGACGCCGGTCAGTGCGCATAATCTCTACAATCTCAGCAAGGCGCTGGGCGTGGATATCACTGCCTTTTTCGAGGATTCGGCCAGTCCGATCCGCAATGGCGTGCGGTCGATTTCACGGGGGTCGGGCGGGCAGCAGGTCGAGACAGCGCGCTATCTCTCAGAGGTTCTGTGCACCGAACTCGCCAACAAGAAGATGCACCCGGCCCTTAACACGGTCGACAAGCGTTCCGTGGCCGAGGTCGGCGGGCTTGCCAGCCATCCGGGCGAGGAATTCCTCCACGTGCTGTCCGGCAAGCTGGTGCTGCACACGGAGTTTTATGCGCCGCTGCTGCTCGAAGCGGGCGACAGCATCTATTTCGATGGAATGATGGCCCACGCCTATATCGCCACCGGCGACGGGCCGGCGCGCATCCTTGTGGTCAACACATTGGATGCCAAACCGGTCCCGACCGGAAGATAACCGATGAGAATCAAATACGCTGCGACACCGCGCGAAAGGAGGCACCGCAAATGACTGCCCAGACCGAAACCAGACCGGATACGATCACCGCTGCGGAAATCCGCCTGCCAACGAGCGACTTCGGCAAGGACCTTCCGTTCTTCCTGAAGACACTCGGCTTCCGGCTCGACAAGATCTTTCCGGCCGACGATCCTTCCGTGGCGGTGATCTCCGGACACGGCGTCACCATCCGGCTGGAACGCGATAGCGACGCGGCCGCAGGAACAGTTCGTCTGCTATGCGATGAGCCTGAACAGTTTGCGGACGGCGCGTCGGAAATGACCAGTCCGGGCGGCACCCGCGTTGAAGTCGTCGACGCCAATCCGCCGCTGTTGCAGCCGGAGACCCAGCATTCGTTTCTGGTACGTCGGCTCAAGGACAGCGACAGCTGGGTGATCGGACGCGCCGGTATGCGCTATCGCGATCTCATACCCGATCGCCTGGGAGGATCGATCATCGCGTCGCATATCCGCATTCCCGATGGCGGGCCGGTGCCTGACATGGTGCATTACCACACCGTCGGCTTTCAGCTGATCTTCTGTTATCGCGGATGGGTCGACGTGGTCTATGAGGACCAGGGGCCACCAATCAGGCTGACCGCAGGAGACTGCGTGATCCAGCCGCCGGAGATCCGCCACCGGGTGCTGCATGCATCCGACAATGTCGAGGTGATCGAAATCGGTGTGCCGGCTGAACACGTCACCACCATCGACCACGATATGACGCTGCCCAACGAGCAGGGCGATCCGAACCGGGAATGGCAGGGAACGCGGTTCGTCTTCGACAAGGTGGCTGAGGCTGTCTGGAAACCCTGGCGTATTCCGGGTTTTGAAGCCCGCGACACCGGAATAGGCGCGGCCACGAAGGGCGTAGCCGGCGTACAGGTGGCCCGTCCGCTGGCAGGCGAGACGCCGCCCCGCACTGGGCACAATACCGACATTCTGTTCACCTTCGTCATGGAAGGTTCGATGACGCTCGAAGTCGACGGCGAGGAGCCTTACGATATCGTTGCCGGAGATGCATTCGTATTGCCACCTTACCTCAAGGCCGCCTATCGCAACTGCTCGACAGACTGCGAATTGCTGGAAGTAACCTTGCCTTCGGAGTTTGAAACCGAGATCGCCTCCGAGTGACCCTGGCGGACAGGCAACGAATACTACGCTTGAAGCAACTCCGTCGCCGTTGCTAAACTGCCCCGGACCGCCGCGGTGGTCACCGCGGTTGCCGAACGATGGGCGGATCGGTGATGCACGTTCAAACGGGCCAAAGCAGACCGAAAGAGCCAGGACGGATGTCGCCGTCCGGCATCGGTGAAGAGACGCAGTCGCTTCTGATACCCGCGCCTGCCGCAAAGAAGCGGTTTGTCGAGGAAGAAAGTGCTGATTTGCCCAAGTGGCTTGAGTGGGCGCGTTACCTCGGAAACCTATTGTCACCGGCCTGGTTCATTGTCTTACTGACGCTGTTGGTCTGTTACCTGCTTGGTCACCCTCAGACCATCGAGGCGCTACAGACAATTCAACAGGATGAAGTGCTGAAAAAGTCGTCGGGTTGGGCAGTCGGCCTCTACGCCTTCACAGCCGGCTATTTCACCATGGCGCTGCTGTCCGTCGCCTATCCGGGAAACCGGCCGCCGGAGGCTGTTGCCCGGGATGACGAGGCCGCCCGAACTGCAGGGCGATGGTGGATTGTCTGTGCGGTGATCGTGATTACCATTGCGGTTCCGCTACGATTGGTATGGATCGGTTATGCAAATGGCATGCCGTCACTTGCCAACGACGCCTGGCTGGCACTTGGGACAATTGCCGGTCTTGTCATCCTCGGCAAGCTGGCTCCGCATCTCTTCGAAGACGACATCTCCGCACAGCCTGTCATCTCCACCGACGGGTCTTCGGCGGGAACCTTGAAACTTCTCGTCCAGATGGCGCGCGCATTCGTTCCCTACCTGGCATCGCTGGCTCAGCTCTCCAACATGGTTTTTTCGCCCTTTGACGCGCAGACAACCGGTGCTCGTAATCCGCGTATGCGACCGGCGATCTTCGTGATTGCCGTGTTGATTTTTATCGCCAGCCTTATTTTGTTGGCGGGGTTCGTGCAGGAGCCTGTTACCGGTCCGCAGGAATACGGCATGCTGGCCGTCGCGCTCTGGGCAGCGGCGAGTTGGATAGCCTTTTCCAGCATTTTCATGGTCTATCTGCCCGAGCGCTACGGCTTGCCTTCGATCCTTGCCTTTGTGACCGTCGGCGTCTTGGCCTATGTTTTCAGTTTCTGGAACAACAACCATACGCCATGTCAGGACTGCGCCAAGCTCACAAACGAGCGGCCGACCTTCGAGACTTTCGCCAAAGGCTGGATTGAAAGCCGGGCAGATCTGTTCGCCGCCTCTCGGCAGGCGGGCCGGAGGACACCGGTCTATGTGGTCGCGGCTGCCGGTGGCGGCATTCGGGCCGGCTATTGGACGGCGGCAGCTCTGTCGGCTTTCGAGAAACAGGTCCCGGGTTTTTCCTGCCACGTGCTCGCCCTCAGCGGTGTGTCTGGGGGCAGTCTCGGCGCGGCGGCGTTTGCGGCAGCGCTGGCTGACCATGAGGACTACACATGCGCACCGGCAGTGGCGGAAACAGAGGCGGCGCCTTTTGACCCAACCGACACGACGCGCACCATGCTGTCGAAAGACTACCTGTCTCCGCTGTTGGCCGGCATGCTCTACGCCGATGGAGTTCAGCGGCTCAACCCGTTGCCCTTTGACGACTACAAGCTGCCGGATCGTGCCCGGGCGCAGGAGCGGGCGTGGGAAGCCGGGTGGCGCGAAGCGGCGGGGAGCGACCGCTTCGCCGACGGATTTATGGCGCTATGGCCGGGCGAAGAGTCAGGTGCAGGTGTCGTACCGCCACTCTTTCTCAATGGCACGATCGTAGAGACCGGGCATCCGATCACCGTGGCTCCGTTCGGCATCGCAAAGGACGAGGCGTTTTCTGACACCTATGACCTTCTCGATGAATGGCCGATGGACCTGCCATTGAGCACAGCGGTGGATATGAGCACGCGCTTTCCCTATGTCAGTCCGGCGGCGACGATCGAGCTGGAAACCAGGCAGTTCCGGGTGGTCGACGGCGGTTACTTCGAGAATTCCGGAGCCCATGTGGCCCACCAGATCGCCCGCGCCTTCCTCGGCGCGATCGGCGAGGAGGAAGCGGAGAAGATCCAGATCGTACCGATTCTGATCATCAACGACCTTGGACGCAACACAGATGGCAAACTGACCCCGGAAGACCTGTTGCAGCGACCGCCACTTGGCGCGCCGGAACGTGAAAGCTGGGCTGCCGCGGAGCTCACGTCACCGGTAGTCGCAGCCTTGAGCACCCGCTCGGCCCGCGGGCTCAATGCCGAACAGGAGCTGGTTCGCCGTTTCGAGCCGGACTGCACCATTGTCGCGGCGGCAACCGGCGGGGACGTGGCGCTCGGCTGGCTGTTGTCGAAGGATAGCACCGATCTTCTGGACAACGCGGCGGCCGGTTTGTTCGATGATGACGGCAACAACGTCGCAGCTTTACTGCGACCTTCATCAGGCGGAACCGGTGTTGGCCCTGTACAACACTGCGAAGGGCCGGTTCCCTTTTTGGAATCCAACGACGGCCAGGAATGATGGCTCTCAGGAGGTCATTTGGGACAGGCCACACAGACCACAAGTTCAGGACAGCATTGGAGTGACCAATGGGCGGAAACGACAAGACGAGGACAGCACTGAAGCGCGTCATGGACGTTTTCCAAGCACGCCCGAACAAGGCGCTGAGCACGAACCATGCAAGTGCGGTGGTCGCGGAAGGGCTTCAATGTGAATTCACCCAGGGTGAGCAAAGCGCGGTCATGGATATGCCTGCCATCATGGGCGGAGGAGATGCCGGGCCAACCCCTGGCTTCTTTGCCCGCGCCGGAATCGCCGGCTGCGTCTCCATCGGCATCAAGCAGGCAGCCATCCTTGCGGGCATAGAATTTGACAAGGTCCGCGTGGATATCGAAACGGATTTTGACGATGGCGCCATGTTCGGTCTGGGGACCGCAAGTGCGGCGCCGCTGGAAACAAGGCTAACTGTTCATATAGAGACCTCGGTTCCCGAACCGGAGGTTTCGGCGCTTGTCGAAAAGGCACTCGAACGGGATCCATGGTTTCTGGCGCTGCGAGACGCGCAGGTCACCACCGTCTGCACTGAGGTCGGGAGCTGAAGCATGGACGCACGACTTCAACTGCGGGTTCAACGCTACGGTTGGGACGCGGCGGCGCCAGTCTACGACGATGGCTGGCGTGATAATCTTGCGCCGGCGCAACGGGCGGTGCTGCAAGCCTGCGACCTTCAGCCCGGTCACGATGTGATCGAGACCGCCGCCGGCTCGGGCCTTGCAACATTTGCAGCCGCGACAGCCGTCCTGCCCGGCGGTCACATACTTGCTACCGACTTGTCCAGTGAAATGGTGGCACTGGGCAATGCCGGCGCCACAAGACACGGGCTGAACCATGTTACCTTCCGGCAGATGAATTCCGAGGCGCTTGATTGTCCGGACAGTGAATTCGATCGAGCTCTGTGCTCGCTCGGGCTGATGTACATGCCTGACCCGCGTGCCGCGATGGCCGAAATGAAACGGGTGTTGAAACCCGGCGGGCGGGTGAGCGTTGCGGTTTGGGGCGAGCGCCGAAACTGCGGCTGGGCGGACATTTTTCCGATCGTCGATGCGCGGGTCAAATCTGAGGTTTGTCCGCTGTTCTTCGGTCTGGGCGCGCCCGGTGCCCTGGCCGCGGACATGCTGTCAGCCGGTTTCAAGGAAATCGATGAAGAGCGTATCTGCTTTCCGCTGATCTACGACAGCGAGCAGCAGCTCCTGCGGGCAATGATTGATGGCGGGGCTGTGGCCATGGCCGCAAAGCGCTTCGACGAGGCGACCCGCCAGGAGGTCGACCGCGAGTATGTCGCTTCGGTGGCGAAGTTCCGCTCCGGCGACCGCTTCGAGATTCCGGGCGAATTCGTCATTGCGACAGGCATTGCTGCCTAAGTTGGAGCCTCCATCTGGACGATTTCGGCTTGGTCCTGGTGGTCGAGCGCAGCACAGCGTTTTCCGGCTGAACCTCCCGCGCAGATCAATGGTCCACCGCTTGTCTCAATCGCTCCTGTTTCTGTCTCATTGGTCACGAACCACAATTCAATTCTTGTAGGCAGCAGTTAGTGTCCCTCTGGTTGAAGAGGGGACATCATGAACAACCGAATATTTCCGGTGATAGTGGCGGCGACACTTGTCGGGTGCGCGACGCAACCTGAACAAATCAAAGGCACCTACGTGTCACCATCGATCTACTCCAGACATTCGTGCGCTGAAATTATCTCTGAAAGGAAGGCGATCGCCAAAAAGGTTGAGGAAGTCTCCGGAGAGCAAAAGAAAAAGGCCTCCGGCGATGCCGTTGCCGTGGGCGTGGGGGTCGTCCTTTTCTGGCCCGCGCTTTTTCTTCTGGCGGCCGGGGAGGACCAGAAAGCCGAACTTGCTGCCCTTAAGGGGAACTACGACGCAATGACTGCCGAGGGCATCAAAAAGAAGTGCTTTTCGGCTTAGCCTTGTCCTTTGGTGAACGGTTCGGAGTTTCGGGTGATTTCGCAATGGCGACGGGCAATCCACTAAAGCCGCGAGCGCACCACACGGCCGCCCTTCATCACCAGGGCCACCGTTTCGCTGGAATGGACGAAGACCGACAGGTCCTTCAGTGGGTCGCCGTCGACGACGATCATGTCGGCGAGCGCGTCTGGGGCGATGACGCCCAATTTGCCCTCGGACTGAACGATTTCGGCATTGATCGATGTGGCTGAACGGAGCACGTCGATAGCCGGTTGGACTTCGCCGCGCAGCATCAGCTCGCGGCCCTGGGTCTTGACGAATTCATGGCCATGCAGGTCGCAACCGAGCCCGAGTTTCACGCCGGCGGCAGCGCAGGCTTCGATCGCTTCCAGAGACTTGCGGTTGACCGCGCCGACCTTCTCGGCGGCCGATGCGGGCAGGCCGAGCTCCACGGCGTTTTCGGCGATCAGCTTTCCGGCAGAAAGAGTCGGTACGACATAGGCGCCCGCCGCCGCGATCATCTTCGCTGTTTCCGCTTCGATCAGGCTGCCATGTTCGATGGTGCGCACGCCCAGCCGCAGGCAGCGGCGAGCCGCGTCATCGGTGTGACAGTGTGCCATGACGTAGGAGTTGCGACGGTCTGCTTCCTCGACCGCGACGGCAATTTCCTCGTCGGAGAAATGCGGCATGTCGAGCGGTGCCAGATCGGTGGAGACGCCGCCGGAGACGAAAATCTTGATCTGGGTGGCGCCCTTGCGGAACTCCTCGCGCGCCGCCTTTCGCACCTCGTCGGGCCCGTCGACCGCCTGGGTAACGATGCCGGAATAGGCGCAGCCGCAGGGTTCGACAAAATCCCTTCGGCGCATGTCGCCATGGCCACCGGTCTGGGTCAGCGCCTTTCCCGGATAGAAAAAGCGGGGACCTTCAATCAGGCCTTCATCAATCGCCAGTTTGAGCCCAAGCTCACCGCCGCCAGCGTCCCGCAGCGTGGTGTAACCACGATCGAGCGCGCCCGACAGGAGCCGAGCCGCATGGGCGCTGAGCAGGGCGGGGGGCATGCGGTCGGTGCCGTAGAAGTCGTAGCTCGGCGTATTCGCATGGTAGTGCGCGTCGATGAGGCCGGGCATCAGAAAGCGCCGGCCGATATCAATGCGATGGGCATCGGGGAAATCAAGATTTTCGCCGATCTCGCGAATGACGCCGTCGACGCTCAGCACGTCGATCGGCTTGAGGATTTCATCGGACACGCCATCGAAAAGGCGGGCATTGGCGAGGATCGTTGCGGTCATGTGATTTGCCTCCGGCGTCACTATCGGCCGCGCGCTTGAGCCGATCAAGCCGCGTTCAGTCGCGATTGCCGAGCTTGTCCATCACTTCACGCAGCAATGCGGCGGCCTGTTCGCGATCGTCATCAGTCATCGATTCGAGATCCAGATCGACAGCCAGTTTTCCACGTCGCTCGGAAATGCGGCTGGCTGAATCGTCCCCGGCTTCGACCACATACGTCTTGACCGGGTAGGCCATCCCTTTCATCCGGACGGTCTCGTGTTCGCGACAGGCGATGTCGTCGCGCACCAGCGAATGGGTTTCTCCAGTGATCAGGATGGAGCCGGCTTCGGCGGCGTTTTCCAGCCGCGATGCAAGGTTCACGGTGCCGCCAATGATGGTGTAATCCATGCGGTCTTCGCTGCCGAAATTGCCGACCGTGCAGAAGCCGGTGGCGATGCCGATGCGGCATTTCAGCTCCTCGGTAAGCCCGTGTTCGGTCCAACGCACCGACAATTCGCCCAGTCGCTTCTGCATGGCGATCGCCATGCGCACACAGGCCAGTGCATCCTCACGCAGACCGCGCGACACCGGGTCGCCAAAGAAGATCATGATGGCGTCGCCAACATATTTGTCGATGGTGGCACCGTGATCGAGAGCGATCTTCGACATCTCCGTCAGATATTCGTTGAGCAACTGCGACATGTCTTCCGATTCCAGCCGGTCGGCGGTTTCGGTGAAGCCTTCCAGATCGCTGAAGAACACCGTCAGTTTCTTGCGCTGGCTGGCGACAATGGCCGATTGCTCGCCGGTGAAGATCGACTGGTAGACCTGTGGCGACAGGTACTTTGACAACTGGCTGGAGAGTTGCTCCAGCGCCCGCGATTTTTCGGCCAGCTCGTTTTCACGCTCCTTCAGTTCGGTTATATCCGAGTAGACAGCAACAATACCGCCCTCGGCGGTCTTGCGTTCGCTGACCATGATCCAGATGCCGTCGACCCGCTGCATGATGTGCGGCGGACCGGGATTGAGATGGCGGGTAATGCGGCTGGACAGCCAATCGGTTTCGCGGCCGCGGGCTTCTTCGATGAAACCGGCGTCGAGGGCGCGCCGCACAATCTGCTCGAAGGTCATGCCGGGCTCGATTTCGTCGGCGATCTCCGGGTGCACCAAGCTCCCGTATTTGTGGTTGGCGACCACCAGCCGGTCGTCGCGGTCGTAGAGCGAAAAGGCCTCTGAGATGCTCTCGATGGCGTCCGACAGGCGGCGCCGGGCGGTCTCGATCTCGCGCAGGTTGGATTCCTGCATTTCGATGGTGATGTCGCGGAAGACGCCCAGCGCCTGCGCCATGTGCCCCAGCTCGTCTTGCCGGTCGCGACCCGGGATGTCGACATCCGTATCACCGGCGGCCAATCGGGTCATTGCTTCGGTGGTCTCTTCAATCGGCCGGATCAAACGCGGACCGACGAAGGAAAAGATGACCAACAGGCCGCACAGAACACTGGCGGCGGAAATTGCCAGCATGACCACCTTGCTGTTGTCGATGACCTGACGTGCCTGGACCGCACTGGAGTCGCTCATGGATTCTGCAATTCGAACCAGTTCCGCAACCGACCGGCCGAGGGCGATGGATTGCTCGCCAATGGCTTCAACCGCCTGGCGCGCGGTTTGTCGCTCGGCCAGTTGCAGCCGCTTGAGCTGGAACATGCTGTCCTGCTTGCGGCCGAGCCCCAGCATCGCGCCGGCCGTGGTGCGGATGTGCGACAGGTCGAGCGTGGATGGGATGAGCCGCAGCGCACGGTCCATCTGGCCGGCGGCTGCGTCGAAACGCTCGCTCAACGGTGCCAGCAACGCCGCGTCCGAGGCGTTGACCGTTTCACGCAGAATGCCAACGGCCAGGTTTCCTTCGGCGCGCAGCGACAACAGATGCAGCAAAGTCAGCGAACCGGTGTCGACCAGCTCGGTCATCTCCGCCGCCTGACCGCTGGTGATCGCCTGGGTTTCCGCCAACAGGGCTTCGCGGGTCTCGCCTATCTTGGGCTCGATCCGATCGACGAACGCCTTGTGCGCGGCTGCCAGAGCCAACATTGTGTCGGGTGTGGGGGCAGCGCCACGCCCCTCGATTTCGGTTTCGAGCAAGGCACGGCCGGCCTGCTGCAAAAGGTCATCGGAGGCGCCGGACAGGCCGTCGAGCCCTGCCGCAAAGGTTCGTTCCGCCTGCTGCAGGGCCGCGTCGACCGGATTGCCGGCATCGTCCTCATCGTGAGCAAGCGCTTCGCGCAGCAGACCGACCAGCAAATTGCCATCGGCTTTCAACGCGGTCAGTCTCGCAAGGCGTTCGGTCCCGCTTTCGACCGTCTGGCGCAGCCGGTCGGCGGTCTCCGCGCTCCCGGTTTCACTGCGGATCACCAGGTCGAACACTGAGTCGTCGATCAGCGGCTCGAGGATGTCGAGGAACTGGTCGTGAAGAATGTCGAGTTGCGCCGAATTGGCGTCGATGCGTGCAGCCAGGGCCAGTCGCTTTTCAACCGCGGCATCGGCCGTGGCACTGCGGTCCGCAATCTCGTTGACCGCCTGCGACAGGGCGCCAGCAACGTCGGATGCTATGCCGAGTTTTTGCCAGCCGTCGATCAGTTCGGCGAGCTGCTCGCCCGAGCGGTCAAGAAACTGGCGCCGCTCCAGGCGCTCCTCCTGAGTGTTGCTGGAGACAATGGCTGGCGCGCCGGATGTGATGTCGGCGCTGACCTCGGCGATGCTGAGCGCCAGAGTGATCTCCGGAATGCTGCGCTCGGTGACCACCGAGACGGTGCGCTGGATCTGACCAAAGACCAGCCATGCGATCGCGCAAGCGACAACGGTCAGCGCCGTCATGACGAGAAAGGCGAGCGACAGCTTTGTCTTGATGCCGAATACGGTTGTCGTCTGGTCGGCCGTGGGCGGGTTCATCTCGCTCACTCGTCCACCGCCGTGAAGCTTCCATCCGGTTCGATCACCGTCAGGAAGACTGCGTCCGACCCCTGATTGTCGCCCAGGCCGAAGGCCAGCGGCAGCCCGTCTATGTCGAATTCCACCGGCGAACGGAACAGTTCGAGAAAGGCCTGTCGGGTGGGGTCTTCGCCGAGCCGTGCCAATGCGTCGGTGATCAGGCGCCCGGTGATGTAGCCCTCAAGCGCTACGAACCCGGTTTCGGCCTCCGGCGCGCTAATCGACAGCGCTTCGCGGAACCGGGCCACAAGTGGCGAGCTTTGATCGTGGAACAGCGGCACCACCTGCGATACCAGCACTGTCCGGGCGAGCGGGCGCAGCTCCGCTGCCAGCGCCCGACTGCCGACGAAGGAGAGCGTGGCGAAGACGGCCTCGAAGCCGATGCTGTCGGCTGTCTTGATGAACGCGGCCGTCGGCTTGTAGGCGCCGACAATGATCACCGCGTCCGGCTTGGCCCGGCGGATCGAAAGCAGGGCGCGTTTGACCGCGGTTGTGTTGCGCCGGTAGGTGCCGTCGGCGACGAGCTCCAGGCCGCGCTTGTCGAGCGCAGCGACGGTGCCGTTGAGCCCGGCGCGTCCGAACGTGTCATCCTGATAGAGCACGGCAATGCGCGACAGCCCGAGTGTACCGGTCAGATAGTCGACCAGCGCCTCGGCCTCCTGGTCGTAGGAAGCGCGCACATTGATGACCGTTGAGAGCGCCGGATTACGCAGGAAGGCGGCCCCCGTGAATGGCCCGATAAACGGCACGCCATTCTTCTCTGCAATCGGCTGCGCCGCGCGCGAGGTCGGCGTGCCGATCTCCCCGGCCAGCGCAAACACCCCATCCTCGTCGATTAGCCGGCCTGTGTTGGCAATCGCCTGCTCCGGCTCGTAGCCGTCGTCATAACTGGTGAGCTCCAGCCGCCGCCCATCGACACCGCCCGCCCGATTGGCCTCCTCGAAGGCAGCGAGCAACCCATGCCGAAACGCCGTCCCCAACGACGCCGCCGGCCCGGCAAAGGCCGCGGACTGGCCAATGACGATGCGATCCTCGAAGACGCCGGTTTCGGCGCGGGCGGTGGCATAGGATGAGGCGAGGAACAGGGTCAAGACCAGCCCGATCCGGCTGATCCGTGCGAAACGTCGCAAAAATGGTCCGCGGGCGGTCATGGCGGCCAATCTAAATGGATTTGCCGGCAAGACAATCTCATAAATTTGCTGGGAGATTCCTGGTTCGAACGGGAAGTGACATTGCGACCGCGAGTGCGGACCGCTGTGGATATCGGCGAGATCGAAAGAAGGTTGTTTCGGCCATCGCCCTAGCAATGATGGCACGCCACGAGATGACCCTCTGCGCGTGCTGTGAGAGGCGGCTCGGTGGATTTGCACAGGTCGGTTGCCAGTGGGCAGCGGGTATGGAACGGACAGCCGGATGGCTTGTTGATGGCGCTGGGGATGTCGTCGTTGCCGGGGGCGAATGTGTGGCGCTTGCGCGGGTCCAGTGTCGGTTCCGAGGCGAGCAGTTTTTGGGTGTACGGGTGGATGGCGGTGGAGAAGACCCTGTTCTTGGTGGCGACTTCGACGATCTTGCCCAGATACATCACGGCCACCCGGTGTGAGATGTGCTCGACGACACCCAGGTCGTGCGAGATGAACAGGTAGGAGACGCCAAGCTCCGATTGCAGTTCGTCGAGCAGGTTGAGGATTTGCGCCTGAACGGAGACATCAAGTGCTGAAACGGGCTCATCGCAGATGATGATGTCCGGCTTCAGCGCCAGCGCTCGCGCGATGCCGATGCGCTGGCGTTGGCCGCCGGAAAACTGGTGGGGAAAATTGTTGGCCTGGTCGGGGCGCAGCCCGACCCGTTGCATCAACTCGGCAACCTCGGCCTCCCGATCGGCGCG
Organism: Hoeflea sp.; assembly: GCA_965228785.1. Taxonomy (GTDB): domain Bacteria; phylum Pseudomonadota; class Alphaproteobacteria; order Rhizobiales; family Rhizobiaceae; genus Hoeflea_A. The sequence continues at coordinate 1,531,931 of CBDDIF010000001.1, forward strand.
GCTGCCGATGGCGTGGATGTCGAGGGCTGCGCCAATTGCGTCGCGCACCTTATGGCGCGGATTGAGAGACGAAAACGGGTCCTGAAAGACGATCTGCATGCGCCGTCGGTGTCGCTTCATCGCCTTGCGGCCGAAGCCATCGATTTCCTGACCCTCGAACCGCACCTGCCCGCCGGTCGGTTTGACGAGGCCCATCAAGGCCAGGCCGGTTGTCGATTTGCCGCAACCGGACTCGCCCACGAGGCTGAGCGTTTCGCCGCGCCCGAGCGTGAAGCTGATGCCATCCACGGCCTTCACCAGGCCGACCTGGCGCTGCAGGATGCCGGAGCGAACCGGGAAATGAACCTTGAGGTCCTCGACCGAAAGCAGCGGTGCTTCAGCCATTGTCCGGCTCCCAGCAGGCGGCGAAATGACCGGGATGCTTTTCTTCGAAGGGCGGGCGTTCCAGGCGGCAACGCGCGTCAGCGCGGGGGCAGCGCGGGGCGAAGGCGCAGCCCTCCGGAAGATCCCAAAGCGGCGGCACCGTGCCGGCGATATCGACCAGCTTTTCGCCGGCCCGCCCCGCGGCCGAGCGCGGGATCGCGCCCATCAGGCCCAGTGTATAGGGATGCACGGGGTTGTCGAAGAGATCGTAGACGCTGGCTTCCTCCACCCGTCGGCCGCCATACATGACCACCACCCGGTCGGCCACTTCCGCCACGACGGCAAGGTCATGGGTGATCAGGACGAGGGCCGTTCCCATGCGAGTTTGCAGATCGGAAATCAGGCCGAGAATCTGCGCCTGGATGGTCACATCCAGTGCGGTTGTCGGTTCGTCGGCGACAAGGATTTTCGGGTCACAGGCCAAGGCCAGGGCAATCATCGCGCGCTGCCGCATGCCGCCGGACAGCTGATGCGGATATTGCCGCGCCCGCCGCTCCGGATCCGGCATCTGGACCAGACGCAGGGTTTCGACTGCGCGGGCTCTGGCAGCGCGATGGCCAACCTTGCGGTGCTGGCGCACGGATTCGGCGATCTGCTCGCCGATGGTCAGGACGGGATTGAGCGCGGTCAGCGGCTCCTGAAAGATCATGGCGATGCGCTCGCCGCGAAAATCCTCGACCCCGCGCTGATCCATGGCCAGGAAATCCTCTCCATCGATCAGGATGCGGCCGGAAGCCACATTGGCTGCTTCGGGCAGCAGCCTCAGCAGCGACAGGGCGGTCATGGATTTGCCGCACCCCGACTCGCCGACAATGCACAGCGTCTCGCCGGCGGCGATCGACAGTGCCATGTCGGAAACAACGGCAAACGGTTCGCGATCGCCGCGGATGTGGATATCCAGATCCGAAACGTCGAGAACCGGGTCGCCTGCCGGGGAGGATGCGCTCAAGGCGTCAGCTCCCTTCCGCGCAATGCCTGGACTGCCGCGCGCCTTGCCATGGACACTTACCTTTCTGCGCCGTGCAGGTTGCCGACGATGAAACCGTAATCGCCGGCCTCCACCAGGTTACGGCTGAGATGTTGCATCACCATGATGCCGTTTTCATAAGGAGTCGGGATCTCGTCCAGCGTCTCGAAATCGTAAGGGCTGACGATCCGGCACAGAAGCGAACCGCCCTTGATCTCTTCGCCATTGGGCGGGCACAGGGGTTCCAGCCACCCCCCTTGGGTGGCGCGGATCACCACCATCTCCTTGACCACGATCTGGGCAGGCGGATTTGCCGTTTCGCCGGGGATGCAGCCGAGGTGCCGGAGCATGTTCATAAGACCGTCAACGGTGCGTTTGACATAGGGTGTCTGGTCGACAATGCCGCCACCCAGTTCGATGGTGACGATCGACATGTCGCGCCGGTCGATCGTCACCGACTTTGTCGTGCCGCCGTAGAGCGTCCCGCCTTTTCCGGAGGTCGGACGGTAGAGGATCGACGAGCCGAAGGATCGCGACAGCGCCTCGTCGCTCCAAATGTAGACATAGTCCACGGTGGGTCGATCGGTGCCGGAATGCAGATCGATGTGAACGTCGATTTTCGACAGGAATTCCTCGGTCAGGGCATGGGCGAGCTGCTGGGTGTAAGTTCCTACGGGGTCGCCGGGGAATTCCCGATTGAGGTTCAGCTCGTCGAGCGGCGTAAACCGGTGATTGACCGCAAAGGCACGCGGATTGGCCACCGGCAGCAGCACAATGCGGCCCTTCAGCGGCATTTCTTTGATCGCGCGGAACAGATCCAGAATGGCCTGCGAGCCGGCGTTTTCATTGCCGTGGATCGACGCGGATATGCCGATGGTTGGACCGTCCTCCTCGCCGACGAGTTCATGCATGGACAAAACGGCATCGGTCCCGTCCGCCAGGGTGGTGAATTTGGGTCGAAGCTTGTTGATCGAGTTGACCATTGGAGTGTCCTTTGGTTGAGCAGGCGGTTATTTCTTGCCGGCGTTGCGGGTGAGCTGCCGCGGATCCAGAATGTCGCGAAGGCCGTCGCCGAACAGGTTGAAGCCGAGCACGGTGATCATGATCGTCGCCCCGGAAATGATGGAGAGCCACGGTTCGTCGCGGATGAAGCGGGTGCCGTAGGCGAGTGTCCAACCCCAGGTCGGTGTCGGTGGCGGCAGTCCGAAACCGAGGAACGACAGGGCCGATTCGGCGATGATTGCGGTGCCGAGCCCGAGCGAGGCCAGCACGATGATCGGGCCGAGCGCATTGGGCAGGATTTCGCGGAAAATGATGCGCGGGGGAGAGGCGCCGAGCGCCTTTGCAGCCTGGACGTAATTCTGTTCCCGCAGAACCATGGTCGTGGATCGCACGACACGGGCATATTCGGTCCAGAAAACCGCGATCAGCGCCAGGGAGATGTTGAGGATGCCCGGTCCCAGCACCGCGATCAGCGCCAGCGCGAGGACGATGGCCGGGAAGCCGAGAAATATGTCGGTGATGCGCATCAGCAGAAGATCGACCCAGCCGCGAAAGTAGCCGGCGACGAGTCCGACCGTCGTGCCGATCAGGGCGGCGCCTCCGACCGAGATCAGGCCGACCGACAGGGAGACGCGCGCCCCGAACACCAGCCTCGACCAGAGGTCCCGGCCGAAATTGTCTGTTCCGAGCCAGTGCTGCAGGCTGGGGCCTTCAAACCGGTTGCGCATGTTCATTTCGTTCACGCCGTAGGTCGCGAGGTACGGAGCGAACAGCGCGCAGATGACGATGAACAGCGTTATGGTGCCGCCGATGACCAGTGAGGAATTGCGAAAGAGCGTTGGAATGCGCATCGGCCTATCCCAACCTGACGCGCGGGTCGACGGCGGCATAAAGCAGGTCGACGATCAGATTGACCACCGCAAACATCATGGCGAAGGTCAGCACGATCCCCTGGATCAGTGGCAGGTCCCGCTGCGAGATTGCGGTTATGGTCAGTTGGCCGAGACCGGGCCAGGCGAAAATCGATTCCACCAGGACTGCGCCACCGAGGAGTGCTCCGAAGCGCAGGCCGATGACCGAGATCACCGGCAACAGCGCGTTGCGTAGTGCATGGCGGATAACAACCCTCGGGCGCCGCAGGCCCTTGGCATAGGCGGTGCGGACAAAGTCCTCCCGCAATACTTCGAGCATCGATGTGCGGACCAGGCGGGATATGATGGCGGCTGCGTTGGCGGCGAGCGCCAGCGACGGCAAGATCAGGTGCGAGAGCGAATCGAGCAGCACATGCGGCTGCCCGTTCAACGCCGCCCACAGGGCCTCATGCAGCGGCTCTCCCCGACCGATAGCAGGCAGCCAGCCGAGGATCACGGCAAAGGCGAGCATCAGCAGCAAGCCGAGCCAGTAGATCGGCATGGATATGCCAAGTTGGGCAAAGAGCATCGCGGCCGAGTCGATCAGCGAGCCTTGGTTCACGGCGGCCAGAACACCCAGGGTCATGCCGATGACGACCGACAACAGCAGGGCAAAGACCGCCAGCTCGAATGTTGCGCCGAGCCGCCCCATGATGATTTCCGCCACCGGCTGGCCCTGAAAGATGGATGTGCCCATGTCGCCGGACAAAAGAGCGGCGAAGTAATCCCACAACCGCACATACCAGGGATCGTCGAGACCGAGCGAGCGCCGGAGGTTGGCGATCGTCTCCGGGGTCGCGTTTTCTCCGAGCAGCACCGCGGCCGGATCGCCGGGGATCAAAAGCAGCAGCCCGAAGGTCAGCACCACGATCCCGAAGGCCGTGGGCACCAGCAGCAGGAGACGGCGCGCGATAAAGGAGGTCAATTTGGAACCTTGTCCCGGTCCGGCATTTCAGACGACGGCAGTCTTACCCTGGTCGCGCGAGACACGCACCCGCGCAACCGATTGATATTCGGGAACGGGGCCGTCACTGGTCGCATCGGCCCCGTTCAAAGCTCGAGTCTAGTTGTCGCCGATCCCGATGAGGCCGCGCAAGTTGCCACGCGGCGTCGCCACCACGGTCACCGGAATGTCCTTGTCGTAGAACATCTGATAGCCCTGATAGGAGATGATGTAATACGGGACTTCCTCGGCGATGGCGCTGACCGCTGCCTGATAAGCGGACGTGCGGTCCGCGGTGTCGAGCGATGAACGGCCGGCCTGCAGCAACTCGTCAACCTTGGGATTGGAATAACCGCCCCAGTTTCGGCCACCACCGGTGGTCAACTGGGAGAACAGCAGACGGTCGGGGTCGACAATATTGACCCAACCGAGCAAGGCGATCTGGTGTTCGCCTTTCAGCACGTAGCCGGTGGAAAAGCTTGGCCAGTCGCTGATCTGGGTCTGTGCGTCGATGCCGGCCTGGGTGAAGATGGCCTGCAGGTACTCGATCGCCTGGATGCGGTTCGGGTCTTCACTGTGGGTCGCGATGGTGACCTTTAACGGCTTGCCGTCCTTGTCCAGGAAGCCATCGCCGTTGCTGTCGGTCCACCCAAGTTCGGCAAACTTGGCTTTCGCGCCGTCGATATCAAAGTCGGCTGCTTGATGTCAGCGGAGTAGGCCCATGACGAAGGCAGGATCGCCGCATTCGCGATGGCGTCGGCACCCTGGTAGATGTCGTTGACGATGGTTTCCTGGTCGACCAACATGGCAAAGGCCTGCCGCATTTGCGGATCGGACAGCAGCGGGTCCTTCGTGTTGAAGTTGAGATAGGTCACAGCCAGGCCGGGCATGATGACATTGCCGTAGCGGTCATCGCCGGCAAGGCGGTTGATATCCTGTGGTGACAACGGCGACTGGATGACACCCAGATCGCCGGCCTCGAAGGCTTGCGCGCGGGCGGAATTGTCCGGGATCAGCTTCATCGTGACATGCTTGATCTTCGGCTCCCCGGCCCAGTATCCGGGATTGGCCTCCAGCACGATTTCGGCGCCACGGTTCCACTCAACGAATTTCATCGGGCCAGCGCCGACCGGATTGGAGGCGATGTCGTGTCCGGATTCGACCAGCTTCTTGGGGACGATGCCGATGTCGAGATAAGACAGTAGCGGCGCATAGGGTTCGCTGAGCGAGAACTTGACCGTCCGGTCGTCGATCTTCTCGACCTTGCTGATCGGTGTGTAGAGCGTCCGGATCGGCGAGTTGAAATCCGGGTCCGTCATGGTCTGGTAAGTGAAGACCACATCATCGGCGGTGAGCGGCGAACCATCGGAGAACATCAGGTTGTCGCGCAGTTTGAAGATGAAGGTCGTTGGGTCCGGCGACTCCCAGCTTTCGGCCAGATCCGGCACCGCCTCGAGGTTGGGGGTCAACTGAACCAGCCCCGCATAGACCAGATCGTTGGTCCGATAGGCCGTTGTATCGCGCCCGAGACGCGGATCGAGCGTGCCCGCATCCACATCGACCCCGACGACAATGCTGTCATTGCCCTCGGCTGCGACCGGAAACGACGTCAATACCGCCAAAGCGGCCACCGCGCCGAGTGTCGAAAGAAATCTCTTCATTTTCTCTCCCCTGTAGCTGTGGGTTCAGGATTGCCAATCGATGCTCTTATGTAAGACCGGCATCTTTTGTATCACCGGGAGATGAGCCGGCTCCGGCGGAGCCGCTCTCGGCGATCTTGTCGCGCCGCAATTCGGCGAGATAGGGAACGAGCACGCTTTCCAGTGCCCCGGGGTCCGGTGCGTGCCGATATTCGAAGCATGGTTTTCCCGGCTCCACGAGGTCAGATATGTGATCGGCGCCCGTGGCGTAGATGACCGCGTCACACTGGGCGATGACGTCGGCCACGTCGGGTGCCGATGACCAGGTAACCCGAACATCGGCAATATGCGGGGCGAACTCCTGCACGCTGGGCCGCATGATGGCGATGTATTCCTTGAAGTGGGTGATCGCCGCCACTCGCATGCGTGGGTCGAGGCCCGCCAGGGCGCGGCGGGTCTGCAGCGAGGGAATGAAGCGCAGGCTGAGAATATTGGCCTTCGGGATCAAGGCTTCGACTTCCCGGTGACGGTGGACGAAGGTCAGAACAACATCCGCCTCCCGCGATATGCGCCTGGCATCTTCAGAAACCTCAAGCGCGTCCTTGGTCAGGATCTGCGCCTGGTCCGTGGCTCCCAGTGCCGGCTTGATCTGAGCCAGGTATTCGCGACCCGGCCCTTCAAAAATGGCCACAAAGACGATCTTCAGGCCGACGCTCGGTTTCTGCAGGCGCGCCTGGGCATTTATCATCGATACCAGAGCCATGGTCGGCACGCCGAGCCGTTCGGCCTTGCCGATCAGCATTTCGATGTCACCGCGCAGCGCGTCGACCGGCAGGGCATTGGCGGCGCTGGTTTTCTTGGGGTCACGCACAGCAAAGGCGCCGAGGCCCTGCCGCATCTCCATCAGACCCTCATCGCGCAGTCGCTGGTAGACTTGGCTGACTGTCATCGGGGATATACCAAGCTCCGCCGCCAATTGGCGCACCGATTGCAGCTTGCTTCCGTAAGCGACCCCACCATGGGCCAGCGCGTAACTCAAAAGCCCATGCAGTTGGGTGCCGACCGGAACCGGCAGGGACTTGTCGAGGCTTTCGGCATGGATGCGGAACATGTGTTCTAACTCACTAGTACACTTAACCCTAGCGACTCTTCTCAGAAACGCAATGGTCAGGGAAGCAAAATACGGCGCGCCTTGTTTCGTTCAGCCGGACATGGGAATATCCCTTGAAATTCGGACAAAAAGCTATGTTGAAAGCCGTCTAAAGGGGATATCGGCGAGGCCGCCAGTGTATCGAGACCGTTTTTGGAGGTGTACTAATGAACTATATCAATCTCGGCCGAACGGGCCTCAAAGTGTCGCGGTTGGCACTCGGTTGCATGACCTTCGGTTCGCCGGATTGGGCACCATGGGTTCTTGACCGCGACAGTTCGGATCCGATCATCGACAAGGCCGTGGCGCTCGGAATCAATTTCTTCGACACCGCTGACATGTATTCGCGCGGGGCCAGCGAAGAGATCGTCGGAAGGGCGCTGGCCAGCCGTCCCCGCCATGAACTGGTGCTGGCCACCAAGCTCTACAATCCGATGTCGGACGACCCGAACAACCGTGGTCTGTCTCGCAAACATGTCTTCGAAGCCGTGGATGCCAGCCTGCGCCGCCTCGGCACCGACTATATCGACCTCTACCAACTCCATCGCTTCGACTACGAAACGCCGCTCGAAGAAACGCTGGACGCGCTCAACGATGTGGTGAGGGCCGGCAAGGTCCGCTATCTGGGCGCCTCTTCGATGCATGCCTGGCAGTTCATGAAGGCACTCGGGCTGCAACGTCAGCACGGCTGGGCCCCGTTCATCGCAATGCAGCCGCACTACAATCTGATGTATCGCGAGGAGGAGCGTGAAATGTTGCCGCTGTGCATCAGCGAAGGGATCGGCGTCATACCTTGGAGCCCATTGGCGCGAGGCGCTCTGGCGGGCAAGCGGGGCGCAGACGGAACCGGGTCGGTTCGCGCCGAGACGGATGCCGCGGCGCGCAACCTATACGACGCGAGCCGGCAGCAGGACGAGGCCGTTATTGCCGCAGTCCGGACTGTCGCAGAACGGTATGGCCGGCCGATGGCGCAGATCGCCTATGCCTGGGTTGCGAGCAGGCCTGGTATTACGGCGCCCATCGTCGGCATATCCCGTTTAGCCCAGTTCGAAGATGCGGTCGCCGCACTTGACGTGAAACTGTCCGACGAGGACGTGACTGAGATGGAGGCTCCATACCGGCCGAAACCCGTTGCCGGTCATCTATAGGCAGTTGCCATTGTCCCTTTTGATTGAACTCCGCCAGGCTGTCAGCGACCGAAGCCGCTGAGCCCAGGCAGGAACAACACGATTTGCGGGAAGAAGAAGACGATCATCAGGCCGATCAGCATCAGCACCGCATAGGGCATGCTGCCGCGGATCACCTGAGCCAGGGGAGCATCGGCGATGCCCTTGATGACGAACAGGTTCATGCCGACGGGCGGTGTGATCAGCGCCAGTTCGAGGTTGATCATCAGCAGGATGCCGTACCAGATCGGGTTGATGCCCAGTTCGAGCATCACCGGGAAAACGATCGGGGTGGTGATGAGAATGATTGCGATCGTCTCGAGGAACATGCCGAGGACCAGGATCACCGCCATGACCGCCAGTACGAAACCGGTTGCCGTCAGTCCGATCGCCACGACCTGTTCGACCAGTTCGATGGGAATGCGGATGATGGTGATGGCGTGTCCGAACATGGAGGCGGCGGCCAGGATCATGAACAGCATGGCTGTGGTCCGGACGGTTTCGTAGGCCGTCTGCCACAGGTCGCGTAGGCCGAAGTTACGATAGACGACGACGCCAACGAGGAGCGCATAGAGGCAGCCGATCGAAGCGGCTTCGGACGCGGTGAAAATGCCCAGATAAATGCCGCCCAGTACGATCGGTGGCATCAGGATCGCCCAGATGGACTTGCGGATTTCGCGCCATACTTTGTCGAAGCCCGCCCAGGGCTGGAGTTGGGTATCGGACTTTCGGCCAGCGCCGAACATCGCCCAAAGGGAAAACAGCAGCGCCATCATGATGCCGGGCAGAAGGCCGGCGATGAACAGGGCGCCGATCGATGCCTCTGTCACGATGGCGTAAAGGATCAACGGTCCGGACGGCGGAATCAGGATGCCGAGCGTGCCGCCGGCGGCGATGACGCCGTAGGCGCTCGACGGCCTGTATTTGTGACGCAGCATCTGCGGGATGGCGCTGGAACCGATGGTCAGGGCTGTCGCCACGGACGAGCCGGAAATGGCGGCAAAGACGGTGCAGGCAAGGATGGTGGCGACGCCGAGGCCGCCGCGCACATGGCCGACCAAAGCATTGGCGGCACTGTAAAGATCATCGACGACCCTTGAGCGGATCATGACATGGGCCATGAAGGCGAACATCGGGATGGCGGTGAGGGCGCCGTTGTTGAGCTTGGCAAAAACCGTGTCGGCGACGCTGTTGATGCTGCCCTCGGTCAACACCATGATGACCAGCGAAGTCAGGCCCAGGCCGGCAAAGATCGGCAGGCCTGTCAGCAGGATGACGACCAGGCAGATCAGAATCAGGATTGCGGTCACCGATCCGATCTCCGGGCAAGATAGCCGGCGATGCAGCCGGCGGCAGTGATAATGAGCAGGACCGAACCGACGATCAGCGCCGATTGCGGCAGCCACATCGGCATTTCCATGTAGCCCTCGGAATACATGCCGAAGTCCCACGAGAAACGAACCATGAGGACGGCGCTGTAGAGTATCGCGCAGCCGACCAGTATAACGGCAATCATCCCCCAGATTGCCACCGCCCGTTTTGGGCCGCCGCGCAGGCGGGTGGTCAGAAGATCAACGCCAAAGTGGTCGCCCTTGATCAGCGCTTCGGCTGTGCCGAACATCACCAGTGCGACCACCAGATATCCGCTGAGTTCATCGGTCCAGGTTATCGGCGTCCCAAGCACATAGCGCATGAAGACGCTGTAGGAGACGCTTGCAAGCATGACGATTACCAGCATTGCCGCGACCGCTGCGCCGACAAACGTCAGTCCACGGATCAGACGACCCGGCAGGGAAGGGGGAAGCGGCTCCTCCCCCCTTTCGCTGTTGCTTGCGGACATTCTACTGACCGATCTTGTTGACCAGTTCGAGCAGTTTCTGACCGTCCGCGCCGGTCGCCTTCTCGAAGGCGGCGTCGAAGGCCGGAGTCATGATCGCCGACCACTCAGCCTGTTCTGCGGGCGTCTGGATATGCACGTCCATGCCCTTTGCCCGAAGTTCATCCGGTGCTTTTTCGGCGGACTTTTCGGTGGCTTCGAGAGCCCATTGCGCGGCCTTGGCACTGGCCTCATTCAGAGCAGACTTTGACTGGTCGGACAGGCCGTCATACCAGGCCGGATTGAGGTAGCCGTGGAAGAACACGCTGAACAGCGGCATGACATTGGCGTGGTCCTGCACCTCGTAATATTTGCGCGAAACCGCTGCCGAAACGTCTGTCAGTCCAGCGTCGATGACGCCGGTTGAAAGTGCCTCGTAGACTTTCGAGCCGGACATGGCCGACGGTGCGGCCCCCATGGCGGCCAGCCCCGCGTCGACAATCGGATTGAGACCGCGGATCTTGACGCCTTTGAAGTCGGCCGGCGTGATCATCGGATGGCCTTCCGACGTGACTGTGCTCATGCGGGTGGTGAACAGCCAAACCGTGTTGCGCACGCCCTTGGTCAGCAACTGTTCATCGAGGTAGTTGGCGGCTTCCGAGCCGGACCAGGCGGACAGCGTCTTGAGGTCGGTGACCGCATAGGGCTTGAGGGTAACGTTCATCGTCGGCAGGGTCTTGCCCCACTGAAAGTTGACCGAAAAGGCGCATTCGATGTTGCCCTTGGCAACCGACGGTATGTTCTCCTTGGCGCCGACCAGGCTGTTGGCGCCGAACACCTGCACGTCGATTTCGCCGTTGGACAGCGTTTCGACCTCGGCTGCCCAGCGGTCGATGACCTGAGCAATGTGGTGCTTCGGCGGCAGCTGATGGCTGCAGCGCATTTCGGTGGCGGCGAGTGCCGCGCCGGGTATCGAAAGAGCCGTCGCGAGTCCGGCGGCAAACATGAATGTGTGTTTCATTGGTCTTCTCCCTTTGGTGTAAAACGTGTAGCGGCGATTGCGCGCGGATCCTCCGATGTCATGCAGCCTCCCGGATTGTTGCTTTGGGCATTCCGGCAACCGCCACCGCTCCGTGCAGTGGGTCGTCTGGCATATCCCGCTCGAGAACGCTTCTGACGCTGATGAGTTTTTCCAGGTCGATACCGGTGTCGAAACCGGATGTCTGGCAGAGAAACGCCAGATCTTCGATGACGATGTTTCCGGTGGCCCCTGGTGCGAACGGACAGCCGCCCAGTCCGCCTAGCGATCCGTCGAATATCCGCGCGCCGGCATCGAGCGCCGCGGCGGCATTGGCGATGGCCATGCCGCGGGTGTCGTGAAGGTGCACGACGTAGGGCCTGTCCGAGCAAAGGCGCGACATAGATCGGCAAAGATCGTGAACCTGGCGTGGGCCGGCATAGCCGACCGTGTCGGCGACGCCGATGATGTCGACGCCCATTTCGAGACACTGCTCAGCCAAACGAAGCACCTCTTCGGGACCGACCGTTCCGGTGATGGAGCAGCCAAACGACATGGCGATGCCGACGCTGATGAGCGGTTTGTTGTCGGAGCGGTCACGCAACTCGACCGTGGCTTTGATGCCGTCAAGTGTTTGCTGACGACTGCAGCGCGCATTGGCCTGATTGTGCTCTTCGGTCGCCGACAACACGCAGCTCAGTTCGCCCACACCGCCTGCAAGGGCGTCCGTCTGGCCGCGCCGGTTGATGGCCAGCGCAATGCCGTGCGCTCCGTTGATCTGTTCAATGGCATCGACGACAGCCTGAACATCGGCAAATTGAGGGTAGCGGGCCGGTGGTAGGTAGGACCCTGCCTCGAAGTGACGGATGCCGGCATCGAATTCCTTCTTCAGCCATTCGATTTTGCCGGTAGTGGAGGGAAAGCCCTTCGCCAGCTGGAGGCCGTCGCGCATGCCGACTTCTCGAATGATGATCCGGTTATCGGGATAAACTTCGGCCAGATTGGTCATCGGGTTTGCCCTTCCAGACCGCGTGCTGCGGCAATCTCCTGGGCGTTGAGCCCCAGGTCTTCCAGGATTCGGACCGTATGCTCTCCAGCCGATGCCAGTTTCGATACAGGTGCCGGTGTGACACCATCGACCTCGAATGGCAGGCCCGGCGCTCGAAACGATCCGCCGTCGGGCAAGGCTGTCTCGATAAGCCCGCCCGGCCGGTTGACGTGCGGATCGTCATACATGTCTGCCGGTTTGGCGATCGGCGAGAACGGGATGCCGTTGGCCTCCAGTGCGGCAACCAGCGCTGCGCTGTCGCGTTGGGCGATGGCCTTTGCGAAGAGTGGCAGGGTCCAGGCGCGGGCCTCGATCTGGTCCATGCGCGTCTGCAGGCGCGGGTCGGCGAGCAATTCCTCAAGACCAAGTTCGCGGCACAGCACTTCCCACTGGCCCTGCGAAACCGCGCCGACAAAGAGCTTTGTACCGTCAGCGGTCTCGAAGATATCGTAGACCGGCCAGGAGAATTCACGCTCCGGCATGGGCGGTGGCTGTTCGCCCTCCAGGTCGAATTGCACCATGTGTTGTGCGACAAGCAGCAGGCAATTTTCGAAGAGTCCGATGCGTATCGAGTGGCCGTTGCCGTCCTTCTGGCGCTCCATCAGCGCCGCCACGATGGAGAAGGCCCCGAACAGCCCGCCCATGATGTCATTTGCCGAGGATCCGATGCGCAGCGGTCGCCCGGTCGGACCCGTCATGTAGGCCAGTCCAGTCATCATCTGCACCACCTCGTCCAGCGCTGTGCGGTGCTGATAGGGTCCTGTCAAAAATCCCTTGTGGGATGCGGTGATCAGCTTCGGAAAGCGACTGCGCAACTGGTCGGAGGCCAGACCCATCTTTTCCAACGATCCGTCGCGGAAGTTGTCGATGAACACGTCCGCCGATTGCAGGAGCTTTTCCATGGCGTCGCGTCCGGGCTCGGATGAGAGATCCAGGGTGATCGACAGTTTGCCCCGATTGAATGTGGGATAAAACGCACTACCCATGCCGGTCAGCTGGCGGGTCTGGTCGCCACGGGGAGGCTCTACCTTGATAACCTCGGCGCCCAGCAGCGCCAGGAACATGCCGCAAGACGGACCCATGATCATGTGGCTGGCTTCGACCACGCGGATGCCGCTTAATGGTTGGAACTCGTTCTCCATACGATCATCGTATCCTTGATAAAGACACCGATGATGAGGTTAGGACAGCGACCTAGCATCTGAAAAATATAATTTGTATAAGAGATCCATCGAAAAATCAGAACGCTGGTCTCGGCATGGATTCCCGGCAGCTTCACTACTTCGCAGCGGTATGTACCTATCGCAACCTGTCGCACGCGGCCGACCACTGCAATGTCGCGCAATCGGCGGTCAGCCATCACATCGGCAATCTGGAAAAGGAACTCGGGACACCGCTGTTCGTCCGCAAACCGCGCGGCATGGAGCCAACGGCGGCCGGCTTGCGGCTTTACGATCACGCCCGTGCCATCCTTGCCGCACTCGAGGGTGCCGCCGGCGACATCAGAAACGGCCAGCTTGAGATCGGTGGTGATATCTCCATTGGCATGCCCCATTCGGTGGTTCAGCATATCGGTGCGGGCCTGATGCGCTCGACGTTGTCGGATTATCCGCGCGTGCGATTGCTGTTGAGCGAAGGTTTGTCCGGCGTGCTCTATGACAACCTACTGAGCGGAAAGGTCGACTTCATCCTTTCTTACAATCCGCCGGCCGATCAGATGACGGTCCGGGAAGTGCTCGTCGAGGAGCCTGTCTACTGTATCGGTGTGGAGCGGATCATCGGCGACACGGATGCGCCGATCGCCTTCGAAGATATCCTTCAATTACCGCTTGTGTTGTTGAAATCCGGAATATTGTCGCGCTCCCAGGCAGACACCCCCCATGTTCTCAACCGGCTGGAGCAGAAGGCGCGGCTCCAGCTGGCGTCGGTGGCGGCGATCATTTGCGCGCTCGAGGAAGGGATGGGCTGTGCGGTGGCACCGCGTGTGATGTTCAAGAATCAGCTGCAAACAAATCACTTGCGCGCCCGCCAGGTAATCCAGCCTGATCTCAAACGCACTCTCTATATGGTGTGTCGCTCGTATGAGCCGCCCACGACGCTGCTTGAAGAAATGATGGCACTGGTGCGGCGTCTGGTGGATGGAAAAGTCGCCGCCGGGCAATGGGATGTCGTGGCTTAGCAGCGTGATCCACGGCTGTCAGCGGAACCGCTACTTTCATCCGTTGTTCCAGTGGCAGGTCACCCTGGTATCGAAAACACCGGATGATGCCCATTTTAGCGGCGCCATCTGCCGGGGACCATGATTAAGCATGTTTGCGGAAATACGGCCGCGCGACATGCGGATTATGGTTTCCCAATGTATAATCCGCTTTTTTTAACCATTTATTGACCATGTCATTTGGGAGTTGGAATGAGACGGGCGGACGGTTTGCAATTCGATACGGTTCGAGGGCGCGCGGCCCTGGCTTTGGCTGCCGGAGCTATCAGTGCGGTTGTGCTGGTATACGGCTATATGGCCTACGGCTACCGGTTCCTGGAAAAATATCCGCCGGACTGGAGCGCCTTTGGCCTCGTCAAGGCGCTGGTTCTGGTCCTCGCGTCCGTGCTGCTCTATCGAGCGTTGGCGCCGGCGCCGGATCAACAGCGAGAGACCGAATGGACAGAATTGCCGCCAGGTGCGGTGGCGGTTGGCGTGCTTATTCCGCTTGCCAGTGCGCTGGCGGTGATCCTGACGCCACAGGTGATTGGAGACTATGTGCGGGAGCAGAAATTGCTCAGCATCTTCACCGAAGTCGTCTTCATTGCGGCCCTGTTCATGCTCGGCCGAGCAGCATGGATCGGTCGTAACCGTAATCTGGACCCTGTGCTGGGCATTAGGCCGCAGTGGCTTATCTGGCCGATGATTGCAGTGGTGTTCCTGATTCTCATGGAGGAAATGTCCTGGGGTCAGCATTGGCTGGGCTTCACCACGCCGGAGCGTTTCGCAGGCAATCTCCAGGGTGAAACGAACCTGCACAATTTCTACACTTATCGCTTCGAAGCGGCCTATTACTCTGCGGCTGTCCTGGCCTTTGTCGTGCTGCCATTCGCCTGGCCGCGCCAGATGCCGGGTCTCTTGTCGAGGCTGACCGTTCTTGTACCGCCGCCGGCGCTCGCCATCGCGGCGCTGCCGTTGGCGGGCCTGTTTTACGAGGCATGGAACTATGCGCTCTATCAAATCTGGTTCTACCTCGGCTTGCTGATCGCGCTGCGACTTTACAGGTCCGAAACAGCGGCAGAACATCGTCACATGATCCTGATTGCGATGGCGTCCATGGTGCTATCGCAGGCCGTCTTCCTTCGCTTCGGTTTCGCGATGCCGGACGGTCACGAATTGACGGAAATTCGTGAATTTGCCATCGCGCTTTGCATTCTGGCCTATGGTCTGATCCTGTCGCGACGCCTGCGTCCTTCCACGGACTGACGGATCCGTTTCTGCCGTGTATTCTGGCAACCGGTAACGAAAGGAAAACCGGTTTGAACAGAAACGAAGCACGCTCGGTCGAGAACCTGGTGTTGGCGATTACCAGGACAGATCTGGCCAATCGGCGCACCTTGCTGTCCTACCTGAAAACAGCGATCGGGCTGTTCGTCTCCGGTGCGGCACTGCTGCGATTGAGCGACGATTCCCGGCTGGAACTGATGGGTCTTGTTTTCATGCCATTGTCGCTGGTGGTGGTCGTGATCGGTATTGTCGACTACAGGATTCAGCGTCGAAACATCATGGCCGAAAAAGCGATTGCCGAGGCTGACAAGGCCGATCTGTCCTGATGCCATAGCGGCAACCTGCGACTGCTTGCGAGTGGTATGATTGCCGGCGAATCCGGTGATCCCCTGAACGATGTCTTTCAGTGCTCTGGCTTGCCAACACGCTCATTCGGTTGACAGGTCGATATATGTCAACTATTTCTAACATATGTCAGCAAGTGATGAAGTTGCGATCAACGGCGATCGATTGTTGTTGGCGCTGGAGGCGTTGGCCAATCCGCACCGGCTTCGCATCCTGGCGCTGCTGCAGGATCGCGGGCGGGCCTATATCAGCCAGATGGCCCGCGATATCGGCATCAGCCGGCCATTGCTGCACATGCACCTCAAACGGTTGGAAAAGGCCGGACTGGTGCAAGGGCAGTTGGAGCTGTCGGAAGACGGCAAAGCGCATAACTGGATTTCCACGACCGACTTCAACCTCGAACTGACGCCGCAAACGATTGCGCAGGCGGCGACCAGTCTTTCAGAAAAACCCAAAGCGAAATGAGGTTCTCATGACCAATCAGGGACCGCTGTTCTTTACTGTTACAATCCTGCTGCTGCTGACCGTGTTTGGCATTTTCGCCATGAAGTATTTCTTCGCCGGGCGGTCGGCGCAGGCGGCTGCGGAGAGGGAGACCGAACTCAAGGCGCTCGCGAATCGGACGGCCGAGACCGAAAACGAGTTGCTGGTGCAGCTGAAAGAGCTCAAGGCAACCGCCGGCGAGCTCAACAATCGGGTGACAGCGATCGAATCCATGCTGCGCGACGTCGGCTGATGCAGCGGTTCCGATTGCTTCGGATTGCCGCGTTGGCGGAAGCAGCGACGCTGTTGGCGCTTGTCGGCGTGGCGGTGCCGTTGAAGCATATCGGCGGCTATCCCGCTGCCGTTTCCATTCTTGGCCCCGTCCACGGGCTTGTTTTCCTGGCTTTTGCCTGGCTGGTGATACGCGAATGGTCGTCGGGTCTGATCCTACGATCCGGCGCGTTCCGTCTGCTCATCGGCGCTGTCATCCCGTTCGGCGGCATCTGGAACGAACGCTGGCTTGCGCGCCTGGACAGGCCAGCATGATCTATCCCTGGTTCAAGGCTGCGCACATCTTTGCCATGGTGCTGTGGATGAGCGGCATGGTGTTTGTCGCGTTGGCGCTTTCGCACGCGGCGACCGTCGATCTGCGCGACCGTCGCGCGCTCACAGCCCTGCGCCGCTGGGATCGCCTGGTCACCACCCCGTCGATGTTGGCCGTCTGGTTGCTGGGGCTCATAATGGCCCAGTCCGCCGGTTGGTGGACCTCGGGTTGGTTGCAGATCAAGCTGGCGCTGGTGTTTGTCCTGTCAGGCGTTCATGGCGTACTCGCCGGGCGCCTGCGCCGGCTTGCCGGCGCGCCGGAGGGCTCGCTGCCGCAGCGCATTGCCCTGTTCGTGCCCGCCATGTTGTGCCTGCTGGCGGCCGTCATTCTGTTGGCAGTGTTAAAGCCATCATAAGGTTGTTGCGCAGCCGTATCATGTCGTCTACAGGGCAGTTTCAAGGGGACAAGGCATGATGTTGAAACAGGTTGCCCTCTACACTTTCGGTGTGTTCTCGGAGCGGGCCGAGCATCCGGTGAATGACGGATTTCACGCTCTCAACGATCCCATCCTCGAGGTGGTTGATCGGGCGCCAGGCCTGATTGCCCGGTCAGGTTATGACAGCGATCCCGGGCCGGAAAGCTGGGGGCAGGAAACCTACCCGCCCTTCTATAGCGAACGCGGCGACGGTTGGTCCCCGGCCACCTTGTCACTGTGGACCGATCTGGAATCGATCATGGCGTTTTCCTATTTCGGTCTTCATGCCGAGGCGCTGAAGCGCGGTCGGGAATGGTTCGAAAAACCACGTTGGCCTCCCTATGCCCTGTGGTGGTGCGAGGACGGCGAACGGCCGCAGTGGCGCGATGCGGTCGAGCGCCACGGTCATCTGCACACGCACGGTGCGACACCCTATGCTTTTACATTCAAGGAAGCATTCGACGCGCAGGGAAACCGCATCTCCATCGACCGGCTGCGGGTCAAAGCTATCGCCGGGCAAAGTGACGGTTTGGGCTAAGGAGCGACCGTACGCTTACGTTTGTCCGACTTTCGGACCTGGGCGAAGAAGATAGCTGCGATCACAATTGTCGCGCCGGCGATCTGATTGACCGACAGCGTTTCTCCAAGAAGCAGGATGGCAAGTCCGATGGTCAGAACTGGTTCGGTGTTCATAACCATGGCCGTCTGCGATGCACCAATCATGCGTACGCCGATGAACATGGCGAGGAATGCAGCGGCCGAACAAAGAGCCGCGGCGACCAGCGGCGACCAAGAGAGAGCATCCCCGGGAGGAAACGCCCAGGCACCCGTCGCCGACGTGACAACGATGGCCAGCACCAGACCGGTCGAACCCATGTAGAAGGTCTGCAGCGTCGGAGGCACGGCAGCTAGTTTTCGCCCTGCCCAGACGAAAGAGCCGGCAACTCCAACCGCTGCGCTCAGAGAGAAAGCCAGGCCGATCGCATTGATCCGGTCCGGTGCAACGCCGAGGCAAAGTGCCAGGCCTGCCAGCGCCGCCAGGAGACAGGCGATCTCGAACGTTGCGGGTCGATGATGGTCGATTACACACTCGGCGAGCCGCGTGATCAGCGGATAGGTGTAAAAGATCAGAATGACCAGGCTGACCGGCATATGAGCAAAAGCCGAGATCAGCGACGTCGAACCAACTGTATAGATGATGCCCGCGACGATAGCACTGACACGGTGTTGGGGGGCCAGCGCCAGCCGGATACGTCCCCATTTCAGCCACGGGAGGCAGACCGCCACGAAAAGGGCGAACCGGAAGAACATCAAGGTCGCCGGATTGCTGCCGAACTCATAAACGATAGGTGCCAGCACATTGGTCAGGCTGACACCAACAGACGCCGCCGTCACTATCAGCACGCCGAGGATGGCGTTGGATCTCGTATGGTCGGTCATGCGGTTCCCCTCGGCAGAGGATCACCGTGCATGCAAAAACCGACCCGGTAAAGGCCGTTACCCGACCATCGACAAATTACCGCCGAGGGCGGTGTTGAAGGCCTGTTTGAGGTCTTCGATCAGGTCGTCGGCATGTTCAAGCCCGATAGACAGGCGGATCAGCCCGTTGGTCACGCCAGCGGCCTCCCGTGCTTCCGGTGGAACGCCGGAATGGGTTGTCGAGGCTGGATGGCAGACAAGGGATTCCGTTCCGCCGAGGCTGACCGCCAGCTTGAACAGCTGCAGCTCGTTGAGGATGCGGAAGGCCAGTTTTCGGTCATCTTCGATAACGAAGGAAAAGGTCGATCCGGGTCCAGTGCACTGCTGATCGAAAACGGCGGTTGCTCGCGGATCCTTGAAGTGTTCCGGATGCAGCACGGAGCAGGGCAGGATTGTGTTTTCAGCGAGCCAGGCGGCCACCTTCGAGGCGGATTCGGCTGCCCGTTCCATGCGCAACGCGAGTGTCTCCAGCGACCGGGCGAGCATCCAGGAGGAATGTGGGTCTAGCTGGAAGCCGAAGGCGCTGCGGGTCTGGCGAATGCGGGACAGCAGTTCCTTGGATCCGGTTATGCCACCGGCAATCAGGTCGCTGTGGCCACCGACATATTTGGTCAGCGAATAGACACAGATGTCGATGCCGAAATCCATCGGGCGCTGGAAGACCGGTCCCAGCATGGTGTTGTCGCAAACGATCACCGGATGCTGGCCGGACACAGCCGACCACTGGTCGACCACCCGGCGCGCCATGGCGAGGTCGATCATCGCATTGGTCGGATTGGCCGGCGTTTCGAGGAACAGCACTTTGACCGGGCCGTGCCGCGCTGCCTTCTCAAGCGCGTAGAGCAGGGCAGCTTCCGACAGGCCGTCGACGAAGGGGATTGGCTTGATGCCCCAGCCGGGAAGAACCTTGCCGAGCAGCGATTCCGTACCGCCATAAAGGGGCGTGTAGTGAACGATCGCATCTCCAGGCCGCGTCAGCGTCAGGAAGATGGAACTGATGGCCGCCATGCCGGACGCGGTCAGCAGTGCGGTTTCGGCGCCGTCATAGAGCGCCAACCGGTCTTCCACGATTTCCGTGTTGGGGTGGTTGAAGCGGCTGTAGACCAGGCCGCCGGCGCCACCGTCTTCCGGCGCGGGTTTGCGGCCGGCAACGACGTCGAAGAACTCAGCGCCTTCTTCGGCCGATTGAAAGGCGAATGTGGAGGTCAGAAACACTGGCGGTTTGACCGCGCCCTCCGACATGGAAGGTTCATAGCCATAGGACACCATCTGCGTTGATGGATGCAGGTGATGGCCACCGACATGGGTTCGGCGGAAGGACTTTCTCTTGGGCATAGCGCTCTCCCTTTTCGGGTAGAATGCTCTATGATCAGTGGATAAATCTCACTTTCTTCGCTACAAATAACAAGAAATAGAGAGGATTTTCGCTCAATGTTGGATGAAATCGACCGGAAAATCGTTACTGCGCTAATCGAGGATGGTCGCGCCAGTGTCGAGGCCGTCGCCGAACGAATCGGCCTCTCGCCGACGCCGACACGCCGGCGCATCCGCCAGTTGGAGGAGGCAAAGGTGATCAGCGGATACCGGGCCGATATCGATCCCGACAAATGCGGCCTCGAGCTGGCGATCTATGTGTTCATCAAGCTGCAGAGCCGCGACCGCGAATCCATCGCCCGATTCGAGGCGCGAATCCTGGAGTTGCCGGAAATTCAGCGCTGTGACCTGATCACCGGCGCGCATGACTATATCCTCACCGTTCGGCTTCACGGCATGAGGGACTACAATCGGTACCTGCGCGAGGTGCTGGCGGAAATGCCGGGCGTTTTCGGCATTGAGACAAGCGTTGTCATTGGTCCGGTGAAGAACACACCGCATCTGCCTCTTTAGTGCCTGCAGCTGCCGCTCTTGCCAGTTGCACCGACACGGAATTGAGCGCACTGTCGATCAACATCGATGAGCGACCCGGGAGGACAACCTTGACCGAAGACCGAAAAGCGCTTTCCCGTGCCATGCTGATGCTGTGGAGTTCCGAAAACCAGTCGGATCCGCAGCAAATATTCGGCGACAGCTACATCAATCATCAGGAACCGGACGCTGCAGGCGAGCTGTCCGACAACACGTTGACGGAATTCCTGGCGATCCTGAAGGGATATCATCAGGGCTTCTCCCAATCCGAGGTGCGATTTCTGATGCAGGTCGAGGAGGGTGACCTCGTCGCAACCCGCTGGGTCATCAGCGCTTTCAATGATGGCGAGTATCTGGGTCATGCAGCAACTAACAAGAGCGCGGAATGGACTGGCGTGCAGTTCGATCGCTTTCGCGACGGCAAGATCGTCGAAAGCTGGGTCGATTGGGACAAATTCAGATTGATGCACACGCTCGGTTACATCTGAGTTGCATGGTGCTGGATACTGGGGTCGGGTCACACTGATGTCGCGGATGCGAAGCAGCTCCACGGTCGAAAGCCAGCTTATCCAGGCGAGTCAGGAGGACTGATTCAGCCAAGCGCACCTGATGTTGAAATGTAGACCGCCAGACAGAGGGTCAGAACCAGAAGGGCAAAGCCACCGACCGTGAGGCCGTCCGTCAATGTCATGCGATCGTCGCCGGCAGCGCGTTTCCAGCGGTCCTGTAGACGCAAAACCAGCCATGCGCCGAGCACCAGATCCGTGGCGACAAGCAGTCCGAAGAGTGGCGCCATGTGGACCGATCCAGCCCAGGCAGGCGCCAGCAAAGGCAGAAGCACGGTTGCGACCGCGCCAATGCACAGCAGCGCCAGAAGCAACGCAATGCCGAGCATGCGCACCTGTCTGGGATTGCCGCCCAACGTGTGAGTAACGTCATGTGCCGAGATCATTGCCATGGCACTTAAATCGCCCAGGCAGGATCAAGTTTCAAGCGGATATGCCGGCAACGGTAAATGTCCGGTTGACGGCAAATCCGCAATTTAACTGGCCGAAAACAGACTTATCCGGCGCCGACATTGACAACAAGCTTGCCGAAATTCTTGCCTTCCAGCAGGCCCATGAAAGCTTCGGGAGCGTTCTCGAGACCGTCAACGACATCTTCGCGATACTTGATCTTGCCCTCGCTCACCCAACCCGGCATATCGGCCAGGAACTCGCCGTATCGGTCGGCGTAGTCGAAAATGATGAAGCCCTTCATCGTGAGGCGCTTGACGAGGACGGAGCGCATCAGCACCGCTGTCCGGTCAGGTCCATCCGGCAGGCTGGTGGCATTGTAGGCTGCAATCAGCCCACAGACCGGGACCCGCGCGCCTGTGTTGAACAACGGCAAAACGGCCTCGAAGACCTTGCCGCCGACATTTTCGAAATAAACATCAATCCCGTCGGGGCACGCTTCCGCCAACCGGGTATTGAGGTCCGGACCGCGGTGGTCGACGCAGGCATCAAAGCCGAGTTCCTCGGTGACATAGCGGCACTTGTCCGGCCCGCCGGCGATGCCCACGGCGCGACAGCCCTTCAGTTTGGCGATCTGGCCAACGGCCGAACCGACCGCGCCGCTCGCCGCGGCGACGACAACGGTCTCACCTGCCTTCGGCTGGCCGATATCGGTCAGGCCCATATAAGCGGTGAAGCCCGGCATGCCGAGCACGCCCAATCCCAGGGAAGGCCGGGGCATGGCCGGGTCAAGCTTATTCAATCCGATGCCATCGGAAAGGGCATAGTCCTGCCAGCCGGTCAATCCGACGACCAGATCGCCGACGGCATAGTCCGGGTGTTGTGACGCCTCGACGCGGCTGACCGTGCCGCCTACCATGACACCGTCGATCTCGACCGGATCTGCGTAGGATGGTCCATCGGCCATGCGGCCGCGCATATAGGGGTCCAGCGAAAGATAAAGCGTGCGCAGGAGCATCTGGCCGGTAGCCGGCGTCGGTACCGGAGCCTCATCCAAACGGAAGTTGTCTGCCGTTGGCGCGCCGTTCGGGCGGGAGGCAAGCACGACGCGGCGGTTGACGGTGTCGGTCTGGGGCATATCATTTCCTCGATGCGCGGATCGGGCACATTAATGTGCCTACCAAACATCGCTGTTGATTTTCCACACGTACATTTCTGAAAACGACCAGCTTGGCAACATCGAACGGTTGCATCAACCAAAACTGGCGTCCATCCGTCCTGCCGAGCACCACTTTTGCAAACGAAGCGTTGCTGTCAGGTGCCTGTGCCTCATCGACCAAACGGTCAACAAATATAAGAGATTTGGTGTATATATTGATTAAAATACCAAACTTTAATAATAATAAATTAAAATCAATATTTATAAAAGGAGAGTTGAATTTTGAACGTTTCACAAAAGAGTAAATATGCCGGAAATTTGATGATAAATACGCGAACACTTGTTAATATACACGAGCATCTGTCTCAGGGTCCTATTTCGAGGCTCGATCAGCAGGATGCAAACCGGCTGATCGTCGATTTTCTTACATTGTTGGAAGCAGTCATCGTGGGAAAACAGTTGTTCTACGACGGCACGGTTGGCGGGGATCGGCTGGAAAAATTGGAAAATGCGGAGAATTACCTCGAATCCAATATGAACCACCCAAATGCAAGTGACCTCCTCACACCCGCCGAACCAACCAATAAAGACCATTTGCACCAAATGTGCCATACAGCCGCTGAGAGGGCGAATGTCACCATAATAGAGGGGCTGAGCCGGAACGCTCAGGCAGACTACCAGGGTTTTGAACTCGACCAGTACGAGACCTCAATAAGGAGGTTCGCGGATGATATCGCCAGGGCGCACTCTGCGGTTGAAGATCGAAAAAAAATTGCGGCCTGCATCATTCAGGAAAATGCATATCCCGGTTCAAAATGTGTTGGCGGAATCATCCTTTGTTCAACAAATCAAACGGACCGCGGCAGCTCATCCCTCGATGTGTGCGCTCAAAAATTGAGAGAATCGAATAGCAGGGAGGATCAGTCAAAAGTTCTTGACTACATGATGAATGCTGCGTTCCGCCCCAACTTGCTACCGGCAGTCGCGAATGACATTTGTGATGCGGCATTGTTAGCCCACGAAGACTTGATCCAGTCCTGCTGCCACCAAAATTTTTTAAGCGTGGATCATCTAGTACGAAAATCTGTTCATCACAAACACAAACGGCCGGAGATTGAATCTCTTGTTCGTCTTATTTCTCGTGACCAAACCAGCTTTCCGTGGTTCGGCCTTTTTTGTTTTTTGCAGTCAAACGGAGATACTCCATTTGGGGTGTTGGATGACGCATTGGCTCAACGTCACGAACTAGCCAAGTTTGTTAATGTCAATTTTTCTATCAATCCCACATATTTGCGGGAAGACCGTTCCTGTGACGAAGCAGTATTCGCCTTTGTGCGGGATCAATACGACAACCTGTTTGCCTATGCGCAAGAATTCGACTTGGACAGCCCCTGCATTTGGGACACTGCATTTGGGTTGCCGACATACTCCATCGCTGTCATCGGAAGCACCTTGGGCGCGTTTTTTGGTAGAGCCGAATTGGCGAGCGATATGATCGGCAACGTTGAATTGGTTGATCAGGTGGCCGATTTGGTTGAAGCTCTAGAACCGGTTTTGGAGGCGATGAGCCACGCTCCCATGGATGACCAGTCCATTTCGGACATCCTGGGGGAGGATGAACGCCAATTGGTCAAGAGGTTTCGATTGTCGGCAGAAACCGATGAAGCAAAATGTTTAATCATTCTTAGTTCTTTGGTAACATCGCAAATTAGCGCCATCCGAAGTTCCGAAGGATCATTAGGGAACCTCTTCAGAAATCGGATAGACACCGTTTTCAGCGACACTCGTTTCCGTTCATGATCACAATGTAACAGAGTAGGAATAGTTTTCGTATGCGAAGTTCTTGAGTGGAGTTGCCTGAGGTGCAAGCCAAGGAAGACGCAGTCACGAATGCGGTACGTTATCATGACCCGGCGATCGCGGCGGATCTAACCGAATTCACCAGCATGATCAAAAGCGACGGCGCCGAAGCGGTCAGCGCGCTTGCTGAACAATTGCGTTTTTCGCCCGAGCGAGCGGACCGGGCGCGGTCGGCGGTTGCTTATGCGGCTGTGGCGGAGCACATCGCCGACAGCGATCCCGAAAAGGCGGTCTACCAGTTTCACTATGCCGGTCAGGGATTCCGCCTTGAGGGGCTAACCAGCAAAGCCGGTCGAAACTACGAAAAGTCCGCAGATCTGGGCCGCAGCGTGGCCTATTCGAAATACCGTTCCGGTGATATCCGCGGCGCCAGCAAACTGCAGGATTTCAATTGCCGTTCGATCGGTCGGGCGGTGAACTGTTACCGCGACGCCGGCCAGTTGGTGAAGGCGCTCGGATGCGTCAGAAAAGTCGAAGTGGCGCTTCAGGACCAACTTGTTTTTCAGCAGCGGTCGCTTCAGGCAAATTGCATGCGCGTTTGGGGCCTGTTCCTTGACTACAGTCTGAGTTGGTCCCGCGGGGCAGCGGTTCTTGCCATCCTGATGATTCTGTCGCTGTTCTTGCCTCAAGCGCTCGCCAATATCAGCATCGCCCTCGGCGCAATCGCCTTTTTGTCAGTATGCGTCCGGCGCTTGGCTGGATAAACGGTCGCCGTGCGTCACCAGATCTGAGCCAATGCAACGAAGTGCTGTTTTCCGCGTTCACCCGCGACATGATCGGCATGCGCGCGTCCCATCTGTGGCAAGGTTACGGCGCTGCGATCTTCATCGAATTCGGCGAGCTAACCCGACCGACCCGAAGACGCCGGGACGGATCCCTTCTGGAACCGCGCGGGGAATTCAACATCAAGCTCGAATTTGGTTGGAGGATCGAAGGCCGGAAAAGTATCATCTGCGGCGACGGGTCCGAAGAGGAGAAATTCGCGCGCGGATTTTCGGTGCTGCGCGAGCAGAAACTGGTCAGTATCGCGCTGTCTGGAAGGCTGCCGGAGCTCGAGCTCGATTTCGACACCGGAGCTCGGTGCGCCACGTTTATTGCCTATCAGTGCCATCCCGGATGGGCCATATTTGACCGGCGAAGCGGCGCGATCCAGACGCTGCACAGCCGCTATGGCCGCGTGGAAATCGAGCGGTCGGCTCAATCACGCGACCCGAAGGACGGATGAGCGGTGTGACAGCGCGGTGATGGTTCCGTTTTCGATGCAACATTCCGTCGACCACGGTGTCCGCAGGAGGGTTGGTGAGTGCGGTCGTCATCAGTGATGGGCCTGATAAGCGATCCGGCCGGCCGACATGGTCATTTTGACCGCCGGTGGGCCATCTTCCGGCCAGTCGACGAGGATCAGGTCGGCACGTCTGCCGACGGCGATCTCGCCGCGATCGTCCAGTCCTGAGGCCTTTGCTGGTCCAGCCGAAACCAGCGACCAAAGTGCTGGAAGCGGTGCTCGCTTTTCGCGGTCCAACCGGGACACGGCCGTCAACATGGCCGGATAGAAATAGTCCGAGGCGAGGATATCGCACAGCCCGTCTTCGACCATATCGGCGGCTGAGGGTGAACCGATATGACTGCCGCCGCGCACCACATTGGGTGCGCCGAAGACGATGGCGTCACCGGCGGCGCGGGCATTCCTTGCCACCGGAATGCGCATCGGGAATTCGGCGATCGACGCGCCGTGACCGCGATAGTAATCACGCGTTTCATCCTGCGTATCATCGTGGGATAGCATCGGCACAGCCTTGTCGCGACCCATGCGTGCGACCCTGCCGATGGTGTCCTGTACCTGCGGGCGGCGTTCCCAGATCTTGCGGATCAGATCGCCATACTCATCGACACTGAGACCGGAGCGACGCGAGTCGGAAACCAGACGTCTGCTCATGATCGGACTGTCGGGATCTGCCAACTGGAAATCAGGATTGTGTTCGAACAGGCGTTCCTGCACCGGTACATCCGGATGCCGCATCGTCATGGACGTATGGTCGTTGAAGGCGATCGAGGGCAGATGTGGACTTGCGAGAGCCTTCTCGATGACATCCACCGCTTCGAAGGCAAAGGTTTCCCAGCGCAATTGCACCCGGTTTTCTACCGTCAGGCGAGATTCCAGGGCGGCCAGCGCATCGAGGAAGGCTTCGCCGCGCTCGACGGAGCGCAGCCCGGGTTCCCAACTCAGCGTCAAAGCGTGATAGGCGGTGGCGATGCCGTTCGCGGCAAGCTGCCTGTCGGTTTCGAGGATTGCGGCGTCGAGGGGGAAAAAGACCTTCGGCCTTGGCATGATCTGTCGCTCATGAGCGTCGCCATGAATATCGACCATGGCAGGGCCGAGCAGCTTTCCGACGGCATTGATTTCGTGTTCGGCTTTCCCGCCATTGCCGATGGTGGCAATCCTGCCGTCTTCGATAAGCACGTCAGTCTCGATGATATCGTCTGCCATGACGACCTTGGCGCCGACAATTCTGATTTTCATTCCAACCTCTTCTGATCGCCCATTGGCCTGCCCTGCGCCGCAAAGGGCGAAAGCGTTAGCGTCGGTCTTGTCACGGTGGTTCACAAAGGGCGGTGCAGAGTCAATGATTTAGCCCGGATGCGTGTCTGTTTTGTGTCAGATTTCCTGGTTTCCGCGCCTTGTCGGACACCTCCTTGTGGACGGTCTCGTCAATGAGGGGGCATCAGGTCAAGCAGGGCGTCGAGCTTGGCGGACTTGTAGTCGTTCCGCCGGGCAACGACAGTTCGAATGCGGCTGTAGCCATCCAGCAGAGGGTGGCGCTGGAATTCACCTTCGGTGGCGACGATGTCGAGCACCGATTGGGGAACGACCGCATAGCCTGTACCGGCGGAAACACAGGCGAGGATTGCCAGGTAGGAACTGACCGAGAGGATATTGCCGGGAACAATGCCGGCATCCATCAGCCATTGTTCCAGATAGCGCCGGTAAGCGCAGCCGGCTTCGAAGGCGATCATGGTGCGACCACTGATTTCATCGATGCTTTCAAGCGGCGGAAAATCTGATGGTGCGACCAGAACCAGAGCTTCTTCGAAGACCGGCCGGGTCGAGACCCAGTCGAACGTTACCGGTTCCGCCACCAATGCGATTTCGATCTCGTGATTGCGCAGGCGGTTCATCAGCGCTCCCGCAGTGCCGGTTTCGAGCCGGATTTCGACGTCCGGGTAAAGCGCGTGATAACGGGCCAGGACTGCCGGCAGCCGAGCCGCCGCCGTGCTTTCCATCGCGCCGATTCGAAAGGTGCCGGCCGGCCTGCCCACCCGAAGCGCTTCCGATGTCTCCTCCGAAAGCCGCAGGAAAAGTTCGGAATAGGCGAGAAGCGTTTCCCCGTCCGGCGTCAGGGTCAGTCCGCGATTGCCCCGCAGAAACAACGTCTTCTGCAACTGCTGTTCGAGCTGTTTGATGCGCGTGCTGACATTCGACTGGACCCGGTTCAGCCGCGTTGCGGCCTTCGACACACTGCCTTCGGTCGCAACCGCGTGGAAAATTTCCAGGGCACGCAGGTCAAGCATTGGACATCTCCAAATGAGAAATCAAAATTCAGAATAATTCATTTTTTGTAATAGTACGCGGCCTGTAAGATCTCGTAAAGACCACACGCCTCCGACGGAAAGATTGCATGCCCCCAACCCGGATCGTCCTGACAGGTCTGCTTTCCCTGGCGGTCGCCATGGGGATCGGTCGCTTTGCCTTCACGCCGCTGCTTCCCGTCATGCGAGCGGATGGACTGATCAGCATTGGCGAGGGCGGCTGGCTCGCGGCCATTCATTTCCTCGGATACCTGCTCGGAGCCATCTACGCAGCCCGACTGCAAGGTTCGCCGGCCATGACCCTGCGGCTTTCGCTGTTTGCCATTGCGGTTGCCACGCTGGCCACGGGTCTGACCGATCATTTTGTTCCTTGGGCGATCATGCGGTTTGTGTGCGGTGTCTGCAGCGCCTTCACATTGGTGCTGGTCAGCAACTATTTCGTCAAACATCTGGTCGAGATCGGCCGTCCAGATCAGCAGGGCTGGGTCTTCTCCGGTGTCGGCGCTGGTATTGCGCTGGTCGGTCTTGGGACGCTGATCCTGATGGCCGCTGATATCGGAAGCGCTGACGGCTGGGTCGCCTTCGGCGTCCTTTCGCTGATCGTGACGATCGGCATCAGCTTGAAGATCGGTTCGGAAATGACCGGTCAGGAACGGGCGTCTTCCCAGGAATCTGCCGAGCCCGGAACGCTGCCATGGACCATCGTGATCGCCTACGGAGCAGCGGGCATCGGATATATCATTCCAGCCACGTACCTGCCTGTCATGGCGCGAGAGATTGTGGAATCTCCGCTTCTGTTCGGTTTGGCATGGCCGGTTTTCGGGGTGGCTGCGTTCCTGTCGACGCTGATCGCCGGACGATTGCAGGCGCGATGGTCCAATCGGCAGATCTGGTCGGTCAGCCAGCTGGTGATGGCGGCCGGACTGCTGCTGCCGGTGTTACGGCCCGATCTCGTTTCGATCATTCTGGCCGGGGTCTGTGTCGGCGGCACCTTCATGATCATCACCATGATGGGCATGAAGGAGGCGCATCGCGTCGCTTCGCCCGCAGGCGTGATGCGTCTGATCGCGGTGATGACGGCCTCGTTCGCAGGTGGACAGATGATCGGACCGCTGTTTGCCAGCGCGGTCTTCACTCTTGCCGGAGGGTTCCAACCGTCCCTGGTAATGACCAGCGGCTTGCTGGTCGTGACGGCATGGACCCTGATGCGTCGGGAGCCTTTGCCTCAGAACTGATGAACCCGGACGTTCTCCAGCATCTGGTTGAGCACCCGCAAGGTGACCGCATAGTCCTCCGATGAGACGTTTTGGAACATGGCGCGCTCTGCTTTGCGCATCTCCGGCCAGATTTCCCGATAGACGTTCCAGCCGGCCTCGGTCAGGGACATGCGTCTGGCACGGCTGTCGCTCTCATTGATGCGGCGCACAATCAGCCCGTCGCGCTCCATCTGGTCGAGCGTGCGGCTCATCGTTGACTGTTCGGCGACCGCGTAGACGGTCAGTTCGTTGACGCTGAGCCCGTCTATGGCCGCCAGAGCCGCCAGGGCCCGCATCTTGGTGATGCTCAAGCCCATCTCGTTCATCTTTGCCAAGAGCGTCTGGTTGTAGCGATGCATGACCCGGTTCATCAGATAGGGGGCGAACGCTGACATGCCCGCCGTGGCGATGTCATCCTGCCGATCCGATGCATTCATCGCTGTCTCCCTTGTTCGACTGACCGCATACAATCTGTTTGATTTCTCACGGACAGGTAGTTTATATGCATTTGCATATGAATTGGTAGAGTGTAGCGGGCGTCGCCGGCCGAAATATCGGGGTTTCTGGTCCAGACCGTCACTCTCGACCCGAGACAGCCCGTGTCGCATCAGGGATAGAACGCATGAAAATCTGGTACCAGTCTTATGTCGATTATGAGAATGGCGCGGCCTATTGGGATGCCCTGGACGAGCATCTGAAGGAGATTGCCGATCCGGGCACCACGCTTGATATTCGTGGCATAACTCCGTTCGATTCCTACGCGCATCCACTGGTCGAGTGGCGCTGCGGGCGGGAGATGATCTGTAACGCCGTACGCGCCGAGCGAGAGGGTTACGACGCCTTTATCGTCGGGCATTTTCAGGACGCCGGGCTCTACGAAGCACGCTCGGTCGTGGATATCCCCGTTATCGCGCTGGGCGAAGCTTCGATGCTCTACGCCTGCCAGTTGGGGCAACGGTCGGGTATCGTGACCATCAACCCGCGATTTATTCCGTGGTTCCACCATCAGATTGGCAAATACGGACTGCGCGAGCGGGTCACAGGGGTCCACGCCATGACGTTCGAGCCGGGCCAGATCCTCGCGGCCATCGGGTCGGATGACAAACTCGGCGAAGTCCAGGGGCTGTTTGATGCGCAGGGCCTGCCGCTGGTCGAACAGGGCGTTGATATCCTGATACCGGGCGGCGGCATTCCGATGCTGCTTTTCAGCAAGATCAAGAACCATCGTGTCGGGGAAGCCCCGGTGATCAACGGCATTCCGATTGCTGTCAAGATGGCGGAAGCAGCTGTCAAACTCCGACAGTTGACCGGTCTCGGCGTGTCGCGGGTCTCCGACTACGCCAAGGCGCCGGATCACGTGATCGAAGAATTCATGACTCACCCCAAAGGCCTTTGACGGCCGCCAGGAAAGGACGAAATCAGTATGAAAATAGCGGTACTTGGCGGCGGCAATGGTTCGATCGCTGCGGCGGTCGACCTGACCGAACAGGGGCACAGCGTGCGACTATGGCGACGTGATCCGGCGACTGTCGCGGCGATGAATGCGACTACTACGTTGAAGGATTTCAACGGCGTTCGGCCGGTGACGATTGCCACTGTGACCGCCGATCTGGCGGAGGCGATCGACGGGGCGATGCTCATCGTCTGCCCGACACCAGCAACGGCGCAGCCGGACATTGCGGCGCGGTTGGCACCGCTGCTCGCGGACGGGCAGGTGGTGTTCATGCCGCCAGGAACCTTTGGCAGCTACATCATGGCGAAGGCCAAAAGCGATGCTGGCAACACCGCTGATGCGAGCTTCGTCGAAGCCGGCACGCTGCCATATCTGACGCGGCTTCACGGCGACAACACGGTGGTCATCACCACCCGCACAACCCGGTTGCCCAGCGGAGTGATGCCGCATCGCAATCGCGTGAAGGCGCTTGCAACGGTGCGCGAGGCCTATCCGAGCGTCGAGGATGCCGGAGATGGCCTGTCCGGCGCGCTGATGAATGCCGGGCCGATCATCCACCCGCCGTTGATCATGATGAATGCCGGTCCGATCGAGCATTTCGATCATTGGGATATTCACAATGAAGGCACGCAGCCCGCCATCCGTCGGGTCACAACCGCGCTCGACGGTGAACGTATGGCGGTGCGCGAGGCGCTTGGCTACGGCGCGCCGCATTTCCCTCTGGCGGATCACTATGACGACGAGGCCGACGAATGGATGTACGGCAATGCCGCGCATGAGAAGCTTACCGACAGCGGTGACTGGCGCGAACATCTCGTGCTGAGGGAACACCGCTATATGCGTGAAGACGTGCAGATGGGCCTGGCGTTCCTTGTGTCGGTCTGCAACTGGGCCGGTGTGCCGGCGCCCGTGGCGACTGGCCTGCTGTCTATTGCCGGCGCGGTGTGCGACGAGGACTTCCTTGAAACCGGCCGAACGCTCGCCAGTCTTGGTCTGGACGGCCTCGACCGGGCGACGATGTCCGAGCTGCTGGAGAATGGGCCGTGAGCGGCGAAACGGTTGCCGCAGCCGGCGCGGGCCGCATGGGGCAGGGACTGGCTGTTGTCTTCGCCTATGCCGGCCACCCCGTGCAACTGGTCGATCTGAAACAGCGCGACAATGCAGCGGATTATCTCGCCGCTGCCCGGTCGGAAATCGAAAAGACACTGGCGATGCTTGCAAGCTGCGGCATGATCGCCGAGGCCGATATTGAGCGCATCGCTGGACGGGTCGCCTATGTGGACGCAGCCGAGGCCAAGGCGGCACTGGCCACGGCTGACCTGATTTTCGAGGCTGCGCCCGAAACCGATGAGGCCAAGCGGTCCGCCCTGGGCTTCCTTTCGAGGGCGAGCCGACCGGATGCCATCATTGCCTCGACCACATCGACCTTTCTGTCGGACAAGCTGCAGGCCATGGTCACCGGACCAGAACGGTTTCTCAATGCCCATTGGCTTAACCCGGCGTTTCTGGTGCCCCTTGTCGAAGTCTCGCCCGGCGCGCAGACCGACCCGGCCGTGACGGACCGTCTGGTCGCTTTGCTTGAAGGCATCGGCAAGGTTCCGGTGGTCTGCAAGGCAAGCCCCGGATTCATCGTGCCACGCCTGCAGGCGCTCGCCATGAACGAGGCGGCACGGATGACGGAAGAAGGCGTGGCTTCAGCCGAGGATATCGACAAGGCGACCAAATACGGTTTCGGTTTTCGCTTCGCCATTCTCGGCATGCTGGAATTCGTCGACTGGGGCGGCGGCGACATCCTCTACTATGCCAGCAAGAGCATGGTGGAAGCGACTGGCGAAGAACGCTTCGCCGCTCCCAAGATCGTCACCGAAAACATGGATGCCGGACGCATCGGTTTGCGCACCCGCGAGGGCTTTCTCGACTATTCCGAGATGGATGTGCCCGCCTATCAGAAGCAACGGCTTACAGCATTCGTCGACCTGTTGCGCCACATGGAATTACTGCGGCCGCCTCGCTAATTATTTTGTTTTCTCCAAACTATATTTGTGAATTAATTGCATATAAAATATTTTTTTGTTTTGTGGTATTTACTACATAATATTATGACATAATTCATTTATGCACTATTTGCGCTCTAATCTGTGGGGTTGGGCGTATCGCTGGCTCTTAATCAACGGTGTGTTTTTCGGACGCGCCGAACCACGCGGAGTGCAAGAAAATGAATGATGATGAATATGAACTGGTCAAGCGCCGATTGCAGGAAGATGTCCGAGAAGATGTCCAGAAGAAACTATTTCGGACTTACGCACTTGTCGGATTGGCGGTAATTGGGACTTTGGGTTACGCCAATTGGGATTTTATTGAAGATACGAAGAATGAAGTAAAAACTGCAGCAGAGGATCAAGTCGATGCTGCATTGGAAGAAACGCTGATAAAAGTCGACACGTTGAAGGCAGCGGTTAGTCATCAAACCGGGCGAGTCGATTCAGAGCAGGACCGTGTCAGCGACATGCTTAAAGATGTTGCAAAGCAGCTAAGCAAGCTTGATGTCGAAGCCTCGACGCTTGCAACGCTAAACGAAACGGTGTCTTCGCTAACGGAGTCGCGGCGGGAACTTCAGCTAGGACTCTCTGATGTGAGGGGACAAACCGAGCAGTTGTCTGTCCTCGCTGACGAACTAAAGCGCCTTGCGAGTGCATTACAGACAAATTCATCCCCCGCCAATGCGTCCCAACTGCAAACTGTGCTCGACAACGTGGATTCCGCCATAGAGAAATCCAAAGAGCTGGCTGATCGATCAACGGTCTATCTCCAATTTGCTGGTGGTGCTCGAAGCAGGGCGATTGAGTTGTCACGTCTTCTCACTGATGAGGGGTTCGTATTGCCGGGAGAGGAACGACATGCCGGTGCGGCGGGCAAAAAGGAAGTGCGTTATTTCCACGAGGAAGATCTGGACGCTGCCAATACCCTTGCTTCAGCCACGGTCAAAAGCCTTGAAGAGATGGGTTATGAACACGCAGGAAGCGTAAAGCTCCATGACCTCACGGATTTCTCCGGGGCTAAGCCGGTTCCCGGTACCCTGGAGCTTTGGGTCGAATTATGAGGCTTAGTGTTCACGGGAAACGGCGAGAAATTCCCGCAGGCTGTCTAGCAGCATGTTGTTGTGTTCCGGCAAGGACAGGGAGAAGCGGATAAAGCCCTGCAGACCGTCTTCGCGGGTTCGGTTGACGATGATGCCGGCAGTGTCGAACAGGTGTTCGGCCAGGGCGTCGGCTTTGGTGCCGTCGTCGTCGGGAACGCCCACCAACAGGAAATTGGTGTGGCTCTCCACGACATTCAGCCCCATCTGGCGGCAGGAGCCGGCGATGCGTTTGCGCTCTTCGACAATCGAGCGGACACGCGCGTCGATGATGTCGGGTTGGTCCAGCGCGGTGAGCGCCGCGGCCTGCGCTGCGGCGTTAACCGTGCCCATGCCGCGGCCGGCATAAAGCGCCGGCACGAGTGCTTCCGGGGCGTGGCACCACCCGACCCGCAAGCCGGCAAGGCCGTAGGCCTTTGAGAATGTGCGGGTGACGATGATATTGTCGTGTTGCAAGGCCAGTTCGTGCACCGCCGGACAGTACTCTGAGCCGGCGAATTCGCCATAGGCACAATCGATCGTCAGCACCACGTGTTTCGGCAATTCACCCGCCAGGTGCGTTAGTTCCTCGACGGAATTCATCGTTCCGGTCGGGTTGTTCGGGCTGGCAAGAAAAACAATGCGAGTGCGATCCGTAACAGCGGCAAGCAAGGCGTCGATATCAGTTCGGTAGTCGGTTTCCGGAGCCTTGACCAGCGTTGCGCCGACCCGGTTGGCGACGATCGGAAACTGGATGTAGCCGAATTGGGAAATCAGGATTTCGTCGCCCGGCCGGGCGAAACAGCGGCCGACGATGTCCAGAAGTTCCTCCGAGCCATTACCGCAAATAATGGTCTCGGCATCAAGCCCGCTCATCCTGGCCAGCGCGTCGCGCAACTCGACACAGGACGGATTGCCGTAGGATTGCGCCTGTCCGGCTAAGCTCGCGATTGCCGCATTCACTTCCGGCGTCGGCGCGTAGGGCAATTCGTTGAAGCCCATGTTGATGAGCGGCAAGCCGCGGGGTTGCGGACGCGAAATGCGTTGCCGGACGCTGAGAGGCGCGATGTAGGATAGCGGGCCCGTTGTCATCTGCTATTGGCCAAGGCCCGGCAGCCAAAGAGCGATGCCCGGGAAGATGATCAGCAGGGCGACCAGCAAGATGGCGCAGCCCATGAAGGGCAAAGCGGCGACGTAGATGTCACGCATGGTCGTTTCGGGCGGTGAGACACCTTTCATGACGAAGAGCAGCAGGCCGAACGGCGGTGTCGTGAAGCTGATTTCCAGCGCCAGCAGGACGATGACGGCAAACCAGATCAGATCGAAATCAAGCGTCTGCGCGAGCGGGAAGAAGATCGGCACGGTCAGGAGCATCATGGAGAGCTGATCCATGAACATGCCCAGGACCAGCAGGATGCAGAACATCACCAGCAGCATGGTGATCGGCGCCAGATCGAAGGCGGTTGCCCATTTGATCAATCCCGACGACGCGCCGGAAAAGGCCAGGAGGGCGGAGAAGGTCGCCGAGCCGAAGATTATCAGCAGGGCCATGGTGGTGACCTTCAGGGCACCCTTGACGGAATCGACGATGCTCTTCCAGGTCAGTGACCGATAGAGGATCGCCAGGATGACAACGCCAAGACAGCCGAAGGCAGCGCTCTCCGATGGCGTGGCGACACCGAACATGATCAGCAGAATGACGCCGATGACGATCGATACCATTGGCAGAATGTCGACGAACAGCAGCTTCAGTTTGCGGCCCCAGCTGATCGGATCCAGCTCGTAGGCTGGCGCCGCGCTCGGGTCAATGATGACCATTGCGAAAACCAGGATGACATAGAGCACCGCCAACAACAGGCCCGGAACGATGCCGGCGATCAGAAGGGCGCCGATATCGAGTTCAGCAAGCGTTGCCAGGAGCACGGCGAGAGCCGACGGCGGTATCAGCATGGCAAGGCCGCCGGTTCCGAGGATCGGGCCGATTGCCATGTGTTTCTTGTAGCCGCGTTTCTGCATATCCGGCACCATCAGGGACCCGAGCAGGGCGGTGGATCCCATGGACGATCCGGAGAGCGTGGCAAAGGCGGTGCCACCGGCAATGGTGACGAAGGAAAGGCGCGCCGGAAGCCGCCCCATCAACTGGTCGACAGCCGAGAACATGCGCGCCGCCAAGCCGGTGAAGAAGAAGATCTCGCCCATCAGCAGGAACATCGGCACCGGCATGAGATTGAAGCTGGTGACTGTCGGGATCGCGTTGTTGGCAAGTTGGCCGATGCCGCGGCTGACCTGCGTGGCCAGCGAGCCGCTGCCTCCCATGAAGTAGGCGGCACCGATCATGTTGGCGGCCAGGAAGGCGATCGCCACTGGCATGCCCAGGAACATGAAGAACAGGATCATCCCGAGAAGAAAAAAGAGGGCTTGGAACCATTCCATGGCGGTTTATTCGTGAACCCCCGCTTCTCCGGTGTGGAGCAGCCGTTTGCCGATGGTGAACCGGCCGAACTGGATTGCCATCAGCGAGAAGCAGATGGGCATTGCGCCAAGCAACAGCCATTTCGGCATGTCCAGCGACCGCATTTCCGCATCGCCGAAGCGATAGGCCCGTTCCGTCCCCAGAAACGTGTACCAGGCCATGACCAGGCAGACGATGACGCAAAGCCCGGATACGACACGGCTGAGACCGGGCCGCATCCTCTCCGGCACCGCGGCCGTCAGCAATTCGATGAACACATGGCCCTTCTCGCGGGCAAGCCACGGCGAGGCCGCCATGACGATATAAAGAAGACCAAATTCAGCGAAGGTGAAGATGTGCGAGGAACCGGAAAACCCAAGCGTTCGAACCGTCGCGCTGAACACGATCCCCAGCATGATGCCGACCAGATAGATTCCGGCCAGGATGGCCAGCAGGTCGCAAAGACGGTCAATCCATCGCAACGGTGCAGTCCCCCGTGATCCGGCGGCCGATCCGCTTCGGCCGCCGGTTCTTGACGTTAGGCTCTATTGGCCGCCGTACAGCTTGCGCAGCGCGTTATAGGCGTCTTCGTCGCCTTCCATCCGGCTTTTCATCCGTTCCCAGGCAGCTTCTTCAGCAAGGCCGACATAGGCCTGGCCGCCTTCCGGCGAATGCTCGATGAACTTCATGCCGCGACGCTGCAGTTCATTGGCATCGTTGACCCGGTCGCTCTGACGCTCGGCAAAGGATTTTGCTTCCCACTCGATCACGACATCTTCGATGATCTTCTGTGCTTC
Organism: Hoeflea sp.; assembly: GCA_965228785.1. GTDB lineage: Bacteria > Pseudomonadota > Alphaproteobacteria > Rhizobiales > Rhizobiaceae > Hoeflea_A. The sequence goes on from CBDDIF010000001.1 coordinate 1,569,366, forward strand.
CGGCGACAGGTTGTTCCAGCTGTCAACGTTGACGATCACACCGAGGTCGGTGTTGTAGAACTTCGGATCGACCCGGTACTTGAGGAACTCATCCCACTTCAGCTGGGTCAGACCGATCGACGTCCAGGCAGCAGAGTCGACGACGCCCTTCTCAAGAGCGGCATAAACTTCGGTTGCCGGCATGGATGAGGTGGTGGCGTTCAGCGCTTCGAAAAAGGCGTGGTAGATCGGATTGTCACGCAATTTGACGCCCGTCAGGTCAAGAACGCCGTTATCGCCGAATTTCGGCTCTTCGTTCATGTAGATGTGGAACTGGATGCCGCCATCGATCCAGCCGAGATGCCGAACGTTGAAACGCTTCTGGTGGGCTTCGTCCATCAGTGCTGCGCCGCCATTGGCCCGCGCTTCCATCGGTGTCACCCGCGAGGCCACCATGGCGTCGATTTCGGGAACATTTTTGCCGTAGAAACTTCCCGGCGTATGAACCATGTCGACAACGCCGTCGCGAACGGCGGCAGGCTGCTGGAACATGCCAATCGCTTCAGGACCGCCGCGCACTTCGATTTCGACCACGCCTTCACCGCGTTTGTTGATCTCGTCGACCATGGCGAGGAAGGTCTTGGTGTAGACCAGGAACGGCGGAAAAGCGTGAACCGCGGTCAGCTTGTCAACGGCCAGTGCCGGGCCGGTTACGGTGATGGCACCGATAACCGCGGCCGTTGCCGCGAAGCGTTTGAAAAAAGTCATTGAGAGATCTCCCAGTTTCGGATTGCAACCCCTGCATCCGTTTTTATATGCATTTACATATAAAGCAAATTTCGCGGGAGAATCAATTGGCTTCTTGGCCGATCTTACGATCGCGACAGGCCGCCATTGGCTTCCAGGAAGAGAACGATATCGTCGACGCCTTCGCCGCGGCGCAAATCGGTGAACAGGCTGGTTCCTCCACCGCGCGCCGCCTGGGCGTCGTCCTGCATGGTTGAGAGATTGGCGCCGACATGAGGTGCCAGATCCGCCTTGTTGACGATCAACAGGTCTGAACGCGTGATCGCCGGCCCGCCCTTGCGCGGGATGTCTTCACCCTGGCAGACCGAAATGACGTAAATCGTCAGGTCTGCGAGCTGTGGCGAAAAGGTTGCGGCCAGATTGTCGCCACCCGATTCAATGAAGACGACGTCGAGATCGGGATGGCTTTCGACAAGGTCGTCGATCGCAGCAAGGTTGATCGACGCATCCTCACGGATCGCCGTGTGCGGACAGCCTCCGGTTTCGACCCCGACGATGCGGTCGGAGGACAGGGCCTGCATACGCACAAGGGCTTCGGCGTCCTCCTTGGTGTAGATGTCATTGGTGACGACACCAACAGAATAGATCTCACGCATCGCCTTGCAGAGTTTTTCGGTCAGTGTGGTCTTGCCGGAGCCGACCGGGCCACCAATGCCAACTCGAAGCGGTCCGTTAACAGAATTGGTCATGATCGAAACAGCCTGGAAAGTTGAGTTTCATGTCGAAGCGAGGCGATTTCGGCATTGATCGTCGCGCTGCCCAGATCATCGAGTGTCGATATCGCAGCGTTCCTGGCAGACGCTTCGACGATCCTTTCAAGCCGGGCCAGAATTTCAACACCAGCCTGCTGACCGAGGGGCATCAGCCGCTGAGCCGCCTGAACCTGGTTGGACAGAAAGGCATGAAGGTAGGCAGATAGCGAAGCAGTCAGGGGTATGCGGTTAACACCGGCAACGGCGCCGGTCGCGACCGGCAGCGGACAATCCTGCGGCAGCCGATCGAACAGGCCGTCGGGCCAGGCCTTGGCTGCCTTGAGAAATGCGGATCCCTGGCGCACGGTTTCCAGATGGCGTTCCGCCGAACCGGCCATTGCCTCGGCAAGGTCGGACAGTTCGGTCAGATTGTCGCCATCGTCACATTCGCGCCAGCTTGCGGCGAACAGCACCGCATCGTTCCATGCGGATCCGATGGTCATCAGATCCGTCAACCAGTCCGTCAGGTCCTCCTGGTCCGAAACCTGTCCGTCATGCACGGCGCGTTCCAGGCCATGGCTGTAGGAAAAGGCGCCGACCGGAAAGGCCGGTGACATCCATGCCATCAGTCGCAGCAAGGCCTGGGTGGAAACCGTTTCAGTCATGGCGGTGATGGCCCTGATATGCTCCGCCTTCGGGATCGAAGGGCGCTTCGGTTTCGCTGACTTTGGCACCGAGGCCTTCCAGCATTGCCTTCATTGTCGGGTCGCGACGGATCAGGATGCGATCGTCATGGATCTCGGACGCGCAGTGGCGGTTGCCGAGGTGCCAGGTCAGGCGCAGCAGATGGTTGAGATCGTTTGCCACGACCAGGTAAAGTGCCTCCAGCGCCGACTGGACTGCGATGATCCGGCCGTCATCAAGTCTCAGACCCTCGCCATGCCGGAGCAGCCGTGCTTCTGGGAGATCGAGCAGGAAGTCGATGCCGCCGTCGGATGTCATTGCCATACGGCGACGGTGCCGGGCTGTCTCGTCCAGCGTGATGGTGTCGACGGCGCCGGCCGCAGCCGGCTCGACGTGGTGGGCAACGGGACGTGTCAAAACAGGAAGTACCTTTGGGCGAGCGGCAGCACTTCGGCCGGCTCGCAAGTCAACAATTCGCCGTCTGCACGAACTTCGTAAGTCTCCGGATCGACCTCGATCTGCGGTGTCGCGTCGTTGAGGATCATCGCCGCCTTGCCGATGGTTCCACGGGTATCGCCGACTGCAAGGAATTCCTTGTCGACCCCAAGCTGTTCCCGCAGATCGCCCTCTGCGGCGGACTTCGAAACGAAGGTGGCCGAGGAGGCGGTCATCGATTTTCCGAAGCCGGCAAACATCGGCCTGTAGTGAACGGGCTGCGGTGTGGGTATTGAGGCGTTGGGATCGCCCATGGGCGCCGCCGCAATGGAGCCGCCTAGCAGGATCATGTCAGGCTTGGCGCCGAAAAAGGCCGGGTTCCAGAGAACAAGATCGGCACGCTTACCGGGTTCAATGGAGCCGATATGGGTCGACAGGCCGTGGGCGATGGCCGGGTTGATGGTGTATTTGGCAACGTACCGGCGTACGCGCAGATTGTCGTTGTCTCCGGTCTCCTCCGCCAGCCGACCGCGCTGCTTTTTCATCTTGTCGGCCGTCTGCCAGGTGCGGATGATGACCTCGCCGACCCGGCCCATGGCCTGGCTATCGGAGGCGATGATCGAAAACGCGCCCAAGTCGTGCAGAATATCTTCCGCCGCGATCGTCTCCTTGCGGATGCGGCTTTCGGCAAACGCCACGTCCTCGGGGATGCTGTCATCCAGATGGTGGCACACCATCAGCATGTCGAGATGCTCGGCAACCGTGTTGGCCGTGTAGGGCCGGGTCGGGTTGGTCGAGGAGGGCAGGATGTTGGGCAGGCCGCAGACACGGATGATATCAGGCGCGTGGCCACCGCCGGCGCCTTCCGTGTGGAAGGCGTGGATGGTGCGGCCGGCGATCGCGTCGATGGTGTTCTCGACAAAGCCGCTTTCGTTCAGCGTGTCGGTGTGGATCATCACCTGAACGTCATGATCGTCGGCCACCGTCAGGCAGTTGTCGATGGCGCCGGGGGTTGTGCCCCAGTCTTCGTGCAGTTTCAGTGCCGCAGCGCCACCGTCGATCATCTCGATCAGCGCGTCGGGCGTCGAGGCGTTGCCCTTGCCGGCGAAGGCAAGGTTCATCGGGAACGCGTCGGCGGACTGAATCATGCGGCCGATATGCCAGGAGCCGGGCGTGCAAGTTGTTGCCAGCGTGCCGTGCGCGGGGCCGGTGCCGCCGCCCAGCATCGTTGTCAGGCCGGACATCAGGGCCTCTTCGATTTGCTGCGGGCAGATGAAGTGGATATGGGAATCGAAGCCGCCGGCGGTGAGGATCTTGCCTTCACCGGCAATGGCTTCTGTGCCAGGGCCGATGATAATGTCGACACCCGCCTGCGTGTCCGGGTTTCCGGCCTTGCCGATGGCGGCGATCAGCCCGTCCTTGAGACCGACATCGGCCTTGTAAATGCCGGTATGGTCAACGACCAGCGCGTTGGTGATGACCGTGTCGACAGCGCCGTCGGCGCGGGTCACCTGAGACTGTCCCATGCCGTCGCGGATCACCTTGCCCCCGCCGAACTTGACTTCCTCGCCATAGGTCGTCAGATCCTTTTCAACCTCGATGAAAAGCTCGGTGTCGGCAAGCCGGACCTTGTCACCGGTGGTCGGTCCGAACATGTGGGCGTAAGCCCCCCTGGAAATTGTCGACGGCATTTACAGGTCCCCCATGATTTTCTGTTGGAAGCCGAAGACCCTGCGCTCGCCGCCATAGGGCACGAGGGTAACCTCGCGCTGTTGGCCCGGCTCGAAGCGCACGGCGGTGCCGGGGGCAATATCGAGCCGCATGCCGCGCGCCTTGTCGCGGTCGAAGTCGAGTGCCTCGTTGGTTTCGAAGAAGTGATAGTGGCTGCCGACCTGCACCGGCCGATCGCCGCGGTTGGCAACGACCAGGGTGACCGTATCGCTGCCCTGGTTGAGGACGATGTCGCCCTCGGCACAGATGATTTCACCGGGAATCATGGATGAAGGCTCCTTAACGGATCGGTTGGTGAACGGTGACGAGCTTGACGCCGTCGGGAAAGGTCGCTTCGACCTGAATATCGTGGATCATTTCCGCGATGCCCTCCATCACCTGGTCACGGGTCAGCACATGGGCACCGGCCTCCATCAGGTCGGCGACCGAGCGACCGTCGCGGGCGCCTTCGACCACGAAATCCGAAATCAGCGCCATGGCTTCGGGGTGGTTGAGCTTGACGCCGCGTTGCAGGCGTTTGCGAGCCACCTCCGCCGCCATGGCGATCAGCAGCTTGTCCTTTTCCCTCGGGGTCAGTTGCATGGGGCCTCCTCAAATGGTCCAGAGTTTCGGCAGGCCGTGTCCGGCGCCGATCAAGAAACGGTTGCAGCGGGTTATGGCCGGGATGAGAGCGCGGCGCAGTGCCATTCCGGATTCGGCGGTCACGCGGGCAACAAGCCGGTCCCCGGCGGATGAGCAGATGGCGCTGACGCCGCCCTGGTCGCCGATATCGGCCCGCAGGGGCTCGACCAGGTCGGCGGCGTCGGCATGGACCAGAAGCAGGGTCGCCATGGCGATGCCGCCGCCCGTCACGCTGGTCTTTCGAAGTGTTTTGTCGATATCGCCGGAAAGACGAAGGTCTTCGGCATGCAGCAAACGTCCGTCGCGACGGATCCGCCAGCGATCGTGAAATTGGGCCTCGTGGACGGTTTCGCCCATGGCCTGTCGTCCGAAAATGATTGGCTCGACCAACAGCAGACCCGCATCGGGCGCAAGGTCCACAGTCAAATGTCGCCGCAACGCTGCGCGATCGAACAGGATGGTCTCCTGCGGCAGCCAGGCCAGCGCCCCACCGGCGCCAACCGTGACGGATACGTCGATATCCGCCTGACCGTCAGCGGCCTTGTAGATCTTTTCGCAGGCCTGGGTGGTGATGACGGATCTGGCGCAGTTTCCAATGTCGATCGACCAGTGGAAACGGTCGCCTCCCGTTAGTCCGCCTGCCGTGTTGATCAGTACGGCATCGAGCGCTTCGCCCGAATAGGTCTTCGGAAGTCGGATTTTGGCGGCGCCTTCCTGATAGAGCCGGCCGAGGCGCGTGCGTCCTTCCAGATGGCGCACCGCAAGCCGGCCGGTACCGCTGCTGCGCTGCATTCGAGTGGGTTGCGGACTTTGCATTACGATAGGACCGAAACCGGAAGCTGCCATTTCGGGGACTTCGATTCGGACACTCTTTTCGTCAGCGTAAAACCGTCCCGGAAAAGCATTACCACACCACTGCCAACCGCCTACACCATCAGGTGGCGGCGGACGTCCTCCCTGTCGAGGTCCTCGGCGGGGCCCTGATGGACGATCTCGCCGCGATCCATGATGTAGACATCATCGGCAAGTTCGCGGCAGAAGTCGAGATATTGCTCGACGAGCAGGATGGTCAATCCGGCGGTGTCACGCAGATAGCTGAGCGCCCGGCCGATATCCTTGATGATCGATGGCTGGATACCCTCGGTGGGTTCATCGAGCAAAAGCAGTTTCGGCCGCGTAACCAGTGCCCGACCGATCGCCAGTTGCTGTTGCTGGCCGCCCGAAAGATCGCCACCGCGACGCGACAACATGTTGTCGAGAACCGGGAACAGTTCGAACACCTCATCCGGAATGCGTCGCTCTCGGCGCGGCAGGCAGGCAAATCCGGTTTCGAGATTTTCGCGAACCGTCAGAAGCGGGAAGATTTCGCGGCCCTGCGGCACGATGGCAATGCCCTGAGCCGCTCGTGCGTAGGGTGCGGATTTCTTCAGGCCGCCGCCCTCGAACTGAACGCTGCCGGAGCTGACGGGATGCTGACCGGTAATGGCGCGCAGAAGCGATGTCTTGCCGACCCCGTTTCGGCCCAGAACGCATGTGATGCGTGCCTTGTCCGCTGCAAGCGACACGCCGCGCAAGGCTTCGGCGGCGCCGTAGTGCAGATGAATAGCGTCGACGTTCAGTGTGGTCACGGTCAGCGCCCCAGATAGTTTTCGATGACTCGTTCGTCGGCGCTGACATGTTCCAGCGATCCTTCGGCGAGGACCGATCCTTCCGCCAGCACGGTCACCTTGACATCAAGGTCGTGCACGAAACCCATGTCGTGTTCCACCACGACGACGGACCGGGTTTTAGCGATGTCGCGCAGCAGCCGCGCCGTTTCTTCCGTTTCGGCATCGGTCATGCCGGCAACCGGCTCATCGACCAGGAGCAGCTTCGGCTCCTGGGCTATCAGCATGCCGATCTCAAGCCACTGTTTCTGGCCGTGTGACAGGTTGGCTGCGAGTTCGTCCTTGCGGCCGGTCAACCGGATTGTCTCGAGGATTTCGTCGATGGTCTCGCGGTCTTTTTCGTCAGACCGGTAGAACAGTGTCGGAAAGACACCGCGCGGTTTGCTCAAGGCCAGTTCGAGATTGTCCCACACCGAGTGACTTTCGAACACCGTCGGTTTCTGGAACTTACGGCCGATGCCCAGTTCGGCGATGTCGGTCTCGTCATGGCGAGTGAGGTCGATCGAGCCATCGAAGATGACGTGGCCGCTGTCCGGTCGGGTCTTGCCGGTGACAATGTCCATCATCGTCGTCTTCCCGGCGCCGTTGGGGCCGATGATTGCCCGCATCTCGCCCGGCTCCAGCACCAGCGACAGTTTGTTGATGGCCTTGAACCCGTCGAAGGCGACGCTGACGCCGTCAAGGTAGAGCAGGCTTCCGTGCGCCGCGATGGTCATTCCGCTGCCTCCGGTGCCGTATTGGCTGATAGCGGTGGTTTGGTGCGGGCGCTCGGCAGGAACCGACCGAGTCCGGCCAGCGTTCCGACGATGCCCTTGGGCAGGAACAACGTTACCGCAACGAACAGCGCACCAAGCGCGAACAACCAGAATTCAGGAAAAGCGGCGGTAAACACAGACTTGCCGGCATTCACCAGAACCGCACCGATGATTGGTCCGACCAGCGTGCCGCGGCCGCCCACCGCGGTCCAGATGACGACCTCGATGGAGTTTGCCGGGGCGAACTCACCCGGATTGATGATGCCGACCTGTGGCACGTAGAGTGCGCCGGCGACACCGGCCATCATGGCCGAGACGACGAAGACGAAGAGTTTGACGTTTTCCACCCGGTAGCCGAAAAAACGCGACCGGCTTTCGGCATCGCGAACCGCAACCAGCACCTTGCCGAATTTGGAGTTGACGATCCCCGAGCAAAGGAGAAACGCTATCGCAAGAGCGATGGCGGACGCGGAAAACAGCGCCGCACGCGTCGTGTCGGCCTGGATGTTGGCGCCGAAAATGTCCTTGAAATCGGTCAGACCATTGTTGCCGCCGAAACCCATCTCGTTGCGAAAGAAGGCGAGCAACAGGGCGTAGGTCATCGCTTGGGTAATGATCGACAGGTAAACGCCGGTCACGCGGCTGCGAAAGGCGAACCAGCCGAACACGAAGGCAAGCAGCCCGGGAACCGCGACGATCATGATCGCGGCGAACCAGAACATGTCGAAGCCGTACCAGAACCAGGGCAATTTCTGCCAGTTGAGAAAGACCATGAAGTCCGGCAGTACCGGGTCGCCATAGACGCCGCGCGAACCGATCTGGCGCATCAGATACATGCCCATGGCGTAGCCGCCCAATGCGAAAAATGCGCCGTGACCCAGGGACAGGATCCCGCAATAACCCCAGACCAGATCGAGGGCCAATGCCAGCAGTGCATAGCAAAGGTACTTGCCGACCAGGCTGATCGTGAAGTTCGGCACGTGCAGGGGGTGATCGGCGGGCAGAGCGAGATTGGCCAGCGGGATGAGCAGGGCCACCGCCAAAAGGACGGCGGTGACCCATCGGGCTTTGCGGTCAAGTGCCCGGAAGACAAACGAAGTGATCATGCTTCCACCGCCCGGCCCTTGAGCGCGAACAGGCCGCGTGGTCGCTTCTGGATGAACAGGATGATGAAGACGAGGATCAGGATCTTGGCGAGCACGGCTCCGGCGAACGGCTCCATAAACTTGTTGGCGATGCCGAGGGTCATGGCGCCAATCAGTGTGCCCCAGAGATTGCCAACCCCGCCGAACACCACCACCATGAAGCTATCGATGATGTAGCTCTGGCCGAGGTTGGGCGAGACGTTGGCGATCTGCGAGAGCGCAACACCGGCGATGCCGGCAATGCCGGATCCAAGGGCGAAGGTGAGCGCGTCGACCCAAGGAGTGCGGATTCCCATGGATGAGGCCATGCGGCGGTTCTGGGTCACGGCACGCATCTGCAGGCCGAAGGCGGTCTTTTTCAGGACGATAAAAAGGGCGGCGAAGACGATCAGGGCAAAGACCACGATCCACAGCCGGTTGGCCGTGAGGGTCAAGCCGCCAAGTTCATAGGCCCCGGACATCCACGAAGGATTGCCGACTTCCTGGTTGGTGGGACCGAAAATCGTTCGGATTGCCTGCTGCAGAATCAGGGACACACCCCATGTTGCGAGCAGGGTTTCGAGGGGACGACCATAGAGAAAGCGGATGACACCACGTTCCAGAGCAAAGCCGCAGGCGCCTGAAACGAGAAAGGCCAGGGGCAAGGCGATGGCCAGCGAGTAATCGAACAGACCGGGTGCGGAGCCGCGGATCACCTCCTGCACAACGAAGGTGGTGTACGCGCCGAGCATGACCATCTCGCCGTGCGCCATGTTGATGACGCCCATGACGCCAAACGTGACGGCGAGGCCGATGGCTGCGAGCAGCAGCACGGAACCGAGCGAAATGCCGTACCAGATCGTCTGACCGGTATCCCACAGGGCAATCGTCTGCTCGACCTGGGCGATCGCCTCGTCGGCTGCCTTGGCGACAATCCCATCGGCGCTGGCTGAAAGTTCACGGAATAGTGGCATGGACTGGCGTCCGGCATCGCGCCGCAACAGCTCTATGGCCGCCACCTTGTCGTCGTCGGACGCGTCGGAATTCAGTACGACCGCAGCGCGTGCCTGTTCCATGGCTGACTTCACGGAAAGATCGTCTTCCTTGGCCAATGCAGCCTGCAACAGGTCGAGGCTGCCTGGATCGCCCGATTTGAACAGTGTTTTGGCCGCGGTAATACGAACCTGCGGATCATCGCTCAGAAGTGTCAGTGATCCAACCGCTTCGCCGATCTGTCGGCGCAGCTTGTTGTTCACCTTGACCTTCCTGATCGCCTTTTTGCCGACGGTTTCAACGGCCTCACCGGTCAACGGCGCGATCAGCTGGAATTCCTTGCCGGCCTTTTCGGTGATGAAGACCTTTTTGTCGGATTTTCGAAAGTAGAGCCGGCCGTCGCGGAGCGCTTCAAGTGCCGGCACGACCCGTGCGTCGCCGGTGGCGGCGATCGCCTCGATCTGACCGCTGCGCTGCTTCAGTTTGCCGGTGGCGAGTGTGTCGATGAGGCTGCCTGCATCATTTTGCGCCAAGACCGGCGCGGCCAAAGCGGCGAACAGGATGAAGGCAGTCAGCAATCGGCTCAATAAAGTCATTCTGCTGATTTTTCAGTCCGAGGGGAGTTGAAAAAGCGGGCACCTCATCAAGATGCCCGCTTCTGGGTCTTGAGTTAGCTGCCCTTACCGCCGCAACTGGAGGTTTCGACGTTGAAGTTGCCGCAGGAGAGCGGCTTGCGCCAATCGGAGATCAGCTTGGCCGAATCCGGCAGATAGTCGGACCAGGCATCGCCGGCGACGAGACCATCGGTTTCGTCGACGATGTCGAACTGGCCGTCTTCCTGGATTTCACCGATCAGAACCGGCTTGGTGATGTGGTGGTTCGGCATCATGGTCGAATAGCCACCGGACAGGTTCGGTACGGATACGCCGATGATTTCGTCGACCACGGTATCAACGTCCGTTGTGCCGGCCTTTTCGACAGCCTTCACCCACATGTTGAAGCCTATGTAGTGAGCTTCCATCGGGTCGTTGGTGACGCGGTTTTCATCGCCGGTAAAGGCTTTCCAGGTTTCAATGAACTCTTCGTTGGCGTCCGATTCGACCGACTGGAAATAGTTCCAGGCGGCGAGGTGGCCGACCAGCGGTGCGGTGTCCAGACCAGCGAGTTCCTCTTCACCAACCGAGAAGGCCACGACCGGAATGTCTTCAGCCGAGATGCCCTGGTTGCCGAGTTCCTTGTAGAAGGGAACGTTGGCGTCACCATTGATGGTCGAAACAACGGCTGTCTTTTTGCCCTGCGAACCGAAATCCTTGATGTCGGACACGATGGTCTGCCAATCGGAATGACCGAACGGCGTGTAGTTGATCATGATGTCGTCTTCGGCAACGCCCTTGGCCTTGAGATAGGCCTCGAGGATCTTGTTGGTCGTGCGCGGATAGACGTAGTCCGTCCCGGCGAGCACCCAGCGTTCAACCTCTTCGTTTTCGAGCAGATAGTCGACCGCCGGAATGGCCTGCTGGTTCGGGGCAGCGCCGGTGTAGAATACGTTGCGCTGGCTTTCCTCGCCCTCGTACTGAACCGGATAGAACAGGATGCCGTTCAGTTCGGCGAAGACCGGCAGGACTGATTTGCGGCTGACCGAGGTCCAGTTACCGAAGACCGCCGCGACCTCGTGAACATCGAGCAGTTCGCGAGCCTTTTCCGCGAAGAGAGGCCAGTCCGAGGCCGGATCGACGACCACTGCTTCGAGCTGCTTGCCGAGCAAGCCGCCGTTTTTGTTCTGCTCCTCGATGAGCATCAACATGACGTCTTTCAGCGTCGTTTCGGAAATCGCCATGGTCCCTGACAGCGAGTGCAGGATGCCCACCTTGATGGTGTCGTCGTCGGCGCGGGCCGCGCCCGTCGCCAACATTGCAGCTGCGACGGTCGCCAGGCCGATCGACCGGACGGTTTTGGTGAGAAGCTTCATTTTTGTCTCCCGTAAGAAGTATTTGCACCGCCACCTGCCTCGCAGGAATCGTGCCAATCGCCAGATTTCGGGTGTAGTGGGAGATAGTCGCCTGATTCTTAAGGACTTTTTTAACGATTCGGGCGGACGGGCGTTGTTGTGGAATCGTTGGGCCGACAGTGGTCAATATTCGTGCAATTGCGGAACATTGCTCAAAATTTGTGCAAGCTCGTGTTTTGGGGATGGTCCACACAGGGGCCATCGGGGTAGAAATTCTGGCCGGTTAGTCCGGAAGAGGTATTTGCACCACAAACGCCTCGGCCCTGCGCCATCGGCGCAGGGCTTTATCCGAACTGTCGTTCGTTACCTGGCAATGTCGTCCCACGTCGGGAGCACCGTCTCCCTGTTGGCCCGGTGAGGTCTGCCTTGCCCCTTCGATCCAAAGGACGCGAAATCCAGAAGTACTCTGGAATTGATTTCTGATCGGGACGGTTTTAGGAGATTCGTCCAAAAATCCCGGAAATCCGGGTTTTGCAATCGATTACAAATTGGCTATAACGGGTGTCGGAATTGCAATGTGATGGATTCCTGCTGGGAGGTTGGCGTTTCGCCGCGGCATGGTTGCGCGTACGAAAATCAAGGATATAGCCCGGGTTGCCGGGGTATCGACGGCGACCGTGTCACGGGCATTGAGCGATTCGAGCCTGGTCACCGAGGCAACGCGGGAGAAAGTGCGTGCGGCCGCCAAGCAGCTCGACTATCGGCTGAATGTGCGGGCGCGCAACCTGCGCATCCAGAAGTCGATGGCGGTGCTCCTGGTGGTGCGCAACATGAGCAATCCGTTCTACCTGGAGGTCTTCAAGGGTGTCGAGGCGGTGGCGCGTGAAGCCGGCTATCTGTTGTTGATGGGCAATACCGAGGACGAGGCCGCGCGCGATATCGAATATTTCGACATGCTGCGCGATGGCAATGCCGACGGCATGATCCTCATGACCGGGCATGCTCCGGAAGATCACCAATTGATGCGTGGACAAAGTGGTCTTCCGCCCGTCGTGGTGGCGTTGGAAGCGATTGAAAACAGCGGCCTGGCGCACGTTCAGATCGATAACCGCAACGCGGCGCGCAAGGCGGTTCGCCATCTGATCGAGCTTGGTCATCGGCGCATCGGCCACATCGCCGGACCGGTTCCGGAAATCCTCGGCGAACTTCGCCGCGACGGGTTTCGCCGAACCATGGCCGAGGCCGGGCTTGACGTTCCCGAAATCTACGAATCGATCGGCGATTACTCCATCCAAAGCGGTCGCAGGTGCTGCCGACAGATCTTCGAAAGCAGAAAACCGCCGACCGCCCTGTTCTGCTCGAATGATGAAATGGCTTTCGGCGCGATCGGCGAATTGCGCGATATGGGACTCCGGATTCCGGAAGATGTGTCGGTCGTCGGCTTTGATGATATCGTCATATCCGATAGTTTCAGTCCGCCGCTGACCACAGTGGGGCAGCCCTCGGCGACGATCGGTCGGACCGCCATGACAATGCTGCTCGACATTCTTGCCGGGCGGCTGCAGGAACCCGACACCAAGCAGATACCGACTGATCTTATCGTGCGCGGATCGACGGGCCCGATTTCGGTGTAGTGCCGGTTGTTTTTCTGACTGACCGGCAAGCCGCAGCGATGAAGGGGTTTCGGGTTCCCTCGCACGCTGCTTCGCGATAGAGCTAAGCAGTAGCTTTATCTAATTCCAATTGGCCCATGGACACCTTTCGTTTCTCCGATTTTGCTTTGCAGCGCCGAGCGCGCAGGCTGACGAGGGACGGTGAAGAAATCCCGTTGGGTGCACGTGCCTTCGACCTTCTCGATCTGCTGGTCTCCAGGAGCGATGATGTGGTCGGGCGCGATGACATCATGACGACCGTCTGGCCCGACACCGTAGTCGGGGAAAACAACCTCAATGTTCAGGTGGCCAATCTGCGTCGGATCCTTGGGGCGGACGCCATCGTCACGGTGCCCGGACGCGGACTGCGGTTTGCGTTGGAGGTCAGGCCTGAAACGCCTTTGCCGCTCAGTATGCCGGAGCGCCCCTCGGTCGTTGTGTTGCCTTTTTCGGACCTGGGAACGGAATCGAGCATGGCCTGGTTGGCGGACGGCTTCGTCGAAGACGTCACGACCGAGCTTTCCAGGTTTCGTGACCTGTTCGTGGTGGCCCGCAACTCCGCCTTTGTCTATCGGGAGACGCCCCGCGACCTGCGTGAGATTTCCCGTGACCTGGGCGTGCGCTACATCGTCGAGGGCAGCGTCCGCGCCGCGGCGGATCGTGTCCGTGTGACGGCTCAGCTGATCGACGCGACGAGCGGCGGGCATGTCTGGGCCGAGAATTTCGACGCGGATCTTGCCCGGCACTTTGAAGCCCAGGCGAGGGTGGCGGGCGCCATTGTCAGATGCCTGGTGCCGCAGATCGACCGGGTCGAATCGGTGCGCGTTCGTTCGGCACCGCCCGAAGATCTGAACGCCTATGGTCTCGCGATGCGCGGGTGGTCGGTGGCCTCCGCCGGGGACATGGCCTACGATCAAGGTCCACGCGATCAAGGGGAACAACTCGCCCAACAGGCTCTGGCTCTCGACGAGAGTTCCGGTCTGGCCTGGCGCGTCATGGCATGGGTCGCGTGGGGCAATGCCTATCACGCCACGACCCGATCGGTGCCGCAAACGCTGGCTCAGGGGATCGAGGCAGCCACCTGTGCAATCACCGCCGATCCGACCGATCACCACGCCCGCAGGTTGCGGGCACTTCTGCATTTCATGAACCAGAACCCTGAAGCCGGCCTGCCGGAGCTTCGGCAGGCTCACGAAATGAACCCCAATTGCTCGATGACGTCGGCCTGGCTCGGACTTTATGAAGCGTTGCATGGAGACGCCGATCGCGGTGTGCCGCTTGTCGAGGCTGCGTTGCGGCACAGCCCCCGCGACCCGCAGCGAGGATCGTTGCTGGCAGCGCTCGGTTTTGCGCAGTTTGCCAGTCGCGACTACGACCGTGCGGCCGAGTCCGCATCGGCCGCTCTGGCGGAAGTCGCAGGCAGTGCCACGCCGTTGGTGCTGAGTGCGATCGCCAATGCGGCAATCGGCCGACTCGACCGGGCAACGGACGCCTATCGAAGGCTCAACGAAATCGCGCCCACCCTGGTCGAAGCCAGGCTGTCTGGGCGTTGGCTTGCCACCAACCCGGATTATCTCAAGCGAGCCCATACGTTCTTTCGCGTTGCCGCTGGTCTGGAGACAGTTGAGGCTGCCGACGACATACGCTGAACACATGCACCGTTTTAGATCTTTTTAGGCGGACCTGTAGCGATGACGGGACGGTTCCGGCTTTTTCGGGGAAACACCGACGGGGCCGAGAATGCGACTGTTTGCGATTATCCGAGAGCTATTCAGCTCTTCACGAACCGACCAAACACACATAAGCCGTCCGGGTTCAATTGGAACATGCCTCACTGACGGGCTGCGTGTTTCACAGGACTTCAGCATACCACCGTGCGCGATATCCACCGAGTGGTGCGCCTTGCTACTTGCCGAGCCGAGCAGCAATGCTCTCAAGGAGAAGGACCAGCCGAAGTCGCGGGCCAATAGAGATGCGTGCTCGGCTGCGGGAGACCCATCGCCAAGGGGCGGGGCAATTGCGTAATCGAATCCTGGACTGGTTCCTTGGCCGGCTTGGGGATAAAAAGGCATCATGATCGATGCTCCGGATCCCTTCGCCCATCACCCCGAACTGCGCGACAAAATAACCAATCCTGCGGATTCCTTTTTTCGTGGCATCACGGTGGAGAAGCTGATGGAGCAGTTTCCGCACCTGGAACCGGCGCTGGAATGGGTGCACAGCGACAGCGACCGTGAAGCAACCCGCGCCGCGGCACTGGAAGGGCGAGACGCCACTGATCTCTGGGTCTTTGCATACGGTTCCCTGATGTGGGACCCCGCGATTCGATTTACCGAAATCCGCCGCGCCGTGGTCGAGGGATACACCCGGCGCTTCATTCTGATGGATGACAAGGGCGGCCGTGGTACGGAAGAGGCTCCGGGCCTGATGGCTGCCCTCGACAATGGCGAACGATGCGAGGGGCTGGCGTTTCGCGTTCCAGCGGGTGATGTCGATGTGGAAACGGAAATTCTGTGGCGGCGCGAAATGATCGGGCCTGGCTATGAACCACGTTTCGTGATGGCCGATATCGGAGACACTCGGGTCGAGGCACTGACTTTCGTTGCCAATCACGATGCGGAGGGGATCCGAGGTAACCTCACCCGGGCCGAACAGATCCGCTGCATCGCGCTTGGTGAGGGATTTCTGGGAACCAGCCGAGAATATCTTGCGGGAATTGTTGATCAACTGGGTCTGCTGAGTGTCACCGATCCGGACTGCGTTGCCCTGTTGCGGGAAGTCGATGATTTCCTGGCATCTCATATTCCCAGTGAACCGACGGTTGCCTGAAGCATGAGCTCCAATATTCCTTTCTTCGATGGCCACAACGACTTTCTGTTGCGGTTGATGAAGACCCCTGCACCGCGTTCTGAAACGTGGCTGGGAACCGGACGCGCCGGACATCTTGATCTGGCACGCATAAAGGAGGCGGGGTTCGTCGGCGGCCTGTTCGCCATCTTTGTGCCTCCTGCTTCCAAGGGGCCTCCGCCGGATTTCAAGGCGCTGATGGCGAACGCGCCCTATGACATGCCCATGCCACCCGAGATGCCACATTATGCGGCCCAGCCGGACGCGCTGACCATGGCGGGGCTTCTGCATTGGATGGAACGGGCCGCCTCTGACGATTTCGCAGTTTGTCGGTCGGTTGACGAGATCCGGGCCAGCTTCTCGGCTGGCAGGATTGCCGGCGTCATGCATATGGAAGGGGCCGAGGCCATCGGTCCCAACCTCGATGCGCTTTACCTTTTCCATGACATGGGTTTGCGGTCGTTGGGGCCAGTCTGGAGCCGCCCGACGATCTTCGGCCATGGCGTGCCGATGTCGTTTCCGGGGTCACCAGACATCGGGCCGGGTCTGACGGATGTCGGCAAGGATCTGGTTCGGCTCTGCAATGAGCTTGGCATTCTCATCGACCTGTCTCATCTGAACGAGGCCGGCTTCAACGACGTGGCGGCTGTTTCGAAAGCGCCGCTGGTGGCGACCCATTCCAACCCGATTGCGCTTTGCAAGTCGCCGCGCAATCTGACCGATCGTCAGCTCCACGTGATCAGGGACAGCGGCGGGATGGTCGGTTTGAACTTTGCAACGTTTTTTCTCAATGAGAACGGCAGTGCGCAATCCGGCACTCCGTGGAGCACAATGCTTCGCCACCTCGACTATCTGATCGCCGAACTGGGAGAAGACCATGTCGGGCTTGGATCGGACTTCGACGGCTGCGTGCTGCCCGACCTGATCGGTGACGTGACGGGGGTGCCGAGCCTGTTCCAGGCAATGTCCGAGCACGGGTACGACGATGCGCTTCTGGCGAAGCTCGCCCGTGAAAACTGGCTGGCGTGCCTTGAGCAGAGCCTGCGCCCGATCTCCTGATCTGACAACCGGGCAGACGGTGCGTCCGCCCGGTTGGGTGTTGAGGGACTTACTCGGTGTATTCTGAGATCAGCTTGCGCGCTTCATCAACGAGCGCCTGACCGTCGATCCCCTTGCTGTCCATTTCTGCGACCCATGCCGCATAGACCGGCTCAGCCGCGGCTTTCCATTCGGCGACCTGGGCCTCGTTCAATTGGATGATGTTGTTGCCGTTATCCACCGCCAGCTTGCGGGCAGGCGCGTCGGCGGCGGCCTGCGTCGTGGCCGCGAAGATTGAGAAGGCCTCACCCGAACTGTCATCAATGGCCTTCTTCAGATCATCCGGCAGGCTTTCATACTTTGCCTTGTTCATCGCCAGAACGAAGGTCAGCGTGTAAAGGGCTTCATCGCCGAATTCGGTGTGGTTTCCGACAAGCTGCGGTACTTTCAGCGCGGCGGTGACTTCCCATGGGATCGTGGTCGCATCGATCACGCCTTTGGAAAGTGATTCCGGCACAGCCGGCACCGGCATGCCGACGGGCGTTGCGCCAAGCTCGACCAACAGGTTGTTCACGGTCCGCGAGCCACCGCGAATCTTGACGCCCTCAAGGTCCTTTACCGAGGCAATCGGTTTCGCCGAATGAATGAGACCGGGACCATGTACCCATGTGCCCAGGATCTTGAGATCCTTGAACTCGGTATCCTCCATGTGGTTTTCGAACATCTGCCAGAACGCTTTTGAGGCGGCCGGCGCATTGGTCATCATGAATGGAAGCTCAAACACCTCGGTGCGGGGAAAGCGCCCTGGCGTGTAGCCCACCACTGTCCAGACCACGTCAACGACGCCGTCGCGTGCCTGGTCCATCAGCTGAGGTGGAGCGCCGCCAAGCTGCATGGACGGATAGATCTCAACCCCGATTTTGCCGTCCGAGGCGGTCTGAACATCCTCGGCCCATTTTCCCAGTACCAGCTTGGGCACATTGGCCTGCGGCGGCAGGAAATGATGAAAGCGCAAGGTGACGTCCTGCGCAAATGCGCCGGTGGTCAGCGTCGCCGCGACCACTGCGGCGCCGATGATTTTTCCCAGTTTCATAATTGTCATGGTCTTCCTCCCTTTGGTGATTGTTGTGTCAGTATAGATTGAAGTACTCGGTTTGCTCCCATTCCGAGATGGCAAGATGATAGCGATCCCATTCTGCGCGGCGGATATGGGACAGGTAGTCGACGAAGGCATCGCCAAGGGCGCCGCGGTAGAATTCTGATACCTCGAAATGCTGAATGGCGCTCAAAAGGCTTTCTGGCAGCCGTTTGGCTTCTTTCATATATGGCGTCTCCACCGGATCAGGAGCCGTCAACCGACGCTCCAGCCCGTCGAGCCCGGACAGGATCTGGCTTGCGAAGACGAAATAGGGGTTGGCCGTCGGTTCGGGTGCGCGGTTCTCGACCCGACTGGCGGGGTCGTTCGGCTCCATGAGAGCTCGTATCATTGCGCCGCGATTGTCCCTAGCCCACAGAATGCGGTCAGGGGCGAGCTGGTGCGGTTGGTAGCGTTTGTAACCGTTCACCGTTGGTGTGGTCAGCAGGCAGGACTCTTCGGCATGCTCCAGGAGCCCGGCAATCCAGGCGGACGCATCGGGGCTGATTGCACCGTCTTGTGCGGGCATCATCAGGTTCGTCCCGTCACCATCGCACAGTGACTGATGCAGGTGCCAGCCGCTGGCGGCGACGTTGGGAAGATTCGGTTTGCACATGAAGGTGGCGTGAAGGCCCTGACGTGCGCAGACCTCCTTCACCAGGGCACGAAACATCATCATGTTATCGGCATGTTCCATCGGTCCCGCCGGTTCGAAGGTGAATTCGAATTGACTTGGGCCAAATTCGATTTCAACCGAGCGGACGGGCAGGCCGAATTCCTGTGCCTTGCGGCGCAGGTCATCGAGAAGCGGTTCCGCCACGTCATAGCGCTGCTCGGTCAGGAACTGGTAGCCCTGCGTCAGGTTGCGCGTGACCACGGGTTTGCCGGGCATGGTCGCCGAGTGGTGATCAAGGCTGTCATCACTCACCGCGAAAACGTGGAATTCGACTTCGAGCCCAACGGTCAGTGTGCGCCCGGTCGCTGCCAACCGCTCGATCGCAGCCTGCAGAACGGACCGCGCCGCATAAGGGATGGCGGTGCCGTCGCGGCCAATCGGGGTGCAAAAAATCCAAGCCGATGTTTTTGCCCAAGGCAGGATGCGAAAGGTCTTGGGGTCGGGAAGCAACAGAATGTCACCAGCGCCCGCGGGCAGGCCCGCCGTATCTTCAGTCCAGATCGGAAAGACCGTGCGATGCGAGGTATCTTTCAGCAACAGGGTGTTCGGTACACAAATGCCTGTTTTGAAAACGGACGGGAAGGCGTCTGCCACGACGGTCTTGCCGCGCAGAATCCCATGCTGATCAGCAAAGAGAACGCGAACGGTTTCGATGCCCGACCCTGCAATGAGGTCCATGCAGTCTGCTGCGCGACGCAAATCGTCTGGCCCAAGGTGACCCATCGCCTCCAGTGATCCGCCCCGAAGCTGGTCCAGGTTCGCGTTCAAACGGTCATTCCCGGTAATTCATCGCACGTTTGGTCGAATAACGCATACATCGTATT
Organism: Hoeflea sp.; assembly: GCA_965228785.1. Lineage (GTDB taxonomy): Bacteria > Pseudomonadota > Alphaproteobacteria > Rhizobiales > Rhizobiaceae > Hoeflea_A. The sequence continues at coordinate 1,588,974 of CBDDIF010000001.1, forward strand.
AATTTGCACGTTCCAATGTTCGTTGTCTATAGTCATCCGAATAGCGCTCCCGAACAAGATTTCATGCCCAAACCTTTGAACCGGAACATCTCCACGACCTTCGTCAAGGGCATCCAGGTCCTCAAGGCGTTCGACGACGACAACACGCACTTGACGCAAGCGGACCTCGCAGCACGTACAGGCCTTGACCGCGCCTCGGTCCGGCGGCTGGTGCTGACACTGGTGGAGTTAGGTTATGTTCGGCAGTCCGGTCGGCACTTCGTGCTCACGCCTCAGATCCTGACGCTGGCCGGGAGCTTTTTTCAAGGCAATGCGGTTGGCATCGAAATTCAGCCGCTCCTGAACCGCTACTCGGAACGCATCGGCGGGCCAACCAGCCTGGCCCTGCGCGACGGGGATCGGGCAGTTTACATCTGCCAATCGGCGCCGCGTGATCAGCCCGTGACGTTTGGCTTCACGGTCGGCAGTCGTCTGCCGCTGACCCACAGCGCCATCGGCCGCATGATCCTTGCCTGGGAGAAGTCGGAATGGGCCGAGACCTATTTGCAGGACTGCGAAATCGAGCAGTTTACCGCGGCCTCCGAAATGGAACGCAAGAAAATTGCCGAGGCCGTAGCGGAAGCTCGGTCCCAGGGCTTCGCCGTTGTATCCGACGAATTCGAAGCGGGTGTCACCGGGCTGTCCGTCCCGGTCGGTCGCAAAGGGGAGTCCGGTGCCGCGGTCGGGACGTCCTTTCCGAGCAATGAGGTGCTTTCGGAGCAACGCCGAGCAGAAGTCCTCCGGGGTCTAAGCGGACTTGCGCGCGAGATGTCCCACACACGCATGTTTCGTTAGAGCTCATCCCTGACAACCCGCCCGTCTTTCATCGCAAACAGGCAGGTGCAGTCTTCCAACTCGTCCAGCGACACGGTGACGGGGTCCATGCTCATGACCACAAGATCCGCCGCCATGCCCGGGGCAAGCGTGCCACGAAAAGCCTCGTGTTGCATGGCCCAGGCCCCGCCGGCGATGTAGGCGTCGAGGGCCTGCTCCCGCGTCACGGCTTCACCGGCACCGATCTCGCTGCCATGGGCCCCAAGCCGCTCAACCGCGTAGCGCATCCCCACCCAGGGCGAAAGCGGTCCGGTCGGCGCGTCGGAGCTGAAAATCAGAGACGCGCCGGCCCGCAAGGCACTGGCACCGGGGTAGACGCAGCCAAGCACACGGTCGCCCAGGCCACGCGCGATGCTCCCACCCATGCGGTAGAGAAATCCCGGCTGTGTCACCACCGAGATGCCGCCGTTGGCCGCCCGCTTCAAACCGTCAGGGGGCGGGACAAAGAAATGTTCGATCCGGTGACGGCGCGTATGATCGTCCGCCTGCGCCTTGAGCAAGCCGGCCAACACGCGATCGATCCCCCGGTCGCCGGTGGCGTGGACCGCTATGCGCCAGCCATCTGCGTGGGCTTCGGCGAGCTCCTGTTCCAGAACACCTTCGGGCTGCATGAGGTCTCCCAGACCACCCGTATCGTCATAGGGTCGGCTGAGCGCACCGGTGCGGCCGCCAATGATGCCATCGGCGAAAAACTTCAATGTCTCACTGGACCAATCGCGATCCCATGCCGGCTTAAGTCCACGCTCGGCGGCCTCGGCTGCGGTCAGTTCGCTCATGAATCCCAGCCGCACGGGCAGTTCGCCTTGTGCGCGCAGTTTTGCCCAAATCGCCGCCTCCCGATCGTAGCCAAGGGTGAAACCGACCGCGGCTTCGACCAGTGACGTCAGACCAAGCGACAGGCACTGCATCAGAATAGCGTGGATCTCGGACAGGATCCTGTCATCCGGCGGCGCAGGGGCTCGCGAAAAAACCCAGGCTGCGGCCCCTTCATCCGCTTGGCCGGTAAGCGCTCCCGCCTCGTCGCGAGCGAACGAACCGCTGGCCACTTTGGGCACTTCCTTGAGAAGGCCAAGTGTCTCCATGGTGCGTGTATTCATCACCGCCACATGGCCGCAATATCGTCTGATAAGGATCGGTTCATCCGGAAACGCGGCGTCCAGTTCTGCCAAGGTGGGCAGGCGACGCTCCTCGAACGTATCCTCGATCAGGACGGCGGCCTGAAGCCAGCCGCCGTAGCGTCGTTCCTGCGCGATGTCTGCCAGGGCTGACAGCAGCGCTGGAACCGAAGTCAGCTTCGCGGCTGCGACGTCGAGCTGCAATCGAAAGAGTGCCATGGGAAAGATATGCAGATGGGCGTCCGTCAGTCCGGGCAGGCAAATGTGCCCGCCGAGGCTGCGAACCGAACCGCCGCCGGATTGCGCAATCACGGCTCCGTCGACGGCAAGCGCGTTTTCCCAATGGCTAGCAAGTGCGGTGCTGTAAAATCGACCGTCGGTGAGTTGCATCCGATCACTTCCTTCTCTTGCCTATGTGTTGACAAGTGTTTGCCCGCAAGTCTACTAGTTATTTCACATTCGGTCGAATAACGCACAACAAGGATAGATAATGGCCAGTACTGCCCCGATCCCTCCGGAGATCAGAATTGACGATGCTCGTTCGTGGGTGCGGCTTGCCGATGCCGGAGCGCTGGATATTCCGCGCCCGTTGATCCCGGTGGTGTTGAACGGAGAACGATGGGTCCTCTTCCGCGACGACAGCGGTGCGCTGGGGCTGATCGGGCGACATTGTCCTCATCGCGGGGCCGATTTGTGCTACGGAAGGCTGGAGGATAACGGGCTGCGCTGCCCGTTTCACGGCTGGCATTTCGATCGCACCGGTCAATGCGTGGAGCAACCGGCCGAGCCGGAGGGCTCGCATATGTACAAAGCTATCAAGGCCCCCAACATTCCGGTCGAAGAACGCGACGGGGCGATCTGGGCATATCTTGGCGACGTCGCGGATAAGAAATATGTCGAGGAGGCGGCGACATGATTTCCCAGCAACTGAACGACACGATCACGCGCGTCGGCAGAGGCACCCCCGCCGGTGGGGTGTTGCGTTGCTACTGGCAGCCGGCGGCCTTGGCGGAAGAGTTGGATTCAACGCTGCCCGTGCCGGTGAACCTGTTGGGTGAACGGCTGGCGCTGGTGCGCGACGAGGCAGGTGCATTGAGCCTGGCAACCCGAAAGGCGCAGGACGGGGAACCGGCAGTCTCGCATCCCCCGGCTGACCAGATCGACATCGATGCCGATGGCCCGGTCTATCCCGTGGTTCTCAAGAAGGGTGTTGTTTTTGCCTATCTGGGACGGGGTGCTGCACCCGAGTTCCCGAATTTCGATTGTTTTCGCGCCGATGATGCTCACGTGTTTGCATTCAAAGGTCTCTGGGAGTGCAATTGGCTGCAGGCGCTCGAAATCGGCATCGACCCCGCCCATGCGTCGTTCCTGCATCGTTTCCTCGAAGACGAAGACCCCGCCGACAGTTACGGCAAGCAGTTCCGGGACACCGTTGCCGGCACCGAAATGGCCACGACCCAGGTTCTGCGCGACTACCCGCGCCCCGAGATCGACGTGGAAGAAACGGACTATGGCCTCAAGATCACCGCCTTGCGGCACATGGATCACGGTCAGACCCATGTGCGCATTACCAACCAGATCTTTCCGGAAGCGATCTGCATTCCGATGAGCCGGGAAATGACGATCACCCAATGGCACGTGCCGATCGACGATGAGAACTGTTATTGGTACACGCTTTTCACCAGTTTCAGGGAGCCTGTCGACAAAGAGTTGATGCGCGCACAGCGGCTCGAGGAACATGAACTGCCGACATATGCGCCCAGGAAGAACCGCGCCAATCACTATGGCTATGATCCGAAGGAGCAGGAAACCGCGACCTACACGGGCATGGGAATGGATATCAATGTGCATGACCAGTGGGCGGTCGAAGGAATGGGCGCCATCCAGGACCGGACGCGCGAGCATCTGGGCCGGTCGGACAAGGCGATTATCCGTTACCGCCGCATGCTGCGCGAGGCCATCAAGGCGTTGGAGAATGACGACCGAGCGTCCTTGCCGATGCAAGACCGCAGCCGCGTGACAAGGATCGTCGGTCCGATGTCAAACGACGCCGTGGCCTCGACCGATGACTGGTCCGGCATCAGCCACAAGGCCGATCTTGAACGCCGTGCGGGCTGCCCCTGGGACGCATCCGTCTAGTGGAACCCATCCCGGTTGCCGCCGATCCATTCGAGGACTTCATCGACGGCTAATTTCCGCTCGGCCAGTCCCTTCGCCATCTGCTGGACCGGCGCGGCTTCACATCGGCCTGGATCGTCATGCGCGTGGCGCCTGTTATGGAAATCCCGGGGCTGCGCGACCATGACCCGGTGCCCTTGCACATCGATTCCAAATATGAGGGGCAGATTGATTGGCTCTCGGCGTCTGTCAGGCGAAGAGGAGGTACAGCAGGCTTTTCCGGTGCTGCCAAGTGGGCCTGGAACGAAGCAGCGCTTGACCAGTCCAATGTGCTCTCGCCCGTCGTTCGCCTTGCTGAGCCCGCTTTTATCCGCGGTATCGGTTTTTTGCCGGGAGACCTTCAGACGGAAGCCCTGGGCGCGATCCGAGGAACATCAGGTCGAACTGAGGTCAGCATCTTGATGCAGAATGACAATATGCAGGGACGCCTTAGCGAAACAGACGGCAAAATCGACCGTGTGATCGGATTGCATCCGCGAGAATTGAAACGGTTGACGGAACCACATGGCGAGAAACCGGACGTGTGCCCGGAATCCCTTGTTTTGGACGGCAGCGACCCGGTCATTGCCCGTATTCTGGCGGATGAAGCCAAGGCCCGGTGACCGGCCCCTTTGCCCTAAAGCTCGGGCAACGACAGGATGGTCACATCCGCCCCGGCGTTTCGCAGAGCGTGGATATCCGCCAGTTCCGGATCCTCCAGCCATTGGGTGATGTGATCCGCCGTTGGAAACTGAAGGACAACACCGCGGGTCGGGCCATGCGGTTGCTGCAGCGGCTTCGCATCCGGGCCGCCGGCAACGGGTTTTCCGCCGTGCTTGGCAACCGCGGGTCCGCCGACGGCTAGATATTCGCTCAGCTTTTCGGCGTCCTTTACGACTAAAGTGACAAGAGCATAGTGGGTCATCGGTTTGCTTCCTTCATTCATTGATCCGGGCGTTCATCGTTTCGACACGCCCGATGGATGACACCGTCTTGCCACTGATATAGCTTGTGCAAAATTCGCTATCTACGTAAGTGTCATGTACAAAAATCGAAGTCTGATTGCCGATTGGGATACGCTTCGCCTCGTGCTGGCGATCGACCGGCAGGGCGGCATTTCCGGGGCCGCCCGCTTTCTGGGCGTCACCCATGCCACCATTTCCCGCCGGTTGGCGCGCGCTGAAAGCGATGCCGGTTTCCCCTTTTTCGAACGCCTTCCGGCCGGCCTGCGCCTGACTGAGGTCGGCAAGGCGGTGTTGGCTCATGCCAACCGGATCGAGCCGGAAATCGATACACTGGAAAGGCATCTGCAGAATCAGGACAAGGGGTTGAGTGGTCCCTTGCGAGTAACCATACCGCCGTTGATGGTGACCGATGCCGTCAGCCGCGATATCGCGCGCTTCGCTCACGATCATCCAAAGCTTCACCTGGTTCTCGTCGGCGATAACAACCTGCTGAACCTGCACCAGAGAGAGGCGGATGTGGCCATCCGCGTCACGCACAAACCACCCGAAACCCTGTGGGGCCGCAAAATCACCGATCAACATTCGGGGTTTTACGCGCAGAGCCGGTGGCTCGCCAAAAGCCCGCTGGCGGAGGGTGATCTGTCAGCCGATATGCCACTGATTGCATTCACTTCGTGGAACGGAAAAATGCCAAGGCTGCTGAACCAGCTCTGTGCCAATGTTCGGGTGGTTGCCGGTTGCGATGACATGATCACGGCCATGCAGATGGTCCGTGCCGGCCTGGGCGTCACGCGCATGCCCCGTGTGCTGGGAGAGGCGCTGGAGGGCGTTGAACGCATTACAGCTCTTCCCTGGGAAGGCTATCTGCCCATTTGGCTTCTCACCCACCCGGACCTGCGCAAGGCCCCGAAGGTCGAAGCTTTCATGAAGCACATCGCGGCTGGTATGGTCAGACGCCGACAGGACTATCAATGTCTTGACTCGGATGGAGACTAGATCAAAGGGCGATAAGTTTGCACCATTTGACCGTGGCGATTTTGGTCTCTGGCCAGGCGGATTGCAGGCCGTGGTGCTATCCCACCACAAGTGCAAGCCAACGACGCCAGGGGCCAAAAGCGCCCGGCCCGAAGGGTGGCTGCATATCGGCCCATCGGCTGCGTTGCGTCGCTTGCCCGATGCACCACATCGCGCTGCGCGACGCGCCTGGCCGAGTGGAGCCGATCTGCAGCCATCAAATGATCCAAACTTATCGCCCTTTGATCTAGGCAGCCTGCCGACGCAAACAGCCTCAACAATCGTGATTCCGGTTGGCTTTCCGAAGCATCCGCACTATGGAAACGGCAAAGCCCGCATGCCGGGCCACCAACCCAGCCAGCGGCGGAGGATAGACCATGGCCATTTCCGACATTTTGCTTTCACGACTTGCTGACCCGAGCCTGTTGCCGGCGGCCGGCTATGTCGGCGGCAAGTGGCTGACGGAAGTGCCGAGTGGCGCGACATTCGAGGTCAACAATCCGTCGACCGGCGACATCATCGCCACCTTGCCGGATATGGGAGCCGATGAAACGCGGGCGGCGATCGAGGCGGCGCATGCGGCACAGCGGGAATGGGCGGCGAAGACCGGCAAGGAACGGGCCGCTGCCCTTCGCAAGCTGTTCGAGCTGCAGATGGAAAATGTCGATGATCTTGCGACCATTCTGACCATGGAAATGGGCAAACCGATCGGTGAGTCGCGAGGCGAGATCGCCTATGGTGCGTCGTTCCTCGAATGGTTTGCCGAAGAAGCCAAGCGTGTCTATGGAGACACCATCCCCGGCCACCAGCCGGACAAACGCATCGTCGTCATGAAGCAGCCGATCGGTGTCGTCGCGGCGATTACGCCGTGGAACTTCCCCAACGCCATGATCACCCGCAAGATCGCGCCGGCGCTTGCCGTCGGCTGCACCGTTATCTCAAAACCGGCCGAACAGACACCTCTGTCAGCCATCGCCTTTGCGGTTCTGTGCGAGCGTGCCGGCCTGCCCGCTGGTGTCTTCAACGTCATCAGCGGTATGGACGGCCCGGCCATCGGCAAGGAGTTCTGCGACAACGACAAAGTACGCAAGCTGACATTCACCGGCTCCACCGAGGTCGGCCGCATCCTGATGCGCCAGTGCTCAGACCAGATCATGAAGGTCGGATTGGAACTCGGCGGCAATGCGCCGTTCATCGTCTTCGACGACGCCGATATCGATGCGGCTGTGGATGGGGCAATGATCTCCAAATACCGCAATGCCGGGCAGACCTGCGTCTGCGCCAACCGGATCTATGTGCAGGCAGGCGTATATGACGAGTTCGCCGAAAAGCTCGCCGTGAAGGTACGCGAACTCAAGGTTGGCGATGGCTTCGCGGATGGTGTCACGACCGGCCCGCTCATCGATGAACAGGGGCTTGCCAAAGTCGAGGATCATGTTGCCGATGCCCTGTCGCACGGCGCGAAGATTGTGACCGGCGGCCACCCGGACAGCCACGGCGGTACTTTCTACGAGCCGACGGTGCTGACCGGCGTCACGACCGATATGAAAGTGGCGCGTGAGGAAACCTTCGGGCCTGTTGCACCGCTGTTCAAATTCGACATGGTCGAAGATGTCATCGCCATGGCCAATGACACGGAATTCGGTCTGGCCTCCTACTTCTACGCCCGCGACCTGTCGCGGGTCTGGCACGTGGCGGAAGAACTCGAGTACGGCATGGTCGGCGTCAATACCGGCCTGATCTCGACGGAAGTCGCGCCGTTTGGCGGCGTGAAGCAATCGGGTCTCGGTCGCGAAGGCTCAAAATACGGCACCGAGGATTTCCTCGAAATCAAATATGTCTGCCTTGGCGGCATCGGGGGCTGATGCTGAGGTGTGCGGGCGACGGATATGACCGGCGCGCGGACTGAGAGCGCACGCCGGCAGGCCAATCCTGCGGCGCCGGCCGTCCATGCCGGCAAACACACCCTGCGGGTGCTTGGCACGTCTGTCACGCAGATCGAACCGCTGAAACGGGCAGCCGAGCGAGACCTCGGTTTGCAGCTCGATTTCATTACCCTCGACGGCACCGAAGCGCAGCGCCGCGGCGCTTTGGCACCGCAGAGTTTCGATGTCTATGACCAGTGGTTTCATGACCTCGACCTGATATGGCCGACCGGCTCCATCAAGGGCATTCGCATCGACAGGATCGACCAGTGGGAGCAGGTCGGTTCGATCCCAAAAACCGGGCGGGTGACCTCCGGGTCACCCTCGGCCCTGGGTGGCGATCCGAGCCGACGCCTCTATGTCCAGCTTGATGGTTCGCTCGGCCCGACACAGTCCGATCTCATCAGCATGGTGCCAACAGTGCACAACGCCGACAGTTTTGCCGTCGTTGGTGCCGATGCCGAAGCCTTCACTAGCTGGGGCAGCCTGCTCGACCCGCAATGGGCCGGCAAGGTCATCCTGCAGCGAGACGCGGCGATCGGCTGCCTCGACATGTTGCTGGCGCTGCACGCGCGCAATGAAATGCAGGTTCCGGACATCGGCAATCTATCGCTTGAGGAAATCGAGACCCTGACCGATACGCTCCGGCGCTACGTGGCCCGTGGCCACTTCCGCACCGTTTGGGCCGACGAGGCCGAAGCGATCGCCTCGCTGCGGCGTGGCGCCACATCTATCGGCAGCTTGTGGTGGTCGGGGGCCGTCAAGCTCAGGCGCCTCGGCGTGCCGGTCCAGATGGTCACGCCAGTGGAAGGCTTTCGCGGCTGGTTCGGCGGAATGGCGCTGTCGGCGCATCTCGACGCCCGCGCCGAGGATGCGGCCTATGACTACCTCAACTGGTGGCTGGACGGCTATGCCGGTGCGATAATGGCCCGCTCTGGCTCGTACATGTCCAATGCGGTGGCCGTGCGCGAGCATCTGTCACCGGCCGAATGGGACTTCTGGTATGAAGGCAAGCCAGCGGCCAAGCCGATCACTGACTATGAAGGCCAGGTCGTCTATGACGTCGGCGAAAGCCGTGGTGGCGGTTCTTACGCCGACCGCATGTCCCGCATCGTCGTCTGGGACACGGTAATGGACGAGCACAACTATCTTGTCCGGCGCTGGGACCATGCTCTGACAGGGTGATACCGTCCGTCAGGAAGCCCGCTTCACCAAATAGCGAGGAAATTCCGGCTCCGGAAAAACCGAGATCGTCATCAATCGCTGGCGGGTGCGTTGGGCGGCAAGCCGCAAGTGCTCTTCCAGCGCCTGGGCCGCCATTCGGTAAGCACCGCGCATGATGTATTCGAGCACCATGGCATGTTCGCGCAGCGCAATGTCGAAGGGCCCTGTTCCAATGAACGAACTGAATACCCTGTTGACGACAAGAGCCAACTGGCTCTGATGCACCATGCGCAGCAAGTGGCCGTTCTGTGAGCCGGCGAGCAGCTTGACGTGGAGATCGTCCTCGAGTTCATCGAGCAGGTCGGTGGACATGTCGTGGCCGAGGTCTTGAGCGTTTTCCAGTTTTCGCCACATGACGCGTATGTCGTCACCCGAAAGGCGTGGCGCGCTGTCCTCCAACGCCAGCGGTTCCAGCCGACCGCGAATGGCGAAATACTGCGCAACCTCGCGCGCCGTCAGCGGGCCGATGATCCAATGCGAACCGCGGTCCTTGTGGATCAGGCCACGATCCTGCAGGCGAGACAGCAGTTCGCGCACCACGGTACGGCTGACGTCATAGTGGTCGGCCATCGCCTGTTCGTTGACGCCGAAGCGGCCGAAGGGCAGGGCGTGGACCAACACCGTTTCGAAATCCCGAGCGATACGTTGTGAGGTGACCGGGACGGGCTCCGCCGGTGCATCCTCTGAAAGACCGAGCATGTCGCGGGTCAGCTTGACGCGCAAAGGCGTCTCCGTGCCACCGCCCGGGACGATGAAGCCGCGCCCCTCGAAACGCTGCAGCCGGCCGGCATCGCACAGTCGGTTGAGGGCGACGCGCACCGGTGTGCGGCTCGTGCCGAACAACCGGGCGATCGGTCCCTCGGTCAGAACCGTTCTTTTCTGCAGCGTTCCCTGGTCAATTGCGGTCGCCAATGTGGTCTCGATGATCGCATAGCGAGGCGCCGTTGGAGTGATTGCTGAAGGGTCGTCGCTGGCCATAAACGTCTCTTATCCAAAATGAACTTCGTGTACTTTATACAAAAATTGAATGCTAACGTCCAGCATAAATGCCCGAAAAATAACAAGTTGCTGCATTGCAGCAGAGAATCTTTGAATAAATAATTGACCTATGAACACAATGTGCATATTTGTTTGCCCCGAATTGGCGGACAACGCCATGGGACGATGGGGACAGGGCAATGATGCAACTGCGGGGATTGAGCAAATCGTACGGTGGCACGCCGGCCGTGTTCGATTTCAGCCTCGATATCCTGGACGATGAATACGTCACCCTCCTGGGACCCTCCGGCTCCGGAAAATCCACCCTGCTGCGTCTCGTGGCGGGTCTGGAGTTTCCGGATGCCGGCACGGTGACGCTGGACGGTGCAGACCTGACGAACACACCGACCCATTTGCGCGGCCTGGGGTTCGTGCAGCAGAAATTCGCCCTGTTTCCCCACATGTCAGTGCATGAGAACGTCGCCTTTGGCCTGCTCAACCGCCAGATCGATCCGGTGACGGACAGGCGCGACGTCGACCGGCGGGTCGACGCCATGCTGGAACTCGTCGGCCTGGAAGGTCTGGGCGAACGCATGGTCGGACAAATCTCCGGCGGCCAGAGGCAGCGCGTGTCGCTCGCTCGCACACTGATCAGCGAACCACGCATCTGTCTGCTCGATGAGCCCCTTGGCGCCCTCGACGCAAACCTGCGGGAGCGCATGACGGTGGAACTGCGGCGTATCCGTTCGACTCTCGGCGTCACCTTCATGCACGTCACTGGCAACGAGGCGGAAGCGCTTGCCATGGGCGACCGAATGATCGTGCTCGATCGCGGTCGCGCGATCCAGGTCGACGCTCCCGACACCATTTTCGAGCGGCCCGGCTGTGTGCACGTGGCGCGCTTCCTCAATAGCTACAACATCATCGATGGCTCGGTCCGTGACGGCGTATTCCATGGTGCCGGAACGCAGCTTGCCATTCCGCGCAATGTCGATGCCGCCATGCATTACGTCGTGCGCTTCGACCGGGTTTCGATCCGACGTACCGATGCACACCCGCCGGCCGGTGCCGCATCGATGCAGGTGGAATTCATCGCGAGTGAGTTCCTCGGCTCCCGCGTGCTCGAATTCTTCCGCCGGCCCGACGGCGGCGTCATCGAGGCGGAACGGCATCTGAGCCAGGTCGATGGCGAGCCGATGCAACAGGGTGATGCCTGTCTGCTGTGCTGGGCTCTCGATGACATCCTGTTTTTCGACGCCGACGGCGATTTCACCGAGTTCAGGCCCCTACTGGAGGTAGCGCAATGAGTGTGGCGGACCGACACACCGGCGGCAAGGGTTTCTGGCGCCGCAACCTGCATGTCTTCATGCTGGCTCCAGGCATGGTCTGGATGGTTCTGTTCCTCATCGTCCCGCTGGTGATGATGGTCTATGTCAGCTTCTGGACCCAGACGACCTTTTCCATCAACTCGACGCTGACGACAAAGTCCTGGGTGACGTTCTTTGCCTCCGAAACCTATTTCGGTGCGCTGATCCGGACACTGAGGCTGTGGCTGACGGTGCTCGTCCTGACACTGCTTGCCGGCTATCCGACGGCGCTGTTCATCGGCCAGTTCGTGCGCAACAAGACGCTGCAGACCGTGCTTCTCGTTACTTGCGTCATCCCGTTCTGGACGTCGTTCCTGATTCGGGTGCTGGCGTGGCGACCGATGCTGGGCAAAGAAGGCGCGATCAACATCGTGCTGGACAAGCTGGGGCTGACCGACGGGCCGATCGAGGTGCTGCTGTTTACCGAACTGTCGGTGGTCATCGGCATGGTGCAGATCTACGTCGTGTTCATGGTCGGGCCTATCGCCTTCATGCTGGCGCGCATTGACGACAGCCTGCTGGAGGCGGCGCGCGACCTTGGCGCTTCGCCCTGGACGATCTTCCGCAAGATCGTCTTTCCGCTCAGCCTGCCCGGCGTGGTGGTCGGCGCCATCTTCGTGTCGGTCATGGTGCTCGGCGAATTCGCCACCGCCTCGGCACTGTCCGGCCGCAAGGTCAATTTGCTCGGCAACATCATCATCACCCAGGTCGGATCGCTGAAATGGGCCTTCGCCGCCGTGGTCGGGGTCGTTTTGACGGCGGTCATGGCCATCGTGATCACCGCGCTTTTGCGGGTGGTCGACCTGCGCAAGCAATTGTGAGGCAGCCATGCATCATCTGACTTCTCTTCGCTGGCTGCTGGCTCTCTACACCGCCCTGTTCATCGCCTTTCTCTACGGACCGTTCGTGGTGATGGGCATTCTGAGCTTCCAGAGCGGGCCGGAGGGTGGGCCGCAGTTCCCGATCCGCGAGTGGTCGACCTTCTGGTACGAACATGTCGTCGGCCTGGCGCCGCCGTCGCGCATCGCACCGCTGCCGATTGGCGAAGCGCTGGCGCGTTCGCTGTCGCTGGCCTTCGCCACCATGGTGGTTTCGACCGTGCTGGGCACGCTGACGGCCCAGGCCTTCCGCACCAAATTCCGCGGCTCCGGTGCGGTGTTCTATCTCGTCGTTCTCGGCATGATGGTGCCGGGCGTTCTGCTCGGTCTCGGCATGGCGCTGGTCGCCGACCAGATGGGCATCGACCGCACCTGGTGGGGCACGGCTTTCGTCCTGCACGTGGTCTACACCTACCCGTTCGCTTTCCTGGTCATGCTGGCAATCTTCAACCGCTTCGACCGCTCGGTCGAGGAGGCGTCTTGGGCGCTCGGCGTGCCGCCCGGCCGGACCTTCCGCAAGGTCACGTTCCCGATGATCTTCCCGGGCGTGCTGTCGGCCATGCTGTTTGCGCTGACGCTCAGCTATGACGAGTTTCCGCGGACCCTGTTCACCGGCGGCTCGGACGTCACGATGCCGATCGCGATCTACGGTACCTTCGCTGTCGAGATCCATCCGAATCTGTTCGCCTTTGGCATCCTGACGACGCTGTTTTCCTTCGCCCTGCTGACGGTCTACGGCATTCTGATGGGTCTATCGACCCGCAGTTCGCGCTCCCGTGTTTCCGATCTCCAGGAGGAAATCGCGTGAACGGCCTGCCGCTGCATACGGGCATCGTCACCGGCGCCGGAGCCGGCATAGGCCGGGCTATCGCGCTGCGGCTGGCGGCGGAGGGCGCGCGGGTGGTCGTCAACGATCTGTCCGAAAGGGCGGCCGCTGACACGGCGACGCTGATCAACGATGCCGGTGGCAAGGCGTTGGCTGTCCAGGGCGATATCTCAACCGAGGCCGGCATCGAGCACGCCTTCGCCGTGTGCGAGGAAAACTGGAGCCCTTGCAGCCTGCTCGTCAACAATGCCGGCATCGTTCAGCAGGTTCGCTTCGGTGACATGCAGACGGACGCGTTCGACCGGATGATCGCCGTGCACTTGCGCGGATGTTTTTTGGGTTGTCGCCGGGCCATCGGGCCAATGCTGGCGCGCGGAGGCGGGGTCATTGTCAACGTCGCCTCGCAGCTCGGACAGATCGGCGGCGTCGAACTGGTGCATTACTCGGCCGCCAAGGCCGGGATTATCGGGCTGACCAAAGCGCTTGCACGGGAAGTCAGTGGTAGCGGCATTCGGGTGAATGCCGTGGCGCCCGGACCCGTCAACACCGACCTCGTGATGGAGCTTTCGCAGGACTGGCGCGACGCCAAGGCGGCCGAGCTGCCGTTGCAGCGTTTCGGCGAGCCTGAAGACGTAGCGGCGAGCGTGGCCTTCCTGGCTTCGAGCGATGCCAAAACCTTCGTGGGACAGACACTGGGGCCGAACTGCGGCGACGTGATGCTGTGAGGATGAACCGATGAAAACCGTTGTGATCACAGGTGCAGGAATTGGGATCGGCAAGGCCACGGCCATCGCTTTCGGCCGCGCCGGGTACCGGGTCGTTGTCACCGACGTGCTGGAAGACGAAGGCCGATCGGTCGCTGAAGCAATCCAATCCGATGGCAGTGAGGCCGAATTCACTTCACTCGACGTCACCTCCACCGAACAGTGCGATGCGGTCGTCAAATCGGTGGAACAGCGTTTCGGTGCTCTGGACTGCATCGTCAACAACGCCGGCATTGCGCACCGGGTACCGCTTGCCGATCTCAGCGACGACAAGTGGGATCACACGCTCGACGTGGATCTCAAGGGCATGATGCGGCTGGTGCGCGCCGCGGCGCCCGGGATGATTGCGCGCGGCTCGGGCAGCGTCGTCTGCATGTCGTCGATCATGGGCGTTGCCTATGGTTGGGACGAACACGTGCACTATTCGGCTGCCAAGTCCGGGGTTGTCGGACTGGTGCGCGGACTGGCGGTGGAACTGGCGCCGTCTGGCATTCGCGTCAATGGACTGGCGCCGGGATATGTGCGCACGGCCCAGGCGCTGTCTGAAGAACATTCGCTGGGCGAAGCCGGCCTTGCCGCCGCTGCCGCGTTCATTCCCCTGGGGCGTGTCGGAGACCCGGAGGACATCGCCGATGTGGCGCTGTTCCTGGCCTCTGACGCCGCCCGTTACCTCACCGGGCAGATCATCACCGTCGACGGCGGCCTGCTGGTCGGCCGCTACTAGAGCGAGTTGTGATTGGGTTGGATCATTTGATGGCTGCAGATCGGCTCCATTCGGCCAGGCGCGTCGCGCAGCGCGATGTGGTGCATCGGGCAAGCGACGCAACGCAGCCGATGGGCCGATATGCGGCCACCCTTCGGGCCAGGCGCTTTTGGCCCCTGGCGTCGTTGGCTTGCACTTGTGGTGGGATGGCACCACGGCCTGCAACCCGCCTAGCCAGAGACCAAAATCGCCGCGGTCAAATGAACCAACCCAATCACAACTCGCTCTGGGGTCTGTCGAAGGACCCTCAATAACAACAACAACCCGAACACCGCTCACCAAGACACAAGGGAGATCAACGATGAGAGACTTTTCCATGAAACGCCGTACTTTTCTCGCCGGTGCCGGAGCCCTGGGCACCGCCGCTGCGTTCAGCAACCCGCGCATGGCCATGGCCGCAGGCAACCTGAGCGACCAACAGCTCCGCACCGTCGGCCTGTCGGTCACCGTGCAGGAACGCATCCTCAACGACTTCAAGGCCAAATCCGGCGTCGGTGCCGTCTTCGGCAAGGCTGACATCTTCCCCAATACGCAGACTGAATTGCTTTCCGGCTCGAAAGCCTATGATTGTTGGGAAACCATCGGCGAACGCCTTCCGGCGATGACGGCGACGAAGACCATCGATTCGATCGCCACATCGGACCTGTCGAACTGGGCCAACATCCGGCCGACCTTTGTCGAAACCGATCCGCGCATGGCGCCGGATGCGCAGATCTCCGGGCAGATCTGGGCCGACGCCGCCAAAACGGAACTGTGGATGGTGCCGACCGTCTACAACTACGATTCCATCGGCTATCGACCGGACCTTGTCAGCGCCGAAGAAGCCAATACGTGGACGGCGCTGTTCGATCCCAAGTTCAAGGGCAAGACCGGCCTCAATGTCGATCCGCTGATCGCGTTTGGTCAGGCCATCCTGGCGATGAACTCGCTGGGCCTGCTCAATGTGCCGAACCCCGGCAATCCGAATGTCGAGGAGATCGACGAGGCGGCGAAATTCCTGATCTCGAAGAAAAAGGAAGGCCAGTTCCGCGCGCTGTGGGGTGATTTCGGCGAACTGGTCAATCTGCTCGCCTCCGGCGAGATGATCCTGGCCGATGCCTGGCAGCCGGCGGTCATGGCCGTCAAGGCTCAGGGCATCGAATGTTCCTATGCAGTGCCGGTCGAAGGCTATCGCGGCTGGGCCATCGGCATTTCCCAGATCGGCGACTCGCCCAATGCCGCGGCCGTCAAGGCCTATGCCGACTACTGGCTGTCGGGCCCGCCGGCAATCATCGTTTCCGAGCAGGGCTACTATTCGCCTACCACCAACATCAAGGATGTCATGGCACCGGAGAAATATGCCTTCTGGTACGAGGGCAAGCCCTGGGTCGGCGCGCCTGAGCGCGGCATCAAGGAAGGTGACCTGCGCGACGGCGGCTCTCTGGAAGAACGCGCCAGCCACGTCTCCTACTGGCACCAGTGGCCGGCAGAATACGATCATCTCATCATGCGCTGGGACGAGTTCCTGAGCGCCTGATCTTTAAACGGCGCGAGGGGCTGCTCCCGGTCCCTCGCGCCACAGCCGGATATCCGACGATGTCGCCCATGACCGATTACGATCTTGAACTGCTGGACCTCGGCAAGGTCTACCCTGGTGGCCATCAGGCCGTCGAGGCATTCGACCTGCGGGTCAAGCGCGGCGAATTCATCTCCTTCGTCGGGCCGTCCGGCTGTGGCAAGACGACGACCTTGCGGATGATCGCCGGACTGGAAAGCATCACCAGCGGCAAGCTGCTGATCCGCGGTCACGACTACACCAATACGCCCGCAGAGAAGCGGCCGACCGCCACCATTTTCCAGAACTACGCGATTTTTCCGCATATGAGCGTGCGCCAGAACATCGAATTCGGTCTCGAGGTGCGCAAGGTCGAGCCGAGCGATCGCAGGCGCCGGGTCGATGCGATCATCGACAAGCTGCAACTCGGCGATGTCGCCGAAGCGAAGGAAGACTCGCTGTCGGGCGGACAGAAGCAGCGCCTGGCGCTGGCCCGCGGCCTGGTGACCGAGCCGGACATCCTGTTGCTGGACGAACCATTGGGGGCGCTCGACGCCAATTTGCGCAAATCGATCCAGGAAGAGCTCAAGCTGCTGCAGCGATCGCTCGACATCACCTTCATCTTCGTCACTCACGCCCAGTCGGAAGCCCTGTCTATGGGCGATCGTGTGGTGGTGATGAATGCCGGGCGGGTGGAACAGATCTCGCCGCCCCTGGAGCTCTACACCCGCCCGGCATCACCGTTCGTTGCCCGCTTCATCGGCCGTAACAACCTGTTTTCAGGCAGACTGTCGGAAGTCATGGGCGACCGGGCAACCGTCATGACCGACTTTGGCGCGCTGGCTGGTGTTTGCGGTTTCGATGGCGCTGAGGCCGGCAATGAGGCGGTGGTTGTCGTGCCATCGGAATATGTCGAAATCGATGGCGTTGGACGCCGGGAAACCGATTCCGCCTATGAGGGTGTCGACGGCACGGTCGCCTCGGTTGACCGGGTCGGCCAGCTTGCATTTCCGACCGTGGAACTGGACGGCGGCCGCAGCCTGCGGCTTGAGACCTACGCCGACAACCTGACGGGCCGCGGTGTCGAAACCGGCGGCCGCGTCAGCCTGCGATGGAAACCGGAGCGCGCGACTGTGGTGCTCAGCCCCTGACGCCCTGACCAAATCAATTTCAACCGGACGATTTCAGTCCTCATAACGAAGGAAGCCAGTATGGCCAAAGAGATTTTTTGTGCGATTGGAGTGGATGTCGACGCGGTCGGCGGTTGGCTCGGATCCTATGGTGGCGAGGACAGTCCCTGCGACATCTCACGCGGGCTGTTTTCCGGCGAAGTCGGCTCCATGCGGCTGCTCGATCTGTTCGACCGCTGGGGCATCAAGACGACCTGGTTCATTCCGGGCCACTCCATCGAAACCTTTCCGGATCAGATGAAAGCCGTCGCCAATGCCGGCCACGAAATCGGCATGCACGGCTATAGCCATGAAAATCCGATCGCCATGACCCCGGAACAGGAATCCGACGTCATGGATTATTCGATCGAGTTGATCGAAGGTCTCTGCGGCAGGCGGCCGACGGGTTATGTGGCGCCCTGGTGGGAATTCTCGCCTGTTTCGAACGAGTTGCTGCTTGCCAAGGGCATCAAGTACGACCATTCGCTGATGCACCGGGATTTCGAGCCCTATTACATCCGGGTCGGCGATTCCTGGACCAAGATCGACTACACCAAGCAGGCCTCCGAATGGATGAAACCGCTGGTGCGCGGTCGAGAAACCGACCTCGTCGAAATCCCCGCCTCCTGGTATCTCGACGACTTGCCACCGATGATGTTCATGAAGGCCGCTCCCAACAGCCATGGCTTTGTCAATCCGCGGCACCTGGAAGAGATGTGGCGCGACCAGTTCGACTGGGTCTATCGCGAAATGGATTACGGCGTGTTCACGCTCACCGTCCACCCGGACGTTTCCGGCAAGCCGCAGGTGCTGATGATGCTGGAGCGCCTCTACAACCACATCATCTCGCATCCGGGCGTCAAGTTCACGACCTTCGATGCCATAGCGGACGACTTCATGCAGCGGTCACCGCGCAGTTAGATCACGATTGGAAGGAGCGCCTTCATGTGCGGATTGTGCGGCCTGCTCGGCATCGTCCACTGGACCGAAATGTCGGCTCATCCGGACGCCTTCACGGGCGACCGGAAACCGACGGTGCGGGCCGAGCGGATCCGCCGTACCGGTTTTGTCAACGGGCTGCTTCAGCCCCTGCGCATGAAGGTCGCTGATTTCCAGGCGACCAGCTACGTCCTGGCGTCTGCCACGGGAAAACGCGAGATTGTCGACGATCTGGCTGGTGTCTGGTCGACGGTTGAGCAGCTTGGCGGTCGGCCGGTCGACCCGCTCGATCCGACCTATCTTGCGGCGCTATCGCAGGTGCAGCGATGATTCCCGTCAACGTCGTCACCGGCTTCCTCGGCTCGGGCAAGACCACAGTCTTGCGGGAGATCCTGCGGCATGCGGACTTCCGCGATGCTGCCGTGATCGTCAACGAGTTCGGCGAAATCGGCCTCGATCACCTGCTGCTGGAGGAAGTGGAAGAGGGCGTGCTGCTGCTCGAGAACGGCTGCATCTGTTGTACCATCCGTTCCGATCTGCAGGAGACGATACGAACTTTGCAGGCCCGCGCCGCCTCCGGCGTCATCCCGCCCTTCGACCGCGTCTTCATCGAGACGACCGGCCTTGCCGATCCGGCGCCGATCCTGTCGACCGTGCTGGCCGAACCGATCATTCGCAACCATTTTCGCGTCGGCAACATCCTGTGCACGGTCGATTCCGTTGCCGGTATCAACTCGCTCGAAAATCAGCCTGAAGCGGCCAAACAGGTGGCCGTGGCCGATCGGATCCTGATCACCAAGACCGATCTTGCCGAAGCGGTATATGTTGCCGGTTTGGAAAAGAAGATCCGCAGCATGAACCCGATCGCCGAGGTGCGGCGATCAACCGGCAGCGGCTTCGATGCAATCGCCCTGTTTGGCAGTGACGCCGGTGATGAAGACAGCAGAGCGACGGAGATTGCACGCTGGCTCGATAGAAGTCGCCATGATCACGGTCACGATACGGCTGCCATCCATGCTTTCACGCTGGAGTTTGACGAACCGATCGACTGGACGGCCTTCGGCGTGTGGCTGACCGCTCTGCTCCACGCCCACGGGGAAGCCGTGTTGCGGGTCAAGGGCGTGCTCAATGTGCGCGAAAGCAGCACGCCCGTGGTGATCCAGGGCGTCCAACACATCGTGCATGCGCCATTGCATCTGGCCGAGTGGCCGGACGACGACCGAACGTCACGCATCGTTTTCATTGTCCGGGAGGTGGATGAACAGGCGGTACGCGATTCACTCAGCGTATTCCTGGATCTTGCCCGGCGCGTGGGCGACGCCCCATTGCTCAGCTCCGGCGTGAAGGAGGCCGGTCATCATGGCTGATCTCGAGAACCTGTCCCGGCGCTCGGCGTCCGCTGTCGGTCGTGCCCTGGCAGCGGGTGAAGCGAGTCCGGTTGCCCTGGCCGAGTACCTGCTGAACAAGGCGGAGCAGACGGAAGGCAATCGGATTTACATCCGATTGACGGCGGAAAGAGCGCTGGCCGAAGCGCGGGCGGCTGAACGGCGCCTGGCCTCCGGCCAGCCGCTGTCTCCGCTGGATGGTGTGCCCATTGCCTGGAAGGATCTGGTGGACCTGGCCGGCGAGCGGACCACGGCGGCCTCGGCCATCTACCGGTCGGCCGAACCTGCGCGGCTCGACGCGCCTGTCGCCGCCAACGCTACCGCCGCCGGCATGGTGACGCTCGGCAAGCTCAACTTGACCGAATTTGCCTATTCCGGACTAGGGCTCAATCCGCATTTTGGTACTCCGCACAATCCGCACGGCTCTGGCATTCCAAGGGCACCGGGCGGCTCTTCGTCCGGTTCCGGCGTTGCCGTGGCAGCCGGCTTTGTCCCCTGCGCCATCGGCACCGACACCGGCGGTTCGATACGGATACCGGCAGCTTTCAACGGTATCGTCGGTTACAAGCCGAGTGAGGGACGCATTGATAAAACGGCCGTGTTCCCGCTGTCGCGCACGCTCGACACGGTCGGCCCGCTGGCCCGGTCCGTCGAGGATTGCGTGCTTCTTGATATGGTCCTGCGCGGCGCCGTCGCCCCTACGGTCAAACGCCGTTCCGTGGTGGGTCAGCGGATTTGCGTTCCCGAGGCGGTGGTTCTTGACGATCTGGATGAGGCTGTCGAAGCCAATTTCGATCGCAGTCTGGCATTGCTCGAGGATGCCGGAGCCCGAATTGTGCGCGGCCCTTCGGAGATTTTCGAGCGAGCGGCACAGCTTGCTGTCGACTACGGCACGATCACCGCCGCCGACGCATATGCCGAGCATCGCCACCTGGTTGATGGCGCCGGCGTGAAACGAATCGACCCGCGCGTCGTCGCTCGGATCATGGGCGGCAAGGCGATGTCGGCCGCCGATCTCATCCTGCTGCTGCGCGAGCGCGAAAGCCTTGCCGCGCAGCTCGCCGCATTTGTTGATGATGGTCTGATCGCCATGCCGACGACGGCCACGACGGCCCCTGAAATCGCGCCACTGGATGCTGACGAGGACCTGTTCCATCGGACCAATCTGAAAGTGCTGCGCAACACATCGTTGGGCAATTTTCTCAACTTGCCCGGCCTGGCTCTCCCCAACGGCAAGGATGCTCAGGGCATGCCGACCAGCCTGCTGATTTCCACCATCGGTGGCGGCGACGTTCGGCTCCTGAGCCACGGGCTGGAGATCGAGCGATTGCTCAGCGGATCCTTGCGGCTGGTTCGGTCGCCCGTCAGCGCTCAGCCGGCCCGTACTGCGGGCTGAGACGCTCGCAAAAGCGGCATTCGCTGCAGATTTCCGATCTTGGCTTTTCAGTTTGCACCCGCCTCGTTGGCACCGAAGGCTGACTGTCAGCCTGACATCACGGTTTCGGGACAAGACCTCAGGGTGCGGCCGGCAGGTCGCACTTGCATCGCAATGGTTCGAAGCTACCTGCGCCGTTCCAAAGCTCCAAAAACAAGGGATCTCCCTCATACCGGCACACAGACCGCTCAATTACCGTCGGTCATCGGAAGAGATTCTGATTCAACGGAGTTGTCGAGATGAAGCCAACGAAAACACGAGCGCGCACCGGTCCACTTACCCCAGACGGTTCAACAGAGTACAGTATGTGGTATGCGCAGGGCAGATCGCCCTGTTTAGAACATAGGGGTGAACATTGCATCGTTACATTTTTTTGCTTGTCGCTTTTAGCGTCGCGTCATTCGGGCCGGCGTGGTCGCAAAACGTTACGGTCCAAGCCCCGTCAAACCGGGATACGGAGATTGAAAACAAATCCGGCCGCACCGTTCTGCTGCATGTGTTCAATTGCGGGGATGTGGCGCGCGTGATTGCGAGACACGAGAAAAAGCTGGGCAATGGCGAGAAGTGGCGGCTCAGCCGCTCGGGTGCATGTTTTCGTGTCAATATCTGGAAGGTCGGCACAGGATTTTTGGGCGCCAATGTCATATGGCAGAAGAACCAACAGATCCGCGGTCGGACGAGCATCGGAGGCAATGGAAAGACAAGAGTCAATATCCGCACGATCAGTGACTATCGAGTCATCAACAAGTCCGGGCAGCGAGTCAAAGCTGCCGTTTTCAATGAAAAGGACGCCGCGCGCCTGATCGCTCTGCAGGCCGCGGAGATCAGCGATAATCCCAATCCGGTGCAGTTCAATCTAAACACCAACGCGGTGAAGCATCGCGTGCAGATCCAAACCGAGGACGGGGACGTCCTTTTTGATGCGGTGGTGCCTCGCCGCACGACGCTGGTGCTCGAGCCGGAAGCATGTCCGGCCGGCGCCATGGTACTGAAGGACGTCGACAAAGATGACCCGCGTGAAGGCGAAGAATATGAGACCTTCACGCTGATGTCGTTCAACGCGGACCTTTTCCCGATCGGGTCGGGCCTACGGGGTAAGGCGGGCGAGGCGGATCTCAATGGCGTCACCCTGTTCCAGCGCTACAGATCCATTCGAGAGGTCATGGCCTGCTATGACTGGAAAGCGTTCCAAGGCGTGTGGCGGAAGCTTTTCATCGGGGACGTCCACTTTGTTCGGATCGATATTAACATGTTTCGCGGCCTGGGTGTCGGCACGGAGCGGGGTTATCATCATGGGCTGGCGATCGGCCATTCCGAATATGATGATACGTCCTCCGACGAAATCAAGTTTGACTCGGTCGGCGGCGGCACCTGGGATGCGAGCGTCGAAAAGGGTGCGCTGTCCGTCGACAAGCGCCACCAAACTGGGACGTCGTCGCCACGATCAGACGGAACGTTCGATGTCTATTATCGAAACCTCTTCAAACTTTATTCAACAGACCTGCAGGTAGATGAAGCGGGCAAGGCAGCACGGGGACAAATACGCCTTGAGCAGATGTGCCAACTTCTTGGTAGAGTCGACTGTGGCTCTGCAACGAACAAGAAGCCATATACGGAACGATATATCATCACCGGAACTTTCAATATGGCGATTGGCTCAACGGAGTTCGACCTGGTCGCGAAAGATAAGCTCAAGGTCCACACGCCGAGCAATGACCCTGACGAGAAAAGGCACTACCTGCTGACCGGCATGACGGATGACGTCGAGGTTCTTGAACTCGTAAAGGGGCATATCGTCTATGATGAATTCAAGACATCAGTCTTGCTGGATCAGAATAATCCGGCTCATTCCATCTCCAGCACCCCGGCGCTGTTCGCCAGGATAAGGGTGCATTATCCGATTGTCGAGGAAGAGGAATAGGCTCTAGTCCAAAGGTCGAGTGGCTTGATATCGATGGCTTTGGCTGCGGCTGGTGTGAACGCCCGTTTCTGATGTGTGCATGGCATTGCCAGATTGACCTCGGCAGCGAGGCCCCGCTATATGGATGTTATGAACGAGAGCTTCTTCAACCGACGCCGTATCCGTTTCGCGCCTGCGCGACGCCGATAACGCTCGTCCAAGACCGTTCATCCGCAACCGCGCCTCCGGCGCGGTTTTTTTGTTTTCAATCAAATTGGCGAGCTGACCGAACGAGACCTTCGCTCGCTCCAGAAGTAGGACACCACCATGAGCATTCGTATCGGCATCGTCGGGATCAGTGGCTTCGGAGGCGGAGAGGCGATGCGCTTGATTGCGAACCACCCGTCGTTCGAATTGGTTTATGCCGCGGGCGAAAGCAGCGCCGGCAGCCGATTGGTCGACCGGTTTCCCGGCTTGCCGCCCCGGTTGGCCGACCTGATGATCGAGAGATGGGACCCCGAAAAACTGCCCGAGATCGACGTGCTTTTCGCGTCACTGCCCACGGGCGCCTCAGCCGCTGCGCTGGCGCGTGTGCCCGAGGCCATAAAGATCGTCGACATCGGCGGGGACCACCGCTACGCCGCAGGATGGGCCTACGGCTTGGCTGATGTCTGGCCACACCAGATCGAGGGACAGACCCGCGTGGCCAACCCCGGTTGCTTTCCGGTAGCGGTACTAACGGCGTTGGCGCCGCTTCTCGCCGAAAAAATGATTGAGCCTGGCAATATCGTGGTCGACGCCAAGACCGGGATCTCAGGCGCCGGGCGGGGTGACGGTGGAGGGTTCGGCTACGCCGAAAGTAACGAGAACCTCGTTCCTTACAGCCCGCTCCAGCACGTCCACATCCCCGAGATGGCCAAATCTATCGAGCGACTGAGCGGAGCCAGCGCCGCAGGGTTGGTATTTACGCCGCACCTGGTGCCGATGACGCGAGGCCTCCTTGCCACCATCTACTGTCGCGGCAGCGCCACCACGGGCGAATGCCTGGATGCGGCTCGGCGCTTCTATGCGGAACGGGCCTTTGTCCGTGTGACGGACAGGCAGCCTCAGACAAAATGGGCAACCGCATCGAACCTCGCATTGGTCAGCTACGCGGCCGACAAGGGGCGGGATTTGGTGATCGCCATGGGCGTTGTGGACAATCTTGGGAAAGGCGCGGCCGGTCACGCGATTCAAAACGCCAACCTGATGTGTGGGCTGTCGGAGACGGCGGGGCTGGAGGGTCTCCCTGTCTGGCCTTGAGGTCGTTGGTTCCGCGGGGTTTCATGATTCCAGTGGGCCGAGGTAATGCGTATGATGAATTCGGTTCCCTCGGTCGGCTAAGACATCACAGCCGTGGCAATCCTTCTAAAGTGCGACACGCGGCGGATGTGATGATTTGATCGCGTTACGGCAGGTTTTCCCGGAAAATCACCTGCAGGCGCGGTGGAAATTCCGCCTCGTCGCCGCCGCGCACGGCTGAAATCAGCAGTTTGACGATCTCACGTGCCTCGACGCGCGGGTTCTGGTCGATCACCGCGTCCATGGTGCCTTCCAGGAGCATGGCCCGCGTCGCGCTTGTCAGGTCATGCCCGATGAATACGACGTCGTCAGCGGCGTTCGCCTCCTTGAGGGCTCGGGCGATGCCCTGGTTGCCGGATCCGATGTTGTAGATGGCGGCAGGTCGATCATTCCTGAGCAATTCGACCGCCGCATCATAGGCCTGTTCCCGGTCATCGTTGATTTCGTGCATCGAAGACACCGTCAAATGGGTGAATTCACGCTTCAGGATCGACCGGATGCCCATCTCGCGTTCCTCGTGACCGCGATAGGACGGGGAGCCGATGAACACGGCGACCCTGGCCTCGTCGGAAGGCGGGAGGAACCGGCCAATGAGATAGCCGGCGAGCCGTCCGGCGGCCCGATTGTCGATCCCGACATAACCAACCGACCGGAAACTCGGCACATCCGACACCAAGGTCGCGACCTTTGCACCCTGTGTGGTCAGTTGGTCCAATGCTTCCGAAACATTGGGGTGATCGATCGCAACCAGACCCACGGCGTCGGTGGTGCCCGTCAGTTCCTGCAGTTTTTCTGCCAGGGCCGTTTCGTTGAAACTGGCTACCTGGTGCACCCGGCCAAGGACATCGGACCGTGCTTCGATTTCCTCGATCAGGTGTTTTCGCAGCAATGCCATGAAACTGTTGGTTCCGGCCGGCAACAGAAAGTCCATGCGAACCGCCGGCTCTTCCTGTGGCTGGGGTCCAAAGTATCCCAGCGTCTGGGCGATGTGCAGAACCGTCTGTCGCGTGCGGTCCTTGACGCCTGGCCGATTGTTCAGAACCCGATCGACGGTGGCGATCGAGCAATTGGCCTGATGGGCGATCGTGGCAATCGTGGCTTTCATATCAGGAGTTCCGATCCTTTCATGGCTGGATGCGGCATAAGGCATCATTTGATCCCATCAAAACACATCATTTGCAAACTCGAAAAGGTAATTTTGCCGAAATGAAGCGAAATGATCGGTTTTGAGGGGCAATGATGATTGTATTCCCTTAAGGCGTCGGGCGACAGTCCGCCCAGGGGCAGCACCCGCATTCGAACGGCTGCCGATTGGGAGGATATGATGAAAAACGCCGAGATTTCACGCCGCGCGCTGTTGAAGGGTGGTGTGGCGACGTCCACCGCATTGGCCTTGCCGCTGGTGTTGCGTCCGGGCCGGGCGCGGGCGCAATCGGGCATGGCGAAAGGCATGATTGGCGGACCGACAGGTTTCGACGGGGCCGAGCGCTATCAATACGGTCCCGATACGCCGGAAGGCCGAGCGATCGAGGCCGTCAAGGCACTGCGCGGTGCCGGAAAAGCGCCTGATCGCATCGTGCTGGGTCTGTCGGATGGCTCCATCGGACAAATCACCCAGCCATTTCCGGCCGGTGCGCCCTCGATCAAGGACTTGTGGGAGCAGGAAACCGGGATCGAGCTTGATATCGTCGGTGTGCCCAACGGCCAGGAATTCACCAAGGTCATGCAGGATATCTCAACCAAGACAGGCGAGTTCGACATCTATGCCGTGGAGTGGAACCGACTGGGCGATCTGGCGGAAACAGGCGGTATCGTCAATCTCGACGACTTCGTCACCGCGCATCGTCCGGAATGGGACGATCCCAAGCGCGGCTACGTCGGCGGTGAGCAGGGGGTATCGCTGCTGAACAGCTATCGTGGTTCGGTTTACGGTGTCTGCCTCGACGGCGATTTCCAGACCTGGAACCACCGCACCGATCTGTTCAACGACGAAACGGAGAAGGCGGCTTTTGCCGACCGCCATGGCTACGAACTGGCGCCACCGAAAACCTGGAAGGAGCACGACGAGATTGCGGCTTTCTTCCATCGTCCGGATGACGGACTGATCGGTTGCACCGACCTGCGCAACCAGGGCTGGGGCTATACCAACTGGTATCAGCGCTATGTGTCGGCCGGTGCGCCGAACCGGTCCCTGTTTGCTGATGACGGCAGCTTCCTGATCAACTCGGATGAAGGCGTCATGGCGACGAATGAATACGTCGCCTCGCTGTCGCACCATTCGCCTGATGCGATATCTTGGGGTTGGCCGGAGCAGTACGGCAATTTTGCCTCCGCCGGTGCTGCGATGACCTGCGCCTTCTCCAACCTTCCGAAGTTCCTCGACAATGCCGCCAATGACGGATCGAAGGTCACCGGCCTGGTGGGCTCGCATCTGCCGCCTGGTCGCGAGACGGATGATGGGCTGGTGCGTCGCACCGTGCTCTGGTTCAACCTCTCAGCGTCAGTGTCGTCGCAGTCGGACTTCCCTGAAGCCTGCTATCTCTTCCTGCAATGGCTGGGATCGTCCCGGATCTATTCCTGGATGACGGCCAATCCTGGTGGATTTTTCGATCCGTTCCAATTGGCGAATTTCGACGATCCGCTGGTCCGCCAGACCTACCACGACTACCACATGGACGTGGTGCGGGAATCGGTGCGGCGCACGGTGCCGACGATCAATTATCCAGGTGCGACCGCGTTCCACAACGCGCTGGACGAAAACCTCGTGCAGGCGCTGACGGGCGATCTGACCGCCGAGCAGGCCATGGCCAACACGGAACGCCAATGGGCACGGATCGCACGGCGCGTCGGCGAAGAGAAACTGATCGATGCAATCACCGCCAATTCGGCGGCGTGGCCGACCGTGATCGACCCGAGCTCATAATACGAGCCTCCCGCGACCGGTGCGGGGCAAGTCCGCGCCGGCCTCAATCTTCTTCTTTCAGGTTTCCGTAGATTTTCAATGCAACGTTCCCTGTCCTTCGAAGTGATGCGCTACACGCTGATATTGGGATTTATCCTGATCTCGCTGGTGCCGACGGCCTGGATGATCTCGATGGCCTTCAAGCCGATCGCCGAGTGGACGGCGTCGGGTGCCGATCTCACCTGGTGGCCGCGCAATCCGACGCTGGACAATTTCCGCTTCATTCTCGGGCAGAGCTCGACCGAATTGATTGTCGCGTTGGAGCGGACGGCGGGGCGACCGATCCTGTCCTCGCTTCTCTCCGCGGGCTTCGGAACACTGATTGCCATGGTCGGCGGCACCATGGCGGCTTACGGACTGTCGCGCTTCGGCGCCGGTTCCAACCTGCCGCTCGCCCTGATCCAGTTGCGCCTGTTTCCGCCGATGGCGGTGATGATCCCGGTCATGATCATGTGGGCTTTTCTCGGCCTGATCGACAGCTGGTTCGGATTGGGTTTGATCTACGGCATCGTCACGCTGCCGTTTGCGTTCTGGCTGATGAAGACCTTCTTCGACGACATGCCGCGCGAGATCGAAGACGCTGCCCGCGTCGAGGGTTGCTCGCGGCTGCGCGTCTTCGTGCGGATCACGCTGCCGATGATGCGGCCGGCGCTGGCCTCGTCCGCGCTCTTCGTCTTCATCCTTAATTGGTCGGACTATCTGATCGCGCTGCTGCTGACGACGCGTGACTGGGTGACGATCCCCGTCTACATGGCGTCGCTGTCGTCATCGATGACGGGGCAGCTCTACGGCGCCAAGGCGGCGCTTGGCCTGATCGCGGCGATCCCGCCGGTGATCATGGGGATCGCGATCCAGAAGCATCTCGTGCGCGGCCTGACGTTCGGAGCGCTGAAAGGATGAGCATCGTGGAGACATCCGGCCCTGCGATCGAGACAACCGGCGCCAGCGCACTGACTGGTATGGCGCCCTCGCGGCTGGGACTGTGGCTGACGTTGCCGGCGCAGATCCTGGTGCTGTTCATAGCGCTGTTCCCGATCCTGATGCAGCTCTACATTTCGTTTACCGACTGGTCGCCGCTTGATGGCATCGGCTGGTGGCGGGCCTATGAGCTTTGGATCGGCCTGCTCAACTACATCGATCTGGTCAACGACCCGCGCTTCTGGGGTGCGCTCTGGCGCACCGGTATCGTGATGATCGTTTGCGTGCCGTTGCAGTTCCTGCTGGGGCTCGGTTTGGCTGTCCTATTCGTTGACGATTTTCCCGGCAAACGGTTTTTCTATTCGACCATCCTCGTGCCGATGATGATCGTGCCAGCGGTTGCCGGATACATGTTCTTCATGCTGTTCCAGTCCGGCGGACCGGTCAACGATCTCCTGTCGCTCTTCACCTCAGAGCCGGTCACCATCGCCTGGCTGTCGGATCCGGACCTGGCGCTGGTCGCCGTGATGATTGCCGATATCTGGCAGTGGACACCGCTGATGTTCCTGATCCTTCTGGCCGGCATGATCTCCGTACCGCAGGACCAGCAGATGGCTGCCATTCTGCTCGGCGCCTCCTGGTGGCGTCGCTTCGTCACCATCGTGCTGCCGCGCATGAAGGCGATCATCATCATCGCGCTGGCCATCCGGGTGATCGAGATCTTCAAGATCTTCGATACGCTCTTCATCATGACCGGCGGCGGGCCCGGCGTGGCAACGGAAACCATCTCGGTGTTCATCTACAAGGTGACGCAGCAGGAGTTGATCTGGGGCTATGTCGCGGCCATCGCTCTGTTCATCCTGATCGTGCTGTCCATCCTGTCCGTCTTCGCGCTCAAGCGCATGGCGCGGGAGGAGGCGTGATCCGATGACCGAGATTGTTCTCTCCCGCCTCGGCAAGGATTTCGGTGACTTCACCGCGCTTGCAGACATGAACATGACCATTGCCGACGGCGAGTTCGTGGCGCTGCTTGGTCCTTCCGGCTGCGGAAAATCGACCACCATGAACATGATCGCCGGCATGCTGAGGCCGAGCACGGGCGACATCCTGTTCGACGGCAAGAGCATCGTGAACGTGCCCATGGCCCGGCGAGGCGTCGGCTTCGTTTTCCAGAACTACGCCATCTTCACCCATTTCACCGTGCGTGAAAATCTGGCCTACGGGCTGAAGGCCACCGGCGTTCCCGCGGCGCGGCGTGACAAGCTGGTGGCCGACATGGCCGAGTTCCTCCAGCTGACATCAATGCTGGACAGTCCGACCGCGGGTCTCTCGGTCAACATTCTGCAGCGCGTGGCGATCGGTCGCTCGGCCGTCATCCAGCCGGCAATCTTCCTGCTGGACGAACCCCTGTCCAATGTCGACGCGGCCTTCCGGGCCGTCATGCGCAGCGAGCTCAAGACGTTGCAACGCCAGTTTCGCCAAACCATGGTCTATGTGACCCACGACCAGCTCGAGGCCATGACCATGGCCGACCGCATTGCGGTGATGGATCATGGCAAGTTGCTGCAGGTCGGTACCCCCATCGATGTCTACAACAATCCCGTCGATACGTTCGTCGCCCGGTTTCTCGGTTCGCCGGGGATGAACATTCTGCCGGCCGATGTCTTCATCGAAGAAGATGTGCGATTGACCGTGTGCAATATCGGCACGTCGCAACGGCTTTCCGATGATGTGGCTGCTGCGGCAGCCCAAAGGTCGAGCGTCCAGCTCGGCTTCCGTCCGGAACAGATCACGCCGGATGCCGACGGGCCGTTCGCGATGACCTGCACATTCGTGGAGCGCATCGGTGCGCGCCGCATTCTTCACCTGGAGGCGGGGGAGTACACCGCCAAGGCCAGTTTCGACCACGACACGCCGGTGCCGGATATCGGCAGCGTTCTGCGCTTTTCGGTCGACGACGCAGACATGCGCCTGTTCGATGATAACGGTGCCGCCATCGCATTGCTGCCAGAGCGGGAGGCCGCGTGATGGCACGGATAACGTTTGAGAATGTAACCAAGCGCTTCGGCGACACCGTGGCCGTTGATGATGTCAGCTTCGACGTGGCCGACAACGAATTCTTCTGTTTCTTCGGGCCGCCCCTGTCGGGGAAATCGACTATTCTGAAACTGATCCTGGGTCTGGAAAACCCGGATAGCGGCGACATTCTCATCGATGGTCGCTCCGTGCGTCATATCGAGGCGGCCGAGCGCGACGTCGCCATGGTGTTTCAGAACCTGGCGCTTTTTCCGCATCTGACGGCACTCGACAATGTGCGTTTCCCACTAGTGGAACGTCGGGTGCCGGCGGATCGGATCGAAGCGCGCGTCACCGATGTGGCGCGAAAAATGCACATGACGCATATCCTGCACAAATATCCGGCGCAGCTGTCGGGCGGCGAGCGTCAGCGCGTTGCCATCGCCCGAGCTCTTGTTCGCGATCCCGTGGCGTACCTGATGGACGATCCCATTTCGGCACTGGATGCGCGATTGCGGGAACAGACACGGGTCGAGTTGCGCCGGATCCAGA
Source organism: Hoeflea sp. (assembly GCA_965228785.1). GTDB lineage: Bacteria > Pseudomonadota > Alphaproteobacteria > Rhizobiales > Rhizobiaceae > Hoeflea_A. The sequence continues at coordinate 1,619,974 of CBDDIF010000001.1, forward strand.
CCGAGATGAAGCACACGCTGATCTACGTGACCCACGATCAGGAAGAGGCGATGTCGATCTCGGATCGGATGGCCATCCTGGAAAACGGCCGGGTTCGCCAAATCGCCGTGCCGGAAGATCTCTACGACGCGCCCAACAGCGAATATGTCGCCGGAATGCTGGGTGCGCCGCATATCAATCTGTTGGATGCGGCCCACGTCGGTCCGGACGGACCCATTGCGGCAAAGACGCCGCCGCCGCCTTCGGCGGCACGCGCTGGCGTGCGGCCGGAAAGCGTCGAGGTGAACCGCGACACTGCGGGCGAAGCCCGGGTTCAAACGGTCGAACCGATGGGCGGCACAACGATCGTGACACTATCGGTGCGCGACATGCAGATCAAGGCAATGTTGCGGGGTCAGCCGCGGTTTGAGGTCGGCGAGTCGGTGCGGCTTTCCGCCATGCCGGGCCGACTTCATTTCTTCGACGAGGCCGGCATTGCGCTGGGTGGGACAGGAGCATGAGGAGGACACCATGCAGGACCTGACATTGCGACCGGATCCCGAGATCCGGGTCCGCGATTACAAGATCGGATGCATCGGCGCCGGCATGATCATGGCCGAATGTCATCTCGCCGCCTACAAGGAGGCCCGCTTTCCTGTCGTCGCCATCGCCTCGCGAACCCAGTCGAGAGCAGCCGAAGTGGCCGGGCGCTGGAGCATCCCAACGGTTCACGCAACGCCTTCGGAGCTGATAGCGGACCCGCAGGTGGAAATTGTTGACATCGCCTATCCACCGGATCAGCAGCCGGCACTGATCCGCGAAGCCCTTGCGGCACCGCATGTGAAGGCGATCCTGGCACAGAAACCGCTGGCGCTGAGCCTGGAAGAAGCGCAGGCCTTGCGCGACGAGGCGGCGGCCGCAGGCAAACCGCTCTCGGTCAACCAGAACATGCGCTACGATCAGTCGATGCAGGTGCTGAAACAGCTGCTCGATTCGGACGTGCTCGGCGATCCTGTGTTCGCGCAGATCGATATGCATGCGATCCCGCACTGGCAGGGTTTTCTGGAAGACTACGACCGGCTGACGCTGTCGAACATGAGCGTGCATCACCTTGATGCGCTGCGCTTTCTGTTTGGCGATCCCAACGAGGTAACAAGCCTGACGCGAAGCGATCCGCGCACCAGCTTCGACCATGCCGACGGTATCGTCATGACGACACTGCGATTTCCGTCCGGACTGATAGCGCTGTCGCTGGAGGATGTCTGGTCCGGCCCTTGCGAGGAAGGCTATGAGGACGACCAGCACATCACCTGGCGGGTCGAAGGCACCAAGGGCGTGGCCAAGGGCACAATCGGCTGGCCGACCGGCGCGGCCTCGACGCTAAGCTATGCCTCGACGGAAGCAACCGGTGGCGCCTGGGTTACGCCCGAATGGAAAACCATGTGGTTCCCGCACGCCTTCATCGGCGTGATGGAACAGCTGCAATATGCCTTGCACGCGGGAACCGAACCGACACTCAACGTTGCCGACAACGTCAGGACGATGGCGCTGGTGGAGGCGGCTTATGCCTCCATCGATGCGGGTCGGACGGTGAAACTCGGCGATTTTCTGGATAAATGACACATAAGGGAGGGCCACGGCCATGATGCAGACAGGAATTTTCTCAGGGTATTTCCCCTACGAACTGGACAAGACCGCCCAGGTCATTCGCGACCACGGCTTCAACACCGTGCAGCTCGACATGCATTTCAAGGATGTCGATGTCGGCGACGGGCAGATCACGGTCGACAAGTGCAAGCAGATCCGCGAAACGTTCCGTGATCACAATCTGCCGATCTGCGCAACCTCCTGCTACACCAACATCATTCATCCGATTCCGGCCAAACGCGAGGCGTTGCTGACGCGGTTCAAGGAAATCCTTGCCCACGCCCAGTATCTGGGGTCACCCTTCGTATGCTCGGAAACCGGCACCTTCCACGAGGAAAGCGACTGGACCCACCACCCCAAGAACAAGACCGAGGAGGGCTGGGACGACTGCCGCACGGTGATCGCCGATCTGGCGCAATACGCCTACGATCACGGTGCCGTGTTCCTGCTGGAAACCTACGTGAACAATGTCGTCGGCTCTGTCGAGGAGACGTTGCGCATGTTTGCCGAGGTCGACCACCCGGGACTGGGTCTGATCATGGATCCGACCAACTACTTCGAGGATCACAACATCGACAAGATGGACGAGACGATCAATCACGTTTTCGACGCGCTCAGCGACCGGGTCTGCATTGCCCATGCCAAGGATGTGATGCGCTCGATCGATGACAGCGAAAAGCACGCCGATATCGGTGATGACGATGCCGCCGAAAGCCACACCTTCCGGGGCGTCGGCTCGATCGAACTGCCGGCGCCGGGGCTGGGGTCTCTCAACTACGATCTCTACCTGCAGCGGCTTGCCAGGAAGCACCCGAACATTCCGATGATCATCGAACATCTCGATGAAGAGGATGTGCCGCGCGCCAAGAAATTCCTCGACGGAAAACTGCGCGCCAACGGACTTTGAGCAGCTGAGCCACCGCCCGGTGAATAAGCCGGGCGTTCCGAAACAGACTTGAATTCTGCAATGCCGCCCGTGTCGGGCCGGTAAACGGAGGACGCATGCCAACTCTCTACGGGAAAGAGATGACCCGGACCGAGCTCGAAGCGGTCAGTGGCGCCAACGCCCATGCGGCCGGAGTACGCCTGATGACGCTGGAAGACGGGGTCGAACGGGGCATCCGGATGCTGGAGTTTCGCACCGGCACCGGCTTGCGGTTCACCGTGCTGGTCGACCGGGCCATGGATATCGGCGATTGCGAGTATCGCGGCATGGGCATCGGCTGGCAATCACCGGCCGGATTCCGCCACCCGGGCCTGCATGAATACGAAGGCGAGGGCGGCCTGGGCTGGCTTCGGTCGTTTTCAGGCCTGATGGTCACCTGCGGCCTTGACCACATCCTGTTCATGTATGACGCACCGGCCGACAACTATGTCTATGCGCCGCGGGAAAAGGTCTCCCACTCGATCCACGGGCGGGTTGGCACGATCCCGGCCAAACTGACCGGCTATGGCGAGGCCTGGGACGGCGACCGCTGCACGCTCTGGGCCGAAGGGGTCGTGGCCCAGGGCACCGTGTTCGGCGAGCATCTGGAGATGCACCGACGGATCGAGGTGGAGGTCGGCGCCAATGATATCCGCCTGACGGACCGGGTGGTCAATCGCGGCTTTTACCGCACACCGCACATGTTCTGCTACCACATCAATGTCGGTCATCCGGTGCTCGAAGAGGGCGCGCGCTATCTGGCGCCAATCGCCGATGTGGTCTGGGCCGCGCACGCGGAAACCTATGATGCGCAGGGTGTCGGCTATCGCGCCATGCCGGGTCCGCAGACGGATTTCCATGAACAGGTCTGGCAGCACGAACTGGCGGCCGACGATCAGGGAGAGGTGCCGACAGCGCTGGTCAACGACCGGCTTGGGCTCGGCATGATGGTCGTCACCCGCAAGGACCAGTTTCCCTGCCAATACGAATGGCAGAACCTGCAATCGGGGCAGTACGCGCTGGGGATCGAGCCCTCGTCGAACCATGTGCTCGGTCATGGCGCGGCGCGCAAGCGGGGCGAATTGATCTGGCTCGGTCACGGCGATGAGCGCCGCTACGACACGACTTTTTCGATCCTGCCGGACACGGAGGCCATCGCGGCAGCCGAAAAGCGGATCACCGATATCGCTGCCCAGCCGGAAGCCGATTACCCGGCGCCGTCGGGCGATTTCCGGCCGATCGGGGGGCGGTCGTGAGCGCGCCCGGCGATATGAACGGCCGCCGCGTGCTTTATTCCGGCGCGGCCGGCGGGCTGGGTCACGGCACAACGCTGGCGCTTTTGGCGGCCGGGGCAGAGGTGTTCTCGATCGATCGCGACCACCGCAAGAACGAGTGCCTGCGGGCCGAGACCCCTGGGGAATTGTCGGGCCGGCTGCATCTGATCGAACAGGACCTGACCGATACGTCAGCCTTGCGCGACACCTTGCAGGGTATCCTTCGAGATGGCGCGGTGGATGTGCTGATCAACAACGCGGCAATCTACCCGTCCAAGCCTTTCGAGGACTTTTCGCTGGAGGAGCAGCGTCAGGTGCAGGCGGTGAATGTCGATGCAGCCCTTGTCTGCATGGCAGAGCTGCTGCCGGCCATGCGCAAAAAGGGCTGGGGTCGGATTGTCAATGTCACGTCGATCACGCTGACCGGCGGATGGGAGAACCTGTCGCCCTATGTGCAGTCCAAGGGCGCGCTCCTGGGGCTGACGCGCGCCTGGGCGCGCGAATTCGGCAAATGGGGGATTACCGTCAACGCCATCGCGCCGGGTGCCTTCCCGACGGATGCGGAAAAGATCCATCCGGACCCTGAAGGCTACGCCCGCCACGTTCTGGATCACCAGGCCGTCAAACGGCGCGGCACGCCCGATGACATTGCGGCAGCGATCCTGTTCCTGTCCTCCGATGGCGCGGGGTTCATTACCGGACACAGTCTGGCCGTCGATGGCGGCTGGAGCATGAACTGAGGCTTTTCGATGGGCATTCTGGACGGATACAGGGTTCTTGATTGTTCGATCGCCATGGCCGGGCCCTTCGCGGCCCAGAGGCTGGGGGATCTGGGCGCCGATGTGGTCAAGGTCGAGCCGGTGACCGGCGAGTGGCAGCGTCACGTCGCGGCCGGCGGTGCGCAGGGCAACAGGATCAACGTCTCCTTCCTGTCGTTGAACCGCAACAAGCGCTCGCTGGCCGTCGATCTGAAGAACGATGCCGGCAGGGCCATCATCCACCGACTGGTCCGGGAAGCGGATGTCTTCATCCAGAACTACCGCCCCGGCGTGGCCGCACGGCTTGGTGTCGACTACGAAACGCTTTCCGAATTGAACCCCGGGCTGATCTACATTTCGATGTCGGGCTATGGCGAGGACGGCCCGCATGCGCAGCGTCCGGGACAGGACCTGCTGCTGCAGGCGATGAGCGGTGCGATGCTGTCCTCCGGCCGCAAGGGCGAGGCGCCGCTCGCTGCCGGTCAGTATCTGGTCGACGCCATTACTGCCTATACCGCGTTCGAGGGCGCCCTGGCGGCGCTTCTGCACCGCGAGCGCACTGGCGAGGGGCAGAAGGTCGAGGTCAACATGCTGGATGCGATCACCACGATCCAGATGCAGGAATTGTCCGTCTTCACCGTCGGCAACAAACCACAGACACGCAGCGATGAGCCGCATGCGCATGTCTATATCCGCTCGCCCTACGGGACGTTTGCCACCGCCGATGGCTATGTGGCGATGGCGATGCCCGATCTCGACGTGCTCAGCCGCGTGCTCGACGAACCGCGGCTGGCTGGTCTCGATCCCGAATCCGCCGGTTGGGAGCAGCGTGACCTGTTGTACCGGCTGGTGCGCGAAGCCCTGCCGGCCAGGAACACCGCGGACTGGATGGCTGCCTTTGAGGCGGCAGGCATCTGGGCCGCGCCCGTCTATGGCTATGCCGATCTGGTCGATGACCCGCAGATTGCCCACAACGGCACCATGGTCGAGTATGATCATCCGACCGAGGGCCGGGTCAAAACGCCAGGATTTCCGATCCGCTTTCAGCGCACGCCCAGCCAGGTCACGCGCGGTGCACCGCTGACGGGTCAGCATAGTGCCGAGGTGCTGGCCGAGGCCGGCTATTCGAACGATGACATCGCCCGTCTCGAAGCGGCGGGTGCCGTTCACCTGGGTGAGGGGTCATGACCCCACCGTTCCGCGGTCTCACCTGGGACCACCCGCGCGGCTTCAATGCACTGGATCGGGCCGGACGACAGAGCGGTTTGATCGAATGGGACAAACAGCCCCTTGAAGGCTTTGAAAGCGCGCCGATTGCCAACCTGTGCGCTCGTTACGACCTCGTCGTGATGGATCACCCGCATATGGGTGAAGCTCTGTCCCACGCGTGCCTGCAGCCGCTGGAGGCGCTGTTCGATATTGCGATGCTTAAACGGCTTGAGGCAGACAGCATTGGCCCCAGCCTGAGAAGCTACCGCATGAACGGGCGCGTCTGGGCTCTGCCTCTCGATGCCGCGAGCCAGGTGATGGCGGTTCGATCGGAATTGGCCGACGCTCCGCTTCGCACCTGGGAGGAGGTCCTGGCCTTTGCCCGCGACGAAAGCGGTCTGGCACTGTCGCTGGCCGGACCACATGCCGTGCTCAGCCTGATGTCGATCGCCGCGGCTTTCGACGAAACTCTGGATCTCGCGGATGGCGGTTGGCTCGACGACACACTTTGTCGCGACGCCTTCGAACTGATGGCCGCAATCTACGCTCATTCCGACCAGACCTGCATCGGCCTGAATCCCATCGGCCTGCTGGAGAAAATGTCAGGTGGGACAGAAATCCGGGTTTGCCCGCTGGTCTATGGCTATGTGCCCTATGCCGCGCGCCCCGCACCGGAGACGGTTCTCTTTCGTGATGCGCCGCGGGCGCGCCCGCAAGGGCGTCCCGGATCGATCCTCGGCGGAACCGGCATCGCCCTATCGCAACGCTGTAGCCCGACACCCGAGCTGATGAATCATCTCGCCCATATGATGAGCGAAGAGGCGCAGTCCGGTTTCATTCCTGACAATGACGGCCAGCCGTCAAACCGTTCCGCCTGGGCAGATAAGTCAGTGAATGCACAGGTAGGGCAGTTTTACGTGTCGACGAGGGACACGCTGGAGCATGCCGCTGTGCGGCCGCGTCATGACGGCTATATCGCGTTCCAGACAGCCGCTTCTGCCGCCGTGCGTGAGGCGCTCGAGGGGGCGGTTCCCGCATCCGCGGTCGCGGAGCGGCTACGCGCCATGTTCACCGCGTCGCTGCCGGAAACAGAGAAGGCATTGTCATGACCGAAGAGCTGAAGTTCGAACGCGACGGGCACATTGCGACGATCCGCTTCAACCGGCCCAGGAAACTCAACGCGATGACGCCGGAGATGGCGGCGGCCATGATTGATGCCGTGGCGCAATGCAACGCCGATCCGGATATCCGCTGTGTGATTCTCACCGGCGCCGGCGATCGGGCTTTCTGCGCCGGGTCCGACATCAGTGAACTCGACCGCTACGAAACGCCCTGGGAGTTTCGCAACCGCCCGGAATATTGCGATGCGCTGCGCGGCTTGCGCAAACCGGTCATTGCAGCCATCAACGGCTATGCCTTTGGTGGCGGGCTCGAAATGGCCATGAGCTGCGACATCCGCGTCGCCTCCGACACTGCCAGTTTCGCTGCGCCGGAAATCAAGCTCGGCTGGATCGGTGGCGGCGGCATGGTGGCGCATTTGACCCGCTCGATCGGCCCGTCCAACGCTGCCAAGATGGTGCTGACCGGTGACCCGGTAAACGCCGCGCAGGCGCTTGCCTGGGGCCTGGTCAGTGATCTCTGGACGCCGGAGGAATTGCAGGACCGTGCCGTGGAGCTTGCCCGTACCGTCGCCAGCCGTGCGCCGATCGCGGCTTCGACGGTCAAGACCAATTTGCGGGCGGCTGCTGCCATGCCGCTGGACGAAGCGGTCGCCTATGAGCGCGACCTGCAGACGATCTGTTTCGCCACCGAAGATGCCGCAGAGGGCCGGCGGGCGTTTGCCGAAAAGCGGGCGCCGGAGTTTCGAGGGCGGTAGGTTCGAGGGAGCTGGCCTATTTTTGCGGCGAAAACAGCAGTTTCAAATAGGTCCGGAACAGCATGATCTGTTCGGATGCGTTGTTGTGCTCGCGCAGCGCGCGTTGCAGAACGAGGCCGCCTTCGACCACACTGGAAACCATGTCGCCGAGCGCGTCCATGTTGACCGGCTCTCGCGGCTCATAGACTTCGGCGATTTCTTCGAACATGCCCCGGAACCGTTTTCGCCAGCCCAGAATGGCTTGCCGGTTGAGGTCCCGCACGCCCTTGTCGAAGAGGCGGTCCTGGTAGGCCGTCGACGCAATCACGCAACCGGGATGGCCAGTCGGCATTTCCTCCAGCATCTCGGCCAGCAGTTTGAGGCCGATCAGCATGCAGTGGAGCGGATCGTCGTTCAGCTCCCGTGCCCGCGCGAACAGATCGTCATAGAGCGCATTCTCGGTTTCGATGTAACGCTCCAGCATGGCCCGCGCGAGGGCATTCTTGTCCTTGAAATGGTAAAAGAAGCCGCCTCTGGAAATCTCGGCACCGGCGACAATCTCTTCGATTGACGTGGCCTCGAAGCCCTTTTCAAGAACGGCCGCCTCGGCAATGTCGAGAATGCGGCTGCGGGTATCGCCCTTTTGATCCATGACTTGTCTCCCGACTGTACTGCGAGTCCAGTTGGTGCCTCGTCGCAGCGATCTCACGCCGTTTGGTTTCTGTCTTGTGCATTGAAAACAAAGCACAAAACGGAAAATTCACAACCGGACCACGCGACAACTATCAGGCGACGGCCACCTGACGCTATTCCTTTGGCATCAAAAAACAAGGAACAGCACCATGCGAATTCAGCACCTGACCAGCAGCGGACGTTTCTTTTTGTCCGACGGTGGTTTGGAGACATATATGATCTTCGACAAGGGATATGAACTCCCTTGTTTCTCGGCCGCCGTTCTGCTCGATAGCGAGACCGGCCGGCGCGACCTGACCGACTATTTCGAACGGTACATCGCCATCGCCCGGCAGTCCGGCCGCGGCTTCGTCCTCGATGCTCCGACCTGGAGAGCCGGCATGGCCTGGGCCGGGCCGCTCGGCCAGACGATCTCCGAAGTCCTCAAGACCAACAAACGCGCCGTCGCGTTCGTCTCGGATATCCGGGCTCGGCACGAAAGCGATGGGTTTCCGATCTTGATCAACGGCTTGGTGGGCCCCGCCGGCGACGCCTATGCGCCGGATGCGCCGCTCGATGCGCAGGACGCGCTTCTCATTCACGCGCCGCAGATCCATACGCTCGGACGCGCCGGCGTCGACTTGATCAGTGCGATGACGCTCACCCACGCCGGCGAAGCCATCGGCATCGCTCGCGCCGCACGGGAGATCGATGTTCCGGCTGTGATTGCCTTCACGCTGGAAACGGATGGATGTCTGCCGTCCGGCCAACCGCTCGGCGAGGCAATCCGCGAGGTGGATGCTGCGACAGATAACGGACCGCTCTATTACATGATCAACTGCGCGCACCCGGACCATTTCAGAGATGCGCTGGACACACGCGCCGACTGGATCGCGCGCATCGGCGGGATCCGGTCGAACGCGTCGCGCTTGAGCCATGCCGAACTGGATGAAGCCGAAGTGCTTGACGATGGCGACCCTGAAGAGCTGGGCCGGTTGAATGCCGACCTGCTGACATTGATGCCGAACATTCGCGTCATCGGCGGCTGCTGCGGCACCGATCATCGCCATGTCGGCTGCATCGCCGGTCACGGCGCCGCAGGCGTCGCAGCCTGATCCCATCTCGAAATCTCACGACAATGAACGGAGAAACCCATGAACGTTCACTCAGTCCCCAATTTGCGTGAAGCAACGGCGAATGACGCCGATAACCTTGCCAAGCTGATCGACATTGCCGGCGAAGGCATTCCCACCTGGCTTTGGAGCAAGTCTGCCGACGCCGGTCAGTCACCTTTGGAAATCGGCGCCGAACGCGCGCGCCGGACATCAGGCGGCTTTTCTTTCACCAATGCCGTCATCGCCGAGGCGAATGGCGAAACCGCCGGGATGGTACTGAGCTACGCCATCGACACAGCGCCGGAAGACGATCCAGATGACCTGCCGGCGCCGATCGCTCCCTTTATCGAGCTGGAACGACATTCCGTCGGCACCTGGTATATCAACGCGCTTGCCGTCTTTGCGTCCTGCCGCGGTCAGGGGATTGGAAGCAAGCTCATGGAGCAAGCCGAACGGGCTGCACAGCAGGCCGGATATTCCAGGATGAGCATCCAGGTTTACGGGCAGAACCACGGCGCCGTGCGGCTTTATGAGCGGCTTGGATACGAACGTGTCGAATCGGCAGCCGTTCGCCTTCATCCCTGTCAGCCCTATTACACTGGCGATGTGCTGCTTCTGGTGAAGAGCCTGGCCGTTTGACGACCGGATACGGTGCCCTGAAGGCGGCCAGCAGATCGGCTGTTGGCCGAAAGACGGCAAGAGCAGCTCATTGAGACCGCCATTCCGCTTTCTTGAGCTGATTTACTGGGACGTCGGTTATCCCGCAATCTTTGCGATGGCCGCCTCGTCCCAGGATATTCCGATGCCGGCACCGGTCGAAGGCGTGACGAAACCGTCGTTGACTTTGGGCGAGTCGGTGACGATTGTGCCGGCAATATCAAACCATTCCAGGATCATCGCCGTCGGTGTCGCCTGGAGCAGGTGCGCCGACACTTCCACAAAGAGATGGCTGGCCACGGGGAGCGCATTGGTTTCCGCCAAACGAGACGCGCGGAGCCATCCCGTGACGCCGCCGATTTTGATGGCATCGGGCATGGCATAGTCCGAGGCGCCGGCCTCTATCGATTTTTCCATGTCTCCAACGCCCCACCAGTTTTCTCCGGTTTGCACCGGCGTCCGGATTTCCGAGCGAACGGCTGCGTGCCCGCGGTGGTCGGTGGCCAGCACCGGTTCTTCGATCCAGGCGATATTCTCGTCATCCAGCATTCGCATCCGGCGAATGACCTCGTCGACACCAAACGCCTGATTGAAGTCCGCGGCGACCCAGGTATCCGCACCCGCCACGTGCCGGATGGCGCGGACGACGGCGACGTCAACCGACGGGTCCGGATGGCCTGCCTTGATCTTGAAGGCCCGGAAACCGCGCTCAAGCGATGCCTCGACCTCCCGTGCCGTCTCGGCCGGCGGCATCTGGCCAAGGCTGTCATAGACCCGGATCGGTTCAACGCCGCGCCCGATCAAATCGCCTAGCGGCTTGCCTTTGGCCTTTGCGGCGATGTCCCAGATCGCCTTGTCGATCCCGCCGATGGCCATTGCGACGAGGCCCTGATTTCCCAGCAGACGAAAGCGTGCATCCAGAAGATCATAGACCTTCTCCGGATTGGCCTCTTCGCCGACAAGGCCGTCGATGATGTTCCTTGTCAGGTTAGCCAGAGGCTCGAGTGCAGCCGGCGTATAGGAAAATATATAGGCCGACCCGGTCAGGCCGCTGTCTGTCGTAATGTCGATGAGAACGAGCGGTGCGACCTCAAGCGTTCCCGACGCGGTTTTGTGCGGCATCGGCAGCGGAGCCATGATCGGTCGAACGCGACAGGATGTAATAAACAAAGGGTCTTCGGTCATTGCCGGATGGTAGCATGCGGCGGATTTCGGAGCACAGACGTTTTTGCCGATGCTTCGATGACCATGCCGCGCTGATCATTGAACAATGGCCGCCATCGCTTTATCGATGAGCCGCTGAGCCGCAATGACCAGGGATCCACACGATGAGCCGATTTGACACTGCGCCTGCCAAAACAGGTGATTTCTTCGCCCGGCACAACCCCGAGCGCCTCAAGCGGATGTTCGGCACGACCGAGGTAACGCCTCTATGGGTCGCCGATATGGATTTCGCCGTCGCTGATCCCATCCAGGAGGCTCTTCGCTATGTGGCGGAACGGGGCCAATTCGCCTACGAAATCAACCCCGAGCGTATTTTTCAAGCGATCTCAGGCTGGCACCAAAGACGGCATGGACTGACGTTGAAGCCGGAGAACTTCGTGGCTTTCCCCGGTGTCCTGACGGCCATCGCGCTGCTGATCCGCGAACTTTCGGATGAGGGCGACGGCATCGTCATCCAGGTTCCGGTCTATCACCAGTTTGCCAAGCTCATCAGCACTGCCGGCCGTGAGATCGTCACAAATCCGATGATCAACACCGATGGCAAATACACCATGGATTTCGACGATCTGGAGCGCAAACTGGCGCCTGAAACCGTCAAGCTTTTGCTGTTGTGCAACCCGCACAATCCGGTGGGCCGGGTCTGGCGCGGCGATGAATTGGCGCGCCTGGTGGAAATCGCCGAAAGACACAACGTCACTGTTATCAGCGATGAAGTCCATGCGGACATCATTTATGGCAATCACACTTTCAACAGCCTCGCAACGCTGGACAACGGCCGCCACGTCACCGTTCTGGGCTCGCCAGCAAAAACCTTCGGAATGCAAAGCATAGCCAACGGATACATCTACTCCGAGAACACCGCGTTCCTGGCGCGCATGAAACACATCGAGGAATCGATGTATCTCGGCCACGGCAATGCCTTCACGACCCATGCCACCATCGCAGCCTATGAAAAGGGCGACGCCTGGGTCGACGAACTGCTGGTTTACCTGCAAGGCACGATCGACTGGGTGAGTGGCTATCTGCAATACGAGCTGCCATCGATCAGCATGTCACCGGTCGAGGGTACCTATCAGATATGGCTGGATTGCAGCGAAACCGGCCTGGAGGGCGAGGCGCTTGTCGCAAAAATGGCCGAGGCTGGTTTCGGCGGGAGCCCCGGTACGTGGTTTGATGAAGAAGCGGCCTGCTTCGTTCGCATCAACATCGCAGCGCCGCAAGCGCATATTCAGGATGCGTTCGAGCGATTAAAATCGGTTATGCAGGTTTAGCGCATCGAGAGCTGTCAGCACGTGGATTTGGGTGGGTGATTTCCTGGAATCCCTACCCCCGTGCGGTCTTCCCCGCCATCATGTTCATCGGCTGCTCGGGGCCCATCGACAGGTGCATGAACTCGATGAAAGCGCGGGCGGCGTCGCTTAGCTCGGCCGAATTCGACCAGGCGAAGCCGGCGTCCATGGTCGGGACCGGGTCGGCCACCGGGATGACGTCGACGCGGCGGCCTTCGAGGGACCAGGGGCGGTAGACCATGTCGGAGAGGATGGCGACGCCCATGCCGTTGGCGACCATGCTGCGCACGGCTTCGACCGAGGACGTGCGGAAGATGGTGTCGGGGCTGTGGGGTGTTCGGTTCCAGTAGCGTTGTGCCGTGTTGCTGGCCTCGTCGACCGTTAGCATGATGTAGGGCTCGGCGGCGATGTCCTGCAGCGACACGTTGGGGCGTTCCAGAAAACGGTGGTGGGCGTCCACCCACAACCGGCGACGCGAGCGAAACAGGGTGTCGTGCGACAGGTCCTCCTGGTTGATGATGTTGGAGGTGAGCAGGACGCTGAGATCGAATGTGCCGGCGATCAGGCCCTCTTCTATGTCGGTGCGGGCGGTCTCCGTCAGGTTGATCTTGACGTTGGGAAAACCGCGCGAGAAGCGGGAAAGATGCGGCGCCAGGAAATAGCCGGCAATAGTGTAGCTCATCGCCAGATTGATCGTGCCGCTGACATTTTCGCGGATGCGCCGGGGCAATTGCACGGCCTCTTCCACGTTGGCGACGATGTGGCGGGCGTGGTCCAGGAACAGGTTGCCCTCGTAGGTCAGGGTAACGCCGCCGGCGTGGCGCTCGAACAGTGGCGCGCCGATCAGTTCCTCCAGTCCCTTGATGGCCGCGGTGACGGCGGATTGCGAAACGTTGATGTCCATCGCCGCCCGCGAAACCTGGCCGGCATTGGCGACGGCGATGAAATAGCGAAACTGCCGCAGTGTGGGTTCCATCGGTTATTTCGATTCCCTTTATCTGAATATCAGATGCGTGTTTGTAGCGGTCAGTGGACTCCAGGCTGCGAGTTTAGCGATATCCGATCCGGTTACGCGGTTTTGAGGCCATCGACTCTGGTTTCCGCCTCGCTTCAAGCCACCATCGTCCTTTGGTTGTAGCTGAGCCCAAGGCATCAGATTTTTCGATAATACTACGCGCAATTCCATATTTTACAATACTGCGACGCCGCTCCTATCCTTTCTGACGCCTACAGCCGGCCGGTCGTCAATGGCGTTCCGGAACCGTGCATTGAACGGTCCGTAAGGGACCCAACAAGGGAAACGAACACATGAACAAGCTCATTCTCGCATTGCTCGGTTCGGCCGCGCTCGGCGCTGTTGCCGTGGCGCAGGCCCAGGCCGAGGACTGGTATCCCTATCCGGTGGAGGTCTGGGATCCGCCCTTCGACATGGCCAGCCCGCGCACGACCGTGGACTACACGCCATTGGAGAAAGCGTCGAAACCGTGGGAGATTTGCGTCTCCTTCCCGCATATGAAAGACGCCTACTGGCTCGGCGTCGATTACGGTGTTGCCGAAGAGGCTAAGCGCCTTGGCGTCAAGATGCAGCTGGTCGAGGCCGGCGGTTATACGGAACTGAACAACCAGATCTCGCAGATCGAAGACTGCGTGGCGGCCGGTGCGGATGCCGTTGTCATCGGAGCCATCTCCTTCGACGGGCTCAACAACATCGTCAAGGAAATCCGCGGCAAAGACATTCCGGTCATCGACGTGATCAATGGCATGTCGTCGCCTGAACTCAGCGCCAAGTCGCTGGTGTCCTTTGGCGAAATGGGCGGCAAGGCAGGTGCCTATCTCGCCGAACTGCATCCTTCGGGCGGTGACAAGGTCAAGGTCGCCTGGTTCCCGGGACCGGCAGGCGCCGGTTGGGTTGAGGCCGGCAACACCGGGTTCACCGGAGCCATCGATGGCAGCGCCATCGATCTGGTCGAGACCAAATATGGTGATACCGGCAAGGAAGCCCAGGCCAAGCTGGTCGAAGACACGCTCGAAGCCCATCCGGACCTCGACTATGTCGTCGGAACGGCGGTGACCGCTGAAGCGGCCATTCCGATCCTGCGCTCGCGCGGCCTGACGGACCAGATCAAGGTTCTGTCCTATTACTACACGCCGGGCGTCGACCAGGGCATCCGCCGTGGCCAGATCCTCGCCGCGCCGACGGATTCGCCGGTCATCCAGGGCCGCGTTGCCATCGACACGGCTGTGCGCATTCTGGAGGGCAAGGACTATCAGAAGCATGTCGGCCCGGCGCTGCGTGTGGTGACCCAGGACAATCACTCCAGCTTCGACAGTTCCTCGACGCTGGCGCCAGCCGGCTATAAACCGGTGTTCCGCGTCGAGTAGTCAGGATCCCGGCGATGTCCTCCCAACACCGCACGGCGGATACGCGTCAGGACGACGCGTATCCGCTGATCCGGACCCACGACCTGCAGAAGCACTATCCGGGCGTCACCGCGCTCGACCGGGTCGACTTCGACCTGCGAGCCGGTGAAGTTCATGTGCTGTTCGGCGAAAACGGCGCCGGCAAGTCGACGCTGATCTCGATGCTGGCGGGGGCCAATCAGCCCAACGGCGGTCATATCGAGTTCAAGGGCAGTCCGGTGCAATTGCGCTCGGTGCATGAAGCCCGCGATCTGGGCATCAGCGCGGTGTTCCAGGAGTTTTCGCTGATCCCGCAATTGACGGTGCTGGAGAACCTGTTTCTCGGCGCCGAACCAAGACAGGCCGGTCTGCTTGACCGCAGGTCGGCACAGCGTCAGGGCGAAGAAATTCTCGAGCGCCTGGACTTTCATCTGCCGCTCGGCCGGCGCGTCGACAGGCTGACGCGCGCCGAACAGCAGATGGTGGAGATCGCCAAGGCGTTCCGCTCCGACCTGTCGGTGCTGATCCTCGACGAACCGACGGCCTCGTTGACCGATCACGAGACTGACCAGCTCTTCGCTCTGATCGAGCGGTTGAAGGCCGATGGGGTCGGCATCGTTTACATCACTCACCGGATGGCCGAAATCCGCCGTATCGGTGATCGCATCACCATTTTGCGCGACGGCCGCTATGTCGACACCGTCGACGCCAAGACCACGTCGGAAGACACGCTGGTCAACCTGATGACCGGCCGGGTGGTCGGCCAGGTTTTCCCGGAAATCAGTTTCAAGCCCGGTGCCAACATTCTCGAAGCCGGGGACCTTGCAACCGCGGACGATGCGGTGCGCGGCGCTTCGCTTTCCGTTGCCCGCGGCGAAATCGTCGGGTTGGCCGGTCTCGTCGGCTCCGGCAAATCCAGTTTTGCCCAGGCCTGCTTCGGCGCGCGTGAGATCTCCGGCGGCAGCGTCAGGCTGAAGGGCGAGGACGTGACCGGCAAGAGCACGGCGCACCTGTTGCGCAGCGGTTTTCTCTACCTGCCGTCCAATCGCCACACCGACGGGCTTATGCTGATGCGCCCGGCACGCGAGAACATGAGCCTGGCGGCGCTCAACACCAAACCCTTCTCAAACGGATTGACGCTCGATCGGCGTGCCGAGGCGAAAGCCGTCGATGAGCTCGCCGAACGGCTCAACCTGTCGCCACGGCGGGTGGAACGAGCCGTCGAGCACTTTTCCGGCGGCAACCAGCAGAAGGTCATGCTGGCGCGCAGCCTGACCCGCGACTTCGACCTGATCGCCTTTGACGAACCCACTGTCGGCGTCGATGTCGGCACGCGTGCGGCGATCTACGAATTCATTGCGCAGCTCTGCGAAAGCGGCGTTGCCATCCTGCTGATTTCCTCCGACCTGCCGGAGATTCTGCACCTGTGTAACCGGGCCTTCGTTTTCTATCGGGGGCGCATCCAGACCGAACTGACAGGCGACGCTATCACCGAAGAAAACGTTCTGGCGCATTTCTTCGAAAGGGAGGCCGCCTGACCATGAGCGAGATCGAAATGACCGCACGCGACGGCAGACAACCGGGCGACCGGCTCAAACAGCTCTTTGTGCGCATCGGTATCCTGCCGGTGCTGCTGGTGGCAGCGGTGGTGATCTTCACCGTGCTGTCCGACAATTTCCTGACCGGCCGCAACCTGATGAATGTCCTGCGCCAATCGGTCTATCTGACCATCGTGTCGCTGGGCCAGATGCTGGCGCTCCTGACCGGCGGCTTCGATTTGTCCGTGGGCACCATTCTGGCGCTGACATCGGTGGTAGGCGCGCTGGCAATGGCGTCGGCCCATGCGGCCATGCCTGAGGCAATCTGGCTGACGATCGCTATCGGCTGTTTCGCCGGTATTGCCGCCGGCACGTTGATCGGCGCGGTCAACGGCGTTGGCGTGGCGCTGTTCAACGTTTCGCCTTTCATGATGTCGCTTGGTATGGCCTCGGTCGGTTTTGGCGCGGCGCTTTATCTCACCGGCGGCGTTCCGGTCTACGGCATGCCGCAGACATTCGGCGACGTGTTCGGCTTCGGTTCGGTGTTCGGAATTCCAACGCCCGTGGTCGTTGCGGTCGTTATCATTGCGGTGCTCTGGCTGTTTCTCAACCGCACGCCCTATGGCCGCTATTTCTATGCCGTTGGCGGCAACCTGAAAGCGGCCCGTCTGTCCGGCGTCAACACGCGGCTAACGCTGTTCTGGACCTACCTGCTGTGCGGCATGATGGCGGCGATCGCCGGCATGCTCCTGACCGCCCGGCTTGATACGGGCGAGGCCAACATCGGCGCATCGATGCCGCTTGAATCGATCGCCGCCTGCGTCATAGCCGGCGTCAGCCTGCGCGGCGGGGTGGGGCGGCTCGAGAATGTCGTGCTCGGGGCGCTCTTCATCGGCCTGGTGCAGAACGGCATGAACCTGGCGCGCATTGAATCCTACTTGCAGACGGTGGTGCTTGGATCGCTCCTGATCCTGGCGGTGATCGCCGACCAGCTGCGGCTGCGTTTCGTCGCATCGCTGCGCGACTGAGGAGAACGAAGATGTCGGTCAACATCAATTGCGACATGGGCGAAAGCTTCGGGCTCTACCAGATGGGCGACGACGAGGCGATGATGCCGCACATCGACGAGGCCAACGTGGCGTGCGGTTTTCACGGCTCAGACCCCAACCACATGCGTCGCACGGTGGAATTGGCTAAGCGCTTTGGCGTCAAGGTTGGCGCCCACTTCTCGCTGCCGGACCTGCCGGGTTTCGGCCGCCGCGAAATGAAGATCGATCGCGACGAGATGGCCAACATCGTGCTTTACCAGATCGGTGCGTTGAAAGGCTTTCTCGAAGTTGCGGGCATCGAACTCAACCATCTGAAGCCGCACGGCGCGCTCTACTCCATGGCGGCGCGGCAGGAGCACATCGCCGAAGCGATTGCCGATATCGGCGAGCATTTTCGGGTGCCGCTGTTCGGTCTCGCCGGCACGCTGCACGAGGATGTCTACAAAGCCCGCGGCCTGGAGTTTCGTGCCGAGTTCTTCGCTGATCTCGAGTATGCTGATGACGGTCGGTTGCTGGTGACCCGTCATCATGCGCCGGTGGCGCCGGAAGTGGCAGCCGAACGGGCTTTGCGGGCGGTTTCGGAAGGTCTGGTACGCTCGGCCGGCGGGGTCGACCTGCCGGTGCGGGCAGAGACCGTCTGTGTGCATTCCGATACGCCCAATTCCGTGGCTATCGCGCATGCGGTCAGCACTGCACTCAAGCCGCATGTCGCGGCACAGGGTTAAACGCCTTTCACGGCGCAAAGGAGGGATCCGAACCAATGGCAAATCACGAAGTCAAATCGCCTCTTCCGGGCACGTTCTACCGCAAGCCGGCGCCCGACCAGCCGGTGTTCAAGGAGGTCGGCGACACGGTTGCCGTCGGTGACGTGATCGGACTGGTCGAAGTGATGAAATCGTTTCATGAGATCAAGAG
The DNA here is from genome assembly GCA_965228785.1 of Hoeflea sp. Classification (GTDB taxonomy): domain Bacteria; phylum Pseudomonadota; class Alphaproteobacteria; order Rhizobiales; family Rhizobiaceae; genus Hoeflea_A. The sequence goes on from CBDDIF010000001.1 coordinate 1,638,480, forward strand.
CGACGGTGCCGGCACCGTCTCCGGATTTCCGGCGGATGATGGGGAGCCGGTGATGGCCGGCCAGACCTTGGTTGAACTGGATGGCTGACGCGACCATGGCCATCCGCACATTGTTCATCGCCAATCGCGGCGAGATCGCGGTGCGCATCATTCGCGCCGCGCGCGATCTCGGGATCAAGACCGTCCAAGCCTATAGCGCGGCGGACGCCGAGGCATTGTCGGTGAAACTGGCAGATGAGGCGGTCGAGATCGGCCCGCCGGCCGCTGCGAAATCGTACCTGAACACCGAGGCGGTCCTGACCGCGGCGAAACAGGCCGGCGCCGATGCGGTGCATCCTGGATACGGCTTCCTGGCCGAAAACGCCGGGTTTGCCGATGCGGTCGAAGCAGCCGGCATGATTTTCGTCGGCCCGTCGGGAGACACGATCCGCACGATGGGCGACAAGGCAGCCGCCCGGGAAGCCGCCCAGAAGGCCGGCGTTCCCACCGTGCCGGGCAGCGATGGCGTGATCGCCGATCCGGCCGCCGGCCTGGCGGTTGCAAAAGACATCGGATTTCCGGTGATGATCAAGGCGGCGGCGGGCGGTGGCGGCCGTGGTATCCGCATTGCCGAAGACCCCGAGACTTTCGAGGCGCTGGCGGCGCAGGCCTCCAGCGAGGCGCTGGCCGCCTTTGGCGATGGCAGCCTCTATCTGGAAAAGATGATCACAAGGGCGCGCCATATCGAGGTGCAGATCCTCGGCGATGGGCGCAATGCGGTGCACTGTTTCGAACGCGAATGTTCGCTGCAGCGGCGCCGCCAGAAGGTTTGGGAAGAGGCGCCGTCGGCAGCTGTGTCGCCGAAGACGCGGGCGATGCTGTGCGACAGCGCCGTGGCGCTGGCCCGGTCCGTTGGCTATCGCGGCGCCGGCACGATCGAATATCTCTATGATGACGTCAGCGGTGATTTCTACTTCATCGAGATGAACACCCGCATCCAGGTTGAGCACCCGCTGACCGAATGCATCACCGGCATCGATCTCGTCGCCGAGATGATCCGCGTTTGCGGCGGTGCGCCGCTGTCAGTCGGACAGGCCGATGTCGACCGGCGTGGCCATGCCATTGAAGTCCGCATCAACGCCGAGGACCCGGCCAACGGCTTCATGCCGTTTCCGGGGACGGTCGAGGAACTGCGTGTGCCGGGCGGTCCCGGCGTGCGCTTCGACCACATGCTCTATCCCGGCTACCAGGTTCCGCCGTTCTACGATTCGCTGCTCGGCAAGCTGATCGTCTGGTCCGAAACGCGCGATGCGGCCATCGACCGGCTCAAGGGCGCACTGTCGGAAATGGAGGTCGGTGGCCTGACGACGACGGCCGGGCTGTTTCGGGCCCTTGTCGACGATGCCGACGTGCGCTCCGGCGCCGTACATACCAACTGGCTGGAACCGTGGCTGGAAACCAATGCCGCGAGGCTCAACGAACCATCGGGGAGATCCGCATGACCGCACGCTATACATTCGGCGGCGACGAGCACGTCTTTGTCGAAATCGACGAGGCGATGTCGCTCGAAGCCTTTTTCAAGAGCCTGTCCATCACCAATGCGGTGCGCGAGGCTGATATCAAGGGCGTAACGGAGATCTGCCCGGCCAACGCCTCGTTCCAGATCAAGTTCGATCCGGACCGCATCCATCCGGACGACATGATGGCCGAGCTCAAGCGACTGGAAGAATCAGCCAGCCTCGCCGAGCCGGTGCTGAACACACGGATCATCGAGATCCCGGTCTACTACCAGGATCCGTGGACCAACGAGACGCTGATGCGGTTTCGCGAACGCCATCAGGATCCCGATTCCACCGATATCGAATATGCCGCCAGCATCAATGGCTACAGCACGGTGGACGATTTCATCGCCGCCCATTCAGGCGCGCCCTGGTTCGTCTCCATGGTCGGCTTCGTTGCCGGTTTGCCGTTCCTCTACCAGATGGTTGACCGGCCAAGGCAGATCCAGGTGCCGAAATATCTGCGACCCCGCACGGACACGCCGAAGCTCACCGTCGGCTATGGCGGTTCGTTCTCCTGTATTTATTCGGTGCGCGGCGCCGGCGGCTACCAGATGTTCGGCATCACGCCGATGCCGATCTACGACCCGCAGCAGCAGGTCAGCTACCTGAAGGATTTCATGGTGTTCTTCCGGCCCGGCGACATCGTCAAGTGGAAGCCGATCGGCCGGGATGAATACGACCAGGCTGTGGCCGATGTCGATGAAGGCAAGTTTGCTCCACTCATGCGTAACGTGCGCTTCTCACTCAACGACTTCAACGCCGATATCGACGGCACCAACGCCAGACTGCAGGAGACACTCCATGGTTAAGGTCATCAGTGCAGGTCTCGCAACCACCATCCAGGATCTGGGTCGCCCCGGCTACTATCATCTCGGCATCCCGATCGGTGGGGCCATGGACCGGCTGGCTTTGCGTGCCGCCAACCTGCTGGTCGGAAACCCGGAGGGTGCTGCCTGCCTTGAGGCGGTCTTCATGGGGCCGGAATTGGAATTCACCGAAGACGCCATTGTCGCCGTCACCGGCGCTGACCTGCCGCCCAAGGTCGATGGTGATGCGCGCGAGGGTTGGACGTCCTTTGCGGTAAAGGCCGGCCAGGTCCTGTCCTTCGATTTCCTGCGCGGCGGAGCGAGGGCCTATATCGCCATCTCAGGCGGTATCGACACGCCGGAAATGCTTGGCAGCCGCTCGACATACGCGATCGGCGCGCTTGGAGGCGTCGAGGGCAGGGCGATCCAGCCTGGAGACGAGCTGCCGTTGGGGCAGGCGGGCCCTGCTGCAGAGGGTCGCAGCGTGCCGCAGCAGATGCGGCGAATGCCTGGTGCGGAGGCCGAGTTGCGGGTGTTGCCGGGCCTCTACTGGCACCGCATTACCGAAGCGGCCGGGGCGCATTTCTTCGAGGATGTCTGGAAGGTCGCTTCGGAAGCTGACCGCATGGGCTACCGCTTCCAGGGTGGGCGCCAGCTCGAATTCGTCGATCGCGAACCGCCTTTTGGCGCCGGCTCCGATCCATCCAACATCACCGACGCCTGCTATCCTTACGGTTCGATCCAGGTGCCAAGTGGCGCCGAGCCGATCGTTCTGCACCGCGATGCGGTTTCGGGCGGCGGCTATTTCATGTTGGGAACAGTGGTGTCAGCCGATATGGATCTGATCGGACAGCTACAGCCGAACACGCCAACGCGGTTCGTGCGGACGGATATGAATGGCGCCCTTGCCGCGCGACGCGATCGTGCTGCGATGCTGGACAGCATCCGAGGGGCGCTTGACTGACCAAGCGAGTCAACTGACTGCAACGAATGCGAAGGGGGGGTTGCCTGGTCTTTTGTGAGCCAACAGACGGATAGGCTCAGAGAACTGGGCAACTGTCTCCGTTATTCCGGCAGGGTGGCGCAGTGTTGAGCTCCGCCGGGTGGACTGGTGCATCTTCCGGTGTCAAGCGACCGGTTCTGGGTTGCTCGACATGGTTGCATTCGCGTCGTGACGATATTGCATAGCGCGAAATATTTCCGAGTTTATTCATCAATCCCAAATACTGGCTTTTAATTTCCATCTGTTAACAACAGACGGAGAAAAGAAGTTGCATTGGTGTTCGAATGAACTGGTTCCGTAGTACTCGCGTGATGGTCGGAACGGCCACATTTATACTGTTTGGCACGATGTCGATGCAGGCATCACAGAGCGAAGCAGCCGATTCACCAGTTGTTCGTGTCTACAGCTTCGGCGGGAAGCTTCATGCTTTCTCGACCGAACACGCTGTTGCCTCTACCGTTCTGGGCCTCTGGGCGCCGCTGAAGATCCACGCTGACGGCACGGTCTCCGGTTCGGGTGCGATCACCTATGAATGGGCTATCCCCTGCAAATGGGAGGCTCCCGCTCCCGTCGATGGCAATAACTGCACGTTGATGGGCGTCACCGATGGTGCATTCACGGTTTCCGGCCGTGTCCTTGAAACGGTTCATCGCCATAACGAGGATCATCCGTACAAGGATGCGGCCTTCGAGATGCTTGACTTTCATGCCGGTGAGGACGCCAATGATCTCGATCGAGCTGGCGAGGCGCCCCTTACTCTGGCGCTGACGATGGTCCCGACTGCCTTGCCGGGGGAGCAACTGAAGATCTACGGGTTGAGCGGCGGCAATGCCGAAGAGCGTGCGGGCGGGATGTCGGCGTTGGCGATGGACGGGTCGAATGCGTTTTTCCGCGAATTCACGATTCTTGCGATTGCGAACACATCGACGGCCGGCGGCGGTCTCGAGCGGTTTCGCTCCGCCGGGCGCTACAGGCACGGTGCCGAGGTTTTCGGGACCGGAGTTTTCTCGCTTTACATGATCGATCCGAGCCGGCTTCCAGGCAGCTCCTCACCTTCGCTGCTTGCGGACCACGAGGATGGTGCGCCGGTGCCGCGGGAACTGCTCGACTACGAGAAAAAGGCGATTGAGGCCTACGAGGAGAACGGTCACCTGCCGCCGCGCTCCGCCTTTGACGAGGTCGCGGAAGGCTATATGGACCTGCTCACTTCGCTGCCACTCGGTGCGGGCGGTGTCGATCCCTATCGCGCCTCGGGCGTTGGGCTGACCGACGACACACGGCCGAAGAGCAACTGATCAACCATTTTGTCCATTCGGGACTACAGGGGGACTCATCATGAGATCAATCCATACCGCAGCTCTGTCCGCGATCGTGGGGGCGACCATGTCGCTGGCCGCACCCGCCCATGCGGAGCAGACGTCGCTCTTCATTCTCGACACGTCGGGATCCATGTGGGGCAAGCTGGCCGATGGCCAGACCAAAATCACCGTGGCCCGGAAAGTTCTGGGCGACCTGGCGGCCGGCCTGCCGGATTCAGTGTCGGCAGGCCTGATCGCCTATGGCCATCGCCGCAAGGGTGACTGTTCCGACATTGAAATCGTGCAGCCTGTTGCCGCTGCCGGCGGACCGGGGATCGCGTCGCGCCTGAACGGGTTGACGCCGCGCGGGAAGACACCGATTTCGGACGCGTTGAAACTGGCCGGCGAGACGCTGACCGGTCGTAAGGAAGAGCGCACGATCGTGCTGGTCAGCGATGGTATCGAGACCTGCAAGGGTGATCCCTGCGCGGTTGCCGAGGCACTGCGCAACTCAGCCTCCAATCTCAAAATCCACGTCGTCGGCTACGGTGTAGATGCCGAAGCGCGTGCCCAACTGCAGTGTGTTGCTCACAAGGGCGGCGGTGCGTATTTCGACGTCGATGACACGGCTGCACTCTCTGGCGCGCTGACCGAAGTTGCGGAGAGCATCACGACCGACAAGGAAATTGTCGTCGAGGCTCCAAAGGTCGAGGAGACCTCAAGCACCATCCAGTTGCAGATCGCCGGTCCCGGAACGATCAGGATCAACCTGGCGGACTGGGCCACCCAGGCGAAGTACTGGAAGGTCGTCGAGCCTGAGACCGGTGAAGAAGTGGCCAAGACCAATGAGCTGGAAATGCCTGTGATGGCCGGCGAATATCAACTCGTCTGGCGCCAGGTCGAACATGGCGGGCAGGAAATCGATCTGCCCAAGGTCGTCAGCGTTGATAGCGGCCAGGTCACGGAAGTCGATATCAACACCGGAGCGCAGTTCATAGCGCCTGAGGGCATGGACCGGCCTTACTACTGGCAATTGCTGCCAAACGCCGCGGACGCTGAAAAGATCCGCGGCAAAAGGAATGTCGCTGCCCATTACAGTGTCTGGTATCCGGTTCCGGTCCCGCAGGGCGAATACACGGTCATCCTGCGCCAGAAGGAGCACGGTTTTTCCGACGTCAATCTCGGCAAGATGACCTTCGAAGAAGGAAAACTGACCCAAGTGCCGCTGGATCAGGGCCTGAACCTTCAGTGGAACGACGACTGGGAGAACATCTACTATCTCCTGATGACGGACGAAGCCGGCCGTGAGCACAAGTTCCGCAAACGCGGACCGGTCATCCTGGCGCCCGGGCGCTACAAGATTGCGCTGCGGTTGACCGAACACAATCACTCCGAAGCCGAGTTCGGCGAGATCGTCGTTGGCGATGCGGGATTCGTCGACGCCAAGCTGACGTCGGGGATCAAGTTCAACACGAAGATAGAAGGCGAGATAGCCATCTTCGCGGTGAACCTTGATTCCGACGAAGAAGCCAAGATTCACTGGAGCCGAAGCTCCAGCAATCCGTGGCCGGCCATGCCGCTGGGTGCCGGTCGTTATCGGTTCGACATGCAAATCAAGGGATCGAAGCGGATGACGATCGCACCGGAAGTCGAAATCAAGCCCGGCCAGTTCATCACGGCGAACATGTAACGATTTGCAGGAACGCCGGTTGCATCACCTTGCAGCCGGCGTCGCTGCGATCGTTCAAAGATGTTCGACGCCGCTGACGATGCTGCCGAAGCCGATCTTGTCGAGGCCTTCGGCCCAGTATTCTGCCAGCAGTGGAGTGTCGAGCAGATAGGGGCCGGTCGCCGTTTCGTGGCGCTCGTCTGCCAATTTGACCAGGTCGGCCCATTCTTCGGCTTCACCATCGCCGCGGCCAAGCCACATCAAGGCAACGAGCTCGGCCTGCTTGTCGGGTTCCAGCGCATCGATTTCAACCAGGATCTCGTCGCGTGACAGGTCACCGGCCTGTTCCTGCAGGACCGCCGGCCCCTCATCATCGCTGGCATTGCCACCCGGATCCGAGATGACTGTGGCCTCGCGCGCCATGACTGCGCGAACCTTGAGGATCAGCATGCCCAGATAGTCGGGATTGACGGAAAATGCGGTCAACATGGCACTTACCTCCTTATGGTGGGTATACGGCAAGGCTACGTCCGTCAGATGGAACCGGGCATGATTTGGATCAAACGATTTCGGCGTTTCTTCGATGGCCGTCTGTTGGTTTGTTGTGTGGTGTGGAGCCTCAATCCCAAGTAGAGTGTTTGCCGTAATCCTTTGAATCCGTTGCGCTGATGCGAGGAAACATGGCCGTGAAAACAGGAAATGAAGCGACAACGGGGCCAACCTCAATCGTCGGCGGCAACCTGTTCGACAAAGCACTCAGGGCGCTTCAGCACAGGCCGCAGTGGTTCGCGCTTCTCGTGGTGCTGGCGCTGATCGCGCTGCCAGTCACCGTCTGGCTCGACCTGCGCAACATCTCGAATGCGGCGTTAACGCGTCAGGCAAGCGACCTGAACTCAATGATCTCCGGGATTCGCGGGTACTATGCGAGCAACGTCGTTGGCCGGATCCAGCAGAACGACGGTGAGAGCGTTCCCGCCCACAATTACGAGGAGATCGATGGTGGCATTCCGATCCCGGCCACGCTGTCCATTGAACTCGGTTCACTGGTCGATACCCGCGGTGACAATATCCGCTACCGCTTCGTTTCCGACGAGGTGTTCGAAAGCCGTTCGCCGCATAGGCTCGACACCTTCGAAACGGATGCCCTTGCGGCGCTGCGCACCGGGGTTGTCCCGGTCAATGGCGCCGTAACGGAGATCTCCGGCTCCTTTTTGAACCGCCGAATCCGCATGGCTGTGCCGGTGGTCATGGGACAGGCCTGCGTCGCCTGTCACAACAGCCACCCGGAGAGCCCGCGCAAGGATTGGAAGGTTGGCGACGTGCGGGGCATACAGGCGATCACCATCGAACAACCAATTGCCGCAAATTTCCTGTCCTTCAAATACCTTCTGCTGTATCTGCTCGCCGCCGGCCTGATCGGAGGCGCCATTGCCTTGCTTCAGTGGCGCCAGGCACAGCAATTCCGACAGATGAACGATGAACTGGAAGAGACCAACTCCTTTCTCGCCTCGATCTCGCTGAAGATCTCAAAATACCTGTCGCCACAGGTCTACCGGTCGATCTTCAGCGGCGAGCGCGATGCGATCATTTCAACCGAACGCAAGCAACTGACGATTTTCTTTTCCGACATCAAGGACTTTACCGTCACCACCGAGCGGCTTCAGCCGGAAGCGCTGACCGAGTTGCTCAACGAGTATTTCACCGAAATGACGGAGATCGCCCACGCCCATGGGGCGACGGTGGACAAATTCATAGGTGATGCCATTCTGGCGTTCTTCGGCGATCCCGAAACGAGGGGCGCCGCCGAGGACGCCCGGGCCTGCCTGGCCATGGCGGCTGCCATGCAGAAGCGCATCGGTGAATTGTCGCGCGACTGGCGCCGGCGCGGGGTCGAACAGCCCTTTCAGGTGCGCATGGGCATCAACACAGGCTATTGCAATGTCGGCAATTTCGGCAGTGCTGATCGTATGGACTACACCATCATCGGTGCAGAGGCGAACCTGGCGGCGCGGCTGCAGTCCATCGCCGAACCCGGCGGTATAGTCGTCAGTTACGAGACCTTCGCGCTGGTCGAGGATATGGTCGATGCGCGGGCGCTTGCATCGATCCGGCTAAAGGGGATCAACCGTGACATCGTGCCCTATGCCGTCGAAGGGGTGCGTGGGGCGGATCGGTCGGATGTGATTGAAGAAAATACCGACCGGCTCCACCTGCGTCTCGATTTCGACGGTCTGAAGGCGCAAGAGGGCCAGGAGATCGAAACGGCGCTCCGAACGGTGCTCGAGGAATTGAAGCGGCGGCGTTCTCCGGCGTCGTGATCGAGACAAATCAGGAAATCACAACGTCCAGACCGTCATTTTCGAGTCCAGTCCGCGAATTTCGATATCGTCTCGTCGCGTCAGATCCGACAGGTCGTCGTCGCTGCCGGTTTCACTGCGTGCGCGGTTCAAAAGATCGTCCGTTGCGGCGAGCCGAACGGACATTCCGCGCGTCAGCGCCTCGACACGGCTGGCGACGTTGACGGTGTTGCCAATCACGGCGAATTCAAGCCGGTTGGCGCCGATATCGCCGAGCACGGCGGGGCCATAGTGAAGGCCGAAGCTTGCCTGGATAGATTGAAGTCCGGCGGCCTTCCGATCCGCGTTCCAATCGTTGACCGACGTCATCATGGCGCGCGCGCATCGCAGGGCGTTGATGGCGTCGTGGTCGCTGGCGAAGGGCGTGCCGAACGTCGCCATCAGGCCGTCGCCCAGATATTTGTCGAGCGTTCCGTCATGGCGGAAAACTTCTGTTTCCATGCGCTTGTGGAACTGCCTGAGCGTGGCGATCACGTCTTCCGAGCTGCGTTCGGCGGCGTAGCTCGTAAAGCCGACGATATCAACAAACAGAACCGCCACATCCTGGGTGCGAACCTGCTTGAGCGGTTCGTCGTTCTGCGAAAGCTCGTCCACGACGTTGGGGGAAAAGTAGCGGGCGAGATTGGCGCGCTCCCGCTCCAGCGACGCGTGGCCGATCAGCAATTGTCCATAGCGACGCACCGCAGCCGATAGAATCCAGGCGACGATCACGAAAATAACCACTTCCTGCGCACGGATGTAAACCAGGAGATTGTTCGGATCGAGCAATTCGGCAAGCTCCCGGTCAGGCAGAAAGGCGGCTTGGGCTGCTTCCGTCAGAGCCATATTCGAATTTGAAACCAGCCAGATGATACCAAGCGCCAACAGCCAGAAAACGGCGACTATAGTGCCGATGCCGCGCACTGTGCGCCAGGAGAAGGCGAGTGTGCCAGCCGCCAGCAGGATGTAGAAATACATGAAGCCCTCGAAACGGTATTGCATCGCGCGAGGCCACTCGTTGTCCGACAGGGGGTTGGGTGCGAGGAGGGCGATCGTCATCAGGGCCATGTCGCCCAGAATCAGCAATATCTCCGTGTTCGACCGGCCAACACGCGCGACCCGCATCTGGATCCAGCCGATGAGGCAAAAGAGCGCCAGCAGCGGGTAGTAGAAGATGATTTCCTTGTCGAAATTGATGAAGGGAAGCATGATGGCGATCAGCCCCATGGCGGCCCATCGGGCCTTGACCGCCAGTTCCATGCCAGCGTGTTTGTGGCGCTCAAGCGCGGCCTCGGCGAACTGATTGCCGCTGTCCCCCGTGTCCTGAAGTTCGGCCAGTGAAGCGGCATTGGGTGCGGCGGCGGTTGCGGGGGCGTTCTGCGTCACGATGGAGCTCCTGCTGTTCGATTGGCAGCATAGTCTTGATCGATGTAGTTCGCACCGCCCGTCGCTTCAATTGCGTCGGGCGACAACTTCGACTGCCACATTTCGGCATTGTCGGCACAGAGGGCGATTGCGGACCGCGTTGCGTGAGTCTGTCAGGTGTTAGCGGGGCACCAGTTCTATGGCGTGGAGATGATCAACCACGGGGGACCAGTACCGGTCCGCGTACGGCGAAGCCGACGGTGACGGTGCTGCCAATGTCCAGCGGATGGTAGACGTCGTCCTGCACGGCGAACATCGAGCCGAAACCGGCCTGCAGGGTGTATTCCATTCGAGTGCCGACATAGGTGGCCTTGGCAATGCTCGCCTTGAACCCACCATCGGCTCCGATCACCAGGCGCGAAGGCCGTACCGCCAGTGTCGCCGGGCCTGTCGGCAGGCCACGCGACGGCAGACGGAACCGGTAGTCCTCAACCGTGATTTCAGCGGTCTCGCCCTCGACGGACAATATCTCGATCGGGATCAGGTTGGCCTCGCCAATGAAGTCGGCCACGAACTCATCGACCGGCGCGTCATAGAGTTCGCGTGGCGTCCCGGTCTGCGCCACCTTTGCGTTGCGCATGACAACGATTTCGTCGGAGACGGCGAGGGCCTCCTCCTGATCGTGGGTCACGTAGACGACCGTCAGACCAAGATCCTGCTGAATAGCGCGAATGTCTTCGCGGACCTGCCGTCGCAGCTTTGCGTCAAGGTTGGACAGCGGTTCGTCGAACAGGAGGACCTGTGGCTCGAGAACCAGTGCGCGGGCAACGGCAACGCGCTGCTGTTGACCGCCCGACAGTTCACTGGGCAACCGGTCGTCGAAGCCCTTGAGACCGACAAGGTCGAGACCGGCGAGGGCGCGATCGCGGGTTTCGGCCTTGCCATGGCCGGAAAACCGCAAACCGTAGGAAACATTTTCCAACACCGTCATGTGCGGAAACAGCGCATAGGACTGGAAGACCATGGACACATCGCGGTCGGTGGCAGGCAGCCTCGTCACATCCTTGTCGCCGATGAGAATCCGACCGTTGGTAGCCATTTCCAGGCCGGCAATCATGCGTAGGGTCGTCGTTTTTCCGCAGCCCGACGGGCCGAGCAACGTGACCAGGCGTCCAGCATCGATCTGCAGATCGATGCTATCCACCGCTACGACATCCCTGCCGTAGACTTTCGAGACACCATGGAAGCTGACGGGTGCCGCCTTGCTGCTGATTTGTGCCATCGGCTATTTCTCCGCGACGAATTGGGTGCGTCGGCCTATCTGTGTGCGCCCGACCAGCAATTGCAGCAAACCGACCGCTGCCAGCATGACCAGGATAAGCGTCGTCGAATAGGCGATCGCCAAGCCATAGTCGTTGTTCTCGACCCGGCCGATAATGTAGCTGGTCGCCATGTCATATTCCGCCGATACAAGGAAGATAACGGCGGAGATCGCCGTCATGGCGCGAACGAAACTGTAGACCAGAGCGGCCAGGATCGCTGGTCTGAGCAGCGGCAAAATGACATTTCGAAAGGTCTGCCAGCTGTTGGCGCCGAGGGTGAGCGAACTCTCGTCGAGCGACTTGTCGAGCTGCGACATTGATGCGATCCCCGCACGCACGCCGACCGGCATGTTTCGGAAAATGAAACTGACGACCAGGATGATGCCCGTTCCGGTGATTTCGATGGGTGGCACGTTGAAGGCAAGAATGTAGCTGACGCCGATGACCGTGCCGGGGATCGCAAAGCTCAGCATGGTGCCGAACTCGAAGGTACTCTTGCCGGCAAAGGTCTGACGGGTCAGAAGATAGGCCGTGATCAGTCCGACTGCGGCAGTCAATGGTGCGGCAGTTGCCGCGATCTGGATTGTCGTCCAGAAACTATCCCAGGCAGCACCCGACCAATGAACGCCGTGTTCGCCGATGCGCACGGAAAATGCGGTCACATAGTGTTTGAACGTAAGGGCGTTACGGACGCCCCACAGCTCGACGAAACTGCCGTAGACTATCATGCCATAGACAATTGCCGTGAAGCCGCCCCATACCGCCGCAATCGTCAGCACCGGGTAGGACAGACGTTTGGGCATGAGAGGATGAACGCCTGAATCACCCTTTCCGGTCACGGTGGTGTAGGACTTTTTGCCGAGCCATGCGCGCTGGGCATAGAACGCCGACAATGTAAAAAAGAGCAGTACCGTCGCAAGCACCGCCGCACGGCCCTGATCATACTGGGCGCCGACGATGGCGAAAAATATTTCCGTTGACAGCACGTCGAAGTTGCCACCAAGGACAAGCGGATTGCCGAAATCCGCCATGCTTTCGATGAATCCGAGCAGAAAAGCGTTGGCGAGCCCCGGCCGCATCAATGGCAGCGACACCGTGCGGAAGGTCTGCCAGCGATTGGCGCGCAATGTCTGTGCTGCCTCTTCCATGGACGGGGAGACGCCCTCGACCACGCCGATCAGCACCAGAAAGGCGATTGGCGTGAACGCCAAGGTCTGGGCGATCAATATGCCCGGCAGGCCGTAAAGCCATCGAGTCGGTGGAACACCGAGCAAGTCGGCGACAAACTGGGTTACTGTGCCGGACAGCCCGAACAGCAGAATCAGGGCCAGACCGATAACGAAGGGCGGCGTGATGATCGGCAAGACCGAGAGGGCGCGCAGGCTGCGTTTGTAGCGGAAGCCCGAGCGCGTCACCACAAGGGCAAACACGAGGCCCAGAACCGTGGTGATAAAGCCGACAAGAATAGCCAGGAACAGCGAGTTCCAGGCGGCTCCGCAGCGGGCTCCGTGCAGGCATCCCAGTCCCCAAAGCCGATCATCGAAGAACTTCGAGGCGAAGACCGTTACCGAGTAGCCGCCGTCCTCGGTGATGAAAGCGGCCGTCAGCATCTTGGCAATGGGGAAAAAGACGAACACGGTGACCACGACCACCACCCCGCCGATCGCGCTGACCACGAACACATCGCCATTGATCGCCCCGCGGGCAGCAATCCCCTGCGTAAACAGGAAAAGAAACGACGAAGCGAGGATCAGCGCTCCATAGCCCATGCCGAACTGACGATCACCGAGATCGCCGAACAGAGTTGTCAGCCAGGCGAAGTTGAAACCGCGGATGCCAATGCCGAAGCCTTGGGCCACTAGATAGGCAAAGCCGGCCCCACCGGCGATGATCAACGCCTTTGCATAAAACGGGTCGGTCTTGCGTCGACCAAGCACGGCAAGCGGCAGCAGTAGCGGCAGTACCAGGGGCGCCAGCCACATCTTCTCTCTCTGAGCGATGAGAAAGGCGGCTGGCGCGTAGTCCTCGTCAAAGGGATAACCGTCGACCAACCACTCGAAAGAAAGAAACCCGTCCTCAATCCCGTACCAGGGGACCACAAGAAAACCGACCCACCCGGCAATGATCCAGAAGATCAGAACCGGGTGGGTCGTGCGTTCGGATTGGGTCGTCCGCAAGTCCTTACTGCGGAAGGGTCGAGACGTCGTCGTCCCACTTCTTCAGAAGGCGCTTACGCTCGTCCGATGAGCCGTATTTCTTGAAGTCGTAGTCGATCAGTTTGATGGTCGACATATCAGGTGCTTTATCGGACGTCTGGGCGCCCTTGTTGGACGGAACCTGGAAAGCATTGACTTGCAAGGCAAGGTTCTGAGCTTCCGGCGACAATGCCCAATCATAGAATTTCTTGGCTTCGTCCATATTGCGCGCACCGGAGATGATCGACATCGACCCGATTTCATACCCGGTGCCTTCACAAGGGGCGACGACCTGGATCGGGAAGCCGGAAACCGCCTGCTTGACGGCGTCGTGCATGAAGACGATGCCGATCGTGTTTTCGCCGCGGCCTGCGGCTCTGATCGGCGCTGAGCCGGACTTCGTATACTGGTTGATGTTGGCGTGCAGCCCCTTCATGAAGTCGAAGCCTTCATCCTCGCCAAAGAGCTGCACCATCGACGCCAAAGTCGTGTAGGCGGTCCCGGAAGAATTTGGATTGGCCATCTGAACGTGGCCTTTGTATTCTGGCTTCAGCAGATCTTTCCAGCACGCCGGTTCAGGTAGGTTGTTGGCCTTCAGGATGTCGCTGTTATAGCCGTAGCCAAGGGCTCCGGAGTAGATACCGATGGTCCGGTTGCCGGCACTTTCGGCCTGGCTGATAGCCCAGGGATGCAGCTGATCGCGCATCGGCGATTCATACACCTCGGTCAGACCCTCTTCGGCTGCCTGCAGGTGCGGGTCGCCGGTGCCGCCCCACCATACGTCACCCTTGGGGTTTGACGATTCCGCCTTCACCTGGGCGAAGGTTTCGCCCGAGGATTTGCGGGTCATGTTGACGTCGATTCCGGTGGCTTCCTCGAAGCTTCGCGCCATCAGCTGGCACCAGTCTTCCTGAGCGCTGCAGTAAAGCGTCAGCTTGTCGGCGTAGGCTGCACCCGTGGATGCAGTTAGGGCGAAAATAGAAGCGAAAACAATAGGTTTGAACTGTGGCATGGCGACCTCCCATCGGCAATTGTGACAGTTTTATGACACTATTATGACGGCAGAATAGTGACAGTTAGTAGCGATGGCAATCGACTTGCGGTGGTGAATTGGAGATAAGGTTCGACGGGGTGCAACCAGCGGCATTTTTCGGTCGGATGCCATGCAGGGGGAGGACATTCACGCCGGCTGACTAGTCAGGAGTTCAAAGGCGGAGATGACCGGACTTACCAGCGCCGGTGTCAGCATTGCACCAATGCGCTGTAGTTGGGAAACGAGAGGAACCTGTATTTTCCGAGAAACGATAAATTCGCGGATCGCTTCGTGCGAGACATTCGGAGGTTCGACACCGTCCTGCCGGGATAGTGTGTCCCGTGCCAATTGGCCTGCCCGCCATCGATGGATCAAAGCCAGCGGAATATACGTCGACAACAACATGGCCGAAGCAGTTACGCCGACAAAACCGACGACAGCCGACACATAGTTCGATAGCTGGTGGCGCAGGGCGCCTTGCGGCATCATTTCAATCGGCAAGCGAAGCCAAACCGAGTTGTAGATCAATGCAAAAGCCATAACCGCCGAAGTCGCATAAAGAAATACCTGACCACGTAGCATTTGGCCCGACAGAAATTGAGGTGTGAGGTTGCTGTTGACGGGCGGGCCCGCAGAACAAGCCGCCGCCAATGTTCCAAGCATCACCATCAGGATGCTGAGCAAGGCCACATATGCCGCGTGCATGGTGGCGGCAAAACCATAGAATTGCGCGTCCAGATCTCCAAGCGGCTTAAAGACGACACAATAGCTCAAGACATCGAGGTCGTTGCGGACCTGATACGCGCTGAGGCAATCCCGGATGGGATTGCCACTGGAAACCATACCCTCCGTACGCATTCTCGCAGCAAGATCGTAGATCGCGACCGGTGCCCAAATGATGACGAGCGAGAAGAAACCCGCCAGTGGCCAGATCCGGCCATCCCGAAGGCTTTTCCAAGTCAGAAAAGCACTGACGACGGCGGCACTGATCCCGACAAGGAAAAAGACAAGCAACGCGGTCAACCAGAGAATCCGTCCGCGGAATTCTGTTATTCTGTCCACGCTGACGGTGACAGTGGTGAGGCCCAGGTCTTCTCCGATATCAAGACCTGAACCCTTGGTGGCAAGCTGAGCCCGTGCCGGTGATATCGTTTGGTAGCCACTCGGGAACGCGCTGTAGAGTTGGACGAGGGGGTCGACCGACCTGCTGGTCTGGGCATAAAGCAGATACGCGGCACCAAACACGCATATCGGGATCACCAGCAGCAACAGAAAACGAAATCGGCCCACCATTGAGAGGACCCTGGATGCCGCTCTTCTCCAGTCCGTTGATGGCGTGGAAGTTTCGTCGTGTTTGGGCATACGACTTTCGGCACTGGCTTGCCGTAACGACAACTCAATGCTGATCCAGTTCAGCCCCACCACTGCCTGAAATTGTAGTTCACTTTTCAGAAACAGGCCAGCCGCTGTGACGGCTGGGTTCAGATCTGCAAACGGGAGACAATGGCAACATCGGTATCCAACGGATGGTCTGATATCGCCGCAATCGCCAACCGCAGCCCAGCGGCCGCTGTTTCAGCCGACATGCTTGGCGCGCCGAGGTTCTTTTCAAGAGCAGCGACCTCCGGCAGGTGCGGCAGGTGCACCCAGCCGGCACGAAGCGATAGCCTCTCTGTGGCGATGTGGTGCAGAATTCCGTACATCAGGTGGTTGCAGCAAAAGGTTCCGGCGACGTCGGAGATGTCTGCGGGAATGCCGCCATCACGCATAGCCCGCACCATCGCGCGGATCGGCAAGGTCGAGCGGTAGGCAGTCGGTCCGTCGGGAGCTGTCATACGGTCTTGCAGGAGCGCGCCATTGTTGTCGCGCAGGCCGTAGCGCACATTGTCATTGAGGTTCTGGGCGATGCGTTCGACGGTGATCATTGCCCGACCGCCATATTCACCCATCATCACCACGGCATCGGGTTCCAGTTCGGCGATGGCGGCCTTCACCTCGTCGATACAGACGAAGTAGGTGTTGGTGACGATGCGCGACACAACACGCGCATCGCCGATTGCCTCGCCATCGAGCAGCCGCGCCACGGATTCTGCCGGATTGACCGGCGTATCTCCGAACGCTTCGAAGCCGGTCAGCAGGATGGTGGCCATGGCTACAACCGTCAGTCGATGACGGAGATGATGGCCCGAGCGACCTTGTCGAGGCTGTCGCCGGGCAGGCCGGCGATGTTGATGCGGCTGTCGCCGATGGCGTAGATGCCATGCTCTTCGCGCAACTTGTCGACCTGCTCAGGCGTCAGACCTATGCGTGAGAACATGCCTTTCTGGTCGGCGATGAAGTCGAAGCGGTCGGAGTTGGAGGCCAGTCGCAGCTCCTCGGCGAAATTGCGCCGCAGGGTTTCCATGCGCACCCGCATTTCCTCCAGTTCCTGCTGCCAGTCGGCGCGCAGTTCCGGGTCGGTCAGCACAAGACGCACGACCGCCGCGCCGTGATCCGGCGGCATGGAATAGACCGACCGCGTTACCGACAGAAGATGGCTGAAGGCCGTGTCCGCTTGTTCCGCGTTGCGGGCAATCAGCATCGCCGCGCCGACCCGGTCGCGATAAACAGCGAAGTTCTTGGAGCAGCTTGTGGCGATAACCATTTCAGGCACGCGGCTCGCCATGTGGCGCAGGCCCGCCGCATCGGTTTCGAGGCCGCCGCCGAAACCGAGATAGGCAAAGTCGACAAATGGCAAGAGGCCTTTTTCGAGGCACAGATCCGTCACCCTCTGCCACTGTTCCAGGCTGAGATCGGCCCCCGTCGGATTGTGGCAGCAGCCGTGCAGCAACAGGATGTCGCCTTCATGGGCTCCGGACAGCGCTGCCATCATCTCGTCGAAGAGAATGCGGCCGGAAGCCGCTTCGTAGTAGGGGTAAATCGCGGTTTTGAGACCGGCTGTCGTCAGCAGCGGAATGTGGTTCGGCCAGCTCGGGTCGGACAGCCACAGCGTGGCATCCGGATGGGCACGATGCAGCATCATCGCCAGGATGCTCAGAGCGCCGGAACCGCCGGGTGCCTGGCAGACGCGCAGGCGTTCGGCCGGCACGGCATCGCCGAGCACCAGTCGGCCCATTTCTTCGCAGAACTCCTTGTCGCCCTGCAGACCCACATAGGTTTTCGTGTCCTGGGTCTCATGCAGCTTCTTTTCGGCGGCGCGGATGGCACGCATGACCGTCGTATTGCCGTTCTCGTCCTTGTAGACACCGACGCCGAGATCGACTTTCTCGGTTCGCGGATCTTCGCGGTACTGGGCCATCAGCGCCAGGATCTTGTCCTTGGGCGCAGCTTGCATGGATTCGAACATGACGGTCTTCCTGGTTTTGTTGGGGCGGTCGCCGCTTATCAGGCGGCGAGGCCTTCTTCGATTTCGGCCTTGATCCTTGCTACAGCTTCTGCTTTCACGGGTCCATAGCCGCGCATTTGCATAGGCGCTTCGAAGCGTTTTTTCCAGTCTTCCGCGGTGGCGAAATCGATGCGCGCCAGATTGTCGGCGACCAGACCTTCATACCAGCCGATCAGGACCCGTTCCTCGCGCCGTTCTTGAGTGTATCCGAACAGGTCGAACGGCGTTCCGCGCAGGCTCTTGAAGCGGGCGAGCATATGGAAAGCTCGACCCATCCAGGGGCCGAACTGGCGTTTGTTCGGTCGTCCGCGTGCGTCCTTGCCAAGCGGCAGCAGTGGTGGCGCGAGATGGAAGTGCACCGAAAAATCGCCCTCGAACGTATCTTTCAACCTTTGCAAAAAGGCCGGATCGGCGTGCAGCCGTGCGACCTCGTATTCGTCCTTGTACGCCATCAGCTTGAACAAGCTGCGCGCAACGGCTTCAGTCAATCCATCCGATCCGATTTCCGCCTCGCGGGCCCGCACTCGGTCGACCAGCGCCCGGTATCGGGCGGCATAGGCGGCATTCTGATAATCAGTGAGGAAACGTTCGCGGCGGTCTATAATGGCATCGAGGGTCTCGTCGGTTTCGCCGGTATCGGTTGCGGTCGTCGGCAATGCATCCGGGTTGCTGTGGGCGATGCGGCCCCAGTCTATCGCCTTGAGATTGCGTTCGACGGCGACGCCATTGAGTTCGATGGCGCGCTTCAGTGCCTCCAGTGAGACTGGAACGAGGCCGGCCTGCCAGGCAAAGCCGAGCAACAGCATGTTGGCGAAGACAGTGTCACCCAGCAAAGTCTCTGCCAGGCGGTTTGCATCAATGCTGCGCGGGATGTCGCCCGTTGCCTCCGCGATCCTTTGCGCCCGAACATCGACGTTCAGGCTGGCATCGCGATGCCTTACGATGTCGCCGGTTGGTGACTCCGACAGGCTGAGCACGGCGCGCATGCCCTTGCGATAGGTGGCTGATGCCTTTGGCGATGACGACACCACGATGTCGCCTGCGATCAGCGCATCTGCGCTGGCCCGGTCGATGCGCACCTGGTTGATGGTTGCAGGGCTGTCAGCAAGCCGGATGAAGCTCAGCACCGGGCCGAATTTCTGGGCGAAGCCGGTGAAATCGAGCACCGAGGCACCTTTGCCTTCCAGATGTGCCGCCATGGTGATCAGCGCGCCGACCGTGACGACACCGGTGCCGCCGACGCCGGTAACAAGCAGATCGTAGGGGGCGGCGAGTTCGGGCAAGTCGGGCGCGGGCAGGCTGGTGGCCAGGGCCGACGGGTCCGAGCCGTCACCATCCTTTTTGCAGCGGGTCGCACCTTCGACCGTGACGAAACTCGGGCAGAAGCCGTTGAGGCAGCTGAAATCCTTGTTGCAGGAGGACAGGTTGACCTGGCGCTTGCGGCCGAACGGCGTTTCCTTCGGCTCGATGCTGAGACAGTTGGATTCCACCGAACAGTCGCCACAGCCCTCGCAGACCAGTTCGTTGATGACGGCAAAGCGCTTCGGATCTTCCAGCGTGCCACGCTTGCGACGGCGGCGCTTTTCGGTGGCGCAAGTCTGTTCGTATATCAGCACCGAGACGCCGGAGACGTCGCGCATCTCGCGCTGCACCGGATCGAGCTCGCGTCGGTGATGCAGCGTCGTACCGGACGGAAAGTCCGACAAGTTGAACCTTTCCGGTTGGTCGGAGACCAGGGC
This sequence comes from Hoeflea sp., assembly GCA_965228785.1. GTDB lineage: Bacteria > Pseudomonadota > Alphaproteobacteria > Rhizobiales > Rhizobiaceae > Hoeflea_A. Next base: position 1,658,172 of record CBDDIF010000001.1, read on the forward strand.
GATACGCTGCACACCCTCGGCACGCACTTCCTGGGCGATCGCCTGGACGCTGATCGGCCCGTCGACCGGCTGGCCGCCGGTCATCGCAACGGCGTCATTGTAGAGGATCTTGTAGGTGATGTTGGCACCGGCGGCGATCGCCTGGCGGATCGCCATGGAGCCGGAGTGGTAGTAGGTGCCTTCCCCGAGGTTCTGGAAGATATGGCCCTTGCCGGTGAATTTCGATGAGGCCGCCCAGTTGACGCCTTCGCCGCCCATCTGGATCAGCGAGGTGGTCTCTCGGTCCATCCAGCTCGCCATGAAGTGGCAGCCAATGCCGGCGAGTGCCTTGGAGCCATCCGGCACCTTGGTCGAAGAGTTGTGGGGGCAGCCGGAGCAGAAATAGGGCGTGCGCGTGGCGCCGGTGACCTGGATTGGCGCACCGTGCCCTTCCGTCAGCGCCCGCGCTCGGTTGCTGAATCGGTCGGTCTTGAACACCAGGTCGAGGCGACCGGCGACGATTGGCGCCAACTGCAGTGGCGAGAGTTCGCCGGTCCACGGCACCAGCCGATTGCCGTTCTCGTCGCGCTTGCCCGCCATGTGTTGCGGCTTGTCTCCGGGATGGTCGTAGAAATACTCCTTGAACTGGCTTTCGATAATGCCGCGCTTTTCTTCGATCACCAGCACTTCGCGTTTTCCGCGCACGAAGTCGAGCGCGTCGCGACGCGCCAGCGGCCAGACCATGCCGACCTTGTAGATGTCGATGCCGAACTCGCGACAGGCCTTATCGTCGAGCTCCAAAAGGCGCAGCGCTTCCATCAGGTCGAGGTGGCCTTTGCCGGTGGTGACGATGCCGAACGTGGCGTCGCGATTGTCGTAGATCCGTCGGTCGATCGGATTGGCCTCGGCGAAGGCGAAAACCGCCTGCTTCTTGGCCTCCATGCGCTCCTCGATCTGCGGGCCCGGCAGGTCGGGCCAGCGATAGTGCAGGCCGGTTGCGGGGATGTCGAAATCGGGCGTCAGGAAATGCCGGTCCGGCGGCAGCACAACGGATGCTGCCGACTCGACGGTCTCGGAGATCGCCTTGAAGCCGACCCACATGCCGGAATAGCGGCTGAGCGCGTAACCGTATTCACCGAAGGCAAGATATTCGCCGATCGTTGCCGGGTTCAGCGTCGGCATGAACCATGCCATGAAAGCAACGTCTGACTGGTGCGGCATGGAGGACGAAACGCAGCCATGATCGTCGCCGGCTACCACCAGCACGCCGCCATGCGGCGACGAACCATAGGCGTTGCCGTGTTTCAACGCATCGCCGGCGCGGTCGACACCAGGGCCCTTGCCGTACCACAGGCCAAAGACGCCCTCGACCTCCCGGTTGGGATCAGTCTCAACCTGCTGCGAACCGAGGATCGCTGTAGCAGCCAGATCCTCATTGACTGCGGGCAGGAACTCGATACGCGCTTCTTTCAGCAGATCACGGCTTCGCCACATCTCCAGGTCGACACCGCCCAGCGGCGAACCGCGATAGCCGGAAACGAAGCCGGCGGTGTTCATCCCGGCCTTGCGGTCGCGCCGCGCCTGATCAAGCACGATGCGGGTGATAGCCTGGGTGCCGGTCATGTAGGCACGGCCGGATTGTGCCGCGTAGCGTTTATCCAGGCTGTAGCTTGCATCGAAGGCCGGTGCGTGAATGTTCATGGTCGCTATTCCTCGAAATGAGCGTTTGCGACCATTTTACTCTGACAGGTGTGGTCTGATTATCCAGAATTCTTGATTACCCTCTGATAATTGGATAATTTGACCGGGTGTTAGCATAAAATGGGAATTCCTTTCACATGAATGCGCCGAGACTGGACAAGCAGGACCGGGCTTTGCTCAGGGAACTGCAGCAGGACTGCCAGATTTCCAACCAGGCACTGGCCGACAAGGTGGGACTATCCGCGTCGGTGTGCTGGCGACGCGTCAACGCGCTGGAGAAGACCGGCATCATTCGGCGTTACTCGGCGATCGTTGACGGTCTGGCGGCCGGTATGGGTTTCCAGGCCATCGTTTATGTGACGCTGATCCGCCACGAGGCTGGCAATCTGCAGAATTTCATCTCAGCCATCGAGCGGCGCGAAGAAGTGCTCGAATGCGTGGCGACGACTGGCGATGCCGACTATCACCTGCGGATCATTTGCGAAGACCAGCAGGCCTACAACCGGTTCCTCGAAGAATTCCTTTTTCTGATCCCCGGCATATCGAACGTAAGGACCAATCTGATTTTGAAGGAAATCAAGAGTCAGGGTTATATTCCGGTTTGAGCTGCTGCTGGACGATCGTTTGGCAGAATCGACACTTAACAGGCTTAAGTGATCGTTCGATTGGGTGTTCAGGATTTTTCAAAGCCCAGGAAAACGAGCGTCCGCTGCTGACCGGCCTTGTCTTTCAAGGATACTCGATAGGTGGCGTTTCCTGTGGTCCATTCTCGCAATTGAAAGCTGTCTGGGTGGTTGACGGATTGGTCTGACGCGAGTGGTCTACCAGGGCGACACTTCTGCAGTGTGGTCCACAACGAATTGGCCATTTGCTCAGCGGACGCATTGCGGTAGGGAAACTCCCAATAGCAGGACACGCCTATTTCGCTCGACTGGCCCAGATATGTAGCGCACGTTGCTCCGCGAGGAGAACTTTTGGCCAAGGTGTAGGATTCCAGCGAGGCAATCGGTTCGCAGCTGTCCATCTGGCCAGCTTCCGCCCATGGCGCGATTGCAAGCAGCGCCCATGCCGAGAAAAGGAGCCTCTTTGGTCCAAGCTTCTTCATTCTTTCAACCATAGTGTGACTTTCCTCATCCGCAAACCACGTTATGCAGCAGCTTCAAGTCGAAGTGCTCGCCGGCGAAGGGAATGTATCGGTCCAACGATGTTATCGCGAAGGCGATGTTGCGCGGATTGACGAACAAAACCTCCATCGCAGATCGTCGGGCGAGGGCAGCGAACACTTAGCCCTTGACTTAAAGTCGGGTTGAAGAATTACGCTCTCCTCCGAGCTGACATAACTCAGCCCGGAAAACAGGATCTGTGGAGGCTGATCAATGACCGACGCCGACGCGAAGTGGCGTAAAGCAATCTCCCTTGGCGAACTGGAGAGCCGTTCGAGGACCATCGTCAAGCTTGATGGCAAGCAGATCCTGCTGTTGCTCTCCGGCGGCGCCATTTACGCATGCAACAACCGATGCCCGCACGAGGGTTTCCCGTTGTCGGAAGGGACACTCAGCGACGGTTGCGTGCTCACGTGCAATTGGCACAGTTGGCGCTTCGACCTGGAAAGCGGAGAGACGCTGGCCGGTGGTGATGCGCTGCGCCGCTATCCGCACGAGATCCGGGATGGTGATATCTGGCTGGATGTCTCCGATCCCCCAGAGGAGGCGATGCGCGCCAAAGCGCTGGCTGGGATGAAAGAGGCCTTCGATGAACACGACTACACACGCATTGCACGGGAGGTAGCCCGCTTCGAACGGGCAGGGGGCGATGCCGACGCGGCGCTTCGCCATGCCTTCGAGTGGACGATCGAAGGTCTCGAAACCGGCACTTCGCATGCGCACGCAGCCGCACCGGATTGGCTTCGTCTGCGTTCCACCATCCCGACGGAAGATCTGATCGAACGGCGGATTCCGGTTGTAGAGATCATCGGCCACCTTTCCTGGGACGTTCTGATGCAGAACGGGCCGTTTCCGTTGACTGAAGACGAAGCCGACCATTTTGATGCGGAACGTTTTGAGCAGGCCATTGAAGACGAGAACGAGTCGGTCGCGATTGCGCAAGCACGGGCCGGGCTGCGCGAAGGCGGCGGACAATTGCTGCGGCCCTCGCTGGAGCGCGCCTCGCTCAAGCACTATCAGAATTTCGGTCACTCGGTGATCTATCTGGACAAGGTCTATGAGCTGATCGGCGTTCTTGGCGGGCAGGCTGAATCGGCTTTGCTCCTTCCGCTTGTCCGGTCGTTCTGTACGACCGCGCGCGAGGATCTGATCCCAGAATTCAAAGCTTATGCACCGGCGCTCGCCAAATGGGACAATACGGGAGAGGACTGCCCGGATCCCGATGCGTTTCGCGGCAAAAGCGTTGCGGCCTCACTGGACCTGGTAACGGCGGCTTCCAGCCAATCGAATGCGCTTTACCACACGCTCATGGCTGCCGCGTGCGATGCAATGCTTCACTATGACAGGCGCTACCGCGAACAGACCGACAAGCCGGTTCAGGAGAATATCGACTGGCTGGACTTCACCCACGCCATCACACATCTGAACGCCGCCCGCAAGGTGTGCGAGCGCCAACCCGACCTTTGGCCGAACGCGCTTCTGCAGGCTGGTTGCTTCCTGGGTCGAAACGCCAAATTCGTCGACTGGCAGCAGGACGTTTCGCAATGGATCCCGGAAGACAGCGATGGGTTGATCGACGAGGTGCTGACCTCGATGCTTGACCACGGCGAACCGCTCTACATATTCCCGGCGCACACGCTCAAGCTCTCTACCGCACTGAAGGAAGAGCTTGAACTGTGTCCTGATGCAGCCTGGAAGCCGGTGGCACTGCAGGCGCTGAACCGGTTTGTCCACGAGCCCTCGAAGAAGAAACACATGCGTCGGATTACGACGCAGGCAACACGGTTTGTCGAGCTCGAAGGGTAGGCGCCGAACGGCGCCCTCAGCTGCCCACAGACGGACGTTGTCCCTGAACTAAATCCTTCGACTGCGGTAGCTCGGTCATACCTCTGTGTTCGACACGGGTCGAAGCGGTATCCCCATCAATTTTGGTGTGTGGTGCGCGCCCGTCAGTTGGCTGCCCGGATAGCGACTTCGGGTCGGTGGTTCTGACAGGACTTCAAAAACAGGGACATGCCTCTCATCGCCAGCTTGGCATCGGGCATGGGAAAACACGCACAAACGACGCGCATGGTTCTACATGGCAAAGCGTCTTGAAGCGGAAAGCGCCGGGAAACCTCTGCATGACAACGGCCCGAGGTCGCAACGTTTCGCGTCATCTGGCGTGGCGTTTGACAAAGGTCTGGCGTCTTTGTACCGTTCGGTCGGTCCAAAAAGAAGACCGACTGCCATCGGCTACCCAGAAGTTGGCAAAGCAAGTCGCCAAAACAAATGCTGAGGAGGAAAGCACATGTCATTCACAAAGAATGTGACAAATCCAATTATTGCCGCGGCAGCAAGCCTGTTCATCGCGTCTGCGGCCTTGGCCGAACCCGTCCAGCTCACTGTCAAATCCGACGCGCCCAGCGCAGTGCCGGCTGATGTCGCTGACGGCGGCTTCAAGATTGCCGTTGTGCGGCAACTCAATGTCGGCGACGTCTATCAGGCGTGGATTGCCGGAGTGCAGGAAGAAGCCGAGCGGTTGGGCGTGGAATTGACGATCTTCAATGCCGATGGCGACAACGCCAAGCAGGCCCTGCAATTGCAGCAGGCGGTTGCCTCCGGGCCCGATGCCGTTGTCATCGGTTGGGGTTTTGGTGACAGCCTGAAAGCCGGATTGGACGCCGCGGCAGCGGCCGGCATTCCGGTCGTGGCTTCGAACGCCTCCATCGAAGCCTCGGACGACGTTACACTGGTCAATCAGTCCGAGCATCTGATGATGGAAGGCATAATGCAACAGATGCAGACGGATATGGGCGGTAAGGTCGAAGGCGATATGATCTATGTCTACGTGGCTGGGTATCGTCCGCTGGACCTTCGCAACGAAGTGTGGATGAAGTGGAAGTCCGACAATCCGGGCATCAACGAGGTTGCACAGATCGGCGTCGTGAACGCAAATACTGCGGCGGAAACGGCCAACCAGGCTGTTGCCGCGTTGCAAGCCAATCCGAAGACGGTTGCCATCGTTGCGCCCTATGACGAATTTACGAAAGGCGCCACGCTGGCCATTCAGGAGCTCGGCCTGGAAGAAAAGGTCAAGGCCTACGGAATGGACATCTCAACCGCCGACATATCGGTTATGATTGCCGATGGCAGTCCCTGGGTTGCGACGGCCACCACCGACATGACCAATTTTGGACGCATATCGCTGCGGGTGGCAGCAGGCGAAGCCACTGGATCCTATGACGGCAACAACCTCGAGATCCCGCCGCTTGTCATCACCCGCGATGATCTTCTGGAAAAGGGCGTCGAGAATGTCGATCAACTGGCCGAGGCTTTTCCGGGGCTCGCGACGCCTGGACTCGCAGTTGCTCCTTGGATGAAATGACCTGGTGGAAACCCGGACCGACGTAATAGAAGCTGACACGGACCGCTCCGTGGCCGCATCGGAAGAAAGCGCGTTGGTGTCGCTCCTCGATCTGACAAAGACCTTTGGAGCGACACCCGCACTGCGCGGCGTATCGCTGGAGATTCACAAAGGGGAGGCAGTGGGGCTGCTCGGGGCCAACGGCGCCGGCAAATCCACGCTGATCAAGACGCTCGCCGGCCACCACCTGCCGACTTCAGGACGTATTCTGGTCGACGGGCGCGAGCGAGTGTTTCGCTATCCCGACGATGCCCGAAATGCCGGGATTGCCACGGTTCATCAGAACATCGATGACGGAGTCGTATTCGGGATGACTGTCGCGGAGAACCTGCTTCTGGACGAAATCGCCAAACCCGGTGGCCAGATATTCATGCGCCGCAAGACGATCATGGCGCGTGCGCGGGAGGTTCAGAAGCGGCTGGAACTCGACCTGCCGCTGGAGTCGCCGGTCGAGGATCTCTCGCCAAGTCTCCGGCAGGAAGTGGCCATCGCCCGCGAATTGGCAAAAAACCCGAAGCTTCTGATCCTTGACGAGCCAACATCAACACTTTCGGAGCGAGAAGCTGAGAAACTGTTCCTTGCCGTGGAGGAGTTTCGGCGTCGGGGTATATCTATCCTTTACATCTCCCACAGGCTCAGTGAGGTGAAGCGTCTTTGCGACCGGGCCGTCGTGCTGCGCGATGGCTGGATCGTTTCGGAACATACGGCGCCGATGGACACCGCCGCGATTGCCAGCTCGATCCTGGGCGCTTTGGTGTTGGCTGGCGAGCACGAGGACCGACGCGCAACGGAAACTGCCCTCGAGGTGACCGGCATGCGGTCATTTCCGGAGTCGCCTCCGATCGATTTTAAGATCAAGCGTGGCGAGATTTTGGGCCTGACCGGGCTTATCGGTGCGGGCAAGACCGAACTGCTGGAACAGATCTGCGGTCATCGCGCCTGTCTGGCCGGAGAGATCGAGCTCGACGGGCAGCGCTATCGACCCGACGATGTGGCCGACGCAATGGCCAAGGGGGTCGTGCTTGTTCCCGAACAGCGCGCTTTGCAGTCGATTTTTCCGACGGATCCACTGTGGAAGCACTGCACGATCGGATTGCTCGACCAATTCAGCCGGGTGGGTCTCATGCGGCGTGGGCGGGAGGCGCGGTTTGCGGCTGATGTCGTTCGAGATTTCCACGTGGTCTGCCCAAGTGTCAGTTCGAAGATTGAAGATCTGTCCGGCGGCAACCAACAGAAACTTCTGGTCGGGCGGTGGCTCAGCCGTGGATGGCGGCTCCTGATTCTGGACGAGCCGTTCCGCGGAATCGATATTGGTGCACGGGGTGTGATCAGCGAGGCGCTGCGGGGGTTTTCCGAGGACTTGCCGGTGCTTGTCTGCAGCTCCGACCCCGAAGAGGTGATTGAAGTCGCCGACAGGGTTTTGATCATGGTCGAGGGCGCCATCGTCCATGAGGCTTACTCCTCCGAGCTCTCCGCCGAGGCGTTGGCCGGCATCATGGGCGGCGGAATCGACACTGTCCCCAGCGAGGTAGCTTAGACTTGGTGATGAAATCCGATCCTGAATCACAGCCCGCTGCCGCACCGGTCGCCAGGCGAAAAGCAGCCGAAACCGTGAAAGCACTGGTCTATCGCTACGGGCTATTGGCCGTGCTGCTCGCGATGATTGTCTATTTCAGCCTCACCCAGCCATTCTTCGGAACATTTATCAATGCGATGTTCATTTTGCAGGCCGCATCCATCGTCGCGGTCGTGGGTCTCGGATGTACGGTTTCCATGACGGTTGGAGGGTTCGATCTCTCCGTCGGCGCAGCGATGAGCCTGTCCATCATGGCAGCGGCGGCGGCCATGGTCATCGGAAATTTCAGTGGCGTCACGGCAATCCTGATCGGCATTGCAGCCGGCTGTGTCGTCGGCATGCTGAACAGTTTCCTGATCGTCTTTGCGCGAATACCTGACCTTGTCGCGACGCTGTCATCCCTGTTCCTGATCAACGGATTGACACTTATGGGCGTTGGCGGGCAGTCCATTGCCAAGGGGATGTTCTTTAACGGTAAACAGACCGAGGGCCAGTTTGCTCCGATTTTCAACTGGATCGGTTCGGGCAGTGTCCTGTCGATTCCAGCCTCCGTCGTCATTGCCGGCGTGATGTTCGCAGCCGTGGCCGTATTGCTGAACTTCACCCGATGGGGCCGAGCCTTCTACGCGGTCGGCGGAAACCCGGTGGCGGCCGCCGCCTCGGGCATTCGTGTCGGGCGCTACCGAATTGCCGCCTACCTTATCTCGGGCGGCCTGGCGGCTGTTGCGGGGCTAATGCTGGCGGCGCGATCGAACAGGGGCGACGTCAATGTCGGCGACCCCTTCCTGTTGCAGGCCGTTTCGGCGTCGCTTGTTGGTTATGCGGTGCTGGGTGCGAACAAGGCCAACGCCTTCGGCACGCTCATCGGCGCGGTCTTCGTCGCGGTGCTGATCAACGGGCTCACGATGTTCAACTTTCCATACTACGCGCAGAGCTTCGTGCAGGGTGTCCTGCTGGTCGTCGCGTTGTTGATGTCCTACACGCTTGGTCCTTCAAGGCGTTGAAATTCAAGGGAGAACAAAGGCATGTCAAGACTTCCGGTACCGAACATAAAGGGCAACCTGTTTGACATCACGGATCGGGTCATCGCAATCACGGGAGCTGGGCAGGGCATCGGCCGCACCCTGGCCGAGGGCTTCGTTAACGCCGGAGCCAAGGTCGTCGCTATCGACATGAACGGCGAATTGCTGAGCGAAACCAAAGCTCTCCTGGATGCAGCCGGTGGGCAAAGCGCGACAGTCACCACCGATGTCTCGGCGGATGATGCGCCGCAGAATATCGTCCAGGCATGCATGGACCTGGGCGGACGCGTCGACTGTCTCATGAACAATGCTGGCATCATGTCCTACACCGATCCCCGGACCATCACGGACGAAGAGTTCGACCGGATGATCAAGATAAACTTCAAAGCGCCGGTTCGCATCATGCGGGAAGTGTTGCCGGTTATGGAGAAACAGAAGAGCGGCTCGGTCATCAACACCGGCTCGTCCTGGTCCTCCCGTGCCTCGGTGTTCAACCAGTCGGGCGGCGGTGTAGACTACTGCGCGGCCAAGGCGGCTCTGCAATCCTATTCGCGCGGAGCGGCGCAGACCATGGCCGAGCATTTCGTTCGGGTGAATGCCATTGCGCCCGGCGGGGTGGACACGCCAATGCACGCGCATCACCGCGACTTTCTGATGGAGTACGAAAAGTACATCCCAATTGGCCGTATGACCGTCGCCGAAGATCTCGTCGGAACCGCCATCTTCCTGGCGTCGGATGCATCCGCTTACATCACGGGACAGACGATCCACGTTAATGGCGGGATGATCATGGTCGACTAGTAGCAGCAGGAGTTGCTCAGGTTCCAGGAGGTGTTCGATGTATGGCCGCGATCAAGTGTTGAGCCGCTTACGGGGTACGTTGGCGCAAAATCAACCGATTATAGGGGCCGGAGCCGGCAGTGGAATATCCGCCAAGTTCGCTGAGCGCGGCGGTGCCGACCTGATCCTGATCTACAATTCCGGCCGCTTCAGGATGAACGGATTCGGATCCAATGCCGGCTTGCTGCCGATCGGAGATGCCAACGCCATCGTCGTCGAGATGGGCCAACGCGACGTTTTGCCGGTCGTGCGTGACACGCCTGTCATCGCCGGGGTTTTCGGGTCGGACCCGACGCGCGTTCTCGGGCGTTTCCTGGACACGCTGCCACCGATGGGGTTCTCCGGCATCATCAACTTTCCGTCCCACGGCTATATCGACGGCCAGTACCGTGCCTCACTGGAGGAAACCGGATTTGGCCTGGACAATGAAGTGGACCTGATCCGAAAGGCCCGCGAGCGCGATATTTTCTCGCTTGCCTATTGCTACGATCTGGACTCGGTCGATGGCTTCGTGCGCGCCGGCATCGATGTTCTGGTTGCACATATGGGTCTCACCACCGGTGGCTCGATCGGGGCATCGCCGGGCGAATCGAAAGACCTGACCGACTGCATCGAATTGACGGCCGCAATGGTGCAACGCGCGCGGGCTATCAATTCCGAGGTACTGGTTTTGACCCACGGAGGGCCGATCGAAACGCCGCAGGATATGGCGACCGTCTTGCATGCGACAAACACCCAAGGGTTCATTGGCGCGTCGACCATGGAGCGGTTGCCGGTCGAAACGGTAATCGAGGGCACTGTTCGCGGGTTCAAAGAGATCGCTTTGAGGGACCAGTAGTGACCAAAATCGTCGTCGTCGGGACCTATGACACCAAAGCCAAGCCACTGCAGATGCTGGAGCGGGCGCTGGTTGCCGCAGGCGAGGTGCCCGTGACGATCGATACCGGGGTCTTTGCTGCCGACGTGACGGTGACCTATTCCGCGAGCGCGGTGGCCGAAGCCGCGGGCGAAAACCACCAGGACCTTGCTAGCAGGGGCCGTGCGAAAGCAGTGCGCGTGATGGCGCAGGGTGCCGCGGCGATACTCAGCGACCTTGTTTCCAAAGGTGAGGTCGGTGCACTCGTCTTGATGGGCGGATCCAACGCATCGACTGTTTTCACCCATCTGGTGCCGGAGGTGCCGCTCGGAATCCCCAAGATCCTGATGGCGACACCGGTTTCGGGCGATGTGCGGACGCTGGTGGATGGAGCCGACACGCTGCTGTTTTATCCGGTCGTCGATGTGGACGGCGAAAACTCGATTTTGAGGGCAATGATCAAGCGCCTTGCCGACACCGCGGTGGTGGTCAAGTCGAACGGGCCTATGACCGTCGAGGACAGTGAGCGACGCGTCGCACTGAGCATGTACGGGGTCACAACGCCCTGCGTGCAGTTGGTTGAGCGGCATCTGCGGATCCTGGGGGTGGAGCCGCTGGTGTTCCACGCCAACGGGGCTGGTGGCACGACGCTCGAGCGGTTCGCCCGTCAGTGGCTCATAGACGCCGTCGCTGACCTGACGCTGGCGGAATTGACCAATGAGGTCGTGGGCGGAGCGTTTCCCGCCGGTTCGGATCGGATGACATCGGCCAGCCGCATCGGATTGCCACAGGTCATTGCCCCGGGGGCCATCGACATGATTGCGTTCGGTCCTGGCCACACGATGCCTGACAAGTTCAAGAACCACGTGATCCATGCCCACAATGATCTGGTCACGCTTGTGAGGACGACACCCGACGACTGCCACGCGATCGGCAAATGCCTGGCGAAGCGGTTGGGCGACCCTGAGGCGGAAACGGTCGTCTGCATCCCGCTCGGAGGCACGTCGATGATGGATCAGAAAGGCGAGGTTTTCTACAGCCCGGAAGCCGTGCGTGCGTTTCACGCGGGCTTCAAAGAGGCCGCCGCCAATTCGATCCAGATCGAGACGACACCGAAGAACATCAATGATCCGGATTTTGCAGCCCGGATTTTCGGACACCTGGCGCGTTTTCTTGATGTGCGGACGCCACGTCCGGCGTCCCAGTAAACAAAACGAACGCGCAGCACAAACCGGAGGGGAGTAGCTGATGAGCAGTCAAACGGTCGCGGTCATCGGCGCAGGAGTGGCGGGGGTCTCCGCAGCACGTTACCTGTCATCTGAGGGATTTGCGCCCACGGTCTTCGAGGCTCACACGGATCTCGGCGGCCAGTGGAACCTGTCGAATCCGAATTCCGGCGTCTGGCCGACGATGCGGACCAATACCGCAGGCTTCGCCACCAAATTGTCGGATGTCCAGTACCGGGAGGGCGTCAATATTTTTCCGCGCAACGGAGAAGTTTTGACGATGATTCGGGACATGATCGCAGCGAACGGAATTGGCGACCTGTTTCGTTTTGGTACTGAGGTGACCGGGGTTGCCCGCGACGGTGACGGCTATGCCGTCTCGTGGCGGGATGCGCAAGGCAGCCACAGCCAGGGGTTCGACAAAGTCGTCGTCGCCACCGGCCGGTTCGCAAAGCCCGAAATGCCTGAAATAGAAGGGCTTTCCGAGTTCGCCGGAAAGGGAGGTGTGCTGCACTCGCACCGATACAAGGATCCGTTTGCGCTGCGGGATATGAACATTCTCGTTCTCGGTGGCTCGATTTCATCGATGGAAGTCGCTTGCGATCAGGCGATGATGGGGCGGGGGCAAATCTACATGGCGCAACGCCGGCAACGCTATGTCATGCCGAAGATGTTCGCGGGCGTGCCGTTGGAGTTCTACGTGTTCACGAAGGAAGCGGCCGAGGCGATCGAGGGGCTAAGCGAAGAGGAGCTTCTGACCGGGGCCAAGGAGTTCCTTGAATTGATGGGCGGAAACCCGGCGCGATACGATGCCCCGGCACCCCATGAAGACATGGCTCTTGCCGGCGTCACGGGCAGCCAGCACTATCTGAACCTGGTGGCGGAAGACCGGATCGACGTGCGCCCGTGGGTCAAATCCATCTCCGGTGATCGGGTAACGTTCGAGGACGGTTCCACGGCGCAGGTCGATGCCATCGTCATCGGAACGGGTTTCGATCTGCATCTGCCTTTTTTGTCAGAGGACATCGCCCAAACCATAAACCTCACCACCAAGGGCATGGATCTGTGTGAGTTCACGTTCCACCCCGACCTGCCAAACCTGGCCTTTGTTGGATTGTGGGCGCAACTTGGGCCTTATCCCGTCGTATTGGAACAGCAGGCCCGCTGGATCGCCTACTCATGGAGCGGCGCCATCGAGGCCCCGAGCATTGACGCCTTGTGCCAGGGAGTGGCCGATTGCGTGCGTGACTACCATCATGTCGGCTACCGCGAGCAGCACGAAATGGCGATCAGATTTGCTCGTCTGGCAAGAACAATGCCCGACCCCGGTCAGGACGAAGAGCTTGCGATGATCCTGCCCAAATGCCCGGTTACCGGCGAGATGTTCAGGATTTCAGGGCCGGATGCGCGCGCCGACGCTTCCGCCTGGATCAAGGACAATTTCTGGCGCTATGCGGCCATCCCGTTGAAGCGCGAAATCGGTGCCGCGCTGGGCCGGGACGAATACGGCCGTCCGGTTGAATGAGATGGAGTTGCGGAGTAAAAAAGCAAGGTTCTTCAGCGGCTTGTGGCTTACAGGTCACCGCTCACTGGTCTGCGGTCATCACCGTGTTGCGCACCGTTCGGGACAACGTCTCGGCGACCGCCGTTTCATTGGACGCGAAGTCCGGTTGTACCCAGAAGACAGCGGCAAAATACATCGCCAGCAGCGCGTGTATTTCGATGTCCGACACCGTCCTGTGCTCACCGGCTTTTGCGCCTTGGTGAAACATTTCCGACCAGATCTCGCGGTAGGCAGCGTGCAAATCCGCCACGCTTTCGATGTTCTCCGGCTCGTTCAGCGCATGCACGTCCCGAAAGCAAACCGTCATCGCGGGCGTGCTGCCAATCAGCAGTTCAACGAAGGATGCCGTCAACGCATCAATGCGGGCAGGGGTTCCCTGGGCGCTGTCGACAGCGGCGCGCGCGCCGGCGACCAGTTGCTCCATGTGATCCGCGATGATGGAGGCCAGGAGGTCTTCCTTGGAGCGGATATGATAGTAGAGAGCGCCCTTGCCAAAACCCGCCGTAACGCCGACCTCGTAGACGCCGACATTGCCGTAGCCACGCTTTGCGAAGAGCTCAGCGGCCGTGTCCATGATCTTGCGCTTGGCCATGGATGCGCGGCTCGTATAGCCGGAGTATTTCGCTGTTTGCGCTACCATATTCGGATGCAGTTACTGGGTTGTTGGAACCGAAATGTCAAATTTTTATTGGCTGGAACGATTTGCCCCGTCTCTGTCCCGTCGTCCAAATCCGGCAATTCCACCGGCGTTTGCGGGCGTTCACCGACCGCAATGATCATGTGGTTCGATAGTACCGGAACCATGTGGCTGAACAAACCCGCATTCGCGACCACGGCACCGAGAAGACCCAGAGGTTTCGCGTATTCGGTGTTCGGGCTTCGGTAACGCGATCTGGGAATACGCGGACGAACAACACACAAGGGAAGCGAGATCATGGAGTATGAGGCAGTCACGCAATCCGGGCAGATCGGTTCTCTGGAGATCAAGAACCGCATCTCATTGTCGCCCATGGAGAAAAACTGGTGCGACCGTCTCGGCAATCCGGGCCAGAACTATGTCGACTACTACGAGTTACGGGCAAAGCACGGTGTCGGTTCGATGAATTTCGAGGCTACCTATATCGATGCCCGGGGTCGCGGCAACCTCCACCAGCTCGGGCTTTGGTCGGATGAAAACATCCCCGGGCACAGCCGGCTGAACAAGGCGGTTCAGGCCTATGGTTGCCGGACCGTGGCCGAATTGAACCATGGCGGCCGCAACGCCAACACCCATCGGACCGGTCTTCAACCGGTCGGTCCATCGAACAACCCGTTCCCCATGGTCGGCGGTCACGAGTTGCACGCGCTGACGGTCGACGAAATCCGTGATGTCGTCGACGGCTTCCGGGCCGGTGCGCGCCGCGCTGCAGAAGCCGGTTATGACATGATCTCCATTCACGGTGCCCATGGTTACCTGATTACTAATTTCCTGTCCCTCATCCATAACGCGCGGACGGACGAATACGGCGGCAGTGACGAAAACCGCTGGCGGTTCCTGATCGAGGTCTATCAGGCGATGCGCGATGAGGTGGGCTCGGGGATGCCGATTGGCGTGCGACTGTCCGCGCGCGAGGAAATTCAGGGTGGGTATGATGTCGAATATACGATCCGGTTGATCCGGAAACTGGAGGGTCTGGGGCTGGATTTCGTCGACATATCGACGGGGCTCTACGAATCCATCGAGACGCTGATCCAGCCTATGGATGTCGAACAAGGCTGCCTGATGCCTCTTGCGCGCCAGGTCAAGCAGGCGGTTTCGATCCCGGTGGTCGGCGCCGGGCGGGTCAATGACATCGCCAAGGCGAATGCCATCGTCGCGCAGGGAGACTGCGACTATGTGCATATGGGACGCGCTTTCCACGCTGACCCGGAGATCCTATCGAAATCGCTCGGCGGTCGTCGCGACGAGATCGTCTCCTGCATCGCCTGCAACAAGTGCTGCATGGAGTTGTTCGTCAACAAGCCTTCGGTGTGCACGGTCAATCCGGTGGCCGGCAAGGAGCGGGCATTGGCGCTGACGCCGGCCGCGCACCCGAAATCGGTCATGGTTGCCGGCGGCGGGCTTGCAGGCCTCGAAGCTGCGCGGGTTGCCGCCAGTCGTGGCCACTCCGTTAAGCTCTTTGAAAAATCCGACCGGCTCGGCGGCCAGATCAACGTGCTGGGCGCTCCGAAAGCTCGGTCCGGTTGGCGACGCGCGGCGCAAGATCGGGAAGCGATGGCCCGCAGGGCAGGAGTCGACTTTCGGCTTGAAACCTCGGTTACGCCTGAGCTTGTGACCGCAGAGGCTCCCGATGTTCTTATCGTGGCGACTGGTAGCCGCCCGTTCATTCCCAAGTACCTCCCGGGTTGGGACAACGACATGGTGACGGACTATGACGCGCTGGTTGCCGGCAGGGCGAAACCGGGATCGGCGGTCGCGGTGATTGGAGGTCAATGGCTAGGAATGTCGGTTGCCGAAATGCTTGCCGAGGCAGGAGCGGAAGTGACCGTTGTTGAAGCAACCGACGCGATCGCGCAGGATCTCGAATACATGGCCCAGCAAGTCCTCAATGCGCGGCTGGGCCAATCAAACCAGATCAGCATTCGAACAAACACCAATGTCGAGCGGATATGCGATGGCGAGATTGTTCTGCAATCCGGCGGCAAGACCGAAACCATGAGCGGAATCGACCAGGTCGTGTTCGCAATCGAGCGAACAATGGACAAGAGCCTGGATGAGGCGCTGGTCGAGTCCAATGTCGCTGAAACGGTCAAGGAGTATTATGTCGTTGGCGACTGTGTCTGGCCGCGCGAACCTTATGACAATGTCATGGAAGGGTATCAGGTATCGCGCCTGATTTAGGCAGGTCCCAACGCATGACGCTGGGGAAATCTCAAGCTCTTTCGCCGGGTTCCTGTTTCTTCTGGGACAGCACTACTTGTCGGCCATCGATGGCTCAATCTCCGTCGAGTTGGAACGGCGCGCCACGCTAATCCTCTGGTCGCTCACCCCAATACGATCAGGGTCACGCCGACCATAACCAATACCGCCACGATGGCATGGTGCGGTCGAAGGACTTCGTGTCGAAAGATGAGCGCTCCGAGCAAAAGGGTCCACAGCGGCGATGTGGAGACCAGCGGTGCGGTGATGATGACATCGCCCAGATTGAGCGCCACTTGCATGGACAGAATGCCCATGCCGACGCAGGCGCCGTTGAGTGCGAACCACCAATAGCCGCGTCGGGTGTGCGCTCCGGCCGGCGGTCGTCGGCGCATCGCCAGCGACAGACCCGCAACCACGGTTGAGACAGTCGCCATGACCATTGTTGCGAAGAACGGGCTGGGAACCTCGATCATGCCGGCCTTGGCGACGGGCTGAATGATTCCGCGGACGAAGGACGCACCTAGCGGCAGCAGGAGTGCCACCGCGGACCATGTTCGGTTCGGCCCCTTCGGTCCTGACGCAGAAATCAGCAGCGCTGCTATCATGATCGAGAGTCCCATGGCCACCTGAAGGCTCAGGCTTTCACCGAGCACCAGAACGGCTGGCACGACCGCAAAGACCGGTGCAAAGGAACCGAAGGCGGATGTCATGTTGGGGCCGACCTTGACCACGGACAGGATTTGCAGCCGCTGGCTGGCCGCCGGGAACACCAGACCGCATAGCGCAAACAGGAGCGCGGCCTCAGTCAGCCACCATCGCCAGTCGATCATCAGCGGTGCGAGAACCCAGAACACGGCCGCCATCGTCGCGACGGAGACCAGCGTTCCCGTCTTGTCGTCCAGATGCGCCAGGCCCTTCTTTTGGACATGTGAGACCAGGCCGAACAGGGCGCCTGCGAGCAACGCGAAGAGGGCAGCGATCAGCATCATCAGCGGCAAAGCCGCCTGTTTGCTGGTTGATCTGCCAATGATTGCATGAGTCGCCCCGTTTCTACGCGCTGTTGAGTAGCAGAACGCGATGCAGGCCGCGACCCTCTTGATCTGTTGCACAAACTTGCTGACCAGGCTGTATCGGCTTTGCTAAAGTTCGCTCACATTCCACCGAGGAGCACGGACCCATGTGCCGTAACATCAAGACGCTGTTCAATTTCGATCCGCCTGCGACGGACGAGGAGGTGCGCGACGCGGCACTGCAATATGTGCGCAAGCTTTCCGGCACGCGCAAACCGTCTCGTCGCAACGAAGCCGCCTTCGACCGGGCTGTCGATCGGATTGCGGTCGCAACCCGCGAATTGATGGACACGCTGGAAACGGCGCAGCCGCCGCGCGATCGCGAAGTCGAAGCGGCCAAGGCCCGGGCGCGAGCGGCGGCGCGCTATGCATAGGCACCGCACGACAACGGTAATGCGCTGATGGCGAAG
This sequence comes from Hoeflea sp., assembly GCA_965228785.1. Taxonomy (GTDB): domain Bacteria; phylum Pseudomonadota; class Alphaproteobacteria; order Rhizobiales; family Rhizobiaceae; genus Hoeflea_A. The sequence continues at coordinate 1,675,887 of CBDDIF010000001.1, forward strand.
GCGCTTCGCGACTACCGACGCAAACGGGATTTCTCCAAGACCAACGAGCCGGTCGGCATCGAAGGTATCGAGGACGGCAACCGGTTCGTCGTGCACAAGCACTCCGCGACCGCCGACCATTATGACCTGCGCCTGCAGGTCGGCGATGTGCTCAAATGCTGGGCGGTGCCCAAAGGGCCGTCGCTCGATCCCGACGTCAAGCATCTGGCGGTCGAAACCGAGGATCACCCAATCGACTATGCCGACTTCGAGGGCGTGATCCCGAAGGGTCAGTACGGCGCCGGGCCCATGATTGTCTGGGACGCCGGTACCTGGGCGCCGATGGACGATATCGAAACGAGTTTCAACAAGGGACAGTTCAAGTTCCGCCTCGTCGGTGAAAAGCTGCAGGGCGGATGGATGCTGGCGCGGCTCAAGCCCAGGCCCAAAGAACGTCAGCCCAACTGGCTTCTGTTCAAGGAATGGGATTTCGCCGCCGATCCGGAGGCGGACATTCTCGAAACCCGACCGGAGAGCGTCAAATCCGGCCGGGTCATCGAAGACTTTCTCATCAGCGACGAACCGAAGCCAATGCGGCCGCTCCGGCCCGGTGCCTTGAAAGGAGCGAGGAAAGCGCCTTTTCCGGATCGGATCGAGCCACAGCTTGCGAGCCGGGTCGAAGTGCCCTCAAGGGACGACAAATGGCTGCATGAGATCAAGTTTGACGGCTACCGGACCATGGCCCACGTCCGCGACGGCGATGCGCGGCTGTTGACGCGGGCCGGGTTGGACTGGACCCACCGGTTCGGCGATCTCGGTCAGCATCTGTCAAAACTGCCCTGCCGCGATGCCGTGATCGACGGCGAAATCGTCGTTCTGGACGAGAAGGGCGTCAGCCGTTTCGACATGCTGAAAACGGCCTTGTCGGAGGGCCCTGAAACGGCGCTGGTCTATTTCGCCTTCGATCTGCTCTACCTCAACGGTTGGGATCTGCGGAACGTCCCGCTCGACAAACGCAAGGACCATTTGCAGCGACTTCTGCAGGGAGCCGCGGGCGAGCAGGCGGCCATACATTTCTCCGATCACGTGATCGGCAATGGCGATGCCTTTTTCGACAGGGCCTGTGAAATGGGGCTCGAAGGGGTCATCTCGAAACCGGTGTCATCAACCTATCAGTCCGGCCGGTCGAAAGTCTGGACCAAGGCCAAGGCACTGCTGACGGGCCATTTTCCGATCGTCGGTTATACCACTTCGCATGCTGCGGAAGGACTGGCAGCGCTGGCGGCCGGAGAATGGACCGAAGAGGGGCTTGTCTATCGGGGCAAGATCGGCACCGGCTTCAATGCCAGGGAAGCCGGGATGTTGCTGACCAAACTGGAACAGCTCGAGGACCCCGAAGCGCGTCTTGAGGATATGCCGAAGGTCGTCGTTCCGGTGCGGCCGGCCCTCTCGGCCACGGTCTATTATACCGGACGGACAAAGACCGACGCACTTCGCCATGCCGTCTACAAGGGGCTGCGTGAGACCCAGTCGTCGACGACGGTATCGGCGCCACGCAAGAGGCTGGTCAGCGATGCCGACCTTGCGTCTGTCTGGGTCACCAATCCGTCGCGGCGGCTGTTCGGGAGGAACGGGCCAACCAAGCTGGAACTGGCCGTGTACTACGCCCAGGTGGGCGATTTCATGCTGCCGCACATCCTCAACCGCCCGGTGACGCTGGTGCGTTGCCCGACGGGCAAGCAGGAAGACTGCTTCTACCAGCGACACGCTTTCACCGGCATGCCGGATACGGTTTCGACATTCAGCCAGAAGAGCAAGGATGGCGAGGCCAAATCCTATCTCTATCTGGACAATGTCAAAGGCTACCTGGCGCTGGCGCAGTTCGGCGTCGTCGAGTTTCACAGTTGGGGCGCATTGCGCAAGCCGATCGACAAACCCGACCGGATCATCTTCGACCTTGACCCCGGTGAGGGGGTTGCCTGGCGGGAGATTGTCGAGGCGGCGGTGCAGGTGCGCGAGTTGCTGACCGGCTTCGACCTCGTGCCCTTCGTCAAGACATCGGGTGGCAAGGGCGTTCATGTCGTGGTGCCCATCGAGCCGAAAAAAACCTGGAAGACAGTACATGCGATGACCGGCAAGATCGCCGAGGCGATTGCGGCCACGGCGCCCGACGTCTTCATCACGACGATGAGCAAGAAACAGCGCGGCGGGCGCATTTTCATCGACTTCCACCGCAACTATCAGGGGGCAACGGCGGTCGCGCCGTATTCGCTCAGAGCAAGACCTGGTTTACCAGTTTCAACGCCTTTGCACTGGGATGACCTGGAATCGGTCGACGCTCCGCAGGAATTCAACTATTCTAGTGTGCCGGGACTGCTGGAAGGGACGGGTGACGCCTGGGCGGAGATCGACCAGGCGGCGAAGCCGTTGCCGACGCTCTAGCAGCCTCATTTGTGCTGCGTAATTCGGGGGAATGTCATGGCGCCGCGTGCAAGTTGGAAGGGTTATCTCAAACTCAGCCTGGTTAGCTGCCCAGTGCGGCTCTATCCGGCCACGAGTTCGAAGGACCGCATCACCTTCAATCAGCTCCACAAGGACACTCACAACCGGATCAACATGAAACCGGTCGACCCGGAACTGGGTCTTGTCGAACGCTCCGACTTGGTCAAGGGCTACCAGTATGAGGACAAGAAATATGTCATCATCGAGCCGGAAGACCTCGAGGCGGTGAAAATCGAATCGAACCATACGATGAACATCGAAGCCTTTGTCGACGAAGGTTCGGTCGACGAGATCTATCACGACATGCCCTACTATCTGGCGCCGGACGGGGCCATGGCGGAAGAGACCTTTACCGTGCTGCGTGAAGCGCTGCGAAAGACGCGCAAGGTGGCGATCGCGCGACTGGTGCTGTCGAGCCGCGAGCGGGTGATCACCATCGGTGCGCATGAAAATGGCATGTTCGTCTGCACGCTGCGAAATCCCAGCGAGGTTCGCGGAACGGCCGAATATTTCTCCAGCATCCCGGATGCCAAGCCGGAGAAGGAAATGCTGGATCTGGCCGAAAAGCTGATCGCGCAGAAGGCTACCGAGTTCGATCCCGCCGACTATCAGGATCGCTACGAAACGGCGCTGATGCAGATGATCAAAGACAAGCTCAAAGGGAACAAGCCGGTGATTGCCGCGGCGCCGGAGCGCGGCAACGTGGTCAATCTGATGGATGCCTTGAAAGCCAGCCTGACGGAAGCCAAGCCGGCGGCCAAGAGCAAGTCCAAGGCACCGGCCCGCGGCGCCTCCAAACCGAAGCGGAAAACCGGTTAGACCAGAGGGCGGAAGGGCGCCGTGTCGAAGCTCGCCGGCAGAAAAATCGGATTGATCGGTGCACTGGCGGCGTTTCCGCGTCGGCTGGCCGCTCGAGAAGTGGAACGACAGGGCGGCCGATTGCGTCGTGGTGTCAGTGGCAAGACCGATCTGGTGGTTTTCGGACGTCGCCTGCTTGAACGCTATGATGAGGCCGAGATCGAAAAGCGGATCTCGGAAGCACGCAGCCTCGGAATAAACCTCTTGAGCGAAAACGGTCTGCTGCGTCTGCTCGGCACCATCGAGGAGACCGAGGAGGGCACGCTGTCGGCATATACGCTCAGCCAGCAATCCGGTTTGTCACAGGACGATATCGAGAAATTCTCGCTCTTTGATGCCTTCGTTCGGGATCGCGAACCCTTCGCGTTTCGCGATCGCATTCTGGCAGGAAAATATGCCGAATTGCGCCGCGAGGGCGTCGGCTGGAAGACCATCGCCCAATCGATCCACCGCTCGACCGATCCGCAAGGGCTGACGTCCGTATCGATGCAGCCGGATGGCCATGATGCGGTCTATGCCCGGATCGGCGACAGCCTGGCCGAATTGAGTGGTCAGTTCGTCATGCCGGTGGCCCATCCGGACAAGCACGACCAGGAAAGCCTGTTCAGCCAGGCCGAGGCATTGGAGGCCGAAGGCCATTTCGAGGAGGCCGTCCGGGCTTATGAGCGCTATCTGGGACTGGACCCTAGTGATGCCATGGCAGCCTTCAACCGTGCCAACTGCCTCAAGGCCGGAGGCCGGCGTGGCGAAGCCCTCAACGCCTACTTGCAAACCGTCAAGCTCGATCCTGATTTCGCCGAGGCCTGGTTCAATCACGCCGGCATGAAGAAAGAGGGTGGAGATATCGATGCGGCGCGACGCAGCCTGAAACGGGCGCTTGTGGTCGATGACGCGTATACCGACGCAATCTACAATCTTGCCGCACTGGAATTCGACGCCGGCGACCTGCCCGAGGCGCGACGACACTGGGTGCGCTATCTGGAGCTTGACGATAACTCCGACTGGGCCGCAAGAGCGCGCCGCGGCATCCAGTTCATTGACCGTCAGGCGACGCAGCAGCGGACCGGCTAAATGGATTTCCTCTCCAGCGGGCCGGAAGACGCCGATACCACCATCCTGCTTGCCCACGGGGCCGGTGCGCCGATGGATTCAGCCGGCATGAACACCATCGCCGATGCGTTGACCGGCGCCGGCTTTCGGGTTGTCCGTTTCGAGTTCGGCTACATGGCTGCCCGGCGCGACGGATCGAGCCGCAAACCGCCGCCGCGCGCCGACCGGCTGATCCCGGAATACGAAGCGGCAGTGTCGGCATTGGCAGCAAACGGTCCTCTGATCATCGGCGGCAAGTCCATGGGCGGCCGCGTGGCCAGCATGATCGCGGACGAACTTTTCGGCATGGATCGCATCATTGGGCTGCTTTGCCTTGGCTACCCGTTCCATCCGCCCACCAAGCCCGATCAACTGCGCACCGCCCATCTGGAGACACTGCGCACGCCAACGCTCATCTGCCAGGGCACCCGCGATCCGTTCGGGACGCGGGAGGAGGTGCCGGGATACGCTCTGTCAGACAGCATTCGGGTCGAATGGTTCGAGGACGGCGACCACGATCTGAGGCCACGCAAGACAATATCCGGGTTCTCGATGGCCGATCACATGGGAACGATGGGCGCGACGGTTCGAACCTGGGCGAGCGGGCTGCGGTCGAACAATCCGTAGTCGCCAACACTGACATTCTCGCAAATACTAGCGTGCCACTAGGTGCATGTGCCGTGGGCAATTGGGTGCGGCCAATCAAAAGGGCAAAGACAAAGGTGCAGTATCCGGAGCTGAAAGGCATTGTCACCGTCTTGAATACGCCATTCACGGACGACGATCACGTCGACTTTGAGGCGTTGAAGATGCACACGCGGCTGGCGATCGACGAAGGCGTTTGTGGATTTCTCGTCCCCGCCAATGCCGGGGAGGTTCAATCCCTCCGCGGCACGGAGCGATCAGACATGGTGGCCGCCGTGTTTGAAGCCGCCGACGGACAAGCGACAGTCATAGGTGGAGCCTCGGCCGACACTCATGCAGAGCGATGTGCCAATGCCGAGAAGCTTGCGGCGTTGGGCAGCGACGTCGTTCTGGTCAGCCAACCGTTTGAATCCACGGATCATTACATTGCTGAGCTCAAGGACATCGCCAGTGCATCGGGAAAACCCCTGATGGTGCAGGACTGGGACGCCAACGGTTCGGGTGTTCCGGTGGCTGCATTGATCGAAGCCTACGAGGACGTGGATGCGTTCAAGTACTTGAAGGTCGAGACGCTGGATTCCGGACCCAAGTACACGGCTCTCAAGAGGGAGACACAGGGTAGGATGCATGTTTCCGGCGGTTGGGCAGTGATGCAACTGATTGAAGCGCTGGATCGCGGAATCGATGCGTTCATGCCAACGTCACTGCACCGAATATATATGAGCGTGTATCGGCTTTACATGAACGGCGACCGAGATGGTGCCACGAAGCTGTTTCGGGAAGCCTTACCGATTTTGGCGTTCTCCAATCAGCACCTGGAGCACTCGGTCCATTTCTTCAAAAGAATGCTTTGGAAGCAGGGCATCTATCCGACGCCAAGGTTGCGCCACCCGACGCATGTGTTTGACGACAAGCATGTCGCCGTCGCGGACGAGCTGATCGAACTCGCATTTGCTCTTGAGCGAAGACTGGAAAACGTGCGCTGACGCCAATTGTGTCTCGGCTAACGGTCTTTGCTCAGAACCCGATCTCGACGCCGGTCTCCTCCGCGATCACCTCGCCATTGCGCAGCAGCCGGGTTGAACTCGAATAGGTCGAGCCCGCCGTAAGCGCACCGCGCTTGCCGCCGTAGATCGTGTGAACGGCTCGGTGGCGGGACAGCGGTTTGCTGGCGGATTTCGCGATGATGCCTTCCGGCCCGGAGATTTCCACTTCGATGATGTCGCCCTTGCGCACATTGATGAAAGTGGCGAAGAACACCAGCGGTCCCTTTAGGGACGGCTCGTTGAACTCGTTCTTCATCACGCCGGTGCTGGTGACCGGGCCGTCCGCATATCCGGTCTGCAGAAGCGCGGTGGTTTCTGTGCCCAGTTCTCGTGCCGCTTCCTCGGTCCAGAGCGTTTCTCCGGCCTGGCCGCATGCGTCGCCGGGATGAAGCCCGATCATCGGATCGATCACCTTGTTGTCCTTGCGAAGCGTCACATGGACGTGGGGGAAGGCGGTGCGGCCGGACAGGCCGATAATTCCGATCTGCTGGCCGCGTTTGACCCGGTCGCCCTTGCGCACGCGCACAGAACCTTTCGCCAGGTGGCAGAGCTGGGCTGTCCAGCCGCCACCGTGGTTGATCAAAACGCCGTTGCCGCATTCCTTGCCCTTGACTGCATCGCGGTCGGCATCCGTCTCGATCAGCCGTTCGGGTGCCGTGTTGCGCGAGCCCATGACATATCCATCTGCCATGGCCAGCACCGGCATGCCGGCGCGCATCTCCGTATAGTCGCGAACCCGGATGTCGGTGCCCTTGTGGCCGTCATAGGAGGCGGCACCGCAAAACGGATCGAGACGGTCGGTGCCGGTGTCGATGTCGACAAGGCTCTGCAGGAAACAGGTTTCGCCGATGATACAGTCGACCGGCAGTGAAAAGCGCAGATCTTCCGCCGCTGACGGTGCGTTCGTGTTTGCGAGGAACAATCCTGTCACGCAGGCTGCCAGTGTCCATCGAAAATGCATGTGTCAAACCCGGTCTGCGGCCCCGGTTGATCCGGTTTGGCCTTTGGCATCGCTTAGCAGCAGATCCGTCAGAGCCGCAAGCGCGGCTGGATCACATGTCGGTGTCGGGCAAGCTCAAACCTCGCTGGTGATTTTCGCCACCAGCTGGCGCAGCCAGATGTGCATTGGAGAGTGGTGCTGGCGCAGTGTCCAGTACAGGTTGATGGCAAAGGGCGCGGGACATGGGCAGGGGAGAACGACGAACTCCTTCGGGAGCATGGCGGCAATGCGTTTTGGAATGGTCGAGATGAGGTCCGTCCCCAGCAACAGGTTTTGCAGGTTTCCGGGACTCGGGATCTTGAGGACATTGTTGAGGCTCATCTGCATGCCCTCCAGTTCGCGCAGGTAGAAGGACCTCCAGTTGCCTCCATAGGTGACGAGCGCATGCGGCGCTGAGGAGTAGGTGGCGAGATCGAGACGGCGTTTCGCCAACGGATTGTCGCGGTCCATGACACATACATAGTGATCATCGAAAAGCTGCCGGCGGTAGAAATCGATGTCCTCGATCGTCATCGGGCTGATCAGCAGGTCGCACTCGTCACGGTTCAGTTGGTGTTTGCCCTCGGTCGAGGACTGGATGACCTCCAGTCTGATACCGGGTGCCAGGGTGCGCAGCCGCCGCACCAACGTTGGTACGATCGTCTGTCGTTCATAGTAGTTGCAGGAGATTGTCAGTGCCGCTTCTGCTTCGGACGGTTCAAAGCGCGCCGGCTCGATCAGCGACCGGTAACGGTCGAGAATTGCGTTTGCTCCGACGACGATTTCGCGGCAGCGATCGGTTGGCACCACACCGCCATGGCGGCGCACGAAAAGCGGGTCCTCGAACGCTTTGCGCAGCCGGTCGATGGTGTAGCTGATGGTCGACTGGTTGGTGGACAGCTTGTCGGCGGCGACCGAAAAGGACTGGTTGTCGTGGACCAGCTTCAACACGTTCAGGGCAGCGAAATCGATCGACTGGGCCTTTTCCTTTTGCATCGTCAATCCTCCACCTCGGCAATATATCAAATAATTCGATGAGGCATATCGGAAGCATCGGATTGTCCGATTTTTGTCCAGGTATTACGATCTGGGCGATCGACCGGAAAGACTGCCACATGACCCATCAAGCCGACATTCCCATTGATAACGACATCACCATCGAGCAGTTGACGCTCGCGCCCTATCCAATCTACCGGCGGCTGCGCGCCGAGGCGCCGGTGCAGAAAGTGTCGAGCGTCGGCCGTATCCTTTTGACGAAAGCCGCAGATACCAAACGGGTCAAGGACGATCCGGTGCTGTTCAGCTCTGACGACCCGAACACGCCGATGAAGCGTGCTTTCGGGGCTCACACGCTGATGCGCAAGGATGGCGAGGCCCACCGCCGCGAGCGGGATGCGATGGGACCCGCCTACGCGCCGACCAACATCCGCAGCACCTGGAGCGAGATCTACACCGGCGTTGCCGAGGATTACGTGGGGCGACTACCGCGAGGCGAGACGGTCGATCTGTTTGGCGGGCTGGCCGGCCCCTTTGCCGCTCGCTGTCTGGCCAACCTTCTCGGCATCACCAATGCATCCGATGACGACTTGCAGCGCTGGTCGCAAATTCTGATCGACGGATCAGGCAATTTCGGCTGGCGGGATGAGCTTTTCAAGGATTGCGACAGCGCCAATGCGGAAATGAATGCCTGTTTCGCTGAAATGATCCCCATGCACAAAAGTGAGCCCAATCCGAGTGCGCTCGCCGTGATGGTCAACGCCCCCGAACCGATCGAGATGAGCCAGATCCGCTCCAACGTCAAAATCGCCATCGGTGGCGGCATCAACGAACCGCGTGATGCGCTGTGCACCATCCTGTTCGGGCTGCTGACCAACCCCGACCAGTTCGCTGCTGCCAAGAAGGATGGTCTGTGGGGCGATGCGTTCGACGAAGGTGTGCGTTGGGTGGCGCCGATCCAGGCGAGTTCACGGTTGGTGACGGAGGACACGGAAATCCGCGGTATCGCCATCCCCAAGGGCGAGACCGTCATGACCATTCAGGCGTCGGCCAATCATGATGAAGAGATCTGGGACGATCCGGGCAGTTACAACCTGTTTCGCGAAAAGCGGCCGCATCAGGCCTTCGGCAATGGCCCGCACTTCTGCCAGGGCAAGCACATTGCCAGGCGCATGATCGCCGACATCATGCTGCCAATCCTGTTCGACCGGTTTCCCGACATGCAATTGCCCGACCCGTCGGTCGTCCGGTTCAGGGGCTTCGGCTTTAGAGGTCCGGTCAATCTGCCCGTCCGCCTGCATTGAGGCGGCAGGAAATAGCAAGGGAGGAACTCAATGTTCAGATATCTCACCGTCGTCGGCGCCGCTGTCGCCGCGATTACCTGGTCGGTCGCGGCTCACGCGCAGGAAGTAACCCTGCGGTTGCACCAGTTGCTGCCACTGCAGGCGACCATTCCCGCCAAGGCTATCACGCCTTGGATCGAAAAGGTTCAGGCTGATTCGGGCGGCCGGATCAAGATCGAACACTATCCGTCCATGCAGCTTGGCGGTGCGCCGCCATCACTCTACAGCCAGGCGGCTGATGGTGTCGTCGATATTGTCTGGACGGTACTGGGCTACACGCCGGGGCGCTTTCCAAAGACCGAGGCGTTCGAACTCCCATTCATGACCGGCGATGCGGAGCCGGCATCGCGTGCCTTCCACGAATACGTGGCCGTCAATGCCATGGACGAGTTCCAGGACAGCCATCCGATCGTCTTCCACGTGCACGGGCCGGGCTACTTTCATTCCAACAAACCGGTCGGCGGTCTCGATGACCTGTCGGGACAAAAACTGAGGGGTCCGACCCGCGTCATCACCAAGATGCTGGGCGAACTCGGCGCGACGCCCGTCGGTATGCCGGTTCCATCGGTGCCGGAATCGGTGTCGAAGGGCGTGATCGACGGCGCCGTCATCCCGTGGGAGGTAACGCTGCCGCTGAAAATGTCGGAACTGACCTCCAATCACTCCGGCTTCGCAACCGCACCAGGCCTCTACACGGCGACCTTTGTCATGACCATGAACAAGGACAGCTACGACCGGCTGCCGGACGACCTGAAGAAAGTCATCGATGCCAATTCAGGACCTGATACCGCCGCTTTGTTCGGGGCCGCCATGGATGCTGGCGACAAGACCGGCCGCATGGTGGCCGAAAAGACCGGCAATTCGATCACCGATCTTGATGACCAGCGGGCCCAATGGGTCGATGCCGCTTCCGGCGTCACGGATGCCTGGATCGCTGACATGAACGCCAAGAGTATCGATGGTGCAGCCCTGGTGAAGTCTGCAAAGGACCTGATTGCCAAACACTCGAACTAGGGTGTGGACTCAATTCGTCCAGCATCTGATTGCGAAGAGTTGCACCATTGATAAGAAGTTGCGCGCTTTCTTCTCAAACCTCGTCGCCAGTCTGCGCATATCCTTCATTTTGCAGAAGAAACGTTCGACGATATTCCTCTGTGCGTAGAGAGTGGCATCGTGGGGCACCGGTCTGTGTTGGTTTTTCTTCGACGGGATCACTGCCAACGCACCTTCATCGGCGATTTGTTGTCTGATCTTTCGGCTGCCATAGGCCTTGTCTGCGACGATCGCCAAGGGTGGGCTCTGCCAATCCAGAAAGGCATCCATCATCTGGCTGTCGTGCAACTGCCCGCCTGAAATTGCCAGCCGCAAAGGGTGCCCGCTGGTATCTACGGCCGCGTGAACCTTACTCGTGCGACCGCCTCGTGAGCGGCCAATACCTTCTTCCAGTTCCCCTTTATTGACCCACTCGCTGCGCGGTGAGCCTTGATGATGGAAGCGTCTATAAAGATCAGAGCATCTTCGCATTCGTGCGCCAGGGCCTCAAATATGTCTCGCCAAACCCCTCGCTCGCCCCAACGGGTATAGCGGTTGTAGACCGTGGTTCGCGGACCATACCGATCCGGCAAATCACGCCAGGGCGCACCAGTTCGCAAAATGTAGAAAATGCCGTTGAGAATTTTTCGGTCGTATTTGCGCTCGGGGCCACGCCCTTGCGGTGGAAGAAGTGGCTCAATAACCGCCCATTCCTCATCAGAAAGATCAAATCGTGCCATGAAAACCTCCTTCAACGGAGGTCGTGAATCACATCTTCATAGGCAAAATCAACACCATGAATTGGGTTCACACCCTAGATTCTGGAACCGTCCGGGATGGTTCCGGGCGGGCAGCCCCTGCCGGGGCGAACGCGATGTGTTGCAGAAATGCGACGCTTGCAACCTAAGCCTGCTTCATTTGTCGCACCTGACCTTGGCATGGTCACGCCTGGTCGTGTAGACGACGCCCTCCATTGTTGGAGGATGCCGTAGCGGCATCGCAAGGAAATGACCTCTCTAAGACAGCTATAGGTCCGGGCTCAGCGCCCGACCATTCATTCGAAACCATTGTTCCCGTCCATTCGCGGCCGGAGGTTCGCCTCCGTGCATGTCTACGAATGGACACTCGTTCGAAGCTGCCTGAATCGAGGTTTTCCGTGGAAGCGGCCAAATCACTCACACCGTCGGAATTGACGGATTTTTTGTTGAATGTTGCACCGGTGCGACCGGTCTTCATCTGGGGTCCGCCGGGCATCGGCAAGTCGGCTCTGGTCGAGGAGTTCGCGCAGGCCGTTGGCATGGCTTGCGTATCAATGCTCGGCTCCCAGCTGGCACCTGAAGACATTATCGGCGTGCCGCGCATCGAAAACGGGATCTCGCAATTCTGTCCACCGGCGCAGATCGCGCGCAAGGAGCCCTATTGCCTGTTCCTGGACGAGCTCAACGCCTGTTCGCAGGAGGTGCAGAAGGCATTTTACAGCCTGATCAACGACCGCCGCATCGGCGAGTTAGAACTGCCGCCGGGCTCCGTCGTCATCGGCGCCGGCAACCGGTCGCAGGATGCCGCGATCGTCAAGCCCATCTCGTCGGCGCTGATCAACCGAATGGCCCATGTGCAGCTTCGGGCGAGCCCGACCGATTGGCTGCGTTGGGCCGGTGGCGCCGGCATTCACCCGCTGGTTAGCGACTATATCCGGCTGCGCCCGGATCATCTGTGGTCGAAGCCGCAGAAGCACGAGGAGCCGTTTTCGACGCCGCGTGCCTGGCACATACTGTCCGATGCGCTGACGTCCTATGGCGAGGCGGCGATGGGTGAAACCGTAATCGACATTTTGGCCTCGGGTCTGCTGACGCCGGCCCATGCGCGTCAGTTTGTCGCCTTCTATCGCCAGCGCCTGCGGGCTTTTGACCTGACGGCCATCCTCAAGGGTGAGACGGGGTGGCCGGAAGCGCCGGAGGAGAGGGACATCCTCTATTTCCTGGTTCAGTCGTTCCGTGCCCGGTTGATCAAGGAACTGCCGCGCGATGCCAAAAAGCTCGGCGGTCAGGCCAAGAGCCTGGCTTTGTCGGCCAAGGATCGGCTGATTCAGCTGTCGCGTATTTCGCTGGAAATGGCCCAGCTTGTCGTTGCCGAAGAAGACGACGGCACGGCTTTGCCGGACTGGTTCATGGTGGAGGTCGCGCGCGACTTGCCTCGATTGGTGGCGGGTAAGAACCGATGAGCGCCAGGAAGAAGGACAAATATGCCGACAACAAGAAGGCGATAAGAGAAGGCAGAAAGCTGGCAGCTGGACATCCGCTGATCAGTCCGCTTCCCGACTTTCGCATGTGTTTCAAGGACAACGCATTCGAAGCCAGACGGAAGGACTGGTTGCGCGCGGAATGTTCAGGGTTTCATCGCGACTGGCAGTCCGGTCGACTGAAACTGACGGCGGATGTCTGGCCCAATGTACGCAGAAGCGCCAGCGTCGAGGAATGGGCCTATGTGTTTGCCCGGTTGCGACTGCACATGGTTCTCAACCATTTCGACCCGCAAAGGCCGGATATCGCCTGGCACGTCGCCTGCTGGTACCGGGCAGATGAACTGATGTCGTTTGCGGGTGTGGGGCGCCGGCCGGCGGAATGGTTGCCATCGCCGGACGGGCTACCGCGCGGCGATGAGACCACCCTGGCCGCGTTCCTGTCCGAGACAACGCCATCTCCTGCGCTGGAATCGATTTCGCTTGGCGAAAGTGGACGGACCTTCTGGTCCACTTCCGGAGACTGGCGAATCACGGAAGAACTGAGGAAGGACCTGGCAGCGCAACTGGCGAGCGGAATTCGCGCGTCCGCATCGCGTGCCGTGGAGGTTGCTGGCGGTGCGCGCAGGGCTCTCGGTGAAGGCAAGGATAGCGAGACCGTTGTCCGGAGAGCACTTCGCTGGGTGATTTCAGAGTTTCCGCTGCTGGCTGCTTTGGCTTCTTCGTTCAAACTGATCGAGGACGCGGAGCTCTGTCGCTCCATGGATGTCGGCATTGCAGCTATCTGGGACGAGACCCAGGAAATCTATGTCAATCCAGACATCAAGTTTACGGAGGACGAGGCTCGCTTTGTCATGGCGCATGAGTTGCTGCATGCCGGGCTGCGTCACACGGCTCGCCGGCAGGGACGCGATCACTGGTTCTGGAACGTTGCCTGCGATTTCGTCATCAATGACTGGCTGCTTGAAATGAAGGTCGGGGTGTTTCCTGATCGGCTTGGTTTGCTGCACGATCCGTCGCTGCGCGGCCAGTCGGCCGAAGAAGTCTATGACCGGATCGTCACCGACCTGCGCTGGATGCGCAAACTGAAGAAGGCGCACACGCTCAACGGCCGCAATTCCGATATGCTCGAGGGCGACCGGCCGCCCGGCTGGTGGAACGGCGGCGGCGTCGATCTGGACGCCTTCTATCGCCGGGCCTTGGCCGGCGGGCTTGAGCTGCATCTGGGCAGCGGTCGCGGCTTCCTTCCCGCCGGCCTGGTCGAGGAAATCCGCTCGCTGTCGCAGCCGCCGATCCCCTGGGACGTGGAGTTGGCGCATTGGCTTGACCAGTTTTTTCCACCGCTGGAGCGGCGGCGCAGTTTCGCCCGCGCCCATCGTCGCCAATCGGCAACGCTGGACATTGCGCGCCCGGGCTGGATCTGTCCGGACGAGGAGCGGGCTTCCCGTGTCTTCGGCGCGGTAATCGATACATCAGGATCCATGACCCGCGCGGATCTGGGCAAGGCCGTCGGCGCCATCGCCAGCTACGCGATGAGCCGGGACGTAGGCTATGTCCGACTTGTTCAATGTGATGCAGCCGCGCATGACGCCGGATTTGTCGAGCCAACCGCACTGTTGGAGCGCATCCAGGTTCGCGGTCGCGGTGGAACGGTGCTGATGCCGGGGATCAGGATGCTGGAGCAGGCGGAGGACTTTCCGCCAGATGGCCCGATACTGGTCATCACAGACGGTTACTGCGATCACCTGCGCATCAATCGTCAGCACGCCTATGTGCTGGCGCCTGGCGGGCGTTTGTCGTTTCCGGCGAAGGGTCCGGTGTTTCGTCTCGCCTAGTGAGATACCGTTTGCGGTCGGCATGAAGATCACTCTTGACATTTTAGTATATACTGAAATGATGAAAGGCATGCCTCCACAAAAAGCAACATCAGACGTTTTTCATGCCATAGCGGACCCTAATCGCAGGGCACTGCTGGGATTTCTCGCCCATGAATCGAGACCGGTCGGAGATTGTGTTGAAAAGCTCGGGATTACGTACTCTGCTGTTTCGCAGCACCTGAGCGTACTGCGCGAAGTCGGACTGGTTGAAAGCAAGTCCCACGGTAGAAAACGGCTCTACCGTTCGCGATTTGAACCATTGCAAGCAGTCCATGATTGGACGGCCCTCTACCGACCGTTCTGGGAAAATCGCCTTAGGGGCCTCGGTGAGTATTTAGATCGACAAGAGGGCGAGGGGCAGGAATGAGCCATGTTCTCAACCTGAAGCTTGAAGAATCCTACCCACAACCCCTGGAAAGCGTGTGGCAGGCACTGACTGATCCTGCTGCAATCTCCGAATGGCTGATGCCATGCGACTTTCAGCCGGTTGTTGGTCATAAGTTCACCATTCGCGGCAATGCTACCGAGAATTGGCGCGGCTTGACTGATTGTGAAGTGATTACGCTCGAAGCACCGACGTTGATGGAATGGTTATGGGAAAGCGCCGACATTGAAGAACCCACGCGTGTTTCATTCGAACTTCAGTCCTTCCGGGGCGGCACCAAACTCACGCTACGTCACACCGGAACGACCACTCACAAAGACATAGAGAGCTTATCCGCTGGATGGCCACAGAAACTTCGCCAGCTCAAGAGTTGTTTATGAAAGCGAGGGTACGTCCCAATCATGACCGGATACAAAAAAATTGTCGAAATCAACGTTCCCGCCAGCGCGGTCTACGCAGCAATAACCAGCGGCATCGTGAAGTGGTGGACCACTGGTTCGAGTGACGCCTCGGAAGTAGGAACGGTCTTTACCACGCGTTTCGGAGAAACCTACAACCACATCAAGGTCGCCAAGTTGATACCCAATGAACGCATAGAGTGGGACATTTTGGAACACTATCATGCCAATGATGCCTTGAACCGGGACGACGAATGGACGGGTACCAGGATTTTGTGGAATTTGACGGAAATGGAAGGAAACAGAACCCGGCTTGATTTTACCCATGATGGACTCATTGAAAGCATGGAATGCTGGGAAATCTGCGAAGCTGGATGGAATTTTTTTCTTCTGGAAAGCTTAAAACCCTACCTTGAGGAAGGTGAAGGGCAACCGTTTCAGCACGAACAATGAGGTGTTCCACATTGTACCCAACTTTGAGCTAGCCTACTCTGTGGAGTTATCAATCACACATTCATGAGAACACGCCCTAGATAATTGATCCAAACCGAACGGCTTCTGTTGAGTCCTCCAAGACTTTCGGATGTGCCCGACCTGTTTTCGTTTTTGGGCGATCCGGAAGCCATGAAATACACACACGTGGACACGTCGCTGCGGCAATGCCGCCGGCGGATAGCCGTGCACGAGTGGCGGCGCAGGCACGACGGCATTGCGCCCTGGACCGCGCGATTGCAGGCAACGGGTGAGATCATCGGTTGGGGCGGGGTCTACGAGGACCCCTTTGATCCCGGCTGGGGACCGGAGATCGGCTTCTCATTTCATCCCGATTATCATGGACGTGGATTGGGCAGCGAGTTGGCACAGGCTGCAATTGACTACTCCGACCGGATCCGGAAGCTTCCCAAACTTGCGGCCTTTGCGCATCAGGCGAACACTGCCTCGCGGCGTTTGCTTGAGAAAATCGGATTTCGGGAGACCCGATCTCTAGCCGAGATGGATCGGTTGTATTTCGAACGGTTGCGACCCGGCATTTCTCAAGAGACACGCCTGTCCTAGGCTTTTCGGTTCGACCGGACCTTGTCGGCCAGTCCCTTCAGGTTGCCGTCGATGATTTTGCCCATCATCATCTTCATCATCGTCTGGCCCATGAGCCATCCCAGCGGACCGTATTTAACCCGGTAGTCGAACGTCCATGTGACGCTCGACCGACCCGCGGATCGTGCAATGCTGACTTGCGAGCTGGCTTCGTGTAGGGGCATCGCCGCCATGTCGGACAGTTCGACCGTGAACCCCACACCCGGCTTCCACTCGGTCACTTCTTCCACGACGGACGTGCCGTTTTGGAAGTTGTTGCGGCGTTTCGATCCCAGGCCGTCGTCTCCTTCGGTCAAGGCGTCGACGGAGGTGATGAGTGGCGCGAATTCGTCGACATGCATGTAGCGGCCCAGTACAGCCCAGACCTCTTCCGGTGTGGCATCGATCGTGTGCGTGCGTTGAAAATGGATCATCCCGGTCTCCTGAAATGCGGCAATCGTGTCGCGTATTTGGGTTGTTGATCCCTGAATAAATTTGCCCTGCTGCCACCGTTGTGGCAGCAGTGTGGCAGCAGGAGACAGAAATGCGTCGCACTGAACGGCTTTTCCAGATTATCCAGATATTGCGGTCGACCCGATCGCCGGTCACAGGGAGAGATCTTGCCGATGAGCTGGAAATATCGCTCCGTACACTCTACCGCGACATGGCGGAGCTCACGGCACAGCGCATCCCCATTATCGGAGAAGCAGGCATGGGTTACGTTCTGGACGACGGCTACGACATGCCGCCGCTGATGTTGACACCCGACGAACTGGAGGCGGCCGCTCTGGGAGCGGCGTGGGTGGCCTCGGAAGCGGATCCATCGCTTGCCCGGGCGGCGAGAGATCTGGTTTCAAAACTATCCGAGGCGATACCGAAGGAGCTCCAGCCTATTGTTCTTGATGCGAGCTCGAAAGCAATCCAGACCGAATCTAAAGTTTCGGAACGCTTCGACGGCGCTCTATTGCGGCACGCGATCCGCGAGCGCTACCGCCTGCAACTGGCCTACACGGACCGCGATGGCGGAACGACAGACAGGATTGTCTGGCCACTGTTGATCGCGTTTCTGGATCGAACGCGATATCTCGTCGGATGGTGCGAGACGCGTGAGGACTACCGACACTTCAAGACAGACCGCATACGCGAGTTGAAGGTTCTTGCAGAAAAGTATCCCGGACGCCGGGCGGCATTGATCAAGGGATGGGAGCGGGCCACGGCGGAGCGAATGCGACGGTGAATACTCGGTTCCTAACTCGGTCAACCGCCTTGGTTTGTGCCTAGTCCGACAATTCAATGGCGACCGGTATGCCGCGAGCCAGAGAATTGCTCACCATACAGGTGGCTTTTGCATTTTTCACGATCTCGGCCGGGTCCGAGCCGTCAAGCGTTGTGCAGGTGACATCCATTCGGGCGCTGGTGGTGATCAGCGGATCGCCTTCGAGACTGACGGTTACACTGACGGATATGGTGTCCAGATCCGCGCCGAGATCATGGGCGACGTAGCGCAGGTCGTTGCAGAAGCAGCCGCCTATGGCCAGGGCAAGCAATTGTGCCCCGTTGAAACCAAGCCCCTGACCGCCGGCCGTTCCGTCCGGCCTGTCGACGACGATGGTGTGAGCTCCGGCCCATCCCATGGCCGCCTCGGTGCCAGCCACATTGCGCAATTCGACGGTCATCGAAACCATTGCCTAGCCTCCTTCCGGCAAGTTTTGTATCCGAGTCTGCCAAGGCGCGGGACCGAACGCAATGTTGCGTGCGCCAGCGCAATTGACTAGTGTCCTGAATCTGAAGTTCGTCACATTATGCAGCACGCTCCGAGCGAACTTCAGATTCAATCAGGACACTAGCAAGACTATGATTCTAGTGTGGTTTTTGGAATTGAAGTTCCTACCAGAGGTCGCTGCAATCATCATAGGAACTTCAAATCCACCACACTAGCGTCGCAGCCGACGAAGAGGTGCCCTATGTCCCGCGTTCGCTGTTTGCTGGTTGCAATCGTATATGGCCTGATGTTCTCGACCCCATTCGCATGGTCAGCTCCGCCTGATCTGAAAACACCGTCGCCGGTGATCTATCTCGCCGACAATCTGGATGAAAAGGACCGGCTGGGCTTTTGCATCGACACGGTCGGTCGCGGCCCGTCGGATCGCCTGCACGCGCATTCCTGCAAGCCTCAGGGTGGAGACGTCCAGTTCCGGTTCGACACGGCCAAAGGCCAAATCCGCTCGGCCACCTTCGACAACAAATGCGCGGCACTGATGGACGCGCCGGCCACAGGAGTAAAACTGGCGCTTCTCGATTGTGCGAATGGTGACGAGCAGCGCTTTGCGTTTACCACCGACAGCGGGGAGTTTCATCCGGCGGGCCGCAACGACTTGTGCCTTGCAGTTGGCCCGGCCAGCCGCACGGCGGGACCGTTCATGGCACGCGATCTGATGCTTGCGGACTGTGTATCAACCGATGCCGGATTGAAGCGATGGATCGTAGCGGATACCGATTGAGGGAGAAAACCATGCTGCTTTATGATGGCGGGCGCGCTGCCAATCCGCGACGAGTTCGGATCTTTCTGGCCGAGAAGGGCATCGAAGTGCCGCTTCGGGAGGTCGATATGGCCAGTTTCGAACACCGGTCCGACGAGGTGACGGCTTTGAACCCGTTTCAACGCCTGCCGGTCTTGGTGCTGGACGACAATACGGTTCTATCTGAATCGATCGCGATCTGCCGCTATTTCGAAGAGCTCCATCCTGAGCCGCCGCTGATGGGCGTCGACGCGCTTGACGCTGCAATTGTGGACATGTGGAATCGGCGCATGGAAATGCATCTGCTGGCCCACGTCATGAATGCATTTCGGCATTGCCATCCGGCCATGAAGGAATGGGAAGTTCCGCAGGTTCAGGAATTCGGAGAGGCGAGCGGCCCCAAGGCGCTGCAAACCATGGAATTCATGGATGGCGAACTGGCGGAACGCAGCTTTCTGGCGGGCGAACGGTATTCGGTTGCCGACATCACGGCCCAGGTCGCCCTCGACATGCTCAAACTCGCCCGGATCGACCGGCCGACCCAGCTCACAAACCTGATGCGCTGGCACGAAGCGGTGTCGTCACGGCCAAGCGCGGCGGCCTGACCGCGATAGTGCTTGTGTGCTACCGCGTAGGAATCCCCTGCGAACTCTGAAATAATCGCCCCATGGCGGGCGACAGCGGGACAGCGGCGCAAGAGATGTCGGACAATCGGCAATGGCTGCGCATGCGCGCTTGCGAATTGCTGTTCGATGTCGGCTACTTCCCATTCTTCGCCCACATGATTCTGGCTGGGCTCGTCGTCTGGGTGCTTTGGCCGGACAGCGACCATGCCACACTGGTCGCATGGTTCGCGGTTTTGGTCGCCGG
The DNA here is from genome assembly GCA_965228785.1 of Hoeflea sp. GTDB lineage: Bacteria > Pseudomonadota > Alphaproteobacteria > Rhizobiales > Rhizobiaceae > Hoeflea_A. Next base: position 1,695,718 of record CBDDIF010000001.1, read on the forward strand.
CATCGCCGTTCAGATGCTGTTTCTGCGATCGATGAGGCCCGGCGCGATGACGGTCGAAAAATCCGACCGCATCCACCGGTTCTTTGACGGCTTTGGAGTCTTCGTCGGCGTCAGTTGGGCCGCGCTGATCGTTCTGGTCTTTCCACAGGACAATTATTTCAATGCTGTCTTTCTGGCTTTTGCAGCCGGCGGCCTGGCAATGGGCGGCGTGGCGACGCAACATATGGTGCCGGTTGGGATCGTCATTTCGATAGTCGTGGCCTTGGGCACGCTGGCGGTGCGCTACGCGGCGTCGGACATTCCCAATCCGTATGTGCATGCGATCGGCCTCGCACTCTATACCGCAGTCCTGGTCGACCTGACGCTGCGACTGAACAAATCGGCGCTGCGCGCCGCCCAACTGCAGTTCCAGCAGGAGAAACTGACCGAGGCGCTGTCACGTCAAGCCGACGAACTGTCCGAGGCACGCCGACACGAAGAAGAAGCGAGGCACGAGGCCGAGGTCGCCAATGACGCGAAGTCGCGCTTTCTGGCACAGGCCAGTCATGATCTGCGCCAACCGCTGCATGCGATCAGCCTGTTTGTTGAAGCCTTGCCGAAGACCAGGAACCCGGCGGAGCGTGAAGACATCATGGGGCGGGTGCGCCAGTCATTGGACGTGTTGACCAGGCTGTTCGATTCTCTTCTGGACGTAACGCTTCTCGACACCGGTGGCATCGAGGTTCAAGAAACTGCTTTCCGCCCCGGCGATATGATCGAAGAGGTCACGCATGATTTCGCGCTGATCGCCGAAGCCTGCAATGTGGAATTGCGGACAGTCCCATCGAGCACCGCGATACGCGGTGATCCGGTGTTGCTTCGGCGGTTGCTCCAGAACCTGATTTCCAATGCCATCCGTTACTCGGAAGGCGGCAGTGTTGTGATCGGCTGTCGTCGCAGGCAGGGCCGACTCGCAATCCAGGTGAGTGACACCGGTGCCGGCATCGCCCAGGAGGACCAGGCGCGCATCTTCTCCGAGTTCGAACGGCTGGACAGCGCACGAATCGGTGAAAAGGCGGCTCCAGGGCTCGGGCTTGGACTGGCCATCGTTCAACGCATCGCCCGCGAGCTGGAGTTGTCGGTCGAGGTGGCCTCGCACCAGGGCAGGGGATCCACCTTCACGATCTCCGGTTTCGATATGGTGGACCCAGCCGAGGTCGTCACAAGCAAACAGGCGCCCACGGAGGATCGCAATGCGGAAGGGGCCAGCGTCTTTGTGCTTGACGATGATCCGGAAACACTGGCCGCGACACGGTTGCTGTTGGAAAAGTGGGGCTATCGTGCCGACGGCTCACAGAATTGGCAGGATTTGCTGAAGGCGCGACCCGATGTTGTGGTTTGCGATTACGAAATCAGCCCCGAGAAGACTGGTTTCGACGTGCTGGCCGAATACACCGCTGCGTCCGGAAACGGGGTCTCCGCCATCATGGTATCGGGGCACGGTTCAGACGAATTGCGCGAGGCGGCAAAAATGCGTGATCTGCCGCTGTTGATGAAGCCGGTTCGTCCGGTCCAGTTGCGCTCGGCGTTACTCAACGTTTTGTCCGGACGTCAAACGAAACCACGGGAGGCTGCGAACGAGGCAACCGCGGACCGACTGGGCAGGTCCAGCGCACGCAGCACTGCCGATACGTGAACCCTCACCGTATAAGGCGAGATGTCCAGTTCACGGGCTATTTCCTTATTGGTCATACCCCGGCCGATATGCTTTAGAACCTGATACTGACGCTCGGTCAGCGCCGACAAACGGGCGTCGCGCGGCGGCGCTGAACCGGCACGAAGCTCGACCGTCTCACCCTCCATGACCGCCTCCAGGGCTGCGGCAATGTCATCGGGGCGAGCCGTCTTGGAGATGAAGCCGTTGGCGCCGTGGGCCATGACGTGGTCGATCAGCGGCGAGTCGTGCAGCATGGAAATGGTGACGATGGGCGTCAGAGGCAGGCTTTTTCGCAGCGCCGGAAACTCCGAGCGGGCGTCGAAGCCTGGAAACAGCAGGTCAAGCAGTATCAGGTCGAAACCGTCATCCTTGGCCAAAACGTCCATCATGCCGATGCTGTCGCCGACCTCGACGATTTCGGAGTCGGGGAACAGATTGCGCAGCATCACCGCCGTTCCGCTGCGGAAAACCGGGTGATCGTCGACCAGCAATATTCTCATGGTTCGCCCCAATACCCGATGCGCGCCACATCGGGACTGGACTGCACCTCAGCACAAACGCCATGGACGGATCAACTAGTGCATGTGTACGAGTTGAGAGCGAAAAAGCCGATCTGTAGCTTTTCGGCGGACGGAACAGGGCCGCCGACGATTCGGTCAAGGGGGATATCGATGCACAAGCACCGGGTTATCGCGGCGATGATGGCCGTCTTTCTGGGGATGACGACCAACGCATCCACCGCGGAGGGTGATGCGGCAGGAAAATTGCTGATCATTTACGATTCATCCAATTCCATGTGGGGCGAACTGAAAGATCGGACGCGAAAATACGAGGCCGGCCGCGAAGCCTTGGGCAAACTTCTGCAATCGGATCTTGGCGACAGGCAGGTCGGTTTCCGCGCCTATGGCCATCGACGCAAAGAAGATTGTAGCGATACGGAGCTGATGGTCGGCTTCGCCGATGCCGGTGGTGCCGCCGGGCAGATCAGCAAGGCTGTCGGCGGGATCACCCCGAGAGGCCGGACGCCCATCACTCACAGCTTGCGGGAGGGATTGAAGGATATCGGTGACGGCGCCGGCGATATCCTGCTGATCACCGATGGCATCGAGACCTGCGACGCCGATCCCTGCGCCTTGATGGAGGAATGGAAGGCTTCGAAAGTGGACATTCGGGTCCATGTCGTGGGCGTGGGACTCGATGCTTCGGAACGCGAGGCTGTTGGCTGCATTGCAGCGATTTCCGGCGGACGCTACCTCGATGCCGACTCTGCGGAACGATTTGCAGAAGCCTTGGGGGAAGTCAGACAGGCCGTTGCCGAACCTCCGGCGAAGAAGCAGCTGAAATCAACGGTTGCCGAAACTGCGAAGCCGAAGAAACCGGACATTGAAACCTATGAAATCCGACTGATCGGCCGGGACAACCAAGGCAGGGATTACATCATAGCCGGCACCCTGAAAAAGGCTGAGGGCGAGTCGCGCGATATACGCAGCGACCGCCGCAACACAGTTGAGGGGCCGGGTGATTACGTGATCGAGGCGGGACCGATCCTCGCCGACGGAAGTATCTATGAGCCGGGCAGCCACCCATTTGCCGTGGACCCAAACAAGGCCGTGACGGACGTGGTGGTCCCGGTCAAACGGCCGGCCATCGTTACGGCCAATTTCGTGGAAGATGATAAGCCACACCGCGGGGCGCTGGTCGAAGTCTACGGGGATGGCGAGAAGCTCTTTCACTTTCAGCCAGGCGCTATCGGCAATCGCAGCGAAGTGTTGATGCGGCCTGGTTCCTACCGGTTTCAGGCGCAACCCAATCCGGACAACAAGCTGACGATCAACGGGTCTGTCAATGCGGGCGAAGAAACGGAATTGCTGTTCCAACTGCTGACAACGGTTCGGGCCTATATCAGTTTCAGGCTTCCGAACGGCGAGATCATAAGCCGGAACTCGGAGCTCTGGCAGGACGGTGGCCTTGCTTACGAGGCCCATGGTCGCAACGGCGCGCTGGTTCGACCGGGCAGCTACGAGATCAGGTCCGACGATTTCCTGCTGCCAGCGACGCCGACCGAGGTTCAGATCAACGAAAAAGAGCAAGAGGTCATCATCCCGATCGCGGCAGGCTTCATCGAGATTGCCTATGCCGACAGGCCGGAGGATTTCCTGACCAATCCGAGCCGTGCCTGGATCTATCCGTCGGCAAAAACGAGCTACGCTTACGCGAGATTGAACACGCCGATCGCTGTGGTCCCCGGCAATTATCGGGTCGAGCCGCATGATGCCCTCGGCTACTTTGACCCTGGCATTCCCTTCGACATAGCCAGCGGAGAGACAGTCAAAGTGCTGATTGAGCCGAAGCCGCTTGGCACGCTGATCGTGACCTACGCACCGTCCGACGATTATCCGTCAAATCCGGATCGGGCCTTTGCCTCGGCCATGGGCAATCAACCGCTCAAGAACGGGTTCATGCGACCTGGAAGGCCGCTGAAGGTCCTGCCGGGCCGCTACAGCGTCGCCGGCCGGAAAGGTTTCGACATGGATCCCGCCGAAGTCGAGGTCCGACCGGGGGAAACCACCGAAGTCGTGTTGAAGCTGAGGCCCCGGGAATAACTGCTGGAGATTTCGATGCTTGCAAGAACAATCGTTTTGGCGATCGGCCTGATGATGGCCGCACCTCTATCGGCAAATGCCGCGGAGCGATTTCATCCGGTTGAACAGATGTGCATCTGGTACCAGACGGATGGCCAGATGATGAAGGGGCAATCCGTCAGATGCCATCGCAAGTTCGGCCTCGAATGGTTCGAGATCCAGGAAATGGAAATCGGCATGGCCGGCATCAAGCAAAAGCAGAACAGCCATAATATCGGTATTCGTGACAAGCTTTATGCCATCGACAGGGACTCCAAGACGGGGACGGAGTCGATCAATCCGATGTTTGCGCCCATGCAACAGGCGATCAGCCGCAACGGCTCAAGTGCCGAGGCGATCGGCAATGCCTTCATCAGCGCGATGCAGTTTCGGCCAACCGGTCAATCGAAGACCATCGCGGGGCAGCCTTGCGACGTTTACGCGTCTCCAGCCACCGGAACTGCATGCTTGGGCGAAAACGGCACGCTCATGCTGGAGCAAAGCATGATGGGCAACGTCCAGACCGCCACAAAAGTAGCCATTGGCGAGGATGGAGGAGATGACAATTACACGCTTTACCAGCGAGTGAATCTGCGCCAGGGCATCGACTTGTCAAACGGCCTCAACCTGCAAGACCTGATGCGCCAGGGCGGGGGCGGTCAGGGTGGCGCGCCGCAGATGCCGGCGGGTGTGCAGGATCTGATCAAACAATTGCAGAATCAGTAGGCCGGGCGAGTTGCCGATGCGGCAGGCTGAGCAGCGAGATCGCCGTTGGTAAGATCCAACGAGTCGCAGAATTCGGCAACAACGCGGTTTCGCCCCTCGGATTTGGCCCGGTAGAGCATACGGTCCGCAGCCCGTATCAGGGCACGGCCGTCCGGCGTGCCGGCATCGACCTCGACGAGCCCGAAACTGGCGGTAAACCGGATCGTTCCTTCTTCGGTCACGACTTCTTGCGCACGAATGGTCGCAAGGACTCTTTCGCAAGCGATCCTGGCATTGGTTGCCGTCGTGTTTGGAAACAGCAGGGCGAACTCCTCGCCACCCAGCCGCGCGACGCCGTCAAAAGTCCGCAATTCATGAACCAGAAGCTTGCCGAGGGCGCACAGAACCATGTCACCGGCATCATGGCCGAAGGTGTCGTTGACGTGTTTGAAGTGGTCAATGTCGAGCAGCGCCAGCGACAGCGGCGTGCCGTAGCGGCGACACCGGTCGAGTTCCTTGCCCAGCGTTTCGCTGAAATGACGCCGGTTGGCCAGGCCGGTCAAATCGTCTGTGCGAGACTGTGTCTGCAACTGGCGGCAGGCTCGGTCGAACTCGCGAATGCTGATCATCGCCAGCGGCCTGCTGTTCTGAAGAACCGGCATATGGCGGATGCGTTTTTCATTCATGATCGCAAGCGTTTCGACGACATTGTCCTCCGGTGTGCAACTGATGACCTTGCGTGTCATGGCTTCGCGGACCGGCCGGGTCACAGCAGCGTCGCGGAATTCGCTGACTGCGCGCACGAGATCTCGCTCCGAAATCAATCCGACAAGATCAGCGTCGTCGTCCACAACCAGAACCGCACCAATGTTGTGAAGCCGCAAAAGATCGGCGAGATCGAGCAACGATTGCTCTGGCCCGATGCACACCACGTCATGAGGCCGCTTGTCGGCCAACAATTCCCGAATCAACATGATGTGAATCCCCAATGCCGTTCACGGGCATGGGTATCGGATCATGGTAAACAGCCCGTTCACACAGACCATTATGGCGGGAATGTCCGGTTCACATTCCCGTGAATGCCATTTTTGGTTGAGCGGCATCGCGGTCAGCCGCTCCTGACTGCTGATGAACCGAGATTGGCTCGCTACGCTATGCGTCGACTTTCCAGCTGAAACCGGCCCGCATGACGTCGCTGAGCCTGCGCCGTTTGCCGTCGCCTGCGTTGTCTGCCGCGTTGGCGTAAACGGGTCCAGGATTGTCATAGAGCACGCCGGTCGCCATCGGAAAATCGGGGTTTTCCATCCGGGCGAGGGCAACCGCCAGGTTGTGGTTGGTCGCGTCATGAACCAGCGGGTCGCCGCCGCCGGGCAGATCGATGGTCTTTAAGCCCAGCGTGGCCGGGTCGAAGCCGATGCCGCGGCTGCCGTCCTTGCCGTAGACCAGCGGCTGGCCAGGTTCGGCCTGGAGCTGGTTCTCGGCGACGTTCGCCTTGGCGGTGAAACCCTCGAACACATCCTCGTTGTAGACGATGCAGTTCTGGAAGATCTCGACAAAAGCAGCACCCGGATGGTGGTAGGCCGCCTTGAGAATTTCGCTCAACTGTTTGATCTGGGTATCGACTCCGCGGGCGACGAAGCGCGCGCCGCAACCCAGAGCGAAACGCGCCGGATCGACCGGATTGTCGATGCTGCCATCGGGCGTGGAGGGCGAGCGGGTTGCGACGTGTGAGGTCGGTGAATACTGACCCTTGGTCAGCCCGTAGGTCTCGTTGTTGAAAAGCAGCACCTGGCAGTTGAGGTTTCGCCGCAGGACATGCAGCAGGTGATTGCCACCGATCGACAGGCCGTCTCCGTCGCCGGTGATGATCCATACGTCGAGATCGGGATTGGCCAGCAGCATACCAGTGGCGACCGCCGGTGCGCGGCCGTGGATCGTGTGAAAGCCGTAAGTGTCGATGTAATAGGGGAAGCGCGACGAGCATCCGATGCCTGATACAAAGACAGTGTTTTCGCGCCGGGCGCCGATGTCGGCAAGCACGGCCCGCACCGCCTTGAGAACCGCGTAGTCACCACAGCCCGGGCACCAGCGGACCTCCTGGTCCGTGGCAAAATCGGCGGCCGTCAGGCCGGAGGATTCGACATGTTCATTCATCGTTTGTCTCCACGCGGGACAGGATCGCGTCCTCGATTTCTTGCACCTGGAACGGCCGGCCGGTCATCTTGGAAAGCCCCTCGGCGTGGGCACAACCCTCGGCTCGCAACAATCGAACCAATTGGCCGTCATTCATTTCCGGCACCAGAACGCGCTTGAACCCGGACAGAAGTTCCTCCTGGTTGGCGGCAAACGGACGCAAATGGCGGAGATGAATGTGCGACACGCTGGCACCGCGGGCGCGCATGTTGGTGACGGCCCGGGAGATGGGCCCATAGGTGGATCCCCAGCCGACTATCGCCAGGTCGCCTTGTGCCTCGCCCTGGTCGGGTTCGAGAGGCTGGATGGTCTTGGCGATGCCTGCGACCTTGGCGGCCCGAACGTCAGTCATCTTCTGGTGGTTGTCCGGCTCATAGGAGATGTGGCCGCTGTCGAAATCCTTTTCGATGCCGCCGACGCGGTGCTCGCAGCCCGGTGTGCCGGGAACGGCCCAGACGCGCGCCAGCGTCTCGGGATCGCGCAAATAGGGATTGAAGCCTTCCGGGTCCGTATGGTTTCCCGCCTTGATGCGCGGCATGGCGTCGATATCGGGAAGCGCGAAGGGTCCGGACGTGTTGGCGACGAAACCATCGGATAGCAGGATGACCGGCGTCATATAGGTCAGCGCGATCCGTGCGGCTTCCACGGCCATTTCGAAACACTCGGCCGGAGACCCGGCGGCCAGAACCGGCAACGGGCTCTCGCCGTGCCGACCATAGAGCGCCTGGTTGAGGTCCGACTGTTCGGTCTTGGTGGGCATGCCGGTCGATGGACCGGCCCGTTGCGTGTTGACGATGACCAGCGGCAGTTCGGCGGAGACGGCCAGACTCATCGCCTCCTGCTTCAATGCGATGCCCGGTCCGGAGCTCGATGTCACACCAAGACCGCCGGCGTAGGCGACGCCGAGTGCGGCGCAGATCGCGGCAATCTCGTCTTCGGCCTGAAAGGTTTTGACGCCGAGATCGGACAGCCGCGCCAACGTGTGCAGGAGCGGCGAGGCGGGGGTAATCGGGTAGGAGGCAAACACCAGGTCGCGGCCCGACAGTTCGCTGGCTGCCGCCAGTCCCCAGGCCAGTGCTTCGTAGCCGGTGGCGAAGCTGTAGACCCCGGGTTCAGGGTCGATGCGCGCGACATGGAAACCCCGGGCCTCGACCGTCTCGCCATAGGCATGGCCGGCATTGAGGGCGGCTACGTTGGCAGCGGCGATCTCCGGGCTCTTGCCGAACTTGCGGTTGAGCCAGTCCACCGTGGGTTGGCGATCGCGTTCAAACATCCAGTAGACCAGGCCAAGCGCCCAGAAGTTCTTGCAGCGCATCGAGGCCTTGCGGTTGAGACCGCTGTCGGCAACGCTTTCGAGCGTCAGCTTGGATATGTCGGGTGCCATCACCTGGTAGTCGTCCAGGGTTCCGTCCTCGAGTGGTGAGGTCTCGTAGCCGGCGCGCTGGATATTGCGCTCGGTGAAGGCGCCCTGATCGATCAGCACCGTGCCGCCCTTGCGCAGCATATCCAGGTTGGTCTTCAGCGCGGCCGGATTGAACGCGACCAGCATGTCAGCGGCGTCGCCAATGGTCTTGATCGGCCGGCCACCGAAGTGGATCTGGTAGGCCGAAACACCATAGGTCGTGCCGACCGGTGCACGAACTTCGGAAGGGTATTCGGGAAAGGTCCCGAGATCGTTTTCCGACAGCGCGCTCGCCAACCCGAGTTGGGAGCCGATCACCTGAATACCGTCACCCGAATCGCCGGCAAGCCGCACGACGACCGTTTCGACCGATTGCCGCTCCGATTCAGCGGCGGATTTCAATTGTGTGTCCATGGACTGCTTACTGCCCCTCGGGCTCGCAAACGCCGCGGCCCTTCCAAAGACGGGTTATAGCGCAGCAGCGTGGGCAAGAGTACAGGCAAAAAGCTGATATCGGCTTTCGATTCGCGAAACTGGACACTCGCTCAAAACTGGTGTCCTTTTTCCACGAGCCGGCAATCAGTGTGCGCGTGGCGCCGGGAGGTTCGAGTGGGTTACGACTACGTCGTGGTTGGTGGCGGTTCTGCGGGGGCGGTTCTGGCTTCGCGCCTCAGTGAGGATCCGGATATCAGCGTATGCCTGTTGGAGGCGGGTGGTGATGGCAAGGGGTTGTTGATCCGCATGCCAGTTGCCGGAATTTCCATGCTGCCGGGCCGTCCCAGGATCAACAACTGGGCCTATGAAACGGTTCCCCAGCCTGGCCTCAACGGGCGCCGCGGCTATCAGCCGCGTGGTCGGATGCTGGGTGGGTCCAGCGCGATGAATGCCATGCTTTATGTGCGCGGCCACCAAAGTGACTATGACGGCTGGGCGGACCTCGGATGCGATGGCTGGTCTCACGCAGAGGTGCTGCCGTTTTTCAAACGGGCGGAGAACAACGCGTGGGGCGGCGATGATCTGCATGGTGAAGACGGCCCGCTCAGCGTGTGTGACCAGCAAGCGCCACGAGCCGTCTCGCGTGCCTTTGTCGAAGCGGCACGTGAACATCAGATTCCGGTTAACGGGGATTTCAATGGAGCGACGCAGGAAGGCGTCGGCCTCTTCCAGGTGACCCAGTTTCACGACGATCAGCGGCGCGGGGAACGGTGTTCCACGGCCGCAGCCTATCTGCATCCCCATACAAACCGCGGCAATCTGAACATCATCACCGGTGCCCATGTCTGTCGGGTGCTGTTTGACGGCAAGCGGGCGACCGGCGTCGTCTACCGGCAGGGTGGAACTGAAAAAACGGTTGAGGCGCGGCGTGAGGTTGTTCTTTGTGGTGGTGCCTTCGCGTCTCCGCAATTGCTGATGCTGTCCGGTGTCGGTCGCGCGGACGAACTCAAACAGCATGGAATTCAGGTTGTGCACGATCTACCCGGAGTGGGCCGGAACCTGCAGGATCACCCGGATTTCATTCTCACCTACAAGTCGAAGTCCAAGGACCTCGCTGGTATCGGCGCCGCGGGAACGGTGGCGCTTATCCGCCATATTCTGCAATGGCGTCGGGACGGTGGCGGCATGATGGCAAGTCCTCTGGCCGAAGCCGGTGCGTTCATCCGAACGGATCCTTCGCAAGAAAGGCCCGATATCCAACTGCATTTCGTCATATCGATGATCGGCAATCACGCCCGAACCATCCGCTTCGGCTATGGCTATTCCTGCCATGTCTGTGTTTTGCGGCCGGATTCGAGAGGCGAGGTCCGACTGGCCTCGGCCGACCCGATGGCAGGTCCGGTTATCGACCCGCAGTTTCTTTCCGATCGGCGCGACGTTAAGGCGTTGATCAGGGGCGCAAAGCTGACCCGGTCCATTCTCGAAGCGACGGCGATGGATCCCTATCGGGGTAAGGAGCTCCACACAAAGGACGGGATGAGCGATGCGGAATGGGAAAGCCACATCCGCGACCGTGCCGATACGATCTATCATCCGGTCGGCACTTGCAAAATGGGAGTAGACGCCGAGGCCGTCGTCGATCCGAGGCTTCGTGTGCACGGCCTCGAAGCGTTGCGAGTGGTCGATGCCTCGATCATGCCGACGCTGATCGGTGGCAACACCAATGCGCCGACGATCATGTTTGCCGAGAAGGCTGCTGACATGATCCGCGATGACCGGAACGCTGGCTGACCCCGGCTTCAGCCGTCACTTTGATGGCAAAGTCCGAATTGATTGATCGCGCTCAAGGACAAAAGGGCAATCACGTGGTTTGATTGTCCCATGGCCGCAAAAACAAAACAGCAGCTCATCGAGCTGTCCGAGAAGGAATTCGACAAACTGCACGCCAGTCTTGATGGTGTCGGCGAGGATCTGGCGACAACGCTGCATCCCAAAGACGGCATATCGATCAAGGACACGGTGCTGCACCGAGTTCACTGGATTCACCTCTTTCTGGGTTGGTATCGCGACGGCGCCGCCGGCAAGGCGGTGAGCACGCCAGCGCCCGGTTACAAATGGAACCAACTCAAGGAATACAACTCCAAAATCCGAGCGGAGACCGCCGATGTCACCTGGACAACGGCTCTGAGCCGGCTCGAGCAAGCCCATCGTGAGCTGATGGATCTGCTTGCGAGCCTGAGCGAGATTGAGCTTTATGGACCGAAGAAATACGACTGGACCAACACCTGGACGATCGGCCGTTGGGCCGAAGCCTCCGGGCCAAGCCACTACCGTTCGGCGGTAAAATATATCCGAGCCTTGAAGAGAAGCGTCGCCTGACGCCCGACCGAACTATTCGGGCAGGCGTCAGACTACGCAGTATCGCTAAATCAGCGGCTTTAGTCGTTCATCGTCAGGCCGCCATGCGGTCCGTTCCAGTAGAAGCTTCTGGATGAGGTTACCCTGATCGAATAGCCGTTCGACGCCCGATATCTGTTGCCGCCCTGGTCTCGGTAGAGGCGCTCCGGACCATTCTTGCCTTTGAGAGACTGAACGCGGTAGTCGCGACCGTTGGCCTTGACCTGAGCGCGGATCTTCGTGCCGGCACCGTCGCGGCCGCTGAAAAAGCCGGGGCTCAGGCCGATATCGCTGGGGGGCGGACCTGTGTCGACCGGTGGCGGCGGTGGTGGGGGAGGAACGATACCCCCTCCGCCGGTATCGGCGACGCAGCCGGACAATGCTACTGCGCCCAGCAGAGTGACAAACAGGCGGCGGACTTTGACTGAATGAGACATTTCTTACTCCTCGTTGGTTTATGGTGCCCGGAATGGAATGGGCGGTCTGAGGTCGGGTGCCGGATTCGGCTTACTCGAGTGCTTTTCCTCCTTGGCTCTTCCCATGCTGTGATCTGGACATCTCGCCGGCCAAGCGGATGTCGGATTCTCTTTGCGGTGTGAGAAAGCGGTCGAATTTATCTGCAAAGGCCCTTGGCATCGCGACCGCGCTGGCAGACGTCCTTGACGGCCATCGTCAGCAATTCCCATTGACCGTCGCTGTTCAGGATCACGAAGCCGCGCCAGTGCCGACCGCTGACGGAATCATCCAGAAATCCGGATTTGACGATGTCGACCTGGAAGCCGGCTTCGACCCGACGCACCGCCATATCCATGGCGGGATTTCCTTCCAGACTTTCAGGATGATCGCGCAAAAAGGGCGCGACAACGTCTATGAACTGGTCACCAGTGGCCAGACCCGGCGCAACCCGGATTTCGCGAAACCCACTGTCCGCACTGTCGGCTTTGGCCAAAGTCGAACATAGAACCAGCATTGCAATGGCCGGCAGTGTTCTCCGAAAGATGCCTCTCATACCGCTCACGCCCTGCCTCCAAGTTTTGTTGTGGTGCAGTGTTGCGCGTGATCGGTCGGGGCAACATCCGGTAAACACCCCATTTTCTGTTGTTATTGAGTGACTTGTAGCCCCTTTGACTCTCCGAAATCGGGGCGTGCAAGAGCGCACCCGGGTCTGCAAGAGTGTCAACAAATAATAGCGATTGGGATCAAGCTACGGCCTGGGCGTCCGCTCTTGTGGCCTCGTTGTCAAAGGAGATTTGTGCGGGGATATCGACCGCTATCCCGGCACCGGATTGTCGCCGCTCCAGAACCCGAATCCCGTAGCCGAAGCGGTTTGCCAGTTCCGAGACAATGTCGAGTCCAAGTCCATGTCCATCATCGGCGCCCATTTGCTCGGTGGTCAGCCGGACGGAGCGTCTGCTGGCTTCCTCGAATGCGCCGCTTGTCATGCCGGGGCCGGTATCGTGAATCTGGATACTGACATCATCTCCGATGCGGCGTACACCGACAAGCACGCGACCGTCGGCCGTGTATTTGATTGCATTGGAAACCAGGTTGGAAACGATACGCATGACTGCCAGAGGTTCGAAGGGTACGTCTGCGGTCGTCGGAACATAGGTGAATGTCAGACCTTTGTCGGCGGCGTCGGCGAGGAACATTTCGTACACACCGCGCAGGACGTCATTGAGTGACATGTCGCCGATCTCGTCTTCACAGTCCGGTACATTCGGATCACCGGCCGTCGACTGATCAAGGTGATCAGTCACTAGATTTTCCAGATAGTTGAAGCTGTCATTGATGTCGCTGTAGCTGGCGTCCCGGTCCGGTTCGTTGCTGATTGCGCCGTGCACCGCCAGACGCAGCGCATGCAGCGGCTGCCTCAGATCGTGAACGGCATTCTGGAATTGCCGATCACGGCGGGCCGAATTCTGTGTTGCGAGATCGTAGCGCGCCTCGAGATCGCGCAACCTGTTTGCCAGGTCGAGATTGCGCTGCGCATGATCAAGGCTCGTCTGCAAAGTCTTCTGATGTCTTCGCCGCAACTGGTTGTAGCGGTCGATGATGGCCATGCCCATCAGCATGGCATCAATGACCATGACCGCGCGCATGCTGTCGTATTGGAACTCCTGCGAAATCTCGATCCCGAACCAGTGGCGGGATGTCATCATGGCCGCCGAAGCGGCGGCACCCAGCCAGGCAAGTACGTAAAAACGCACTTCACGAAACCGGGTTCTTGCGGCGACCAACCCGGCGATGGTGAAAACCGAAACGGCGAAGAGTGCCACCAGGATCAGATATTTCTTAACGATGCTGGTATCGATCACGAAGGCCGAAAGCACCAGCAGAATTGTGCCTGATATGATGCCCAAAAGCAGTTTATCGATCAGCGGATGGTGTTTGGGCGTGTTGAGAAACACGCGGGCGTAGACTGATCCGAAGACGACATAGGCCGAGCCGGTCACGACGGAGGCCACACTGTTGAACAACGGATAGTCCGGCCAAAGATACTGAAACGCCACCCCATCGGAATGCATGATGTAGAGCAAGGTGCTTGCAGCGTAGGCGATGTAGGCTGGAAAGATGGATTGCCGAAGCACCATCATCGAGAGAAGCGCGATGGCAATCAGGATCAGCATCATTCCGTAAAAGACGAAATTCTTGGCTGACCTTTGTGCGGCGATATCGGTGAAACTCTCAACAGTCTCGATGCTGAGTGGGAGGTTGGTCGACCCTTCCGTCCAGAACCGGACGAAAACGGTCACCGTTTCACCGGGGCCTGTCTGGAGCGGCACCACGAGTTCCGGGAAGGCGATGGCTCTTGTCGAAAACGGTGAATCGATATCCTGAGCCAGCGGGTGTTTGGTTTCACCGTCTGCCCCGACTACGTAGACGTGGAAGACCTGCTTGAAATTCTCCTGAAAAAAGAGCCGCCACTGGGTGGTGTCCGGAGATCCGTTTGTCAGGACCAGTCGTAGCCAGATCATCGAATGGGTGTATCCGAAATCTGGAACGACGGTTTCGATTGGTTTGAATTCACCGGCCTTTTCGCCGATCACGTCCGCCAATGAAAGAGCGTGGGAGTCGTCCATCAGATAGTCGAAATGGGCGCCAACCAATTCCGTATCGACCGGTCCGGTGATTTCAAGGGCTCGGTCCGACGCTGGTGTAGCGAATGCGAGTGCGTTCCAGAGAAATAAAGCCGTGACAAGCACGACCATCCTTGCAAGCATGGCCTTGGTTGGGTTCCTGGATTCGATTCGATGCCGACGACGATACTGATCGCCGACGATCATGCGCTGACGGCGCAGGGAACGCGCGCAGCCGTGGAAACCATGCACGATTTCGAAATCGTCTCGGTCGTCGGGAATGGTATCGAGGCCATCGCGGGAATCAAGAAGCACCGGCCGGATTGCGCGCTGCTTGACCTCATCATGCCGGGTGCGACCGGCCTGGAAGTGATGATCGAAGCTCGCCGCTGGAGCCCGCAAACACGGATCGTGGTCGTCACTGGAAGTCCCAGTGCCGGTCTTTTCCAACAACTCGTCGACGGTGGAGCTGAGGGGATTTTCCTCAAGTCCGCTCCGATTTCCGAACTGCGCGACGGCCTGCGAGACATTGCCGCCGGACGCAAGATTATTGGAGCGGGTGCCCAGGAAATTCTCGCTCGTTCCTCCGAAGCCGGAGCTCTCTCGCGGCGCGAGGCCGAGGTCCTGCAGTGCATTGCGCGTGGTCTCTCGAACAGCGGAATTGCCGATCATCTGAGCATCAGTCCCAAGACGGTCGACAGCCATCGCACCAATCTCATGCGCAAGCTCAAAGTGAATTCCACCGCCACTCTCCTCGTCAGGGCCATGCGCGACGGGCTGATCGATGTTTAGCCGGTACACGACTTGGCAAGTGTCGGCTGAATCCTCCGAATTGTAAATTGGGGTAATCGCCCCAATTTTTCCTCGACCATTTGGAACGGCTTCCGGCTAATGATCTACGGCCGGTAGCGACAAGCAGTGCCTTCGGAATGGATCTTGTTGGGTTCGCTTCCGGCCGATCACATTCGCCGAGTTTCCTCAGTAAATCTCGGGAACATAAAGCTCCGGCGGCAGGACTTTGCGTTCGTAGTTCGGGTTGAAGACCCGGTCCGGCAAGACCACCGGTTCATGCGGCACTTCTTCGTAAGGAACCTGCGACAACAGATGGTGGATGCAGTTCAGACGCGCCCGCTTCTTGTCGTTGCCCTCGACAATGTACCAGGGCGCTTCCAGGATGTTGGTCCGTTCGAGCATCTCTTCCTTGACCTTGGTATACTGCTCCCAGCGGATGCGCGATTGAAGGTCCATGGGGCTGAGCTTCCACTGCTTGATAGGATCGTGGACGCGCATCAGGAAGCGCAATTGCTGCTCCTGGTCGGTAATCGAAAACCAGTATTTGATCAGCTTGATGCCGGAGCGTTCCAACATGCGTTCGAACTCCGATACATCGCCGAAAAAATCTTCGACTTCACCTTCCGAAGCGAAGTCCATGACGCGTTCGACGCCGGCGCGGTTGTACCAGGAGCGGTCGAACAGCACGATTTCTCCGTCAGCCGGAAGGTGCGGCACATAGCGTTGAAAATACCATTGCCGCTTTTCGCGTTCAGTCGGTGCCGGCAGAGCCACTGTTCTGCAGACCCGCGGGTTGAGCCGCTGGGTGATGCGCTTGATGACGCCACCCTTGCCGGCGGCGTCCCGACCCTCGAAGATCACAACAAGCCTGTAGCCGGTGTGCTGAATCCAGTCCTGCAGTTTGACCAGTTCGGCTTGCAATCGCAGCAATTCATGGAAATAGAAACGGCGGTCCAGGGTGGACTTGTGCTGAAGGTCGGAGATCTGCCGCAATTCGCGGCTGATCCGCTCGTCGTCGATCTCCATTTCCAGTTCTTCGTCGAAACTGTCCTGTAGCTCCTCGTCAACCCAGCTCCGCTCGTTATCGGTGTTCGTGTTGTTCATTCCGCACTGCCTCCTTCGCCCCGCTCTTGACTGCCAGTTTTTCGTTCGAACTCGCTCCTAGCATAGGAGGTCAATGCGACAACGATTTGCGGAATATCAAGTATCTGGGCGATTCAGCCATCGAACAGCGCGATGGTAGTCTCAAAGACAAAGGCGGCGGCCTGTGGCCACCACCCTCGATGTTTGGTTGAGGAGCCGCTAGGCCGTGGATCAGCCCGCCAATCGCGACGCCTCTTTGAACCCGCGTTGCGGGATGGCGCCCATCAACCGGAATTCGCTGACCATCGTGGAGAGGTTCCCGACATCGTCCGCCAGTTGATGGGTTACGGCGTTGGTCTCTTCCACCATGGCGGCGTTCTGCTGGGTCATCTGATCCATCTGCACAACGGCACGGTTGACTTCCTGAACCCCGGACAACTGCTCCCTGGCGGCAGTGGCCACCGTGCCGATGCGATCATTGATCTCGGTGACATGACGAGAGATTTCCTCCAGGGCCTGACCGGTTTCCCTGACCAGGCCGACACCATTGCTGACTTCCTGCCCTGATTTGGTTATGAGCTGCTTGATCTCGCTGGCGGCACTGGCTGCCCGTTGCGCCAGCTCCCGCACCTCCAGGGCGACTACCGCGAAACCCTTGCCGGCCTCGCCGGCCCGGGCCGCTTCGACCCCGGCATTGAGAGCAAGCAGGTTGGTTTGGAAAGCAATCTCGTCGATGACGCCGATGATATTGGAAATCTCGGAGGATGCCGTTTCGATCCCTTCCATAGCGGCAACGGCGTCGGCGACGACAGCGCTCGAGCGGTCCGCGTCACCCTTGGCCGTATTGGCCATTTCGGCCGCCTCGGCGGCGCGTTCGGAGGCCTCCTGAACAGTCGACGTGATTTCCTCAAGTGCCGCTGAGGTTTCCTCCAGCGAAGCGGCCTGCTGCTCCGTCCGGCGCGACAGGTCATCGGCCGCCGCTCGCATTTCGTTGGCATTGTCATCGATCGATCCCGCGGTACCGCGGATTTGCGTCAGCGTAGAGTTGAGCCTTTCGACCGACATGTTGAAGTCGACACGCAGGCGGTCGAGGCTATCCATGAAGGGTTCGTCGAGTCGCACTGAAAGGTCTCCCTCTGAAAGCCGTGTCAGACCGTTGGCCAGCGCGTCGACCGCGCGCTGCATTTGCTGTGCTTCCTCGGTCTCTGTTGCGGCGCGCTCTGCCGTTTCCCGTTCGCTGGCCGTGCGAGTTTCTTCCGCTTCGCGCTCCAGACGTTCCTTCTCGATCGTCGCTTCCTTGAAGATTGCGACGGAACGGACCATGTCACCGATTTCATCCTTGCGGTCCGCGTTGTCGATGTCGAAATCGGTCCGGCCCTCGCTCAAGGCCCGCATATTGGTGACCAGCGCGAGGATCGGCCTGGTCAAGGTGCGTGAAAACAGCAGTGCGCTCGCGAGCGCAGCACCGAGAAGTAGCAGCGCCACGATCAGCACCAGATTGCGCATCGATGTAACCGCTGCGCCTGCTTCCTTGCTATCCACGAGCGCGGCGACCACCCAGTTGGAATTGAGAAAGTCGACCCTGGCGAAGGCAGCATCGGCGCTCATGTTTTGATATTCGGCCGCTTCGGCATTAAGCACCTCCCGCGTCGACAATGCAGAAAAGGTGGCCGGATCGACACTGGCGCTACCGATGTCGTCGTTTTCCGACAGATGGGAATCGGTCAGCAGTGCTCCATCTGAACGCAGCAGCACCGTTTCCCCTGTGCGGCCCAATCCCGTTCGGTTGCTCATGATCTGCGCGATCCGTGCGGTAGGGAGCGCCACGATGAAAGCGCCCTTGACTTCTTCGCCGACGATCACTGATCGACCGATAAAGGCCGTGAGCGGTTGCGTACCCGGCGCGTAAGGGCTGTAGTCGACAAATGTGAGGTCCTGGGCATGCGCAACTGCGTTGCTGTAAGCCGTGGATAGTGGCGTGGTCTGCCACTCCCCATCCGTTATGGTGGCGCCGAAATCGTCACCCTTGAGCATCGTGTAGACGACTTTGCCGTCCGCGTTGATCAGGTAGATATCCTCAAATCCATTTTCCTTCGCGATTTTTTCGAAGATCGCTCCGTACTTCTTGTGGTGATTGAGATAGACCCCGGCACCAGCCGCTTTCACCCGCTCCTTGTCCATTTCGCCGCTGGAGCTCTCCTTGACGATACCAATGAAATCCTGCCCCATTCCTTCCTTGACCATGCCGAGGCCGATGCCAAAGAGGTTCAGCGCGGCGGCCACGTCATGGGTGACAGCGATTTCATCGACATCCTTGCGAGCGCTATCGAGGTAGGTTTCGAGTTGGTTGCGCCTGCCATCGGCGATCGCCGACAGTTTTTCCTGATATTCCTGCTTGAGGGCGTTGGAACTGATGAACAGAGCACCGGCACTGGATGCGGCGATTGAAACGACGGTGAGGATTGCGGCCGCGAGCGGCAGTTTCCTGGAGATGAGCATGGTGCTTCCGAGCGAAAAAAGGGGGAGAAAACATGCCGCACGGCAGCCGGCCTGAGGCATCATGCATGTTCGCATCAAGTTGCGAATGACCGGTATGGTTGTGAAACCTAGGGGTTAATTGCAAAAGTATGATTAACGGATTGATTGCGGAATTTTGCGATTTGTACCGATTGTCTTCTTGCCAATCGCTGAGGTGTTGAGCCGTTGGCTGTGGCCAGGATTTTACCGGCCGCACCATGGCTTTTGTGCCGTCGGTTTCTACTTATTGTGCTTCTGCAAACAGGTGAAACCGTCATGGAGGAAGATATGACCCAACCGCAGGCACTGATCGTCGGAGTCGGCGATGGCTTATCGGCATCGCTTGCGCGGCTTCTACACCGGGAGGGTTACCGGCTGATTCTGGCGGCGCGCAATGTCGACAAGATCGGGACGCTGTCTGGCGATACCGGGGCGCAGGTTGTGGTCTGCGACGCTGCGCGCAGCGAGGATGTCAAACGGCTCTTCGGTGCCATCGACGGTCGACTCGATGTGGCAATCTACAATCCTTCTGCGCGTCAGTGTGGTCCATTGACCGAACTCGATCCCGAGGCAGTTCGCCATGCAATCGAGGTTACGGCCTTCGGTGCATTCCTTGTCGGTCAGGCGGCGGCGCAGAAGATGGAGGCGCAGGCTGAGGAAGATGGCCAGCGCGGAACGATTCTGTTCACCGGCGCTTCAGCCGGCGTCAAGGGTTTTCCCCAATCCGCGCCTTTTGCGATGGGGAAATTCGCACAGCGCGGGCTCGCCGAATCCATGGCTCGCGAGCTGCATCCAAAGGGTATTCATGTCGCCTGGATCAATATCGACGGTGGCATCCGCAATCCCGGTGTCAACGAGCCTGCCGACCGGCCGGATTCCATGCTCGATCCGGACGCCATCGCTGCCAATTATCTCAACCTCATCCGCCAGGATCGCTCCACCTGGACAAATGAGCTAGCGGTTCGGCCTTGGGTGGAACGGTTTTAGGCGGACGCCCTCTTTCGCAAAATGCAGCGCCTCGCACCGCAAAGCACGAGGCGCTGCCGCAATGGGATTACTGGCCGCTATTCATTGAGCGGAAACAGGGCTGCCTGAATGGTTTTGCAGTTGAAGTCGCCCTTTGCGCCGTCCGCCAGGGCCGTATCCGGGTAGTAGGACGGTAGACTTTCATCGGCACAGCCTGCGCGAAAACTGGTCAACATGTCCTGCGCGATGGCGGGATCCAGCGGACCGTGATTGTGCATCGGCAGATGATACTCGGCGGATTCCGGGCTGTGGAAGGTCGTGTCGAAGAAGTTCCCTTCAACCTCGCCTTTCGGCAAGTAACCGGCAAGCGAGATTGTCCCGTCGTCGGCCACCACGCCGCCGGCTGCCAGGGTCACGACCGTATCGTTTTTGATGCCGTCTCCCATTGCCTCCTTTGGCGTGCAGGGATTGGACTTGCAGTTCTGATGCTTCTGAATGGCCACCCACCAAATCGTCACGACATCCCCGGGAATCAGGCCGGCGGATTTGATTGCCATCGCAGCCCCGAACGGACCCTTTTCGAGAACCGCTGTGGTTCCATCAATTGGCCCCGGCGGCTTGCCGCTGGGCGGTGTCCAACTCATCGGTTTGGTGATTCCATCGGCCAGCGCCGAACCGGTCAGGAGCAATGCGATTGCTGCACCCGACACCGCGCTCAAGAGGCTGTTGAATTGACTGTTTGTCATCGATGTCTCCAGAGTTGTGGTTTCATTTTCCCATGGCTCGTCCGGATTGCAAGATTTGCGCAACCGGCTATGTTCAGATTGGGAAGCATTGAACCCTGAGTCCTGAAATCAGGATGAAATATTATGAAATCAGGCGAAGTGCAGCTGGGAGACATCAAGTTCAACCCGGCTACACGAGCAGTTACTTTCAAGGACGGGCGCCCAGCCAAGTTGCGCAACAAATCCAAGGAGGTGCTGCGCTTTCTGGTCAACAATCCGAGCCGCACGGTCACCAAGGACGAGGTGATGCAAGCCGTGTGGTCGGACGTGACCGTGTCCGACGAAGGGCTGGTCCAATGCATCGCCGATATCCGCCGGGTCATCGGCAGGGATGCCAGACAAATCGTGGAGACCGTGCCGCGAGAGGGTTACCGCATGCACTTGCGGACCGAACAGCAGGCCCGGAGACGAACACTTCTGCTTCCCCTTCTGTTCGGTGTCGCCGCGATGATTGTCATTGGAAGCATTTGGTTGCGCCCGTCGGAGATGGTGCAGCCAGAAGCATCATCAGAAGATGTGACTGCCGCCACCTCGCCTCCCGGCACAAGCAGCACGGAAGCCTATTTGGAGGTGCTCCAGGGGCGCGTGTCGGCAAACCGCTTCAGCAGCGACGAAAGCCTGATCGCGGAGCGACATTTCCGCCGGGCGATTGAACTCGATCCGAACTTCTCACGAGCCTATGCTGAACTCGGCACCCTGTTCGCCGTTCGGTTCGAAAACGACTGGACTGTGTTGCAGGATGCCGACAGGGACAAAGCGCTCTTTTTTGCAGAAGAAGCAGTCGAACTAGACCCGGATTCGTGGCTGGGTCACTATGCCCTGGGCAGGCTGCACAGTGTTTTCTCTGATTACAAGGTCGCCGAAGAGCATCTGGAACGCGCCATGAATTTGCAGCCGGACAATGAAGACGCGCGCGCCTATTACGGTATCGTGAAAAACTTCCAGGGCGACGCGAAGGGCGCTGTTGCCATTTTGGAACCGTCAGTAAAATCCCACCCTCATCCGCCCTATTGGTACTATCTTGGATTAGGGAACGCCCTGTTCAACCTCGGTCAGCTCGATGCCGCGGAAGCAGCGCTCGACAAATGTCTCGAACTTTCGGCGAATTCACCTTATTGCCTGCGGTACCTGATCGCCGTCTACGGGGAAACGGGGCGCGTAGCCGAGGCGCAGGCAGCCAGCCGAGCCTATGCGGATATGGGCTTCGAGCCGTCCGTCGGGGCCATCATGGACATGATGAAGTTTCATCATCCAGATGGGCGTGAGCGACTTGAGGGGGCCTATCGGGCAGCTGGCCTTCCCAACTGAGCGGTTGTGCCTGGCTGAGGCAGCTCGACGTGTTGTCAAAACCGCTCGCCGATAAGACGATAGAACCAGAACGCCTCCTTCGTTTCGATGGCCTGATTGAGTAGGGCCGGCGAGAACCCGGTCGCCCGGCGAACGGCGCGGCCCATATGCGACTGGTCGGAATACCCAGCCTCGACGGCGATCTCCGCGAGAGGACTGTCGGATTTCTCGCGCGATATCCGATGCAAGTTTTCAAAGGCGCTGAAGAAGTTCAAGGTCCTTTTTGTATGGCCGCTTAGTCGCTTGATACGCCGCTCCAGAGAGCGCAGGCTGCGGCCGGTGCCTGACATCGCCGCGCGAAGAAAAACGGAACGGCTCCAGTCCGCTATTCCGGTCGGATCGTGCCAACCCGTGGGCCGTCTGTCAGTCCAGGCGGCATTCAACGTTTGACAAAAGAATTCCCAGCCGGCGACCGGGTGCCGATCTGCAGCAAATTGCGCCATTGCAGTCACAAGGCACTGCGGGGCAAGCTTGTAATCCTCTGCGCCGCCCAGGCGGATCCAGGCGTCCGGATAAAGCCCGACTGTAATCGCTTCGACTTCCCCAGGCGCCCAGCTTGTAACGGGCATGTCCTGCGGACCCATGACGAAATGGGTCGGCAACGGCGCTATGTCTCGGGCGTACTGCCAGTCGCTTCCGGGAGGAAGCAGGCGCAACTCCCCGTAAATCACGCGCGTTACGGAGACCAATGGCGACGTCGGGAAGTGGTTCATGCGGTCGGCGTCGGACAGCACCACCCCTCGCGTGTTTCGGTATGCCGCCGCGAACAGGCAGCCGGACAACGATGGCGGAGGTAGAAGCAGTTTGGAGACCGGTCGCAAGGCAAATCCCGAAATGTCGCATTCGTTCTATATCCGCTTGCGGCCGGCAGGCAAAGGAAGGGTGTTGAACCCTTGCCCTTGCAGGATGACACCCGATGGTCAAACTCACTTTCGCCGGCCCTCCGATGCTTCGGATCAGGAGCTTTGCTCTGCTGAACCGAATTGCCATCGCGACCTATTTTCGTCATGCGACGGGTCGCCGGCAGGCGCCTGACTGGGACGCTCATATGGAGATCGGCATTCGCTTTTGGCGAAACCAGTTCACCACCGCGATGCGTGATCCCGACATCAAAAGAGGTCGACTCCTGTTCGACAGTCTGAGAACGGAAACGGACGATCGTTACGAGGTGACCGTTCGGCCAAATACCTCTCCACGGGGTCACTGGTATCAACCCGCGCGCAGAGGCGGCGAGACGATGCTGCTCTATTTCCATGGCGGCGGGTACACGTTCCACGGTGATGTCAGCGCTCGCTTTGCAGCTATGCTCGCACATCACACCGGCGCGACCCTCTTTGCTCCCGACTATCGACTGACGCCGGAACACCCCCATCCTGCCCAGGCTGATG
This sequence comes from Hoeflea sp., assembly GCA_965228785.1. GTDB lineage: Bacteria > Pseudomonadota > Alphaproteobacteria > Rhizobiales > Rhizobiaceae > Hoeflea_A. Next base: position 1,719,125 of record CBDDIF010000001.1, read on the forward strand.
ATGCCTTTGCGGCTTGGTCCTGTCTGACCGAAAGAGCCCCGCCGGAAAAAATCGTGGTCGTTGGCGACAGCGCTGGCGGGCACATGGCCTTGATGCTGCTGCAAACGCTCAAGGCGAAGCGATTGACACAGCCGGCGTTGTGTATTGGCCTTTGCCCCTGGACGGATATCGGCGATCGGGGGCAGAGTTTACGCGGCAATGACCGTTACGATCTGGTGCAGGGTTGGATGGCATTGAAGTTCGGAGAATGGCTCGATCCCGACGGGACCTTCGGCCGTGAGGCGCTTTCACCAATGTTTCAGGATTTTTCGGGCCTCGCACCGATCTATCTGCAAGCTGGCGGACGGGAAATCCTGCGGGACATGATTATCGAGTTTGCCGAAGCGCAAAAGCAGAAGGGCGCTGAGGTGATCCTCGATCTATGGCCCGACATGCCGCACAATTTTCAGGCCTATGACAGCTTGCACGCGTCTTCCACCATGGCTTTGACAAGGTTGAGAGAAGCTATTGAGACAATCGCTGAAAAGAAGGAACGTCTCAAAGCATTGGATGGCATCACACTGGTATCAAATTGACGGCGACATTATTCAGTCAAGCCTCTCGAGGCCGGATCATCCAGACGAAAGCAAGCACCACCAGGGCCAGGATCACCGGCACCGGTGCCAGCCAGTTCCCGACGGCGAAAAGGGCGGCGGCGCCTGCCCAGCAGATGGATGAAAAGGCCTCGGCAAATGTGGCGATCTTGGAGGAGGCGTGGCGGTGGCGAAAATGGCTGCGTTTCGCCTGGGCTCGGAACCAGACCTGCATGGCTGTCGCGGCCGAAGCCGACAATATCAGGCAGATGGCCGTCACCAATGCAGCAAAGGGGTCGATGATGGCGAGAAATAGCAGCAGGGGCGCAACGACGATGCTGACGCCGATCAGCACCGCTTCGATCTTTGCACGCAGGCCGGCGCGCGGTTGCATCGGCGCGGTTTGCACCAGGTCCGGTGCATCTTCGCCGCAGATCGCCAACCAGGCGAGCCCTCCCGCCAACTGGCCAGAGGCCATGACAACCACCGGGACGACAACAATGACGGCGCCAATATCTGCACCATAGTTGCGCCACAACAGCACCGCCGGAACGAGCAGATAGAGCATCTGCATCAATGTTTGGGACAGCAGCCAGGGGTCACGCGCCAGCAGCATCAATTCCTTGCGCCGCAGGGTTTGGCGCATGCTTCGGGAGCGGAAACCCGATGGTTGCCGTCGGTTGGTGCCGCTTTGCTCACGAACGCCCGCGGTCGACAGCGCAAGTTCGGCGAACCGGCCCGAATAGGCACGGATGGAAAGGGCCAGAAGTGCAAACCCGGCCAGCGTGAAGACAAGCGTGGCGACGACGTCGCCGGAAAGAGCACGTGCCGGGATCCACAGCAGCGATCCGGTGTCAGGCAGGACTGCGGTCACCTCCGGCGCGGTCAGCACGCTGAGGCGCGAAAGATTGCCAAAGTAGAGCACGGCAATGAGCTGCATAGCGATGGCGAAACCGGCTCCGATGACAGCCGCCAGGATCTGGGCAATGGAGCGGGTTCGCTTCGGTCCGACCGTGCGAAACAGAAGGACTGCGATGGTCAGCGAAATTGCCGTCGCGATTGCCGCCATCGACAAGAGGGCCGCATATCCAAGCAACCAGACCGGGCCTTCCATCACCGCCATCACGTTGAAAAATGGTGCCGCGAGCAGCCCCGACATGACCACGCTGGTCAGGGCAACGGCCAGAATTCGGATGGTGAAGATCCGCGCCGATGGCGCTGGCGAGGTCAGGATGAGATCGAGATCGGCCCTGGCATAAAAGGCGCGTGTCACCGATTCCAGCGACTGCGACACCATCAGGCAGAGCGACACCAGGGCGCAGCCACTTATGAAAACGTAGATCGCCTTGGGATCGGTGGCAGCCAGATCGACGGATCCGGTCACCGTCAGCCAGGCAACGACATGCATGCCGATGACGAACACTGCGAGAGCGAGGCCCGCAATGATTTTGCGGCGTGGCTTGCCGCGCAGAAGCAAAGCCGTCCAGTCGCGCCAGAACAGGCCAACCTCGTGACGGGCGAACCAGGCCAGGGAGGCGGTTGACATCAGGCGACAGCAACCGCGCTTGCGGGACTGGCGTCATCCACCAGGTCGAGGAAGATGTCCTCGAGGTTTGAGCCGTCACGGCCGGATCTGGCTCGAAGTTCTTCCAGTGTTCCCTCGGCGATCAGCCGACCGCAATCGATCACACCGATCCGCTGTGCCATGCGTTCCGCAACTTCCAGAATATGGGTGGTCATGATAACGGTGACGCCCGTTTTGACGCGTTCCAGCAGCACGTTCTTGACCTGCCGTGCCGACCCGGCATCAAGGCCCGTAAGCGGTTCGTCCAGGATGATCAGTCGTGGTTCATGCACCAGTGCTCCGGCCAGCGCCACTTTCTGACGCATGCCTTTGGAAAATCCACCGCAACGCTCGTGCGCATGAGGCGCGAGTCCCAACCAGTCAAGCAGATCCGCGGCGCGGGCCTCGGCGACGCCGGCCTCAACACCCCACAGTCCCGCGACGAATTCGAGATATTCGAACGGCGACAGCTTGTCATAGATCATCGGCTCGTCGGAAACCCAGGCGACGATGCGTTTGGCTTCGACCGGATTGTAGAGGGCATTGATGCCGAATATCGAAATGGCGCCTGAATCGGGCGGCAGCAGACCCGCTACCATGCGCAACGTGGTTGTCTTGCCGGCACCGTTTGGCCCCAGCAACGCGTAGAACTCTCCCGCCTCGATCCGTAGGTCGAGCCCGCAAACGGCAGGTTTGTCGAAGCTCTTCTGCAGGCCGGCTATTTCCAGCGCCGGAGCATCTTGCGTCTGAATCGTCATTGAATTCCCGAACGCTGATCCGCAGGAACGACATATCCTGCCTGTCGGGGACAAGCTTTTAGCGCAAGCCCGTTGAGAGCAGGTAAACAGCCGGGATGAATTCCGAGCGAATGATTATCCGGTCACTTGAAGATGTCTGGCACGAAGGTCTGGTCGGTGATCGGCGGCCGGACATAGCCGCTCGCTTCCTGGCGAGGGGGCAGATCGATCTCCGCTGGCGTCAGGTCCTCATAGGGGATCAGAGACAGCAGATGGCTGATGCAATTCAGCCGCGCACGTTTCTTGACGTCGGCCTCGACCACATACCAGGGTGCCTGCTTGATGTCGGTGTGGGCGAACATTTCGTCTTTTGCCATGGAATACTGCACCCAGCGCTTGCGCGACTCGACATCCATCGGCGACAGTTTCCAACGCTTTGTCGGAATGTGGATGCGGGCCTGGAACCGCCGCTCCTGCTCTTCGTCACTGACGGAGAACCAGTATTTGATCAGAAGCAGGCCTGAGCGCACGAGCATCCGCTCGAACTCCGGGCAGGAGCGCATGAATTCCTGGTATTCGGCATCCGTGCAAAAGCCCATCACCCGCTCGACACCGGCCCGGTTGTACCAGGAGCGGTCAAACAGCACCATTTCGCCGGCGGTGGGCAGGTGCTGGACGTAACGTTGGAAGTACCACTGGTTCTTTTCCCGTTCCGTGGGTGTTCCAAGGGCGACAACACGGCAGACGCGCGGGTTGAGGCTTTCCGTTATCCGCTTGATGACGCCGCCCTTGCCAGCCGCATCGCGGCCCTCAAAAATGACGGCAACCTTCAGGCCCTTGTGCTTGATCCATTCCTGCAGTTTGACCAGCTCAACCTGCAATTCGGCAAGCTTGGCTTCGTACTTCCGGGTGCTGAGTTTCTTTTGCGCCGGCCGAATTGCCGCCAGACCATTGGCGGACATTGCTTCGGTTTCCGGGCTGGTGACGGCATTGTCGAGATCGGCAACCAATTGACTTAACTCCCCAACCATCAGTGAACGGACGCAGTACATCCCTTTCCCCGTTGCAACTATATCGGTTATCGCAGCCGTGTGGTAGTCTCGATACATTGGAACATGGAGCGTTTTGATGGCAGTCGAAGGCATCTGGACAGGCGAAATCTACAGTGTGTTCGGCTGGGAGAGCAGCGGCGTCTTCGTGCTCGAGGAGAGCGGCCGGGTTATCGGCGGTGATCACCGTCAATACACAATGGGAACCTACACGCTCACGGACGGCCAATTCCACGCCGAACTGAAGGTGCACTATTACGGGCCTCCGCGAACAGTCTACGGAGAAACCGCCGAACAGTTCACCACCGTTATCGACGCAACCCTCAAGGATGGGATTATCGAGGGTATGATCGGCCGGCCCGATCGGCCTGAATACGATCTTCAGGTGCGCCTGACAAAGCGCATGGACTTGCCTGCCTGAGAGCTATTGCAGTGATGGACGCACAGTCACGAAGCGCATCATCGCAACCAACGAAATCAGGGCGATCGGCAGGGTTCCGGCGAACAAAATGAATGCGACGTTGTCGAGTTGATCCGCAGTTGGTGCATCGGCAAATCCAGCCGCGTTGGCGAGGATGCCGCTGACCGACGCGCCGAGGGCAATGCCGAGCCGACTCACCGTTGGTAGACCGCCCGACAGGCGTTCGACATCATCAGTCGGCGTCAGGCTGCGTGAACGCCGAATGATAAAGGTCCAGGCGGTGCCGTAGCCAACGCCCTCCATCGTCGCGAAGATTGCGATCAGCCAGACCGGACCGTTGGGCACGGCATAGATCAAACCGACCAGGCTGACGGCGACAAGCATCATTCCCACCGCAATCAGGATCGGGTCGTAGCGCTCGGGCGTGCCTGAAACGATGATGGCGGCAACGGTCCAGCCAATGGCAACTGCCGCAACGACGTAACCTGCCGTCAGTGCCGATGTGCCGTGTATCGAGGTCATCAGCAGCGGCCCATAGGTCGTCAGGCCCATGGTGGCGATGTTCATGGTCAGCACCATGAGCAATGCTGCACCCAGAGCCGTTCGAGGATCGAACGGCTGTCTTGGCAGCAAGCGATTGGTCGGATTGCGTCCGTCGATCCACAGAAATGCCCCGAGGAAGACGAACCCAGCGGCCAGATAGAGAGGTGTCCCGGTGGCGGTAACCTCGATGCCGCTATAGGCGATGAAGACGACCCCCATAGACAGGATCGCTAGGCGAAGAAGTGGTATTCGGCCTGGGCTGTCGCCGGTGCTTGGCCGCTCCTTGACCTGCAGTCCCAGAAGGACGAATGCCGCCAGAAGGACCGCCTGTGCCCCGAAAAAAACGAAACCCATGCGCCAGGTGGAGTAGGTGACGAAAGTGCCGCCGATGAGTGGTCCGAGAAAGGCGGATGCGCCCCAGAGCGCCGAAATGGCGGCCATGACCCGCGCGGTCAGGCGTGGCGGAAACAGTGTTGCCGTTGCGATGAAGCTCATCGCTGTCAGCGCTCCACCACCGAGCCCCTGAAACAACCGCCCGGCAAGGAGAATCTCCATGTTGGGTGCACTTGCGCTGATCAGGCACCCGGCGGCGAATGTCACCGCTGCGACGGCCATTGGTCGGCGGACTCCGGATTTCAGCGCGATCAATCCGCTGGTCGCACCGGCGATAATCGAGCCGATTTCGTAAAGAGCCGAGGTCCAGGCGACGAGCGCCCGGCCACCGATTTCGGCAACGATCGATGGCAGCATCGTTGCCACGATCAAGCTGTCGGCAGCATGGAGCCACACACCAAGACAGACCAGAAGCAGCCGCGAGGCGTAGGAGCGGTTGAGAATCTCGCTCCAGCCAACATGGGTCTCTGTGACATTGACCTTCATCAGGCAACACCTTAAAATAAGTAGAAGCTTAAAAAAAGCACAAACTTATTAAAAAGGCAACAGGTGACGTCGACCTCCGAGGAAAGATTGCTTTTTCTGTTGAAGAGCAAAGGTGCCCAGACTGCCCAGGACGCCGGTGAAGCGCTGGGGATCACGACACCGGGTGCGCAACAGCAACTGGCGCGGCTCGCGACCAACGGGCTGGTTTTGCCGGAGGATCGGAAACAGGCGCGTGGTCGGCCGAAGCGGTATTGGTCCCTGACCGACGAGGGGCATGCGCGCTTTCCGGACAGCCATGCGGATCTGACCATCGAACTGATCAACGCAACACGCACGGTTTTCGGCGATGAGGGACTGGATCGTCTGATCGACCATCGGGAGCGGCAAACCCACAGCCGATACAAGTCAGAACTCGAAGGGTTGATGTCTCTGGAAGAACGGATCGATCGGCTGGTGAAAATGCGTTCTGCGGAAGGCTACATGGCGGAATGGCAGCGCGAATCCGAAGGGCGGTATTTGCTTATCGAAAACCACTGCCCCGTCTGCGCCGCGGCGACGCTTTGCCAGGGTCTCTGTCGCTCGGAACTTCAGATGTTTCGGTCGCTGCTGGGCCCGGATGCGTCGGTTGAGCGTACTGACCACATTCTGGCCGGCGCGCGGCGCTGTGCTTACCGGATTGAGGCCGCGGCTCACTGAGCCCCTAAACCGCCCCCAAATTTCTAAGGAAAGTTTTTACCCGGATGTGGCAGTTGTTTGCATACAACGGTGACCAGGCGACATGACAAGTTTTGAAATTACCACCGCGAAGGCCGGGACAAAGGCCGGAAATTCACTGCTTTGGCTGTTTGCCGCAGCCCTGTTCCTTTCCGCTTTCCTGATCTTTTCCGTGCAGCCGATGTTTGCCAAGATGGTTCTGCCGCTGCTTGGAGGCACACCGGCTGTCTGGAACACCGCCATGGTCTTCTTCCAGGCGGCCCTGTTGGGGGGGTATTTCTACGCGCATCTGCTTGCCAGCCGCGTTCCGTTTAAGTGGCAGGGCACCCTGCACCTGGCGGTCATGGCATCCGGACTGCTGTTCCTGCCCTTCGCGGTCAACATGGCCTACATGCCGGAGCCCGATGCGGCCATCGCGCCGGCGGTACTGGTGCTTTTTGCCGTGTCGATCGGCTTCCCATTCTTCGCCCTGTCCGCAAATGCGCCGTTGCTGCAAAGCTGGTTCTCGCGCACTGCCCACAAGGACGCCAAGGATCCTTACTTTCTCTATGGCGTCAGCAATGTCGGCAGCGTGTTGGCTCTATTGTCCTATCCGGTGCTGATCGAACCGCTTTTGCCGGTCAAAATGCAGGCCGATATCTGGGCTGCGGGTTACGGTCTTCTGGCCGTTCTGGTGATCGCCTCATCGGCTATGGCCTTGAGAGGGCGGGTGTTTGCGATGCCGCCATCAGAAATGCCTGCAGCGCGACAAGAGGCTGACCGCGAGCGGCCTGAAGCGGCCTCGGTCATCAGTTGGGGCCTGCGGCTGCGCTGGATCCTCGCTGCGGCGATACCGGCGTCTTTGATGCTGGGCACGACAACCAATATCAGCACCAACATTGCCGCCGCGCCGTTCCTGTGGGTCTTGCCCCTGGCGCTTTACCTGGGAACATTCATCATTGTTTTCGACCGCCGAAAGGCGTTGCCGATGCGGTCGATAGCCGCGGTTCACACCCTGCTGCTCGTTGCCGTTCTCATGTTCACCGTGCTGCTGCGGCACTACATTACCGCCACCGTCGGGATCAATCTTGCGCTTTTCTTCGTCAGTGCGCTGATATGCCATGCCGACCTTGCCGCCCGTCGTCCGTCAGCAAACAAACTGACGGAATTCTATTTCTGCATGTCGTTCGGAGGGGTTCTGGGCGGCGCGGCGACCGCGCTGGCGGCTCCATTGGTCTTTTCGACAGTGTTCGAATACCCGCTGATGTTGGCTGCTGCGTGCCTGTTTCTGCCAGGTGCCGTCGGACGGGGACGAGCTCTGCTGGCGGATCTCGGCTTCGGAGCGATTGCCTTCCTGCTGGCGGCGCTCGTCGTCTTTGCAGCAACGGTTTTCAGTGATATCGGCAATGCCAGGGTTGTCGCCGGTATTGCACTCTTCGGCCTGTTGCCCGTTGCTTACTTCTTTGCCAGGACACGCCCGGTAAAGGCCGCTGCCACGGCGCTGGCGATGGCCGCATCGGCGCATTTTCTCTTGCCCCAGGTGCTCTCCGGCACCGAACAGCGGATCATATCGCGCGACCGCAGCTTCTTCGGCATCTCGACGGTAACCGCCGTCCAGACCGAAGATGGCCCGGTACACCGGTTCTCCCACGGCGATACCGTTCACAACACGCAATTGCGCGTCGATGGGCAGACACGGGTGCCTCTCGCGTACTACTCCTTTGAGGGGCCGTTCGGTGACATCATTCGCGCAACGCGGGAGGGCACCTCGAACCCTGCGATTGCCGTCATCGGCCTCGGCGCGGGCGCTCTTTCCTGCTACACGCAGCCTGGCGAAGACTGGACCTATTTCGAGATTGATCCGGCGGTCGTTCGACTTGCCACCGATCCAAGCCGTTTTTCCTATGTGAGCGAATGTTCGCCCGATTCGCGAATCGTGCTTGGTGATGCGCGGCTGACCCTTGAAAGCGAGGCGGATCGCAGCTTCGACCTGCTGATCGTTGATGCCTTCTCTTCGGATTCGATCCCGGTACATCTGGTCACGACTGAAGCAATCAACCTTTATCGCCGCAAACTGAAGCCGGACGGCCTGCTGTTTTTCCACGTTTCCAATCGATATCTCGATGTCGCGTCGGTGGTCGTTGCCGGTGCGCGTTCTCTTGGGCTCGACAGCCGCTTTGCAGGGTTCAGAGCAGACGAGTCAATGCCGTTTCATCGGCTGAAGATCGCGACCGATGCATTGGCTGTCGCGCCGGCGGCTCGGCTCGCGTCAGCACTTGAGGGCAAGCCGGTCTGGCGCCCGGTCGATCCGCACCCGAGCGTATCGGCATGGAGCGACGACTGGTCCAACGTCTTCGGTGCACTGCTTGCCCGCTTTCGAGGCGGTATCAGGCCTGTTCCCTCCGATCGGGTTGCAGAGGTCGACGGATAGGGTCCGTCAGGTGCCGGATGGCGTTGGCGTAATATGCCACCAGCGGTTCGTCGCCCGGCTTGATGCGCAACAGGCCATCATCGCTTTCTGAAACAATGTGCCGAAGTGTCAGCATGCGCAAACCGACAGTCACTTCATAGTCGCGGTCTTCGCGCGGCACATGGACATGCGCTCCATCGGCAATCAGCCGGTCGATGAGTGCGTTGACTTTTGCCTTCAGGGTGAGTTTATCCAGCCCGTTGTCTCCGGCATCCAAAAGCGCCAGGGAGACCAGGGAAACGGGAAGCGCTGGAACAAGCTGACCGACGTCGTCCATCAGTTGAGCGCCCAATTCCTCTGTCAGGGACGTGCGCTCCGTTTCATCCAGCGTTGACCATTGCGATGCATCTTTTCCTTCAAGAAAGGCATTGAGGGAAACCGGTCGGCCGAAGGACACGGCGGCGTATCCGAAACGGTGCCACTGGCCGGCTAGCCGCAGCCGCAAATTGCGCCAAAGAAAGGCCAGGGTGGTTGCCGTTTTTCGGCCGGTCGAAAGCGGTGCTTCTCCTTCAGCGGCGGCAATCAGTGACCGGTCCTCGAGCACCCGATCGTAATTGATGCCAACAGGAATGAAGATGGTGTCCCGGACCGTGTTGTCGTGCGCCGCGAGAATGTAGGAGAGCAGGCCCAGTTTCACCGACCGAAGCCGACCATCGCGTGACAGCCCGCCTTCAGGAAAGATCGCCTGAGTCACGCCGGATTCCGTCGCCATGCGAACGTAGCTTGCAAGCACCCTGCGGTAGAGTCTGTTTCGCGCGTTGCGCCTGATGAAATAAGCGCCGGAGGCGCGGATGAGGGTTTGGAGAACCGGTAAGCGAGCCCATTCACCGACCGCATAGGACAGAGCTGTCGATGCGGAAGCGAGGTAGGTGACAAGCACATAGTCCATATTGGAGCGGTGGTTCATGACGAACACGACAGTGGAATCGGGCGGTACCTGAGCAAGGGCCTCTGAATCGGAGTAACCCAGGCGAACCCGGTATAGTGCCGTCGATACCCAACGGCAGAGCCGCGTTCCGATGCGAAAATAAATGTATGCGTTGAATGCCGGAACGATCTCCCGGGCGTAGCGTTCCGCCTGATCCATGGCGACTTCGACCGGCATGCCTTCTTCCCGGGCATGCTGTTCGGCCGCCAGCAAGACCTCCGGGTCATGGGCCACCCGGTCGGTGAGGATCCGACGACCGGTGAGCCCGAACGGCCGAATCTTGAGTTTCAGGCGGGTGTTGAGTTCGTCGATGGCTCGATTGACGCGGCGGTGCAAAATCCAACGAACGGCAGGCGTCAGAAGTCTGTCGACCAGAGCAATCAGCGCCAGAACACCCGCCAGTGCGACCAGCCAGACCGGCAGTTCGATCGTTCCAGTCATAGGCCCTCCCTCCAAAGCGACAGTATCTTCAGTGGCCGTCAAAGTCGATTGGACGCTGCGATCGGTGGCAAACCGCGGTCTATCTGAGCGCTATTTGGGTTGCCGGTTCGAGCAAGCGCTGGCAAATCCGTGTTTTATGCGGCGTCTGGGTCAATATTTATGCAAAACCCCCTCATATTTTACAGTTGTGAATTGCTGCCTGAATGAATTATGCTTTCTTAGACTTGATGGATACATTTGAGTTTTCGATGTATAGATGTGTCGTCGCCGACATGGTCTCCAGGGCCGATCCGATTATCCGCGAGTTGAAAGAAAACGGTGTGAACACCGTCTTCAGGTATTATGCCCCGTGCTATCAACCTGGTTTGCCGGAGAAAAGATTGTCTTTGGCGGAGAGAAATGCACTGTTCGAGTGCGGAATTGCACTAGGCGTGGTCTTTCAGCTTGATAACGACAAGCTATCCAGCATGGCACCTGCCAAGGGGCGCGATGACGCGCGCTTCTCTCTCGATTTTGGACAGGCGGTCATTCGGCAGCCCAGTGGCTCGGCGATCTATTTCGAAGTCGGCGGCGATTGGTCGGGTTCTGATGATCTGTCCGCGGTCGGTGACTATTTTGGCGCGATCAAGACCGAGTTTGAGGCAGCAGGGTCACCGTACAGGATCGGCGTCTTTGGATCGGGCACCATTTGCGCCTTTCTCCGACGCCAGAAGCTGGCCGAACTGTTCTGGTTGCCGCTGTCCAATAACTGGTCGGGAACGCGAGAGTTCTTCAATTCCGGTGCCTGGACCTTCTGCCGCAACCATCATGGATTGAAAGTCGGCGGCCGATATACCGACACCAACGTCATCAATCCTGCGTCGCCGGGGATCGGGAGCTTTGACGGTGAGGGTGTGGTGATGGATGTCGGTCAGGACAGGAGCGTGTTCGAGACACGAGCCTTCGTCGGCCAGGAAACAGTCGATTTATTCAACGCGCCGAGCACAGGCGCCGAGGTCGTCGGTCGACTCAAACAAGGACAAAACGTCCACATACTCGATACGATCGACAGCTGGGCATATGTCGACGTCAACGAAGACGGTCGGCCCGATGGCTATTGCTCTAGCGGCCATCTGATGGGTTTCGATCGCATGCCATGAGGCAGGCCTAACCTGGGGGCTAATGCCTCAGCCCGGCGTCGATCGCTTCATCAGTGCGGATTTCGGCCTCCTGCCTGTCGTCAGCAGGCTTCGGCGCGAACAGTTCAATCTGCTGGGATACGCCCGCCAGGCGATGGTATCCGGTGGACACCCAGTTGCCCGGTTCGCTGGCAGCGATCTCGCTGGTGACCAGGGCGAATGCGTCGGCCGCACGGGTCAAGGCTTCAATCCGGGTAACCTCGTTGACTGTCGGGCCGATGACCGAAAACGTGAGACGTTGTTCGACCCCGATATTGCCGAACATGACGGTGCCGGTGTTGATGCCAATGCTGATGCGAATTGGCGGCAAACCGTCTTCCGCGCGAGTGGCGTTGAATTCGGCGCAGAGTGCCTCAGCATCGTGAAGAGCCGCCGTGGCCGCAGTGGCAGCTGTCGCCAGCTGGTCGGCAGAGCGGTAGGGAAATACAACCAGAACCGCATCGCCGATGAAATCCAGCACTTCACCGCCGTTCTTGATAGCTGCGCCAGCGGTGCACTCGTAGTACCGGTTGAGCAATGCAAAATAATCGTCCGGTGGCAGGGTTTCCGCCAGAGCCGTCGAACCGCGCAGATCCGAATACCAGACGACGGCCTGGGTTTCCTGTCCGTCGCCGCGCTTGACGGCGCCGTCCAGAACCTGACGGCCGGCGTTACCGCCAAGATAGGTGTCGACAATGGTTCCGGCGATGCGCGACTGAATTGCCGTTTTGCAGGCCATGGCGAAACGGCGCTGGATCTTCTGCAGCGCTTCGATATCGTCATCGGAAAAGCCACCGGCCCGGTCCGCAGCCCAGGCAACCAGGACACCGAATGCGCGCTTTGTGCTGCCCGGTCCCCCGAACGTTCCAGTAACGATGGTCAAATAGTCTGTCATGCCCTGCTCGACCAGTTCCTCGAGCATTTGAAAATCGAGCTGTTTGTCGGGGCCTTCGAGCCGCCGCCGCAGGACGGGGATATTGTTTTGCGTCATGTAGAAGGCGGGAGAACTGTCGAATTTTTCGGAACGTTCCTCCTGATGGCGGAACTGTTCCAGTTCGCATCCGAGGCCGCGCTGCCAAAGCACCGTTTCTGCCTGGAACAGCGGGTGAAGTGTTGGCCAGATAACCCTTGCACGCGCCAGCGGAACACCGGCTGCGTAGAGCTGGTAGCAGACTGAATCGAACATCGCGACAATGTCGGGATCACTGAGTGCCTGGTCGACCAGCCACTCGCCGATGCTCGAGATTTGTGTCTTGTCAGCCATGGTCCGCTACACTCGCCATTTGCCTATCCCGCATGTCTTAGTTCAAAAGGCGCGACCCTGTCTCCTCCTCTTTGTGCACGCTGCCGACCGCGTCGCCCTTGTCGCTCGGCTTCGGCGCGAACAGTTCGATCTCCTGCGACAGGCCAACCAACCGGTGTGTGCCGGTAGAATCCCACTGGCCGGGTTCGTTTTCAGCGATCTTGCGCGTCACCAGGGCATTGGCGTCCACCGCTTTGGTCATCGCCTCGATCCGTTCGACTTCGTTGACCGTCGGGCCGACGACCGAGAACGTCAGGCGCTGTTCGACACCGATATTGCCGAACATGACCTTGCCGGTATTGAGCCCGATGCCAAAGCGGATCGGCACCAATCCCTTGCTGCTGCGCTCGACATTGAGCTCATCGCGCATCGATTCGGCGTCACGCAACGCTGCCGTGGCGGCGGAGGCGGCCACTGCGAATTCGGCGTCGGTCTCATAGGGGAAGATCGCCAACACGCCGTCGCCGATGAAATCGAGCACCTCGCCGCCATGGCTGATTGCCGATCCGGCGGTGCACTCATAGTAGTCGTTGAGCAGATTGAAATAGGCGTCTGGCGCCATGGTATCGGCCAATGCAGTGGAGTCGCGCAGATCCGAAAACCACACCAGCGCCTGGGTTTCCTGTCCGTCGCCGCGCTTGATTGCGCCATCGAGCACCTGGCGACCGGCCTGGCGGCCGAGATAGGTCTCGACGATATTTCCGGCAATGCGGGTCTGAACGGCCGTCTTGCAGGCCACGGCGAAGCGTCGCTGGATCTTGTGCAGCGCGGCGACGTCGTCGTCCGAAAATCCGCCGGGTCGGTCGGATGACCAGGCAACAATGAGACCCAGCATCGCGCGCTCGCGATCGTCGGCCTCGCCTTCGAAACCGGTGGTGATCGTCAGGTAGTCGGTGTGTCCCTGGTCAATCAGATCCTGCAAAACCGGAAAATCCACCAGTTTGTTGGGGCCTTCGAGCCGCCGCCGTATCGCCCCGATATTGTTCTCGAACATGAAATGCATCGGGCTTTTGAGGAAGTCATCGGTGCGTTCCGTCTGATGCGGGAACTGTTCGAATTCCGGCTTGCTGCCACGAGTCCACAACGCAGTTTCAGCCTGGAACAACGGATGCAGGGTGGACCATGAAACCCGTGCACGTGAAAGTGGCACCCCTGCGGCATAGAGCCTGAGGCACACGGCCTCGAACATTTCGACAATGTCCGGTTCGCTCAGAGCCTGATCGACCAGCCATTCGCCGATTTCAGTGATAAGTGTCTTGTCAGCCATCGTGCCGCCAGTCATCCGTTGGTTTGATTCAGGAAAACCGAAGCTCCTACACGATAAAGCGTGACAAAGCTTCCCATTTCTCGCCCGGTTTGCGGCGCCTACACACCGGAACGTCCCCTTAAATTGGCAACCAAACGGCGAATTGCAAGGGCGCATAACCACCTCCTGACACACAATGTCAGGAGGGCAAAACACTTTTTGACGGCCGGTCGGTTCACCTGTGACGTGCCTGCGGTTAGGCTCATGTGATCTGCAACAAAACGGGTGCGCAGCAGGGCCACCTATCTGAAGGGTGCGCTTGAACAAAGCATTCCGGATTGATGTGGAAATCTGAAATCAACGCCCGAAACGCGGCGCAATCACGATCTGCCTCCTGCTAATTCTGCCGCCATGCTGTTTGATCTCCCGAATGACGATGTTCTGTACAAAGCGCTTCTAGACCGCGATCCGGTGTGGGACGGCCGGGCTTTTGTCGGCGTGACAACAACGGGTATTTTTTGCCGTCTGACCTGTCCGGCGCGCAAACCTGCGCGGCGCAACTGTCGGTTTTTCGACAGCGTGGCTGCGTGCCTGGAGGTGGGGTTTCGCCCGTGCAAGCGTTGCCGGCCGCTGACACCCGTGGCGCAGGCCGAGCCGTTGGTCCAGGAGTTACTGGAGGCTCTTGAAAACGATCCGGGACGACGCTGGTCCGAAGCTGATATTGTGGCGCTCGGGCACGATCCCTCGACAGTTCGACGCAGTTTCAAGCGCCATTTCGGGGAGACGTTTCTGGAGATGGCGAGAACATCGCGGCTGCGCGACGGTTTCGAGACACTGGCCGATGGCGGACGGGTGATCGATGCGCAGGTCGACGCCGGTTTCGACTCGGCAAGTGGGTTCCGCAGCGCCTTCGCCCGACTGTTGGGCCATTCTCCTGCACGTTTTACGGGCAGGGAGCGGCTGAAGGCCGACTGGCTTTCGACGCCGCTGGGGCCCATGATCGCGGTTGCCGACCGGACAGGTCTCTATCTGCTTGAGTTTATTGATCGCAAGGCCCTGCCGGGAGAGCTGGCGAAATTGCGCACAGCAGCGCGCGGAGATCTCGGCATCGGTCGATTGATGCCGATCGAACAGGTCGATGCGGAGTTGAAGCAATTCTTCGACGGAAAAAGGGCCCACTTCGAAACGCCGCTCATATTGCAAGGGACACCATTCTCGCGCAGGGTTTGGGATGAACTGCGTCGCATTCCGGCGGGCGCCACCCGCAGCTACAGTGATATAGCGCGATCGATCGGACGGCCGTCGGCCATCCGGGCCGTGGCGCGCGCCAACGGTGCCAATCAGCTGGCGATCATCGTGCCCTGTCACCGGGTGATCGGTGCCGACGGTTCCCTGACGGGTTACGGGGGCGGATTGTGGCGCAAACAGAAACTGATCGAGCTGGAACGGCGCTACGCCGACCGACAATTGCAAGGAGTGTAGGAAACATGACGCAGCAACAAAGAGCCGAGGCATTCTCCGCCCTTCATAAAAAGGGCGAGCCGCTTGTTCTGTACAACATCTGGGACGCGGGCAGTGCCAAAGCGGTTGCCGATGCCGGCGCTCCTGCCCTCGCCACCGGGAGTTGGTCTGTCGCGGCTGCCCATGGGTATCCGGACGGCGAGGCTATCCCGCTCGATCTGCTCACCACCTTGGCCGAGCGCATCGTTGCCACGGTTGATGTGCCGCTCAGCATTGATTTCGAAGGTGCCTATGCGGTCGATCCGGCGGAAGCCGGGCAAAATGTCTCCCGAATCCTCGCGGCCGGCGCCATTGGCGTCAATTTCGAGGACCGTATCGTTGGCGGCGAAGGCCTGCACGCGGCCGAGGCCCAGGCCGACCGGATTGCCGGGCTCCGCAGCGCCGGCGACACTGCCGGCATTCCGTTTTTCATCAATGCACGCACCGATCTGTTCTTGCGCGAATCCGACAGGTCAAAGCATGGCGACCTCGTTGACGAGGCCATTGCTCGTGCCGGTCTTTACGCCGGGGCAGGGGCCAGCGGCTTCTTCGTGCCAGGGCTGGTTCAACCGGACCTCATCGCCCGGATCTGTCAGAGCACGGACCTGCCGGTCAATGTCATGGCCCTGCCGGGAGCACCGTCGGTGTCCGAACTCAGCGCCCTCGGCGTCGCCCGCATCAGCCATGGACCCGGGCCATATCGCCAGGCGATGAAGACGCTGATGGAGCGTGCGGAGGCAGTTTACGCTTCGTAAACGAACCAGTTAACCGCGGCGAGAATGGAGATCTCGACCTTCCGATCTACCAGAGGCCGCCATTGAGCAGCGTGTCGGCCAACCCTTCGGCAGCGGCATCGAGCAACTGCCGGCCCTTCTCTGCGTCGGCGCTGGCCGGTGCGCCGATGTAGCCGTTCTCAGTGACCTGGGAGAAGGTGCGCAGACGGAAGACGCCACCTTCTTTCCAGTCGGTGCGAACCTCGACGGCTTCGTCGGCGGCCTGTTGGTCGACCAGATCGGGCACCAGTTCCAGCATCATCGATGTTTCGGCTTCGCCGGCATGCTGGACGTTGCGCTGGCGCTCGAGGATCTGGCCGTATTTCTCAGCCACGGCATCCAGGTGCGGGTAGGTGGCGGTGCAGATCGGTGCTTCCAGCTCCTGCGACAGCTCCTGCACGATCGTGTTGAGGGCCGCGATGTTGCCGCCGTGGCCGTTGAGCAGGAAGATGCGGCGAAAGCCGTGGCGGGTCAGCGATTCGCAAATACAGGCGAGCAGTGCGCGGAAGGTATCGAAATCCAGGGTGAAGGTGCCGCCGAAATCCATATGGTGTTCGGCCAGTCCGGTCCATACGGTCGGTGTCACGACAACCGGCTGTTCTTTGCTGACGAGGCGGGCGGCACGCAGGCAAATCTCGCCTGAGGTGAGGGCATCCACCTGAACCGGCAGATGCGGGCCGTGCTGTTCCGTTGAACCGACTGGGACCAGCACGATGGCATCCTCGTCGGCAAGTTTGCGCAATTGCGGTGCGCGCAGGTTTGCCCAAAGCAATTCGCTCATCGGTGCGATCTCCCTTTCAACCGGACTGTATCAATCGACATAGGCATAGGCGCAGGTCGCGCCGGCGCAGATCTTTGGACTGCCGGCCTGGCGGAAATCCACCCGCAGCGTTGCCATACGGCGGCCGTTCGACATGATCGTGACCGTGACCTCGATCTCCTCGGTCTTCAGCGGTCGCATGAAATGAGTGGTCATATCGACCGTCGTCATGATCCGCCGTTCGGCGTTGTGGGCCATGAGAGCGAGCACCCCGGCGGTGTCGGCAATGGCCGATAGCGCTTGCCCGCACACGATGCCGCCAATGCGGGCCAGATCCGGGTTGCCCGGAACGCTCAATATGGCGCCATCGTCGGTCACCGCGGTCGTTTCGATGTTGAGCTGCTGCACCCAGGGTGCAAAGGCCTCGGCAAAAAATGCCTTCAGTTCCTCGATTGTCATTCCATCAGCCGCCACGTGGTCCTCCCTGACCTTGCGTCCATCTTCAACCGTTCGCTCCGATCAATTCGCGAAACAATCGGCTTGCCTCGTCCTTGAGGTTGTTTTCACTCTTTTCTTTTTCGACTTGTCGGGCCCAATCAAACTCTTCGCGGATGAAACTGTCCAGTATCTCGATCGGCTCGATCGGTTGCCTTTCCACCATGCCAGCCTTGCGTTCGATCAGTTCCGCAACGGTTGCTTCGATTTCCGGTGGCAAATCCAGACCGGCCGACAGGTCCTGGAGGTTCATCGGCGGTACGCTGCCCGGATGAAGGCGCATCCAGCGGATCGCGAAGGCGGGGCGCAGCATGTAGAAATAGGATTTGAGCTTGACCCGCTCCTTGCCGTCGCGGTGCAATTTGATCTGGCCCTCACCAAGATTGAGATAGTGATAGAGACTTGGCGAGTTGTGGAAGGTCTTGCGTGACAGGGTGATCAGGCGGCTGCACTCGGATTCGTTCCAGCGATAGCGGATTGGGCTCGTCAGCCATTCCAGCAACACGGGATTTGGTTTCAACAGCAGCTTCAGCGCTTTCTGCAGATCCCAGCCGCCGATATCCAGATCGTCGTTGATCGGGCGTTCGATCACGTCACGGCCAGGATCCAGGCTCAGATACCAATCGAGCGGCCTCGCATAGACGAAGCGCACGTCGTAGTCGCTGTCGGGAGAGGGAAACCCCCAGGCCCGGCTACCGCTTTCGATGGCGAACAGGATGCGGACATTGTCCTCGGCCTCGATACGATCGAGCGCGACATCGATCGCCTGGCGCATTTCGGACGATATGGACGGAATGAATTCGGGCAGGGGCATGGCCGGTCTCAGATCCCGGAAAGCCGGGCCATGGCGTCCCAGAACATTTTTTCGTAGTCCTGGATCATGCGGGCAGCGCGGATGACCCGACGTGGATCCACCCCTAAGGCCAGATCGTCATCGATGACTTTTGCGGCCTGTTTCTCCAGCTCTTCAAGGTCGACGAAGAAATCAAGAAAGGCCGTATCGTCGGCGCTGCAACCGTAGTGGTCTCTCAGACCCGCACTGACACGACGACAGCAGGCGCCCCAGGCTTCAAGGTTCAGTGCACGGCTGCAGGCCATTTCGGCAGCCGAGCCGTAACAGATCAGCCAGGCTTTATAGCCGGCATAGCCAAAGGCTTCGGCATCCGGCTCGAAACGGTCGAGTTCATCAGCGGACATTCCGAACGCTGCTGCCAGGGTCGCGAAGCCACGTGCGGCACCGGCCTCGACTTCGGGCGGCGTCAGAAAGACATCCCGATAGGGGTGATCGGCAAAGCGCGCCATGGTGACGTCGTTCGAGTTGCCGATCCACATCTGATACTGGTTGCCGGCAAAGCGCTGCAAGGCCGACCGATCAACTTGCCCTGCCTCGACGGCTGCAACAAAGCGGTGATTGCGCACAGCGCGATCGGTCTCCGCCATCGCGGCCTTGGCTTCCGCAATCAGGTCCACGGCATTGCTCATCGTGCGCTCCTCAGGTCGTCAGGATAGAGCGGACTCGAGTGCAATCTGTCAACGCGAAAATTTGACGGCTCATGCAGCCATGGTTGCAGGTGCGCGGAACTGTCGTTGCAATGAGGATAGCAGTATCGCCGGCCTTTCTCAGCGCACTGAATTGATCGAGCTCTGTAGCAGATGGTTCGTGTAGTCGGCTTTTGCTTCCAGCTTTCGCATTTGCTCGACGCCCAGCGTTTCGACGAAACGCCCTTCCTGCATCACGGCTATCCGTTCGCACAAATGGCCGACCACGCCCAAATCGTGGGACACCATCAGATAGGTCAGGTGGTGCTCGCTTCGCAGATCGACGAGCAGGTTGAGGATTTCGGCCTGCACCGAGACGTCGAGCGCCGAAGTCGGTTCGTCTAGGAGCAGAATCGACGGTTCGGGTGCGAGAGCGCGCGCGATTGCCACGCGCTGCCGCTGGCCGCCGGACATCTGGTGAGGATAGCGAAAGCGGAATCCGGGTCCGAGACCGACGGAATCCAGCAGCCTCACGATGCGCTGATCGATATCCGAGAAGCCATGCAGTTTCATGGGCTCCGACAGCATCCGGTCGACCGTCTGACGCGGATGAAGCGAGGCGTAGGGGTCCTGAAACACCATCTGGACCTTGCGATAGAAGGTCCTGCTGCGAGTCTTTCCTAACTGTTCTCCCGCAACAGTCATCTGCCCGGACCAGGTCGGAACCAGCCCGGATATGGCTCGCAGGATGGTCGACTTGCCCGAGCCACTCTCGCCGACAAGCCCGAAACTCTCGCCTTCCTTGACGTCGAAGCTGACGTCCCTTACCGCATAGGATTGCTGGCCTTGCGGGCCGAACCAAACGTCCAGGTTTTCAATTGAGATTGCCGTCATGCCCGCGCGCTCACCGATGGTGCCTCCATCCAGGCAGGGTCACGTTGCAGGACCTCCAGCCGGTCGCGAGGATTTTCCAGGTCGGGAACCGAGTTCAAAAGTCCGATCGTGTAGGGATGCTTGGCATTCTTCAGATCCTGCGCTTTGCAGGTCTCGACAATCCGCCCGGCATACATGATGACGATCCGGTCACAGAACTTGGCGACGAGGTTCAGGTCGTGGCTGATGAAGATCAGGCCCATGCCGCGCTCGCGGACCAGTCTGTCCATGATATCGAGCACCTGGAGCTGAACCGACACGTCGAGCGCCGAGGTGGGTTCATCGGCGATCAGGATCTCCGGGTTGGGCAGCAGCATCATCGCGATCATGATGCGTTGACCCATGCCGCCCGAAACCTCGTGCGGGTAGAGGTTGTACACCCGTTCAGGATCGCGGATCGCCACTTCGTCCAGCATGGCGATGGAGCGCTGCCGTGCTTCGGCCTTCGAGATCTTTCCGTGCGCGTGCAGCGCCTCGACCATCTGCCGGCCGACGGTCATGACCGGATTGAGCGAAAATTTGGGGTCCTGCATGATCATCGAGACGCGGCCGCCGCGCAATTGACGCATCCGTTGTTCGGCGGCGTGCAGGATATCTTCGCCATGCATTTCCAGACGATCCGCTTCGATGATCCCTGGCGGGCGGATGAGGCGCAGCACCGCGCGCCCGGTCATCGATTTGCCGGAGCCGGACTCGCCGACGATCCCCAGCCGCTCCTTTCCAAGCGTGAAAGAAATGCCGCGCACCGCCTCGACCATGCCAGTCCGCGTGGGAAACTTGACCCAGAGGTTGTCGACATCGAGGAGTGGCGCGTCCGTCAAGAACTGCTCTCCTTCGGATCCAGAACATCGCGCAGCCCGTCGCCCAAAAGGTTGAAGGCCAGCGAGATGCCAAAGATCGCGATGCCGGGAATCGTTGCAACCCACCAGAAATCAAGGATGTATTTGCGACCTTCCGAGATCATGGCGCCCCATTCCGGGCTGGGCGGCTGGGCGCCCAGGCCGAGGAAACCGAGCCCCGCGGCCGTCAGAATGATACCCGCCATGTCCAGCGTTATGCGGATGATCAGGGATGAAATGCACAGAGGCCAGATATGCCGGGTCACGATCCGGACTGGCCCAGCTCCCTGCAGGCGAATTGCGTGAATATAATCGGAGTTTCGGATCGTCAGCGTTTCGGCTCGCGCAATCCGGGCGTAGGGCGGCCAGGCGGTCAGCGAGATTGCGAGCACGGCATTTTCAATGCCAGCACCCAGCGCCGCGACGAAGGCCAGCGCGAGGATCAGCCTTGGAAAGGCGAGGAAGATGTCGGTGATGCGCATCAGCACCACGTCCACCCAGCCGCCCGCATAGCCGGCGACCGTACCCATAATCAGCCCCATGACAGGCGCCACCATCGCCACCAGAATAACGATGTAGATGGAGATCCGCGCGCCATAGAGGATGCGCGAATAGATATCGCGCCCCAGGCTGTCGGTTCCAAAGAAGTGCCCCTTTTCGCCGGGCGCCAGCAAACGGTTGCCCAGGTCCTGGGCAAAGGGGTCGTGGGTAGCCAGCAGCGGAGCGAAAATCGCTGCAACGATGATGATGACGAGCACTGCCAGCCCCAGCATGGCAAGCGTGTTCGAACGGAAGGTCAGCCAGCCCTTATACCAGGACGAAAGACGGGCCTGTCGGCGCGATGTCGGTTCGTCGGAGAGGAGCCAGTCCCTCCATCCTGTCGCGCCGTTCATTTTGCCCTCGGATCGAAGAAGCGGTAGAGCATGTCGGAAAAGATGTTGATGCCGACGAAAATGGTGCCGATGACGATGGTGCCGCCCAGAACCGAGTTCATGTCATTGGCGAGAAGCGAGGTGGTGATGTAGCTGCCGATACCCGGCCAGGCGAAAATGATTTCGGTCAGGACTGAGCCTTCCAGAAGGTTTGCATAGGCCAGGGCGATCACGGTCACCAGCTGAATGCGGATATTGCGAAAGGCATGGCCCCAGACCACCTGCCATTCCGACAGACCCTTCACCCTCGCCGTGGTGACGTATTCAGAGCCCAGCTGCTCCAGCATGAAGGAGCGCGTCATTCGGCTGATGTAAGCCATCGAGAAATAGCCCAGCAGCGTTGCGGGCAGAATGATGTGGGAAAAAGCGCTGCGGAAGACGGCCCACTCGCCGCGCAACGCACTGTCGACCAGCAGCATGCCGGTGATCGGCTGGACGATGCCCTGATAGAAGATGCCGACGCGGCCGGGACCGGATACCCAGCCGAGGATTCCGTAGAAGACCAGAAGTCCAACAAGCCCCAGCCAGAAAATGGGCATGGAATAACCGATAAGCCCGACGAAGCGGGCAATCTGGTCAATCCAGCTGCCGCGCCGCACGGCTGCAATAACGCCGAGTGGTACGCCGATGACGACGCCGATCAATGTGCCGAGTGTGGCGAGTTCCAGCGTTGCCGGAAAGACGCGCGCTATGTCGGTCGAAACCTCCTGTCCGGTTCGGATCGACTTGCCGAAATCGCCCTGGAGCACATCGCTCACATAGATACCGAACTGAACCAGAAGCGGCCTGTCGAGCCCGAGAGCCCGGTAGGTTTCGTCATATTGGGCCTGGGTGGCGCGTTCGCCGATGACCGCCAGAACCGGGTCGATCGGCATGACACGGCCGATCATGAAAGTCACAAAGAGGAGGCCGAGGATCGTCACCGCCACGGTTGCAAGCGTAGCGATGGACTTGCCCAGCCAAGAGGGGAGGGACGGCAGTTGTCGTCCCTCCCCCCGAGCGAGGCGTTCCGCCATCTACTTGGTGATCACCCAGTAGGATACTGCGGTGGTGGCACCGCCAGCCACGAAGTTTTCGACATTCGAGCGCATACCGTTTTGCTCGATCTGCTGAAACATCACGCCGAAGGGGCTGACCTTCTGATGTTCGGCCTGGATGTCGCGATACATCTGGGCGCGCGCGTCGGTGTCGTTTTCAACGACGGCAGCGAGCGTCTTCTGGCTCATCTCCGGAATATTCCAGGCGTTGCGCCAAGCGAGATACCCGGTGTTTCCGGCTTCCTGGGCATTGTCAGGATTTTGCGCGAAGGTTGCCGCGTTTGTGTTCGGATCCGGATAGTCCGGTCCCCAGGCGCCCATGTAGATGTCGTGCTCGCGGGCGCGATAGCGGTCCAGCGTCTGCGCTCCGGTACCGACGATCAGTTCGATATCACAGCCGAGCTGTCCCCAGGTGTTCTGCAGGGACTGGCTGATCTCGAGGCGTTCCTGAGCCTCGCGCACCGAGATCTTGATGGGCCCGCAATTCGGGTGGCCCGATTCCGCAAGCGCCGCCTTGGCCTTGTCCAGGTCGAAGCTGTAGGGCTTGTCTTCCAGAGCGCCAAGGAAAGTGCGCGGCAGGAAAGCCTGGTGCACGGTGTACTGACCCTTGAGGAACGAATTCGACATACCGTCGTAATCCGCCCCATATTTAAGCGCTTCGAGCACTTTGGGGTCGGACAGCATTTCGTTCTTCTGGTTGGCTGCGAAATACATCAGGCGTCCGCGCAATTCGTCGACCACTTTGACACCATCGACACCGCCCAGACCGGCGACGTCCTCGGGCGACAGGTTTCGCGCCACATCGATATCGCCGCGCTCGAGCTGCAGGCGCTGGGTCGCACTTTCCTGGATGTGCTGAACGATCACCCGCTCCATCGCCGGCTTATCGCCGTGGTAATTCGGGTTCAGGTCCATCAGGACGCTTTCGTTCGGCTTCCACTCGACGACCTTGTAAGGTCCGGAGCCGACTGTATTGGTCCGAAGCCAGGCGTTACCCATGTCGCCATCGACCGCGTTCTCCATTGCCGCCTTCATGTCGACTATTCCGCCGATGGTCGAGGTCAGGCAGTTCAGAACGAACGAAACCGCATAGGGCTTGTCGAGTGTCAGAACCAGCGTCTTGTCGTCGGGTGCGACGATCGTTTGCTCGACGTTCTCCGCAGTGAAACCGAACTGGGTCAGAATGAAGGAAGGTGTTTTGTTGAGAAGAACAGCTCGGCGCAGCGAAAATTCTGCGTCCTTTGCCGTTACCGGATTGCCGGTCGAGAAGACATGGCCATCGGCCATGGTAAACGTGACGGTCTTGCCGTCTTCAGAGATTTCCCAGCTCGCAGCAAGCTGCGGCTGATAACCCGCGTCGAGGTCCAGTGGGTCGAAATTGACAAGTTTCTCGTAAACGTTGCGGCTGACATCCGAGCCAGCGAATTCAAAACTTTCGGCCGGGTCGAAGGTCTTGATGTCGTCGATCCGGTTGGCAACTACCAGCATATTCGGAGGTGTCTGGGCGTTGACCGGAGTAAGCGCACCCGCGGCGATGAAAGCCGAGACTGCAGCAGCAGCAGCAAGATGTAGTTTCTTTTTCAATGTGAACACTCCCTGTTCGGTTCTATTTTCTACATTCCCCAAGTCGAGCGCAGGACACGCACCCAATTGCCGTGCGTAACCTTGGCCAAAAGACTGTTGTCGGCACCATGGACCCGCAGGGCTGCAACCACAATGGGCAGACCCGCACAATCGCCAATCGGCTCAGGAACAAGTGCGCCGTCGAAGTCCGAGCCGAGGCCGACCCGGTCTTCACCCAGTCTTTCGACCAAATGATCAAAATGCCTGAGCAAGATGTCAAGTCCGAAATCCGCTTTCATCCGACCATCGGGACGCAGGAAGGCGCTGGCAAAGTTAATACCGACCATTCCGTCGCTGTCTCGGATGATGTCCAGTTGGCGATCTGTCAGGTTCCTCGCATGCGGCGTAATCGCCGCGGCGTTCGAGTGCGTCGCAACCAGCGGCGCATCGCTGATCGCGGCAACGTCGTCAAAGCCCTTCTCGTTCAAATGCGAGAGGTCGATCATGATTTTCATGCGGTTGCATTCGCGAACCAGCGCTTTGCCGGCGTCGGTCAGACCCGGCCCGATGTCTGGATCGGAAGGGTATCGGAAGGGAACGCCGTGGCCCCATATCGTTTCCCGGCTCCAGACGGGACCAAGCGAACGAAGCCCGCGTTCGTAGTAGGCATGCAGGCGTTCGAAGTCCCGATCGATGGCTTCCGCGCCTTCGATATGCGGAACGGCGGCCATCTCCTCGGCGGTTAGTGCGTTCGTGATGTCTTCTGCGGTCCGGCAGATACGGATCGCGCCGGCCCGTTCAAGATCATCGAGGGCCTGGAAACCGCGCTCGGTCCAGTCCACAGCGAAGTCCTCCGCCACCGGTTCGGGCAGCGGGATATCGTAGGCGGGCTTGCTCATCTCGGCTTCCCGCTTCGCCCTGTCATAGGGGCTTGGGGTGAAGATCGCGAACAGGCCGCCGCCAAAGCCGCCCTTGATCGCGCGCGGCTTGTCGATATGACCGTCGGCCAGCCCGAAGGCGACGCCCTCGGCGGTGACGGTGCCTCTCAGCAGGCGCAGAACCAGGTCGTTGTGACCGTCGAATATTGGAAACTCGGTCAACGCTCGTCCAGAAAAAGCTTGAAACCCACATGCGATGGCGAAAAGCCGGCTCTTTCGTAAAACCGATGCGCGTCCGGCCGTTGCCGATCCGACGTCAGTTGCACCAGATCGCAATTGCGCGCCGACGCTTCCTGCACGGCCCAATCCAGCATTTCTTTGCCCAGTCCGTGCCCGCGCATCGCACGCGCCACCCGCATCGCCTCGATCTGCGCGCGCCAGGCACCGTGCCGGGACAGGCCGGGAAGAAAAGACAGCAACAGCGTTGCGACGATCTCGGAGTTCATCACGCCCACGGCAAGCAGATGGTTGGGATCGCCTTCGATCGCTTCAAAGGCGGCAAGATACCGATCATCCGGTTTGCCGCTCTCGCGCGCCATTCCCAGATCATCGTCGGCATAAAGGGCGATGAGCGCTTCCAGGTCGGAACGCTTCGCCAATCGAATCAAAAGTTCTGAACCCATCCGCGGAATGTTATCGACGGAAACGCGCACTGCAACGGTTAAGTTAAGCTGGGTGCTTTTTGAACCCCAATCTGTCCATTTGCATGCCGAGGTCTTTAGCAGCGGCCGGGTTTGGCACGATCGATCCAAAACCAACCAATCCGTTTATTCGTCCGGACCTGGAAGGTTGTGGCATCTGGTGCGGCAGAATCCGCATTGGAACGGGCGAGCGCGCAGGCTGGACCTAAAAGCGGCGATGAGAGTTCGCCTGGATGAGGCGAAGCCTCTGGGTTGATCTGGCTTGCGATCACACGCCCAGTACGCGGCGCATGCTTTCGGCGAGAACCGGCTGGTCAGCGACGAGCCGGTGCAGGGTCTCGACTTCGGCCTGGCTCGGGAAAAACGGCTTGCGCCGGCGTTCTTTCTCAAGCTGATCCCAAAGCGCCTGGTAGTCGCAGTCAAGACGTCTGGTTACCGCCAAGACAATGATGTGGGCGAACTGAATCGTCGGGAGTGCCTGCGCGAAGCGCAGTAAACCGCGGTCGACGAAGTTCCTTCCCTGTTCCACCGAATGCGCGATCTCGGTAAAACTGACCGTTAGTCGCGCATCCGCCAATGCCTTGGACGCCAATCTGGCCTCAAGATCGGAGGGTGCTATCAGCGCCACTCGCTTCAAATCTGCGGCGGCATCCAGCGAACCGAGCGCAGCCGCAGCCTGCAGGCAGCGGATTTGCTCGCTGGCGTCAAAGCAGTTCGCCGCGTCCAGCGCCAGTTGCGCATCAGCCGGTTCGCCGTAGCGCGAGAGCAGCATCACGGCAGAGAGGCTTGGTCGGCTGCCCATCACGTAGTGTCTCAGCAGCATCACGACGTCGACATCGAGCGATCGCAATCCGAAACAGGCTCTTTCCGCAATCGGCATTGACGGGTGCCTCAAAAGGCGTTCGAAGACCGTTTGGTCGTAGTGCACCGATTTCCGGTTTTCGAGCACATGCTGGAGTGCGACACGGACAACTTCAGGCGACCTGTCTTCAAGTGCGGCGTGAACCAATGAGTCGATTGCGTGCCAGGGTGAACCATCCCGACCGCCATCGAGGCAGGCTTTCAGAGCCAGCCGACGCACCCCGGCATGCCGAGCGGAGAGGGCGAGACGAGGCAGTAGCCGGTCAAACAGGTCAAGCTGCAATCCAAGCTTTAGGAAACGGCGGGCCCTGTCACGTTTCTCATTCAGCAGAAGGTCCTCTAGCGCTCGCTGCACGCCCGGCATCGCCAGAATGCTTTCGACGATTGCCGTCTGTGGTCCCCAAAGTCGGGTGAACCGAGGCGTTGCCAGAAGGATGTCCATGCACCTGAGGATGGTTTGGACCGTAAGCCCGGATGACTCGGCCGGTCGCGCCAGCATGGACTTGAGCGCACTTGTCGCTGCCAGCTGGACTTGCGGAACATGATCGTTCAGCCGCAGAAGCAGCAATGCCAGCGAGAACGGGCCGTGCAGCCGATCGATTTTCGCGATGGCGTGCTGGCGTATGTAACCGGAGGTGCTGGCGGAGAGAACCAGGGCAAGGTCACGGTTGCGGCTGATAAGCTGCGTTACCAGGCGTCTTTCCTGCACCGATCCCGGAAAGTAGTTTTGGGCTCGTTCGGTCGACCAGACCTGGTCGGTCACCAGTCGCCTGAGCTGGCCCACAATTGCCGAAACGCGGGCCGGATCGTGTGTTTCGAGAAGTCCAGCGATATCCCAAGTACGTGTATCGCACGGTTTCAGCTTGCGAAGCATCGATTTGGGCAGCCACCAGGTCTTGCCCCAGAGGCAATCCTGGAAGCTGGCACTGACGGCGACTTCCAGATCCGGATCGAGTGATGTCCTTTTCATTGGTTTCATCCATTGTCCGTCTCCCGATGACAATGGTCTGACGGGTGACGTTTTCATCCTTGTGGAGGAGGGGCCCGGTGCTCGGGCCCCTTGGTTATTTTCGATATTTGGCGGCCTTCGCCTCGCGGCGGGCCCGGGCTTCGTGCTTCTTGCGCGCCTTGACCACCCACGGTGCGTCGTGCTGCCAGTCACCGGCCATGATGCAGCCGTGCGGAATGACCTCGTCGACCACCTCAGCGAGGCCGAACTTGCCAATCTGGTCGCGCACAGCGGCCGCGTTCTTATAGGCGCTCGGCAGCTCGGAGATGTCCGGGCGGCCCATGAAGAAACGGGCGTCGATGGTCTTGGTTTCCTCGGCGAAGATGTCCGCGTCGGATCGGCCGGCCAGGTTTTTCTTATGCCGCGTCCGCGAGTAGTTGCGGCCGGCACCGTGTGGCGAAAAGCCGAGCCCATGATCGGCGCTGCTACCACGGGCGATCAGGATCGGTTCCGCCATGTTGAGCGGAATGAGCGTCAGATCGGTGGCATCATCGGCCCAACCGTCCCAGGCCGGTGTCGCGCCCTTGCCGTGGTAGAACAGCCCGTCCGCTTTGCGGAAGACGAAGTTGTGCTCGTTCCAGAACCGGTCGGCAACCTTCGTCGACAGCTTCTCCGCGGCCAGGTCGTGGATCAGGAAATGGTTGTCCTTGGTCCAACTGCGGATGATCTGCAGGGCTTCCCAATAGGCATCGCCCTCATCGGTGTCCGCTTCGATCCAGGCGTTCTGCGGCAGCGTCTTTGGCGAAGCCAGTCGACGGGTACGCTCCGCCACCTTCATGCCGCCCTTGTAGAGCAAAGCACCTGGCGCGCGTGACCCGTGATGGGTGACGAGTGCCGTTTCACCGCTGGAGCGGATGGTGCCGACATAGGCGAAGTGGTTGCCATCGCCCTGGGTGCCGAAATGCTCGATGGCCTTGCTCTGAACCGAGCCCAGGAAGGCGTTCTTCTCGAATCGCTCCATCAGCTCCGTTCGCGGCCTGATCTGGCTGCCACGAGCCCGGCCGCCGGGTCCGAAATGCGTGACGGCATGCACCGCGTCGAGGAGAGCGGCCGGAGCGACACCCGGATAGACGGAAATCGCCATGGAACAGCAGATGTCGGCCGAGTGCATACCCGGATGAATGGCTTCCGATACGGCGATGCCGCCGACGGGAATGGTGCCTTTCGGTCCGGCCGGGCAAGCGTCAGGCATGACCGCGCCGGCTGTAATCTTCGGCGTGCGCATCAACTCGGTCATGTGCTCGCGCACCTGAATGAGGTTAGCCTGTTCGTCCTCAGTCTCGGCCTCGATGTTCTCGAAGAACGGCGAAGCGCCGGGCGCCTTGAGCGGCAACGCTGCCGGCGGCTGGAAGGTCATGGCGAGCGCCAGCGCATCCTGACGGGTGCTTCCATCGGAAAGCGCCTTGCGGGCCGCTGTCAGGGCTTCACCCAGCCATTTTCCCTGGGTCATGCCTGCTTCGATCAGGTCCTTGCCGGTCAGTGTCTCGCTCATGGTCATTCTCTCAAATTGCATTGATGGTATGCCCGGTGCTTTTCAAGCATCGTGCCAAGTCATGGCGCGGTTGACGATTTAAGGTGCAAAATTCTCTCAACGTATTGATCTTATTCGGGAAAGAAATTGCGTCTATTGGGACGAGATCATCTGTCGACTTTATTGAAGAATGCAGGTATCTATCAGTTTGGATAGAGTGTTAGAAAAATGGATAAGAATTGTAACGTCGTCTTCGGATTTCTGGGGACCACAAAAGATGCCGGCGGACGAAAGCGGCCCAAATGGCGACCAACGGTCGCTCTTTGCCAGCAGGAAGATCTCGTCATCGACCGGCTGGAGCTGATCCACGACAATCGCTGGCTGCAGCTGGCGCTCAACGTGCAAAAGGATATCGGGCAGATTTCACCCGGTACGGAGGTGCGGTTGCATCGCATGGACGTCGCCAATCCATGGGACTTTGCCGAGATGTACGGAGCCATGCGCGACTTTGCCGATGCCTATCCGTTCGACCAGGATCGCGAGGATTACCTCGTCAACATCACCACCGGCACCCATGTGGCGCAGATCTGCTGGTTTCTACTGACCGAAGCCAACTTCGTGCCGGCGCGACTGCTGCAACTGTCTCCCCCGAAGGTGGCCGATCTCGAAGCGGGCGAGGAGAAAAACTACGCCGGAAGCCACGCGATCATCGACCTCGATCTGTCACGCTACGATTCCATCGCCACTCGCTTTGCCGCCGAACGGGTCGAGGCCACATCGTTCCTCAAATCCGGCATAGAGACCCGCAATCCGACTTTCAACGCCATGATCGATCAGATGGAGAAAGTCGCGGTGCGTTCGCGCGCACCGGTGCTGCTGACCGGTCCGACGGGAGCCGGCAAATCGCAGCTCGCCCGACGCCTGTTTGAGTTGAAAAAGGCGCAGCGTCAGATCAGCGGCGACTTCATTGAGGTCAACTGCGCCACGCTGCGCGGCGACCAGGCGATGTCGACCCTGTTCGGTCACGTGCGCGGCGCCTTCACCGGTGCCCAGTCAGACCGCGGAGGTTTGATGAAGGCCGCCGATGGCGGCGTCCTGTTCCTCGATGAGATCGGCGAACTCGGTCCCGACGAGCAAGCCATGTGTCTGCAGGCGATTGAGGAAAAGCGGTTTTTCCCCCTCGGGTCCGACCGTGAAGTCGCTTCCGATTTCCAGATGCTGGCGGGGACCAACCGCGACCTGGCCGAGCGCGTCCGCGAGGGTCGGTTTCGCGAAGATCTCTTTGCCCGCCTCAACATCTGGACCTTTCGTGTGCCTGCTCTGGCCGAACGACGCGAGGATATCGAACCGAATATCGACTATGAACTCCAGCGGTTCAGCGATGCCGAGGGGCAAAAAGTGACGTTTAACCGGGAGGCGCGCGAGCGCTACCTGGCTTTCGCCCTCAGTCCGCAGGCGGCCTGGTCGGCCAATTTCCGCGACCTGTCGGCATCGGTTGCACGCATGGGAACACTGGCGCCGAAGGGGCGGATCGACGAACCGACGGTCGTTGAGGAAATTGAGCGCCTGCTGAATGTCTGGCATGCCGCGGACACGTCGGCCGGTGATGATCGTGTGCTCGAAGCCTGCCTCGGCGATGCTTCAGCTGAACTGGACCTGTTCGACCGGGCGCAACTGGCTGCGGTTGTCAGGGTCTGTCAAAGCAGTCGCAGTTTGAGCGATGCCGGTCGCACACTTTTCGCACAGTCGCGCCTGCAGAAGACAAGCGGAAATGACGCCGACCGACTGCGCAAGTACCTCGCCCGGTTCGGTTTGCGCTTCGCTGACCTCGAGACGGTCAGTCCGTCGCGATGAAGCCGCCTGACTGGCGGGCCCACAGGCGCGCATAGAGCCCGTCGCCAGCGACGAGCTCGTCGTGGGTGCCGCTTTCTACGATCCGTCCGTTTTCCATCACCAGCAGCCGATCCATGGCGGCGATCGTTGAGAGGCGGTGGGCGACCGCGATGGTCGTCTTGCCTTGCATCAGCCGAGTGAGGTTGGCCTGGATGGCGGTTTCTGCTTCTGAATCAAGTGCCGATGTGGCCTCGTCGAGCACCAGAATCGGGGCGTCCTTCAGGAGCACCCGGGCGATGGTGATGCGTTGGCGCTGGCCGCCGGACAGCTTGACGCCCCGCTCGCCGACATGGGCGTCGAGCCCGGTGCGGCCGTCCTTGTCCAGCATGTCCTTGATGAAGGACATCGCCTCGGCGCGCTCCGCGGCCTCGACGATCTGTTCGTCGGTGGCATCGGGATCGCCGTAGCGGATGTTGTCGCGGATCGAACGGTGCAGCAGCGAAACGTCCTGGGTGACGACACCAATGCGACTGCGCAGTGACGCCTGACGGACATCGCGAATATCCTGTCCGTCAATGGTGATTGCACCGCCCTGAACGTCACGCAACCGCAGGAGCAGTGCCACCAGCGTCGACTTGCCGGCGCCGGACAGGCCGACGATGCCGACCTTTTCGCCCGGCGCGATCTCCAGGTTGAGGTCGGTCAGCACCGGTTTTCCGTCGATGTCGTAGGAGAAATCCACGTGATCGAACCGGATGTGACCCTCGCTGATCTCCAGTTCTCCGGCGTCCGGCCGGTCGTTGACCGTGGGCTGGCTGGTCATCACCGGCATTGCGTCGCGGATCGTGCCGAGCGCCCGGGTGACCGACTGCCCGAGTCCGATGAACGCGAAAGAGGAGGCCGAGAGCGAACGGGCGATGGTGGCTGCGGCGACAAAATCGCCGACGGTGATGAAGTCGTCGACCATGCCCCACAGGCCGATGGCGAAGATCGACACGATCAGCGCGATGTTGAGATACTGAACGGCGCTGTCGGACAAGATGTAAGCGCGGTTTTCCCGGTGCTGAGTGGCAATGGTCTCGTCGATGACCCGACGGATGGCGCCGGCTTCGGAATCTTCAGCCGCGAACAGCTTGACCATGGCGATGTTGCTGTAGACGTCCGTCATGGCGCCGGTCGCTCGGGATGCGGCGGCGGCGACCTTGGAGGAGCGCTCCAGATAAAGCGGCACGGCGATACGAGCGACCGCGATATTGGCGAGGATCCAGACGAGCACCGGGATCGCCAATGGCCAGGCGAGCACCGCCAGCAGGGCAAAGGAGCCAGCGAACTGGATTGTGACGCGCGGAATGGTCTGCATTGCAACCATCAACTGGCGCTGGACCGACGCCGTTACCTGGGCGATGCGCGAGGCCACCTGGCCGGAAAACAGATCCTCGAAGAACGCCACGTCCTGTCTTTCGACCGCCTTGTGGCCCTGCCAGCGCATCGCCGCGGGCAGCAGGGTCTGGACGGTCTGCGACAGAAACGCCGAGCGGACGAAGGTCAGGAGCGGGTCAACGACGGCAAACAGAACCAGGAAGAATGTCAGCGTCCAGGCATTGTCGCGCAGAAACGCAGCAGCGCCTTCGGTCGTGACGCCGTCGACGATGAAGGCGAGTGCCCAGATTACCGTAAGCGAAATCAGCGCGGAGATGACCGACAGCAGGCCAACCACCAGCAGTACGCCGCGAAACATGCTGGCGAAGAACCAGATCAGCTTCAACGGCCCGTCATCCGGCAGCGGCCGCGCCGGCAGGTCGAGCGGGCGGATCAGCGTCTCGAAGGGTCTGAAAATTCGGTTGGCAAGTGTCATGTCGCCTATATAGGCCGGTTTGTCTCCGGATTCATGGCGGCCTTTCATCAGCCAGAAAACGGTTGCCCATGGCGTTGCGTCCAACATAAGCTCAACAGCAACCGAACGACCTTTGGGGGAAACGGTGGTGCAGGGGCGGTCATCGAGACTATTGGGCAGAGTACCTTCATCCGTTGCCGCGCTGTGTGGTCTGTTGTTGATCAGCGCATGCCAGGAGCAGAAGTCCGAGGCCCCGAAGGCAGCTCCGCCGAAAGTCGTTGTCGCCGAGGCCAAGACCGAAACGGTGCCGGTGTATCTGGAACTGACCGGGCGAACGGAATCGCCCAACAGTGTGTCGATCCGATCGCGGGTCGATGGTCACGTCATGACGCGCAGCTTCACCGAGGGAGACGATATCGGCAAGGGCGACGCGCTGTTCGTCATCGACCAGCGCCCCTTCACCTCTGAGCTTGCGCGGCTCAAGGGCGAGCGCGACAGCAACCAGGCAAGCCTGGAATTCGCCAAGAAGGAGGTGGAGCGGTTTTCCGTACTGGCCAAGGACGGCACGGTTTCGCCGGAACAACTGGATGAAAAGTCCGCGAATGCAGCCGAGGCGCTGGGCAGCCTCAACAGCAGCAAGGGGGCCGTGCAAACGGCCCAGGTCAATCTCGACTACACGACGGTATCGGCGCCGATCGCCGGACGCGTCGGTCGGGTCTACCAGGATGTCGGCAATGTAGTTTCGGCCAATGACACGGTGTTGGTGGACGTGGTCCAGATGGATCCGCTTTACGTTTATATCAGCCCGAGCGAACGCCAGTTTCTGGAACTGGAAAAATACCAGGCGGCCGGCCCGGACCTGAAGGTGGCGATCACGCTGATTGACGGAAGCACCCATCCGCATTCCGGGTCGCTGGACTTCTCCGGTCCCGGCGTCGATCCCTCAACCGGGACGATTGCGGTGCGGGCCGTGTTTCCCAATCCGGACGCAACGTTGCGTCCGGGTCAGTATGCACGGGTGCGCATCGAACTCACCGAGCAGAAAGGGCAGGTAACCGTTCCGGCCGAGGCGGTCGGTCAGGACCAGGCCGGCTTTTTCGTTTTCGTCGTTGGCAAGGACAACAAGGCCGAGATGCGTCGGATCACGGTTGGCCGGCTAAACGACGGTCAGCGTGTCATAGCTTCCGGTTTGAAAGCCGGCGAAACGGTTGTTGTTCAGGGACAGCAAAGAGTTCGAGCAGGAATGGCGGTTCAGATCGACAAGCCGTCAACCGGCACGTCCAGCAGCAAGGCAAGCGGCTGAATGCTGAGCCGGTTTTTCATCGACCGTCCGGTCTTCGCCTCCGTCATCGCCATCGTCATCGTCGTCGCCGGGTTGATCTCAATCCCGCTGTTGCCGGTTGGAGAGTTCCCACAGGTCGTGCCACCGACCGTCGTGGTCAGCGCCACCTATACCGGCGGCAGCGCCGAGGTGGTCGAGGAGGCAGTGACTATCCCGCTCGAAGAGCAGATCAATGGTGTTCAGGGCATGGTCTACATGTCGTCGACGAGTTCCAATGACGGCACGTCGAACATCACGGTCACCTTCGAGGAGGGCTATAGTCTCGATATTGCGGCGGTGGATACCCAGAACCGGGTGTCGACCGCGATGGCTCAATTGCCGGACGAGGTGGTTGCCCAGGGCGTGACGGTGACCAAGGAGTCCGTCGATCTGACACTGGGCGTCAACCTGATTTCGCCGGGCGGGCAATTCGATGAATTGTTCATTTCAAACTATGCCGACATCCACATCACAGACCGGTTGAAGCGCATTCCGGGCGTGGGAACCGTCATGGTCTGGGGTGAACGGGTCTACGCCATGCGGGTCTGGCTTGATCCGGAGAAGCTGGCGAGCCTGGGGCTGACCGCCGCGGATGTTTATGACGCGGTCACCGAGCAGAACCAGCAGGTGGCGGCGGGGGCAATCGGTGCGCCACCGACCTCGGAAAACCAGAAATTCCAGCTGACACTGACCGCAAAGGGACGGCTGAAAAGCCAGGAGGAGTTTGAGGACATCGTTCTCGGCGTCGGTCCTGACAGCGCCGTTATCCGTCTGAAGGACGTGGCCCGTGTCGAGCTCGGCGCGGAGGATTATACCTTTTCCTCCACGCTCAACAGCGGACCAACCGTGGGCCTCGGCATCATGCAATTGCCCGGCGCCAACGCGCTGCAATTGTCGGCGGAAGTTCGCGCGACCATGGCCGAGCTTGCGCAGGACTTCCCTGAAGGGCTGGAATATACGGTCATCTATGACACCACGGAGTTCGACCGCGAGGCGATCCGTGACGTCCTCTTCACTCTGGGGCAGGCCATCCTGCTGGTTGTTTTCGTGATCGTTGTTTTCCTGCCCAATCTGCGGGCGGCACTCATTCCGGTGATCACCATTCCCGTCTGTCTGATCGGCACTTTTGCGCTGATGCTGGCGCTGGGCTTTTCGATCAATCTGCTGACACTGTTCGGACTGGTGCTGGCGGTCGGACTGGTGGTCGATGATGCCATTGTTGTGGTGGAGAATGTCTCCCGGCATATCGAGAAGGGAGAAACGGACGCGCGCGAGGCGGCGCGCCGCGCCATGGACGAAGTGACCGGCCCGATCGTCGCCACTTCGCTTGTTCTGATGGCGGTGTTCATTCCGGTTGCTCTCATGCCCGGACTTACCGGCAAGCTCTATCAGCAATTTGCGCTGACCATCGCGTCGGCCGTCGCCATTTCGGCCATCAACGCGCTGACGCTCAGCCCGGCACTGTGCGGTCTGCTGCTGGGCGGCGCGCGGCCGAAGGCGAAGATCATTCAGCGGTTCGATGCCGGCTTCGCCTGGTTCACCAAGCGCTACGAAGCCGTTGTCGGGTGGTTTGTTCGCGTCTGGCAGCCGGTGGCGCTTGGCTTCGTTGCGCTGCTTGCCGGCACCGTCACCATGTTCACCGTGGTGCCGACCGGCTTCATTCCCAACGAGGACCAGGGCTATTTCATCATCAGCCTGGAGACACCGGAGGGAACGGCGCTGGAGCAGACCCAGAAGGTCGTCGATCAGGCCTATGAGATCCTGCACGGGATGCCGGGCGTCAAGGGCGTCATCACCTTCACCGGTTTCAATTTCCTGACCAACACGACGGCGCCGAACGTGGGCAACCTGTTTGCGATTCTGGAGCCGTGGAGCAAGCGTAGCGGAGCAGACGAGGGCGTTGCGGCACTGATCGCCAAGGCACAGGCCCAGTTCAACGAATTGCCGGGCGGGGTGTTCGCAACCTTCAACCCGCCGCCGATTTTCGGCCTGTCGCCGACCGGCGGATTTCAGTTTGAATTGCAGGACACCACGGGCGGTTCGCTCAAGGATCTCGAACTGGTGACGCGGGACATGGTTGCGGCTGGAAATGCACGGCCAGAGCTTGCCGGCCTGTTCAGTCCGTTCTCCGCCAGTACGCCGCAACTGCATATTGATCTCGACCGCACCAAGGCGCTGACCGAAGGGGTGTCGATTGGCGACGTTTTCGATGCACTGCAGACCTTCCTCGGCGGCATTTATGTCAACGACTTCAACATCTACGGCCGGGTTTACAAGGTCTATCTTCAGGCCGATGTCGATGCACGCCAGGCCGAGGAGGACATTGGTCGGCTCTATGTGCGCAACGACAGCGGCGGCATGGTGCCTCTGAGTGCCCTCGTGACAGTGCATCCCGAAATCGGCGCACGTACCATCAACCACTACAATCTCTTCCGGTCGACCAGCATCAATGGAGCGTCCGGTCAAGGCTACAGCTCCAGCCAGGCGATTACCGCCATGGACAGCCTGTCGAAGCAGGTCCTGCCGCAGGGCTATACCTACGAATGGACCGGCAACGCCTACCAGGAGCTCAAGGCCGGCAATGTTGCGCCGATCCTGTTTGCGCTCGCGGTGATCTTCGCCTTCCTCTTTCTTGCGGCCCAGTATGAAAGCTTTGTCATGCCACTGATGGTGCTGCTGGCCGTGCCGCTTGCCATTTTCGGAGCCCTGTCGGCGCAATGGCTGCGTGGCTACGACAACAACATCTACTGCCAGATCGGCCTGGTGATGCTGATCGGCCTGGCCAGCAAGGGGGCCATACTGGTCGTCGAGTTCGCCCGGCGGCGCAGGGAAGAGGGCCTCTCGATCGAAGAATCGGCGATGGAGGCGGCGCGCATCCGGCTTCGGCCGGTTCTGATGACCGCTTTCGCCTTCATCCTGGGTGTCGTGCCGCTGGTGATTGCCACGGGCGCCGGATCGGCCGCACGCCGATCGCTCGGCACTGCGGTCTTCGGCGGCATGATCGTGGCAACGGTGCTCAGCCTGGTGTTGGTGCCTGTGCTCTACGTGCTGCTTCAACGGATGCGCGAGTGGGCGATCGGAAAGCCGGCGGCTTGACGTTTCGGCCGCGGGGGCTGTGCTCATCGCGACCTTTTTGCAATTGATGATATCGATTGTTTTTCAACTATCGTTCTGATTTGTTCATCGATGCCGGATGATAGCCGGGCCCGATGACCAGAGGTTCATCGGGCACGATGTCGTCGCTGATGTTGGAACTGATGGAAAAGTCGTGACGCCAGAACGGCTCCTGAGTTCCCGTCTTGAGCAATTGCAGTGACACCTGGTAGGGCACATTCGCCTGAACGCCGCGCATCGAGGGACTGCGCACGGAAATGCTGCGGTCGGGCAATCCGATTTGTCGGGTGACGACAAAGGGTGTGTCGCTTGCAGGATTTTCGAAGCTGACGACGAGCGTGCTGCCGACCGGAATCGGTTTCTCCGGGATCGCGGAAAAGCCCATATAGATGTCCGAGACCCGGTAGTTGAATATGAAACTGCCGCCAACGACTTTCAGGTAAGGCTTTTCCGCCGGATCTTCACGG
This sequence comes from Hoeflea sp., assembly GCA_965228785.1. Lineage (GTDB taxonomy): Bacteria > Pseudomonadota > Alphaproteobacteria > Rhizobiales > Rhizobiaceae > Hoeflea_A. The sequence continues at coordinate 1,756,928 of CBDDIF010000001.1, forward strand.
ATGAGAAAATAAAAAGCGAGCAGGACAAGGCAAACTGCGGCAGTCCAGATCGCCAGTCGCTCCAGCTTTATCTCACCATGCATTCATCCGACTCCAGGAGGAACCATGATAGGTCCAGAGCCTGTCAGGACCAAATGGAACCATCCGGCCCGGACACAGTTGTGGGTGGTCCTTGCGGTTGACTGCAGACAATGACTGTTTCCATGCGATGCCTGAGAGATATGTTCGGCATTGCTCTCCAATCGCTTGTTTTTGCTGTGTTTGCACCAGAGGGTTCAGAGCCTTTTGCCATTCGACATCTATCGGCTTCGGCCAAGACCACTTGCCCGCATGTGTTGAGTCGGCTATCAGCCTTTCGCGCTGACCAAACAGAAATTCACCCAATAGCCGACTGCCCCAAAACAGGAGCCCCGTCATGGATTCACATGAGGTTGCCGCCCATTGGGAGAAGAACGCCGAGGTCTGGACCAGGACATCAAGGGCCGGCCACGACGTTTACCGTGATCTGTTGAACACACCGGCCTTCCTGGCAATGCTGCCGCCCGTTGCGGGACTCACCGGTCTCGATGTCGGCTGCGGCGAAGGATCGAACACACGCAAGCTTGCCGAACGCGGTGCGCGCATGACCGGCATCGATATTGCTCCGACATTCGTGCGGCACGCGCGTGAGGCCGAGAGGGAGGACCCTCGCGGCATCGACTATCAGGAGGCCGATGCGTTGGCGCTTCCCTTCGCGGACGCCCGGTTCGATTTTGCGACCGCCTTCATGTCGCTGATGGATATGCCGGATCAGCAAAGGGCCCTGTCCGAAATCCATCGGGTGCTGCGGCCTGATGGATTTCTGCAATTCTCCATACTGCATCCATGTTTCGTTCCACCCACTCGACGCAATGTGCGCGACGAAGACGGTGCCGTGCGTGCCGTCGAGGTGGCCGACTATTTCGAGGAAATGGACGGCCGGGTCGAAACCTGGATTTTTTCGGACATCCCGAAAGAGGAACGGGAGAGGCTTGAGCCCTTCCACGTACCACGTTTCCATCGGACACTCAGCAGCTGGGTTGCGATGCTTGGCAGCGCCGGTTTCGTCATCCGGCAGTTGGCTGAACCGCGTGCCTCGGAAGAGGTTGCGCTAGCAAACTCCATGGTCGCCGACACCCGGGTGGTACCGATTTTTCTTCAAGTGCTGGCCGGCAAATCGACCTGATCGTGACCAAAGCCAGGACCGGTTAATCCGCATCCGGATCGTCCAGCCGGGTCAGTACACACGCGGTGCTCAAATGGATATTTGTTGTTTCCAGACGGTCCGGGCCAAGGCTGTGATATTTGTGCGGAACCTGCGCCGGACCCATCAGGATATCGCCCGCCCGGGCTTCGACTTCCTGGTCGCCGATGGTGAAGAGCGCCCGGCCTTTGCGGATGATGAAGATCTCATCGTAGTCATGAACATGCAAAGTCGGCCCGACGCCGACCCCGTCCTGGACATCAAACAGGATCGTCAGATTGGTTCCAAGCTTTTCGCTTTCGAGCTTGCCGTGCCAGACGCCCGGTTCAGCCGCCCAGTCGGCCCAATGCAGCGCAACCGGATCTTTTGCCATAGTCGTGCCCTCGGTTGGTCTTGAAGGATAAATGCTCTCCAGCGCCCCTTCTATTTGCTCTTCGGTCGATCGACCAAGTCCGGTTGACCCCATCTCAAATTCGCGTAAATCTCAGCGGCACGCGATTTGGCCGCCTCTACGCTTTCATGCCCCGGAGACTCAGAACTCAGTCGATTGGCGTCAGTTGGGTCGAAGAACTTTAGACAGAAAAATTCGCCCCGCTGATCTTCGCGGACCTCCTCGGGGTCAAAGGGATCGCCAGTGCCAAAATGCACGTTGCGTCGCACAAGGTGAACGACGCACTCAGTCGTGTCGCCATACAGCCATCTGCCGATATCAACTAGTTCCTCGGTGAGGGCATCGGTCATACTGATCAGCCCTGTCCGCTCCTACTGTTTGCTTTTGGATTTCTGTGGCTCGCTCTCAACGTCGGCGCAGTGATGTACTCGACCGCCCTACTCAGAATACTCAACAACCCATCTGAGAGACAGGTGCGTCGGCTTGGGTTTGATGCTTTGCACGATAGCCTTGAAGGAATATAGCGAGATCCGCGTTTTGATGACGCCCAGGAACTTGCGATCGGGCTTTTCCCCTTCAAAGAGCATCAGGGCAACCCTTGCGTTTTCGCAAGTTGTCACGCCCTCGATGACCAGGCTTTCCATCACATCGTGGTAGTATGATCGCCAGTGCTCGACTTTGCACGGGGTATCTTCGGCGGCTTTTGCGATTTGGGGCTCGGCAACAATAGCACCAAAAATTAGGCCTACCAAAAGTTGCAAAAAAGAGCGCATTTTGAAAGGCTCCTCAACGAGATTCTTCGGGCGGTTCGCTATCGGTGGAAATCTCGTCTACAGTCGCTTCGCGGATGTCTTTCGGATCAGCGTTCTTAAATCCAAGTCTGAAAAGCTGTCTGAACCGAGGGTCGGTTGCAAAGTCCAAATTACGCTGGGCATAAGCACTCAGCAGCTTTGACGCTACGGAACGAATGGGATTGACCATCGCTCTGGCTCCTAATCACATTGCGGCACAAGTCCACATAAGAGCCCCCAGCGTCGTCAGGCTACAATCCTGCTGGAGCTTGAGTCAATTCATCGGTTGACTGGCTCCTACTGTTTAGGGCTCGAATTTACCCGCTTCGATAATGTCGAGCAGTTCGTCGATGCAGTCGTCTGCTGTATCGCACTCGAACCATTTTCCTTGTCGACCATAGAGCGCAAAGCGCTTGCCTTCGGGACGTATCGACAGACCATAATCATTGTCGTCTGGACGGACCTCGATCGTCCCGTCTGGACGGCCATTCGTGACAATTTTAGCCATAAGGTTCCTCCTACTGTTTGCTGTCGGGTTTTCCACCAGGTGATTTCGTCCGGGTCTATGAGCGGCATCGATCATCGCCGGACGCGTGGTGACCTGCATCGACGGCTTCTTCCAAAAAGTCGCTCAAAATTTGCAGGAGATTTCGAACGTTTTCTCTCCCACAATGGCCAGAACACATTGGCAGTTTCTCGATAAGGCCGGGCCAGGCAATCGCCCCGAAACTTCGTTCAAAATGTTTCTTAACCAACCAACTCTGGATTTCTTCATCATGCTTCGAGTCGTCAAACGAGAAGGCGCAGATCGAACCTGAGATGAAACCGAGCGCGTACACAAAATCTTCTTCGGAAAAATACATACCTGGGCGCTTGATTATGCGCTTCAGATACTCCGTCTCCCTCGGCGAGAAGTTGGTCATCTGGCCTCCGGCTCCTACTGTTTGCGGGTTGAATTTTCCTCGGCCATGGCCTGCCGAATTTCCTCTAAGAAACCGCTTATGTCGGACACCCCGAAAGCCGCGCCGGATTGCAACCAGAACTTTCTCTTTTCGCCGCGATGCATATCGCTGTTACAAACCCGGGAAATGACATCGAACAATTCAGCCTGATCACGTTGATCAAACTCCCGGTACACTTGCATTATGCCAGACAGGAAGTCGGGATGATGCCCTAGGAAGTCCTGGTGTATTTGATCACCGAATTTGGTCCAAATCTCAGGGATCTTTCTCTGAGGCAAGGTGCGGGCTCCTACTGTTTGCTTCTAGTTTCTCATCAACGAAGCGAGACGTCGCATGTTTCGCGTGTCAGGACAGTTTACGACAATCTTTGAGCGAACACCGTCAGCACGAACTTGTCTTCATCGATTTCATCAGGGATATCATTGGCTTGAACGCTGTCCACTCCATCGGGAAGACATATGCCCTCCAGTGCGTCAGAATTCAGAAACGCTAAAGACACCGGAGTAGGTGATTCAACTATTTCAAGCTGGCATCCGAAAGGCAGTTCTTCAGCACTCGTTGCAGGAGCAGCTGAAACGCATAATTGCCCGGCCTGTGCATCAAACCAAGCGTAAAACCACATTGGAGTGGAAGAACCTGCCAGCTTCAAGTTGTAAATACGGCGCAAAGCAAACAAAAATTCGTCGATGTCGGCCGGATCCATTTTGCTCGCTTCACGCGTTGAGGTCGTGAATTGGATCAGGTTGCCGAGCGCAGCCCCATCCTCAGCGCTTACAGGATGCATGTTCACAACTTCCTTGAGTAACGGCTCTAAGGATGAGTGCAACTTGTTCCTCCTACTGTTTGCGTTCCTGTTTTTCGACGGCAGCGGCCGCCTTACGCAGGCACTCGGCTAATCCATCCTCTCGGATGTGATCGAATTCCGTGATGTGCCTTTCGTTGATCCGGACAACATAATGCTGGTTTCCGGTCATCGGGCCTGTCGAGACGTTTTGGATGATCACGGCCATGCCGGCGCTCCTACTGTTTGCGTTCCTCTGTTTGTCGACCGCGGGGCAGCCGCAGTGCAAAAAACTTTCGATTGCTTCATCCTCCGGGGATAAAAATGTACTATCGAAGAGAGTCGCGAAACGAAATGTATTTGTATGTAAAACGCTCGACGTGATTGTCGCGCACCTGTAAGAAATTTTCTATATCTTTATTTAGTTTTTCGATATCAAGAACGTCATCTATCAGTTCAAGATCAACTCTGAATTCACATAGCTTTTCTCGGCGTCCCTCACGGAAGAGCTTCCTTTCAAAAACCCAGAGATAGACCAGTCTATTGAATTGATTGCGGCCCAGATACCATTCTCCCGGCTTTTTAGGTGACATTCCAGATACTACAGCCTGGGCGTAACATTTGCCTCTGATCTCTTTTGTGAGCTCACGGCCTATTTCAGATAGCATTGCGTGGACCCGGTTCGCAGCCTCAAGTGTAACCTTCTCGGCCTGACCGTGAAAATAAACATCATCCTTATGCTCTTGGTTTTTCTTGTTGATTATGTCACGGACACGTACCCTAGACATTTGGCTGCTCCTACTGTTTGCTTTCTGATTTTGCTTGCAATCGTCGCCGTATGCCGAATTCCCAGATATCTCGCATGGCTGCGATTGGGTGGAAGAGATAATTGCCGGCCAGAAATAGTCGCTACAGCATCCGGCCTTTTGAAAGTCTTCGGCATCCTGGCGAACTAATCTCGCGGATCACGTCATCCATCGCTCCGGCTCGGTCCCCAGATTGCGTTCAAAACCTCCAAGGTGCCAAACCGCGTGATCAGTCCGGCGGTGAAATAGGAGAAAAATGAGAATGGAGCCAAATACAATGTTGCCGTCGCGATTGTAAGGATCCCGGGAATATCTCTTCCGGTGGCGATGTCTGTAACAACCGCGGAAATTACTCCGGTGAGCAAAAGTCCGATGGGAACACCCAAAGCAAAACTCTTCCAGTTGGTTCGGCGGCCAAACAGGGTCCATTCAAAAACCGCGATGAAAGGTCCGGCTATGGCGCTGCCAATGCAGAGGTAGAGTATGCCCAAAGCTGCAAATCCGCCGCTACCACCCATGGTGAGGGTAAGCCTCCATACTCTGTTGTTTCGACGTCCTTTAGAAAGCGAAACCTATCTGATCGGGACCGAAAAGATCACCAGCGTCATGGTCATTCGGAGCACTTCTGTCTCCTACTGTTTGCTTTCGGGATTTTCTGAATCGCGGTTCCAGTGAGGGTCAAAGGCGGGCATGCCCATGGCCTTCCTGATCTGCTGAAACTGAGCGTCGATCTGGCGTGAGAATTCCCGTCCGCCGCCCTGGCGCTCGCCGGCGTGAACTTGCCCGCAGAACGTTTGAAGCCGGCGCTCGGCGGCCTCGATCTCGTCTATGACGCCCCAGTCTGTCGACATGGTCTGGTCTGCCATCGGCCTCGGCCCCTTTCGGGCATGTGCGATGTGATAAAGAAGCCCATCTGGTGAAGCTACGGAGGCGTAGACATCGGAAGCACTCTTCGGCTTTTTCTGATCTGCCATGGCCTCGGCTCGGCTCCTACTGTTTGCTGGACGAGTTTTCCAAAAACTCATCAATTCTCGGCATCAGGTACTTGTCACGAACGCGCTCAACGACGCACATGTGGCCGTTGTGCATTTCCTCCCACCGCCGGCAGGATGTTCGATAGAGTTCCAGCGCCTGGGTAAAATGATACAGGTTCCAGCGCGCTGATTTCGAGCCATCAAACTGGAAGTGAAAGCGCTGGCGCAGCTCGGCTTCTGACATCTGGCTAAGCTCATCCTCAGCTCTTTTCAGAATGCCGGTGACTGCGTCGTCAATGTCGTTTTCGGTGACGTCCATCGATCTCGGCACCATCTCTTTACTAGTTTGGGCACGGGAACTGAAAATGAAGAGCGTTTTGAACCACGGCGGCCGCTGGCCAATGCCTGATGCTTGGGTTCTTTTCGATGTGGAGGCAGACAGTATCGGTTACCTGTTCGGCGGTTGCTCGTTTTGGGATGCAAATCTTGAGTACTGTTTCATTCTGCATAAGAAATGTCTGGTCGATAACACCCAGAATGTATTGTGCAGCAACCAGGTTGGACAATTGACAGGTCGTGTGTAAGTCATTGCCATTAATGAAAGAGTTTAATTCGTCCTGAGCATTTGCGGCCGCAATTGGAAACAAGAACCAAACACACGCGCCAGCAGCCAGTAGTCTAGCTTTTGCCATCTTCCTTCTCCGATTTACGGTCTAAATGTAACGGTTCTTCCTCGGGTTCTGGTAGGCCAGGAAACCCCTTGTATTTCCAATTACGATAGGTTTGAGGGCTGGTGATCAGTTCGGCCTTCGGGTCCGCCTTGTTCATGGCCTCGATCACTTCGCGGGCGGACATCTGCAGCAGCTTACCACTGTCGCGCAACTTCACGAACGCCCGCAATCGCTTCGGGTTTCCGGATATCGAATGCTTGGGCCCAAACGACACACCGGCATTGCGGCGCGCGGCCATTCCGATCTTTGTTCGCTCGGAAATGATGCCTCGTTCGAATTCCGCAATTGCACCGATCATGTGTAAGAGCAGGCGGCCGCTGGCGGTGTCGGCGTCGATGCTGTCGGTTAGACTGACGAACCGGATCCCTTTCTTCTGGAACAGCTCGATAACCTCAATCAGCCCTTTCAGCGACCGGGCCAGACGATCGAGCTTCCAGACGACGAATGTGTCGCCCTTGCGTACAGCTCTGAGCGCCCGTGAGAGCACTTTGCGGGACATGCTTGCGCCGCTGGCCTTCTCCACAAAAACCCTATCGCAGCCGAAGTTCTCCAGCGCCTTCACCTGACCGTCCAGGTTCTGGTCGGCAGTCGATACGCGGGCATAGCCAACGGTTTTGGGGCCGGTCTTTTTCGCCATTTCTCAGCACTCGCATATAGGGCGAACTTTTACAATCGTTGTGGACAACTTTTAAGGGCAAATTCATTGACTACCGTGGACAAACCATTATATGTTTTTTGAAGTAAATAGAAGGGACGAAGGTCATGGCAAAGCTGTCACCGACAATGCTCGACGCTCTGGTCAGGATCCGCGTCAAAGGCGGAAAGGCTATCGCCGAAGGCGGCGGCACCTGGATGAGCGCTGATGGACAGCGCCTGAAAGTGGAGCCCCGAAATGGGTCAATCGTCGACCGCGTCGTGACGCGCACGATCTATGCTCTGGAGGATCGCGGGATGTTGGCGCGAACCAATGAGGATGATCGGTTTTGGCGAGATACGCGCCAGATCACTCAGGAGGGCCGCGAGACTGCCGACCGAGCTATCGGTGACGCTGCCGACGCATACTTCGACACGTTGACGCAAGCCAACAGCGGCGGCGATTTCTGAACTATCACGAAAGGGAGGAAGGCGATCTCAAGATGCAAAAGGGGCGCGAGATCAGGGACGGCGAAACAGCCTTCTGATTTGTGGTCTGAAAATGTAGTAGGCAGCGTTGACGATCCCAAACAGACCAAACGCCGCCAACAGCATTATCCATTTTGGGTGGACGAGGATCAGTACAAGCACGCTTGCAACGTATGACAGAGAAACAAAAAGCAGCACATGCCCTAGTCGGATCAGTGTGCTGCTTATCTGAACTTCATCGTCCGCCATGGAGGGAGTGTAAGAAACGTGTTTCGCTGTGTCCACTGAACTCAGAACCGTAGATTGATGCAGAAGGGACGAACGAACAGGTGGAAAGAAAAACCAACCGTCTTATTCTGACATTTGGACTGGTCCCAATGGGCCTTTTTGCGCTTGTTGCACTTATTCCTTGGGTTTGGGAAAACGCCTTTTGGCTCCTCAATACTTTGTGGACCGTTGGCTGCATCAGCGCCATGGTTTTTTGGGTTTGGGGCGTGGGGCCGCACGCGGCAACGGCGTGCATCAGACCGCTGCTGTTTGATAAGAAACACGGGCGGCTCGAACCTGGTGGATACGGTGAGAAAGTTCTCCGCAATTTTGAGCGACTTAAGTTCCTACGGATCTATCTGAAGCCAGAAATCGGTTCGGACATATAGAAGGGACGCGCCATGATAAATTACCCAGAAATGAGAAGAGAGCTTATTTCTTGCCTTGAGTCTCTTAGTGATTTGGAATACCAAAAAAATTGTTGGTTGAAGGGTATTTGTCCGCCAAATGTTGAGGAAGACTGCTTTGATTTTTCCGTACACTTCATAGTTGATGACACAACTCTATTTGAAAATACAAAATAATACATAGGGCTGGTACTATATAATGAGAAAGAAGCGGATGTAGTGAAAAAAGTAACTGAATCAATCAGAATAATATTTGAAAAGTACGGAACTGAATTGAGTGATATGGAATATATTGGCCTGGACGAGTGGTCTGAAGTTTTGAGAAGCTCTCGCAATGCGCTGCGTTTGATCAACAAAGAGACGAATACGGACCAATGAACAAGTGCCAGGAACCGATGACTATGAGCTGGAGCGTGACGGCAGCGTCTGGTTTTTGATCGGAACGATAGGCCGACGCCAGAGGTGGCGGGACGCGATGATCTACATCGAAGGCGCTAGTAAATAGAAGGGACGAAACACCTAGCCACTAGATTTCGGGATCGGCCTAAACTCGATGTTGCCTACCATTAGGGGCAACGAACCCAGGTTTGCTCGTCCTGAACCAGCAATAGCCTCTGCTCTTAATCAGACCGGCAAGTGCGTTTAGCCGGTCGCACGCGACGTTTGCCTCATCGGCTGAGAGCGGCTTCTGTTCAACTGCGCCTCAGTTGCCCCAGATGGGCGCCGTACAACCTGTCGGTGCGGTTTACGAGACTCGCCTGCAAGCGCCCCGGATCATGACTGAAATCTGCTCACGTTAATCCCCGACTTATTGAATTTTCTTTGTGCTTGGTTTGCCTATCATCGTCGCAGATGGCGAGGGTCCCATGCGACGTGGCAAGCGCAACAGAGCGGTACAGCAGACGAACACCCGTCCGGCGCCGGCGGCCGGAGGACGGTTTGCACCGTTGTCACCATCGGCTTGCAATCAGATCATCGAGTCTGCCTTTGCCATTCTCGAACGGATCGGCGTTTCCGGTGCTCCGAGCGATATCCGCGATCTGGCTCTCACGAACGGTGCGACCGAGCGCGGCGACGGACGGATTGTTCTGTCCAGGGCTCTGGTGGAAGACAAGCTGGCGACGGTGTGCAGGCGGGTTGAGCTGCCCGGTTTCGACCGCGATCGCGGTATCGAAGTCGGCGGCGGACGTGTGCATATCGGTACTGGCGGGGCGGCGGTGCAGGTGCTGGAATCCGACGGGCTGACCTTTCGCGACAGCGCACTGGCGGATCTCTACGGTCTGATGCGCATTGTCGATGCCTGCGACCACATCCACTATTCGCTGCGTCCGGTGGTCGCGCGCGATCTGGCGGATCCGTTGATGCTCGACGTCAACACGGCGTTTGCGGCGCTGAAAGCGACGTCGAAACCCATCGGCACCAGCTTTTTCGAGCCGGCCAATGTGGCGCCGGTGGTCGACATGTTCGATGCTGCTCTTGGAGGTGAAGGACGGTTTCGCGCGCAGCCTTTCTGCTTCGCCGCGGTCTGCCATGTGGTGCCGCCGCTGACCCTGGCCGAGGAAGCCTGCGGTGTCATGCGCGAGTGCGTGCGGCGGGGAATGCCATTGCAGATCTGTTCGGCGGCTCAGGCCGGGGCGACCAGTCCAGCAGCGCTCGCCGGGGCTCTCGCCCAGGGACTGGCGGAATCACTGGCCGGGCTGGTGCTCGTCAACATGATGCAACCGGGGTTTCCGTGCATTCTCGCTTTCCTGCCGTTTATCTCGGATTTGCGCACCGGGGCGATGACCGGTGGCTCGGGCGAGGCGGCCGTGGCCAACGCGGCGGCAGCGCAGCTTCTGCTGACCATGGGGCTTCCTTCGACCGTTTCCGCGGGCATGACCGACGCCAAGGTCGCCGATGCACAGGCCGGTTACGAAAAGGGCTACACCGTTGCCCTGGCGGCGCAGGCCGGTGCCGACATGATCAATCTGTCGGTCGGCATGCTCGGCTCGATCATGGCCGCCAGCAAGGAGACACTGGTCATCGACAACGACATGTGCGGTGCCATCCAGCGCTCGGTGCGCGGTGTGGAGATGTTTGATGGTGCGATCGATCTGGATTTGATCGAGCAGGTGGTCACGGGCGAAGGCCACTTTCTCGGCACCGGTCAGACGCTGGATCTGATGTCGACCGAGTACGTCTACCCGGCGCTGGGCGACCGGCAAAGTGTCTCCGAGTGGTTGCAAAGCGGGGCGCAGACCGTTTGGGACCGCGCCCGGGAGCGGGTCGCGGAGATCGAGGCCATGCCCGCGCCCGACCATCTTCCGGCAGACGCCGAAGCTGCCATCCGGGCGCGCCTGCCTATTCATCTGCCAGAACTCGTGAAGGCGTGATCCATGAAGACGCAAGCCGACATCGTGATCATTGGCGGTGGTGCCGTTGGCGTGTCGATCCTGTACCACCTCGCCAAGGCCGGCGCGACCGACGCGTTGCTGATCGAGAAGAACGAGCTGACCAGTGGGTCGACCTGGCACGCGGCAGGCAATATCCCGACTTACGCGAACAGCTGGGGCGGCATGCGTGTCGGCAACTACGCCTGGCGTCTCTACAGGGAACTGGCGGAGGAGGTCGATTATCCGATTACCTATCGTCATACGGGGGCCTTCTGGCCGGCGCACACGCGCGATCGCATGGATCTTTTCTGTCATCTGATCGGAATTTCCAAGGGTCTGGGCTACGACATGGCGATGCTGACACCGTCCGAGATGGATGCAATACACCCCTGGTTCAGCCCGGGCGACAGCATCATCGGCGGGATCTACGACCCCTATGAAGGGGACGTCGACCCCAGCCAGTTGACGCAGGCTCTGGCCAAGGGCGCTCGCGATCGCGGCGCGCAGATTGCGCGCTTTACCGAAGTGACAGGCGTCAACCGCCGCCCCTCGGGCGAGTGGCGCGTGATGACCGACAAGGGTGAGGTGATCTGCAACACGGTCGTCAACGCTGCCGGTTACTATGGTCGACAGGTCGGCGAAATGGTGGGACAGAAGCTGCCCGTCGTCACCCTGGAGCATCAGTATCTGGTGACCGGCAGCCTGCCGCAGCTGGAAGCTGACCCGGAAAATTTCCCGCTCGTGCGCGATCCCGATATCAGATACTACCTGCGGCGTGAGCGGAACGGGCTGCTGCTCGGATCCTACGGCCACGAGGGCCGTGCGGCCTGGTTGGACGGCATGCCCGAGGACTTTGCCAACCAGCTTTTTCCCGACAGCGTCGAGGATATTGCCGGGGTGCTTGAGGCAGCGCTAGCGCACGTGCCGATCCTCGCGGAAGCCGGGGTCAGTCGCTTCGTCAACGGACCGATCCCCTATTCGCCCGATGGGGCGCCGCTATGCGGCCCGGCTTTCAGCCTGCCCAACTTCTATCACGCATGCTGCTTTCCAGTGGGCATCACCCATTCGGCCGCCGCCGCCAAGACCCTGACCGAATGGATCGTCGAGGGCGAGCCGGAGTGGGACATGTCGATGTGGGATCCGCGCCGCTTCGATGACTGGGCGAGCTTCGATTATTCGGTCGCCCGCGCTTGCGAGCTCTACGAAAACCAATATGCCATCCCGTATCCGCACCGAATCTGGAAATCCGCCCGTCCGGTGAATCGCACACCGCTCTACGACACATTGAAAGAAGCCGGAGCGGTTTTCGGTCAGGTCGCCGGCTGGGAGCGCGCCTTCTGGTTCGAGACCGACGCCATCCGTGACAACGGGGAGCTGAGTTTTCGGCATGAAGCCTGGCACGATGCAGTGAGAGCTGAATGCGAAGCGGTGCGCGATTGCGTCGGCGTGATGGATCACGGGGGCTTCACCCGCTACGAGGTCGACGGGGAGGGCGCCACCGAATTCCTCGATCTTGTGTTCTGCGGAGCGATGCCCGCGATCGGTCGGGTGAAGCTGAGCTACATGCTGACGCACAAAGGCAAGGTCTGGTCGGAGGCGACCATCGCCCGGCTTGCGGAGAACCGATACCTCCTGTGCGGCCCGACGCTGGCCGATCAGCGCGACCTTGACTGGATGATGCAGTTCCTGCCCGCCAACGGCGTCGACCTCAGGAGAGGATCGGAGCTCGACGCAGCGCTTATGGTCATGGGGCCGAAGGCGCGCGAGGTGCTGCAACCGCTCACTCAAAATGATCTCTCTCGGGAGGCCGCGCCCTGGATGTCGGTGCGTGACATTACCATCGCCGGGGCGCGGGCGATTGCGCTGCGGATCTCCTATGTCGGCGAACTGGGCTGGGAACTGCATGTGCGCAGCGACGACCTTCCGACCGTTTATGCTGCAATTATGGAGCAAGGTGCTGCTCTCGGCGTGGTCCAGTTCGGCTCCTATGCACTGAATGCCATGCGGCTGGAGAAGGGCTATCACGGTTGGGGCGCCGATTTCGGGGTCGAATACACCGCCTTCGATGCAGGGCTCGATCGGTTTGTCAGCCGCAAGAAGCAGAGCTTTGTCGGGCGCGACGCATTTCTGGCGCAGGCCGAGCTGCCACGTCAGTACCGTTTTGCCGGTTTTGTCCTCGACGGCCATGGAGCCGACGCGCTTCCCTCTGATCCGATCTGCCGCGACGGTCACCCGGTGGGCTATGTCAGTTCAGGAGGCACGGGCTTTCGCATCGGGAAGCGTCTGGCGCTCGGCTACCTGACCGTCGATGCACGGCCCGGCGATTTGTTTGATATCGAGGTGCTGGGCGAGCCGGTTCGCGCAACCGTTGCCACGGTGCCATTCTACGATCCGGAAAACCTGCGTTTGAAGAGCTGAGAGATGACGAAACCCCTGCCTTCGGACGTTAAGGTCGCGATAGTGGGCGGCGGCATCGTCGGCTGCGCCACAGCCTACCATTTGGCAAAGGCCGGCTGGTCGGTGGCACTGTTCGAACGCAAGAAGCTGACCAGCGGGACCACCTGGCATGCAGCCGGGCTCGTTAGCGAAACCCAGGGTGTGCCGGTCCTGTCCGCGCTGGCAAAATACGGTCTCGACCTGATGGAGCGCCTTGAGGACGAGACCGGCCAGAGCACCGGTTTCAAGCGCAATGGCTCGATCACGCTGGCGCTGAACGATGCACGGGTCGAAGAGCTGCGCCGCAAGGTCGACTACAGCCATGGCTGCGGCATCCGCGCGGAGGAGATCTCACTGAATGAGGCACGCGACCGCTGGCCGTTGCTGTCGGTCCATGGCGCGAAGAGCGCGTTCTGGTTTCCGGGTGACGGCTATACCAACCCGATCGACACCACCATGGCGCTCGCCAGGGGCGCACGCATGAATGGTGCGCAGATTTTCGAGGACACCCGGGTCGAGCGGGTTGTCATCGAGGCCGGTCGCGTTGTGGGTGTGGAGCTGGCCGACGGCATGGTCCGTGCCGAGCATGTGGTCAACGCCACCGGCATGTGGGCGCGCGATTTCGGGTTGAGCCACGGGGTCAACCTGCCGCTGCACGCGACCAACCACTACTACATCGTCACCGACCCGATCGATGGTGTGACCGGTGATCTGCCGGTGTTGCGGGTTATGGATGAATATGCCTACTACAAGGAGGACGCCGGCAAGCTGCTGATCGGCTGCTCAGAACCCGACGCGACGCCGTGGCGGCCGGAAGGCGGCATACCGGAGCATTTCGAATTCGACGAATTGCCTTGCGACGAGGAGCAACTTTTCCCGCTCCTGGAAGCAGCATCCGAGCGCGTGCCAGCGCTGGCGACTTCCGGTATTCGCACATTCTTCAACGGGCCCGAGAGTTTCACGCCGGACGGCAAGCCCTATCTCGGTCCGGTTGCGGATGTGAACGGGCTTTGGGTCGCCGCCGGATACAATTCCACCGGCATTCAAAATGGTCCGGGCGCGGGCAGGGCGCTGGCCGAATGGATCATGGCCGGGCACATGACCATGGATCTGACGGATGTCGATGTTCGCCGCGTCGTGCCGGGTCTGAGTGCTCAGCGCTATGTCGCTGAAAAAGCGGCGGAAACCTTGTCACTGGCCTACGCGATGCACTGGCCATATCACCAGCGAAAGGTGGCGCGTGGCCTGCGGCGCACGCCCTATCATGCGGCGCTGAAGGCTGCAGGCGCACAATTCGGCAGCGCCAGTGGCTGGGAGCGCCCTCTTGTCTATGGTACCGAGGTAACCGATGGGTTCGACCGCCAGCCATGGTTCGACACATGGCGCGCCGAACATGAAGCCCTTCGCAGCGATCTCGGAATGATTGATCTCACCTTCGGTCGCCTTGTCGTCGACAGCGAGGCGGCCGAGGCGCAGATGCAGCGCCTCTGTGGTGCGAACATGGCGGTCTCGCCAGGTGCCCTGGTCTATACCCATATGTTCAATGCTCAGGGAGGGATCGAGGCAGATGTGACCGTCGCCCGCCTGTCGCAGACCCGCTATCTGGTGATGGCATCGGCCGGCGCCGAACCACAGTGTGAGAGCTGGCTCAAAGCGCAGCTGCGCGGCACCGGCGTCAGCGTGGTCAACATCACATCGTCCGAGGCGACGCTGGCCCTGATGGGGCCACGGGCCCGCGAGTTCCTGAGCGGTCTGACGGATGCGGATTTGTCCAACGACGCTTTTCCATTTGCGAGCTTCCGGCAGAACCACGTGGGTCATGCCCCGGTGCGGGCGCAGCGGATCACCTATGTGGGCGAACTTGGCTGGGAACTGCACGTGCCCGCAGAATTTGCACAGCATGTATTTGAAACGGTGACGGGCGCGGCTGATGCGCCTCGGCTCTGCGGCGGCATGGCGGTGGATAGCTGCAGGATCGAAAAGGCGTTCCGTCATTGGGGCCATGACATCGGGCCCTTCGACACACCGGTTGAGGCCGGCCTGACCTTCGCCTGCGACTTTGCCACGGACTTCATTGGCAAAGAGGCCATCGAGTCACGCCGCCAGCAGGGGGCTGCGGGCCGGTTGCTGCAGTTCCGGCTCGATGATCCTGAAGCCCTTGTCTTTGGCAAAGAGCCTATTTTGCGCGGGGACGAGATCGTCGGTCGGCTGACCTCGGCCAGCTATGGTTGGACCGTGGGGAGCGGTGTCGGGCTTGGTTATGTCACGCGCCCCGGTGGCTTGGCGGTCAGCGATTTGGCCGCCTCTGACTATACCATCATGGTGGCGGGGCAGCCTGTCCGCGCCGTTGCCAGCCTGCGCCCGCTTTACGATCCAGCCAATCAGAGGATGCGCGGCTGATCAGGTGATGTGGAAGCCGCCCTCACGGCTCCCGCACCATTCGACAAGCAGATCGGCCACGATGTTGATCGGGTCTCCCTCGGTGCGGTCGTCGGAACGCAGCAGTGCGGACCAGGGAACCTGGATGCCGTCGCGCGTGACCTGTGCACCGACAATCCGGCCTTCTGCCAGGGCCGCCTGCATGGCCCAGCTTGCCAGGACACTGGTGCCGAGATCGGACGCGACGAGTTCGACGATTGCCTCGGGCAGTTCGACGGTCGCCGCCCAGCGCGGATAACTTTCCGTCGGTCGAAACAGCAGCGCGAATTCGCGGTCGGGTTCCGGCACCTTGGTGTAGGTGATGAACGGCTCGCCGATGATGTCGGCGCCTTCGACAAAGTCCCGCCCCGCCAACCGATGGCCCGGCGCCATGATGTAGAGCAACGGGTCCTCAAACAGATCCAGTGCAGTCAATCCCGGCTGCTCCGGCGCCCGTGAAACGACGGCAATATCGATGTGCCGGTTGATGACGCTGGTGATCGGGTCGCTGCGCGCGCCGGCCATGATCTGCAGATCGATGCCGGTGGTGCGCGATTTGAGAAACCGGATAAACTCCGGCAACCAACGATAGTTCGAATAGGCCTCGACCGACATCCGGACCACATGCTGGATCCCGGCATTCATGCGTCGAACGTCCTCTTCGGCGCGTCCGAGATCACTCAGGATACGCTCGGCGACCACCGCCATGTGTTCGGCAGCCGGTGTCTTGCGCAGCCGTTTGTGCAGGCGGGTAAAGAGCGGCACATCCAACCGCCGTTCCGCTTCTCGAAGGCGATGCGAGAGCGCCGATGGCGTGACCCCCAGAATTTCGGCGGCGTCGGAGATGCGTCCCGTCTGATCAAGGGCCTTGATCAGTTGGAGATGGCGAAGGTCGAGGAGGGGCTTCATGCGGTTTTCCGTGGCTGAAGAAAATTCACGTAATAAGGAAAACTTCGAGATTGTTCTTCAGTCAAGATGAATGTGAAATTCGCCACGAACCATGCCGCGGAGCAGTTGAATGAACGTCGACGCCAAACATACGATCGCCGCGGACATCGCGCATCATGTTCACCCGCAATCCAACCTGCGGCAGCATGCCGAACAGGGTCCGACCATGATCGTGCGCGGCGAGGGTGTTTTCATCTACGACACCGAGGGCCGGCAGATCATCGACGGTTTTTCGGGGCTGGGTTGCGTCAGCCTGGGCTATCACAATGAACGGCTGGCAGAGGCTGCCAGGCGACAGATGAACACGCTGCCCTTCGCGCCGACCTTCTACAACCGGTCGCACCCGCGCGTCGCCGAGCTCGGCGAGCGGCTGATTGGCCTGGCTCCGGGCGACATGAGCCGGGTCATGTTCCAGTGTTCGGGCTCCGAGGCCAACGACACGGCAATCAAACTGCTGTGGTACGCCAACACGGCCCGCGGAGAGCCGAACCGGCGCAAGATCATCGGGCGCATCCGCGGTTATCACGGCAACACCGTTGCCACGGCGTCGCTATCGGGTCAGCCGCACATGCATGCCAAGTTCGGCCTGCCGCTGCCCGAGTTCAAACATACCGAGCTGCCCAATTATTATCGCTTTCATATTGACGGTGAGAGCGAGGAGGAGTTTTCGGCTCGGATGGCTCGCAGCTTCGAGGATCTGATCCTGGCGGAGGGACCCGAAACGATCGCAGCCTTTTTCGCCGAGCCCGCCATCTCGGGCGGCGGTGCGCTGATGCCGCCCAAGGGCTATTGGGAGGAAATGCAGGCGGTATTGCAAAAGTACGATATCCGGTTCGTCGTTGACGAGGTGGTCTGTGGTTTCGGTCGAACCGGCAATTTATGGGGAGCTGAAACCTGGGGGCTCAAGCCGGACATGATGACCTGCGCCAAGGCACTGTCGGCTGCTTTTTTCCCGGTCTCCGCGCTGATGTTCAAGGACGAGCTTTACGCCGACATGATGAAGAATTCCGACGAGGTCGGCGTTTTCGGCCATGGCTACACCTATGCGGGGCACCCGGTCGGTGCGGCCGTGGCTTTGCAGGCACTCGATATCTATGATGAGATCGACCTGGTCGGCCATGTGCGCAAGGTCAGCCAAACCTTTCTTGAGAAATGCCATGCCCTGCGCGATCACCCGCTGGTTGCCGAAGTCCGCGGCGTTGGCCTCTTCTGCGGCTTCGAGCTGATGAGGGACGCCGCCAAGCGCGAACCTTTCGATCCGTCCTGGAAGGTCGGCGAGCTGGTGCAGAATTTTGCCCACGACCGCGGGCTATACCTGCGAGCCATCGGCGACCGGATCAGCTTCATGCCGCCGCTGATCATCAATGAGGAGGAGGTTGGTATCGCGGCCGCCCGCTTCAAAGCGGCGCTTGATGATGCGTGGCAGGTTATCAGGGTAAAATTGTAGGAGAAATTGCATGTCCGGAATTGCCGTCATCGGCCTTGGCACCATGGGTCTGCCGATGGCCCGGCACCTGAGATCAAGCGGATATGAGGTTGTCGGAGTGGATGAAAGCCCGATGGCCCGTTCGGCCTTTGATGGGGCACAGTCTCCCCGGGATGCGAATTATTCCAAGACCGGAACCATCCTGACGATGCTCCCGGAAGGTGCGCATGTTCTGAGTTCCTATCAGGACATCATTGTTGACCGTGCGGCGCCCGGTACCCTGCTGATTGATAGCTCGACGATCGATGTGGACACCGCGCGACAGCTGAACGCTCTGGCCTCGGAGCGTGGTCTGTCACAGGTCGACGCTCCGGTCTCCGGCGGACCGGAAGCGGCCGGTCGGGGTGAGTTGAGCTTCATGGTTGGCGGCACCGATGCGGATGTTGCGCGTGCCAGACCCCTGCTTGAAGAGCTTGGCCGGAAGATCACCCATTTCGGTGCACCCGGATCCGGGCAGGCGGCAAAGGCCTGCCACAACATGATCTGCGGCATCACGGCGATGGCCGTGCTCGAAGGATTTGCGCTTGCCGACGCAATGGAGCTGGACCTGGTGCAGTTTTATGAGCTTTGTGCCGGCGCTGCGGCCCAGAGCTGGACGCTTGAAAACCGTTGTCCGATCCCCGGTGTCGTGCCTCAGGCACCGGCTTCCAACGGCTTTGCGCCGGGTTTCGCCGCAGCACTGATGGCGAAGGACCTGCGGCTTGCTCAGGAGGCGGCACGTAGCAGCGGGCAGGAGACGCCCTTCGGTGCTCTTGCTGCTTCGTCATTCACGGATTTTGCCAAAGACACAGGTGGCGCGGAGGATTTTTCGGCCTACTACCGAACTCTTCGTGCGCTGCCGGAAATCGCCGAGGACAATTGATCATGCCGCTGCTCGACTACGTTCTTCCTGCCGATGGCCTTGCCGGATCGTTTATCAACGGCGCGTGGCACTGGCCGGAGAGCGGTGAAAAACTGACCATTGAAAATCCCTCGCGCCGCAGCCCGATCTGCGAAGTTGGGCGAGGGACTGGCGTCGAGATCGACCTTGCAGTTCAGGCCGCCCGCGCGGCTCTGCCCGGCTGGCGCGCGCTGGCGGCCAGCGAGCGGGGAAAGCTGCTGGCCGAACTGGGGCGCCGCCTGGAGGAAAATGCCGAGGAAGTGGCGCGTGTGCTGGCGGCCGAAAGCGGCAACGCCATCAAGACCCAGTCCCGGGGCGAGGCGATGGGTGCGGCCGGCGTGTTGAAGTATTACGGCGGCGTTGCGGTTGAGCAGAAGGGTGAAACGCTGCCTCTCGGCCCCGGCATCTTCAGCTATTCGACCCGCGAGCCGCACGGTGTGGTGGGCTCGATCATCCCATGGAACTCGCCTCTCCAGCTGGGTTCGGTGAAAATCTCCATGGCCCTTTCGACGGGCAATTGCCTGGTGTTGAAGCCGGCCGAGGATGCACCGTTGGCCATCCTCAAACTGGCGGAGTTGGCAGAGGGCCTCTTCCCTCCAGGCGTGTTCAACGTCGTCACCGGGTTGGGGGAGGAGGCAGGTGCGGCGCTCGCCGCTCATCCCGGCATCGACAAGGTGTCGTTTACCGGCTCCTCGGAGGTCGGCAAGCTGATCGGCCATGCCACAGCGGACCGGATCGCCAAGCTGACGCTGGAACTGGGTGGCAAATCGCCGACCATCGTGTTTCCGGACGCGGTCGAGAACGGCCGGCTGGATGCCACAGCGCAGCAGGTCGCCAACGCCATGCGCTTTGCCCGCCAGGGCCAGAGCTGCACGGCGGGGTCTCGGCTCTTCGTGCATCGGGACATCTGGGACGTGCTGATGCCGAAGGTGGCGGAAAAATCCGCCGCGCTGGTGGTCGGCGACGCGCTTGATCCCGAAGTCGATATGGGCGCCGTCGTCAATGCCGAACGCTACGGAGAAATCCGCGCCTATGTGGCCGAAGCAGAAGCCGAAGGCGCAATATTTCTGATCGGGCAAACGCCGGTAGAAGACCCGGCCGGCTTCTGCCCCGTTCCCACCATCATCACCGGAGTAGACAACAGCTGGCGAATTTCCCGTGAAGAGGTGTTCGGCCCGGTCATGGTCGCCATTCCCTTCGAGACCGAAGCCGAAGTGATCGACATGGCCAACGACACCCATTATGGGCTCGCCGCTTTCATCTTTACCCATGACATCAGCCGTATCACGCGGCTTTCCCGAGCCATCGATGCCGGCTGGATCCAGGTCAATCAGGGCGGCGGGCAGATCCCTGGCATGTCCTACGGCGGGACCAAGCAGTCTGGCACCGGCAGCGAGTACTCAATCGAGGGCGCGCTCGAGGCCTACACCTACCGCAAATGCGTCACCATCAATGTGGAGCCCGGCGAATGACGGCCGACCGGTTCGGCAACGCAATCGATCCGGGGGTTGGCTATGCGCGTGGAGAGCTGCTGGCCTCCTCGGCCGACGAAGTGCGCCGCCTGCGCCGGGCTGGGCAGGTCGCCGGCGACTTCGTCGCTCGTGAGGGCATCGACAGGATCGCGATCTTCACCGGCAACCTGCGCTACTACCCGGTGACCGCTGACGATCTGTCCGAACTGTGCGAGGAATGGGTCGGGCCGGCGCTTTACGGCGAAGAGCTGCGCCAGGCGGCGATCGCCCATATGGGTGGCAGCGGTAAGGAAGCCGCCACGGTGATCAATCGCACCAGCGCAGGCATCGTGGCTACGATACTGGCTCACTGCGGCGGTCGTCCGGTTCTGTCGCTGGTCCCGCAAGGCGACCGGTCGCACGCTTCGGTGACCCGAGGCGCTGCTCTTGCCGGTGTGGCTGTCGTTGAGGCCTATTCCTTGACGGAGGTTGAAGAGCTACTGGCTGAACATCGGCCCTCCCTGACCGTGATCACGACCGTCACGTCCGAATTGGCCATGCTGCCCGACGACCTGACGGCCTCGGCTACGCGATCGGCGCAACAGCAGGGCTGCGTTGTCCTGCTGGACGAGGCCTATGGAGCGCGGCTGCGCCCGGTTCTGCATGGCGGTGCACCGGCGCTGTCGTTCGGCGCGGATCTGGTGATCACAAACGCGGACAAGGCCGGCCTGTCCGGCCCGCGCGCCGGGGTACTGTGTGGAGATGCTGCGGCGCTGGTCCCGGTGCTGGCGAAAGCCAGCGAACTTGGGATGGAAGCGCGAGCGCCCGTGGCCGTGGGCGCCATGCGCAGTCTCCAGGGCTTTACACCTGACCTGTTGCACAGCGAAGTGCGTGACGGTGAGGCTCTGTCGGCAGCGCTTGAAGACCTGCTCGGCGCAGATAGCATCAAGCGCTCGGTTCTGGGTCCGAAAATTGACGAGCAGGATGTGCAAACCCGGATCCTGGCGTTGGCGGGCAAGGACGAAACCCGGCGCGTGCCTGCGGAAGTCACCGCCGCCATCGGCATGCTGATGCTGCAGGATCACGGCATCGTCACGGTCAACACCCACGGCCAGCCTGGCGGGCGGGTTTCGATGCGGCTCAAACCCACCACGGGTGCGGTTTCGCGTGTCGGCGGTGCCGGGGCGGTGGCGCAGTGCGTTGTGTCTGCGATGGAGCAGACGGCCGCTCACCTGGACGACTCGGCCTGGTTTGCCAATCTGCTTTTTGGAGATGCCTGATGGCCGACATGGATCTTATCGCCAGGCTCGACGATCGGCTCGACCAGCTGGTCAACATCGATATGGGCGAGCGCGGGGTTGAAGCGCTCTTCCATGCGGCGCGCGCGCTGCAGGGCGGCTCGCTCGTCGGTGCCGCCGCGGAGGCCCTGATGTCCGTGCCGGAAGACGGGGCGGTGGTGCTGACCACCGGCTCGGTTTCACGCGCGTGGATTACCCCGGAACTGGGCGAAAACGATGGCCCTTCAGGTGCTGCCGCGATCGCCCGGGCGCTCGTCCTTGGGCGCAATGCAACCTGTGTGGTGGTGTGCGAGCAAACACTCCTGGAGGCGATCGGCAACGTGATGGCGGCGGCGGGTCTCTTTCCGGTGACGCTCGAACAGGCGGCGATTGCGCGAAAGGACAGGAGCCTCGCCACCGTGGTCATGCTTCCCTATCCGGTCGATGATGCGGAAGGGGCCGCGGAGGCCCCGAAAATGCTTGATGCCCTTGAGCCAGACTTGCTGTTCTCGACGGAGCGTGTCGGGCGCAATGAATACGGAATCTATCATTCCATGCGAGGCATCGATTACGGCATGGGCCGGGCCCGGGTTGATTTTCTGTTCGATGAAGCGTTGACCCGCGGCATTCCGGTGGTCGCCGTTGGCGATGGCGGCAATGAAATCGGCATGGGCAAGGTGGCCGACCATGTCCGCACTCATGTGCCCTATGGCGACAAGTGCCAATGTGGCTGCGGCGGCGGCATCGGAGCGGTAACGAGTTGCGACGTGCTGGTCACGGCCGCCTGTTCCAATTGGGGTTGCACGGCCATTGCTTCGGCGATGGCGGCTCGCGCGTCGAACCCCAAATTGCTGCACACTCCCGAACGCGAAGCGCTGTTGCTCGACACGATGGTGTCCAACCACCTGATCAATTCGACTCATGGCATAATCGACGACAGCGTTGACGGCTTTCCCCGAAACAGCCATATCGCGGTCGCCGAACTTTGCTCGGCAATCGTCGCCCGCGCTTTTTGACCAATCCCACCAGGAATCTTCCATGCTGCACGAAAAACCCGGCCTGATCGAGGCTGTCCGCGATCGCTTTGCCCACGTGGACACCTGTCCATTTCAGGGGCCACGCATCTTTTTCGAAAACGCCGGCGGTGCGCTCACATTGAAGTCGGTGGTCGAAACCTCGACCACCTTTGCGGCGATCCCCGACAATCAGGGACGCGACAATGTGGCCGCGCATGCTCTGGTTGAGACCATCGACAAGGCGAAGCGTGATCTCGCTATCTTCATGAACACCTCTTCGGGTCAATTTTTTGTCGGCGAAAGCGGAACCGAGTTGCTGTTCCGCCTCATCCGCACGGCCTGTGTAAATGCGCCCAAGGGCGCCAAGGTCATCGGCAGCTCGATCGAACACCCGGCGACGCGCAGTGCCGCCCGCCGCTGGTCGGACATTGCCGGCCTGACCTATGTCAACGTCCAGCACCGGCCGGAGACAGGCAACGTGGAAGCCGAGGACTATCGCGCCTTGATGACACCCGATGTGGCGGTCGCGACCATCCTTCACGCTTCGCCGGTGACCGGCATGGCCATGGACGTGGCGGCCATCTCCAAGGTTATCCGCGAGGTTTCGCCGGACTGCGTCATCATTGTCGACGGTATCCAGCACGCCGCTCACGGGCAGTTGGATCTCGATGCCTACAAGGTCGATGGCTATGCGATTTCACCCTACAAGGTGTTTTCGCGGCATGGCTACGGCATCGCCTGGATTTCGGACCGGCTCAGCGCGATGCCGCACGACATGCTGATCGATGCACCGGCAACCGGCTGGGAATTCGGCACCCGCGATACCGGTGCCTACGCCACGATTTCCGATGTCGTGGCCTATTTCGACTGGCTCGGCGGCCAGGTCTCAGACCGGACAGACCGTCGTGCCCGTATCGTCGCGGCCGGCGAGGCCATTCATGCCTATGAAAGCCGGCTGACCGACGCCATGGTCAACGGCATCGGCAATCTGCCGGGCCTGCGAGACATGGAGCATGTCACCATCATCGGCGGTGCCGACAACCCGTCGCGTGAGGGGCTGGTCTCGATCGTGGTAGACGGTATGGCCTCGCCCGATGTTGTGACCAGACTCAACCAACAGGGCATCCGAACCCATACGCGCAAGGCCGATCACTACAGCGGCAACGTGCTTGACCCGCTCGGCCTTTCCGACTGCATTCGTATCTCGCTGTGCCACTACAACACCGAGCACGAGGTCTCTCAGCTGTTGGCGGCGCTGAAGGATATCTCAGACTGAAAATCGGGCTTCGCGGCCGGTCACAACCAGTAGCGCGGCCCGGGGCCATTGCGCGCTGCTGAGTCGTCCGGGTTGGACAGGTGGCATTTGTCAAATGACAGGCAGCCACAGCCGATACAGCCGGTCAAACCCTCGCGCAGACGGTGAAGTTCGTCGATTCGTCGGTCGACACGGTCGAGCCAGGTGCCCGACAGGCGCTCCCAATCCGAGCGGGTGGGCGTGCGGTCGTTCGGCAGTTTTGCCAGCTCGGCTCCGATCTCTTCGAGCGTCAGGCCAATACGCTGGGCAAAGACGATGAAGGCAATGCGGCGCAACACCGAGCGCGGGAAACGGCGGTGGCCGGAACCGGAGCGCTCCGACACGATCAGTCCCCGATCTTCGTAAAACCGGAGGGCGGAAGCGGCAACGCCGCTGCGGCGGGCGATTTCTCCGATGGTCATGACTTTTTCCATGGCCACAGAAAACCACAGAACGGGCTTGACTTCAAGCTAACTTTAACTTGTATTTCAGTGTCTCCAATGTTCCAAGGAGGCATCATTCATGCGTACACAATCTCAATTCGAAGGTCTGCGGGTTGCCATAACCGGCGGGACATCCGGGCTTGGTCGGGCTCTTGTGCGGCAACTGACAGAGGCCGGTTCCAAAGTGGTTTTCGTCGCTCGCGGATCAGATCGGGTCGAGCGCGTGGCGGGCGAGACCGGTGCGGTCGGATTTGCCGGCGACGTAGCGCGCAAGGACGATATCTATCCGCTGGCGCTGCAGATCACCGGTCAACTGGATGGCCTCGATTTGCTCATCAACAACGCTTCGGGCCTTGGACCTGAACCGCTGGCCCTGTTGGCCGATACCGAGTGCGAGGAGTTGGAAGCCGCGTTGGCGGTCAATCTCGTGGGTCCGTTCCGGCTGACCAAGGCACTGTTTGGCGCGCTTGCCGCGTCGGCGCGCGATGGTGGCTCGGCCCTGGTCGTCAATATTTCCAGCGATGCAGCAGTCGAACCCTATGCCACCTGGGGTGCCTATTCCGCCAGCAAGGCGGGTCTGCGCCACATGACGGCCATATGGGACGAAGAGGCAAGCGACCTTGGTATCCGCTTCCTGTCTTTCGACCCCGGCGATATGGATACACCGCTGCATCGCGCCGCTGTCCCCGATGCAGATCTCTCCGGCCTCAAGCGGCCTGAAGAGGCCGCGAGCGAATTGATCGAATCAATACGTGCGCATTTATCCAAAGGCGGCCACGAAACGGCGGTGGCCTCATGATTGCCGCCGACCGACCAAATCGCCGAGGAGGCCGACTGCTGTCCGTCTCCGCCGACGGTGGATTACAGCACCTGTCTCGGAGCGAACTGGCTATCCTGTTTGGAGCGAACGATTTGATCGTTGCCAATGACGCCGCTGTGTTGCCTGCCAGCCTCACCGGTAGCCATGTGCCTAGCGGAAAGTCACTGGAGGTCAGGCTGGCCGGCTGGCCGCAGGATGGTCGACCCGGTGTGCGTTTCATCGCACTGGCTTTCGGGGCTGGTGACTATCAGATGCCGACCGAGTACCGAAGGCCGCCGCCGTCGCTGCAACCCGGAGATCGCCTCGAACTAGGCCCCTTGCCGGCCAGTATTGAGCGCCTGGCCGGACATCCGCGACTGCCGATCATTCGTTTCGAAGGTGACATGCATGCGGTCTGGACCGGGTTCGCCAGCCACGGACGGCCGGTTCAGTATGCGCATGTCCCTGAACCCCTGGCCCTGTGGGATGTTTGGACCAATCTCGCTGCACGCCCCGTTGCCCTCGAACCGCCGTCAGCCGGATTGCCTCTGACTTGGCGCATGGTCTCCGAATGGCGGCGACGAGGTGCTGAGCTTGTGACGCTGACCCACGCTGCGGGGCTATCGTCGACCGGAGATCCCGCACTGGACCTCAAGCTTCCGTTCGACGAACCCTTCTCGATCCCGGAACGTACCGCCGCCGCCGTCAACCGTGCCAAGGCGCGGGGACGGCGGATCGTGGCAATCGGAACAACCGTCGTTCGGGCGCTGGAAGCGGCAAGGTCAACCGATGAGACCATATCCGCCGGCAACGGCACCGCCCGGGGCAGGATTGGTCCAAGCACGGAATTGCGTGTCGTTGACGCTCTGCTGACTGGAATGCATCAACCGGGTGAAAGTCACTACCAATTGCTGGGTGCTTTTGCGGGTCCCCGAATGCTTGCTCGCATTACACACAACGCAGAAGCATGCGGTTACCGCACCCACGAATTTGGTGATTCCATGCTGATCGAACGGCAATCGAATTGCGTGCCGGCGCCTGAAAGCGGGACACTCTCGCAAGACCACGTTTGTGTTTAGTTAAGCTTTTTCGCCACGTGGTTGCACACAGCGTTGGCATACGTGGAAAACCCTGCAATCATTCCAGATGTCGGAGATTCGGTTTGGCACCGCAGACTTGGTGGGATTTCATCCGGTGTTCATCCATCAGGAGAAGCCCCCGGGAGCGCCGGTGTAGTCTGAAACTGGAGGTGGGGGATGACAGCGGAAACCGAACAAAGCGATCGCGTTCCCTTGCTGGCCTGGACTGCAACCCTGCTGTGCGGCTTGGCCGTTGCGTATAACAGTGGTGCCGTCATGGCGGCGGCGCCTTTCATGAAGATCGACCTGGATCTGGACAGCAACACCCTGCAATGGGTGATGATTTCTTATATGCTGGTTGCCACGGTGCTGGTCGGCGTAATGGGTGGGTTCTCCGACATCTTCGGACGGCTCCGGCTGCTGATGCTCGGGGCGGTCATGTTTTCGCTCGGCTCCCTGATCTGCCTGTTTGCCGACAGCGGCGCTGTGGTCATCGCCGGCCGGTCTGTGCAGGCCGTGGGTGGAGCAGGCATTTTTGGCACCGGGGTCGCCGTGCTGACCGTTGCCACGCCGGAGCGGCTGAGGACGCTGGCGCTTGGTCTTTGGTCTGCAGCCGTTGCCCTTGGGTTGGGGATAGGACCATTGATAGGCGGCCTGCTGACCGACTGGTTCGATTGGCGGGCGATCTTTGCCTTCGACATCGTGCTGTTGGCGGCGGGTCTGCTCGCCTGCCTGGCGGTCGCCCGGGCGCACCTCATACCTGAGGAAACCGCAGCCAAAAGCGAATCCGACTATATCGGCGCAGTTTTGATGATGGCGTCGCTGGGCGCCCTGACCCTGGTGCTGAGCCGCGGGCAGGCAAGCGGCTGGGGATCAGCCGAAATCGTATCGCTCATGATCGCCGCGGCCGTCACCGGCATCGGCTTTTTCTGGCGTGAACTGCGAACCGAAAATCCGATGTTCGCGCTGCGCTTATTTCGCCGGCCAAGCTACGTGGCGGCGGCGGTGGGCACATTTATCGCCGGTTTCGCCATGTTCGGCCTGATCTACTACTTCAATCAGTTTGTGCAGTCGCCCCAGGGGCTGAGCTACTCGGCACTTGCGAGCGGTGCTGCGCTGCTGCCCTGCACCATGCTGTTCTTTATCGGCTCGATCGCGCTGCCCAGGCTTCTCGCCAATGCCGATTTGCGGTGGCCTACGACGCTTGGAATGGTGTTGATGGCAATTGGCTTCTGGCTGCTGCGCGACCTGTCGGCGGATGTTTCCTATGGCGATATGTGGTGGAAACTGGGACTGGTCGGTCTTGGCTTCGGACTGACATTCGGGTTGCTGCCGAGGGTCGGCATGCGGGATCTTCCCGATAGCGATACCGGACAGGGCTCCGGCGTCATCAATGTGTGCCTCTATGTAGGCTTTACCTTTGGCATCGCTGCGTGCGGGGTTGCTGTCGCAGCCATACGCCACACGGCCGTCAAGACCGTCATCGCCGGGCTGTCCTCGGGGCCAGCCGATCGGGACGGGGTGATTCACGACCTGGTTCACGGATCGAACTCCGCCGTCTCTAGGGCTCTGCAGACCTTTACAGACGATGATGCCACTCAGCTGCGGGACGCGCTCGGGCGCGCTCTGGAGCACGGCTTTGAAGGAGTCGTGACGATCCTTGCGATCACCTCGGTCGTGGGCGCGGTTCTTTGCGCCGTGTTGCAGCGCCGATCGAAAGCGGCGTGATCGGCCCCACTCTTGTGATGAGACCGCTCGTGTCGGGCGAACGTCCTTGACCCGATACGCGCCAGGGTTGGCAATCGCGGTAACGCCTGCGATGTTTCGCACATGATCGAGATTCGGTATCAGCCTGCGACCGCAAACGATCCGGGGAGCCCCGGCCGACCCGTGAGACAGCGATGCTAGCAGAACCGACAGGCCGAGATCGTGCGCCGTCTCTGGCCTGGGCCGCCCCACTGCTATGCAGCCTGGCCGTTGCCTATAACAGCGGGGCGGTCATGGCGGCCTCCCCGTTCATGAAGGTCGACCTCGATCTGGACGCCAACACTCTGCAGTGGGTGATGATCTCCTACATGCTGGTCGCGACCGTGCTTGTTGGCGTCATGGGCGGGTTGGCGGACATATTCGGGCGGCTGAGGCTTCTGATGATCGGTGCCCTGATCTTCGCGCTCGGGTCGCTCGTCTGCCTGCTTGCCGAGAGCGGTGTCGTTGTGATCGCCGGCCGGTCGGTGCAGGCGTTCGGAGCCGCCGGAATCGTCGGCACCGGTGTTGCCGTCATGACGGTTGCGACACCGGAGCGATTGCGGACGCTGGCTCTTGGCCTCTGGTCGGCCATCGTGGCGCTTGGTCTTGGCCTCGGGCCGCTGATCGGCGGAGCGCTGACGGATATTCTTGACTGGAGAGCGATATTCGCCTTCGACATTGCGCTGTTGGCTGTCGGGCTGCTCGCGTGCCTGAAAGTCGGCCGGGACCGGCTTGTCAAGGAGACCTTCACCGCGGGCGTCACGACCGATTACGCAGGTGCGGTCTTGCTGATTGCGTCGCTCGGCGCCCTGACCCTGGCGCTCAGCCGTGGGCAGACCGATGGCTGGGTGTCGCTGGATATCGTGACCCTGCTTGTCGCCGTGGTGATTGCCGGTGCGGGATTCGTGTGGCGCGAACTGAAAACCGGCGAACCGATGTTCGATTTGCGTCTGTTTGTACGCCCGCGGTTCGTGGCGGCATCCGCCGGGACATTTATTTCCGGGTTCGCCATGTTCGGGCTGATCTTCTACTTCAACCAGTTCGCCCAGGCACCCGAGGGCCTGAATTATTCGGCTTCGGCCAGCGGCGCCGCCCTGCTGCCCTGCACGCTGCTGTTTTTCGTTGGCTCGATCGCGCTGCCGCACCTGCTGGCGGAGGCGGATCTGCGCTGGCCGACGACATTCGGCATGGTGCTGATGGCCACCGGTTTCTGGCTGTTGGGGGATGTGTCGTCCGAAACGTCCTACGCCACTCTGTGGTGGAAACTTGCCCTGGTCGGACTCGGCCTCGGGTCGACCTTCGGCCTGCTGCCGCGTGTCGGCATGCGCGAGCTGCCCGACAGTCGCTCCGGTCAAGGCTCGGGCATTATCAGTGTCAGCCTTTACGTCGGATTCACCTTTGGTATCGCGGTCTGCGGCGTAGCGGTAGCGGCGATCCGCGACAGGGCCGTTCAGTCGGCAATTGTCGGTCTGTCTTCAGCACCGGTCGGGCGAGACAGAGTTGCCGATGATCTGGTGCATGGATCGGACTCGGCCATTGCAAAAGTGTTGCACAGCCTGGCAGGCGAAGATGCAGCCACGCTCCGGACAGCGCTGCGTAGCGCATTGGAATTAGGGTTCGAGGGTGTGGTCACCATTCTTGCCGTCGCATCGGCGTTCGGAGCCGTTCCTTGCGTCTGGCTGCAACGTCGGCCGCACAAGGTGCAAACGGCCTGATTTTCGAGACCTCGGCTCCGCACCTCGTAATATTTGTAATATCCACTTTATTCGCTAAGCTCTGTTCGCGTCAGAACGAATGAACTCAAGTATTGTTTGACGCGGTAACATTCTTTGACATGGAGAAATTGCATGGCCGAAGAAAAGAAGGATCCTTTTCATCCCTACGTTCAGGAACTGCAGGGCCAGGAAGGCGATATCGAAACCAAGATCGAGAAACTGAAGGACATCCTCAAGGAAGTCGATATCGGCGATGCCCTGGACGACCGGTTCGACGATGCGCAGGATGCGCTGGAGGAAATCAAGAAGAAGATTGCCGAGCGCAAGATCCAGGACCTGGAGCAGGAGCTGGAGGCCCTGCAGGGGCTCGCCCAGAACCCGGGCGGGTTCAATCCGCCCCCGCCGCCGCCGCCATGGATCTGGCCCTGGCCGTGGCCGCCTCCGCCCGGCTTCCCCGGTCCCGGCTCGGGAACGCCCGGCGTGATCAATGTCGGGATCGTATCACCGCCCAGCGATTCCAAGTTCAAGGTCGGCCTCACTTCGCGCGACTACATCACCGCCCGCGATAAGACACGTGTCTGGGTGTGGGATCCGGTGCAGCTGGACTGGGCGGCCGAACTCGATACCGGCGAGGAAGTCCTTGCCATGGAGAAGGTCGACGGGACCATCGCGGTTCGCACCGCGTCCAGGCTGTGGCTGTTCCATCCGCTGGACTATCGCTGGCTCGGTCCACTAAAGGCGGAGATCGAAGAGGTGACGGCCTTCAACCTGGCCTATCCGACCGTGGTGAAAGCCGACTCCTGACGGATTTCCTCAGGCTGCCTTTTCCATCACCAGTTGGGTCAGGTCGGCGATGGTATCGAGGCGCGACATGTCGAAATCAGGATCTGCCAGGTCGAGATCATATTCGGCCTCCAGCATCATCATGACTTCGGTGGCGGCGAGCGAGTCGAGACGACCGGAAACGAACAGTGATTCGGTATCGGCAACCGGACCGGTATGGCCGCGCGCGTTCAGGATGGATTCGATCGATCCGCGGATCGCCGTGTGGGCATCGGTCATGGGTTCACTCCAAACAGGCTGATGAAAAAGGTGAGGCGCTCGCCGAAGGTTCCCTCTCCGGAAATATCGTCGAAGACCTTCAACATGCAGAAAAACAGGATAACGCCGAGACGCGGACGCACGTGATAGGCGAAGAAGCCGTCTTCAGGCTTCGGTTTGCGTCCGCGCAGCTGCGAACAGATGAGGCCGATGGCCAGCACCAGACTGTAGAAGACCGCTGAATAGAATTTGGGCAACGTCTCCAGCGCCGGTGTCCAGGCGAAGACCCAGGTCTCACGCATGAAGTGGTAGAGGAAGTTGCCGATACCGGCCGCACACAGGGTCGCGAAAGCGATGCGCAGCTTGGGCTGCTTTTTGAAGAACCTCTGGAAGGCCGGATAGAAGAAGAAGTCGACCAGCATTTCCTTGAAATAGAAGAAGTAGCGGTTCCAGAACTCGGCCAGCGTGCGCGAGGCCAGCGGATTATAGGTGTTGCGCGGAATGCGGTAGCCGACCATGCGAACCACCGCGACGATGACATGGCCCCAGACCGAAATGATCAGCAGATCGAGGAAGTAGTTGGTGAGAAGGCTGGTCCAGCGTACGCCAAGCGAGGCGCCTTCGCCGGCCGCCTGGGCGAGGATCGCCTGGTGCAGGGTCGGAACGGCACCGGCATCGTGAACTGCCAGGGCTGCGACCTGGTAGACCGCATTGAGGATTGCTGCCCAGACCACCAGTTTGAGGGCCTTCAGCCGGGTGACGGCCAGTTCCGCCTCGTCCTTGGCTTCGAACTTCGACAGATAGCCGAAACCCTTGCCGATCGGTGCCGCGCTGCCGCTCCAGAACGGGCGCATCAGGCCAAGACGTTGTACGTTGGCGGTCGGGTCGCCGGTTTTTTGGTCGGTCAGGGCGTAGGACAGAAACCAGAAAGACGAGACCCAGACGCCCAATACGGCCCAAAGCCCGCTGTGGACGACCGTGCCGGGGTCAAGCATGGCGGCGATCACCACGATGGCGAGGAACACGGCAATCATGGTCCGAACCGGGCGTTTGGCCGCCATCTGTCCGGAAAAGCGACGCTGCAATTCAAGCGCTGACCAGGCAATGATCAGAAACCCGAAAACGGCGGCGACTTGCAGTGTGATTGCAGGTACAGCGATGGAGGTTGCCAGATCCTGCAACGTCTGGGTCCATTCGGCGACGCGAAAAGGGCGAAGTGCAAGATAGAACAGACCGGCGCCGAAAACGACCAGTTTTCGGCGCTGCGGCCACAGCGCGCAGCCGGCCAACGCGACCGCTGTCAGCGCCAGCAGGGCCTTGCTCATGTTGAGACTGACCGCCAGGGTCAGCAGAAACCCGGCATGAATGACGAAGATGCCGGGTAACGTCCCGGCAAACGCGATGGCGCGATCATTGCCGTCCATTCCCAGCCAGGCTCGGCGCCAGCCGAGAAGCCAGGTGATCGGATTGCGACCGCCCGGCGGGTTTTGCAGGGTTTCGAGGCTCATTGGGCGGCCTCTGCAGCGGCAATCGTCGCGGCCTTGTCGAGATCTGCGATCAATGCCTTTCGGTCGATTTTGCCGTTGGCGTTACGCGGCAGGCTTTCGACGGACTGGATCGTGCCCGGCACCATGTAGCGCGGCAGGGTCTTTAGCATCTCGGCCTGTACCTCTTCCGCGCTGCGCTTGGCTTCAGCAGTGAACCCCACGAGTCCCTGAGCAGAACCGTCTTCAACCGGCCAGGCGACGACTACCGACAATTCGCTGCGAGTTGCTCGGCGCAGATGCATTTCCACCTCTTCCAGCTCGATGCGGTTGCCCTTCATTTTGACCTGGTTGTCGGTGCGACCGAGGTGGTGGAAACGCCCATCGGCGTCCTGGCGGCCGAGATCGCCGGTCAGATACCAGCGCTTGCCGTCGATCATGCGGAACCGGTCGGCGGTGAGTTCGGGCGCATTGAAATAGCCATCCGCGAGTTGCACGCCGGACAGCGCAATCTCACCGGCTTCTCCGGTTGCAACGGGCTTTAGATCCTCGTCAAAGATCGCCACATCCATGGTGTCGTAGGCATTGCCGATCGACAGGATGCCGCGCTCCTCGGTGGCAACCGGCGGATTAGTCAGGGTCTGTCGGGTGCAGATCACCGTTGCTTCGGTCGGACCGTAAATGTTCTCGACCGTGCTGTTGGGTGCGGCATCGGCCCACGCCTGAACGGCCGCAACGGGTAGTGGCTCGCCGCAGAAAACCGAGAGCCTTAGGCTCGGAAGAATGTCCGGCTTCAGCGATCCGGTACTGCGCATGAGGGCAATCACCGTCGGCACCGACAGCCAGCAGGTGATTTCATTCTTGCGGATGAAGCGCGCTGGCGCCATCAGGTCAAGGGGCGACATCAGATACAGACTGGCGCCGGCCTCCCAGCACAGAAACATGTTGTGGACCGTGAGATCGAATGTGATGTCGCAGCTTTCGCCGACGCGATCTTCGGCCGTCAGGCGCGTCCATTTGCGCGTTTCTTCGATGTAGGCGCACACACCGCGGATTGGCACAACCACGCCTTTCGGCATGCCCGTGGTTCCGGATGTGTAGATAATATAGGCCGTGTCTGATGGTTCGCGCGGTACCGGATCAAGAATCGGGGTCGCATCGACTGCGGACAGGGCGACGGTGCGATCATGCAACGCATCATCGGCCGCGTGCGCTTCGTCGGCGACGAAAATTCGCTGGGGGGCGACTTCCAGAACCGCCTCGGTGAGCAGTACGGCGCCATTGGCGTCGACCACGAGGGCGTCCAGATCGAGGAGTTTCAGCAGGTCGACAAGACGGGCTTCCGGCCACTTCAGGTTAAGCGGTACGTAAGCCTTACCGCTACACAGGGCACCAAGAATGCCGGCATAGGCTTCGAAACTGCGCGATCCGAGAACACCGACGCGGCCGGATCTGCCAACGGACATATGTCCCGCGAGCCGCGCCGCGGTCTGTGCCAGTTCGCCATAAGTCCAGGTTCCCTTATCGGAGTGCAGTGCAATTTTATCTGGGTTGTCGCGCGCCGATGCAAAGAACGGCAGCGACAGATTGTGGCCCGTGACCATCGGAAAACCTCGTGACAATCGTTCCTGCGCCCCCCCAAAGGAACGCTCGATACCGTTAAGAAAGGGGGTTTAGAGGCGACGGAAGTCAACGAATCCTTCACCTTAACGTTAACGGGCGGTGCTCTTCCGATTCATCCGGTGTTAACGGGAAAGGACTGAGATGTGGTCATCTTTGTGACACGCCCGTACTTTTTGTTATTCTTATCCCGGCAACCGCGGAGAAACAGCCATGTTCAAGAAGGTATTGATTGCCACCGACGGATCAGAGCATGCCACCAAGGCCGTCGGCATCGGTTCCGACATTGCCTCCAAATATGATGCCGAAGTGGTGCTGGTTCATGTCCTGATGCGGCACGAGGTTTCAGACGACCTGAAGCGTTTGGTTCAGATCGAACACTTGGCCGACGAGCGGGGCGAACCGCTGGCGACGATCGTCGCAGCAGTACCGAGCGGCCGCTATCCGGCCGTTACGGTCACTCAGCGGAGCCCGGAGCCGGACAAGATGCTCAGTGCGATTGCGGAACAGTTGCTGAGGTTGGCTGAAGAAACTGTGCGCTCCCATGGTGTCTCAAAGGTCAGCCAACGGATCGAGGATGGCAAGGCAGTCGACGCTATTTTGGGTCTCGTGAAATCGGAAGATGTCGACTTGCTGGTTGTTGGAGCGAGAGGACTTACGGACGCATATGCACTGCTGATGGGCAGCGTTTCGCACAAACTGGCGCACCTGTCTCCGGTCACCTGCGTGGCAGTGAAATAGTCGGGTCAGTACCTAAAATCCCGGCTGCCGCTTACGCGGCTACCGATTTCAACTGCGTTTCCATGAGGCGCCGATATTCGTGAAAATCAACTTCGACGGCATGTCGCGTCGATGGTTGGAACCTCTTTGCGTCCAGCGCGTGTTCGCGCGCGATCTGCTGTCCCAGATCAACGGGTCGCTGCCACTTGCCGCTTATCGCGTGTGCGGCAATTTCTGACTGATAGTCGGCGAGCGCCCAGATGCAGCCTAACGGCTGTATCAGTCCGATGAAGAAAATGTCGTTCAGATCGGGTGGCATCATTTTCATGTAGAGCGGTATGCGAATGCTCTGCGACCAGTCGAAGCGATCGTCCTTCAGGAACGGAAAACGGGTCTGATACCCGGTCGCCCAGATTATAGTATCGAAGTCCCCGGACGTCCCATCTGCGAATCGTACGTTTTTACCGGATGCCGATTGGGTCGCCCTGCGGATCGTCACTTTGCCGTGCGTAAGCTGCTCAAGGATATCCGTATTCAGTGTTGGATGGACCGAGAGGATCTTGGCATCGGGCTGCGGCAAGGCGTAACGCTCATAGGGTCCGACGACCAACTGCAGCCCCAATCGCAGCAGCGCCTGTCGGAAAAACCTCGGCAACCGGGTCAGCTTTTTGTACTGGATGTCCATCGGGCGGCCGAAGACGGTTTTCGGGACAATGTATTGCGGCGTTCGCAGCGATAAGCTGACATGGTCGGAAACCCGCGACAGTGCGGCGGCGATGTCGCAGGCGGAGTTGCCGGCTCCGACGACAAGAACACGCTGGCCTTGGAAGCCGCCTGGAGCGCGGTATTCGGCCGAATGCAGATGCCGGCCCTCGAACGATCCATCGAGGTTTGGTGTGAAGGGGATCCTGTGATGGCCCGATGCGACGATCAGGTGATCTGCCGTCTCTTCGTGCCGACCCTGCGAGTCATGAATCGTTAGCCGCCAGCCGCCCTCGGGACGATGCTCCGCGCTCTCCACGCGAGAGTTCAGACGAATGCGGCGCCGCAGGTGGTATCGGTCTGCGTAAGCGTTGAAATACGCCAGGATTTGTCGATGCGACGGATAGTCCGGATAGTCGTCGGGCATTGGAAAATCGCGAAATCCCGAAAGCCGACGCGACGAAATGATATGAGCACTGTCGTAAACGCTGGGCCGCTCAGGATCTTCGCTATAGGCCCACAAACCGCCGACGGCATCGTAGCCCTCATGGCATACCAAGCTCTCGATGCCTTGCTTTTCCAGGTTGCGAATGGCTGTCAGACCGCACGGTCCGGCTCCGACAACGCAGACCGTGTGGTGCCGTGTCGGCGGACTGGATGGTTCCCGCTTTGCTTGCATTTTGCTCATCGCGTATTAGAGCTTGTTACGTCTGCCCTGCGCATACGCCAAGTGTGGCTGGTGGACAACGGGCATACGAAAAATTGTTTGCCAATGCAGCGATCCGGTCTGGTCAATGGGCCTTATCGGGACTATTGCCAAAGGGCCACGAAGGGTTGTGGAGAAAGCTGACGATGAAAACAGTTGCGCGTCTAGCAGCAATAGTCATGGTCCTGGCCGCATTGACCGCATTGACGGCTTGCACCAGCTCGAATTCAGGATCAACGGCGGAACAGAATTTTGCAGCCGTCAAGCCAAGTAAGGATCAGCGCGCCCAGATCTACCTTTTCCGCGGCGGATTCAACGGTGTCTTTTCGACCGGCATCAACGAAATGGCAACAGAGCTGAGGGCCCGAGGCGTTCCGGCCCAATCGCTGAGCTGGGCCAGAGAGAATTCCGTTGTCTACGAGATCAAGCAGAAATATGCGAAGGGGCAAGCGCGGCCTATCATTCTCGCCGGCCATTCACTGGGCGCTGAGGCGGTGCTCAAGATGGCTCGCAAGCTCACCAGCAGTGGCATTCCCGTCGACCTCGTCATCGTTTTCGATGCGCTGGGTGCATCGCGAATTCCAAAAGGCGTCAAGCGCTTCGTCAATTACCGCGCATCCGGCTGGAAGAATTTTCCCGGTGATTTCAAACCCGATCCCGGGTTCAAGGGTAAAATCGTCAACGTTGACATCAGAAAGCTGCCGAAACTCGACAAGGCAAGCCACTGGAACATCGTAAACCAGCAAGAGCTGCAGAGATTGGCGGTCAAGGAGATCGAAGCCGTCTACCGGAGAAGCAGGTAGACCGGTGATGTTCGATGGCAGGCGGATGCAGGCGGCCAGGGATGTGTTTTTGGGGGCACCGGCGTTGAGAAGATTCGGTTTGATTGCGAAGGCGATTGTAGCACTGGCTGCAGTGACTCTTCTCGCGGCATGCACGTCCACCGAGACGGCAACCACCCAAGCCCGCGCCTTTGCCGCAACACCGCAGCCGACGTCCGGAAAAGCCTCGACCGCTCAGGTTTACATGTTCCGCGGCGGGTTCGGCGATCTGTTTTCCAGCGGCATCAACGATATGGCGGTGGACCTGCGCGGCAAGGGCGTTCCTGCTCATGCACTAAGCTGGACGAATGAAAACGCCGTCTTGACCAAGATCGAGAAGGCTTATGCAAGGAACCGGCGTGGTCCGATCATTCTGGTCGGGCACTCTCTTGGGGCCGGTGCGTCCGTACGGATCGCCCGCTCGCTGACGGCGGACGGCATTCCGGTCGATCTCGTGATCGTCATGGATTCCCTCGGCGCGCCGCGTGTACCAAAGGGCGTACGCCGGTTCATCAGCTACAAAGCTTCAGGCGATCAGAATAAACCCGGCGCTTTCAAGGGTGCTTCGGGGTTTTCCGGCAAGATCGTCAACGTTGATATTCGCAACCTGCCGGACCTCGAAGACGCCGGCCACTGGAGCATGGTCCAGCGGGACGCTTTGCAGCAGCGGATCATGCGCGAAATCCTGGCGGCTTACCGTCGGGGCTGAGGACCTGCCTCTCTTTACGCTTCCTTAACGCTAAACCTATTGGCGAACATCTCGTTCATATTCACGTTTGTTGCAGTGCGGTAGATTGGTGTTGCTGATTCGGTTGGCGGACCGAAAGCGCGGCTGCTTTGGCAGCGCGGACTAGCCTTCAAGGAATCGAGATGCGGAGAGGACTTCGGTCAATGGACATGCAGAGCCGGAAGACAGCGAAAGAAACCCCAGAGAATGCCAACAGCGGGGGGGATCAGAGGGCCGTTTGGCCGTTCGATCCCTTTGGGATAACCAACAGCTTTCTCGATTACATGACCGATGCGAGCCAACGCACGACCCTCTACATGGATATCCTGCGACAACGCAGCGACGACCACGCTGACATGCATTCGCGACCGATGGCGACTGTGCTAAGTTTTGATCACGAGATCATTCTCAGCGGCGAGACTCTCGAACGTCCGATCAACTATTCCCTTGCCAAAGTGATCCCGCCAGAGGGCACAAGGCTTGACCCGGAAAAGCGTCCGGTGGTCATAGCCGATCCGCGTTCCGGACAGGGGCCGGGGATCAGCGGTTTCAGCCGACACGGCGAGATCGGCGAGGCATTCGCCAACGGCCATCCGGTCTACGTGATCTGCTTCGCCGTCGATCCGCTTCCCGGGCAGACGTTTCTGGACGTCGTGGAAGGGCAGGTGGCGTTTTTCGAGCATGTTGCCTCGCTACATCCGGAGTGCCCACTGCCATTCTCCGTCGGCAACAGCCAGGCCGGTTACCAGACGCTAATGGTGGCCGCTTTGCGCCCGGACTTGTTCGGGCCCGTGCTGCTGTCCGGATCACCGATCTCCTGCTGGCAGGGTGAACGGGGCAAACACTCCATGCGCTATGCCGGAGGCCTCACCGGGGGAACGTGGTTGACCGAATTCACAAGTGACCTGGGCAATGGCAAATTCGATGGTGCCCACCTGATTGGCTACTTCAACCATCTCGATCCCGCCAATGCCATCTTTCGCAAACACCACGATGTCTACACCGGCGTCGATACCGCAGGGTCGCCATTTCTGAATTTCGAGAAGTGGTGGGGTCACCTGATTACCCTCAACGGCGAGGAAATCCAGTTTCTGACCGACAACCACTTCGTCGGCAACAAGCTGGCGGCCAACCAAACGGAGACCTCCGATGGCCGCCGCTTTGAAATTCGGTCTGTCCGGTCGCCGATCATCGTGTTTACGTCCCTTGGCGACGAGGTCAGCCCGCCGCCGCAGACGCTTGGATGGATTCTCGATCTCTACCGGAGCGTTGATGATATCCGAGACCACGGCCAGACCATCGTCTACTGCGTCGATCCCGAGGCGGACCACCTGTCGATCTTCCTGTCACCCAAAGTGGCGGCCTGTGAGGACGACGTGTTGATGCGCATGATGGATGTCATCGACGTTCTGCCGCCCGGACTCTATGAAATTGTCATCAACCGGAAAAACCAACGCAGGGCGGGAGGAGACCGACCGAGCGATTTCCGAGCGCGCATCGAAGCAAGGACGCTGGACGACATCCGCGATTTCGGTCGTAACTCGGACGAAGAAGACCAGGCATTTGCGACCGCGGCGCGCTGGTCGGATATCACACTTGCAGGATACCGCTCGTTCTTTCAGCCCTTCATTCGGGCCATGGCCAATGAGCATTCAGCCGAATTGATGCGGGCGACCAATCCATTCCGGCTCGAGTACACGCTGTTCGGGGGTGACAAACCCTGGATGCGCAACATTCCCGAGCTTGCAGAGCATGTCCGCAACAATCGCAAGCCGGTTGCAACAGACAATCCGTTCTTCAGGATGCAGGAACACGCGGCGGAAGCCTTCGGGGCGACCTTTGAGGGTTTTAGGCGGTCTCGTAACCAACTGGCCGAGCAGATCTTTTTCTCTGTTTACAGTTCGCCGGCGCTGCAGGCCTTTGTCGAGACGGTGTCAGGCCCGCCACCGCAAAGACCGCCGGCCAAGACAGCGGATGAAGAGGCACGGATCGCCACCGCCCAGGACGAGTACAAGGCTTGCATTACCGACGGCAACGCGTTCGATGCGAAAGTCCGGGCTTTGCTTTATGCGCTTCACGGCATCAGCGCTTTGGACGAGCGTTCGGCCTATGCACTGCATCGTGTCATTGTTGAGGGCGCGGACCTCGGTGCCGACTCGGTCAAACGGATCGTTCGGGCACAGTTTTTCGCACTGCAACTCGAGACGGAGAAAGCCCTGGAGGCCCTGCCGAAGATGGTTCCGGACGCGGAAGGTCGGCGATCAGTCATGGCGGATGTGCGTGCCGTGTTGAAAGCCGCAGGAAAGGCCACCCCGGATGAGCGCGAGCGTCTTCAGAGGCTGGATAAGGTCTTCAAGACGCCACGAACGAAGAACAGGACAAAATCTGAACGGTCTGTGATGGAGCCGGCCTGATTGCGCTACCGCGCCTTTGAAATGGGCAGACGATGCGCCCGGCGCAGAGCGTTTGGCGCTGAAATCTACAGTCGTACGCCAGTCTGGCGATCTTCCGGACGCGACATGACATAGTTCTGCTTCGACCCGGGCTCCGCTGTACCCTCCGGTAGCCAGTCCGGCCAGTGGCAGGGATGCGCAAGTCCATGATGGCGGTCGAGTCCTCGTAGGCGATGAACAGCGGCGCTGAGTTGATGCACAGATCGCCGAACACGCTGCTGAGTGCTCGTGCGGCGTGGAGGCCGGGCAGGCGGGTTTTCAAAGCGCCAGTGCCGCGCAGGGTGAAGGCCGCGATCGCGGCCATGATCAGTGCCGCGACAAAGTAATTCATGAAGACGATTTGGATCGGATTGGCTTCAGGCCCGATGAACGTGCGGACGCGAAGATCAGCGTGTAGAAGAGTGCCCCTGCCAGCGCCCAAAGGATCGCTCGACTGCGTGCGGTATCAAGGTTCATGACTATGCAGCAGAGCCGCGCCGAGGTTGGAGCGTCACCGGTAACGCCTCATTCCGGTTGCTCAAAACCGCCAGCCGATTCTACCTGCCCCGCGAACTTCCCGGTAATCGTCCGACCCGAGCCGGCCTTCCACCTCGATATTGACCGATAGAGCGCCGTTGTGAGGCCGGAAGCCTATGCCGATACCGGCGACACCGACTGCAGTCGTACCGGCAAAGTTGCCGCTGAAATTCAGAGGCAGGCCGGCGACGGATGCGTCCACCGAATTGTCGCCCAGATTGAACAGGCCGTTGGCACCGAGCCAGCCGTCAAGTGTCAGGGTGCCACTGTCGTTGTTCCATTGGCCCAGCCTGCGCAGCATTTCCGCGTTCAAGGCAGCGACCTGGACGGTTCGGCTCGAGACCGAGAGATTGGCGGAGGACCCGGTTTCCTGATAGCCGTCCAGGAACAGCGCCGCATAGCGCCCGCCAATGGTTACAAACGTGCGGTCGTTGATCTGGCGGGTGGCAGACAGGGTAGGTGACAGAAAATAGCCGTCATAGTCGGCTGATGCTGTCTCTCG
This sequence comes from Hoeflea sp., assembly GCA_965228785.1. Lineage (GTDB taxonomy): Bacteria > Pseudomonadota > Alphaproteobacteria > Rhizobiales > Rhizobiaceae > Hoeflea_A. Next base: position 1,798,034 of record CBDDIF010000001.1, read on the forward strand.
ACCACCCGCTACCATGTTGTTGGCGACATTGCGTGTCGAGTCGTGGTGGGCATAACCGGCGGCCAGCGCCATGTCATAGCGCCACGAGCCGTGCTGGATGCTGCCATAGAGGCCGCCGAACGCTGATGTCACGGCGATTGTCTGGGTGTCGTTGTCCGTTTCGAAGTGGCTGTGGGACCCGCCCGCAAAGAGGCCGTAGATGCCTGAGCCGTAAACCGCATGGCCACCGGCAATCCCGCCACCATAGGTCTGATCGGCTCCCGTTACCGTCCCCGATCCGGATTGGCTCTGATACCCGCCGAACCCGCTGATCCAGCCTCTGGGCCCGCCGGCTTCAGAACTCTCTCCCCAGAAGCCAAATACGGACCGATTAGAAACCTCATTCGGATCGGCAGCCTGGCGCGCGGTATCCTGGATCGTTTGCGTGAGCGTTTGCAGCCAGGGGTTGGCCGTTGCAAATCCGGTCGGGTCAACGGTGACGACGACACCATTTGAGGTGTCGTTGACGAACGGGGCTGGCGCATCGAGGGTCGTGAACACGCCGGCATAATCGAGCACTACATTCTGGCCGGCCTCAATAGTCAGCTTTTCGTCGATGCCTTCGAAACTGACGGGCCCCTCGATGGTCGAACCCGGCATGAGAACCAGTTCTGTGCCAATGCCGATGATACCAATGGCGTAAGGGCCGCCGTCGGTGCGCACGGTGCCGTAGTTGACGATGCGCGAGTTGTCGCCTTGCGATCCGATGCCGGCTTTCTGGCCGACAACAGTGCCATGGTTGATGATGGTGGCGTTGTCGCCGATGGAGAAGATGCCGTCTTCGTCGCCACTCACCATCCCGTAGTTGGTTACGGTGGAGAATGCACCGCCGTTGCGGATGCCGTGTATGTCGACAACGATTCCCTGAGAATCGCCATTCACGGTTCCGCGATTGACGACATTGGCATGATCGCCGTCCGAGCGAATGCCGTGGTTGAGTGCGTTGATAATGCCGGTGTTGGTGATGGCGGCGTTGCTGCCGGTCGAGCGGATGCCGTAGCTGTCCGCGTCGATCGACCCGCTGTTCGTCACGGTTGAGAAGTTTCCGTCTGAGCGAATGCCGATAGCTATGTTTTCAGCCTCAATTGCTCCAGTGTTGACGACGCTCGCATTGTCACCCTTCGAACGGATCGCGCTGCCGTCCGAGCTGCCGGCATCATTGAGAAAAATGGTTCCGTCGTTGACGATCGACTGATCGGACGCCTTGCCCTCGACCGCATCGAGACCGAAGCCGGTGACGTCGATGGCACCGCCCGATTCGACCGTCAATGTATCGCCGGTGTTGTCCAGAGTCTGAGGCACGGTCACGGTATCGCCGGACGGAATCACGATGTCCTGTGTCCAGCCCGATTGTGGGAGCAGGACTGCAGTCGTGAGTAAAAGCACATGTAGCCTAGTGAGCTTTGTGCAGAAAAATGTCTCAAGCATTAGGTCCGGCCGCCGTTCCGTGACTCGTCATCGGATTCAATCAACCAGTTGCCAGCGATCATGTCACTTCAAAACTCGCATCCAACCGACGCGGAACCCGGTTCATGGCAAACCGGGTTCCTTTGCTTGACGATGTGCGCACGGCGGCGATCCAGGCAACCGCGGCCCGACTGGTTTGAATTTCGCGACGATCAGACCGCCAACGAGGGAGATTGATTAGAGGCCTGACACGAAGGAACCGAGGTCAGCGTTGAATCGTTTTGGGTCTTCGAGGAACGGCGCATGGCCCAGGTCATCGTAGATAATCCGTTTGGTGGTGCCGCCGCCGGCTTCAACCAGTTCCTGCATGATTTCGGTCGAGCGTGGCAGAACGTGCTGGTCCTTGCCGCCGTGCAGGAAAAGCACCGGGACGCTGACAGTTTTCAGCGTCGGTGAATGATCGAGCGGCCCCTGGGTGACGAACCGGTCGATCACCATGGCGCGGCGCACGAAGGGGGGCGTCTGCATATTGTAGGCCAGCGCCTCGGCCATGACTGCTTCCGGCAGAGGCGAACCGGGCACCATTTCGAGGAAACGTTTGGTCCCGGCCAACTGCCTGGCGTAATCACCACAGGCCTTGGCGGCATCGCAGCCATCGAGGTCGGCACCCGGCGGTCCGGCTGGAATGCCGGCCATCGGACCGGTGTTCTCAACGACACCCGGGCCGAGCACCGGCTCGGGGCCACCGTCTGCCGGCGGCCGCAGGTCGAGATTGTAGCCGGTAGCGACGAATACGAGGGCTGAAAGACGGTCCTGGCCGTGGGCCTGGACATAGTCAAGCAGCGGTAGGCCGCCATAGGACCAGCCCACCAGCACCACGTTGTCGAGACCCTTGGCATCGATCACGGCGGCAATGTCGTCGGCCCAGGATTTGCCCGTCACGTAGTTGGCCGGATCCTCCGGCTTGGAGGAGTAACCATGGCCGCGCAGATCGAAGGCAATCAATCGGTGAGTATTACCCAGATCGCTTTCGAGTTGCGACCGCCAGGCGGCGGCGCTCTGCGAGAAGCCGTGAACGAATAGGATCGGCTGGCCGGACGGATTGCCGGTTTCGACCACCGACAGGTGGAGACCGTCGGGCGCTGCAATCGCGGTGCGGTCAAGCGCCTGGGTATTTGTGGCTGAAGCGGTTGCTGCCATGACCGCTAACGACGCTGCTCTGATTAACGATCTCATGTTCCGAACTCCCGATTTGTTGAGGCTTTGCCGGAAGTATGGGACAATCGTCAGGTGCCGCAATCGCTACAAATAGCGATGCGGTGGGGAGGAGTTTTTGACGTGAAGACGCAGGATCTGGAGGATCTGGCGTTCATCGCCCACGAGCTGGGGCAGCCCGATCATCGCCCGGTTCTTGCCCGCAAGCGGCTGGCGGAACGGCTGCTGTCGCTGTTCCAGGCCGACTTTGTCGGGCAGACCCAATGGAACAGCGGCCAGCGACGCTTCGAAAAGCCGCTTTGCTACAACCGCGACCAGGACATGTCCTGGGCCTACGAAAGCCATTACCAGTTCTGCGATCCCTTCTCTCACCGCATCCGCCCACGTCGCGAGGCAACGCCGGTCTACGAAGTCATTTCCCGCGCTGAATTGGAGCGCACCGAATACTATGCGGACTTTCTGCGCCCCTACGGAGTGGCCCACGGCCTTGATCTCTATCTCTACGATGGCGAGCGCAATATCGGTGATCTGCGCATCTGGCGCAAAGCAGCGGACCGCGCCTTTTCCCGCGATGACAAGCGTCTGCTCAACGCGCTGCGGCCGATGCTGAAAAACGCATATCAGTCGATGCTGAGCGGCGAGCAGCTCGAGGAGGCGGTGAGTGGTTCGGAATTCATGCTGGTCGCGGCGTCCGCCGACTTGCAGCGCCGCGTGGCCTCACCCGCTCTGCTGCACTGGATTGCGGAGCAACCGGGCCTGTCCGAGAGGGCTGTGCTCGACACGGTGATTGCCGCGATCGCGACCGGCCGCGACCACGGTTCATTCGCCCGCTTCGATTTGGCGATCAACAGGCGCAATGTGTCTGCCGCCTCTCAATGCGCATTCATGTGTACGGTGCGTCCAAAGGCCGACGCCCGGCCCGGCGAAGCCCTGAGCGTTCGGGAACGGCAGGTGGGACGGCTTGTTGCTCGCGGACTGACCGATCGCGAGGTCGCCGACGAACTGGGCATCTCCTACTGGACGGTGCGAACCCATGTCGGTCAGTTGCTGCGCAAATTGCAGGTTCGAAACCGGGTGGAGCTGGCAGGTCAGCCGGTGCTGGTGCGCGACGATGACTAATTCGCATACTCATAAACGGGAGAGCGCCGATGACCGCGGTCGACGGAATGTCTCAATACGATCAATCAATCGCCGAGGTCAGCTATGCGCCACGGTTTCTTCAGCGATTGACGTGAAACGATCAAGCTGTTCCCTAATCTGTTTCGGCAGCTTCCAGGCAAACATGAGGTTGAGTGGTCGTGAGGCCAACTTCCCGAAGAAAGTCCCGCCCTTGGTCTTGCTATAGCGGACCATGAGACGAGTGGCGCTTCCGTCAGGGATCAACTCAAGAGTTTCATGTGTGTAAAGCCCGAACGGCAGTTCAATCCGGTTGGTTATATATTCGCCGGGTCGCCAATCTATGATTTCGAAAAAAGAGACCTCTTTGCCGTGATGGCAGCGATATGTGGAGCCGACTTCGAAACGTGGGTTTTCAGTATCTGTCTTTTCGAGACTCCCTAAGTCGAGCATGCGCACCCGCACATCGGGGCGGGAGACGAGCGCAAATGCGGCTTCGGGGGACAAAGGTACCGTGCAGGTCAGATCTTCGGCAAACAGTCGTTCCTGTGACGTGACCCTGATCCTGTGGCGGTCACGTTCCTTGGTCCAGACCGCGGCCAGGTCATGCAGCACGAAGCTGATTTCGCCCAGATGCTCGTAAGTCTCGGAATGCCGGGTCGCCGCGTCGAAGTATTTGCCCAGATCGAGACTCTTTAGCGCATCTTCGGTTATCAGCGCGTAGGCGTTCGTCTCTTGTGTTTTGGCAGCATCGTTCTTGAGCAGCCTGAAGGCGGCAACCACGGCAGGTCCCGCGAGCTCGTGTCGGTCGCCGATTTCCTGGCTGGTGTATTCGCCGTGATGGAGCACTATTTTAAGATCAAGGTCGCCCACTCCTGCGCATGCCTTGCAGGGGCAATCGGAGTTGATCTTGATCCGATCTCGGGTTTGCGAGAACAGTCCATAAATCCGCTCTGCGAAATCGAGCATATATTGGCCTGAGGCCAAGTCTTCATCTACTGTATAGGCAAAAATCGCGTCGCCTTGAAGGTTCGAAACCTTCAACGGCAGACTGAACTTGGGTAGCAGCGTCTCGAATATTTGCCTGAGAATGCCATCCGCGTGTTCCAGCTCGGTGCTGGTCACAAATTTTGTGTAGCCGGAGATATCAGCTATGATGAGTGATCCCCTGCGTTTCACAGTCTGATGGTCCTCTGAACGATGCAGCGGAGGTTACCACCAGACTTGTTTTCGGACAACGTTACCGGGGAGATCTACTACTTTGCGTCAGGCACTAAATTAGCCCATCGGAATTGATCGTGCGGGACAAAACCATCCGGCGGGTCGCGCGTCTTTGATCGAAAGCTCCTCTTGCCTCCTTTTGCCTTTGTAAGTTCGGCGTTCTGCGTTGCCGGAAGTTTCCGCTCGTATGCGGACGGGTAGCCTCAAATTGTGTTTGCCCAGTTGCGAGCCTTCGTCAAGCTCGCTGCCATCCGGCTCTGACTACGCGTTAAAGAGTCACGGCCTATGTCGCAACCCTAGGGCCGAGGCACCTCCGCTGCGAGGGCCAGGGCCACGTCATAGACCTTCTCGTTTGAGCGCCGCAGTTCCTCCTGGTCTTCCGGCGCCAGCGGATCGAGGAAGGTTCGGCGCAACGGCAGGGCATCCCAGACCGTCAGCATCGACATGGCCGAAACACCGTAATGATCCGCAACGGCCACAACCGTCGATGTTTCCATGTCGACGGAGAGCAAACCCTCTGCGGCCCAATCGTCACACATGGCGTCGGACTGGGCAAATAGGCTCGGCCAGGTCAGATGATAACCGCGGCGGGTCCGGACCGCCTCGGCCTGAAGCAAATTCTCGGCCCGGTCGACCCAGTTGCCGCTCGTCTCAACGGTTTCGCCGGCGCCGTACAGCGGCGCAATGCCGTCGCGCGCCGCGCAGCGCTCCGGCAAGATCACCATGCCCGTCGTGGCTTCGACGTCCAGCGTGCCGCAGGTGCCGATCTGGATCAACAGCGGTGTGCCGAGCTGGGCGAAGATATGGGCTGGCTCGACGGCCCGGGCCGCTCCATAGGCGCAGCAATAGGCGACGGTCGCATCTCCGAAGCGGCCCAAATACATTTCCGGGAACGCCAGCTCGCGGACGTCGTCGAGCTTGGCAAGCCGGTTCTCCGTCGCCGTCGTGCGCCACCACGTGCCCTCGAGAATCAAGGCCTGCGGTTCGTCACCCTGCGGCAGGTCGAGTGCTTCGCGCCAGATGTCTGCCGGATAGTCGAGTATGGCCAAGGTGCTGCGCTTTCCGGCCGGCGACCCGGCCCGTTCGTGTTCGATCTGATAACTCTTGGTAGAGGCTCACGGTGCTTTGGTCGAGCTGTATCGCCGGTACAGCCTTTGACCCAAACGAGGTTCAGTAGCAGCGAAGCTGGCTATTCCGGGACATCACCTTGAACCTCACATCCCCAACCGTCGTAATCACCGTTCAAATCGACGGCATTGTCGAATAGAGCCAACACGACGGGATCGATGTCGTTGGGAACGTCCTCCCGCACAAAATCAACTACAATTCGCGATGGATCATCCTCCATAGCTTCCAGTGTGGTCACCTCAAAGTCGTTTTGTCTCAACCAATTGGCATACTTTTCTGCCTCCGAGAGCGTCTTGAAATAGACGCGGTGATCAATTTCCCTGGAAATCGTGAGTTGATCCCCGTGACCTTCAAGGGAGTCGCGAACACGGCGATTCATGATGAGCTGCATGCTGCGCGGGGACGGATATAGAAACCTGAAGTAAGCATCCCAATCCGAGTCCGGTTTCGACTGGATATCGAATGCGTAGCTCGGATGGCGTTGCATGCCGGAGTTTGCGGATTTCTCGAACGAGTCCCTGCTGCGGGCGTAAAAGAAGAACTCTCGATTTCCGTCTGATGTGTTGCGGCCCACATAAACGATGTCGCCAGATGCAGTTATGCCGCCGCAAACAGCGTCTTCGAGTTCCGTGAGGGCATCAAACTCCTCACTGCTTGAGAGTCCATCCGTCCGCGGCCGCTGCATCTGCACACGAAGAAAGCCAAGCTAGCCATATCCCGCCAAGGGAGCCTGGCCCGCGATTCCGATATTGACAAAGATCGATGCCGGGGAATCGTCAACCAGCAGGGGATAGAATTCCCATTCTTCGCTCAAGGCAAACACTCCGGTGGCGTTCGTACGATGTGGCTCGTAGACGCCAACCGGCCTGTTCAGTCAAGCGGACTGTACCGTGTTCGGAACAAACTCTGAAGTTGCGGATTTCACGAAGCCCCGACCCGCTCCTCCAGAACCGCGCCGAAATTCTTGAAGAACTGCCCGGCAAGTTTTTTCGATGTCGAGTCAATCAGTCGGCCGCCGAGTTGGGCGAGTTTGCCGCCGATGTCGGCCTTCACATCGTATTGCAGAACGGTTTCGTCGCCCTCTTCGATGAGCGTGACCTTGGCCCCGCCCTTGGCGAAGCCGGCAACGCCGCCCTTGCCTTCGCCGGAGATGGAATAGCTTTCCGGCGGCACAAGATCGGTGAGTTCGACGGTCCCCTTGAAGCGGGCCTTGACCGGGCCGATGCGCAGGGTGACGGTGGCGTTCATTTCAGTTGGCGAGACCATCTCCAGCTCTTCACAGCCTGGGATGCACTGTTTGAGGACTTCCGGGTCATTGAGGGCGGCATAGACGGCTTCGCGGGGGGCGGCGATACGTTGCGAGTCGTGCATTTCCATGGAAGAGAGATCCTTTTCGGTAGAGCTGGAAGGGTGTCTGGTCAGCCGCAGCAGGAGCGGCCGGGGTATGCGGAGCGCAGCGCGCGGTCGTAATCGGGCGGCGTGTCGATGTCGCTGACGAAGGCGGCGTTATCGACCGGGATGCGGTCGACTTCGCCGGGCCGCCTTTCGATCAGCCGACGGCAACCGGTGTTGAGACCACCCTGCGAAGCTTCTGCTAGCAGGCGCGACGGCAGCACGATCGGGTTGCCACGTTGTCCGGCGAACTCGGGCAGGGCGATGCGATCGGCGCCATTTTGCAAAAATGCGGCGGCGAGCGTCCGGTAGTCCTGTGTTTCGAGATAGGGCATGTCGGAGAGACAGATCATGACACCGGCCGGTTCGCGGCCGGCGGTGGCAAGGGCGCGCAAGCCATGGGCGACGGATGTGCGTTGTCCGTCAGCGAAATCGGGATTGAAAGTTGTTGTGACGGGCAGACCCTTCAGACACGAAGTGACGGCTTCTGCCTCGAAGCCTGTGACAACCGTTACGGACCCAAAGCCGGCTCGCGCCAGCGTTTCTGCCGTGTGGCGAACCAACGGTTGGCCGCCAAAGTCCAGTAGAAGCTTGTTGGCTTCGCCCATCCGGGACGACAGGCCGGCCGCCAGGAGAACGGCGTCGATGTTACCGACCTGGAGCACGTTGCGCCTCACCCGTCGACTGCTCGGCGATCTGTCGCGAACGCCGCAACTGCACGACTTGTCCGATGATCGACAGCGCGATTTCCTCAGGTTCCACCGCTGAAATATCGAGGCCGGCCGGCGCATGCACATCGCCGAGACGTGCCGCCAGTGCCGCGTCTTCCGCCACGTCCGCTGCAAGCGCGTGGAACTTGGTGCGGCTGGCCACCATGCCGAGATAGCCGGCGTCGCTGGCAAGGGCCGCTCTCAACGCCTCGCGGTCGCGGCGACCCTGGGTGGAAAGCACGAGCGCATCGGCCTGAGTTACCATCGCCGCGGCCGACGCGAAGTCGGCATGAACCTCGTCTGCATTCGCCGGCGGCTCCTCATTGAGGCCGGGTGCCGCAAGAATGGTGCGGTAACCGATGGCCTTGGCCAGATCCACCAGCGTCAGTGCGATGGGTGAAGCGCCAAGCACGATCAGTCGGCGGGTTGCCTTCATCGGTTCCAGGAAGATCTCGACAGTGCCGCCGCTTGGACAGGAGGACTTGTGCAGAGTGGTTCCGTCGGCGTCGACTGGGGCCACAACCTCGTCCTTCGGTTTGACGCGGATCATCGTCGCCTCACCCGTTTTCAGCGCTGCAAGCGACTCCTTGCGGATCGCACCGGTGACGCACGCGCCGCCAAGGAAGCCGTGCAGTTCGCCATCTTCCGTGACCACCGCCTTGGCTCCCGGTTTGGCTGACGTTGCGTCCTTGGTGCGCACGATGGTCGCAACGCAAAAGCTCTGGCCGGCGCGGCGCAGGGTTTCAATGAGATCAAGCGTGGTGTCGGCAAGCTTCATCGGCGGATCTCACAAGCTGGCCAGTTGCGGCTCCAGCCGCGTCAGGCTTTCAAGCGTATTGGCGGCGGCGAAATGGTCGATATGGGGCCGAGCGGCCTGCATGGCCGCCGTCACCGGCTGGTAGTTCTCCCAACCAAGCAGTGGGTTCAGCCAGACCAGCTTGCGCACGCGTTTCTTCATCCGGGCGAGTTCATCGGCCAGCGCTTCCGGTGAGCCGGTGTCGTAGCCGTCGCTGACAACAATGGCGACGGTGCGGGAGTTGACCGATTTCTTTGCGTGGTGACGGTTGAAGGTGGCCAGGCTCTCGCCGAGCCGCGTGCCGCCGCCGAAGCCTTCTGCCATCAGCGCCAAACGGGTCATGGCGCGCGCTGAATTGTTGTCGCGCACGGCATCGGTAACCCGCACCAGCTTGGTGTGGACAATAAAGGCGTCGGTGTGGAGCCAGCTGCAGACCAGGCCTTTGACGAACTGCAGGAAAAAGCGGCTGTAGTGCTTCATCGAGCCGGAGACGTCGAGGAAAATGACAATGTTGACCGGGCGCTTCGGTTTCGATCGGCGATAGAGATCGATCGGTTCGCCACCGCGCGGCAGGGCGTGGCGGATGGTGCGCCGCAGATCCACGCGGGCGCCGCGACGCGACGGTCGGTAGCGCCGGGTCAGCCGGTAGCGCATGGCGCTGGCCAGCCGGTAGGCAAGCTCCTCTGCGGCGCGGATCTCGTCCGGATCGACAATGTGCTTGAGATCGGTTTTCTGCAGCACGGAGGTCTTTGCCGCAATCAGCCGACCTGACGCCTCGCCGCCGATGTCGTTGCCGGTTTCGGTCTCGATCTGCGGTGTTTCCTGGCCGTTACCTTCCGCGGTCTCACCGAAATGACTTTGCCATAGCGGCGCGCGTTTCGGCGGTTTGCGGATGTCAGGCGAGGCGGTCGGGCGGGCGAGGTCACGGTGTCGGCCCGATGCCAGCCAGAAGGCTTCGAACAGATCGTCGAAACGCTGCCAGTCCTCACGTCCGCAAGCAAACAGGATCTTGAGTTCCTGGCGGACACGCGGCATTGGCGCCAGCGGACGCGCGCCGAGATGTTCGACAGCGATGCGTGCCTCGTTGGAGCCAACCTTGAAGCCGTTGAGGCGCAAGTGGTCGATGAATCCGACGATGCGGTCGGCCAACGGTGCCGTCACATTCTGGACCGGTGCGGCGACCATGTCAGGCGGCCTTGCCGGCCAGCCGCGAGACGACCTCGCGGGTGACGGACTTGATGTCCGGTTCGGTCTTCAGCAGGCAGATCATGCTCGAGGTGACGGTGTCGAGATCGTCGTCCAGCGTAGCGAGACCGAAACCGGTCAGCGCTGCCGCCCAGTCGAGCGTTTCGGCGATACCCGGCTTCCTCTCCAGATCCTCGCGTCGCAGGTTCTGCACGAAGCCGACGAGTTGCGTCGCCAATTGCTGTTCGATGCCCGGAAGCCGCGCCAGCACAATCTCCAGTTCGCGCTGGTGGTCGGGGAATTCAACATAGGAATAGAGACACCGGCGACGCAGCGCATCGGAAAGTTCGCGCGTGCCGTTCGATGTCAGAATGACGTGCGGTCTCGCCTTGGCCGATATCGTCCCGAGTTCCGGTATGGTAATCTGGAAATCGGACAATATTTCAAGCAGATAGGCCTCGAATTCCTCGTCGGCGCGATCGATTTCGTCGATCAGCAGAACCGGACTTTTGTCTAGGCCGATGGCTTCCAGCAAGGGGCGCTTCAGCAGGAATTCTTCGGAGAAGATGTGTTTTTCGACGCTCGCGGCCGATGCCGCTTCGTGTTCTCGTGCGCGGATCGCCAGCAACTGTTTCTGGTAGTTCCACTCATAGATGGCCGAGGTGGAATCGAGGCCCTCATAGCACTGCAGCCGGATCAGCCGCGTGTCGAGCACCTCGGCCAGCGCCTTGGCTGTCTCGGTCTTGCCGACGCCGGCTTCGCCCTCAAGCAACAGTGGGCGCTGCAGGTCGAGCGCCAGTTGCAGGGCGACGGCCAGTTGCGGGTCGGCCAGATAGCCGACTGTTGCGAGTCCGGATGTTATGTCGGTTGTCATTGACAATAAAATAGCTCTTTCGCGCCGAACGGCCAGTTCGCCGCCGGTTGCCCGGCGACGAAGCCGCTCTGGTCAGCCCGTCAGGCCCAGGCTCTTGGCCGTCTGCCAGACCCGCCAGTGGTCGTGCGGCATCTGGGTATGGACGAGGCCCTTGTGGGCGAAGGCGTCGTTGACGGCGTTTGAAAACGCCGGGACGCCGCCGACATTGGGGCTTTCGCCGACACCCTTGGCGCCGATCGGGTGATGCGGGCTCGGCGTCGTCGTGTGGTCGGTCTGCCAGAATGGCGTCTCGACGGCGGTCGGCAGGAAGAAGTCCATCAGGCTGCCGCCGCTGATATTGCCGATCTCGTCATAGGAGATGTCCTGCCCCATGGCGATCGCCAATGCCTCGGTGAGTCCGCCATGCACCTGCCCCTCGATGATCATCGGGTTGATGCGGGTGCCGCAATCATCGAGCGCATAGAAGCTGCGGACGTCGGTGACGCCAGTGTCGACATCGACGTCAACGACACAGATATAGGCGCCGAACGGGTAGGTCATGTTGGGCGGATCGTAGTAGGACACCGCCTCGAGACCGGGCTCCAGGCCGGGGATGGCCTGGTTGTAGGACGCGAACGCGATTTCCTTCATCGTCTTGTGGGCTTCCGGATTACCCTTCACCTGGAAGCGGTCGACATCCCATTCGAGGTCGCCCTCATGCACCTCCAGCAGATAGGCGGCGATCATCTGGGCCTTGGCGCGGATTTTGCGGCCGGCCATCGCGGTCGCCGCACCGGCCACCGGTGTCGAGCGCGAGCCGTAGGTGCCGAGCCCGTAAGGTGCCGTATCCGTGTCGCCTTCTTCCAGCGTGATGTCTTCGGCCGGAATGCCGATTTCCGTCGCCAGGATCTGGGCGAAGGTGGTGGCGTGACCCTGGCCCTGGCTTATGGTGCCGAGGCGGGCAATGGCCGATCCGGTCGGATGGATCCGGATTTCGCAGGAATCGAACATGCCGAGGCCGAGAATATCGCAATTCTTGACCGGGCCGGCGCCGACGATCTCGGTGAAATGGGCGATACCGATCCCCATCAGCGAGCGGGTCTCGCCGCGGTCGAAAGCGGCGCGGTTTTCCGCCTGTTCGGTGCGCAATGCCTGGTAGCCGACGCTCTGCAGCGCCTTTTCCATGGCAGTGTGGTAGTCGCCGCTGTCATATTCCCAACCGAGCGCCGAGGTGTAGGGGAACTGCTCCTTCTTGATGAAGTTCTTTATGCGCAGGTCCGCCGGATCCATGTCGAGCTTGCGGGCAAGCACGTCGATCATACGCTCGATCAGATAGGCAGCCTCCGTCACCCGGAACGAGCAGCGATAGGCGACGCCGCCCGGCGCCTTGTTGGTGTAGACCCCGTCGACACCGCAATAGGCGACCGGAATATCGTACGAGCCGGTGCAGATGTGGAAGAAGCCGGCCGGGAACTTGGTCGGATCGGCGCAGGCGTCGAAGGCGCCGTGGTCGGCGAGCACGTGGCAGTGCAGGCCGGTAATCTTGCCATCCTTTGTCGCCGCCAGTTTGCCGGTCATGTGATAGTCGCGGGCAAAGGCGGTCGCTGACAGGTTCTCGATGCGGTCCTCGACCCACTTGATCGGCACACCGGTGACAATCGAGGCGACGGCCGAGCAGATGTAACCCGGGTAGACGCCGACCTTGTTGCCGAAACCGCCGCCGATATCAGGCGAGACGATGCGAATATTGTGCTCCGGAATGTTGGTGATCAGCGAAGCCACGGTACGCACAGCATGCGGCGCCTGGAAAGTGCCCCAGATGGTCAGCTTGCCGTTGACCTTGTCCATGGACGCGACGCAGCCGCAGGTCTCCAGCGGGCAGGGATGGACGCGCTGATAGGTGATCAGTTCCTCGACTGTCACCTCTGCGTCAGCGAGCGCCTGGTTTGCGCCGGCTTCGTCGCCTTCCTCCCAATGGAAAATGTGGTTCTGGTGCTTGCGCGGCCCGTGGGCGCCTTCCATCTTGTCCTTGATGTCCTCGCGCAGCAGCGGCGCATCGGCATCCATAGCCTTGAAGGCGTCGGTCAGCGCCGGCAGTTCTTCGTAGTCGACCTCGACCAGATCGACGGCATCGGCCGCCGCATAGCGGTCGGAGGCGACGACGAAGGCGACTTCCTGGTTCTGGAACAACACCTTTTCATCGGCGAGCACGGCCTGCACGTCTCCGGCGAGCGTCGGCATGTAGTGAAGGTTCAGGGGCTTGAGGTCTTCGGCGGTCAATACCGCGACCACGCCGGGGGCGGCGAGGGCAGCATCCTTGTTGATCGACTTGATGCGGGCGTGCCCGTAGGGCGAGCGGACGAAATCGCCGAACAGCATGCCCGGCAGCTTGATGTCGTCGACATAATTGCCCTTGCCCTGGGTGAAACGGGCGTCCTCGACGCGCTTGCGCGACGATCCGAGGCCCTGGAGCTTTTCGATGCGTTCCTTGGTGTCGGTGGTCATTCTGCTGCCTCCTTCACGGCGAGTTCTTCGGCGGCGGCCTGAATGGCCTTGACGATGTTCTGGTAGCCGGTGCAGCGGCACAGATTGCCGCTGATTCCGTAGCGGATTTCCTCTTCCGTCGGGCTCGGGTTTTCCTGCAGCAGCCGCCAGGCGCGGGTGATCATGCCCGGCGTACAGAAGCCGCATTGCAGTCCGTGGTGCTGACGGAAGGCCTCCTGCAGCGCGTGCAGCGTACCGTCCGGATTGGCGATGCCTTCGATGGTGGTGACGTCGGCGCCTTCCGCCTGGGCGGCAAAAACGGTGCAGGATTTGACCGACTTGCCGTTGATGTCGACGGTGCAGGCGCCGCAATGGCTTGTGTCGCAGCCGATATGTGGGCCGGTCAGGCTCAGTTCCTCGCGCAGCACGTGGATGAGAAGGGTGCGCGGCTCCGTCGTCGTTTCGATCGGCTGGCCGTTGACGGTCATTTTGAGATTGATTTTGGACATGATGTTCCTCCCGGGCTCAACTGGTGCGCGACTGCGCTTCGCGAATGGCGCGCGCGACCATGATGCCGGCGACATGGGTGCGGTATTCTGCCGGTCCGCGGCCGTCGGATGCCGGGTCGGTGATGGCCTTGGCGGCGTCGACCGCAGCAGCGATCGCTGCATCATCGAGATTTGTTCCGACCAGCGCGTTGGAGGCGGCCTCGGCCCAAAGCGGCGTGTCGGCGACATTGGTGAGGCCGATGGAGGCGCTGGCGCAGGTGCCGCCCGACATGGTCAGAACGACACCGGCGGCTGCGGTGGCGTAATCGCCAATTTTGCGCTTCTGCTTTTGGTAGCTGGAGCCGTGACCGGCCGGCGGCGCGGCAAAGCGGATGGCTGTCAGCATCTCGCTCTCGTCACGGCCGGTGAAAAAGGCAGCTTCGTAAAAATCGCGCGCCTTGACCTCGCGGCTGCCGTCGGGACCGGTGAGTTCGAAGGAGGCATCGAGAAGCTGCATGATTGCCGGCATGTCGTTGCCTGGGTCGCCATTGGCGACATTGCCGCCGATGGTTCCGACATTGCGGATCTGCGGATCGGCGATCTGCAGCGATGTCTCGCGCAGGATCGGGCAGTGCTGCGCCAACACATCGGAGCCGATGATTTCCGCCTGCGTGACGGCGGCGCCGATTTCGATCTGCGGGCCGGACACATTGATGGACGAGAGACCGTCGATGCCCTGGATGTCGACAAGGTGCTCGGGCACCGCCATGCGGAGTTTCATCATCGGGATGAGGCTATGGCCGCCGGCCAGAATGAAGGCGGCGCCGGGGTTGTCGGCAAGCAGGCCGACAGCTTCGCCAACCGTTGTCGGCCGATGGTAGTCGAATGAACCGGGTATCATGTGTTTCCTCCCAGGAAGCGATGGCGACAATCTGGAAGGGCCTGTTTGTAAAGGGAATCCGGCCTGCACCAATCGGCTGGTTTTTGCACGAACGGTCGATATTCTGCACGAACGGTCAGCTGTCCAAAGACCTTTCGAAGGACTGAACCCGCTATGTGAAACTGGAGCAATTTAAGAGTTGCGGGTTTAGCGGGCTGCTAAAAGTATATTCCGTAGCGCCTTAGGATAGCATCCCCTCCTGGCGTCCCTGGTGCTAGGCTGGCGCTTCGCGCCAAGTTTTGGGGATACTTGATGACATTGGGCCTATCCGGGAGCTGCCAATCCCTAACGCTTCGCAGTGCGATGACGGTCTGCTCTTCATCCATTCGATTCACATATTCCCTGGCCGCAGCAGAGGACGCCAGTTTCTTAGACCCTTTGAAACTGAAGGAGTGGTAAGGAACCAGTTGGACAGCCGCGATTCGGTGCGATAGATCCTTGAGCGCGTTTCCGTACCGGCTAGAAAACCGTTCCTTCGAAATGATCTGAGCTACACCCCTAAGTTTGCTTTCCCACCATGCGAATCCGGCGGTCCAAATCCAGTTCGTATCGAGAAACAGGTGGTCTCTCTTCTCTCCGCGAATTGTTGCTCTGATTTCATTGCGAAATTCGGTTTGGCTGTTCTCTATAAAGTAGTCGAGCGCGCTCAGTCCCGGGTTGAGGAGTAGAAGGACGATATCCGCATTATCTAGGTCACCGAGATAGGGCTGTGGATAAAGGCCGAGATGAAACGCTGACGGAGAAAGGTCGCCGTCCTCGAATTGGCGAACGAAGTCAGCCGTCGAGTGAATGCCAGCCTGTTGGCTGACCGGGATCATGTCCTCTGGATGAAGGAAAGGCGCACTCTGCAGTGCCGCCTTGTCCCAATGGCGCAGCAAGGGGTTTTTCATGGTCGGCTACTAGTTGCAATGGAGCGCAGGGTCGGTCAACGGATCGGCGATCCAACCCTCAAGATTGTCTATCGGCAGCGGTGCGCCATACGCCTTCATGCGATTGTGCCAAGCCCATCCGGCCTGGATTCCACAAAGAAAGGCATCCAGATGGTCGCCGCACGGGTCGTCGCACAGCCAATCCGGTGCGTCGAGCCCAAAGCCATAGCGGTCCTGAGCAACGCCGTTATGTAATGCCTTCAGAAGCTCGTAGCGTGCGTCCCGCTGATCGATGGTCTGTTTCCTTCGGGTGTCATTCTTATAGCTCCTGCGTCCGATGACCGAACGGGCAAGAACTCCGGGATAGGCCTCGACAACGATACGCGCCGGATCGCCACTCAAGAGATGCGGTACGGTAACACCAGACGCGAGGAGACGTGGCGCGCCTTCGAAAAACATCAACCCAACCGGGACGCCATAGAGCTTCTGAGGGCTTATAGACCCGGCGGCTATGTCAGTCTGTCTGCGATGTTCTTTATCGCCCTTTGGTCTGGGCTTTCGGTAGTTTTCGAGTGCACTCCGGAAGCCGGCCCGTTTCAGAAGGTGAGAATGACGTACGTATTCTGACCAGTCTTTTGGCCAACCTACATTCTCGATGAAGCGCCTGGATTGGCCAAACGGAAAGTCGATACCGGCGATCCACGGGCCAGGCCGCACGAGGGCTGATTCGAACTCTTCGAAGTCAGACCATTCGATTAGCTCCTCAAAATGCAGATCGTCGCCCGTCAACTGACACCGCGCACAGCTTATCGGTTTGCCTCTTCTTGGCCTGCTAGTGAAATCGATGCCCAATATTTCCATCGGATCACGATAGAGGAATACGAGATCGTAACAAGTTCTGAATCGTGTGCCTTCCAACTTGAGTCTCACATCGCGATAAAGCCGAAGTGAAAAAACGTTTAGTGTAATCGGGGCCGGCAATACCCTTATCGAGCCGCAGGACACAGCCGGATCATGGGAGAGGCATCATGCAGGACATCGGTATTCTGACCCGGGTGACGATGGATGGTCTGGGTTTTCTGTCGACCCTGTTTGTCTTCGTCGTTGGCCTGTTTGCGGCGATCATCGTCGTCATGTTCCTGGTCGACGTCATGCAGACGCGTGACGCCGTGCGTCGCAATTTTCCGGTTCTCGGGCGATTCCGCTACCTGTTCTCGACGCTCGGCGAGTTCTTTCGCCAGTACTTCTTTGCCATGGACCGCGAGGAGATGCCGTTCAACCGGGCCGAACGGGAATGGGTCTACAAATCATCCTCTGGCGAGGACAACACCGTGGCGTTCGGCTCGACCCGCAGCCTGTCGCCGGTCGGCACCGTAATCTTCAACAATTGTCCGTTTCCGACGCTGACTGAGGACTCGGTCCCTGCGCCGCCGATCACCATCGGTGAGGGCTGCAAGCACCCCTACGAGACCCAGTCGATCGTCAACATATCCGGTATGAGCTTTGGTGCTTTGTCCCGACCGGCCGTGCGTGCTCTGTCGAAGGGGGCGAAACTTGCCAATTGCTGGCTCAACACGGGCGAGGGCGGACTGTCACCCTATCATCTGGAAGGAGGTTGCGACCTGGTGTTTCAGATCGGCACTGCCAAATACGGCGTACGCAATGAAGCGGGCGAGCTGGACGACGGCAAACTGGCGGAAGTCGCGGCGCACGACCAGGTCAAGATGTTCGAATTGAAGATGAGCCAGGGAGCCAAGCCGGGCAAGGGCGGTATCCTGCCCGGCGCCAAGGTGACCAGGGAGATTTCGAAGATCCGTGGCATTCCGGCCGGCGAGGCTTCGATTTCGCCGAACGGGCACCCGGAAATTTCCAACGTGCCGCAACTGCTCGACATGATCGAACGGGTGCGCCGGGTGACCGGCAAGCCGACCGGGTTCAAGGCGGTGATCGGTGCCTATGGCTGGCTGGACAGTCTGTGCCGCGAGATCAACACCCGCGGTGCAGCCAGCGCACCGGACTTCATCACCATCGATTCAGGCGACGGTGGAACAGGTGCTGCGCCGATGCCGTTGATGGACAATGTCGGCCTGCCCATAAAGGAAGCCCTGCCGATGGTCGTCGACATTCTCGTCCGACATGGCCTGCGCGACCGGATCAAGGTCATCGTCTCCGGCAAGCTTGTCACGCCAGCCGATATCGCCTGGGCCTATTGTGCCGGAGCCGATGTGGTGGTCACGGCTCGCGGTTTCATGTTCGCGCTCGGCTGTATCCAGGCGCTGAAGTGCAACAAGAACACCTGCCCGACGGGCATCACCACCCATGACAGGCGGCTGCAACGCGGGCTCGATCCGGCCAACAAGGCCGTGCGGGTAAAGAACTATGTCGAGCGCATCCGCTACGACGTGGGTGTGATCGCCCATTCATGCGGCGTTCCCCATCCGCGGGCGCTCAAACGCTTTCATTGCCGCATCGTGCAGGACACCGGCAAGTCGGTCCCGCTGGACGAACTTTATCCCCCGGCGACCGCCAAACGGGAAGAGAAGTTGACCGAGCCGGCCTGAGAGTGATCAGGTAAGGCCAGGCCTAGTCGAAGGGAGACACAGCATGTGGCGTTCGATTGCAATATTCCTGATCGGTGGCGTGCTCGGCACGGCCTTCGGCATCGCTGTTGGGTTTTTCGCCTTTCCCTACGTCTTTCCGCCGCCGCCGGCGATGGAAACGCTGTCGGTCGACGATCAGCAGAACCGGGTGGCGACCGGCACCTTCATTCACGCCAATCCGGCTGATCCGATTCACTATGGCGAAGGCGAGGTGGAGGTGTACGAGAACGTCGTTTTCCTGGGCAGCGACTTCAAGGTCGGTCCCGGGCCGGCCTTTCACGTCTATCTGGTGCCGAAGGAGACGGTGCGGCAATCGTCCGACGTCAAGGACACCATGTATGTTGATCTCGGCAAGCTGCGCGCTTTCGAAGGCAGCCAGCGCTATGAAATCCCAGCCGGTGTCGACCTCGACGATTTTCCGAGCGTGGTTATCTGGTGTCGCCAATTCGGAGTGCTGATTTCTCCGGCCGACCTGAATTACGACAACAAAGCGTCATAAAGGCTCCTCGCTGGGCAGCTCGAATGCGCTTCAGACGAGGTCAGGGCGTTGATTGGCCTGAATCCCGCATTTTGGCTTTTTAAATCGGTTGAAACGGCCTATGATCGGGCTGATTTTCATCTGCATGTGAGGAGTTCGCCGTGCATCTTGGGATTTTGACCGGCGGCGGGGACGTTCCCGGCCTGAACGCCGCCATCAAGTCTGTCGTCAATGAAGCCGAACGCAAGGGCTGGCGCGTCACAGCGTTCCGCCGCGGCTGGGCGGGACCGGTCAACACCGATGCGTCCGATCCGTCCGCCACGCCGGACACGCATTTTGGGCTGACGTCACAGCTGGTGCGGGCGGTTGATCGTACCGGCGGCACCTTCATCCACACGTCGCGGACCAATCCATCGCGCATGAACCCGGATGACATCCCGGATTTCGTCAAAGTCGACCGCGAGCCGGATGCCAACGGAAAGATCGACATCACCAACCACGTGCTGGCGGTGCTCGACACCATGGGGATCAACGTCATGATCGCCATCGGTGGCGACGACACGCTGTCTTACGCGGCGCGGATCCACACCGAGGGGATGAAGACGATGTGCATCCCCAAGACCATGGATAACGATGTTTTCGGGACCGACTATTGCATCGGCTTCTCCACTTGCATCACGCGGTCGGTCGAGATGATCAACCGGCTGAGAACGTCGGCAGGCAGCCATGAACGTTTCATGATCGTCGAGCTTTTCGGCCGCAATTGCGGCCTGACGGCTCTGGCCAGCGGCTATCTGGCCGACACCGACCGGACGCTGATCGCCGAAGTGCCGTTCGACCTCCAGCGCCTGGGCGATTTCCTGCTCGAGGATCGCAAACGCAGCTCCTCCAACTACACCCTGTCGGTGGTCTCCGAGGGGGCGACGGTCGTCGGCGAGGATATCATCGAAGGCGGCGAGGAAGACGCCTATGGCCACAAGAAACTCGGCGGCATCGGCGAGCGGGTCGGCGCCGGGCTGAAGAGGATCACCGGCGTCAACGTGATGATCCAGAACCTCGGCTATCTGTTGCGTTCCGGCGCGCCGGACGCCGTGGATCTCACCGT
This sequence comes from Hoeflea sp., assembly GCA_965228785.1. Lineage (GTDB taxonomy): Bacteria > Pseudomonadota > Alphaproteobacteria > Rhizobiales > Rhizobiaceae > Hoeflea_A. The sequence goes on from CBDDIF010000001.1 coordinate 1,818,060, forward strand.
CGGCAAGAATTACGGCACAATGTGCGTGCAACTCATCGAGGAAGGCAAAAGCGGCCTGATGGTCGGCATCAAGAACGGCTGCTATGTGACCCAGCCGGCCGATATCAGCACCAAGGGCCTGCACCGCGTCGACGTCGACCGGTTCTACGATATCGACCAGTACCGGCCGAAGATTGCCCGGGTGGAAGGCATTCCGTTGTATCTGAAGTAAGTCAGACCCCGAGCTGCTGGCGCAGGTCCTTGGCCCGCGCCCGGCTCACCGGCACCTCCAGTTCGGCAGCCTTGCCGACGTAGCAGAACAGCTGGTCGCCGACCTTTTTAAGACCGTTGATATGGGCGGGATTCACAAGGTAGCGTCGGTGCGTTTTCAGAAATTTCTGCGCCGGCGGGCTGCTTTCGACTTTCGACATCGACCAGGGGCAAAACAGGGCGTCGTTGTCGGTGCGGATTTTCGTGTAGTGGCCGTCGCTCTCGATCGCAAGGATCTGATCGGTGTTCATGAACCGCACCGTTCCTTCCTTTTCGTAAGGAATGCGGTTGCGGGCGGCCGGTGTTGACGAGCTGGCGCGGCTGAGTGCCAGGCCTGGCGCCTTGGCGGTTTTCGGTTTCGGCGGGGTTTCGGGTTCAGGCTGTTCCTCGGCCTCTACAGTTGTTTCCTCCATCGGCATGGCCAGCAGCAGGAACAGGCCGCAGATGACGAAGGTGCTCAGCGTTACCGAGATGGCCAGAACCTGCGGATCGAGTGACGGCAGCGGTTGGGCAACGAATTCAGCGGCTTCAGCGAAGGCGGTGCTCAGCATTGCGACATAGTGCATGGCCGAAACGGCGAGCCCCAGAACGACCGCGCCGACGGCCGTGCGCAGGAGGGACCGGTTGGAATAGGCCAGCCACATGGCCAGCGTTGAGGCGGCAATGGCAATGACCACCGATGTGGTAATTCCGAGCCAATTGTAGCTGACGATGCAGTTGGCGGAGATTGCCGCCATGCCGGTGTAATGCATGGCCGCGATGCCGGCACCGGTGAAGGTGCCGGCAAACAGGATCCGCCAATTCGTGCGTTCACCGAAATGCAACAGCAGCAGCCCGCATCCCGTGATCAGGATCGCCAGCAGCATCGAGCTGAGCGTCAGCAGCGGATCGTAGGACACGACGAAAGGCAGCGTGACCGCAAGCATGCCGATGAAATGCATCGACCAGATGCCTCCGCCCAGCGCCACGGCGGCCTCGGCGATGCGCACCTTGCGGCGTGCAAACGACAGGTTGCGCAGCCCGCTGGTCAACCGCAGGCAGGTAAACGCCGCCATGATGGCAACGAGCACCGACGCTCCCACGAGCAAGGGCGAGTAGTGCACCTCTACCATTGCAAGTTCCGCATTTCCTCCCAGCCGGGGATCCTTCCAGCGCTTGGCGATTTGGAATCCCTCTAAACCAGCAAACTACCAACAAGCACGGCGGCAGGGCAACATTGCGGTTTGGACTGCAGAAGAGATGGCGCGGTCGGCGCATTGCCAGCTGAAAAACAAGCAGCCGGGTCAAAACCCGGCTGCTCATAGCATCCACTCAACGATTGTCGGCGTCAGAGAAAATCAAAGGCGTCGATATCTGTTGCCGTGGTGCCCTGGAGGACCGCGAGGAACTCGCTGCTGGTTGTGTGCTGTATGATTGTGTCGCCGGCGTTGGCGGCGGCACCCTGGAAGATTGTCAAGTCGGTGTAGAGAAGGCCTCCAACCAGGCTCATGAGATCAGACCCGTCTTGGAAGTCTGTTATGATGTCGGCGTCGGCCAGGGTTGGGGCGCCATCGCCGAGGCGCAGTACGAAGACATCGATCCCGGCGTCGCCGGTCATCATGTCGGTGCCGGTTCCGCCATCCAGCGTGTCATCGCCACCACCGCCGACCAGCGTGTCATCGCCGGCGCCGCCCTCAAGGGTGTCGTTGCCGGTTGTATCAGTGTGACCTATCCAAGCGCTGCGCGGTAAACCGAAGTCGCTGTCTCCGAACAAGGTGTCATTGCCAACACCGCCCTGGACGAGATCATTGCCCTCGCCGCCATAAAGGAAATTGGCCAGGCCATCACCGATCAGCGTATCGTCACCGCCAGATCCCATCAGGCTCTCAAAATTTTGAGCGTTCAATGTGTTCAGGTCAAAGGTTCCGGCCGTACCACTGCCGCTGAGACCAAAGGCAAGCATATCGTTGTCGCCGGCGCCGCCGTCGAGCAGGGTATCGCTTGCGATTTGGGAGAGAGTGACAAACACTAAGTCGTCTCCGGTGCCTGTATCGATGCTGTCACTGGCCGCACTGTTCGATATGTCGATCTCGTCGTTGCCATCTCCGGAGTTGATGGTGAGCGCACCGAGACCCGATGTGCCTGATCGGATCGAGTCACCGACAATGATGTCCTGGATCGATGATCCTGTAATGGTCAGAGCGTCACCAAGGTTGCCGCCAAATTGCGTTCGCACCCTGTCCACATCGAGGTTGGTCACCAAACCATTGTCGAAAAGAACGACTTCATCGGTTGCCGACGAATAGAACACGCCGCCAATCCTTACGTTGCCGGCTCCGAACACATCATTGCTGAGATTGTTGTTGTTAAATTGGATAATGACATCGTAACTGATGCCGCCGACAGTCAGATCCTCAATGTTCTGGAAGTTGATGATACCGCCAGCGCCATCGTCGAAACTGAAGATCCCGCCGGGACTCGTGCTACCTGAATAGCTGCGCGTCACAAAATCCTGGGCACCGGTAATGGCACCATAGGTGATCGTCAGATCATCCGTCCCGGACCCACCATCAATCGTGTCCGTAAACGGAACCGTCTTGTTCGAAACCGTAATCGAATCATCGCCGCCACGGGTCAGAACAATGTCGCTGCCATCATCACCGGCTGCTGTGTCGCTGGCTTCACTCCCCAGCAAAGTGTCATTCCCGGTCGTCCCAACCAGGTTCAGTCCCGTGTTGGTCAGGATCGTGAAATCGAAGACATCGACGTCCGTTGCCGTGATGCCTTGGAGGACCGTAAGAAACTCGCTGCTGGCGGTGTGCTGGATGATGGTATCGGCGGCATTGGCGCCTGTGCCCTGCGATATAGTCAGATCGGCGAACACGAGTCCGCCAGCCAGGCCCAACAGGTCGGTTCCATTGGTAAAGTCTGTTATGATGTCGGCGTCGGCCAGGGTTGGGGCGCCATCGCCGAGGCGCAGTACGAAGACATCGATCCCGGCGTCGCCGGTCATCATGTCGGTGCCGGTGCCGCCATCCAGCGTGTCATCGCCACCACCGCCGACCAGCGTGTCATCGCCGGCGCCGCCCTCAAGGGTGTCGTTGCCGGTTGTATCAGTGTGACCTATCCAAGCGCTGCGCGGTAAACCGAAGTCGCTGTCTCCGAACAAGGTGTCATTGCCAACACCGCCCTGGACGAGATCATTGCCCTCGCCGCCATAAAGGAAATTGGCCAGGCCATCACCGATCAGCGTATCGTCACCGCCAGATCCCATCAGGCTCTCAAAATTTTGAGCGTTCAATGTGTTCAGGTCAAAGGTTCCGGCCGTACCACTGCCGCTGAGACCAAAGGCAAGCATATCGTTGTCGCCGGCGCCGCCGTCGAGCAGGGTATCGCTTGCGATTTGGGAGAGAGTGACAAACACTAAGTCGTCTCCGGTGCCTGTATCGATGCTGTCACTGGCCGCACTGTTCGATATGTCGATCTCGTCGTTGCCATCTCCGGAGTTGATGGTGAGCGCACCGAGACCCGATGTGCCTGATCGGATCGAGTCACCGACAATGATGTCCTGGATCGATGATCCTGTAATGGTCAGAGCGTCACCAAGGTTGCCGCCAAATTGCGTTCGCACCCTGTCCACATCGAGGTTGGTCACCAAACCATTGTCGAAAAGAACGACTTCATCGGTTGCCGACGAATAGAACACGCCGCCAATCCTTACGTTGCCGGCTCCGAACACATCATTGCTGAGATTGTTGTTGTTAAATTGGATAATGACATCGTAACTGATGCCGCCGACAGTCAGATCCTCAATGTTCTGGAAATTGATGATACCGCCAGCGCCATCGTCGAAACTGAAGATCCCGCCGGGACTCGTGCTACCTGAATAACTGCGCGTCACAAAATCCTGGGCACCGGTAATGGCACCATAGGTGATCGTCAGATCATCCGTCCCGGACCCACCATCAATCGTGTCCGTAAACGGAACCGTCTTGTTCGAAACCGTAATCGAATCATCGCCGCCACGGGTCAGAACAATGTCGCTGCCATCATCACCGGCTGCTGTGTCGCTGGCTTCACTCCCCAGCAAAGTGTCATTCCCGGTCGTCCCAACCAGGTTCAGTCCCGTGTTGGTCAGGATCGTGAAATCGAAGACATCGACGTCCGTTGCCGTGATGCCTTGGAGGACCGTAAGAAACTCGCTGCTGGCGGTGTGCTGGATGATGGTATCGGCGGCATTGGCGCCTGTGCCCTGCGATATAGTCAGATCGGCGAACACGAGTCCGCCAGCCAGGCCCAACAGGTCGGTTCCATTGGTAAAGTCTGTTATGATGTCGGCGTCGGCCAGGGTTGGGGCGCCATCGCCGAGGCGCAGTACGAAGACATCGATCCCGGCGTCGCCGGTCATCATGTCGGTGCCGGTGCCGCCATCCAGCGTGTCATCGCCACCACCGCCGACCAGCGTGTCATCGCCGGCGCCGCCCTCAAGGGTGTCGTTGCCGGTTGTATCAGTGTGACCTATCCAAGCGCTGCGCGGTAAACCGAAGTCGCTGTCTCCGAACAAGGTGTCATTGCCAACACCGCCCTGGACGAGATCATTGCCCTCGCCGCCATAAAGGAAATTGGCCAGGCCATCACCGATCAGCGTATCGTCACCGCCAGATCCCATCAGGCTCTCAAAATTTTGAGCGTTCAATGTGTTCAGGTCAAAGGTTCCGGCCGTACCACTGCCGCTGAGACCAAAGGCAAGCATATCGTTGTCGCCGGCGCCGCCGTCGAGCAGGGTATCGCTTGCGATTTGGGAGAGAGTGACAAACACTAAGTCGTCTCCGGTGCCTGTATCGATGCTGTCACTGGCCGCACTGTTCGATATGTCGATCTCGTCGTTGCCATCTCCGGAGTTGATGGTGAGCGCACCGAGACCCGATGTGCCTGATCGGATCGAGTCACCGACAATGATGTCCTGGATCGATGATCCTGTAATGGTCAGAGCGTCACCAAGGTTGCCGCCAAATTGCGTTCGCACCCTGTCCACATCGAGGTTGGTCACCAAACCATTGTCGAAAAGAACGACTTCATCGGTTGCCGACGAATAGAACACGCCGCCAATCCTTACGTTGCCGGCTCCGAACACATCATTGCTGAGATTGTTGTTGTTAAATTGGATAATGACATCGTAACTGATGCCGCCGACAGTCAGATCCTCAATGTTCTGGAAATTGATGATACCGCCAGCGCCATCGTCGAAACTGAAGATCCCGCCGGGACTCGTGCTACCTGAATAACTGCGCGTCACAAAATCCTGGGCACCGGTAATGGCACCATAGGTGATCGTCAGATCATCCGTGCCAGACCCGCCATCAATCGTATCCGTGAACGGAACCGTCTTGTTCGAAACTGTGATCGAATCATCGCCCGTTGCGCCCAGAATGGTGTTGCTGCCGTCGCCTCCGAGCAGGATGTCGTTGCCGCCCTGTCCGTCGAGTGCGTCATCGCCGTCGCCGCCATCCAGAGTATCCTGGTCGTCGCCACCGAAGATCACATCGTTCAAGGCACCGCCCGTGACATTGTCGTCACCGTCACCGGCGTCGAAGGCCGTACCAATGACATAGCCCGCAGCAGCTGCATTCACGGCGTTCGTGGCCAGAGTCACGGTGTCGTTGCCATCAAGCGCGGCGTACTGCGATCCCGTCAGGTAATCGGCGGGCACGATCGTGTTAAAATCGACAACATCGGCATTGGTGGTGAACAGGGGCGGTCCGTCCGGGACCGGGTTGGCGGTGAAGTTGACGGTACCGGTGTCCGAGCCGCCATTGCCGTCCTGGAGCGTGTAGGTGAAACTGTCCGGGCCATTGTAATTGGTGGCCGGATCGTAGGTGAATGATCCGTCGGCAAGGAGATTGACGGTGCCGCCATTGGCCGTGGCGATGACGCCCGGCAACACGCTCAGCACATCTCCGTCGGGATCGCTGTCGGCACCCGAGCCATTGTCGTTCAAGACATTACCGGTGAATTGCGTGTCTTCGTCTCCGGTGAAGGCGTCGACCGCCGCGACCGGATCGTCCTGAATGGGATTGACGGTGATGTTGACCGTGCCGGTGTCGGAGCCACCATTGCCGTCCAAAAGCGTGTATTCGAAGCTGTCGGGACCATTGTAGTCGGCGGCGGGGTCGTACGTGAACGATCCGTCGGCCAAAATAATGACGGTCCCGCCATTGGCCGTGGTGAAGGAGGCCGGCGTGACGCTCAGCGTGTCGCCATCCGGGTCGCTGTCCCCACCGGCACCATTGTCGTCGAGGACGTTGCCGGTGATCTGGGTGTCCTCGTCTCCGCCAACAGCATCGTCAGCGGCGACGGGATCGCTCGGAACCGAGTTGACCGTGATGTTGACGGTGCCGGTGTCCGATCCGCCGTTGCCGTCCTGCAGAGTGTAGTCGAAACTGTCAGGGCCATTGAAATTGGTCGCCGGATCATAGGTGAATGAGCCGTTGGCGAGGATCGTGACAGTGCCGCCATTGGCCGTGACGAACACGTCCGGCACCACACTCAATGGATCGCCGTCGGGGTCGCTGTCAAAACCGAAACCGTTGTTGTCGAGGACATTGCCCACGATCAGCGTGTTCTCATCTCCGCCAGCATCATCGTCGACCGCGATTGGGTCATCCTGGACGGGATTGATGGTCAGGCTGACCGTGCCGGTGTCCGTTCCACCATTACCATCGAGCAGTGTGTAGTCGAAAGTGTCGGGTCCGTTGTAGTTGGCAGCCGGATCGTAGGTGAACGAACCGTCGGCCAGGAGATTGACGGTGCCGCCATTGGCGGTGTTGATGATCGCCGGCACGACCGTCAGAGCGTCGCCATCGGCGTCGCTGTCCACGCCGGAACCGTTGTCGTTCAGGACATTGCCGACGATCTGAGTATCTTCGTCGCCGGTGAAGGTATCATTGGCGGCAACGGGGTCGTCCTGGACCGGGTTGACGGTGATGTTGACGGTGCCGATCTCTGTCGCAGCTGAACCGTCGGTGAGTGTGTACTCAAAGCTATCCGGCCCATGATAGTGGGCGGCCGGATCGTAGGTGAAGGAACCGTCGGCCAGGAGATTGACCGTGCCGCCATTGGCCGTCGCAATGACCGCAGGCGTGACGCTCAAAGGATCGCCGTCAGGATCGCTGTCCGCCCCGGCGCCGTTGTCGTCGAGGACGTTGCCGACGATTTGGGTGTCCTCATCGCCGACGAAGGTATCGTCTGCCGCAACCGGAAAGTCCGGGGTGCCGTCGACGGTTATGCTGACGGTGCCGGTGTCGGTTCCGCCATTGCCGTCCAGCAGGGTGTAGCTGAATTGGTCGGGGCCGAAGAAATCGGCGGCCGGGTCGTAGATGAAAAAGCCATTGGCGAAGATGTTGACGGTTCCGCCCCCGGCGGTGGCGAGGACTGCGGGTGCGACGCTCAGAGGGTCGCCATCGGGGTCGCTGTCGGCGCCTGCGCCGTTGTCGCTGAGCAGGTTGCCAACGAGGGACGCCTCTTCGTCGGCGGTGAACGTATCGTTGGCCGCGACCGGATCATCCGGCATCGGATTGACGGTGATGGTGACGGTGCCGGTGTCGGTTCCGCCATTGCCGTCCAGCAGCGTATAGTCGAACTGATCCTGGCCATTGAAACTGGCAGCGGGATCATAGGTGAACGACCCGTCGGCCAGCAGATTGACGGTGCCGCCATTGGCGGTGACGATCACGCCGGGTGACACGCTCAACGGGTCGCCATCGGGGTCGCTGTCGGCACCCGAACCGTTATCCGTCAGGACGTTGCCCGTGACCTGGGTGTCCTCGTCGCCGCTGAAGGCATCATCGGCGGCGATCGGATCATCCTGGACCGGGCTGACGGAGATGTTGACGGTGCCGATGTCCGAGCCGCCATTGCCGTCCTGCAGCGTGTAATCAAAACTGTCGGGGCCATTCTGGTTCGTTGCCGGATCGTAGGTGAACGATCCGTCGGCCAAAAGATTGACCGTGGCGCCGTTGGCGGTGGTGAAGGATGCGGGCACCACGTTCAGGGCGTCGCCATCCGGATCGTCGTCTGCACCCGCCCCGTTGTCTGACAGCACGTTGCCGGTGATCTGGGCGCCCTCGGCTCCACCAAAGGCGTCGTCAGCCGCGATGGGATCATCCTGAACGGGATTGATCGTGATGCTGACGGTGCCGGTGTCAGAGCCGCCAAAACCGTCTTCCAGCGTATATTGGAACCCGTCCGAACCGTTGAAGTTAAGAGCGGGGTCGTAGATGAACGACCCATCGGCCAGCAACGTCACCAGGCCGCCATTGGCGGTTGTGATGATATCCGGCACCACGTGGAGAGGATCGCCATCGGCGTCGCTGTCGGTGCCTGAGCCATTGTCGTCTAGCACGTTGCCGGCAATCTGGAGGTCTTCGTCTCCGGAAAATGCGTCATTGGCGGCGGTGGGGTCGGTGTTGCCGACACCGATGATGTCGATGTTCACGGCCTCAAAGTTTCTGGCCAACAGACCGAACTGAGTGAACTGGAATACCGGTGTCGCCCCGTTGCTGGCCGGATTGGCGTTTGCCGTCAAAAAGGCGCCGAAGGCGGCGATGTCGGCCTGGATCAGGGCATCGTCGGCCTCATCCTGCGTCAGGGCGAGTGTGAGAGTGTCGGTGCCCTGGTTGCCGTCATAGAAGTCCGTCGCCCCAACGTTCTGACCGGCGACATAGGTCGCGGTATCGTCACCTTCTCCGCCACTGACGTTGTCATCGCCCCGGCCTCCGTCGACGTCGTCATTGCCGGACCCGCCCGACACAAGGTCATTGCCGGTGCCGCCTTGCAGCGCATCATTGCCCGCGAACCCCTCCAAATCATCATCGCCGCCCATGCCTTGCAGCGTATTGTTTCCATCGTTGCCGAATATCGTGTCGTTTCCGGCTCCGCCATGAGCATTCTCGATGCTGATGAGGATGTCGGTCTCGATGTCCGATCCCTCGGCATAACCGACCGGCGTCGTCGGGTCATATCCGTCATCCGTCAGCTTGGCGCCGATCGTCGTGGCTCCCGCCGCCTGGGCGCTGCGATCCGCTGTCCGCAAATCGATGAGGACCGGATCCTCGGCCGACGGATAGGAAACGGTATCGGTACCGAGGCCGCCGTCGATGACGTCGATGCCTCCTCCGGCTCCGGCAATGATCAGGTCGTCGCCTGCGCCGGTCTGTGCGGTGTCATCGCCATCGCCAATGGAAACGGTGTCGTCACCCGGGCCGGTTATCACCGTGTCGTCGCCATCGCCGGTGTCGACCATGTGGTTGCCGGAGCCCAACCACACCATGTCGTTGCCGGATCCGGTCGTGACCGATCGTCCGACACCATCAAGCAGCGTTATGTCTTCATCATCTGTTGAAGACGATAAATCGACCGTGGAATCATCAGAAGGCGTATATTCCCAAAGAGTGTCGAAAGCCGTGCCCGTGCCCAATGCAGATTGGGTCAGGAAGTTCTCGACTGCCGGCTGCGCGCGGCTCTCGCTTTCGTCGGAGGAGACAAATTGCTCCAGGAGGATGGCGCGCACCTCGCGCTTGTCTTCCTCGGTCGGTGTTGTCCCACCGGTGAGATCGTTCAGCAAAGTGTTGTAGACATTGGTCCAGTAGGTCTGACCGGCCGTGTCGGGCTCCCGCGACAGGACGTTGCGATAGAGAGCGGCGACGTAGTCGGCGGGCGAGGGGTCCGCCCCAAAGCGGTCGACGAATTCCTGGGTCGAGGTGTCAGCGAATGCCCGAGCGAGAACAAGCAGCGCTTCATCTATCGTCGTGGTCGCGGGATTGTCCTGCGCCTGAACATCCGGATCGCGAAACACGTTCACCCAGTAGGTCAACCCACCCGGATCAGCGATGCGTCCATAGATGCTCTGGTACATGCGCAGGACCGGAGCGACGAATTCGAGAACCTCCGGGCTGGATACGAGGCTTTCGACCAAAGCGACCAATGCCGGCCCGTCTTGAGCGGAATTCAGTGCAGCGTCCAGCTCACCGGCTGTGGGTTGGCGCTGCAAGACAGTTTGATATGCATCTCTGACATCGCTGGCGAAAGACATCGGATCCCCCCTGTTGAAACTTCAACATCCCCAAATTCCGAGTTCTCGGGTCACCCCCATGACCGTCCGTTGTTCTCCAGTCGCGTGTCCTGTGGGCTGGCGCTCGAACTCGGGTTTCTTGCGAGAGAAAATCACGCTCACCGTGACGCCTGCGTGATTCGCACGTGAACAGACCGCAAAAGGAGGCTTTTTGCATGCCCCTGTCGGTCATGTGCCTATCAAAAGTGAATGTGGTTGTTAGGCGGTCGGTGGCATTGAGGTATGGCACAAGCAACTACGCGCCAAGCATCAAATACGGTACGATATCGAGACAATCACGCATGCAATACTCTCGCGATTCGAATTGTGCCCATGTCAATCAGCGCGCACTCGACGAAGAGTACATGTATAAAACTGGCTCAGCATGACCCATTTGGATCATGGATTTGCTAAACTGCGAGTTTTTTGGGGGCTTGGGCTCAATTTATAGCCCAACGCGTCAGGAAAGCGGAGATCGGGGCATGACGGATACACTTTACGACGGATTGCTGCCTTTTGCGGTAGATGCCAGAACGGTTGAGCGGCGCTACCCGGCCATGATCTCCCTGGCGCGGGAGGTGCTGGGTGTCTACGCCAACTGCTACTCTCTGCTGGAACTTTGGCCGGTAGGTTTTCGCACCTACAACCTGCTGATCCCGAACTTCACCAATATCCCGTTCAGCCTGCTTGGCTTTGGTCCGCCGAAGGATCTGCTGGGCCTTGCCATGTACAAGTCCAGCAAGGCGGCCGGGTGCGGCTATTGCACCGCCCATTCGTGTACATTCGCACTGCGCCGAGGGGCGCGGGCCGAAGACATTGTCGGTGAGGGATCAGAGCGGGCAAAGGCGGTTTCCCGATTTGCGGAGGGCCTTTCGCAAATCCCTGCAAGCCTTGGTCCGCAGGATCGCAAAGAGGTCTTGCGGTTTGTCAGTGAAAGCGACCTCGAATGGCTGGCGCTCGGGGTTGCCATGATGGGTTTCCTCAACAAATTCATGGATTCCATGGGCATTGCATTGGAGAGCGGCATCATCTCGGATGTGGGCGGCCTGTTGCCGGAAACGGGTTGGGATCCGGGCAAGCACTGGGCTGGTCAAATCACGGATGCAGGCGACAACCCACCGGTGGACAGTCTCGGGACCTATTTGCGGATCCTTCGCAAGGCTCCGGCCGCCATCCGGCAGGAGGCCACCTGGATCAGAGGCGTCCCATCGACCTGGCCCAAGGCCGGGGAATACCTGAAGACAAGGACCGGATACGATTTTCCGGTTCTTGCCGCACTGAGGCACAAGCGCGCCATCCGTGCGACGACGACCATCCTGCGCGATAATCTCGACGCACAAACCAGTGCCTGCGGGCTGGCCGTCAAACCCCTCGCAGCGTTCGTTTTTGCCACCGTCATCGGAGATGAGGATTTGCTACGGGTCTCGCGCAAACTTGCCGAGTGCCACTCAAGTGATTTCAGGGACTTCGAAGCGCTTACAGAGTTCTCAAGCCTGGCCGGCCCAGCCAGCGCAAGGCTCAATTTCCTGACTGAACGAACCCGGCTTCCGGCCAAGCAGGCCGTCTGCCTGCTGTTGGCTCAGGAAGCGGCACCGTCACCGGCAACCCCGGCGCCCGATGTCGTCGAGACCATTGTCGACGGCCTAGCACCAGAGGAGATCATCGAGATGATGGTGTGGTTATCGGTTATGCAGATGCTGCATCGATTGGGCGTCTACGCCTCGGTAAACGCCCAACAATGATCTTGCGAAACTAACTTTAGTCCTCGTCCGCTGAGGACGCGTTGAGCAGACCGTAGTTCTTGTCGCCGAGTGTGTCGTAGAGGTCGATCTGCGTCTCGAGGAAGTCGATATGCCCCTCTTCGTCGGACATCAGCTTTTCGAACAGTTCCATCGAGACGTAGTCGCCTTCGTCTTTGCAGACGTCACGGGCGTCCTTGTAGAGGGCTCGTGCCTCATATTCGGCCTTGAGATCAGCGTCGAGGATCTCGCGGATGTTCTCGCCGATTCTCAACGGATTGAGCGCCTGCAGATTGGGATGGCCCTCAAGGAAGATGATGCGCACGATGAGATTGTCGGCGTGCTCCATCTCTTCAATTGATTCCTCGCGCCATTTCTTGGCCAACTTGCCATAGCCCCAGTCGTCCATCAGGCGGTAGTGCAGCCAGAACTGGCTCGAGGCGGTCAACTCGTGCTTCAGGGCTTGATTGAGATAGTCGATAACCTTTTTGCTGCCTTTCACGGAGCTCTCCTTGACATTGTAAACCAAGCCCCTTGGCAACGGCTAATGGAACTGTGGTGGTCGGTTGAAATGATAATCGTCAAAGTAGTTTACAATGGTTCTAATATCCAGAGCCAGCATTGCCCTCGTCAGAATCCGAATGCAGCGTCTGCCGGAAGAGCACAACCCTCGAGTGCCTCCAACCCCAACCATAAGGCCTAATTCTGCAGTCGCGGCGCTGTGCCCTCGAGTTTACTCAGTATCTCCAGCATGACCTCGTCAGCGCCACCGCCGATAGATCCAAGGCGGCCGTCACGGTAGGCGCGGCTGATCGGATTGTCTGCGGTAAACCCCATGCCGCCCCAATATTGCAGGCAGGAATCGGCCACCTCGCGATAGAGCCGGCCTGACTTGAGTTTGGCCATGGAGGCGAGCCGCGTGGCGTCATTGCCGCCAACATAATCTTCTACTGCCTGCCAGGTCAGCGCGCGCAGTGCTTCAACCTCGGTGCGCAGTTCGGCCAGACGGAAATGCACCGCCTGATTGTCGAGCACCGACTTGCCGAAGGCCTTGCGCTCGCGCGTATATTCGATCGTCAGGTCGATCAGCCGGTCGAGCGCTTTCAGGCTGGAGGCGGCGACCCAGAGGCGTTCTTCCTGGAACTGCTGCATCTGCATGGAGAAGCCGGCGCCTTCCTGGCCGATCAGGTTGCGTCGCGGCACCCGGACATTGTCGAAAAACAACTGGGCGGTGTCGGAGGAATGCATGCCTATTTTGTGGATCTTCTGCCGCTCGATGCCCGAGGCGTCCATTGGCACCAGGATCAGCGACTTGTTCTTGTGAACCTGGCCTTCGCCGGTGTTGGCGAGCAGACAGCACCAGTCGGCCTGCATGCCGTTGGTGATCCACATTTTCGAGCCGTTGATGACGTATTCGTCGCCATCGACCTTCGCCCGCGTCTTGATTGCCGCAACATCCGACCCACCTCCGGTTTCAGAGACGCCGATGCAGCCGACCAGTTCGCCGGCGATCGACGGGGCCAGCCATTCGCGTTTGAGCTCATCCGACCCGAAGCGGTTGAGTGCTGGTGTGCACATGTCCGTCTGCACGCCGATGGCCATTGGTACGCCACCGCAGGTTGCCGTCCCAAGTTCTTCGGCCATGACCATGGAATAGGAGAAGTCGAGGCCGAGACCACCGCAAACCGGATCATATTTGATGCCGAGCAGACCGAGCTTGCCGAGCTTGCCGAATACCTCGTGAGCGGGAAACTGCTCGGCCTTTTCCCACTCGTCGACATGCGGGTTGACCTCCGTCTCCATAAATCGGGCGACGGTCTGGCCCAGTTGGCGATGCTCTTCCGTCAGTTGCATGCATTCCTCCTCGCGCGTATATGCCGCATCGTTTCATCTATTGACGTTTACGTCAATTGCATCGAGCATAGGAAAATTGATTGCACAAAGCAGCATCACGTTCTATATGCTGGCAACAGATTAACCGAAATTCAGCCAGGAGCACTGCCCAATGAGCGTTGCCGATATTGCAGCATCCATCAAGGAACGTGTCGAGTCGGGAGACTTTGACAGCGTCGTGAAATTCGATTGCGGAGACGACGGTGTCGTCGTCATCGATCATCAGAGTGTCAGCACCGACGACAAGGACGCGGACTGCACGATCAGTGTCAGCCTCGACGATCTCGCTGCCATGGTGGCGGGCGATCTCGACCCGACGGGCGCTTTCATGCAGGGCAAGCTGCAGGTCGAGGGCAATATGGGCGTGGCCATGAAGCTGAGCCAGGTGTTTTAGAAACATGACCGGCATGCCGGCGGAGCGGGACGACCGGCAGGACCTGTTCGGCATTGCCGATCTCGCAAGAGAATTCGGCATTTCGACACGGACCATCCGCTTCTACGAAAACAAAGACCTCATTCACCCCACGCGGGTGAATGGGAGTCGCGTTTATACGCGACGCGATCGCGGTCGGCTGGCGCTGATCCTGCGAGCCAAGGCGATCGGGTCGACACTGGCCCAGATCAAACACTTCCTCGATCTTTACGGCGAGCATGGCGAGGGCCATGTGAAGCAGCTCAACTACCTGATCGACCAAACCGACAAGGCGATCGACGATCTCGAGAAAAAGCAGGCGCTGATCCGCGACACCCTGAAGGAACTGCGCGCCATCCGTCAGGACAGCATCGACAAGCTTGAAGAGAAGCGCTCGGGCAGCTGACGATCAGGTCGGTTTGCGGGCGCAGACCACGCTCCAGTGTCCGAAGGTGTTTTGCGTCTCGACATCAACAAATCCGGCGTCCTCCAGCAATGTCCGATATTCGCTCGACGAACGCTGCCGACCTTCCGTCCAGGCGAGCATGATGACTGACATGCTGGCAGCCACGAAGGGGCCTGATTTGGCGTCATCGTAGAGCATTTCATGGATCATGATGCGGCCGCCCGGCTTCAATGTTTCAAAACTTTTTTTCATCAAGCCGGCACCTTTGTCGTCCGGCCAATCATGGAAGATGTCGCCATAGAAATGGATGTCGGCGGCGGGCAGGGGATCGTTCCAGAAATCACCCGGCATCGTTGCCACGCGATCCTGCAGGCCATAGCTGACGATCACCTCATCGGCAATGTCGCAGACGACGGGCATCTCCAGCACGGTGCATGAGAGTTCCGGCCATCGATCTGCGGCGCCAATCGCATGGGCGCCCGATCCGCCGCCGATATCAATCAACGTCGTCGCGTCTGATAGGTCGAACGCCTCCGGCCACGCCATCGCGGGGCCGATCGAATGGGCGTGCATCATCATGGTGAACTCGCGTGCCCGTTCAACCTCCTCCTCGTGGGTCTTGAAAAGTTCCCTGCCTTCGTAGATTTGGGAGCGGCCCTCTACGATTGCCTTGCGCACGGTTGGGAAGGACGTCAGGTTCGGCTGGCCGTAGAAGGCCGGACGCAAGTAGTCGCCGATGTAGGTCGGGCTGTCAGGCGCCAGATAGTCTTCCGCCAGCTCCGTCAGGGCGAAACGGTCATCACGCCGCTCAAGCAGTCCAAGCGATGTACAGAGCACGAGCAGCGCATCGATACTGCGCGACCCCAACGCCAACGCATCGCCGATTTCGGCCATGGTCATCGGCCGCTCGGAGAGTTTTTCGAACAGGCCGAGATCATAGGCGACAACAAACGCCTGGCCACCGAAAAGGCCGGCTTGGAGATCAAAGAACAGCCGGTCATCCGAACGCGGTTTGCGCAGTGTTCGCCGTGTCTGTCTTTCGGTCATCGACCGGGCCTCCGTCATAGTGCCGTAGCGATTCGACCCTGCCACGCGGCGGGATACCCTTCAACGACCGGCAGTGATCACATTTGCACAACGGCACGAAAACGCTGGCGGTAGCGCGCCGGTGTCACGCCCGTGCGCTTCTTGAACAGACGGCGGAAATAGGTCGGGTCCTCGTAGCCGATCAGCCGGGCGACGCTGTCGGTCGCCATGTCGGAGGTCTCCAGGATCTGCTTGGCTTCTTCGATGCGCAGCGTCTGTACGTAGTCCATTGGCGAATAGCCGGTGGCCTGGCGAAAACGGCGTTTGAAGGTGCGCTCGGCGAGCCCCGACTGCGCGGCCATCTGCGATACCGGGTTGTGCTCGCAATAATGCATCGCCACCCAGGTCTGGCTGTCGGCGATGACCGCATCGTCGTGCTGGCGGCGCCGGCCCATGGCTGCATAGGGCAACTGACCTTCACTGCGGTCGCCGAAGAGATAGATCTTCGCGGCCTTGACAGCTTCTGTGCGGCCGCAGAAACGGGCGATCAGATAGAGCGCTAGGTCCTCCCAGGAGGAGGTGCCGCCGCTGGTGATGATTCGGTGCTCTTCGCCGACAGGAACGACAATGCGTTCCGGCTTCAGCCGCACATTCGGATAGTAGGCGTGCAGCAGGTCGCAGGCGCCCCAATGGGTCGTCGCCTCATGGTCGTCGAGCAGGCCGGCGTCGGCGAGCAGGATAGCGCCGGTGCAGACCGAGCAGACGGTGGCGCCGCGGTCGTGCTGTTCGACCAGCCATTGCGTGACCGCCGGCCAGCGGCCGCGCGGGTCGAATTCGGCGGTGAATTCCAGATCCGTGGCCAGCACCACATCGGCGGTGCCGGCATCGGCAAAGGAACATGACGGGGTGATCGGAATGCCCAACGCGCCGGTAAACGGCCTGCCGTCTTCGGACACGATGGAAACATCGAGCTTCGGCCTGACCTCGCCGTCGCCGGTGAGCGCCGGCCAGATGACGCCGACCGACGAAAACACCTCGTACATGCCGTAGAGCGCCGTCGGCGTCGTCTCCGGAAGGGCGATGATGAGCACCCGGACGGGCGTCTGTCGGTTTTTTTCGATCATGATCCGAATTTGGCACAAATGCCCTGTTTGTGTCCAATATCGCTCTAGTGGGGAGCAATGCTACCGGGCTACGTTCCGGGCATCGACAGGCGAGGCGGCGATTGCCGCGGACCTGATCCGTTTTCCGAAAGGTAAGAGCGATGACCATGCACAAATACCCCGCGCTGCCTTCCTGGGCAGGCGCCGAGCTCACCGATGCGGACGTCGTCATCATCGGCGCCGGGACCGGTGGCCTGAGCACCGCCCATGCGCTGAAGCTTTGCGGCACTCGCGTGCGCATTCTCGACCGGGCTCCGGAGGTGGCGGCCCCCTGGCGCAAGCGACATCCTCAGCTTTGCCTCAACACCCACCGGTCGCAGTCGCATTTGGCCGGCCTGCCGTTTCCGAAATCCGCCGGTGCGTTTCCGGCGCGCGATACGGTCATCCGCTATCTTGAGGATTACGCCCGTTTTGTCGGCGTGCCGATTGAACACGGCGTTGAGGTGCGGCGGGTGGACCAAGTGTTGGACGGGTGGCGGTTGCAGACTTCGGCCGGCCCGATGGCCGCTGCACATGTGGTCGTGGCGACCGGACGCGAGTGCGTTCCGTTCGTGCCCGACTGGCCGGGCCTCGACAGCTTCACCGGCGTCGTTCGCCATTCCGCGGATTTCGGCGAGCTGAGCCAGTATCGCGAGAAGCGCGTGCTGGTCGTCGGCGCCGGCAATTCCGGGACCGACGTGCTCAATCACCTGGTGCGGGCCGGAACCCGGTCGCTGCGGGTATCCGTTCGGCACGGCCCGGCCATCGCGCCGTGTCGAATGCTGGGGTTCCCCATGCAGCGGACGGCGCCGCTGCTCGAAATGATGCCGGCACCGCTCGCCGACCGAGCCCTCAAGGACATTGAGCGCCTGGCCTTTGGCAATCTGGCGCGGCTCGGGCTGCCGCAGCACCCGCAGGGCGGAGCGACGCGGTTGCGCAAGGGCGGCATCACGCCGGCCGTCGACGATGGATTCATCGCGGCACTCAAGGCCGGTCGCATCCACCTGCATCCGGCAGTGGACCGGTTCGACGCAGCCGATGTGGTTATGGTCGACGGGAGCCGCGTCGAAGCCGACATCGTCATCGCCGCGACCGGCTATCGTACCGGTCTGGAACCCATGCTCGGCCATCTCAACGTGCTCGACGGCAAGGGCGCGCCGCTGGTCAACGGTGCCGAGGGCGCCGACCGCTGCCCGGGCCTCTGGTTCATCGGCATGCGACCGTCGCTCGGTGGCTTCTTTCGCGCCGCCCGCAAGGACGGTCAAGCCATCGCCAGGCAAATCCATGCCGATCTGGCCGCTCGGGAACGCTCCGGCCGGCAGCTCGGTTCCGCTCCCGCGGGTTAATCCCTGACGCAGCAATTCCGGTGCCTGCACCCGGAGTGGGCTGCGGCGCGCCGTCAACACAGGAGAAAACACAATGTCCATATCTGCCTTAGCCGAGAACCCGCTGGACTTTCCCGTGGCGCAAGCCTTTGCCGAGAAGGTCGGCGGGATAGTCAATTCCGGCGCCATCGCCGTCATGCTTTCCCTCGGGCATCGCGCCGGCCTGTTCGACGCGCTGGCGGCGCTGCCGCCGGCAACGTCGGCCCGAATCGCCGAACAGGCTGGTTTGGCCGAGCGCTACGTGCGCGAATGGCTGGCGGTCATGGTGACCGGCGGCATCGTGCTTTTCGATCCGGTAGACGGAACCTACCGGCTGCCGGCGGAGCACGCGGCAAGCCTCACCCGTGGCGCGGTGTTGGGAAATCTGGCGGTCTACGCCCAGTTCGTTCCGATGGCCGGCGCCGTTCAGGAAGGGATCCTGAAGTGTTTCGAGACGGGCGAGGGGCTCGGCTACGACGACTACCCCTGTTTTCATTCGATCATGGCCGAAGACAGCGAGCAGACGGTGGTCGCGGCGCTGTTTTCGCATGTACTGCCGCTGGTTCCAGAGCTCGACGCCCGGCTGAAGCAGGGCATCGATGTTCTGGATGCCGGCTGCGGCGCCGGCCGCGGGCTGGTCGCGCTGGCGCGGCGCTATCCGAACAGCCGATTTGTCGGGATCGATCTGTGCGTCGATGCGGTCGAGAAAGGCCGACGCCTGGCCGCGGAGAAAGGTCTGGAAAACCTCGTGTTCGAGGCCCGCGACCTCACCGGGTTCCGGCAACCGGGGTCGTTCGACCTCATTACCTCGTTCGATGCATTGCACGACCAGAAGGATCCACAGGGGCTGGTGGCCGCGCTACACGATGCGTTGCGGCCGGAAGGCGTCTACCTGGTGCAGGACATCGGCGGATCGGAACGGCTGGAAAACAACCTCGATTTTCCGTTCGCCGCATTCCTGTACACGGCCTCCTGCACCCACTGCACCCCGGTTTCGCTGGGGCAGGGCGGCCCGGGCCTCGGCACAATGTGGGGCTGGGAAACGGCGGAAGCCATGCTGCGAACCGCCGGATTCGAGAAGCTCGAACGGCACGTGCTCGACCATGACCCGATGAATGTCTGGTTCGTGGCACGCCGCTGAAACACTGTCAGATGTGGAAGGACAAACCCATGAAAACGCTACAGCTCGTGCGCATGCGCGCCCATTACCTCGACAAGGGCAGTGGTCCGGTCGTGCTGCTGGTGCACTGTTCCAGCGCCAGTCATCGGCAATGGTCGTTTCTGACCGATGATCTGGCAGCCCGGTACCGGGTCGTCGCACCCGATCTGCTGGGCTATGGCGAATCGTCGCCGTGGCCGGAAACCGGCGTTGCCGTCGTCGACAATGATCTCGACCTGCTGTTGACGCTCATCGACACCATCGGCGAGCCGGTGCACATCGTCGCGCACTCCTACGGGGCCGCGGCGTGCCTCGAGGCGGCGCGCATCGAGGCGATGATCGGCTGCGGCGCGATCGCCAGCCTGTGCCTGGTGGAACCTGTAGCCTTCCACCTGCTCAAGGGCGACCGGGATCATGCGGATTGGCGAACCATCAGCCGCGTCGCCCGCCGTTGCGTGGATGGCGTCACCGCCGGACGCCGCCGGCGGGCGGCCAATGCCTATATGGGCTTCTGGCTGGGACCGTTGAAATGGCGCCTGGCACCGCGACGCTTCCGCCGCGAGGTCATGCGCACGGTCCACAAAGTTGCGGCAGAGTTCCGCGGCATGTTCGAGGCCGGCCTGTCGCCGAGCGACTATGCCGGGGTTTCCTGTCCGGTCACCCTGGTGCGTGGGACACGCAGTCCGCGGCCGGCACTCCGCGTCGTCGACCTGCTGGCCGAAACCCTCGAAGCGGCCCGCACCGTGACGATCGAAAAGGCCGGCCACATGAGTCCGTTTACCCACCGCTCCGAAATTGCGGGGATCGTGCGCGACCATCTGGAGCGGGTCGGTGGTCGGCATCCGGACGGCGGCGAGGTCCGGCCGTCGCTCACGCCGGTGGTCCGGGCCTCGGCATGACTACCTGCGCCCGGCCAGGCAGTAGACATCCATCGGGCCTCGGCCGCGGATGTCGACTGTGCCGCGCTGTTCGAAAGCAAACCGCTCCTTCAACGCCTCGTGGACGGTCTCGCTGACCTGAATGACGCCGTTGCGGGCGGTCGTCTCGAGGCGGCTGGCGACGTTGACCGTGTCGCCCCACAGATCATAAGCAAATTTGCTGCGCCCGATGACGCCGGCGACCACCGGACCGGCATGGATGCCGATGCGAAGCGCCAGGGCGCGGTCGCCGGCGTCTTTGAACGTCTCGACAAAGGTCATCATGTCGAGCGCCATCTCAGCAATGCGGGCGCAATGATTGTCGGTCGGACCCGACAGTCCACCGACGACCATGTAGGCGTCGCCGATGGTCTTGATCTTCTCTAACCGGTGGTTTTCGGCGAGTGTGTCGAAATGCGAGAAGATCGCATTGAGCGTCGAGACGATCTCCTCCGGCTGGCGGTCGCCGGCATAGCGTGTGAAATCGACAATGTCTGCAAACAGGATGCTGACGTTATCATGCCGTTCAGCGATGGCTCCCGGATGGGCCTTCAGCCGGCGGGCGGTCTTTTCCGGTAGGATGTTGAGCAGCAACCGATTGGCGTTTTCACGCTCGCGCAAGGCGGCGCGCACGAAAGAGCTGGCAAATACGAATACGATCACCGACGCAAAGGTGAGGTTCATCCAGAAGAACAGCACCTTTATTCCATCAGGAATGGCATTGTCCGTTGCGGATCCGGTATCGAGGGCGACCGTTATTGCGATATTGACCAGGTAAAGAAGCAGCCAAAGGGTCGACTGACGTACGGAAAAATACATCAGAGCGACAAGCGGGCCGCACAAACCCCAGACCAGCAAATATCCGGAATCTCCCACGCCGCCGATCGCCCACTGGGTGACGCTGGGGACATAGATGATGCAGGCAACAAGCGCATACGCGGCAATCAGGTGATTGCGAAGCAGATGCGACAGCACCAGCGACGTCACCACGACGACCACAAATAGAAGCGGCAGGAGCGCGATGATGGTGACGCCGAAGATGACGAAATACATCGCAGACCAGATGCAGCCGGCGAGCGAGCAGGAGAGGGCGACCAGGAATATCGCGAACTTCTCGGCGCGTAACTCGGCCGTATCGTCCGGGTCGTAGGCGAACCGTTCGGACAGTTTCATCGGTGTGCCGTAGCGGGCGAAACCTTGGTCGTGATGCTGGGTATCAACCCGCGGCCGCGGCCTTTTCGGTCAATCCAAGCCGGTCGGCGATGTTGAAGCGCGCGGCTGACAAATCAGCAATGGTGTGATGCTGCAGCGTTTCCAGAAACGCGTTCAGTGCTTCACGCCAGGCTGAATTCAGCGCGCAGCTGTCGACCAGCGGGCACTCGGCGGCGTCGTTTTCGAAACACTCCGCCATGGCAAAGCTGTCCTCCGTGACGCGGATTACGTCGAACAGAGTGATATCTTCAGCCGGGCGTCCCAACCGGATGCCGCCATTGCGGCCGCGCACCGTCTCGATCAGCCCCGCCTTGACCAGAGGTTTGAGGATCTTGAACAGGAAGAGCTCCGACACACCGTAGGCGCGGGCGATATCAGGCACGCGGCTCAGCGCACCCGGGTCGGCTGCGCAATACATCAGCATCCGCACGGCGTAGTTGG
This sequence comes from Hoeflea sp., assembly GCA_965228785.1. GTDB lineage: Bacteria > Pseudomonadota > Alphaproteobacteria > Rhizobiales > Rhizobiaceae > Hoeflea_A. The sequence goes on from CBDDIF010000001.1 coordinate 1,840,107, forward strand.
TCTGTTTTGTTACTCGCATGTTTTGCCTCGTGGCCAGCCCGCATCCCATTGGTTTCGGGCGCAAATTTTAGAATCGTTCTATTAAATTCGATTTTTTTTGTCAAGTTTTATCCGAGCCTCTTGCGCTGCAACTAATAATTGGAGTATTGCAATCATGTTTTCAAATTTCACGTATCCAAAGGGTTGGAAATGTACGCCAAGTCATTCATCGCCGTCGGTGCGGCGGCGGTGCTGTCCACATCGATCGGAACCTCGGCCATGGCCGAGGAAGTCAACATTTACTCCTATCGCCAGCCGGACCTGATTGCGCCGCTGCTTGACGCCTTTACCGAAGAGACGGGGATCAAGACCAATGTGCTGTTCCTCAACAAGGGATTGGTCGAGCGCGTTGAGGCGGAGGGCGCAAACTCGCCTGCAGACCTCATTTTGACGGTGGATATCAGTCGTCTGAGCGACGCCAAGGACAAGGGTGTTACCCAGACTGTTGAAAGCGACGGCATCAACGGCACTATCCCAGCCAATTTCCGTGATCCCGAGGGCCACTGGTTCGGTCTCACCACCCGCGGTCGCGTGGTTTATGCGTCGAAAGATCGGGTTCCGCAGGATGCGATCACCTATGAGGAACTCGCCGATCCGAAGTGGAAGGGCAAGATCTGCATTCGCAGCGGGCAGCACATCTACAATATCGGTTTGATCTCGTCTGTCATTTCCCACCTCGGTGAGGAAAAAGCGGAAGCGTGGCTCGCCGGCGTCAAGGACAATCTGGCGCGCAAGCCAAACGGAAACGACCGGGCCCAGGCCAAGGGCATCTTTTCCGGCGAATGCGATATCGGCATCGGCAACACCTACTATGTCGGTCTGATGATGACCAACGAGAAGGAACCGGAACAGAAGCAATGGGCGGACGCCATCAAGGTGCTGTTCCCGAACTCACAGGACCGGGGAACGCACGTGAATATTTCCGGCATGGCGCTTGCCAAGAATGCTCCCAACAAAGACGCCGCGCTCAAACTGATGGAGTTCCTCGCAAGCCCCAAGGGTCAGGAGCTCTATGCCGAACGGGTGTTTGAATATCCGGTTGCTCCTGGTGCAGAGGCGTCGGACATCGTCAAATCCTTCGGCGATATCAATCCGGACAAGCTGCCCTTGGCCGATATCGCCAACAACCGCAAGGCAGCCTCGGTACTGGTTGACAAGGTCGGCTTCAACAACTGAGCTGACAGGAAACTAACCGGTGAAAGGCGGCCTCGAGCCGCCTTTTTCATTGGCCGATATGGCGCCGGCCGCGCTTTTGTGCCAACGCGATCTGTTTCTGCCGCTCGCGGTAGCGCGCGCGGTCTTCCTCGCTGCGGTCCGCATGGCAGTAAGGGCAGGAGACGCCGTCCTCGAACAGCGGACTGTCCACCTCTTCGGCTGTCAAAGGATAACGGCAGGCGCGACAAAGCCGGTGCTCGCCCTGCTCAAGGCCGTGTGTAACCGAAACCCGCTCGTCGAAGACGAAGCAGGCGCCGTCCCAGAGGCTGTCGTCCTTCGGCACCTCCTCCAGATATTTCAGAATGCCGCCGCGCAGGTGAAAGACGTCTTCGAACCCCTCTGCTTTCATGAACGCAGTGGCCTTTTCGCAGCGGATGCCACCGGTGCAGTACATGGCGATCTTCGGCTTGTCCGAAAGCTCCGGGTTATTGCGCACCCAATCAGGGAACTCTCGGAACGAACCGGTATGCGGATCGACGGCGCCCTTGAACTGGCCGATCGCCGTTTCGTAGTCGTTGCGTGTGTCGATGACGATCGTGTCGGGATCGGAAATCAGAGCATTCCAGTCCTGCGGCTCGACATAAGTGCCGACGCTCTGCAACGGGTCGATGCCCTCGACGCCCATGGTGACGATTTCTTTTTTCAACCGCACTTTCATGCGGTGAAACGGCATTTCCCGCGCCCGGCTCTCCTTGTGTTCCAGGCCGGCAAAGGCGGGCAGGGCCCGTAGGCCCGAAAGCACCGTTGCAATGCCCGCATCCCCTCCGGCGATGGTGCCGTTGATGCCTTCGCGCGCCAGCAGCAGCGTGCCGCGCACGTCGTTTGCGTCGCACAGCTTCTGGATTGGTTCCTGCAGCGTTTCAAACTCAGGCAGCGGCGTGAAATGATAGAGCGCCGCCACCAGGAAATTCGCGTTGTTTGCGGCCTGTGTTTTGGTCATGCGCAGGCCATAGCGCTTTGCGGGGTCGCAGGCAATCCGCAACACCAATTGTCCGGTTCAACAGATTTGAGCCCTGGCGGTCTTGAACGGTTGAGAGGATTGTCGGAAGCTCGATGCGGTTGGGGCCTGCAACTGGAAGACGGTGCGGGCCGGTGTGCAGGATGCACCCAAGGCGCTGCTGACGCCCATTGTTGTTGCCGTCGGCATGATCGGTAATCTGGCGGCGGTTGCGGCCTATGTGGTGCTGATCCTGCTTTGAGGAATCATCTTTGCAGCAGCGGGTCGTCATCCGGTGGCGGGAATCGCCACTGCGTTTGCCGGCGTGTCGGGCGGATTTTCGGTGAACCCGGGCCAGCTCCACGCGCTGCTGTTTGGCATCACGGCGGCCGGAGCAGAAATTCTCGATCCAGAATGGCATGCCAACATCGCTGGCAACTGGTACCTGATCATGGCGCTGTTCGTCTATCTGCCGGTGATCTGGATCGTGACCGACCGCTTTGTCGAGCCGCGGCTCGGTCCCTGGTGGCCGGTTTGACAAACGATTTCAGGGCCGCTGACAGACACAGAAAAGGGCGGTCTGTGGCGGGCGGCGCTGGCCGGTCTCAGAATTCAGACCTTATGAAATCGACGAACGCTCTGATCCTCGGGATCGCCTGCCGCCCTGGCAAGGTCAACGCCGTTATCGGTTGCGGATCGTCGAAATGGTAATCGGTCAGGACTGGAACCAGATTTCCGTTTGCCAGGGCATCGGCTCCCAGGAAATCGCCGAGTCGAATAAGGCCGGCGCCGGCGACGGCCATGTCCAACAGGGTATCCGCACTGTCCGATTTCACCGATCCGGAAACACGGATGTCGTATCTGCGGTCGCCGTTCCGCATCGGCCAGAGCGCCTGTCCGGGAAAGCCCTCCAACAGCAGGCAGTTGTGCGACATAAGGTCTTGCGGCGCTTGCGGCTCGCCATGGGCCTCAAGATAATTCCGGCTCGCGGCTATGATCCGACGCACCGTTCCAAGCCGAAATGCGATGAGGTCACTGTCCGCCAGCCGCCCGACTCGAATGACAACGTCGAACCGTTCTGCAATCGGGTCGATGCGGCGGTCGCTTACCGAGACGCCTATCGTCAGGTCCGGGTAGGTGTTCAGGAATCTCGGCAGGACCGGCGCCAGCTTGTGCCGCACGAAGGCGCTACCGGAGTTTACGGTGAGATGCCCCTTGGGCCGCCCCTTCGTTTGCTGGATGTCTGCTTCAGCAGCCTCTGCTATTTCCAGCATTCGCCGTGCGTGAATACAGAATGCCTCGCCCTCCGGAGTGAGATGGAGGTGCCGTGTAGAGCGGTGAACGAGTTTCGCTCCGATCCGATCCTCCAGCCGGGTGACGATGCGGGAAACGCCGGACGGTGTGAATCCCGATTCCGCTGCAGCGGAAGCGAACGAACCGAGTTCGATGACGCGGATGAATGTCGCGATATCGGGTAAAAGCGCTTTCTGCATTCATGACAAATTAGCAAAGCTGAAGATCAGATCAACGATTTTTCCTCGATTGAGTTCATAATACAAAGTCCCCGTTTCACAAGCCGAGGAGAATTCAATGCCGCTTGCTCATATCCATGTTTCGGAAGTTCTTCCCGTAGACAAGATCCGCCGCCTTGCTGATGCGGTCCATGATGGCCTCGTCAGCACCTGCGACGTACCCGTCAACGATCGTTTCCAACTGATATTTCAAATGCATGGCGGGCGGATGATCGTGGATCGGCATTTTCCGGACGTCACTCGAACGCCGGAGGCGTCGATCGTGCAAATCCTGTTTCTGCAAGGCCGTACCGTCGAGCAGAAGAAGGCGCTCTACCGACATATCGCGGCCGGTGCGGTTGAGGCTGGCTTCTGCGCAGACGACATCATGGTGTGTCTGTCGGAAAACGCACCCCTGGACTGGTCTTTGGGACGTGGGGAGTGTTTTGCGGACTGACCTGGCGCGAAAACGTATAACGAGCAGAATTTCACCGATTTGGAGAGACGGCGCCCCGGCAAACAAGCCGGGGCGCCTTCCGTCGTCCTGCGGACAGTGGAGCGACTTTCTTCGGCTGCGCGGTGGACAAGCGACACGGCGCGCGCTAATCGCTCTCCCGATATCGGGCGGATCGAGTGATATGGGTAAAAAAACCGAAAAACTGCTTTCAATCCTGCAACTGCAGCCGGTGGTGCCGGTGCTGGTGGTCGACCGTGTCGCGACGGCCATCCCGTTGGCCAAGGCGCTGGTGGCCGGCGGTCTGAAGGCCATCGAAATAACGTTGCGCACGGAAGCTGCGCTCGATGCCATCAAGGCGGTGGCGGACGAGGTCGAAGGCGCGTCGGTTGGCGCCGGCACGATCCTCGATGCGCGCCAGTACGAAGCGGCCGTGAAGGCCGGTTCGACCTTCATCGTCAGTCCTGGCACAACGCAGGAATTGCTCGACGTGGCACGGCGCTCGCCCGTGCCCATGTTGCCCGGTGCGGCAACCCCCAGCGAAGTGATGGCGCTGCGCGAGGAAGGTTATGCGATCCTCAAGTTCTTCCCGGCGGAGCAGGCCGGTGGTGCGGCCTATCTGAAATCGTTGTCCTCGCCGCTTGGTGGCGTCAGCTTCTGCCCGACGGGTGGCATCACAGCAGCGACGGCGATGGATTATCTGTCGCTCCCTAATGTGGTGTGTGTCGGCGGTTCCTGGGTAGCCCCGAAGAATCTGGTCGAGGCGGGCAACTGGGACGCCATTACGAAGCTTGCCGCTGACGCGAGCCAGTTGGGCAAATAGTCCACAGCCCCTTTGAAACCGGTACCGGTCGAACCTATCTCGTTTGCAAACGCAAACAAGACAGGCGGCTTCTTTATGTTCAACCCGAAACAGCTACTCGATCAACTTCTCGGCTCTCAGGTACCCGGAACCGAAGGTACGGTTCGCGACAAGGCAGGGCAGGCCGTGCAGCTTGCCAAGGACAATCCGCTAGCAACCGGTGCTATTGCCGCGGTTCTCCTGGGCACAGACACCGGTCGATCGGTGACAGGTTCGGCCCTGAAACTCGGCGGAGTTGCGCTTGTCGCAGGCCTTGGTTACCAGGCCTACAAGAACTACCGGGCCGGCAAAGCGCCTGATACCAATCAGGCGCCAGTCAGTCCGGAAGCGCTGCCGGCTCCCGAGGAGACGGCTTTCGACATCGATGCGTCGCAGGTCGACGACAATTTCGCTTTGGCGCTGATCCGCGCCATGGTCGCCGCTGCTCGAAGCGACGGTCATATCGATGATGCCGAACGGGCTCGCATCGCAGACAAGCTGGCGGTATCCGGGATCGAGTCGGAGGCGCAGGCGTTCATCGACGCGGAGCTTGCCGATCCTGCGGATCTTGACGATATTGTCGGGGCAGCACGCAGCGAAGAGCAGAAGGTGGAGATCTATACCGCCTCGCGGCTCGCCATCAATCCGGACACCCGTGCGGAACGCGGCTATCTGGACATGCTGGCCGGACGGCTCGGCTTGCCGGATGCGCTTGTCGACCACATCGAGGCAACAGTCGCCGCGGCGGGTGCGTGACCGTGACAGACTGACGGGTTTCGTCGGAGGCTGCGTCGCCGTAAGGTAAGCGCATGAAACGGAACGTATTTCTTCGCTTCGCGCTTGTTCTTATCGCAGTGGTGGCAGCCTCAACGGCGATCGCCGCCGATCGCGTGCTGGTTTTTGCTGCGGCGAGCACCAAGGACGCCCTCGAGGCCATTGCATCGGACTTTCAGGCCGAAACCGGAACCGAAGTCATTGTTTCGCTAGCCGGTTCCGGCACCCTGGCGCGGCAAATCGAGGCCGGAGCGCCAGCCGATATCTATATGGCTGCCAATCCCGCATGGATGGATTATCTGGCGGACCGCGGCTTGATTGCTCCGGACACCCGGGCATCTTTTGCCGGCAACCGTCTTGTTATCGTGCGCAAGGAAGCAGGCACGGCAACGCCCGAAGCGTTGCTCGCCTCGGGCCGGTTCGCCATGGGCGATCCGAGCCATGTACCGGCGGGAATCTACGCCAAGGAAGCTCTGGAAAACCTGGACCTCTGGACCGCCGTTGCACCGAATGCGGCCTTCGGCGAAAACGTGCGGGTTGCGCTGGCGATGGCGGCGCGCGGCGACGTGGACAGCGCCGTTGTCTACCAATCGGATGCAACGATGCGCGACGACCTTGAAATTGCATATGAATTTCCCCAAAGCAGCCATTTGCCTATCGTCTATCCTGTGGCATTAACGCTGGATGCGGATGACGAAGCGCGGGCCTTTCTCGCGTATCTCCTGGAACGGGCGCGTGAGGGTGCTTTGACACGCTTCGGCTTTTCCAGGCCGCCGGAGGAAACGGATCGGTCATGACGGGTAGCGCGACCCTCGGCATCGTTCTTCTGTCGCTGAAGGTCGCGGCGATCGCCATGGTTTTCTCCGTGCCGATCGCATTCGCAACCGCCTGGATCCTCGCCCGCAAGGAGTTCTACGGCAAAAGCATCCTGCAGGCGCTGATCACGCTGCCGTTGGTCATGCCACCGGTGGTGACCGGATACCTGCTGCTGGTTGTCTTCGGGCGCAATGGCATTCTCGGTCACTCGCTTCATTCGGTTGGTTTCGAGCTGGCCTTTCAATGGACTGGAGCCGCCCTTGCCGCCGGCGTGATGGCGTTTCCGCTGCTGGTTCGCCCGATGCGCTTGTCCATCGAGACGCTCGATCGCGGTCTGGAAGAAGCAGCGGCGACCCTTGGAGCAACCAGGCTGAGTCGGTTTTTCACTGTCACCTTTCCGCTGGTGCTTCCGGGCATCCTCGCGGGAACAGTGCTCGGCTTTGCCAAGGCCTTGGGCGAATTTGGCGCGACCATCACCTTCGTTTCGAATATTCCAGGCGAGACCCAGACTCTTTCACTGGCGATCTATTCGCTCTTACAGAGCCCGACCGGTGACCGTGCCGTCGCTGTGATGATTTCAATCTCCGCCGGGCTGGCGATCGGCTCAGTCCTGCTGGCCGAGTTCATTGGAATGCGGATCCGCCGCTGGGGGCGCCAATGAGCCTCGAGGTGACACTGCGGTCGCAGGTCGGCGATTTCAATCTGGCGGCAACGTTCAGCGCGGGTACCGGGGTCACTGCGCTATTCGGGCACTCCGGGTCGGGCAAGACCACCATCCTGAAGATGATTGCGGGACTGATCCGGCCGGATACCGGGCGGGTTGAAGCCGATGGGCGCGTGTTGCTCGACACGGAAGGATCTGTCGATCTGCCGGCCAATGAGCGGCGGGTCGGCATGGTGTTCCAGGATGCGAGACTGTTTCCGCACATGACGGTGATGCGCAATCTGACCTATGGACGCTGGGCTGGCCGAAGAGCTGCATCGGTCGATTTCGACCGGATCTGCGACATGCTTGGGCTTCGCGGGCTGCTGGACCGGCACCCGCCGAGCCTGTCAGGTGGGGAAAAACAGCGGGTCGCCATCGGCCGTGCCCTGTTGTCCGACCCGGCTCTGTTGCTCATGGACGAACCCCTGGCTTCGCTCGATGATACCCGCAAGCGGGAAATCCTGCCCTATCTGGAAGAGATTCGCGACACGCTGAGCCTGCCGATCGTCTATGTCAGCCACGACATGGACGAGGTGGCGCGTCTTGCCGACACGCTGGTCGTGCTGTCCGAGGGACTGGTGCTCGGGTCGGGCGACGCGGTCGACATGTTCTGCCGACTGGATTTCGGACCAGCGCTTGGCCGCCACGAGGCAAGCTCGCTTTTGACCGGTATGGTTGCGGACGCTGAACCGGAATACGGTATTCGCCATGTGGTCATCGATGGATCGGTGATGCTCAGTGTCGTCAACGAACGTCTGCAACCCGGTGACCGGGTGCGCATGCGCATCAAGGCTCGCGACGTGGCGCTGTCCCTGACGCGGCCGGAGGAGATCAGCTTTCGCAATGTGCTACCGGCGACCGTGCGGCAGGTGGCACTCGAAGACAGTCCTTATGTGGAGGTCGTGCTCGATACCGCCGGTCAGGCGCTGCGGGCGCGCATCACACGGCAGGCCCATGACGAACTGGGCATCGAGACCGGCAAGCCGGTCTTCGCGTTGATCAAGACCGTCGCTATCAGCCAACGCATGCTCTCCGAGCGACCTGCCGGATAGGGTCATGGTCGACCTTGGTCCTATTGCGGTCCTGTTCCAATTGCTTTCACAGGCGCCAGAGCAAAGGGCGATAAGTTTGAACCATTTGACCGTGGCGATTTTGGTCTTTGGCTAGGCGGATTGCTCGCCGTGGTGCCATCCCACCACAAGTGCAAGCCAACGACGCCAGGGGCCAAAAACGACCGGCCCGAAGGGTGGCTGCATATCGCCCTTTGCTCTAGTGTCGAGCCATGACAAGCGGTGCCGAAATTCGCCGATCGCTGCGCCAGACGCGCATTGTCACTGCCGTGGTTTTTCTGATCCTGGCGGTGATTGTCGTCGTGGCCAGCGCTGAATTCTGGCGCCAGCGGGCGGAGCAAAGCTTGCGTGCCCAAGCCGCGGAGACCTTGGCAGTACAGACCGAGGCGCTGACCAGAATTCTCGACAAGTATCGTCTCCTGCCACCGTTGCTATCGCGCGAAGCGTCAATTGTCTCGCTTTTCGATGCCGGCGGTCATGCAAGCGATGCTGCTCGCAGCAAGGCGATTGACATCCACGGAATGTCGGGCGCAAAGGAGGTAGTGCTGTTCTATCCGGACGGTCGCGTTCTGGCTGCTGCCCGGGGGTTCTTCGGCGATTCGGTCCCGGATCAGGACGAATTGCTCGAAGCTGCCCGCCAGGGGCGCCTTGGCCGGCAGGCGATTGCCTTGCCGTCGGGCCAGCGCGTCTACGGATTTTCCTCCGGGATTTGGCGCGGCGAGAAGCTACTGGGCATTGTGGCTGTCTATGTCGATTTCGACCCAGTGGAAGAGACCTGGTCACTTTCGACAAACCCGATTTTCGTGACAGACAGCAGCGATACGGTTTTTCTGACCAATCGACCGGGTTGGCGCATGCAATCTGCATCGGCGGTGATGTCAACCGGCAACTCTCCCGATCGCCTGTTGTTGGGCACCGCGAGAGTGCCGCATGGCGATTTGACCCGCGATCTGCCGCTGCTCGGCTGGCGCCTGCATGTGCTGTCCGACGAACGGCCGCTGCTGGCGGCGCAGTGGACCGGCGCCCTGATCGCCACTCTGTTTTGTTTACTGATTGGAGCCGGTCTGGCGTTTCTGATACAGCGGCGCGAGGCAGGGGCCCTGCAACGGCGCCGCGATCGGGCCACAGCGCTGAGGCTTGAACGCCTGGTTCGCGAGCGCACCCGGGAACTCAGCGAAACCAACCTGTCGCTGTCGCGCGAGATCGATGAGCGTCGGCTGACGGAGGAGCAGTTGCGCAAGACCCAGGCCGAATTGGTGCAAGCTGCCAAGCTGGCGGTGCTCGGTCAGATGTCGGCCGCACTTAGTCATGAATTCAACCAGCCGCTGGCGGCGCTGCGCACCTATTCCGACAATGCTCAGCGATTTCTCGAAAACGGGAAGACGGACCGCGTTTCGGACAACCTGTCCCGCATCGGCCGACTGATCGATCGCATGGCCGGATTGTCTCGAAGCCTGCTTTCATTCTCTCGCAAGCCGGGCACCCAGACCAAGGCCGTTGCGCTCGGACCGGTGCTCGATGAGGCGTTGATGCTGGCCCGGCCGCGTGCGGGCAAGGCCGGTGTCGAATTGGCGCTTGTGCCCTGCGAGCCACTGCCGGAGGTACTCGGCGGCCATATCCGCCTTTCGCAGGTCTTCGTCAATTTGATCAACAACGGCATCGACGCCGCTTCCGGAAGTGCGGGTGCCCGGGTGGAAATTGCGGTCGACAAAATCGGTCATGAAGTGGTGGTCCGGATTGGTGATAGCGGGCCAGGCGTTCCAGCAGGCGATCGCGATACGGTGTTCGAGCCGTTCTACACCACCAAGGAAGTCGGGTCCGGTATCGGCATAGGCCTGTCGATCGTCGCCAGCATCGTGCACGATTTCGATGGGACGATCGAACTGAGAGACAGCGCACTAGGCGGCGCCGAATTTGCCGTCCACCTGAGGCATGCAGAAAGCGATCAGATTGCAGCGGAGTAGCCTTCAGTGAGCAGCGCGGAGCCAATGGTTCATCTCGTCGACGATGACGACGACCTGCGCCACGCCCTGGCCCAGGGGCTGGAGCTTGAAGGGCTTGATGTCACCGTCCATGAAAAGGCCGCCGATGTCCTCGATCAGCTCGGTCGTGACGACTACGGGATCGTCGTGTCCGACATCCGCATGCCGGGTGACGACGGCATGGAACTGCTCAAGAAAGTTCTGGCCATCGATCCCACCTATCCGGTCATTCTGATTACCGGACATGGCGATGTTCAATTGGCCGTCGAGGCCATGCGCCTCGGTGCTTACGATTTCATCGAAAAGCCTTTTGCCGTCTCGCGCCTGTCGGCAGTCATCGAGCGGGCGCTGGAGAAGCGCCGGCTGGTCATGGAAAACCGATCGCTGCGCAATGAACTCGACCAGAAACACGACCTGACGCAGCGATTGGCGGGACGCTCGCCAGGCATCTTGCGCTTACGTCGTGAGATTGAAGCGGTGGCGGGAACTGATGTCGACGTGCTGGTGGTCGGCGAGACCGGCGCGGGCAAGGAGGTGGTGGCACGGGCTCTGCACGATTACGGCGACCGGGCCAAAGGCAATTTTGTCGCCATCAATTGTGCCGCCTTGCCCGCCGACATCTTCGAGTCCGAGCTCTTCGGTCACGAAGCGGGCGCCTTTACCGGCGCACAGAAGCAACGGGTGGGCAAGCTCGAGCATGCCCAGGGCGGTACGATCTTTCTCGATGAAATCGAATCGATGCCGCTTGATCTGCAGGCGAAACTGCTCAGGGCCATTGAACAGCGCAGCATCGAACGTCTTGGCTCGAACAAGACCATTCCACTGGATGTTCGGTTCGTGGCGGCAACCAAGTTCGACCTCGAAAGGGAGGGTGTTGCCGGCCGGTTTCGCTCCGATCTCTACTACCGGCTCAATGTCATCACGCTGACCATACCACCGCTGCGCCTGCGCAAAGACGATATCCCCTTGCTGTTCTTCCATCTGGCCCGGGATGCGCGGGCGCGCTATCGCCGGGAGATTCCGGAGATCGATCATGCGCTGGAAGCAGAGTTGCTGGCCCATGACTGGCCCGGGAACGTGCGCGAGCTGCGCAATTATGCGGAGCGATTTGTTCTCGGAATGTGGAACGGTTTCGACGACGCGGCCGAACCGGATTCGGCGGGCGATACCAAGCTCGCGCAGCGGGTTGCCGCATTCGAGAAAGCTGCGATCGAAGCGGAGCTGGCGCGTCACGACGGTGCCTTGAAGCCGGTCTACGAAGCGCTCGGCATCTCGCGCAAGGGACTCTATGACAAGATCAAACGTCACGGCATCGTCGTCGACGATGTAGAGTGAGGTAACAACACATGTGTAGGATGCTACCCGGCTCCGTGATTGCGATGGGTAGGTTCCTACACATGACAGAAGACTCCGAAAAATCGCGGCTTTATGCGGAATGCGGGTAACGGATTGTATTTGAATGCAATTCCCTTTGAGATCCCGATTCGGATCACATTTGGCACGACCCTTGCTACACTGGATAACGAGATGCCGGCCATGGGAGGAGCCAGCTGACCGGCTAGCCCAACCACCTCCCGGTGCCGCGTGTTTCGACCGGTCGCATGCGCACTCCGCGGGCGATCGCCAGTTGCCGGCCGGTAACCCGTCCGGATGGGAGACGAAACGGATGCATGTCGCATCCCTATGGAGGTCAAAATGAAAAAACTGCTGGGTGCCGTATCGGCCGTAGCTATCGTGATGTCGGCGGGCCAAGCGATGGCCGATTGCGACGATGGAGAAATCGTCATCAAGTTCAGCCACGTCACCGCCGACTCAGGCCATCCGAAAGGTGACGCAGCGCGCGCCATCGCTGATCGGATCAACCAGGAAATGAACGGCAAGGCCTGTATGGAGGTCTATCCGAGTTCTACCCTCTTCGACGACGACAAGGTCATGGAAGCGCTGCTTCTCGGTGACGTTCAGGTGGCCGCGCCGTCACTGTCGAAATTCGAAGCTTACACCAAGAAATACCGGCTTTTCGATCTGCCGTTCCTGTTCTCGTCGATGGACGCGGTCAACACCTTCACCCAGGGACCGGTCGGGCAGGAACTGCTGGGTGCCGTGGAAGACAAGGGCTATACCGGTCTCGGTTACATCTATAACGGGCTGAAGCACTTTTCCGCCAACAAGCCGCTCATGACCCCGAAAGATGCTCACGGCCTGAAATTCCGGGTTCAAACTTCGGATGTCGCCGTTGCGATGATCGAGGCGATGGATGCGTCGGCGCAAAAACTTGCCTTCAAGGAGGTCTACGGTGCGCTTCAGACCGGCGTTGTGGACGGACAGGAAAACACCTGGTCCAACATCTACAAGCAGAAGTTCTTTGAGGTGCAGGATGGTGTTACGGAAACGAACCACCAGCTCCTGACTTACCTGGCAATTACCTCGACGGAATGGCTCGACAGCCTGCCGCAGGATGTGCGCGAGCAGTTCGTGACGATATTCGGCGAGGAAGTGCAGAAGGCCAATGCCCAAGCCACCGCCATCAACGAAAAGGCCAAGGAAGGCATCATCGCGGCCGGCGGCGAAATCCGTCAGCTGACGCCGGAAGAACGCCAGGTCTGGGTCGACACGATGAAGCCCGTCTGGGAGGAGTTCGAGGACGATATCGGCAAGTCGGTCATCGACGCTGCCGTAGCCGCCAACAACACCGGCTCCTGACCAATCCCAAATCGATAATCCGAATGTCCGCCTTCGGGCGGGCATTCAGCCAGCCGTCGTCCGGAGCCTGCCGGCCGACTGGAAGGGGGAACCATGGGCGTTTATGGGCTCTATGCCGTGATGTTGCTGATCGTCGCGGCGCTTTTCATTATCGAACGTTCACACCCGGAAGCGGTGACGCGGTTCGAGGAAAACGTACTGGCGACGTTGATGGCCATGATCACCATCGTGTCGTTCGTACAGGTGATAGCGCGCTACGGCTTCAACACGGGCTGGGGTGGGGCGCTAGAATTCACCCGCGTGCTGTTTGCCTGGATGATCCTGTTTGGCATGAGCTACGGGATCAAGATGGGCTCGCATCTGGGCGTCGATGTGTTCATCCGGATGTTGCCGCAGAAACTGTTCAGGGCCGCAGCCCTGTTCGGAGCGCTCTGCGCAGTGCTCTACGCGGTCACACTGATCTCCGCCGCCTGGCTTAACCTGTTCGGGGCAGAAACCAAGGGCGGTGCGATGCATTATTGGGGCAAAATGTTCCAGATCGGCATCGGCCTCGACGACTTGCGCTATCCGGAATGGATGCAGGAGACCTTCGGCCTGCAGGAGAGGGTACAGCGCTGGATTGCCTATCTCATCCTGCCGATAGGCCTGGCCCTGTTCGCCTTTCGAAGCCTGCAGGCGATGGTGATGATCTGGACAGGCGATCGCACCATGATCATTGCCAGCCACGAGGCGGAAGAGCTGGTGGCTGAAAACAAAGACATTCTCAAGGACTGATCCCATGGACGCCATCGTACTTTTCGTCCTGGTTCTGGGACTGCTATTTCTCGGTGTGCCCGTTGCGGTCTCGCTGGGCCTCTCGTCGATCCTGGTGATCGCCTTTTTCTCAAACGACTCCATGTCGTCGGTCGCGCTTCAGCTGTTTACCGCGTCGCAGAATTACACGCTACTGGCCATCCCGTTCTTCATTCTGGCCTCGGCCTTCATGTCGACCGGTGGCGTTGCCAGACGCATTATCCGCTTCGCTATTGCGACAGTCGGACACTTCCGTGGCGGGCTGGCCATGGCAAGCGTTCTTGCCTGCATGCTGTTTGCAGCGCTCTCGGGTTCATCGCCGGCGACGGTGGTTGCCATCGGCACTATAGCCATCGCCGGAATGCGACAGGTGGGCTACACCAAGGAATTCGCCTCCGGCGTCATCGCCAATGCCGGCACGCTCGGGATTCTCATCCCGCCGTCCATCGTCATGGTGGTCTATTCCGCCGCAACGGATGTTTCCGTGGGCCGCATGTTCCTCGCCGGCGTTGTGCCCGGCATCGTCGCCGGACTGATGCTGATGATCGCCATCTACATCATGGCGCGGATCAAGGGTCTGCCGGCGGAGCCCTGGAGGGGCTTCATGGAAATCATTGAGGGCGGCAAGGAGGCCGGCTGGGGCCTGTTCCTGATCATCATCATCCTCGGCGGCATCTATGGCGGTGTGTTCACGCCGACCGAAGCCGCTGCTGTGGCGGCGGTCTACGCCTTCTTCATTGCCCTTTTCATCTACCGCGACATGGGACCGATGAAAGACGTTCCCTGGGTCAGCGATGACGATACCAAGAGGGCACGAGTCGGCTTTTCGGCCAGTGTCTATGGCATTGCCTTCTTCTTCGTCTGGATGATCCTGTCGTTTTTCGCCACGGCGGAATCCGGCACGGTTACTGTGGGCGACCGGGCGCTGCTTGGTTTGATCCTGTCGCTGGTGATCGCTGCGCTTTATGTACCGTGGCGCGGCCAGGTCGGTGTGCACCATACGCCCGCCTTTCTGCTGGCCGGCCTGCCGATCTGGGGCCGCAATCTTGCATTGATGGGCCGCAACTCTCTGGCGGTGTTCTTCAACGAAGATACGCGCCGGGTGATGGTCGATGCCTCGAAGACGACCATCATGCTGATGTTCATCATCGTCAACGCGCTGCTATTCGCTCACGTCCTGACGGGTGAGCGGATTCCGCAGCACATCACCGAGCTGATGGTCGACGCCGGCTTCACCTGGTTCACCTTCCTGATTGCCGTCAACGTACTGTTACTGCTCGGCGGCCAATTCATGGAACCGTCCGGCCTGCTGCTCATCGTGGCACCCGTGGTCTTCCCGATCGCCATGGAGCTTGGCGTCGATCCGGTGCATCTTGGCATCATCATGGTGGTCAACATGGAAATCGGCATGATCACGCCGCCGATCGGTCTCAACCTGTTCGTGACATCAGGGATCACCGGCATGAGTCTTGCCCAGGTCGTCCAGGCAGCGCTGCCCTTCGTGGCCGTGCTTTTCGCCTTCCTGATCCTGGTGACCTATCTACCGGCGCTGTCGACGATGCTGCCCTACGCGCTGATGGGGCCGGAAATAGTTACCAACTGACCGTAAGTAGGGCGGCGTTCAGGTGCCGCCCTTCTCCTCCTCGACGAATTCGGCGATGCGACGAATGGCCTCCGATATGCGGTCATCCGAAGCCGCGCAGGAAAGGCGGATATAGCCTTCACCGAGTGTGCCGAAATCCGGCCCGCCGACCAGGGCCACGCCCTTTTCATCGAGAAGCCGCCCGGCCAGTTCCTTGGCGGGGATGCCAAGTTCCGTCACATTCGGGAAAGCGTAGAACGCGCCTTTCGGAACGGCGCAGCCGATACCTGGAATGGCGTTCAGACCCTCCACGACGAGACGGCGGCGTCTATCGAAGGCATCAATCATCGCCTCGACTTCCGCTTGCGGGCCGTCGATAGCGGCGATGCCGGCAAACTGACTGGGCGTGTTGACGCAGGACCAGCAATTGACCGCCAGTTTGCGAACCTTGTCGTAGAGATTGTTGCCCTCCGGCCCGGTCGGCCAGATCGACCAGCCCATACGCCAACCCGTCATGGCCCAGGTCTTTGACCAGCCGTTGAGCACGATGAGCCGGTTGCGGATCTCCGGAAAGGTCAGCAGTGATGTGTGGGTCTCGCCGTCATAGGTCATGACGTCATAGATTTCGTCGGACATGATCGCCACGTTCGGGAAATCGGCAAGGCCGGCCACGAGTTTTTCGATCTCCGCGCGGGGTGTGACGCCGCCGGTGGGATTCGCCGGGGAATTGACGATCAGAAGCCGGGTGCGTGGCGTGATCTTGGACAGTGTCTCCTCCGCCGAAAACGCAAAGCCGTTTTCCTCACGGATGGGCACCGGAATCGCTTCCGCCCCGGTATAGTCGATCATCGATCGGTAGATCGGAAAGCCGGGATCGGGATAGAGGATCTCGGTGCCCGGTTCGCCGAACATGGTGATGGCAGCAAACATGGTCGGCTTGCCGCCGGGCATGATCATTACACTGTCGGGCGAGATTTCAACGCCCGTGGTCGTCAGTGTGCGTCGCGCCACTGCTTCGCGGGTCGCCGGCAGGCCGTTGGCCGGCGTGTAGCCATGCTGGCCGTCGCGCAGCGCCTTGACTGCCGCTTCGACGATATGTGGCGGTGTCGGGAAATCGGGTTGGCCGATGCCCAGGTTGACCACGTCGCGGCCGGTGGCGGTGAGTGCTGCCGCGCGTGCCAGTACGGCAAAGGCGTTTTCTTCTCCAATGCGGTCGAATGCGGCAACTGTCTGCAAGGCTTGCTCTCCAAATGACTTGTTTCGGCGCGCATTCATGGCCTAATGGAGAGAGCAATTCAACGGGACGATACCGAATGGACGATCTTTCCGCCTGGGCCGGATGTCCGCGGCCGCCGCGCGAAGCGCTGGAGGGTCGCTACGTGCGGCTGGAGCCGATCGACGCAGCCCGGCATGGCGACGGTCTGTTTGCCTGCTCCACGATGGCGGGCGAAGCGGACCGCTTTACCTATCTACCGGACGTTCCGCCGGGCGGGCGGGCCGATCTGCAGCCATGGCTGGAATGGGCGGAGGCCAGCGACGATCCGATGTTCTTTGCCACCATCGACCGGGCCAGCGGCAAGGTTGGCGGCCGGCAGAGCCTGATGCGCATTGACGAGCGCAATGGCGTCATCGAGACAGGCCATATTTATTGGAGCGGCGTCGTGGCGCGGAAGAGAGCCGCCACCGAAGCGTTTTTCATGTTTGCGAAACTGGTGTTCGACGAGCTCGGTTATCGCCGTTTCGAATGGAAATGCGACAACGCCAACGAACCATCGAAACGCGCCGCCCTTCGCTTTGGTATGACCCATGAGGGTGTGTTTCGACAGGCCGTCGTCGTCAAAGGGCGCAATCGGGACACTGCCTGGTATTCGATTATCGACAAGGAATGGCCGGCGCTGAAGTCGCGTTTCGAAGCCTGGCTCGATCCGACCAATTTTGATGCGCAGGGCCAACAATTGCGCAAACTTGAATCCATCTCGAAGTGACTTAGGTTCTGAGACACGAGATGCAGGAGTAACAGCGTGCCCAAGCGCAGTTCCATCAATGCAGCCATAGCCGCTGCCATCATCCTTGCCTTGGTCGCGGTGGTCTTCCTGGCCTTGCCGCCGATCGTGCTTGCCCTTGGCGAGATCTCACCCTGGCTGGGTTACGCCGTGACAGTGATTTTCATCCTTGGTTTTTTCGGCATTTTCTGGATCAGAAGTCGATATCAGAGGGCCCGTGACGGCTCTTGAGCGAAGCATGGCGGGTCCAGGGCAGAAAAACCGCTTCGATCCGTGTGCGTCGAGCAAGATCAGGTCGGAGCCTTGAAGCGATTGATGCGTGAAGCCGGCGCGCCGGAGGTGCTTTGCGCGCGCTATTGTGTTTGCAGGGAGGCTGCCGTCTATGTCTGAATTGCTCGCTTCCCAATACGCGGATACAGACCTGTCCTTCGTCATCGCCGGAGCCAGACCGATGGTCAGGCGGGCGCCGATCGACGACCCCGTTCGAACCTCCTTCGGGATCATGCATGACAGGCCAGCGGTTTTCCTCCGGCTGGAAGACAGCGACGGCAATTCCGGCATGGGAGAGGTCTGGTGCAACTTTCCAACCTGTGGCGCGGAGCACCGCGCCAATCTCCTGGAGGCTGTCATCCTGCCGGCGTTGATCGGGAGGAAATTCGCAAGCCCCTGCGCCTGCTTTGACGAACTTGAAAAGCGGTTCGAGCCTCTGGCTGTCCAGTCCGGTGAAACCGGCCCGATTGCCCAGTGTCTGGCCGGGATCAATATTGCCCTCTGGGATTTGATCGGTCGCCGCTCCGGCGTTCCGCTCTTTCGTCTGTTTGGCGGCGAACAGCCATCGATCGCAGTCTACGCCAGCGGCATCAATCCGCGTAATCCTTTGGCAACGGTGCAGGGGTGCCGTGCCTCCGGCCACACCGCATTCAAGCTCAAAATCGGGTTTGGCCACCAGACTGACTTTTCCAACGTCGATGACGTCTGCGCGTCGCTGGCAGGTGGCGAGACCCTGATGGTCGACGCCAACCAGGCCTGGACGCTCCAGCAGGCGATTGAGAATGTTGCGGAACTGGCGGCATATAAGTTGGCCTGGCTGGAGGAGCCGATGATGGCAAACGCAAGTGACGCGGACTGGATGGGGTTGGCGGAGGAAACCGCAATTCCACTCGCTGGCGGCGAAAACATAGCCAGTAGACGTGATTTCGGGAATGCCATTAACGGCACCTGGCTAGACGTGATCCAGCCGGATCTGTGCAAGTGGGGTGGTTTTTCGGCCGTCATCCCGGTGGCAAGGGCCGCGTTGCTTGAGGGAAAACGGTTCTGTCCACATTATCTCGGCGGCGGTGTGGGGCTCGCGGCCTCGGCGCATCTGCTTGCCGCGGTCGGCGGCAACGGCTTGCTGGAAATCGACTCAAACCCGAATCCAATGCGCGAGGGTCTGTTTTCGCCACCCGTCTGCGACGGGAGGATCAACCTGAGCGAAAGCCCGGGCCTTGGCATCGACAATTCCTTGGCGGAAGCGATTGCGGCATGAGCGCGAACGAATTCGATTACATCGTCGTCGGGGCCGGGTCGGCCGGTTGCGTCCTTGCAAACCGGCTCTCGGCAGACCCCGACACCCGGGTCCTGCTTCTGGAAGCCGGCGGTCCCGATCGCAACCCGTGGCTCAAACTTCCCGTCGGCTATTTCCGAACGATCTATGATCCGAAGTTTTCCCGGGTGTTCGAGACGGAACCCTCCTCGGGCGACGGGTTCCGCGGAATTGCGTGGCCGCGGGGTCGCGTCGTCGGCGGTTCGAGTTCAATCAACGGGCTGATCTTCATTCGCGGCCAGCACGAGGATTTCGACGACTGGCAGCAGATGGGCGCAGATGGCTGGTCCTATGAGCAGGTGCTGCCCCATTTCAAGGCACTCGAATCCTACCGGGGCGGCGAGGACCGTTTCCATGGACGATCAGGGGACCTGACGGTTTCGGATCTGCGCAACCGGAACGCGGCCTGCAGCGCATGGGTGGCGGCCGCAAACGAATATGGCCTTCCGCTGAACACCGATTTCAACGGCGAAACCACCCATGGCGTTGGTTCCTACCAACTCAGTATCGGTCGGCGATGGCGGGCAAGCGCGTCTGTCGCTTTCCTGAAGCCGGTGCTCACGCGGAGCAATCTCACGCTGGAGACGAACGCCCATGTCAACCGTGTGGTGATCGAGAACGGCAAGGCGACCGGGGTCGAGATCGTTTCCGGACGGAAACCACGGATTGTCCGCGCAGACGCAGAAGTCATACTGTGTGCGGGGACGCTTCAATCTCCGCAAATCTTGCAACTATCGGGTATCGGACCGCCTGACGTGCTGTCCCGGCACGATATCGACGTTGTCGTTGACGCCCCGGAAGTGGGTGAGAATGTGCAGGACCATTACCAAATGCGGCTGGTCCTGCACCTCACGCAAAAGCTGTCGCTCAACGACGACGTGCGAAATCCGCTCAAACTTGCCGGCATGGGGATGAATTGGCTGGTAGCCGGGCAGGGGCCGCTGACGGTCGGCGCCGGCCAGGTCGGTGGAGCCGCCTGTACGAAATTCGCCGAAATCGGCAGACCGGACATTCAGTTCAACGTCATGCCGTTGTCGGTGGACAAACCGGGGACCCCCCTTCACAGTTATTCCGGATTTACCGCCTCGGTCTGGCAGTGCCATCCCGAAAGCAAGGGATCCATCCGGATCCGGTCGGCGGACCCATTCGATCAGCCTCACATAACGCCGCGTTACCTGTCGGTGGAGCGCGACCGGAGAACCATGGTCGAAGGCATCAAGATGCTTCGGGAGATCCACGCGCAACCATCGTTTCGCGGCCTCTGGGATCAGGAGGTCGTTCCTGGTGCCGATTTGCGCAGCGACGACGACATCCTGGATGCGATCAGGAACGGGGGCGGAACGGTGTTTCATCCGGTCGGAAGTTGCCGCATGGGCAATGACAGCCGCGCGGTTGTAGATCCGCAACTGAGGGTTCAGGGCATTGACGGGCTACGGGTGATCGACGCGTCGGTCATGCCGAAAATAACATCCGCCAATACAAACGCCGCGTCACTGATGATCGGCGAAATGGGGGCCGCGCTGGTGCTCGGGCAGGACGGACCGGCCAGGCGGAACGCATTGAAATCCGAGGAGCGTCTGCCATGAACATGGCGGACCAACCGGCCCGCGCAGGCATGGCCTTTGCGGCAGCTATGTATGCAATGCGTTGCACCAGGATCGTCTGGCGTTTCAGGATGCCGTTTTCGAAAACGGCTACTTCAACAACGCGCTTTGCCTGTCGAGCCGTGCGTCAATGCTGAGCGGACCGCTCGCTTTGAGAATCGGCGTATACAGCAAAGCCACTGAAATTCCGTGTTCGGTGCCAACCTGGGCGCATTGTCTGCGCCGTCTGAGCTGGTGGACCAAACGGTGCAAGTTTGCCTCTTATCGGATTCGATCAACTGAAAGGTTTCAACAATCACACCGTCGCGGACGTTGATCCGCCAGCGCGGGGCTATTTGGTTTCTGAAATGTAAAGTTCGGGCCGGTTCGCTTGCCCCGGCATTGGCCGCCTTCCATATTTCGACCAGCAGAGGGAGCGAGTCATGGCGTCCATAAAAGCGGTTCTCAATTCACCCTGGTTTTTCTGGGCGGTTATTGCCCTGCCGTCGATCGGCATGATTGCCGGCGCGTTTGGCGGCAACGACCTGGAGCCGCTGTTGCATCCGACCGGCGAGTTCGCCGCGCGCTTCATGATCATCGCCATGATGCTGACGCCGCTGCGCATGCTGTTTCCAAAGGCCGGCTGGATCGGCTGGCTGATGAAAAGGCGGCGTTATCTGGGGGTCGCTGCCTTCGGCTACGCCGCGCTTCACACGCTGTATTACGTGATCGACCTCGGGTCGCTGTCGGCCGTGCTTTCCGATGCCGTCAAGTTCGGCATCTGGACCGGATGGCTCGCCTTCCTGATTTTCGTGCCGCTGGCCATGACCTCGAACGACATGTCGCTACGGGCGCTCGGGCCGCGCTGGAAAACACTGCAGCGCTTCGTCTATCCCGCCGCCGTCGCGACGCTGCTGCACTGGATCTTCGTGCACAACGAGCCGGGACCGGCGCTGGTGCATTTCGTGCCGCTGGCAGCCCTGGAGGGCTATCGCATCTGGCATGTCATGATGCGCCGACGGCGGACGGTAGCCGCGTAGCAACAGCTATTCGTGGCTGAGCCCGACCAGTGCGCGGCCTTCCTCGCTCTTGATGGAAAAATCCGTTCCGGCAAAGGGTGCCGCCTCCTCCGTGCAAAGCCAGGCGATACCTTCGGCGGCCCATTCGGCCGGAATGTGGGTCGACCAGTCCAGTTCGCTGACCGGATTGATGCCGGAATCGCGAATGGCCGATTGCATATTGGTGGCGACCGTGCCGGGGCTTAAGCCCACGACGCGAATGCCGCGATCGCCGACCTCCTTGTCGGCACAGCGGGTCAGCGACAGGGCCGCCGCCTTCGACGAGCAGTAGTGGCTCCAGCCTTCCAGGGCTCCGGTGGCTGCTCCGGAGCTGACATTGACGATGATGCCGCTACCTTGCTTCTCCATGACCGGAATGGCAGCCCTGAGGCCGTGGTAGACGCCCTTGTAGTTGACGTCAGCGACCATACCCCATTCATCCGGGTCGCTGTCGGCAATGCGGGAAATGGGTTCAATTGCCCCGGCGTTGTTGATCAAAATGTCGAGGCGATCATAAGTCTTGACGCAATGATCGACTGTGGCCGCCACGTCGGAATAAACCGTGACATTGCAGGCTATCGCATCGGCGGTGCCTCCGGCGGACCGGATTTCCTCGGCGACCGCATTGATTTCTTGTGTAGTGCGAGCCGCAAGAACGACCTTGGCGTGGTGCTCGGCGAGTCTCCTGGCGGTGGCGGCCCCGATCCCGCGGCTGGCTCCCGTCACCAGCGCGACTTTTCCGTTCAATTCAATCATGTCCGTCTTTCCATGTTTACGTTGCCTGCTTGTATTGCTTCATAATTCCTTGATAAATGCCCCGCAATGCAAATGAATGCTGCGTGGACTGCATGAATGGATTTTGAAACCCTGCATCTCTTTCAGGAGGTCGCTCATCGTCTCAGCTTTGCTGCGGTTGCGGAGGAACGCGGCGTCAACCCATCTTCCGTGTCGCGCGCCATCGGCCAACTGGAAAAACAATTGGGCGCCCGCCTGTTTCAGCGGACCACCCGGCGTATGGCACTCACCGAGGCCGGCGTCAATTTCCTGCAGCGCGCGAGCGTCATCGTCGAGGAAATGGAAGCTGCCTGCGATGACCTGCGCAGTGACCCCGCGGGGCCGGCCGGCACCCTTCGGTTGTCGGCATCGGTCGCCTTCGGCGAGCGTGTCGTGTTGCCGCTCGTTGACGACTTTAGAGAAAGTTTCCCCAATCTTCGACTCGATCTGATGTTCTCCGACGACAATGTCGATCTTGTTGCCGAGGGCATTGATCTGGCCATCCGCCTGGCCTCGGGATTGCGCGGTGATCTGGTTGCGACCCGCCTGATGAATACGCGTTACATGATTTGTGCCAGCCCGGACTACCTCGCCGGAGCGCGACCTCTGAAGACGCCAAGCGATCTTGCCGACCACCGATGCGTGCTGTTCACCATGCCTGCTTTCCGCTCGGAATGGACCTTTCGAAGCAGTGACGGCCTTGAGGAAGCCGTCGCCATCGATGGTGATCTGGCCATCTCCTCAGCGTTGAGTCTGCGTTCCGCAGTCCTGGCCGGCATGGGGCCGGCACTTCTGGTCGACTGGCTGGTTGCGCAGGACCTTGCCGAGGGACGCCTGGTTAACCTGTTTCCTGACCATGCGGTGACCGCGACGACTTTCGATACCGCCGCTTGGCTGGTCTATCCCAGCCGCTCCTACTTGCCGCTGAAGGTGCGTGCGACGATCGACTTTCTGCGCGCCAAGGTTCGAAAATCTGCCGGTGGGGTTCAGGTCTGAAGCGCCGCAAACATCAGGATCAGACCAAGGACCAGGACGGAAGCAGCGCCGCAGATCTCAATCCAACTGGTAATCCGGTTTGCGGCGGAATCACTGCTGGCAAACCGAATGGCGGCGGATTTGGCGCCAACGGCGAGCGTTGCCAGAATTGAAACGGTAATGGCGGTGCCGATGGACATGGCAGTTACTGACAGAAACCCGCCCAAGTAGAGTCCATTCAGGAGAGCGAAGGTCAGTACGATCAATGCGCCCGAGCAGGGGCGCAGGCCAATCGCCACCACGGCAGAGAGCGCTTCCCGCCACTCCAGTTTTTCGGCGCTGATCAGAGCGGGATCCGGAGCGTGCGAATGCCCGCACGTTTCGCAGACCCCATCGTCGCCGACTGCATGATCATGGTGATGCTTATGGTGGCCGTGATCCTGATGAGCAAGCCGCTGCTTCGGCCGCAACTTTCGATAGAGCAGCCAACCGCCGAAACCGGCAATCATCGCGTAACTGGCGATCTCCAGCGTGTGGGTCGCCTCGGTCATGGAGATGCCGGTGCCGCGCAGGGCCACATAAGTTGCGCCGACAATCACGATCGCCACCGCACCCTGCATGAGGGCTGCCATGAAGGAGATGGTAATGCCGCGCCTGAGGGTCTGTTCGTTGGCAATGACATAGGACGAGATAACGGCCTTGCCATGGCCGGGGCCGGCTGCATGGAACACGCCGTAGGCAAAGGACAAGGCGATCAAACTCCACAGTTTGGCCGGGTCATCGCGCATTTCCTTCACTGCACCGGATAGAGCCCGATAGAAAGCTTGCTGCTGGCTGTTGACCCAATTGAAGAAACCGCCAAACAGGCCGCCGTTGTTGAACGCAGGTTCGGCGGAGCCGATGCCAAGCGACGACTGGGCAAGCGCCAGGGCCGGAACGGTCAGCACCAACAAGCCCGCTAGAAGGAGGCCGGCAGAAAGACGGCGAAAGCCTGTCAGCATGTCAGCTCAAGTCTCGTGGCGAAGAATTTGGAATAGTCGTTTCCGGTCGGATCATTGAAGAACGCGTCGGTGAGCGACTGCTGGTTCTGAGAAATGATCTGATCGGGATCGGGCCGCACCACATCGCGGCGGCATGTGTTCATCGGCCCATCAACGGTGAGGTCGTCGTCGGACAGAAAATCCATGGCCGCATACATGGTCGGATCGTACACGCCGAAGGCAAGCGTGCCGGTGAGCGGCATTTCCTTGGACGGTTCGACGGCGAAGAACATCAGAAGCTGGCCATCGTTGAAATCGACATTGATCTGCTCGGGCGGTGTGACCGGGATATCGGCGCCGTCATGGGTGACCGAGGTATAATAGTTGAAGTCGGCAAGCGAAGCCTTGACCACCGCGCCAACCTCCGCAGCCTCTTCCGCTTCCAGCTTAAGGTTGGAGTTGGCATCGAACTCAAGCAGAACGGTCGACGAAAACAGTTCATCGAAACGCCAGACATGGCGCAAGGCTTCGATTTTTCCGTTGTTGCCGATCACGACTTCCAACCTCGCCTCCGCGAAAACATGCGGGTGGGCGTCTGCATTTGTCGAGGTCAGTGCGGCGAACCCGAGGGCGACGCCCGTCGTTGTCACGGCAATCCTGGATAACATGCACGGCTCCATGCGACGCTTGGCGGTCGACTCACATGCGCTTTGCCTAACAATTTAGGCCGGAATAGGACCCGGGGCAATGAAGTGCCGTCGAATGCTGCTTTGCGATGCGACCGATGTCATTTGATGGGGGCTGGTCTTCCGGTTAGATAAACCTGTTCGATTGGCTTTTGTGGAGTCCAGGGTGGGCGTTGGTGATGAATTCGATCTGAGCGGCATGCTGTCGCATCTGTTGCGGCGCGCGCACTTTTCGGCCGAGGCGAAATTTGCCGAGACATTGGGCAGGCACGGCGTTACGTCGCGCCAAATGGCCTTGCTCGTGGCCATCGCTCAGAAGCCGGATGCTTCGCAGAACCAACTGGGCCACATGATTGCGCTCGACCAAAACACGATGAGCGACATGACTGCGAGAATGCTGCGCAAAAAGCTGATCGAGCGGGAACCGGCGAAACAGGACAAACGGCTGAAGGTTCTGTCTTTGACCGATCGTGGAAAGGAGATCCTGGAAGCTGCCGCCCGTGAGGATCCAGCCTACCAGGAGAGTTTTTCGCAAAGGCTCACCGGCGAGGAGAAACAGCAGTTGATCGGACTGCTTCAGCGCATGTTGGGCGTCGGCGGTTCAAAGAACGAAAGCCGTTGACAGTCGAGGTTTGATCCATAATACTACGTATACGTATTAACTGCGAAAAACGGAGATCAATCCGTGCGCATCGGGATCATCGGATATGGCCTGATTGGGCGAACGATCGCTGACCGCGTTCGAAGCAGCGACAACGATCTGCAACTGGCGTTTGTCCATAATCGGGACCCAGGCAAGCTGGTCGATCTGGAACCCGAGTTTCATCTGGATGACCTTGCCGCCTTTGCGGAGCACTCCCCGGACCTTGTCGTTGAAGCCTCCCATCCGGTTCATACGCAACGGTTTGGAACGCGGATTCTGTCCAAATGCTATTACATGCCGTTGTCCACCACTGCCCTGGTTGGTGACGATTTGCGCGCCGCGTTGCTGGAGACAGCTGAAAGCAATGGAACCCGGCTCTGTCTTCCGGCCGGCGCCCTGATCGGCGGAAACGCGCTGTTCATGCGCCAGCAGTTCTGGGACCAGGTCACGATCACCTTCCGCAAGCACCCGCGCAACATCGATTTCACCGATGTGGCGATCAATGCTGATGACATCGTCGAGCCTACGACAGTGTTCGATGGGGCGGTCCGGGAGATCGCTCTCAAATATCCGCGCAACGTCAACACGATGGTGACGTGCGCGCTCCTGTCCACCGGACTGGACGCATGCAGGGCAGTGCTGGTCGCCGATCCGGGCCTAGACTGCGCGATTGCGGAGGTCGAGGCGCGGTCCAGTGACGGGGGTTGGATACGAACCGAAAAACGCCAACCGGCCATTGGCGTTTCGGGAACAGAAATGGCCGATTCCGTCTGGCATTCGCTGACCCGGGCAACCGGAGCGGCGAAGTCTCCGTTGATTTTCGTCTGACCGCGGGTAACGGCTCAGGCACAGCAGGGAGGAAGACCCATGAGAAGACTGATCAGTGCGATCGCCGCGACCGCCATTGTGTTACTGGCGACGGGTGCCGTCACCGGCGCGGCGTGGGCGCAATCGAAAAGAGTGGCGATCGCCAATCTCGGTCCGCATCCGGCGCTGAACGCCGTGGTCTCCGGTTTCAAGAAGGGGCTGGAGCAGGGCGGTTTCAAGGAAGGCGAGGGCGTCGACTTCGAGTATAAGGACGCCAACTTCGATTCCGCGGTCGTGGCCCAGATGATCACTGCACTCGAGGCTACTGGACCGGACCTGATGCTGACCGTGACCACGCCGATCACCCAGGCCTCGAAACGCATGGTGCGCGACAAGAGCCTGCCGATCGTCTTTGCGCCGGTAACCGATCCGATCGACGCAGGACTGGTTCCGTCCTGGGACAACGGCAGCGACCGGTTTGTCGGTGCATCCAACCTTCAGTCGATGCCGACGGTACTCGGTTTCGCCAAGCAACTGCTTGGCGACGACGTGGCTACTGTTGGTCTGCTTTTCAATCCGGGCGATGCCAATGACGTCGTTAATGTCGAATATGCACGCAAGGCGGCGGAAGACATGGGCATGAATCTAAAGGCCGTCAGCGTCGAGACCACCGGCGACATTCCTGTGCGTGTCGAAGCCCTGAAAGACGCCGATTTCATCTATCTGATTCCGTCGAGCATGTTGCAGCCGGCCATGCCGGCAGTCGCGGCGGCGGCAAAGCGCAATCAAATTCCCGTGATCAATGCATCGCCGGCCGGCGTCAAGGACGGCCTGATCCTCGCGTCCATGTCGGTTTCCTGGTTCGATGTCGGACGTCAGGCAGGGCTGCGGGCAGCCGAGATTCTCAACGGCGCCAAGCCTTCGTCCCTGTCGGTGTTTCGCCCGTCACCGGAGGACCATCAGCCCATGATCAGCGCAAAGAACATGGAGGCAACGGGCATGTCGTTGCCGGATGCGCTTGCCGACTGCGACTGCGTGCAGTAACCATTTAGGTGATGGCGAAACGGGAATCGCTGGCGGGGGACGCGGTCCGGGTTGAGGGTCTCTGCAAGACCTTCAATCCTGGGACCGTCCGCAGCAACCGGGTGCTGGCCGATGTTTCATTTGAGTTGGCACCCGGTGATTTCGCTGTCGTGATAGGAAGCAATGGTGCCGGCAAGAGCACGCTGCTCAATGCCCTGGCCGGTGAGGTCCGCGTTGATGCGGGTACGATTTCCATTGGAAGTACTTCCTTGCAGGCTCTGCCAGCGCACCGCCGGGCCAAATACATCTCACGGGTGTTTCAGGATCCGATGCTGGGCACAGCCGCGGCCCTCACCATCGAGGAGAACCTTGCCATTGCCATGAGGCGTGGCATGGGACGACGCTTCGCAGCCAGCGTCCGCACGGCAGATCGGGACCTGTTTCGCCAAAGACTGGCAGCGCTCGGACTGGGGCTGGAACAGCGGCTGGCGGAATCGGTCGAACTGCTTTCCGGTGGTCAGCGACAGTCGCTCACCTTGGTCATGGCGACCCTCAAATCGCCAAACCTGCTGCTTCTCGATGAACACACTGCGGCGCTCGATCCGCGCGCTGCCGAGTTGGTCATGGCAGCCACCATCCAGGCGGTGGAAGGGGAAAGACTGACCACGTTGATGGTCACCCACAACATGGAGCATGCCGTTTCTCACGGCAATCGCCTGATCATGATGCATGAGGGACGCATCATCCTGAACGTGGCGGGAGAAGAGAAACGCAAGCTGACCGTCTCGTCGCTGGTCGACCGCTTTCACGCGGTGGTCACCGATCGGATGTTGCTCAACTGAGGTGGCGATGGAATTTATCTCCAACTACGTGAACCTCATTCCGGTCAGCCTGGCCCAGGGCGCCGTCTATGCGTTCGTGGCGCTGGCGGTGATGATCCCGTTTCGCATTCTCTCTTTGCCCGACCTGACCTCTGAGGGAACGTTTCCGCTCGGCGGAGCCGTTGCGGCGGCCTTGTTGGCTTCCGGATACGATCCGGCCGTCGCGATGCTCGCGGCGATAGCCTGCGGCATGCTGGCGGGCAGCGCGACGGCGGCGACCCATCTGCTTTTGAAGATACCCTCACTGCTCGCCGGCATCATTATCCTGACGATGCTTTTCAGCATCAACATCAGAGTCATGGGCAAACCGAACACGGCGATCTTCGATGACGAAACGGCTTTCACACTGTTGCTGGGGTCGGATGGCGGCGCGCCGCTTTCGCAGTTCGCATTGGTGATGGGTGTCATCATCGCCCTGGCGCTGGCGCTCTATTGGTTCCTTCACACGGAAATCGGCGTAGCACTGCGTTCTGTCGGCGCCAACCAGATGATGTCGCGGGCGCAGGGGCTGGCGACCAGCCGCTACGTGGTTGGTGGGTTGGCGCTCGCCGGCGCATTCAGTGCCACCGGCGGAGCGGTCATGGCTCAGTATCAGAGCTATGCGGACGTCAACATGGGGGTCGGCGTTCTGATCGTGGGGCTGGCGTCGACCATCCTCGGCGAGGCGATCGTCGGTCGCAGTACGCTGCGGCGGCAGATATCGGCGCCGATCCTGGGTGCTCTGGTCTACTTTCAGGTTATTGCCATGGCCCTGGCGCTTGGCTTCAATCCGTCTGATCTCAAGTTGCTGACGGGCCTGTTTGTTCTGGCGACACTTGCTGCCCCGGTGCTGATGGCGCGTTATCGTCGTCCGCGCCAGTCTCAGCCCTGATCCATTCGACAAATGCATCCCGCGCACGATTGTTCTTCTGATTGTCCGGCCACACCGCGTAGTACCCGTTCTCGGAGGGTTGGGGATCGCGCCAAATCGAAATCAGATGGCCCAGAGCCAATTCCCTCTCCACCAGAAGGCGTGGCGTTAGCGCGATGCCTTGTCCGTTGGAAGCCGCGTCGATGGCCAAGGCCGTCTGATTGAATAGCATCGATCTTCTGTCGGTGTCGGCTCCGTCCTGCTTGAGCAAGTGAGCCCAATGATTGTGGCTGTCCCGGACCAGTGGGTACTTCGACAGGTCAGAGGGACTTCCTATAGCCGGCATTTCCGACGCCATACCAGGACTGCAAACAGCGCAAAGCTGGAGCGCTGCAAGGCGTTGAACGTGGAGGCCTGATCCAAAGGGAGGGCTCCCCAGTCGGATGGCGACGTCAACGCCATCGCCGCGAAAATTCGCCAACTCTTCGCTGGCGATGATCTGCACCTCGACATCCGGGTGAGACGTCGCGAATTTCGAAAGACGGGGCACCAGCCATTTCGAGGCAAACGATGGGGTCGCGCTGACGGCAATGCGCGAGCTTTCGGGAACCAGTTTCCGCGTCGCATCATCAATCAGCTGCAGCGCGGGCCTGATGGAGGCGTGATAGCTGCGTCCGATCTCCGTCAATGCAAGGCCGCGCGGCTCGCGGCGAAACAGCGTCTTACCGAGCTCAGCCTCCAGCTTTCTGACCTGTTGAGCCACTGCACCCTGGGTCAGATGCAGTTCTTCCGCGGCGAGGCGAAAATTGAGATGCCTGGCCGCGGCATCGAACATTCGCAAAGCGTTCAGATTGGGTCGACGAACGATGTCTGATCTCCTCCAGACAGTAGATTTTCTACAGTCTCGCGCGACGAGACATGATTGGTCAAGCACGCTTCATCTCGACATAACTTCCGCGATGAAGAAACAGGGAGCTTGGCAATGGAAACCGGAAAAGTCGCAATTGTAACCGCCGGGGGAAGCGGGATGGGAGCCGAAGCTGCCCGTCGATTGGCACAGGATGGATACCACGTAGGGATCCTCTCATCGTCCGGTAAGGGAGAGGCAATTGCCGAGGAACTCGGGGGTGTCGGGATTACCGGCTCGAACCAGTCGAGTGATGATGTGAGCCGCCTCGTCGATGCCGCTATGGAGAAGTGGGGCCGGGTTGACGTGCTGGTGAACAGCGCCGGACACGGGCCCAGGGCACCGGTGCTGGATCTCAGTGACGATGACTGGCATACCGGGCTGGAAGTCTATTTCCTCAACGCCGTTCGTCCCACTCGACTGGTGACGCCCATTATGCAGGCACAGAAGTCCGGCTGCATTGTCAACATATCGACCTTTGCGGCGTTTGAACCGGATCCCGTTTTCCCGACATCAGGCGTGTTTCGTGCGGGGTTGGCTGCCTTTGCGAAACTGTTCTCCGATACCTACGCGGCAGACAACATCCGGATGAACAATGTGCTACCCGGATTTATCGACAGCCTGCCGGAAAAACCCGAATTCCGGCAACGCATTCCGATGGGCCGCTATGGAAAGTCGGAGGAGATTGCGGCCACGATTGCCTTTCTGGCGTCCGAGGGCGGTGCCTACATAACGGGGCAGAACATTCGCGTGGACGGGGGAATCACTCGCTCCGTCTAGTGTGGTGGATTTGAAGTTCCTATGATTATTGCAGCGACCTCAGATAGAACTTCCAATCCATAAACCACACTAGAATCATAATCTTGCTAGTGTCCTGGTTGAAACTGAAGTTCGTTCGGAGCGTGCTGTTCAATGTGACGAACTTCAGATTCAAGACACTAGGTCATGAACCTCGAAACGGGATCTCTGTTGGTCGATCATTGGTTGGCGTTGCCAAACCGCGGGGGCGCGAGCGTGTCAAAGCGCGGTAGTTGGCACGCTAAGTTGCACGCCGAAATCTAAGGTTTGAACTAATTTGGATTGTCGGGCAGGCTGTAGTTGCTGGGGCGATGTCCGATGGCCGAATTGAGACCATAGTCGCTTGGCGAGCAGCCAAACCGTCTTTTGAACGCGCGGAAAAAGCTTCCTGGCGACCTAAAACCGCAAGAATAGGCCACGTCGAGGACAAAACCCCTGCGCAATCCTCGCGATTCAAGCATTTGTCGCGCTGTATCAAGCCGGGTCTGGTTGATGTATTCACGCACTCCGCCAACCTCCTTGAATGCTCTGTAAAGGGTTGCCCTTGATGCGTTCACGTGGTCCGCGATGTCATCAATATTCAGATCTGGAGAGGCGAGATTGTCATCGATGAATGAACAGGCCCGGACGCGCAAAAGCGTATAACTATCCTGATGTGTCGCCCCTCTTTCCGCCAAAAGAATCGCGTGGATCATTTCTCTGACGATTCTTGACATCCAGGACAGGTGTTCATGATTACCGTAGCGCAACTCGGTATACATTCTTTCGAAGGTCGCATTCAGGATATCAGCCATCGGATTTGTCCGTCGCAACACGGCAAGATTGCTCAGGTTTTCCGGCAGATCCGTGAATGTACCGTGTGGCAACATGATGCGTGCGACTTCGCCGTCGCTCACTGAGACCTGGTAATCCGATTCTGCTGTGCTGATGCAGATATCGCCCTGCTTGAAGCTGTGGGTCTGCGTCGGGAGACGCAAATCAAATGCTCCTCTGTTCATGAGATTTACGACGATTGATGACCGGGGTACCCTGGTTTCCGCGGTCATGATCAATCCGCTGGTTTCCGTTACCGAAAGTGTGAGATCATCGGCAATCAACCTCTCATGGCTGACGATGTTTGGATTGTCAGCGCTGGATGGATGGAAGAGCAGCCGGTTGCAGTCGCCTACTGCGACCTTCGATGACTCCTTCAGGTATGTCTCGTATCTCTTGATACGTTCGTGGAGGGGCAGGGATTTGGTTTCAAAACGCTCGAACCGAAGCGCGTTTATGTCCACCGGTAATGCCTCCCCACTTGTATTGGTTGCTCAACGATGCCCTGTGCCGAGGTCAAGTGAAGCCACGAACGCGGAACTCGTGTGGACGAAGGGTGCTGCGGTTTGTTGGATTTCTCTGCACAATAGTACAGATCTGGATTTGGGACTTCAGTTGGCAATGTCGCAATAGCCCGCGTGTTTCTTGAACCAGACGGCAAGGTAGTCGACGAAGGCTCGCACCTTGGCCGGCAGATAGCGACGGTGCGGATAGACCGCATAGATACCTGCGTCGTCCGGAATGCGGTCATCGAATAGAGAGACGATCTCGCCGCTCTGCAGCTCTGGCCAGGCGACGAAATCCGGAAGCATAGAAACCCCTAGGCCTGCCTTTACCGCCAGCATGCTTGCGGAGGGGCTGTTGACGTCCATTGGGCCGCTTACCGATACGGTTTCGAGGCCGCCATTTTCGGTTCGAAACTGCCAGTTGTTGAGTGCCCGGTGGTTGGTGTCGGTGATGCAAGGTACGGTGGCCAAGTCGCTAGGCTTCTTCAGACCGGGGTGTTTCTTCAGGAATGCCGGGCTGGCGCAAAAATGCACCTTGAAGGGTGCCAGTTTGCGGGCGATCAGGGTGGAGTCGGTGAGGCGCGTGATGCGGATGGCGACATCGAAACCTTCTTCGACCAGATCGACGAACCGGTCTTCGGAGGTTATTTCCAACTTGATCTCCGGATTGGCCAGCGCAAAATCGATCATCGACTGTCCGACACCGGCATCGGTGAATGTGCGCGGCGCGGAGACCCGAACCGTGCCTTTCAGGTTCTTGTTGGTTTCCCGCACCAGGTCGGCGAGGTTGTCGATCTCTTTCAGAATGTCGGAGGCGGTGCGATAGTAGGTGTGACCGGCTTCGGTCAGCGAAAACTGGCGCGTGGTGCGGTTGAGCAGCAAGGCGCCCAGGTCGTCTTCCAGCTCGCGCACATATTTTGACAGAAGAGCTTTGGAGCGGCCGTTGCGTCGTGCGGCGGCGGAGAAGCCTTCCGCTTCGACGACATCGATAAAGGCTCGGATGCGGGTAAGTGAGTCCATCAATGGCCGCCTTCCTTGTGGGCGTCGATAATCTTCTGTCCAACGGCAAGCAGGGCTGCGTCAGAATCTTTTGGACCGGTCAGTGACAGGCCGAAAGGCGCGCCATGGACGGTGCCCAGTGGCAGTGTCAGCTCGGGAAGGCCGGTGAGGCCTGATACGCAGAGCAGCCGTATCGCTCTCTCCCGGTAATCCTGCAGTTCTTCGAAGGAGATGTTGGCAAGGGGCGCGGCACCCGGAACGGTCGGCGTGACGATGAGACCGTCGTCTCCAACAAGATCGGTCAGCTCACGTGTGAGGGCTTCGCGAATCAGGGATTCGGCCTGCAATGTTTGCGCACCGATGGTTCGGCCGAAATCGAACCGATCCTTGACACCCGGCCCGAGTTCGCGCTCCGCGGCGCTGATCCATTCGCCATGCATGCGCCAGGCTTCATAGGCCTGGATACGGCGGATGCACCAGTAGCGTGCGTCACGATCGACACTCACGATCGATGCTTCTTTGGCCTCGCCGAGTACCGTCTGTGCAATTGCCAAGGACGCTTCGAAAACAGACCGCTCCTCGTTGCCTGCCAGCATCACCTCTTGCTCGGGCAAGCGCATGATTCGGCTGAAGGTGGTCTGGCTTTCTGGAAGGAACAGTTCCGAGATGGTTCGATAAAGCGCCATGTCGGAGGCGAACCAGCCGAAGACGTCGAAGCTCGGAGCGAGAGGCATGGTACCGTCGAGCGAAATGGCACCGTGCGATGTACGCAGCCCGACCAGACCGCAATGGGACGCCGGTGCGCGCACCGAGCCGCCGGTGTCTGAGCCGGTGGCAAGGTCGGCCAGGCCGCCGCGAACCGCCGCGACCGAGCCGGAGGAGGATCCACCGGTAATTCGCTTTGGCGCGGCCGGATTGATAGGGCGCGGGTGATGCGCATTGTCGCCGATCAGGGAAAACGCCAATTCGTCGGTCTGGGTCTTGCCAACAAATTCCGCGCCTGCGTCGAACAGCTTTTGCACGGATGGTGCCGTCGCCGTTGCGGGTGGGCTTTCGGCAAACTTTTGCGGATTGCCGCAACCCGTCCGATAGCCGGCAACATCATAGATGTCTTTCACCGCCACGGTTTTGCCGGAGAGCGGTCCGCTGCCGGCTGTGATGTCCGGTCCGGGTGTGTCGAGGAAAGCGAAAAATTCATCGTGGCGATGGATCGGCACGGCAATTGTCTCATATTCTTGAACTGGTGGAGCTTCTTCGTTCATCCTTTCGCAAGGGCGCCCGAATGTCCATCAAAATTGCCGCAAAAACCGCTTGATTATGGTGGCGCGAAGCCCTATGTCCCCCTTGCCCAAAGTCGCACGTGCCTGTGGGTGTCCGCCGACCCTCGTAAAGGTGAGGGAATCGGTAAGGTACCTGGAACTAACCCCTCCAGTCGGTGTGTTGGCCTATTGACACATCGAGGACATCTTGAAGCAACGACGGTGCGGGCCTTTATGGTGTCTACCGGCTGTCCACAGGCCGGGGTTACTGCGAAGGCACACCCTCTTTGCCGGACGTGCGGTTGGGGTTCCCATCCAATCCAAGGCAGACAAAGCCGGAAGCCGTGAATCCGATGGATTCGCGTTTCCTTGTTGCATCGACTGGATATCGTGCAGCCGGACGTTCCAACCGCCGGAAGCAGGATTGAAAGGACCCGATGCCTTTGTCGCCCGGAGCCATCCGGGCAGGACCGGAAGCGGACGTACCACCGCCCGGTCGGAATGGGAGACTGCTATGACCGAGCGAATCCTCGATTTCCTCGCCACCCGACGACCGGACGGCCCTTGCCTCGTCGTTGACCTTGATGTCGTGCGCGACAATTTCACCGCCTTTCGCCGGGCGCTGCCCGACAGCGCCATTTTCTATGCCGTCAAAGCCAATCCGGCGCCGGAGATCCTGCGACTGCTTGCTTCGATGGGATCGAACTTTGATGCTGCCTCGGTAACCGAGATCGAAATGGCCCTGGATGCCGGCGCGACGCCGGATCGCATTTCCTACGGCAATACCATCAAGAAAGAACGCGATGTCGCGCGCGCCTTCGAACTGGGCGTGACCATGTTTGCCGTCGACTGCAAGGAGGAGGTCGAGAAGATCGCCCGTGCCGCACCCGGATCGCGGGTCTTCTGCCGCGTGCTCACCGATGGCGAGGGCGCCGAGTGGCCGCTGTCGCGCAAATTCGGCTGTGTGCCTTCGATGGCTGGCGACGTGCTGCTTTATGCCTACCGGCTCGGTCTCACCGCGCACGGCGTGTCGTTCCATGTCGGCTCACAGCAGACAGATCTCGAAGCCTGGGACAAGGCTCTGGCCGATGCGCGCGGCGTTTTCGACCGGCTTGCCAGGCATGGCGTCATCCTCAAGATGGTCAATATGGGCGGCGGATTTCCGACCCGTTACCTGAAGGACGTACCGACGGCGGAAGCCTACGGTCAGGCTATCTTCCAGGCGCTGAGCCGGCATTTCGGCAACCGGCTGCCGGAAACCATCATCGAGCCTGGTCGGGGCATGGTCGGCAATGCCGGCGTGATCAAGGCCGAGGTCGTTCTGGTCTCGCGCAAGGACGACGAAGGTTCGCCGCGCTGGGTCTATCTCGACATCGGCAAATTCGGCGGACTTGCCGAGACCATGGATGAAGCGATCCGCTACCCGATCCGCACGCAGCGCGACAACGGCCCTGTCGAGCCTTGCGTGCTCGCCGGCCCGACCTGCGACAGCGCCGACGTTCTTTATGAAAAGACGCCGTATCCGCTGCCCGTATCGCTGACCATCGGCGACGAGGTGTTCATCGAGGGCACCGGGGCCTATACAACGACCTACGCGTCTGTTGCCTTCAACGGCTTTGAGCCGCTGCGGTCGTACGTGATCTGACGCTTCCGCGAGGAGGGGTGTCCCGTCAGGGCACCCGTCCTTCGGATCCGGATCGGATCACAGGCGATGGAGTGCTCCCTGCATTTGGGGTTGAAGGTCATGCAAACCCTGCGCCAGAAAATCCACGAAGCGGCGAACGCGGACCGTGCGGCGCAAATCCGTGTGCAGCAGAATCCAAAGCGTGCGGCTTAGCTCAATCTGCGTCCCCGGGACCTGACACAAATCGGGATAGAGGTGTTCGTAGATGACCGGGAGCCTCGACAGGCCGCACCCCTGCCGGACAAGGCTCAGGTGCATGTAGCCCTCGTCGGATGCATGACGAACGGCGGCTGACGGAAAGGGAGACTGGCTGAGCCACGATGCGTCGTCGCCCGGTCCGGTCCAGCCAATCCAGCAAAGCCCGGCCCCTCCCGGTTCAGCCTTTGAAATAACGTCTTCCAGGTAGCTTCTGCTGGCATAGGTGCCAATCGCCATGGGATAGAGCTTGCGGGCGACCACATCGTCGGTCACTTCATAGGCGACCCGCAGCGAAACATCCGTTTCAGCCCGATTGATGTCCTCCTGTCTATCTGTCAGGCTGAACTCGATGTCGATCTCCGGATAGGCCTTGAAGAAACGCGCCAGTATGGGCGTGACGACGTCGAAAGCCATCATCGGTGAGAGCGAAAACCGAATCGTTCCGGTTTCGGTCTTGTCGAGCCCCTCAACCCGCCGCCGGGCGGCAAGGAAAATCTGCTCGGCTTCCTCGGCCAGGGGCAGCAGCGCGTCGCCCGCCGGTGTCAGCTGAAATCCGCGGCGCGAGCGCGTGAAAAGCTGAACGCCGTAACTCGATTCAAGAGTCTGAATGTTGCGGTTCACGGTGACATGATTGGCATTCATGATGGCCGCGCCCGCCCGCAGGCTTCCGCCGCGCGCCACCGCCAGAAAATACGGCATCGTTTCCCAATCGTTCTGTTGCATGCGTCAAACTTGGTGTTTCATTTTCGAAACGCGATGTTTCATCTATCTCTGTTTATGTTCACAAGGATTAACATACGTTCCGGGTGACGCAAACAAAGGAGATCGCGATGAATCGCAGGTCATTTTTGAAAAACGCCACCTCGGCTGCGGCAATGGTGGCAATTGCCTCGACCGCATGGGCGGCCGCGGCCGATGCGCCCCAAAAGTCGTTGATGACGGTGCAAGGTCAGAAAATTGCCTATGTCGATGTCGGGGAGGGCCGGCCAGTCGTTTTCCTGCACGGCAATCCGGCGTCGTCCTATTTGTGGCGCAACATCATTCCCCATGTTTCTGCCGGTCACCGAGCCATCGCTCCGGACCTGATTGGCATGGGCGACAGCGACAAGCCAGCTCTCGCCGACACCTACATGGACACCGCGGACTATCTCTTTGCGTTTCTCGATGCGCTTGATCTTCGCGATGCGGTGCTGGTGATTCACGATTGGGGTTCGGGCCTGGGCTGGCACTATGCGCGCACGCGTCCCGATCGGATAGCGGCCATCGCATTCATGGAGGCGATGACACCGCCCTTCATACCCTATGAAAGCTATGAAGCCCTGGGGCCGTTCGCGGAATTCGTCCGCAACGTCAACACCGCCGGTGTCGGCGAAGAAATGATCATGAAGCAGAACATCCTTCTGGATCAGTTCATGCGCCATGGCAGCCCCAACGGCCCGCTCCCGGACGACGTCATGGCCGAGTACAACCGCTATTATCCGACGCCCGAGAGTCGCAAGATCCTGCTGGACTGGCCGCGGGAGATTCCCATTGCGGGTGAGCCGGCGGACGTCTTCGAGGTGGCGAAGGCTAACAACGACTGGTTGCTAGAAAGCGATCTGCCGAAGCTGATGTTCCACGTCGATCCCGGCGCGATCATTCCGATGGCGCAGGCCGAACATCTGCAGAAAACCCTGAAGAACCTCGAGACCGTGTTTCTGGGGCCCGGTGGGCATTTCGTTCAGGAAGATTATCCACATGAAATTGGCCAGGCGTTGGCCGAATGGCTCACGCGGGTCTGATGCGCCCCGGCGCGCCGCGATTTAGGCAGATTCGAGCAGCTTTTCGCTGATCGCCCACAAACGCTCGGCGCCTTCATCGCTGGCCGCGTGGTTTTCCACGCCCATGTAGCGGGCCATCGGGCTGTCGTGATCGGTCGGGGCCGCTATGTCGCAGTCTTCGCAATAGACACCCGGCTTGCCCAGCAGGCTGGGTGAGGTTGCCGCCCAAAGGGTCGTCGATGCGCCCTGCTCGGGCGTCTTGAACCCCTGTTTCGCAAGTTCGGTTGGTTCGCCGTTTTCGTCGATCCAGCCCAGCGCAACCATTTCCTCCTGCGGCAAATGCCTTTGAAGCGGCGTGAAGACCCCGCCCGGATGCACGGAAAACGCCAGCCCGCCACTGTCGCGCAAGCGTCGCGACAGGGCGTTTGCAAAGAGCGCGTCTGCTGTCTTCGACTGGCCGTAGGCCTGCCATTTGTCATAGGGCGTCGTTTCGAACTGAATATCGTCCCAAAGGACGTCGGTGAGCTTGTGCGCCGTCGACGACAAGGCAACGACCCGCGCACCCTCGGCCTTTGTCAGCAGAGGAAAGAGGGCCTGTGCCAAGGCAAAATGTCCCATGTGGTTGACACCGAACTGGGCCTCCCAGCCAGGTCCGACCCGGGTTTCCGGACAAGCCATGATTCCGGCATTGTTGATCAACAGATCCAGACTGGAAAACTTGTCTTGTATAGATGCTGCGAACGCCTTCACCGAGGCCAGGTCTGCCAGATCCATGGTCGCAGTTTCGACTTGGCCCTGAACACCAGCCAGATTTTCAGCGGCCTTCTCCGGCGAACGGACCGGCACGACCACCGTTGCTCCGTTGTTCGCCAGGCAGCGCACCGTTTCCAGACCGATG
The DNA here is from genome assembly GCA_965228785.1 of Hoeflea sp. Classification (GTDB taxonomy): domain Bacteria; phylum Pseudomonadota; class Alphaproteobacteria; order Rhizobiales; family Rhizobiaceae; genus Hoeflea_A. Next base: position 1,879,196 of record CBDDIF010000001.1, read on the forward strand.
CCGCTATAGCCGCCGGTGACGATTGCGGTTTTGCCGCTCAAATCGATGTCTTGCACAACATCTGAGCCGGTGCTCTTCGCTTGAAAACCGGACTTGGTGGGGACTTGATCCGTGATGGCCATAACTGTTTCCTGTGACGAGAAGACTGAAACCGAATTCAGTTTCAGTTTTGACAGAGATTGGCATTCGTGTCAATGAATTCGAATGAAAGTTCAGTTTTGACATCCATGAGCCAAAACCGCTGGATCTCCGACCTCCACTGGCGCCGGCAGGGTCAGCAGACGCGCAGCGAAAAAACGCAGACCGCGCTTTTGGATGCGGCCGAGACCCTCATCCTGGAGAAGGGTACGGAAGCAACGTCGATTGCCGACATTGCCAGCGAAGCCAATTGTTCGGTGGGCACGGTGTATCACCACTTCAAGGACAAGAAGGCGCTCTATTTCGCCCTGTTTCACCGCATGACGCAGGCCTATTCGGATCTGTTACGAGAGGGTGCGGACCCAGCGCGATGGGACGGTGCGAGTGTTCGTGACCTGATCCGGGGCTATGTTGAATTCACCTTGCGGACAACCCGTGACGCGGCGGCGGCCAAGGCGGCCGTGTCGCTTGTCGTCGCCGACTATCCGGAATTGCGCAAGCACTTTTCAGAGCTGCAAGGCGCGTCTCGCAGGACCCTGCTCGATTTGATCATGACGCGAGAATCGGAGATTGCGCATAACGATCCTTCCCGTGCGGCGGCGTTTTTCATCGACCAGCTCGGCGCAATGCTGGCAGCGCGAGCAGATCCCAACCAGCGATTTTCTGCCGTCAGTCAAACGGACGACGCCGCATTTGCCGAACAGATCCTGTTGTTGGCCGAAGGGTTTTTGAAGCTGTCGCCGGAGCAATGACGGCGCTTCGAATCCCGGCTCAAATCGAGGCGAAGCTGCCGCCTGAGTGGACGCCGATTTGCCGCTTGACCGCGTCGATGTCGCCCAGCACCCAGAGATCGGTGATCTGTCGGCCATCGGTGGTGAAAAAGGCTGCACCGGCCCAGACAATCCGTTTGCCGGTTGCAGCGACGCCGTAGAATTCACCTCCATGGGTACCGACGAATTCCATTTTGGCGACGGCACGGTTTCCCTCGGCGATGAGGTCCTGAATATTGCAGATGAAGTCTGGAAGTGAGCGGCGCACCGCGCGCAAATACTCGATGAAGCCATCAGGCCCGCGATGTTCCGGGCCGAGAGAGCCGCGGAAGACGAAATCATCGTGCAGGATTTCCCGCGCCACTGCTTCGTCGCCGGTGTTCCAGACCTCGTTGTAAAAGCGTTCGATCAGATCCGTTGGTTTGAACGCCATGCGCTTCCCTCTTTTACCTCACCGCAATTGGTCGAGTATCGTCTTTGCTTCGGTCCGGCAGGCCTTGCTCACCTTGGTGGACCAGGCATAAAGGCAGGCCAACAGCCGGTCGTCGCCGGCCGCCACGCCGGAGCAAAGCTTGCTGAAATCCGCCCCGCAAGCCTTTCTCAATTCGGCCTCGTAAGGCGTGTCGTTCAATGTGCGAATGCCGTTGGGTATCATCCGTTCAAACATCCGGCTGGTCGTGACTTTATCCAGCTCCGGTTTGCATGCGGCGGAAATCTTGTTGCTGTGGGCAAACAGGCAAGCCGAAATACGGCCGCGCCCCTCTTTGATGCCGCTGCAAAGGGACGAGATATCCTTGGAGCAGGCCTCCATCAGCCCGCTGGCGTTTGCCGGCGTCACTGTGCCGGATCCAAAGATCAGCGTGGCCCCAAGGATAAACGTTGCGATTGTGCAGTTTCTGACCATCGATTCTCACCTCCGCCTGTGGTTTCGTTGGCACTCATCAGTTTGCGGAAGTCTAATGGAATTGTCCGCTTTCCGGAACAATCAAGATCGCCCAGCCTTAATTACCCGGAAAGATCGATGATGCCGCAATCGCCTGCTTCCGATCCGAAAGCCAATTGAACGCCGTTCGAATTCCAGTGAAGAGCGCTGATCGCGCCTTTGCCTTCGCGGCGCAGCATCACGTCCCTTTGGTCCGCAAACCGTGACATCTGGACCACGCCGTCCGCATAGCCGATTGCGACCACGTCATCGGTGGGATGACAGGCAACGGTTGTGACGGATGTGTCGCTGCGTTTCCCGAGTTCGATTGGCGGCTTTCCCGTCGGGCCGTGCTTGCCGCCGAACGGCCATAGGACTGCCGATGGGGCTCCAGAGGTGGCCAGCCACTTTCCGCGGTCGCTCCAACTCATCGATTTGACCTTGGCGGAATAGCCGGTCATGCGCATGTGACCGCCATCCTTCAGGCGCCAGCCGTGCAGGGCGTTTTCCACCATGGCAGAGACAACATTTTCGCCATTTGGAGAAATCGTGACACCGAAATGAGCGCCCTTCCATTCGAGAGCCAGCGGTGGTGCGTTGGTTCCCGCCCAGTGAAGGGATACGCCGTTGTAGCGAGCAACTGCGACACGCAGCCCTTTTGGCGCGAATGCCAGGCCTTCCACCGTTCGGCTTTCCGCAAACTCCGCGATCGTTCCGTCCCGCCGCCGGACAAAGGTTGTGCGGCCGATCGCCCAGGCGGCGGCATCGTTCGGACCGGTGGCGACACAATGGACCCACTTGCCCTTCAAGTCCGCAAGGCATTCACTTTCGGCGGTTGCCGACAAACGCATGACCTTGCCGTCCTCACCGCCGGTCAACAGGCTTTTGCTCCGTTCGTCGATGGCAGCACAAAGCAATCCGTCATGCAGTTCGCTGACCTTGTGTCCGTGATCCAGCCGGTGCACCGTGCCTTCCGCGAGCGCGAAAAAGGGGACATCCCCGAGAAACGCGACTGTTACGCAATGACCGGGCAGATCAAGGGGCGCAATCGTTGGCATCGGCAGATCAGCCGCCGGCCTGACAGGCTTCGAAAGTGCGTTGGAGCTTTTCGCGGTCGAGGTCCCGTCCGATGAAGACCAGACGGCTTTCGCGCTTTTCGTCGCCCCGCCACGGGCGTTGGCTGTCGCCTTCGACGATCATGTGAATGCCCTGAACGACATAGCGGTCGTCGTCGTTTTCGAAGGCGATGATGCCCTTCAGCCGAAGAATGTTCGGCCCGTCAATCTGGGTGATTTTCTGGATCCACTGGAAGAAGCGATCGGGACGGAGCGGACCGGCTCGCAATGAGATGGATTCGACACTGGTGTCATGGATGTCGGAGATAGCACCGTGGTGATGATGCGCATGGTCGTGATCATGCCCGTGATCGTGATGGTGCCCATGGTCGTGATGATGATCATGATCGCAATGCGGACCGCATTCGTGATCCGGATGGTCGTGATCGAGGAAGTGCGGATCGCTGTCCAATGCCCGTTTGAGATCGAAAGCGCCTCGGTCAAGCACGCGGTCGAGTTCGACGCCGGCTCGCTCCGTCCGGTGAATGCGGGCCGACGGATTGATGGCCCGGATTGTCTCCTCGAGCCTGAGGAGTTCAGCCTCATCAACCAGATCCGTCTTGTTCAGCAGTATCACGTCGGCAAACGCGATCTGGTCCTCAGCTTCACGGCTGTCCTTGAGGCGTAACGGCAGATGCTTGGCATCAACCAACGCGACGACGGCATCCAGGCGGGTTTTGGCGCGGACATCCTCATCCATGAAAAACGTTTGGGCCACCGGAACAGGGTCGGCCAGACCGGTCGTTTCGACCACAATGGCATCGAAACGGCCAGAGCGCCTTGTCAGACCTTCAACAACGCGGATCAGGTCACCGCGCACTGTGCAGCAAACACAGCCATTGTTCATCTCGTAAATTTCTTCGTCCGATTCAACGATGAGGTCGTTGTCGATACCGATTTCGCCGAATTCGTTGACGATCACCGCGTAGCGTTTGCCGTGATCCTCGGACAGGATCCGGTTGAGCAGGGTTGTCTTGCCGGCGCCGAGATAGCCGGTGAGGACGGTTACGGGAATGGAAGTGTCCGTTTCGCTCATGCTGCGCTCCGTTTCAGAAGCCCCATATAGAAGATGGTGCTGCGGTTCGCCAGCGCCGTCAGGCGCTATTTTTTGGGTTCGAAATGGCTGACGTCGAAGGCATGCATCTCGCGCAACAGCACTATCAGTCCTGCGACCGCGTGATCGATCAGCTTCTGTCCCGTTTCGGCGGTCGCCGTCGCAGCATTGCCGGTCGCTCCATCCGGATTGAGATCTTGCATGGACCAGCCGAAAGCGTGCGGTCCATAGGCGCGCAGAAATTGGGCGTTGTTGTGGAGTTGTTCCTGGAATGAAGGAAATGAACGGGCTTTTCTCATGTCGACCAGATCGGGCCGCAAGGCCAGCATGACGGAGGTTTCGATCTCGCCGGCGTGATTGCCGAATGCCTTTTCTTCGTCACTGACGGTGTCCGGTGGAAGGCCGAACCGCGTCCAACTGGTGGAAACCGCCAGCATGTCGAATCGAACTCTGGCTTCCGTCGCGACCACAGTCATGAGCGGTGAGTTGCCGCCATGAGCGTTGAGCATGAGGAGTTTTCGAATTCCGTTGCGATGCAACAGTTCAGCAATGTCTATCCAGCGCCGAACTGCCTCATCCCAGGCGAGAGTCACCGTATCACCAAGATCGACATGTTCGACAGAATAACCGACCGGTTCAGTCGGTAGAAATGCCACGGACAGATCGGCGGGCATTGCTGTCCTCAAGGCGGAAACCATACCATCCGCAATGATCGTGTCGGTTTGCGGCGGCAGATGTGGCCCGTGCTGCTCGTGGGCGCCGAGTGGCAAAACGGCGATCGTGGATGCCGCATCTTCAAGCATCACGGGCGGGTTCAAGTCGTTCCAGCTGGGCAGTTGATGCCTCGTCATGCGATGGTCTCGCGGCTTAACTTCCAAGGCGGCGAGATTAACGCCCGGCTTAGTCGGCAATCAACCGCGCGGGTCATTTTTGATTTAGGCAATCCCAAGAGCTATAATTACGTGTCTGGATTGCGAGACCGTTTACGCGGGAAGGGGGGCCGCCATGGCCAAAAAGAGCAAATCCAACGGTGCCAAGAAGAACGCCGACGAGAACCATGACCTGTTCGCACAACTGGCTGCGACTGCCAGGTATTCGCGCACGCTGTTATCCCGGCAGTTGTTGTCCGCCGGGCTTTATGCCGGCCAGGATGCTGTGATCCTGGCGTTGGATGCCGATGACGGAATGTCGCTCTCGGCCATTGCCGAGCAATTGGGGGTAAGAGCGCCGACCATGACAAAGACGGTCAATCGGCTGGCGGCCCAAGGCTTCGTCGATAAGCGCGAATCGACCGTTGATGCCCGTTTGTCGCATGTTTACCTGACCGATTCCGGTCGGGATGCGGTGGCCCGGGTGCGCAAGGCATTGAGAAAATCACAGCGGGTGGCGACAGCTGATTTGAGCGGCAAAGATTTGAAATCGCTGACGAAATTACTGAAGAAAGTCGAGCGTAATATCGCAGATGCGCTGGATTAACATCGCCGTGATCGCCGACCTTTTAAATTTTTTGAATCCATTTTAAAACACGTCATTGGGTGAATGATCCGGCCTGATCTGCACGGCGGTCGGACGGCGGAGGGCTGTGCTTGGCGCAAAAGATAAAACTCTCCACCATTGCGGAATCGTTGGGACTGTCGACGGCCACGGTTTCGCTGGCCCTTCGGGACAGCCCTCTGGTCGCAGATACGACACGTGAACGGATCAAGGAGCAGGCTCAGGCTCTCGGATATATTTACAACCGCCGGGCCGCCAGTCTCAGAACCTCTCGTTCAGGCATTATCGGAGTCGTGGTGCACGACATAATGAATCCGTTCTACGCTGAAATTCTCGGTGCGATCGAAAGCGAATTGGACCGCAACCGGCAAACGTTCATTCTGTCGAACCACTACGATTCAGTGGAGAAGCAGCGGAACTTCATCGAAACATTGCTGCAGCTGGGTGGCGACGGGGTGATTATGTCACCGGCCATTGGCACGCCTGCGAGCGATATCAAACTGGCCGAAGACAATGGCATGCCGGCGATTCTGATCGCCCGGTCGGTCGACAACGTCAATATGCCCACCTTTCGTGGTGACGACGCCTACGGCATCGCGCTTGCGACCAATCACCTGATCGGAATTGGTCATCGTTGCATCGCCATGGTGGGCGGTACGGACCAGACTTCGACCGGGCGACACCGTTACGAGGGCTACGTCAACGCCCTGGAGAAGGCGAATATTCCGGTTGATCCTGACCTTCGCATTCCCGGGCCGCGCACAAAACAGGCGGGTTTCGAAGCAGCCGTGACCTTTCTGTCCTTGCCGCAGAAGCCGACAGCTGCTGTTTGCTGGAACGACCTGGTGGCCATAGGCCTGATGAACGGCATTGCCCGGGCGGGATTGACGCCGGGCAAGGACATATCCGTCACCGGCTATGACGACCTGGAAGAAGCGTCGATCGCCACGCCGTCGCTGACGACCGTGTGGAACGGCCAGTCAGAAGTTGGCCGCATGGCAGCGCGCGCCCTGCTGGACAAGCTGAATGGATCTTCGGAAGCTGATGGTCTGCACCTGATCAAACCGGAAATGCGTATTCGGCAATCGACGTCACCGCTGTCGAACTAACCCATAGACTAAGCCGCCACTTGCTTGTCGCGTTGCAGGGCGTATTGTCGCGCGGCGTTTCCGAAAGCCTCGAACAGACCGCGCGATGTTGGGTCACTGGTAGCCCAGTATTCCGGGTGCCACTGTACCGCGACCGCAAAGGCCGCTGCGCCATCCACCGAGACGGCCTCGATGACACCGTCTTCCGCACGCGCCTCGATAGACAACCCAGGCGCGATGCGACCGACAGCTTGCCGGTGCAGGGAGTTCACTTCGGCGGTTCGACTTCCCAGGATGCGATGAAGATGGCCTTCCGGCTCGATTGCCACTCGTTGGCGGATGGCAAAGCGGATGTCCGGATCCGGGCTTTCCGGATACCGATGGTCCAGGTTGCCCGGCTGGTCGTGTATTTCCGTCGACAACGTACCGCCAAGCGCCACATTGAGCTCCTGGATGCCCCGGCAAATGGCCAGAAGCGGAATGGCGCGTTCGAGCGTTCTGCGAATCAGCGGCAGGCTGGTGGCATCGCGCGCCGGATCGTAGGGGCCGTGCACCTCCAGAGGTGGTTCCCCGTAGAGTTCCGGACCGACGTTGCTGCGCGCACCGGATATGAGCACGCCGTCGACCCGATCGAGAACTGTGTCTATCACGGAGGCATCGTCGACTTCGGTTCCAAATGCGGGAACGATCAACGGAACAACATCCGCGGTGAGCAGAGCAGCCGTCGCGTACTGTTGAGGACTGGCGTGCCAGACGTACCCGTCCAACTCCCGAGTGTCGGCAGGAATGGCTATGACGGCTTTCTTCATGTTGAACTCCGAATTTTCCCGGTCATGGGCCTCCCAGGCATATTGCCCCCTCCAGGATCGTGCATGGCCTGGAAAACACCTTGAGAAATAACCGCAGGCACCATATCAGAAGAGTGTCCCCGAACTTCAAGGTTTGTTACGGCCTGTTGCCGAAGCAATTCTTCCACCGCAACGGAGGAGCTTATGGACCGCCGCTCATTTCTGAAAAACGCCGCCGTCGCGACGACGGCCGCATCGGGAACGGTCCTGACATCGCGATCGATCGCGCAGGAAGCAGAGACGACGACGGAAGCGGCCTCGACACCAGCTTCCCCGGCAGTCCAAGTTTCCGCGCCCAAGATCAATTGGAAACTCTCTTCCGGTTTTCCCGAGCAACTGGAAACGCTTTACGGAGCCGCCGTCGTCTTTGCCGATTCCATTCGCGAAGCGACCGACGGAAATTTTGACATCGAAGTCTATCCGGCCGGCGAAATCGTTTCAGCCCTGGATGGACTGGAGGCCGTGCGCCAAGGCACGGTCGACATGATCCATACGGCGTCCAACTATTTCTGGGAGACGAATCCGGCCTTTGCGCTTGGAACCGGGGTGCCGTTCGGTCTCAATCAGCGGATGACCAATGCGTGGCTATACGAAGGTGGTGGCCTGGAACTGCTGAACGACTTCTACGCGAAGTTCGACATCATCGGTTTTCCGGCCGGCAATTCCGGCGCCCAGATGGGTGGCTGGTTCCGCAATGAGATCAACTCGCTCGACGACATGAGGAACCTGAAGTTTCGCATCGGCGGCTTCGGCGGGCGGATTATCGAGCGCATTGGTGTTGAACCGGTCGACCTGCCCGCCGACCAAATCTACCAGGCGCTGGAGGAAGGTACGATCGACGCAGCCGAGTTCGTGGGTCCCTATGACGACGAAAAGCTCGGCTTGAACCGGGTCGCCAAGTACTATTACTACCCCGGATGGTGGGAAGGCGGCGTGGCGGCGACCAACCTGATCAATATCGAGCGTTGGAGCGCGTTGCCGAAGAGCTATCAGGAAGCCGTGCGGACCGGTTCAGCCCTGGCCAACACAATCCTGACTGCGCGGTACGATACGCTCAACCCGAAGGCATTGCGCACCCTGGTCGAGCGCGGCACGATCCTGCGTCCCTATTCGCACGATATTCTTCTCGCCTGTTTCAGCGCGGCCGAAGAGACCTATGATGCGATCGCCACCGATAATTCGGACTTCAAGACGCTGCTGGATTCCTACATGGACTATCGCAGCGACGCCTATCTGTGGTTTCAGATTTCCGAATATGCCCAGGACACATTCCTGATGCTGCAGCAGCGGGCAGGGCGGTTATAGGAGCTTCCGCGATCCTTGATGAGCCGGTTCTGTGCAGTGCACAACGAAATTCGTTTGACCCGCTGCACACCGATCCCAAATGATGCAGGGATCAAATAGCCTTTCAAAAAAGATTGCCGGGTCCGGCGGGACCGCACCTTGGAGGATCTGATGCAACTGCTGGACGTTTCGCTGGACGACAAGTTCGATCTGTCCAAGGATCGAATATTCGTAACCGGAACGCAGGCCATTGTCCGACTTCTGCTCATGCAGAAGGCGCTCGACACGCGTGCGGGCCTCAACACCGCCGGTTTCGTCTCGGGTTATCGCGGCTCGCCACTTGGTGCGCTCGATATGCAATTGGCCCAGGCACAAGCCCATTTGCAGGCCAGCGATATCGTATTCCAGCCGGGATTGAATGAAGAGCTGGCCGCAACGGCCTGTTGGGGGACGCAGCAGGCCGAGCTTGACGGCAAAGGCAAATATGACGGCGTGTTTTCGGTCTGGTACGGCAAAGGACCCGGTGTCGACCGGTCAGGCGATGTCTTTCGTCACGGCAACCTGGCTGGGACATCACAGCATGGCGGCGTGCTAGCCCTGATGGGCGACGACCATACGGCAGAATCGTCCACCAATGCGCACCAGACGGAGTTCCGTTTCGTTGACACGATGAGCCCCATCCTCAATCCCGCAGGGGTTCAGGAAATCATCGACTACGGACTTTACGGCTTTGCGCTTTCCAGGTTCTCCGGCCTGTGGGCCGCGCTCAAATGCGTCAAGGACAATGTGGAGTCTACGGCCTCCGTTGACGGCGGACTGGATCGCCTGCAGATCGTCATTCCGGAATTCGACATGCCGCCTGGCGGATTGAACATCCGTCCCAACGAAATGGACTTTCTCGGCCAAGAAGCTCGGCTGCACGAATACAAGCGGGCCGCAGCCAGCGCCTTCATCCGTGCCAACGGGCTCAACCGCATTGTCTATTCGGGCGGCAAGGCTGCAAAGCTTGGCATCATCAGTGTGGGCAAGAGCTACCTTGATGTGCTGCAGAGCCTGTCGGATCTCGGTATCGACGAAAACGAAGCCGATCGGCTCGGCGTTCGTCTGATGAAGGTGGCGGCGCCCTGGCCGCTGGATCTGGAGGATTTTCGCGCTTTTGCCGACGGCCTCGACACCATCATTGTCGTCGAAGAGAAGCGATCGCTGATTGAATCGCAGATGCGGGAGGCGCTTTACGGCAATGCCAATCAGCCTACGATCGTCGGCAAACGCAATGAGCAGGGCGATTGGCTGTTTCCGGCCCGAGGGGCCCTCGATCCGAACGACATGTCCGTCGCCATCGGCGAGCGAATTCTTCGGGTGATCGGACGGTCGGAGCAGATTGACAGTCGGGTCAAACGGATCCGCCAGTTCCAGGCGATGCTGTCCGACATGACCGACGTCGCCAACCGAATTCCTTATTTCTGCTCCGGCTGCCCCCACAACAGCTCGACCAAGGTCCCGGATGGTTCGATCGCCGCCGCCGGCATCGGCTGCCACACCATGGCGGTGTGGATGGACCGAAATACGCAAGGGTTCACTCAGATGGGCGGCGAGGGCGCCCAGTGGGTCGGTCAGCAACCCTTTTCCAATCGCGAACACCTGTTCCAGAATCTTGGCGACGGCACCTACGATCATTCCGGCATTCTGGCCATTCGCTTCGCTCTGTCCGCAGGGACCGACATAACCTACAAGATCCTCTACAACGATGCGGTCGCCATGACCGGCGGCCAGTCGCTGGGCGGTCTGACGGTCGATGAGATTGCTCGCCAGGTGCGCGCCGAAGGTGTGCAGCGCATTGCGCTTGTCTCCGATGAGCCTGACAAGTATCCGTCGGGAACAGAGTGGCCTCTCGGCACCACCTTCCACCACCGGTCGGAAATCGATGCGGTGCAGCGGGAACTGCGCACGGTCAAGGGCGTGTCGGTGTTGCTCTACGACCAGGTCTGTGCTGCGGAAAAGCGGCGGCGTCGAAAGCGCGGCACCTATCCCGACCCCGACATGCGGGTGATCATAAACGAGTTGGTGTGCGAGGGATGCGGCGATTGCGGCATTCAATCCAACTGTGTCTCGGTGCAACCGGTCGAAACCGAGTTCGGGCGAAAACGCAAAATCGACCAGTCGAGCTGCAACAAGGATTTCTCTTGCGTGGATGGATTTTGTCCGTCCTTCGTGACGGTGCACGGCGGTCAGCTCAAGAAAGCGAAAGCCGCGGATCTTGCAGACCACGATCCGCTCGCCGGTGTGCCGGAACCGGTCGAGCGATCCTATGAGGATGGCTGGGCCTCGATCATCACCGGGGTCGGTGGTACCGGAGTTGTCACCATCGGAGCCATTCTTGGCATGGCCGCTCACCTGGAAGGCAAGGGCTGCGGCATGATCGACATGGCGGGGTTGGCGCAAAAAGGTGGTGCAGTCCATTCCCATGTGCGTATTTCAAACCGGCCGGAAGATATTACGGCCATTCGGGTTCCGGCTGGCAAGGCGGACCTGATACTGGGCTGCGACCTGGTGGTTTCGGGCTCCCGCAAGGTCCTGGCGGCGGTGCGCGAAGGCGAGACCGTGTTTGTTGCCAACACTGCCGAGGTGATGCCTGGCGATTTCACCCGCAACACCGATTTTTCCCTTCCGGTAGAGCGGCTGAAGCGGGCGATCGTGTCCGCGGCCGGCGAAGAAAATACGACCTATTTCGATGGCACCGGGGCGGCCAATGCACTGTTTGGCAACGCCATAGCCGCGAACATGTTCATGCTCGGCCTGGCCTATCAGCGCGGTGGCCTGCCTTTGTCTGCCGAGGCGGTCGAGCAGGCGATCCGGCTCAACGGCCAGGCGATCGACCTGAACCTGGCTGCTTTTCGCTGGGGACGACGGGCGGCGCATGAACCGCAGGCCGTGCTGGACAGGATGAAACGAGCGCTGAAAAAGACCCCGATACAGACGCTGTCGACGGATCTTGATGAGATGATCGAGCGGCGGCGCCAGTTTCTCGCCGACTACCAGAACGAAGCTTATGCCGAAGGGTTCACCCGCCGTGTCGCCTCGATCAGGAAAGCAGAGGAAGCGGCGGTCGGCGAGGCTGGCAAGGTCACGGAGGCAGCCGCCCGAAATCTGTTCAAGTTGATGGCCATCAAGGACGAATATGAGGTGGCACGGCTTTACAGCGACGGTAGTTTCGCGGCGCAACTGGCCGGTCAGTTCGAAAGCTGGCAGCGGTTGGAGTTCCACATGGCGCCACCTCTGCTGGCGGATTCGGACGAAGACGGCCGGTTGAAGAAGCGCAGTTTCGGGCCATGGATGATGAAAGCCTTTCCGGTGCTGGCATCGCTGCGCGGCTTGCGTGGAACGGTCTTCGACCCGTTTGGCTATCAAAGTGACAGGCGCGCAGAGAAGCGACTGCTTCGCGATTATGAAAGCCTGATCGACACGGTGTCAGACGAACTCTCTGCGTCGAACGGCGATGCCGCGGCGGCGTTGCTCAGTTATCCGGAGCGTATCCGCGGCTTCGGCCATGTGAAATTGCAGTCTATGAGTGAAGTCGAAAAAGATCTGCCGCGTCTTCAGTCAGAATTCGCCAATTCGGGTGCTGCAGCGCGTCAAGCCGCTGAATAGGAACCAATCAGGCACTCGTCGTCAGGCGTCAAGTGCCTCAAAAACCTGATTCATCGCCAATTACCGCAATCTTGAGTTTAGGTTGTCTAAAACCTTCTTTAAGTCTTTTGCGGTAGGTATCGCCCGTCGAAACCTGGCGGTACGCATGAGCGGCAAGACAGAAGACAATATCCCGGCAGACGTGTATCTGTCGTTTGTTCGGTCTTTATACGGCAATCGCATGACCCTCCGTGCGGGTATGATTGTCCATGTCTCGACCTGCCTGCTGATCTACCTGAAATTGGGCGATCCCGCTTATCTGGTTTTCTCTGCCATCGTTTTCAGCATCGGTCTGCTGCGGCTCTTTTCGCTCGGTCTGTTTGACAAAAGCGACGTTTCTTCGATGGACAGCCACCAGATTGCGGTCTGGGAATGGCGCTACATCTTCGGCGCCGGCCTGGCAACGCTGATGCTCGGCATCATGACGGGCTACAGCTTCCTGATGACCCAGGATACCTTTGCGCAGATCGCGACAACGTCGATCACGCTTGCCGCAATGGTCTCGGTTGTCGGTCGCAACTTCGGTTCGAAGATCAACGTCGACATTATCAGCTCGGCCGCTTTGGTGCCGATCATGATCAGCCTTGTGTTGCTCGGCAACACTTACATGGCAATCCTGGCGCTCCTGATCGTCCCGTTCATCCTGACCACGCGCTCCATGGCCAACGGCGTTCGAGAGTTTCTCTACGACAACGTCATGAGCCATCGCGAAATCGCGATTATCGCGGACCGGTTCAATGCGGCGCTCAACAACATGCCGCACGGGCTGTTCATGCTCGACTCGGCAAACCGAATTCTCGTTGCCAACAAAAAGGCAGCCGAGCTTCTCAAGGTTCCCAATCGGGAAATTCTGCGCGATCACTCGATCAACGCCGTGTTGAGATATGGCGTGCACCGCAATGTTATCGCCTCCGAGCGGGCGAAGGTCATACAACGTCAGCTTGATGATCTGGTCGCCGGGCGGGAATCGCGGACGCTGATCTGTTTCTCCGACACGCTGTATCTCGAGTTTTCCGCCCGCCGACGCAAGGAGAAGGGTGTCGTCCTGATCTTCGAAGACGTCACGGCCCGCATTAAGGCGGAAGAAAAAATCACGCATATGGCGCGCTTCGACAGCCTGACCGGGCTGTCCAATCGCGGTTATTTCGCAGAGACGATCGAAAAATGCGTCGCCGCGGCTGAGGATGACGAGAAATTCGCCCTGGTGGTGATGGATCTCGACGATTTCAAACACGTCAACGATACCAACGGACATCTGACCGGCGACCGGTTGCTGTGCGCCCTGTCGGCGCGCCTCAACAGCGTTGCCAACGAAAACATGACACTGTCGCGTTTTGGCGGTGACGAGTTTGTTTTGTTCGTGCGCAATGTTCAGGGGCCAGATGACATCAACGCCCTGATGTCCAACCTGTTCGATACGCTCAGGGGTACCTACCTGGTCGATGGCAACAAGCTGTTCGTCAGCCTCAGCGCCGGCGTGGTCATCGGGTCGAAGAGCGAGTTTCGTCTGGACGACATGCAGATCAAGGCTGATCTTGCGCTCTATGAGACCAAACACAACGACAAAAATACCTGGACCATTTTCGCCGAGGAGATGGATGAGAAGTACATGCGGCGCCAGCGGCTAAAGGCAGCGTTGCGCGAAGCGGTACGCGATCGTTCTTTCTCGGTGGTTTACCAGCCGATGTTCACGGCCGACACGATCCAGGTGGCCTGCTGCGAGGCCTTGTCGCGCTGGTACCACCCCGACTTCGGTGCGGTCTCTCCGGCTGACTACATTCCCCTGGCCGAGGAAATGGGTATCGTCGGGGAACTGACCCGCCACATGCTCGATGTCGCCTGCCGAGATTGTGCGGGCTGGACCAATGGCGCCTCCGTTTCCGTCAACCTGTCGGCCAACGACCTGCGTAACCGTGACATCGTCGATATGGTCATGTCAGCGCTGAAGTCTGCCAATCTCGATGCAAGCCGGCTTCAGGTGGAAGTCACCGAGAGCGCCTTCGTACAGGATGCCAGAAAGGCGAAGGCGATCCTCAAGGATCTGCGGTCGAAGGGTGTGACGATCGCCATCGACGATTTTGGCACTGGATATTCGAGCCTGAGCTATCTCAACGTTCTTCCGCTCAACAAGATCAAGATTGACCGGTCCTTTGTGTCCGACATCACCAATGACGATCGCACCTTCAAGCTGCTCAAGGGTGTCGTGCATCTGTCCCGCGAGCTGGGGCTGGAAATCGTCGTCGAGGGGGTCGAGACAGAGGAGCAGTTGGCTCTGATTCGGTCGACCAAAAGCGCTGATCTCATTCAGGGCTTCATCTTTGGCACGCCAATGCCCAACAGTGGCATCATGGCACTTGCAGAAAGCACCTCCGGACGGCGCGACCTGACGCCGGCAGAGGTCAAGCAAAAAGCTGAGGAAGCCCGGTCGGGCTGACCGCCAACCGCTCAATTGTCCCATGGGGCTCAAGCTGACTGTTCGTGACCGCGCCCGGTGACCAACCGGTCGTCTACTGCGCGGCCATTTGTCCCTGTCACAAGTAACAGAGCACTACCTGTCGAAACGGTCAGGTGCTCCGAATTAGCCCATGAATTTCAATCAAATCCGCGTTGCTACGCCGGCTGACTTTTGCCTGCTGCCCGGTGTCGCCCCATTAACCTTAATTGGAAGTTAATCCAAGGATTCGCGCCATTTACCTTTAACAATTTGAATTGTTGGATTAGTGTTAACTCTTAGTTAACCAAGGTGCGGGGCGTGTGATGAGGCGGATAGGCGGCGTATCGGAATTCACCAACAGATTGTTCGAGATCATGGACCGCGTGGAGTATCGGCGGATCCGAAGCGCAGAGGACATGGAGGATGTCGCACGGCTGCGCTACAAGGCGTATGCAAAGGCGAATATTCTGCCACTGAAAGGGGACATGCTGATCGATGATGTCGATTTCGATCCCCAAGCTTATGTTTTCGGCGTTTACTACAACGAACAGCTCATCAGCACCATTCGCATTCACCACATTACGCCGGCGCATCGCGTAGGCGTGTCCTACAGTGTGTTCCCGGAAGTTCTCGATCCGTTGCTCGACGCCGGCCAGGTTCTGATTGATCCCGTGCGTCATGCTTCTGATCCGGACGCGTTCGAAGGGCTGCCAGCTCTGCCTTACCTGACGCTGCGGATTGCTACGATGGCGTCGGACTATTTTGATGCCGACAAGTGCCTTTCCCTGATTCCGCCGAACCACTCGGCGTTTTACCGCCGGGTGTTCAGAGCGCAGCAATTGGTCGAACCGCGCTCCGGTTGCAGGGGCTACAATATTGAACTGACGCTGTTGGCCACCGAGGTCAATGTCATTCGCGAGTTGTTCTACCGCCGGTTTCCCTTCTTCCGGTCCCAGCCTTTCGAGCGGCGCATGATGTTCGCTCCTATGGAGGAGTTTGCGACCGAACCGCTGACCATCCTCCCGACGGCTCGCTACATAGCTCAGGCCGCTTAAACCTTTTGAAGCGGCCTGGAACGCCAAGTACGCTTGCCGTTTCGATCCCCATGAGACGGTCTGACGCAGTTGGCAAAGTTGCCGGTGTTGGCGTCTTGCCCTCTCCGGCGGCATTGTGTATTCGGATGCCGAGATGTCGATGGAGACGTCGCGACCGTCCTAGCGGCCTTTTGTCGAATTTGATGACGATCTGCCGGTTGGATGAGCGCAGGCAGGCAGGGGAGTAACAAGATGGCTGAGCTGGACACCGGACCCGTCGAAACGGGTGCCGAAATGGACTATCCGGAACACGAGAAAACCTACTCCATGTTTCTGGCAATGGCCAAGTACACCACGCTTGCTGTCATCGTGCTTCTGATTGGCATGGCCGTCGGCTTCTTCACGGCGGCCGGGTTCATCACGTCAACAATCCTCACCATCATTCTTCTTGCCGTCGGCTACTACGTGCTCAGGTAGAAGTCCATCGGCCTGCCCGTCGCTTTCCTCCCTTCGGGAGTGCGTCGGCGCACAACCAGGAGGGTATGAAGCGTGGCAGCCACCGTCTTCATCGCCAAGGAATCCCACGCCGACGAACCCCGGGTCGCGGCTTCTGCCGATACGGTCAAGAAGCTCGTGGGCATGGGTCTAGTCGTCGTCGTGCAAAAGGGTGCGGGCCTCGGGTCACGCGTTCCGGATGCCGAGTTCGAGGCCGCCGGGGCCAAACTCGGCACCGCCGCATCGGCCAAGACAGCTGATGTCGTTTTGAGGGTTCGACGGCCCACCGATGCGGAGATGAAAAACTACAAGAAGGGTGCCGCGGTCCTCGCGACCATGGACCCCTACGGCAACGATAAGGCGCTGGCCGCCATGGCCAAGGCCGGGATTTCCAGCTTCGCCATGGAGCTTATGCCGCGAATAACCCGGGCGCAGGTCATGGACGTCCTGTCCTCGCAGGCCAACCTGGCCGGATACCAGGCGGTGATCGATGCATCATCCATCTACGACCGGGCCCTGCCGATGATGATGACTGCCGCAGGGACCGTGCCGGCCGCAAAAATCTTCGTCATGGGTGCCGGGGTCGCCGGTCTCCAGGCGATCGCGACGGCGCGGCGCCTCGGCGGTGCTGTTTCGGCAACGGATGTACGGCCGGCGGCAAAGGAGCAGGTTGCGTCGCTTGGCGCGAAGTTTATTGCTGTCGAAGACGACGAATTCAAGGCTGCCGAAACAGCTGGTGGCTATGCCAAGGAAATGTCGAAAGAGTACCAGGCAAAGCAGGCGGCCCTCGTCGCCGACCACATCGCCAAACAGGATATCGTCATCACCACGGCCCTGATCCCGGGGCGTCCGGCACCGAAACTGGTGTCGAAAAAGATGCTGAAATCGATGCGGCCTGGATCAGTCTGCGTCGACCTTGCTGTCGAGCGTGGCGGCAATGTGGAGGGCGCCAAGGCGGGCGAGATTGCGGAAGTCGAGGGCGTGCGCGTGGTCGGTTACAACAACGTCCCGGGCCGGATCGCCGCCAGCGCATCGCAACTCTACGCCAAGAACCTCCTGGCTTTCCTGGACACGATGATCAACAAGGACGAGAAGTCCCTGGCCATCGACCCTGAGGATGAATTGGTGAAGGCCACCATGCTTACGCATGGCGGCAAGATCGTCCATCCGAATTTCGGCGGCGAAGACGCGAAGGGAGAGGCATGATGGCCAACACCACAGTAGACAATGCGCTCGACAGTCTTGACGCGGCCGCGCAGGCAGTGCGTCAGGCGGTCGAAGAGATGCCGGCGGCGGCGGATGCGGCAGGGGTTGCCGCGCATGGCGCCAGCGGCGGCATGATCGACCCCTTCATCTTCCGATTTGCCATCTTCGTGCTCGCGATTTTCGTCGGCTACTACGTGGTCTGGTCGGTTACACCGGCTCTGCACACACCGCTGATGTCGGTTACCAACGCCATCTCGTCCGTCATCGTGGTCGGTGCGCTGCTGGCGGTCGGTATTTCCACCAGCGGACTGGCGACGGGGTTCGGCTTTGTCGCCCTGGTGCTGGCGTCGGTGAATATTTTCGGCGGCTTCCTGGTCACGCAGCGCATGCTGGCCATGTACAAGAAAAAAGAAAAGTGAGGGGCTGACTGATGTCCGAGAGTTTCGCAGCCTTCCTCTACCTCGTATCCGGGGTTCTTTTCATCCTGGCGCTTCGTGGTCTTTCCCATCCGACGACCAGCCGCCAGGGTAATGTGTATGGCATGGTCGGTATGACCATCGCCGTTCTGACGACCTTGGCCCTGGCAACACCGTCGCTCGGTGGTTTCGTTTTGATCGTTGCCGGTATCGCAGTCGGTGGCGGTGTGGGCGCCTATGTCGCCCGCAGCATTCCGATGACAGCGATGCCGCAGCTTGTTGCGGCATTCCACTCGCTGGTCGGACTGGCGGCGGTCATGGTCGCCGCAGCCGCGCTCTATACGCCGTCATCCTTCGGCATCGGCACGGTTGGCGATGTTCACACCCAGGCCTTGATCGAAATGTCGATCGGTGTGGCCATTGGCGCCATCACCTTTACCGGCTCGATCATCGCTTTTCTCAAGCTTGATGGTCGCATGTCGGGCAAACCGATCCTGCTGCCGATGCGGCATGCGGTGAATGCCGGCATCGCTATCGCCATCGTCGTGCTGGTCGTCATTCTGGTTTTGAGCGAAAGCTATGCCGTTTTCTGGTTGATCGTTGCGCTGTCACTGCTGATCGGCGTGCTGATCATCATACCTATCGGCGGTGCCGACATGCCCGTCGTTGTATCGATGCTTAACTCCTATTCCGGCTGGGCGGCGGCCGGCATCGGCTTCACACTCGGCAATCTGGCGCTGATCATCACCGGCGCACTGGTCGGATCCTCCGGTGCAATCCTGTCCTACATCATGTGTAAAGGCATGAACCGGTCGTTCATTTCGGTGATCCTGGGCGGCTTTGGTGGCGAAACCGCTGCGGCTGCTGATGACGACATCGACAGGTCCGTGAAGCTGGGATCGGCCGACGATGCTGCCTTCCTGATGGCCAATGCATCGAAGGTAATCATTGTACCGGGATACGGCATGGCTGTCGCTCAGGCCCAGCACGCACTGCGTGAGCTGGCTGATAGGCTCAAGGCAGAGGGCGTCGAGGTCAAGTATGCGATTCATCCGGTGGCCGGCCGCATGCCCGGCCACATGAACGTGCTGCTTGCCGAAGCCAACGTGCCGTACGATGAGGTTTTCGAGTTGGAAGACATCAACTCGGAGTTTGCCCAGGCCGATGTGGCTTATGTCATCGGCGCCAACGACGTCACCAACCCGGCAGCCCGCGACGACCCGTCGTCACCGATTTACGGCATGCCGATCCTCGATGTCGACAAGGCCAAGACCTGCCTGTTCGTCAAGCGCTCGCTGGGGTCCGGCTATGCCGGCATCGACAATACGCTGTTCTACAAGGACGGCACGATGATGCTGCTCGGCGATGCCAAGAAGATGACGGAAGACATCTTCAAGGCTATGGATCACTGAACAGATTGTGATGCGATGAAGAAACCCGCCGACCCGGCGGGTTTTGTTATCCGCGGGTGCGGGCCAGACCGTCTTTCGCGGGCTGGTATTTCGGGTCGAGCTGGGCGGCGCGCGCATAGGATCGGCGCGCCTTCGCGGTCTCGCCGCGACGCTCGTAGATCAGCGCCTGGTTGACCCAGGCCTCGGCAATGTTCTTGTCGAGGTCCAGCGACTTGTTGATGTCGGTGAAGGCGTTTTCCTCGTCCCCCAGCGCCAGGTAGGATAGGCCGCGGTTGTTGTAGGGTAACGGTGCGCTCGGCGACAGCGAGATGGACTTGGAAAAGTCCTCGATCGCCTGCTGGTGCTGGCCGCGTTTCTGATAGATCAAACCGCGGTTGTTGTAGGCACGTGGATCGGTCGTATCGAGGTCGATGGCGCGCTGAAAGTCGTTGAACGCCCGGTTCTGCTGCCCGGCCTGCTGGTACATGTTGCCGCGGCCGATATAGGCGACATCATAGCGCGGATTGATGCGCAACGCCGTATTGTAGTCGTTGGAGGCCTTGGCGAGATCGCCCATGCCACGGTAGATCAAGGCCCGATTGGCGTAAGCCTGATAGAGATTCGGATTGAGCTTGATAGCGGTGTCGAAATCCTTCAGCGCTTTCTTGAAGTCGCCGGCCCGGCCATAGGCACTGCCCCGAACGTTGTAGGCCTGAGCGTCACCCGGATTGTTCTTGATGACCTGGGTCAGCGACGCAATGTTGCTGTCCGAACCCTGCGCCTTTTCGATGCGGATAACATCTTCAGGGTTGGTCGAAGTGCATCCCGCAATCGCCAGTCCCGCAAACGCGACTACCGCATATGTGCAAAGACTACGCTGGCCCGTTTTGTCCACTCTCACCCTTTGGCCCCTCTCGCATCGCATCGCCCAAAACAAAGGGCGGCGGCGATGATTCGCCCCGCCCAAGCAGACGCAAAAAATGCGTTTGAAAAATGGCAGATGCTAGCGACCGCGGCCGGCCAGAAGGCCTTCGCGCTGAGCGCGCTTGCGTGCCAGCTTGCGAACGCGGCGAACGGCTTCGGCCTTTTCGCG
Organism: Hoeflea sp.; assembly: GCA_965228785.1. Classification (GTDB taxonomy): domain Bacteria; phylum Pseudomonadota; class Alphaproteobacteria; order Rhizobiales; family Rhizobiaceae; genus Hoeflea_A. The sequence continues at coordinate 1,899,665 of CBDDIF010000001.1, forward strand.
GGCGCGCTTCTGGGATGGCTTTTCGTAGAAATCGCGCATCTTCATTTCACGGAAAATGCCTTCGCGCTGCATCTTCTTTTTCAGTGCGCGCAGGGCCTGATCTACGTTGTTATCGCGGACAAGTACTTGCACCTTTAACCCGTTCCTTCCGGTTGAATTTCGACTGCGCCGCTCGGCGATTTGCTTCGGCAACAAATTTTCGTTGCGCACAGGCCAGTGACCTTGCAACTGAGCTGCCCCTAACAGAAAATCTTAGGCAAGTCTACAATGTGCAAGCAATGTGGGGAGATTTTGCGGCAATTTTCCGCTTCGTCGCATTTTGCGTCCGATGGCGCGGCGTTTGACGTCGCAAAACAGCTATTATCGCGTCGGTAAATCTGCAATCAGATGCGCTACTGACCGCTCAGGTCCGACTTTGCTGATTCCGAACTGGAGCTGGAGCCCGCCCATGCGCAAATATTCCATCTTTGCCGTCGCGCGCGAAGCGATGCGCGGCCACAAGGGTTGGCCGAAGCAATGGGAATCGCCGGAGCCGAAGAAATCCTACGATGTGATCATCGTCGGTGCCGGAGGGCATGGTCTGGGAACAGCCTACTACCTCGCGTCAAAGCACGGGATTACCAATATCGCCGTGGTCGAAAAGGGCTGGATCGGCGGCGGCAACACCGGCCGCAACACCACCATCATCCGTTCCAACTATCTCTATGATGAGAGCGCCGGGCTCTATAATCACGCCATGAAGCTTTGGGACGGGCTCAGCCAGGAGCTCAATTACAACGTTATGTACTCCGCCCGAGGCGTGATGATGCTGGCTCACAACGTGCATGACGTGCAGGGCGCTCAACGGCATATCCATGCCAACCGGCTCAACGGCGTGCAGAACGAATGGCTGACGCCGGAACAGGCGAAGGAATTTTGCCCGCCGCTCAACATTTCTCAGACGGCCCGCTACCCGGTCATGGGGGCTGCCTTGCAGCGGTGCGGTGGCGTGGCGCGTCACGATGCGGTGGCCTGGGGTTATGCGCGCGGCGCTGCTGCCCGCGGCGTCGACATCATTCAGAACTGCGCGGTCACGGGTATCAAGCGCTCGGCCGACGGAGCCGTCAAGGGTGTCGAAACAACACGGGGCTTTATCGGCGCCAAGAAAGTGGGCGTGGTCGCCGCGGGCCATAGCTCGGTGCTGATGGAAATGGCCGGGGTGCGCATGCCGCTGGAAAGCTATCCGCTGCAAGCACTGGTGTCGGAACCGGTGAAACCGATATTCCCCTGCGTTGTGATGTCCAACACGGTGCATGCCTACATTTCCCAGTCCGACAAGGGTGAACTGGTGATCGGCGCCGGTACTGACCAGTACACCTCTTATTCGCAGACCGGGGGTCTGCATATTCTCAGCCACACCCTGGATGCGATCTGTGAGATGTTCCCGATATTTACCCGCATGAAGATGCTGCGTTCCTGGGGCGGTATAGTCGACGTCACGCCCGACCGCTCGCCGATCCTCGCCAAGACCCCGGTCTCCGGGCTTTATGTCAACTGCGGCTGGGGCACCGGCGGATTCAAGGCGACACCCGGTTCGGCCGATGTGTTCGCGCACACGATTGCCAACGACGCACCACATCCCATCAATGCACCCTTTACGCTCGAACGCTTCCGGTCCGGACGACTGATCGACGAGGCCGCTGCCGCGGCCGTAGCGCACTAGGAGGCCGACATGCTCTACATCCGTTGCCCCTATTGCGAAGAGGAACGCCCGGAAGTTGAATTCAGCTACGCCGGCGAGGCCCATATCGTGCGGCCGTCCGATATCGCTTCCATCAGCGACGAGGCCTTCGAGGAGATGTTCTTTCTGCGGGACAATCCCAAGGGCCTGAGTTTTGAGCGTTGGCGCCATGTGCATGGCTGCGGCCGGTATTTCAACGCCGTGCGTGACACGGTTTCGGACAAGATTCTGCTGACCTACAAGGCCGGCGAACCGAGGCCGGATGCAGCGCTTCTTGAACAGCTTGCGGCATCGGCCAAGAAGGAGGCAGTCCGATGAGCGGTGCCAATCGTATTGCCGGCGCCGGCCGATTGACGCCGGCCAAGACTCTGCGCTTTACGTTCGATGGCCGCATCTATACCGGTCTTGAAGGTGACACGCTGGCCTCAGCGCTGCTTGCCAATGGTGTGCACCTGATGGGCCGCTCCTTCAAGTATCACAGGCCACGCGGAGTGGTTGGTGCGGGCGCGGAAGAGCCGAACGCGCTGATGGGCATTGAACGCGACCGGGCGCGCCAGCAGCCCAATGTCCGGGCAACGGTTCAGGAAGTGTTTGACGGCATGAAAGCGGTGTCGCAAAACCGCTGGCCGTCGCTCGCCTTCGACGTCGGCGCGGTAAACGACCTTCTGTCGCCGATGTTCCCGGCCGGCTTCTACTATAAGACGTTCATGTGGCCGAAGGCCGCCTGGAAGCGCCTTTATGAACCGGTGATCCGAGGCGCGGCCGGATTGGGCGTGGCGCCGGATGAGCGCGATGCGGACCATTACTCCAACCGCTATGTGTATACGGATGTGCTGGTTCTCGGTGGCGGCGCTGCCGGTCTGACCGCTGCACTTGCCGCCGCCGAAAGCGGTGCCGACGTGATCCTGTGCGATGAGCAGCCGCAATTCGGCGGTGCGCTTTCCTATGAAAGCGGCTTAACGATCGACAGCCAACCGGGCTTCGGGTGGGCCGCGGATACGGCTGCGGCGCTTTCGGCGATGGACAACGTGAGACTGCTCAACCGCACCACGGCCTTTGGCTACTACGCTCAGAATTTCGTGGCTCTCGTCGAGCGAGTGACCGACCACCTGTCTGATCCCGATCCGGAGTTGCCGCGCGAACGGCTGTGGCAAGTGCGGGCGAAGAAGGTGATCATCGCCGCAGGCGCGATCGAACGGCCCATGGTGTTCGCCAACAACGATCGTCCCGGTGTCATGCTGGCATCGGCGGCCCGTGCCTATCTCAATCACTACGGCGTCGCGGTTGGTACCAAAGTCGGCGTCTACACAGCGCACGATTCGGCCTACGACGCTGCCTTCGACCTGAAGCGCGCCGGCGTTGCTGTCGAAGCGATCGTTGACAGCCGCGATGCACCGGGCGAGGGGTTGCTCACAACCGCTGCTGATCTTGGCCTTGAGGTGTTGACCGGCCATGCGGTCACGAACGTCAAGGGTTCTCGTCGTGTCACGTCGATGACCGTGCAGCCGAATACTGGTGGTGCGGGGCGTTCGATTGCCGTCGATGCGCTGATTACGTCGGCCGGCTGGACGCCCTCCGTTCACCTGTTCTCGCAATCCCGCGGCAAGGTCGCCTTTGACGATGCGACCCAGCGCTTCCTGCCCGGCGAATACGCTCAGGACTGCGTCAGCGTCGGCGCCTGTAACGGCACTGACGATCTGCAGGAAACAATCGATGAAGCCCGGGAAGCGGGCATCGACGCCGCGCATGCGACGGGATCGAAAAAGAAAGCCAAATCGAAACCGAGTGCCGAAGGCGGCCGCGGCTGGACCGGCGGCATGCAGGGAGCTGCGGCAGGCGCTGGTCCGGAAACGACGGTCAAGGCGTTTGTCGACTATCAGAACGACGTGACCGCCAAGGATATCCGGCTCGCGGTGCGCGAGGGCATGCAGTCGATCGAACACGTCAAGCGCTTCACCACCAACGGCATGGCGTCCGACCAGGGCAAGACCTCCAATATTCACGGTCTGGCGATTGCGGCCGAGGCGCTGAACCGCGACATGCCGCAAGTTGGTCTGACGACCTTTCGGGCGCCTTACACCCCCGTCACCTTCGGATCGATCGTCCATCATGGTCGGGGCAAGCTGTTCGATCCGACCCGGCGCACGCCGATGCACGGCTGGGAAGAAGAACACGGTGCCGTGTTCGAGGATGTCGGACAGTGGAAGCGCGCCTGGTACTACCCGCGGGCCGGCGAAGACATGCATGCCACCGTCAACCGCGAGTGCAAGACGGTGCGCGAAGCCGCCGGCCTGTTCGATGCCTCGACGCTGGGCAAGATCGAGGTTGTCGGACCTGACGCGGCGGAATTTCTCAATCGCCTTTACACCAACAGCTGGACGAAGCTGAAGCCGGGGCGTTGCAAATACGGCATCATGCTGCGCGAGGATGGCTTCATCTATGACGACGGGGTGATCGCGCGTTTGGCCGAGGATCGGTTCCATGTGACCACCACGACCGGCGGTGCTCCGCGGGTGCTCAACCATATGGAAGATTACCTGCAGACCGAGTTCCCGGGACTCGACGTCTGGCTGACCTCAACCTCGGAGCAATGGGCGGTTGTTGCCGTGCAGGGGCCGAAGGCGCGGGAGATCATCGAGCCGCTGGTCGAGGACATCGATCTGAGCAACGATGCAATGCCTCATATGAGCGCCAGAGAGGGACGCATCTGTGGTGTGCCGACGCGGCTGTTTCGTGTCTCTTTCACCGGTGAGGCGGGCTATGAGATCAACGTGCCGGCCGACTACGGCCTGTCGGTGTGGGAAGCCGTCTGGCAGCGTGCGCAACCGTTGGGCGCCTGCGTTTACGGGACCGAGACGATGCACGTGCTTCGCGCCGAGAAGGGCTTCATCATTGTCGGACAGGATACCGACGGCACCGTGACACCTCAGGATGCCGGACTGAGCTGGGCGATCGCCAAGAGCAAACCCGACTTTGTCGGCATCCGCGGTTTGAAGCGAACGGACCTGACGGCCGATGGACGCAAGCAGTTGGTCGGGCTGAAAACCAAGGACCCGAAGACGGTGTTGGAAGAGGGTGCGCAGATTGTCGCCGATCCGAATGAGGCGATCCCGATGACCATGATCGGCCACGTCACTTCATCCTACTGGTCGGAAAACTGTGGACATTCGATTGCCATGGCGCTGATCGCCGATGGTCGCAACCGCATGGGCGAGACGCTTTATGTCCCCATGCCGGACCGCACTATCGAGGTGGAGATCACCGGGACGGTTTTCGTCGATGAGAATGGAGAGCGGGTCAATGGCTGATAACAGGACCGCACAAGCCAGCGCTCCGCTGGACGGCAGAGCAGCCGGATCGGCCCGTGTTCAGATCATGCCGGCAGAACCGGCCAGCCGACTGGCGTTGCGTGCCAGTGAGGATGCCGTTGCGCCATTGTCGAAAGCGCTTGGCGTCAAACTGCCGCAACAACCGAAAACCTCTGCTCGATCCAGCGCCGCGCGCACCAAAGGCCGCACTGCATTGTGGCTCGGTCCGGATGAATGGCTCATTTTGGACGCGGCCGGTGCGGATCTGATGACGCCGTGTCGCAAGGTCAAGAAGCTGCACTCTGCAGTCGACGTTTCCCACCGCAACACTGCGATCATCGTGTCCGGTGAAGCGGCGCAATCGGTTCTCTGCGCCGGTTGCCCGCAGGACCTGTCGCGAACGACGTTCCCGGTCGGCGCTTGCTCGCGCACGCTGCTCGGCAAGGCCGAGATTGTGCTGCTGCGCGAAACGGAAACGGAGTTTCGGGTGGAGTGCTGGCGATCGTTTTCCGACTACGTGTTCACGCTGCTTTCGGATGCTGCCCGCGATCCGGTCATCTGACCGAGATTTTTAGGATGATCCTTGGGGTCGAACTGGCAAATGGTCAGCCATTCGGCTGTCAGCGCGGGCTTGCGTTCGCCCTCGATTTCGACCGTGACGCCATAAGTCAGCATGGCCATTGATGAGCCGCGAAAACGCATGTCGTTCAACATGAAGCGGCCGCGCACGCGTGCGCCGCTCTTCACCGGTGACATGAAACGTATTTTGTCGAAGCCGTAATTGATGCCCATCTGTTGTTCGGGAACCTGCGGCGTGCCCTCATAGTTCATGGCCGACAACAGCGATAGCGACAGGAAGCCGTGCGCAATGGTGCCGCCGAAGGGTGTTTCGGCTGCTGCCCTTTCGGGATCCGTGTGAATGAACTGGTGATCGTGGGTGGCGTCGGCGAACTTGTCGATCATGGCCTGATCGACCGTGATCCAGTCGGACACGCCGATTTCCGTTCCCACAAGTGTGAGCAGTTCCGAAAGGCTCATCATGCGCGGCATCTGCGGCTTCCTCCAAATATCCCCGGTGCACCCATATCACGGCGTTTTGACAGCTTGAAACATGGATGCGCCGATTTAATGACGGCGCAAAAAAACGCAAATTCCAGTTTCGGGCCGCGCCGGGACAATTCATTGTCCGCTTTGCGACGCATATAGAACCGGGTTGTTTCAAATAGGGCCAAACCTGGTTCAGTCTTGGGGCCAGTTCAAGAACGGAGCGCCCCCGATGTCCGAGCAACCCAATACCCCAACCGATCCCGCGCTCACAGCCGGATTTGCCGATATGGCTCTCTTCGAGCGGCTTGCCTTGCTGGCGGCTGACCGGACGAATGCAGTTTTCACCACAAGCCTGGGTATCGAAGACCAAGTACTGACCGCGGCCCTGTGTCTTGCAGCACCGTCAGTTCGGATCGTGACCCTGGAGACCGGTCGCCTGTTTCCTGAAACGCTGACCCTGATTGACGAAACCGAACGCCGTTGCGGGATCAAGATCGAGCGCTTCCGGCCCGATGAGGCGAAGCTGGCGCGCTACGTGGAACAGTTTGGCCGAAACGGCTTTTACGACAGCGTCGAAGCGCGTCATACCTGTTGCGGTGTGCGCAAGCTGGAGCCGCTGGATCGCGCACTGAAAGACGCCGATCTTTGGTTGACAGGGCTGCGTCGCGGCCAGTCGAACGCCAGGGCGGAAGTGCCGTTCGCCGAGTTCGATGAGGCCCGTGCACTGGTCAAGGCAAACCCGCTCGCCGACTGGTCGATCGATGACGTCAATGCATTTGTGGAGGCCAATGACGTGCCGGTCAATCCACTGCACGCACGCGGCTATCCGTCCATCGGTTGTGAGCCATGCACGCGGGCCATCAAGCCGGGCGAGGACGAACGCGCCGGTCGCTGGTGGTGGGAAAACGACCAGAAACGTGAGTGCGGCCTGCACGTCACCGAAGAGCCGGCCAGTCCGGTGATCGCTGCCGAATAACAGAGAAGAGACATGTCAGAGACAAAACCGCCTCTCGATCCAAACCTGAAGGCGCTCGAGAGCGAAGCCATTCACATCTTCCGCGAGGTCGCGGCTGAATTCGAGCGACCGGTGATGCTTTATTCGGTCGGCAAGGATTCCTCAGTGCTCTTGCATCTGGCGCGCAAGGCCTTCTATCCGGGCAAGATCCCGTTTCCGCTGCTGCACATCGACACCGGCTGGAAATTTGCAGAAATGATCGCCTTTCGCGACGAGATGGCGGCCCGTTTCGACCTTGATCTGGTTGTGCATACCAATCCGCGCGGCAAGCTGGAGAACGTCACGCCGTTCAGCCACGGTTCGTCGGCCTATACCAACATCATGAAGACCGAGGCCCTGCGCCAGGCGCTCGATGCCGGTGGATATGACGCGGCCTTCGGCGGTGCCCGGCGCGACGAGGAAGCCTCGCGGGCCAAGGAACGCATCTACTCCTTCCGCACACCGGACCACCGTTGGGATCCGCGCAACCAGCGTCCGGAGCTTTGGTCGATCTATAACGGGATGATCCGCAAGGGCGAGAGCGTGCGTGCCTTCCCGTTGTCCAATTGGACCGAGGTCGACATCTGGCGCTACATCCAGGCTGAGCACATCCCGATCGTGCCGCTTTACTTTGCGGCGCAGCGGCCCGTTGTCGAACGCGACGGCATGCTGATCATGGCCGAGGACCAGCGTCTCGAAATGCTGCCGGGCGAAATCAAGCGAGTGGAATCGGTTCGTTTCCGCACTCTCGGCTGCTTTCCGCTGACTGGCGCCATCCGGTCCCACGCGACGTCGCTCGATGACATTATCGGCGAACTGGAAACGGCGACCGTTTCAGAACGCCAGGGCAGGGCAATTGACAAGGACGAAGCCGGCTCCATGGAAAAGAAAAAACGCGAGGGCTATTTCTGATGACCGCCACGATGGAAGCCGCCGTACAACACGGTGTTTTAGCCGATCCAACTGGGCGCAACGCACGGCCGCTGCGGTTGATCACCTGCGGCAGCGTCGATGATGGCAAGTCAACTTTGATCGGCCGCCTGCTGTGGGACACCAAAGCCGTCAAGGAAGACCAGGCCGATGCGCTCGAGCGCGACCATCGGGGCCAGCAGAACGATCTTGGTCTGCCCGATTTCGCGCTGCTTCTCGACGGACTGCAGGCGGAGCGCGAACAGGGCATCACGATCGATGTCGCCTATCGCTATTTCTCAACTGACAGCCGCTCATTCATCGTGGCGGATACGCCCGGTCACGAGCAATATACCCGCAACATGGCAACCGGCGCTTCGACGGCGGATCTGGCGGTGCTGCTGGTCGATGCCCGTGCCGGCATGCTGGAACAGACCCGTCGCCATGCCACCATTGCCGCGCTGATGGGCATTCGGCAATTCGTGCTGGCGGTCAACAAGATCGACCTGATCGACTATGACGAGGCACGGTTCGATGAGATCGCCGCCGAGTTTCGCCAGTTTGCCCTGTCGATCGGCGTAACCGATGTCACGGCCATTCCGATGTCAGCGCTACTCGGCGAGAACGTTGTCTATGACGGTCGCAGGGCGATGCCCTGGTACAACGGACCGACCCTGGTCCAAGTGCTGGAACTGGCCACGCAGCGATCGGCGCAGACCGTTGGCTTCCGGCTGCCGGTTCAGCGGGTCAGCCGTCCGGACGAGAGCTTTCGAGGCTACCAGGGAACCGTTGCAGGCGGCTCCGTAAAGCCGGGTGACAGCGTTGTCGTGCTGCCGGCGGGAATCGTCGCAAACGTCAAGCAGATTGTCACTTTCGATCTGGTGCGCAATGCGGCCGTGGCCGGAGACGCCATCACTCTCGTGCTGGATCGTCCGGTTGACGTGTCGCGGGGCGACATGATCGCCTCCATCGATGCCGCGCCGGCAACCGGTTTTGCCTTTGACGCCAAGCTGGTGGCCCTGTCGTCCGACGGGATCGATTCCAGCAAGCGCTACTGGCTGAAATCATCCAGTCGCCGGCAACGCGTGCGTGTGCGGCCGCAGGCCGTGCTCGATCTCAACAGTGGCCAGTGGAACGAGACGGACCGGCTGTCACTCAATACCATCGGCACGGTGCAGTTGGCGTTCGACGAAACGGCGATGTTTGACCCCTACGAGGCCAACCGCAATACTGGCGCGTTCGTCCTGATCGATCCGGACACTCACAACACCGTTGCCGGCGGCATGATCCTCGGGCGTTCGGAGAGTGTCGGCGGGATCGATGCGGGCGACGGTCACGATCATGTGCTGCTGTCGCTTCCGGCCGACCTAGCCGAGAAACTGATGGCGAGTGAGGCCTTTTCGGAGTTCCGCGAGCATGCCGATGTCCGCCGAGCGAGTGGCCGCAAGGCTGCCGCTGTCATGCAAGTGCTCGACTGAATACCCCTTTGCTTTAAAATGGGTTGCTCCCGCCGGAGACTGGAGGCGCGCTCCCAAGCGGGCGCGCCTCTTTTTCGTTTCCATGCTGTTACCTGGGACCCGGTTCGGCGTCGGACATGATGTCACCGATCAGGCCGATGAGCCAGCTGTGCAACGGGCTGTTGCGCCATCGCCGGTGACGCAGGGCCGACACCGTAAAACTGCCTACCTCCAGCGGAAGCGGGCGGCTCTCCAAGCCAAAAGGTGATGCGTAGGCCGCGACAATGCGGCTCGGCAGGGTGGCGACCAGGTCACTCCCGGAAAGCGTTGCGAGTGCAGGAAAAAAGAACGGGACCGAAGAGGCCACATTGCGCGAAAGGCCGCGCCTGGCGAGCTCGAAATCGACGACCCCACGCGTTTCCCCCGACGGCGCGACCAACAGATGGCGAGCCTTGGCGTATGACTCTTCGGACATGTGCCCTTGAAACAGAGGGTGACCGGCGCGGCCAACGACCCGATAGGTCTCGGCATAGAGCGGATCAGCGACGATTTCGTCCCTGACCGACGTCAGAATGCCGATGGCCAGATCGACCGAGCCGTCGGTCAGCTCGGCCAGCGCTGCCGTCGGCTGAAGCTGCACGGCGTCAATGCTCATCCCAGGGGTCTGCGACAGCGTCTGCTGAAGGAGACGCGGCATGACAACGGCCAGCTCATAATCATAGGCCGCGATCCGGATCGAGCCGGTGCTGTTGGCGGGATCGAACGGTTCGGGTCCTTGCAGGATGGCCGACAGCCCGTCGACGACGTCAACGATCCGCGGCTCGAGCGCTCTGGCAAACGGGGTCGGTTCGAGGCCACGCGATCTGCGCTGAAAAAGCTCGTCGTCGAACAGCGCCCGTAGCCGCTTCAGACTGTGGCTGATAGCCGATTGCGTGAGGCCCAGTTCATCGGCAACTGCTGTCGTCTTACGGCGGCGCATCAACGACAGAAATACCAGGAGAATGGTCGCATCGATCTGCCTGATCGTATTTTCATTCATATCAATCATGAAACGATTTCATTTTTTTTGATATCACAGTTGGCTTACCGTGAATTCTCCGAGGAGGCAAACAGCTTCACACACGGAGGATGACACCATGAAATTCCGCACCATCATCGCTGCTGCGGCGCTTTCGCTGCTGGCCGGGCAGGCGGCCCATGCAGCCTGCGCGTTTGAAAACGACACACCGGTCAAGATTTCGGCCGCGGCCTTCCAGGCCTGGAAAGCAATGACATCCGCCATGGCCGAGTGCGGTAATGTCGAAGCTGAACTCAGCCAGGAGTTTCAGCAGAAACAGGCGGCCGGAATGGGGACATCACCATCGCTCTATGCCGTCGGCGGTGTGGCCAACTCGTCGCTGGTTCCATTGATCAACGAAAATCTGGTGCGGCCGCTGGATGACCTGGTCGCCAAGTATGGTCAAGATCTGGATGCCAACCAGTTGATCCAGGTCGATGGGAAGACCATGGCGATTGCCATGATGGTCAATGCCCAGCATCTCATGTACCGGGCGGACATCCTGGAGAAACTGGGGATCGAGGTTCCGACCACCTATGGGCAGGTTCTCGACGCTGCCGAAAAAATCAAGGCTTCCGGCAAGGTGCAATACCCATTGGGCGGTTCGTGGAAAACCACCTGGCTGGAATTCGTCAACATGTACCTGGGTTATGGCGGGGAGTTCTTCACGGACGATCTGATGCCGGCAATAAACAACGACAAGGGGATTGCGGCACTGGAAATGATGAAGAACCTGTCGGCCTATATGGATCCGGAATTCCTGGTTTCCGATTCCACTTATACGCAGCAGCAATTCCAACAGGGCAAGATTGCCATGGCCAACTTTTGGGCTTCCAGGGCGGGTGCGATGAACGATCCGGCTGAAAGTCAGGTGGTTGGCAAGGTGAAATTTGCATCGGCTCCGGTGCCGGTCGAGGGAGGCATCCCGGCATCGACCCTGTGGTGGGACGGAATTGTCATCGCCCGCAACATCTCCGACGCGGAAGCGGAAAACGCCTTCCGTGTCGTGCTGGAAGGCATGGACGCTGAAATGGCTAATGCCAATGCCGGCGACGCCATCTGGATCATCAAGGGATATCAGCCTGGCGAGCTTGCAGAGGGCGCCGCGGCAACCGCGGCCAATGGGGCAAAGCCCTATCCGGCAAGCGCCCATATGGGCGTGATGCAGAAAGCAATCGCCAACAACATTACTGACTACCTCAGCGGACGGAAGGACGCCGCAGCGACACTCGGCGACATTGAAGCCGACTATGTAACGACTGCGAAAGAAGTCGGCATTCTGAAATAGATCACTCCTCCCGGACTAGAGCAAAGGGCGATAAGTTTGGATCATTTGATGGCAGCAGATCGGCTCCACTCGGCAAGGCGCGTCGCGCAGCGCGATGTGGTTCATCGGGCAAGCGTCGCAACGCAGCCGATGGGCCGATATGCTGCCACCCTTCGGGCCGGGCGCTTTTGGCCCCTGGCGTCGTTGGCTTGCACTTGTGGTGGGGTGGCACCACGGCGAGCAAACCGCCTAGCCAGAGACCAAAATCGCCGCGGTCAAATGATGCAAACTTATCGCCCTTTGCTCTAGGCGCACGTCTCGATGTGCGCCCCTCTTTTTTGACGGATCGAGGCAGCCACTCAGTGTACGCCGACAGATCTTTGACAGCCCCAACCGTGGACCTGCAACAGGCCAAATCGGTTGTTCATCAGCTCTGGCAGCCGGCGCAGCAACCGGGCGCTTGGCTACCGGATAGTCGGGTTCTTGATGAAGCCTTGATCTTTCACGGGCCGGCGCCGATCGACCGTGTCGAAGGCAAAGAGCCGCTGATCGAAACGGTATTTCGACCTCTGACAGCGGCGTTTCCGACCCTGCGCCGAAATCCCTATCTGTTTCTGGCCGGTATCTTTGAAGGCAACGTTTGGGTAGCCACAACCGGCGATCTCATTGGCCGGCAGGAGGGCGGTTGGCTGGGCATTCCACCTGGCGACGGTCAGCGGCGTCTTCGATTCGGTGAGTTCTATCGTGTCGACGGTGATGGCAAAGTCGTTGAAATCCGCTGTCTGTTTGACATTCTGGGACTGGCCTCGCAAGCCGGCTTCGATCTGTTGCCACCGTTTCATGGTGAGCGGGGACCACCGTCAGGTCCGGTTCTCGGAAACGGTCTCTGTCATCCGCCGCAGGACGATCAGGCGTCTATGGACACCCTCCAATTGATCGAAGACATGTTGGGCGGCTGCAACCGGCTGGACGGCAGTGATCTCGAGAGCATGGGCATGGCCGCCTATTGGCACGAGGATATGGTTTGGCATGGACCTTGGGGCGTCGGCTCCTGCCGTGGCTTTCAGGACTTCCAGGACCACGCCCAGGGGCCGTCGGTTGCCAGTTTTCCCGACCGTCGCGGTGGTTTCCACCGAGCCCGTATTGCGGAAGGTCTGACTGGCGCCTTCACCGGCTGGCCGAGCCTGCGCGGCACGTTTTCGGGCGCGCCCTTTCGCGGTATTGCACCGACCGGTGGACCCATTGGTCAAAACATTATGGATTTCTATGTGCGCCGCGGCGACAGATTGCATGAAAACTGGGTGCTGATCGATCTGATCGACTTTGCCAGGCAGTGTGGGGTAGATCTGTTGCAGCCACTCAAGACTTAAAGCCAATCATGGTCCAACTAACCAAGATAGGTTCTAGGCCGGCCGCCAGAATTTCTTGTCACCGACCAGCTTGCGCCAACGGGAATCGGCCTTCTTCATGGCTTTCTTCGCCCGCGCATCGTGCCATTTGCAGACGGCCGCAACACTCTTGTTGAGATCCTTGCGGTCCGCGTGATCAGTGGCGATCGTTTTTGCCAGTTCTTCGGCCATGGCGACATCGTTGAGATAACCGAAGACATCCTGTAACCGGCGAAGGTCTCTCAGGAACTTCTTGGCGGCCTCGTCCTGGTAAAGCGGCAGAAAGGGATCGCAGGCGTAGCGCAATTCCTTCAGTGCCTTGCGCAACTCGTGCCGCTCGCTGATTTTGTGGTTGGCGAAGCCGCGCCCCTTCTTGCGCACAAAGCGCCATGTCCGGTTGAGTTCGCCGGCTGACAGAGCCAGAAGGTCGTCTTTCAGATCCTTGCCCCGAAGGGCGCGGTCGACCGCCTGCTCATAAAGCATGCAGTTGAGCTTCATGATGGTCCAGTCCGTCCGCGTCAGCGAGGTGCGGACCAGACCGCGCTGGCGCAGCCTTTCCCCTTCGAGGAAATCAAGCAGCGCCTGATGCCGTTTCTTCAATCCAATGTCTTCAACGGCCGGTGTGACGATATCCGAAACCAGCACATCGGCATTTCTCAGTCCACCGACGATCCGACCCATGTCCCGGGCTTGCTTTGACAGCGGATGCAGCCTGTCGTTGCCGGTTGCCGAGCGAAAAATCTTCAGGGCCGTCCGAAGACGTCGCAGGCCGATGCGAAGTTGATGCGGCACCTCCGGCTCGTCTGAGGTGAGTATGGCATCCCAATTGCCAAGGATCTGGCGTGACGCAGCCTTCCCGATGCGTTTGAGGGCCTCCTCTGACGGCAGATCCGAAGTAAGGTCGGCGCGAACGTAGAGGTGCGGCGCAACTTTGGGCTTCTCATCGGCCATTTCCCGGCTGACGAGGGCGTATCCGCGTTCTGCTTTGCTCCTGCCCGAAGGTGTTACCAGCCCAGACCGGAAAAGTCTTTCAGACGCCGACAAAATGGCATGCGCTTTGCCGGATTTCAGCTCCAGCTCAACTTCGTTGAAATCTTCCCTCAAGCCCGAAATCTGTACCGCACCGCGGTCGATTGCGAGTTCCACGGTTCCGGCATCCTTGACTTTCAGAAGGTTGATCTCGCGATTCATAATGGTCTCGAAAACGGGCTCCAGCGGCGCACCGTTCACCAACTCGATCAGCCAGGACCGCATGTCAGGATCGCTGATTTTCGAAACGTCGAGGTCCGGCCCCTCGAGGTCGTCCTCGATCTCGATGGGTTTTGAGAGGCCGTGTTCCAGGCGAGTGCCTCGCTTCAGGGTCTGGACCCATTTCCTGCCGTCCCAACGCACTCTCAGCGACGTGCGTTCTCGGCGCAAAAGCAGATCCGGAGTATCGAAATAGGTTGACCGCAGCTCCCGCTCAGCGGCCTTGCCGATCGCCATTTTTCGCAAGGCGGGATTCTTGGCAAGCTTGCGGATGGCCTCTTCGCCTACTTCGAGCTTGAGTTCCAGTTCCGTGCTACTCATTCACTCAACGCCCGGCCCGTCATCGCCTTTGAAACAGCGCGAAATGTAACAACTCGAAAACCGCGCCACAAGCCGGGCCACGTTGTGCCGGTCAAAGGCAATGAGGACCTTCCGAAGGGAAAGGAACAGGTGCCGGTGAGGGACCGCCTCTTTTTGATATCCATGTCGGCAATTTAACGCGCTGCCTGCGCGCTGCTTTGATCCTGCTCAAACGCCACTCAGTGAGCAGGGATCTCGCGCAGATAGGCGGATTCGCGGCGACTAGTTTCAATCGCCGATTTGCGAAGGTCTGCACGAATCATCCTCTCGTCATCCGGCCCGGCGCTGCAGATCACACCGGACGGACCACAGATGCGGCTTCGGCCGACATAATGGAAAGCGTCTTCGCTGCCGATGCGGTTGCAATAGGCGACGAAGATCTGGTTTTCGATGGCTCGGGCCGGGACGAGGTAGTCGGCAATGTAGGTGTAGGGTTGCATCAGCGCCGTCGGGACGAGAACCAGGTCTGCGCCGTTACTAGCGAGTTCGCGGGTCAGTTCCGGGAACTCGATGTCGTAACAAATTTGCAGGCCGATGCGGAAACCCTTGTAATCAAAGAGGATTGGACCGTCCCCTGGCACAAAGCTACGTTGTTCCCACTGACCGTACAGAGCCCGCTTGCGGTGGCGAGTGATGCAGCCGGCATCCGGTGTGACGCAATAGGCGGTGTTGGAAACACCCCCGTCGCGCCGCTCATAACCACCGGTCACCAGCGCGACTCCGGTACGGGCAGTTGTTTGTTCAAGTCGGGCAATCACGGTATCGTCGATCTGCTCGGCCAGGTCGGCAATGCCGTCTTCGCGGAAATAGCCGGTCAGGAAGCATTCCGGAAAAACCAGAAAGTCGATGCCATCGGCTTGAGCCTCTTCACAGTTGCGATCGATAACGGAAAGGTTGCCCTTAAGACCGTCCGGCGAGCCGGCATGCTGAACCAGGCCAAGGCGCAGTGTTTCGTCGCTCATTCGTCCAGGGCTCCGAGCAGGCGCGGCAGGCTGCTGAAGCGGGCGATCAGGCCGAACGTGATGATGTTGAGCAGCAGGAAGACGACCGCAACTGACGCTATGATGGGTGTGTATCCGTAGCGTAACGCGTTGAAGATCTTGATCGGCAGGGTCTCAACCGTAAAGCCGACAGTCATCAGCGCTATGATGTACTCGTTGAGGCTGAGCACGAAGCAGAATGCGAAGCCGGCGACCGCATAGGGCAGGACCATGGGCGCGATCACCGTCTTGAACATGGTCCAGTTGTCGGCGCCGAGCGAGTGGCTTGCCTCAAGCAACTCCCGATCGATGCTCTCGAGACCCAGCGATATGGTGACCAGAGGCAGGGCAAGAAGGAAGATCATGTGCGCGATGATGACGTTGATCATCAAACCGTGCACCCCGATGGAGGTGAAGAACAGCAGGAAGGCGAGTGCCATTATCACCGGCGGAAGAATGAAAGGCGCGACGCCGAGGCTGAACAGCGCCTTGGCGTAAAAGAAACCATAGCGCCACGCCGTATAGGCGACGGGCATGGCCACCAGAACGGCAAGGGTCGCTGAACCGGTCGAGACCATCAGGCTGTTGAGCAGAGCGGAGAACCAGTCGTTCTCGGCGAAGATGTCGACATACCAGCGCAGCGAAAAGCCCTTTGGCGGGAAGGAGAGAAACTTGCGAGAATTGAAAGAGACCGACGTCACCACGATGATCGGGCCGATCAGGAATAGGGCAAACGCCCAGAGGTAAAGCTGGCGAATGATGTTCATGTCAGCGGCCCTCCCTCGTACCAAGCCATCTGGCAACCAGAATGACGATCGTGCTCATCACCAGCAGCAGCACGGCGAGCGCGGCGGCAAAGGGCATGTTGGAATTGTAGATCGCTTGGTCGGTGATCAGCACGGACAGTGTCCAATGCCTTGGTCGACCTAGGACCTGGGGCACGATGATCGCACCCAGAGTGAGCACGAAAATGGTGATACCGCTGGAGATCAGAGTGATGCGCGACATTGGCATGACCACGGTGAAGAAGGTGCGCACGGGTGAAGCGCCCATGGTCTGCGCGGCCTCGACGACACTGCGGTCAAGCCGGCTGAGTGACGGAAACAACAGCAACACGGCGAACGGAATGACCAGATAGACCAGGGCAATAACGACGGCCGTTGCAGACGGCGCCATGGCAAAGGGCCGGTCGATCAGGCCCAGCCAGGCGGGTATGTTGGAGAGGCCGGCGGTTTTCGAAAAAAGCACCTGCCAGCTGAAGGCGATCAGAACTTCCGACAGCGACAGCTGCGCCAGGATGTAGATCAGCCAGAGAATTTTGATCTTCCGCGAAAACCCCGTGAGCATGTAGGTGAACGGGAAGGCGATGATCAGGCTGAGCACGGCGATCGAAGCGGAAATGCCGGCGGAAAAGACGGCGCGCTCGATGAAGGTGCTGGTGAACAGCCGCTCGTAATGGGCGGTGTCGAAACCGAAGAAGAATTCGCCGCTGGTCTGCTGATGGGCGACGCTGACCAGAAGCATAAGGATGAAGGGCACCAGGAAGAAAACGCCGATAGCGATGATGGATGGTGTCAGAGCGGCGGCGAGCCCGAGGCGAGGTGGTTGTGAGATGGTCGACATCGCTACGCCGCCAGGACCGAGCAGGCTTCGGCCGGCATCTCGACTTTGACATCCATGCCGACCTCGACATCCGGCCAGTCTTTCGGAGTGAGCACCGATATCACCTCGTGGCCGTTGCAATCGACGAGGATCTCAATGGTCGCGCCGATGTCGCGGATGAAGGTGACCTTGCCGGGCAGAGCGTTGTCCGCTTCAGCCTTTGCCGCCGGGCGCACGAAGATTTCTTCCGGCCGGGTGAGGAGCAGCACGTCGGCGCCCGAGGAGAAGCCGCCGGGGTCCTGTGCGACGGCAAGCGTTTCGCCATTGAGCGCCACCTTGTTGGCCTCCACCATCTTGGCCGGCAGCAGATTGCTGGTGCCGATGAAATCGGCGACGAAACGGTTGACCGGCTTTTTGTAGATATCGATCGGCGCCCCGACCTGGAGCACCTTGGCGTTGCCCATCACGACGATCTGGTCGGCCATGGTCATAGCCTCGGTCTGGTCGTGGGTGACAACGATGGTGGTGATGCCGAGCTTTTGCTGAAGTTGCCGCAGCTCGATCTGCATGGCTTCGCGCAGATTGGCATCGAGTGCCGACATCGGTTCATCAAGCAGGAAGACCCTCGGGTTGAGCGCCAGGGCCCGGGCAATGGCGACACGCTGGCGCTGGCCGCCGGAAAGCTGCGAGATGCGGCGGTCGGCGACATCAGGCAGACGGATCAGTTCCAGAAGTTCTCCGGCGCGCTTGCTGCACTCGGCCTTGCCGGCGCCGCGAATGCGCATTCCGTAGGAAATGTTGTCCTCGACGTTGAGGTGGGGGAACAGTGCAAAGGACTGAAACACCATGCCGACATCCCGTTTGAAGGCGGGCACGTTGGTGACGTCCGCGTCGCCAAACAGGATGCGCCCCTCGGTTGGACTTTCCAGGCCGGCGACCATGCGCAGCAGGGTCGTCTTGCCGCAGCCGGACGGGCCGAGAAAGCAGATCATCTTGCCTTCATCGAAGTCCAGGTTGACGTCTTCGACAGCGGTGAAGGCGCCAAAGCGCTTGGTAACGCCGTCAATGCGCAGACCGTGCATGGCAGTTCCCCATTATGGATGCGGCCGGTTTCCCGGCCGCTTTAGGTATTATTGCGAAATGATCTCGTTCCAGCGGTCGCTGATCCAGTCGCCGTGCTCGAGATAGATGTCGTAGCGCGGGATGATCGGCGGCGTGGCGCTGGAAACCGCCGCGAACTCTTCGTCGGTGAGGTCGGTCTTGCTGCGGTCGACGACCGGGGCCGTACCCACCTTGCGCGACAGCTTGGCCTGGATTTCCGGGCGGCAGATGTAGTCGATGAAGGTGTGAACAGAGTCGACCGAGCTGGCATGGGTGGGCACTATCCATGCGCCCGAGTCGACCACGCCGCCTTCTTTCGGGAAGGTCGAGCGCACCGGGAAACCATCGGCGGCTGCCAGTCCGGCGACATCATGATAGTACTGTCCCATGGGGATTTCGCCGTCTTGCAAGGCCTGCTGGAAGGAGCCCTCGTCCTTGTACCAAAGGCGGACGTTGGGACCGACTTCACCGAGCTTGTCGAGCACCTTGCCGATTCCATCCCTGGTGCCGAGGATATCGGTGCCGCCGAAGAACGTCGAAGCGGTAATTTCCAGTAGATAGGAGTTCGATGGCAGTGCAAGCAGGCCGAGCGTGTCCTCGTTTTTCGGATCCCACATGTCGGCCCAGCTGGTCGGCGCTTCCTTCACCACGTCGGTGTTGGAGCACAGCGTGATGTACCAGGAAACGGCGCCGCAGGCGTAGAGCTCGCCATTGTCATTGCGGTAGCGGAAGCGTTCCGGCAGGTTTTGCGCATTGGGCAATTTCGCTTCGTCCAACGCCAGGAACTGGCCCTGCTGCGCACCGCGGATGCGCGGGATGCCGGCCATCATGGAGACGTCGGCCGGCGCCTGTTTGGCGCGCGCAGCGTTGCGGATCTGGATCAGCCAGGTCTCCCCGGTGGGCACAGCCACGGAATTGACTTCGATCCCGGTTTCCTTGGTGAAGTCCGGATAGATGTGTTCCTTGAACGAATCCTCGAAGTAGCCGCCGTAGGTGCCGACGCGGATCGTCTTGTCGTCAGCCCGCGCGATGGACGGTGCGCCCAATGCCAATGCACCCGCAGCGACGCCTGCGGTTTTCAGGAATTCCCTTCGGTTCGATCTGATCATTTTTGCATTCCCTTCCGTTTGCTGTTGTCGGCGGAACCTCCGCCTCGCTTATTGTTCCCCCCGCTGCGCGCCCGGCAGGACGCAGAGCATTTCGTAAAGCAGGTTGGCACCAATCAGTGCCGTGTTGCCGCTCGGATCATAGGGCGGCGAAACCTCCACCAGATCGCCGCCGATGAGCGACAGTCCGGCACAGCCGCGCACGATCTCAAGCGCCTGAATGGTGGTGAGACCACCCGGTTCGACCGTCCCTGTTCCAGGCGCATAGGCCGGGTCGAGACTGTCGATATCGTAAGTGAGATAGACGGGTGCGTCACCTATTGCCGCTCGGATTTCGTTCATCAACGGCGTCATCGACTTGTGCCAGCATTCTTCGGCCTGGATCACACGGAATCCGCGTTCGCGCCCCCAGTTGAAGTCTTCCGGGCTGTAGCCGGTGCCCCGGAGGCCAATCTGAAAGACCTTGTCATTGATCAGCAGGCCGTCTTCGACCGCGCGGCGGAACGGCGTCCCGTGGGCGATTGCTTCGCCGAACATTTCGTCGTTGGTGTCGGCATGGGCGTCGACGTGGATCAGGGCGACCGGTCCATGCTTCTCAGCGATGGCCCTCAATACCGGGTAAGTCAGCGTGTGATCGCCGCCCAAGGTCAGCGGCAAGGCGCCCGCAGAGAGGATATCGCGATAGGCGGCGGTGATCAGGTCGATCGTCGACTTCAGGTCGAACGTATTGATGGCGATGTCGCCAATATCGGCGACCTGCATGCGGTCGAACGGCGCTGCACCGGTCGCCATATTGTAGGGCCGCAGCATGCAGCTTTCGGCCCGGATCTGTCGCGGTCCGTGGCGTGTTCCCGCGCGGTTCGATGTGCCGATGTCCATCGGGATGCCGACAAAACAGGCGTCGAGACCGGCCGCGGTCTCCTGCGCTGGCAGTCGCATCATTGTGGCCGGACCGCCGAAACGTGGCATGCTGTTGCCACCGAGGGGCTGATTGAAGGAGGCTGAAAGATTTGTATGCATCAATGTCTGGCTACCGGCGAGGAGTTGATCGCTCAAGACTACGAACAGCCCGGGGCGAGAACCATATTGCAGGCCAAAAGCTCACATTTGCCTTTTCAAATGTTTATTCCGTGGCAAAAGCGGTCTCCACATCGTCCAGAAATGCGGCGATCACCCGGGTCTTGCGACCGGTCTTGGTGATCGCCTGAAAGGTGCATGTGTACTCCGTTTCTTCCGGCAACAGGCAGCGCAGCCGGCCGTCGCGAACGTAGGATGCGGCGTAGTGCCGGGGCAGCAGACCGATGAAGCGATCGCTCAGGATCAACATCAGTTGCGGCTCTATCTCATAGGAGGTGTGACCGGTTTCGGGCGCATTCATCATGCGTTGCAATCGCCGGCTCCAATAGCCGCGACGGACCATCGGGTAAGTGCCGAGTTCGTCCAATGTCAGCTCGCCGTCCGGCCTGTCGAAGAGGGCATGGCCGCTGCTGCAGTAGAGATAGTGGTGCTCGGTATAGAGGTCCCGGTACTCCAGGCCGTAAAGGCGGTTTTCGAAACTGCCGATGCCGACATGGATGACGCCTTCCAAAACTTTTCGCTGCAGTTCCTGAGGGTTGTCTTGCGACAGCTCCATCTCGACTTCGCCGGTGCGCCTTGAAAAGGCGGCGAAGGCCTGGGGCAGTTTCATCTGCGGATCGGTGACCGTGCTGTCCACCGTTCCTACTCTGAGTTTGCCGACCAGCTTGCCCTTCAGGCTGCTCAGTTGCGCGGAATAATCGTCCAGCGAGCGAATGAGCGACTGTGCCGTTTCGTGTACCATCCGCCCTTTTTCGGTGAGCAGGAACCCACGGCGACCGCGCTGGCAAAGTTGTACTCCGAGGCGCTGCTCGAGCGCCGTGATGTGGTTGGAGATGGTCGGCTGGCTGAGATTGAGCTCGGCCTGCGCCGCCGAAAACCCACCATTGCGAGCGACGGCGTCGAAGATGCGTAGGAGATGGATGTCAGATCCTGAAAGTTTCATGAGTTACATTGAATATTGCAAATATTGAAAATTGCAAATCGCCATTTACGCAAGAGGCCCAATGTCTAGGCTCCGGGGCGACAGAAACCAGCCGGATTTCCCAAAAGGGCCGCAAGACGACACGATGACCGACGTAAAGACCGCCCTCAAGGATGTCACGCTGTTTCCCTATTGGCTCGACAGCGCCGATGCGCCGGCAGTTGAGCCACAATTGATCGGTCATGACGAGACCGACCTGCTGATCGTTGGCGGGGGCTTTACCGGCCTGTGGGCGGCGATCCTAGCCAAGGAGGCGACGCCGGATCGTGACGTCATGCTGATCGAGGCGGACCGTGTCGCTTATGGCGCGTCAGGGCGGCCGGGCGCCATCGTTTCGACCTCCGTCATGCATGGCCTCTCGAATGCCCTGCGCATCTTTCCCAACGATCTGGAGGCGCTCGAGGAACTGGGGCGCGAGAACATTGATGGTTTCATCGAAACGATCGACCGTCACGGGATCGACTGCCAACAGGAGTGGAACGGCGAACTGACAGTGGCGATCGGCGACGACCGGGTCGATGACGTCAGGTACGAGTATGATCTGCATGTTCAGTACGGCCACGATGCCGTGCTGCTGGACCGTGAGGCCGTACAGGCCGAAGTCGCGTCGCCGCTCTTTGCTGGTGGCGTCTGGTCGCGCAAGGCCAGCGGCACTGTGCATCCTGCCCGGTTGGCCTGGGGCCTCAAGAAGGCGGCG
Source organism: Hoeflea sp. (assembly GCA_965228785.1). Classification (GTDB taxonomy): domain Bacteria; phylum Pseudomonadota; class Alphaproteobacteria; order Rhizobiales; family Rhizobiaceae; genus Hoeflea_A. The sequence goes on from CBDDIF010000001.1 coordinate 1,921,965, forward strand.
CTCAGCCTCGGTGTGCGGCTGCATGAATTGACCCCGCTGAAGCGGGTCGAGGATGAAGGCAGCCGGCTGCGGGTGGTGACGCGCGACGGTGCTGTGACGGCGCGGAAAGTGCTGCTGGCCACCAATGCTTTTGCCGAGGGGCACCGCAATATCAAACGGCGCGTTGCTCTGGTGCGTGACCGTATCATCGTGACCGAGCCGCTGACCGACGAGCAGCTCGGCCGCATCGGTTGGGCCAATCGGCAGGGCATCTACGATACCCGCACCCAGCTAAACTATATGCGGCTGACCCGTGACAACCGGATCCTGTTCGGTGGGCGCCTGGGCTATTTCTACGGCGGCGAAAAGGATCCGGAAGCCGATCGGCGGCCGGAGACCTATGAACGATTGGCCGGTGCCTTTTTCAAGACCTATCCGCAGCTTGACGACATTCGCTTCTCCCATGCCTGGAGCGGGCCAATCGGCCTGACCACGCGCATGGCAGTGCATTTCCAGCATTACTTTGGCGGCAAAGCGATCTATGCGGGCGGCTATTCCGGCTTCGGGGTGTCCGCCAGCCGCTTCGGTGCCGATATCGGCCTGGCGCTGCTCGACGGGAGCGACCGGGCAGCCACGCGCATGACGTTCGCATCAACCATGCCCAACTGGATCCCGCCCGAACCGTTCCGCTACATAGGAGCCCAAATCACCATGTACGCTATGGACACAGCTGACGAGAAAGGCGGCTGGCGCAACGGTTGGCTGAAATTAGTCACCCGGCTCGGGTTTCCGCTTGTCTAGTCAGATCAGTTTATGACCGACCATACCGCCGACTTCATCATTATCAACGGCCGCGTCCTGACCATGGATGGCGGTGAACGCGCTACAGCTGTTGCCATAGAGGGAAACCGCATTGCAGCGGTTGGATCGGACGCCGACATAATGGCGCTCGCCGGGCCTAACTGCCGGACCGTCGATGCCGGCGGGGCGACCGTCATGCCCGGCTTCGTCGAAAGCCACATGCATATCTTTCCCGGCTCCATATCGTTGCGGCATCTGCAGCTCGCCGGGGTCCGGGGTGAAGATGCCTTGCGGCAAAAGCTGCTCGGCCATGCCGAGGCCAATCCGGATGAAGGCCTGCTGATAGCGCAAGGCACGAGCTACAAGGTCCTCGGCGACCGCGTGCCGGATCGCCATGTGTTGGATGCCATCATCGCTGATCGGCCTTTGCTGCTGCAATCGGACGATCTTCACAACGCCTGGGCCAATACCGTGGCGCTGGAACGGGCGGGCATTCTGCACGGCGGTGATGCCGGGCCCCATGCCGAGATTGTCGTTGGCGAGAATGGACTTGCCACCGGGTTCCTGAAGGAGTTCGGAGCACAGGAGGCGGTCTTTGCGTTGCGCACATCGGGCGGTCGCGAACCGCTCGGTCTGGACGGGATCGAACCCGAAAATGTCTCGCCCAGCGAGCGACATTCCGACCGGCAGGCGCTGAAAAGTGGCCTGGCCTATTGCGCATCGCTCGGCATTACGACGATTCTCAACATGGACGGCAACCGGTATCAGGCCGATCTGTTGTCGGAGATGGACGCTGAAGGTGCGCTGCCGTGCCGCGTCGAGGTGCCCTATACCCACAGCCCGAAGAAATCCCTGGCCGACCTGTCCGAAGCGGTTGCCATGCGTGACGACTATTGTTCGGACAAACTCTGGTCGGGTCGGGTGAAGCTGTTCATGGATGGCGTGATCGATGCCCGCACGGCTTATCGCCTGACCGACTATCCGGGATATCCTGGCGAACGCGGCCATCCGTTCTTTCCACCCGACCATTTCAACGAAATCGCCATAGAGGCCGACCGGCTCGGGCTGCAGATCAGTGTCCATGCCATCGGCGAGGGTGCGGTGCGCGCTGTCCTCGACGGCTACGCCGCGGCGCGAGCGGCCAACGGGGTGCGCGACAGCCGACATCGGATCGAGCATATCGAAACGATCCGTCCCGAAGACATCGCCCTGCTTGCCGATCTCGATGTGATCGCCTCCATGCAGCCGGTGCATCCGCCGGGCAGCGCGGGGCTGCCGCTGGAGCCAACGCTGTCGCTGATCGGCGAAGAGCTGTGGCCCACGGCCTATGCCTGGCGTGAAATTCAGGAGGCCGGCTGTACCGTGTGTTTTTCAACCGACTGGCCGGTGTCGCCGTTGAGCCCGCTGTATAATATCCAGAACGCCGTGACACGCCGACCCTGGACCGACGCACTGCCGGACCAAAGGCTCAGTCTGCCGGACACGCTGAAGGCGGTGACGATCAATGGTGCGAAAAGCGCCTTTCGAGAGGATCGGTTCGGCTGCCTGAGGCCCGGTCATTTTGCCGATATCGTCATTCTGTCGGCTGACATCGAACGGTGCCCTCCGGACGGGATCGCCGAGTTGAAAGTGCGCATGACAATATTCGATGGGGTCGTCACGCATGAAGCGCGATGACGGAAAGGAACTGCCATGAGTTCGGAAAACGGCCGCCCGATGGACGATGCCATCGTCCGGCAGAGCGATTACGGCATCAGCGACGAACTCGCATTTGCGGGCGTCACCAGTTTTGCCCGCCGACGCTATACCAAGGACCTGGCCGGCGTTGACGTGGCGGTGACCGGCGTGCCGTTCGACTGCTCGGTGACCAATCGCGCCGGGACACGACTCGGACCGCGGCAAATCCGCGAGATGTCGTCGCTGCTTTCCTGCGACCCGCCCTATGGGTGGGATTTCAACGCCTTCGACGAACTGGCGATCATCGACTATGGCGACTGTCCGTTCGACCATGGCCGGGTCGAGACGATCCCGCAGGCCATCGAAGATCATATCGCCGGAATTTTGGCCCATGACGTAGCCGCCATCACACTGGGCGGCGATCACTACATCACCTATCCGGTGCTGAAGGCTCATGCTGCCAAACACGGTCCGGTTTCTGTGGTTCAGTTCGATGCCCATTCCGACACCTGGGCCGACCCTGATCCGGGTCGCATCGATCACGGTACGATGATGTACCACGCCATCAAGCAGGGCGTCGTCGTCCCGCAGACCTCGGTTCAAGTGGGCATCCGCACCACCAACGAGGATCCCTTGGGCGTTCACACGCTCGATGCGCGCTGGGTGCATGAGAACGGTCCGGTGGCTACGGCGAAGCGGATCAAGGAAATCGTCGGCGACAGCCCGACCTATGTCAGCTTCGATATCGACGGTCTGGACCCGGCCTTTGCGCCGGGAACCGGCACGCCGGTTTTTGGCGGCCTGACCTCCGGCCAGGCATCGATCATCCTGCACGACATTGCCGGCATCAACATCATCGGCGGAGACGTCGTGGAGGTCAGCCCGCCGTATGATCTGAGCGGCGCAACGGCTGTCGCCGGTTCAGCGATCGCGCTGGAACTGATCTGTCTGCTCGCGCACAAAGCGCTGGCTGAGCGCTCTGTCAGGGAACCGTGACAGCCTCTACAGTTTGAAAACCCGTTGCGCGTTTGCGCCGAGAAACAGCGATTTCTGCTCGTCGGTCAGGCCGGCCTGATCCAGCCCTTCAAGCGCCTTTTGTCCGGTGATCATCGGATAGTTGGTTCCGAACAGAACTTTCGCTGCTCCATTCGAACGCATGAAATCAAGCAGGGCCGGCGGGTATCTCCGAACCGTGTAGGCTGACGTGTCGATATAGACGTTCTCATGCTTGGTCGCGACGGCGATTGCTTCGTCCGTCCAGGGGTAGCCGATATGCCCGCCGACGATCACCAGGTCGGGGAAGTCGAGGGCGACCTGGTCTAGATAGATTGGCCGCCCGACTTCTGACGGCATGAGCGGCCCGGTGTGTCCGATCTGGGTGCAGAACGGCACGCCTTCTTCGACGCAGGCGACATAGACCGGGTAGAAACGGCGGTCGGTCGGCGGAACCTCCCACAGCCAGGGCAGAACGCGGATCGCCTTGAACCCCAATTCGCGCACACAGCGCCGGATTTCGGCTACAGCTTCCATCGGGTGGGACAGGTCGACGCTGCCGACACCAATGAGGCGATCAGGCGCTTCCGCAACGAAATCAGCAACTTCGTCGTTGGAGATCATGTTATTTCTCGGTGCGGACCACGCGCTGATGAGCATACGGTCGATTCCGCCCTGATCCATCAGGTCAACGGTCACGGAAACAGGCAATTGCTCGGTCGGTGCTTGTGTTTTTGTCCAACGGCGCAACGAATCGAAGATCGGATCCTGGCTGTGCCGGAGTGTTGGATGCTGTCCCCAGGCGTCAATGATCATGATTTCCCACCATTCAAGAAAACGAACACAATCGCACTAGGCATTCTTGATATCGAACCCTATCGGCAACGATTTCAAGCCTGCCATCGATGATGACAGGCTTGAGTACCCTTTAGCGAATGCACCGTCTACTGTTTCAGTGGTTCGAGTGCTGCTGCCGACTTGGCGAGCCGGGCAAGATTGACGAATTCGGAGCGATAACCGAACGGGTCGTCTCCCTTGGATGCCTGTGCCACCGCGATGACATCGTCGTAGGAGTAGCCACCGGTGTACTCACCGCCGGTGAGCAATTGGCCGAAACCGGCAACCGCTGCAGCAAAGCGGAAATCTTCCGGCGCGGACGCTACGCTTGTCGTTTCGTCGGCCCGCGTCACCGGCACGGTAATCAACTGGCTGGTATCGCTTTCCGGCAGCTTGTAGCGAATTTTCAGAAAGGCATATTCATCCTTGTTGCTGTCCGCTGTGACGGCTTCAGCCTTCTTGTAGCGCAGGTCATCGACCAGCCTGCCAGGGCTGCCGAGGGGCGTGAATTCGTAGAGCGCCGTCACCGTGTGACCGGCACCGATATCGCCCGCATCGACCTTGTCGTTGTTGAAATCTTCCCGGTTGAGCAGTCGCGTCTCGTAGCCGATCAGCCGGTACTCGCTGACCGTCGCCGGGTTGAATTCCAGCTGCAGCTTGACGTCCTTGGCGATGGTGAAGAGAGTCGAACCGGCTTCCTCCACCAGCACCTTGCGAGCCTCGTTCAGCGTATCGATATAGGCGGCATTGCCGTTGCCGTTTTGAGCCAGCGTTTGCATAAGTTCGTCATTGTAGTTGCCGCGACCGAAGCCAAGCACCGACAGGCTGATGCCGCCGTCGCGCTTACGCTCGATGAAGTCCTTCAGTTCTTCCGTATCAGTGATGCCGACATTGAAATCACCGTCGGTCGCCAGAATCACCCGGTTGACGGCGTCGTCCGCCCTGTTTGCCTCCGCCAGTTGATAGGCAAGGCGAATGCCCTCCGCACCGGCTGTCGATCCGCCTGCCTGCATCTGGTCAAGTGCCGCGAGGATCTTGTCCTTGTCGGCGACCTTCGTCGGTTCGAGCACCGTACCGGCGCTGCCGGCATAGGCAACGATGGACACCGTGTCGTCCGGCTTCAGCGACGACACCAGCAGGCGGAAGGCGTTGCGCAACAGCGGCAACTTGTCCGGTGCGCTCATCGATCCAGAGGTGTCGATCAGGAACACCAGATTGGCGGGCGGCGCCTCGGTTTGCGGCAGCTCATATCCCTTGATGCCGATCTGCAGCAGTTTAGAGCTGTCGTTCCACGGTGTGGGCATGACGGAAACCTGAGCGGCAAAGGGTGCCGTGCGATCCTGCGGAACGGCGTAATCGTAGTCGAAATAGTTGATCAGTTCCTCGACCCGCACGGCATCCTTCTGCGGCAGCACCCCACGATTGAGGGCACCGCGCATGAAGGCATAGGAGGCGGTATCGACATCGACAGAGAAGGTAGAGACCGGCTCTTCAGTCACCAGCTTGACGCCGTTCGGGTCGATATCGGTGAACTTGTCCCGGCCCTGGTCCTGGTAGAACCCAGGTGCCGGGGCGTCCGCAAGCGGCGCGCTGGCGACAGCGCCCGCAGCCAGTGACTGGTTCTCGACACGAGAATCCGAGGGACCCTGGGTCCGTGCTCTTGTCTCAGCCGGGGACTTTGCTTGCGCAACCAACCGTTCCGGGGCCGCCTTCTTGGAGAAGGCTTCCAGCAGGACCTCGGGCTTGTAGGCATCCTGTTCGGCCGTTTGAGCGACAGGAGCTGCTTCTTGTTCCGCGCTGTCCTGTATCACGGGCGGGATGATATTGGGTTGAACCTGGTTGAAACTCACCACGGCAATCGCCAGTACGGCAAGGCTGGCGCTGCCGGCGAGAACGCGGGTCGTGGTCATGTGTGGAAGGATCATCAGTCGTCTCCAGTTGAAAGCTTCAGGTTTGTTTGAACCCCGCTCCCTCTGACGATCCTCGTCGGCTACTCCTTGGCGGACGTTTTCATTTTCTTCAGCAAAACGCTTCAGGGCGGCATCGATGGCGGCCTTGCGCGCGTCGTCGCGAGGCCGGATCGGCTCCTGCCCTTCGAAGGCCCGCTTCATCCTGTCCAGTTCGTCGCTCATGCTTCCAGTTCTGCCTGCGCTTTGAGTTTCTTTCGCAATTCATGCATGCGCCAGGAGACGGTGGATTCCTTGATATCCAGGATTTCGGCGGCCTCCGCATGGCTGAGGCCCTCGGCCACAACCAGGATCGCCGTCTGACGCAAATCTTCTCCGAACCGTTCCAGCGTGTCGTAAAGCCAGGCAATCTCCTTTGCAGTTTCTGCGGCCTGCTCGCGTGCGAGTTCAGCGACCTCGCCGTAGGTCGCGTGCAACCGGTCGGCAGTCGACCGTTTGCGATGCAGATCACGGGCGGCATTGACGACAATCCGGTAGAGCCAGGTAGAAAACCGCGCCTCGCCTCGAAACGACCGCAGTCGGGTCGCCAGCGTCGTGCAGATATCCTGGGTCAGGTCCTCGGCGTCCTGCTGCATACCGGTGAAGCGAAGAGCAATGCGATAGATTCGGTCGTAGTTGCGCTCCAGAAGACTCTGGAACGCCACCGCATCGCCTTCAGCAGCCCGTGCTGCCAGCTCGTTGTCGTCGGTGCTCATGCGCATGTCGATCAGTTGGACGCATCAGCATGTCCATTCCTTGGCCGCAGGGCAAAATTTTTTTTGCGGCTGCGACCGTAGATAGGATCTGCACACAAGCTGCACCGAAAATCCTGAAGCGCTGCCAGTGATCTGCAAGGTCGAAAGGTAGTGTCGCGGGCATGTCTGATTTCACTGCCCCGCGCGCAACACCATCGTTCCGCATCGTCTTGTCAAAGCTGGCCTTGACACTGGAATATTCGCTGCTGGCCGTTGCCGCCTTGATGCTGGCCTTCGATCCCGCTGTCTGGTTGCTCAACAGTTGGATCGATCCTGCTTACGACTCCAGCGGATCCATTGTCTTTGTCATTGTAACGGGGCTCTTCCTCTGGAGCCTGACCTCCCGGTTGCAAGCAACGGGAGATCCGAAAAGACGGCGGCTTGCACTGGCGCTGCTCGGTGTATCGGCAGTGATTCGACTGGCAAGCCAAGTGCTTGCCGTGAACACCATCGGCGCGCTTTGTCTTGTTGTGGACGTTTATGCCGTCGCTCTCCTTTGCCGCCTCGACCAGCGAGCTCGCTCGGTATCTCCGGCCTGGCTCGCCGTGGCCTTCGCTTTCTGCCTGCCATTGGAGCGCATCGTGCAGCGCAGCGTGGGGTTTGGTTTGCAGGAATTGGCGGCGGACGGCGCCTGTCTTCTTCTGTCTATGCTCTATCGAGACCTTGTCTGCAACGGTGTCCGCCTCATTCTTGAGGGGGTCGATATTCTTGTCGATCTGCCTTGCTCGGGCGCGCGAACCCTCCTGCTGGGTCTATTCGGCTTTTCCGTGGCAGCAGCGTTCTGCCGGCCAAAGGCCGGTCAGGCGATCACCGGTCTGGTTGTGACGCTCCTGGCAGCAATCGCCGCCAACATGATGAGGATTTCCGTCCTGGCGATCGGTATTGCCGAACCGTCGCGCTTCGGCGGAGCGAATGTCATGGAACAGCCATGGCATGATGCCATCGGCCTTGTCGCTCTGTCGGTTGTTGGTGTCGCGATCGTGTTCTGGTCGCGAGCGATCCGGTGCTTGGCCAACAACCCGATCGTAACAGACGCCGCGTTTGCTGACCGCTCGATTCGAACAAGCTCTCGGAGATCGATGCCGGGAATTCTGATCGGGATTCTTGCCATCGGACTTGCCTTTGCCATCACCAGCCTGCCGCGCACGCCTCTGGATGTCGCCCAGGCAACCGCTCCGCCAGCGTTGCCTCTCGCACTCGATGGCCAACAGCGTCGCGACATTTTGTTGTCGGACCGGGAAAGAACCTTTTTCACCCGGTTCGGCGGTTGGGCGGCGAAGGCGGAATACGGTCCATTCGGGCTGATGCTGGTCCATACCACGTCGCCGTTGCGCCATCTCCATGCCCCGGACGAGTGCCTGCGTGGTCTGGGGTACGACGTGCAGTATCTCGGCTCGGTCTTCGAACCGGTCGCAACAGCGATCTATCGGGCAACGGCGCCGGACGGACAGCGGTATCGCATCGAGGTGAGCTTCGTTTCCGACCAGGGCCTTGTCGTCACGAACGTTTCGACCGCGGTGTGGCTGTGGCTTCAGGGCAGCGCCAGCTCCTGGACCGCCGTCCAGCGCATCGCGCCGGCAGCATCGCCGCCCGATCAGCAGGCGCGCTTCAACGCCGCGGCCATTGCCGCTCTCGATCTTGAGTCAACAAGGGAGGTCTTCAAGTGACACTTCGGCTGTTTGTTTTCGCTTGCTTTGTTTCCATATTCGGTCTGCCGGCGTTTGCGACACCGCCTGCACCATCAGATGCGTTAGGCGGTCACGTTGTTGCGCGGGTCGGGGACCGGGATCTCCTGTTTCCTGTGCTGCGGACGGAGATCGAGGGAGAGCTTCAGGGAGACCTCGCAACAGTTACAGTCCGGCAGGTATTCGAGAACCCGAGCGATGATCCCGTTAATGCGCGTTATCTGTTTCCGCTCAACAAGGATGCGGCGGTGCATGCGATGGAGATGCGGGTCGGTGACGAAATCGTGCGGGCGAAGATCGCCAAGAGCGAGACGGCGCGACAAGCCTTCGAGGCAGCGAAGCGGGAAGGAAAGTCGGCGGCTTTGCTGGAGCAGCACAGGCCGAATATGTTCACCCAGGAAATCGCCAATCTCATGCCCGGCTTGCCGGTTACAGTGGTCATTACCTACAGCCAGAGCATTGCCCGTCGTGACGGCGCATACGAAATGCGTGTGCCGTTGGTCGTCGGGCCACGATATGTGCCCGCTCCAAACAGCGACGTGATTGCGGCTTCTGCTGCTGATCGGGATGCCACAAAGACTGGTTCGGAAGTTGATGCTGCGGAGGCTGAATCAGGGCAATGGACCTTCGGTCCGATGCCTGAGTATCCTGACGTATCGGGCCTGACCATTCCGCAAATTGTCGATGCGGATCGAGTGGCCATTTCCTTCACGCTGAAATCTGCGATCCCGATCAGTAGCGTCGCCAGCACGACGCACAAAATCATCGTCGCTGGTAACGCACAGTCCAAAACAATCGTGCTGGACGGCGGCAAAACCAACGACAACCGTGATTTCGTGTTGCGATTCCAAACCGCAGCAACGACGCCTCAGGCCGGTGTGCTGGTTCATCAAGGTCTGGAACAGAATACGTTTTCGATGTTGATCGAACCGCCGCAGGCGCCGCGTGACGACACAATTGTTCCTCGCGAAATGGTGTTCGTGCTCGACACGTCGGGTTCCATGGGTGGAGCGCCGATGGAGGCCAGCAAGACGTTCATGCGCCGAGTCCTGAAAACCCTTCGCCCGACCGACTCCTTTCGCGTTGTCCGGTTCTCCAGCGACGCCAGCGAATTCGGCGCCGAGGCGCTGCCAGCCACACCGCGGAACATTGCCGCGGGCATCCGATTTGTCGACGGTCTGACGGCCTCTGGCGGAACGGAAATTCTCCACGGATTGCGCCGCGCCTATAGCGCCAAGCCGAGTAAGGACGTGTTGCGCATCGTTGTCTTCCTTTCCGACGGCTATGTCGGCAACGAGGCGCAGATCCTCAATCTGGTTGCCCGCAGCGTTGGGACTGGTCGCCTATATGCGTTCGGCATCGGCGCATCGGTGAACCGATATCTCATTGCGGAAATGGCTCGGCTCGGCCGAGGCCTGTCACGCATTATCGATCCCACGCAGGGAGAGGAGGCGGTTATCGCCTTCGCCGACCATCTGAGAACGCCGGTTTTGACCGACATAACTCTCGATTGGGGCGGATTGTCCGTCGCTGACGTGACACCGGACCCCGTCCCGGATCTGTTTGCGGGCGATTCCATCCGAATCATGGGTCGGTTTTCGGGAACCGGTACAGTCACTGTGCGCGGCAAGGCCAATGGACGTGCGGTTTCGTTGCCCTTGACTGTCGATCCGGCCGAGTCGGAGTCGTCGGTCGGACAGCCCATTCCGCTGATCTGGGCGCGATCCCGGATCGGCGATTTCATGAGGGAGATGTCAGTGCCGGTGGAGTTGCGGCGGTCTGGCCTTGGCAATGACACGTTGGAAAACATGATAACGGCACTTGGATTGAGACATTCACTGGTCACTCAATGGACCTCCTTCATTGCCGTGTCCGAACGGGTCGTCAACGAAGAACCGGGTGCGGCAGTTGACGCGGATGTGCCATTGCCCAAGGTGAAGGGCGTGTCAGATCTGGCCTATCCAAATGCGCAGAGAGCACAATTTACCTCGCCAAATGCGTCGGGTGGGGCCGCTGCGGTCGCCTTCAGCGGCAGAGCGACGCCGGAGCCGGCCCAGATCGGCGGTTTATTGGTGCTGATGGGTTTGCTTGGCGCTATGCTTTGGAGGCGGTCGCGGCGGCGAACTCACGTCGTGTAAAGATTACTCAGACTCAAAGCGAATGTAACGAGCCATGCCCGGTATCGGCAGAATCATAATCTACACCAAGAAGACCGATCAAATGGTCGACTTCTACCAGCGTCTGTTCGGTTATCGGGCTGTGCGGCACGACGGCGATCGCATTGTTGAATTGCTGCCGCAAGGCGCTGGCGCGGTGCTGATGCTGCACCCGGCATCGAAGGGGCAACGCGAGGGACAGTCGCTCGTCAAGCTGGTGTTTGACGTGGAGGATGTCGAAGGTTTTCGAGATGAACTGATGGAACAGGGATTGGATGTCGGACCCGTCCACGATGGCGGCGGTTATGTGTTCGCCAATGCCCGGGATCCGTCGAACAATCCGATATCGATTTCCAGCCGGGCGTTTGCCCAGCTGGATTAAGGTAAACCCTGGACCAGTTCTACGAAGCGTGGCGCCAGCTATAGGTTCCGACGGCGCGGGCGGGCTGGGTCGCTGGCTGGTAATAGCTGTCGATACCGGGGAGACGGCCTTCGGCGAGGCGGCGGATTGCCACTGGATTGCTCACGGCGAAGCTGTCGATCCCGCAGCGAAGCATCAATGGCACCTGGTCGATGAGGACATCGCCGGTGGCGCGCAGCTCGCCGGCGTACCCGTAACGGGATCGCGCCAGCGAGGCTTGGGAGTACGCGCGCCCGTCACTGAAGGCCGGGAACGTCACGGCGATCAATGCCAGGTCGGAAATGTATGGTTCCAGAGCCGATACGTCGTCTTCCGGTGCTAGCACCACGCCGATGCGGCCGGATCGCCGATCCGTTTCCGCCAGCTCCAGAAAGCGCGCGAGCGGAACGACGAGACGTTCGTTGGTCTCGCCGTCGAGATCGGTTTCTGTGTCGACAATCTTCCAGGGGTCGTCCGCGACGAATCCGTCGGTTGTCCAAAGTCGGGTCTCGGTCATGACATGTCCTCCGGTCAGGCGGCTTTCGAGGTCTCGCCGTAGAGCGCTTCCTTGAAGGGCGCCGGGCCGACCCGCCGATAGGCTTCGATGAATGTTTCTTCGGCGTTCTGGCGAAGGCCGAGATAGGTGTCGACAATGGTTTCGACGGCATCGGTCACCCTTTCAGGTTCGAAGCCGCGGCCAATGATTTGGCCGATCGAAGTGTTTTCGTCGCCCGAGCCGCCCAGGGTAATCTGATAGAGCTCGGCGCCCTTTTTCTCGACGCCCAGAAGACCGATATGACCGACATGGTGGTGGCCGCAGGCGTTGATGCAGCCGGAGATCTTGATCTTCAGTTCACCGATCTCGCGTTGACGCTCGAGTGAGCCGAACCGGTTGGACAATTCCTGCGCCACCGGAATGGAGCGGGCATTGGCAAGCGCGCAATAGTCAAGGCCCGGGCAGGCGATAATGTCGGTGATCAGACCGGCATTGGCGGTTGCCAACTCGATCTCAAGGAGGCCGCGATAGACCTTCTCAAGGTCGGCAAGTGCCACATGCGGCAGTACCAGGTTCTGTTCGTGCGAGACGCGGATTTCGTCCTGGCTGTAGCGTTCGGCCAGATCGGCAATCGCTTCCATCTGCGTGTCCGTGGCATCGCCCGGAACGCCGCCGATGGGCTTCAGCGAGATTGTGACAACACCATAATCGGGATGGCGGTGCGGCGTGACATTCTGCCGTACCCAGTCGGCAAAACCCTGATCGTCCTTCTTGCGGGTGGCAATATCAGCCCAGCCTTCGGCCCGGTCTTGCAGTTCCGGCGGAGCGAAATAGCTGGCGATGGCGGCAAGATCGGCCTCGGGAAGTTTCAGGTTGCCGTCCTTCAGGTTCTCCCATTCGGCTTCGACCTGGCGAGCAAATTCTTCTTCGCCCGTCTCATGCACGAGGATCTTGATGCGCGCCTTGTACTTGTTGTCGCGGCGGCCATGGAGGTTGTAAACGCGCATGATTGCCGTGGTGTAGGACAGAAGATCGGCTTCCGGCAGGAAGTCGCGGATCTTCTTGGCGATCATGGGCGTGCGGCCCTGGCCTCCGCCGACATAGACGGCAAAGCCCAGTTCGCCGGCGTCGTTGCGCTTCAGATGCAGGCCGATGTCGTGCACCTGGATGGCAGCACGGTCGCGCTCAGCGCCGGTAACCGCGATCTTGAACTTGCGCGGCAGGAAGGAATATTCCGGGTGGTTGGATGACCACTGGCGCAGGATCTCAGCATAGGGGCGCGGGTCGGCGACCTCGTCGGCGGCGGCACCGGAGAAATGGTCGGCCGAGACGTTGCGGATGCAGTTGCCGGACGTCTGGATGGCGTGCATCTCGACTTCGGCCAGCTCTTCCAGGATCTTTGGTGTGTCCGACAGTTTCGGCCAGTTGAACTGGATGTTCTGCCGGGTCGTGAAGTGGCCATAGCCCTTGTCGTAATCGCGGGCGATACGGGCGAGGCGACGCATCTGGCGGCTGTTGAGCGTGCCATAGGGAATGGCAACGCGCAGCATATAAGCATGTAGTTGCAGGTAAACGCCATTCATCAGCCGCAGCGGCTTGAAAGCGGCCTCGGTGATCTCGCCGGACAGGCGACGTTCGACCTGGTCGCGGTACTGGGCGACGCGCTGGCCGACAAAGTCGTGGTCGAACTCGTCATAACGATACATGGATCAGCTCCCGACGGCGCGATGCGGCCGCTTGGTTTTGTCTGTTGCTCTAGGCGGCGGTGGCCGGCCGGAATTCAGCCTGCTTGCCGAGGTCCGGACGGAACGTCGGGCCAGAAGCGCGGATGCGTTCGCGCAGCCGGATCGGATAGATCTCGCCGTCGATTTCCTCGACATCGATCAGATCGACATCAACAACCAGATTGTCGTTGAAGGCTAGCTTGCCGGCTTCTTCAAGGCCTTTCACGGCTTCCGGGTGGCGACCGATCAGGGCATGGTCGATGCGCTCCTGCCATTGACCATTGGCGCCCAGCCACACGGCAATTCCATCAGTCAGACGGTTGGCGGTAAGAACTTTCATCATGACGGCGTTCCTCATCTTTCGGCAGCGATCAGGCCGCTGCAACTTCCTTGCTTTTCGTCAGTGGCGTTGAATTTTCGAAATTGGCACCGGCGACGGCGTCGCCAATGATCACCATGACCGGGCCGGTCAGTTCGTCCCGATCTTCGATCGCAGGCAGATCCTTCAGCGTGCAGTGAAGCAGCGTGCGGTCCGCGCGGCTGGCATTTTCGACAATGGCTACGGCGGTGTCGCTGGCAAGGCCGGCCTCAATCAGACGCCCCGTGACCGAAGCGGCGACAGAGCGGCCCATATAAACAGCGATGGTGGCGCCGGAGATCGCAAGCTTTGCCCAGTCCGGAAGCACATTGCTGTTGAGGTCGTGACCGGTGGTGAAGACCAGCGAAGAGGCAACGCCGCGCAGCGTCAGCGGCAGTTCGAAATCGGCGGCGGCTGCGAATGCCGATGTGATGCCCGGCACTATCTCGTAGTCGATGCCGGCGTCGCGCAGCGCGGCCATTTCTTCGGCAGCGCGGCCATAAACCAGCGGGTCGCCTGATTTCAACCGGACAATGCGCTGACCCTTGCGGGCGAGGTCGACAATCAGCCTGTTGATCTCGTTCTGCGACTTGGAATGGCAGCCCTTGCGCTTGCCGACGGAAATGCGCTCGGCATCACGCCGGCCCATGTCGACGATGGCTTCCGGCACCAGCGCGTCATAGAGAATGACATCGGCTTCCATCAGCGCACGCTGCGCGCGCAGGGTCAAAAGGTCCTCGGCGCCGGGACCGGCTCCGACGAGCCAAACGTAACCGCTGACCTTGTCGGTGTTGTGCAGGAGATGCGTGGCTGCCTGCTTGGCAGCCGGCAGGTCACCAGCCGATACGGCATCGCGCACGGAATCGGAAAAGAAGCGGCGCCAGAACAGGCGGCGGGTGGCGCCTCTCGGCAGCACCTTGTCGACGGCGGAGCGGTAATGGGCGGCGAGCTGTGCCAGAGCTCCCAGCGACGGCGACAGCAACTGGTCCACCTGGGCGCGGATCATCTGGGCAAGCACGGGCCCTGCGCCTTCGGTGCCGATGGCAACCGCTACCGGCGCACGGTTGACGAGGGCTGGTGTCAGGAAATCGCAAAAGTCGGGCTGGTCGACAGCATTGGCCGGAATACGCTTTTCCCGAGCGTCGGTAACGATGCGTGCATCGAGCGATGCATCGCCGGTGGCGGCGAAAACGAGTGTCGCACCATCAAGCTGTTCGGGGCGGTATGGTGCATGAACGATAGCAACGCTCCGCTCTGTCAGCCACGCCGCGAAACGATTGGCCGGGGCATCGGCATAAACAGTGATCGCGGCAGATGTATTGGCGAGCAGGCGCGATTTGGCAAAGGCTTCTTCGCCATTTCCAAAAACGGCGACCTTGTGCCCGGCAACGTTGAAGAACGCCGGAAATGTCGACAATTTGCGATTCTGATCGATCATGACACCAACCTGTGATCGGACGATTGTCCATCGGACCACAATGTGGCGTTTCGGCCTTTCGGATTGAAGGAATGCTATGCTGCCTGGCTTGGCGCGGCGGTATTATTTTGCTCAGGGCAGGAAGATTTGGAGTTTTTTTGCCCGCGCCGCCGAAAGGCCGGTTCAGGCGACCTCGTCGATCAGCTCCGAGCCCTTGTTGCGCACGTTCCCGACGGCCTTTGAAACCGGGTGGTATACCAGGTCCGAGCCGCGGTTCTGCTGCAACAATTCTTCAGCCTTGGCGGTGTCCGTCTCCGGATCCATCCAGGCGGTCATCACATCCGGTTTGAGGATCGCCGGCATGCGATTGTGGACCGACGCAACGGATGGGTCGGCCGGCAGCGTAATGATGGCGAATGTTGCCAGGTCGAGTGTCTTGTTGAAGCTCATGATACCGGCGAAGACCAATGGTTCGAACACCGGCGCATCGCCTGGCAGATGAATGAGGTAGGGCTGTTTGACGCCGTCTTCGGTTTTCCACTCATAGTAGCCGGTGGCCGGTACCAGGCAGCGGCCGTGTTGGAAAGCGGTTCGGAAGAAAGGCTTTTCGGCAACGGTTTCGGAACGGGCGTTGATCATTGGCCTGGAAGACACTTCCTTGGCCCAATGCGGCACCAGCCCCCACCTGACGGATCGGACGACAAGCCCATCCCTGCTATTGGTCAGGATATCCTGGTCATCAGTCGGTGCGACGTTGTAGTTGGGAATTGGGCCGTTCTGCTGTTCAATTTCCGGTGGCAGAATGCTCAGGTATTTTCGATACTCTGCCCAGGTTCCGGTTGTAATGAAGCGCCCGCACATCCAATGGTTCCTTCCCCAATTCCATATTTTTTTACTATTGGACTTTTCCGGGGTGAATCAACAGGCAGGTCGGGATCGGAGTATCGGTCCTTGTCGAAAGTCGTCAGTCATTTGCGGTTCCCCTTGCGGGTGATGAAGAATGCCACGCATGTCTACATTCTCGACGCCGGCGACCGGGCGGTGACGACCGTGGCGTACTCCCGCAATGTGCCGCATTCGCTGGACTATGCGCGACTCGTGTGTACGGCGCAGGCGAGGGCGCTGACCGATGTGTTCGAAGGCCGTAAACCGCAGCAGGCGCCGGTGCCACAAAAGGCGCCGCCCGAGGAACTGGTCTTTTCGGTCGAATTGTGGTTCGACGACGACAGCGCTGTGCAGCAGGTGCTGGCGCGATTTGCCAAGTCGACCCATGCGCAGCTTTTCTTCGATGGAATTCGTTCGGAATATCATGGCCGCCGGCTGCGCGTGCGGCGCGGGATACGGGTAATCTGGGAAACTGCCGTAAATGTCCGGTAGGGCATCGACCATCCGGAGGTGGCATGCCGCCTCCGGATGGTCGAGCCACTGCCCCGGCCATGAACCACAAAGCCCGACAGAAACGTGTCGGAAAAGAAACCGGCGATCCCCAAAACGGCAACCGCCGGAATGAAACAGCCTTTGCTTTTCTTTATGGTGGTGAAGATGGGATTGCATTGGGGAGAGAATCCGGCGGTAGAATTAACTCGCTGTAATGATGTCTGACATTTTCGTGATCGGACAGGGTTTCGCTCAGGCACGAATTCAAGCAAGGAGAACGGTGATGACGGCTGAGAGGCATGATGCGGAAAAGAGCGTCGATCCAGCGGACGCTCCAGCAGTTGGCTACTGGCATTTGTGGGTCGATAACGACGGGGTCACCCGGCAAGCCCGGTGTCATCTCAAAGCGTTTGAGAAGAAGACTTTTGCGCCACCTTCGCCCGACATGTGGGTGAAGCGATTGACCGACAATGTGGACGATATCACCGTTCTTGTTTTGCAGGCCGGATGGACCGGTGATTGGCACCGGAATCCGCGTCCGCAGTGGATCGTGCCGCTGTCCGGTTCCTGGTTCGTCGAAAGCATGGACGGTACTCGCGTAGAAATGGGCCCCGGTGAGGCATCATTCGGTGAGGACCAATTGGCCAGGCCGGATGCTGAAGGTCGCGAAGGCCACTTGTCCGGTACGATCGGAGAGGCGCCCTGCGTGCTCATGTTGGTACAGGTGTCGGATCCGCCCGGATCTGGCAATCCATGTATGGACTAGTTCCGGGCTGAGGTTCCGATCTATTCTGGTGAAGGCTGATCGAAATCACGCCTTTCAAGCATCCAGGAAACGACGAAACCAAACAGCAAGCCCCAGAACGGAGCACCGATTGACAGGATCGGGACATTGGCAACGGTGACGAGAAAGGCCACTGTGGCGCCCAGAGTAAAGCCGCCCTTGAAAGAGACGACGAAGGCGCGCTCGAGAATGCGCACCAGGGCAAGCCCAGCGAGCGCGGCGATGAAGGCTTTGGGCGTTGCCAGCATGAAGCTCGCGAAGAGCGGAGCGAAAACACCGAAAAGCAAAGCCAGAAGCGCAACCATGATACCGGCGATGTAGTGCTTGTCCGTGTCACCGCTGCTCGCAAGTATGGCATTGGTTGGTCCGGTGAGACAGGTCGATACCGATCCGACCGATGCCGCCATCAGGGAGCCGATACCGCACCCGGCCGTAATCATGTTGATAGGCGGCTTGTGGCCGGCCGACTGGAGCACGGCGAAGCCCTGCGCATTCTGTGCCGCCAGCACGGTGATTGCGAGCGGCAGAACCAGTTCCACCATTGCGCCCCAGGAAAACTCCGGCATGTACAGGTTCGGACCTGCAAGAACCGGGACAGCTGATCCGCTCAATCCAAAAGAGCCGGTCAGAGTGATAGCGACAATTCCGGTAATAAGTGCACCAATCAGCGGCGGCATCAGGCGACCAAGCGAAGGGGTTGCCGTGAGCAGAAGAAACACAGCCGTCATCGGCGCCGCAATGACGAAGCCGTCGCGAATTGCAAAGATGAGATTGAGACCGAACTGGAGGAAGACCCCGGCTACCATGCCCATGACGATCGGCATCGGAATCAACGCTATGAATTTGCGCATCCAGCCGCTTATGCCGAGGATCAAAAGTAGGGCGCCCGTGACAAAATAAGCACCGATTACCTGGGCAAAATCGAGGTGCTCAAGCGCCTGGCCGACCAGAACGGTGCCGGGAATCGTCCAGAAGAAAACCAGCGGTTGACGGTAGGCAAGGCAGAAGGCAAGCGAAATCAATCCATTGATGAAAAAGCAGCCGAACATCCAGGAGGCAATATCGGATTCGGCCAGGCCGCCTGCTGCGCCCGCCGTCAGGATGATTGCCACCGGTGCGGAAGCCGCAAAGAGAAACGCGACGAAAGCGTTCACCATGTAGACCCCGCGAAAACCACTGAGCAGGTGAGGGAGGTCGACGGTGAGGGAAAGTGGGCGCTCAAGCCGCATGGGACGTCTCATGAGGGAGAAAAGGGTAAAAAACGTATCTCATGGCGGAGCTCGGGCCGCAACGGTTCCGCTTTGCAGCGTTGATGATCCGGTATCGGCGCGGATGCTGGGTTTTGCAACGGTCCGCTTGTTGAATTTGGCGGCGCAATCGTGTTGGATTCACCGAATGACCGAATGAGTCGTTTTCATGTGTCCGTGTTGGGGCGCATCAAGGTATCTGGACTTGGTTGTGAGGGTCACCAAAACGGCATCGTTGAGCATTTGGTGATGAAGTACCTGTAATAGTCAGTTTGATCCTGGATCTTCCGGATGGATGGAGATTGATATGACAACAACACGGGCCACACTGCAGATGGTGGCGTTCGTTGCCGGAGCGCTTTTGGCAACACCGACTTTGGCCGCGTCTTGCATTACCAGCAAAGGGCAGTTTGAAACCTACAAGCAGCAGCTCGCCAAAAAGGCTGCGTCGTCCCGCGTCGGGCAACGCGGACTGACGGCGCTGCGACAGGCGCGGCTATCGAGCATCACGTGGCGTTTCGAATCGAACCCCGCCTCACAATCCAGTATGCGCTATCGCAGTCCTGAACAGTTTCTGAAAAGCCGGTTTTCGAGCGTGAATTCATTTGTATCAGGCGCTAAACGAAGGCTGCAGAAGAACGCCAGATTGTTCCAGAATATCGAAAAGCGATACGGCGTGCCTGGTTCAATCCTGGTAGCGATCTGGGGTTATGAGACCAGTTGGGGTGGCTACACAGGCGACACCCGCATCGTGAGCGGTGCTGTGACCCTGGCCTCCTACTGCCGTCGTTATCCGCGCTTCGAAGACGATGCCATAGCAGCACTGCAACTTGTCGATCGCGGGCTTATTTCAGGCAACAGCCGAGGGGGTCCCTCAGGTGAATTGGGGCACATGCAGTTTTTGGCTGGCAATTGGGTCCGGTTTGCAGTGGACGGCAGTGGCGATGGCCGGGCGGACCCCAACAACGCGGCCGATGCTCTTGCAACAGCAGCGAACATGCTGCGCCGTAATGGTTGGCGGGCCGGACGGTCCTTTGCCCAAGGGTCGGCCAATTTCCGCGTTTTATCGAAGTGGAACGACAGCGGCAATTATCAACGTGCCATCGCTTATGCCGCCGGTCTGATTGGTCAGTAGGTGGCGATTTTCGGCAACAAGCTAGATTGAAAAGCCTGTACCAAACTATGTTGGCGCAGGCTAGTTTTCTGTCGGCATTTCTCTTGCGTTCGGACCGTCTCAGAACGTGTGGCTCTTGAGGCTATTCCTGTTCCAAAGGGATACCCTCCTTTGGATGGAATCGAAGCGGCGCCGATAGTTCTCCTATCGGCGCCGCTCTCAGTTCGAATTAGGTGATATCAACGTTGCATCCGCAGGGATCATAGTTGACATCGTTAATGGCTTCTTGGGTTTGAGACGGGACATAGTCGTCGTTGCAATCCGGAACGACAAATTTTGGAACGTCACAGTAGTTGTTGCCGTAGTTATTGCCTTCCCACCAGGTCCAACCCTTGGTGGCCGCCCAACCGCATTCGTTATAGCCGCCGAAGCCGCCGAAGCCGCCAAAGCCACCATGGCCGCCGCAGCCGCCATTGAAGCCAAAACCATCATTCAAAAAGTTTTGGCTTTCGCAGGGTGGTTGAGGCTCGCATTGGTTGATTTCGTTCTGGCTGCGGCCGTCATCCCGGCAGACGATGATCTCTGGCTCGCAGCCGCAGTCGAACCAACCCGATCCGTACGGTTTGGGCTGGAGTTTGGGAAAATAGGTCATGTTTGATTGCTCCCTATACGCTTTTGTACCAGCATTCGTTCGTTATTGTCGGGAAGCATTCACCTCCCGGGTGCAACTAACACGAGAAAACCAACTGACCCCACTTGATTGTCATCCCCGCAATGTCGCTGCAATTTGAAACGTTATCGAATCTAATTGGGTGTGAAAAGTCCTTTTGTTTATTTATTGTTAAGTATGATTACCGGGGTCGACAAATTGCCTGATAATGTTGCTCTAGATTGGTTTTCAGAAGAGCAAGGCCGCTATTTGGATTCTGCCGCTTCTGGAGAGTTTTCGAATTGTGCTGAAACATCGCTGCCCTACAGCTGTAACAACTTGCGATGACTGTGTCGACAAACCGATCCAGAGTTCAATAGACTCAAAACACATAAATTTTGGGATCTGGTAGTGGCGATTGCATCGACACCCCTCGCGCGAGCAAGCCGGTACACTTCGAAGCGGCAACGGCTTGCTGTCGGCCCCTCTGGACTAGTCGCGCAAATCAACGGTCTGCGTCGCGGAACACGCCGCGTCCGCTGGCAATGCCGAATGAGACATCGCCACGCGTCATACCGATATCGTGCAGTTCGTGGTTGGACATGGCCATCAGCATGTCATGTTCCTTGCGGACCTGCCGGTCGGCACGCGCCTGCTCGGAAAAGGGACTGATCTTGTTCCACAGCGCCCGGATCATGGCGGCTGTCATAGCATGGGTCGGGTGCGGGATACCCTGGTCGGTCATCGTCGTCATCGGTCAGCTCCTTGAACCTGGATCGCTTCTGCGGCTGAGTTTTGCCGTTGGGCGTCTTGTTTCGATGATGACTATTTATGGAGCTGACGTTTCAGCCGGATTTCAGGGAAGACGGGACTGTGTTTCAGTCATGTTTCATTTGTGCCGGTCGGCGAGAGCCGTGAAAACACCGTTTCAGCTGACGGCGGGAGACGCTTCAGCGCAAAAAGGCCGGCCACGAAGGCCGGCAAGTTGATTTTATGCTGAAACACGGAAGCTGGAGTGCTTCCAATGTCGCCCCTATCCCTGCGGAAGGGAATTCAAAACCTGAGATTATGAGTTCGACTTGTTCAGCTCTGTGCTGATCTTGTTGAATGTCTCAGAGAGCTCGTTGCCGAGGAGGTTGGCGGCCGCGATCAGGCCAACCGAAATCAGTGCGGCAATCAGGCCATATTCGATAGCCGTTGCACCTGAATCGTCCTGAAGGAAAGAAATTAGGGTACGCATAACATAATGTCCTTTGACAGCAGTATATGTCGCCCCTACCGGAACGTGTATACCGGTGCGGCCTAACGCGGGGTTAATGCGTTCGACAGAATGCAGCTCTCAGCTTCAGCCAGGAAAAATCTGACCGATCGTGATGTCTGTGAAAGATGGTGGGCGTGACTGGGATTGAACCAGTGACCCCTACGATGTCAACGTAGTGCTCTCCCGCTGAGCTACACGCCCATCTGACCGGGCGCATACACCATAGAATGTGGAGGAAGGTCAAGCCCCATCTCGCGCCATCTGGCGAGAATTGTCAGGCGGCCTGCAGGATCTTTTCGACTTCGTTGACGAGGTCACGCAGGTGGAAGGGTTTGGACAGAACAGTTGCGTCCTTCGGGGCATTGGATTCGGGGTTCAACGCGACGGCTGCAAACCCGGTGATGAACATCACTTTCAGGTCCGGATCGAGTTCGGTGGCGCGGCGCGCCAGTTCGATACCGTCCATTTCGGGCATGACGATGTCGGTCAGCAGCAGTGCGAACGGCTCTTCGCGCAACCGCTCATAGGCGCTGGCCCCATTGTCGAATGACTGGACTGTATAGCCGGCCTTTTCCAAGGCCTTGACCAGGAAGCGGCGCATATCATCATCGTCTTCCGCGAGCAGAATTTTCATGCTGTTCCCCATGCCCCACATTGCGCGCCGCCACGCAACACCCGTTCAACAAGCGCCGTTCCCACATCCGCACGCCGGGTTGGCCGCATAGTATGCAGGTGGGCGCCATTCAAACCGATGCAAGTAAATATCAGGTGAATTTTGGCTCTTTCTGGGCGTGCCGACAACGAAATGCAGTCGGTGCCGCCAAGTGTCGTGTTCAGAGGCTTCGTGCGGCGTCGCAAAAAAGGCACATCCTTCGCGTAGATCGGCTGTCGTGCCGCCGTTCGTATGGACTTCATAGTTGGCAACTGGCAACATAAGTCCGGAGCGATTTGCGTGCGGTGCCGAACCGTAACGAGTTGACGCCGAACGGGAGTGAGTCATTGACCGACGACAGTTTTTTTGGTCACGCGCCATTCGAAACCCGCGCGCCGGTCGACCAGACTGTCCCCTTCGTCTTCAATTCCCCGCATAGCGGCAGGACCTATCCGCAGCCGTTTCTGTCCGAATCACAACTAGATGCGCTGGAGATCCGCCGCTCAGAGGACTATTTCGTCGACGAGCTGTTCGGTGCGGCTGCCGGGCTGGGTGCACCGCTGCTGGCGGCGAATTTTCCGCGCGCCTTCGTCGACGTCAATCGCGAACCTTATGAGCTCGACCCGAGAATGTTCGACGGGCCGGTTCCGGCTTTCGTCAATTCCAGTTCCCTGAGAGTGGCCGGCGGGCTTGGCACAATCCCGCGGCTGGTGGCGGAGAACATGGAGATCTATGGCCGACCGATGCCGCTTCGGGACGCGTTGCGGCGTATCGATGCGCTTTATCGGCCCTATCACGACGAGCTGCGTGGCCTGCTGGTCAAAACCCACTCGCTGTTCGGATATGGCGTGTTGATCGATTGCCATTCCATGCCGGCGAACGCCCAGGCCGGTTCACGCAACCGGCCGGATTTTGTCATCGGTGATCGCTATGGCACCAGCGCCAGCGAGGAACTGTCGCAACTGACGATCGAGATCCTGCAGGACCTGGGCTACTCTGTTTCGCGCAACAAACCCTATGCTGGCGGATTCATCACGGAGCACTACGGTCGACCCGGACGCGGATTGCACGCGCTGCAGATAGAGGTCAATCGCGGTCTCTATGTGGATGAAGAGACGCTCGCCAAATCCGCCGGGTTCAATACTTTGCAGGCGGACCTGACACGTTTCATAACGCTGCTGGCGGAGCTTTTCGCCAGCGATACTCCGCAAATCGCGCTTGCTGCCGAGTAGATCGGCACATATCCAAAAAAAAGACCGCAGCCATTTCGAGCGCGGTCAAATCTAGGGAGGAAACGCCCGTCTGGGCGAATGCAGTTTTTGACTGCATGATCAATTTATTGTTGCGGTGCACAAATGTCAACCTCTTTTGCGGTTAATTTGTTCGCAGTTGCAGCATAGAATGGTTTGCGGTCATGTGGTGATTGATCGTGCAAGCCGGAGCCAATTGATTTATGTAGCGACAGGTCTGTCATCACCGGACAACCACCTTCCGCAAACTTGCTACAGAACACCTCATGCAGCCGGATCTGGATTTCATGCACGAACTGGCCGATGCCGCCGCGGCAGAGACGCTCCCGCGTTTTCGCAGCGGTGCGGAAGTGGTCAATAAAGAAGAAGGCGGTTTCGATCCTGTAACGGAGGCGGATCGTGCGGCTGAGGCGGCGATTCGAGACCTCATCCGACAGCGGTTTCCCGATCATGGCATCATGGGCGAAGAGTACGGCAGCGAAGCGCTGGACGCGGAATTCGTCTGGGTGATCGATCCGATTGACGGAACGCGGGCCTTCATTTCCGGATTGCCGGTCTGGGGAACGCTTATCGGTCTTTACCGAAACGGCCGGTCGTTTCTTGGACTGATGGATCAGCCGTTTACTGGAGAACGCTACCTGGCCGATCGCGATGGTGCCCACTATCGCGGGCCCGGCCGGCAGGGAAGGATCAAATCCCGACCCTGCGCCGGGTTGTCCGACGCGACACTGTTTACGACTTCACCGCACCTGTTCTCCGGCAGTGAAGAGGGCGCCTACCGGGCCGTAGAGGAGCGCGTCAACATGTTCCGTTACGGTTGCGATTGCTATGCCTATACGCTTGTTGCCTCTGGCAATGCCGATCTGGTCGTCGAAAACGGTCTCAAGGCCTATGATATAGGCGGCCTCATAGCCATTCTGGAATCAGCCGGAGCCGTCGTGACCGACTGGCAGGGCAATCGGCCTGAAAATGGTGGGAACATCATTGCGGCCGGCAGCCCGCAGGTGCACGAAGAAGCGCTTGTGTTGCTCAAAGGCTGATTCCCATCCATCTTCCGATGGATTTTCGTCGCCGTTTGAGGCGGCTATCCTGCTTCACCAAAGACGAAAGATGCGACCTTGTTGCGGCTGTCGAGGCCCAATCGGGTTAGCACAGCATGGACATGATCCTTGGTGGTGGCCAGTGTAATGCAAAGCTCTCTCGCGATCTGCTTGTTGGACAGGCCCCTGGCGAGACAGAGGGCGACCTGGCGCTGGCGATCGGTGAGACGTCCGTCAAACGGATCGGTGGCACTTTTCTGGCGGGCAATGACCACCGGCGTGCCAACCACTTCCGTGGCACGCAGATCAATGTCGATGTCGAGGCTCTCGGTGTCGAGGCGAGACAGAGCCGGCAGAGCTTCCCAACCACCGGCGGAGCCAGCCGCATCCACCAGAGCGTTTAACGCATCCCTGACCCTCAGGGCCTTGTCGCGATCCAACATGTGCAATTCCCAAGGAGATATTCAATGACCGGTGTTCCTATCGAGGTGAGCAATTTTTTTCTGGCAATGCAAGCTGGCAAGACAAGCTACGATGCCATTGCAGCCTGCTTTGCCGACGAAGCAGTCTACGAAGAACCCTTCACCGGCGAAGCGCGCACCCATCGGGGCAGGGACGCAATCATGAAGGCCATGGCGCTCGGCTGGGAGATGCCCATGGTCGACACGCGTATCCGCATTGATCGGGCGGCTGCCAGCGGTGGCGAAGTTCATATAGAATGGACTTGCTTTTCACCATCTTTGCCGGGCGGCAAGGGGCACGGTCTCAACCGTTTCACGATGCAGGACGGCCTGATTGTCAGCCTGGTGACAACATTGCGCGAAGGGGAGGCGGAATGAACCGAAATCCGCAGGTCGACGAATGGCTGTCTGAGTATGACAATCCGATGAAGTCCGTGGTCGCCGCCATGCGGGAGCACATTCTGCAAAGTGATGCGCGCATCACCGAAGCGATCAAATGGCAGGCACCGACCTTCATCTACAAAGGCAACATCGCCAGTTTTTTTCCCAAATCGAAAAAGCATGCCAGCCTCATGTTCCACAAGGGCGCCGAGATCCCCGGTGCCTTTCCTCATTTGGAAGGTGACGGCAAGGAAGCCCGCTCCTTCAAAGTCGCCAGCCTTGAGGACCTTGAGGGGAAGGCCGATGAGTTATCAGCCATCTGCATTGCCTGGTGCGATATGCGTGACTCCGCCTGATGAAAGCTGCATGCCTGGAAAGCGTCGCAAACGACGGTTAGGGTGTCCTGAAGGTGCCAGGTGCACCAACAGGAGATGACCGTATGATTGCCCGACCGGCTGACCGCAGACAATTCCTGGCCATGCTGATGGCCACGCCGATGATAGGCTCGGCCGCAAGGGCATCAGAAACAGGTCCGATCGGTGATGTGACCTTTCTGGAAGGTCAGGCCACGGCCATGCGCAAGTCGCGGCAGTATGACCTCTCCGTCGGTTCCGAGGTGCTGGTTCGTGATCTGGTGAAGACCGGCGCGGCAAGTTTTCTGGCGATGCAATTGGGCGGAGAAACAACCGTCCGTCTCGGCGCGCAATCGGAACTGCTGATCGATGAGTACATTGCCGAAATTCGCGGCATCTTCGACCTGTCGCAAGGCGCGATGGTGTTCGACCGGCCGGAGGATGCGCCGAAGGCACCGACCACGGTGATGACGGTTTTCGGCCAACTCGGCGTACGCGGAACCCGGTTTTTTGCCGGCCCGAGCAATGACGCGTTCGGCGTCTTCGTCGATCGAGGCCGTCTGGAGGTAAATGCAGGGGGGCAGTCGGTTGAACTGGGTGAAGGCGAGGGTGTGGATCTGTCAGCAGCCGGTATTGCATCCGCTGGTGTCACGCGCTGGTCGCAACAGAGGATCGATGCGGCCTTTGCCAGTGTTGGCCTTTGACTGCCGCGACTGAGATTTCGCCTATGTGGTCGTGAAAACCTGCAGAGTACCAATCCCGCGCAGTTCCGTGTCACCCACCTCCCGCAGGTCGGCGGCTCTGGCCTGAGTGCGTGTTCCTGGCCCGATCAGAATGGACGTTCCGAACCGCTTGTTGGCGTCCTGCAGACGGGCCGCGATGTTGATCGTGGAACCGAAAGCGGCGTAGTCGATCTTGCCACTGCCGCCGACGTCACCCAGGATGATCTTTCCGGTTTCAACCCCTATTCGCGTCCGTCCGAAACCAACTCGATAGGCCAAACCCGACGATCGAAAATCTTCCGAAAAAGAAAGGATTTCGCGTGCACAGGCGATGGCTGCGTCCGCATGGCTTTCCAGGTCGACCGGGGCATTGAACAGGGCATGCATGCCATCGCCAATGGTTTTGTCGACCATGCCGCCGTGGCGGGTGATGATTGCGGTGAGGCCTTCGAAATAGCGGTCGAGGAGGCCGATCAACTCGACGGGCGTTATCTTCTCGGTTGTGGTGGTGAATCCTTCGACGTCTGTGAACAGGGACGTTGCGACACGCTGCTCGCCCTGCAGCTTCAGAAGGTCGGGTTCGGCCACCAATTGCCTGACGACTGTCGCCGGCAGGCGTTGCTCGAAGCGCTGGCGGATGACGGCTTCGCCGAACCGAACTGCCGAAAACTGAATGGCGCTGCCGGCAAATGCGCCCGTTGCCATGGCGAGCACAGGCAGGACCGGGGCAAGCACGATGTTTGCACCGTGGTGGGCAACAATGCAGGCTGAAATCCACCCCAGAAGAGCAATGGCACCAATTCCGGTGGCGATCATTGGTCTGGTAATGGCCACCGTAAATGCCATGATGATCCCCAGTACACAGGCCGCGGCAACAGACACCCATCGCGCCCAGTCGGGTTTCATCGGGGCGGAACCCAGCAGCAGGTTCGTCGCAAGATCGGCGTGAATCTGGACCGACGGCCTGACGGGATCGCCAGGGACAGGGCGTAACCCGCCCAATTCAGCCGCGCTCGATCCGACGAATACGATCTTAGCGGCAATACGGTCGGCCGCAATCGAGCGGTCGAGGATGTCCGATGCCGAAATCGTTCGAGCCGCCTGCTGTTCGGTAGTGGCAGGTCGTAAATTCAGATTGCCGCCGCCGTCGATGCGCGTTTGCAGAGGGCCAATGCGCAAGCGTGGCGGTTGACCCAGCAGGAACACAGCGCCGGCCTTTTCGGCAAGCCGCAGTGCGTCGACGCCAAGCGATGGGTATGCTCGGTCGGCGACCGTCACCACAGCCGGCACCCGGCGGACGAGGGCGTCGAAATCGCCAGCCAGAGAAATGCTGGACAAGCCCGTGGCTGCATCGGTCAGCGGTGTGCAGGACGTTTCGGCTCCAAGGGCGCGCCACACCATGGGCAGTCTCGCATCGGCATCGATTGCAACGGGGCTGCGCACAGGCGGCGGTTCCGTCGGGCTTGCTGACAGCAGGAATCCGGTGGTGACTTTGCCGCTGCCGATCGCGGTTTGCAGTTGTTGGATTCCCTCCTGGCCGGGCTCGCAGGGTGCTTCAAGCACCAGGTCGAGGGCGATCGATGCAGCACCTAGAAAGGCGAGTTGTCCGATCAACTCGGCAAGGCGCGGGCGCGACAGGCGACGCCCTTCGAAGGTGTCGAGACTGCCGCTGTCGATATCGATCACAACGACCCGGTCGGTGGCCGGTGGCGGCAGGACCGAAGCGATGGTGTCGATTGCCGGCTGTTCGATGACATCCGAAAGCTGCGGCGGTGCCAGCCAGAGAAGCAGCGGAACGAGCAGGGCTATCAGGCTGCCCAGCGCACCCGATCGTATCTCGCGTCTTCCGATTTTGATCGGCCGCTTCAAATCAGGATCGCCCGCTCCCGGTGTCTTTGCAATTGAACCTAGTGGATTGATCCAAGGCTCGCAATCTACGTCGCGTCAGCCTTCCTGAGTGGTCAGATTACCGCCGACCGGCCGTCTGCTCCCAGGCAGGAACAGGGCGGACAGCGCAACGATCGCAGCACAGCCAGCGAGAAGCACGTATTGCACATTGAAGCCCAGTCCCTGGCCGTGCATGAAGGCAATCAATGGCACGACCGCGGAGGCCATACCCAGTGACAGAACATACTCGACTGACATGATCCGCGACCTCAGGTCAGAGCGTATGTAGCGGCCAAGCAGCCAACCGGTAATTGGAATGCTCGCGAACACCGCGGTCACCATCAGCAACGCAAGGATGAGTGCCGTCCATCCGGCGGCATCGGACAGCAAAATCAGCATCAGGCACTGGGCGGCGAGCAACGTGACCATGATTGGCCGTGCACCAAAGCGATCGAGCAATTCACCGACGGGCAATTGCGCGAAGGCGGCAACTGCGAAGACCAGGCCCGCCGACGCGCCGATCCAACCGAGATCGCTTCCGGAGGCAATCAGGCGTTCATCGAAAAATTTTGGCAGTGAAACGGTGATGGCGTTAAAGATGATGCCGCTGAAGAGCGCTGCTATGCAGACAACTGCAAAAATTATGTACTGGGTGCGCGTGTCGATGGCGATGGGTTGATTGACAGCGGTCTGGTCCGGGGCGGCGTTACTTCGTCTTGCTTTGCGGTCGCTGACAAACATGGCGATACCCAGGACGATGCCAACAACACCCGGAATGGCGAATGCGCTACGCCAGCCCCAGAGATCCGCCAGCACGCCGGTGGCGACAGCCGCCCCGGCAAGGCCCATGTTCCCGAAGACACCATTGACCGCCAACGCACGGCCGGTGCGTTTGCCAAGATCGGTGACCAAGGCCACGCCGACGGGGTGATAAATGGCCGTAAACAGACCCAGGAGCCCGAGACCGGCTGACAGGGCGAGCGGTCCCGGCGCAGCGGCGATCAAAAGGCTGGAGACGCCACAGCCGACGAAAAACACCATCATCAGTTTCATGCGGTCGAAACGATCGCCCAGCCAGCCCGCCGGCAGCGTTCCTGCTGCGAACATGACGTAGAGCGGTGTGCCGAGCACCAGCGTATCGGCATAGCTCATGTCCCAGACGGACGCGATGGCCAGCGCGGCTGTCGGAAAGATCAACAGAAAGAAATGATCGAAAAAATGCGCAATGTTGACGAATCTCAGCGCTGCGAAACGACTCATGACGACGTCCCCGGGAAATAGCGAGCTTGCAACTTAGCGATTGCACGCATTACTGTCTGTCGATGGATTGCCAATTACTATCGCGAAAGTGACATCGTGCGGATCGAAGGTCGGGCAACTGCCTACGAGGCGGGGACCCATATCATGCCCCATGCTCACACCGGCCACCAGATCGTGCATGCGATCAGTGGCGTCATGCGGGTCTTTGCCCAGGAGGCCAGCTGGGTGCTGCCGCCGGGTAGGGGGCTCTGGGTGCCGGCACGGGTGCCCCACGAGATCCACTGCATCAACCGTATCGAAATGCGCACCGTCTATCTCAACGGCACTATTCGCGCCGACCGCCCACAGGTCGAGGTTATCGGCATTTCATCGCTGATGCGCGAGATCCTGGTTCGCCTGGCAGAAGGATGCGCCGACCACCAGGTCCCGCATCTGGAGGCTTTGCTGATCGATGAAATTACCGCGACGGCGGCCGAACCGTTTCGTCTGCCGATGCCGCGCGATCCTCGTGTTGTCCGCCTGGTCAAGCGGTTGCGCGACCGTCCGGCGGACGCAACGCCATTGTCGGAGTGGGCTGTTGATCTCGGTCTGTCGCAGCGCAGCCTGATACGGCGCATCCGATCCGAAACAGGCATGTCCTTTCGAGAGTTGCGCCGTCAGGCGCGGATCATGGCCGCGCTGGAACGGCTGGCGCTTGGCCATTCGGTGACTGATGTCGCACTCGATGTCGGCTTCGAAAGCCCGAGCGCGTTCGCGCATGCGTTCCGAATGGTAACCGGAGCCACTCCAAGACAATACGCTGGTTGATTGGAGAGCGCTTCGCAGAAAACAGATGCGATCGGCAGATCAGGCGCATTCCGCGGGAGACTTGTCGAGGTCGCGGACAAAACGATCGACGGCTGCGTGGCATTTACCCTGGCGAAGATCATTTTGGCTTATGGCAAGAGTGGCCACGGGCGGTACGGGAAGCAGATCCGTGAGTTCGGCAATGGCCGTTTCGGCCGGCGAGTGCCCGCCATAGGTCAGAAAGACGGCAACGCGTTCAGGCAGGGTAGGGTTCATCGCAAGGAAGGCGCGCATGGGCAAAGACGGATGGCTCGTCCAGATCGGTGTGCCCAGCAAAGCGAGGTCAAAGCCGGAAAGGTCGGTTGTCGGTGCCTCGATGCGTGGCAGGTTGCCGCGGACGCTATGATAGCCGGCCGCCAGGTATCTCAGCCCACCGGGGCGAAAACGCGCGCAGCCGATTTCTTCGATCGGCGCAGAAAGCCTGTCCGCCAAAAGCGCAGCGAGCTTTCGAGTCGTTCCGGTTCGCGAATAACAGACGATCGCCGCATTTGTGCTCTTCACCACGATCTCCAATCGGAATTTACCAGGAAGTTCATTTTGCGCCTGCATCAGCGGTTTTGGGGCAATGGGGAAGATCAGGTTTGATTGGAATCAATCAGGCTTGAAAAAATGTTCGGGTGTTCGGTCACAGCGGACGATTTCTCCCGTCTAACCCTGTGATCGCCCCAAATGGCGGGCCCAACAATGGAGAACCCCATGAACAAGATGCTTGCAGCAACGGTTGCCGGTGGAACTCTGATGAGCGGAGCGGCTGAGGCCGAAGACCACGTCTATCTGGAACTCGTCGTTTACTCGGTGCATGACAAGGCGGGTTTTCCGGCCACCCGGGCGGCCGCAGCACGCGAGATCGAATCGACTGCGGATGGTTTCTTGTGGTGGATGCGCCTGATGGGCCAGGACGGACTGTTTGCCGATGTGGTTGCTTGGGAAAGCCCGGTAGCAGCTCAGACCGCGGCCAAGTTGGTGGAGAGCGACGCGAGGTTCCGACCATTGATTTCAGCTATCGATGAGACTGTGCATTTCGGGCATTATTGGGCGCATGCCAAAGCCGACACTCTGGCGCAGCAGCTCGACGAGGGGCCGGTCGTGGAGGTTGCTCTCTATACGGTTAAGGATCCGATTGTACATGCCGATATCCACGCCGAGCTCTACGCCCATCTGGCTGCCCGCGACGGACTGGTTGGCGGTGCTCGCATGCGCCGTGACGGAGTCGAGAACGGGTTCGGTGATCTGCTGGTCTGGCGTGACGTCGCCTCCCATGAGGCAACGGGGAAGGCAATGATGGAAACGCGGGAACTGGCACCGTTCTTTGAAGGAGCGGACGAGTCCATCGTCTTCGCTCTGTTTGAGAAAGACACGGCTGAATGACCGATCGGATAAACCCGCTCGCTGCATCCGTCGCGCAGGACGCGACGGATGTTGACCTTGCCCGGCTTGCTGCCGACGGAGAGCGCGATGCACTTGAGCAATTGGTTCGCCGGCACCAGCGCTGGATCTACAATCTGGCGCTGCGATTCATGCTCAATCCGGATGACGCCGCCGATCTTGCACAGGAGGCGATGATTCGCATCGTCACCCGCATCGGCCAATACCAGGGGCGATCTTCCTTTCGCACATGGGCCTACCGGATCGTTGCCAATTGCTTCAGTGATGCCAAGCGCGGCCGGATGGAGCACGCAATCACCGGTTTCGACGCCTATGGAGCGGAGCTCGACGCATTACCGCTTCAGAATCTTGATTTGTCAGACGCATACGAACCGGAAAGAGCGCTGATCGTCGAAGAAGCGAAGAACGGATGCATGCTCGGCATGCTTCTGTGTCTGAGCCGGCCTCAGCGGCTCGCCTACATTCTTGGCGAGATCTTCGAGGCACCATCGGACGTGGCTGCCGAAATACTTGGCCTGACGCCGGCCGCCTTCCGCAAACAGCTGCAACGGGCCCGCGCCGACTTGACGGCCTTCATGAACGACAAATGCGGACTGATCAACGAATCGAATCCGTGCCGTTGCGAAAAGAAGACACGCGCCTTCATGGATGCCGGCTGGCTGGATCCTAACAGGATGAAATTCGCCAGCCGGACCCTGGACCGGATGAGTGACCATGTGCCGACCGCGTCACGGCAACTGAACAGGTTGGTGGACGAGCAGTACGCATCGTTGTTTCGCGAGCACCCGGCCTACGAAGGCAAGGACCTGGCCGGGAACCTCTCTCGTGTTCTCAAAGACGAAGCGACCCGTTCGGCTTTTGGCTTGGACGGGCCGTGAGGGCCGCGATCTCACCCGGGCACGTATAGCCGGCTGATCAACCGGTAGGCGCGCTCGGCCCGACCCTCGACGGCGTCGTCGGACAGGGGGGCTCGCACGCCGATTACCCGCTCGATTTGCAGGTCGCCGATCAGCAGGGCGATGTAAGTCTCGGCTGCTTCTTCGGAGTCGCCAGGCGCGAGAGTGCCATCGGCC
Source organism: Hoeflea sp. (assembly GCA_965228785.1). Lineage (GTDB taxonomy): Bacteria > Pseudomonadota > Alphaproteobacteria > Rhizobiales > Rhizobiaceae > Hoeflea_A. The sequence continues at coordinate 1,954,932 of CBDDIF010000001.1, forward strand.
ATGGCGGCTTCGAAAACCTCGGCAAGCAGCGGCATGATCGTGGCCTTGCCTCCCGCCGCAATCAGGCTGCCAAGGGTGCCGGTTTCATGAACGTCGCCAGCGGCGGCCCGGTTGAGGGATATGGCCTTTTCTCCGGTGACGATGCGCAACAGAACGGGTCCCAGCTCGGCAATGGTCTGCAATGGAGTGAGGCCCTTTTCGCGAAAGGTTGCGACCAGTTGAGCGGCGGCATGGGCGTTTTTATCGACCATTGCGCTGACCAGCGTCTGCTTGTTGCCATACCACCTATAGAGCGTTTCGTTGGACGCGCCGGCGCGTCGCGCAATGGCTAGCATGGAAGTCGACTTGTAACCCTTCTCGGCAAGCAGCTCGTAGGCTGCCGTCTCGATTTGATCACGCCGTTTCTGCTGATTTTCCTGCCGCATAAGGCCTCCGAATCTGGCTTGACAGCAACCGTATAACTCTGTACGGATATGTCAAATACGTACACAAGTTTACGGAAATTTGATCATGCAAAACACACCGGACCAACTTTGCCGTGCCGCCCTGGCAACCCTGATCGTCCTGCAAACCGTGATGCTTGCTGCTCTGTTTACGCAGACACCGCCGCATCCACCGATCGCTGTCGCGCCGTTTGCACTCGGGCCCTTTCTCGGCGGCTCCCTCGCCGTGGCCTGTGCCAGCTTTTTCCTTGGATCGACGGAAACCCGCGGCGGTCGGGCGACGGCACTTCTCGCGGGCGTTCTGGCGCTGGTTTCATTTGGTCCGCAAAAGTGGGTGGATCCTGCCATCGCCCAAATCTGGCCCGCGGTTTTGCTGGGCGAAATCGCGGTGCTTTCTCTGGCGGCTGGTGTCGTCAAAGCCGTTCGCGATTGACGGCCGGCTGCATCTGAACAAAGATCCGCGCCGTGGAAGTCAAAACGAGCATAGAACCAGCCGATCAGATGACGGCAGAGGTGTCAGTCGACGTGGTTGTCGTCGGAGCCGGTGCCTGTGGGCTGACCGCCGCGCTGCGGGCCGCCGATGCCGGTGCCGATGTCCTGGTGCTGGAAAAGACGGGAAGTCCCTTTGGTTCGACGTCGATGTCGTCGGGCTTTGTACCAGCCGGGTCGACTGCGTTTCAGACCAAACAGGGTATCGAAGACTCCGTTTCTCTTTTCGCCGAGGACATCCGAAGCAAAGCGAAGGGAACAGCGGTACCGCATCTCGTCGAAATGGCAACGCAGTCAATAGGACCGGCGCTGGAGTGGCTGGGCGACCGTCATGGTGTCGAGTGGATCGTACTTGACGACTTTCTTTATCCGGGTCACAGCCGCCATCGCATGCACGCCGTTCCCGAAAAGACCGGCGAAGCGCTGCTGGCACGGCTGGTTTCGGCGGCTGGGACAGAAGGTGTCCCCATTGTCTGCGACGCGGCCGTCGACACGCTTTACACCGAGGGCAGGACGATCGCCGGCGTTGCCCTCACGCGACCGGATGGCAGCCGAGAAACCATTGCATGCAACGCCTTGATCCTGGCCTGCAACGGCTATGGCGGCAACTCAAGTCTTGTCTCTCAGCACCTGCCCTACATGCGGGATGCGCCGTATCACGGTCACGACGGAAATACCGGGGAGGCGGTGCTTTGGGGGCAGCAGATCAACGCGCAGCTCGCCTGCTTGTCGGCCTGCCAGGGGCACGGATCGCTGGCTGATCCCGGCGCCATCCTGATCAGCTGGGCGCTGATGATGGAGGGTGGCTTTCAGGTGAACGCCGCCGGGCGTCGCTTTTCCAATGAGCATCGCGGTTATTCGGAACAGGCGGTCGACGTCGTTGCCCAGCCGGGCGGGCGGGCCTGGTGTATATTTGATGAGCGCATACGAGAGGTCGCGAGCGGGCTTACGGAGTTCCGTGAGGCTGAAGCCATTGGCCTGATCAAATCGGCGCCCTCTGTGGAAGCCCTTGCAAACACCATTGGCGTTTCTGCGGCAAACCTCGAAGCAGAGTTTACACATGTCGAAGACTGTGCCGCCGGCAGGACCGCCGATCCGTTTGGCCGCGACTTCACGAATTCCCATGCGCTGCAACCACCCTTGTTCGCCGTGCGGGTGAGCGGTGCCTTGTTTCACACCCAGGGCGGGCTGGTCATCGACGAGACGGCGCGCGTGATTGGTGAAGACGATAGAGTGTTCCACAATCTCTTTGCCGGTGGCGGAGCCGCCTGTGGCGTTTCGGGAACCGAGTTGGCGGGATATCTGTCTGGCAATGGCCTGCTCACCGCGATAGCGTTCGGATCCATTGCCGGCCAGTCTGCAGCGAGCCTGGTAACCGCTACTCGCCCCCGGGAATGAAGGCGTTGATGGCGGCCATGACCTGATTTCGGTAGAGATCGGCTTCCTGAAAGAGCTCATGCCTGGCACGGTCGATGGTGATCAGTTCGCTTGCGCGAAAGCGTGAGGCCATGTCTTCCAGCAGGTTGTGGGGCACGATGTCATCTGCCCCGGCGCCCAGCAAAAGAGTGGGAATGCGGATCGACGCCAGGTGGCTGGATTGCTGAACCTTTGCGATCGTCTTCAATGATTCAGAGAGCCACCGAAATGTGGGGCCGCCGAGAATGAAATCCGGGCAGGCATCGTAGATGGCCAGGTTGCGGCGAAAGCGTCCCCGGTCCGAGGTGAGCACATTGCGTGCGAATTCGAGATTGCCGCGCCGCGACCCGGTGGGGGCCAAACCACCCAGGCCCATCCAGCATGCGAGCGTCGTTCCTATGCGCAGGGTCGTCTGGCCGAAACTGTCATGCTTAAGGCCGATGAAAGGCGAAGTCACGGCAAGTCGTTCGATCCGGTTGGCAAGTCGAGGAGCCGCTGAGAGAGCAATCAGCCCACCGGTCGAGTGACCAATGACAAAAAACGGCAGCCGCGCATCTGGCAGCACAATCTCCTCAAGAAACTGTTCCAGATCCTTTTCGTAGTCGGAAAAGCGCCGGACATAGCCGGGCATCGGATTTTTCAGCAGACGTTGCGATCCTCCCTGACCGCGCCAATCGAAGGTGGCGACCCAAAGCCCCGAAGCGGTAAGTTCACCGATGGTTTCGTAGTATTTTTCGATTGTTTCATTGCGCCCCTGGAGCAGCACGACCGTGCCTTTGGCGCGTGTGACATCCGCCTTGAAGATGGCATAGCGAACCTTCTTGCCGTCACGTGTTTCGAAATAGTCCGCGATGACATTTTCCGGTGCCGGATTGTCAGGTGTGCTGTGCAGGATATCGGCTTTCATCAGGCTAACTATAGAACCGTTCCGGGTGGGCGGATCAAGGGGCACACCGCTGAAAACCCGGTGTTTTCTGCCATGGTTGCCGTGGTCTTGAAATGCCTTTCGGCGTTCACCACCTATACCCTGCAGGTGCCAATACGGACCTGCTGGCCATCGAGACCCGCCACACCAAGGGGGTTGCCCAAGGCCAAAACGCAAAAAAGTCGCTCAAAGGAGGACAAGACCATGCGTCATGTCGATTTTTCCCCTCTCTACCGTTCCACGGTTGGTTTCGACCGTCTTTTCACCATGCTGGACTCGCTTGCCCAGCCGGAAGGTAGCCAGACCTACCCGCCCTACAACATCGAAAAAACCGGCGATAACGCCTACCGGATCACCATGGCTGTGGCCGGCTTCGGTGAAGACGAGCTTTCGATCGAGGCTCGTGAACATGTCCTGACCGTTACCGGCGAAAAGGCCGAAGACGGCGACAAGGACGGCGAGTTTCTTTATCGCGGTATCGCCAAGCGCGCCTTCGAGCGCAGGTTCCAACTGGCCGAGCATGTTGAGGTCAAAGGCGCCGAGCTCGTAAACGGGCTGCTGCATGTCGATCTTGCGCGTGAGATTCCGGAAGCCATGAAGCCGCGCCGGATCGACATTTCTGTCGACAAGTCCACACTGCAAGCCAAGCAGATCGAAGCTGAAACGGTCGCTTAACGGTCTGCCCTAAAGGAACGGCGCCCACTCCGGGCGCCGTTTTTTCATTACGCATTAGCGACCCTTTACCGATCGCCGTTGCCACCGCCTGCCACTTCGGCCGCCGCTTCCTCTTCATCGATGATCGATCGCGCTGCTGCTGAGACGGCCTTCTTTTCGTCTTCCGTCAATCCGTCAGCCGTTTTTCCATCCTCCAGCCGGACCGTGACCTGCTTGTGGGCAAAGTGAATGCCCTCGCGGGCAAAGAGATCCTGAATGGACTGATAGACCACTTTACGCGTGACGAACTGCTCACCCGGCTTGGTCATGAACTTGACGCGGATGATCATCGCAGAGTCTTCCATCTTGTAGACTCCCTGCGATTTCAGCGGCTGCATGAATGTGTGGCCAATCTGCGGGTGCTTGATCAGTTCCTGCCCGAGTTTCTTGACCAGCTTGCGGACCTTCTCGACATCGGTGTCGTAGGTGACGCGCAATGGCAGTTTCATCACGACCCAATCGCGGGAGAAGTTGGTCAGCCGTTTGATCTCGCCAAAGGGAATCGTGTGCAGGGCGCCCAGATGGTGGCGCAGTTGGAATGACCGGATCGAGATCCGTTCCACCGTGCCTTTGATGCCTTCAATCTCGACATATTCGCCGTTGCGAAACGCATCATCGAGCAGGAAGAAAGCGCCGGAGAAGATGTCTCTGATCAGCGTCTGCGCGCCGAAGCCGACGGCAATTCCGACTACACCGGCGCCGGCGAATATCGGGCCGATATCGAAGCCCAGACGCGATAGCAGGATCATGCCGGCGATCGAAAACAGCACGATGATCATCATGTAGCGCATGATCGGCAAGAGCGTTGCCACGCGGGTCGCGCCAGCGCCGCCGCCTTCGCCGCCCATTTCTTCGTCGTCGGTTTCCGGAACGCCGCCTTCCTGCTCAAGGCGCTTGTCGATGAACACGGACAGCGCCCGATAGGCGAGCCAACACAGAACGACGGAGAGAACGATGTCGAGAAAGGAAGACCAGAAACTGTCTTCGGCGTTCAGATCAACGCCCCAACTGCGCACCAATTGAGCGACGGCAATGGTAGCGATGATGGCCATTGCAGCCATTTCGAAGAACGGTTTGAACACCGGTTGATACTCGAAGTTGACACTCGACGGTCCGACGATCATCTCCTCGCCGGCTTCACCATCCACCTCTCCCGTCTCTCTGGCCAGGCGCTCCCGCTCTGCGGCAGCCCTTTCTTCAAACTGCCTGATACGTCGATTGTAGAGCGCCTGAATGACAATGATCACGATGCCGTAGGAGATCAGCGCCGCCCAGAAAACAATGAACGGTGCCGCAATGATGGCGCCGGGGTTGGAAAGGCCAAGAGCGAGCCGGAAGACAAAAACAGCCACCGCGAGGAGCATGTAGACCATGAAGCCAACCGGCACGAGGCGTGCGAGCGTCGATCTCAAGCGGAAGAGATATGCGCTTTGCGACCGCGGCGCGAAAATGTGCTGCCAGATCTTCCAGTCCTTGATGGTGAGCACCATCAGAACCAGCGTGACGAAGCATGCAGTGCAAATCTGTACGAACAGGATGTTCTCGACCGTCAGACCAGCATAGTCCTGCCCTGCGCCAATGAAGCTCAAAGATCTCGCAACGGCCGCAAAGATCACCACGACAGCAACTGCAACGCCCCAGTCGCGGTGGAGCCTGACGGCCTCCTCGTCGGTGAGGTTGACGATCCGGTGGTTTGGCGCGTCGTAGGCAAACAGGTTCCAGCTAACTGCGCGGATCATTGTCCGGTAGAAGAGATAGGCCAGCACGATTTCAAAAGTGATGCGACGGGAGGGTTCTCGCCCGGTATCAAAGACCACGGCTACGGCCATTGCCATGACGAAGAAAATGCCGATGTAGACCAGCGCTATCACTGCACGAAATATCAGGTATTTGGCCTTGTCAGCTGTGGTTGCCGGGTCGGGATCGTACATGTAGCGGAAATAATCGCGTCCCCAGCGCAGAATGGGTTTGATGGCGATCCAGCCCACGAAAAGTCCAACGAGAGCCGTTGCCACTGCCCTGTAAATCCAGAAATAGGACCCATCGGGGCTGGCCAATTGGAGCGTTTTCTGGATGTTCGGCCAAAGCGTCGGGACACTTTCCACAATATCCCGAATGCGCGTCCGTGCCCTGTAGAAGCGGTCTGCCCGAATGGCACTCGCATCTGCGGCCGCTGCTTCGTTTTCCTCGGCCCCGGGTCTGACGATAATGACCGTCGATCCGTCGCGCCGCGCCTCTTCGAGCAGCGCCTCCATGCCGTCCGGCGGACTATCGTCAGCCGTGCTGGTCGTGCCAGGAAGGAATTGGGCTTCAGCCGGTACCGGACTTATTGCGGTAACGGCCGAGCACAGGGCGATCAGCACTGCGAAACGAAGAATAAACCCCGAAAATAGTGGCATTGAGCGGCTCCAGACAACATCGGTTGCCGGAATCATTAGGCCACAGCATCAGGCTTGTGAAGACACGGTCGGTTGATTTAGCCGGGCAGAACGCGAGGCGAGCAGCCGATATCAGATGTCGCTGCACCCTCTGGTCGCACGAATTTCCAATCTATCAAACTTTAAGGTGCGGGAGGCGGTTATCGACTCGACCGCCTCCCGCCCTTTTTCAGTAAGCTTGGCTGGTGCCAACGGGATGACCGGTGTCGATCATGCGCCGGTTCCACCATCTGGAAAGTATGTTGTCGAGCGAGACCGCACCAGGGCCCTTGAGAGCGACATAAATCAGCGGAATCATCCAGAACAGCCGCTGGTCGACTATTTCGCCAGGCTGGCCGTTGAAAAGCGTGCCAAGTGCCACCTGATGGACGCTGACGTCCACATAGGTCTGCACGACGATGAAGCCGATCATGCCGATGGCACCAATGCGAGCAAACAGACCAAGCACGATCAGTACTGGCAGAATGAACTCGCCATAGGTGCCGAAAAAGACAACGATGTGGGTTGGCAGCGAAAGTGCGCTCTGCTCATATCCGGCCGCTTCGAATGCCGGGCCGGCAATCTGAATGTAAGCGCCATCGGTGATGGACAAAAAGCCGAGGAGGCCATCGCCGATCTTCGTTTTTGCCGAATTCAGGTAGTAGATATAAAGCGTCAGCAGGAATGCCAGCCTGGTGAAAAGGCCCAGGAACCAGCCGTCGGTGACCTTTTCCAGTGCGCCGAAAAAGCCGTTGTGCAGCAGACGAAGTCCGTTGATGAGAGAAGTCATGGCGAGGGTCCCCGTTTACGGTTGGGATAGGTCGGTGAAAGCACCGGCCTCAAGCATCGCCGCAATGGCTGCGGCAAGATCAAAGTCATTCGTTTCGGCGACGGCAAGTCCGGCCGCTTCTCCAAGTGGGGAGCCATCGATCAGGGCGGTGAGGAAGACAGCGCCGCCCGGCGGCAGATTGCGCACTTCGACATCGTCGACGGCACGGGTCACCAAGCCGTCCTCGGCGACGCCTGGGTCAATCTCGGGCATCGGCTGGTCTGACCGGTTGGCCGAGAAAATGGTGATTGCGGCAAATCGCGAGCGCAGAACACGGCTGGCAGGATGAGCGACAAAACGCACGCCGGCCAGATCCTCCGGACCGATCGCTGCCAGGCGCGCCGGGTCGAGCGGTACGGCGTCGGCCGCGTGATAGGCATCAAGCCAGGCACGCTCAAGGCGGGCAACGTCAGGCAGGTAGACCAGCTTCTGTGCAGGCTCAAAACGTTCCAGGAAATCCGGGAACGTCTCACCATATTGAAAAAGCAGCGGTGAGCTGGGCGGTTCCGCCTGGACGTAAATTCGCACCATGGCATTGAAGAACTGTTCGCCGACCAGACGTTTGATGGCCGGGAAGGTGTCGGCCATCGCATTGACTAGGCCAACGGTGACGTTGTTGCGATAGACGTTGAAACGTTTGACCGCCTGCTTTCCGTTCGGACCCACGAGCCCTTCGGGCAGGCCGGTGTCGGGATCAGTCAAGGCTTTGGAAAACGAAGAAAGCGTTATTCCTGCATCCTGGGAAGAGCTAGCCGACGGCCGCATGGCGGGTCCCCAACAGGTAGGTTTGCGCGTGGCGCGCGAGAACGTCGTCGGCAAGCATGGCCTCGCGGCGCAGGATCGGCCATTCGGGGACTTCATTGTCCCATTCAATCAGTGTCGGCGTCGGACCGATCTGGCCGATAACGATATCGTAGAGCTTCCAGACTTCATCATCGACCGGGCGGTCGTGGGCGTCGATGAGAAGCGGTTCGCCCTCGTCGTCGGTGTCGGAGGCATGACCCGCCAGGTGGATTTCCTCGACCAGTTCGAGCGGGAATTCCGAAAGGTAGGTCAGAGGCTTGTATTTCTGGTTGGTGGCCGAAACAAACACATTGTTGATATCGAGCAGCATGCCACAGCCGGTTCGCCGTGCTATCTCGCGGACAAAGTCGGTTTCGCTCATGGTCGACTGCTCGAATTGCAAATAGGTCGACGGGTTTTCCAACAGGATCTTGCGACCGAGCCTGTTCTGGACGATGTCGATGTGATCGACGACGCGCTGCAGCGTCGCTTCGTCATAAGGCACTGGCAGCAGATCGTTGTAGTAGCTGTTGTCATGGGTCGACCAAGCCAGATGCTCGGAGACAAGACCCGGTTCGTAGCGCTCCACGACCGCCTTCAATCGATCGACATGCTGGGCATCGATGCCCTTTTCGCTGCCGATCGAGAGGCCGACGCCATGGACGGACAAAGGAAATTGGTTGCGGATGGCGGTCAGGGCGCGATGCGGTGCGCCGCCGGCGCCCATGTAGTTTTCCGCATGCACTTCCAGGAAGCCAATGCGGTAGTCATCGCCGAGAATGGAATCGATATGGGTGGCTTTGAGACCGGCGCCCGCCCGTGCCGCTATCTTTGACGGTGCAAAGCCAGCGGCGTCTGCGATTGTTCCATTCGCTGAAATCGACATGACTTTACTCCATCGTGACCAGAAGCGATGACCGCCCGCTGAGGGGCGGCCATCGGTGGGAAATCAGGCCGGAATATCGCGGTCCAGCGGCTCCAGCGAACCCATGCGGCTGCCCGGCAGCTCCATGGTCGCGCAGGTGCCATCCGCAACCAGCTTCCAGGCGTTGCCCTGGTAATCAACTGTCGAGGTGCCGGCGCAGGTGGTGCCGGGACCTGCGGCGCAGTCGTTCTGACCGGCGAGGGATACACCGTAGCACTTTTCCTTGGCCGACGCAGCGGTCGTCGACGCAACCAGAGTTGCACCGGACAGAGCCATTGCAACAGCACCAGCAACTGCGGACGCACCTACGAGGGTTTTCTTGGACATTTCGATCTCCTTGTGTGTGTGGTCAGGGCTTACACGTAATCTACTTCACCCGAATTTGCCGGGTCGACTGTTGATTTAGGAAACCGCCGGATAAATTGGAAATCAACAGCACGTTATAATCCGCCATATCGATGTGACGAATAATTCAGGACGCTGTGTTGGTGTTGCGCTCAGGAGTGGATGAGGTGCTAGCCCAGGAGTTCGAGGAAGTCCGAAACGTGCTGCTCTGTTGTCGCAAAACTAGTCACCAGCCGAACCAATGCTTCGTCCTCGGTCGGTCGCTCAACCATACTGTGCGGATGATTCCAATCGTGGAACTGCGCACCGGCCGCCAACAATGCATCGGCATGGCTGCGCTTCAATATCATGAAGACTTCGTTGCAATCGGCCGGCCAGGCAAGACGCGCATTGGCTGAAGCGTCGATGCCCTTTTGCAGGTGCTCGGCCATGCCGTTCGAAATACGGGCGATGTCAAGCCACAATCCGTCTTTGAAGTAGGCTTCGAATTGCGCTGTAACAAACCGGGTCTTCGAAATGAGCTGTGCCGCTTGCTTGCGGATGAACGGCAACTGCTTGGCCTTGTCCGGGTCGAACACGACAATAGCCTCGGCGCACCAACATCCGTTCTTGGTGGCACCAAACGACATGAGATCGATGCCCCGTTTCCAGGTTATCTCAGCGGGGCTGACACCGAGATGGACCAGCGCATTGGCAAATCGCGCTCCGTCCATATGTATCGGCAGGCCATGTTGCCGACTGACGTCGGCGATCGCGTCGATCTCTTCGGGCCGATAGACGGTGCCGATCTCGGTGGATTGGGTCAGACTCACCGCCATCGGTTGTCCCGCCTGAACGAACTCCGGCGGATAGCGCTTGATTTGTTGCTGAAGATTTTCGGGATCGATGCGGCCAAGGGCGCCGTCGACCGGAGCGAGCCTGGCGCCATTGGTGAACAGCTCCGGTGCTCCGCCTTCGTCTTCCAGCATGTGCGCTTCGCGGTGGCAGAAGACCACGCCGCCGGGGCGGTTGACGGAGGCCATGGACAGCGAATTGGCTGCCGTGCCGGTGCTGACGAAGAAGACAACCACGTCACGTTCGAAAATTTCGCTAAAGGTGCGCTCGACCTGCCGGTCGAGGTCGCTGTTCCCGTAGGCAGGTGCGAAGCCCGAGGAATGACGGGTGAGCGATTCAGTGATGCGCGGGTGAACACCGCTCCAATTGTCGGACGAAAAATGCATGAAAACCCCATCGGAACGATGCAGATTGAGAAATCGGGTATTCATGCCACGGAACGGATGGGTGTCAAAGGGCCGCATCGCCGGTTGATATTTTTTCCATACTCCGGTCGCATCCGTGTAATATTATGTCGCCTCAGGCCGTGTTGCCGCAATTTGCTGTTACAGGCGTCGATTTAATTGCGTGTGCCGTCTTGCTCCGGCTGACGGTTTCTGGCATAGAAGGGCAAATAGGACAGCCATACTGTCCTATTTTGGTGTGACCTGCAACGGAAACGCCAAAGGCCGCTCAAGCGGTGCCGCAGCGGGCAAGACACATGGGGTGCCCGCCGCACCAGCGGATACTGGACCGAGGACTATCGGTTTCGGTTGATGCGCAACGCTTCGACCCGGGATTGCTCGCCACGGGTTGCAACGGTAGAACGGCTGATCGCACGAATTTGCCGCGCAAGAAAAACTGTACCGGAACTGAAACGCCGGCATGGACAATCAGGTCGCCCCAGGAAGGCAGGGACTTTCAGGGCAACGACAGGAGGAAAAGAGATGACGCTGAGATCGCCATCAAAGGACGCCGCTTTTGAACGCCGCAGTGCGACGCTCAAACCTGCGAGCACATCCGCTTTTCCTGCAAAACAGGGTCTCTATGATCCGCGCAATGAGCATGACGCCTGTGGTGTCGGGTTCGTCGCCCACATGCTTGGTGAAAAATCCCACAGGATCGTCAAAGACGGGTTGTACATGCTCGAAAACCTCACCCATCGAGGCGCCGTCGGCGCCGATCCGCTGATGGGTGACGGCGCCGGCATGCTGGTACAGATCCCCGACGATTTTCTTCGCGAAGATATGGCGGATCGCGGCATCGTGTTGCCCGAGGTGGGCCACTACGCGGTTGGCTATCTGTTCATGCCGCAGGACGACGATCTGCGCACCCATATCGAGGACATCATCGCCGAAGTGGTCGAGGCCGAGGGCCAGACCCTGATCGGCTATCGCGACGTACCTGTGGACAATTCGTCGTTGTCCAAGGCGCCGGATATCGTCGCCACCGAACCCCATCACCGTCAGGTATTCATCGGCCGCAATCCGGAGATTGAAGACGAGAAAGAGTTCGAGCGTCGCCTGTTCATCCTGCGCAAGGTGATCTCGAACCGCATCTTCAAGGAAACCGACGGGCGCGACAACGGGTTCTACATCGTATCGCTGTCGAGCCGAACGATCGTCTACAAGGGCATGTTCCTGGCCTACCAGCTTGGGGCCTACTACCCGGATCTGCGCGATGAACGGTTCGTATCGGCACTGGCGCTGGTGCACCAGCGTTTCTCCACCAACACGTTTCCGTCGTGGAAACTAGCCCACCCGTACCGGATGGTGGCGCATAATGGGGAAATCAACACACTGCGCGGCAACGTCAACTGGATGGCGGCGCGCCAGGCGTCAGTTACCTCGCCGTTGTTCGGCGACGACATCAGCAAGCTGTGGCCGATCTCCTATGAGGGCCAGTCGGACACGGCCTGTTTCGACAACGCCCTGGAGTTCCTGGTCCAGGGTGGATATTCGCTCGCCCATGCGGTCATGATGCTGATCCCGGAAGCCTGGGCCGGCAACAAGCTGATGCATGAGGACCGGCGGGCGTTCTACGAATATCACGCCGCGCTCATGGAGCCGTGGGACGGTCCAGCCGCGGTCACTTTTACGGACGGCCGGCAGGTCGGCGCGACCCTCGATCGCAACGGTCTGCGGCCTGCTCGCTACATCGTTACCGACGACAACCGGGTCATCATGGCCTCGGAAGCCGGCGTGCTGCCAGTCGACGAAAAGTCGATTGTGCGCAAATGGCGGCTGCAGCCCGGCAAGATGCTGCTGATCGACATGGAAGAGGGCGCCATTATCTCGGATGCCCAGATCAAGCGCGACCTTGCCAATCGCAACCCCTATGGCAAGTGGCTGGAGCGCACCCAGATCGTGCTCGAGGACGTCAAGGCGGATATCCAGCGGCGCCCGATGACATCCTCCGCTTCACTGCTCGACCGTCAGCAGGCCTTCGGCTACTCGCAGGAGGACCTGAAGATCCTGATGGCGCCGATGGCGACCACCGGCCAGGAAGCGTTGGGCTCGATGGGCACCGATACGCCGATTTCGGCGCTGTCGGACAAGTCGAAGCTGCTTTATACCTATTTCAAGCAGAATTTCGCTCAGGTCACCAATCCGCCAATCGACCCGATCCGTGAGGAATCGGTGATGAGCCTGGTCTCGTTTATCGGACCGCGGCCCAATCTGTTCGACCTGGAGGGCCTGGCGGAGCGCCGGCGCCTGGAAGTGCGCCAGCCGATTCTGACCAACGATGATCTGGAGAAGATCCGGATGATCGGCGAGATTTCCGACAACCAGTTCCAGACCCAGACGCTCGACATCACCTACGGTCAGAACCGCGGCGCGGACTATATGGTCGAGGCGCTCGAGCGGCTCTGCCAGCGTGCGGAGCGGGCCGTCGAGAACGGTTACAACATTATCATCCTGTCGGATCGGCTGTTGTCAGCCGACCGCATCGCCATTCCGGCGCTGCTGGCGACGGCCGCGGTTCACCACCACCTTATCCGCAAAGGTCTGAGGACTTCGGTCGGGCTGGTCGTTGAATCGGGTGAGCCGCGCGAAGTACACCATTTCGCGGTGCTGGCTGGCTATGGCGCCGAGGCGATCAACCCTTATCTCGCCTTCGACACGCTGGCTGATATGCACGAACGCAGCGAGTTCCCGCCGGAAGTCGATCCAGTGGAAGTGGTCGAGCGCTACATCAAGGCGATCGACAAGGGACTGCTCAAGGTGATGTCGAAAATGGGCATCTCCACATACCAATCCTATTGCGGCGCACAGATCTTCGATGCTGTTGGCCTGTCGTCGGACTGTATCGAGCAGTATTTCTTCGGAACGGCCACGACCATTGAAGGTGTCGGGCTCGACGAAATCGCCAGCGAAACCCATGGCCGCCATGCCGAAGCCTTTGGTGACGATCCGGTGCTGAGAACGGCTTTGGAAGTGGGTGGCGAGTATCTTTACCGCATGCGCGGTGAAAATCATGTCTGGTCGCCTGACAGCGTGGCTCTGCTGCAGCATGCGGTGCGCGGCAATGTCCAGGACAAGTACCGGGAGTTTGCCAAGCTGGTGAACGAACATGCCGAGGGTCTCAATACCATCCGCGGGCTGTTCAAGATCACGTCGGCTGAGGAAGCAGGGCGTGAGCCCGTGGCGCTTGACGAGGTCGAGCCTGCGGCCGATATCGTCAAACGGTTTTCGACCGGCGCCATGTCCTTTGGTTCAATCAGCCGGGAGGCACACACGACGCTCGCCCGGGCGATGAACGAAATCGGCGGCAAGTCGAACACTGGCGAGGGTGGCGAGGAAACCGATCGCTTCACGCCCTTGCTTGACGGTTCGATGAACCCGGAGCGCTCGGCAATCAAACAGGTTGCCTCCGGCCGCTTTGGCGTGACCACCGAATATCTGGTCAATTCGGATATGATCCAGATCAAGGTGGCGCAGGGTGCCAAGCCTGGTGAAGGCGGGCAGCTGCCCGGCCACAAAGTCGATGCGACGATTGCCAAGACCCGCCACTCGACGCCCGGTGTCGGCCTGATTTCGCCGCCGCCGCACCATGATATCTATTCGATCGAGGACCTCGCGCAGCTCATCTTTGATCTGAAGAACGTCAACGAGACGGCCGATATCTCGGTCAAGCTGGTGTCGGAAGTTGGCGTCGGTACGGTGGCCGCCGGCGTCGCCAAGGCCCGCGCCGACCACATCACCATTGCCGGCTTCGACGGCGGTACCGGCGCGTCGCCGCTGACGTCGCTCAAACATGCGGGCTCGCCCTGGGAGATGGGACTGGCCGAGACGCATCAGACGCTGGTACTCAATGGTCTGCGCTCGCGCGTGCCGCTGCAGGTCGATGGCGGCTTGCGCACCGGGCGCGACGTTATCGTCGGCGCGCTTCTTGGGGCTGACGAGTTCGGCTTCTCCACGGCGCCGCTGATTGCCGCTGGCTGCCTGATGATGCGCAAGTGCCATCTGAACACTTGCCCGGTCGGCATTGCAACCCAGGATCCGGTGCTGCGTCAGCGTTTCAAGGGCACGCCGGAACACGTCATCAATTACTTCTTCTTTGTCGCCGAGGAAGTGCGTGAGCTGCTGGCCGCCATGGGCTACCGCAAGCTCAACGACATTATCGGTGAATCGGATCTGCTGAAGAAGGACGAGTTGGTCGAACACTGGAAGGCCAAGGGGCTCGATTTCAGTGACCTGTTCCACAAAGTAGAAGCCGACAAACAGGCGACCTACTGGACCGAAAGGCAAAATCATCCGATCGACGATGTTCTGGATCGCAAGATGATTGCAGCTGCTGCTCCGGCGTTGGAGAACCGCGAACCGGTCTCTCTGGAATTCGACATCCGCAATGTCGATCGCTCTGCCGGCGCAATGCTGTCGGGCGAGGTGGCCCGCAGATACGGCATCAAGGGGCTCAAGGACGACACCATTTCGGTGCGCCTCAACGGCACGGCCGGACAATCCTTCGGTGCCTTCTTGTCGCGTGGCATCACGTTCGATCTCGTCGGCGACGGCAACGATTATGTCGGCAAGGGCCTGTGTGGCGGACGCCTGATCATCCGGCCGCCGGAGGAAAGCCGCATCGTTGCGGAGGAGTCGATCATCGTCGGCAACACCGTGCTCTACGGCGCCATCGATGGCGAGTGCTATTTCCGCGGTGTTGCCGGCGAACGCTTTGCCGTACGCAATTCGGGCGCCATTGCGGTGGTCGAAGGCGTCGGCGACCATGGCTGCGAATACATGACAGGCGGCATTGTCGTTGTGCTGGGCCAAACCGGTCGCAATTTTGCAGCGGGCATGTCGGGCGGCGTCGCCTACGTGCTCGATGAAGAGGGCGATTTCGCCCGCCGTTGCAACCTGGCGATGGTCGAACTCGAGCCGGTGCCTGAGGAGGATGATATCCTCGAAGAGCTGCATCACCATGGCGGCGATCTCGCTCACCACGGAAGGGTCGATGTGTCGGGTGACATGACGCGGCATGACGAGGAGCGGCTTTATCAACTGATTTCCAACCACGTGCACTACACCGGTTCAAACCGGGCACGCGACATTCTCGAGAACTGGACGGATTACCGGCCTAGGTTCCGCAAGGTGATGCCGGTCGAATACCGGCGGGCACTCGAGGAAATGGAACGCATGCGCATGGGTGTCGCGGCGGAATAGACGTCGGTCTTCGCGAAAAGGATCAAAGCCGAACGGGCTAACGGACAAGAGGCATGCGTCTCTTGCAGCACTGAAAACGAAGCCTGTGTCGACGATTGAGGGTTAGAGAATTATGGGCAAGGTTACCGGATTTCTGGAGATCGATCGCCAGGTAGCACAATACCAGCCGGCATCCGACCGGATCCGTCATTACAGGGAGTTTTCCCTGCCGATGTCGGATTCGGAAATCAAGAAACAGGCTGCTCGCTGCATGGATTGCGGCGTGCCGTTCTGTCACGGGCCCACCGGCTGTCCGATTCACAACCAGATCCCCGATTGGAACGATCTCGTCTATAACAAGAACTGGGAAGAGGCGATTGCCAACCTGCATTCGACCAACAACTTCCCGGAATTCACCGGTCGCATTTGCCCGGCGCCTTGCGAGGAAGCCTGTACGTTGAACCTCGAAGACGTTCCCGTGGCGATCAAGACGGTTGAGCAGGCGCTGGCCGACAAGGCCTACGAGATGGGCCTGATCGTGCCGCGGCCGTCTGCCACCAAGACCGGCAAGAAGGTCGCGATTATCGGCTCTGGACCGACCGGCATGGCGGCCGCCCAGCAGCTTGGCCGCGTTGGCCACGATGTGCATGTCTATGAGCGCGAGAGCGCCGCCGGCGGGCTGCTGCGCTACGGCATTCCCGACTTCAAGATGGAAAAGCACACCATCGACAAGCGGGTCGCGCAGATGGAAGGTGAGGGGGTCACCTTCCACTACAACGCTAACATCGGCGTCGATATCAGCGTCGACACGCTGCTGTCCGATCACGACGCGGTGCTTTATTGCGGTGGCTCCGAAAAGCCGCGCGATGCTGGCATTCCGGGTGTTGAGTTTGTCGGCGTTCACGATGCCATGCCCTATCTGGTACAGCAGAACAAGCGGGTTGCGCGCGAACCGGTTGAGTGCGTCGGCTGGCCGTCGGAACCGGTTGTCGCCGGTGGCAAGCATGTCGTCGTGGTCGGTGGTGGTGACACCGCGTCCGACTGCATCGGCACGGCCTTCCGCCAGGGTGCCGTCAAGGTCACGCAGCTCGATATCCGCCCACAACCGCCGGCCCGCGAAGACAAGCTGGCGGTCTGGCCATACTGGGCGACCAAGATGCGTACGTCGTCGTCGCAGGCCGAAGGCGCCGTTCGCGAGTTCCAGGTCGGGACTTTGGAATTCGTCGGAGAAGACGGCATGTTGACCGGAGTCAAATGTTGTCAGGTGGACGATCTGCGCAAGCCGATCGCCGGCACCGAGTTCATCATCAAGGCCGATCTCGCCTTTATCGCCATCGGCTTCCGCGGGCCGATGGAAAGTGGCGTACTGGCGGATCTGGGTGACCGGCTTGAAATCGAGGTCGACCAGCGCAAATCAACCAATGTGCTGGCCAACGAAAACGACTACCGCACATCGGTTGATGGGCTGTGGGCCGCCGGCGACGTGCGCCGCGGACAGTCGCTGGTGGTCTGGGCAATTCGCGAGGGCCGTCAGGCCGCCCGCGAAATCGACCTTTCCCTGATGGGCGAGACGACGCTGCCGCTTTAGCAGCAATATTCCAGTTTAGAGAGTCGGACCGTCGCGCTCTTTCGGCCAAACGAAGTGGTCGGCGCGGCCGGGCGGCGGCGCCGTGGTCTTGCCGTCGAACACCAGTTCGTCGCGTGGCGTGCGGCTCTGCGACACGCGCGGGTTCTCCGCCCCGAGCAGGGCCTGTTCACCGTCAAGCGCCGGGTCGCTCATGTCGATCGGGCTGGTACGCACCGTCAGCGTGTCGCCACGATTCGGATCGAGAACCAACAGCTCGGGAAGATTGTCCTCGCCGAGCTTGCCGGTTCCCTCATCCGCTTCGTCGCCGAGCAGACGGCGCACCGATTTCTCCACGTAGAAAGCCAGCTTGCGGCGGCCGGCCTTGGTCATGCGGATGCCGTCTTTGGTACGAAGCCGCACCTGCTGTCCCTTGATGTCAGAGCCGGTGTAGATGAACTTGCCGTTTTCGTCGACGAAGCCATCCCAGATGTCGATGAATTCACCTTCGGCATCGCCGACGACGGAGCGGAAAATTCCGTTGATGGCCAGGATGTCGGTCGACATGGAGGCGGACTTGTATGCGGGTGCTCCAACCCAGATGAGCGGGATGCCGCGCGATCGAATGGCCTGAGCCATTTCGTCCACGCGCTTCGTGTACTCCGTGACCCACGGATCGGAGTGTACGGCGACCCTTTGTCCGCCGTCCCGCAGCGGTTGGCGGTCGTTGGAACCGAGCATGACGATGGCGACTGCCGGTTTGGTCTCGTCGAGAACGCCGGGCAGCGTTTCCGGCCAATTGTAATAATCGTCGCGCACCAAACCCGATGAGCCATTGGTTTTGTGGACTATCGCAACCCCGGGAGCCTGGTTGAAAGCCGTCTCCAGTCCCTCGGCCAGAGATTTGGCCTGGAAGTCTCCCACCACCAAGACACGGCTGGCGTTCTCAATCTTGGCCACGGCCGGCGGTCGTTTCGGGAGACGGGTGACCGACGATCTCTTGGTGCTGCGCTTGCCACTGCGTCGAACGGGCCGTCGTTGTTCTCGAACCACGGGTTCGGGGCGGGCGCGTCGCCGATTGAACAACCTGTCGAAAATGGATCGGCGCTTGATAACCGTTTGCGCCTCAGCGACGGCGATGGGCACCATGGTTTCTGCAACCATGCCTGATACGGCGATCAAGGCAGGAACAAGAAACCAGATCAGACGCCGGCCGAGGAACGCAACCAAGAAGAACTCCAGTCATCTTCGCAATGTCTTCAGCAGGTTGTGCGATGGAACGCCATCCGGCGTCAAGCCGCGCTTCGATTGGAACGTCTTGATGGCCAATTGCGAACCGGAGCCGATATTGCCGTCGATTTCGCCTTTGTAGTAGCCCATTGCCTGCAGATGAACCTGAATTTCACGCCGTTCATCCATCGACAGGACACCCTTGGGCTTGGGCCATTTCTGCACGAGACCATCATAACCCGATATCCTGTCGGCCAGCAGCCCGACTGTGAGCGCATAGGTATCAGAATTGTTGTAACGCTTCAGCATGAAGAAATTTCGCGTCATCAGGAAAGCCGGACCGCTTCCGCCAGCCGGCATCTTGAGCACGGCCTTTTCTCCCGGCCGGGCGAATGCCCTGCCGTTAGGTCGCTTGAAGCCGAGTTTGGTCCATTGGGCGAGCGTTTTTGAACTGCCGACATAGCGGCTTGCGCCCCGTGGCGCGCGCACTTCGTAGCCCCAGGTCCGTCCGCTTCTCCAACCGTTCTTTCGCAACAGGTTGGCGGCGGATGCGAGGGCATCGGGAATTGAGTTCCACACATCGCGTCGACCGTTGCCATCAAGGTCCTGGGCAAACGCAAGGTAGCTGGTCGGGATGAACTGGGTGTGCCCCATGGCACCGGCCCACGATCCAACGAGTTGCTTTTTCCTGACATCACCGGCCTGAAGGATCTTCAGCGCTCCAATCAACTGGTTGCGCGCGAACTTTGCTCGTCGCTTGTCGTAGTACGCCAGTGTGGCCAATGCCCTGGGAACATAATGAAGCCGGTCGGGATAATTGAAGACGTTGCCGTAGCTCGATTCGACCGACCAGATGGCGATGACAACAGACCGCTCGACCCCGTAGCGTTTCTCGATGGCGTCGAGGGTCCGCTTGTGCTTTCGCGCCAGGGCCTGGCCCTTTTTGATGATGGAATCGTGGACCCGCGTATCGACGTAGCTCCAGACATTTTCCTTGAACTCAGGCTGATGCCGGGCTTTGCGCAAAACTTCCGGATCGGGGGTTTTAACGCCGGCGAATGCCTTGTCGTAGGTGGATTTTCGAATGCCGTTCTTCGCGGCCACGCTGCGAAAGTTGGAGATCCACTTGCGGAAGCCCGGATCGGCGTGGGCTACGGAAACATCCAGGAATAGGGCTGGGGTCAATACGATGAACAGGACCAACAGCAATCTCGGTGCGGTGTCATGGAATCGCATCGAATTCTCCACTGTGTCGGACTGCGACGTTACGTTACCTTCAAGAAAAGGCGCAATAATGGCGCCGCAGCGGCTGACGGTCTTAACACTTTCTTCACGATCCTAGGCACGAACCGTCAACAATCTGTTAACCACTGGAACAAGGTCAGTCGCGCAATTGGCGCTCCTTTAGGAGTTGGTGCCGTAAAGGAAATGCGACCCGGTGGCAACGCCCTTGCACGTCAGCGCGAAAGTGGGTTAGTGGCCGCCACAGGAGACGGTAACGAGGTAAATCGCCATGTCGCAGCAGCCCAAGGTCCGTAAAGCAGTGTTTCCGGTGGCGGGGCTCGGCACACGCTTTCTGCCGGCGACCAAGGCTATTCCCAAGGAAATGCTGACGGTGGTCGACCAGCCGGTCATTCAATACGTCGTTGATGAGGCCCGAGCTGCCGGCATCGAACATTTCATTTTCGTCACTGGCCGCAACAAGGCGGTGATCGAGGACCATTTCGATATTCAGGTGGAGCTCTACGACACGTTGCGCAACCGCGGCAAACTGGATGAGCTGAGCAACCTTCAGGCCCGCCAGCCCAAGCCTGGGCAAACCAGCTTTACCCGTCAGCAGGAGCCGCTTGGACTGGGGCACGCCGTCTGGTGCGCCCGCGAGCTGGTTGGCGACGAACCCTTTGCACTGCTTCTCCCGGACATGGTCATGCAGGATCCGAAGGGGTGCCTGACCGGCATGGTCGAACTCTATGAGAAGTCCGGCGGCAACGTCATTTCCGTCGAGGAAGTGCCGGAGGAAGAAACTCATCGTTACGGCATTGTCGGCATCGGCGAGGACATCGACGATGACGGTTTCCGCATCACAAAGATGGTCGAGAAACCCACGCCGGGCACGGCGCCGTCCAACTACTTCATCAACGGACGCTACATCCTGCAGCCGGAAATTTTCTCGATCCTGCAGACCCAGGAGCGAGGGGCCGGCAATGAAATCCAGATTACCGACGCCATGCTGAAACTGGCGGAGCACCAGGATTTCTGGGGCTATCGTTTCCGCGGCAACACGTTCGACTGCGGCTCGAAGGAAGGTTTCATCAAGGCCAATGTCTCGTTTGCCCTGCAGCGGCCGGACATCCGCACGAAGGTCGAGGATGACCTTCGGCGCATGCTCAACGGCGGTTAAGCCAGGCACTCCAGCTCCAGATCACACGCATCGTTTGATGCGTGATTAGTGCGATCATTCACCCAGTGTTTGCCAGCTTCCGTATACGAAGCAGACTCTTCAGTGTTCGCAGGAATGCTGAAGGCGCTCTTGCCGTGAGGTTCCGACCAGATGATGACCGAAGTACAGGCCTGTCGACATGGCCAGGTCGAGGACGGCCGCTCGGCTCGTAGGGTGTTACTGCACGTAGCAGATCTGTATTTGGGTTCATCATTCGCTTTTTCCCCAGATTGCTGTTTCCGTTGGAAATTTCGCAAAATCTGAGCGATATTCCGAGTCAGGAAAATTGACGAGCTTATAGGTGAGCTTTAAGCATGAGAATTGATTGGACGAACCTGCCGTCCCTTACGGCTCTCAAGGCATTCGACTGCGTTGCTCAGTCAAAGAGTTTTTCTCAGGCGGCCCGATCGCTCAATGTAACCCACGCGGCTGTGGCGCAGCAGGTTCGCGTTCTGGAAAACCACATCGGACTGCAACTGGTTGAAAGATCACCGCGTGGCGTCAGCCTGACACCGGAAGGGACAGAACTTGCCCAGGCGCTGATGGTGGGCTTTGCAGCCATTGCGGAAGGTGTAGAGACGCTCAAGGAAATAGACAGCCACCGGCCAGTTCGGGTGACCACCACTGCCTTCTTCGCTGAGGCGGTCATTTTTCCTGAAATAGCTTCCTTTTGGGGCGAGCACCCTGGGACTGAAGTATCCTTCACGCCATCAGACACTTCGATCGATCTCATTGCTGAGGGGTTCGACCTGGCGGTCAGGGCAGGGAGCGGGAATTGGCCTGGATTGAAATCCCGGCTACTGATCGAGCAATCCACCCGTGCCTACGCCGCGCCCTCGCTGGTCGACGATCCCGAGACGATTTGGAGTGAAGTGCCCTGGCTCATTCCAAACGACACGCAGTGGGAGAGAGAGGCGCTTTTGCAGTCTGGCATTGACGTCAGCTCCATACAAACCATGGATCTTGGCAACCCCTCGCTTGAAATCAGAGCCGGGGAGGAAGGGGTCGGTTTGGTTCTTGAAGCGGAGATCGATGTCAAACCGCAGTTGGCCAACGGAACGCTGAAAGTTGCGCCAATTCCCATCAATCACGTCAGCAGGTACTACATTGTGACGCCGCCTTGGAGAGCACGGCCGTCCGTCGCGGCTTTTCTCACCTGGCTCGAGAAACTCGGGCGGCAACTGATGGCAGTGCGCCCGATGAACCAGGATCGATAGCAGCGAGCAAGTGAATGCCAGGCTCTTCGATGATTTCGGGCGCATCCAGTCCAAACCGCTTCAGGCGATCTCGCAATTCCTCCAGGTCTCCGGAATTGCAAATAAGGCACCGTCCCGGAACGGGCGCTAGAAGCGGGCGCGTAACAATCACGAACGATCCGGCCTCCACGCTGAAGGTGACAAAGTCATCAAGCATGGATCGGGAGCGATCTACGGAAGACGCCAAACATCAATCGGTTCAACTCGTCCCTTGATTTTCAGCGGACCGGCATGTTCGAACGGGTTCTGAACACCTGCATCCGCAATAACCTCAGCGCTGACCAGAGCACGCACGTCCAACTGTCGCGTGGCTGCTTCCAAACGTGCCGCAACGTTTACGGTGTCGCCTACGGTGGCAAATTCCAATCGGCGTGATGATCCGACTTCGCCGAGGACCACTTTACCACGGTGGGCACCCACTGAGATCGAAAGCCCTTCGGGCAGCGACAGGTCGGCCATGTCCTTTATGCATTCGAGCGCACGTAAGGAATCATCTTTGTGTACATTCGGGGTTCCGAAGCTTGCCATGACTCCGTCTCCGAGGAACTTGTCCAGTGTTCCATTGTTTCGAAAGATAATGTCTTCCATCTTTTCGTGGAAATTGCGAAGCAGCTGGATGGTGGCATCCGCGTCCGCCACCTCGGCAAAGCGGGTGAATCCAACTATGTCTGCGAATACAATAACGACGGTTTGAGAGCGGGTCTCTCCAAACGGCTTGTCTCGATCGGCCAATAATTCCACCATGGAAGGTGCAAAATGCCGGGACAGGTTTGATCGTTCGCGCGCCAATCTGGCCTGTTCAAGAACCAGCCTGTTGCGGCGCCAGGCGTTCATTGCCAGCACTGCGGCAACCAGGATCAGAACAATGGCGTCGGCGACTCTCGCGGACCAGAAGATCCTGTTGGGGTCGAGCACTCGGGCAAGAGCCTCACTCTGGAGCGCAGATTGTAGTTGCAGTGTGATTTCCGGCTTCTTGATTCCGAACTCCGAGACAGCCGCTGCAGCCAACAACCAAACGAAACCCGTCCAGGCTCCAAAAGCGAGAATCACTCTCCAGGAGTGACCGACCGTCGCCGCAGCCAAGAACACGAAGAGATATCTCCAACCGCTGAACTTGTAGATGGTCGATGTGGGCCATTCCGGATTGACCCACGGATTGGGTCCCAGCATCATGTATGTCAGGAGCACCGCATCCAGCATCAGCGCAAGGGTGGCAACCCGTTCGTAGCCGATTCGACCAAAATGCAACTGTGCCCAACCGACAAGTGCAAAGGCAGCGACAAAAATAAGATAGTAACCCGATTCCGGAAACGGAATTCGGGTGACGATCAGGAGCGCCAAAATTGCCAGAATCAGGAAACGGGCCTGTATCGTCTGGCGTAGCCCCTCGCGCTTGCTGTTCTCAAGAGCCTCCAAGACAAACCGGTTGTCTTCGCCGGACTCAGGTCCCCTGCGATCTGAACGAAAGAACCCCACTATTCCCCCGATGCCGTTCTCCTTATCGACTGGACTGCCTGGGTCACAGTATAAGCAGGCAGCCCACAATTGCAGCAAGTCCAGCCGATTGATGCCATGCATCATTCTCATTCGGCGCGGTGCTTCGGTTCATCGGGGTTCGGTCATCGCGCAGCTATAGTCCAGTCGCAGCTCTTATTCGGATCGGGATCATTGGCCGACCAGATGAAAAAACTCGATCAATTGGCCGTTTGGATCGGTGACCTTGAGCAGATGGATGCCAGGCTCTTCGATGATTTCGGGCGCATCCTGTCCAAACCGAATCAGCCGAGCTCGCAATTCTTCCAGATTTCCGGATTGCAGATAGGGCACCGCTCCGGAGCCGGCGATCGAATCAGGCGCATAGCGTTCGCGTGTGACAATCGCGAACCATCCGCCGGCAACACTGAAGGCGATGAAGTCATCAAGCTCGATGGCCGGCTCGCTCGCGAAGAGATTGCGATAAAAATCTTTCGAAGCGGACATGTTGTCGGTGGGAACATATAATCCCATTGCCAGGATTGCCGAGGTCGATCCGCCGTCAATTCTGCCTTCGATTTTCATCAGGGTTCTTCTCGCTTTGCCGTCACTCACCCTTTGTACGATGCCCATGGTGACACCGTGTTGTCACCATGGTGTCACCAGCCTTAAGTTGATCCAGAGGAGTTCGACATGAGGCGCGCCGACAGGCTGTTTGAAATCATCGAAATCCTTCGGCGTGCCCGTGGCCCGATTTCGGGTCAGTCCATCGGCAACGAACTGGGTGTCACCAGAAGGACCGTCTACCGAGACATTGCAGCGTTGACGGCACAGGGCGTCCCGATCCATGGGGAAGCAGGGGTCGGCTATATTCTCGAGCCCGGTTTCCATATGCCGCCGCTGATGTTGACCTCGGACGAGATCGAAGCTTCGATCCTGGGTGCCCAATGGGTGCAAACACGTGGTGAACCGGAACTTGCCCTTGCTGCTGAAAAGTTGCTGACGAAGATCAGAACTGTCGCGCCAACTCGGTTCGATACATCATTCGTGGAGCCCGCGGTTAGCGTCGCACCCGTCGACCAACCCGCCGAAGCCATGGGCGCGGCGGAATTTCGCCAAGCCATTCGGCGGCAGGTGAAGGTCGCGATTTCCTACCGGGACTCTCATGAGACCGTAACCGAGCGTGTGATCTGGCCCATCCTCATTGGTTATCGCGATGAGGGGAGAATCGTGGCCGCCTGGTGCGAACTCCGAGAGGGGTTCCGCTATTTTCGAACGGATCGAATCCTGGCTGGTGAAATCAAGAACGATAAGGTTCCCCGCCGTATAGATCTCCTGAAGGCCGAGTGGCGTGTCGCCATGGAGGAGCAGCGGCAGCGGTATGAAGACGAGGGCAAGCTGGCGTAGTGTTCCCAGGATGCTGAAGAACATGTCGTTGAGTCGGGCACCGAGCGTTGCGACAAACCGCAAAACATTCGACACTAATTACCTATCGCAGCGACTCCGAAGGAGCACTCCGAATGACAGTGCCGAACTACCGAAACATGCTTCCTGAGGAGGGGGAGGATTCAAGAGAATATTGTCGTCGCCTGGAGGAGAACGGCTATGAGGAAGTGTTTGTTCGCAAGGCTTTGGTCGCTCATTATCGACATGAGATTGAGGGACTTGGTGCATTCTTCGAAGAGTTCGAGTTGGCAAGAATACGGCACATAACACTTCTAATGGATATTCATCCGAACCGGAGTGCCTACTCCCTGACCAAAAAGGTCGCC
This sequence comes from Hoeflea sp., assembly GCA_965228785.1. GTDB lineage: Bacteria > Pseudomonadota > Alphaproteobacteria > Rhizobiales > Rhizobiaceae > Hoeflea_A. The sequence continues at coordinate 1,980,411 of CBDDIF010000001.1, forward strand.
AAAAATCTGGATCTTTCTGAAGCACGAGCCAGATACTGGGTAGGGCGGTTTCAGGAGGTGGGTGAAGTTGATTATGTCGGGAGGGAGATCCAGCCAGAATAGCAAATGGCAAGCGTTCCCGAACGTTATAAAAGCTCGGACATCATCAACAACGAATATCCGCTGGCGTTGTCATCTCGGAGTGCTTCAACTGACTGCTTTAGGTAGTGCTGGACTGAAGCACCTGGCTCACGAACACCTGCTTGACTCGGCCTGTCCGCCGTGTGCCAATCTGCGTGTATCGCGCCCAATCAAAGGTAGGCCCATGATCCGCAATTCAGTCCTGTCGGCCATTTACGCTTCAATTCTCACCGCATTGTCGGCAACGGCCACCGCCGCGCAGGACAACCCGATTGTTGCCCGGATGGCCCAGTTTGTGGCGGCTTACAATGCGCAGGATGCTGCGGCTATCGCTCAGTTTTACAGTCCTGACGCTGTCTTGTTGCCGCCGCAACAGAACGCCGTCCAGGGGCGGGAAGCCATCGCTGCCCACTATGATCGCGCTTTTAAAGGAGGCGCGGGTGACCTGAAATACAGGACCCTTGACATTCGAGCCACTGACACGATGGCCGTGGAGGTCGGTGAGTGGGTCATCAAAGCCGGAAGTCAAAGCATTTCCGGGCGCTCAATGCATGTGTGGCAAGTCATTGACGGCCAGTTGCTGCGCACGCGCGACATGTATCACTTGCTGAAGGTCAACTGATATCGGATCTAGCCGATCGCGACGCGAAGGTCCTCGATTTCGCGAAACCGGATGCGGCCGGTGAGTTTGGCCGGCGCCGCAAGGCGCAGCTTTGGAAAGCGCCTGAACAGCTTGCCGAACGCGAGGGTGCCTTCCATTCGTGCAAGCGAGTTGCCGGCACAAATATGGATGCCAAGGCCGAATGACAGGTGGCGATTGGGCCGCCTGCCGATATCAAATGTTTCAGGATCCGGAAACTGGGCCGGGTCATGGTTGCCGCCACCGATCATCAGATGGACCAGGCTGCCCTTCGGGAGCGGCACGCCGGAAAGCTCGGTGTCGACAAGAGCGCGACGGTTGTTGATCTGGATCGGCGCCTGATAGCGCAGCACTTCCTCGACAGCGCTTTCATCGAGAGCCGGATCCGAGCGCAACCGTTGCGCCTGGTCCGGGTGGCGAAGCATTTCATGGATGCCGTGGGACAGCATGTTGGTTGACGTTTCGTGGCCGGCATTGAGCAGGAAAATGCACTGGTGCAGAAGCTCCAGTTCGGTCAGCCGTTCTCCATCCTCCTCGGCCTCCGCCAGGGCGGTCAGGATTTCGCCCGGCCTGACCTCGCCTGGATACGCCCTGCGGTGAGCGATCAACTCGCGCAGATAGGCCTTGAAGTCTTCCACCGCCCGACAGCCCGCCTCGAATTGTTCATCGCTCAGAACCGGTTCCAGTCCGCCGAGGATAAGCAGCGCCCAGTCGTGGATCTGGATCCGGTCTGAACCTGGCACGCCGAGCATGTCACATACGACCTCGACAGGCAGCTTGAAGGAGAAGGACGATACCAATTCCATCTCGCCGCTATCGGCGAGCTCGTCGAGATAGCTGTCAACCAGTGCCTCTATGCGTGGTTGCAGCGCCGCCAGTGCCTTGCGGGTGAAGGCAGCCTGGAACAGCTTGCGAATGCGCGTGTGATCCGGTGGGTCGCGAAAGACGACACTTGTCGTGTGGTGCTCGTAGAGAGGCGAGTCTCCGAATTTGGGTTTGAATTCGACTTTCTTGTCGGAACTCCAGACCGCCGGATTGCGGTAGATGGCAACCAGATCGTCGTAACGGGTGAGAATGAAGGATCCGTCAGAATTGCGGTGGATTGGGCTCCGTTCGCGCAGAGCGCCGAGGTAGCGATAAACGTTTTCGACAAAATCCGTGGGAAGATTGAAAAGGTCAAAGCCGGACACATCGATGTCATTGGCCTCACGCGAGTGTTCTGTGCCCAATTGCGCCACGACAATTACTCCAAAATTACGTATTGTATAATTAAATTACATAATATATAATTCAGGTGTCTTCGTCAATTTGGACCGTTAGAGTATGTCGAACACCGGACCCACCCGGCCGGGATCGGAAGTTCCACCAAAGCGCGGGATCGGTGCGATCGAAACGGGTCTGATGCTCATTGACGTGCTGGCCAGTGCCGCCGGGCCGATGCAGTTGAAGGAGATCGCTGCCAAGGCAGGAATGCCGCCGGCGAAGGCACATCGCTACTTAGCGAGTTTCATCACAGCTGGAATGGTCAGCCAGTTGGGGCGGTCCGGACCTTACGATCTTGGCCCGATGGCCCTGCGACTGGGGGCCGTGGCGCTGGGCCGGTTCGACGTCATTGAAACAGCCTGCTCCCGGTTGCCGCAATTGCGGGACGACGTCCACGCTACCTGTTTCGTAACCGGATGGAGCGACAAAGGCCCGGTTATTTTGCGCTGGGAAGACAGCCAACGACCGGTCACGGTCATCGTTCAGGTGGGTTCGACCATGCCACTGCTGACGTCAGCCACCGGGCGTGCCTTCCTGGCTTTTCTGCCACGTGAAAGCACCGGGCAACTCGTTGCGCGTGAATTGGCTGCCGACGTTGCCGACTATGACGAAGATCACATTCAGGGTCTCATTGATCAGACACGTGCCGTGGGGCTCGGCCGAACGGATGGCGAATTCCAGCCCGGAATCTGTGCCCTTGCCGCGCCACTGACTGATCCCTTTGGCCACATGGTTGGCGCGGTTGCGGCATTGGGTCGTTCGGGAGAGTTTGACGGCGCCACCGATGGCGCCGTCGCAAGGGTGCTTCGGAAATTCGCGAAGATCCTTGGCACTACAGCCTCATGATCCATCACCGATTTTCCAGTCGGTACTCCTGATAGAGATAGCCGTTGTCATAGGATTTGGATTCAAGACAATGCATGTCGGGTGTTGACTTTAGGCTGGCAAAAAGCGGAACGCCGGTACCCAGGAGGATGGGCGCACGCTTCAAACGAAGACGGTCGATCAGACCCAGGTCCTGAACAGTTCCGGCAAATTGTCCGCCACCGCACAGATAGATCGGAGTATCCGACTCCTGCTTGAGTTCGCGCAACACCGGTTCAGCGGGCGCGCGAACCACAAGGATCTCGGCGTCGTCCGGCACATTGAGTGTTTCGGAAAAAACCACCGTCTTCATGTGCGGGTAGGGGTTCTGCCCGGGCTCAAGCCCGAAACCATAGCCGAACTCGTAGGTATGGCGCCCCATGATGGCGGTACCATAGGTAGCCAGTCGTGCACTGTAGTCGTCGACGACTGGCCCCTCATGGGCAAATTTGGAAATGTCTCCGTCGCGTCCGGAGATGAGGCCGTCGACCGATACGGCGACGTCATAGATGATCGGTTGCATATGCTGCTCCAGGAAATAAGTAACCCTTGGGCCGAAAGCCCATTCATGAAAGTCGGTTACTTGATCACTGGCAGCGCACTCCTGTTTGGGGGTGCCTTCTAATGGCAATATCGCGGTCGGGCAAGAGGTGAAGCCGACCTACGGCCGCAGCGTGATCCCAAGACCGGCGAAGAATTCGTCGTTGTCGCTGCCGCCGCGGGTGACGGTTTTTTCGTAGGCGACACCGCCCTCGAAACCGAAGCGACGGTTGATCCACCAGGTGAAGCCAGCACCGACCCCGTAAATGGTCTGGTCACCGAGCAGTTCCATATAGTCGCGCCAGCCGATGAGTGTGCTGAAATTGGCGCTTACGTTTTCGCGCAATTGATGCGTCACCTCAGTGGTGGCAGCGTAGTAGATCGACCCGGATTCATTCGCTGTCGTCGAATCCTCCAGACTGGTCGATAGGCCCAGAACCACGTTGGTACCGCGGCGCGGAGACCAGTTGGCGAAGCCGTCGATCGTTACCCCCTTGATCGGCGCAAGGCGCGGATCGTCGATATCACGTTGCGCATAGCCGACGGCGATTTCGCCATTGAGTTTCTCGCCGAAATCGAAAGCCGTGCCGGCACGGATTCCGTAGGTTCTCGATGACCGTGCGAAACCGTCTGAATCGAGCCGATCATCGTAGTTGATCTGGCCGTAATCGCCCTCAACGAAAGGCAGATGGTTTGCGCCGATGTCGACGCCCGCACGCAGTGTCACAGTGTAGTCGTGTTCGTTGCGGTCCGACTGGGTAACGATGGTGCCGTCGCTCAGCTCCGCATCACCGTAGGTCGACCGTCCACCCTCGATCGTCGCCGTTCCGCGCCACGATCCGAAAACCTTCGTCAGAGATGCACTGGCGGCAAAGTCGTGCACATCGGATTGGGCAAAGGCATCGGACACCGAGTTGGCATCGGATTGGCTCTCGCGACCGAATTCGTAATCGACCCCAAGGTCGACGGTAGTGCTGTCGGAAAGATCGAGACGCAGATCGACATTTGCAAGCGTCTGCGGATCTTCCGGACCATCTCCGCTGATGGTCTTGTCGATGACCTGTTCGCCAAAGACCCGAAGCTGATGACGCGACCAGTCTGATTCCAGCTCACCTCGCAGGACGGTGCGACTGTAGGTCCGCTCGGTTCTCGATGAGCCGTCCTGCTCGATGTCATGAGCAATCTGCTGGGTGACGGAAGGTCGCAGGATAAAGCTGCCGACGCGGATGCCCACGGGTCCGAATGGCTCTGGGTCAAAGACGAGGTTGCTTTGGTCATCAATAGTTGACTGCCGCTGATTGACGCTGCCAGCGGTTTGAACCGGTGGGACTGCACCGGTGATGAGAGGCCGGTTGGCAGAATCCGCTTCGCCGCTTCCGGTACCGACGGTTTCGGCTTCGCGTAGCGCGTCCTCGCGATCTTCTGCGGTCAGCACACCGTCGGTGGCGACAATGCCACGTAGCAATAGATCCTCGTCTTCGATGTTCTGGGCATCGGCACCGGTCGCCATGACGGCGGCAAGTGCTGACGTCAGGCAGAGCGCAGTCCATCTGGGCAGCGCGATAGGTCGCTCACCTTCGGTGTTGTTTCGCCTGCGCGGTGCCATGAAAACCCTGAACCAGACCGGTTTGAATCCTTGTCAAACCGTAAAGCGACATGGTTAAGGCTTCCTTTACGCAACCGCCTCCACCCGCAATTCCCGGCCGGTGCTTTCGATGATGCGCACCTGGGTTCCAACCGGCAGATCCGGTCCCTGGACAACCCAGAGCGTATCGTCGATCCGGATGCGCCCGCGGCCCTCCTTGATGGGTTCAGACAAGGTCGCTGTCCGTCCGACCAGGCTGGCGCCTCGCTGGTTGAGCAGCGGTTGGTCCGTTTCATCGCCGTAGCGCGACATTATGCGCCGCCCGACGATGGCGGCTATGACCGATATGATCGCGAATGACAGTAGCTGAACCTGCCAACCCCACATCGGGCTGCCCCACAGGAGCAAAGACAGACAGCCGACAATGATGGCCGCCAATCCGATCCAGATCAGGAAAAAGCCCGGTAGAACCACCTCGGCTGCAAGAAGCACCAGCCCCAGGACCCACCAGCTCCAAGGACCAAGCTCGAGGATGACGCTTTCGATCATGGCGAATCATCCCTGCTGCCGGCGCTAGGCACCGTGCGATTGCGCTGAGACGCAGCCTCATCTCCGCCGCCAGCGTGCCCGAACACCTCCTTGGCAATTGCGCCGATCCCTCCGAGCGAGCCGATCAGTGACGATGCTTCCATCGGCATCAGAACGATCTTCTGGTTGCGAGCTGTTCCGATCGACGCCAATGCTTCGGTGTATTTCTGCGCGATGAAGTAGTTGATTGCCTGGACATTGCCGTTGGCAATGGCTTCAGAGACAACTTGTGTCGCTTTCGCTTCGGCCTGGGCCAGACGTTCGCGCGCTTCAGCTTCACGAAACGCCGCTTCACGGGTGCCTTCCGCCTCCAGAATAGCGGCCTGTTTGCTGCCCTCGGCGCGCAGGATCTGTGCGTTGCGTGAGCCCTCGGCCTCCAGAACTTCGGCGCGCTTTTCGCGTTCCGCCTTCATCTGTCTGGCCATGGAGTCGACCAGATCGGCCGGCGGGTTGATATCCTTGATCTCGACGCGCGTGATCTTGATGCCCCAGGGGCTTGCAGCTTCGTCAACGACCCGCAGCAGGCGGTCGTTGATGGCGTCGCGGTTGGAGAGAAGCTCGTCCAGATCCATCGAGCCCATCACCGAACGGATGTTGGTCATGGTCAGGTTGAGCAGGGCGGTTTCGAGCCGGCTGACCTGGTAGGCGGCCTGAGGCGCATTGAGCACCTGGTAGAACGACACGGCGTCGGCGGCGACACTGGCGTTGTCTTTCGTAATCACTTCCTGTGTCGGGACGTCTAGCACCTGCTCCATCATGTTCATTCGCGCACCGATGCGGTCGACGAAGGGCACGATCAGATTGAGGCCAGGGCTGAGCGTTCGGGTATATCGGCCGAACCGTTCGACGGTGTAGTTGAAGCCCTGCGGCACCGTCTTCACTCCGGCAAAGAGGATCAGAACGACGAGGACGACAAAGGCGATGACCGCGATGTCGAAACCTTCTAGCGGCATAAGCGGATCTCCTGTCAGGCGCGATTTTCAAGTTTTCGCACGCACAGGTCCCGGGCGGGCCGAATCACCTGCGCTTGGCTCACGCGAATGTGAGCACAATCGACAAAAGTTGCAAATTAACCGCGGGTTCGGTCAGATCCAGCCGCCCAGTTCGCGCCGGACGACGGCTTCGATGACCGACATTCCCGCGTCGCCGTCATTGAGACACGGGATGTGTGTGAAGTTCTCACCGCCGTGTTCATGAAAGATCTCGCCAGCCTCGCCGGCGATTTCTTCGAGAGTCTCCAGGCAATCGGACACGAAGCCCGGATTGATGACGGCGATATTCTTCACGCCGTCCTGCGCCAGCTTCTCCACCGTCTTGTCGGTGTAGGGCTGCAGCCATTCCTCCGGCCCGAAACGCGACTGAAAGGTGGTCACAAACCGCTTTTCGTCCCAACCCAGGCGTTCGCGCACCAGGCGTGACGTCTTCATGCAGTGGCAGTGGTACGGGTCACCCTTCTTGAAATAGGACATCGGAATGCCGTGGAACGAGGCCAGAACGACGTCGGGCTGCCAGTCGAGGCCCGCCAGGTGCGATTCGATCGAGTCGGCAATCGCTGCGATATAGGCTGGATCGTCATGATACGGCGGAACGGTTCGCAACGCAGGCTGCCAGCGCATTTTCGCAAGTGTTTCGAACGCCTTGTCATTGACGGTAGCGGTGGTGCTGGCTGCGTATTGGGGATAGAGCGGAAACAGCAGAATGCGCTCGCAGCCCGACCGCTGCAGGGCCGAAAGACGATCACCGATCGATGGCTGTCCGTAACGCATCGCCCAGTCGACGACCACATTCGGATGACCCGCCAGAGCTTCTGCCAACCGGTCGGACTGGCTGCGGGTGTAAGTGCGCAGGTAGCTTTCGTCGCGCTCGGTGTTCCAGATGGATTCGTAGGCCTTGCCGACTTTGCCCGGCCGCGTGTTGAGGACGATCCCGAACAGGATCGGATACCAAAGGGCGCGCGGCCATTCGATTACTCTTTTGTCGGTCAGGAACTCCCTCAGATAGCGGCGCATGGACGTGTAGTCCGTGCCGTCTGGCGTGCCGAGATTGACCAGCAGAACACCGACCTTGCCGAAGGCAACCGGCGGATGATCGCCGGGCAAATACGGCTGTGTTGTTTTCTTCTGCGCCGCCTTCTGGGTGCTGTCCATGTCTATTCCAATCCGGCCGTCCATTCCGGAATGGAACATATGGGAGGCATTGTTGAATTCAAGCGTTGTTCGTCAGGCGTCGTAATCCCGCTCGTCTGCAATGACCTTGCCGTCATTGGGCAAGCTGCCGGCCGGCCGGATGACCACCTCACCGCGCAGCTTGGTGATTTCGGTCAGCGTCGTTGCAAGCGCATGCCCATCAGCGTGACCCTCGCCGTGCGGTTCAACCTCCAGAATCATCGCGTCTTCCGCGCCTTGCCTGACAACCACCAATCGTGCCTTGGCGATTTCCGGGTGACGCGTGAGCACCGCCGCGATCTGTTTGGGATCGACAAACATCCCCTTGACCTTGGTGCGCTGATCGGCCCGGCCCATCCAGCCCTTGATGCGGATGCCGGTTCGGCCACAGGGTGAGCGGCCTTCGAGCACCGCCGACATGTCACCTGTTCCGAAACGGATCAGCGGGTAGGCCGGGTTGAGGGCGGTCACGACGACCTCGCCGACCTCGCCATCAGCCACCGGCAATCCGGTACCGGGCCGGACAATTTCGACGATCATGTTCTCATTGAGGATCATGCCCGGGTGCGGGGCGCCGTCTTCGTCGGCGCTTTCATAGGCGATGATGCCGACATCCGCCGTTGCATAGGCCTGAAGAACCCGGATGCCGCGTTCGCTGTATTCCTCACGCAACGATGGGAACAGCGCGCCGCCCGATACCAGAGCCCGCTTGATCGTCGACAGGTCCTTGCCTGAATCGGCGGCCTTGTCGAGAAGGATTTTCAGGAAGTCCGGTGTTCCGGTGTAGGCATCAGGCCCAAGCGCAACAGCGGCGTCGATTTGAGCCTCGGTGTTGCCGACGCCTGCCGGAAAAACCAGGCACCCAAGAGCCCGGGCGCCTTCGTCCAATATGAATGCACCGGGTGTCATATGGTAGGAGAAGGCATTGTGGACTTTGTCACCGGTCCGCATGCCGGCGGCGAAAAGCGCCCGTGCAGACTGCCAGGGGTCGATGCCCGGACCTTGAGGCTCCCAGATCGGACCGGGAGACATGAAGACCCGGTTGCCGCGCAGGGCATCGGCGCTGGCCATGCCACCGAAGGGCGGATTCTTGGCCTGCATGTCCATTAGCTCCGGCTTGCGAAGTACGGGAAGGCCCGCAAGTGCCTCGCGGCTGTCGATCGACGCAGGTTCGATATCTCCCAGCCAAGCTGCGAGACCTTCGGTGTTCTCCAGGGCGTTCGAGAGGAAACCCGGCAGTTGCGCAAACAGCGTCTTTTCGCGCTCGTCCGGTTCGCGGGTTTCTAGGTTGTCGAAGTACTCGGTCATAACAGGATCCTTCCGGGCCGGGTTCCCGGCCCGTTACTCAGTAGTGGTTTTCGCAGCGCTTCGAAGGCCCGCGTTGAACAATCAGGCGAGACGGCGCGTCAACGAGAATTGCTGGCCATTGCTTGAAGTGCAGTTCAGTCGGTTTGGTGACACCAGGGAACAATTGACGGTCGTGTTCGTCTGCCGCACCAGCGACCGGATATCGATCTGAACCAGTCGCGGATTGATCAGATTGTATCGCCCTGTTGCCAACAGGGTATTGGTGTCGGTGGTGCGGGTCTCGAAGGTGCCGGCCGAAAAGCGCGACTGAATGCCGTTGGGATCGAGCCACACGCCATCGATAGAGTTGCTGCTGCCGCCCGGACCAGGACCATAGCTCGGCACGCAGCCCGCCAGGCCGATAGCCAAGATAGCCATGAGAAAGAGCCAGATCCGATGCCGCATATTCGCCTCCAGAAGCAAGGTTGTCGGTCGCGCCAATCGCCATGGAATCGCGCGCCGAACGGTGCATTAGTGATATCATCCGTGGACCAGTCGCGGCAATATGACGATTTGCCAATGCCGGTAATGCACCGCGGAAACAGGCCTGCATAGACGAAAGTAGCAGGTGCCGGGTTCTGGATCGACGGTCTATTGTAGCCGACAATCTGATGGGCTCGATTGGCTGGACGCCTGCAGGGGAGGACCAGAATGCCGTCGGCAGATCAGGATTTTGAGGCGTTTTCAGAATTCGAGCGGACCGGCTGGGAAAAGGCCGCCAATCCCTATCATGAACATTGGGGCGATCTTTCATCCCAATCCGCAGACGCCATGCTCGATGCTGCAAATGTTGTCCTAGACGGTAAGGTCCTGGATGTCGCAACGGGGGCAGGCTATGTGGCGGCAGCCGCACACGAAAGAGGGGCCTCGGCTGTCGGCATTGATTTTTCCGCTGCTCAGGTCGAGTTGGCGAGCAGATCCCATCCGCTGATCGAGTTTCGCCAGGCGGATGCCGAGGATCTGCCGTTTCGGGATGGAGATTTCGACGCTGTGGTCATGGGATTCGGCATGAATCATATGCCAAACCCCGAAATGGTCTGCGACGAGGTGTTTCGCGTTCTCAGAAGCGGCGGATGGTTTGCGTTCACGGTTTGGGATGAGCCTCGAGACGGGGAAGGCTTCGGCATTGTGTTGTCGGCGATCGAGAAGCATGGGCAAACGATTGCCGGTTTGCCGGAAGCACCGCCCTACTTTCGCTTTGCTGATCGAAATGAGGCCAGCCAGATCCTCAGGAGGAGCGGGTTTGTTGATGCTGAGATCACTCGGGTCGAGCAAGTCTGGCACCACGATTCCGTGACTTCCTTGTACGATGCTTTCAACGAGGGTGCTGTAAGGGCCACCGCAATGCTCAAGTCGCAACCCGGAGAGCACCGGGAAAAGATCCGCGCACAAATCTATGAAGAGACGTTGAAACTCAAAGACGGGACCAAGTTTGTGATCCCGGTTCCAGCTGTTCTCTCGTCAGCTCGAAAACCCTAGTGTCCTAATTCCAAAGTTTGTCAGCACGTGCCATCGAACTGTCATGCTGCTGACCGCCGGTAATCATGACTTGGGGCGGCAATTCCTATCGACGATGGCATGGATATTGGTCGTCGGAGAGGGCGTGTCTCTTGTTCAAGGCTCTTTTTCGGAGTTTGAATCACGTCGGCATGCCAAATTTCAAGGTCTGCTTTGCCTCACACACTGCGGCTTGGTGTGTTAGGTCGATCGACCACTTGGAGCCCAAATTTACCGAATGCTGCAAAGCGTACGCATGGCCGGTTCTGCAAATCATAGACTTTTTTGGTTGGCGCGTCCCTGTGCCAACATACGGCGCCACTCGGGTGCATAGGAGCAATCCGAACAAGAAACGGAGCGCACTGCCTGACACGCTCGGTCTCATCCTTTTTTTGGAACTTTAGGTTCAGAAAATACTAGACTCGCAGTTCCAATATTTCTAGAGTGGCTGGACAGGTCGTCGAGTGAGTCGGCGCCTACGCTTCAAACACCCACCTTCTGCCGTTCAATCTCAGGAGCGAATATGTCCAACGATCCCCGCCGCCGCCTTGGCAATGCCGATATCCAAATTTCCCCAATTGGCTTGGGCTGCATGAGCATGACACAGCTTTTCGGTAAACCCGCACCAGATGCGGAAAACAGTAACGACCTGATCCGCCATGCCCTTGATCGTGGTGTGAACTTTTTCGACACGGCTGATTTTTACGGCCAGGGCGAAAATGAGATCTTTCTTGGAAAGGCGCTTGGAAACCGCCGCGATGAAGCGGTTATTGCGACCAAATTCGGTCTTCTATGGGATGAAAATGGCGGGTTTGCGGGTGTGAGTGGCGCGCCAGACTATGTCAAAGAGGCCTGCGATGCCTCTCTGGAGCGTCTTGGTGTTAAGTCAATCGACCTCTATTACCAGCACCGCGTTGACCCCAATACCCCGATTGAGGACACAGTGAGCGCGATGGCGAAACTGGTTCAAGAAGGCAAGGTGCGCCATCTTGGCCTTTCGGCTGCAACCTCTGAGCAGATCCGTCGCGCGCATGACATTCACCCCATCACGGCCCTGCAATCGGAGTATTCGCTCTGGTGCCGGGACCCCGAAGATGGTGTCCTCGCCACCTGCAAAGAGTTAGGTATCACCTTTGTGGCTTATGGACCATTGGGCCATGGTTTCCTGACCGGAACCATCACCTCCGCAAATGATTTTGAGGAAGGCGATATACGGCGGCATTGGACACGCTTTCAGGACGATAACCTGAAAAAGAACCTTGAACTTGGAAAGGTCGTGTTCGCTATGGCCGAAGAAAAAGGCGTCACACCGGCGCAGCTCGCGCTCGCGTGGCTCCTGCATCAAGGCGAAGAGATCGTCACCATCCCCGGGACGACCAAACACCATCGCTTCGATGAGAACCAGGATGCAAATGACGTGGCTCTGAGCGCCGAAGATTTGGCGTTTCTGGATGAGAACCTGCCCGCAGCCGTCGCCTTGGACAAATTCTGAAAACTTATGCGCGCGCTAAGTGCACCGCACATGAGGACATTACCATGAGATTTTCGACAACAACGAGGATCAACGCATCAGCAAATGAAGTCTGGATGGTATTCGCGCATCAGTTCGATGAGGCTGATCAATGGATTTCTTCGGTAACGCGTTCCTACGGTACAGATCACGGGGAACAATTCGAAAGCGCCACAACCACAGGGCGGATTTGCGAGTTCAAGCCAGATGGCAGCGGTATGAAAGTGTTTGAACGGTTTGTGGCTTATGATGAGGCGGCGAAGTCAGGCTGCGTGCGCGTCGATTTTATTGACGCACCTCGGATGCTACCGATGCAGTCACTCTCGCTCGAATTTACCGTTTCCGATGATGCCGATGGTGGTTCGACCGCCGTTTGGAGCTTCGGCGCGGAGATCAAACCTTTGGCCAGAATCATAATACCTGCTCTCAAAATGGGCATGAGAAAGGCCTGGGGCGAACTTGCCGAAGAGCTGGCCTATTATGTCGAAACCGGGTCGCCGCATCCCCGTAAGCTTGCCGCAATGGAAAAGGCGAAATCGTTGCGCGCGGCCTAGGATGTGTAACCCACGGTGCTTTCGGCTTCTGGCCTCGGCGCGAGAAAGCTGATACCAGCCACCCGGCTCCAAAATGCAACTTTCACAGAATGAGGGCGCTATGGGACGCCACCGAGAGTTCAATAAGGAAGATGTCGTCCAGAAGGCCATGCTGGCGTTCTGGAAAAACGGCTGGCGAGACACCACTCCTCAACTCCTGATCAATGCAACCGGCCTGTCTCGCAGCAGTCTCTATGCAACCTTTGACAGCAAGCAGGGTGTGTTTCTTGCAGCACTCGATCTGTATGTCGAAGAGCAGCAATCGTTCCTCACTGAGCTGCTCGCAGATGGCACGCTGCGAGAGGGGTTTCAGCGCCTGTATGCCCTAATGGTCGACAAGATGCGGCCGGGTGGCGGGGGCATGACCTGTCTGGTGGCCGGCTCCCTACTTGAGATACCCGCTGAAGACGACGAAACCCGCGACCGCGTCGCTCGGGGGCAAGCCCTGCTGACGGCCGTCTACGAAGCCCGCTTCCAGCGCGCCATCGACGAGGGCGAACTCGATGGCACCCGTACCGCAAAAGAGCTCGCCCGGTATATCGCCACCGTGAACGATGGAATCCAAATTGCTGCCCGAGCTCAGGCCAGTGAGGAAGAACTGCGCGGGATCGCGGAGATAACGTTGGACACTGTGTGCTGACCATTTGCTGACATTTGCGAAACAGCGGCGAATGTCCGCTTCGGCCGCAGTGCCGACTCACGCGGTTGATTAATTGTTCTCGGAGGATCCGCCGAAAACAGTCATTGGCGCTCGCTCGTTTATGAGTACACGGCCTGGCAAGATTATGATTCTAGGGTGGTTTATGGTTTTGAAGTTCCTCCCAGAGGTCGCTGCAATAAACACAGGTACTTCAAATCCACCAAACTAGGCAGTCAACTGAGTTCAGTGCACCAGCACGTTGCGGAACTGCCAGGGATCGCTTTCGTCGATATCCTCAGGGAAGAGACCCGGTCGGCCGGTCAACGGAGTCCAGTCGGTGTAATGGCCTTCGACCGGTCCAAGATAGGGCAACTGCACTTCAAGGCAGCGGCGGAAATCCATCTCGTCGGCCTCGACAATGCCGGCCTCCGGGTTTTCGAGCGCCCAGACCATGCCGGCGAGCACGGCGGAGGTAACCTGCAGTCCGGTCGCGTTCTGGTACGGTGCCAAATCGCGTGTTTCCTCAACCGACAGCCGCGAACCATACCAGTAGGCGTTTTTGGCATGGCCGTAGAGCAACACGCCGAGTTCGTCGATGCCATCGGCCAGCTCATGTTCATCAAGCACGTGGAGAACCGGCTGCTGAGTGCCGCCATTGCCGAACATCTCGTGCAGTGAGAGCACGGCATCGTTGGCCGGGTGGTAGGCATAGTGGCAGGTCGGACGGTAGACGACATTGCCATTGGCGTCGTGTGCCGTGAAAAAGTCGGCGATCGAGACGGATTCGTTGTGGGTGACGAGGAAGCCGTATTGCGGGCCCGGTGTCGGGCACCAGGTGCGCACGCGTGTGTTGGCGCCGGGCTGCTCAAGGAAGATTGCCGACTTGTGCCCTTCGGCCTGGTCGCGAGCGTTCTCCGGCCGCCATTTCTCATGGGTGCCCCAGCCGAGTTCCGCCGGCTGCAGGCCTTCCGAAATGAAACCGTCTGCCGACCAGGTGTTCCAGAACACGTCGAGCGGTTTCGGTTTGATCGCGCGCTGGGTGTCGCGTTCGGCAATGTGGACACCTTTGACACCGACCTGTTGCATCAAAGCGGCCCAACCTTCGCGGTCGTCCTGATCCGGTTCGCTGTAGTCGAGACCCACGTCATCCGCCAGGTTCACCAGCGCCTGTTTGACGAACCACGATACCATGCCCGGATTGGCGCCACAGCAAGAGACCGCCGTGGTGCCACCGGGATTGGCGGCCTTTTCCCTGCGCACAGTCTCACGCAGTGCGTAGTTGGTGCGTGCGGCATTGTCGAGCGTGTCGTCGAAATAGAAGCCGAGCCAGGGTTCGACCACGGTGTCGATATAGAGGACACCGATTTCACGACAGAATTTCATGATGTCCAGGGACGAGGTATCGACCGAAAGATTGACGCAGAAACCTTGACCCTCACCTTCGGTCAGCAACGGCTGCAATACGGAACGGAAATTGTCCGGTGTCAGCGCTTCTTTGATGTGGCGCAGACCATGTTCGCTGATGAGACCGGCATCGTCATCGCGCGGGTCGACGACGACCATCCGGCTGCGGTCGTATTTGAAGTGCCGCTCGATCAGTGGCAGCGTCCCGCGACCAATGGAGCCGAAACCGATCATCACGATCGGGCCGGTGATTTCGCCATAGACGGGGTATTCGGCCTCAGCCATGGTGGATCCTTTCGCGAGTTTGATGGCGCCTTCAAGCAGCCGGGCTCTGGCACTGCATAATATTCAATATTGCAGAACGCCATATTCTTTTCGCGTCGCCCATCGGTCGAGGCGCGAAATGAATTGCCCGGTAGAATGCGCTATTGTCTGTCGAGCGCTTCGAGCTCGTCAATCAGACCTTCGATCATCGACAGGCCGCGGTCCCAGAAAGCCGGATCGCTGGCATCGAGATTGAACGGTGCGAGAAGTTCTGAATGGTGCTTGGTGCCACCGGCCCTCAGCATGTCAAAATAGCGCTCCTGGAACCCTTCCTCGGCGTTTTCGTAGACTGCGTAGAGCGAATTCACCAGGCAGTCGCCAAAGGCATAAGCGTAAACGTAGAACGGCGAATGGATGAAGTGCGGGATATAGGCCCAATAGGTCTCGTAACCAGGCGAAATGCGGATGGCCGGACCGAGACTTTCGTGCTGAACGGAGATCCACAGTTCGCCGATCTGTTCGGCTGTGAGTTCTCCTTCGCGGCGCGCTGAATGGACCTTGCGCTCGAACTGGTAGAAGGCGATCTGTCGCACCACCGTGTTGATCATGTCCTCGACCTTCTGTGCGAGCATGGCCTTGCGCTCGGACGGGTCCGTGGTGCGTTGGAGCAAAACGCGGAAGGTCAGCATTTCGCCGAAGACAGATGCGGTTTCGGCAAGCGTCAAAGGTGTCTGCGCCATCAGCGCGCCCTGTTCCGCTGCCAGGACCTGGTGAACGCCGTGGCCCAGCTCGTGGGCGAGGGTCATCACATCTCGTGGCTTGCCCATGTAATTGAGCAAAACGTAAGGGTGAACGGCCGGAACGGTCGGATGCGAGAAGGCGCCGGGCGCCTTGCCGGGGCGAACCGGTGCGTCGATCCAGTTGCGGTCGAAAAAGCGGCGCGCGATATCCGCCATTTGCGGATCAAAATCGCCATAGGCGCTGAGAACGGTGTCACGCGCTGTATCCCAGGAAATGACGGCCTGGGGCGTTTCCGGCAACGGGGCATTGCGATCCCAGTAATCCATCACATCCATTCCAAGCCATTTGGCCTTCAGGGCGTAGTAGCGATGGGAGAGGCGAGGGTAGGCTTTGGTAACGGCGTCCGACAGTGCGTCGACGACCTCGCGCTCGACACGATTGGACAGGTGGCGGCTGTCGGCGATGTCTTCAAAGCCGCGCCAGCGGTCGGATATCTCCTTGTCCTTGGCAAGCGTGTTGGTAATCAGGGTGAAAACCCGCAAATTTTCCGAAAACGTCGTCGCCAATGCAGACGCGGCGGCCTTACGCTCGCTGCCGTCAGCTGACTGCAACTTGTTGAGTGTCGGCTCCAGTGTCAGTTCCTCACCACCGACGGTGAAGCGAAGCGATGACATGGTCTCGTCGAAGAGGCGGTTCCAGGCACCGTGCCCGGTCACCGATTTCTCGTGGAAAAGCTGTTCGACCCGATCTTCAAGCTGAAAGGGCCGGTCCTTGCGCAGGTCGGTCAGCCAGGGCGCATAATACGCAGCTTCCGGATCATTCTGCATCGCCGCGTCGATGACGGCATCTTCGATGCGATTGAGCTCGAGGGCAAAAAACAACAGTCGGCTGCTGATATCGGTGACCTGCGACTGGATGTCGCCATAGAATTTCGCCCGTTGCGGATCGCTGGTGTCGGAAAAATAAGTCAGACCGGCAAACGATACGATGCGCCCCAGTAACTCCTCCAGGGCCTCGAACTGCTTCAGAGCTGCGCCAAGTCCATCCGTTCCGGATTTGCCTGCGGCCGAAGCAAGATTTCCCTTCCAGCGGGTTTCGAATGCCTCGCACTCGCGGTCGACATTCTCCAGATCGGCGCGCAGTTGCGGTGCGTCCATACCCTCATAAAGATCGGCAAGCTGCCATTCCGGAAGGTCGCCCAGCTTTTCCTCCCCTGCGGTTGCTACCGGGTCGCCGGGATGCCGACGCGCACTGGAAATGAAGGTTGTAGTGCGCGGCACTCGAGTCATTCGTCTGGTCCCCGAAAATATCCAATCACCTGTCGGCAACCGCATTGGGTCGCCGGTGCAGGGTGCAGTATCCTTACAAAATCCGAATCAGCCGGTCCACCAAATCGGCCAGCAAGCCAGACATGCCTCGAATCGAAGCGAAGATAGTTGGTTTTATTCACTCCTTGTTAGTTCTTTGTTCACTATAAATAACGGTTGAAACGGAGTGTGAGCGGTTTGCCATGCTCTGACCGCAATTGTGAGAGAGCAGTCGACATACGGGCGAACGGGAAGTAGGCAATATCGATATCTTTTGGTATATGCCAATTGACCGGGGGCCGTGAACGCAGGAATACACGGGCGGCGGGACGCAGGGGACCCATAGGATTTGGTGAGGGGCTCACAGAGATTGAGTGAATGGACGCGGGTGCGTCATTACCGCGTGGCGATGCTTGTCGCCGCGCTGTTTTGCGTTTTCGTCGCCGGTCCGGCTGCTGCCGAGACGCGATCGCTGAAACTCTACTTCCTGCACACCAAGGAACGGGCCACCATCACCTACAAGAGGAACGGCCGCTATTTGCCGTCAGGCTTGAAAAAGGTGAACCGTTTCCTGCGTGATTGGCGCCGCAACGAACCGACCCGCATGGACCCGCGCCTGCTCGACCTGCTTTGGGAAGTGTATCGTGGCACCGGGGCCCGCAAGCACATACACGTGGTGTCCGCCTACCGTTCCCCGGCAACTAACGCCATGCTGCGCAGACGCTCAAAGGGTGTCGCTTCGAAGAGCCAGCATATGCTCGGCAAGGCGATCGATTTCTATATCCCGGATGTCAAATTGAGCAAGCTGCGGCGCGTTGCCATGCAGGCGCAGGTGGGCGGCGTTGGCTACTACCCGCGATCGGGGTCACCCTTCGTGCACCTGGATGTCGGCAGCGTCCGCTCCTGGCCTCGGATGAGCCGTAAGGAGCTGGCGAGGGTCTTCCCGAAAGGCAAGACTTTGCACCTGCCGAAGAACGGCAAGCCCCTGCCAGGCTACAAACAGGCAATGGCTGACTACAAAAAGCGCGTGACGTCGAAGAAGATTCAGATAGCCGGAAAACGCTCTTCGGGCGGTGGCAATCTGTTGGCCGGCGTTTTCGGCAATCGTAACCGGGATGAGGACAAACCTGCGGAAACGCGGACCCGACGGACGACTGTCGCAGCCGCGCCGCGTCGGCAACAGCAACAACAACAGCCACAGGAAACAGTCCAATTGGCGTCGATACCGACGCCGACGCCACGACCGGCAACGCCGGATAGCGGCGTTCAGCTCGCAGCGTTGCAGCAATCGCCGGTCGAGGTCGCACTGGCGCCGAACACGTCGACGGCGGCAGTTGCAATCCCAGAAAGCGGTGGCGTACCGATCCGGGTTACCGCACCAGCACTTGCGAATGGTTCAGGCGTTCCTATACCGGTTGCGCCGATACGGCCGAATCTCGATGCCGGGACTCGCGTGACGCTTGCGTCTGCGCCTGAATCGCCCGCCGGCGATGCATTCCTTTTGGCTCCTGCGACAGTTGAAACGAACAGCGCTGGTTTGAGAACGGGTCGGATACAACCGCCCGCCGAGAACCCGCTGGTTGCATCGACGCAGCAAGACACAGCTCAGTTGGCGTTCGTTCCGCGGCCGACGATCCGCCCCAACTCCATCGCATCCGATGCAGTCGTGGTGGCGGCGGCTTTCAATCCGCGTTCCCAGGATACGACGCGGAACGAGGACGAAACGGGCATTCCAGTTCCGGCACCGTCTCCATTCCAGCACAATGTGGGCGAGATGATTGCCCTCGCGCCAATCGAAGTTGCTCTGGCGCCGCCTTCATCAAGTTCGCTTCGGTCCAACGGCATTCTGCAGAGCGCCTTCGCTCCGCTGGTTCGGCCCAATCTTGGCAAGGGTGGGCGGCCCGATGCGCAGGATGCTGAAGAAAATCGCCGCAGTTCGGTTCGCAAGGAACCGGTGTTGACGCAGAATTTGGCGACCCGCCGTACATTCGTAGCCAATCGCATCGCCGCCATGCACGGACCCGGCAAGGCGCCACATTTCGTATCCGCCTACATGCGTAGCGCACCTGATACCGTCCATATGGATGGCTTCTCGACGGAAAACCGCGTTGCAAGCTCCGACAGCTTCAGCGGACGGGCCGTCAATTTCATGACGGTCGCCCGCTTCGTCGTACGCAACTGATCTTAAGTAGCCAGTTCAGCTTTCAGGCGGCGCTTCGGCCATGCCGAGCGCGTGCAGGTAGGTGTCGAGAACAGCCTCCTGTTCCATGCGCTCGTTCTGATCCAGCTTGCGAATGGAGATCACCTTGCGGAGGACCTTGGTGTCGAAGCCCATGGCCTTGGCCTCGCCATAGACATCCTTGATGTCATCGGCGATGGTTTTCTTTTCTTCTTCCAGCCGCTCGATGCGCTCAACAAAGGCGCGAAGCTGATCTCGGGCGACTCCCTGGGTCTCCAACATAAGGCGATTCCTGTGTGCTGTTCTATGGCTGTCGACTGGTGCCCCGGTCAGGCCGGTTCGTCAAGACCAAACCGGCACGACCTCAATGATCGGGACGGGAAGCGGCAAATTTTGCCTTTTGTTCGTCTGAGGCTTCGGTCTGGTACTTCGACTTCCACTCGTCGTAGGGCATGCCATAGACGATTTCCCTGGCATCGGCCTTGCTGAGGTCAACTCCGGCCTCGGTTGCGGCATCCATGTACCAGTTGGACAGGCAGTTGCGGCAGAATCCGGACAGGTTCATGAGGTCGATGTTCTGAACGTCGTTGCGTTTGCGCAAATGCGCCACCAACGTTCGAAAAGCAGCTGCCTCGAATTCGGTTTTTTGCTGGTCGGTGAGTTCAGTCATATTGGTCTCCAAGATGGGTTGAGGCAGACGGTGACCCGCATGTCCGGGTTTCGTCCGGCACATGAAGCGATTGAGGAGCTTGCGTCCCGATTGCTAAAGCGATGCCCTTTCATGGTGTTATGGCAACAACCAACAGCCTTGAAAAGACCCCTCTTTCGTTGACATTCGGGCTGCCGATGCGGCACATACAAAAACCGTTGGGCTGGGCTTTTTTTAAGCGCATCCTGCTTCGTTATGCCTTTGGGGGTTCGGTATTGCCGTGATGGGTCAGTGGATGGGTCGATGTATGGGTCAAAGATTGTCGCGCTGTCACATCGTTGTAGCATTCTTGGCGTTTTTGGCCGGTGGAACCTTTTCTCAGGAGGCCAGGGCCGATTTTAGGGTCTGTAACGGAACGCAGAACCTGGTAGGCGTGGCGATCGGTTACCGCGGCCAGGAAGGCTGGATCACCGAAGGGTGGTGGCAGATACCAGCGACTTCCTGCGCTACGCTGATTGAGGGGCAGTTGTCGTCGCGTTACTACTACGTTTACGCCGAAGACGCCGCTCGCGGCGGCCGCTGGGGAGGCGACGTCAACATGTGCGTGGCCGAGGACGAGTTCAAGATCGTCGGCGTTCAGAACTGCTTTACTCGCGGTTTCCTGCGCATGGGTTTCAAGGAATACGACACTGGTCAGCAGGCGAGCTGGATGGTCCAGCTCTCCGATTCGACTGAACTCGAGGAAGGTGGGAATTAATGAAGCGCCTGCGCAAGGTCAAAATACTGGCAACACTGGGGCCGGCCTCGTCAGATGAGGAAACGATCCAGAAGTTGCACGAAGCGGGTGCGGACGCCTTCCGAATCAATATGAGCCATTCCAGTCACGACATGATGCGTGAGCTGGTTGAGCGTATTCGCAATGTCGAAATGCGCTGTGGTCGACCGATCGGAATTCTGGCTGATCTGCAGGGACCGAAGCTGCGGGTCGGTAAATTCAAGGACACGGCGGTCGAGTTGATGCCGGGGCAGACTTTCACGCTCGACAAGGACGAAGCGCCCGGCGATGCTCGTCGGGTATTCTTGCCGCATCCCGAGATTTTCGCGGCCGTCGAGCCCGGTCACAGACTTTTGATTGATGACGGGCGCTTGCAATTGAAAGCGGATGTCTGCGACGGCGACACCATCCAGTGTACCGTCATTTCCGGTACCAAGATCTCCGACCGCAAAGGGGTCAGCCTGCCAGACAGTACGCTTGCCTTGGGAGCACTGACGCCGAAGGATCACAAGGATCTTGAAGCCGTGCTTGCCACCAAGAGCGTGGATTGGGTGGCGTTGTCCTTTATTCAAAGGCCGGACGACTTGGCGGAGGTTCGCAAGGTCGCGCGCGGTCAGGTCGGGTTGATGGCCAAGATCGAAAAACCTCAGGCGATCGAACGCATCGAGGAAATCATCGAACTGACCGACGCACTGATGGTGGCGCGCGGCGACCTGGGTGTGGAATTGCCGCTGGAGGCCGTGCCCGGCCTGCAGAAGCGATTGACACGTGCCTGCCGCAAGGCCGGTAAGCCCGTGGTCGTGGCGACGCAGATGCTCGAATCAATGATATCGGCGCCGGTCCCAACCCGCGCTGAAGTGTCCGATGTTGCAACGGCGGTGTTCGAGGGGGCCGATGCGGTGATGTTGTCGGCCGAATCGGCTGCTGGTGACTATCCGGTGGAAGCGGTATCGACAATGGCGGCGATTGCCCGCAAGGTCGAACGGGACGAAAATTACACCGGGATTATCCATGCGCAGCGCTCCGAGCCGGAGGCAACTGGTGCGGATGCGATTTCGCTCGCGGCACGGCAAATTGCCGAAACCCTCGAACTGTGCGCCATCGTGTGTTTCACCTCATCGGGCACGACCGGTCTGCGGGCTTCGCGGGAACGGGCTCAAATTCCAATCATCGCCCTGTCACCGATCGTCGAGACGGCGCGCCGGCTGTCGCTGGTCTGGGGCCTTCATTGCGTTGTCAGTGAGGACGCGAAGGATGTAGACGACGTGGTCGATATCGCCTGTCGCGTGACGTTCCTGGAAGGCTTCGGCAAACCCGGTGACCGTGTGATCATATCGGCGGGCGTTCCATTCGGCACACCAGGCGCTACGAATATGCTGCGCATCGCCTATATCGGATCGGACGGCATGACAGGGATCTGATCAGCCCGGCCGGGGTTTGACCCGGCCTGGTGTGAACCCCGCTGTTGGCCCTCGATCCGGGATTCCAAGTCAACCATCATTGCGTCAAGATCGACGTTCTTTCCGGCAATCTTTTGCATGGCGGCGATGCACAGGTCGGTGGCGGCGAAGTCCGGCTTATGACCGACACCACTGATGCGCAACAGTTGTGAGCCCTTGACTTCGCGTGCCATCGCTTCGGAGTGTATGTCCGGGGAGACGACATCGTCTCGATTGCCGGTAATGATGACCGTCGGAGTGGCGATGTCGTTATAACGTGGCTCCGTTCGAACCACATGGTCGTAGAGATTGACGACGTCCACCGCGTTGTTGCGAAAGGCCCTTGGGCGCAGCACGAGCTCTGTTCCGCTCACCTCAAGATAGTCTGCGGGATAGTCGTTGGGTGAGAAAACGCAGCGTGCTACCCGGTCAACGCGAGCCAGACCGATCGGCATAACCAGAAGCTGGGTGAAAACGGGACCAATCAGCGGTGCTGCACACACATGGTGATGCCAGTCGATTCCGCCGGGCCAAGGGTGAGTTGGAGCGGAAATCAGCAGCAGCCCGGCCACCTTGTCAGGCGTTTCAAGCGCCATGCTGGATGCGATCGCACCGCCGAAGGAATGTCCCACAATGATGGCCCGATCGATGCCCATCGTGTCCAGCGCCGCTGCGACACTGCGCGCCTGTCCGTCGGGGCGGTCGTTGTCTGCATCACCGCGCTGTGACCAGCCATGACCTGGCCTGTCAACGAAAATCAGATCCGCACGCCCCTCCAGCTTTTCCCGGAAGGCCATCATCTGATCGCGCAGATTTCCGCTGGCTCCGTGCAGAAAGACAACCGGCGGCAACTCCGGCTCCTCGGGGCCGGGAATATGACTTATGTGAAGTTCGAATCCACCCGCGTCGACGAAGGAACCGCAGACCGGAAAACTGCGTTCTATGCGCCTGATATGATATCTGGTGAAAAGGAAGAGGGCCGCGGCCGCAGTCAGCGGGACCAGAACGAAGAAAGTCAATCCACCCTCGTCTGACGTTCTTGAGTTGCTCGATAATCCTAGATTTCGTCGCCGGACAGCTCTTCGGACAGCTCACCGACCTTCTTCTGAGCCTCGCGCATTGCCGGATAAACTTCAAGCACTTTGATATAGGCACCAAGCGCTGCTTCGTCCCGGCCCGCAGCGGTCAGAATGGTGGCCATTCCCATAAGTGCACCGAAATGGCGGGGCTCCAGCTCCAGAACGCGATTGATATCCGCCATCGACTTGGAATGATTGTCCATCATGTAGTGCAGGGTGGCGCGTCGATTCCAACCTTCGGCATAGTCGGGCATCAGAACCGTCACCTGATCGAGCAGGTCCAAGGCGGTGTAATGGCGCTTGTCGCGAATGGCTTCATTGGCCCATGCCATCAGCTGATCGGCGGTGGCGCTGCCGGATTGGCGCCACTCAGTCCAGATACTGTCGGCGATGCGTTTGGCAGGCTCCGGATCGGACTCGCGTTTGAGGTCGGAAAAGAAATTGTCCAGGCGTTCCGCGCGGTTTTGGGGCGGTTCCAAAGCCGCAGCTTCAGGCTGGTTCCCATCGCTTGTCTGGGCTGGAGAGATCGCGGTTCCCACCACCATCGCGCAGACGATGGCGATGGAGCGGGTAGCGGCTGGAATCAATATCAATCGGCGCATGCGATGATTCTAGTGCGCATCCGCCGGTGTTCAAAGGCAAATTTTGTTGATCGCGACCGGATGAACCGGCGCGCACTCAGCCCTGCCGCGCTTTGAAACGCGGATTTTGCTTGTTGATGACGTAAACACGGCCCTTGCGGCGAACCAGGCGGTTCTCACGGTGGCGTGCTTTCAGCGCTTTCAGCGAGTTCTTGATCTTCATTGTTCCGGACCCTCGGTCGCCGCTCTTGATGGCCGCAGGCCGTCGAGCTCCCAAATAACCAAAAGCGCGCCGGGTGACGCGCTTCGTTCATCACGGAGGCGTTTAAACGCCCGGTCTCGGTATGTCAACCGTTGACGCGCCATTGTGCCTGCCTGTGGCCGAGTTCAATTCGCTTTACCCAGCTTGGTGACGTGCCCCATCTTGCGACCAGGTCGGACCTGCCGTTTGCCGTAGAGATGCAAGACAGCACTCGGATCTGAGAGGATTGAATCAACCTGGTCGACATCGTCGCCAATGAGGTTTTCCATTTGGCAATCGAAATGCCGCTTTGCCGGACCAAGTGGCAAGCCGGCGACGGCACGGATGTGCTGTTCGAACTGGGAAACCGTGCAGACCGCCTCTGTCCAGTGGCCGGAGTTGTGGACACGCGGAGCCAGTTCGTTGGCGAGCAGTGTTCCATCGTCAAGAACGAAGAACTCGATGCCCACAATGCCAACGTAGTCCAGATTGGTCAGAACCGCTTCCGCTGCCTCGCGCGCCTGCTTCAAAGTTGACTCGGCCGCACCACATGGCAGGGTCGATGTGCGCAGAATACCTTCGCGGTGATCGTTCCTGGCGGGATCAAAAGCAACGATGGCGCCGTCTTGCGAGCGGGCTGCAATCACGGAAATCTCGCAGGCAAAAGGCACCAGGCCCTCCAGAATGAGCGGAACGTGGCCGAGAGCCCCGAAGGCGCCAGCCGGGTTATCTTCCGTTCCCCGAAAGAGCCGCTGACCCTTGCCGTCATAGCCGAGGCGACGGGTTTTCAGAACGCCGCTGCCGTTGAAGGAGGCGAGCGCCTGTTCCAGCTGTTCCTGGCTGTCCACCGCTTTGAATTCGGCGGTTGCAATACCGCAATCGTTGAGAAAGGTTTTTTCGACCAGCCGATCCTGCGCAACTTCCAGTGCCCGCGGCGGCGGAAAGACGGGTTTCTTTTCGGCAAGCAGGTGGGCGGCTTCGATCGGTACATTCTCGAACTCGTAGGTGACGACATCGCAGAGCGCCGCCAGCGTTTCCAACGCTTCGGTATCGTCATAGGCCGCCGTGATGTGGCTGCTCGCCACCTGTTCGGCCGGACAATACTCATCCGGCTCGAGAATGATGGTGCGGAAGCCAAGACGTGCCGCCGCCATGGCCATCATACGGCCCAACTGACCGCCGCCGACAATGCCGATCGCGCTGCCCGGTTTCAAAGCCGGCATAATCAGGCTCCGTCCGTCGGTTCCAGCGGCACGGAATCACTGCGTGCCTGCCGCCAAGTTTCGAGACGCTGCGCCACGCTCTCGTCTTCGATTGAAAGGACTGAAGCGGCTAGCAGCGCTGCATTGGTGGCACCGGCAACTCCGATTGCCAAAGTGCCAACCGGAATGCCCGCGGGCATCTGTACGATCGACAGCAGGCTGTCCTGACCGGAGAGTGCTTTCGATTGCACCGGGACGCCGAAAACCGGCAACGTGGTAAATGCCGCCGTCATGCCGGGCAGGTGGGCTGCGCCGCCGGCGCCGGCGATGATCGTCTTGAACCCGTTGGCACGGGCTTTTTTGGCGAAATCGACCATGCGATCCGGCGTTCGGTGCGCCGAAATGATCAGTGCCTCGTAGCGTATGTCGAGCTGGTCCAGGATTTCGGCGGCGTGTTTCATGGTCGGCCAGTCAGACTGACTACCCATGATGATGGCGACTGGGGGTTTGCTGGTCATCGACTGCATTCGTCAGGCGATGATATCGGGGATGATTTGATCCTCAATCTTGGTGATCTGGTCCTTCAGGGCCAGCTTTTTCTTTTTCATTCGCTGAACGCTCAATGTGTCGCAACCGGTCTTGATCATGGCATTGATGGCCGAATCGAAGTCTTCGTGTTCCTGGCGCAAACGTGCTGCCTTCAGACGCAATTCAGCCTGATCCTGATCCGACATATCCTCTATCCCCATATCGGCACCCTGGACGCTGCGGTCGGAATCGGCGATTTGCAGTTGCCCGACGTGACATTCGTCTAACATTTTGTCGGAATTCGCAAAACCGCCAACAGCAGAAAGTTTTCCACTGCATTGAAATAATCCTTCGACAATCGCCATATGTTAGTGGCAAACTTGATGATGGCCGCTCTGCGGTTGCGGGGCGGAGCAACAGGCATACAAAGGAGTCGTTCCATGGCAATCCATGCTCGCCTTGAAACGCTGGAAAAGAAGCACGGCGCTCTTGAAGAGGA
Organism: Hoeflea sp.; assembly: GCA_965228785.1. GTDB lineage: Bacteria > Pseudomonadota > Alphaproteobacteria > Rhizobiales > Rhizobiaceae > Hoeflea_A. The sequence continues at coordinate 2,006,651 of CBDDIF010000001.1, forward strand.
ACTCCATTCGGCGCTTAGCCATCCATCCTCCGATGATTCGGCAATCACCGATATCAAGCGGCGCAAGCTGCGGGTGAAGGACGAAATCGAGCGCTTGCGGGGAGAATTGTCACTGCAGTAGGAACACTGACTAACACCGTTTTACCGGCGCGCCGCCTTGTGCTGGCGCGCATGGCCCTTTGTTTTTCAAAATTCGTCGTTTTTCTCGTCCCTCTGGCCGTCAGATCTGGTTTTTGGCCCGCTCGCGCAACACAAATTTCTGTATTTTTCCGGTCGAGGTCTTTGGTAGCGGCTCAAAAATGATGTGGCGGGGGCACTTGAAGTGCGCCAAATGCTCACGGCAATGGGCGATCACCCCTTCCGCGGTTGCCTCAGCGCCGGGCTTGAGTTCGACAAAAGCGCATGGCGTCTCGCCCCATTTGTCGTCGGGCATAGCGACCACGGCGGCCGCCTGAACCGCCGGATGCTTGTACAGCGCATCCTCGACCTCGATCGATGAGATATTCTCGCCGCCGGAGATGATAATGTCCTTCGACCGGTCCTTCAGCTGGATGTAGCCGTCCGGATGCATCACTCCGAGATCGCCGGAGTGAAACCAGCCGCCTTCGAAGGCTTCGGCGCTGGCTTCGGGGTTTTTCAGGTAACCTTTCATGACGATATTGCCGCGGAACATCACCTCGCCGATCGTCTCGCCATCTTCGGGGACCGGTTCCATGGTCTTCGGGTCGCGCACCGAAAGATCTTCCAGCGCGTTGTAGCGGACGCCCTGACGCGCTTTCATCGAGACCCGATGCGCCGGATCGAGGGCATTCCATTCATCGTGCCACTCGTTGACAACGGCTGGACCATAGGTCTCGGTCAGACCGTAGAGATGGACGACTTCGAACCCGGCGTCGGCCATTTGCGACAGTACGGATTCGGGCGGCGGCGCGGCGGCGGTATTGAAGCTGACCTGTTGTTCGAATTGTCTTTTTTCATCTTCCGGAGCGTTCAACAGCGTCGCCATGACAATGGGCGCTCCACACAAATGCGTGACTCGATGGTCGGCGATGGCCTCATACATGGCCTTGGCGCGCACCCAGCGCAGGCAGACATGGGTGCCGGCTACCACGCCTAACGTCCATGGGAAACACCAGCCGTTGCAGTGGAACATCGGCAGTGTCCAAAGATAGACCGGATGCTTGCCCATGCCGGAGGCGACGACGTTGGAGTAACCCATTAGCGCTGCACCGCGGTGGTGGTAGACCACACCCTTTGGGTTGCCGGTTGTTCCTGAGGTATAGTTCAGAGATACCGACTCCCATTCGTCATCCGGACCGGACCATTGGTAGTCCGGATCGCCGGCAGTCAGGAATTCCTCATAGTCGCGGCTTCCGATGCGCTCTCCCTTGGGGAAGGGGGTGTCGGTTCCGTATTCCGGATCGTCATAGTCGATTACCAGCGGGGAAACGCTGGTTTGCTTCAGAGCCTCGGCGACCACGCCGGAAAATTCAGTGTCAACGATCAGAACCTTCGAATCCGCATGGTTGAGCTGAAAGGCGATAATTGCGGCATCGAGGCGGGTGTTGAGAGAATGCAGCACCGCGCCGGTCATCGGCACTCCGTGGTGGGCTTCCAGCATCGCTGGTGTGTTGGACAGCATCACCGAAACCGTGTCGCCTTTGCCAATCCCCAATGCAGCAAGGCTCGAAGCCAATTGCCGACAGCGCGCATAGAATGTCCGGTAGTCGGTTTTCCGCGAACCATGAATGATCGCTGTATGATCGGGATAGACGTAAGCCGCGCGAGCCAGATGCGCCAGCGGCGTCAGCGGCTGGTAGTTGGCGGGATTGCGATCGAGGTCGGTTTCAAAAGGATTGGTCATTTAGTCTCCGGCAATGAATATGCGGTGCCTCTTTGTCTTCTAGGCCAATAACGCATTCAGACCGTCGGCAACAAGCTTGATGGCGGTTATCGCCACCAACAGATACATCAACGGATAAAATACCGCCGGTCTCATGCGCTTGATGACCCATGCTCCCGCAAAGGTGGCTGCCACAGCCAGCGGCAAGAGCATGGCGGATGTCTTGAGATTGCTGGCATCGAACTGTCCAAGAGCGAAATAGGGCACCACTTTGAGAGCGTTCACGACAGCGAAATAGCGGGTGCTGGTGCCGGTGAAGACCTTCGGAGTCATCCCAAGTGGCAACGTGTAAACTTGGTAGGGTGGTCCGCCGGCGTGTGAAACGAAACTCGTGAAGCCCGAAACGGTTCCCCAAAACGTCGCTTTGACCGGATTCTGAGGTTTCCTGGGCGGTTCGCCACCTCCCCGGCGATAACGCTCAAGAGCGTAGCTAAGAACAAAACTGAGCGCGATGGCGCCGACTAAAAGCCGGATAACCGCGTCTGTGACAAGCGATGCCGCCAGCCATCCGATGACAATTCCGATGATTCCGCCGGGCAGGATGGCCTTGAGCGTCGGCCAGTCGTTGTAGTGACGCCAGACCCAGAGGCTGACGACATCCATGATGATCAAAATCGGCAGCATGATCGCCGCAGCCTTCACCGGAGAAATGACCAGTGCCATCAGGGGCACGCCCATCAGCGCTAAAGTTCCGCCCAGGCCGCCCTTGGCCAAGCCGACCAGAATGACGGCCGGGACCGCGACGGCAAAAAAGGTCAGATCGGCGGGCATCAGCTTCCAGGTTGATCCGTCCGCGATGCTGGTTTATCCGGGAGGATCGTCAAAGAGGGTTCAAAAAAAGGTCGGGCCCTTATAAGCCAGTCGCTTCTTACGGGAAAACACAAAATGCCGAATGTAGAGGATCGATGCCGCCTGGTGCTGGTCCTGCCGGATATCGCAGACGCGGACCTGGCGGAGAAGACCCTGTCCGACGCGTTGCGCGGCGGAGATGTCGCATCGGTGATCCTGCCTCAATACGGGCTGGATGACGGCGGTTTTCAGAAATTGGCCGAGCGGCTGATACCGGTCGCGCAAAAGGCAGGAGCGGCGGTCCTGATCGCAGGTGAAGAGCGGATTGCTGCGCGGGCTGGTGCGGACGGTCTCCACATTGTCGGCCATGTCGGTAGTCTGGGCGACGCGATGGAACGGTTTTCTCCGAAGCTCATCGTCGGTGGCGGTCGGGCCAAGGACCGGCACTCGGCTCTTGAAATAGGCGAGTTGAGACCCGACTACATATTTTTTGGCAAAATCGACGGCGACATTAAAGATGAGCCGCACTCCAAGAATCTTGATCTGGGACAATGGTGGGCATCGATGGTGGAAATTCCCTGCGTCATAATGGGCGGGCGGGACCCTGAATCGGCCCTCGCGGTGGCCGCAACGGGGGCAGAATTCGTCGCATTGGGCCATGCCGTATTTGCCGATCCCGGGCAGGCGGCGATGAAGGTTGCAGCCGTAAATGCCCTGCTTGACGAAAAAGCGCCACGGTTCGAGGATTGACTGTCGTGATGAATCGAACGCTTCCATTGCTGATTTTGGCCGCACTGACGGTGCCGGCCCAGCCGACCGAAACAACCGAAGAGAAGCCGGTTGCGGAGCAATCGTCGGCCATTGGTGCGAAAAGTGCCGCGGACGGAGCAGGGGCTGCTGCGATCGATCCGGGCGACCTTGCCTATGGTGCATTCCAGCGTGGCTACTATCTGACCGCGCTCGAGCTCGCCAAACCACGCGCGAAACTGGGCGATCCGGCGTCACAGACACTGATTGCGGAGATTTACTCGCGCGGGCTGGGTGTGCCACAGGACATGAAGGAAGCCGTATTCTGGTACAAGGCGGCCGCAGACAGCGGTAATGTCGCCGCACAGCTCAAATATGCTCTGCTGCTGCTGGAGGGGCGCTTCGTCGCGCCGGACCGGGATCGGGCGCGCGAGTTGATGAAGATGGCCGCCGATGGCGGCAATTCCTCGGCGCAGTTCAACTACGGCCAGTTGCTGATCACCGACCAGCCGGGAGACGAAGGCATTCGCCAGGCCTTGCCCTATATGCAGCAGGCAGCTGAAAACGGGATCGCCGATGCGCAGTTCGCGCTGGCACAGATCTACGCCCACGGTGTCGGCCTGAGAGGTGCTGACCGCGAGAAGGCCAGACAATGGATGCTGCGCGCTGCTCGCTCCGGCTACGACACCGCACAGCTCGACCTCGCGGTCTGGCTCATCGACGGAATCGGTGGCGAGACCGATTATGAAACCGGGTTTTCCTGGATGCGTCGTGCCGCCAACACAGGCAATGTCATGGCGCAAAACCGCCTGTCACATCTCTATATCAATGCCATCGGCACCCGGCCTGACCCGATAGAAGCTGCCAAGTGGTATATCGTGTCGCGGCGCTCGGGCCTGGAAGATCATGCACTCGAGGATTTTTTCCAGGGGCTGACGGCCGAGGAACAGAAGGCCGGGATCGAAGCGGCCAACACGTTCCGGTCGCGCTGAGCCACCATCGGCGGCCAGTTGCTCGACGCCGGGCTTGCAACGAACGGCTATTTGTGATCTTGAGGCGCCGGTTTTTGACTTTTCCGGAACGTATCCCATGAAAATCAATGGTAATGAAGTTCGCCCAGGCAATGTGATCGAGCACAATGGCGGCCTCTGGGTCGCCGTCAAGACGAATGCGGTCAAGCCCGGCAAGGGCGGCGCCTTCAACCAGGTCGAGTTGAAGAACGTCATCGACGGGACGAAGCTGAACGAGCGTTTCCGCGCTTCCGAAACGGTAGAGCGTGTGCGGCTGGAGCAAAAAGAATTCCAGTATCTCTACGAACAGGGCGACATGCTGGTGTTCATGGACAACGAGTCCTATGAGCAGTTGGAACTGCCCATGGAGTTTGTTGGCGACCGCGCCAAGTTCCTCCAGGATGGCATGATGGTGACGGTGGAACTTTACGAAGAGAAGCCCATCGGCATATCGCTGCCCGATCAGGTGGTGCTGGAAATCGTCGAGGCCGATCCGGTGGTGAAAGGGCAGACGGCAGCCTCGTCCTATAAACCGGCGGTTATGGAAAACGGTGTTCGCGTCATGGTGCCTCCCTTCATTCAATCCGGGGAACGCATTCTGGTCGACACCAACGAAATTACCTACATTCGCCGCGCCGACTAGGTCGCTCCTTCGCTTTCATCGGACAGATTTTATGGCCCGTTCCGCTCTTCTCAATGTCATGGTTCAGGCCGCCTTCAAGGCGGGACGCGCGCTGACGCGTGATTTCGGCGAAGTCGAAAACCTGCAGGTTTCCCTGAAAGGCCCGGGCGACTACGTCAGCCAAGCCGACCGAAAAGCAGAAGAGATCGTTCATACGGAGCTGTTGCGCGCCCGGCCAACCTACGGGTTTCTCGGGGAAGAGGGCGGGGAAACCAAGGGGACAGATGGTCAGCACCGGTGGATCGTGGATCCCCTGGACGGAACCACCAATTTTCTGCACGGCATTCCGCAGTTTGCGGTTTCGATTGCTCTTGAGCGTGCTGGCGAGATTGTCGCCGGAGTGATCTACAATCCGGTCGTTGACGAACTCTACACGGCTGATCGTGGCAACGGTGCCTTTCTCAACGATCGTCGGATGCGTGTCGCCGGACGCCGTCAGTTGTCGGACTGTGTGGTGTGCACGGGTGTTCCGCATCTTGGCCGCGGATCACATGGTCCTTATCTGCAGGAACTCGGCAGAGTTATGCGGGAGGTTTCTGGTATACGGCGAACCGGATCAGCCGCGCTCGATATGGCGTACGTCGCCGCCGGTCGTTTTGACGCCTATTGGGAAGAACCAATTTCCGCATGGGACATCGCCGCCGGCATCATCATGGTCCGCGAGGCTGGCGGATTCGTCTCGGACAAGACCGGCGGACCGAAAATGTTCGACAAGAACAATGTGGTCGCAGGCAACGAGCGCATCCACAAAGAGATGCTTGGTCTGCTCAAGCAACAATCATAAACCAGCCACCGTCATCCGACCTGCGCCTCGGCAGTTGAACTATAGGGTGCAAATTCCGCCGCGAGATCGATGTAACGGGCCGCCAGAGCCTCGATGGTTGCAGCTTCAAAGAGGCCTGCATCGTATTCGAACCGCAGCGTAACGTCTCCTTCGTGGTCCTGAACGAGGACGGCCAGATCGCGACGAACGCCGCGTGACGGAAGGTCGACGCTTTCAGCCCAACCTTGCCCGCGTTCGACTCGCGCACCCGGCACATTGGCCAGGACGCCAAGGCTTCCCTGTTGTCCTGCGCTTTCCGGCAGAAACTGGCTGAAGGAAACCTGATCCAGAAGAGTGTCCGGTGCAGACTTCAGATTCAGATCCCGGCGCAACGCGCCGGCGGGATAGTCCTGGTTGGCCAGCGATTCGGTGAGATCGGTCTCAATCGCATCGAGCGTCTGCAAGTCAGCGATCAGGGGTGAGCTTCCTGCCCGAACGATGATCGTGTTGCTGACCGCACCGATCGTTCCTTCGAGCTCGGTACGCGTCCGTGCACTTGCGGTCGTGGTAATGAAGATGTCGCGATCATTGGAAAATGGCCGCAACAGCTTTGCAAACACCGTCAACATGATCGCAAACATGGATCGGCCTTCAGCCGCCGCCAACTGCTTCAGATGATCTTTGACGTTTCCAGGCAATAGAAAGCTATGGCTGGCGGATGCTTCGGGCACCGAGGAAACCCGGGCGCGGTCATAGGGCAGAGCCATAGCCGGGCCGGCGTCACGCAATTTCTTCTGCCAATAGAGCAGTTGTGTTCGTCCTTTCGGGCTGGACACGAATTTGCGCTGCCACTCGGCGAAGTCCGCATAGGACAGGCTGTCACGCATTGCTTCGATCCCGGCTGAACTGGCTCGCAGGAAAATGCCGCCAGCGAACTCCGTTGCAAGCATGAACGAGAGCCCATCAAGGACCGCGTTGTGCGAACGCACCAGAACGACGTCGCTAACGTCGGATCGGTGAAAAACCGTGATCTTGAAAAGCGGCCCCCTGGATATATACATGGGCGTCAGAACGGTTTGCTGCAGGTGCGTGTCAAAGGTTGCATCGTCCATGTGGCGGCAATCCTCGACATCGACCAGTTTGTCGGCGCGGCACTGAGCGATTGCGTGGCGGCCGCGCTTCATCGGGAAACGAGAGGCTATGACTGGGTTTTCCTCTGCCAGACGTGTGACGGCCTCGCGAAGAAGGCTCAGGTCAATGGGCGGGCTGATATGGGTCGCGCCGGCATTCTCGAAGCTTCTCAGATAGCTGGGATTGTCCTTGTGTCGTCTTGCCGTCATCAGAATATCGCTCTGGCGTTGGGAGATCTGGGCGATGCTGCTGTCGATGCCTCCGCCGGCGACGAGTTCCGCCACTTCTCCACGTTCCAGGCCCTGTGCGACGACCTCGGTCAGCTTTCTTACCGAGGGTTTTTGCAGGAAGCTGGATACCTGGAGGTTCAGTCCATATTCTGCCTCTGCCCTGTTTTTCAGTTGGAATGCAGTCAGCGAATCGAGACCGACATCCTGCAGAGAAGTATCCTGATCGATGCGTTCCGGCTCGATTTTCAGGACCTTGGCGATCGCTTCCGTGAGGTATCGACCGATGATCGCCGGTCGTGCTGCCCGCGGAGCAGCCATAGTCTCGTGATAGGCCTGTCGGTCGCCGGTGCTGCGGCTCGTGACCGCATGCCCGACCATGCGTGGCTGGGCGAAGACGTGGCTGTTTGCAGTTGCGTATTTTTGCCAATCGATCGCCGCGTAGCCCAAGCTCGGGTCGGATTTCCGCAACATGATTTCAAGTCCGGCGAGTGCCGTCTCGACGGGCATTGGCGGCACACCGGATGACTCAAACAGCTTCTTGAGTTCGGGATTACGCTCGACTTCGCCGGTTGCCATCACACCCCAGGCGATACACAGACCCGGAAGGCCAATCGCCCGACGGTATCGGGCGAGATTTTCCATGAACATGTTTGCTGCGACATAGTTGGCCTGGCCGACGTTGCCAAGCGGAACGGATGTCGACGAAAAGAAAGCCAGAAAATCCAGATCGCGGTCGGCGGTTGCGGTATGCAGATTCCAACTGCCCTCCACCTTGGGTGCAAACACCGTTTGCATTCGCTGGTGATCGAGCTGCGGCAGCAGGGCATCGTCGTAGGCGACGGCTGCATGAATGATTCCGCGCAACGGGGCATCGCCCGCGTCGATGCGGGCCATCACTTTCGCCACGCTGGCCGCTTCGGACACGTCACCTCTGACAACCACCGGTTTTGCACCGGCTTTTCGGATCCGCCGAACACCGGCCTTTGCCTGATTGGTCGACGCTCCGGACCGGCTCATCAGGTAGATTGTCCCAGCGCCGCGCTCGGCCATACGAACCGCAACTTCAAGACCGAAGCCGCCCAGGCCACCGGTCACAAGGTAACTGCCGTCGGGGTCCAGTTGCAGTTCGCTGTCGTCGGACAGCGCAACCTGAACCTCTTCGGGATCTACTGTGACGACAATCTTGCCAATGTGCTCCCCTTTGGCCATCCGCATGAAGGCGTCACTGGCCTGGTTCAAGGCAAAGGTCTCGGCCGGGAGCGCCTTCAGCGTTCCCGCCTGGACAAGGTCGGCAACATTGGTCAGCACCTCTTTGAGTACTTCCGGATTGTCGTCGCTCAGCCGCGCCATATCGACGGCAAAGAGGCTGATATTACGGCGCATGACCTTGAGGCCCAGCGCGGTGTCGGCATAGATGTCACGCTTGCCGATCTCGACGAATCTTCCGCCCGGAGCAAGCACATCCAGCCCTCGTTGAAGGGCCTCGCCCGAGAGTGCGTTGAGAACGACGTGAACGCCTTTTCCTTCGGTGATGCGGTCGATTTCATCGATGAAGTCGATGGAGCGTGAATCCATAACGTGTTCGATGCCGAGGTTGCGCAGGTATTCGCGTTTCTTTGGTGACCCGGCTGTCGTAAAGACTTCAGCACCGACCATTTGTGCGATCTGAATGGCCGCCAGGCCGACACCGCCGGTGCCGAGATGAATGAGCACCCTTTCTCCAGCGGCCAACCTGGCCTGGGTGAGAAGACCATAATAGGCCGTTGAAAATGCGGTCAGCAGCGTGGCAGCGTCGATCGGCCCTATTCCATCCGGGGTTTTGCGAACAATATTTGCATCGACTGTCAGATCCGAACGAAAACAGCCGCGACTGGTTGCAATGACCGGGTCGCCGGTTTGCAGGTCGTCGACCTCCGGGCCGACGGCTTTGACGATGCCGGCACACTCCATGCCCAGCTTCTGAAAGGCCGGGTCAACCTCGGCATCGATGGGCAGCAGGCCGGTTGCGGCCATGACATCACGGAAGTTCAGTCCGACGGCACGTACGCCGACTTTGACTTCACCTTCCTTCGGTTCGTGCGCCTGCGTTTCGACAATATGCAAATCCTCCAGGTCGCCCGGTTGATCGATCTCCAGCGCAAATGGGTTTTCACCCCGTGCCGATTGGCCGGCAACCATGCGCGCAGAGAGACTGGTACGTCCCCTGGCTGCAAAGCGTGGAACCAGGCGCTGGCCCTTCCGATAGGCGATTTCGGTCTCACGGACCTGTTCGACTGCCGTCACTTCGGCAACCACTTGTCGTGCATGAGTGGCCGCCGAGGTCTCTTCGGCATCCAGATCCAGAGCCGCAATGCGGATGGCCGGGCATTCCGAATGCACCGTGCGTGCCAGACCCAGCAGAGGCGACAGTGCAATACTGGTGAAGTCATCGCGGTCGGCATCATCGGCCGTGACCCGCGCGCCCTTCGTGGCAATGTAAAGCGCACTTGCGAGCCGGTGTTCGATCAGCGCCTGGACCAGATCAAGTGCCGGAAACACGCCTCGACGTGCGGCGTCTTTCAGCGTTTCCGGGTTCAAGCCATCGGGGACATGGGCATGGTCGCATGGCCAAAGAAAAACGGAGGCCGACAGAGGTTCATCCATCTCGCTCACGGCTTCCATCAAAGCCGAAAACTCGCCCGGTTTTTGTGGATCGATGCTGCAGCGCTGCCGCTTGAAACCATTGAAAGGCTTGCCGCTTGAAACGGTCAGGCAGTTATGACCCAACTGCCTGAGTTTTCTCACCAGGCGGGATCCGATTCCACCCTGATCGTCGAATATCAGCCAAAGCCCGCTCTTGTCCGCTTCCCTGACGGGTGACAATTGCGCTGGAACCACATCGTCGGTGTAGTAGCGGGTAACCGCACCTTCTTCCTCCTGCACGTCGCTGCGGTGCACCGCGGCAGCAGTATAGTGGTCGATCTGAAGCAGCAGCTCTCCCTTTGTATCGTAGGCCTTTTTGTCCAGTTCCGCGCGCGAGTTGTTGGTCGCATGCTTCTTGACCAAAACGTCGAAGCGGGCGGGTAACGGGCGCTCCAATCGGAGACGCTGCAAGGACCTGGGAAGGTAGATGTAGTCAAAGGCTTTTGCCGATTTTTGCTCGGTTTCCAACTCGAAGAGCTCGGCAATTCCGATCTGCAGCATGCAGTCGGTTATCGACGGGTGAATGATGTAGCCAGGTGCTCTTGCCTCATGTCTCCTGAAAGCGAGGTTGGCCCAGGTAAGGTCCCCGGCCGTGGCAGTCTTCTTGATGCCGCGGAAACCGCCTTCGTAAGTGTAGCCTAGGTCAATTGCCTTTTTGTAGAATGTTTTGCCGTCGAGAACCCGATCCGGTTTGCTCATGTCGGGCGGCGGCATGTGTTCGAAGTTGCCCGATGCGGTTAGGACGGATCCGTAGGCCCGCAAATCCCATTCTTCTTCCATGTCAGCCGGTCGGCTGTAGATGGCAATCCTGCGGCGACCGGGGTCGTAGCGGGTCTGGAACATCTCACTTTTTTCCGGATCAAGGAAATTGGCCTTGGTAAACTCGACATCGGCCAGTTCGATCGGACCGTCTCCGAAAATCTCCTGATAGACGGCAAACATCATTTCCAGGTATCCGGCAGCCGGGAAAATGCAGCTTCCATTCACCTTGTGATCACGCAGATAGGTATGTTCCGAGAGCGATAGCGTTTTCTCCCAGGTCGGTTCTGGAGCATCCGTGCGGTGACCGAGCAACGGGTGGGCTGCAGGCCGGTTCATCAGTTCCTTGGCCTTGCCGCCGTCCAGCCAGTACTCCTTCGTCTCCTCGGGGTAACGGGCCAGGTCGAGGCGAGTGTGCGGCCCGGGATAGACACGGCTCCAGTCCGGCCTGACACCAGCGACGAAGAGGCGAGCAAGCGCCGCCTGCAACGCGCGTTCGTCGTTGCGACCGCGCTTCTGCGAGATCACCACGCTTGGCTGTTCGCCCAGTTCACTTGCCGACGTGGCGATGAGGCCGCTGAGCGGAGCGTCAGGACCAATTTCAAGATAAAGCGTTGCGCCCTGTTCGATGCTCGTTTGCATCGCGTTTTGAAACAGGACCGGACGGCGAATGTTGTGCCACCAGTATTCGGCATCCATTGTCGAACCGTCGATGAGGTCGCCTGTCACGGTCGAAATGAGCGGATGCTCGGTTGGCTGCGGCTTCAGATGGGCAAGCCCCTCGAGGAACCGGTCCCGCAGCGGATCCATCTGGGGGCTGTGCGGTGCGAAATTCATCCGGATCCGGGTTCGGAAGAGGTCGCTGCCAACAATACTGCGGAGATGCTTGAGGAAGCCCGCAAGTGCGTCTTTCTCTCCCGCGATGGTGACCATCTGATCGCTGTTGATGGCGGCGATCTCGATGTTCTCCTCGCCCGCGGCAAGCAATTGCTCCTGCATGGCTTCCGCCGACATTCCGACGGCGTAGATGGCGCCTTTGCCTTCGGTTTCCGCCTGCAGGGAACTGCGATAGTGGAGCACCGTCACGGCGTCCTCCAACGACAGCGAGCCGGAGGCGTAAGCAGCAGCAATCTCGCCGAGGCTGTGACCGAACATCATGTCGGGCCGGATTCCCCAATCACGCCAGCGTGCATAGAGACCCACCTGAACGGCGAATATGCACGCCTGCGTCACGGTCGTCTCGTCGATCCGTGTCTCGCTGCGTGGCCGGGCCAGTTCCTCGAAAACCGACCAACCGCTCCGTTTGTGGATTGCAATATCAGCCTCGCGCATTGCGTCGGCGAACACCGCATCCTTCTCGATTAGCCGCCGCGCCATGCCGTGCCATTGGCTGCCCTGGCCCGAAAAAGCAAATGCGGTTGTCGGCTGGTCGCTGCTGCGCCCGGCAATAATCGAAGGGTTGGCGCCCTCCCGGAACTCGGCATCGTTTGCCTCGGCCACCGCCCGCAGGCGCTCGATCAGTTCGCTTCGCGATGACGCAAGAATCGCCATCCGCTCCGGTAAAGCCGCACGGTCCATGGCCAGAGTTGCAACGGTATCGCGCAAGGTGGCACCGGCCTCGAGACTGTCGGCCACATCATCGGCGATGGTTGCGAGAGCCGTGTTGGTTGCGGCGGAAATCGGCGCGATCCAGGTTCGCCGATTTTGCGGTGCGTCAGATGACTTGGATCGGGCCGGAGCCTCCTCCAGCAGGACACAGGCGTTGGTGCCGCCGAAGCCGAAGGAATTGACTACGGCGCGGCGCGGTTCGTCACCTGCGGGCCAGGGGCGGGTATTCGTCGAGACCTCGATGTTCAGCCGGTCGGCCGGAATCGTCGGGCTGATCTGCTCAAAATTGGGGTTTGCAAATGTCTGCTCGTGCTTGAGCGATAAGGCGGCCTTGATCAGCCCGGCGACGCCGGCTCCTGCTTCAAGGTGACCGATGTTCGACTTGACCGAGCCAATGAGTACCGGGTTATCGGACGGTCTGGCCTGGCCGAAAACCTCGCCGATCGCGTGGGCCTCGATAGGATCGCCGACCGGCGTTCCCGTTCCGTGCGCTTCGACATAGCCGACTTCTTCGGGAGCAACGCCGGCGCGCTGGCAAACGTTGCGAAACAAGGTTGCCTGAGCCTCGGGGTTCGGCACTGTCAGTGTGCTGGTGTGTCCGTCGGAGTTCACACCGGAACCAAGGAGCACCGCATAGATTTTGTCGCCCGCGTCTTCGGCGTCTTCGAGCCTCTTGAGCAGTACGATGCCAGCTCCTTCGGCGCGAACGAATCCGTCCGCTCTGGCGTCGAATGTCAACACGCGTCCGGTTGGCGAGACCATTCTGGCCTTGCTGAAACTGACAAATGCCGCCGGGTCCAGCAACAGGTTCACACCGCCAACTACGGCGAGGTTGCACTCCCCGGACCGCAAGGCCTGGCAGGCCAGGTCGGTTGCGACCAACGAAGAAGAGCAGGCGGTGTCGACCGAGATGCTCGGTCCGTTGAAGTTCATCTTGTGCGAAATGCGGTTCGAGGCGACGCTCATCGCAACGCCCGTCGCCATATGTGACAGATCCACATCCGGTGAAACGGTGTTTTGCAGAGCCTTGTAGTCGCTCATGCTGATGCCGACATAAACACCGGTATTGGATCCTGCCAAACGATCGGGCGCAATGCCGGCGTCCTCGAAGGCTTCCCAGGTTACCCTCAACAACAACCGTTGTTGCGGATCCATCGCCTCGGCTTCCCGCGGCGAAATGCCGAAATGATCGGCATCGAATTTGGTGATGTCGGGGACAAAACCGGCCCACTTGGTCACTGAGCGTTGCGGAACATCCGGTTCGGAACTGAAGAAATGATCGCTGTTCCAGCGTCCGTCCGTCGCCTCCGATATTGCACAGGTCTGGTTTCTGAGAAGATCGAGGTACTTTTCCGGCCGATCAACACTGCCCGGAAAACGGCAGCCAATACCGACGATCGCCAAGCGGGTTTCTGTGCCGCGATTTTCGGTCCAATTCTCAGAAGATGTGTGCAAATTCATTGCATTGCCCCCTATCGATCCCTGCGATGGAATCGTTTTCAACTCATCTGTGGTCTAAGGATTGTCGGGTACTTTCGAAGTGGTTTTGGGAGTGATCGAATCGTATTGCCGTGCGCTGCCGTTGACGGCCTGCGCCCAACGTATGGGAAGCACACGCAGGATGCGGACAGCCCAGGACAGGCGACGCGGAAAGCTGATTTCGAAGTTGTCTTTTGCAAGCCCCGATCGAATGCGTTGGGCGGCCTCCTCGGCACTCATCTTGTGGGGCATCTGCAGTTGGTCGGTCGCCGTCATTGGCGTCGCGATGAATCCGGGTGTGACAAGGTGCAGTTTGATGCCCAATCGGGCGAGATCGGGATAGAGACACTGGGCGAAGTTGATGAGTGCCGCTTTGGTCATGCCATACGCGGCGAAGTAGGGCAGACCAATGTATCCAGAAAGCGACGCAATTACTGCAATTCGACCGCTGTTGCGCGATTTCATGGGTCCAAGTGCTGCGTGCAGGCATTCGATCGTGCCGAAAAGGTTCACCTCGGCAACCGCGCGAATGACAACTGGATCCGGATCATCACCGGTCACCGTCCTGTAGATGCCTGCGGCAAGAATGGCTGTATCGATTGGTCCGATGTCGGTTTCTATGGTGGCGACGGTCTGAGCAACTGCACCTGCGTCTCGAACGTCAAGCGGTAGAGATACGAACCGGCCGGAGAGTGAGCCGCATTGGGTTGCGACTTCTTCAAGCCCCGCTGGGTCGTTCGCGCTGCCGGCAACGATCCAACCCTCGCCGACATAGAGCATCGTCAGGGCCCGACCCAGGCCTGAACTGGCACCCGTAATCCAGATTACGCCACTTGGTACCGCCATGCTCTCCACCGCAAACTGAGCAAACTGATCTTACGGTGTCGCAAGGCGAGCGACCAGCGCGAATCGGCAATTGTGGAAAAAACTCAACCATCGGACGAGTGAGTTGATGGCATTTGCCCTTTTATGAGCGCTTAGTGCTTGTCTTCGCGGACCATTTCGGCCGTTGCTGATGCGAACGTGAACACAAATAGGTCGCGAATTCGTGGGAAGTCTGCATTCTTCGGCTTCAACACTTCCCATTCGTCCATGTTTTTGATTAGTTTCACTGGGGCTTTCGAATTTGGGGGGAGTCGGCAGGCGTGGCGTCAGGGCCGGATAATCGCCGAAGTCCTCGGCTCCGAAAAAACTGAGGGAACAGGCGGGCACCGTCCGGCCAACACAAAAGGACGGCGTTTGCCCGGGGTACTTAGCGTATGGCCAGATTGAGACTATCGGGGTGGGGCATATCAGATCAGGATATCGGATTGCAGCCGCATCGGCTGTCCAGTCCGCTGGTGTTTTTCTGGAGCATGCTGATCTTCCTGATCATCGTGGGCTTCCTCGCCGCCATACTCTATCGCCAGATATCCAACGCCTTTTTCGCCAATCCCGGCCTCAACGGTCTAATCTTGGCCGTTCTGGCAGTCGGCATTCTGCTGGTTTTCAATCAGGTCCTTCGATTGCGCCCGGAAGTCAGCTGGGTCAACTCATTCCGTCAGGGCGGCGACCGCGTGCGGAGCGGCCGAACACCGACATTGCTCGCACCGATGCGCGTGCTTCTGAGCCGCAAGCAATCGATGTCCCTGTCCACGACGTCGCTGCGCTCAATCCTCGACTCGATCGCAACGCGGCTGGATGAGTCGCGCGATACCTCGCGCTACATGATCGGATTGCTGGTGTTTCTCGGCCTGCTCGGCACGTTCTGGGGCCTGCTGCAGACGATCGGTTCGATCAATACGGTCATTCAATCTCTTGACCCTGGCTCGGGTGACACGAATGACGTACTACAGGCTTTGAAAGATGGGCTGGCGTCACCTCTCGACGGCATGGGCACGGCGTTTTCCTCATCGCTTTTCGGACTTGCCGGTTCGCTGGTACTTGGGTTTCTCGATTTGCAGGCGGGGCGGGCCCAAAACCGTTTTTACACTGAATTGGAAAACTGGTTGTCGACGGTCACCGATCCGGATTTCGACATCGTCGCCCACGACGTATCTTCCGGTGGCGAGAGCTCCGAAGATATTCGCAGGCTGTCGGAGACGGTGCAATCGATGGCTCAGTCCGGCGGCGGCATCAACCAGCGATCTACCGCAGCGATGGCCAATCTGGCGGAAGGTATCCAGGGGCTGGTCAAGAACATGCGCAATGAACAACAAATGCTGCGGGACTGGATCGAGGCGCAACAGACCGAGTCGCGTGCGATGCGCGAAACGCTCGATAATCTATCCGACAAGATCAGCAAGATGGGTCCGGACAAGAAGTCCGGGTCCCGGTAAGCAGATATGGCGCTTGCTCGAAACCGCCGCGGGGTAGGGGGTGTCGACTACTGGCCGGGCTTTGTCGATGCCTTGTCGACCCTGTTGCTGGCGATCATGTTCCTGCTGTCGGTGTTCGTGCTGGCGCAGTTTCTGCTCAGTCGGGAAATCAGCGGTCGCGATGAGGTTCTTAACCGCCTTAACAGCCAGATCAACGAGCTGACGCAATTGTTGGCGCTGGAGGAATCAAGCCGCCAGGATCTTGAGGATGCGCTTGCGAACATGCAGGCGACGTTGTCGGATTCGGAAAGCGAACGGTCACGGCTGCAGGAGCTGCTGGCGCGTGGTGCCGGCGCGTCCAGCGCAGCGGAAGAGCGGATCGGCGAGCTCAGCGAAACGCTCGATGCGGAGCGTCAACTCAGCCAGCGCGCATTGTCGCAGGTCGAATTGCTTAACCAGCAGATCGCTGCCTTGCGGCGCCAGATCGGCGCGCTTGAAGATGCGCTTGAGGTCTCGGAGGCCAAGGACCGGGAATCGCAAACCAAGATCGCCGACCTCGGGCGGCGGCTTAATATTGCGCTGGCGCAGCGGGTTCAGGAACTCAACCGCTATCGCTCCGATTTCTTCGGCCGCCTGCGCGAAATTCTTTCCGACCGCGAAAACATCCGCATCGTCGGCGACCGTTTCGTTTTCCAGTCAGAAGTGCTTTTTCCCTCCGGCAGTGCCGATCTCAACGAGGAAGGCACAGGCGAAATGGAAAAACTCGCCGTGGCGTTGATCGACCTCGCCAGAGAAATCCCCGACGATATCAATTGGGTGCTGCGCGTCGATGGGCATACTGACAATGTGCCGCTTTCCGGAACCGGACGCTATGCCGACAACTGGGAGCTTTCTTCCGGCCGCGCCACCTCCGTCGTCAAATACCTGATTGAACAGGGTGTTCCGGCCAACCGTCTCGTTGCCGCCGGTTTCGGAGAATTCCAGCCGATCGAGCAGGGCGATTCACCGGAGGTACGGGCGACGAACCGTCGTATCGAACTGAAACTTACCGAGCGCTAAAGCGGAGTTGGACATGGATTGCGACGCCATCGTCGTCGGTGCCGGGCTGGCCGGCCTCGTCGCCGCCGCCGAGTTGGCGGATGCGGGAAAATCCGTGATCCTGCTCGACCAGGAAAACGAGGCCAACATCGGCGGTCAGGCCTTCTGGTCCTTTGGTGGGCTCTTTTTTGTCAACTCGCCAGAGCAAAGACGGCTCGGCATCCGGGACAGTCATGACCTCGCCTGGCAGGACTGGCTGGGGTCCGCTGGCTTCAACCGTCCCGAAGACCATTGGCCGCGAAAATGGGCCGAGGCCTATGTCGAGTTTGCAGCCGGCGAAAAACGCTCCTGGCTGCATCAGCAGGGTGTGCGCTGGTTCCCCGTCGTGGGCTGGGCGGAACGCGGCGGTGCGCTGGCCGACGGGCATGGCAATTCGGTGCCGCGGTTTCACATCACGTGGGGGACCGGGCCAGGACTGATCGAACCATTCGAGAGGCGGGTGCGTGAGGGAGCGGCAAACGGCCTGGTTACCCTTCGTTTTCGTCACCAGGTAGATGAAATCGTCACGACCGACGGTCGTGTCACTGGCGTGCGTGGCAGTGTTCTGGCCACCAGCGACACTGCGCGCGGGGAATCGTCTAACCGCGATGTTGCCGATGATTTTGAGTATTCAGCCGACGCGGTGATCGTGACTTCCGGCGGAATTGGCGGTAATCACGAACTGGTCCGCAATAATTGGCCGCGAGAGCGTTTGGGCGAACCGCCGGCAAACATGGTGTCCGGCGTTCCGGCACATGTCGACGGGCGAATGCTTGGTATCAGCGAGAAAGCCGGCGCCGCGATCATCAACTCCGATCGGATGTGGCACTACACTGAAGGTGTGCGCAACTGGGACCCGATCTGGCCCAACCATGGGATCCGAATCCTGCCCGGCCCCTCTTCATTCTGGTGCGATGCACTCGGCAATCGCCTGCCTGTACCCTGCCTGCCAGGATTCGACACGCTGTCGACGCTGAAGCACATCATGAAGACTGGGCACGACTACACCTGGTTTGTTCTCAACCAGTCGATTATCGAGAAGGAATTTGCCCTTTCAGGGTCGGAGCAGAACCCGGATCTGACCGGCAAGAGCATCGCAAAAGTGTTGCAGCGTGTGAAAAAGGGCGCGCCAGCGCCGGTCGAAGCTTTCAAGCAGAAAGGCGAGGACTTTGTCGTGCGCGATTCGTTCGAAGCCCTGGTGGATGGCATGAACGCGCTGACCGAGAAGTCTCTCGTTTCGGTCGATCGATTGCGGGCTCAACTCGAGGCTCGCGATCGGGAGATCGGCAACCGTTACTCGAAGGACCTCCAGATCGTTGCGCTCAGAGGCGCTCGCCAGTTCCTGGGCGACCGCCTCATTCGCACGGCCAAGCCTCATCGAATCCTCGATCCGAAGCATGGGCCACTGATCGCAGTGAGGCTGAATATCCTGACGCGAAAGACCCTTGGCGGGATCCACACGGATCTGTCTTCAAGGGTTCTCAACGCAGACGGCGAGCCGATTGAGGGATTGTATTCGGCGGGAGAAGTGGCCGGCTTCGGTGGCGGCGGAGTGCACGGCTATAACGCGTTGGAGGGGACGTTCCTGGGAGGATGCCTGTTTTCAGGCCGGGTCGCTGGCCGCGCGGTTGCTGCCGGATAGAGCCAGAGGCTCTAGAAAAACCGCGCCAGCTTGAGCTGTATGTAGCTGTCCTGGGCCACGTACTCGAGTGGGTCCGGCTGGGAGTGCAACAGTTGTGGCAGATCCCATATCTCGAATGCGGGGGTGTTGAGGAACAGGCGCGCATCAAGCTGCAACTGCCAGTTTTCGCCGATCCGTCGGGTGGCGTCGAGATTGAAGAAGATATGCTGATTGTTGAGGTCGACGGTGGCACCCATCAGAATGTTGGTGTCCTGAGGGTCGTTCATCGTGATGCGAAGGCCGGCAAAGATGTCGTTGTCGAAGACCGTAGCCGGCGCCTCGCGATCCCGGCCATCATAGAGATATTCCCCAAGAATTCCGACATCGGCGCCTGATCCAAAGGCGTCGAAGACGGTATATTCAAATCCGGCGACAGCTGCGAAGAACGGATCACCCTGACCCCAGCGGGTAATGGCCTCCAATTTCCAGAGAATGTTCTCCTGGGCATAAAGTGCATCGACGCCGACTTGGGTCATGATCCCGTAGGTGGGGACAGCCGAGATGCCGAGCGGGGTCAGTTCGATCTTCATCTTGGGTTCGCGACTGGTGCCGCGGAAGAAGGACAAGCCGAGATCAGCGTCACCCCAGGTGTTGGAGTAGCGGGCGGCGAAATCCGGGTGCCACTGCTTGAGACTCGATTCGTAGGTCGTGGCGTCCGTGTCGATCGGCAACGGACCACGCAGGCGCGCGTTGTTGGACGGGAACGTCATTTCGCGAAAATAGGGAAGGTAGAACAGCGACAGCTCGCCCCAGTCTCCGAATAGATTGAGGTTGACCATCGGCTGACCGAGCTTCTCCCGGTCGAAGCCGATGTCTTCGACAAAATCGAGCTGGTTGACGATATCGACCAGTTGTCGCGACTCTGTCACTCCCCAATGCACTTGGGATGCACCGACAAGCAGATCCCAGTTTTCTTCCTCATGGGTCCAGGAGGCCTCGCGCAGGTCGAAATGGGTTCGCCGATCATTGTTGGGGTCGTAGCGTGCAAAGGGCCGAAGTGAAAAGACATCCTTACCGTTGTCGGCCTCATAGGTCATCGCCAGCCGGAGCGCGACCGACGGCCACAAACGCCGGTCGTCCTGTCCAGTAAATGGAAAGATGAAATCAGGAGCGATGTGACGAACCGCATCTTGTAGATGCTCAAAGACAGGGCCGTCAGGGTCACCATAGGCAGGACCTTCGGGAAAATAGCGCAGTTCCCCGGTGATCGACCCCTCGATTTTGAAATCACCCGCTTGAACCGGGCGTGGAGCAGTCATGAGGGCAAGGCACGTCAGTGCCAGAGCACACCAATTCAGCGGCGTCTTTGCCCGTCCTCGCATTTTCTCCGCATCTCCCGAGTCCATCCGTGGCTCAAGAACCGGGAATTCGGTACCCAGCCAAGTGGTCGCTGCTCAGTCGGTTCGCGATACGACATTCCGCGTGTCGTCACCAAACGGAACCCACACTATGCCCGAGGTGCCGTTGAGTTCAAACAGCTTTTGCAACTTTCACCCGAGATTCCGATGGTGCTGGTGCGGCTTCGGGAATTTATCGGATTCGGCGTAACGCGCGCTGCGTAAAGTCTTTGGGACCGTAGCGAACCGAAAAATCACGGCTGCTCCAGGTCATGACAGTCGATTTTCCCGTACGCAGGTTCGTCATGGTCAGGGCATCGGCCAGCCAGAAGCGGCCCTCATAGCGCCGGTAGTTCTGGGCCGTCAGCGTCTTGAGATGCGTTCCGGCTCGGTTAAAGAAATCGGTCCGGTAGAGACGGTACTGGTTAACGTCCATCCAGACGGTTTGGCTCGAATATCCCGACGATTTGTCGCGAGGAAATCGCGCAATTACGTGACACTTCAGCTTCGCCTGACCCGGACAGGCTTCGTCCCGCAACCATTTGTAGTTGAAGCGGTCGACCGGCGGGCTGGCCAGATCTTCGTAGCTGAATTCACTTCCGGCAAAGGCACTGGTGCGCCCGCCGGATGAGATCCTTTTGACCCGTTTGAGTTCCGGAAGATAAATCCACTGATTGCTGCTGCGACCGCGGCGGGTTTGGGTGAGCACGGCGGTGCCGGCAATATCGCGTGGCTGTTCGAACACGATAATGTAACGATCGGTTCCGTCGCCCATTTCAAGTGACTTTGTGCGAAACCGACGAACGCTGCGAACGCCCCGCTGGTCGCGCAGTTTCATTTCGCCGACCGATTCGACTGACCCGTAACCCTGTCCCCGCTGGCTTGCCGTTTTGGCGATCCGCAGGCCCTTTTCCTCCGGCGTTTCCGCTTTGGCGAGCTGTGTGAATCCAATTCCAAATATCAAGAAGGCTACGCATACTCTGATCATGGTTTTTTATCCGCAAATCGAAGCAACAGAGAAGGAAGGAAAAACAGATCGGCGATCAATGCAACGGCAATCGTGATTGCCGACATCATTCCGGCCTGACTTGAAACAGCGAAACCGGACATCGCCAAAACCGAAAAGCCCAAAAACAGGGTCGCCGAGGTGATGATGAGGGCAGGGCCGACCAGTTCGAAGGTCGACCGGATCGCCTCTTGGGGCGCCAGACCCTGTTCGCGGCGCGCGCGTGCGAATTTGGTCAGGAAGTGAACCGTATCGTCAACGACAATGCCTAGCGTCATGGCGCCGACGACCGACACCGCAAGATTGACGTCGCCTCCGAAATACCCCCAAAGTCCGAACGCCGCCGCCGCAGGGATCAGGTTTGGCACGAGGCTCAAAAGGCCGATGCGGATATCCCTGAGATAGATCAGCATGACGGCCGAAAGAAGAAGCAGTGCGAAAAGCGTCCCGCGCAGCATGGCGCGAATGTTTCGCTCGGTGACGTATGCATAGGCCACAGACATGCCAGCCGCTTGCGTTACCATGTCAGGGGCGTTTTCACGGAGCCACGCTTCGCTGGTCTCGACCAACCTTCTGATGTCCGTTGAGCTTGCCTTTGAGAGCTGAACGGTGACCAATGTTTTCGACCGATCCACATCGATGGTGTTGCCGAGGTCGAAGCCGGGTGGCAGCGAAAGCTCCAGAAAAACCAGATACTGAGCCGCAAGCTCCCGGGATTCTGGAAGCCGTTCGAAATCCGGGTCGTCCGCGTTCAACGTTCGATTGACTTGCTTGAGCGATCGCGACAGCGCATGAACCCCGGATACCTTGTCTTGTCCTTCGAGCCAGTCGGCAAAGGCATCCATGCGTTCGAGGAAGGCAGGTCTGGTCACGCCCTGCGATTCGCCGGAGGGAAGCGAGAATTGAACGACATGCAGACCGGCAAGCCGGTTTTCCATGAAGTCGGTATCGCGGCGAAATGCGAAGCTTTCATCGAAGTAGTCGACATAGTTGTCGTCGATCCGCAACTGAGTGATTCCAAGGGCCGCCAAGGGGATTGCCACCACGAAGATTGCGGTCAACCAACGACGCTTGTCGATGGCAAAGTCGGCCATCCTCCGCATGGGGACGGGGCCGATGCGCTGCGTGGGAATTCGCTGTTTCGGCAACAGAAATAGCAGTGCAGGCAGAAATGAAACGCTCAAGAAAAGGGCGGCGATCGCGCCGATGGCGACAATGGTGCCCAATTCGCGCAACGGCGGGGATTCGCTGAAGTTGAGCGACAGGAAGCCGATGGCGGTCGTCAGGCTCGTGATGGCGATTGGCGCAAAATTGACCTGCAGTCCAGTTGCGACGGCCTCATCCAACGATCTGCCGCTCTGACGGTAATGAGTCACGCTGGTCAGCAAATGAATGCAATCGGCAATCGCCAGGGTCATGATGATCACCGGCGCACCGGATGTGGCCGCGTTTACCGAAAACCCGAGAAAGCCACCTAGGCCCATTGCGATCGCCGTTGAGAGGCAGACGACGATGAGCGTGGCCACTGTTGCCACGACTGATCGTAAGGCCAACAGAAGCGTCACAGTGACGACAACCAGCATCAGCGGTACCAGGGTCTGCGAATCGCGACGCGCTGCTTCGGCAAATGCCATGTCGCCCATGATGCCGCCCGAAAGGCGGACCGCCGTTTGCGGAAATTGCGCCATCATGCGGTCGGCGATTTCCCGCGCTGCCGTGGCTATTTCAACAATGGCCTTGCTTCTGGCGACATCAGGGACCTGTACCAGCACGGTCGCCAATGCGACTTGAGCATCCTCCGAAACATTTCGGCCGGCGAGAGAATCGTCGGACAGAACCTGATCGCGCAGCTCTGCCAACTGCTGGTCGTTCAATTCCTGAGGGTCCTTGTACAGGTCTTCGATGGAAATGTCGTCGCCGGTAACGGTGCTGATCTGGCTGTTGGCGAGTGAACTGACCTGAAAGGCATGCGGGAGCGTCCACGCCAACTCGGTGAGTTGCTGAAGCAAGGAAAGGGCGTCCCGGTCGAAGACCGTTCCATTTCCTGGAACAATTATGAATTGAACCGAATTGGCGGCGCTGTAGGTCTTTTCGATCTGTTCCAGCGCCTGTCGGTGGGGATTGTCGCTTCCCAGAAAGACCCGGCTGTCGGGATTGTAGGTCAAAGTCAACAGCCCGCTGCCCGCGGCAACGCAGACGACTAAGGTCAACAGGATGGCCCATACCCGGTGGGTGATGACGGAACGAGCAAATTTGCCGCTGATGGCGTCGACCTGACTATCGGATCCGATTTCGACGGTCATCGCGAACGTCTGGAGCTCCCCGTAGTGGACCCTTGTTCGTGCCGGGCCGTCAAGTTGGCACTGATTGTAGTTTGCCGCTGTAAGCTACCTAAACCCACGATCCACCTTATGTCACTCCCTAGTGTCCTGAATCTGAAGTTCGTCACCTTGTGCAGCACACTCCGAACGAACTTCAGATATAATCAGGACACTAGCAAGGTTATGATTCTATTGTGGTTTACGGATTTTAAGTTCCTTCAGGAGGTTGCTGCAACAATCATAGGAACCTCAAATCCACCACACTAGGAACAATTCATCCCGAAGCCGGGACAGCCGCCAGCGCGATAATATGGCTGTTGACAATGTATCTGACAGGCACTTCCCGACCATAGTTGGTTACGGCACGTTTTTCGCCAAGATGCACACGCACCTCATGCGGCTCCAGGAACTGTCGGTCCATCGGATGCACGGCTTTGTAAACCGCCTCCTTCAAGGAAAACAGGATGCGGACGGCCATGGGATCGTGGCCGGTCTCCGACAATTCCTCCGG
Source organism: Hoeflea sp. (assembly GCA_965228785.1). Taxonomy (GTDB): domain Bacteria; phylum Pseudomonadota; class Alphaproteobacteria; order Rhizobiales; family Rhizobiaceae; genus Hoeflea_A. The sequence continues at coordinate 2,030,664 of CBDDIF010000001.1, forward strand.
GGAAGCGATCGTATCGAGTAATTCTGCATCCAATGGCTCGGCAGGTTCGACATCGATACCGATCCCCAGCCATATTCGGCGCGTCGTTAAAGCGGCAACCGCGAGGTCGCGACTGTGAGAAAGCGAGCCAACGAAGCCGCGAGGCCAGTATGGGGGATTTCCCTGTCGTCGGGGCAGCGACCAGTCCGGGTGGCCGGCTTCTTCGAGCAAGGTCCGCGCTGCCATTCTGGCTGCAGCGGCCTGGTGGCGGACAGACGGTACACACCCAGCCACTGAAGCGTGTTCGTCAATGGTAAGGTGCCTCTCGCACTCCGGCGAAACGTGACAAAAAGCGATGTCGATACCGGGCATCAAAGTCGGATTGAGCCGATTGATGTTCGTGTCTCCGTTGCGTTGGGGGCCACGCATTGGTGAAGGACTAGCAGCGCATTGGCGGGCGAACAAGCACTCGTAGATCAGGGATGATGGATTGGGTCTGCAACCCCTTCATTGACACCGGACGGCAAATCGTGTGGCTTTAGCCGGCAGAATGCGGGAACACAGATGATCGGTCACGACCGATGGAGGACATCGTGAAAGGCATATTCAGGCAAGGACTGACCACCGTTGCAGCACTGTTGCTATGCGGCACGGCATGGGCGCAATCGGATACTGTCGAATCCATCATCCAGACGGACGGCGACAGCCAGCAGGTGGAGCATCAGGAAGATTTCGACAGCGACCTCTGGCAGCAGGCGATGCTAGATCGGATCAGCCGTATGAGCCAGCGGACCGAAGCTGAAAAGGCGCGTGCCGAACACATTCTCGCCTGGTACGAACAGCGTGATTTCGAGCCGTTATGGCTGGCATACGGGGAACCGACCAAGGCGTCCGAGGAAGCGATCTTCGTATTGCTGCGGGCCGATAAGGACGGTCTCGACCCGGCGGACTACAACGCCGACATCATGTTTCCCAAACTCGATCAGGGTGGCGATGCGGGCCTGGCGGATTTCGAAATCTCTCTGTCGGAGACGGTAACCCGCTACGGTCAGCATTTGCGCAGCGGCCGAGTGGAACCCAACGCGATCAATCGCGAGCTGGTGCTTTATCCGGAGAACATATCGGCCAATCGTATCCTCCAGCATCTGTCAGAATCCGGCAATCTGACCGAGACCCTTCGAGACTTTTCACCCAATACGGCGCGCTACGACCGGATGCGGGATCTTCTGCAGAAACTGTTCGTGGCGCAAGCCCGAGGCGGCTGGACGCCGATTCCGGAAGGGCCGGTGCTCAAACCAGGCATGACCGACGAACGTGTGCCGCTGCTGCGTAAACGGCTGATTGAATCGAAGGATCTCGAACCTGATGCCCATGAGGGCGACGTTTATGACGGCAGCCTGGTGCGGGCGCTTCAGTATTTCCAGTTCCGCATGGGGTTGGAGACCGACGGCGTCATCGGTCCGGCGACGCTCGGGCAACTCAACATCACGGTCGAAGATCGCATCCGCAGCGTCCGGCTGAATCTCGAGAGGCGGCGCTGGATGCAGGCGGATTTCGGCGATCCCTACGTGTTCGTCAACCTGGCGGACCAGGTCGTTAAAGTCGTGCACAACGAAAAGACAGTGCATGCGGCCGTCACCCAGGTCGGCAAGCCCTATCATCGCACGCCGGTCTTTACCGACGAGATGGAATATCTGGACTTCAATCCCTACTGGAACGTGCCGTATTCCATCGCCACCAAGGAATACCTACCGAAGCTCAGAAGTAACCCCTACGCGCTGCAGTCGCAGAACATCCGAGTGTTGAGGAACGGCAGCGTTGTGGATCCGGGACGGATCCCGTGGAGCAGCTATTCAAGGTCGCATTTTCCGGTGCGCCTGCGTCAGGACCCGGGGCCGAGGAACGCACTTGGGCGGGTCAAGTTCATGTTCCCGAACAAGTTCAACATCTACATCCACGACACGCCATCGAAATCGAATTTCGACCGTGCGTCACGGTATTTCAGCCACGGCTGCATTCGCGTCGAGGATCCGCTCAAAATGGCCGAGACGATCCTTGGTCTGCAAGGAGTGACCCGAGCTGAAATCGATTCGATCACCGCCTCGGGCAAGCGCAAGGTGGTCAAACTGGACGCCCCGATCCCGGTACACGTCGTTTATCTCACAGCCTGGGTCAACAAAGACGGCTCGATCCACTACCGCCGCGATGTCTACGGGCGCGACGAGATCCTCGCCGAAGCATTGGTGGCTGACAGCTAACTGTCCAATCCGCAATGGCGCAGGAACAGCGCCGTCACCTCTTTGATCAGCCGGTCTTCGTCGATCGGCTCATCATCCGCAAGATCGAGCATGAAACGGACCTGGGCCTCATAGTCGGCGAAGTGCTGGGTCACCGCCCACATCTCCATCTGAAAGAGATAGGGGTCGACCGGCTTGATTTTACCCTCGGCGACCCAGGAGCGGATGATCACCGCGGCTTTTTCCACCGCTTGCCGTGAAGCCGACCAGTGACGGCGCAACATTGGTGCCCCTCGCGCCACTTCGTTGGCGAACAGCCGGCAGACCTCGGGTTCGGCCAGGGCATGACGGATCTTGATGGCGATATAATCGGAAATCACCGTTTTCGGATCGTCCGATTGCGACGACAGGAAAAACAGGTTGCTCCACTTGTCGATGATGTAGAGCAACGTCTCTTCGTAAAGCTCCTCTTTTGAGGATATGTAATAGTGGAGCTGCGGCTTGGAGAGACCGGCCCGACGCGCGATGGCCTGGGTTGACGCACCGACCATGCCGTTTGCTGAGAATTCCTCAATGGCGGCCTCACGAATGGCCTCACGGATCTTCTGGCGCCGGTCGAGGACCTTTTCCCTAGAACTCATTTGGCCTCCGGTAGCCAGGCCGTGGCCTCGACCTCGATGAGAATGTCATCATTCGGCATCATGGCGCTGACCTCGACGACGGTCGAGACCGGTGCTTCGTCTGGATAGAACAGCGACCGAACCCGGTTGTAGTCAGGGAAATCACGAAGATCCTTGAAATATTGCACCAGTTTGAAGACGTCGCTCATCTGACCGCCTTCGGCCTCGATCATCGAGCGGATGCGGTCGAGCACATACCAACTCTGGGCCTTTATGGGACCCTCCTTGGCGTCGACCGAAAACTCGCCGGTCTCGCCGAGTTCCGCCCGGGCTTGGTCCGGCAGGTCCTGGTAGCCCTGCACAATGATCCTGCGGTCCGGATCGACCGCGATGACACCGGACATGAATATGAAATCTCCGCGCCGCTTGTAAGCGGCGTATCGGGCCAGCGGTTTGGCGATCTCCCCCGACATCCTCCCCCCTATATTTTCATCAATGCGGTCTCGACCTTCTTCAGAAAGCGTGCGCGATCCGCATCCGTGCTGTGGTTCATATCATGCAGTTGCAGCCAGCGCATGCGGCATCGGACGTTGAACAAGACCCGTTGACCACGCATGAACAGGCTGCGGCCAGGATCTCGGATCAACCGAAGCCACCACCAGGGTGAGCCGGAGGTGGTGATGCCGACAAAGAGGCGAATGTTTCGCAAATGCCCCACCGCGCGCTTTTTCTTGCCCGGCGCCACATCAAAAGCGACGCCAGGGAGCCATACGCGCTCGAGCCAACCCTTCAGCATGGCCGGAGGTCCATACATCCAGGTCGGATAGATCAGCACCAGGGCTTCGGCCCATTGCAGCGCCTCGACGTGGTCCTGCAAGGTGGCGATGTTCTTGTCGGTGTCGCTAAGATAACTCAGCCACTCTTCGCGGCTCAGCACCGGGTCGAATCCGTCCCGGTAGAGGTCAAACGCGCGGATTTCGTGACCGCGCGCCGATAGCGTCTGTTTAGCGCAAGCGAACAGGGCCGCGCCGTAGCTCTCCTCGTAAGGATGACAGAATACGATGAGGAACCGCACGGCCCGCTGCCTCAGTTGCCTTTGAGTTTCTTGGCGATGTCGAGCCCATGGCCCTTGTTGACGAACTGGTCGGTCGCGACCTTCGATACGTCAACCGAACCTTCCTCGAGTATGCCCGAAGCAACGGCGAGATCGTAGAAGGCCTGGATGCGCTCGGGGCTCATGGCGCCGATACCCATCGTCTGGGCGTCGCCCACATCGATGATGCCGAGCTTCTCGAACTGGGCCATTTCCTTGTCGAGCTTCTCCTTCGTCATTTCAGGATTGTCTTTCATGATCAGCTCATAGGCAGCCGTGCGGTCACCATATAGGAAGTTGTACCAGCCCTCGATCGAGGCATTGATGAAGCGCTGGACGAGATCCGGATTGTTTTCAACCATCTCTGTGCGGGCTTCGATCGTGGTCGAATAGGTGTTCCAGCCCTGGTCTGCGAGCAGATAGGCGGTTGGTTTCGCACCCTCGGCGGCGGCGTAGACGGGTTCCGCCGTGCCGTAACCCTGCTGCACCATTTTGTCGTCGGAGAGGAACTGCGCCAGGTTGTAGCCGTAAGGCTTGAGCTGCTCGTCCTTGAAGCCGTGCGACGACACCAGCCATTTCCAGAAGCTGAACTGGCCGTCCTTTGAGATCAGGATCGTCGGTGCCGAGGTCAAGTCGGCGAAGTTCGAGTAGGACCCGTCATGGGCCATCAACACCTGCGGATCCTTCTGGAAGATGGCGGCGACGACCGTGGTCGGGATTTCGTTGCGCACATTGTCGAAGGACAGCAGCAGATTGCCTGCCATCAGGAAGTCGAGCCGTCCGGCGGGCAGCATCGGCCGGTTGTTGACCTGAGGTCCACCCATGCGGATCTCGACGTCGAGTCCGTATTTCTCGTAGGTGCCATCGGCCACTGCCTGGTAGAAGCCACCATGGCCGCCCTGGGCGAGCCAGTTAGTGCCGAACACCACCTTGTCGGCGGCCGCTGCAAGGCCGGTGCTGGCCGCCAGAACGGCGGCGACTGTTGCCATTTTCAGCAGAGTTTTCATGCTCAGTCTCCTCATTGTTCCCGTCATGTTTCTTGGTCAGTCTTGAACAGCCATGTCGGCTGTCCATCCCCGGGTTTTGCCGGGATTCATAAGGCCGTAGGGATCGGCCAATTTCTTGAATTCAATCTGTGCCGTGTCGATCTCCTTCATGCCGCCATCTTCAATGGTGACGACGTGCGGGTCGTAGATGGTGCAGCCGTCCGTCTGCTCGAGCTCATCGATCAGGGCGTACATCGCGTCGCGGCCGCGAAAGCGCACCAGCGGCAATGCGAAGATCTGAACGTCACCGTCCATGCGCGCCATTTCGTGGTGCCAGTAGATCTCATCGCCATACCGATCCATCTGTTTCGTCACCAGATCCGGATCGAAGGGGCGCGGATAGGCGACCTGCAGATAGGTCCAGCTCTTGTCGACTTTCAGTGCCTGCAACGTGGTGTGGTTCCAGCCGCATTCATAGGCGGGTTGCAGACCCTCTGCGCGCAGCTGCGGTTTTTCCTTGGCGAATGAAACGCGGCCGCCGAAATCCTTGGCCAGGGCTTCGAATTTCGCCATCTCCGCCGGCGCGACCATGGCGAATACGGCGTCGCTGTCGTCGGGAAACAGGTTTCCGAACTTGGTGTAGTAGGGCGCAAAGCGCCGCTCCACAGTGGTTAGCAGATAGCAGTCGAGACCGCTGTCCTGGGCGTTCATGGCAAACCGCAGGGCTGTGTCATAGCCGTCGAACAGCGCCGCGGTATGGATCCAGTCGGTCGCTCCGGTCAGCCCGAGCTCAAGTTCGAGGATGATGCCGTTGGTTCCGTAGGCATGATGGACCTTCTGGATATCGTCGCCCTCGAGCTCGATGATCCTCGGTTCGGGTTCGAGTGTCATAACGCTGGTGCTGATGACATTGCCAGGATCGCGCAGCATGCCATGGCGCAGCGAACCGATGCCGCCGGAGCCGCCCGACAGAAATCCGCCTATTGTAGCGATGCGGCGGGTGGACGGGTACATGAGCAATTGCTGACCGGTTTCGGCGCAGGCGTCGTCCAGCGCGGCGATACGGGCACCGGCTTCGACACGGACACTGCCCTGCTTGATCTCGATGACACGATTGAGTTTGGTGACGTCGAGGACAATGCCACCCTCGAGCGGCACGCATTGGCCGTAGTTGCCGGTACCCCCACCGCGAACCGTGACCGGGATGCGGTGACGCGCCGCAGCGGCGGCGACAATGCGAACTTCGTCTTGAGTCTTCGGCATCACCAGCAGGTCGCCGGTCTTGTCCTTCAACAGCTCGTCGAGGATGGGGCTGTACCAAAAATAGTCGCCAGAGCGTGTCTTGACCGTCCGCGCATCGTCAATCACCGATACGCCGTTGATTTCATCTCGGAACGCCTGCCAGTCGATTTCGCGCTGCGCCGTGGCCACGTCGTTCATGGTCAGTCCTTTCCCTGGGATTCGCATGGCACGCCGGCACGCCACACCTGGCGTGGGACATTGGTGCGAGACAGCAGGTCACGGAGGTCGGTGGCCTGAAAATGTATGAAATCAGCCTTTGAGCCGGCGCCAATGCCGCCCGCTGTACCACCGCACCAGCGTGCCGGGATGTCGGTGATGGCGTCCAGCCAGTCCTGTGGTTCGAGATGGGCCATGAACACACCCAGCCGGAAAACATCGAACAGATCGTAGTCACCATACGGGTAGAAAACGTCCGCCACGTTGTCCGAGGCGAGCATCACATGCATACCAGCAGCGCGAGCCTCCTTGATCGGGGCCAGGCCGCGCAGCCGCGGGGTGCGTTCGGTGGAGCGGTCCTGGAGATGGCTGTTGGTCGTCGGAAGGGCGACGAGACCGACACCGGCACTCGCTGCCCGCTCGAGCACTCTGGCCACCGAATCCGCATCCTGCACCGACAGCGAGCAGGCATGACCGCACAGGACCTGCCGATCCGCGCCGATTCGTTCCGCGGCAGATACGATCAGTTCGAATCCACGCGCCTCGTCATCGAGCCCCTCGTCGACGTGAAAATCGAGGGGGAGCTCGTATCGGTGGGCCAGTTCGAAACTGTGATCTATCTTCTTGTCGAGGTCGTCGTTGCGGTAGGCGAATGCGCCGAGGACACCAGTATCGGAAGACACTTTTTGCGCGATGTCGTTTCCGGCTTCATAAAGCAGATCGATGGGGGTCAGGCCGACCAGTTGCAATTCGATACGCCCCCGCCATTCCTGCCGCAATTCGTCAAGCACACTCCAAGCCAAGGGCACCTCCGGCTCGACCCAGTCGACATGCGAGCGCATTGTGCCGACCCCGTGGCGCCACGCCTTGTCCAGCGCTCGGGATGCACGCTCGCGAATATCTTTCTCCGTCCAGTGCCGCAGATCGCCCTTCATCAGCTCGATGGCGTCGAACAGCGATGACGGTGATCCGCCCGTCCGGTCGACGGTGTAGGTCTTGTCGAGGTGAACGTGGATGTCGCTCATGACAGGCAGGATCACGCCGCCGCCACCTTTGGCCGCCGGCACCACGCTTTCAACGGCGCCACTGCTGATGCGGATATCGACGGGCGTGCCGCCACCGATGCGGACTCCGTGGAGCATGGCCGGTGCGATCTCACGCTGCATCGATGGGGCGGCTTGTGTCATGTCGCCGTCAGCTCTCCCGCTTGATTTCGCTCTCGTGCCATTTGCCGAGCACCAGCTTCGACAGCCAGCTGGTCGCCAGGAAAATGGCAATACCGAGCAGTGACACCAGGATGAGGGCGGCAAACATGCGCGGGATCTCGTTGCGAAAACTCGATTCGAGAATTCGTGAGGCAAGGCCGGAATTCTGGCCGGCCGTTCCAGCGACGAATTCGGCGACGACGGCACCGATCAGCGACAGTCCACCGGCGATCTTCAACGCCGCCATGAAATAGGGCAGGGCGCTTGGCGCCAGCAGAAAACGCAACCGTTGCCAGGGTGTTGCCTTGTAGAGGGTGAACAGGTCGCGCAGGTTGTGATCGGCGCTACGCAGCCCGATGACCGTGTTGGAAAGGATCGGGAAGAAGGCAACGATCCAGGCGCAGATCAACAGCGCGGCGAACGTGCTTTCGACATAGATCAGGATGAGCGGTGCAATGGCAACGATCGGCGTCACCTGCAGGATCACCGCGAAGGGAAACAGACTCATCTCAACCGTGCGTGACAGGGCGAAGAGCATGCCGAGAAACACCCCGCCGATGATCGCCAGTGACAGTGAAAACAGCGTCAGCTTGATGGTGAACCAGGCCGACGTCATCAGCGACGGTCCGTCGCTGGCCAGCGTTTGCAGGATGCGGCTTGGCGCCGGGATCAGGTAATGCGGCACCTCGTAGTACCTTACGAGTGCCTCCCAGATCAGAACGGCGCCAATGAGAACAACCACTGGCATCACGATGCGCTCGCGGCGCTCGCGCTTTTCGCGTTTCAGCTGCTCGGCATTGAGGACAATGCCGTCGTGGTCGTCGTCAATGGTCGATGTCGACATTGCTGAGCGTTTCCTTCAGCGCCTGGGTGACGATGCGGGTGTTTTCGGCGAATTCGCCGGAGGTGCGATATTCGTCGGTGCGCGGATAACCGCCGGGCAGGGCGATGTCGTCGACGATGCGGCCGGGGCGGGCCGCCATGACGAGCACACGGTTCGACAGATAGACGGATTCAAAAATACTATGAGTGACGAAGATGACCGTCAGTTTGTGGTCTTCCCACAGCTTCAAGACATCATTGTTGAGCTTGAAACGGGTCATCTCGTCGAGCGCCGCAAAGGGTTCATCCATCAGCAGCAGCGTCGGGCGGGTGACCATGGCGCGGGCAATCGACACCCGCATTTTCATGCCGCCGGAGAGTTCGCGTGGGTAAGAGCCGGTGAAATTTGACAGCCCGACCATGGCCAACGCCTCTTCCACCTGAGGCCGCGCCTTGCTCTGGGAAAGGCCGGCCAGGCGCAGTGGCAGGTAGACGTTGTCGAAGACCGTCGCCCACGGCATCAGGGTGGCTTCCTGGAAAACAAAACCGACATCGTTTCCGTCACCGCCCTTACCGGCCGGATGTCCATTGACCGTGATGTTTCCGGCCGATGAAGACAGCAGGCCGGCAATCATGCGCAAAGCGGTGCTCTTGCCGCAGCCGGAGGGCCCGAGGAAGCTGACGAATTGGCCAGGCTCGATGGCAATGGACATGTCGCGGACAGCGACGGTCCCGTTGGCGAAGCGTTTGTGAACGGCTTCCATGCGGATCATTGCGGTGTCGGTACGCTGGTCCATGGTCACCATTCCGGCCGGTTGTCGAGCCAGGTGAGCGGTGCCCGGTCGACCTCTTGAAGCACCTCGACAATGCGGTCGGCAGCGAAGTCGATTGTCGCCTGGCCCTTGTCAGCGGTCGCCACGGCGGCATTGCCGCAAGCGCCTGCGGGGTGCATGTCCTGCACCTGCCAGCCCGGCTTGGCACCGCGGTTGAGGCCGATGTGTCGATAGTCGCGTTGGAACGTGTCGATCAACGGCCGAAAGTCGCGCGCCTTGTGCATGTCGACCAGCTGCGGAGCAAGGGCCAGCATGATGGAGGTTTCCATGTCGCCGGCGTGAATGCCGGTCAACATTTCCTGCTCGTCGTAAAGCCCGTCGGGCATGCCGAGGCCGAACCAATTGACGCTGAAAACCAGCATGTCATGGCGTACGCGAAGTTCGCGGGCAACGATGTCCATGGTTGAAATCTGGCCGCCGTGTCCGTTGAGAAGCACCATTTTCCGGACGCCGCTCGCAGCGACGCATGCGCCGATCTCGGTCCAGGTGCGGATCAGTGTCTCGGCACTGAACGTCAGGGTGCCCGGATAGCGTTTATGCTCGTTGCTCTTGCCGATTGCCTGTGTCGGCAGGAACAGCGCAGGGCTGTCCGCGGGCAGCCGTTCGATGACCGCCTTCACAACGCCGTTGATGATGGCGGTGTCGACGTTAAGAGGCAGATGCGGGCCGTGTTGTTCGGTTGCTCCAACCGGAAGGATCGCGATCAGGCGCTCATGGTCGAGTTTTGAAAAGGCTTCGCTGGTGTTGTCGGACCAAAATCGCTCCATTCAACTGCTCCGAGTGAACGGGCGGCGTTGTTTGCCGACACATGTTTGACTGCTTGTTTGAAATGCCAATGCGCCTTGGCGAGGACCCTTGCGCGCAAAGTTCCCCGGCTCGGCATGACGAGTGCCAGCCGACATATGTGTACCCCTGATCTTATGTTTTTTTCAGGGTAGTACGATCCGACCGATCGGTCAAACTACTTGTTAAAATTTCGTGCAGCCAGTTGATAACCGACAGCGCCCGATCACAATTGCTTCAGCGTTTTTTCAATCTTTTTCAGGAAGTTAGCGCGCTTTTCCGGAGTCGTATGATCCATGTCGTAAAGCTGCAGCCAGCGTGTCCGGCACCGGCTGTTGAACAGCATTTTGTGGCCGTTCACCATCATGCGCCGTCCAGGATTTCGGATCAGCAGCAACCACCAGTGTGGCGATCCGGACGTGGTGATGACGACGAACTGGCGGATATTCCTGAGGCGACCGACGAGCCGTTGGCCTTCACCGGGGGGGACTTCGAATGCGACACCCGGAAGCCACACCCTTTCCATCCACCCCTTGAGCATGGAAGGCGGGCCGTACATCCAGGTCGGGTAGACGAACACAAGCCCTTCCGCCCAAAGGAGCGCGTCGACATGCTCCTTGAGGCGGGCGATATTCTTGTCGGTGTCGTCCATGTAGCTTAGCCACTCATCGCGGCTAAGCACTGGATCGAAGCCGTCGCGATAGAGATCGATTGAGCGCACGTCGTGCCCGGCGTCCGCAAGGGCGCTTTTCGCGCATTCAAATAGGGAAGCGCTGAAGCTCTTTTCGTAGGGGTGACAGAATATGACCAGGATACGCACAGCAAATGTCCTCGACTGTTCAATAGCGCTGGAGAGTGACAATGAGCGATGTTAGAGCGAATTCATGAGCAAGGCCTTTCCCCGACTCAACAATCGCGATGCTCGCAGACTGTTTCTCGACCGCCATGCGCTCGCCGAACAGCCGACCGGACCATCGCGCGGAAACGACCTGCTGGAGCTGATCGAGAGACTCGGCTTCGTCCAGGTCGACAGCATCAACACAGTCGAGCGGGCACATCACATGATCCTGTTCGCCCGACGGCAGAGCTACCGGCCGAAGAACCTGAAACCGCTGCTGGAGCGCGAGCGCTCGCTGTTTGAGCACTGGACGCACGATGCATCGATCATCCCCTGTCGGTTCTTCCCTTACTGGCAGCTTCGCTTCGAGCGCAGTGCCGATCGCCTGCGCGAACGCTGGCACAATTGGCACGGGGAGGGCTTTACCGAAAAATTCGGAGATGTGCTCGAGCGGGTGCGTGGGCAGGGCGCTGTAACCACAAGCGAGGTTGGAGAGGACGAAGAGCGTTCGAGTGGCGGCTGGTGGGAATGGCATCCGTCGAAAACGGCGCTCGAATATCTGTGGCGGTCGGGAGAACTCAGCGTCTGCCACCGCAAGGGTTTCTTCAAGGCATACGATCTGACTGAACGGGTGATTCCCGCTGAGCATCGGGAGCCACAACCCTCGACAGAGGAGACGATCGATTGGGCCTGCAATGCTGCTCTCGATCGATTGGGATTTGCAACGTCGGGTGAAGTGGCTGCCTTCTGGGAAGCAGTGACACCAGCCGAGGCGAAAATCTGGTGCGGTGAGGCTTTGCGTCGCGGCGAGTTGATCGAGATCGAGGTTGAGAACGCGGACGGCTCGCGGCCGCGCCGGTCATTCGCGCGCCCGGATGTGTTTGAATGCGCTGCCGACGCGCCGGAACCACCCGGACGCGTGCGCATCCTCAGCCCATTCGATCCCGCGCTGCGGGACCGCAAGCGTGCCGAGCGGCTGTTCGATTTCCACTATCGGATCGAGGTTTTCGTGCCGGCGGCGAAGCGCCAATACGGGTACTACGTCTTCCCGGTGCTGGAAGGTGACAGGTTGGTTGGCCGCATTGACATGAAGCGTGACGACAGCGTGCTGCGGGTCGCCGCGTACTGGCCAGAGCGGAAAGTCAGGCGCAGCCGAAGCCGGCTGGCGCGACTTGAAACAGCCCTTGAGAGAATCGCCCGCTTTGCGCAATGCGAAAGCGTGACCTTTGCGGATGGTTGGGAGCGGGAGCCGCGCTGAGACCCACTATTTGGCTGCTTCGATCGAAACCGGTTCGTGGTAGTGGAACTGCAGCTTGGCGAGGCGGGCATAGATGCCATCCTGCGCCACCAGGCTGTCATGAGTTCCTTCTTCCACCAGATAACCGCCGTCCATTACAAGGATGCGATCGGCCTTCTTGACCGTTGCCAGTCGGTGGGCGATCACCAGCGTCGTGCGACCCTTCATGAGGCCATTGAGTGCTTTTTGCACCAGGGTTTCGCTTTCAGCGTCGAGAGCTGACGTGGCTTCGTCAAGCAGCAACACAGGGGCATCTTTGAGGATTGCCCGAGCGATGGCGATGCGCTGTCGCTGCCCACCGGAAAGGGTGATGCCACGCTCACCGACAAGCGTGTCATAACCCTTGTCCAGTGTGCGGATGAAGGGGTCTGCTAGGGCCGCTTCGGCGGCGGCGATAACCTCGGCCTCGGTCGCGTCGGGGCGGCCAAAGGCGATGTTATCGCGAATGCTCGTGGCAAAGATGGCGACATCCTGAGGCACGCTTGCCAGACGGGAACGCAACGCGTTCGGGTCAACGTCGCGCACGTCGATGTCATCAAGCCGAACCGCTCCGCCGAGCGGATCGTAGAAGCGACTGATCAGGGCGAATAGTGTACTCTTGCCCGCACCGGACGGACCGACGATGGCGACGGTTTCGCCGGGTTTCACCGCGAATGAGAGATCTTCCAGGATCATCTGCTCCGGCCGGGCCGGATAAGCGAAAGAGACGTTTTGGAACGAAATTGAGGCAACAGGCGGCTCCGGTAGCGCCTTCGGATGCTCAGGCGCGGCGATTTCCGGCCGCTCATCAAGCAGTTCGGACAACCGTTCGGCAGCGCCGGCAGCAAGCGAGATTTCCGCCCAGATTTCAGACAGCGTGCCGAGGCTGCCTGCCGCGAGCACTGAGTAGAGCAGGAACTGTCCAAGCGTTCCGGCGGACATCGAACCGGTCAGCACGGTCTGGGCACCGATCCACAAAATCGCTACGATACTGGCGAAGATCAAGAGAATGGCGAAGCCGGTGAGATAGGCGCGTGCCCGCACCGCATCGCGGGCGGCTTCAAATGCAAATTCGACCGCTTCGGCGTAGCGGCTGTTGGCGCTTCTCTCGCCGTTGAACGCCTGAACCGTGCGTGACGCGCTGATGGCCTCGCTGGCATAGGCAGTAGCGTCGGCCAAACTGTCTTGTGCCTCGCGAGCGCGACGGCGGACGTTGCGGCCAAATCCCACCATTGGAAAGACTATGACCGGTATGGCCAGCAGCACGAGGCTGGAGAGTTTCGGGCTGGTGATGATCATCATCAGCACGGCGCCAATGCAAAGGATCGCATTGCGCAGAGCCATCGAAGCTGTTGCTCCGACGACCGATTTGATCTGCGTGGTATCGGCTGTCAGCCGCGAGATGATTTCGCCCGACTGGTTGACGTCGAAGAATGACGCCGAAAGCGATGTCACGTGGCTGAAAACATCTCGCCGCAGATCGGCAACGACCCGTTCACCGATGGTGATGACGAAGTAGTATCGCAAGGCGCTGGCGACGGCGAGCAAGGCCGCAATGACCAGCAACATGGCGAAGTAGCTGTTGATGAATTGGGTGTCGGCGTCAGAGAAGCCGATGTCGACCATCCTGCGCACGGCAAGCGGCAATGCAAGGGTTGCCGCAGCCGCCAGGAACAACGCTATCAGGGCGCCGACGACCAGGTTTTTGTAATTCGCCACATAGGGCAGGAGCCGCGCTAGCGGGCGCAGCGTATTCACGCGGTTCTTGCCGTTTTGCCTGTCGTCGGCCAATGATCTTTCCCGTCCGTTTGCGGCGGCAAAAGTGCGCCGTCCCACTTGTCACCGGATCGCCCTTCATGTATAGGCTCGCCAACGAATTGGGAAGCCGTGACCGGTCCGGTATGCGGCTTTGTTTTATTATATGGGTTGGTTTGTCGCAGGGTGCGACCGTTCGCCAACCGCAGATGGTCTAGGACAGAGCACATGAAGGCTGACATTCATCCGGATTACCACACCATCAAGGTCGTCATGACCGATGGCACTGAATACGAAACCCGCTCCACCTGGGGTTCTGAAGGCGACACGATGACGCTTGAAATCGATCCCAAGGCCCATCCGGCCTGGACCGGCGGTCAGCAGCACCTGATTGACCGCGGCGGACGCGTTTCCAAGTTCAAGAAGCGCTTCGAGGGCCTCGGACTGTAGACACGGTCTTCATGCGAATTTCGAAACCCCGCTCCGGCGGGGTTTTTTGATGTCAAAAAAAGGCCGGGCCCAAAGGCCCGGCCGGATCGCTTCTGTTGATGCCTGTTGTTGTTAATTGCCGCCGAAGGCGGTTTGCAGCAAGGACAGTTGCGCCTGCACCGAATTCTCATTGGTCGGGCTTGGCGTGGAGATCGTCTGGTCCTTGCGGCGGTAGATCTCCTTGTCGAGAAGCGAGACTCGGGTCTGCAGACGCAGTGAGCGTTCGACAAGATCCTTGAATTTTTCCGGCAGATCGTTCCAGCCGGGTGCACTGCGGTCGCAGATGAAACCGTCCAATCGGACCTTGGACTTCTCAGCCACGACCTGCTCGCGGGTCATTTCGCCATTGTTGACGGCGCGCTGCAGGAGCAACCATGACGCCATCTGCATCAGGCGCGTGGTCAGCCGCATCGACTCGGCGGCATAGAGCACCGATGCCATGCGCGGCAGGACCTTGGCGGCGTTGCGCCCGTCTCCATCAAGATAATTGGCGGTCTCTTCGACCAGCCCCATGCCCTCCGCATACAGCGCCTTGAACGACCCGGAGGCCGTCATTTTGTCTGCAAATCGGATGGTATTCGTGTGTGTGTCCGCCATTCCCAAACCCTGTACCAACTATATCGCCGTTGTTGATGCGATCAAGCCACGGGAACACCCACACCCTGTTCCGGGACCTGCCGCACACTGAGGCGTGATGACGGTTAACGCAAGGTGTTTCTTAAGGAAAGGTTAACGACAAAGAGCGAATGCGAACGACCTGGCAACGCACCTGGTTTTGTCCCCAGGAAGTCCGGGTGATGGCAAAAAAAAGAGCCGCATAGCGGCTCTCAGAAGTTTAACAGGGAGGCATCAAACAGAATGACGATCCGTCATTCAGTCCGAATCCAGCAAAACTGGATATCAACAGTAAACACTCGTAAAGCTTAACGTCAGGTTAACGGTTTGCAGAAAGTTAGAGTTTTATTGTTCCTGTCGGAATTTTTTAGGCTTGATATCTGATTTACCGGAACAGCGACTCGGCGTCGTTTTTACTTTTCTGCTTGGATGACAACTCGTCCTGTAACCTGGAAATCTCGCCGCGAAGCAGGTCGATCCGTTCCTGCAATTCATCCACCGATAGGAGGGAAAGATCCCCGCCGATTTCATGGGCTACCGGTTTTTTCTGGGGTTCGTCCTCGAAAATGGACATCCAATCCTCCACGTGCATATGTGCGCTACATGTTGAAATGATATGTGCATTGGCATCGGTTTTCCAAGTTTGATCGTGTCAGCGTGTCCCAAGCAAAACGAGGCAGGTAGATGAAGGCAGTGCAGATCCGTGAGCCGGGCGGTCCCGATGTCCTTGAAGTCACCGAGCGGCCTGATCCCGTTCCCGGTCCCGGTGAGTTGCTGGTCTCGGTTCGGGCAGCCGGGGTGAACCGGCCTGATTGTCTGCAGCGCCAGGGGGCCTATCCACCACCGCCCGGTGCGTCGGATATTCCAGGCCTTGAGATTGCGGGCGAAGTCGTGGCGGTCGGCGAGGGCGCCATGGCCTATTCCATTGGTGACAAGGTGTGCGCGCTGGTGCCGGGCGGCGGCTATGCTGAGCGTTGCACGGTCCATGAAAGTAATGCATTGCCGGTCCCTGACGGCTTTAGTTTTGCCGAAGCGGCTGCAGTCCCGGAAACCTATTTCACCGTTTGGCACAATGTCTTTCAGCGTGGCGGCCTGCAGCCGGGTGAGGCCCTGCTCGTGCACGGCGGTTCGTCCGGTATCGGAACGACGGCAATTCAATTGGCCAAAGCCTTCGGTTCGCCGGTGATTGCTACCGCCGGCTCAGCTGAAAAATGCCAGGCCTGCCTTGATCTTGGTGCCGACAGGGCCGTCAACTACCGCGAAGCGGATTTCGTCGAGGCTGTACGCGAGGCGACCAATGGCAAGGGTGCCGATGTCATTCTCGATATGGTCGGCGGCGACTACATCAGCCGCAACTACGATGCCGCCGCCATTGAGGGCAGGGTTGTTCAGATAGCCTTTCTGCGAGGTCGGATGGCCGAGGCAGATTTCTCCAAGTTGATGCTGAAGCGCCTGGTTCATACCGGTTCGACCTTGCGTGCTCGCTCAGTGGACTTCAAGGCTTCGATCGCCGACGAGCTGAGGCATCAGGTCTGGCCGCTGCTTGAAAAGCGTTCAGTGACACCGGTGATGGATACGCTCCTTCCATTGGAACAAGCCTCTGGGGCGCACCAGAGGATGGAAGACGGTCAGCATATCGGCAAGATCGTGCTCGAACTGCCATAAAGTCCGGAGACTGTCTTGACCAAGGTCCTTGCTCTGGTGCTGCTGCTTGCCATGGTGGCGCACATCATTCGTCCCCTCGGTCTGCCTGGCCTCAAAAAGCGATCGGATTTCTGGAAGATTGCCGTCTTCGCTTTCATTGCGATGATGCTGGTGGTGGTTTTGCAGTTTTAGGAATCAGCCAGCCTGGCCGTCAGTTAACTGATCGCCGATAGCTTCAGAATGTTGTTGCTTGAGTATCGTGTCGGCAACGACTCCGGCCCAGTAATGATAGCCGGCGGGACTGGCATGAAAGCCGTCGACGGAAAACCCTTCCGGATTGGTCGAATCGAGCCTCGGTGTGACGATGGCGCAGCGTTCGTGACAGAGTTGCTTTCCCAGTGGGTTGAGGATCGAGGCACGCATCTCCAGAATCCGGGCAAGCATGGGCGGCAGGCTGGGGACCGTTGTCATGTCCAGCAGGGGCGTCCAGATCAGGGCCGCCTCCGGCCACTTGGTGTGCAGTGCGTACAGCAATCCGCCGAAGCCCTTCTTGAACCGCCTAGCGGTCAGAAAATTCTTCAGGTCGTTCATGCCGACGCACATCACGATATGGGTGTAGGGAAGTGGTTCAAGATGCGGCAAGACGTGGTCACGGACCTGATCGCTAACCGCGGAATTTGCGCCGGCGACCCGCCAGTCGACTGTTGAACCGGTGCGTTGATGCAGAATGTCAGCCAGTTGCGGGCCCAGCGAGTCACCAATGCGGTCCGTTCCGACGCCCGCGGCCGAGGAATCACCGACTATCAACAGACGAAACGCAGCGTCTTTATCCGGTCCGACCTGTCCAGTTCGCGGTCCAGGTGGCGGCAGCAGGCGCGGCGTGCGGGCGCGTACCTGCAGCCCCTGGTAAAGGGCCAGCGGCGACAGCAGCCAGGTGAGGGGGCCGTATAATCGGTTTCCCATGAAACAGAGCTAGCCTAGACAAGTCCGTTTAACGTCATCCGGACTTGTCGTCCCGCATCCGACCGTTTGTCAAGACTTGAACAGTCCAGTGTCCTGAATCTGAAGTTCGCCTCATTGTGTGGCCTGCTCGGAACGAACTTCAGATTCTATCAGGACACTAGCAAGATTATGATTCTAGTGTGGTTTATAGATTTGAAGTTCCTACCGGAGGTCGCAGCAATAGTCATAGGAACTTCAAATCCACCACACTAGCTTCAGGCGGCGTTTTCCAACCCCGCGTTCCAATTGCCAGCCGAAGCAAGAGCGTTCATTTTCGCACGGTGCGCGAATGCCCGCTGTCCGGCGGCGACGTTTTCAGTCCTTCCGCTCCAGGCCTTCAAAGCCGCCGCCTGCAGGGCGCGTCCATAGGAGAACGTCACGTTCCAGGGCAGGTCGTGCCCGGCATTGATCGCCGAAAGGTGAGCGGTTGCCTCTTCGTCGCTTTGGCCTCCGGAAAGGAAAGCAATGCCTGGAACCGTTGCCGGCACCGTGGCTTTGAGGCAGCGGGCTGTTTTTTCCGCCACTTCTTCGACCGTCGCCACACGAGCGTTTTTGCCGTCGATTACCATGTTCGGCTTGAGCACCGTGCCTTCCAGATTGACCCGGGCATCGTAGAGCTCGGCGAAAACGGTACGCAGCACTTCTTCGGTGACCTCGTAACAGCGATCGATGGAATGGGTGCCCGGTTCTCCGTCCATCAGGATTTCCGGCTCGACGATCGGTACGATGCCGGCTTCCTGGCAAAGCGCCGCATACCGGGCCAATCCATGGGCGTTGGCGCTAATGGCGCCGCGGCTCGGCAAGGTATCGGATATGGCAATAACGCCGCGCCATTTGGCGAAACGCGCACCAAGTCCATAGTACTCGGCCAGCCGGTCGCGCAGGCCGTCCAGGCCCTCCGTCACCTTCTCTCCGCTGTGGGCGGCAAAATCCTTGGCGCCACCATCAACCTTGATGCCTGGCACCGATCCTGCGGCGCGAATGATTTCGGCCAATGGCGTTCCGTCCGCTGCTTTCTGCCGAAGTGTCTCGTCGAACAGGATCACGCCCGAGATATGGTTCTCCATCGCGTCGGTAGAGCGGAACAACATCTCGCGGTAGTCGCGTCGGCTCTCTTCTGTCGACTCCACCCCGATCGAGTCGAAGCGCTTCTTGATGGTGCCGCTCGACTCATCGGCGGCAAGAATGCCCTTTCCTGTCGGTGCGATTGCGGCGGCAATATCTTCGAGACGTTCACTCATGGCGTGGAGCTCCCTCTAGGCTGTCAATGCTATAGTCGCGAGTGGCGCGGCCTGCGAAAAAGGCGCACCATCCACTTTGCACCGGCGATACCAGAACTTTCCGCCCATTGAAACGGCGAAGCGGTTTTGCGGCGGCTGATAATCCTCAAACGGGTCAAAAAAGTCGTTATTCGGCGCGGTGCGCGAGGATGTTCAGGACATGCCCCGACGGGTCACGCACAAAAAATCGACGCACGCCCCATTCTTCGTCGGCGATCTCGCGCACGATCTCGCATTTCGCCGCCATGGCCTTGCGATAGACCTTGTCGACATCGTCGACTTCTATCGACAGATCCGGTACCTCGGCATCGGCGCCTCCTTCTGCAGCGATGCTGACCTGCGGACGCGTGTCCTGGTCGCTTACGAAGGTGAGTATCCAACCCAGATCCATGATCACCTCGAGGCCGAGGATGTTTTCGTAGAAGTATCGGGCCTTGTCCGGATCCGACAGCTTGAAGTTTGGGACGATTCTCTTGACGGTCATTAGGCGCTTGCTCGTTCACGACGATCGACCATTCCTGCATCGCCCGAAATTGGGTCCATCTGATGTCAAACTTCGGATTGCTTCCTGAATGTGTTGCGCGAAATGCGCACAGCGATTACCAAAGCCGTCAATGAAAGTTGTCGTCGTCCCCTATGATCCCGACTGGCCGTCCCTGTTCGAAAACGAAGCTGTTGTTCTTGCAGCCGCGTTGGGCAGAAATGCCATCGCCATTCACCATATCGGCAGCACTTCGATCCCCGGCATGAGCGCCAAGCCCATCATCGATATCATGGTCGAGGCCGAGCAGCTTTCGGCGATCGACGCCCGCAATGCTGAGATGGCACACAGTGGGTACGAGGCAATGGGCGAGTTCGGCATTGCGGGGCGCCGCTACTTTCGCAAACAGGACCAAACAGGCAGCCGCAGCCATCATGTGCATATCTTCCAGCGCGGCTCTGAGGATGCCGACCGGCATCTGTCGCTGCGCGATTACCTGCGGACGAATCCCCACGACGTTCGGCGTTACTCGGATTTGAAGCTCGCGCTGGCGCAGGCACATCCCAATGACATCGAGGGCTACATGGACGGCAAGGATGCGTTGGT
Organism: Hoeflea sp.; assembly: GCA_965228785.1. Lineage (GTDB taxonomy): Bacteria > Pseudomonadota > Alphaproteobacteria > Rhizobiales > Rhizobiaceae > Hoeflea_A. The sequence goes on from CBDDIF010000001.1 coordinate 2,050,666, forward strand.
GAAGGAGATCGAGGCCAAGGCGCTTCTTTTCAAACAACACTGACCATTATCAACCAACTGATTTCGACGCCCAGTGGCACCGGAACTTGTAAAACGTGAAAGGACCTTCAATGCCAGCATATGTTCTCGTCGATACCAAGCTCACCGACCCGGAAGCTTACGAGGAATACAAGGCTCTCGCGCGCCCCTTGGCCGAGCAACATGGAGCAGTCTATCTCGCCCGCGGCGGAGCAATGGATGTCGTGGAAGATGAGTTGTGGCAGCCAACTCGGTTGGTCCTGCTGCAATTTCCCGATATGGACAGCGCCCGTGCCTTCTTGTCAAGCGAGGCGTATAAGCCGGTCAAGGCAATCCGCAACGCCAACGCCGAATGCACGACAGTGATCTTCGAGGGTGTCTAGAGCCCATCCTGGTTGGATTGGAGCAATTCTGTTTGTGGTCGGCGAGGCGATCCGCGAGGAAGGAGCGCAGAGCGATGCCGGAGGCATCTCTCGAGCATCATGACACTGCGGGCGTCCGCCGACCGCAAACCCGGAGGGCCGGGCGCATTTGCGCCAAATTCCTTCACTCAAAGCTTCGGCCGGGCCACCAGCCCGACCTGCGTTTTGAGCTCGACCTTGACGCAATGCACCTCGGCAGAATAGTCCAATCCAACCAGGATGGGCTCTAACCCTTAAGGGCGTCGACGCCGGGTAGCGGTTTGCCTTCCATCCATTCCAGGAAGGCGCCGCCGGCGGTCGATACGTAGGTGAAGTCTTCGACGACACCGGCCTTGTTGAGTGCGGCCACCGTGTCACCGCCTCCGGCAACGGAGATCAGTAGCCCTTCCTCGGTGCGGTCTGCCGCATACTCGGCGACCGCCACAGTGGCAGCGTCGAAGGGCGCGATTTCGAATGCGCCAAGCGGCCCATTCCACACCAGCGTTTTTGCCCGCTCGATCCAGTCCTGGATTGCAGCAACGCTTTTCGTGCCGACGTCGAGGATCATGCCGTCCTCTGGCACCAACCCGACATCCAGGGTTTCGCTTTCGGCGCCTTCCTTGAATTCCCTTGCCACCACAACATCGACCGGCAGGACGATGGCGCACTTGGCGGTGACCGCCTGGGTCATGATCTGTTTGGCCGTTCCCGTCAGGTCATGCTCGCACAGCGATTTACCGACATCCGTGCCTTTGGCGGCCAGAAACGTGTTGGCCATGCCGCCGCCGATCACCAGGGCGTCGACCTTGTCGATGAGATTCATCAGCAGGTCGAGCTTGGTGGACACCTTTGCTCCGCCGACAATGGCAACAACCGGATGGTCGGGATTGCCGAGGCCCTTTTCGAGGGCTTCCAGCTCGGCCTGCATGGCGCGACCTGCATAGGCGGGCAGAAGCCGTGCGATCGCTTCCGTCGAGGCATGGGCGCGGTGTGCGGCTGAAAACGCGTCGTCAACGTAGAAGTCGCCATTGGCGGCCAGCTGGCTGGCGAAATCCGTATCGTCGGCCTCTTCACCGGAGTGGAACCGGACGTTTTCCAGTAGCAGGACATCGCCGTTGACCATATGTCCGACGGCTTTGGCAGCTGCTTCACCGACACAATCCTCAGCAAAGTGGACCCGATGGTCGAGCACCTCTTCGACCACGCGTGCGATCGGTCCCAGAGACATTGTCTCGTTGATCTGGCCCTTGGGACGGCCGAAATGAGCCAACATGATCACTCGCGCACCGCGAGACGACAATTCCCGGATCGTTGGAGCCACACGCTCGATGCGGGTCGTGTCTGTCACACGACCGTCCTGGACCGGTACGTTCAGGTCGACCCGAACCAGGATGCGTTTGCCGGCAACGTCGCCGATATCGTCAAGTGTCTTGAAGTCGGTCATGTTTGCGCTCAGAGGATGGACCGGGGCCTGCGAGGGAGCCAGGCAACCAACCCGGTCAAGTTTCAGGTGAATGCGCCGCTTGCATTCTTTAGATGAGCTTGCCCATCGCCACGGCGGTGTCGGACATGCGGTTGGAGAAACCCCATTCATTGTCGTACCAGGTGAGGATGCGAACGAATGTTCCGTCCATCACTTTTGTCTGGTCCATGTGGAATACGGATGAATGTGGGTCGTGGTTCATGTCGATCGACACCAGCGATTCATCCGTATAGCCGAGAATGCCCTTCAGCGGGCCGTCGGCTGCTTCGCGGATCGCGCCGTTGACCTCTTCGACAGTGGTCGGCCGGCTGGCGATGAAGTTCAGGTCGACAACCGACACGTTCGGGGTTGGAACGCGGATAGCCACCCCGTCCAGCTTTCCGTTGAGTTCCGGCAGCACCAGGCCAACCGCCTTGGCGGCACCTGTCGAAGTCGGGATCATCGACATAGCCGCTGCGCGTGCCCGGTAGAGATCCTTGTGCATGGTGTCGAGTGTCGGCTGATCGCCCGTGTAGGAGTGGATCGTCGTCATGAAACCCTTGTCGATGCCCAGAGTGTTGTTGAGCACATAGGCAACGGGCGACAGGCAATTAGTGGTGCAGGAGGCGTTGGAAACGACCAGATCCTCGGCTGTCAGAGAGTCATCATTGACGCCGAACACGATGGTCTTGTCGGCGCCACCGGCTGGTGCCGATACCAGCACGCGGCTGGAACCGTTTTCCAGGTGCATAGCGGCCTTCTCGCGTGAAGCAAAGATGCCTGTGCATTCCAGCGCAACATCGACGTCGCTCCACGGCAATTCCTTCGGATCGCGGATGGCGGTGACGCGGATCGGACCCCGGCCGACATCGAGGGATTCACCCTCGACGGTGACGGTGCCCGGGAAGCGGCCATGCACGCTGTCGTAGCGCATCAGATGGGCGTTCGTTTCGACCGGGCCCAGATCGTTGATAGCGATCACTTCGATATCGGTGCGACCGGATTCGATGATGGCGCGAAGCACGTTGCGGCCTATGCGGCCAAATCCGTTGATGGCAACTTTGACGGTCATGGATAGCTCTCCAATCTGTTGAGACAGGGCGTTCCTGCCATTGACTTTGTGGTGGTAGGCCGTGCGCCGGGTGTTGACGGCTAAGCCGCCCGACCCGCTTGCCCATCGAGTTCGGCTTCTACGGCAGCCACGGCCGCGTCAGCGGTTATTCCGAAGTGTTCGTAGAGTTCCTTGTACGGCCCGGATGCACCGAAACCGCTCATGCCAATGAATATGCCGTCATTGCCGATGAAACGGTCCCACCCCTGGCGAACACCAGCTTCGATGGCGATCTTGACGCGCGACGAACCGATGATGGCGCGTTTGTATTCTTCCGACTGCTCTTCGAACAACTCGAAACAGGGAACGGAGACCACACGTACAGTTTGTCCCGAGGCCTCGATTCTGCGACGAGCTTCCAGGGCGATCTCGACCTCCGATCCCGAGGCGAAGATCGTGACGTCCGCGTCGCTCGCCGGCGCGATGTCGTAGGCGCCATAGGCGCACATGTTTTCCTCGATGTATTCTTCGCGCACCGCCGGCAGGTTTTGGCGCGTCAGGGCGATACCGGACGGCCGAGCCTGTGATTCCAGCGCCAGCTTCCAGCATTCGGTCGTTTCTGTCGTATCGGCCGGCCGGAACAGCATGAAGTTGGGCATGGCGCGCAGTGAGGCCAGATGCTCTACTGGCTGGTGTGTCGGGCCGTCTTCACCGAGGCCGATCGAGTCGTGTGTCAGGACGTGGATGACGCGAATGCCCATGAGGGCGGAAAGGCGGATCGCAGCACGGCAGTAGTCGGTGAAGATCAGAAAGCCGCCGGAATAAGGGATCAGGCCGCCATGCAGGGCCATGCCGTTCATCGCGGCAGCCATACCGTGTTCGCGGATGCCATAGTGGATGTAGCGGCCGGAAAAATCGTCCGGTGTGATGGCTAGGGTCTGTTCGGTCTTGGTGTTGTTGGACCCGGTCAGATCGGCGGAGCCGCCAATGGTTTCGGGGATAACGCCATTGATGACTTTCAGCGCAGCTTCGGATGCCTTGCGGGTCGCCATGGTCGGCTTGTCGTCGGCCAGCTGTTTCTTGTAGGCTTCGATGGCTCCGTCGAAGCCGCCGGGAAGTTCACCGGCGAACCGGCGCTCGAAAGCTGCGCGGCGTTCAGCATCGGAAGCAGCCAGGCGTTCTTCCCAGGCTTTGCGTTCCTTGTTGGAGCGCAAACCGGCGATGCGCCAACAATCAAGGATATCCGACGGCACCTCGAACGGTTCGGCGGTCCAGCCCAGCGCCTCGCGCACGCCGGCGATCTCCTCGGCTCCGAGTGGTGAACCATGGGCTTTGGCTGTTCCGGCCTTGGTCGGGGCACCGAAGCCGATCACTGTCTTGCAGTCGATCATCGTCGGACGATCCGAGCCCTGGGCTTCCTCGATGGCCGCAGCAATCGCATCCGGGTCATGACCGTCGACTGAGATGGTGTTCCAGCCCGATGCCTGGAAGCGGGCGACCTGGTCGGTCGAATCCGACAGTTCCAGCGGTCCGTCGATGGAAATGTTGTTGTTGTCCCAGAGCACAATCAGCTTGTTCAGCCGAAGGTGGCCGGCAAGACTGATGGCTTCCTGGCTGATCCCCTCCATCAGACAGCCGTCGCCGGCCAGCACATACGTGTGGTGATCGACTATGTCGCCGCCGAATTCATCGGCCAGTTTACGCTCAGCGATCGCCATGCCCACGGCATTGGCGAGCCCCTGACCAAGCGGTCCGGTCGTGGTTTCGATGCCGGCGGCATGACCGTATTCGGGGTGGCCGGCGGTTTTGTAACCGAGCTGACGGAAATTGCGGATCTCGTCGATCGTGATGTCTTCGTAACCCAGAAGATAAAGAAGGGAATAAAGCAGCATCGATCCGTGTCCGGCCGACAGCACGAACCGATCGCGATCGGGCCAGTTCGGGTTCTTCGGATCGAAGGTCATGAAGCGGGTAAACAGAACAGTGGCGACATCGGCCGCGCCCATCGGCAGTCCCGGATGTCCGGACTTGGCCTGTTCAACAGCATCCATGGAAAGGAACCGGATCGCGTTTGCCATCCGATCGTGTTTTTCGCGTGAGATCATAGCAAAATTTCAGCTTCAGCAGGGGTGTAACGGGACCACCCAATCAGGGCTCCCTTCGAAAGCAGGTGACACATAGCAGGTGGCGACACGGAGTCAACAAACGAGACGACGGTTGCATCCGGCACCTTCCCGACACCGAATCAGAGCGGACCGGTGGGCCCCAGGCGTGGATAAACTGCGATTTCCGTGGGTTGCCATGATTTCGGCAAATCTGGTGGTTACGCCGGTTATCCCCAGACGAGTGAGTCGGCAGGGGCGACATTGATTGACGGTAGCTTCCTGTATTGCTTAATCTTTGTTCGTTAAGTGCCCGAGAATCAACCGAATTGAGATTTCGCGGGGACGGGAAAGACAATGCCGGGCGAGAAAACAGCAAAATCCGCGCTTGAAGAGATGATCAAAGCGCTCTCGAGGCTGGAAAACGCCGTGGACGGTCGGGTCGAAAAGCAACGGGATTTCGACGAGGCCGAGGAAGAGGTCCAGCGTCTCAACGCCGATCGTACGCGGTTGGCTCACGAACTGGATCAATCCGAGGACAGGGCGAGCCGGCTTGAAGAAGCAAACCGCGAAGTTTCGCGGCGGCTGGTGACGGCGATGGAGACCATTCGCGCCGTGCTGGATCGATAGTCGAGGGTGGCATGGCAGAGGTGACGGTTACGGTCGATGGCAAGGCCTATCGAATGGCGTGCGAGGAAGGTCAGGAGGATCACCTGACGGAACTGGCCGCCAAGTTCGATCGCTATGTCGGGCACCTGAAAGGCCAGTTCGGCGAGATCGGCGATCTGCGGATCACCGTGATGGCCGGCATCATGGTCATGGACGAGTTGAGCGAGGTTCAGCAGCAATTGCAGGGCGTCGAAGGCGAGATCAGCGGCCTTAAAAAAACCAGGGATTCTGCTCTGGCAAAGATCGACGACACCGATACCGATCTGGCGCAATCCATCGGGCAGGTCACTGCGCAACTCGAACAGATTGCAGCCAAGCTGGAACAGGCCTGAGCGTGCGCCAGGCGGGATCCGGGCAGATGTTCTAACCGGCTGAATTTTTGCTCTGGCACTTTGTCTGTGCGGTCACTATATTTCCGCAGCGATCTGCGCTTCCCGGTTGGAATCACAATCCCCGGGGCCTTAATCGATCCTTAGGGAGCTGTCCCTGTTTAGACTCGTGGGTTTTTACACACGGCGCCCACCTACTTTGTAGGTTCCCGGGATCGTAAAACTTCCGCCGGTTGTCGCGGATCGCACCAAGAAGACTGTCCCGGAAAGACGATTTTCCATGTCCCTCAAAGCAGCCAAGGCAGCGCTCCGCGGCGATGCCCTCGAAGCCCGGGACCGCATGAGCACCGAGGCCCGGATCGAAGCGGGGCTGGCCATCGCCCGTATCGGCGAGGAGCAAATCGAGGTGTTCCCGGGAGAGATCGTATCCGGCTTCTTTCCCATTCGATCGGAAGTCGACATCCGGCCGTTGATGTTCGCCCTCTTGCAACGTGGCGCCAGGCTTTGCCTGCCGGTTGTGATCGACCGGATCACGCTGGAGTTTCGTGAACTGATCCGAGGCGCCGATCTCGTGGAAACGGGTTTCGGCACGGTGGGCCCGGGTCCCGAGGCGGCCGTGCTTGACCCGCAATTGATGCTGGTTCCGCTGGCCGCTTTCGACGCAAGCGGTCACCGCATCGGGTACGGTGCCGGCTATTACGATCGATCCATCGATCGGCTTCGCACAGCCGGACACACGCCTCGGTTGATCGGTGTCGCCTTTGACGAACAGAGGGTCAAGCGGATACCAAATGAACCGCATGATGTGCCGCTTTCGGCGATCCTGACGCAAAGCGGGCTGCATCCGGTGGACGGGATTGGTTTGAGCCAATGAGACTTCTTTTTCTGGGCGACATGGTTGGACGCAGCGGCCGCACGGCGGTGTGGGACAAGCTGCCGGGCCTCATTGCTGATTTCCAATTCGATTTCGTCATCGTCAACGGCGAAAACGCGGCTGGCGGTTTTGGCATCACCGAAGAAATTTTCCTGAAGACCATCGACGCCGGCGCCGACGTGGTGACTACCGGCAATCACGTCTGGGACCAGCGCGAGGCGCTGTCATTCTGCGAACGCCAGGACCGCTTTGTCCGGCCGGCCAACTATCCGGCAGGAACGCCGGGTCGCGGCACTGGTGTCTATGTCGCGCGCAATGGGGCGCGGGTTCTCGTTACAAACATCATGGGTCGCATTTTCATGCACCCCGAGCTCGACGACCCGTTCATGGTGGGTGAGCGCGAACTGGCGGCCTGCCCGTTGGGTGAGCATTGTGATGCGGCGATCATTGATTTTCATGCAGAGGCCACCAGCGAGAAGCAGTGTTTCGGTCACTTTGTCGATGGCCGCGCCAGCCTTGTCGTTGGCACGCACACCCATATCCCCACGGCCGATTATCAGATCCTCGATGGCGGCACTGCCTATATCTCTGACGTCGGCATGTGCGGCGACTACGATTCTTCCATCGGCATGGACAAGGAGGAGCCGATCAACCGCTTTGTGACCCGCATTCCGAAGGGCCGCTTCGAGGCAGCGGCTGGGCCTGCAACCCTGGCCGGCGTGGCAGTCGAAATCTCCGATCGAACTGGTCTGGCTGAGCGCATAATGCCGTTGCGCATCGGGCCTCGGTTGCAGGAAGCCATTCCGGATTTTTCAAACTGACGGTGTGATCAGACGCCGTTCAGCACAACAATGGTCGGTTGCTTCGGCAGGTTCCTGAGCGACACGATCATGCTGGTGTCATCGACGAACCGGCGGTCGAAATCCTCGTCGAACATACCGATGAAATCGCCCATGGCACGGCCGCGGCGGTGCATGGGCAGGACCACGGACGCACGCAGGCGCTTGATGGTTTCGCTCATGCTCTCATGACCGAGCGTCAGGCCGCCGTCGACCGGCACCATGACCACGTCCAGTCGGCCGATTTGAGCGATATGCTTGTCTTCGAGCTTGTGATGAAGGTGCCCCAGATGACCGATGCACAATCCCGCAACCTCGAAAATGAAAATGGAGTTTGCATCAGGCTCTGCACCACTGAAGCCGGCGCGAATGTCGGTCGTGACATTGCGAATATAGGTGTCGCCGACCACGATATCGTGGTCGGCGGGTCCGCCGTCCGGATTCCAGCCTGGGAGTACGTATTTGATGTCCGGGTCCGGATAAAGCGTATAGTGGCTGGAGTGGGCCTTGTTCATAGTTGCCACGGTCGGCGCCGGTTGCGTTCCGACGAAGCCGTTGTAGTCGGTGGCGATTGACGTGCCTTCCGGCGTTTCAATGTAATAGGTGGAATGGCCGACAAAGGTGATGCGCACCTGTTCGCGTGTCAGCGGTTCACCAGCTACTCTTACGATGTCCCTGGAGAAGGGCGCCTGGGCAATGGCCTGGCAAATGGATACCGGCGGTGGATCTCCGTTTGGATCGCTTCTCAGGGTCTGCGCCGACGGAGCGGAAAATCCGGCTCCCGCCAGCACGATCGCAAACGCTGAGAGCAATGGCCATGTCCGGTCGAGGGTGAACAGTCGCATCATCGGTGACCCCATCATGTTTCACTGTCACGGCCGTTTATGGCCGGAGATTTTATCGCCGCCCTCGCACCGCTGCTTGCGGGCGCGAGGCCATGGTAGCAGAAATTAGGGCCAATGGGTGTTCATTCCCATCCCCTGTTACCGGTTCACGCAGGTTTGACATCGACGTTGGACTGCGCGGTTAGAAGGCCCGACCCGTCTGGACGTTCCGGATCGAGTTTTCTATAAGGCCGCAATCCCCGAATAGATGTGAGCAGGGTGCCATGGCAGGCCATTCAAAATTCAAGAACATTATGCACCGCAAGGGCCGTCAGGACGCGGTGCGATCCAAGCTGTTTTCAAAGCTGTCGAAGGAAATCACCGTTGCTGCGAAAATGGGCGGCGGTGATATCGAAGGCAATCCGAGATTGCGGTTGGCAGTACAGAACGCCCGCGGCCAGTCGATGCCGAAAGACAATATCCAGCGAGCTATCAACAAGGGGGCTGGCGGAGACGGCGATGATTACGAGGAAATCCGTTACGAGGGCTATGGTCCGGGCGGGGTTGCCATCATTGTTGAAGTGCTGACCGACAACCGCAACCGGTCGGCCTCGAATGTCCGTGCAGCTTTCTCGAAGAACGGCGGTGCCTTGGGTGAAACCGGATCGGTCGGCTTCATGTTCGACCGGGTCGGCGAGATCACCTACAAGCCGGAAGCGGGCGACGAGGATACGGTGATGGAAGCGGCCATCGAGGCGGGTGCAGACGATGTGCAATCCGGCGAAGACGGCCACATCATCACTTGCGCGTTCGAATCCATCGGTGAGGTTTCGAGTGCTCTGGAAGGAACGCTGGGCGAGCCGGAATCAGTGAAACCGGTGTGGAAACCGCAAACCAGCACGGATGTCGACGAGGCCAAGGCGAGCACGTTGCTCAAACTGATCGATGCGCTGGAAGACGAGGACGACGTCCAGAACGTTTATGCCAATTTCGACATTTCCGACGACGTCATGGAGAAGCTGGCGGGCGCCTGACCCGGGCCGCAAGATTGTTGGAATTCGCAGAAATGTTTTTGTTTTGTTCGCATTTGTGTGTCATATCTTGACCGCAAATCGGGGAACGAAAACCAGCCATGCCTGCGGCGGACATTATTCGAATCATCGGCATTGATCCGGGATTGCGTCGGACGGGCTGGGGGCTGATCGACACGATCGGCAATTCGTTGCGTTTCGTGGCGTCCGGAACGGTGCGATCCGATGGCAAGGCGGATCTGGCGACACGGCTGTGTGAATTGCATGATGGCCTTTCTTCAGTGCTGCACACACACATGCCGCACGAAGCGGCGGTGGAAGCGACCTTCGTCAATAAGGATGCCGCCGCGACGCTGAAGCTTGGGCAGGCGCGCGGCGTCGCCATGCTGGTCCCGGCGCTCGCCGGCCTGTCCGTCGCCGAATACGCGCCCAACGCGGTCAAGAAGTCGGTGATCGGAGTCGGCCACGGCGACAAGCGGCAAATCCACATGATGGTGAAGGTGCTGATGCCAAAGGCGTCGTTCGACACTGACGACGCCGCCGATGCACTGGCCATCGCCATCTGCCACGCCCATCATCGGCAGAGTGCAGTGTCACGGCTGCGCATGGCGGCCGGCGGTTAGGAGGCTCACATGATCGGAAAACTCAAGGGCACCGTTGATGAAATCGGCGACGACCACGTCCTGATCGATGTTCACGGCGTCTGCTATGTGGCCTTTTGCCCGACACGTACCCTGTCGGGGCTCGGTCGGGTGGGCGAAGCGGCGGTGCTTCATATCGAGACTTTCGTGCGCGAGGACCAGTTGAAGCTCTATGGCTTTGCAACGGTGCTGGAGCGCGAATGGTTCCGCTTGCTGCAGAGCGTGCAGGGCGTCGGAGCCAAGGTGGCACTGGCGGTGCTTTCGACGTTGTCTGCGGCTGACCTCGCCAATGCCGTTGCATTGCAGGACAAGGCGATGATCGCGCGCGCGCCGGGCATCGGCCCCAAGGTGGCGCAGCGCATCGTCACCGAGCTGAAGTCGAAGGCGCCTGCCTATGCGGGCGAGGGCAGTGGCACGATTGGCCTCAAGCAGGAGATTGGTGAAGGTGTTGCCTCGGGACCCGTGAGCGACGCGGTGTCGGCGCTCTCCAACCTCGGCTACTCCCGCGACCAGGCGGCGAATGCCGTTGCAGCGGCACTCAAGCAGGCTGGGGACGGGGCCGACTCGGCGGTGCTCATCCGTCAGGGCCTGAAAGAATTGTCCCAGTGATTGGTGAAGCGGCATGACCGAAGAGCAGCGTATTATCTCGCCGGAACCGACCGGTGACGAAGCCGACGCTTCACTGCGGCCACAATCACTCGATGAATTCACCGGTCAGGCCGAAGCGCGCGCCAATCTCAAGGTGTTTATTGAAGCGGCCAAGGCGCGCGGAGAAGCACTTGACCATGTCCTCTTTGTGGGCCCGCCCGGCCTCGGCAAGACAACCTTGGCTCAGATCATGGCCAAGGAACTGGGCGTCAATTTCCGCTCGACATCCGGCCCTGTTATCGCCAAATCCGGCGACCTGGCTGCGCTGCTTACGAATCTCGAAGAACGCGATGTGCTGTTCATCGACGAAATCCACCGTCTCAATCCGGCGGTCGAGGAGATTCTCTATCCGGCGATGGAGGACTATCAGCTCGACCTGATCATCGGCGAGGGACCGGCTGCCCGTTCGGTCAAGATCGACCTTGCCAAGTTCACGCTTGTCGCGGCGACGACCCGGCTCGGCCTTCTGACCACGCCGCTGCGCGACCGTTTCGGAATTCCGGTGCGGCTCAACTTCTACACGGTCGAGGAGCTTGAGCAGATCGTGCGGCGCGGGGCTCGGCTGATGGGCCTTGGCATGACCGACGATGGCGCCCTTGAAATTGCACGTAGGGCTCGCGGTACGCCACGCATCTCTGGTCGTTTGCTGCGCCGGGTGCGCGACTTCGCAGAAGTTGCCAAGGCAGAGGCGGTCGATCGCGAGATTGCCGATACGGCCCTGACCCGCCTGTCGGTGGATCGTCGCGGGCTGGACCAGCTCGACATGCGCTACCTCACCATGATCGCCCACAATTTTGGTGGCGGACCCGTCGGCGTCGAGACCATCGCCGCGGGATTGTCGGAACCGCGCGACGCCATCGAGGACATTATCGAGCCCTATCTGATCCAGCAGGGTTTCATCCAGCGCACGCCGCGCGGCCGGCTGCTGACGGCCAATGCCTGGAAACACTTGGGGCTGACCGTACCGAAAGACCTGGAACAGCAGCAGATCAGCCTGTTTCAGGAGGATGACCGGTAGCGGTCAGGCGATGTCGGCGGCGCAGCGGAGAAATCCTGCCACCGCCGGGGTGTTGCGGCTCGACGTCAGGCAAATGACCTCGTCGACGTTGGCGTTTTCAAACCCGGAAACCGGGATTGTGCGAAACTGCTCCTGACCAGAGACCTCTCGGTCATAGGCGAAACCGATACCCAGGCCTCGGACAACAGCTGTGAACACAGCCTCCCGGCTGCCGAGCGTCAATGCCGGTGTCACGGTCATGCCCTCGCGTTGAAAGTAAGCCGAGACCCTGGCCTGGGTGCTGGAACCTCTCTCGCGGAAGATCAGCTTTTCCGATGCCAGCGACGCTAGCGAAACCTGGTCGGTGGATACAAGTGCGTGATCGGTGGGTATGAGAGCGACCAGACTCTGTTCGGCAACGGGATACCGCAAGACTTTGCTGCTCTCCGGCGCTCCGGCGAGTACGGCGACATCCACTTTCAGGTCTAACAACGATGACCAGGTGCCTGCGGCGTTGTCCATGGTGACCTCCACCCGAATGTCGGGTCGCCGCTCGCAGAACGCTTCCACGATATCGATGGCGACGTGCGGTCCGTCGGCTCCGATCACCAGACTGCCCCGGTATTTGCCCGCGGCCGGCCGCAGAATGGCCATGGCGTCCCGCTCGGCCCGCAGCATTCGGCTTGTAGCTTCGAACAGCGCCTGTCCCTCGGCATTCAGGTCCCACCGATGTCCGCTGCGGCGAAACAGGCTTGTTCCGGATTCGGTTTCCAACCGCTTGATGTGCAGTGATATGGCAGGCTGCGTCACGTTCAGCTTGGCAGCCGCCTTCTGAACGCTGCCTTCGGCGGCGACCGCATGAAACGCTCTGAGCTGCGCGTAAGACAAGCTTTTTCTTCACTCCGGCCGATCAATGACATAACTCACACTAAAGAATTTTGTAGAAAAATAAATTTGATTGTGTGCCATCCCCTCCACTAATTGGCACCGTGCGACGAACGGAGGAGCAACAATGAGCCATTCAGCCCCGACCTACATTTTCGATGCCAGTGAGAAACCCTCTCTCGATCTGTTTGATGTTCCGCTGATCGTCGCCACGGACGATTCCGTCAAGGAGTATGGATGCCTGGTCGATGATCCGGAGGGCTTTGAGATCGAGATTGTTCAATGGCCCGCGCAGGGTTGGCGGCCGGTGGATGCGGGGACCGGGGACGAGGCTGGTTTCGTGGAAGGCATCTTTCACGGCAATTGGAAAGGCGACGTGCTCTACGGTTCGAATGAGGCGGTCAACGGCAACTACGTTTTGGGCTGGTCGACTGATCCGCAGAGTGCTTCGGCGGAGGCGGCGACAGCGCCGCGAGACAAGGTACTATTGTGGCACATGAACTATCATCCGGACGGCGGCCAGATGTTCTTCCCGCTGGACAACAAACCCTTCGTCGTTCCGGTGGCGCTGCCCGGAGACGACCTGGCACCGGACAAGGTGGTGGCCTTCTGGTGTGATGGCTCACGCGGTCTCTACATTCATCCCAACATCTGGCACGAGGGCATCTTTCCGGTGCAAGACGACCAGCGCTTTCTCGACCGGCAGGGCCGTGTTCATGCGCGGGTGAGCTGCGACATTGGCGCGGAGTTCGGAGTTTATCTTTCGGTGCCGCTGAAGCTCGACTAGATGCTACCGACCACGGCGCTGACTTCCTTGTGCAACAGCGCATTTCCTCCAGGATGCCACCCCAGGTCCCGCAAACGGGCGGTATCCGCCAGATTGTAGCGCGACCGGTCAGCGACCGGCGGAAGCGGATGCTTGCATCCCGTCTGGTCCTGGACGAGGGTCAGAAGATCGCGCCGATCAAGCTCCAGGTCGGAAACATTGAAACTTTCGCCGGCCACGCTTTCTGTCGGCGCTTCCAGAACCAATTGTATTGCTGCCGCGACGTCGTGGCCGTGCACCTCGGTTCCGAAACGCGGTTCGATGGGCTGACCGGCAAGATAGGCCTCGAAGAGTTCGGACCATTTGTGTGTCCCTCCGTAGGGCGGCTGGCCGTAGACACCGGTCGGGCGCAGGCTGACGCCGCAGACGGCCGACATGCCCGCCAGATGCTCTTCAGCTGCAGCCTTTACCAATCCGTAATGGGTGTCGGGGTGACAGAGCGTTTCTTCCGTCACCACAGCGCCGGCGGGTTGGCGACCGTAGACGGCTCGGCTCGACAGGAAGACCACCCTCTCAAGACCGGCCGCCGCCGCTGCCTCGAACAAATGCAGTGTTGCCATGTAGTTGCGGTCCCAGAACCCTTTGACGTCGCGGCCCTCACCGCCGCGATAGCGACCGGGAACACGGTCGAAGGCTGCATGCACCAGCGCGTCGAAACCAGTCAGTAGGCCACCAAAGTCCTCTGCGGGACCGAGATCCAACGGCCGAAATCCAACGTCTGATGGAAAGCGGGTGTCTGGCCAGTTGCGACCGGCAATGATGACCTTCCAACCACCGGCACGAAGGGCTTCGACCGTGAAGCGGCCGACCAATCCTGTGCCGCCGGTGACGAAAACCCGTTTCACCTGGATGCTGTCGGGTTGGGAAGTTCGTCAATCGGCGGGATTGGCGACCCATCGCGATAGGTCTGCCAGAGCTGGATCAACGGCTGCAGCTGCGCTGCCTTCGGATTATCCGCCTCCCAAGGTTTTTCGTACTGGTAATGGACAATGGAGATAGACTTCCAGTCCCACAGGTCCGGAAGGTTGAACCAGACATATTGCAGCATGTTGTAAAACACCGGAAGGCCGTGCCAGTCGGGAAAAAAGGTCTGCAGGAAGGTCTGGTCGGTTCGCCGCCAGAACGCGTCCGGTTTGTCGAGTGCTTGCAGCATGGCGGCAAAGGTTGCTGCGGAGGGAACAGCCACGAAGACGCCGGAGTTGAGCCGGTGAAAGTCGGCAAGCGACTCGTAGACGTTTGGGGCGGCCGAAAATTCTGGGTAGCCGAACAACTTGTCGATGTTGCGTAGCACGACAGCGTCGGCGTCAATGAAGACGCAGGCGGCATACTCTTCGAGTTGCCAGAGCCGCAACTTGACGAAATTGTCGAGCGGGGTGTGGAACGCCGGCTTGCGGCCCTTGGTGAAGGGCGCTTGTCCGTGCAGCCTGCCGCGGGCGTGACGTTCGTTGAATGCGTCGGACGTCGGCAGCAGCTCGGCACGGATCAATCGCGCGCCGAGCGCCTTGACGGGACCGAGTGCCTCTTCGGAAACGCCACCGGTGTAAAGAACCACTATGTCGGCATCAGTGCCCGTCAGCGTCAGAGAACGGACCAGGGCGAGGGCACCGCCGACATAATCTTCATTGGTGACCAGCGTGACATAGGCGCGGGTTGCGCCGGCGGGCCGGGACGCATTCAGGGCATTCCCGCCCGGGTCCTGCATTGCTCAGGAAACCGTCTTGAGCGATTTGCCTTCCGGGTCCGTATTGATGGTCGGCGCTATGTCCTTGGTCCAGGCGGAGACAGCCGGGATCCGGCTGCGGTCGACGCGGTAGGCATATTTGCGCGAAACATCGACAACTTCACTCAACAAACCTTCTTCCAGCGTGATCGGATCGAGGCCGAGATCGAGGAACTGGTCGTTCTTGACCACCAGGTCGTTTTCGGCGGCTTCCTTGCGCGGGTTCGGCAGATAGGCGACATCGCCGCCGGTGAGCCTGGCGACGAGTTCGGCCAGGTCGCGCACCCGGTGGGTCTCGGTCATCTGGTTGAAGATCTTGACCTGGTCGCCACGCTGCGGAGGGTTATTCAGCGCCAGCTCGATGCAGCGTACCGAATCCTGGATGTGAATGAAGGCGCGAGTCTGCCCGCCGGTGCCATGGACCGTCAGCGGATAGCCGATGGCCGCCTGGATCAGGAAGCGGTTGAGCACAGTGCCGTAATCGCCGTCATAATCGAAACGGTTGATCAACTGCTCGTGGCGTCGCGTCTGGTCCGTATGGGTGCCCCAGACGATGCCCTGGTGCAGATCGGTAATCCGCACGCCGTCATTCTTGGCATAGAACTGGAAGAGCAACTGATCGAGGCACTTGGTCATGTGGTAGATCGAGCCGGGATTGGCCGGATAAAGAATGTCCTGCTGGACAGTTTCGCCGTCCATCGTCTCGATGCCAACCGGCAGATAGCCTTCCGGGATTGCCGCGCCCACGGTCGAATAACCGTAGACGCCCATGGTGCCCAGATGCACCAGGTGCGCGTCGCAGTCGGTCTCGACCATGGCGTTGAGCAGGTTGTGACTGGCGTTGACGTTGTTGTTGACCGTATAGTTCTTGTGGCGGTCGGATTTCATCGAATAGGGTGCTGCCCGCTGTTCGGCGAAATGCACGATGGCATCCGGTTTCTGCTCTGCAAGCCAGGCCTTGAACACGTCGTAGTCGCGGGCGATGTCGATCAGATGGAAATGGATGCGCCGGCCGGTTTCCTGATGCCAGATGCGAGTTCGTTCCTGGATGGAATCCATTGGCGTCAGAGATTGCACGCCGAGTTCGGTGTCGATCCAGCGGCGGCTCAAATTATCTATGATGTGAACGTCATGACCCTGATCCGACAGGTGAAGTGCCGTCGGCCAGCCGACAAAGCCGTCACCGCCGAGAACTGCAATTTTCATGGACCATCCCTCCGTTCAAGTGCCGCTGCTCTAGCGTACGAATGTGACAGGTTTGCATGGGTCGAACCGATAACCGGATTTCCTGCCTATGCGCTTGCTCTTACAATAGAATTGTGGTCGGTCAACAGCAGACACACCAATAGTTGTGAATGGAGCGTGCGTTGAGCGAATCACTCTCGGGCTCATTGACTGACGGCGGTCACCGGCTTGTGCAGCGGGTTTATTACGAGGACACGGATTTTTCCGGCGTCGTCTATCACGCCCGTTATCTGCATTTCCTCGAGCGCGGCCGCACGGATTACCTGCGCTGTCTCGGCATCGAGCAGGGCAACATGACCATCCACGACGAAGAAGGCCTGGCCTTCGTCGTGCGACACATGGACTTGGACTTTCTGGCACCGGCGCGCATGGATGATCTTGTGGAGATCCGGACCCGGCCACAGCGGGTTGGCGGCGCCAAGCTAGTTCTTGATCAGGAAATCAGCGTCGGTGAACGGCTGTTGATGGGCGCCCGGGTGACGATCGCAGTGATCAATTCGTCCGGCCGGCCGCGCCGCCTGCCGGGTTCAGTTGCCGTCCGCTTTGGCGTGGAGCGGTAACACGATCGTTTGAAAACGTGATGGTCAGGGCATAGAAGGCATTCGAGGCAGTATTTGGGTGTACTTTACTCCGATATGCAGGGCCGCACGTCCTGACTTCGTCACTTGCTAAACCAGTCGTTAACCATAATCATGTCCTAATGGCAGGTGTCTGGAAGTCGCAAAAATCCGCGCCTTCCTTTGACCAAATTTTCCCGCGACAAAGCGGGCGGGTGAGTGGACGGAGCGGAATTCGCCGAACCTGCCAGCGTGTCGCACGCATGAAAAGGCCCTGGGGACCCGGTGCACGTTGTGCCCGGGCGTTCGGATTCGAAGGTACAAGCGATGGAACAGGTAGGTTTGGCGGCCACGAGCGAGGTGACGCTTTGGTCGCTCTTTATCGAGGCCAGTTTAGTTGTCCAATTGGTGATGGTCGGTCTCGTCGGGGCCTCCATCTGGACATGGGCTATCATCATCGACAAGAGCATCAATTATATTCGGGCGCGCCGACAGCTCGACCGGTTCGAGCAGATTTTCTGGTCGGGACAGTCGCTTGAAGAGCTGTATCAGATGCTATCCGGTCGCAAGACGACTGGGATGGGTTCGATCTTCGTGTCTGCGATGAAGGAATGGAAAAAGTCCTTCGAACGCGGTGCACGATCGCCCATGGGCCTGCAGATGCGCATCGACAAGGCGATGGACGTGACGCTCGCGCGCGAATCCGAACGGCTGGAGGCGCGCCTCGGCTCGCTGGCTTCCATCGGTTCGTCAGCTCCCTTCATCGGCTTGTTCGGAACCGTGATCGGTATCATGACCTCCTTCCAGGCCATTGCCGGTTCGAAGTCGACCAACCTGGCGGTTGTCGCCCCCGGCATTGCTGAAGCACTGCTGGCCACGGCGATGGGGCTGCTGGCCGCTATTCCGGCCGTGATCGCCTACAACAAGTTTACCGCCGATGCCGGCAAGCTGAACGCCCGGATGGAAGGGTTCGCCGACGAATTCTCCGGCATCCTGTCACGCCAGATCGACGAAAAATTGCAGCCACGCCAGGCGGCGGAGTAAGTCCATGGCCATGGCGACAAACGCACCGTCGGGTGGAAACCGGCGCCGTGGCGGTGGCCACCGGCGCGGACGGCGGATTCAGCCGATGAGCGAGATCAACGTGACGCCGTTCGTCGATGTCATGCTGGTTCTTTTGATCATCTTCATGGTGGCGGCTCCGCTGTTGACCGTCGGCGTGCCCATCGACCTGCCGGAAACGGAGGCGCGGGCGCTGAACTCGGAGACCCAACCGATCACCGTTTCCGTTAATCAGGACGGATTGATCTACCTGCAGGAGACTGAGATTCCTCTCGATGAGGTGGTCCCGAAACTCGAGGCGATCGCCACGACTGGGTACCAGGAGCGCATTTATGTGCGCGGCGACCGCAATGCCGATTACGGAACCGTCATGAAGGTGATGGCCCGCATATCCTCAGCCGGCTACAAAAACCTCGGGCTTGTGACGCTGCAGGAGCAGGATGGCTGAGCGTTCGCGATGAAGTTCGGCCTCATCATATCCGCGCTGTTGCACGCGTCACTCCTCGGCTGGGGGCTGTTTTGGCTGTCAGCGCCGAAGTCGTTTGAAGTGGCTGATATCGAAGCACTGCCGGTCGACATCATTCCAGTGTCGTCGATTACCCAAATCCAGGAAGGCGAGCGCGAGGCGCCGGCGGCAGAACGTGCCGCACCACGGCCGACCGAGCGCCCTGAACCGGTTGAAGACGCTCAGAATGTCGGTAACAACACCGTCGACCTGAAGACGTCGCGCAGCGAGAATCCAAAGCCGAAAACCGTCGAGGCCGCGCAGGAACCCGAGCAGGCCAAGGTGCCAGTGCCTACACCGGTTCCGGTTCCGGAACCGAAGGCCGTACCGAAGCCGGCCAGCAAACCCGAACCGGTGCCGGCGACCGAAGTGGCGGCTTTGCCGGAACCTCGCCAGACAGTCCAGCCCGACCCGGTGGAAGAGGCGATCAAATCGGCCGATACGGAAAAACCGGAATTCGCGCCGTTGCCCGACAAGGTGCCGACACCGACAGCCCGTCCGGAACGGCCGCCGGCGCAAACGGCGAAGACGCCCGAGCGCAAGAACAATGAAGCCCGGAACCAGTCGTCGAAAGTGGCTTCGTCAAAGGAAAGCAAGTTCGATTCCGACGAAGTGGCGGCGTTGCTGAACCGCGAGGAAGCGGCTGGTGGCGGCGCCAAACGCAGCACGCGGGATTCAGCTCTTGGCGGCCGCCGGACAACCGGCGGCAACAGCCTGTCGCAAAGCGAGATGGACGCCCTTCGCGGTCAGATCCAGCGCTGCTGGCAGATCGTGCCCGGGATGGCCGACGGCGGTGACGTGCGGGTTCAGGTGACGATGCGGCTCAACCGGTCAGGCGAAATCGACGGTCAACCGAGCGTCAATGCGAGCGGTGGATCCGAACAGACACGTCGGGTTTTGGCCGGAGGTGCACGACGTGCGGTTCTACGGTGCGCGCCCTACAACCTGCCGGCGGAAAAATATGAGACCTGGGCCGACGTTGTCGTCAATTTCGACCCGAGCAAGATGTTTTGATGGAGAAGGCGTTGAACGCATTCACGAAAATCCTGCCAAATCCTGAGATGAAACGACCGCCCGCCCGTTGGTTGGTCCTGTTCGCCGCTGCTGTGGCGCTGCTGATGGCACAGGCGCCGGCGCGCGCGGTTGTCGAGATCGATATCAATCAGGGCAATATCGAACCGCTGCCGATGGCGATCACAGATTTTCTTGCCGACGACGATATCGGTGCCAAGATCTCGGGTGTTATCACCGAGGATCTGCGACGCTCAGGCCTGTTTGCCCCGGTTAACAAGGCTGCGTTCATTCAGAAGATCCACGATCCGAATGTGGTGCCGCGTTTCGAGGATTGGAAGGTCATCAACGCTCAGGCGCTGGTAGTCGGACAGGTCAACCGCGAGTCCGACGGCCGATTGCGCGCCGAATTCCGGCTATGGGACACCTTCGCCCAGGAGCAAATGCTCGGTCAGCAGTTCTTTACCCAGCCGGAAAACTGGCGTCGTGTCGCTCATATCATCGCCGATGCCATCTACGAACGGCTGACCGGCGAGCGCGGTTATTTCGATAGCCGTGTGGTCTTCGTTGCCGAAACCGGCCCTCGCAACAACCGACAGAAGCAGCTTGCCATCATGGACCAGGACGGTGCCAATCTGCGCTACCTGACGCAAGGGGACGACCTGGTTCTCACGCCACGCTTTTCGCCTGGGCGCCAGGAAGTGACCTACATGTCCTTCGCCGGTGGCGAGCCGCGCGTCTATCTGCTGCAGTTGGAGACGGGACAGCGGGAAATTGTCGGCAACTTTCCCGGCATGACTTTTTCGCCTCGGTTTTCACCCGACGGACAGAAGGTGATCATGAGCCTGCAGCAGGACGGCAATGCCAACATCTACACGATGGACCTTCGGTCGCGGGCAACCACACGGCTGACTGACACATCGGCGATCGACACCTCACCGTCCTATTCGCCCGACGGCCAGAAGATCGTCTTCGAGTCGGATCGTGGCGGACGGCAGCAGCTCTACGTCATGAATGCTGATGGCAGCAACCAGCAGCGTATCTCCTTCGGTGATGGATCATACTCAACACCCGTCTGGTCGCCGCGCGGTGACCTCATCGCCTTCACCAAGCAATCAGGCGGCAAGTTTTCCATCGGTGTCATGAAACCCGATGGGTCCGGCGAACGCATTCTGACCACCGGTTTCCACAATGAGGGGCCGACCTGGGCGCCGAATGGGCGGGTCCTGATGTTCTTTCGCCAACCAGCCGGCGCTGCCGGGCCACAACTGCATTCGATCGACCTGACGGGCTACAACGAACAACTGGTGGCAACACCGAATTTCGCGTCCGACCCAGCCTGGTCGCCGTTGTTGGAATAGGAGAAATCGTCCCATGAACGCCGCAATTTTTGGCTAAGGGCACGGAGCGGCCTGTGCCCGGGCTGCGAATTCGGTGGGGGGCGCTTTCGGTATCACAATACCTGAGTCGTCAAATTCGAGGAGAGACCGACCATGAAACTGCTATCAAGCATCGCGTGCAATCCGGCGGCCATCGGGCTTGTCGCCGTGCTCGCCCTTGCGGGCTGTGCTAACAAGAAAACTCTGCCCAATAATCCAGGCGAACTGGGGCTTGCAGCCAACGGTGCGGTGCCCGGATCGCAGCAGGATTTCACCCTGAATGTCGGTGACCGGATCTTCTTCGATACCGATTCCGCAGCCATACGGCCGGATTCCGCGCAAACTCTTAGTCGGCAGGCACAGTGGCTGGCGAAATATTCGAACGAGCGGGTGACGATCGAAGGGCATGCCGACGAACGGGGCACCCGGGAATACAACCTGGCGCTGGGTGCTCGCAGAGCGGCGGCGACCAAGAACTTCCTGGTGTCACGCGGCGTTTCGGCAGCGCGCATCAAAACCATATCCTATGGCAAGGAAAGGCCGGTCGCGGTGTGCGACGACATTTCCTGCTGGTCGCAGAACCGGCGGGCCGTTACGGTGGTCAGCGGCGTCGGAAGTTGACGCCGGCGGCCGGGGCGTCGCGATCGACGAGGTCGGACGCCTGAGGCGAAGAAAGGCAGGTTGAGACGAGATGAGACTCCTTCCACGAATGGCGGTTTGCGTTTGCGCGCTGGTGATGTCGGCGGGTGCAGCGCAGGCAGCACGCGGACTCGAAGTCGCCGAGCGGGCCACGGGCATTCCCGTTGAATCCAGCCAGACCGAACCGGTCCGTCTGGCGCAGGCCGGCGATGCAACTTACCGCATCGGTCAGTTGGAAGAGCGCTTGCGGTTGCTCAACGGGCGTATCGAGGAACTGAGTTTCCAGCTTCTGGAAATGCAGGAGCGGATGCGCAAGATGCAGGAAGACAACGAGTTTCGCTTCCAGGAGCTCGAAGGCGGTTCGGGCAGTCGTACCGACGCTGGCGATCGTGCGGTCGGAACGAACCAGCGTGCCGCGGTTACGGAGCCGGTCGACGGACAGTCGGGCAACACGCTTGGTACGATTACCTTTGACGAGGATGGCGAGATCATTACCAGCGGTCAGCAGGACGGCACGCAGACTGCTTCTCTCCCACCGAGCAATTCGGAGGAGCTCTATAAAGCCTCTTACGGCTATGTGCTTTCCGGCGACTACGGTCTCGCCGAGACAGGTTTTAGCAACTACATTGAGCAGTATCCCCAGTCGCAGCGGGTTTCTGATGCCTATTTCTGGCTCGGTGAAGCCCAATATGCGCAAGGTCAGTATCACGATGCCGCCCGGACGCTTCTGACCGCCCACAAACAGTTTCCCAATGCACAGAAATCGCCGGAGATGCTGCTGAAGCTGGGCATGGCTCTGGCGGCGCTGGACAATCGCGACACGGCCTGTGCGACCTATCGGGAAGTGCTAACCCGGTACCCGGATACCAGCGATGCTGTTCAGGCCAAGGTGGCCGTGGAGCAGAGCCGGATGAAGTGCTGACACCGAAGCAGCGGTTTCATTTTCAAGCCATCTTGCCCATAGTGACGGGATGGAGACGGATCTCACCCCGGATGCTGCGATCGATCGGTTTCTGTCGCGTCTGAAACCCGTTCGATGCCTGGTCGTTGCCGTCTCCGGAGGCAGCGATTCGACAGCCCTTCTGCACCTTCTTCGTCAACGGCTGAAATCAGCGGATGCCCCACGGCTTGTGGCTGTGACAGTCGATCACCGCCTACGGAAAGGGTCTGGGAAGGAAGCCCAGTCGGTCGCGGCCCTTTGCACCGAATTCGGAATTGAACACCGCACGGCCGCCTGGAAAGGGCGAAAGCCGAAGACCGGTTTGCAAGAGGCCGCGCGGTTGGCCCGCTACGACCTGCTGCGTGAGGAGGCAAATTCGGTCGGGGCGGATGCCGTCGTGACCGGACACACACAGGACGATCAGATTGAGACTGCGATCATGCGCGGGGAGCGGGCGCCGGGACGGGGCCTTTCCGGCATGGCGGAGGCGGTTCTCTATCATCACGACTGCTGGGTGCTGCGGCCACTTTTGTCGGTGCGACGGGATGCGCTGCAGGCCGTTCTGCGAGAAAGCGGCGTGCCCTGGATTGATGATCCAAGCAATGATGACGAGCGCTTCGAGCGAGTGCGCCTGCGGCGGAGCGGCGCGGCCTCCCAGGCCGATGCCGAGGTGCTTTCGATGATCGAAGGCGCGGCATCAGCGCGGCGTCACGATGCACAGACATTGGCACGGTTCGTGGACCAGCACGCCGAGATTCATGGCGGCATCATAGCCGAATTGCCGCAGGTGCCGGCCGAGATATCAGAGCCATTGCAGCAGGCAATCGGCCTTTTTGCGGCGCTGATGGGTGGTCGTGCTCACGTTCCGGGAGCAAAGCAGCAGGCTCAAATCGCCCGGTTTTCCGCCGATGTCGGTCCGCCACGCGCCAATCTCGGCCGCTCCGTGCTTGATCGTCGCGCGGACCGCATTTTTGTCTACCGCGAAAAACGAAGCCTGCCACGGCTGACCCTGAAGCCCGGTCAAACCGGGCTCTGGGACAATCGATACCGGTTCGAAAACCGTGACCCGGAGCGAAGCTTCGTCATTGCGCCGGCGGCTTCCGGGCAAACACCGAGTGAACTACGATCGAACGCGAACCTTCCGGATGATCTGCCGCCGGGCGTCGTATCACGGGCAACGGGCGCGGAACCAGCGGTATTCGAAGGGGGCAGCGACACTCCGGTGGCCCATCTTCCAGGGTCTTTGACCCTTCGCCGCCATCTCGCTCTGTTCGACCTGTTTTTGCCGGAATTCGACCTTATCCTCGCCGACAGATGTGCCGATCTTTTCGGTCGGCCGGACTATCGGGAGCCACTGCTCGCGAGGCCGTAGACGGCAACGCAAATCGCAGGCGCCCGACAAAATAAACCACTTGGCAAAACCGCGACTTTGGTGGTCTTGGCATCGGGGCTCTGGAGACCTATGTTAGCAGCAGATATATCGACCGCCGAAATGGCGGATTGGCCGGCGGGAACCGTATGAACCCAAATTTCAGAAACTTTGCCCTGTGGGCAATCATTGCCTTGTTGCTTATTGCCCTGTTCAACATGTTTCAGGGCCCGAATGAGCGCACGTCATCGCGGGAAATCAGCTATTCGCAGTTCCTGCAGGACGTCGACAACGGCCGAATCCGCAACGTCAAGATCGTCGGCGACACCATTACCGGCGTCTATGCCGAGGGTGGCAAGTCGTTCCAGACCTATTCGCCTGGCGATTCCGGACTGGTGCAACGGCTCGAAGACCGGGGTGTTGGCATTACGGCTGCGCCAGAAGTTGACGGCTCCAACACCTTCTTCGGCTATCTGATCTCATGGCTGCCTATCCTGCTGATCCTCGGCGTCTGGATCTTCTTCATGCGCCAGATGCAGGGCGGCTCGCGTGGCGCCATGGGTTTCGGCAAGTCAAAGGCCAAGCTGCTGACAGAATCGCACGGCCGGGTAACCTTTGATGACGTCGCCGGTGTCGACGAAGCCAAGGAAGACCTTGAAGAAATCGTCGAGTTCCTCCGCGATCCGCAGAAGTTCCAGCGACTGGGCGGACGCATTCCGCGCGGCGTGTTGCTGGTTGGACCGCCCGGAACCGGTAAAACGCTTCTTGCTCGCTCGGTGGCCGGTGAGGCTGCAGTGCCGTTCTTCACCATCTCCGGCTCGGACTTCGTCGAGATGTTCGTTGGCGTTGGCGCCAGCCGTGTGCGTGACATGTTCGAGCAGGCCAAGAAGAACGCGCCCTGTATCATCTTTATCGACGAAATCGACGCCGTCGGCCGGCACCGTGGTGCCGGTCTTGGCGGCGGCAACGACGAGCGCGAACAGACGCTCAACCAGTTGCTGGTCGAGATGGATGGCTTTGAGGCCAATGAAGGCATCATTCTGATTGCCGCCACCAACCGGCCCGACGTGCTCGACCCCGCGCTGCTGCGGCCGGGCCGATTCGACCGCCAGGTGGTCGTGCCCAATCCGGACATTGTCGGCCGTGAGCGCATTCTCAAGGTGCATGTGCGCAACGTGCCGCTGGCACCAAATGTCGACCTCAAGGTGATTGCCCGTGGCACACCCGGCTTCTCGGGCGCCGACCTGATGAACCTGGTCAACGAAGCTGCGCTCATGGCAGCCCGTCGCAACAAGCGGCTGGTCACCATGCTGGAATTCGAGGATGCCAAGGACAAGGTCATGATGGGTGCGGAGCGTCGCTCCAGCGCCATGACCCAGGAAGAGAAGAAGCTGACCGCCTATCACGAGTCCGGCCACGCCATCGTCGCGCTCAACGTGGAATCGGCTGATCCGGTGCACAAGGCGACCATCATTCCGCGTGGCCGGGCGCTCGGTATGGTGATGCAACTTCCTGAAGGCGACCGCTATTCGATGAGCTACAAATACATGGTCTCCCGTCTGGCGATCATGATGGGCGGCCGTGTTGCCGAGGAACTTACCTTTGGCAAGGACAACATCACCTCTGGCGCTGCCTCTGATATTGAGCAGGCGACGAAACTCGCACGCGCCATGGTCACCCAATGGGGCTTCTCGGACGAACTTGGCCAGGTGGCCTATGGTGAAAACCAGCAGGAAGTGTTTCTTGGCCATTCCGTGGCGCAGCAGAAGAACGTGTCTGAAGCGACGGCGCAGAAAATCGACAGCGAAATCCACCGACTGATCGACGACGCCTATGCCGCGGCGCGACGGATCCTGACCGAGAAGAACGACGACTTCAAGGCGCTGGCGGAAGGCCTGCTGGAGTACGAAACCCTGTCGGGCGACGAAATAAATGCGCTGCTGCGAGGCGAAAAGCCGTCACGCGACATGGGCGACGATACCCCGCCATCGCGTGGTTCGGCCGTCCCCAAAACCGGTGTGAAGAGTCAGGACGGCAAAGAAAAGCCGGACGACAATCCTGACACCGGCATGGAGCCGCAGCCCCAGTAAACCGGGGCGCTGAGGTGGTAACCGTAAGTCAAGATACGGTAACGGCTGGTCAAGAAAAGTGTGCGACAATGGCTGCTTCGGCGGCCATTTTCGCTTTTTGCGGCTGCCAGTGAGGCGCGGATTTGCTAATCCATAGGGTGGAGGCAACTTAACGCGCGCCCGGGGCGATTGGGGATATCATGTCGCGAAACTATTTCGGCACCGACGGAATTCGGGGAAAATCGAATACATTTCCGATGACACCGGAAGTGGCCATGCGGGTTGGTCTGGCGGCCGGAAAGGTATTTCGCCGTGGCAATCACCGGCACCGGGTGGTCATCGGAAAGGATACCAGGCTGTCCGGCTACATGCTGGAAAACGCCCTCGTTGCCGGGTTTACCGCCTCCGGTATGGATGTTTTTCTGCTTGGCCCGATCCCGACACCCGCCGTGGCAATGCTCACGCGCTCGCTGCGTGCCGATATCGGCGTGATGATCTCGGCCTCGCACAATCCGTTTGAGGACAACGGCATCAAACTGTTCGGGCCTGACGGTTTCAAGCTATCCGACGAACTGGAGCTCCAGATCGAGCGACTCATCGACGCCGACATCTCCGATCAGCTGACGAGCGCCCGGAATATCGGCCGCGCCAAGCGTATCGATGGCGTGCATGACCGCTACATCGAGTTTGCCAAGCGCACCATGCCGCGCGATGTTTCGCTCAATGGCCTGCGGGTTGCCATCGACTGTGCCAATGGTGCTGCCTACAAGGTGGCGCCGGCCGCGCTTTGGGAACTGGGTGCCGATGTGGTCACAATCGGCAATGAGCCGAACGGCCACAACATCAATCTCAATTGCGGATCGACCCATCCAGCAGGGTTGATCAAGAAAGTACACGAAGTGCGCGCCGATATCGGCATTGCGCTCGACGGCGATGCCGACCGGGTTCTTATAGTCGACGAGAAGGGCGCCGTCGTCGATGGCGACCAGTTGATGGCGGTGATTGCCGAATCCTGGTCAGGTGACGGGCGCCTTTCCGGCGGTGGCATCGCCGCCACTGTCATGTCCAATCTCGGCCTTGAACGGTTTCTCCTCGAACGAGAGCTCACGCTGGCCAGAACGAAAGTCGGCGACCGCTATGTCGTCGAGCAAATGCGCAAGGACGGCTTCAATGTCGGCGGTGAGCAGTCCGGCCATATCGTGCTCTCGGACTTCGCCACCACCGGTGACGGTCTCGTCGCCGCGCTGCAGGTGCTTGCCTGCGTCCAGCGCATGAACCGCTCGGTGAGCGAAGTCTGTCATCGTTTCGACCCTGTTCCGCAGCTTTTGAAGAACGTTCGCTATTCCGGCGGCAAACCGCTCGAAAACAAGACAGTCAAGGAAGCGATCAAGGACGCGGAAGCGACGCTCGGAGCGTCCGGGCGTCTGGTCATTCGCCCGTCGGGCACCGAACCGCTGATCCGCGTCATGGCCGAGGGTGATGATCCGAAGATGGTCGAGCGCGTGGTCGACGACCTGGTCGGAGTGATCTCCGGAACCCGCAACGCTGCGTAAGGCGCGTATTCACTGACGGGAAATTGAGCATGGGTGAGCGATGCCTATGCTAGCCTGTCTCCAGGTTTTCTGGAGGTATACCCATGCTGAGGATCCTGGGCCTCGGCCTGTTTGCGGTCGCACTGGCACCTGTTCCGGCAACGGCCGAAATCTGTTTTGGTGACGAAAACCACACCGAAGTGTTCGTCAATGTCGAGATTTGTCCGGCGGACTCGAAGCGCGCCTGCTCGGTGATCTGCTTTGCCCCGGATCTCTACGAAATGCCGGCGGCGGCCGTGACGCTGTCCCGCTTCATTGTCGCCGTGGGCGATGGTGGCGTGACGTTTGAGGAAGCGTACGCGGTCGCGCGAAAGAAATTCGGCACCGGACGGTATTACGAGATCGGCAATGTGACGGTTGAGCCGCAGCTTTGCCGCAACGAACCGGCCTCGGGCCGCATCGTCTGCGATTTCTGAGTAGCCTGGATGGGATGCCTGAACAGGGGGCAGCCTGTTGAGGCACCACATCTAGGTCTCGTCGGCAAGTCTTTCGAACAGGCTTGCGGTTTCCTCAAGATAGGGCAGCGTCATGCGTGCCTGCTCGACAGCCTCGATGCTGAGGGCAGCAGACAGCAGGGTTTCTGAGCTGCCAGCCCGCGTGGCGTCTCGCCCGTCCGGTGCGACGATACAACTGGCGCCCAGATAAGAGAGGCCGTTTTCTTCACCTGCGTGATTGGCATAGAGCAACCAACTGCCGTTTTCGAACGCGCGCGCCGGCATCACCTTGTGGGCGACAACGTCCCATTTCTGGGCCAGCGCGGTCGGAACAATGATGACGTGGGCGCCGGCAAGCGACAGGGCGCGAACCGTTTCCGGAAACTCGGCATCGAAACAGATGGCGATGCCACAACGAAATTCGCCCAGGTCGAAGAGGGTGAGGCCTTTTCCGGGTTGGAAGTACCTGGCCTCGGACCCCGGTGGCAACAGCAGTTTGCGATGGTTGGCGATCAGTTCTCCTGCCGACGACAGGCAGGCGGCGGAATTGTAAAACCGATCCCCATTTCGCTCCGCGTAGCCGAACACCAGCGCCGTTCGTGTCATCCTTGCAAGATCGGACATCAGGCGAATATGAGGGCCGTCCGTTGGTTCGGCACGTAGCTGAAGGGCCTCACCGACATTATAGCCACTCAGAAACAATTCCGGGCACACGACGAGATCAAGATCGTTGCCGGCCAGACGTCCCGCCAGCACGTCAACCCGTTCGTCGGGCGATAGCCCTCCGGCGTTGCATTGGAAAATTCCTGCACGCATCTCAGTTTCCAGTACCGCCGGCAATCAGGATGCCTCGATCGTATTGGGTCAAGTAGTCGGCGCCGTCCTCGGTGACGACGATGGAATCACCGATGCGTCCACCGAGCCGGCCATCGACCGAAATGCCGCCGTCAACGGCAAAGGTCATGCCCGCCTGAAGTACGGTTTGATCGCCTTGCTTGAGCTCCGGGGCCTCGAGATAGGACATACCGATCGATCGGCCGGTTCGGTAGCCGGTCTCATAGCCGCGCGAACGATAAACCTCGTTGGCTGCTTCGGCGACTGATTCGGCGGTGACGCCCGGCCGGATGGCCGCGATTGCAGCCTGCTGCGCATCGATCGCCGCCTGCTGCACGCGAGCGGCCTCGTCGCTGATATCGGCGATGAAGAACATACGGTCGAAACCGAGCTTGTAGAGCTTGAACTGGGCCATGTTGCAGAAGCAGAAATAAACCGGATCGTGTCGTTCAAGCCGTTTGACACTGGCGCGACGGTGCACCATGGATGTGTCGCGCCCCGACTGCATGATCTGCAGATTGTGGATCATTGGCGAGATGAAGGCCTCCCAGCCACGGTCCGTCAAGAAGCCGGCGGCCTTGCGGGTTCCAGCATTGATCACCGCAAGGGCCGCCTCGTACTCGGGCACCCCTTCGTGGAGCGAAGCTGCGGCCGCCGTCATCATGGCTCCGGCGATTTCGCCGGCCTGGCGCATAACCTCAATCTCTTCCGGCGATTTGATGGTTCGCAATTCAGCGACGATCGGTGAAATGTCGTTTAGGTCGCGGCCATCATAGCGTTCCTCAAGCCAGTTGCGAACAATAGCCGGCACGCCCCCCGCTTCGATGGCCGGATTCTGAGGGCTGGTTCCAAGGATATGGTCGAGAACCGCTTCCCAGCGGTTGGGGCCGGAATCTTCCCAGGTCGCAACGTCTTCGACCCAGGTCATGGCGGAAACCATCTCACTTTCCATCAGTGGCGTGATGATTGTCGGCGGAGCGTCGGGTCGCACGATCAGGAAGGTCGGACGGCCGAATTCCACGGACAGATAGCCCCAGAAACCGGCGAAATAGGCAATCGTGCTCTCATCCGTCAGGATGGCCGTTTCAATTCCCGCCTCGGCAAGACGGGATTGCAGCGATCGAGTGCGTTGGCGCGCTTGGTCAAGCATGATTTGAACCTTTTGCTGTACACATCACTTCCTTGAAGCCGCGATATTAGCTACAAATTTGACACAATCATCACGAGGTGTATACACCTTGCTCTCGATTGGCAATCAGAAATCGGGGGTAGGGCAGTGACATCGCGAGATCTGCAGATCGAATTCGATGCCGGCCGCAATGGTCGTGCAAAAATCGGCTTCGTGCTGCTGGCTTCCGAGCAGACGATCGAAGATGATGTCATGCGGTTGCGACCCAAGGGCGTCGGCGTCCACTTCACTCGGTTGAGGAGCCCGGACGCCATCACCAGCGAGACACTATCGTCACATCGGCAGCAATTGTCCGAATGCGCGGCGTCTCTGATCCCGGATGCAGGGCTCGATGTCGTTTGCTATGCCTGCACGTCTGGATCACTGGTGATCGGTGAGGATCGTGTGTTTGCCGAACTTCGAAAGGGAGCACCTGGCGCTCGACCGACTTCGCTGATTACCGGCGTCATTCACGGCTTGCGCGCCGTCAAGGCAAGGAAGATTGCGGTTGGAACACCCTATCTTGACGAAATCAACCAAAAGGAAAAAGCCTATCTCGAGGCAGCCGGTTTCGACGTCCTCGACATCCAGGGTCTGAACATCGCCAACGACAGCGACATGGTGCGGGTGACGCCATCTTTTCTCAAATCGTTCGCGCTTTCGCTCGACCGGCCGGAAGTCGACGCAGTGTTTATGTCATGCGGAGCACTGCGAACGCTCGACGTCGTTGACGCGCTTGAAGCTGAGATGGGCAAGCCCGTCATCTGCTCGAACCAGGCCATGATCTGGGAGACGCTGCGCATCGCCGGCATCGATGATCGCATTGCAGGTTATGGCAGACTGCTAAAGGACCATTGATGAGCGCTTCCGACAAACCTTCCGCAGAACGTATGTTCGACATACTGCGCGACCGAATCTGTCTGCTCGATTATCCGCCCGGCATGAGGCTGCGCGAAACCGATTTGGCAGCCGAGTTCGGTGTAAGCAGAACGCCGGTTCGGGCGGTTCTTCAACGGCTCGCTCAGGCCGGATTGATCGATTCGCGCGATGGCGTTGGAACGGTGGTGACGGATCTGACTGACGGGGAGGTGCGTGACATCTATCTCATGCGCCTGAAGATTGCGGAAATGATCGGCGTGTTGTCGCCGCTCGGATTCTCCGCAGATCTCAAGGAGCAGTGCGACCGGTTGCTCGACCGAGCCGTTGCTCTGACCCGGACCTTTGCCATAGAGGAATACTGGCAGATCAATCACGAACTGCATGTTCTGATTGCGGGCATCATCGGGAATTCTGCTCTGCGGCAGATGTGGGATCATTTCTATTTCCAGTCTGCACGCATTTGGTATCGTCAGGCTCGCACCGATCCGACCGGCGTGGCTGAAGCCTTGCGCGTTGAACTCGAAGAAGTCCGCCGGGCTGTTGTCGAAGACGATCCGGTGGCACTCGGCTACGTGCAGCGCAATCACATTGCTTGGGGCCTGAAGCGCCTGAGGGTCTGATTCTCGCTTTCGCCAACTGCACAGGCAAGCTAGGGTTGCACAATGCAGTCGCCCCGGATGTTTCATGTTAGCGTCATGGGTTCACTGGCCCTGCTCTTTGCAGTTGTCATCGCAACGGCGGCGCCGGTTGAATTCAGTAGCCTTGACGGCAAAACCCGTCTTCGCGCCTCCCTTCTCCTGCCTGACACCGAGCCGCCGCATCGCGCCATCGTCTTCCTGCATGGCTGTAGTGGCATCGGCTTGGGCGGTGGCATCTCGGCGACCTATTCAAGCTGGGCACGCCATTTCAACAGGCAGGGCTATGCCGTGCTGGTTGTTGACAGCGCCGGGTCGCGGGGCTTCGCGTCGACCTGCGGTGGCGGCGAGAGGCGCAGGACAATGTATGCCGAGCGGCCAGGAGATGCCTATTCGGCGCTCCGCTACCTCCAGGCACAGCCGTTCATCCATCCCGATCGGGTCGCCTTGATGGGCTGGTCGCAGGGGGGTGGCATCACTCTGCTCACCGTGGTCTCGCAAAGCATCGGACGGCCATCACCGCCGCCGGAGTACGATTTCCAGGCCGCGGTTGCCCTTTATCCCAGCGCCTGCAGTGTGCGATGGCAGCACAGGCCGTTCACTGAAGTGCAGCGTGGTCATTGGAAAACGGACATCCCGCTTCTGATCCTGCATGGCGCTATGGACAACTGGACCCGGCCGGAACCCTGCCAGGATTTCGTTGAGGAAGTGCAGGGGAGGGGCCAGCCGGTCTTCCTCCACATCTATCCCGACGCTGTGCACTCTTTCGACGCCCCGCGTATGCGGCTGCAACAACGCAGCCGGCCAGTGCTTGCCGATGGCAGCCGACCATGGCTTGGTACCGACACGACCGCCCGCACGGACGCCTTCAAACGCGTTCCTGCCTTTTTTGACGGGCATATGCCAGCGTTTTGAAGCCTCACCGCACGAATTCTCAGGCCACGGCATCTCCGAATGGGCGACTTCTGGACCCCACACCCGGTCCAAAATTGCCTTTCCCCAACTCAATCAGTCGGGACATGAAAAGACAGCGACCCGAAACCCACTGAAAATCTCCTGTATGGGAGATCAGGAAAATCGGCCGATCCAAACGAGCCGTTGCTGGCATTTCGAACAAGCATATCTAGCAATTGTCACAGGTGCTCGTCGCTTACCTGACGGTTATTCATCGATAAATTTCAATCTGGTTTGCCTTTCGGAGAACAACCATGACGGTGCTGGGTATTTTGGCGAAGACAATCAGTACGAAACCCCCGGACGTCGAGACATTTATTGTATACGGCACCACATCGGACGGATCCGGCACGCTTCGTGAGGTTTGGGACCAGGCTATTCAAGTCGAGAACTCCCGGATTGTCTTCGACCCTAACATGGGCGACGCGACAATCGACTTTTATGGGGTCGACGGGCCTCTTGTGATGCCATCGACACTCACTTCCCCAGTCTCGATCTCAATCAATGGCGACAACGATGGTGACGGGTTGCCCGATATCACTCTGAATGGCTACTCCGAGACCAATTTCTTTAACGTGGCTTCCCCGACCGCCACGCTCAACCTTGAGAACCTGGTTCTGACCGGAGCATTCGCCAAAGGCGGTGATGCGTCCACTGCAGGGACGGCAGGCGGCGATGCCGCGGCAATCCTGAATTCCGGAAATCTCGTCATCGAGAATGTCGGCTTCGGTGGGTTCGATCTAAAGGGCGGCAAAGGAGGCATGGGTGGAAACGGGGGAAATGGTGGCGAAAGAGGCAACAATGACTCCTTTTCGGATAACGGCGAAAACGGACTCCCCGGTGGTGTCGGTGGAGACGGTGGTGCCGGCGGTGAAGCGGCCAATATCAAATCGTCCGGGAACGTTTCAATTGCCCACCTGCAGATGACGTCTTTGGCTGAGTACACGGTTCAGGGTGGCGAAGGAGGCCAGGGCGGTATTGGCGGGACCGGTGGCACCGGTCAGGACGGTGGATTGATCGGCGGCAAAGGCGGCACCGGGGGAACTGGTGGTAGCGGCGGAAATGGCGGCAACGGGGGAGCGGCAGCTTTCCTGTTGCTCAATGACGGTGGTCAACACACGATTTCAGGGATCGCAAGTCCGAAACCCGCGACCCTATGGCCGTTAGCATCCAATGGTGGGCAACCCGGAAATGGTGGCGAAGGTGGTGCGGGTGGCGCGGGTGGCGAGAGCGGCAACGGGAAATTCACATTCCCGTCGGGGGCCAGTGGCACCGATGGATCTGACGGGATTTCCGGTGAGGTAGGTCTGATCGTCGACACTGCCGAGAACGGGTCAAACACGCAACCGACCACTCACGAAACCCTGATCTTCCTGTCGGACAGCGCATCGGAAACTGCAGTGGCCGAGGGAGAAACCGTAACCTTCCACATCTTGCGCATCGGCGACACCAGCGGCGCACAAACCGTAACGTGGAACATCCTTGACCAAGGACCGAATGGGGCAAGCACCTACGACGCCGCTGATTTTGTCGGCAATGCATTACCGGGCGGTACGGTGACTTTCGTTGTGGGCGAGGCTTCGAAAGCCGTTAGCTTCGAACTCAAGGCCGACACATCGAATGAGGACCACGAATACTTCCAGATCCAGATCGTTTTGCCATCTGATACCAGCAGTGCGCTGGCATCGGTTACCGACGCGGTCGCGAAAAATGAGGCGGTATCGGCACAGCCGAGCGTCGGGCTCGGTCGTGCGGT
Source organism: Hoeflea sp. (assembly GCA_965228785.1). Classification (GTDB taxonomy): domain Bacteria; phylum Pseudomonadota; class Alphaproteobacteria; order Rhizobiales; family Rhizobiaceae; genus Hoeflea_A. Next base: position 2,085,011 of record CBDDIF010000001.1, read on the forward strand.
CCTTCAGGGGATTATTGTCGACGACGACGGGGTGGACGAGAAGCCTCAGTTCCTCGGCCTCACCAACGACACGGTGCTGGAGAAGCTGCCGCCTAACACCGTCATCGGTTACGTCGAGGCGGTGGATCCCAACAACGGCCCGCTCACTGTTGCAGTCGACGACAATCCGTTCGTCAAGGTGGTGGACAGCGCGGACGACAAGGTCGCGCTGGTTACCATAACTAAGCTGGATTTCGACGAACTAGAGACCTTCGACATAGGCCTCATCCTTGAGGACCTGTTGGGCCAATCGATCCGGGAGACCGTTCCCATAAAGGTGCTGAATGACGGATTGCCAGCCGGTATCCCGGCCGACATCGAACTGCCGTACCCCGCCCATCGCCTTGGCTTGCCGGACGTCAACCTTGCCCGGATTACGGAAGGCACTGAAGAGAATGGTCAACCACGAAGGGTGGTGGATTTTGCCGCGCAGAATCTGGATGGCGGCGAGGTGCTGGAAATCATCGGCGGGCCTGACAGTCACCGGTTCGAGGTGGCCCCGGACGGCCGCTCCTTGATGGCGCTTCAACCTTTCGATGTCGCCCACCCCGATGATGGCGCCATTGCCAACCTGTTGTCGGTCCAGGTCGGCTTGCGACACCCGGACGGCAGCCTCTTCGATGAGACCCGCGTCTATATCGGTGTGGTGCCACAAGAGGATGCGCAGCAGGGATTGATTTACCGGTTGAAAGATCTCGTTCACGGGCTGCGCGATGTTACCCAGAAGGAAGCGATCGCCACCCTCACGGAGGTTGTGTCAAAGGCCCTCGTCCATGGCGCCGACAACTTGATCTGGGGAACACCGCAAGGAGACGCCCTGGAGGACACAGCCGGCAGAGAACTGATTTATGGATTGTCCGGCGACGACCGGATCCTCATGACTGGCGGATCCAACATGGTCGACGGCGGTGGCGGTTATGACACGGTGGTCTATAGCGGCCACCGGGACGATTACCGACGCGACCTTGGCGATGACGGACGCATTCTCGTTGACACACCCGACGGGGATATCGACACGCTCATGGGGATCGAACGCATCGAATTTGACGACGGTGCGTTCATCTTTGACTTCGACAGCCCCGCAACCGCCATCATTCACCGCTTCTATCAGATTGCACTTGGCCGCGCGCCCGACGAAGAGGGTTTGAAGCACTGGGCCGGATCGCTCGATACAATATCGGCAACGGATCCGTCGATGAACCCGCTGAACTACCTGGCTGGCCACTTCCTGGAAGCGGCGGAACACAAGGGTCTCTACGGAACCGCTCCAAGCAACGAAGACTATGTGCACTCGATGTATCGGTACGCGTTGGGACGTCCGGCGGACGAGGCAGGATCGGATTTCTGGGTGGACAGTATGCAAAAAGGACTGGGCCGCGACGATGCTCTGATCGCTTTCGCGCTAAGCGCCGAGGCTGCCGCCCGATCCGAGCCCGACTACAGTGACGGGGTCTGGGTGGTTTGACTGACAGAGCACGCCGCGAAACCGAACAGTCAACAGATCATTGTCAGCCCGAGCGCCTCGGTCCAGCCGTCAGCTGCACTCAATTGCCGCAAATTGGGTGTCATTTGAAGTTGCGCTCAACGGTATACGATACCGTCGTTTGGCCCCAGGTTAGCAAAACGACGATGGGGTCTCGCTGACCTATTCAAGCTGAACGCGCCATTTCGTGTCGGGACTCTTCACAGACACAATGCCTGCGGACCGACCCGTCGTTACTTCACCTTTTTGTCATGTGCTTGGGAAATTCACCCGGAAATCCTGATCAACCGCGGAAATTTCGCGTCAGCTGACCGGGATTTATCGTTTAGATTCTGAAAACATTGGGAAATTTCGGATTCTTGGGTAAACAGATATAGATAACAGCCTCTTAACCTTTTTCCGGCATCATCGGCTCGTGAACTCAAAGAGCGTCCGTCGCAATGGCGGTGTGTCACGAAATTCTAAGGGGCGTCGAGCCATGAAATTGAAGAGTACCCTGCTTGCAGCCGCTGCCGTGTTCGTATCGACACAGGCCTGGTCGGCAGACACGATCACCCATATTCCGGTCGAGCCGGAGCCGCTGCGTCCCTCCCATGGGGTCGCCGTCAACAATTGGAGCGGGCTCTACGTCCGCGGTGATATCGGCTACGTTATCTCCGACTTCCGCGGCGCGGACTTCATCCTTTACGGCAAACCCGGTTATCCCGGCAGCTTCAACTCCTTCAGCGTTGATGACAGCTGGACCCTCGGTGGTGGTATCGGTTATCAGATCAATCAGTATCTGCGCACCGACGTGACGCTGGACTACATGTTCAATGCCGACTTCACCGGTTCCACTTCCGGCTTCTGTAGCACTGGCGCTGTTTGCGTATCGACTGATACGTCCAACCTAAGCGCCTATGTCCTGATGGCCAACGCCTATGTGGATTTCTGGTCCTACGGCAACTTCACCGCATATGTCGGTGGTGGTATCGGCGGTACCTATGTCAAATGGGACGACCTGACGAACACGTCTTGCCTGGTTTCCGACCCGAACAATTGCCCGGATGTCGTCGTCCACGGCGGTAATTCCGAATGGCGCTTCACCGCAGCCGTCATGGCCGGTGGAGCCTATAACTTCCGCTGCGACCTGGCAGCTGATGTCGGCTATCGCTACCGCTGGATCGCAGGCGGCGAAATGTTCAAATACGCATCGTTCGGCGGGCCCGGCTACGACAACGATTTCAACACCCACGAAGTGCGCGCCGGTCTGCGTTACTACCCGGGCCGCGATTGCTCGCCGCCGGTCATCCCGGAACCGCCGCTCTACAAGTAAGATCTGCGTCTATCTCTCCTCAAACCGCCCGGCTTGCCGGGCGGTTTTCGTTTGTCCATCCCGCAATTCCTAACGGCGCATGAACAAAGGTGGTGAACAAACATGCTTAACCGCACCTTAACCAGTTTGGCCCATAGTCAATGCATCTCATCCGTTCTCGGGCGGGTCAGAAAGAGCCGAAGGCCAGGTAAAGGACCGTTTGTATGTTGAAGTCGATCATGTCTCGTTCCATCGCGGCGGCATTGCTGCTATCGGCGTCGGGGGTCGCGATTGCGGCTGACCTGGATGATATCGTTTATGCTCCGGGACCACCGAGGACGGTGCCCGTGGAAGTCGGCAATGGCTGGTACCTGCGCGGCGACATCAATTACAATTTCACAACCGAAGGCGATGCATCGTCCTATCGGACTTTCCATCCTATCCAACAGACTTACGGAACCCAGAATTACGCCTCATCGGACTTCAACACGGATTGGGGTGTGGGTGTCGCAGCCGGCTATCAATTCACCGACTGGTTCCGCGGTGAGGCGTCGCTCGATTACTACAACGGCTCCTTCGACACAACGACCCTGACTGGTGCACCGTGTCTCGGCGGTCCAGCGGGCACCGGCTGCTCGACCCTCGGCTCGGCCGATTTCACCGCCTGGGGCGTGATGGCCAACGCCTATGTCGATCTCGGCACCTATGTCGGCTTCACACCCTATATCGGCGCCGGCGCGGGCATGACGCTGGTCGACTACAAGGATTATACTTCGCGCGATTTCTGCGTCGGCGGCGGCGCGGGCTGCGGCGGCGCTACTTTCGGGGCGCGGACCCACAGCGGCGAATCAGACTGGCGCTTCACCTACGCGCTGATGGCCGGGGTTTCCTATGACCTCACCCGCAACCTCAAGGCGGATCTCGGCTATCGCTACATCAATGTCGCCGGTGGCGACGCCTACAGCTTTGATACAGCTGCCACGGCGGCCGGCGCCACCGGCGTCCAGGGCAGCGACAACGGTTACGACATCCACCAGATCCGCGCCTCGCTTCGCTACGCACTCTGGTAGACAAAAGCTTCCATCCTCCAGACTTCAGGCGGGCTTCGGTCCGCCTTTTCTTTTGGTGAATGGACATCTCAAGTGTCGTGGAGCCGAACTTTTGCCAAGTTCGATTTGACCAACCTGGGATTTGCGAATAGTGGGCGGATCGGATGGGCAGCAGACACAGGCGGCGAACGCGTCCGTGCGCCGCTGGCGGCCGATCAAGTCATTGCGAAAATACGGGCCGGTCCACCGGTGCAGCCCCTGAACCTGGGAGCGCCGACGACCAGCGTTGCGCCTGAAGCAGGCGTTTTGTCCAGATTGGCAATGGCCTCGATGCCAAAGCGGCCCGATGGCAGCCAGATGAAGTGAGTAGCAAAGTCCGCTGACGGCCCATGGTCCAGCGATAGAGCATCGCTCGCAGAGTCATGTCTTCGACACTGTCGAAACCCGCTGCCGAAGCTTGAGTCGGTGCAAAGGCCGCGCAGCTGTGATTGCCGTTGCCGAAGCGGCGTTGGCCTTGAAGAAGTTTCGGTGGGAGAACATTTTGTCTTTCACCGCTTCCATCACACATAGATCTCACATTCTCTTCTCCCTTTTGGCGGAAGCTCTCCCTTGGTGTCAGCTGAATTGGCCTTTTGCCGAGTTCGGCACTGCTTTCAGTGCTTCATCTTCATCTCCCCATACGCCGCAGGCCATGCCAGCAGTCGTTCGCGCTTGGCGGCGCATGCCGTTGAGCTAAATCAATCAACTGCAATGAGGAGTGCTGCGTCAATTCAGCCGGCTTTGCAATATTCCGGTGCCATCGCGACAAACGCAGCTGTTGCGCTCCGTTTCCCTTTCCGCTATCTCCGCGCGTGGGACACCCCTCCCCAACGAGGGGCAACTATCTGGAAGGATAGCCACATGCTAGAGACTGCCAAGCCGGACGTGCGTCCGGCCAATCCCCGTTTTTCGTCTGGACCCTGCTCCAAAAGACCCGGCTGGTCGCCACAGGCGCTCAGTGACGCCGCACTCGGCCGTTCGCATCGTGCGAAGGTCGGCAAGGCGAAACTGAAGCAGGCGATCGACAAGACCCGCGACATCCTTGGTGTGCCGGAAGGCTACCGCATCGGCGTTGTGCCTGCCTCCGATACAGGGGCGGTCGAGATGGCGCTGTGGTCGCTGCTCGGTGCACGGGGCGTGCACATGCTTGCCTGGGAATCCTTCGGCTCCGGCTGGGTGACCGATGTGGTCAAGCAGTTGAAGCTCGATGATGTCGAGCGCCTGGAGGCCGACTACGGGCTTCTTCCCGATCTGTCGGCGGTCGACTTCGACCGCGACGTCGTCTTTGCCTGGAACGGCACGACGTCCGGTGTTCGCGTTCCGAATGGCGACTTCATTCCGGCTGACCGCAAGGGATTGACGATCTGCGATGCCACCTCGGCGGCCTTCGCACAAGATCTGCCGTTCGACAAGCTCGATGTGGTGACGTTTTCCTGGCAGAAAGTGCTCGGTGGGGAGGGCGGTCACGGCATGCTGATCCTCAGCCCGCGGGCCGTCGAACGGCTGGAATGCTACACGCCACCATGGCCGCTGCCGAAGATCTTCCGCCTGACCAAGGGCGGCAAGCTGATCGAGGGCATCTTCGAGGGCGCGACCATAAACACGCCCTCCATGTTGTGCGTTGAAGACTTTCTGGATGCGCTGCAATGGGCGGAAAGCTGCGGCGGCCGGGAAGGCCTGTTTAAACGGGCCGACGACAATGCCGCGGTCATCGCCGATTTCGTCGAGCGTACTACCTGGATCGACCATCTGGCGGTCGACCCGGCGACGCGTTCCAACACCTCGATTTGCCTGAAGATAACCGACCCGCAGATAGCAGCGCTGCCTGAGGATGAGCAGGCGGCCTTTGCCAAGGGGCTGGTTGCGTTGCTTGAGAGAGAGGGTGTTGCCCTCGATATCGGCGCATACCGCGACGCCCCGGCCGGCCTGCGGATATGGACCGGCGGGACCGTCGAGGCGTCGGATCTGCAGGCGCTGACGGCCTGGCTCGACTGGGCCTTCCATCTGCAGTGCGCTGGCATGAAATCAGCCGCCTGAACAGCGTTTCGGGCCGCCGGCACGGCGGCCCATTTCCCCAGACAAAAACGACAGCCAAGCCAAGGAGGCCATTCATGGCACCGCGTGTCCTCGTTTCCGACAAACTCTCAGAAACCGCCGTCCAGATCTTTCGCGATCGCGGCATCGACGTCGACTTCCAGCCCAATGTGGGCAAGGACAAGGAAAAACTGCTTGAAATCATTGGTCAATATGACGGCCTCGCCATTCGCTCCGCGACCAAGGTTACGGAAAAACTGATAGGCTCTGCCGACAAATTGAAAGTCGTCGGTCGTGCAGGCATCGGCGTTGACAATGTCGACATTCCGGCCGCGTCGCGTCGCGGTATCATCGTGATGAACACGCCCTTCGGCAATTCCATCACCACAGCCGAGCATGCCATCGCCATGCTTCTCGCAGTTGCCAGGCAGATCCCGGCGGCGGATGCGTCTACCCAGGCCGGCAAGTGGGAAAAGTCAAAATTCATGGGTGTTGAAATCACCGGCAAGACCCTGGGGGTCGTCGGCTGCGGCAATATCGGATCGATTGCAGCAAGGCGTGGCATCGGCCTCGGCATGCACGTGATCGGCTATGACCCCTTCCTGTCTGTTGAACGGGCGGAAGAACTGGGTGTCGAGAAGGTGGAGCTCGACGAACTGTTGCGGAGGTCCGATTTCATCACCCTTCACGTGCCGCTTACCGACAAGACTCGCAACATCATCAATGCTGAGGCAATCGCCCAGATGAAGAACGGGGTGCGCATCATCAATTGCGCCCGCGGCGGCCTCGTCAACGAAACCGATCTGGCGGCTGCAATCAATTCCGGCAAGGTCGCTGGCGCCGGCTTCGATGTGTTCGAGGTGGAACCGGCTGAAAACAGCCCGCTGTTCGGATTGCCGAATGTCGTCTGCACCCCCCACCTCGGAGCTTCGACGACGGAGGCGCAGGAAAATGTCGCGCTGCAGGTCGCCGAACAGATGTCGGATTTCCTGCTCAAAGGTGCGGTTACCAACGCGATTAACATGCCCTCGATTTCAGCCGAGGAAGCGCCGCGCCTGAAGCCGTTCGTCAAACTGGCCGAGGTGCTCGGCGCATTTGTCGGGCAGGTGACCGAAAGCGCCATCAAAGAGGTTGAGATCCTCTATGACGGTTCGACCGCGGCCATGAACACCAAGGCGCTGACCAGCGCGGTGCTCGCCGGCCTGATCCATCCGCAGGTCGCGGACGTCAACATGGTGTCGGCACCGATCATGGTGAAGGAGCGCGGCATCATCCTGTCGGAGGCGCGGCGGGACAAATCGGGTGTCTTCGACGGCTACATCAAGCTGACGGTCAAAACGGCAAACCAGACCCGGTCGGTTGCCGGGACATGTTTCTCCGACGGCAAGCCGCGCTTCATCCAGATCAAGGGCATCAACCTTGATGCCGAAGTCGGAGCACACATGGTCTACACGACCAATGCCGACGCACCGGGCATCATCGGCCTACTCGGCACGGTGTTCGGTGAAGCAGGCGTCAACATCGCCAACTTCTCTTTGGGCCGCAACCATCCCGGTGGCGATGCCATCGCGCTGCTATATGTCGATGCACCGGTCTCTGAAGGAGTGCTCGACATGGTTCGCAGCCACAAGGAAATCCAGTCGGCCAAGCCGCTGGTTTTCGCCATCGAGTAATCTCGACTATGCCCCGCCGGCCGCCGCCTGACGGCGGCCGCGCCGTTCTGCGAGGGCAATGCCGCCGAGCACCAGCACCAGGGCGATCAGGTGGTAGGCCTGCAATTGTTCGCCCAGGATGACAACGGCGAAAATGGTGCCGAAGATCGGCACCAGATTGAAGAACAGGCCGGCCCGATTGCCGCCGATCATCTCGTTGCCGCGGATATAGAGCACCTGGGTGACAATGGATGCGATTGTTGCGGCGTAGAGGACGATCAGCCAGCCCTGCGCATCGGGGACGATCATGCGGCCGGCGGCGCTCTCCCAGAGGGTGAAGGGCAGACTGCCGATCATGGCGGCAATAGCGAGCATCGTCATCAGGCTAAGCCAGTGGAGTTGTGGTTTCCAGCGCAAGGCCACGGTGTAGAGGCCGTAGCAGAGCACCGCCATCAGCAGCAGCGCATCGCCCCGCCCGATATCGAGGTCAAGCAGCCGCGCCGGCTGTCCGTCCGTGGCGACCAGCGCGACGCCCACGACCGACATGCAAAACCCGATCAATTGCGCAACCAGAGTGCGTTGGCGAAAGAGAACGAAACTTGCGATGAAGATGACCAGCGGCGTCGCGGCTTGCAGGATCACGCCGTTGATCGCGCTCGTATAGTTCAGACCGAGATAGAGAAAATTGTTGAACAGCGCGAAGCCGAGGAGGCCGAGGAAGAACAACCTCCAGGCATTTGCGCAGATGATCGGCCATTCGCGTCGAAGATGAGGCCAGGCGAAGGGCAACAGGATCAGCACGGCGACGACCCAGCGCAGGCTGGTCAGCATCGCCGGACTGATGTGGCCGACCGCGAGCTTGCCGGCGACGGCATTGCCGCCCCAGCCCGCGGCGGTGATGGTCAAATAGAGATAGGCGCGCGTGGCCATTAGGGGTCCGAGGGGTTGAAAGACGTCCTGCCAGTATGGCCTTTACGTTGCTTTGTAAATGCCGTGCCATTTGATTTGCTGGATTCCGGCGGTTTCCCTATCGCCTTGAAACGTCAAAGAAAACATATTCTGGTGATTCCATACCCGGGGAACATGCGTTATAGAAACGCGGGTTTCACTCTATCGCGGCCCGGAAGGGCCGGCGGCAAGGGGATTGCATGACAAATGTCGTGGTAGTCGGCTCGCAATGGGGCGACGAGGGCAAGGGCAAAATCGTCGACTGGTTGTCGGAACGGGCCGATGTGGTGGTTCGATTCCAGGGCGGCCATAATGCAGGACATACGCTGGTCATTGACGGCGTCAGCTACAAGCTGTCGCTGTTGCCTTCCGGGGTTGTGCGGGAAGGAAAACTCGGCGTTATCGGCAACGGTGTGGTGATCGATCCGCATGCTCTGGTCAGCGAAATAGACCGTTTGGGAGAACAGGGCGTCGACATTACGCCTGAAAATCTGCGGATTGCCGATAACGCCACGCTGATCCTGTCCCTGCACCGTGAACTCGATGCCATCCGCGAGGATGCTGCCTCCAATTCCGGCACCAAAATAGGCACGACACGGCGTGGTATCGGGCCTGCCTATGAGGACAAAGTCGGCCGACGTGCGGTGCGGGTGATGGATCTTGCCAATATGGAGACGCTGCCGGCCAAGGTGGACCGCTTGCTAACCCATCATAATGCGTTGCGACGCGGGCTTGGCCAGGCCGAGGTGTCGCACGAAGCGATCATGGAAGAATTGGCCTCGGTGGCCGAGCGCATCCTGCCGTTTCGTGAAACGGTGTGGCGACTGCTCGACACCAAGCGACGCGCCGGCAAACGTATTCTGTTCGAGGGCGCGCAGGGGACGTTGCTCGACATCGACCACGGCACGTATCCGTTCGTAACGTCATCGAACACGGTCGCCGGCCAGGCCGCCGCCGGATCTGGTATGGGGCCGGGCTCCGTCGGCTATGTGCTCGGAATCACCAAAGCCTATACGACCCGAGTGGGAGAGGGGCCGTTTCCGACGGAACAGGACAATGAGGTTGGCCAGTTTCTCGGAGAGCGTGGCCGCGAATTCGGCACCGTAACGGGTCGAAAGCGGCGTTGCGGCTGGTTTGATGCGGTGCTTGTGCGTCAGGCAGTGGCCACAAATGGCATTACCGGCATCGCGCTGACCAAACTCGATGTGCTGGACGGGCTGGATGAACTGAAGATTTGCGTCGGATACCGGCTCGACGACCAGGAAATGGACTTCCTGCCTGCCAGCCAGGGACAGCAGGCGCGGGTTGTTCCGGTCTATGAAACGCTCGAAGGCTGGAAGGAATCGACCGTCGGCGCGCGCAGTTGGAACGATCTGCCCGCTCAGGCCGTCAAATATGTCCGGCATATAGAAGAACTGATCGGTGCGCCGGTCGCTCTTTTATCAACAAGTCCTGAACGAGACGATACAATCCTTGTGACGGACCCATTTGAAGATTAGGTTGGGTTTCCGATCGCGTCGACGTCCGCAGGGATGAGCATTTAGAGCATTTAGATGGTGGATTTTGTTGCAGTCATAGAAAAGGCCGTCAGCGGGCTGAGCGACAATACGCCGGAAATGCGCCAGTTGGTCTACGACAAGGCGCGCGAATCCATCAACCGGCAACTGGATTCCATGGATCCGCCGGTCAGTGGTGCCGTCAGGGAAAAACAGCTGGCGAAGCTGAATGAAGCGATCGCCGAGGTCGAAGACCGCAACACCGAGGCGTTGCCGGATCTCGATGAGGACGCGCTTGCGGAGATCCTGGCGGAAGCCGGGGACGAACCCGCACCTGCCAAGTCTCCGCCACCATCACCAGAGTCTGCGGGACCCGACCCGCAACGCCGTTCCTTGTTCGGGCGCAATCCGCAGCCGGTTGATGATGAGGGTCCCGAGACACCCGGTTACGATCAATTCGGCCTTCAGGACACGCCGCAAGCACCTCCGGGCGGCGAGGGTTACCCTGCGCAAGATTATCTTTCGGACCATCCCGCCGGCGACTACTTCGAACCGGAACGCCGCGGCGGGACCGTCAGAACGCTGATCATTGCCCTTGCGATTTTTCTGGTTTTGGTCGGGATCGGCTTTGGTGCCTGGTGGACCATGGGTGACCAGATCAGACTGCTCCTGTCGTCGGACAGGTCGGCGGAAACCACGACGGTGGCTACATCCGAGGAAACGCCAACCGAGAACGCCCAGAACGAGGAAACACCGGAAGAAGAGGTCGATACGGCTGCATTGAACGAAACTTCCTCCGGTCCCGGTGCGTTGGAAAGCGGGCTGACCGATCAGCAGAAATTTACTCAAAGGCTGCTGGAGGATGGGTCGGAGGTCGATAACGGCCCAGCTGCAGGCGGAGAGCGACCGGCCAACGAGGAAGGCAAATCGGTCGCTTCCATCGACGACACTCCGGTGGAGACACCGCAACCGGCCGATACCGCACCGACGACCACGGATGCCAACACGGAGAGCGGGACTGAGCCGGCTACAGAAACAACGACGACGACGGAACCGCCAGCCATCGGGCAAAAAATGATCCTCTATGAGGAGTTGCCGGGCCAGCAGGCGACAACCGCGAACGATGGACGAGTCGTGTGGAACATCGTGCGCGAATCACCCGGCGATGACCTGCCGCCGGAACCGGCTATCCAGGCGAATATCGAGGTCCCCAGCAAGGGTCTCAGCGCCATCATGACCATAAAGCGCAATGCGGATTCATCGCTGCCGGCCAGCCACATCATCGAAATCATCTTCGTATTGGGTGAAACGTTTGACGGCAACGGGATCCGGTCAATCCAAAACTTCGCCATGAAGCAGACTGAAGAGGATACCGGAGACCGGCTGATCGCGGTGCCTGCCAAGATTACCGACAGTTTCTTCATGATCGCGCTGAACGATTTTTCTGAAGCGGTGGAACTCAATCTGAGTCTGATGCGCGACCGCAACTGGATCGACCTGGCCGTCGCCTATGGCAACGGACGTCGGGCTCTCTTCACGATGGAGAAGGGAACAACCGGCGCCGAGGTGTTTGATCAGGTGATCCGCGCCTGGGAGGCGCGGACTTCCAACACCTCCCAATCGCAATAGTTTTTGCTAATCGGAAACCGGCTGCAGGCTGCGAGCCCGTTCTTCGGCTGCCTTGCGGACGGCGCTCTGCACCTTTTCGAAGGCTCGAACCTCGATCTGGCGGACCCGCTCGCGGCTGATATCGAACTCGCCTGACAGCTCCTCAAGCGTCAGCGGGTTTTCCGACAGGCGACGGGCCTCGAATATGCGCTTTTCGCGATCGTTCAGCACGTCCATGGCGGAGGCGAGCATCGCTCTGCGATTGTCCAGCTCGTCCTGCTGGATAAGCATGGTTTCCTGGTCGTCGCCTTCGTCGACCAGCCAATCCTGCCACTGTCCCGATTCGCCTTCGGAGGCCTTGATCGGTGCGTTGAGAGAAGCGTCGCCGGACAATCGCCGGTTCATGGAGACAACTTCTTCTTCGCTGACGTTCAGCTTGGTGGCGATTTCCTGAACCTGGTCGGGCCGCAGGTCGCCGTCATCCAGCGCCTGGATTTTGCCTTTGAGCTTGCGCAGGTTGAAAAACAGCCGCTTCTGGTTGGCTGTCGTTCCCATCTTCACCAGCGACCAGGACCGCAGGATGTATTCCTGGATCGACGCCTTGATCCACCACATCGCGTAGGTGGCAAGGCGGAAGCCACGTTCCGGATCGAATTTCTTGACGGCCTGCATCAGGCCAACATTACCTTCGGAAATCACTTCTCCGATCGGCAGGCCATAGCCGCGATAACCCATGGCGATCTTCGCCACGAGGCGCAGATGGCTTGTCACCATCTTATGGGCCGCGTCGGTGTCTTCATGTTCGTGATAGCGTTTGGCGAGCATGTATTCTTCCTGAGGCTCAAGCATCGGGAAGCGGCGAATTTCTTCGAGATATCGATTAAGACCGCCCTCGCCAGCGGTCACAGTAGGCAAGGTATTCCGGGCCATATTTAGCACCCCCTTCGTTGATCTGGGCTCCCTTATGAGGCAAGCCCGCTGCGCTCATTGTCGTCCAAGCACATTCTAGTTTCAGATAGGTATTGAAGAAGGCGGAATCAAGTCGAAGCCGGCAGATTGTCAAAGATGAAGAAATTTTAACAAAAACAGCTAGTTACTTTCCGGTGACCAGTTACGAAAAGCGGAAATCAGGGTTTCCAGATCAGTCGGAATCGGTGCCTCGAAACGCAGGACACGAGCATCACGCGGATGCTCGAACTGCAGCAACCAGGCATGAAGAGCCTGCCGGCGAAACCCGGTGACAACGGCAGCAATCTCCGGCGGCAGTATGTTGACCTTGGTGTTGAAGGCAGCACCATAGTCCCGATCGCCGATCAGCGGATGGCCAATGTGGGCCAGATGCACGCGGATCTGATGGGTCCGCCCGGTTTCCAGATTGCAGTCGACAAGCGACGCCGCCGGTGGGTTTTCCCCCGAGGGGCCGAATCGCTGGCGCACCTCATAGTGGGTCACCGCATGGCGGGCATCGGATGCATCGGCAGATTTGACGCGCCGTTTCGTGCGGTCCGAACCGGCTCGGCCGAGGGCGGCATCGATGGTTCCCTTGGAGGGGTGAGGCTCGCCCCATACCAACGCCTGGTAGGAACGCCGCAGCGACCCTGAGCGACCATGATCGGCAAATTGATCAGCCAGGTGACGATGCGCAAGGTCGTTCTTGGCGACCACCATTACACCGCTGGTGTCTTTGTCCAACCGATGCACGATTCCGGGTCGACGAACGCCGCCGATGCCCGACAGCGACGGTCCGCAATGGTGAAGCAGGCCGTTGACCAGAGTTCCGGTCGGATTGCCAGCCCCGGGATGAACAACCAACCCGACCTGTTTGATCAAGACGATGAGATCGTCGTCTTCAAAGAGAATGTCGAGAGGAATATTCTCCGGCCTTGGGACCGCGTCCTCCGGTTCCGGAATCGTCAAAGTGACGCGGTCTCCGGGCCTGATGCGGTGCTTCGCTTCGCGCACGGTTTTACCGTTGACGGTAACCTCGCCGCCGGTGATCAAAGCCTTGACGCGGACACGTGAGAGATCACCATCCAAGACCCCGGCCAGCCATGCGTCCAGGCGCCCGCTGGCCTCGCTGTCGGCTGTCAGCTCTTTTCTATCGTCGTCGCCTTGGGTAAAGGGTTCTGTCATGCGCGCTCGCGCCCGATGTTTTCAGGGGTAACCATGACCACGGTCGAAACAGACGACACAGAAGAAAAGCCGCTCGATCCGGAAATGGAGAAAGTGCGGCGCAAGATGGTGCGGCTTCTCGTGGTTTCCATCGGCGTCATGTTCCTGGGTGTTATGGCGGTGCTGGTGGGCGTTGTCTACAAGGTCCTGGAAGATGGTGAGGAACCGGCGGTTGCGACGCCAACGATACCGGTGCCTGGAGATACGCCATTGACATCAACGGCGCAGTTGCCCTCCGGCTTCGAGATTCAGCAGGTTTCGCTGGACGGTCCGCGTATCATGTTTACCGGTCGCAATGCGGTAGGCCGGTTCAGCGTTTACGTTTTCGACATTGCAACGGGCCAGCTGTCTGCCACGGTGCACGTGAAGCAGTGAAATGGGCGATCCGTTGCAGCGAGTCGTTCGGATTGTCGATGCGGACGACCCGCGCGTAGCCGAGTTTCGAGACATACGCGAACGCGACCTGGTGGGCCGTAAAAGGCGTTTCATTGCCGAGGGGAGGGTAGTTCTTGCCATGCTCGCCCGTTCGAAGCGCTTCGAAGCGGAGAAGGTGCTCGTTCTCGACGGTCGACTGGATGGGCTTGCCGATGTGCTGGATGCATTTGGTCCCGATACACCTGTTTTCAGCTGCGACCGGACGGTGATCGACCGTATTGCCGGATTTCCGATGCATCGGGGCATTCTCGCAGTCGGTCGGGTGTGTGAGCCCGATACGATGCAGTCGCTTCTGGCCGGCTGCGGAGAAACCGCACTGGCGCTGGTGTGCAGTGGCATTTCAAACCACGACAACCTCGGCGGTCTTTTTCGCAATTCGGCCGCGTTCGGTACTGATTTCGTTTGTCTCGATGGGCAATGCTGCGATCCGCTTTACCGCAAAGCTATCCGTGTTTCGGTCGGTACGGCACTAACCATGCCCTATACGCAGGTTGATGGGATCGAAGCTGCCCTTTCGGACTTGGCGGAAGCCGGGTTCGATATTCTGGCTCTCTCCCCTGGCGGTGATACGCCCCTGCAAGAATGCCGGCCGGGCAAACGAGTTGCACTGCTTGTCGGCACTGAGGGGGAGGGTTTGCCCAAAACCCTCCTCAACAGCTTGCAGACGCTACGCGTTGCACAGGTGCCGACCGTCGACAGTCTCAATGTGGGAATGGCGGCAGGAATTGCCCTGCACGCGGTTTCCTCTGCCATGGGGCGAATCTGAGATCGGCGTTTAGCGCTGGAGCTCTGTCCGTGCCCGTTCGCCCAGGCTTTTGCGGCCGGTGCGGGATGAACCATCATCGCCGATCATGTTGAGCAGTGAAGACGTATCGCCTTCGCGCTGGCCGGAAAGGCCGACGACAATCGCCGCAATGTCCGAGATTTCCTCGCGAAGAGCTTCATCCCGGCCGGAATCCTTTGACGCCTTCAAGTCGTCGATCAATGCCCTCTGACGGGCACGCAATTCATCAACTCGCTCTTTGAGCTGAGGATCCGTTTGCATGGCGCGTCCTATGCCATCACGGTTGGCTGCCGTTTCCGATGTATCGGAATTCCCCAGTTCGGTCGAGGCGGAGGCCGGTGCTTTTCCACCATTGGTTTCGGGCGAGCCAAGCTGATGTACGTCGCGGCGCATTCTGTTCAACTGCTGGCGGAATTCGCCGGACATGGCCTTGCTGCGCTGCAACGCTGTCTTCAACGCATCGATTTGTGTCTCGAGCCGGTTGCCGCGTTCTTCTGCGTTTCGTTGTGCATCCTGGTGCTGGTTGCTCTCCGACTGAGCCTGGCGCAACGCGGCTTCGTTTGTCTCGGCGTTGGCGCTGGATTCTTCCAGCGCATTGTCGCGGGTTTCCAACAAATGCTCAGCCTGAGTCAGCCGGTCGTCGAGCGTTGCAACTTGCTCGAGCTTGGCTGCCAGCCGTTTTTCGAGCTCTTCGGCAGCTCGTCGGCTTTGCAGAAGTTCCCTGTTTCGGGCATCCAGCTCCCGCCGCATTTCCTCCATTTCGGAATCGCGATCTCGGCCCGAATACTCTTCCTGATCCAGGCGTTTCTGCAGCGTTTCCGACTGATGGGTCGTGGTGGCGATTTCAGTTCGCAGCGCTTCCTCGTCCAGCTTCAGTTTGGCGATGGTCGCCTTCAATTCCTTGGACGTCGCCTGGCTTTTGTCCAAGGCATCGAGCGCCTCTTCCAACCGCCCGCTCAGCATCTCTGCGCGGCGTTCGGATTTTTCCAGAGACTGCCGATGTTGCCGGTGCATCCGGTCAGCCTGGTCAAGCTGCCGCCGTTGCTCTTCGATACTCGCCTGGCTGTCGACCAGCATCTGTTCGGTTTCGGCCAACTCCGAGCGAGAACTTGCCAGCTCCAGACGCGTCTTGTCATATTGGTTCAGCTCGCTGCCGTGCTCTTGGCGGCGCTTTTCCATGGCCTCCGACAGGGCAACAATTTCTGCCTGTTGTTCCCGGCGAACCGATTTCAAGGCTTCGACATTGTCTTGCGATTCCTGCAATCGCTCTTCTGAGGCCAGCAGCGATTCGCGCGCCGCGGTGAGTTCCGCTCTGGTGGTTTCGTGGCGCTGGCGCTCGAGTTCCTGTTCGCGTTGCTGTTCCTGCCTCGCCTCTGACAGGGAGGCAACTTCCTTCAACAATTGCCGGCGGATTTTCTCGAGCGCTTCGATTTGCTCGCTGGCTGTGCTCAGGTTGGTCTCGACCTCGGTCAACTGCAGGCTCGCTTGCTGATGGAGCTCTGCCTCGCGACCCTGATCGCGGCGCAACTCGTCCGCAGTGAGCGCCAGCGCCTTGATTTCCTGCTGCAGTTCCAACCGAGTGCTCTCCAGGACCTCTATTTTCTCGTTGGCCTGGTCGAGATTGGCCATAGCATCGGCCAGTGAGCGCTGAGAGGATGCGAGCTCAAGCCGAGTGCTCTCAAAAAGCTCCAGTTCGGCTTCGCGCTCCCGTTCCCGCGCCTCGGCAATCTCTGTCAGCTCCCGGATATCCTGCTCCATCTCCAACCGGATGGCTTCAAGCGCCTCGATCTGCTCGGCTGTGTCGGTTCGGTCGGATTCGATTTCCGCCAGCCTCGAGCGGACCTGCTCAAACTGGTCGCGCTCCTCGCCGTGCTCCCGACGAAGGGCATCCGCTGTTTCGGCAAGACGCTTGATTTCGCCCTGCAGCTCCAGGCGCACGGTTTCCAGGGCCTCGATGCGTTCGTGGGCCTGTTCCAGATTGCCTTCCGCCAAAGCCATGGCCGCACGGGTTTCGTCATGATGCTGGCGCTCCAGCTCGGCTTCCTGTCGCAGGACGTCGGCCGACTCTTTGAGGGCGCTGTTTTCAGACTGCAGTTCGCCGCGCACTGTCTCCAGTGCTTCGATCTGCTCCTGCGCATTGCCGAAGCTCATTTCTACATCGGTCAAAGTCGACTGAACCGCAACCAGCTCGATCCTGCTGCTGTTGTGGCGGTCTTCTTCGATCTCCCGCTCCTGCAGCAATTCGTCGGCCCGATGGCTCCAATTCTTGATTTCGTCCTGCAATTCTCCTCGAACTGTCTCAAGGGCCTCGATCTTTTCGTCGGCCACATCGACCTTCATCTGAGCGTCGCTCAGTGATGTCTGCACACCGGCCAGCTCTATGCGGGTGTTGTTGTGGCGCTCCTGTTCGAGGTCGAACTCCTCCTGCAATTCCCGCCGGACCGTTTCCAGCGCTTCCACCTTGACCTCGGTATCGCTCAAAGATGTTTGCACACTTGCCAGCTCGATGCGGGTGTCGTTGTGGTTCTTCTGCTCGTTGTTGAATTGCCGCTCGAAATCGTTGGCCGTTTCGGTCGCGGAGCGCAGATCGGATTGCAGCCTTTCGCGATCCTCTTCCAAGGCGTTCATTTCGGCGCGCTGGCTGACGATCTCCGTGCCCTTTGCCGCAAGGTCGATTTTCATCGATTCGATTTCCGTCGAAATCGTTACCAGTTCGGTGTTCAGCCGGTTGATCTCATCGGTGTCCGCGCGTTTGACACGCTCATACTCCGACAGGTTGCCGGACAGCTTGTCGACGACTTGTTGCTTTTTGCGGATTTCGGACCGGAGATCGGCCGATTCCGTCATCAGCGATTCGATCTTCTGATCGGCGTCGCTCTTTTTTCCGGCAAGTGCGGCGATGTCTTCTCGCAATTTGTTTGCGGCAACTTTGCCAGAAGCAGCTTCCTCCTGCTCCTCGGCAAGCTGGGTCGAGAGTTTTGCCGTTTCGCTGGCAAACTTGGCGCGCAGCAGATCGGATTTGCCCTTCAGCTCGGTAGCACTCTGTGGAACCGTCGCCTCAATGCGTTTCTCAGTCAGTTTCACGATGCGGCCGTAGATGGCCGGCGTGATCAACATGCCGATGAGCGCTGCCGCAAGAAAGCCCAGAGCAAATATGAGCAGGAATTCGATCACAGGGTTCTTCCGCTGTTTTGTCCCCTAGCGGCACACTTTTCTTGTGGGTATGCGTGCCAGACACTGCATTAAGCACGGTGCAGGCGGACGGTAAAGGCCGGTCCGCGGCATTTTAATAATATGGTAACCAGCACAAAAGCGGGGCGGGACGACCGGCCACGCCGGTCGTCCCGCCCCTTGATACAGTGTCTTCAGTCGGTCAAACGAGACCTTAGAACGGGTTCCAGGTCGGACGCGCGGTCATCTTGAGGTATCCAAGGTTGACGCCCAATCGGGCACCGATGCCGGTGCGGATTGGGACGACGAGAACCCGGCCACCCTGCAGGACGGTCATGCCAACGCCGGCGACCAGATAGGCCTGACCACTGACCCCGCCGAAACGGCCGTAGATGTCATTGGTGTTCTGAAGATGGTAGACAAGCATCATCACCCTGCTGCCCTGACCGCCGTAATCGAAGCCCACGGACGGACCCTGCCAGAAGAGCGGGTGCTCGCCGGCATTCTTCGTGTACATGCGGCCTTCGCCATAGGTCAGGCCGCCGATAAAGGCGCCAGAAGCCTCTTCGCCAAGGATATAACCGTTGGGCAGGCCGTATTGCTCGAAGGCCCGTTCCACGACCCGGGCAAGTCCGTCGGTCGCCGCACCGAAAAACTGATGGCCGGCATCGACCATCTCCTGCGCGGTGTAATGCTGGGACTGGGCTGGCTGAGTCCCCGGTGCCGGTGGGTAGGCTCCAGTGGCCGACTGTGCCGCAGCCGGTGATTGGGCGGCAGAAATGAGCAGCAGCGACATACCGATGGCCGCCGCAAGCGGGCGTAGTGAGAAATTCATCGGGGATTCTCCGTCATCACCTTAAGAAGCTGATAAATATGTATCTCTATGATGACGGAAGGACATTAACAGTCGGTTTACCAAATGTGGTGTCATTATGGCGCATTCCCGATAATGGGCTTTTGCGCGCGGCTGGAAACAGGCAATAGAGCGGCTTTGCTTAAAGAGGAGCGGACCATGTCGTCGAATCCCAATCTCAACCTTTCAGGTCCCGACCTGGCGGCGCTGCTGTGCAGCCGCGTTTGTCACGACATCATTTCGCCGGTCGGCGCCATCAACAACGGGCTTGAGTTGCTGGATGAAGGAGGGGCAGACGACGATGCGATGGACCTGATCCGATCCAGCGCCCACAATGCGTCCGTGCGGCTGAAATTCGCCCGCTTGGCGTTTGGTGCCTCGGGGTCGGTCGGCGCATCCATCGATACGGGGGAAGCGGAAAAGGCGGTGCAGGATTTTTCCAGCGCCGACAACAAGACCGAAATCACCTGGGAAGGACCGCGGGCGATTGTCGCCAAGAACAAGGTCAAACTGCTTCTCAACCTGTTCCTTGTGGCCTACGGGTCGATCCCGCGTGGCGGATCGATCGCGGTCAAATTGGCAGACCTGGAAACCAATCCCCGGTTCTCGCTGGTTTCCCGCGGCCGGATGGTGCGGGTGCCGCCCAAGTTTCTCGAGATCCAGAACGGCGAGTTGGATGAGGCCGTGGATGCCCACTCTATTCAACCCTATTACACTGTCCTTCTGGCCCAGCAGGCGCAAATGTCGATCACATCAACGGTCGGACCGGACGAGGTGACATTCACCGCCCTGCCGGCCTGATGGAGCCCGGTGAGCCGTTTGTAATCGAACGGCCCGGACAACCGAAAATTAATCCTATCCGATAACCAAATGTTGGTGACCTTGCGCTAATCTGCCTGCCGATGGGGGCGCAGACGAGCAGGCAAGGGGTCGACGACACTATTCGGTAACCTGCTCGAAACCGATGGTTGGAAGGAGAACCGGATATGGAACGGATTATCCTGGTCGATGGCTCGGTCATCATCCGCAAGGTCGGAAAGCGCATTCTCTCGGATTTGGGTTTCCTGGTAAACGAGGCTGAAGACGCGCAGGGTGCGATGGACCTGTGTGAAGGCGGCCTGCCGGCGATCCTGGTGGTTGATTCCTGCATGGACGATGCAACCGGTTTGATTCGCCAGGTGCGCGGGATGCCGGGCGGAGATGCCGTCAAAATCTATTACTGCCTGATCGAAGGCAAGCTCAAGACGATGATGCAAGGCAAGCGGGCAGGGGCCGACGATTTCCTGATGAAGCCTTTCGATCGCGAAATCCTCACCAAGACATTCACCGGACCGGCGCGCAGCGCTGCCTGAGCTAGCCTAGGATAAAGTGCGCAGCCGTCCTTGAGGGCATTTGCCGAATTCGCAAACAAAAAAATAGCCGCCCGGTGTTGCCGGGCGGCTATTTTGGGTTTGTTTCGGTCGCCGTCAGGCGCTCTCGAGAATCTCGCTGTCTTCCGGCTCGCGCAGCACATAGCCGCGGCCCCAGACCGTTTCGATGTAGTTTCGTCCGCCAGCGGCCGTTGCCAGCTTCTTCCGCAATTTACAGATGAAAACGTCGATGATCTTCAGTTCCGGCTCGTCCATCCCGCCATAGAGGTGGTTGAGGAACATTTCCTTGGTCAGCGTTGTTCCCTTCCGAAGCGAAAGGAGTTCCAGCATCTGGTATTCCTTGCCGGTAAGGTGGACGCGCTGTCCGGCGACCTCGACGGTCTTGGCATCCAGATTGACCAGCAGGTCGCCCGTCGTGATGACCGACTGTGCGTGGCCCTTGGACCGGCGCACGATGGCGTGGATGCGGGCGATCAGCTCGTCCTTGTGGAACGGCTTGGTCATGTAATCGTCTGCGCCGAATCCCAGGCCGCGAACCTTGTCCTCGATCCCGGCCATGCCGGAGAGGATTAGAATGGGTGTTTTCACCTTGGACAGGCGTAGTGTCCGCAGAACTTCGTATCCCGACATGTCGGGCAGGTTCAAATCCAGCAGGATGATGTCGTAGTCATACAGCTTGCCAAGATCGACGCCCTCTTCACCGAGGTCCGTCGTGTACACGTTGAAGCTTTCCGACTTGAGCATCAATTCGATGCTCTGCGCCGTCGCGCTGTCATCCTCGATTAGTAAAACCCGCATGAATTTCCCCTTTTCCGCCGCAGAAAGGTCGCAACGGCCTCTGACGTCCCACGGATCCAGTCGTTGCCGCACCGAAAACTGCCATTAAATGGTTAACAAATTCTAATTCGGTCTGGCAACCCTTAATGAACTTGTAAGGTCCGCGATGTAATCTTTTGATTCTTAAAGAAAATCATAACGTGGTTGGTTAACGATTCGCTTTAAGAAATCCCTCTAACCGATTCCGTAGACTCACGAAAAAATTTCCTGGATTCGAGAGCCTTTCATTTACTCGGCTTTAAGCGATTGGCCCTATGATTAACGATGTCCGTAAACGAAAGGTTACCAAATGGCGGATATTGCCGTTCCCGGCTGTTCGGGACACTGCGCGCCAGGTGACCGATTTGCGGAGGGAAAGTTGTTTTACCGGGATCTCGCGTCACGGGAGTATTGCGTATGAAGTCGAGTGGGAGCCTCGTTCGCCTGAAGGAATTTCAGGTCAACGACAAACGCCGCCAGCTCAACCAGATTCAATTGATGATGGCTGAGTTCGAGCGGATGGCGGCAGAGCTGGAATACCAGATTGCTGCCGAAGAGAAGAAAGCCGGGATCAGCGATCCGGCGCATTTCGCCTATCCGACCTTTGCCAAGGCGGCGCGTCAGAGGGCCGACAATCTGCAGGGTTCGATCCGCGAGTTGCGGGTCCAGCAGGATGCTGCTGAACTGGCGCTCGAGGAGGCGGAGTCGGAATTGCAAAAGGCGACGGCGCTTGAGGAGCGCGACGGCCATACGCGCGGTTCCAAGGCAGGCTAGTGTCCTGAATCTGAAGTTCGCCTCATTGTTCGGCGCGCTCCGAACGAACTTCAGATTCGATCAGAACACTAGCAAGATCATGATTCTAGTGTGGGTTTTGGATCTGAAGTTCCTTCAGAACCCGCCGCAACCACAATACGAACTTCAATCCCACGACACTTGCGTTTCCAGTCTGGCGCGCCCGTTTGCGATGTGCTTTGGTGAGCGCATCGTCATAAACTCATTGGTTCGGTAATCTTGGTCTACCGCATTGCGCTTCCGCTGCTGTTGCTTGCCGCACCGTTTTTCCTGGCTCTCGGGCTGACCCTGCCGTTGGTGCGGTTCGAAAAACTCTATTTCTTTGAAGAAACCCCGTCGCTGATCGCCATCGTCACTACGCTTTGGCAGGACGGTAGCATTGCCTTGGCGCTGCTCGTGGCGTTGTTTTCAGCTGTGTTTCCGATCGCAAAATTGATGGCCGTCATGGTGGAGGCCGTGGCGAAGGCCCGGGCCGACGGACTGCACCGGCCGGTCAGCCGGTGGCTGCCGCTTTTGTCGAAATGGTCGATGATGGATGTGATGCTGGTGGCGCTGGTTATTGTCGCCGCCAAGACCAGCGGTGTGGCCGATGCCTTTACCCAACCGGGTCTGTGGTTCTATGCGGGATCCGCCCTGGCGGTGACCGCGGCGCATTTCATTCTTGGCAGGATAAATGCCGCGCCGGCCTGATTTCGGTGGCGCGGCGAAATGTAACCGTCAGTGACGATACTGTTGAATGCGGGTGGTGCGTAGGCCGGCAAGGCCATGGGCATCGATCGATGCCTGCCAGGACAGAAACTCTTCGACCGTTAATGTATAACGCTCACAGGCTTCTTCCAGGCTCAGCAGACCGCCGCGAACAGCGGCCACGACTTCTGCCTTGCGCCGAATGACCCAACGGCGAGTCGAGGTCGGCGGAAGATCAGCAATCGTCAACGGACTGCCGTCCGGACCGATCACGTATTTGATTCTGGGTCGCACCATTTCGGTCATTGGACTCTCTATACACACTCAAAGACCTAACTGAAGAACACCATACCGATTGAGGATTAAAGATTGTCTAAACAAAGCCATCCAACTCGAGTCACACTTGATTCAACTTGTGAACACTGGATCCTTCACGGCTTCGAATTCCCCGGTCAGCAAGGCTTTCAAGGCTCAACGCTTGCCGCGGAGGCGGCAATTGCATATATGTTGCGCGGATGCTTGATCGGCGCCTTGAACGCCTTTGAACGCGGACGAAAAACGTGAACACACTTGATATCGACAAGAGGCCCGAAGAGACCCGGGTCGTCGTCGCCATGTCGGGCGGCGTCGATTCATCGGTTGTTGCCGGGCTGCTAGCACATGAGGGCTACGACGTCGTCGGCGTGACCTTGCAGCTTTACGACCATGGGGCCGCGGTCCACCGGGCCGGTTCCTGTTGCGCCGGCCAGGATATCGACGACGCGCGTCGTGTCGCCGATACGCTTGGGATCCCGCACTACGTGCTCGATTATGAAAAGCGGTTCCGCGAGGCGGTGATCAATCCGTTTGCGGAAAGCTATGTGGCCGGCGAAACCCCGATTCCCTGTGTCGCCTGCAACCAGACGGTCAAGTTCGCCGATCTGCTGAAGACGGCCCGCGAACTGGGCGCCGATGCGCTGGCTACGGGTCACTATATCCGGTCGCGCGACAATGGCGCCCACCGGGCGCTTTACCGGCCGATCGATGCCGACAAGGACCAGAGCTATTTCCTCTTCGCCACCACGCAGGAGCAGATTGACTTTCTGCGGTTCCCGCTTGGTGACCGGTCGAAGGCGGAAACCCGCGAGATCGCGGCCGAGATGGGGCTGACGGTTGCCGACAAGGCAGAAAGCCAGGACATCTGCTTCGTGCCTCAGGGCCGCTACAGCGATATCATTGCCAAGCTACGGCCAGGTGCGGCCAGCGGCGGCGATATCGTGCATATCGACGGCCGGCTGCTTGGCCATCACGAGGGCATCGTCAATTACACGATCGGTCAGCGGCGGGGCATCGGCGTTGCCGTCGGTGAACCGCTCTATGTCGTGCACCTGGACGCACCATCCGCCCGCGTGATCGTTGGGCCACGGACTGCGCTCGAGACCCGCCGGCTCCATTTGCGCGATATCAACTGGCTCGGCGACGGTGCGATCGATGCCTTGCCCGCAGACGGTTTTACCTGTTTCGCCAAGGTGCGCTCAACCCGCCCGCCGCGCCCGGCAACCGTATGGTTCCGTGACGGCAGCCTGATGGTCGAGCTTGCTGATGCCGAGGACGGCGTGGCGCCGGGTCAGGCCTGCGTGCTCTATTCCAGCGACGGCGATGATGCCCGTGTTTTCGGCGGTGGGTTTATCGATCGCACCGAGCGCTCGGACGAGGCGGAACGGCTGTTGCAAAACGTGCTGTCAGGCGCCGACGTTTCATCGGAACCGGTCTCAACCCACTGACCGCTGGTCCGATTCGAAAAACAAATGCCGGCTTCAACGAAGCCGGCATTTTGATTCGGATATGTGCTGCCGCCCGATGGGCGAAAGCAAAAATTCTATTCGGCAGCTACAGCCTGCTGCGATCCGACGAATTCCTGAACGGCACCGATGATGCGGTCCTGGTCTTCGCGGTTCAGATAGGGATGCATGGGCAGGCACAGAATGGTGTTCGGCAATTGCTCCGTCACCGTCATCTTGCCCGGACCGACCGGGTGATGGGCGTAGGCAGGCTGCTGGTGCAGAGGCTTCACGTAGTAGATCACCGACGGGATGTCCTGATCGGCCAGGTGCTGTTTGAGACCGTCGCGATAGGGCGTTTCGATGGCGAATTGTGCCCAGGCCGAGCGCATGCCATTGGGCAGACGCGGAACCCGCACGTAGTCTTTAAGCTGCTCGCAATAGTGTTCGACAATCGCCTGGCGTGATTCCAGCTCCTCGTCGAAGATGGCCAGCTTCTCCAGAAGGATTGCCGCCTGGATGGTGTCGAGACGGGAGTTCAGGCCGACACGGATATTGTCGTACTGGCTTTCGCCCTTGCCGTGGAACGCGTAGGAGCGCAACATTTCCATCAGCGCGTCGTCATTGGTGAACATTGCACCGCCGTCGCCGTAACAGCCCAGCGGCTTGGCAGGGTAGAAGCTGGTAGCCGCAACGTGGCCGAAGGAACCGCAGCGACCGCCTCGGTTCGCGCCGCCGATGCTCTGAGCGGCGTCGGACAAGACCAGCAGATCGTGCTTGCGGGCGATGACGTCGATTGCCTGGTAGTCGGCCGGAGTGCCGAACAGGTCGACCGGGATGATGCCTCTCGGGGTCAGACGGCCCTCGGCAATCGTTGCCTCAATGGCGTCTTCCAGATGAGTCGGGCTCAGGTTGTAGGTGTCGTGCGAGATCTCGACGAAAACCGGCGTTGCGCCGACCAGGGCAACCACTTCCGCCGTGGCTGCAAACGTGAATGACGGGACGAAGACCGCATCACCTGGGCCTACATTGTGCGCCAGCAGCGGGATCAGCAGCGCGTCCGTCCCGTTGGCGCAGCCGATTGCGTGTTTGACGCCGACATAGTCGGCAATACGCTTTTCGAATTCCGTAACTTCGGGCCCCAGGATATAGCGTCCGTCGTGCAGAACCTTAGATACGGCCTGCTCAAGGCGGGCAGCTATCCGCGCTCGCTGCGCGGCAAGATCGATAAATTGCATTTGTGTACCAGTCCCCCTGCGGTCAAAGCCCTTCACCGCGAAACGATTTCAAGTCGGGCCATGTCGGTGTCCGGACCCTGACAATCCGGAATTCGGCCCCTCAACCTACCGAACCCTTCAAAGTCAGGCACATTAAACCGACATGGCCATCTGATTTTAGCTAATACGCTGTCTTTTCACCAATATCCAGCCCTGCCGCCATCACACTCCGGGGCAAAATGTAACTGCAGGTGATCACGAATTGTTATCGCCTGCAACGATCACTTCCCGATCATGGGTGACCGTGCCGGCCGACAGAATGCGAATGACGGCGAGCCCATCCGCAGCCGGCGTGCGCGGCTCGGCCTTGCCTTGGATGCAATCGATGAAGTGCTGATCCTGGCGGGTTAGCGGCAGCCCTTCGGGGATGGCGATATGGCGCGGTTCGGCGGTTTCGAACTGCCAACCCAGGTCGTCATGCCAGACACGGTGATCGTAGACAGCGAGTTTCTGGTCCCAGGGGAGGGTGTCTTCGAACACGGCCATGGCCTTTTCGCCGATCACGGTCAGGCGGCGCTCCCGGTAGGGATTGAGCCGCGATACAAAGACATGGCTGCTGATGCCGCCGGGGAAGCTCATGTGCAAATGGGCAAAGTCGCTCAGATGATTGAGCGTGGCCGAGCCTTCGCCGCGAATCGTTGCCGGCTGCTCGCCGGTCAGCGCCAGGATCAGCGACAGGTCGTGCGGCGCAATATCCCAGAGCGCATCGTTTTCTGCATGAAACTTGCCCAGTCCCAAACGATGGGTGTGGATATAGCGAATAGCGCCGAGTTCACCGGCAGAGACCATATCGGCCAGCGTTTCGAAGGCCGGATGGTAACGCAGCACATGGCCGGTCATCGCTACCAGGCCGGCCTGTCGTCCGGCTTCAACAACCCTCTCGGCGGCGTCGGTGTCGAGCGCAATCGGCTTTTCCACCAGCACATGCTTGCCGGCTGCGATCGCGGCAAGAGCCGTGTCCGCATGGAATTGCGGGGGCAGGGCAAGCACGACTGCATCGACCTGCGACGAAGCGAAGATGTCGTCTACTGACATGACCGGCACGCTGAACTCAGCACCAATCTCAGCGGCCCGCGCGGAATCGGCATCGGCCACTGCCGCGAGGGCGCCGATTTCGCTCAATGTCCTGACATGGTTTCGGCCCCAATAGCCGCAGCCGATGACCGCGACGGCCGGAAGATTGGTCATGTGCCGATCCGTGGATTTCCTGCTTTCGGCCTGCAATATCGGCAGCACCGGAAGCACGCAAGTGGGGGCGGGCGATTTGCCGCAAGCTTTTGCTTGACACCGGCCGGGACGCCCCATTATATCGCGCCGTTCCCGGCGGGGTAGCTCAGGTGGTTAGAGCAGCGGAATCATAATCCGCGTGTCGGGGGTTCAAGTCCCTCCCCCGCTACCAATCTTTTCATGTCCGTTCTGGACACATAGGTTACAGTTTATACCGGAGACATAGGTAACACTTTAGCCCCGAATGTGTTCTTGAGTGATTCCAATCTGCATAGTTCGTCGCCAAAGTACCCCAATCAGTTGGCAATAGAATTCTTGCCCGGTTGGTTGGTTGATGGCTTTCCCTCGAGAACTGATCTTCATGTTGGCGATCGGAACTCCGGCGCTTGTGGGAAAGCGCCCCTGCAATAGCAAGCGAGGGGCAAGTGTCGCGTTGCTCCGGCTGGCCGGTTATCGTCTCTTTTCAAGTCTCTGAAAGCCAGTCCTTTGCCGCGGTGCACAGTTGCAAGTACCGTTTGACCATGGGAACGCAGCACAGGGAAACACCAAATGACGACTGAAATGCTTGGACTTCTCCTTCGCAGGGGCGGGATTGCCGAAAAAGCGGGCTTTGTCGGCAACCAACTCGAACGGCCCGGTGACTACCTGGAGTTGGGGTCTGTGCCGCGGCCGGTTCCCGGTCGGGGTCAGGTTCTTATCAAGATGCGGCGAGCAGCAATCAATCCATCCGACATAGCGTTTGTCCAGGGGTTTTACGGCCAGGAACGTATTCAGGGCCGGCCTGCTGGCTTTGAAGGTGTCGGGACGGTCGTGGAGGCCGGTCCAGGGCTCATGGGGCGCTTTTTGAAGGGGCGCGATGTCGGGTTCTATGTAACACCCGACGGTTCAGGCACATGGGCTGAATACGCGGTTACCCAGGCGGCGCTGGCGCTGCCGCTGAAGAAGGGTGTGTCTGACCGCGACGCCGCTGGGTTGATCGTCAATCCGGTCACCGCGGCGGCGATGCTGGAATTGGTGGATCCTGGCGACGCATTCGTGTTTTCCGCGGCGGCAAGTCAACTGGGCAAGCTGGTGGCCGGGATGGCGCGTGACCAGGGCAAGAAAATGATTGCGCTGGTACGGCGCGAAGAGCCGGTTGAAACCCTGAAAGCGCTTGGTGCAAAACACGTTCTGAATGAAATCGATCCCGCCTATCAGGATCAACTGGCGGCCGTTCTCGCGGAAGAAAAGCCAGTGATCTTCCTTGACGCCGTGGCGGGCAGTGCAAGCGCACAGGTGCATCATGCCATGGGACACAATGCGCGTTGGGTGATCTATGGCAAGCTGGACCCATCACCAGCGGAAATCATGGACCCCAGTGCAATGATCTTTCGAAACAAATCGGTTGAGGGATTTTGGACAACCGGTTGGGCCAGGAAAACATCCTTTCTTCGAAAGATGCGGGTCTTTGGCGACGTGCAAAATCGATTTCGAGATGGGCGCTGGAAGACCGACGTCTCAGCGGAGTTGCCGCTTGAGCATGCAATCGAACGGTTACCCCAGGCGTTGGCGCAACCGGATGGAAAAGTGCAAGTCGTTTTGCCTGATCGTTGAATGAAAGTTGCCAGCTGAATGTGGACGCGAACAAGGTACCGCCAACTGACCCATAGGTAGCGCGCCTTTGTCTGTGCTGCCAACGAGAAATTGGTGCCACTGGCGGGAGCCTGAATCTTTTCGGTCCGTCACGGCGGGATGTATTACAAGCACGGCGGGAAGGCTCTGAGATGCCTCAGAGCCTTCGACGGGTTTTGGTTATGCTACGTTGCAGTCGTCTTGAACCCTCACTTCGCACGGGTCATAGCACGGGTCAAAGCCGGACCCGGGATACTGAATTGTGTTGCTGTCGAAGCCAGGCTCAGGATACTCATCCTTGCACGGATCCGGCCTCGGCTCGCAGCAGTAGTCTTGTTGCGGATTCCACCAAGTCCAACCCTTCGTAGCAGCCCAACCACATTCGGTGTATCCGCCGAAGCCACCATAGTGTCCGTTACCGCCATTCTGGCCCCAGCCACCATAGCCCCAATTGCCACCGAATCCGTCACATGGTTGCGGTTCGGGACGGCATCCGCCATCGTTGAACTGGTTTTCGAAGGCGGGTTTGATGTTGCAAATCGGTTCGCGCGGCTCGCAACAATCGAACCAGCCCGAACCCCATCCGCCACCATAGTACTTGCCGGAACCTTGGCCCCAGCCACCAAAGAAATCGTCACAGGGTTCTGGGTCCGGACGGCAATCGTCCTCTTTCTCTTCGACTTCTTGTGTGGCGACACCCCTGGTATCGCAGATTGGCGGTTGCGGTTCGCAGTCAAACCAGCCTGAGCCCCACCCATTGTATTGATTATAGTGTGGCATCTGATGTTCCCCCTTCCGACGCAATACATGCAGTTGTTGTTCATCGATATTGCCGCACTTCCCGAAAGCTAGCTTATTTCAGCGTAGGAGTCATTTGATTTATGTTGTTTTTTGAATGTACTCCGTTTTCCCAAATCGCCAGGGGTGTTTGTTCTTCAATGCTACCATTGGTCTTCGATGCCGTATGGACACCGCGGAAAAATCTCCCTCAGATGCCTCGTTTGTCTGAGTTGTTCGGCTGGAGATTATCAGGGGGTGGGATTGTATTGCGCGTGAACGATATGTGAAATCGGGAAACGCATAACGGTGAACATCAAAATCTCCAAAATCAAAGAAGCGCTCAATCGGCAGCTGATCTCATTCGACTGTACGGTGGGCGGCGGAATTGGCGTAGCTACGATGCGATTGTCGGCCGATCTGGTCGGTTGCGAGGTAAACGCTGAATTCGATATTGAACCTTTGCTTTCCCAACAAACCAACTTTGTTGACTCGGATAAGCCGCCCGGGAGGATAGCAGCAGTGTTGGAGACTGCGCTGAATTGTGGTTGAGCATCGAGGATCGGGACAATGCCGTTGCTTTTGTCGACTTGCACCGGACAGCTTGCTTATGATTGAGGAAGCGCCCGGGGAGACCTTGGAAGTCGGACGCGTGATCAAAGTCACTCTACCCGCTGTTGAATTCCACGTTGCCGTTGTTGGACAGCCTTCGAGAGGTGCAAATAAGGAGACGATGGTAGTGGACCTGGGCGCGCACGCGGAAGATTGACGTCGAATATAAGCTCGATCCGATTGCGTCTTCTGCGGACCGAACTTATTTACAAAGGCCAATTTGACCAAAGGCCTTCGCCAGGATCGAGACTAAACTAACTGTCGAAAACCAATGCTTCGATCCGGAGTTGATGCAAAACCCAGCGTGAATTTTGGTTCTTCTGTCATCCCTTCAATCGAGTGATGCCGCCCCTATCGGCGCCCTCTCAATACGGGAATAGGCGAACAATATGGTGAACACCGCGATGTGTTCCACGCTGCTACGGATGGACGACCATGACCCGCTTTCACAATCTGCTCATTTTGTCTGCCTTCGTGACCTTGGCAGGAGTGACTGCAGTCAGTGCAACTGAGGTTGCCCAACCCTGCCAACGTGAATCCTTCGAGGACGACCGCTATGTCGTTTGCGGGTTCGACCTCACCGACTCCGACGTTCGACTCTTTTGGCAGCAACCGGATGGCCGGCCGTACGCGACCTTCACGACGCTTGCCAATGCTCTCGATCTGGAGGGCATGCGTCTGGAATTCGCGATGAATGGCGGGATGTACGGGGATGATCTCAGCCCCATCGGCCTGCATGTGGAAGGCGGACAGACACTGCGCGAAGCCAACACGGCGACTTCCAATCGACGGCCGGAGCCGAATTTTTTCAAGAAACCTAACGGCGTGTTTTTTATCGGCAACCGATCAGCCGGTGTGATGACCACACAGGCCTATCTCGCCAGCCCGCCGGAAGCACTGTTCGCAACGCAATCGGGTCCGATGCTGGTTATCGACGGTGAGCTCCATCCGGCCTTCATCGTTGACTCGGATTCCCGCAAGCCTCGCAACGGGGTCTGCGCACCGAGCGCGACCGAGGTCCGGTTCGTCATCACCATTGGCAGGGTCAACTTCCACGATTTCGGTCGATTTGTCCGCGACCAACTTGGCTGCGACAACGCGCTCTTCCTTGATGGCGGTTCAGCCCCTGGCATTTATGCGCCCGAACTCGGCCGCGACGATCCACCGGGCCATGGCGGGTATGGCCCGATCATCGCTGTCGTGGGTGAGAAGTAATGCGGTTCCTTGCACGGAGGAGCAGAGTTGCTCCCCCGCGTTTCGTGGAAATCGCGATTAGTCCGCGTCGCCGTAGATCATCGATCTCACATGCTCCGGAATGTCGGAGCGTGCCACGCCGATTTCCGCGAGCAAGTCGTTCGGCATCCTGTTGAGCACCCCCTTCATCTGTCCGTATTGCATGAGGCGGATTGCCGCCATGAAGCGGCTTCCGATCGAACTCAGGATCCTTTGGGTGAAGCGTCTGATCGTGCTCAGATCGGCAAGTTTGTGCGGCTCGGTTGAGGTGTATGCCATAGTGCGACCCTATCTTCATGTAATCATTGCAGAACTCTCGCGAGCCAACCGACGGATGTCGCTCCGGGCGATCCCCATATCGGCCAGGTCGCGGTCGGTGCAGATCGATAACTCGTGAATGGTCCGAATGTAATTTCTTCGCCGTGCGACAGCGGTCGCAAACGAACGGCGACCATCGGCGAAAAGAGTGCGTATAGCTGAATTGTGGCTCATCGCCTTGCTCCTTTTTGTTGCGGGTATGGGGTCACTTGCAGGTGACCGTCCCACGGGTTCTCGTGGGTGATTGACGCACCGCAGCAATTATGCTGCATTGCAAAAATACTGAGGCGGAGGAGATTCGAAACCCGTGCCCTGATCAAAGGGGCTGTGCAGAAAACGCAAAGCGAGGCACATCCCATGGACCTCCCGAGCCAGATGATTCTCTTTGCCCAGGTTGTCGATGCGGGCAGTTTCTCCGCGGCAGCCAGAAATCTTGATCACACTCCCTCCGCGGTCAGCCGCCAGATCGGACATCTCGAAGATCGGCTCGGGGTGCGACTGCTGAATCGGTCGAGCAATGGTCTCGTCGTGACGGAGGAGGGTGCGATCTTCCTGAAACGGTGTGTGGAGATATCTGACAGGGTTCTCGAAGCGGAATCCCTTGCCGATACTATGAGTGATCATCCCCGCGGGCGATTGAAACTCGTCTCGACCGTTGCCTTCGGAAAATCACAACTGTTGCCGATCCTTCCGGCCTACCTGGAGCGACATCGCGATGTCACCGTGTCGCTGGAGCTGACAGATCGCAATGTCGATCTCTCCAGCGGCAGTCTCGACCTGGCGGTTCGATTCAGCGAACAGGTTGAAGACGACAAGGTGATTGCTAGAAAACTCGCCAGAAACCGACGTTTGATCTGCGCTGCGCCGCAGTATCTGGAGCGTTTCGGTCACCCGTCGGGACTATCGGATCTTGCAAATCACAACTGCCTTCAGCTCTCGACCGTTGAGCGATGGAACGACTGGCGCATCCTCGACGTCGACAGCGGAAAGCCGATACGACTGGGCGGAAACATCGAGGTCAACAGCGCCGATGGCATCTTCCACGCGGCGCTTGCCGGAGCGGGCGTCGCCCGCCTTTCCACCTATCTGATTAACGACGACATCAAATCGGGCCGGCTCGTCAATGTGTTTCCGGACTACGCAGACGACAGTTCAGACATTCTCGCGACCTACTCGCAAAAGCGAAACCTCTCGCCCAAGATCCGCACCTTCATCGACTTCATGGTTGAGGTCTTCGGCCACGTTCCGCCGTGGGAACGCGGACGCGCTCCAGCCGCGGCCTGATTGCCGATGAGAGAGGGCTGGGCTTTACCGAATATTCATCCCGGTCCGCTTTAATGCAATTTTCATTGTTTGGTGCCGAGATTTTCAATGGATGCAGCGCAACTGATTCCCGCCTGGCACTCTCTGGTCGTCGGATTGGCTTTGGTGATCTTCGGCTTCGTTGC
Source organism: Hoeflea sp. (assembly GCA_965228785.1). Classification (GTDB taxonomy): domain Bacteria; phylum Pseudomonadota; class Alphaproteobacteria; order Rhizobiales; family Rhizobiaceae; genus Hoeflea_A. Next base: position 2,117,996 of record CBDDIF010000001.1, read on the forward strand.
CCATGTGATCCGCGGCTTCATCAATCTTTATCCGGACAAGATTTCAGACAACGATCTGGTGAACATCGTCGTATCGGATGACTACAGCACGCTTGATCATATCCTCGGTGTGGAATTCACCGACTACGGATACTACGACCTCAACAGCGGCAAAAACCTGACCATTTCGATCTCGCTCTGTCTGGTTTTCGGATACGCAGCCTACTTCATGGACCCCATGGGGGTTTCGACCGCAATCGATCAGGGGGTTGTCTGGCTCGGCAACCGGATAGTTGATAACTGGAACAACCTGACCTGGTACTGATCCAGTCCGGTTTGGCGATCCTCTGCGTCAGATCGTGCCGGGCGGCTCAGCCGTCCAGTCCGAGGCCGTTGCGAACGGCCGCGGTGATTGCACCCGGACTGTAGCATAGACGGGCCATCATATTGGCTTGCCTTCGCTGCTCCAGCCATCGCGGCCGGTTGGTCAACAGATCAACCGCAAGCCGGTCCAATTTGGCGCCGGCGTCAGCCAGCAGGATCTGCCGATCCGGTTCCAGTTCGAGCCCTTCTGCGGCAATCGGCGTTGCCACGACCGGGATGCCCCAGGCGGCTGCCTCGAGCGGGAACCGCCACACGCTCGCAACGGCACCAGGGACAGGCTGGCCCGTGAAAACAAGTCGGCAAGCCTTGCGGGGTTTTCGTGCAATTCCACGCCCTCTCGGTCCGCAAGGTCTCGAACTGCCGGTTTGGGATAGCGACCTGCCAGCAGCAACCTGGCCTGAGGAAAGCACTCCTGGATTCGCGGAAGAATGTGCAATGCGAGCCGCCGCGTCTCTTTGACGGAATCCCCTGGCATTTCTTCAGTAGGTTCGGCGCCATTGTGACAACGCGCTGCTTACTATGAAAGCCTGGAACGACAACTTGCACAGGACGAAGATCGTGTTCAGTCGACTGAAAGCAAGGGGCGATACCGCGATGAAATCGGAACGCTTTGCGTTTATGTCACGTGCCGTGACAGCCAATTGGCACACTCATCGGCCACCTTTTCCCAGCCTGGCTCCATGAACAGGTAGTGCGCATGGTTGCGAGCCAGGATGTGGGTGCCGTTGGCGCCGTATCTCTCGGCGATCTCGCGCCCGACGGTGGGTCGGACGGCACGGTCCTCTTCGCCGGAAACCACCAGGACCGGGCATGTGACCTTGTCGAAGTCGACGGCGATGGCGCGGTGATCGTCGAACATCCAGAAGAACATCTCGAACATAACACGGCCCGATTCGGGGCCCAACCGGTCGAAAACAGCGTGTTGTGTTGCTTCATCCAACTTGTTGAAAGCGAAAGGCGCGATCAGGTCGAAATCGACCCGGTTCGGCGCTTTCCAGAATGGCCCTTGTTCCATGAAGGCGCGGGCTACGGCGCGTTCGTCGTCGGTTTCCGGCAGCATGCCCCAGGCAGAGTTGGGATTGATCAGCACCAGGCCGGATGCCAGGCCTCTCGCGGCCACCTGCTGTGCGACCAGCGCGCCGACCGCGTGGCCGAGCAAGACCGGCGGTGACTCCAGATTGCGTACGAAATCGGCAATGTCCGACGTGTAATCCATGATGCTGGTGTCTGCAAAAGCCGGATCGGGTTCTGCCTTCGGATCGACGTCATGAAATCGCAGCGCCGGAGCATGGCACGTCCAGCCACGATCTTCGAAAAAACGCCGGTAATGGTCGAGGCACCAGGGTCCGGCAAAAGCGCCATGGATCAAGACGATATCACCCATGAGATCCTCCTGTTTTTGAATTGGCCAATCGGTCAGGCAGCCACACCGCCCCAAACCGCCTCTGCCGTCTCGACCACAAGCTCCAGTTTGCGTTGCTGGTCGTCATAGGTGATCTCGTTGCCCTCCTCGGTGGAGGCGAAGCCGCATTGCGGGGCGATACCCAACTGGTCGATATCGGCGTATCGGCCGGCCTCGTCGAATTTCGCCTTCAGCCAGTCGAGCTCCTCCAGTTCACCTTTCTTTGTGGTGATGAAACCGGGCAGCACCCGCTGCTTGCCCTTGGCGAGCAGGCGCAGCGGCTCCAGGCCGCCGGCTCGTTCGGTGTCATACTCCATGAAAAAAATATCGACCCCGGTCTGATTGAAAACGGCATCCGCGGCAGGGTCGTAGCCGCCGTCGGCGGCATGTCGGGAGCGGAAGTTTCCACGGCACAGGTGCATGGCAATCAGCATGTCGTCGGGTCGGTCCTTGATTGCCTCATGCATCATCCAGGCGTAGCGCTCGATCAGCCGGTCAGGATCCCGGCCTTCGCTCTTCTTGATCTCGCGCTGTTTCGGATCGCACAGATAGGCAAAGAATATGTCGTCCATCTGCAGATAGCGACAGCCGGCATCGTAAAAGGCCTGCACAGCTTTTTTGTAGGTGGCCGCAATGTCGGCAAAGAGACGTTCGTCATCGGCATATTCCGGCGGCGCGATGTCTTCGGGCGCGACCCGGTAGTGACAGCAGCTCGGGCCGGGAATGGAGATCTTCGGAGTGACGTCCGCAACCGAGGCAAGAAAGCGAAAATGCTCAAGATGCGGATGGTCGTCGGGGAAATCGAGCAGGCCTTTGATGCACGGGTAGAGCGGCCGCAATTGGGCACCGGCAAAGGCGATGCCCTCGTCGCGTTCCTCCAGCTCCATTCCGGTCAGCAGCTCCATGAAATCATAGTGCCACCAGGAACGCCGCATCTCGCCGTCCGTCACCGCCAACAGACCGAGGTCCTGTTGAAGCTTCACCTCGTCACGCACCGCGGCATCCTCAACTTCGCGCAATTCGTCGCTGTCGATCGTCTTTTCCTCGAAAAAGCGCTTGCGCGCATCCTTGACCGACTGCGGGCGTAGCAGGCTTCCCACATGGTCGGCCCGGTAGGGTGGTTTTAGAGTGTCGGACATTGTTCCTCCTCGGCATCGACTCCAACGGGCGCTGTTCGCCCACGATGCCCATGAGGACGATGATACAGATTCTCCTCGCTTTTGGCAGTCGGGGAGGAGAGTCGGAATAAGGGCTCGCGCCGCGGCAAGGGGCGAGCCCTCCGTTCCGAAGCGCGAGCAATGGTCTATTGGCGTGTGCTGCGACGCAGTTCGACCGGCTGTGGCATCATGTCGAGGCGGGTTCCGACCAGGATCATGCGCATGGCATCTTCAGCCGCGCGCCGAAGCAGCTTTCGGGCGCTACCGATGGCGGTTTCGAGCGTGCAGGGGCGCTTGATGATCGAAGCGAAGGCGTCGATACCGGCCTCGAACGTGCGGTCGACTCCGCTGCCGATGGTGCCGGCGAGTGCGATGGTTGGGATTGCGCGTTCCCGCGCTCGGCGGGCGACCTCGCAGGGAACCTTGCCGAAGGGGCTCTGGCTGTCCAGCGCGCCTTCCGCGGTGATGACGAGATCCGCGTCTTCGAGCAGAGCCTCGAAATCGAGATATTGCATGACGATGTCAAAGCGGGGATGCAGAGTGGCGCCGGCGAACGCCGCGAGGCCGGCACCAAGTCCACCGGAAGCGCCGGAACCCTTGGCATGCGCCAGGTCCAGCCCGAGATCGGCCTGGATGCGCATCGCAAAGTTTTCCAGTGCCCGTTCGAGCTGGATGACCTGGTCGGGACGTGCGCCCTTTTGCGGACCGAACACGCGAGCGACGCCCTTTGGCCCGAGCAGCACGTTGTGCCAGTTGACGGCGACATCGACCGTGATGCTCTCAAGGCGCGGGTCGATGCCGGATGCGTCGATTTTGGCCAAGTTTTCGAGGCCGGCTCCACCGGGCGCGATCGGGCGACCCGAAGCGTCCGTCAGCTGGGCGCCGAGTGCCTGGGCCATGCCGCAGCCGCCGTCGTTGATGCCGCTGTCGCCGCAACCGATAAGGAGCCGCTTGGCTCCGGCGTCGAGAGCCGCCAGGATGAGTTCGCCGACACCGCGGCTGGTCGTTGCCGTCGGATCCCGCAGATCGCGGGGCACCAGGCGCAGCCCGGCCGCGGCGGCCATTTCGATCACCGCCGTCGGCTTTTCCTGGCCGCCGAGAAAGCCGAAGAAACTGTCTACGGGCCGGTCGACGGGTCCGGTAACGACGACCTCATGCAAGCTGCCGCCGGTTGCCTGGACCAGTCCTTTCGTAAATCCTTCGCCGCCGTCGACCATCGGGGCCTTGAGGATCCGGGCGTTTGGCAGAGCGCGCTTGACGCCCTCGGAGATGGCTTCCACGACGTCTTCTACGTCGAGCGATTCCTTGAAGCCGGAGGGAGCGATCAAAACATTCAATGGCATGGTTCGGTCCTTTCCTGTTGTTGTGAAAGGACAACGACGCGGCTCGGTGTTTATTCCCGATGAGGCAAAGAAAATGGCGGATTTTCGGTGAACTTTCTCCATTATTTTCAACTGGATGGCGGCCGCGGTTTTGGAATCGGTAGGTCCGGTGGTGCCCGGGAATGGGCTGGGATTCGGCATGCCTGCTGCGCTGCCGTCACGGCAGCGGGCGCGACGTCCGGAGCGTAGAGGCGCGGCGAGTGGGCGCGCAGCCGCACCATGTCGCCACCGCGGTACAGGTCGCGTATTGTGCCGCGTTCGATCGGGTAGCCATCGCGACGAAGTCGATCCCAGACATGCCACCAGCCAGCTGCCCACATGGCGCGGTCGCGGATCGTTGCCAACATCATCGTGTTCAGTCGCTGTGCCGTGCAGGTAGCTGTCCTGGAGTCGGTTTTTGGCGCGGTACGTCCTTCGACACCGACCCGGCTCGCGGATTCAGTCGGCCGCTCAGGGCTTTCGGGAAGCTGGTGGGGCCAGACGAAAAGGGCGAAGGCGGTGATCATGACAATCTTGACCGGCAGCAACGGGATCGCCAGCCGCAGCAAGTCGGACTGATTGAACGTCGCGCGATCGGCATTGCCGAAGAGTGCGACCGGTTTGGCGCTGGCCATCATGGTCTGGCAGAATCCCGTGCCGAGCACCGTGACCAGCGCGAGGGTCACGACATCGTGGCCGAGGCCGGCCAGAGGCAGGGTCACAGCGGGAAGCAGCACGGCCGCGCGGGCACTTCGGGAGTTGATGATCAGGTGCGACAGAACGGCGATTGAAGCCAGAAAAAAGATAACCATCGGCGTGGAATGACGGGCGGTTGCCGGCAGCAGATCAAGCGCCGCGCCGGCCATCCACTTGCTTGCGCCGGACAGAATAATGCCGTCGGCGACCACAACGGTGGCGGTCAGAAAGACCAGCAATTCGACCTCGACCTGGCGAAACACCTTCTTGGGCGACTGCGCGGTGAACGGTCCGGTTAACAACAGGACGGCGCCGCCGACGGCGACGAGTGCGATGTCGACGCCGTGCCACGGGGCCGTGATCCAAAGTGTGACGATGCAGGCAAGCACCGCCAGTATGCGCCATTGCCGTACATCGGTGGGCGCCTGGCTTGGCAACCGGCATGAGAGGACAACTGCTCGTTCCCTTCGTGGCACGAAGAGCAGCAGGATGAGGGCCGCTGCAGAGTGGCTGGCAAGCAAGGTCAGAGGAAAGGCGAGCATTAGCCATTCGACATAGCCGATGGACACGCTTGCCGACCGGTCGATGACCTCAACTGCGACCAGATGGGCGCCCGCGCCGATGATCGATCCGCCAGCCGACAGCAGGATCACCGTCGGAAAGAGCAAAGCAAGCGCGCGTTCCGAGGCCTTGCCGGGCATGCGATCGGCCAGCGCCATGAAGACCGGCAACAGAAGTGCCGCGCGGCCCGAGGTCGACGGTATGAGAAATGCCGTCAGGGCGATGACGAAAGTCACAGCGTGGAAGAAGCTTGTCAGTCCCGAAAACGGACTGACCGCAGCAAAGGCAAGCCGCTGCATAAGGCCACTCGCCTTCACCACTGCCGCAATTACGAAAGCTGCCAGTAACAGCCACACGAGTTCCCGGCCAAGCGTGGCGTAGAGCTGCGTATCGGGAACGACACCGGTGAGAACAAGCGCCAGGGCGGCGCTGACGGCGACAACCGAATCCGGCAACGGCGTCAGGGTCCAACCGACGATTGCCAGCGCCGTGACGGCAAGTGCGATGCGCGGTTCATGTGCGAGATCATGCGGCGGCACCCACGCGGTGAACAGGATCGCGATGCTGATCGCCATAACCAAAGCCGGCTTGACGTTGGAGATCCCGAGTGCCGATAGGGCAAACGGACTCTGAGGGCCGATGGCGGCCTGGCTCGACACGGTCAAGGGTCTCTCCTTCGCTGTCTCAATAGGGACATGGAAGGAAAACGCGGACCGCCGCGATTTATTCCGCTGCTATTCGAAGCGGTGACCGTCGTGGAACGCCGCCGGTCGGAAAGTGCGCCAATTCAGCGAGGCACGCCTATGTCACGCGTGCAGGCATGTTTCCTCAGCGGAAAACATGTAGACGTGCTCAGGGTCGAAGCCGATGCCTAGTTCCGATCCGGGCTGGATTTCGACATTGCCGCGCTGACGCACGATCAGCGGCTCCCAGCCCGGTACGTCGACATAGACGAACGTGTCGGAGCCAAGGTGCTCGGTGACCACCGCTCGGCCGACGCAATCGGCTTCCGACGGGCCGACGAGACGAATGTGTTCAGGGCGAGCGCCGATGGTGACCGGCCGCAGGGCACTTGACCACCCGTCCGGGCGCAGGGTCCTGCCACCGGGCAGCGGCAGACCGTCCTCGGTGGCCTCACAGGGCATGATGTTCATCTTGGGCGAGCCAATGAAGCGCGATACGAAGAGGTTGGCGGGACGCTCATAAAGCTCCAGGGGGGAACCGACCTGCTCGATGCGTCCAGCGTTCATGACGACGATGCGGTCGGCGAGCGTCATGGCTTCCACCTGGTCGTGGGTCACATAGATCATAGTCGCGCCCAACGTCTGGTGCAGTTTGGCGATTTCAAAGCGCATGCCGACACGTAACGCCGCGTCGAGATTGGACAACGGCTCATCGAACAGGAAGGCCTTGGGCTGGCGCACGATGGCACGCCCCATGGCAACGCGCTGACGCTGTCCGCCTGACAACGCCCGGGGAAGCCGGCCGAGCAGTCCGTCGAGTCCGAGCGTTTGCGCCGCCTGGGCGACCAGGCTTTGGCTGCGGGTCTTGTCCTGCTTTCGGATTTCGAGACTGAAGCCCATGTTTCGGGCGACGTCCATATGCGGATAAAGCGCGTAGGACTGAAACACCATGGCGAGGTCCCGATCGCGTGGAGGCAGGTCGTTGACGACGTCACCACCAACGCTGATATCACCTCCGGTGATTGTCTCCAGCCCGGCAATCATGCGCAGTAGGGTCGACTTGCCGCAGCCGGACGGGCCGACGAGGACGACGAACTCGCCGTCCTCGATGTGGAGATTGACGTCGTGCAAGACCTCGACCGGGCCGTAGCTCTTGTGAATGTTTCGAAAACCAATGTCGGCCATGTTGCCTATCCTTTGACCGCGCCCGATGTCAGCCCCTGCACCAGGTAGCGTTGAATGAAGACAAAGAAGAGACAGCTCGGGATCAGCGCCAGGACGCCCGCGGCCATCATTTGTCCCCAGTCGACGGAGAATTTCGAGACGAAGGTGAGAAGCCCGACCGGGAAGGTCATCGCTTCGTTCGAGTTGATCAGCATGAGCGCGAAAAGCAGTTCGCTCCAGGCCGCGGTGAAGACAAAGCCCAGCGTCGCGGCCATGCCGGGAAGCGTCAGCGGGAGGACCACGCGGCGCAAGGCCTGAAAGCGGGTGCAGCCGTCGATCATTGCCGCCTCCTCGAGGTCTTTGGGTATACCGTCGAAGAAGGATTGCATCAGAAATGCGGCAAACGGAATGTTGAAGGCGGTGTAGACGATGATCAGGCTTTCCAGCGAGTTCAGCAGGCCGAGCGCGCCGACAATCCGGTAGATCGGTGCGATAAGCATCAGCAGCGGGAACATCTGAGTCAGAAGCATGATGAAGATGACGATGCCTTTGCCGCGAAAGCGAAAGCGCGAGAAGGCGTAACCGGCGCCGCTGGCGAACAGGGTTACGAAGAACGCAGTTCCCAAGGACACGATCAGGCTGTTGCGGAAGAACGCCATGAAGTCGGAGTAGAACAGCACAGCCTCGAAGTTTGCCCAGCTCATGCGCGACGGCCACATCGCGGTGCCCTCGGTGTAGAGCAGCTTGTCTGGCGTGACCGCGATCTTGACCAGCCAGTAGAGCGGGAACAGCGCGAAGGCGACATAGGCCGCCAGCGCCAGGGCCTGGCCTCCTGCTGCCAGTTGTCGTTTCAATCGAGGGGAGGCTGTCATCGTCATGGCGTTCAAACCTTCACCAGGTTTCGACGCATGCGCAGCAATATGAGCGCGTATGCCAGCAATAGCAGCAGCAGTACGATGGCAATCGCCGAGGCGTAGCCGAAATCCAGTTTGCGAAACGCCGTGGTAAAAATGTATGTCGACAGAATCTGCGTCGAGTTGGCCGGCCCGCCTCCGGTCATGATGAAAACGAGGTCGGCGAAATTGGCGATCCAGATGGTCCGCAGCATCACGGTGATGGCGATCATCGGCGCCAGAAAGGGCAGGGTGATCTTGGTGAAGCTCTGCCAGGCTGATGCGCCGTCGATGGCCGCCGCCTCATAGAGCTCCTTCGGTATGGACTGCAGGGCCGCCAGCAGGGTTATGGCGAAGAACGGGATACCGAACCACACGTTGGCGGTGATCGGTCCCCACATGGCGATGTCCGGATCGGCGAGGATGTTGAAGGGCTCGCTGAGGATCCCAAGAGCGAACAGCCAGTGGGGGATTGGGCCGATGATCGGATTGAAAAGCCAGGCCCAGGTGAGACCGCTCAGGAAGGTTGGCACGGCCCAGGGAAGGAACACCAGTGCCTGGACAATGCGGCGGCCGAAAAAGGGCCTGTTCAGGAGCAACGCCAGTCCGAGCCCAAGGCCAAACTGCAGCACGACCGACGCAACGGTCCACCAGACGGTGTTCCTGAGCGACAACCAAAATTTTCGGTCGTCCCAGAGTTCGCGAAAATTCTCCAGCCCGGCCCAGCCGCGATCGAACGGGTTGGTCAGCGACAGGTGCTGGAAGGCGTAGGAGATGCCGACAACCAGCGGCACGAACATGACCAGCGCCAGCATTATGAGGGCAGGGCTGAGATAGAGGTAGGGTTCGAGTACAGCCTTCAGGGCGAAGCTGATGCGACCGGAGTCGTCCGGCTTCGTCAGCTTGTGCCCCGGGGAATCATCCCCCGGGGCCGAGGGTGAAGCGCCTACTGCTTGGCCTTCCATTTCGCGTACTCTTCGGTCAGGAAGTCAGCCCACTCGTCAGCCAGTTGTTGGGCCGTCAGGTTGCCGAGCATGGCATCCTGCGCGGTTTCGATCGCCATGACGTTGGAGAGTTCAGAAAACTTCTCCAGATAAGTCGGCATGATGGTCGGTACCCAGGCGTCGCCGTTGAGCTCGGTGAACCAGCCTTTGAACTGCTCGGTGGCATAGAACGGGTCCTCATCGGCGCCCTTGTGGATAGGCAGCACACCAACCCTCTTGGCCCAGGCGCGATTGGCTTCCGGGCTCGACAGGTGGGCGACCAGATCCCAGGCCTCGTCCTGATGCTCGGACGAACTGAATATCGACCAGCCGGCATAGCCGATGGTCGGGAAGGCCTTGCCGGCCGGCCCGAGCGGCATCGGTGCCACGGCAAAATCAGCATCGTCCATGCGCTCGGCCACAGCAATCAGTGCATCGGGATCCTGATCGAGGAAGGCGCAAGTGCCGGAATAGAAGCCGGCCACGATTTCATTAAAGCCCCAGTTGACTGAGTCTTTCGGTGCGTAGCCCTTCTGGTAGATGTCGAGCAGGAACTGGATGCCCTTGACTGAGTCCGGTTCGTTCAACCGACTCTTGCCGTCCTCGGTAAAGAACTGATTGGTGCCATTCATGGTGGCGGCCATCATGATCCAGCCGTTGAAACCGCCGACGCCGCCGCGCATGCAGTAGCCGTATTTGCCGGGCAGGGCCGAGACCTTCTTCGAGGCTTCCATGAAGTCGTCCATGGTCTCCGGAGGACCATCGATCCCGGCCTCATTGAGCAACTTCTTGTTGTAGAACATGGCGCGCAGGTAGAAGCCGTAGGGGATCTGATAGGCCTTGCTGTCGACCAGTCGGGCCATGGCCAGTGTCTTGTCGGTTAATTCGCCGGTACCGCTCCAGGAGGCCAGGCGTTCATCGAGATCGACCAACTGGCCGGTGCCGCCGTAAAGGCCCATCCACCAATCCGGCATTTCGACAACATCGGGGGCTTCACCTCCGGCGACCATGGTTGCCAGCTTCTCGAACGCCTGGCCCCACGGCAGCGAGATGATCTCAACCTTGACGTCGGGATTGGCCTTTTCGAACGCGTCCACCGTTGCCTTCAGCGTCTCCGTCCGTGCCGGGCTGGTGATCACTTCGACCAGTTTCAGATTGGTTTCGGCAAGCGCAGGTGTGGCGCAGACCGCAATTCCCAGGCCTAGAGCCGCAATCAGTCTTTTCATCAATACCTCCCTCAGGTTTGTGTACTTGCTTGATGAAGGGCCGCCTCAAGGTCGGCCCACAGGTTCTCCGCGTCCTCAAGTCCCACATTCAAGCGGACTAACGACGGGGAAATGCCGAATTCGTTCAATGCGTTGCGCTCCGATTTCTGAGCCTGACCGGCGGAGATTGGCAGCACGAGGCTTTCAAAACCGCCCCAGCTGACGCCGAGATTGAACAGCTTGAGGGCATTGCAGAAGCGGGCGATCTCGACCTGCGCAGACAGCTCGATCGAGAACAGGCCGGAGTGGCCTGTGAGGCTCGGAATGTCGCCGGCGCGCGGCAGGTTTATGCGGTCCACCAGCGGATGGGCGGCGAGCTTCGCGGTGATGAATTCAGTCGAGCGATTGTGCCGCTCCATGCGCAATTCCAGGGTGCGCAGGCCGCGTATCAACAGGAAGGCATCGAGCGCCGCAAGGCGACCGCCGAGCAGTGGGACCGAAATGTCCGTGATGGCTTCCATTGCCGTGTGCGATCCGCAGATGACTCCGGCGACGGTGTCACTGTGACCCGAAATATATTTGGAGCAGGAGTGCAGCACCATGTCGATGCCGTGAGCCAGCGGTTTCTGGAAACAAGGCGTTGCCCAACTGTTGTCGATCATGGTGAGTGTGCCGTGGCGGCGGGCATTTTCGGCGACCTGATCGAGATCGACCACCTCGAAGGTGACGCTCACCGGGCTCTCCAGGTAGGCGACTTTGACGCCCTCGAGCAGATAAGGATTGGCGGCGAACTCGTCGACGTCGTGATAGGTCACCTCAATGCCAAGAGGCCTCATCAGCCGCTCGAAAAGCCGGTAGGCGTCCGGGTAGACATTGCGCACCGATGCGATTCGCTCACCGGGTTTGACATGCGCGAAGAGTGTCGCCGAAATCGCGGCCATTCCAGATGCAAAGGCGGCTGCTCGTTCAGCGCCCTCGGCGTTGGCCATCAACTCTTCGAACTCGCGTACCGTGGGATTATCGACCCGCGAATAGAGCGGATGATCGGACCGTTCGGCAAAACGCTCAAGCATCTCTTCATAGGTGTCGAAGGTGAAGAGCGATGTCTGGTAGATCGGCGGAGTCGGTGAGCCGAACCGGTCGCGGTAGGGCGAGTTCATCCGAGTCGAGAGCTCTTGCTCGTCGGTTGGCGATGCGGCGCGATCGGGAAGGCGGGGTTCAGACACCGATTGCCCTCCTGACATCGGCTTCCACCAGATCGAGAATGGTCTCAATCACCTCAACAGCGCGATCGGCGTCGCCGCCGAGCACGGCCTCGCAGAGGTCATCGTGGATCGGCATCGAACTCAGCCCGATAACGTCGGTATCGAAGGGTTGGATGTAGATCTGGTGGAAGGCCTGGTGGACCTGTTCGATGATTTCACCGAACAGCGGATTTTGCGAGGCTCTGTAAATGGCCTGGTGGAACACACCATCGGTAGGTCGCCAATCGATGCCGGACTCGATTTCGAGCTGCAACTGATCGTAGGCCTGCCTGATGCGCAACCGGTCATCGGCGGACGCTTTCAGGGCCGCCTCCCGGGTGGCCACGACCTCGAGAGCTCGGCGCACTTCCAGAGTGCGCAATAGGCTTTGACCCTCAAGCTTCAGAGCGATCGGGACGGACGGCGATCCGTCGCGGACATCGGTTGCGAGAAACGTACCCGACCCTTTCAGACGGGTCACTATGCCGAGGGTCTGCCAGCTTTTCAGGGCTTCCCTGATGGTCGGCCGACTGACCCCGAGCTTTTCGGCAAGCAGCGGCTCGGACGGCAGTCGGTCGCCCTTCTTCAGTCCCGCCTGATCGATCATGTCAGCCAAGGCGTCGAGCACCGCGACATCGCGAGTTCGCGTCTCCACCGGACGCAACAATTGTGCAGCCTCCCGACTGGCTCGACGGGCGGAGTCTCGCCCGCGTGCGCCGGAAGTGTCAGGTGTCGGATCGTTCATGAGGGGGAATTCTTCCCGGTTTGCAGGGTGGCAGGCGTCGCAACAGTTGTAATATGTAAGGTTGCCAAGTTGTCAGACAGCTTTTAGCAAATCGACTTTGTTGTCAAGGACGATGCCTGGAAATCTATGCGTGAACGGTGATGATGTGGATTGGATCCCTCAGGGATCCAGGTGACGTCTGATGGCGTCGCGATCAATATCCGCTGCAAGGCCCTGCAATACGATGCGGCCCTGATCCATTACCATGAAGTGATCGGCGATGGCCTCAGCCAGGTGCAGGTGTTGTTCAACTACAATGATGCTGCCGCCTGTTGCCTTGCGCCGTAAAAGGAAGGCCTTCATCTTCTCGATGTTTTCCGGCTGCACACCTTCGGACGGTTCGTCAAGAAGCGTGACGCTTGCGGTTTCGGCCATGGAGCGGACGAACGACAGTATCTTGCGTTCTCCACCGCTCAGGGTACCTGCGTTCTGGGTCAGGCGCCGTTCGAGAACCGGGTAGTCATCGAAGAAACGTCTGTAGGTGCCAAGATCGCTCGCAGGCAGCATCAGCATGAGATTTTCCATTACCGACAAATTGTCGAATACAGGGCGTTCCTGCATCGCATAGCTGAGGCCGGCGGCGCGCCGCTGGTCCGCAGACAAGGCGTTGATCGATCGACCATCGAGGAGAATCTCACCCCCGTGGCACGGCAGGTGTCCTGCCAGAATTTGCATCAGCGTGCTTTTGCCGACTCCGTTCCGCCCGAGGATGCATAGGCACTGACCATGGGGCAGGTCAGCCGAGACATCGCGCACGATCGTCATCCGGCCATACCCTCCCGAAACTTTGTCGATGCGCAACGCGCTGTCGCTTTTCATTTGGTGCCCCCGGCGTAGACCAGCTTGACGTCGGCGTTGCTCTGGATTTCGGAAACACTGCCTTCAGCCAAAAGATGGCCGTTGTGAAGAACGAAAACCCTGTCGGCGAGGGACCGTACCAATGCCATGTCATGTTCAATGACCAGCGTGGTCGCATCAAAGCGCTCGCTTGCCCACCGGATTGTGTTGATGACCTGTTCCGTTTCGGCAAGGGACAGGCCGGCACAGGGCTCGTCCAGCAGGATCATGCGCGGTTCGGTCAGCAGAACCATCGCAAGGTCAAGCACCTGGCGTTGCCCGTGCGACAAGTCGCCAGCCGTGCGATTACGATCGTTGAGGAAATTGAAGCGCCGCTCCAGTTCTTCAAGGACCGGGCTGGTCCAGCGGAGTGGTCGAAACGCGAGAAGATCACGCCATCCAGCCCTCCCGGTCCAAAGCGCAATGGCCAGGTTCTCGCCTATCGTCAGTTCGTCGAAAACGTTGGCTATTTGAAACTTGCGGCCCAGTCCGGCGTCGGTGAGCTCGCGGGGATCGAGATTTCGACGCTCTCCAAACAGGTCGATGCTACCGGACTGCGCCTGAAGCTCTCCGGTGATGGCGTTGAAGGTCGAGGTCTTGCCCGCTCCGTTGGGCCCGATCAGGCAGTAGATGCCGGGCATGTCGATCCGCAGTGAAAGATCGTCAAGGATGTCGACTGAGCCCACGCGCAAATTGAGCCCTTCAATGTGGAGGAGACCTTCAGTTTGCGACTGGCGCCTGTCGGGAGCTTGTTGTGGTTGCTTGTCGAAACGCGCGAGCCTTCGCCTGAGCGCCGGCTCGAGCAGACCACAGAACCCATCGCGAAAATAGAGAACCGTGACAATAAAGAGGGCGGCAAGCACGACCTCCCAGTAGGTGATGCTTTCGCGCAGTTCCGCCGTCAAAAGGCCCAGCGCCACTGCTCCGAGCACGGGACCGTAAAGTGTGCTGCGGCCGCCGATGGCGACCCAGACGACGAAGTTGGTCGACAGCACGAAGCCGAACAGGTCGGGCGTTACCAGATTGTTTTCCGGCGCATAGAGTGTCCCGGCGATGCCGCCGAGCACGCCACTGATTCCGAAAGCGACAGCCTTGAGATGGTTGGAATCGAAGCCGAGAAAGGCGACCCGCCGTTCGTCCCAAGCCAGTGCCCGCCAAAGCACGCCCAACGGTGAGGCGATAAGCCAAGCGACGAACAGCATGCAGCCGGCGAGTGCGGTCGCGGAGAGCCAATAGGCGTCCTCGAAACCGTCCAGGCCCGGTATGCCGGGGATTCCGCGCAACCCGTTGTATCCGCCCGTCACGCTGTTCCAGGAGGTTGCGACCTGTGCGGCCAGAAGCACAAGAGCCAGGGTTATGAGCGCGAAGAACGCGCCATTTTGAGCCCGCCCATGGAAAATCAACCGCCCGATGCCGTAGGCGATCGCGCCGGGTACCAGGGCGCAAAACAACAGCATCGGATAAAGAACGGCGCTGTCAGCAAAACTGATCAGGGTCAGCCCTGACAGATAGGCGCCGATGCCGACGAAAAATCCCTGGCCGAGTGACAAAAGACCCGCCTGTCCCCAGGAAAGTCCGACCCCGAGACAGGCGATGGCGTAGAGGAAGTAGAGCGCCAGCGTATAAGCCCAAAACTCCCCGACAACGAAGGGAAGTCCGGCCAAAACCGCTGCGATGACGACCGCGTTAGCGGTTAACCAGGCCACGGGGCTTTATCCATAAGAACAGAAGGGCGACGACGAGCACGAAGGAGTAGCCGGCCGTCCGGTCGATGGCTGCGGAAACGACTGCTTCGGCGCCGCCGATAACTCCAGAACCAACGACGAGGCCCAGAATGTTTCCCAAGCCACCCACCACCAGGACAAAGAAGGACTTCAACACATAGTCGATGCCCATGCCTGGATGAACGGCCACAATCGGAGCCAGCAGCACACCTGCAATTCCTCCGAGGATAAGGCCCGCGACGAAGGTGTTGCGGGCCAGCTTGTCCGCTGGGATGCCGACGGTTCTGGCCAGCTCGGGGTTGTTGACGACCGCGCGAATGCGCCGACCGGTGGCGCTTCTAAGGAACCAGACCACCAGCGCCGTTATCAGCGCAATGGCGATGAGCATCACCGCCAGTTGATAGACCGGGTAGTCTGCGCCGATAATGTTGACCGTGCCGGATATCGGCAGGCGCACGCTGTTAAATCCGCGACCGTAAAATGCCTCGACCATCTCGCGCAGCAGGAGGCTCAGTCCCCAGGTGGCGAGGATGGTGTCGAAAGGGCGTGCATAGAGCGGACGGATCATCAGTCGCTCGACCGGCCAGCCGATGACGATGCAGGCCACAACAGCGAATGGGAAAGCGGCCAGATAGGGCAAGCCGCTTTCCTGTACGAACAGTGCGCAGAACGCGCCGATCATGACAAATTCGCCATGCGCCAGATTGAGCACGCCCAGCAGGCCGAGCGTGATTGCCAGGCCCATTGCTACCAGGGCAAGGGTGACGATCTCGAAAGAGATGTTCAACCCGTTGGCTACGAGGACCGGGTCCATGGTTCCGTCAAGCCGTCCTGGTGCCCGTCAGGAGGAACAGGTTTCTCCTGGCTCAACGTGGTCAAAGGTTTCGATGATGTCAAAATCAATGCCCTTGCATTCGGCCAGATACATGGTCTTTGCTACATGCCGGTTGATCATGGTGCCCGTTCCGGTCGCCGTCTTGTAAACCAGTCCGTCCGATGCCTTCATCACCGCCGACGCGTCATTGCTGCCGGCCTTGTCGAGCAGTGCTGCCGCACAATTGGTGCCGGAATAGGCATCGACGCCGATCATCGACAACGGCGGGGCATCGCTGCCCATCTTGTCGGCATAGTGCATCTTGAATGCGTCGTTTGCCGGTGAAGCGACTGAGGTGAAATAGGACATGCAGCTGAAGAGTCCGCCGCTGTTTTCGGCACCAATTCCCTGCAATGTCAGTTCCTCGCAGAGCAGCGACAGGCGTTTCACCGTTTTGTCGAGACCAAAGCCCGCAAAGGTGCGGTTGAAGTTGACGTTGTCTCCGCCGACCAGGGTAATCACGACGAGATCCGGGGCGGCTGCCCTGATACGGGTCACTGCATCGTCGAACTTGTTACCCGGTCCGAGCGGAGCGTATTCCTCGCCCACGATCTCGCCGCCCAGCGCCGCGATGTATTCCTTTGCGCGGGCATTGCTTTGCTGCGGCCAGACATAATCGTTACCGATCAGATAGAATTTCCTGGCGCCGGTCATTTCCGCCAGCGCATTGATTGACGGCTTGATCTGCTGCTGTGGCGTATCGGCTGTGACATAGGTGTTGTAGGAGCACTCGCCACCCTCATAGAGGGGGGTGTAGATGTAGGGCACCTTGCCCTTGAGTGCGCCGACAAGGGCTTGGCGCACGGCACTGTCATGCGAGCCGACGATCAGGTCGACTTTGTCCTGCAGGATCATGCGGACGGCCGTCTTGGCCGCTTCAGCCGGAGGCGCGCCGCCATCGCCGGCGATGATTTGCACATTTCGGCCGAGTATGCCTCCGGCGGAATTGATCTCGTCGACAGCCAACGCATTGCAGGCGGTTTGAGTCGGTCCGAAAAGCGATGCCGGGCCTGAAAGAGAAAAGAAAGTTCCCATCTTGATCGGGTCCGCTGCACGCGCGGTACGGAGAAGTGCTGGCGTAGCCAGAAGAGTTGCAGCTCCAGCCATCACGCCCCTGCGTGTCATGCGTATGTGTTTCATATCGTCCTCCCTGGTGTTCAATTGTCTGTGGGCCGGGCGGCCTGTGGCAGTGCTCGCTCCATCGCGCGAGCAACGGCGAGAAGATGCCGGTCGCTTCCGGCTGGACCATCCAGTTCGATGCCGACGGGCAGGCCGCTGGCGGTGAGGCCCGCCGGCAAGGAAATGCCGGGAATGCCGGCGATGCTTCCGGGATCCGTGTTGTGGATGAAGGTGGAGAAAGTCGGCACGGTGCTGCCGTTCAGATCGACCGTTTCATCTTCGCCAATCAACGCCGCTGGCCTGACCGTCGTCGGGAACATGAGCGCGTCGAGACGATTTTGTTCAAAACAGGCTGCCAGTTGCCCCTGAAGCCGCGGCCGTCCGTTTGTCAGGGCATCCTGGTAGATGCCGGCCATGTCCTCGAATTCCGGTGCGAGCAGACCTCCAAGGATGTTTCTGACATCCGGACTGGCGATCGCGCCGACGAGTTCTTCAAGCGATGGCCCGTCTGGAGCAAACTCCTGCAGATAGGCAGCAAGCCCGGTCTTTGTTTCGTATATAGCAATTGGAAACCCGCAGCTTTCCTCGGGTTTCTGTATACCTTCCACGTCCACCGGCATGATGCTCCAGCCGGCTGCTCGCAATTCCTCGACCCTGGCTTCGAAAACCGATCGGGTTTCCGGAGCGAGCTCGTCCAGGAAATGCTGATTCGGCAGACCGATACGCAATTGCGACGGATCAAGCGTTTCCAGCCTGTCTTGGGTGCCGGTGATCGCGGCGTCGATCAGCGCCGCGTCGTCAACGGTCCTGCAGATCGGGCCAGCGGTATCGCGCGTATGGGAAACCGGAACGATACCGCGCTGCGGATAGCGGCCGGCACTTGGACGAAAACCAACAACACCACAAAGTGCCGCGGGAATACGAACAGAGCCGCCCGTATCGGTTCCGAGTGCCACTGGAACCATGCCGGCGGATACAGCCACCGCAGCACCGCCGCTGCTGCCGCCGGCAATACGTTCCGTATCGAAAGGATTTCTCGGTGGCCCGTGACGCGCGTTGTTGGATGTTATCCCGTAGGAGAGCTCGTGCATGTTGAGCTTGCCGAAAACAAACGCACCAGCATCGACGAGTGGTCTCACCACCTCTGCATTTTGTTTTGGTCGGTGGTTCGCCAGTGCCGGCGTTCCAGCGGTCGTCGGCAGATCGACGGAGCCGATCGCGTCCTTGAGCGCAATCGGCAGCCCCGCGAGCCTGCCGCTGTCGGACGCTGTGGCCTCAACGTGTTTAAGAACAGCCTCCGCATCGAGCGTGACAAAGGCGTTGAGGTCCGCTCGCTCGCTGCAGCGGGACAGCAGCTCCTGAGCGTATTCCGCCGCAGATATCTCGCCGTCCGCGAAAGCTTGAAGGGTGCGTCGGGCACTCCAGTACTGAATGTTGTTTGGTTCGGCCATTCCATCTTCCGTGCGTTCGCGAGCTATTAATAATAAATATTATTCATTAATACGCGTCAAGATGGCTTTAAAGAAGCATTCCTTGACCAATTGAAAAGTGAACGGTAGCTATTAATAGATGTCGAAAGGCCGGCCATGGCCTTCACTCCACGGGATTGGAGCCGCTTTGCTTATCGAGTTTTCAGGGAAAACACCCAGAATTGGCAAGGGGTCGTTCATTGCACCCAACGCCGTGATCATCGGCGACGTTTCCATCGGTGACGAATGCAATATCTGGTTCGGCGCAGTCATTCGCGGAGACTATGGACCGATCCGCATCGGGAGCGGCTGTAGCATTCAGGACAATGCGGTGGTCCACGTCAATCACAACCAGCGAGGGGACGTCTTTGCGACTGCGATCGACGATGGCTGCGTCATCGGCCACGGTGCCGTTGTTGAAGGGTGCCATGTTGCGGCCGGATGCCTGATTGGCATGAACGCGGTGGTACTTCCCCGCGCTGACATCGGGCCTGGTTGCGTTGTTGCCGCGGGTTCGGTGGTCAGGGAAGGCGATAGGGTGCCGGCCCATTCCCTGGTCGCCGGGGCACCTGCCGTCGTGAAGAGGATCGATACTGGCATGAGTGATGGCACAGCATGGGCAGCCGGCGAGTACCGTGCTCTCGGCGTCAGCTATCGCGCGGAAGCTGCTATTTCGGAGGAACAAGCGAAGGGCCGGGTGGAATGAGCATGACCGAGAGCCGTTACTTTGATGTTGGCACGGAGACCATGTCGGCCGATGCAATCTCCGCCATGCAGCTTGATAAGCTGCCTCGGCAACTTCGCTACATGCAAAAGAATGCGCCGTTTTATGCCCGCAAGCTGGCGGAGGTTGGAGCAGATCCCCGGGACATCCGTTCATTCGATGATCTGGCGAAGCTGCCTTTCACTGAAAAAAGCGAGCTGAGGCAGAGCCAGGCAAAACACCCGCCGCTCGGCGACCACGCCGCCGCTTCCCTGCGCAATGTAGTTCGTGTTCATGCTTCATCTGGCACGACCGGTACACCGTCCTTTGTAGGCTTGACGCGGTTCGACAAGCGGCGCTGGGTGGAATGTATTGCACGCAGTTACTGGTCCCAGGGGCTCCGCCCCGACAGCGTATTCGCTATGGGCATGAGCATTGGTTTCTTCGTCGGTGGCCTGCCGGTTGCCGCTGCCGTTGAGGAAATCGGCGCCACATTGCTGCCGATCGGCACCGGCGCGTCGGATCGCCTGATTGATTCAATCAGGGCGATGGGCGCAACCGCATTGGCGACGACACCGTCCTACGCCACCTACCTTGCAGAAATTGCCCGCGATCAGTTGGGCGTGGACGTCGCGGAGTTTGGCATCCGCAATGTCATGGTTGGGGCCGAGCCCGGAGGCGGCATTCCGGAGGTCCGCAATCGCATCGAGGCGCTGTGGGGTGCCCGATGCACGGAGGCGATCGGAAATGCCGACGTCATTACCATCCATAGTGCTGAATGCGAGGCAGGGGATGGCTGTCACTTCTTGGTGCCCGATTATCTGATCATGGAGATCATTGATCCGGAGACCGGTTCCGTCCTGCCACTGGACAGCCCACAGGTCGAGGGGGAGTTGGTTTTTACCCACCTTGACCGGCAATGTTGTCCGATGTTGCGATTTCGCACACGCGACCGAGTGGTCGTCAACACGACGCCTTGTGCCTGTGGGCGAACAGGGCCGCGGCTTCGCTGTATCGGTCGGTCCGACGACATGCTGATTGTGCGAGGGGTCAATGTCTGGCCCTCGGCTGTCAAGGATGTGGTCATGGGCTTTCGACCCCAGGTAAGCGGTGAATTGCTGATTTCGTTGCCGGACCCGGGGCCGAAGGTCGATCCGCCGGTGGCGATCAAAGTCGAACTCGGCGACGGCGAACCCGACACCGGACTGGCCGGGCGAATCGAGCAGGCGCTTCGTGCCAAACTCATCTTTTCAGCAAAGGTCGAACTCGTCTCTCGCGGCGTCCTGCCGCGAACCGAGATGAAGGCCAGGTTGATCGAATATTCGTGAGGAGAGACCGTGCGTTTCGAAAGAGTTTTCATTCCCTATGGCGGCTACTGGAGCTCACCGTTTTGTCGCTGGCAGGGAGCGCTCAGCGGGGAGCATCCCCTGCGCCTTGCGGCGACCTGTGCGACTGGCTTTCTCGAGCGGATCGGTTGCGATCCGCGGGAACTCGGCGGCATCCAATTCGGGATGACGGTGCCGCAGCATCAGAGCTTTTTCGGCGCACCTTGGATCGGCGCTCTCATCGGCGCCGACCGGGTGACCGGACCGACGATTGCCCAAGCCTGTGCCACCTCGGCGCGCGTAATCGCTTCAGCAGCATCGGCCATCGAGCTTGGCTCCGAGGCTCCACAGTTGGCAGTGGCTGCCGATCGGATCAGCAACGGGCCAAACATATATTATCCGGACCCAGCCGGGCCGGGCGGTCGGGGAGTGACCGAGAACTGGGTGTGGGACAATTTCAACAATGACCCCCATGCCCGAGTTGCAATGGTTCAGACAGCTGAAAACATCGCGTCGCGCTTCGGGTTCACGCGCCAGGAGCAGGATGATCTGGCCCTACTACGTTACGATCAATATTGCATGGCGGTGGCTGATGGAGCCGCCTTTCAGCGCCGATACATGGCCCCGGTTCACGTCGGATCGAAGGGCAAATCCCGGTCCGTTGAGCGGGATGAAGGTATTAGGCAAAGCACTATCGATGGGCTCCAGGCCCTTCGTCCTGTCATCGATGGCGGCACGGTCACTCACGGTGCCCAAACACACCCCGCCGACGGCAATGCTGGCATGCTGTTGGCGTCAGCGGACCGTGCGCCACAGCTTGGCCGGAACGATGCGGTGATCATCCGGCTGCTGTCCTTCGGCGAAGGCCGGGCGGAAAAAGCGCACATGGGCATGGCGCCGGTTGCGGCCGCTCGGGCTGCGCTGCGTGCGGCCGATTTGCCGATGGAGCGGATCGACGTCGTCAAGACCCACAATCCGTTTGCCGTGAATGATCTCTATTTCGCCCAAGAGACTGGATTTGCCGCGGAGCGCATGAACAATTACGGCTCATCGCTCATATTCGGCCATCCGCAGGGGCCGACGGGCCTGAGGCTCGTTATCGAATTGATAGAGGAGTTGGTGCTGGCCGGCGGCGGTTATGGCCTCTTCTCCGGCTGCGCGGCTGGCGATTCCGCCGCAGCGATTGTCTTGAAAGTCGATGTCGGTTAGAGCCCGTCGGAACCAACGGGAGCTGCCATGCCGCAGGTCAAGAAAGTTTCGGTACAGAACAAGATCCTCGACGCGGCTCTGACGCTGTTTTCGCAAAAAGGATACCAGGCGACTTCAATGCCCGAAATCGCTGCCCAGGCAGGGATCACGGCAGGGAATATCTACCGTTATTACGCATCGAAGTTCGAACTTTTTTACGGCGTGCTCGAACCTTGGCTCAACGGCCAACTGGACTCACTCGAAGATCGGTTGGCTGATATGGAGGATGGGCCCGAGAAGGTTCGCGCGGTTCTGACGTTCCTGTGGATCGAGCTGCCGCGAGCGGGAAACAATTTTGAAATGAACCTGATGGAAGCGCTGGCCACCAAGAAGCCGGGCGAGCCTTATTCGCGAAATCTGCTGCTGCAGTCGGAAAATCGCATCGCGCGCATTCTCGACCGGTGTCTGCATGCCGATGCCCGGCAACTGCTGCTGTCAACTGAGTTTGCGCACTTGCTGTTCATGGCCCATGACGGTTTCGTGCTCAACGCGAAACTGGCTGACGAGACTGCCAGGATCGAGAGTATGATCGATGGATTGGTCGCGTTGATTTACCGTTAGGATTGCACCAGGCAGCCCAGCGGTCACGTTCTATTGAGACAGAAGGTGGTTCCTCTGGGAATTCGATCCGCTAACATGCGGAGTGATCAAAAACCGCCGCATCGGGATACTCAGCAGCCAAGGACAGGACATATCAAGGGTGAAAGTTCTTCTGATCGGTTTCGGGGAGGCGGGCAGAGCCTTTGCCGATGGCTGGCGGGCGGCGCAAATTGACGTCGACCTCAGCACCTATGACGTCAAATTGCAGCGCGCCGACACCGAGGCCGAAATGCGCACAGCGGCCGAGGAACACGGAGTTCGTGCCGTTCTTCCCGGAGACGATGTGTATCGAAACGCCGATGTCGTGTTTTCGCTTGTCACCGCTGACCAGGCGCTCGAGGCGGCCCGACAAACTGCAACTCACATGACGTCGGGTCAATCTTTCTGGGACCTGAATTCGGTGGCGCCGAGCACCAAGAGTGCAGCGGCAACGCAGTTTACCGGCACGGGAGTGCGTTATCTCGACGTTGCCGTTCTTTCTCCTGTCCACCCGAAACGTCACCGGGCTCCGCTGGCGGTCAGTGGGCCTGATGCCGGATCTGCCGCGGACATGATTCGGGCGCTGGATCTGGATGCGGATATTCTGTCCGAAACCGTCGGAGATGCTGCAACGCTCAAACTGCTGCGAAGTGTCGTCATCAAGGGCATGGAAGCCATTCTGGTGGAGTGCTATCAAGGCTGCCAGGCGACCGGCATGAACACGCGGGTGCTGTCGTCATTGGCAGCGTCCTTTCCAGGCATCGACTGGCCGCAAAGGGTCGACTACGTTCTCGATCGCGTTGCACACCATGGTGACCGGCGAGCTGCGGAAATGCGCGAAGCGGCTATCATGTTGCAGGATCTCGGAATCGATTCGACGGTGACCAAGGCTGTCGCTGGCCGTTTGGCGAAAGGTGTTTGATAACCGGGCGGCGGAACCTGAATTGCAAAAGTGGATAGAGTTTTGAATTTAATGAGTTTCAGACCGACGGCTGCACTAATTGCTGTAGCGATGATGGCATTCACGGCGATGCCCGTGCATGCCGAGAAGATCATTCTTCCCGGCATCATCGGTTCCGATGAGCGCAAGGCGAGGGAGAGTGACACCTGGCCGTGGATTGCCATTGGCCGGGTAAACAAATCGGGCAACGGGCACTGTACCGGTACGCTGGTAGCGCCGGATCTGGTGGTGACCGCAAGTCACTGCCTTCTCAACCAGCGAACCAGGCGCATGCACCGTCCCGAATCGATGAAATTCGTGGCTGGCTATGATCGCGGCGATTACCAAGCAGTTCGTGATGTGGTCGAATTCGCATTTCCCGATTGCAGCGCTTTTCCGGGGCCGGTCAAAGGAATAGAGAAGATGGCCTTCGATGTGGTCGTGCTGCGACTTGCGGAACCAATCGAGGACATCGAGCCGCTGGCGATTGGCGCGGCGCCTGACAGGGCCTCATCCGGCAGTCTTTTTCTGGCGGGATACCAGCAGGACCGACCTTACATGTTGTCTGTTCATGGCGAATGCTCGCAAAAACGCGGATTTTCGTCCGACTATCTTCTGGCCCACAAGTGCGATGCAACCCGTGGCGCCTCCGGCGGTCCGCTCATGGTGGAGCAGTCCGGAGATTGGACCCTCGTCGGGGTGCATGTGGGAAGTGTTCGAAGCGGAAAAAATCAACCCAGCGTGCTTGGACTGGCGAGCACGTCGATCGCCGAAGGAATTGTCGCCGGCTCATCATCGTCTAAACCTGGTGCCTGCATTCCGGTGCGTTTCACGAACTGAATGAAGCAGACGTGACCGGGTCCCTGCCGTCTCTGCCTCACCCGGTCACGTCTTCGGCTTTTCTTTATGCGACCCAGACACCGTCCTCGTAGTTGCCGACGCTCCTCTGAACATTTTCGTCGCTTTGCGTGAAGCTGATCAGGATGTCTTCGCGGCTTGCGTCGGATTGCAGGCGACTTACCCAGTAGTCACGTCCCTGGGCGTCCGAAAACCGGCCCAGAACGTTGGAATACATCGCATCAACATAGGCGTTGTCACTGATATTGCTGCCGAAATTGAGCCTGAATTCATCGGAGTTGTAGAAGGCTGAAGCGAGATATTGGTGCTTGGCGCCCTCGCTCCAGCCATTTCGATCGAAATTGTCCAGTTCTCCGACCCAGAACCGCAGCCCGCCTTCGTCGGGCGTGCGACCGAACGACGCTTGATAGATCCGGTAGCCGAAGCCGAGGTTGGGTCCGCTGAGGTCGAAGACGAAGTCACCATCCGTGAGATCGACTCTTTCGACATTGACCAACGTATCGGTGCCGCCGTCGGGTTTTCGGACGATAACCTGACCGTCGCCGCGTTTGTCCACGGTAAGGTCGGTGCGCGCCAACCGGTAAACCACCTTGTCGTTGCCGGAGCCGCCGTCGATTCCATCCGATCCGCCGCTGAAATTGATCTTATCGTCGCCGGAAAGTGCAAAGATCTGATCGTCTGCCGGTGTTCCCGACAGAGTGTCCACACCGGATGTGCCGTATATTCCTCCCGGATTAGGCGGCGGTGTCGGATCACCCGGTGGTGCAGGATCAGGGTCGCTGGGTGGTATCGGATCGGGATCGCTTGGCGGATCCGGAGGCGTAACGGCTGATGGAGGACCATAGATGGCCCGGGCCGCATTGATGTCGTCCTGGGTCAGGCCGGGCAAAGAATTGAAAATGGTCGGGTACATGATCGATGGGTTAACGCTCGAATGGGCAATCCCCATGATGTGACCGATTTCATGCAGAGCAGCCTGATAGGCACCAACGCCCGAACTGGCCGGACCGACGTTGTAGGTCCAGTTCTCCGCTCGATCGAACCTGACAAAGGACTGCGTGATCGTGTTGCCGCTGAAGGACCAGTTGGCGGAGCCGATGGTCCCTCCGGGGCCTCCCAGATCGCCCCATCCAAGCCGGACGTCGACGTTGGAGTTATCGGCAACTTCGACGAAGTCGATATTGGTGACCTTTTCCCATGCCTCGAAGGCTGCACGGATCACCGATACGAACTGAGAATTGCTGATAAAACCAGCGAACTGAATGTAGTCGGCGGCATAGTTGGCCGTCGCGATCGACCAGGTGACCGTGCTGCCTTGGTTGGCGTTCTGTGGACTTACTGGCCATCGTTCGCCAGTCAGTCTGAAGTCGGCCACCTGCTGGTCGGTATCGGTGTTCTGATTGAGCCGCGATGTTACGCAGCCGTCACATCCGCAATATGGAAACATCTGAAAATCCACCCGTTAGAAGACGGATGTCTTGTCCTCAAACAGCTGGGCAAATTCGTGTTGGAAACGATCACAAATGTGGCGTTTCACATTAGATATGTGTTTGTAATAGCTTCGTTTTCAGATTTCGGACACTATACCGGCCGACACAGGAGTTTGGAATGCAAAGGCGGCGGTCAGGGTCAGACGACCCAGACCCCGTCGTCAAGATTTTCCAGATTGTTACGCACGTTCTCGTCACTTTCAGAGAAAGCGATTAGGATTTGTTCGCGCGTCAAGCCGTTCACCATGCCGCCGACCCAGAAGTCGTAGCCTTCCTGATCCGGCAGCCGGAACAGGACATTGACGTACATCGCGTCGATGTAATCGAAGTTGCTCGGGTTTGCCCCGTAGAGATCGCGGAACTCGTCCGACTGGTTAAACTGGGTGGCGATGTACTGCTGTTTGACTTCATCGCTCCATCCACGGTCGTCCAGGCCGTCGAGAACGCCCGTCCAGAAGCGCAGGCCACCTTCATCGGGAGTACGCCCAAAAGCCGCCTGGTAAATCCGGTAGCTGAAGCCGATATTCGCGCTGTCGATGTCGAAGACAAAGTCACCATCGGTGAGATCGATGCGTTCGATATTGAACAGGGTGTCGCTGTTGCCGCCGGGTTTGTCGACCCGAACCATGCCCGGGCCCAACAACTGCTGCTGATATTCGGACCGGGACCCGCCATAGACCACGGTGTCGTTTCCGCCTTCTCCGTCAATCACGTCTGAGCCGGCGCTTTCCTGGATTGTATCGTCACCGGCGCCGGCCTCGATCTGATCGTTCTCCTGGGTGCCGTCCAGCTTGTTGGCACCGCCGTCGCCCGTGATGGGTGTGCCGCCTAGGTCATTCACATCGATGACGAAGTCTTCTTCGTGTGCCGGTCCCGTTCCGTCGGTCGCACTGACTCGCACGGTCTGGGTTGTTGCAGCTTCGAAATCGAGGGTCGCGCCATCCGCGACCTTCAATGTGTTTCCATCGAGATAGAAAAGGCCATTGGCGTCGTCGACAAGCGTGTAGATCGCCGTCGGCTCCAGTGGGTTCTCGGAAGCTTCAAAGGTGGCGACGACCGTATCGGCGGCGGCATTCTCGTTGACCGAACCACCGGATGCGATCGCGATATCCGAGATCGCCATGTTGGCGATCTGGATGACGAATTCCTCTTCGTAAGGCTGTCCGGATCCATCAACAGCCTGCAATACGACGGTATGGCTCGTCGCCGTTTCGTAATCGATCGCCGCCCCATTCGCGACCTTCAAGACGTTCTGCTCGAGCACGAAAAGTCCGCCGGCGTCATCGAGCAATGAAAACTGAGCGCTCGCAACTCCACCGAATTCATAGGCCTCGAATGTTGCCACTTCGGTGCCCGAAGCGGCGTTTTCCTGAATCGAGCCACCGGAGACCAGAGCGATGTCGCTGATCGACGTGTTGGAAACCTCAATTACGAAGTCTTCCTCACGGGCCGGTCCGTTTCCGTCAGTCGCGCTGATCCTGACGGTATGGCTGGTCGCGTTCTCGAAATCCAGTGCTGCGCTCGCGGCAACCCGCAGTGTGTTGCCATCAAGAACAAAGCGGCCGCCGGCATCATCCAATAACGAGAATTGGGCGGTCGACTCCAATCGATCGTCGAAGGCCTGAAAGGTCGCTACTTCTGTTCCGGCTGCGGCACCTTCCAGGACCGATCCACCTGTGGCCAGGGCAACATCGGAAATCGCGGTATTGATGAGCTGGACCGTAAACTCTTCTTCATGAGCGGGGCCCGATCCATCGGAAGCACTGACGCGCACGGTGTGGCTCGGGGCGCTTTCAAAATCGAGTTGCGCGCCTGGTGCCAACTTCAGGACATTGCCGTCCAGGACGAACAGACCGCCGGCGTCATCGACAAGCGTGAATTCGGCAAACGGCAGGACCTGTTCGTCGAAAGCCTGCAACTGTCCAATCTCAGTGCCCGCAGCGGCGTTCTCAGTGATGAAGTTTCCAGACAAGCTGATGTCCTGGACCGGTACATTCACGACCTGGATAAGGAATTCTTCCTCCAGACCGGAACCATTGCCATCGGTTGTGCCGATCCGTACCGAGTGACTGGATTGGGTCTCAAAGTCGAGCTGCGCTCCAGCGGCAAGTTTCAGCGTACTGCCATCGAGCACGAACAATCCACCGGCGTCATCGATCAGGGTCAGGGACGCATCGACGTCGTCGACGCCCTCGAAGACCTGGAACTGTGCTACGGTTGTTCCGGTACCGGCGTCCTCGCCGACTGATCCGCCAGACATGGAAATGTCGGAGATCGCAACGTTCTCGATCTGGATGACGAAGTTTTCTTCATGTGCCGGTCCGGTTCCGTCTGTGGCGCGGATTCGAACGACGTGACTGGTTTCGGTTTCGTAATCGAGAGGCGCGCCATTGGCGACCCGCAAGACATTGCCATCCAGGACGAAGAGGCCGCCTGCATCGTTAATCAGTGAAAGCTGGGCTGTCTCAGGTGTGCCGCTTTCGAAGGCGGCAAAGGTTGCGACTGAGGTTCCGCCGAATGCATTCTCTTCAACCGTACCACCGGAGGTAAGGGCGATATCAGTGATCGCCTGATTGTCGACCTGAACTGTCACTGACTGGTCGAAAAAGGCGTCGTCCTGATCCCTCACACGAATTGTCAGCTGGAAACTCTCGTTTGTTTCGAAATCGATGTTTGCACCGCTGGCGAGTTGCAGCTGATCGCCGACGATTTCAAAGTTGCTCCAGCCGGAGCCCGAGCTCTGAGCGATGATTTCGAAACTATGGGTGTCACCGGCATCCGGGTCGCTGGCCGCGAGCGTGCCAATCAAAGTGCCAGCCGAAGCGTTCTCAGTAACTGAATTCGCCGACAGGCTCACCCCGTCTGGATCCGAGTTGGCTGGCGTTCCGCCGCCACCACCGCCGCCGCCACCTGCGGCCAGTGAACCATAGATCGCTTGTGCTGCGTCGATGTCATCCTGGGTCAGGCCGGTGAGCGAGTTGTTGAGGAACGCGGCCATGACCGCGCCACCGTCATCGGAATGACCAATGCCAATGGCATGACCGATTTCGTGCAACGCAACGATATAAGCGCTGATTCCCGGGCCGCCCCCACCAATATTGAGGTTCCAGTTTTCGGCAGAATCGAATTCGATAAATGACTGCGTGAGTTCGTTGCTGCCGTTCCACGAGTAATAGGCGACACCAAGCGTTCCACTGGAGCCGTCGATATCTCCGTACCCCAGTCTAATGTCGACGTTGGAGCTGTCCGAGACTTCAACAAAGTCGATATTTGTAACCTGTTCCCAGGCATCGAAGGCGGCACGTATGACTGATAGGAATTGGGCGTCGGAGATGAAGCCGTCAAACTGGATATAGTCTGCAAGGTAATTGGCGGTTGCCATCGACCAGGTGACTGTCGCACCCGCCTGGTGGACGACCGGATCGACCTCCCAGCGAACGCCGTTCAGATTGTATTCCTGGTTGCCGCTCTGCTCGACGGCATCCGATGCGTCGTTAAGCCGTTGAGATACGCAACCCGAGCAACCGCATATGGCAAACATTGTTGATTCTCACCCCAATCCAGTGGCGGCATCATAACCGACGAGGCAAAAAACTTCGTTTAAGCGATCTTCACATTTTTATCATTGGCGTTAGCGCGATGTGTCCGGCGCTCTTGGCCGGTACGGCGTGCAGACAACCAACGGGCGATTCAGTGCAATTTGCCAGAAAACCGGTACTTTTGACAGGTGCAATGTACCTGCGACTGCTACGTAGCCTGCTGTATTCCGGCAATTTCATGGTAAATGGCAAGCGTGCTCGCTGCATTTTCCTCCCAGGTAAATGTACTGGCGCGCCGGGACAAGCCGCTTCGCCGTTCAGCATCCACGAACCAATTCTCGTCGACAGCCCTTAGCATAGCTGCGCTCCAGGCTGCGACATCGAGAGCCGGCGCGGTTAGTCCGTCCGGCCCGGCCACCTCTTCGGGTGCGCCGCCGGCGGCAATGATCGGCCGCGTTCCCGCGGCCATGGCTTCGGCGACCGGCATGCCGAAACCTTCATAGAGTGACGGATAAAGGAAGGCGGTCGCATTGGCGTAGAGCACATGCATGACACGTTCCGGAACGTATCCAAGGAAACGCACATTTCCGCTGCGTTGGAGTGCATCCGTCCCCTCCGGAAGATTCAGATCGCCCCAACCTTGTGGTCCGACGATGACCAGCGGCTGCGTCGCGGCGTTCCGTCCGCAATAGTCGATATAGGCCTGGAGAAGGGTCGCGAGGTTTTTGCGAGGCTCCTGGGTTCCAACACTGAGGAAAAATCCGCCGGGAGCGAGGTCCAGTTGCTTGAGAAGCGGCTCGGCTTGATCGGGTTTGCCGAAATAAACCGGGTTGGTGCCGGGCGGTGTGATTCGAATGAGCTCGGCCGGGATTGAAAGAGTATCGACGATTTCATCGGCGCTGAACTGCGACACGGTGTTGATCAGTGGTGCGTCGGTAAATTCATCGGCACGGCTGGTCAGCAGTTCGACCCGCTGCGCAGGATGCCATTCGGGATGGCGCAGATGCGAAACGTCGTGGATCAGCGGCAGGACCGGAATGTCGATCTTGCGCGCCGGTAGGAAATTTGTGGCATGAAAGATGTCCAGCTTGCTGACAGCCAGGGTGAATTGCCGGTTGATGAATCCTCGGTAAAGTTTTCGCAGGAGCTGCGATTTCCGGGCTATGTCCGTTAACGTGTGCAGAGGGTCGCGCCCATGAGCGCCTGTGGTGGAGTAATCGTCAGCGTAATCGCTGATTGGTCGGTAGCGGCTGCCGTCGAGAATTCTGATCGCAACACCGCCTTCAGAAATATGGTTGACCAAGCTGAAGGTGTAGGTGCCGACGCCCGTTCTCGGTTGCCTCATGCAGGTTCCGTCAACGCCAACATTGATCATCGGTTTCATTGGCGCTCAGATTGACCAGCCAGAAAGGGTGCGGGATTTATCGAGGATTGCGCCAGGGTCGATGTAGGAACCGACACCGGCGCGGTTGAACAGATCGGCCCAGCGCGAGGCAAGGCGAACGCCGATGCCGTGCTGTATGGCCCGCGGACAATCCTCCAGCATGGTCAAGAATGCCTCTCTATAGCGGTCTGGCGAGTGGTTTTCGCTGACGAAACGGAAGCCAGCCTGGCGTTTGTCTCTGTTGGCCTCGGGGGAGGCGGCTATGCGTTCGATCACGGATTTCAGGTCTTTCGTTGCCGTCGCGGGATCGACCTTGAAGACCGTGTCTTCCGGCAGGGTCGCATACCACCCTTCATCAGCAACGACGGACAATCCACCGTTGGTGAACACGCGGAGCTGTGAACCGGACACCTCGCCCATCGATGGCGACCGGACGTTGACGACCAGGTCAGCCTGCCGGATTCGTTGGTCGAGTTCGTCATCTTCCAGAAAACCGGGGAATGTCACGTCGTAACCGTCGACGATGGCATTTTCCACATCCTGGCGCAGATGCCTGGAGACGATCGTCCCGGCGATCGTCAGCCGAAACGGAGGCGCCGATTTGCTGCGCATGATTTCAAGCAGCGAATCGATGTTCCGGTTGTGGCCGATATAGCCGAACACCAGAACTTCCAGCCCCGAATTATCCGATGCCTGATACGTCGGCTCGTTCGCGACGCTGATCGGCAATGGCAATGTGTAGCACAGCAGACCCGTGCGGTTGCTGATCATATCGGCAATCAGCCCGTTATGGGTGACCATGAACAGCGTGTTGGCGCAAATGATCTCCAGTCCGGAAAACTCTGCGGCCACTTGAGCCAGCGACAGATTGCCGGCCTCGAATTCGAGCGCCGCCTGGTGACCGGGCTTGCCATAGGCTTGCGCCATCAATGTCCGGTAGCGCCCGTGCCAGTCACCGGGAGCAGATTTGAGCGTGCTGACGAGCAGTTCCTGGACCACGTGGTCATGCGCGATGACGGCACCGCCCATGGCGATTGCCGCCTGAACCGAGCCGCCGTGGAAGCGCGCATCGTTGCCGATATTGAAAAAGGGCGGGTAATCGCCGAGTTCATAGCGACTGGGATCGGTTGCCAGTTCGTCATGAACACGGTTCAGGCGCACGGATCCGGCGAGGGCGGTTTCGACACGCGTGGTGTAGTTGGCGATGTCGGTTCTGTCCGGCGGGAGCGGTGAGACCCAGTCGCAGGAATGCATCAGGCTTCCCCGGTCAGCTTGGCGACAACATTGTTCCAGGTAATATCGAGCTTGTCATATTTGGCCTTGCCGGCGGCGCCCATCCTTGCCGCAAGATCCGGGTCGCGCCACAGGCGATCGAAGCATTGCGACAGCGCTTCGGCCGTGGGTTCGGCGACAAGCCCGGTCACGTCGTCATCGACGAATTCAAGCGGTCCGCCGGAGTCGCGCGTTGTCACCACAGCCTTGCCGCCGGCCATGGCTTCGAGGGTGATGTAGCCGAGATCTTCGTCGAGCGGCGTAAACAGGATCGCCCGAGCGCGTTCCATCAGATCGGTGCGCTCATCGTCATCAACAAAGCCACGCCATTCGATCCGGTCGCCGAGGTCGAGTTCTTCGACCTTTTGTCGAAACGCCCGTTCGGTCGGCTGGTTATCGGCGGCGCCGGTGAAGACGATGCGAACCGGTTGGGTGCAATGTTTCAGCGCATCGAGGCACAGTATTTGACGTTTCAGACCGGAAAGCCGGCTCGGGTAGTAAAAGTAGTCGCCATATTCCTTTTCGCCGTTCACCGGTTCAACCGGTGGCGGATGATAAAGTGGCTCGCCATCGATTCCATTGCAGCGTTTCAGCCGATCGGCGACATTTTTCGAGTTGGTGAACACCTTGCGGGCGCTGGAAATTGACCTGGTGTCGATCTCGGTGATCATACGCCGCACCCGGTCGCCGGCAGGCTGTGGCCGCAGTCCGCCATCCTGCCACAGATCGTAGGCTTCCCGGTATTGGTGAATAAGCCAAAGCACCTTGTTGTCGTGGCGAATCAGGTAGGCCGGAAACCGCAGTCCGATCATGAGATCGATGCGGTTTTCGAAGAAACTGTTGATGTCGAAGCCAG
Organism: Hoeflea sp.; assembly: GCA_965228785.1. GTDB lineage: Bacteria > Pseudomonadota > Alphaproteobacteria > Rhizobiales > Rhizobiaceae > Hoeflea_A. The sequence goes on from CBDDIF010000001.1 coordinate 2,150,709, forward strand.
CTGCGGCAACGGCCTGGTCGACAATCAGTTCCGCCGTACTCGGGTTGAAGGGGATAGTCACCAGTTCCGCCTGGTGTCCCGCATTGCGCAGTGCGGTGATGAGGTTTTGTGCATGCAATTCCGCGCCGCCTGTGACGAAGGGCGCTTGTGTGTTGACGACCGCAATCCGCATGCTAGCGCCGTTCCGCTATAATGGCGTAATCGTCGAAGCCGGCGATGAGGTTGCACAGTTCCTGGGGTACCCCGTCACGATCGCGCCAGGTAGTTGCTCTTGGGTCGGGATGGAGGCGAATGACCTCGACCGAATCAAACGCCAGCGAGTGCATCAGGCGTTCCATCAGTTCAGGGGGCAGCGGGCGCTGACGCGCGGGATCAAGCCAGAACTTGTAAGCCCCGACCAACAGACTTTCGGGATTCGGCGTTTCCAGAATGACCCGACCGCCCGGTTTGAGGACCCGAAACATCTCTCGCAGGAGCGCGACAAGCCGGTCGAAAGGCAAGCGTTCGATGATCTGGAATGCCGTGATCAGATCCACGGACCGGTCCTTCTGCTCCTGCACCCACACCAACGGGTCGGAAATCACGATTTCGGTGTCCTTGTCCGCATCGACATCGGACGCATCGGCTTCGCGCGCGAAGACGCCCGTGACCGGTTGACCCCGTTCGGCAAGCATTTTGATCCACTCGCCGGCCTCGCTTCCGAGGTCGACCACCTTCGGTTTCTTGAGATCGGCAAGGAAATCAATATGCGCCAGGTAGTGGCCTAGACGATGCCTTGTTTCGTCCGAGCTGCCGCGGCGGTCCTGCTCCAGTTCTTGCTGGAAGACGTCAAGAAAGGGATCAGCGCCGGCTGTCGGTTGCCCGATGCCAGCGCTCTCGGCTGCATCGGTTGCCGTTTTTGCCAACTGCCGGGTGATGCCGACATAGGATTTGCGCTGCAGGTCGACGATCGAATTGAGGTCGGCGATCTCCTCGCGATACTGGGCGATGCGGGCCTTGTAGGCGTCGATCAGCTCGGTGTTTTTTTCAATCTGACGGCTGAAATTCCTGGCTTCTCCCGAGAGCCGCCGAACCTTGTCCTGCATGGCGCCCATCATCTCAGGAGTCAGGCCGAGTTCATCGATCAGCGCTTCAATCTCCTGCGTGCGCAGACGTGTCGCCGTCATGAGGCGAAAGCTGCGAAGATGCTCCGAGAGATTTTTCAGAATGCGAACCATGGATTTTCTCCGTGAAGCGCGGCCATGCCGGGCGGCCACCGGTCCGGCATTCTCGGGCACTGCCTCAGCTTCCTTCAGAAGCCGGTTGCGGATCAGCGCCTCAATTGCCGACCGTTCCGGTTTTGCTGGTTCCAAAGGTGCTGACATGCGGTTCGAGAATGCCTGGTAAGGGAGGTGAACACAGGAGCCATAAACGAATGAAATCGTGCGGTCCAGAGTTGCAAATAGCATGCCGAAGATTTTCGTCGTGACGCTTGCCGGCCGGCGGCCTGCGATGATATCGGACGCCTGACCGCTGCGATCGGCAGTCGGCTGAATTCGGTAGGAGATGCCATGTCGGGCGATGCCTGGGAGAAATACGCACAGGACGATGCCTACTGGGCGGTTCTGACGGAAGATCGGTTCAAGGGTGGTTTGGACGCCGCCGGTCGCGAGGCGTTCTTCCGGACCGGTTCCAAGCACGTGAAGCAGAATCTGGATCGGATCGCGGCGCATTTCGATCGCCGTATCGGTGCTGACGACTCAGCGATCGATTTTGGCTGCGGAGTCGGTCGTTTGACAGTACCGATGGCTCGGATCTGCCGTTTGGTGGCAGGCATCGACGTTTCGGAGACCATGCGAGAGGAATGTCTGCACAATGCCCGGTCCCGGCGGCTTAGAAACATCGACTGTTACGACGGCCCGGCAGCGCTGGAGGGCGAGGCTCGCTTCGATTGGCTGAACAGCTTCATTGTCTTCCAGCATATCGAAACGCGGCTGGGATACAGGCTTTTCGAAATGCTGCTGAAACTCATTCGGGTGAGGGGCGTCGTTTCGGTCCATTTCACGTTGTTCAAGGATGAACGCCACAGTCACTATTTTGGCAATGGGCTTAAATATTTCAGCGTCGATGAGAACGGTGTTCGCGACTATGTCTCAGATGGCCCTTACTATAATGACGACGCGATGATGATGAATGATTACCGGCTCGATCGGCTGGTGGCGCTTCTTTACGCCAATGGGTTCCGTCGCCATTTCATCGAAATGGAAGACCAGGACGGAATGCACGGCGCCACGATTTACTCGATCAAGGACGACTGAACCGACGATAGTTCTCGACGATCAGCTTCACCCAGGCAGCACTGTCTTGGAAGCTAATTGTTCTTGAGTGTCGCGGAAAGCGGAATCTGTCTTGCAAATCGCCGCATGGTGTCTTAAAGCACCGACCCAGCGACCGAATTCCCGGAATTCTGGCACGCGGCGCTCCGGAACTGTGGCAATATTGCGACACTCGCATTCGAATAAGCCAGATGCGCTGAGTTATTCTCAAAAAAAGATAGCGCTTTTTCACACGCTCGCTTGCGCGGGTATGTTGATTACTGTATGGCTCGGATTGATGGGATGAGGTGCGTGCTGCGTTCTAAGTGTGCGTATCTAGTCAAAACCAAGAGATTTAATTGCCGGATTTTCCGGCTTGTACCTGCCAGAAGAGGGTCACCATGGAACAGACAATTATCGCCTATTATGAAGCGATCCTTCGCCAGACGCCGACACAGTCGCAGATCGACCAGTGGGATGCGTTTCTGGGCGAGGCCGACGATCTTGAGGATGCGCTGGCGGACTTTGCCCAGGCGCTGTGCCTGCAGGCCGATGAGGTTCGTTCGGTTCTGCGTCTTTACCAGGCGGTGTTCGACCGCATGTCCGACAGCGGTGGCCTGACCTTCTGGACCAACCGTTTCCGCGACATCCAGGAAGCCAACCCGGAACTGTCCTACCGCGATGCCCTGATCGAGACGATCTCTCAGTGGCTTGAGTCGGACGAATACATCGCCCGCTTCGGCGACAATCTGTCGGATGAGGACTTCCTGTCGCTTGTCTATCTCAACATCCTCGGCCGCCCGGCCGACCAGGACGGCTACAACTTCTGGCTTGCCGTTTTGAAGTCGGGTGCGATGAGCCGTGAGCAGCTGATTGTCGAGTTCACCGAATCGGACGAGTTCAAGGCTGATGTTGACGACGAGGCCAACGGCCTGCTGAAGGCAGCGGCTGCGATCGACAGCGACACGGTCGTTGACGATCTTCCCTACGAATTCCCGGGCGGCGATCCCTACACGGGCGAGCTCGGCAACGAAGCTCCTGTCGACATCCTGATCGGCACGGATATCGATGAAGATGCCTCGGATGGCGATGAGGTCAATGAAGGCCAGCTGACGGCGGTTGATCCGGATGGTGGCGAGACCTTCACCTGGGAACTGATCGATCCGACCGGCACGTTCGGTCTTGACGATCCGAATGCCCAGCAGCCGAAGATTGTCGTTGTGGATGCCAGCGGTCTTGACCACGAGACCGATGACGTGATGACGGTGACAATCCGTGTGACGGACAGCGACGGCAACACCTATGAAGAAGATGTCGACATCGACATCAATGACATCAACGAAGGTCCTTACAACCTGGACCTTTCGAACCTGACGATTGCGGAGCAGGACGGCTCGCTTTCCAATCCCGGCCTGAGCGGCCTTGTTGTCGGCGTTCTGACGTCCGACGATGTGGATGATGGCGACACGGCGACCTACACGCTGCTGAGCCAGTCTGTTGCCGGCGCCTTCGAGATCGACGGTGACGAGCTGAAGGTTCTCGATCCTTCGGTGATCGACTCCGAAGCCGGTGTGACGAGCATCGACGTTGAGGTTCAGGTTGAAGATTCCGGCGGCCTGACGCAGGTCAAGACGTTCACCATCGATGTGACGTCGCTGATCGACGAAGATCCGACGAACGTTCTTCCGGAGACGCTGAACGTTGCGGCAACGACGCCTGCCGGCCTGCCGCTGACCAATCTGATTGCCGAGGATCCTGAGAGCGATCCGGACAGCCACACGTTCGTGATCACCAACGATCCGACGGGCGGCGCCTTTGCGATCGACATCACGGGCACGAAGCTTGTTCTTGCCGATCCGACACTGATCAACTCGACGAACCTTGTCGATGGCGGCCCTGTCGATGAAGACGGCGTGATCAACGGCCTTGTTGTGTTCGACGTCGAGGTCGAGATCACCGACGATGGCGGCAATACGTTCATCGACACGATCAAGGTTACGGTCGACCAGAACGGCCTGATCATTCCGTTCACGGACACGGTTGTCGAGGTTCTCGACGGCTCGAATGGCGATGACGTGTTCACCGCCAATGCGGGTTACGGCCCGAATGCACCTGTTCCGGGCTTCCAGCAGACGGCCAACGCCGGCGACATCGCCAATGGCGAGGGCGGCGACGACCTGTTCGTTTTGACCAAGCAGGACAACAACTACGGCGACGGCGGTGTTCTGGTATCCGGCGTGACGCTGAACGACATTGAAAGCGTTCTGATCATCAACCGCGACCAGAGCCCGCTTCCTCCGGCTCAGACGCTTGATATCCTGAACGACGTGTGCACGCCGTGCATCAACATGCCGGTGATGGCTTCAGTCTTCGATGATCCGGTTATCTTCGAGGCTTCCCTGTCTCCTGATATCGACCATGTTTCTTTCGGCCAGAGCCTGAGCTCTGTCGGCATCTGGGATCTTCAGGCCGACTTCTGGACGATCGATGGTGCTGATGCCAACGACTTCGGCCCGATCGTCGACATCTTCGACGTGACGGGCGACTTCGTGTGGGTCGACAGTGACCCGCAGGCGAAACTTGCCGGCGAGGAAATCGACGAGCTTGTGTTCACGGTCGATGAAGTTCTGATCAACGAGCTTCGCATCACCGAGAACGCATCTGGCAACGAGCCTGGCGGCCCGCGCAGCGAGCAGGTCGGCTCGATCCGCATTGTTGCTTCGGGTATTCCTTCTGTGATCGGCAGCATCAACAACGGCTTCCCTGGCGGTCCTCTGCTTCCGGGCTGGCCGGGCGGCTTCGGTCCGCTGTTCGCGCCGACGACGCACACTCTGAATATCGATGTGACGGACCTGACGGGCACGAGCCCGACATCGGCGGTCGGTCCTGCCGCGGCAGCGGCCAACACGGCTGCGATCGACTTCTTCGCCGGCCAGGTTGATGGCATCGGCGCCGGTCTGACCGGTCTGGAAGATGTGATCATCAACGGCGGTGGCGATGTCTTCCTGGTGTTCGACGAAACCGCCAATGACGTCAACTCGGATGCTCCGGCTGACAATTTCCCGCTTGAGATCGTCGACGGTGCCGGCAGCGGATTCTTCTTCTTCGAGGAAGATGGTTTTGCCGGTGTGTTCCTCGATGGCGGAGACGGCTTCGACACGCTTGGCGTTTTCCCTGAAGATCTGGCAAACGGCCAGGGCTGGGTCATCAATGTGGAACGCATCAAGATCCTTGAAGATGCCGGCGCTCCTTGGGACACGGTCATCAATCTGGGTGCGGTTCGCGACAACTCACTTCAGGAGGTCGTGTTTGCGGACGGTGTGGACGGCGATCTTTTGGTGGCGAACATTCCGATCCGTCTCGATGCCGATCAGGATCCTGCCGTCCTGTGTGACACGTTCGGAAATCCGGGTGTTCAGCTGATCTTCGACCAGTGCTGCAACGACGACGGCAATCTGCCAGATGATTTTGATATCTTCCTGGATGCTGAAGGCGTTGCGGAACGCGTTGATACGATCTGGAATGTCGATCCGGGCGGGAATGATCAGCGTATCGATAACTTCAATATGACGGATATCCAGACGCTGCATATCCGGGTTGTCGATTGCGATGACACATCCGCGGGATTGTTCGAGGTAAACCACCTTGCATCTCAGGATTTCAATCTGCAAACGCTGTTGCTGACTGATGACGGCAACGCCGGTACGACACGGATCCTCAACGACAACTGGCGGTGGGATCCGGCTACGGCCACCGGCAGCTTCAACCGGGCGAACCCGTTCGGACCCACGAACAGCGATTCGATTAACCTGAGCCTGATTAAAGGCACGGATGGCGTTCGTAACCAGGAGCTGCTTGAGTTCGACGGCCCGATGCTTGCAGACCTGAAGTTCCTGCCAGTGCTGGAAAGCTGGGGTGCTGACAACAATCCGCTGACAACGCGTCCGAACGGAGAGCTTGGCATCGCGACCGATGCCGGCAAGATCATGGACGAGCTGGTTGTCTCCGATGACGGCGTGACCGCCGATCTCGGTGAAGGCAACGACATGATCACGGGCAACCGGATCACCGCTGACGGTACACCGGGCTCGCTCGGTGAGGACTTCATTCGCCTCAATGGCGGTGACGACCTTGCTTTCGGTGCGGCCGGCAACGACCAGATCGAAGGTGGCACCGGTGACGATGAGATCCAGGGTGAAGAGGGCGACGATTGCCTGTTCGGCGATGAAGGCGACGATCTGATCCTCGGTGGTTCCGGCAATGACTATGTCGATGGCGGTGCCAATGATGATGTCATCTTCGGTGGCGACGACAACGACATGCTGCGCGGCGGCACCGGCAACGATGCCATCTGCGGCGATGACGGTGACGACACCCTGCATGGCGAAGACGGCGACGATCTTCTGATCGGCGGCGAAGGCGACGACTTCCTGGATGCCGGTGCCTCGGGTACCGACATGCTGGTCGGCGACTATGGCTGCGAGCCCTGCTACGCCCATGTCACCATCCCGGACAATGATCTGGAAGAGTGCGATATCTTCTCGATCAGCATCGACACGGATGGCGACGGTGTTGTCGACACGACCTTCACGTCGACCGTCGGCGATCCGCTCTTCCTGGGTGGCGGAAATGTCACTGCTGATGAGGACGTCATTGCGGCCGACCTGGCAGCGCAGATCCAGGACTGGATCGACAACACCGCTGCCGATCCGTCCTGCTGGGATGTTTCCTGGGAGAACGGCATCGTGACGATCTGCAAGGTCGGTGACGAGCTTGTTGTCGAAGGCGCTGCTGTCGACGCGGCCATTCCTGCGGTTCACAAGTCGGAGCTGGATGGTCAGATCGGCAATGGTGACGAGTTCACCTGGGATGTCAGCTGGCCTGGTAATGCCAACGAGATGTACACCTACACGTTCAACTCCGGGGCACCTGGTGCGAACCTTGGTCCTGTGCTGAGTGCCGACGGTGTTGTCGACACGATCACGGAACTGCAGGCTCTGGCAGCCGACATTGCGGCTGACTTCAACGCCAACGCTTCCGCGGCCTTCCAGAACGACGGTTTCACGATGGAAGTGGACGCCAATGGCGATCTTTGCCTGATCGGCCCTGACGACAAGACGGGCGATACGCCGACGGTCGTCGTCTCGGCAGCCGATGGTGCAGCCACCGACATCCCGGCCACGCCGGAAGTCACCTGCATCGACTTCAGCACCGGCAATGGCTTCTTTGACACGGGCGACATCTTCGTGCTTCAGCTCACCGGTGTTCCGTACGAGGTTGCAGTGGAGGATCTCGGTCGCACCTCGCCGTCTGAGATGGCTCAGGCTGTTGCCGATGCGGTCAATGCAGATGCAACGGCAAACACCCATGTCACGGCGTCGATCGATCCGAACGATGACACGAAGCTGATCCTGACGGCAGTCACGCCTGGTGCAGCTCCGGGTTACGGCCCGATCACCTCGACCGTGGTGGACGATGCAACGGATGATGAGTTCGCGCAGGTTCAGATTTCCGCTTTGGATCTGCCGAACAATCCTCCGGCTTCGATCGTTGTGGAGATCAGCACGGATGGTAATCCGGCGATCAACTACTCGGTCGTCTGGAACACCGACCTTGCCACCACTCTGCAGGACTTCCTGACTGCGTATGAGGCGACGATCGCAACGAACCACGATCTGAATGCCAGGATCGAGGGTGGGGTTCTTCAGTTCAACGAGCTGAACTCACCGGATGCCGCCAGCGGCAACCCGCATGCACCAAATGGTCCGGTTGCCGGTGGTCCTCTGGCTGTCGACACGCTGATCGATGTGTCGGTCAACGGCACTGGTGTCGGGACGATCATTGTCTGGACGGATGACAACCATCAGGACGACGATCTGGCAGCGCCGGTTGTCATTCCTGGCACGGATCCTGCGCAGGACAACACCCAGTCGCTGACCGATCAGGGCCAGACGGATGGTACGCCTCCGGATCCATTCGATCTCGACGTCGTTCTCGACGACAAGACCGAGGCGGATCAGGATGTCTTCGTTGTCTCGGCCCGCTCCAACGACATGGCGGCCTTTGCCAATGACGGCTACGACAACGACCATCGCCCGGACGTCGACTTCGCAGGTCTGCTCGATGCAGCGGGTCTTGCCACCGGTGACGGCGCTGGCGACAGCGGTGTCGACGGTGTGGTCTATGTCATGGACTTCAACCAGGGCGGTGGCGGAGACGACCTGTCGACCTACCACATCAACGAAGCGTACAGCAAAGCCGACAACACGACGGTCGACGGTCGCTTCTACGATGAACTGACGGATGCCTTCGGCCCCGATGCCGACCGGTATCAGGGCGACAAGCTGGCCTTCCGCCAGTCGGACGGTGAGCTGGACGATTGCGGCACCACCTTCAACTACCAGGAAGAGCAGGACCAGGCTGTTGACCGTGACGACTCCGATGCCAATGCGGTGAACGCGTTCAACGCCAATGACAGCCTGCGCTACTTCGTCAGTGCCCGCAGCTTCGAGGATGCGCTTCTCGACAATCACGGCCTGATCTGGGGTGTTGATGTTGACCAGTCGATCGTCGACGATGCGATTGCGGATCTGGCCGATGACAACATTGCCAACAACAGCGCCGGCGGCATTGCCGACGGTGTCTGGGGCAACGCATCGCAGCTGTTGAACATCATGAATGCCGCGGACGGCGAGAGCTGGCTTCGTGTGTACTACAACGAGGCCGGTACGGATGCCGCACCGGAAGCTGTGATGGAACTTGTTGGTCTGGACGACGTGTCTCAGCTGACCTTCAAGGACATCGTCGGCTCCGACTGCATCTCGGACAGCAACGAGGTCAAGACGCCGGAAGACATCTGGGAGACACAGATCTTCTGATTTCAGGCATAGAAAAAACGAAAAAAGGGGCCCCGGCAAACACCGGGGCCCTTTTTTGTGTCTGCCTGGGGAAGTGAGTGCCACAGGACGCAGTCCGTAAGGTCGTTAATTGGTCAACTTCGGCTTGTGGTAGTATATAATTTACTGTATGCCTGCCTTAGTGGGGTGAGGTGCGCATGAAAAGTGCGCGCTGTTATTCGATTCTTCAGCCGGATTATCCGGCCTGTACCTGCCAAAAGAGGGTCACCATGGAACAGACAATTATCGCCTATTATGAAGCGATCCTTCGCCAGACGCCGACACAGTCGCAGATCGACCAGTGGGATGCGTTTCTGGGCGAGGCCGACGATCTCGAGGATGCGCTGGCGGACTTTGCCCAGGCGCTGTGCCTGCAGGCCGATGAGGTCCGTTCGGTTCTGCGTCTTTACCAGGCGGTGTTCGACCGCATGTCCGACAGCGGCGGCCTGACCTTCTGGACCAACCGTTTCCGTGACATCCAGGAAGCCAATCCGGATCTGTCCTACCGCGATGCCCTGATCGAGACGATCTCTCAGTGGCTTGAGTCGGACGAATACATCGCCCGCTTCGGCGACAATCTGTCGGATGAGGACTTCCTGTCGCTCGTCTACCTCAACATTCTCGGCCGCCCGGCCGACCAGGACGGCTACAACTTCTGGCTTGCCGTTTTGAAGTCGGGTGCGATGAGCCGTGAGCAGCTGATTGTCGAGTTCACCGAATCGGACGAGTTCAAGGCTGATGTCGACGATGAGGCCAACGGCCTGCTGAAGGCAGCGGCTGCGATCGACAGCGACACGGTCGTTGACGATCTTCCCTACGAATTCCCGGGCGGCGATCCCTATACGGGCGAGCTCGGCAACGAAGCGCCTGTCGACATCCTGATCGGCACGGATATCGATGAAGATGCCTCGGATGGCGATGAGGTCAATGAAGGCCAGCTGACGGCGGTTGATCCGGATGGTGGCGAGACCTTCACCTGGGAACTGATCGATCCGACCGGCACGTTCGGTCTTGACGACCCGAATGCCCAGCAGCCGAAGATCGTCGTTGTGGATGCCAGCGGTCTTGACCACGAGACCGATGACGTGATGACGGTGACAATCCGTGTGACGGACAGCGACGGCAACACCTATGAAGAAGATGTCGACATCGACATCAACGACATCAACGAAGGTCCTTTCAATCTGGACCTTTCGAACCTGACGATTGCCGAGCAGGACGGCTCGCTTTCCAATCCCGGCCTGAGCGGCTTTGTTGTCGGCGTTCTGACGTCTGACGATGTGGATGATGGCGACACGGCGACCTACACGCTGCTGAGCCAGTCTGTTGCCGGCGCCTTCGAGATCGACGGTGACGAGCTGAAGGTTCTCGATCCTTCGGTGATCGACTCCGAAGCCGGTGTGACGAGCATCGACGTCGAGGTTCAGGTTGAAGATTCCGGCGGCCTGACGCAGGTCAAGACGTTCACCATCGATGTGACGTCGCTGATCGACGAAGATCCGACGAACGTTCTTCCGGAGACGCTGAACGTTGCGGCAACGACGCCTGCCGGCCTGCCGCTGACCAATCTGATTGCCGAGGATCCTGAGAGCGATCCGGACAGCCACACGTTCGTGATCACCAACGATCCGACGGGCGGCGCCTTTGCGATCGACATCACGGGCACGAAGCTTGTTCTTGCCGATCCGACACTGATCAACTCGACGAACCTTGTCGATGGCGGTCCTGTGGATGAAGACGGCGTGATCAACGGCCTTGTTGTGTTCGACGTCGAGGTCGAGATCACCGACGATGGCGGCAATACGTTCATCGACACGATCAAGGTTACGGTCGACCAGAACGGCCTGATCATTCCGTTCACGGACACGGTTGTCGAGGTTCTCGACGGCTCGAATGGCGATGACGTGTTCACCGCCAATGCGGGTTACGGCCCGAATGCACCTGTTCCGGGCTTCCAGCAGACGGCCAACGCCGGCGACATCGCCAATGGCGAGGGCGGCGACGACCTGTTCGTGCTGACCAAGCAGGACAACAACTACGGCGACGGCGGTGTTCTGGTATCCGGCGTGACGCTGAACGACATTGAAAGCGTTCTGATCATCAACCGCGACCAGAGCCCGCTTCCTCCGGCTCAGACGCTTGATATCCTGGACGACGTGTGCACGCCGTGCATCAACATGCCGGTGATGGCTTCGGTCTTCGATGATCCGGTTATCTTCGAGGCTTCCCTGTCTCCTGATATCGACCATGTTTCTTTCGGCCAGAGCCTGAGCTCTGTCGGCATCTGGGATCTTCAGGCCGACTTCTGGACGATCGATGGTGCTGATGCCAACGACTTCGGCCCGATCGTCGACATCTTCGACGTGACGGGCGACTTCGTGTGGGTCGACAGTGACCCGCAGGCGAAACTTGCCGGCGAGGAAATCGACGAGCTTGTGTTCACGGTCGATGAAGTTCTGATCAACGAGCTTCGCATCACCGAGAACGCTTCGGGCAACGAGCCTGGCGGCCCGCGCAGCGAGCAGGTCGGCTCGATCCGCATTGTTGCTTCGGGTATTCCTTCGGTCATCGGCAGCATCAACAACGGCTTCCCTGGCGGTCCTCTGCTTCCGGGCTGGCCGGGCGGCTTTGGTCCGCTGTTCGCGCCGACGACGCACACGCTGAATATCGATGTGACGGACCTGACGGGCACGAGCCCGACATCGGCGGTCGGTCCTGCCGCGGCAGCGGCCAACACGGCTGCGATCGACTTCTTCGCCGGCCAGGTTGATGGCATCGGCGCCGGTCTGACCGGTCTGGAAGATGTGATCATCAACGGCGGTGGCGATGTCTTCCTGGTGTTCGACGAGACCGCCAATGACACCGATTCTGCTGCGGATGCGGACAATTTCGCACTTGAGATCGTTGACGGCGCCGGTAGCGGCTTCTTCTTCTTTGAAGAAGGCGGTTTCGGCAGCGTTGGCCAGGGCCTGGTCTATCTGGACGGCGGCGATGGCTTCGACACTCTGGGTGTGTTCCCGGAAGATCTGGCAGGTAATGGCTGGGTGATCAATGTTGAACGCATCAAGATCCTTGAAGATGCCGGCGCGCCCTGGGATACCAATATCAGCCTGCTTGCGGTCAGGGATGACAGCCTGCAGGAGGTGGTCTTCGCGGATGGCGTCGACGGCGATGTGCAAGTTCGACATATCCCGAACAAGACTGATGCGGACCAGGATCCTGCAATTCTTTGTGACACTTACGGCAATCCGGGTGTTCAGCTGATCTTCGATCAGTGCTGCAACGACGACGGTAATCTGCCGGACGACTTCGACATCTTCCTGCTTGGGGAAACCCACAGTACGCGTGTCGATACGATTTGGAAGGTCGACCCGGGACCGAGTACCCAGCGTATCGACAACTTCAACATCGAAAATATCAAGACACTGCATGTGAACGTTGTCGATTGTGATCCAACAACCGCTGGTCTCTTCGAAATCAACCATCTTGCTTCAGCCGATTATGAGTTGCGTACGCTTCTCGTGACCGATGACGGAAATGCCGGTACCACCAGGATCCTCAATGACAATTGGAAATACGATCCGAACACGGCGTCGGGAAGTTTCTTTGCGAGCAACCCCTTTGGTCGCACCTGGAGTGCATCGATAAATCTTGACTTGATCAAAGGCACGGATGGCGTACGCAACCAGGAGTTCCTTGAGTTCGATGGTCCGCAGGCTGCCGATCTTAAATTCCTGCCGGTGCTGGAATCCTGGGGCGACGATATCGGGACCACCCGACCTGTCGGAATGCTCGGGATCGCGAGCGATGCGGCCAAGATCCAGGACGAACTTGTCGTCGCCGATGAAGGCGTCACCGCCGATCTCGGCAATGGCAACGATATGATCACCGGCAATCGGATAACCGCTGACGGTTCGGAGTTCCAACTCGGTGAGGACTTCATCCGCCTCAATGGCGGTGACGACCTTGCTTTCGGTGCGGCCGGTAACGACCAGATCGAAGGTGGCACCGGTGACGATGAGATCCAAGGTGAAGAGGGCGACGATTGCCTGTTCGGCGATGAAGGCGACGATCTGATTCTCGGCGGTTCCGGCAACGACTATGTCGATGGCGGTGCCGATGACGATGTCATCTTCGGTGGCGACGACAACGACATGCTGCGCGGCGGCACCGGCAACGATGCCATCTGCGGCGATGACGGTGACGACACCCTGCATGGTGAAGACGGCGACGATCTGCTGATCGGCGGCGAAGGCGACGACTTCCTGGATGCCGGTGCCTCGGGTACCGACATGCTGGTCGGCGACTATGGCTGCGAGCCCTGCTACGCCCATGTCACCATTCCGGACAATGATCTGGAAGAATGCGATATCTTCTCGATCAGCATCGACACGGATGGCGACGGTGTCGTTGACACGACCTTCACGTCGGAAGTTGGCACATCTCTTTTCGTCGGCGGTGGCAATGTCACTGCTGATGAGGACATCATCGCTGGCGACCTGGCAGCGCAAATCCAAGGCTGGATCAACACGGTTGCTGCTGATCCGGAATGCTGGGATGTGTCCTGGGAGAACGGCGTCGTGACGATCTGCAAGGTCGGTGACGAGCTTGTTGTCGAAGGCGCCGCTGTGGACGCAGCCATTCCTGCGGTTCACAAGTCGGAACTGGATGGTCAGATCGGCAATGGTGACGAGTTCACCTGGGATGTCAGCTGGCCTGGCAATGCCAACGAGATGTACACCTACACGTTCAACTCCGGGGCACCTGGTCCGAACCTTGGTCCTGTGCTGAGTGCCGACGGTGTTGTCGACACGATCACGGAACTGCAGGCTCTGGCAGCCGACATTGCGGCTGACTTCAACGCTAATGCTTCCGCGGCCTTCCAGAACGACGGGTTCACGATGGAAGTGGACGCCAATGGCGATCTTTGCCTGATCGGTCCTGACGACAAGACGGGCGATACGCCGACGGTCGTGGTCTCGGCTGCCGATGGTGGTGCTGCCGACATCCCGGCCACGCCGGAAGTCACCTGCATCGACTTCAGCACTGGCGGCGGTTTCGAGGACATGGGTGATGTCTTCCTTGTGGATTTTGCCGGCATTCCTTATCAGGTCGCTGTCGAAGACGTCGACCAGTCATCCACTTTGGAAATGGTCCAGAAGGTTGCAGACGCGATCAATGCTGATGCCACTGCGAGCACGCATGTCACTGCGACCATCGATCCGAACGATCCCTTCAAGCTGGTTCTGACAGCAGTTACGCCTGGTGCAGCTCCGGGTTACGGCCCGATCACTACGGCTGTGGTGGATGATGCAGATGATGACGAGTTCGCAATCGTGCAGGTTTCGGCGCTCGATCTGCCGAACAATCCTCCGGCATCGATCGTTGTGGAGATCAGCACTGACGGCAACCCGGCGATCAACTACTCGGTCGTCTGGAACACGGATCTTGCAACCACCATGCAGGACTTCGTGACCGCTTATAAGGTAACGATCGCAACGACCCATGACTTGAATCTCCAGCTGAGCGGTTCGCAGCTGTTTTTGACCGAGTTGAACTCTGACCCTGCCGCCAGTGGGAACCCGTTTGTGCTTAACGGCCCGGTTGCCGGTGGTCCTCTGGCCGTCGACACACTGATTGATGTGTCGGTCAACGGCACGGGTATTGGGACTGTCACGGTTACCCCTGATTCTGACCATGGCGGGGACGACCTGGACCCGCCGGTTGTCATTCCTGGCACAGATCCTGCGCAGGACAACACCCAGTCGCTGACCGATCAGGGCCAGACGGATGGTACGCCTCCGGATCCATTCGATCTCGACGTCGTTCTCGACGACAAGACCGAGGCGGATCAGGATGTCTTCGTTGTCTCGGCCCGCTCCAACGACATGGCAGCCTTTGCCAATGACGGCTATGACAACGACCATCGTCCGGACTTCGACTTCGCAGGTCTGCTCGATGCAGCCGGTCTTGCCACCGGTGACGGCGCTGGCGACAGCGGTGTCGACGGTGTGGTCTATGTCATGGACTTCAACCAGGGCAGCGGCGGCGACGACCTGTCGACCTACCACATCAACGAAGCCTACAACAAAGCCGCCAACACGACGATTGACGGTCGCTTCTACGATGAACTGACGGATGCCTTCGGCCCCGATGCCGACCGGTATCAGGGCGACAAGCTGGCCTTCCGCCAGTCGGACGGTGAGCTGGACGATTGCGGCACCACCTTCAACTACCAGGAAGAGCAGGACCAGGCTGTTGACCGTGACGACTCCGATGCCAATGCGGTGAACGCGTTCAACGCCAATGACAGCCTGCGCTACTTCGTCAGTGCCCGCAGCTTCGAGGATGCGCTTCTCGACAATCACGGCCTGATCTGGGGTGTTGATGTTGACCAGTCGATCGTCGACGATGCGATTGCGGATCTGGCCGATGACAACATTGCCAACAACAGCGCCGGCGGCATTGCCGACGGTGTCTGGGGCAACGCATCGCAGCTGTTGAACATCATGAATGCTGCGGACGGCGAGAGCTGGCTTCGTGTGTACTACAACGAGGCTGGCACGGATGCCGCACCGGAAGCCGTGATGGAACTTGTCGGTCTGGACGACGTGTCGCAGCTGACCTTCAAGGACATCGTTGGCGCCGACTGCATCTCGGACAGCAATGAGGTCAAGACGCCGGAAGACATCTGGCTGACGGTCTGAACGGCATTGCCATGACAGTCCGAGCTTGACAAAGCTCGGGAAAGCGCCAAAGAAAAACCAAAGAGCTCCGGTAGGCACCGGGGCTCTCACTGGTAAGAAAGCCGAAACAAGCAGGAGTACAATCAACATGGCTGAAGAAGAACGCAGGGTCACCATCGACGGGAAGATCTACCGTCTGGCCGACCTCGGGGAGAATGGCGAGGCTCAACTCAACAACCTTCGCGGTTGCGAAATGGAGTTGACCGAGCTGCAACGCAAGTCGGCGATCGCTCAGACGGCCCGTGCCGCCTACGCCCGCACGCTTCAGGAAATACTCAAATCCGTAACACCGGTCGGCACTGCGCCCACGCAGGAGGACGGAACCTCAACCGCTGCAGGTACCACCGGCCAGCCCAACTAGGAGCCACATTTGTGAGCGACCAACACCCCGAGGTCCGGCGTCTAGGCAGTATTTCGTTTAAATACGAAGAATCCGAAGACCGCATCCTCTGCATCGGTATCCCGGCCGGTGTGGCCACCGGCCACATCGTCATGTGGATGACGAACCGACTTGGATACCAGTTTCTCAGTTCGGCGCATGCGAAGCGTCCAGACAAGGACGAGCATGCGGAGCCGGAGGGAGACAACGCAGAACTGCAATCGATGGTCGACTACGGCTATACCGTCGAGCAGGCCAGGAGGGAGACAGAAAAGGGTCTCTCCCGCGGTGACCCAAAGGCCAGAGCGCCATTGCGTCATGCAACCTGGCTGATCCGCAAGATTCAGGTTCAGAAAAAGGATGATACGATCAACCTGATCCTAATCGGCAACGACGATGCCGCTGGATTCAGCCTGAGCGGAAAGCAGTTCCTGCGTATTGTCGATATGCTCGAAGAAGCCTTCAAGGCAGCCAATTGGGTGCTTCCGGAGCGGTCCTATTCGAACATGGGCAGCAAACTTGCTGAAGCATCCGGCCAACGTCTGAACTGACGGCGAGCCGCATCCAAGACCGGAGACGATCCAGATGAAATGTGAAACCTGTGCCTTCTGGCTTGCCGACCGTGTTCCGCCTGGAACGCAGGCAAGCTCTGTGACACGACGGTATTGCCGTCGTTACCCACCCGTTGTGCACATCACGCCGCCAGCGAACCCGGGCGAGCACAAGATTGCCAACTTTTATTGGCCGGTGGTCGCGCAAGACGATTGGTGCGGCGAGTACAGGGAGGGTGCCGTTGTGGTGGCACCCACCCTGACCAACTAATATCTCTGAAGCCCGCCATTTGGCGGGCTTCTTTTTACTCGGGTTACGGAAAGGTTAACGCAAGCTCGGTTGCCTAAGATGGTGTGCTATAAGACCATCGATGGCGGCAGTTTGTGACTATGGATATCCAGAACGTGGCCCAGCGCCAGGACACCTTTGGTGCGGCGCGGCAATCAAAGGGCAATCAGGTCCAGCAGGGCGATACGCAATTTTCCGGAACGCTGGGCCAAGTGGACGATCAGGCTGCCGGAGACGGGAGCAAAGAGGAGAGGGCCTCCACTACCGTCGAAGCCGATCCGGAAGTCAACGATCAGCAAAGGCTGCGCGAGGAGCGTCTGCAACGCTTCGGCTCCTACACCGCCTATTCCCTGTGGCGCAAGACGCCGGCGATGGCATTGGGCATTGTTCAGCCGAAAAGCGAGGAATACTTCGCCGAGCACGGGCTGCTTGAATATTGGCGCACCGAAAAGGCTCACTGGCAGGGCAAGGTTGCGGCGATGAGCGAAGACGAGCGTGCAGTAACCGGGACCAGCCTTCTGGACGAACCAGTAGCCGTTGAGCAGGTCATGAAGAGTGAGCTCGTCTCAGATGCGGGTGCCTCGGAGGCGGTGACTGTCGCAGTTGCTGGGAGCCGTGAGGAAGCCGACAACACGCCCGCACCAGTCGCTCAGCCCGCCAAAACGCCAGTAGTTGAAACCGTAACAACACCTGTGGCTCAGCCAGCCGTTACGCCAGTTGCTGAACCTGCGGTAGCTCCGGTTGATGAGGTTGCTGCATCGCCAGTCGTGACGACGCAATCGGCTTCGGCCGTGACAGAATCGTCGGCGCCAGCTGAAAGACCGGGGGACTCGAATAAGGTTCCCGTCGTGGAAGCGGAGATGGCAGCTTCAAAATCGGCACCGATGGCGACCCAAGCGGCCGAAGAAACTGCGCAGGTGGCCCCAACCGTTTCAGCGGCGCAAGCGGTGCAGGAACCCAAGACGCAAGCCGAACTGAGAGCCGAACGACTGGAGCGCTTCGGCTCCTATACGGCCTATTCGCTGTGGCGCAAGATTCCTGCCATGGCGCTTGGGATCGTCCAACCCAAGAGCGAGGAATACATCGCAGAACACGGGCTGCTTGAGTATTGGTACACCGAGCGCAACCATTGGCAGGGTAAGGTCGCGGCCATGACTGAGGAAGAAAGGGCCGCGACGGGGACCAGCCTGCTTGAAACGACCGTCGCCGATCAAGCCGAATCCCCTTCACAGTCCATGGTCGCTTCGGAGTCTGGCGATGAAGCTGTCATAGGTTCACAGGCTCCGGCGCCTGTGAGCCCCCCACAACCGGAGGGGGAGGTCACGACCGACCCGACACGGATCTCAGAACCCGCGTCCCAGGCGCAGGCAGCTTCGGCAATTCGATCCCAATCGATCGAAATGGCTGCCGATGTGCCTCCCCGGCAACCTGAAGCTGGTGATGTACCGGCCTCCGTAGCCAGCACCGAGGCGGCAGCCACAAATGTGGCGCCAAGCGATTCCGACTCTACGGTGAACGCAAATCCCGTTGTTCAGGAGATCGAGCAGGCGAAGACCCAGGAAGAATTGCGGCAGGAGCGGCTCGAGCGCTTCGGCTCCTACACGGCCTATTCGCTGTGGCGAAAAATCCCAGCCATGGCCCTTGGCATTGTCCAGCCCAAAAGTGAGGAGTATTTTGCCGAGCACGGCCTCCTTGAATATTGGCATACGGAAAAGAATCACTGGCAAAGTCAGGTTGCTGCCATGAGTCTGGCCGAGCGGGCCGCGACGGGAACCAGCCTGCTTGATGAGGTGTGATCCCTACACAAAAATGTGATAGCCCTTACGAGCAAGGAATGCCCAGCGGCCAACCAGCCGTCAGTTAAGTTTTGGTCCTGAAAGTTGTGGCGAGACTTTGAAGCCGCTCGAAATATTGCTAAGGGGACCCAATATACAGTGCAAAATTGTACGCACCTGCCGATTGCGTTGGGCGATCCGTTAGAGTATAGAAAATACTCTATAGCCTGGCAGCAGCAGACAGGTGCGTGTGTGTGTGTTTGGCGATACGAATTGTGTCGCTTGCTTTGGATGGGCCAACGTTCATGAACGATAAACAAACTCCTTTGGACCAGGCGTTCGGTGCATACCGGCCGACCCTCATCCTGACGATCTTTTTCTCGCTTTTCGCCAACATGCTTATGTTTGTGGCGCCGATCTACATGATGCAGGTCTACGACCGCGTCCTGGCAAGCCGCAACGAGACAACGCTGATTCTGCTGACGGTCATCGCGGTGGCGATGCTTCTGACGTATGCCTGCCTGGAATATGTCCGCTCGAGGCTGCTTGCGCGTGGTGGCAACCGATTCGATCGGCAGCTTTCAAAGCCGGTTTTCGACGCGGTGGTAAAACTTCAGTCGATGCAGTCGAATTCGGCGAGCGCTCAGGCGATTCGCGACAAGGATGTGGTGCGCGATTTTATCGGCGGCAACGCCATCATGGCCTTCTGCGATGCGCCGTGGGTGCCGATATTCGTAACCGTTTGTTTCATCATGCACACCTATCTGGGTCTTGTAGCCCTGAGCGGTGCCATAATCATCTTCTCTCTGGCGCTCCTGAACGAATTGACCACCAGAGGTCTTCTTGCGAAGGGTAACCGAGCGTCCATCATTGCTGCTCAGAACGCACAGACAACGCTGCGAAACTCTGAGGTCATCAATGCGCTCGGCATGCGCAACAATATTCAGCAACGCTGGGACAAAAAGCACGTAGAAGCCCTGGGTTGGCAAGGTAAGGCCGGCGATCGCGCAGGCGGCATCGTGGCCGTTCAGAAATTCGTGCGCATGGGTTTGCAGGTCTCGATTCTGGGAGTAGGCGCCTATCTGTCGATCCTCGGCGAGATATCTCCGGGTGTCATGATCGCTGCGTCGATCATGATGGGCCGCGCCTTGGCTCCGGTTGAGCAATCCGTTGGCAGCTGGAAATCCTTCGTGGCGATGCGTGAGGCCACAAAGCGACTACGCGCGATGTTTGCATCACTGCCTGAGCAGCTCGAGCAGATGGATTTGCCGGATCCAACCGGCAAGTTGGCGATCGAAAACATTATTGCCGGGCCTCCCGGTGCTCAGAAGCCGACGCTCAAGGGTCTCACTTTCAACGTTGATCCAGGTAGTATCCTTGCGATCGTTGGTCCCTCGGCCGCTGGCAAGTCAACACTGGCGCGGGTCATGGTCGGCGTGTGGCCTGCGGCGTCCGGACACGTTCGCATTGATGGTCCGATATCGATCATTGGGACCAGGAAAAACTCGGCCGATTTGTCGGTTACGTACCTCAGGACGTGGAGCTGTTCTCCGGAACAATTGCCGAGAATATTGCCAGATTTGCCCAAATTGATGACAAAAAGGTAATCGCAGCGGCGCAAATGGCCGGCGTTCATGAAATGGTCCAAGGCCTTGCGCAGGGCTACGACACCGAAATCGGTGAGGGAGGTCAGGCCCTTTCCGGTGGCCAGCGCCAACGCGTCGCTCTTGCACGAGCGGTTTACGGCGATCCGGTCATGATTGTGCTCGACGAACCCAATGCGCACTTGGATACGGCTGGTGAAGAAGCCCTGTCTGAAGCGATGAAGAAGATGCGGGAAATGGGTATGTCGGTCATCGTGATCACGCACAAGCCCAACCTGCTGACGATTGCTGACCAGATCATGATCCTGATGGACGGCCAGTTGCAGGGCATCGGAACGCGCGAACAGATGCTGCCGAAACTGATGGGCCCCAAGGTGGTCCAAGCACCGCCGCGCGACCAAGGGCAGCCGGGTGTCGCCAATATGCCGGCGCCGCCGCAAGGGATGCCGCAGCGTGGCCCGCAGGCGGTGCAGCAACAGCCACGGCCTGGGCAGCCTCAGGCGAGTCCATCACTGCAGCGGCCTCCCGCACCGCGTCCACAGACGGTGACTCAGCCGGGACCGGACGTCGGATCGGCGGTCCGTGCACGGACACAAAAGGCCGACTAGAAGCTGCCTTGAATTGAACCCATTTTGGCGCCAGAAGCGCGCCTTACGATAAATTCGGATCGGACCATGAGCAATCAGGACGAAGCACCCAAAGTATCAACCAGCTATCTCGGCATATTACTGTTCGGCGCGATTATTCTGCTGATCAGTGTCGGTGGATTTGGTGTCTGGGCAGCAACGGCTAAACTCGATAGCGCGGTGATCGCGGCGGGCAAGGTTGCGGTGGAATCCAACCGTAAGGAAATCCAGCACCTGCAGGGTGGGATCGTCAAGGAGATCGCGGTCAGGGACGCGCAGCGGGTGAATGAGGGCGACCTACTTGTCGTGCTCGATCACACACAGGCCAAGGCCAATACCGACCTGACGCGGGTCCAATATTTCCAGGCTTTGACGCAGGAGGCCCGGCTGATGGCCGAGCGCGACGGACTGGACGAGATCACCTTCCCCGACATGATCATGCGGAACAGGGACGATCCGGCCGTCAAGACGATGATGACCGATCAGGAGCGTCAGTTCGGCGAACGCAAGGAATCGATCGAAAATCGGATCGATATCTTCGAAGCTCAGATCGCGCAACAGGAGGAGTTCATTGCCGGGACCCGGGAGCAGATTGCTTCCCTTGATTCGCAGATCGCCAGCTACGACACCGAAATCGAGGCTGTGCGCCCGGCTGCAGAAAAGGGTTTTTACGCAAAAAATCGCCTGGCTGCGCTGGAGCGGGAACGCACCCGGATCTTCGGCCAGAAAGCTGAGTCCCGTTCTTCTATCGCTCGTACCGGGCAGAGCATTGGCGAAGCCAAGATCGAGATCTTGCAGCTCAAGCAAGAATTCGTTGAGAATGTCGTCGAACAACTGCGCGAAGCGCGCCTGACCTTGGCTGATGCTCGTGAGCGGCATACCATCGCATCAGATGTTTACGATCGCGTCGAAATCCGCGCTCCGCAGGACGGGATCGTGCAGAATATGCAAATTCACACCCTGGGAGGTGTCGTGCAGGCCGGTGAAACGATTATGGAAATTGTTCCGGTCAATGACGACCTGATTATCAATGCCCGGATCTCACCGCTCGATATCGACAGCGTCCGGACCGGCATGCAGGCCGAGGTTCGCTTCTCTTCCTTTACCGGTCAGGAAATTCCAACAATTTTTGGGACTGTGGAGTGGATTTCCGCAGACATTTTGATCGATGAGATGGAGCGAGAGGAATATTACGTGTCGAAGATTATTGTCGACAATGACAGTGTGCCTGAACGGATTGCCAAAGTGTTGACACCAGGCATGCCGGGCGACGTGATCATCGCGACGGGTGAGAGAACCACTCTGAATTATCTCGTCCAGCCGCTGCAAAACCGCTTGATAAAGGCATTCACCGAGGAATAGCCGCGCTCGGAAAATATGTCCAAGGTGCGGCTTTTCCGGGCATTCATCACACATGAGCGTGATCTGAAAACAGAAGTGTACAGTAAACCTTGTACCATCCGGAAAAGTGCGCTATATAGGTTTCTGCAGAGGTGGTGTTAGATATGTATACGAATCCGCAGAAACGCACAGACGCAGGTGTTCAAGAGCTTCGCAAAGAGGCCGGACTCTGGTTGAAAGAAAGACGGGAGGCTATCGGCCTTTCCCAGCGCCAGCTGGCCGAGTTGGTGGGCGCTGAATATTATACCTTCATATCGCAGTTGGAGACTGGCCGTGGCCGTATTCCACCGGCAAGATATGTTGACTGGGCCAATGCCTTGCAGGTAGAACCACGTAAGTTTGTTTACACGCTTATGCGATTCTATGATCCTATTACGTTCCAGATTCTGTTCGAGGACGTGGAATAGGTTCTGAGGGGCAGTGACGATGCAAGACGGTGTAATACCGCTTTTTTCTCAAAACAGACAGCCAAGCTGCGAGAGAAGAAGAGGGGGCTGGTCCAACCAGGATCTGGCCGAGTTATACCGCATCGAAGCAGCCCTCGTTCAGGCCGGCATTTCAGTTGATACCGAAATGGGAGAAACGGACGAGGGTGATCCCTGGTTCGCTTTCTGTGGCGCCGATTCCTGCGAGGTGCTCGTTCACGTCGCGATCATCGATGGCGAGTACCACATTGCCGGCACGACGGCGTCGGTGATCATAAAGGGTCACTCCTTTACCGATATCGTTCGCCAATTCATGACCCGAGAGCCGGCCTTCATGCTCGGTACGGCTCGACACAACAATGTCATGATCCACCCGAGTTCAGTGCTTATTGCGGTTTTCGCCGCTATCTGCCTGATCTCAGATGAGCAAAGTGTCAGTCTTTTCGGCTTTGGCGAAAACGACAAATCGAACTCGATCAATGAAAATCGCCAGGACGGCGAGATCTTCAATGTAGCCGACCAACGTCAAGTCGTGCTCGGTGACTTCACATTCTCTCCACAGCAGGTGTTTATCATCCTGTCGGCGATTGCGTTTTCCTCTTCACCGATCATCCAGAACAACAGTCTCGGTCTTGAAGCGGCCTTCGGCGTGTTCGACCTGATAGAGACAGGTGGTTCTGAAGCTGAAGAAAGCGTTGAATTTGCAGCGACCGAAGTTCAGGAAAAAAATTACCTGCCGGTCGAAGACGAAAATACGGCGTCAAAGGAATACGCCCAGATCCTGTCTGACAGGCAAACGGAGCGCGTAGAGGCCAAGGCGCAAGCGGAGCAAGACGCCATTCTTGTTCAATCGTCAGAAGAGGCCGTATTGGCTGCTGACGCGGCTGCATATGTGGAGCCGGAAGCGCGTGACGTTGTCTATTCCGAAGGCCAGGTTGAGAGCGCACCGGCCGAAGAGACGCAAACAGTTGCGGCTGAGCCGGAGCCGTTGATTCAGAAACCTGTCACCGAAAGCAGTGACGTGACGGTGGCTGCGGTTGATCCGAACGAATGGGTGATGGATTTCTTCAACTCCAACGCCGAGTTCGCGGACGCTGGGGAAGAGATTTCCAGCCTGATCGATT
This sequence comes from Hoeflea sp., assembly GCA_965228785.1. GTDB lineage: Bacteria > Pseudomonadota > Alphaproteobacteria > Rhizobiales > Rhizobiaceae > Hoeflea_A. The sequence continues at coordinate 2,174,819 of CBDDIF010000001.1, forward strand.
CTCTGGAAGCCGAACTGAGTTCGTTCGTCAACGACACGATCCAGACCATATCGGCTACGGACGACCTGCCGGTAATGAGTGGCTCGCTCGATGACAACGGGACCATCTCCTACCCGACCGCGGTCAACACACCGGCTGTGGCAACACCGGAGACTGGCCTTGATGGCGGCCTCCCAGTTTATGACGATGTCTCGGAGCTTACGCAACTCTTCAACGCCTTTGAAGAAACCTATGGCCAGCCCTTGTTTGATGACAATCACGGTCGTTTTGTGGTGTACAACGAGGCAGCTTGGGATGTTGCCTATGACGACAGTTCGCCGGATCCCGTGATCCTCCGCCATACGCTGGAGGACGGTACGTCAGTCTGGTTCATGGGTCTCACAGATGAGAGTGTCGAGCCCCAGCCTGTCGATGAAGCAGCCTATCAGATGGTCTGACGACTATCTTACGGCGAAACCGGGTTTCTCCGACACTGTGAACTGTGACTAACCGTGCTCGTTGTAGGCTTGCACTGCGTCGTAGACACTGCCGAAACAGGCGATCTGCCCATCCTTCAGGAACAGGCCTTTGTTGCAGACACGCTGCAGCAGATCGAGGTTGTGAGAGGCCAGTACCAGGATACGGGTCTTTCCGACAAGGGAGCGCATATGCGCTTCTGCTTTCTCACTAAAGCTCTGATCCGCAACACTCAGCCATTCATCGAGTAGCAGGATATCCGGCTCGATCGAAACGCTCATGGCAAAATTCAGGCGCATCAGCATGCCCGACGAGTAGGTGTGCACCGGCATCGACAGATAGTCGCCCAGTTCCGATACTTCACGGACCTGCTCGGTGAAGCGCTGGTGCTTTGCCCGCGGGACATCCAGAAGCCGTGCCCGTGAGAGGATGTTCTCGTAACCGGTTGCAAGGGAATCAAGCGCAACGCTGGGGTCGATGATGGCTGCGATCTGCCCTGTCGATCGTACGATGCCGCTTTGCGGGCGGTAGATGCCTGCCAGGATTCGCAGCAATGTCGATTTGCCGGCGCCGTTCGCCCCCATGATCCCGAGCTTGTCACCGGTCTGCAGCTTGAAGGTTAGGTCCGACAAGGCCTGCACAAAGAAGTGGTTTTCCGTATCCCGGCCCAACCGACCTCCGGTCCCGAAGGACAGCAGCTGCTTTTTCAGCGATTGGCTACCAACCCCGTAGATACGAAAGCGCAGGCAGACGTCTTCAACACTGAGTTCCAGATCGGACATAAAACTAAACCAGATAGGGAACGCGGTGGCCGGTTCGCCTGACGAGATAAAGGGCTGCAAAGGCGGCAAGGATGTTGGCGCCGATGAGGAAAGCCCAGGTGATGGGTTCGGGGTTTTGACCGAGAAGGGGGGCCCGGATGGCTTCTATCATGTGATAAAAGGGATTGACGTTGGCGATGTAAATCCGCTTTTGCAACATGTCCTTCAAAAACATGATGGGCGTTACAAACATCACCACCTGAACAATGCTCGCAACGATGTGAGGCACGTCTCGATAACGGGCACATATGATTGCCAGGCAGAGACCGATCGAAAACAGCAAAGTTGTTACGAGCGCATAGCCGATGACGACCAAAAGCGTATTGGCGTTCGGCCAAATGGCGAAGCTGACGGCGATGATCAGATAGACAATCAGGTTGTGCAACATCAGCACGGAATGACGTGCCAGAACCCGCAGCACATGTATGCCGATCGGTAGCGGCATGTTGCGGATAATCTGGGCGTTGGACGTGAAGGCCGTGCAGGCATCGATCATAACGCCAGAAATGAACCACCAGGCAATGAAACCAGTTCCGACATGGGGTGTGTAGACTTCAACAGGAAGACCAAAGATGGTTGCGTAGATCAGAGACAGTGCAGCAACGAGGATTCCCAGATTAAGCACAAGCCAAATTGGTCCGAGCAGGGAACCGCGGTAGCGGGACTTGATATCCTGCTGGGCGAACCACAGCCAAAGTGGCCATCGACGCAGTGCATTGGCAATGTCGTTCAATGCGGTCATCATGGTGCGGTGTTTCCCGACATAGCGGCGACAGCCCTTGTGCATGAAGTTGGCCGCTTTGGGCTGGCCTGCAACGTTGAATGGAAAAATGGGCTGATCATCATGCTTGGCTGTGGTCTTTTCGTTCCGATTGAGACGGTACGGAGGCTGGTCAGGATATTGCCAAGCTGCCACCTGGTTGGGGTCATTCGAGGGCAAACCCAAGTGCCATTCCATACTGCGAAAAGGCTCCGTAATTCAATACCCAAGTGGTTCGGGAAACCGCTTCCTCATAGCGTTTGCATGACGATCAGATAGGTTGCCGTGGCCGTGACAAAAGCAATAGGGAGCCAGCCGCCCAAGGCTCGGGCCAACCGGTAGTTTCGGCGTCTGATGCGGCGCGCGGCGACCAATCGACGTGAAACCGAGGAGATGTTCACAGTCCACATTTCGGGTGCATCGTCACCGCGGGCATAGACCGCATCCAACAGGATATCCTGCGCCGCCTGAAGGTTTTCAAGCAAGTTCTGCACCGGATCCAGAATATAGGATTGCGTCAGCCGCTCGGCCTCGGTCGCGAGCTCGCCAGCTCGCAGATCATCGGCACCGGCCCGCAAATCAGTGATGAGCCGATCCTGGTTTTCGGTGACCGTGACCTTCAGAAAGCGAAGCTCGGTTCGGCACTCCATATCCGTTGCCTTTTCGATCGCCGTCAGGCGCATGGGCAGATTGCCGGTCGTTTCCGTCTCATTCCCGGTGTTTTCCGCGCTGGTGAGTTCGGGGGCATTCTTGTACTGTTCGACAACCTTCTCGAAGGCCGCAAGGGCGCTGTCGGAGCCTCCGACGAATTCTTCCAAGGTATAATCGGACTCGCGCGGAACCTTGGTCTTTGTTTTGCGGTTGTGTCTGGCATCGTTTGCGTCCGGGCGAATCTGCGAGAAGAGGGCTTCGATCGCATCCTGTGCCACGCTGAGTTGCTTCGCCCGGATCCGGGTACACGTCTTGAGGTGAGTGAACAAGACGTGGCTGATGGCGACAATGCCCCTTCGATAGGTCCGGAACATCAACGCGATCTGCGCTCCGTGTTCCGTGATCTGCTGCTGAATGTCAAAGATCTCGGGTGTTTGTAGAGCGCTCAGCCGAACGGTAAGCAGGATGAAGAGTGAACCCAGCAGGATGAAAACCTGTAGAGCGCCGAGCAGCAGAAGCGCAGGTGTTCGCAGTGCTCCGAAACCGGCTCCGGCAACAGACGTGGCAAGGACGACTGCTCCGGCCACCAGCAACACCCAGATGGCGGCAATTGCCAACCAGTCGCGCCGAGAGGGCTCCGGGAGCAGCAGGATATACCGGCCGATTTTTTCGACCAGATACCTTTCCTCCTCCCGGAACTCCGGAAACTGACAGGCGCGTTGCGCTTGTTTGATCAAGTCCACTTCAGGGCCCCAAATGAAACGGCTTGCTCAGTTTGAGACTAGGTCTATCTACCAGAACGCGCAACACTCTAAGCGGTTGGGCGTTGAGCAAGTTGTTGATGGCCCAAGCGGTCGCGCTATTGTTCAGGCTTCAGCGCGACGGGACTGGACCGGTTGACGTACCGACCATCAGTTCTGCTTCCAGCAGAGTGTTCAGGGGACCACTCTCAGGCTCTCGGATCAGATCCAGCAGCATTTGGCCGGCCTGCCGTCCGGCATCGCGCACGGACGAGCGTGCAGCTGTAAAAATTGGAACATCCTCGCCGTTTCTCAAGTAGGAGAGGGCGTCGTCGAAGGTGATGATCGAAATATCCCGGCCGATGCGCAATCCCGCCTCTTCGACCGCGCGACGAATGCCAAACGCGGCAATAATGGAAGACGACAGGTATGCTGTAGGTGGCTCGTCGAGAGCCATCATGTCGCAAACGGAGCGGTAGCCGTAGAATTCGGTCATCTCGTCGGAGCGCATGATCCGGGGGTCTGGTTCCAAACCACGGGCTCGCAGAGACTGTTCGTAGCCGTCACGGCGCCGATAGGCAAAATCCAGTGTCTCCAGACCGTTGATCAATGCGATGCGGCGATGGCCGAGATCCAGGAGAAAGTCAGTCGCTCTGACGAAAGCACTCCGATTGTTCACATCAAGCCAGGAGTACGGGGCATCGACCCCGGATGAGCGCCCGTGCACCACGAAAGGAATGCCGATTTCCCGCAACAGAGCGATGCGCTTGTCGTTGATTTTCGGACCGTGAACGATCAGCCCGTCGACGGTCCCTTTGGCCTTCAATTGCCGATAGACGGAAGCTTCCTCGCTATCGGCAACGATTGACAGGACCATCTCGTAGCCATCGCGGGCGTAGATCTCACCAGCCCCGGCAACGAAGTCGCCGAAAATGGGGTTCACCATCTCGTGCTTTGACGAAAGCGGGATCACATGACCGGTTGCCATTGCCCGACCGGTTGCCAGGTTCTTGGCGCGGAGATTGGGCGAATAGTTGTGTTTTTTTGCCGCCTCCAGTACCCGCAGGCGTGTCGCTTCCTTGACTTCCGGAAAGCCGTTCAAAGCCCTGCTCACCGTCGTCTGGGAAAGGCCCAGGTGTTCCGACAACTCCTTGAGATTCATTGATTCCCCGTTTTCCAAAGCGGTTATAATTTTTTTAGCATACTAGTACCGAAACCTTCTGCCGTCAAAGGGGAGCCTGAAGAGTTCAGTTGCAGAGAAGCGGTGTTTTTCCCGTAAAACAGGGAAAATTCGCTAGCAAGATTGACAAACCGCTTTATGTGAGCGATGGTTGCAATATTCAAAGCGCTTTGATTTTGAGCTTCGGCGGAACTCGTCAATCCACCGACCGCTCGTTCAACCTGGGAGGATCTCAATGAAAAACCTGTTTTTTGCCGGTGTTGCGGCGATTGCTCTGACGGCGGGCACGGCCAATGCGGATCTGCTGTTCAAGCCCGGAGAAGGGCCGTTCAACTGGGGCAGCTACGACGCCTATGCCTCTGCTCATGATTATGCCGGGCAGACCCTGAGCATGACCGGTCCCTGGACCGGCGAGGACGACAAACTGGTCCGGAACATGCTGGCCTATTTCGAGGAAGCGACCGGCGCCACGGTTGACTACTCCGGTTCCGACAGCTTCGAGCAGGACATCGTTATTTCGGCTCAGGCCAACTCGGCACCCAACATTGCGGTCTTCCCGCAGCCAGGCCTGGCGGCCGACATGGCAGCCCGTGGCTTTCTTACGCCGCTGGGTGCCGACTCGGCCGGCTGGGTCAGCGAAAATTATGCCGCCGGTCCGTCCTGGGTTGGTCTCGGCTCCTACAAAGGCGCCGATGGCAACGAACAGTTCTTTGCGTTTCCCTACAAGATCGACGTCAAGTCGCTCGTCTGGTACGTGCCGGAGCAGTTCGAGGAAAACGGCTATGAAGTGCCGGAATCCATGGAAGAGCTGAAGGAACTGACCGACCAGATCGTCGCCGACGGTGGAACGCCCTGGTGCATCGGATTGGGTTCGGGCGCCGCTACCGGCTGGCCTGCCACCGACTGGGTCGAGGACATGTTGCTGCGCACGCAGCCGCCGGAAGTGTACGACCAATGGGTCACCAACGAAATCCCGTTCGATGATCCGCGCATCATCGCGGCGATCGAGGAATTCGGCCACTTCGCCAAGAACGACGATTATGTTGCCGGCGGTATGGAAGCCGTTCCCAACACGGATTTCCGCGACAGCCCGGGCGGTCTCTTCGACTTGCCGCCGAAATGCTACATGCACCATCAGGCAACCTTTATTCCTACCTTCTTCCCGGATGGAACGGAGCTTGGGACGGATGTCGATTTCTTCTACTTTCCGGCCTATGCGGAAAAGGATCTCGGCAAGCCGGTACTCGGTGCCGGTACCCTGTTCTCAATCCTGGACGATACGCCAGTAGCGAGGGGCTTCATCAAATTCCTGCAGACGCCGATCGCTCATGAGGTGTGGATGGCGCAGGGCGGCTTCCTGACCCCGCACACGGGTGTCAGCCGTGATGCCTATGCCAACGATACCCTGAAAGCACTGGGCGACATTCTGCTCAATGCCACCACGTTCCGGTTTGACGGGTCGGACCTGATGCCGGGTGAAATCGGCGCCGGTGCCTTTTGGACCGGCATGGTCGACTACACCTCCGGCGCGGAAGCCGCTGATGTAGCCAAGACCGTGCAGGAACGCTGGAACTCAATGCAGTAGGGCGGACTGCGGGGCGCTCGCGGCCAATTGCGCTGCGGGTGCCCGTTCGAGGCAACAGGGGAGGAGAAAGCCATGAACCCGGTATTGCAGGGTGTCATCACCATCCTGGCAGGCGTTGGCGGATGCGTCGGCTATTTCTATTTTTCCAACCTCATCCTCGACAAGGTTATCTTTCCGGCAAAAGGCGAACATGCCGGACGGAACATCAACCGCGCAAACATGGTTCGACCATGGCTGTTCCTGCTGCCGGCGATCATCGCACTCGGGCTCTACCTCGCCTACCCGGTCGTCGCCTCCGCCTATCGATCGCTGTTCAACCGCCAGGGTGATGAGTTCATCGGCTTCGGCAACTACATTGCAATGTTCAGCGAAGCGGATTTCCGACAGAGTTTTCTCAACAACATGCTCTGGGCGCTGATTGTTCCAGCGGCCGCCACATTTGCCGGCTTGCTTGCTGCGCAGCTGACTGACCGCATGCGCGGCGGCAATCTGGCCAAATCGATGATCTTCATGCCCATGGCGATCAGCTTCGTCGGCGCATCGCTAATCTGGAAATTCGTCTACGCCAACAATGCCGATATCGGCCTCATCAACGCCATTCGATCGGTGTTCGGGGCCGAGGATCCGGTGGACATGTTGCAGGTGCCGTTCTGGAACAACTTCTTCCTCATGGTGATCCTGATCTGGACACAGACCGGATTTGCCATGGTCATTCTGTCGGCGGCCCTGCGCGGTGTTCCCGAAGAGACCATCGAGGCAGCCATTATCGATGGCGCCAACCCATTCCAGATATTCTTCAAGATCAAGGTACCGCAGATCATGGGGACGATCGTCGTGGTCTGGACCACGACCACGATCCTGGTGCTCAAGGTGTTCGATATCGTCTACACGATGACCGGTGGCAATTTCGGGACCGAAATCCTGCCGAGCTACATGATGTCATACATGTTCCGCGACGACGGTCGAGCCACGGCGGTGGCCTTCATCATCATGATTATCGTGATGCCTGTGATGATCTGGAACATCGTCCAGGCACGCAAAGAAATGCGTTGAGGGAGGCGGGTCATGGATAATATTGCCGGACAAAAATCAGGCCTGACCATCGTTACCTACATCTCGGTGATCGCCATTGTCATTATTTGGCTGATACCGACGGTCGGGCTGTTCGTCTCGTCCTTCCGCGACCGGGATCAGATTTCCGCCTCCGGTTGGTGGCGTGCGCCGTTCTCCGTCGTTTTGGCTGAGGCAGGTCGTGCTGATCTCGAATCCCAGAAAGAAGAAAACGGCGTCTGGGTTCTGAAAGGCAATATCTTTGCCGATCCGGACGTTGCCGAACGTTTCAAGTCTGGCGACAGCAAGATCACCGCCTTCGGCAGCAAGGGTCGTGCACCGGGCGAGTTCCCTGCGGGGACGACACAGAACATTCAGGCCGACCGGACGCTGATGGTGGATGCCAATGGCGACTACGTAATGACGTCGCCCAAGGAAATCACCAAGCGTGGACCGCGCATCTATTTCCAAGCGGACACGCCACCCGATTTCACGCTCGACAACTATCGAACGGTGTTGACGGCCGACAATATGGATCTGGCCTTCATCAACACGCTGACGGTGACGATTCCGGCAACCATCATTCCGATCCTGATTGCGGCCTTTGCGGCTTACGCCTTGGCGTGGATGGATTTTCCAGCACGGGGACTGCTGATCGCCGCCGTGGTTGGATTGCTGGTCGTGCCGTTGCAACTGGCGTTGGTGCCGCTTCTCAACCTGCACAACAAGATCGGCATTGGCCAAAGTTTCATGGGGATATGGCTCGCCCACACGGCCTTTGGCATGCCGTTGGCGATCTATCTCCTGCGCAACTACATGGTCGGACTGCCACGCGACATCATTGAAAGCGCCAAGGTCGACGGGGCCACCGATTTCCAGGTCTTCGTCAAGATCGTACTGCCGCTCTCGTTTCCGGCGCTTGCCAGTTTCGCCATCTTCCAGTTCCTCTGGACCTGGAACGACCTGCTAGTTGCAAAGGTCTTCCTGCCATCTTCGGACGAGACAAAGGTGATGACCGTCAAGATCGCCGACGACCTTCTTGGTTCGCGCGGCGGTGACTGGGGCATCCTGGCAACCGCGGCCTTTGTATCCATCGCCGTACCTCTCGCGGTGTTCTTCACCATGCAGCGCTATCTGGTCCGCGGGCTGCTTGCCGGCTCGGTCAAATAGAAATCGGATTGAAACCCCACGATGAGCATGATCGATCAATCCATAGTGCCTGTAGGCCCGGCCACACTGAAGGACTGGTGGCGCGGAGCGGTGATTTATCAGATCTATCCGCGCAGTTTTCAGGACAGCAATGGCGATGGCATCGGCGATCTGGCCGGGATCATCGAGCGTCTGCCCCATATCGCCTCCCTCGGTGTCGACGGCATCTGGATTTCGCCGTTCTTTCCGTCACCGATGAAGGATTTCGGCTACGACGTAACGGATTATTGCGGCGTCGACCCGATCTTCGGCACGCTTGATGATTTCGACCGGCTCGTCATCGCGGCGCATCAGCTGGGCCTGAAGGTGATTATCGACCTGGTTCTGTCCCATACCTCGGACCAGCATCCGTGGTTTCGCGAAAGCCGTGCCGATCGTGCGAACGACAGGAAGGACTGGTATGTCTGGTCCGATCCGAAACCGGACGGCACGCCGCCGAACAACTGGCTGTCGATTTTCGGAGGTTCGGCCTGGCACTGGGATGCCCGGCGGGAGCAGTACTACCTGCACAATTTCCTGATCGAGCAACCGGACCTCAATCTGCACGAGCCGGCGGTTCAGGATGCGCTTCTGGACGTCGCCCGGTTCTGGCTCGATCGCGGCGTCGACGGTTTCCGACTGGATACGATCAACTTCTACTTTGCCGACAAGCAGTTACGCGACAATCCGCCACTGGCGCCTGAGAAACGCAACGCCAACATTGCTCCGTCGGTCAATCCGTACAACCACCAGGATCACATCCACTCCAAGAACCAGCCTGAGAATCTCGACTTCCTCAGACGCTTCCGGTCCCTTCTGGAGGAGTATCCGGCCGCTATCTCGCTTGGCGAAATCGGCGATGCCCAGAAAGGATTGGAGATTCTTGGCGAATACACTGCTGGCGATGATTTCGTGCATATGTGTTACGCCTTCGAGTTTCTGGCGCAGGAGCCCCTGACCGCGACGCGCGTGGCCGAAGTTTTCGGGTTGGTCGATGACGTGGCGTCCAATGGATGGGCGTGCTGGGCGTTTTCCAACCATGACGTGATGCGGCACGCGTCGCGCTGGTACCTCAATCCGGCGGCGCAACGCCTGTTCGCAACCATGCTGATGTGCATGCGCGGCTCGGTCTGCATGTACCAGGGCGAAGAACTGGGATTTGGTGAGGCCGATGTCGATTTCGAACATCTGCAGGATCCCTATGGCCGGGAGTTCTGGCCGGCCTTCAAGGGACGCGACGGCTGCCGCACGCCGATGGTATGGGAGCATGCCTTCCCCAATGGCGGCTTCTCCACAGGCCGGCCGTGGTTGCCGATGGGTGACGACCATCTGCCGTTAGCGGCCGATCTTCAGGAATCTGATCCCGGCGCTATGCTGCATCACTATCGGCGGGCGATCGCTTTCCGGCAGGCTCATCCGGCTTTGGCGACGGGAAATCATGATGGCGTGGAGGTGACCGGCGACGTCGTGCATTTCACTCGATCACTCGGCAACCAGACGATCTTCTGCGCCTTCAACCTGAGCGACACCGCATCGGAGCTCCCATTGCCCACGGGTTCATGGGCTCCTGTCGGAGCCGAACTCGGATGTGCGGGTCTTTCGACGAACGGCACCGTCCAACTCGGTCCATGGCAGCCTTGCCTGGCGCTGCAAACGTAATTTTGGGAGGGTAATCATGGCCAATCTGAAGCTGACGGATGTCGCCAAAACCTATGGCGGCGGCATTGAAGTGCTGAAGAACATCGATCTCGACATTACTACCGGCGAGCTGATCGTTTTCGTCGGACCCTCCGGTTGCGGCAAGAGTACGCTGCTGCGGATGATTGCCGGCCTGGAGAAGATCAGCGACGGCACGCTGGAGATCGACGATGTCGTTGTCAACGATGTACCGCCGGCGCAGCGCGGCATTGCCATGGTGTTCCAGAGTTACGCGCTTTATCCGCACATGACCGTGCGCGACAACATGGCGTTTGCTCTTAAGCTCGCGAAAAAGTCGAAGGCGGAGATTGACGAAGCCGTCGAACGGGCGGCCAAGGTTTTGCAGCTCGACGAGTATCTGGATCGTCTTCCCAAAGCACTGTCCGGAGGGCAGCGGCAGCGCGTGGCCATCGGCCGTTCGATCGTTCGCGATCCAAAGGTTTATCTGTTCGATGAACCGCTCTCGAATCTCGATGCCGCTCTGCGCGTCGCCACCCGAATCGAGATTGCTCAACTGAAGGAGTCGATGCCCGAATCGACCATGATCTATGTGACCCACGATCAGGTCGAAGCGATGACGCTGGCCTCCCGCATCGTCGTTCTCGCGAATAAGGGCATCGCCCAGGTCGGCACGCCGCTCGAACTCTACGAGAAGCCGGAAAACGAATTCGTCGCGCAGTTCATCGGTTCACCGGCGATGAACCTGCTGCCCGGTGAGATCGTTGAAACCGGCGAGCGCACCAAGATCAAGGTGGAGGGCGGTGGTACAGCCGTGAGCAGCGTGCCGACCAACGGCAACGATCAGGGCATGCGGGTGAATATCGGCGTGCGCCCGGAGGATTTCACGCCGGCTGCTGAAGACAGCTTTGTCTACGAAGGCAAGGTGAACATCACGGAGGCGTTGGGCGAGGTGACGTTGCTCTATTTCCACCCGAACGAAGGCAACGCGGCGGTGATCGGCAAGCTGCCCGGCATCCATTCGGATCTGCGAAACCGCATGGTCCGGATGACTGCGGCCCCCGAAAAGGTTCACATCTTCCACAACGAGAAGTCTCTGCTTTATCGCTAAGCCCTTTCTGTTGCTGGCCTGCATGTGGCAGCATGCGGGCCATGCAGCGGAGGCAAAGCTATGAATGAGTTGTCAGACATCCGGCTGGCCGGCGATAAGGCACGGCCGTGGGAATGGCCCGAAGAGCAATGGCGCGAGGTCGTCGACCGAGTGCGTGCCGGTCGATCTCTGAAACCGAAAAAGTGGAAGTCGGATGCAAAGGTCGCCGTGGCGATTTCGTTCGATTCCGACCATGAATCGCTGACACTTCGTTGGGGTGACGACTCGCCCGGGCGGTTGTCGCAGGGACAATATGCGGCCCGCAGAGGCATGCCACGTATCCTGGACATGCTTGAGAAATATTCGGTCCCGGCGACATTCTTCGTGCCGGCCGTTGTCGCTTTGCTGCATCCGGACGAGCAGCGACGCGTTGTGGCTGATGGTCATGAAGTCGGGATCCACGGGTGGATTCATGAATTGAACAGCCGGCTTGGCTACGATGTCGAGCGCGATCTGCAAATGCGCTCTGCCGATACGCTGGAAAAGGTCACGGGGGTGCGGCCGATCGGCATTCGAACACCGTCCTGGGACTTCAGCCCGCACACGCTGTCGATCACCCGCGAGATGGGACTTCTCTACGATTCCTCCATGATGGCCGACGACGAGCCCTACGAGCTCCTCGAGAACGGCGAACCGACCGGAATCGTCGAACTGCCGGTTGAGTGGATCCGCGACGATGCGGTCTATTTCAACATGGACCGGTTTGCCGGCCTACGGCCCTATACGCCGCCGTCGGCTGTCTTCGATGTGTTCAAGAGGGAATTTGATGGCGCCTATGCCGAAGGTGGTCTGTTCCTGCTCACATTGCACCCGCCGATCATCGGCTATCGGTCGCGCATCCAACTCATCCACGAACTGCTCGATTACATCACGTCGCATGACGGCGTCTGGTTCGCGACACACGGTGAAATCGCGCAATACTGCAAGGACAACACCTGATCGCGGGCCTTCAAGAGGGTGTTTCCAGTTCTCCGATATCCCACCAGACACCGGCCATCAGGCGGATGGCGTCGCGGGTCACGGGCTTGAGAATGTGCTCGTTCGGCGCGTGTTGAGAGCAGCCACCGTAGGAATGTGGGATCCAGATCGTTGGCAGGCCGAGCACGTCCGTGAAGGTGTCATTGGGCAGAGATCCGGCCAGGTTGGGCAGCACATGCGGATCGCGCCCGCCCGTTTTCCTGATGGAGTCAGCGACAAACGTCACCCATGGATGATCCGGGTCGAGGCGGGTGGCGCGAAACGACCTGCCTTCCGCCGGGCTGACGGCGACCTGCTCGAAGCCGTGGGCGTCGAGATGGCGCCGCAGGGCAGGGAGGATGTCGTTTTCGTCGGTTCCGACAACATAACGCAACTGGCAGTGGGCCTTCGCATGACCGGCAATGGCGTTCACCGGCGCTTCCGGTACACCACTTTTCATCGCCAGGACGGCGAATGAATTCCATCCAAAGGCGCGCTCGGCCGGGTCGAGGTCTTCCTCACCCCAGTTTTCGCTGATGGTAGGTCCCCCGCCGCCGACCGGCAGCCCTTGCAGAGCCTTGCGGATATCAGGTGTCAGGCTGTCCGGGCGCCATTCCGGCACCTTGATCTGGCCACGGGCGTCGGTGATCGAGGCGATCGCGTGGGCCAGGATCAGGGCCGGGTCCGCCAGCAAACCGCCCCAATTGCCGGAGTGGTTTGCACCATCACGCAGGTTGACCTCCATGTCGAAATTGTAGCCGCCGCGGGTACCCATGAAGACGGTCGGAATGCCGGGTTGCAGCCGCGGCCCATCGGAACCGATCAAGACATCCGCTTTCAACAGATCCCTCTTATCAGAGAAGAATTCGGCGAGGCCGGCGGAGCCGGTTTCCTCCGACGTTTCGACCACGATCTTGACGTTGAAGCCTAGTGCGCCGCGCTCCGCGATCACCGCGGCCATGGCCTTCAGATTGATCAGATGCTGCGATTTGTTGTCGGCCGTTCCGCGTCCGTAGATGCGATCGCCTTCGACTTTGATGCGGAATGGATGCAACCCGTCGCGCCATTGATCGGTCTGGGCGCGGATGACGTCACCGTGGCCGTAGGTCAATATGGTTTGATGGTCCGGCTTTTCGATCCGCGAACCCACCAGAAAGGGACCTCCTGCAGGATCCGCATTTTCAAAGACCTCGCAGGTGAATCCGAGGTCGGTCAGGATCGGCTCGATGACCTCGTGCAGGTAGCGATAAAGCTCAGGACGTTGTTCGGGGTCTTGGCTTTCGGTTTCCACAGCGACCAGCCTGCCGAGGTCCTCCAGAAAATCGCCGCTGTCGAAATACGCTTCGGTTCGTTCAATCGCGCCATCGCGTGTGGGCATGGTGACGAGTTCCTTTAGTTGAGAGTTCAGTCTGCTCGATAAGCTGTCCATAGCAGTCTGATCGGTTGACCGCGATTCACATCATCGCACCTGATGCCGCACAGGTGAACTGAAGGTCAGCTGGAAGCCGATGAGGTCAGTTGCATCCGAGGTTCTATCTGGGGCAAAAAGGGGCTCTTCCCCAGTGCCGCCCAACGACTGGCGGCGCAACAGTCTTTGGAGCGTTCCATGAAACTTAATGCGCTTGGCCGCAGCGGCCTGATGGTGAGCGAATTTTGCCTTGGTTCTATGACCTGGGGATCGCAGAACTCGCTTGCCGAGGCCAAACAGCAGCTCGACTTTGCCGTCGGTGAAGGTGTCAATTTCATCGACACCGCCGAAATGTATCCGACGACGCCGCGAACAGCTGAAACGGGCGGTTTGACCGAGGAGTATATTGGCGAATGGCTCAAGGGTCGGCCCGATCGGGACAAACTGATCGTAGCCACCAAGGTCACGGGCGAGGGCAATGGCGATTTCCGTGATGGGCGACGGGTGGACGGTGCTACTGTCCGCGAAGCCTTGGAAGGCAGTCTGACCAGGTTGCAAACCGATGTCGTCGATCTCTACCAGCTGCATTGGCCCAATCGCGGATCTTACCATTTCCGAAAAAACTGGACCTTCAATCCGGGCAATCTTCAGCCGGGGGACATGGAGCAGGAGGTTGCGGATATTCTTGGCGAAGTATTGCTCCTGCAGGAGGAGGGCAAGCTACGCACCTTCGGTCTTTCCAATGAAAGCGCGTGGGGAACGATGAAGTTTCTCGAAGTCAGCCGCAAGCACGGACTGCCGCGGGTCGTGTCGGTTCAAAACGAATACAACCTCATCTGCCGCCATTTCGATCTCGACATGGCGGAAGTGGCTGTGCATGAAAATGTTGGGCTGCTGGCCTTTTCACCCCTGTCGGCCGGAGGACTGTCGGGAAAGTATCTGGGTGGAGACACACCGGAAGGCACACGCCGATCGATGCAGCCGACCCTCAACGGGCGCTATGTCGAACAATCGGAAAAAGTCATCGGGCTTTATGCCGACGTGGCGTGCAAGCATGGGTTGGAATTGTCACAGATGGCGCTGGCCTTCTGCAAGAAGCGCCCGTTCATGACCAGCGTCATTGTCGGCGCGACGTCGATGGACCAACTGAAATCGAACCTTGCCGCCGCTGATCTGGTCCTCGACGGGGATGTGCTGGCCGATATCCAGGCAGTTTATCGGGATTTTCCGGCGCCGATCTAATGGCTATCCCCGTAGCGGAGCGTTAGGTGCCGCCGAGCAAAAGATCGGCAAGCCCTGTTATTGAATCCGTTACGGCGTCCCAATCAGAGGTGGCATCGAAATCGACCCGTTGGTCGACACCGTATTCGTAAGGTCTGTTGATGTAAGCAGTGCGCATACCGTGTGCACGCGCCGCCGCCAGGTCATCATTGTGGGCGGCCGCCATCATGACTTCGTGCGGCTGCAATTCGAGCAGCTCGATTGCTCCGAGATAGACGGCATCATCCGGTTTGAAAGCCTTGAAAACATTGGACGACAGAATGCAGTCCCAAGGGATGCCGGCGCGTTTGGCCATGGCCGACAGCAGCCTCAGGCTCCCGTTGGACAGCGGAGCAATCAGGAAGCGGGATTTCAGTCTAATCAGGCCCGGCACGGCATCCGGCCACGGGTCGAGATGGTGCCAGATTTGATTGAAGTCGGCCCTTTCATGCGCGTTGAAAGCACTTGCGATGCCGAATTCATCAAGAATGACGTCCAGGCGTTCGCGATGGATGTCGTCGATTGAGGTAAAGGCCCGTTCTCCGGAGCGCACCTTTGCCATGCCGGGAACATAGCCGGCCCGCCAGGCGCGGGCGAAGGCGTCCCAATCGATGCCTTCAATGTTCTTGGAGCGCGCAAGGGCTTCGCCGTGACGGGTGATCGAACCCCGCCAATCGACCACTGTGCCGAACGTGTCGAACAGTATTGCTTTGATTGTACCCATGGCTGGCTTGAGAGTGTGTCCGAGTGGTGATGTTGTATTGCTGACGGTAACGCTTTTCGAACTCTAATGTCGACCAGTTCGGCATCGCCTTGTAGACAATCGCTAAACTGATAGCCTTTGCGAACTCTTTGGCGTCGAGCAGTGACGTTGAAAGGATGACAGCTTTGCCACAGAAACCAACGGCCCTGAAACAGAATCCGCACCGGGTTGATCGTCAAGAGGACAAGACCCTTGAACTGTCGATTGGGCGCGAGGTCAAGGCTTTTCGCAATACGCTCGGACTGACTGTGGCAGACCTTTCGGAGGCCACGGGAATCTCCATTGGCATGTTGTCGAAAATCGAAAATGGCATGACGTCGCCATCACTCACCACTTTGCAAACACTGTCAGCTGCCTTGGGTGTTCAGATCTCGAGTTTCTTTCGGGAATATGAAGTAACCCGCAGCGCAGTGCATGTGAAAGCCGGGGAAGGGCTGGAGATCGAACGCCGGGGCTCGCGTGCCGGACACCAATACAGCCTGCTTGGGCATCTCGGTGGCAACACCAGCGGCCTGATGGTCGAGCCTTACATGATCACGCTGACCAGCGGTTCAGATGTCTTTCCGGCGTTCCAACATGACGGACTGGAATTCCTCTATGTGCTGGAAGGTGAGGTGGAATACCGCCACGGCGACAAGTCCTACCATCTCAAACCGGGCGATAGCCTGTATTTTGACGCCAATGCGCCACATGGTCCGGACAAGCTCATGCAATTGCCGATCCGCTTTCTTTCAATCATTTCATACCCGCAGAAGGACTAATATTCCTCTTAGGAAATAAATATTCCTGCCTGTTGCATGCCGTCGGCGACTTCACTATGCTCATCGCAGTTGCTGAGCGCGGAGGTTTCGATGTGTGGAATAGTGGGCCTGTTTCTGAAGGATGATGCCCTCAAGCCGGAACTCGGTAACCTGATTGCCGACATGCTGATCACCATGACAGACCGCGGTCCCGACAGCGCGGGCATCGCAGTTTATGGCGACGGCAACGAGGCCGTTGGCAAGATTACCATCCAGTCCGATCGACCCGATACGGACTTTCCGGCGATTGAGGCACTGCTGGAAGATGCCGCCGAAACAACAGCTTCGCTCACGAGAAACGACACTCACGCGGTGATCACTGCTCCGACCGACCGGCTTGCGGAGGTTGGAGCTCATCTTGCCGCCAACCATCAGGGTCTTCGGGTCATGAGCCGCGGCGAGGCGATGGAGATCTACAAGGAAGTGGGCCTTCCAGCCGCGGTCGTCGATCGCTTTGGCGTTCGGGCCATGCAAGGAACCCACGGCATCGGCCACACCCGCATGGCCACCGAATCGGCGGTCACCACGATGGGCGCCCATCCGTTCTCAACAGCAAGGGACGAGTGCCTGGTACACAACGGGTCGCTGTCCAATCATAACTCCCTGCGCCGCAAACTCGTGCGCGAAGGCATGCATTTCGAGACAGAAAATGACACCGAAGTGGGCGCGGCCTACATGACCCACCGGATGCAGAATGGCGCCAGCCTTGGCGAAGCTTTGGAAGACTGCCTCGGTGCATTGGATGGTTTTTACACGTTCGTGGTCGGTACCCGGAGGGGCTTTGGTGTGTTGCGCGATCCGATTGCCTGCAAGCCGGCGGTACTGGCAGAGACTGATCGCTATGTTGCCTTCGGGTCGGAATACCGGGCGTTGGTAAATCTCCCTGGCATTCTCGACGCGCGCGTCTGGGAACCGGAGCCGGCAACCGTCTATTTTTGGGAGCACTGAACATGCCGACTCTGGATCTGACATCGTGCACCCTGCGTGAGCTCAACGCCACGCTACAGGACCAGAAAGCCGGCACCAACGAGACCGATTGGGAGGTGCTCAATCCACGTGGTTCCCACGCCATGGCGGTTGGATTGGACGGCCCGCTGACGGTTACGGTGCGCGGCAGCACCGGTTACTACTGCGCCGGCATGAACAAGGAAGCAACCGTGCACATTGAGGGCTCGGCGGGCCCCGGCGTTGCCGAAAACATGATGTCCGGCAAGGTGGTTATCGACGGCGATGCCAGCCAATATGCTGGTGCCACAGGTCGTGGTGGTACTCTGATCGTCAAGGGCAACGCGTCCTCTCGCTGTGGTATTTCGATGAAAGGCATCGATATTATCGTTCACGGCAATATCGGCCACATGTCGGCCTTCATGGCCCAGTCGGGCAACCTGGTCGTGTGCGGCAATGCGGGCGACGCTCTCGGCGACAGCCTTTATGAGGCAAAGCTCTTCGTCAAAGGCGCCGTCAAGTCGCTGGGGGCCGACTGCGTGGAAAAGGATATGCGACCCGAACATTATGATTTGCTGGCCGACCTCCTGGAACGCGGCGAGGTAACCAATGCCAGGCCGGAAGAGTTCAGGCGTTACGGTTCGGCCCGCAAGCTCTACAATTTCAGCATCGACAACATCGAAGCCTATTGAGGGACATGACTATGGCCAGACCTGTCACCCATCCGCGCCAGCCGGCGAGCTTCGATCCCTACACCAATTCCGAGATCCGTCGGGCCGCGGCCACTGGCATCTATGATATTCGTGGAGGTGGCGCCAAACGCTACGTCCCAAACTTCGATGATCTGCTGTTTCTCGGCGCATCCGTGTCGCGCTATCCGTTGGAAGGATACCGGGAAACCTGCAACACAAAGGTCAGCCTTGGAACGCGGCATGCCAAAAAACCAATCGATCTGGACATCCCAATCACGATTGCCGGCATGAGTTTTGGTGCCCTCTCAGGCGCCGCAAAGGAGGCGCTGGGACGCGGCGCGTCCGCAGCCGGCACCTCGACCACCACCGGTGATGGCGGCATGACGCCCGAGGAACGCGGTCATTCCGACAAGCTGGTCTATCAACTGTTGCCTTCGCGTTACGGCATGAACCCGGATGACTTGCGCCGAGCGGACGCCATCGAAATCGTGGTGGGGCAGGGGGCCAAGCCTGGTGGCGGAGGTATGCTGCTCGGGCAGAAAATCAGCGATCGCGTTGCCGAGATGCGAGATCTGCCGAAGGGTATCGACCAACGTTCCGCCTGCCGACATCCGGATTGGACGGGCCCGGATGATATGGAAATCAAGATTCTCGAATTGCGCGAGATCACCGGTTGGGAAAAACCCATATACGTCAAGGTCGCCGGTTCGAGGCCTTACTATGACACGGCACTGGCTGTGAAGGCCGGAGCAGATGTCGTTGTGCTTGACGGCATGCAAGGTGGCACAGCTGCGACCCAGGAAGTGTTCATCGAGCATGTTGGTCAGCCCACTCTGGCCTGCATTCGCCCGGCGGTTCAGGCGTTGCAGGATCTCGGCGTGCATCGGGAGGTGCAACTGATCATATCCGGCGGCATTCGCAACGGTGCCGACGTGGCCAAGGCAATGGCACTGGGAGCGGATGCCGTTTCAATCGGCACGGCAGCCATGATTGCCATCGGCGACAATGACCCGAGATGGGAGGAAGAGTATCGCGAGCTGGGCAGCACAGCCGGCGCTTATGACGATTGGCACGAGGGTCAGGACCCGGCCGGTATCACCACGCAGGAAACGGAGCTGGCGAAGCGGCTGGACCCGGTTGCAGCAGGCCGACGGCTTGCCAACTATCTGAAGGTCATGACGCTGGAAGCTCAGACCATCGCCCGGGCATGTGGCAAGAGCGATCTGCGCAACCTGGAACCGGAAGACCTCTGTGCGCTGACGGTCGAGGCGGCGGCCATGTCGGGCGTGCCGCTTGCCGGCACCGACTGGATCCCCGGTGGGCGAGACTCTTGAGAGTAAGTTTGGACGACAAGAAAAACAGGGAAGCACACCATGACGAATGATCTGGCCGCCTTTGCGAAGGCGAATGGCATCAAGTACTTCATGATCTCCTTCACCGATCTTTTCGGCGGGCAACGCGCCAAGCTGGTGCCAGCAGAGGTCATTGGTGAAATGCAGGAAGAGGGTGCCGGTTTCGCGGGTTTCGCCGCGTATCTGGATATGACGCCAGCGCATCCGGACATGCTGGCAGTTCCCGATCCCGACAGCGTGGTCCAATTGCCCTGGAAGCCCGAGGTTGCCTGGGTAGCCAGTGATTGTGTCATGGATGATGAGCCTGTTGCCCAGGCGCCGCGCAACACACTGAAGCGGCTTATTGCCGAAGCTACTGGTGAGGGCATGCGTATCAAGACGGGGATTGAGGCCGAGTATTTCCTGACCACCATGGATGGCACCCAGATCTCCGATCCGTACGATACCGCGGCAAAGCCCTGTTACGATCAGCAGGCCGTTATGCGGCGCTACGATGTTATTGCCGAGATCTGCGACTACATGTTGCAGATGGGCTGGGAGCCGTATCAGAACGACCATGAAGACGCCAACGGCCAATTCGAAATGAATTTTGCCTTTGACGATGTTCTGGCGACGGCTGACAAGCACTCTTTCTTCAAATTCATGGTCAAATCCATCGCGGAAAAGCACGGGCTGCGCGCCACCTTCATGCCAAAACCGTTTGAAAACCTCACCGGAAACGGTTGCCACGCGCACATATCCGTTTGGGACGAAGGCGGTAACAACAACATATTCATCGACGAAGCCGATGAACTGGGGCTGTCGGCAGGCGCCATGAACTTTTTGGGCGGCATCATGCAACACGCGGTCGGCATGACTGCGATCACCAACCCGACCGTCAACTCCTACAAACGCATCAATGCACCCGTGACGATGTCAGGAGCAACATGGTCGCCCAACACCGTCACCTGGAGCGGCAACAATCGCACCCATATGGTCCGGGTTCCGGGACCGGGTCGTTTTGAATTGCGTTTGGCGGACGGCGCGACCAATCCATATCTCCTCCAAGCTGTGATTATTGCCGCCGGCCTTTCCGGCATGCGATCCAAGGCGGATCCCGGCAAACGATACGACATTGACATGTATGCCGAAGGTCACCTGGTGACCGATGCACAGCGACTGCCGCTGAATCTGCTCGACGCGCTACGGGCCTACGACGCCGATTCCGCGCTCAAAGTCCAAATGGGTGAAGAATTCAGCGGAGCGTTTCTGAAACTGAAAAACAAGGAATGGGACAGCTACGTCTCTCACTTTTCGACTTGGGAACGCGACTACACGCTGGACGTATGATTGTTGTTTTCTGACCGACGGGTCAGAATCCGATTTCTGAAGCCGGGTTGTTGAATGCCTCGCGAAAGTCGCTGTTCGCCTGCAGCAAAACGTCCACTCCCGGGATGCGGTCGGCGAAGAGCCTACCGTTCTCCCAAACCCTGACACCATCGAACGAAACCGTTGGGTCGACGATATTCCAGGAGATCTCGCCGGGTGCGTAGGCGCCGCATGTGTGAAAATGCAACAGGCGCGGATTGCCGAAAGCTGCACCGCTCCAACGTTCGTAGCTGTCCTCCAGGCGCCAGTCGTAGCGGCTGCCGGGATGGATGCCGGCGTGCCAGGAGTGCACGAAGTCGGCATCAATGCCGTATTTTTCTGCGACAAAACGATAGTGGGCTTCCGCCCGTTTTACGTCTTCGGCCGATCCCTCAAAGCCGGTGATCCGCCCGTCCTCGAAGCGGGCGAGAAGAGGTCCTTCAAACAGGCACTCATAGGGCTGATAGTATTTGGATCCCGTGCCCACCAGGAAGCCGGGCATCGCTGCCTTGCCGGAGAAGCCGTCCGCCAGGATCGGTGTGGGAACGAGCATGGGGAAACGGCGAATGCTGACATCGCCGCCGGCCGCGTGATTCGACGGCGCCTTGCCGCGGATGGATGAACCGGCGGGGCAGGTGATCTCGATCGTATCAGCCCTTGCCGCCATTCGATCGATGGCGTCTTTCAGTGCGATGAAACTCTCATGATCGGCCGTTCCGAAACGGCACCCGAGCAAAGCGCGGCTGAGCGCATAGGATACGACAATCCGTCGACCGGTGCCGATATCGCTGAAGCGGATCTGGTCGCCGATGCGAGCAAGAAACACGGTCACATCGGCCGCCTGCATGGCGTCTTCGAGTTCCGTCGACACCTGCCCCTCGGGATCGAACGGTGTTTCAAAGATGCGAACGTTGGCACCGATCGCGCGACCGCAGTCGGCAACAACGCCGACAAGTTCTGGTTCGTAATAGTCGAGGTTTGCCGGTTCGCATACGAGCAAAAGACCGTCCCCACGCCGCGTCCCGGCGCAGTTTACCAGAAGATTGGCCGCACCTTGTTCGAGGTCTGTTGTCGTGTTTGCTTCCATGGCGTTCGCCTGGCCTCCAGTCACCAACCCTGTCTCTATTTCAGCAGTGCTTTCAGGTTGCTTTCCGAGTCGGCAATGACCGCTGCATCCGGCGATTTACCGTTTTCGATCAGGCGCTTGCCGACCATATAGGCCTGCGGATCGTTCATCGCGTCCACAGCGAGGAGTTCGTCGTCGCGGTAATACCAGTGCGACACGGCGCCTTCTCGTTTGCCCTGCCGGGTCACAATACGATTGTAGCCTGAGCTAAGGCCCGCGATTTGCAACTTTGTCTCGAACTGATCCGACCAGAACCAGGGTGTGGCGACATATTCTTCGTTGGCTCCGAGAAGGTTGCTGGCAACGGTTTCGGCCTGGTGGATGGCGTTGGGCACGCTTTCGAGGCGGATACGGCCGCCGCGATAGGGAAAGGATGTGCAATCGCCGGCCGCCCAGATGTTCGGATCGGAGGTCCGACCGTATGCATCGACTTTGATGCCATTGTCGATGTCGAGGCCCGCTTGTTCGGCAAGCTCGGTTGAAGGGGCGATTCCGACGCCGACCACGACAAAATCCACATCGAGTTCCCTGCCATCGGAAAGTCGTGCGCCAGTGACGCGACCGTTGCCGGTGAGCTCCTTCAGGCCGACGCCCTCGACGACATTGACACCGGCGGTACCGTGCAGATCCCGAAAGAAATCCGAGGTCTGCGGCGATGCGACCCGTTGCAGGATGCGGTCGGCCATTTCAACCAGGGTAACATCAGCGCCGCGCATCGCGGCGACCGCCGCTGCCTCAAGACCGATATAGCCGCCACCGACGATCAGCGCCTTGCGCCCTTCGACGAATTCCGGCGACATCGTATCGACATGGGTCAGATCTCGGACCAGATAGACCCCTTCCAGATCTCCTCCGATCGCGGCCGGCAACCGGCGTGGCGTGCTCCCTGTCGTCAACACCAGCTCATCGTATGAAAGCGGTCCGTCTTCCAGCGTGACCTGTTTTTTGGCGCGATCGATGGCCGAGACGTGTTTGCCTGTGAAAAGCTCAATACCGTTGCTCTCGTAGAATTCGGGCGGACGCAGGTAAAGCTGTTCCAATGTCATTTCGCCGGTCAGGTATTTTTTCGAAAGCGGCGGTCGCTGATAGGGTGGCGCGTCCTCGTTGCCGATCAGCGTGATGCGGCTTTCGCAGCCTTCCGCTCTCAGTTTAGCGACTAGCGAACATCCGGCCTGGCCGGCACCTACTACGACGATATGATGCATCGGATCAGTCTGCCTCCTTGATCATGACGGCCCCGACAGCCCCTCCGTCCGACCGACCCGCACTAGTTGCGGCGTTCGGCCTGAACGGTGAGGATTTCGAGTTCCTCGGTCAGGAGTTCCTTGAAGCCGTAGTTCATCTCGGCGTCAAGACATAGACTGTCACCGGGTTCCACCGTGACCTCGCGCTCGCCATATTGATAGATCGCGCTTCCCGACAGGATATAGACGAAAACCACACCGCTGCCGATGTATTCGGGCGGCCGAACGTCCTGGCGGGTCAGCTTGACCTGGCGGGCCTCGAACTGAATATCCCATCGCGCGTGCAGGGCGAGATTGACGTAGTCGTGCACGTGTCCGTCGAAAATGCGCTTCGACTTGATACCTTCGCCGCTTCGGACATGGGTGAAGTCGCAGCGGCCTCCGGCGGTGCCGCGGAACAGGTTTATCAGCGGCACATTGAGCGCGTTGCTGAGTTGCTGCAGCGTCGAAATCGAGGGCGACACCTGACCGCTTTCGATGCGGCTTATCATGGCGGCGGAAATGCCCGAACTCTGCGCCAGTTCGCGTGCGGTCATTCCGCGTTTGCTGCGCAGGTCGCGAACGGCGACGCCGATGGCGCTGTCGGCGTTGACCTCGATCCTGTTCTGGTTGGCTTGTTTCATCATTCCGGACGCGGGTGACTCAATGGTCAGCCGTGGCTCGCCTCCGCTGAGCTGTAATAACCGACCACGTCGCCTTCGGTTGAGACGCCGAGGCCGTTGAGCAGGCGGTTGGCATAGTTGAAATAGCAGACGATCTGGTTGACTTCGAGGATCTCGCCGTCATCGAGGCCGGCTTCGCGCAGACTGTCCACATCGGACTTGTCCATGCGGCCGGGTTCGATTGTCAGCTTTTCCGCATAGCGAAGAAGCGACAGCTCGGACTCGCTGAAAGCATCCTCCGGACGGCGTGCCTGAAGTGCCGCTTCGATGGCGTCGGCGCGCTCGCTGTTGCCGATCAGGTGGCGCGCATTGGCCCAATGGTTGGCATAGGAGTAGGGGCAGTCGTTGAGGATGGAGACATAGGAAGAGATGGTCTCCTGCAACCAACCGGGTAAGGTGTTGGCGTCGTCGTGCAGAGCGGCGCGGTAAATCGCAACATGTCCCTTCATCGTGCTCGGACGAAGCGAATGAACCCGCATCACATTGTCGACGGTCCCGTGAGGTGTCCGGGCCAGTTCCAGGGCTCCCTTCAGCTCCGGACCGGCTTCTTCGTCTGGGACCATCCTGATCCAGGCACTCATTGCAACTCCATGGCTCTTCTTTCAAATGTCAAATCAGCGGTTCTCTGCGGCTTGCATGCGCCGCTCCAGCCAGCGCACGCCGGCCGAAACCACCAGGATCAGTACCAGGTATTCCAGGACAAGAATGGTGTAGATCTCCAGCGGTCGGTATTCCGAGACCACCAGTTCATTGGCTTTGCGGGTTAGTTCTCCCATGCCGATGACCGACACCAGCGAGGACATTTTCAGCATATACACCAACTGGTTGCCGAGCGCCGGAAGGATCCTTCGGATCGCCTGCGGCAAAATGACAAAGCGCATCGTGTCGAAATAGTTGAGCGATATCGAATGGGCGGCCTCGTATTGACCGCGGCCGATCGACTGAATGCCGGCCCGGAAGATCTCCGCCTGGAAAGCACTGTCGGACAGCGCCAGAGCGATCACGCCCGCCCAGAACACGCCGATTGCCAAGCCGGTCATCTGCGGCAGGCCGTAGTAGACCCATAAAATCAACACCAGGATCGGAACGGCCCGCACGATCTCCACGTAGAGACGGTTGATGCGCCGCAGGGCCGGGTTCTCGGACAGGCCCGGCAGGGCGACCAGCAGGCCGACGACCATCGATATGACGATCGCTGTCACAGACAGGCGGATGGTGTAGTCCATGCCGGTCAGCAGAAACCAGAGATTGTTGAACCCTGTTTCCGTCGAGGGATTAACGACGTACCAGCCCCAATCGGCCGAACATCCCGTGAGCAGCAAACCGGTGGCGACGATGAGAATGATGCGGGTCATGTCAATGATGCAAAATTTGGTTGAGGAAATCGCGGCAGCGCTGGCTCTCCGGATTCTTGAAGAATTTGTCCGGTGGAGCGATCTCGACGATTTCACCGTGATCCATGAAAACCATGGTGTCGGCGACCTTGCGAGCGAAGCCCATTTCGTGGGTCACGCACAGCATGGTCATGCCGGTTCCGGCCAGCTCCACCATGACATCGAGAACTTCGTTGATCATTTCCGGATCGAGCGCCGAGGTCGGTTCGTCGAACAGAATGATCTTGGGTTCCATGCAAAGGGTGCGGGCAATGGCGACGCGCTGCTGCTGGCCGCCGGAAAGCTGCGAGGGGTACTTTTCCGCCTGGTCGGGAATATGAACCCGTTCGAGAAACTTCATCGCCAGTTGCGTGGCATCGTCGACGGGCATCTTGCGGGCGCGCACCGGTCCGAGGGTCAAGTTTTCGAGAACGGTCAGGTGGGGGAACAGGTTGAATTGCTGAAACACCATGCCGACATTGGTGCGAATGGCCTCGATGCTTTGTCGGTTTTCTCCAAGTTCGACGCCGTTGAGAACGATCGTTCCCGCATCATGCTTTTCCAGCCGGTTGACGCATCGGATCAAAGTCGATTTGCCCGAGCCCGACGGCCCGCATATGACGACCCGCTCGCCGGAACGTACTGTAAGCGACGTGTCTTTCAACGCTTGAAATGCGCCGAAATACTTCGACACATTGTCTATGGTTATGACCGTTTCGCCGTTTTGCGCAGCCATTGTTGCGTTCCCCTGCCAGGCGCGAATTTTCTTTTCAGGAAACCACAAGATTGTGTGTCATGCAACTTAATTATCTTCTTGCAATTTTTTTGCGCCAGCCTTATCGTTGATGCAACAACGAGAACTAAGGGAGCACTGACATGATGAGAATAGTTGCGGCTTTCGCGATGGTTGCCTTGTTGGCGGTTCAGGCGAATGCCCAATCGGCACTCAAGGAAATCCTGGATAGCGGAGTTCTGAAGGTCGGCACGACCGGCGACTGGAATCCGATGACCATGAAGGACCCGGCCACCAACAGTTATACCGGCTACGATATCGACGTGATGAACGCTCTCGCCAGCGATCTTGGCGTCGAGGTCGAATTTGTTCCGACCGACTGGAAGACGCTGGTCAATGGTGTGACCTCCGGGAAGTATCATCTTACCGGATCCGCTTCGGTATCACCCAGCCGGGCCAAGGTTGCCGGTTACTCCGACAGTTATTTTTCTCTGGCCACCGTGCCATTGATCCTCGAGAAAAACGCTGACAAGTACAAGGACTGGGCGGATCTCAACAAGCCGGGCGTCAGCGTTGCCGCGACCCTTGGCACGACCCAGGAAAAACAGGTCAAGCAATTCTTCCCGGATGCCGAGCACCGTATCGTCGAGGCACCCGCTCGTGATTTTCAGGAAGTGCTGGCGGGTCGGGCGGATGCTCACATCACCTCGAATGTCGAGGCCAATAAGCTGGTCGCCAAGTATCCGCAAATGAAAATCGTTCCGGTTTCCGCGCCGAAGGCACCGACGCCAATCGCAATGCTGCTGCCGCAGGACGACTTTGTCTGGATCAACTACGTCAACACCTGGATCAAGCTGAAGGAAGAGCGCGGTCTGTTCGACGAGTTGGCGGAGAAGTGGAAGCTCGATTGAGGCTGATCTCAGCCTCAATGGGATGACGGCCATCTGGCTGTCGTCCCACCTCTACTGGTGACATAACGAACAGATGGTTTTGTGCGCCAGCCTTTTTCGGGCCGGCGCACAGGATTTTTGCGGCCTTTAAACTGGGGCAGTCGAACGGGTGAGTGGAATGTATCTGAGAAACACCTGGTACGTTGCGGGATGGAGCAAGGAATACGGCCGGGCGCTGAAGGCCGAAACGCTGCTGGGCGAGAACATTGTCATCTACCGGACGGAGTCCGGAGACCCGGTGGCTCTGGAGGATGCCTGCCCACACCGCAAACTGCCGTTGTCGAAAGGCAACTTGCGCGGCGACTCTGTGGAATGCGGCTACCATGGTCTGACATTCGATTGCAATGGAGCTTGTGTCGCCGCTCCAACCCAGCCAGACCTCGTCCCCCAAAAGGCCAAGGTTCGCTCCTATCCGGTGGTGGATCGCTATCGTCTGCTTTGGATCTGGATGGGGGACGCCGACAAGGCTGACCCGGACACCATCTTCCCAATCGAAAACTTCGACAATCCCGAATGGGGTTATACGGATGGAGGCGAGATGGAAATCGCCTGCAACTATCTTTGGATGGTCGACAATCTTCTCGACCCGAGCCATGTCGCCTGGGTGCATGTGACATCCTTTGCCGGCGGCGGTACCGACGGTACTCCACTCGACATCGACAAGACCGATCGCGGCATTATCGTATCGCGCTGGATCTACGACCAGCCCCCGTCGCCCTACTATGCCGGGCTGGTCAAATTCGACGGGCACTGCGACCGCAAGCAACACTATGAGATGTGTTTTCCGGCAATTGGACTGAACAAGTCGGTCTATACACCTGTCGGCACCGGAGGGCCGGACAAACCGCTCGTGGACAAGACCTATGTCAACATTTCATACAATTTCATGACGCCGATTGATGAAGACCGGTCGAAATATATCTGGTTCCAGCACCGCAATACCGATCCGAATGACACGGCGATTTCGGAACAGATGAATGCGGGCGCCATCATGGCCTTTAACGAGGACCGTGAGGTGCTTGAGGAGGTGCACAGGGGCATGAAGCGGATGGCGACACCCAATATTGATCTCGGTCTCGACGCCGGCGCCAAGCTGTTTCGTCGCGCGCTGGAAAAGTTGATTTCCGAAGAACGCGCGTCGGCGTGACAGTCGGCCGTCGGCCAGTTTTCCTCATTGTGAAAATCGAGAGATAAGAGCTGTCAGTGATCGGTGGTTCCGTTATCTGCCTGATCGCCGAAATCACTTGCCAGCAACCGTCGAATCCTCCCCCCAACTGCATTGCAGCAAGATCACGTTCTGTCTCCACGGCCGTTTCTGAGTGAAAGGTGGCGGCGAATTCTCGCCTCAATTCAACCTTTTATAGCGGAACTCAAGACGGGCGCTGGTGGAGACTAACAAAAATGAATGGAATGTTTGAAGACTTCCTGGCCGCGCTTCTTGCGTTTGAGTCCGGTTGGGATCGTGAGCGTTACGATGCGGGCGTCATTGTCGACTCGCAGTTGAATCAATGGGCTGGCGGCACCGTTGAGGATTTCTATCCGCAATATTCGAGCTGGTCGCAACTCAGCAACGCGGAGTGGCTGTCGATGGCCTACCGATCGACGAACACCTTCGGGTTCGTCGGCTATCAGTTCGGCGAGGCATTGCTTATCGACCTGGGATATTACGACGATGACTTCTACTACGGTAACGGTGCGTCATCGAATACGTGGGACGGCACCTGGACCGGCAAGAACGGCGTCGATTCGCTTGAAGAGTTTATGACCCAGGAGGCTCAAGACGTCGCAATCCGCGAGGCCTTCGGTCACAATCTTACTGTCATTCAGAACCTGCTTGCGGCTAACGGTGAAAGCGTCGAGGACTATATCGGTCAGTCCGTCAGCTACACCTATAGTGGCGGCTCCGGTTCAGTGGAGCTTACACTAACCGGCATTCTGGCGGGTGCCCATTTGCGCGGTGCTCCTGCTGTTGTCGATCTGCTTCGCAGCGGATCGGTCAGCATCGATGAATACGGCACTTCGATCCTGCAGTACATTGAACAGTTCGGCGGCTACGATTCTCCGTCGGTCGACTCGCTCATCACCTATTTCGAGGACCGCCTTACCGGGGACGAGGGTCTCGAACCCGGAAGCGGCAATGGCGGCGGCGCTGGCGTCACCCCGGAGACGGCCGATGTCGTCGTCGACTGGGCTTGGGGAACCCACACGACCGTCGACGATTTCGACACCGACGCAGGCACGATTTTTGTCGGTTGGTTCACGTCCGCCCATCTGGAAGTGAGCGAGCAGGGCGGCAATGTCGTCTTCTCGATCCCGTCGAATAACCAGTCCGTTACGCTTGTCGGTGTGTCTCTGTCAGATCTCGATGCCGACAACTTCACCTTTCTGGACGCGACGGCGGCGACGGAGATCCTTGCCCTGGTCGGCGGTAGTGGAGGCGGTGGCGATACCGATGGCGGTGGAGTCACGGACACCGGTGGGGGCGACTCCGACGGTGGAGATACCGATGGTGGCGACACCGGTGGCGGTAACACAGACGGTAGTGACACGGATGGCGGTGACATTGGTGGAGGCGGTACCGGGGGCGGCACGCCGGTGGCCGGCAATGGCACCGCCGGCGTCACCAAGGATACAGCCAGTGTGGTGATCACCTGGGCCTGGGGCAACGACACGATAGTCGATGATTTCGATCCGGCGACCGACACGATTTTTGTCGACTGGTTCGGTCCCGAGGCCATCGATGTTTCGGAAAGCGGCGGCAATATCGTCTTTTCGATGCCCAGCAACCAGCAGACCGTAACGCTGGCCGGCATTCAGCTCGACGATCTCAGCGCTGCCAACTTCACCATCATGAGCGAGGCGACGGCGCAGGAAATCCTCGGTCAGGTCGCGATGGACACCGGTGGCCATGGTGGCCATGGCGGCCACGGTGGAAGCGGAGACGGAGACCCTGGCGGTGAAACGGCGATCGTCTACGACAATGACGGGTCCGCCCCACCTGCCACCCTCAACACAACGGATGCCGGCGGCGTGATCTACGAGGCGAATTATCAGAGGGACGATATCGTCGGATTCGATGTCGCTCGCGATGTTCTGAGCGTCGGCAACACGTCGGTCCACAGCATGGTCATCAACCGGACGCCTGAGGGCGAAGTGATCGTTGACAATCCTTGGGGATCAGGGATGCAGATCCTCCAGGGCGTCATGCTCAGTGACATGTCCGTCGAAAATTTCGGTGTTGTCGGCAACGAGCACTTTCGTCAGGACCTCGGTGCGGTGCTGTCATGGGAAATGGGTGTCGGACCGCGCGAGGCCGACACGGTCTACATCCGTTCGCACGAATACGGTGTGCATGAGGTCATCGACGATTTCGACCCGCTGACGATGAAAATCAGCTTCCTTTATTTCGGCACGCGCGAGCGGCTGTCGGTTGAGGATACTGACCAGGGGTTGGTGATCAGCAGCTCACCGTCGGGCCAGAGCTTCACGTTCACCGGAATTACCCTTGCCGACCTGCATCCTGGCACGCTGGAATTCCACTTCGACCAGGTGATGGAAGACCAACTTGAGGTGCCGTTCGGTTTCAGTCAGGGCGATGTGGCTCTGGTTTCGCGTGAAGCGCTGCTCACTCCGGAAGCGCCGGCGGGCGAGATCACCGACGGCCATCAGACCCGGGATGGTGTCTTCTGGACGGCTGATCCGGGCGACGGCGATCCGGATGACGGAGCCGGCGACGGTGGTGATACACCCGATGACAGCACGCCACCGGACAACGACACACCGGATACCGGTGGAGCAGGCGATGGCGAGGACATCTACACGCTCAGCTGGAACTGGGCTGCCATCGAGACCATCGCAGATTTCGATCCGACGGAGGACGTGCTCAACTTTGGTGCGCTTTCCACCGAGCATGTCGATGTCTCGGAAGTGGGCAGCGACCTGGTAATTGAGGTGCTCAACAATGGCGGGCACCAATATATTCTCAGCGGAATTCAGGCAGAGGATCTGCAGCGCGAGAACCTCACAGCGCCGGACTGGAGCGACGTCCTGGACGGTCCCAATGGCGTGATCGCTCAACTGACCGATCTCGGCTACATGGACATCGCGTAGTCGTCAGGTCAGCGTGTCGAAAGCGCTGTCGAGGACGCTCTGCGTGTCGAAGCTCGGCTGCTGAACCTGAATGTCGTTCAAATCCAGATCGAGGCCATCGGCCTCGGTCCAGCGGGCCGGCATGGTGACGCCCAGCGTCATGTCCGGCCCGAATTCGCCCAGCGTGCGTTCCCACGGGCCGAAGGTTTTCGAGATTTCCTTGACGACGAGGTCGACCCCGGCGGTGACGGACGCCTCGATACCGATACGGAATTTCGGCTGCGCTTCGACGCGGGCGGAAGCATCGAGTTCCAGACCGGTTGCCTGTGACCAGTTGACCTCGACGTCGAGGCCGCCCTCGATCCCGAGTCCCAAATCGCCGGTAATGCCGACTCGGCCACGCACGAAGGCGACCGCCGCGCGAGCGGTCAGATTGGCACCGATGCCCAACCGGAAGCCGGCATAGGCCGGGACGACGAAACTGGCGCTGCCGGTGACCGTGGCATCCTGAGGCGCGGCCAGGTCCATCTCGGCGCCAAGCACGGCATTTTCAAGTGTGCCCGGTCCGATCCAGGCGTCGAAATCGATATATCCATCGGCGCTGGCGAAAATTCCGAAACCGATGCCGCCTAGCGACAGGCCCCAGATAGGAAACTCCGGTGTTTCCAAGCCGAGAAGTCGGCGGTTGTATTCCATCCGCTCGAAGACTTCGAAACTTGGCGGCAGGGCGATTTCGCCGGAGATGATAACCCGACCATCGGGTGTGTATTCGAGCCCGGCGGTTCCTGTGAGGATGCCGAATGTCATTGATGCGGTGCCGCGACCCCAGGCGGTGAAGGTATCGGTGACGGTGCCTTCGACCGGTCGTCCTTCCTCGTCGATCGGCATGTTGGTCACGGTGACATCGATGGTTCCAGTGGCCGGACCGGCGGCGACCTGTCCTTCCCCATGAATGAGGATAGCGCCGGCATTGTAAGAGACATCGATCGTACCGGACGCGGCCGGCGCGGTGATGTCCGCCGAGCCGGAGCCGGCGACAACCCACAAGCCGGTTTCGGGATTGCGGTTTGCCGAGATCGATACCATCGCGTTGGAGATCCCCGGCAGCCGGTCGACCGGCAATGGGATATCGTCGGCAGCGATGGTCAGGCCTTCCTGCGGCGTGTAGCCGACAGTGATCGCGGAGCCGGACAGCGGACCGCCAAGATCGAGCCGGCCGGTGACGCCGAGAGAATCGTTGGAGAAGGTGACCGTGACCTCGCCGCCTTCGATCCCGGGCAGGGCCTCGGACTGGACACCTAAGGTGGCGGTGCCGCTCAGCTGATCGTTGTTGAACGAATAGGAAAGCGACAGCTCCGCCGGATTGAGGAAATCCATGTCGAGCTGGAATGCGCCGGACAGGATGACATCGTCGCGCTCGACGCGCGCGGCCAATTGACCTGAGCCGACGGACGCAACGACGAGATTGGCCAGACCCTCGACGAAGAAACCGTTTTCGCCGACACCGAGATTGAGCGCAGCTTCGGTGACTTCGAGCGGTCCGAAATTGAGGCTCTCCGTTGGAACCGGGAAGGAAATGAAAACATCGGTGCCGTGGATCATCACCGGGATCCGCAGGCCCGGAAAAAGGAACTTTGTTGCCGCGATTTCGCCGACGCCGACCAGGATACCGTTTGCGTCGAGCCCCATTTCGGAAAAGGTGACCGGACTGAGCTTGGTAAAGGTGGCTCCGTGGAAGAGGCGAAGAAGCTGCTCGCGGTTTGCGTAACCGGCAGCGCCAAGATGCGGCTGCGCCATCACGTCGATATCCTGCTCGGTTGTCGACTGGAACAGGTCGCCTTTCTTTCGCTTTTGGCGGGCGATGCGCAGATGCAGTGCGTGAGCGGGGTCGTCGGATGATCCAGGCGGGTCGTAGGTTGGGTTGCCGACCAGAACGAGACCGGGGAAGAAGAAATTCGGACGACGCACGGAGCCGTCGCGGTTGATGTTGAACTTCGCAAACTTGCCGCCCTGTTCATTGGGAAACACCAGAAACTGCGACGGCATGGTGCCGGGCTCGAATTTCAATCCGAGGTCGATCAGCTTCTGATCGTCGAGGGGTCGCGTGACCCTCAGGTGTTCGGCGTTCTGGATCTGCGCCCTCGTCCAGTAGGCGTTGCGCGGCGCCCGGGCGAAACCGCGGCCGCTTTTGACTTCACGAAAGACATAGGTCCAGCTCTGGCGGGTGGCCGTGACGCCGGCGACGCTTGCCGGCGGCAGCCGTGAGTCGCTCTTGATCGTGTCGTCCCGGTGAGCCGCGTCGAGCAGTTCCCGGGCATTGTCGCGCACTCGGTTCTTGATCTGGTTGCCGACATTCTGGTTGTAGTCGGATTTGAGCAGCCACATGTTGAGTGCGCTGTCTGCACCGCCCAATTGCCATTCCAGAATGTGGTCGGCATCGAGCGACGCCTCGCCACCCCCCTGGGTCCATTGCGGCCGTAAACCCAAATCGCTGCCGGCGATTTCCGGAACGGTGCCGATCAGAAGCGAGCTCGGATTTTGCCCACTGCCGCGGCGCAGGAAATAGACCTTCTGACCGTCCTTTTGAACGTCGGCCGCGTCTTCGTACTGTGCCAGGTGCTCGGTCAGCCCGCGCGCGACTGCTTCAGCCCAGTTGGATTGCGCATGGGCCGTCCAGACTTCGAAGGCCTTGCTGCTGGGATCACGGGCCGGAACCGGAGCCAACCGATATTGCGAACCGGCCGCCGGCAACGTCCCGCTGGTGGCCGCCGGTGAATTCTGGCCACCCGCGGCGCCCTTGAGCGCGCCGACCAGCTCCGGCAGCTCCAGCTCAGGCAGTTCGATCTCCCGTTTGGCGAGATCGATCTTGCCTTTCTGCGGATGCTCGAACGAGTCAGGCGGCGGCGGTTCGTCCGTTTCGCGTTGGTCGTTGTCCGGTTCGATGTCGGAATTGCCTGCGCCGGTATCGCGCTGGATCCGCGCCGGTTGGGCGTGACCCGAACCGCCTGCCTGCTGCACCGTATGGGTGAGTTCGTGGGCGAGCAGCCGCTGGCCGGGCCTGGTGTGCGGCCGGTACTGCCCGGCGCCGAAAAACACGTCGTTGCCGACAGTGAAAGCTCTGGCACGCAGGTCCCGGGCGGCGTTGGCCGCCCTTGCGCCGTCGTGGATGCGCACGTTGGAAAAGTCGCGGCCAATGCCGCCTTCCATTGTCGAGCGTGTTCCCGGGTCCAACCGCCGAGCCGGTCCGGATCGCATGCCCGAAATTGCGGATTCGACCGTGGCAGGGGCCGTGAAGGCACCCCCGGAAGTGCCGTTCGCGGCATCGCGCTGCATCAGCAGGGACTCGGCCGGATCCTCCGGTTCCTCCGGCGGAGCAGTGCCATTTTCACGTTTGGACTGGACGAGCAGCGGTGGCGTTTCCTCCGGCTCTTCCGGCGCGCTGCCGTTGGCCTTGCGGCTGGCGGCACCGACGGTCGGCAGGGCCGAGATCGTCGCAGGTGGGATGGTGCCGGGCGGGCCAGGTCCGGAGACCACGCGATCGGCTACTCGGTCCGCTTCTGACTCGAAACGGTCGTGCGCCGGCCCGACCTCCAGCTTGGCCTGCAGTGGCAATGCAGCATTGGCGCGGCGGGCCGGCCTCGCGGCCTCCTTCACGGCATGCTCGATCGCGCGCGTTGCCATAGCCTGTATCAGCCCTGATCAAGTGCCTTGAACGCAGCACGCAGCAAGGTGCGCAGGAGCTTGGCTGCTTTCAGGGTCGGCAGTTCCATTCGGGTCCGCACGTCCTGCGGCTGAGACTCGCTCATGCCACGAAGCACCGAGGTCTTGTCGACGCCACGGTCCTTGAAGGCCTGTTCCAGTTTCTCACGGCTCATCTGTAGCTGGGTGAAACGATCATCGGCGGCCATGTGATCGATGACGGCGCGGAACCGTTCTCGCGTGTCCTCGCCGGGCCGGTCTTCGGCAACGCCTATGACCAGCGTGACCTTGGTGTCCGGCGTGACGGTCTCGCCCGACCGGGGCTTTTGGTCGACCACCAGGCCGATCCGTTGCGGATCGACCGACTCGGCAGTCTCGATATTGCTGATCCCGAGTTCTGCCAGGGTGATTTTCGCCTGTGCCGGCTTGTCGCCAATGAGCGAGGGCATGACCAGCCGGTCGGCAACGCCGACTGTCAGGACAATCTCAGTTTCCTCGGTCACCACGGAGTCCTTTTTCGGCGCCTGTGCCAGCACGATGCCAATCTTGTCGGGATCCGGCTTTTCCTCGATCTCGATCGATTCATGGGGGATGCCCGACAGCTTCTCCCTGGCGATGTCGATCGGCATGCCGACGACCTCCGGCATGCGGATCTGGGTGGAGATACCGACAACGATGGCTACTGCCGCGCCGCGCTCAACCTGCGAGCCGGCTTCCGGGTTCTGCTCGACCACCTTGTCGACATTGTCCTCGTCCGGTCTTGTCGTGCGCTCACCACGCGCCAATCCGGCCTTCCGCAAAGTGGCAACGGCATCGACCTCCAGCAAGCCGACGACTGGCGGCACCGTGACCGGCTGCGGTTCAGGTTCCTCGCCATTTCCGCCATCACGGGAATCGCAAGGATCATCGGCGATCGCCAGGTTGATCTCTCGCCAAACCACCTGGCCGGCCACGTAGGTGCGTTCAACCGTGTCGCGATAGAGTGTCGCGCCAGACTTTTCGGTGACAATCAATCGCAACGGAACGTCCGCGGTGCTTGAGAAGGCGAAATCGCCGCGCTCGCCGGTGCAAGTGTGGCCTTGCCATTCGTCTTTGTCATCGACAGCGCCGACGATGAGGCCGGGGCGTGGATCACCATCTTCAACAACGCGACCATGGAAACCGGCCTGGGCCCGGTCCGGATCGGGCGCCGGGGGGTCGACGAGCGTGCGGCTGAATTCCGCATCGAACGCCTCGGCTCGAACGTTTGCCGCCGCCAACTGCGTGTCGCGGGTCTTCGCCGCGGCGCTGTCTGCGCCGTAGCGTCCGACGGCGCGCGCCCTTTCCGCTTGCATCTGACCAAGCCGCAGGATCGACAGCGGGGCGGCCAACCCGTAGCCGGCCGCCTTGATGTGACGGGTTGCGCCCGTGAAATTGCCCATTTCGCCCAAAATGGCGTTCTGGTCGATGCGAATTGCGTCGTCGCAATTGTCGTTATTGTCGGCCATGTCAGCACCTGTGTTTCTGCGTCAGCCTTTGATCGACTGCCCGATCTGGGCAGTCTTCAGTTTCGATTGCTGCAGTGCCACGCTGTCGATGCCGCTGCAGAATT
Organism: Hoeflea sp.; assembly: GCA_965228785.1. Taxonomy (GTDB): domain Bacteria; phylum Pseudomonadota; class Alphaproteobacteria; order Rhizobiales; family Rhizobiaceae; genus Hoeflea_A. The sequence goes on from CBDDIF010000001.1 coordinate 2,211,047, forward strand.
GCGGGAATGCCATGCCAAATATCGAAGTGTTGCCCTGGGCGATGCGGCCGCTCAGAGGCGCAACGACATAGAAGCAGTGGGTGCCCTGGTTCAGCGCTGTCGTGTTCATGAAATTCGATACGGTGACCGCCGACAGCAGCGAGCCGAGAATTTTCGCCTGAAAGCGGCCACCCTCAACGCGGATCGAGTTGGCCATGACGATGGCGTTGGTGAAGACGAACACCATCTCGTTTTCCGACTCGACCTGGTTGTCCTCCATCGACACGTCGTCGGCGCTGAGCAGGAACACCGCCGACAGCGACGCCGCCTGGTTCTCGCCGAAGGCGCGCAGGCTCACCTGGTTGTCGTTGAACATGGTCTCGCCGCCGGTCAGTCGAAGCGGCTGCGCCTGCAGGTCTTGGGAAATCCGGCCGCCGAGATTGAAGAACGAGGCGAAATCCTCGCCGACTGCAACATTGAGAATGTTGACCACGTCGCCACCGGCGACTTCAGACAAGACTTCCAGGATGAGATAGTCGGTGAAGTCGAGATCGCCGACCGGGCTCATCAGGCGGTTGCCGATGGAGGCGGCGCCGATCCCGGCCGCTGCCAGTGCGGCGAAGGGGTTGGAAAACAGCAGGCTCTGGCCTGATCCGGTCAGTCGGTTGTCGTTGACATGGGCCGGCCCGGCAAGGATCGCTTTGATCGCCCGGCCGCCCGACGCATGGATTTCGTTGGAGCGGCAGCTGAAGGCGGCGCGATTGACCTGTCGCCGGCTGTCATCGGACACGGTGTTGGTAGACAGCCCGCCCATGCCGAGGCCGATGACGATGCCACCACGGCGGCCGGGTCGGGGCGCGCCGCCGTCGACAAGGCCGCGGCCGTTGCGCTCAATACGGTTGTGCTCGAAGAGCAGATTTTCTCCGATGGCAACAAAGAAGCCGCAGACCGGGCTGTCATGGCCTTCGCCGCAGCCAGCGATGAGATTGTCCGTCACCTCCAGATCGGCGGCGAGCGACAGGGCGATGCCGCCCCAGCCGATGAACTGGCGCAGGATGGCGCCGAGATCCGGGATTTCGCCACGCACGCAGTTTTCGATCCGGTTTCGCCGGATTGTCATGTTTTCTACCGCGATAGCGTCCACCGGCTCATTGACCAGTACAATCTGGAAGATCGATAGCAGGTGGGTCGAGATGCCGTTCATACCCATCTCGGCAATGTTGTTGTCTTCGATGCGGACGTTCTCCACCGGCCCCTCGGACACCGGGAACATCGGATCGGGCTGTTCGCCGTCACCGCCTGGATCGATGGGGCCAATGTCGATGCAGCCGAGATCGTTGATGATCAGCGGCGTGCCGTAATAGCCGGCAATGCCCATTTTGGCTTTGTAGTCGCTGGTGTAATTGACCCGGTTTTCGAAGGATCCCTCGATCACCGAATCGAAATTGGCACCCGGCGTCGGCCGCGCGACCATGCGCACCGAGCCGAGCGTAATGCCGTTACCGTTGCCTCCGATCAGGCGGTTACGACGGATGTTGACGCCGTCGGAGCCACCGCCGATATGAATGCCTCCCAGGCCGAGCTGCTGGCGTTGGGTGAGGTTCAGCGCGATGATCGCGGAATCCTCGACCAGCAGACCGGTGCCGAGCAGGAAGATTGCCGGCGAGACACCGGCGCCGCCACCGATGCCGTTGCTGAGCGCGTCGAGTTCGACGTGGCAGCGCCGCACGGTGTAATCGGTGCCGTCGCGGCCGGCGATGGCGCCGAAATCCGTGGCGGTGATGCGCAAATCCTCAAATAGAAGACGTTCGGGCAAATCATTGGGTGTGTTGACCAAATCCGCTTCGGCCAGGATAGCTTCGGCCTGTGTGTTTGCCATGGCGATGCGGCGGACGGTGATGTCGCTGGAGCCGAGAATGTGCAACAGCGGCGCGGCCGTGCCGTCGTCCGTCCAGCGCGTCTCGCGGCCGCAACCGGTCAGGGTGATATTTTCGAGATTGTCGATGACGACATGTTCTTCGTAGTCGCCCGGCAGGATGCAGATTTCGCCGCCTTCGGGCGGCAGCAGGTTGACCGCAACCTGGATCCGGTCGACATCGCCGTGGCTGCGGCGGCCGTCGCCGACGGTGATGCGGCAGCAGCCATTGACCCGGCAGAGCGGCCGGAACCTATGGCGGCAATCGACAATCTCGAAGGTCGGCACGCCGCCAGCCTGGCCGGTCCAGTGGATCAGCGCCAGCGGCGCCAGACGACGCCGGGGACCCATCGGTGGTTCGCCATTGTGCAGGCCCCAGGGCAGGATGCGTGCCGGGGTGTTGGTGCGGGCCGAGATGGTCCATCGGTCGCGCCGCCGGCCGTCGAGGCTGAAAGTTGCGGTGAGGCCGGTATCGCCAAGTGTCACCGGGCCCGGCGCGGTCGGCACGGTCGGCGCGCCGCCGCCACCCTGGCCGTTGGTCCACAGCCGGGCATAGAAGAAGCGGTTTTCGCCTGTGACGTCGAACTGTCCGTCGAGCGATGCGGGAAGGGCGGCCAGCCACGCCTCCCAGTCGGCCGGCACGTCGCTGGCGAGCACCACGCTGGCGGATTCGTCATAGCCGTTTTCGATTTCGAAAAACCGTCCCATGGGTGCGGCGGCCTTTTCACCATTGGACAGAATGGCCGACCATGGCAGCAATTCGATCGTCTGGCCGGCGAGCGGAAAGGCGAAGGCGTCGCGTGGTTCGTTGAGGAACACCAGGCGCCGGCGGTTGAAATTGTCGTCGTCCTCCACCTGGACCCGGTACAGGGCGGCGTCGGTGCTCCAGACGAACTCGCCCGGCTGGGTAATGGCGACCCGGATCGTTTCGTTTCGGGCGCCGAGGAAACCCGGTTCGGCGCGCGGCGAGCAAAGGTCTTCCACCGGCTCGGTGTCGACAAAGCCGACGGTCAGTTCGGTCGATGAGACGAGTGACGCAGAACCCGGATCGAACACGGCATCGTCGCCGATGCGCTGGATCAGTTCGGCGAAGGCTTCGGCGCAGCCGTCCTCTGGGACGTCCGTTGCCACCCGCACCCGCCGCATCGGCCGCTTGCGCCCCGTCGTGTCGACGCCGCCGAGCGCCGTTTCGATGAGCTCACCGTCCTCGAAAGCGGTGACGTGTTGCTCCCATCCTTCCAGCCAGACCAGATCGGTGCGCGTTTCGCCGGCCGCAAGTGCCGGCACGTCGGGCAGGTCCTGGTACAGGCTGCGGTCGAGCCAGTCGCGCTGGGTCGCGAAAGACTCAGAACCCGGTCCGTTTTCCACCCGAAGGCCGCCCAGATAGAAACTGCCGGCGCCATAGGTCAGGTCGTAATGCTCGTCGCCGGGTTGGATTTCGACCGATTCCACAATGAAACCACCATCCGGCGTGCCGCCGCTGCAAATGGTCTCGGCCAGGCTCTGGCGCAACCTCAGACTGAAAATGTCAGACGCTTCGTTTTCTTCAGAGTCCAGCGGCGTGCGGCCCTGCTGGCGAACCACGGAAGAATAGAGCTGGTCGACGCGGAGCGAGTGTCGGGAAATGTCGGCGGACATGGGGTTCTCCTAACTTGCCGGGTCGTGTTGGCGGCTTGCGGGTGACGGTGCTTGTGGCATCTCAGGTCTCGAAAACGAATTGGGCGATGGCGTTGATCGGCATGTGCTCGGCCGTCTTGGCGCGCAGATCGTCGTGCTTGATGGGAGCCAGCGCCCGGTTATAGACGCCGATTTCCGTGTTGTTCTCGCCGCCGCGACGGATCTCTTCCGGTGCGGTCCGGCGCAGCTGAGCCAGTGCGGGGTCGCCGAAACGGCGCGACACGAACAGGTTGGCAGGAAGGGCAGCGGCATAGAAGGTCGACTCGTAGCCGTCGATGGCATTGGGGCTGCCATTGGCAATGGCGGCGCTGAAGCGGACACAGGAATTCTGCGCATCCTCGATGATCAGTCGGCCGTCTGCGAGCAGGTGATCGGCGTGGATGCGGCCGGAGATGATGTCGCCGAAAACCGTGCTGCGCTCGATGTGCAAATGCGCGTTGCGGGCGCGGATCGCAGGGGCGGCCGGCTGGCCGATGATGATTGAATCGCAAATGACGATCTCGTTTGCGGAACAGGGATCGACCGCGTCGACATTCTCGCGGATCGGGCCGGTGATGCAGCGGTCGATGACCAAGGTATCGACTTCGCCGGCGGCTTCGAGAACGATAGCCGGCTGGATGCCCGGCGGATTGCCGGGCAGGGCGGCCAGTTCGCCACCGGGATCGAGCGTGACGTTGGACAGCCGCACCAGCGACCAGCCGCCGTCGAGCACGATGCGCGTCGTTGCGGTACCGGCGACGCCAGATAACAGCGCGATCCACAGGCCGTCGATTTCGAGCTCTGCGGTATCTCCGAGCGGCGAGATGGTCAGCGTGCCGCCGGCCGAGGTGATTTCGACATAGGGTCGTTGGCCGTTGGCCGCTTCCAGCCGCCAGCTCTCGTCCACGGTGATGCTGCCGCCGGCACCAATGGTCGGACTGTAGGTGGCCGAGTCGACAAAACGCTCGGTGCCGGTTTCGTTGCCGGAAAAATCCGGGGTCAGTGTGTTGATGGCCGTGAAGCCGCTGGGTTCCAGATAGGCCGAACGGTCATGGGTGCCGGCGCCCACAGGCCAGAACGCGCCGTAGAAATGCAGCTGTGCCTGCAGCCGATCGCCATCCGCCGGTGCCTGACCGAGCAGCACCCGGCCGTTGTCGGGATCAACGAAGATCTCTGCCCATCCCGGCAGGATGAGACCGTCGGCCCAGTTCAAAAGGTCCGCCGCATAAAGCAGTTCCGAACCAACCGGATCGCCGTCCGGGTCGTCGTCGACGGCCAGTGCCAGCGACAGGGTGGCTGGATCTCCGCCGGGCAGCAGGTTGCGCTTCGGGCAATCGTCTGTAATGGCGCCGGCGAGCAATGTTCGAGCATTTGCCGGTAGCGTGATGTCGTTGCGCAAGGCGGTCGCCAGGTGCAGTAGAGCGGCTTCGCTGCGGAAAATGCGGCCGTAAAGCAGCGCCAGATCCGTTTCCATTCCAGGTGGCGCGTCTTCGATCGACGGCTCGAACGAGGCGGCGTTGAACCGACGGCAATCGAGCGGGCCGCGGATTTCCCATTCTCGGCGCAAGCGGCATTCCTCGCCGGGCGTGCCGCCGCGTTGGTAGAGGGCGACATCGCGGCCGCTCGGATCGAGCGTCCAGCGTGTATCGTCGAGCGCCACCGGCGTGACGTTGCGCAGTGCAAAAGCGTAGTGGCGGAACAGGTGCAGATTGACCTTGGGAATGTTGTAGCGCCCCCGGAAACCGCTAATGCGGCGGAAATCCGGGCGGTGCGAGACATCGTCGAAAGGACCGTCGATGGTGTCGCCGATCCGTGCCGACCGCAAATCAGGGTAGCCCCATTGCGGTGATGCGGTGATCAGCCCCACCGGCGATGGGCCGTCGAGCAGGTGCATGGTGCGGAACAGGCGCTTGAAGGCTTCCGAGGCCACCGCGTCCCAATCGGCGATGTCGTCGGCCAGTGTTTCCAGGAGAGCGCGGGTGCCGTTGCGAAGCCGGTAGTAGATCGCCCGCTTGACCGAAGCCCTGCGCCCAACGCGGTTGAGCGCGTTGACCAGACGCGCGCCGACGAGCGAGCCGATATAGGGAATGGCCCAGTCGTCGGCCTCGTCGATGCGGGTGTCGGCCCACAACCGGTCGGCGCTGCGGCGCGCGGTTGCCGCTTCGGCGGCGATGACCTCGACCAGGGCACGGAGCTGGCCGGGATCGGCAGCGATGCCGTCCTCGTGGCGATAGATTTCCGGGATCAGCGACCAGAGCTTTTCGGCATAATGGAGCTCATAGCCGTCATCGGCGCGGGTGGCGGTGGCCTGGCCTTCGAAACTCATTGAACCACTCCCACGCTTGCATTGGCTTCGAGATCGAACCAGCCGCCTTCACCGGGATGGACCGCATAGTCGAGCGGTACACCGCCGAGTCGCACACTTCGGACGGATGCGACGCCAGGAACCAGATGCAATGCCTTGACGATGACGCTGCGGTAAATCGGTTGACCGATGACGACGTTGGCTGGGGTAAGCACGCCGTCATCGGTGTCGAACAATGCAGCGTGAGCAGCATTGCGGACCTCTCCCGGGTCGTGGGCGGCATCGACCGCGATATCGATGGCCAGGGTGTCGAAGGCATGCGGAACGGCCAGTTTGACTGTGATGCCGAGGCCCGGCGCCGCCATGCCCTTGAGCCAGGATTCCAGTTCGTCGCCGGGATCGCCCTGGTCGGCGATGATCCACACCGTGGCGACGGCTCGTTGTTTGCGGCCGTCCCAGGCCCAGCTCGCCGAGGCGTTGAGGATGCCGGAATAACTTCTTGACAGCGCTTCGAAATCATCGATCGAAATGGCGCGCCCGAGGGCCAGGGCGAAGCCGGGCGCGTTGTCGCGCAGTTCGGCGGCACTGTCGGCGTCGGCGCCACCGGTTGCCGGCAGCGGGCTGCGTACCCGCGATACGCCCGTCACCGGCTTCTTCAATTGCTGGATGAAGCCGGCGGGTGGCTTGGCGCTGCCGGCGCCGTGACGGTACCAGTTGGCGACGATGTTGTTGCCGCCGGAGGCGGGAATCTCGCCGTTGAATCCATCGCCGAAGACGATCTCCGAGGTCTCGTCCGGCTGTTGGCGAATGATGTAGATACGGGCATCAGGTGCAGCATCGAACAACGTGTCGACACGATCCCAGACAATGCCGTCCACTGCCACTTCGAGGTAGGGTCGTCGGCCGTCTGGACAGGACGGGTCCTCTGTCCAGGCGAGCGGTTTCTTCTTCAACGGATAGGCCTGGTTGGGGCTGGCGCCGTCGCTGGAGCCGAGCACTTCGTTGTAGACCGTTTCGCCGCGGATGGCCTCGACGACGTTGCCGAAAAGCTGAGCCGGTGCAGCGAGTGGTTCAGGGAAGGGGTCGGCACCGCTGTCTGGCGTGAACAGGCCCGTGCCGTCTGCCTGCAAGGCAACCGTACCCGGCAGGTCAGCGCCGCGCTTGCGGCGGCCGACCGCGATGGCGGCGCCTGAAACAGGCGCGTCGTCGAGCGGTTCCACCGGCCCGGACAGCACAGCGGTGGGCTGCAGGTCTGGAAGCTCGAGGAAGGCCTTTGTCGGACGGAGCGGTGACGGCAGCGGCGCCATGGAGATGTGGATCAGCGGCGCGGCATCACCGGTCTCGGCGATTTCGGTATCGAGCACGATCTGCGTCTGCGGCAGGATGGTCGCGGGGATGGTCCCGGATTCCGGCGTCAGTTCGACATTGTTGGTGGTCACATAACTGACTTTTGCCGGATGCATGGCGCCGGCCATCTCGACCACTACACGGTCGTTCTTGCGGACCTGCGGATAGACCGAATCGAGAACCGCGGTCGTTTCGCCGCCGGAAGCGTCATAGGCTTCGGCGACGAAACTCGACAGGCCGGCGGTGATACGCAACTGCGCGACGCCGAGTTCAGCGGTCGTCGAACCCGCCAGACCAGCAAAGGCGGTTTCTCCAGCGGCGTCGAGATGGGCTCGCACGAGCTTTTCATTGCCGGTCGCGGTGATGGTCTCGACAGCTTCGATCCGGCCGGCGGCCGATGCTGATCCGGATTTTTCCCAAGCGACTATTACGGCGCTGCGGTTCGGAGCGCTGCCGGCCGGGAAGGTGAGCACGCCGTCGAAAGCCGTCTCCCGGATCGGCGCGATGCGCCAGCGGTTGCGCTGCGGCCAGATGTTGGCGGGGTCGAGCAGCTCGAAGACTTGCGGCGGCTCGTCACCGAAAGGTTCGGAGCGAAAGGCGGTGCCGGCCGGCACCGCAACCGGATCGGCGTCGTCGGCTTCGAGCGCCAACAGAACACGCGCGGCCATGGCCGGGCGCGGCCGGTAACCCACCAGCCGAACGATGCGCGCCAGGGTTTCGGCATCCGGGGCGGTAGCCAGATAGCTGCGTTCTGCGATGCGGGCGTCGTAGAAGCCGGTGACGTCGAGGATATAGGCCCAGAATTCGAGCAGCATGACGCCGAGATCGGGCGTTGCGCCGGCCCGCAGATTGGGGCGCCAGTGCTCAAGCGGCTCGTGTTCGCTGATGGCGGCCAGCAGTGCGCGACGGTATTCGCCGTAGGATAGCCACTGGCGTTGCGGCAGCGTGGCAAGACCGGCGGGGATCAATGGATCCGGCGGGTGTTCCCAGCCCGAACAGTCGCAGCCATTGCTGTGGACGATGCCCATGGCTCACGCGCCTCCCGTCGTTTCGACCCGCAGCGTGCCGCGCGACGGCCGGTCGGGATCATTCTGCAGCCGGATGATCTGGCCTGGACCGACCTCGATCTCCGGCTGTGTGAAGGGGTGCCAGCCGGGACGCCGGCGCCGACGGATGGTCAGCTCCTCGACCGCCCGCACGCCCTCGACGCACTGGATTATGGCTTCCAACGCGGAGCGTGACAGCGGCTGGCCGAAGGTGAAGTTGGACGGATCGAAGAAACCCGGGGCCGTCAGCGCATCCGTCACCCGTTCGGCCACGTCGCCGGGATAGGCATCCGGCTTGACGCAAACGCTCACCACCAGGTCGATATCGATATAGTCAGCCGGCAGGATGCGGGCGTCGTGGGTGGCCTGGCGGATGCAGTCGACTTCGCGGGCAAGTTCCCGGTCCTGTTCCTGTGTGGTGGCGAAACCGTTGAGCGGATCGGCGGAGACGAAATCGGTCGGCCAGGAGCCGGTGTGACGGGTCACCGAATTGGCCCGCTGCACCCAGTCCATGCGCTCGATGATTTCGCTGTAATCTTCAGGCCGTACCGCGCGGCGCGGGCGGGCCCGATAGGCCTCGGGCGCGCGCACGCGGATCGACGCGGCGCTTTCTTCCTCACGACCGTTTTCGATCGGCAGCGGGTTTTCGACCGCCGAAGCGAAATCAAGGCCCGGAATGCCGCTTCCCGTTGGATCGGCAACGGCTGAAACAGCTCCTGAGGGCAGGTTGGCCTGGCTGCCGGGACCGGTGTCGTAAGTAACCTGTACCACGTCGCCGGTTTCCGGACCGCGGCCGAAACCGCCGCCGCCGAAACGCACCGTCCAGCCGCTGTTCGAGGCATAGTCGAGGTGGTTGAACTCGCCGAAAGGCAGACGCCATTTCTGCACCTCGCGCCAGGTGCCTTCCTCCATCGTGAAGGCGAAGTCGTTGGCGTCCGAAGCAATCAGATCGGGGAAATAAACCCAGCCAGGTGCCGCAGGATCGACCGTCAGCGTGTCCGGCAAAAGTTGCTCGACGCGCAGCCGGGGGGCGCCGGGACCGTCCCAGCCGAGATTGGCCGTCTCCGCCGCGGTCAGGCCGAAGCGCAGGATACGGCCACGGCTGTTGGTGTCGGGATCGAAGGGTGCTTCGCGTTCGACCATGCGCGGCAAGGCGAGTAGCGCATCGATCTGCGCATCGTTGAGCGCCGCATGGCGGGCCCTTATGGCGTCGTCGGAGCCGACCCGGAACACCTCGACCGTCTCGGCCCCGGCCGCGGCGGCAACGACGTTGAGATCGGCGAACAGCGTGTCGGTCGGTGCGGCGAAGGGCAGGGGCTCCAGCCAACGGATGCGGGTGATCTCGGTCGGGCCGCCGCCGCTCTGGATCAGCGGATCGGTAGTGCGTTCCACTTCGGCGACGGTGACGATCGCCGCCTGGCGCTGCGCCGAGGTGTCGGCCGGTTCGCTCATGATCGCCATGCGCCGGCCGACCCAAAACTCTTCCGGCGTCAACGGGCTGAGCGGATCGATCTGCGCAACGGTCGGTGCGTCGGTGGCGAGAAATGCCTCCGTTGCGCCGATTTCCAGGCACGGCTCGTCCGGGTCGGGCGTGTGGAAGGGCAGGCGGTTCCAGGATTCGTGCAGCCACAGGTCGGCGACGAGCTTGAACGGCACGCTGGCGACGCCGGTGACCACCGCCCAGACATGGCGGCCGGCCTCGGCCACCTGTCCACCCTCGCCGGGACGCACGGTGACAATCAACTCGGTCGTTGCGGCCTGGCCGGGATCGGGAACGTAATCCACCAGTGCGGCAAGCGCCGAGCGGCTGCGCCGCTGGGTAGCGGTTTCCAGATGCGCCTCGCGGGCGTTGCGATCCTGGGCATAGGCCAGTTCGTCGCCGACATGGGCCAGCACCTCGGCCAGCATGACGGCGTGGTCGGCCTCCAGTTGCTCGCGCCAGTCGGGATATTTCTGGCCGGCGAAATCGAGCAACGCGCGGCGATAGGAATGGAAATCCCGTGCCAGGTAGTCGATTGGTGTGGTTGCCAATTCGTCCGGCGGGCAATCCGGTTCGTCGTCGCAATCGAAATCGCTGGGACAGCCCTGCTTGAAGGAGAAGGTGACATCGTTGAAGAAGCGATCGATGCGCGCTTCGTCTATGGTCAGCGTGTAGGGCGAGAAGCCGCCGGCTTCGGCGACCTCGACTTCGAGCACGGTGCGCAAGCCCGCAACGCCGGCATGCCGATGCCAGTCGGCCCGTTCGACTTCGGACGCCTCGCCGCTCTCCTGCGAGACGATTTCGACCGTCAGCCCCGAGGCGATCGTATCGCCGTCATTGACCAACGATGCCGGCGGGGCGAGCGGCGGCTGCATGTCCACCGGGTCGACGATGAAGAAGACCCGCAACACAGTCTGCACGTCCGGGTCGACGACCTGGATGAAATCGATACCGGTGAGCGCCAACGGCACTTGGGCGCAGAGCAGGGACTTGCGGTCGGGCATCAGAACGTCACCTCCTCGTTGAGGATGGCGGAGGTGCCGGTCTGCAGGATGCGGTAGCGGATGGTGATGGCCATGGTACTTTCGACCGCGTTGACGGCGACCTCCTCGACCTTGATCACCCGGTCGAGCCAGCGAGTCAGCGCCTCGAAGATCATCGTCTGGGCGAGCGATGCCGCTCCGGCGCCGTTGGGCGCGAAGACCAGCTGGCGCACGCCGGCGCCGAAATCCGGACGGCAGACCCGTTCGCCGCGCGCCGTCAGCAGCACCTGGCGGATCAGCTGGCGCACATAAGCCTCGTAGTCGCGCTCCTCCACCGCCCGGCCGGCATTGCGGTCGATGGCAAAGGGAAATCGCATTCTGCGGTCCAGTTCACTAACCACATCGCTCTCCTACAAAGCCGCGACCCTGGGGTCGGGCGAAACAAGCCGCATCGGTCCCGTCGGCACCGAGGCGGGCGGCGGGCCGATGCTGGTGCCGGCTGACGACGTGCTGATCGCCGGCATGCCGCCGATCAGCACGCGGGTGGTGCCGACGGCCCAGGTGCCGGTCACAGACGGCCCGCCGAATTGCGGCACTTCCGCCAGCACGCTGATGGCGAAGCTTGCCGTGTTGACGCGGAAGTTGATCGGCACCCGCGACACGGCGATCGATCCGTCGCCGCCCTGCAGGCCGGGGGTCAGTGCCATCACGTTTCCGCTCATCTCGGTCTCCTCTCAAAGCACTTTCAGCGCGCCGCCCATGGCGTCGAAACCGGCGGCCGACAGGTCCGCGGTGCCGCCATTGGCCGACTGGCTGATCTGCGGCGCCTCCAGCTTGATTTCCTGGCTGCTCATGCTGATCTTGGCGCCGCCCGACGTCTCGATATCGACCGAGCCGGACTGGCCATCGACGCGGATGGTCACGCCGTCGGTCTTGAAAAAGGCGATATGTGGCTCGGCGTCGCCCGTCGGGATCTGCCCGTCGGTCCAGAAACAGCCGGTCCAGATCGGATAGTCGGTATCGCCGCCCTCGAACTCGACCCAGACCTTGGCACCGACGGGCGGCAGGGCGAAGAATCCGACCTGGTCGCCAGCATAAGGGACGCAGGGCATGGCCCAGAGTTCGGTGTCGCCCATCACCGACGTCGCCTTGACCAGCAGACGCCCACGACTGGTCGGGTCGGCATTGTCGACGACCTCGCCGCGATACTTGCCGAAGTAACGGCCGGCAATTGCTCCAATGGCGGCTTCGAGATCCGGATCGGGCATTACAACGTTTCCTTCAGGCCGTTGGCGCGGATGGTGAAATCCATCAGGTGTTCGATGGCGTTGATGACGTGCAGCGACTGGGTCACCTGGTAGGGGCCCTCGAGCTGCGGACCGGCAAAGGCGACGCCGACGATGGCGTGCGGCAGCAGGATGGCGCCGAACTGGTCGAGCGTGGCCGAGCATTTGACCTCGACGAACCAGGCGGCTTCGGTCACCGCAGCCTCCTGAGCCAGCCGCTGTTCGATCGGATCGCCGCTGGTGCTGGCGAGCACGCTGCGCTCGATCGCCGAGACCGAGGCGAGGTCGTTGCGCCCGGGGTCGAGCGGGTCGGCAGCAGGCTCGGAGTCGGTCGCCGTCATGTCGCCGGCCGTCAGGTTCATGGCAAAACCCTTGGCGGCATGCGGCCGCTCGTAGTCGACGGTCACCTCGAAACGGGTGACGTTGCCGCATTCGGTGGGTGGGGGGCTGACCCGGATCTCCCGTTCGACCGTCGGCACCAGAACCGGCGGAACCGGAACCGGCGAGGCTGATCCGCGTGGCGGCGAAGGTTGCAGTTTGCCGGATTCCTCGAGCGACAGCCCGCCGGTGAGCGGATCGGTGGCGCCGACCTTGTATTCGATCCACAGCTCGAAATTGTTCTTTTCGGCAATGCTCTCCAGGAACTTCAGGTCGGAGCCGCGCTGGGTGAGTTTGTTGTCGCTGGAATTGTAGACCCGCTCGGTGTCCTCGACCTCCGGCGTGAAACTGTAGCCTTCGAGGATCTGCCGGGCCGTGTCGGACGCATGTCCCTCATAGGCGGCCTGGATCTCGACCCGGTCCATTTCGACCCGCCGGTCTTCGCCATGGACTTCGTGCCAGTTGCCGGTGCCGCCGGTGGTCGCGGCGGAGCGCACCCGTGTGATCGGGCCGTAGATCAGACACTCGGTCTCGCCGTCGGATTCGACGAAGATGCCGATGACGGTGCCGGCTTGAAGCTGCCGATGGCGGGCGACAGCGGGTTCCTCTTCGCAGATATCATCCTCGAAGCGCAGGGCGAAACGGGCGGTTTTGCTCAACTCGTGCTCGACGCGCGCTTCGACCAGCCGCTGCATCGCCGCATCGTCGAGTGCATCGAGACTGTCGCCAGCAGTGATGGTCGCGCCGAAACCCATACCGTCAGCCTTTCTGCGGAATCTTGATCAGCGGATTGTCGGCGATCGCCTCGGCGGACATGGCGTCGTTGGCCTCTGCGATTTCCCAGAATCCGGACGGGTTCTCGAGGTAACGGGCCGACAAATGATCCAGCCGTTGGCCTTCGCGCCGCTTGTGCAGGCCAAGCTCGAACTTGCGCGGCGGCAGTGCCGGCGTCAGGCAGGAGACGCGGCGGCCTGTCAGGTCGTCGGCCTGGACGATCTTCGCATGGCGCACGTAGCGGCTTTTGCGGTCAAAGACGGCCATGGCGTGATTGCCTCCTCATATCGGCAGTTTTCCGACGGCGCCGATGGCAACGCTCGCCAGGTTGGCGATTGCCAGGGCGTCGTCCTGCAGCATGGTGAAGTTGTAGGCGGCGACGGCGATATCGTTTGCCGGAGAACTCTTGCACTTGAACATTTCCGGCGTGAGCACCGTCATCTCCAACGAGACGCTCGCCATCACCGGATAGAGCAACGGCGACAGCTCTTTCATCTCGACATTGAAAGTGGTGATGCGGATCGGCAGGATGATGCCGGGTCCAAGCATGAGCAGTGTCACCGGAACCTCCGGCCGCGCGGCCTGGGCTGCGGGATTGCCGGCCAGCGCCTGGGCGCTTGCGATCAGGTCGCCGAACAGGCCTTCCGACGCTTCGATCAGCTTTCGCAGGGCGGCGATACGCGGTGCAACGCCGGCGGCGAGCGCAAGTGGGTCGCCCTTTTCCAGGTCGTCGGTCGCGTCGAACTCGATCTCCATGGAAAAGGTCTCAGCCGGCCGAAATGGCTCTACCATGGGCGCCTGCGCCGTGCGGTTGGCGGAATCGCCTTCCATCTGCTGCGACGGCGTCAGCTTTCGGCTGATCCCTACGGGGTTGTATTGGAACGGAATAATGTTCGGGAGGATGATGTTGAAATCCTCCGTGAGCTGGATGAAGGCGCCGCGGGTAAGAACGGCTGAACCGGGAAAACCTGGAAGCGACATCAGCGTGTCCTCCGGGGCGGTTTGGGCTGTGCGGCCGGAACGGTGCGCCCTTCCTTGGCGAATTCACGCTTCAGTGCTCCTTCCAGGTCGGCGGCAGCGATGGCGCGCCCTCCACCGATGGCGGCGTATCGGGCGGTCAACACAGCGCTCTTGATTTGCGCCGGTGAGCTCTCATGCGTTTGCGCCAGTTCCTCGACCACCGGCGACAAAGCTGCCGTGTCGGCGCCGGCGGTTGCCAGCAGTTTCAGCCATAGATCGCGGCGCTCCGCCGGGCCCGGCATGGGAAATTCGACGATGTGGCGCAGGCGGCGGATGAAGGCCGGATCGATCGCTGAGCGCCGGTTGGTCGACAGGAATACCAGGCCGGCATGCTCCTCCAGCAACTGCAGCAAGTGGTTGGTATCGGCATTGGCATAGCGGTCGCTGGCGTCGGCGCCGTCGGAGCGGCGGGCGAAATAGGCATCGGCCTCGTCGAAGAGCAGAGCCGCGCCCGACGCACGCGCCTCCTGGAATGCGGCTGAGAGGTTCTTCGCCGTTTCGCCGACATATTTGCTGGAGATGGCGGCCAGATCGATGATCAGCAGTGGAACGCAGAGTTCGCGGGCGACGATCTGGGCGGCCATTGATTTGCCCACGCCGGGCGGTCCGCTGAACAGAGCCGACTGTGCCGCTGTACCTGAAAACAGGCGCTCAGCTTCCGGGTCTGCGAGCAGTTCGTCGCGATGACGCGCCTCGAAGGCGATGGCCTTGAGGCCCTGGATCACCGGCTCCGGCGCGACAAGGTCGTCCCAACGATAGGCCGGCTCGACGGCGCGGCCGGAACCGCTCAGCCGGGCACGGGCCCGAGCGCGCAAATGGGCACCGGCGTCCTCGGCGCTCTGCGGTGCGGTGCGGGCGACCTCGATGAGGTCGCCCAGGGAGATGCCGGGCATGGCGGCGACCATGCCGGCATCGCGTGCCGCCCCCGGCGCATGCGTCTTCCAAAGGTGTCGCCGCGTCTCGGTGGACGGCTCGGGCAGTGCGACGCGCAGTTCGGCGCAGTCGCGGCGTTGCGGGATGGTCGTTCGTGGCGGTCGTATGAAAAACTGCAGCGGCGCATCGGGAATGCCCTCGGGCCAGAAAGCCACGTCGCCGCGCCAGATGATGGCAGCATCGGCGAACAGGGCGAAACGCTGGATGCGCAGGAATGAATCGAGCCATTGCGCGGATGGGATCAGCGGCGCATTGACAATGAGCGCCTCGCGCCCGAGAGCTGCGCTGACATTGCCGGCAAAGTTGGCCCGGCCGGTGCTGTCACGTCCTTCGACGACGATCGAGACTGGATTGGCGCGGCCAAGGATCGCGCCGGCCTGGGTGGCGGTCACTTCGACCGGCCACTCGGGCAGTGCGTCGAGCGGAGCCGAGCGGCGGACCGCAAAAACGAGATTGCGGTCGAAGGCCAGGTGGCCAGACAGCCAGTCGACGATAACCGCATCGGCCTTGAAGACAGGTGGCTGGCCGCCCGGCTGCTCCTGCAGTTGCGCGAGTTGCCAGGTGCCGGCGCGGGCATTGGAGCGCCAGATTGGCCGAGCCGGATGGTCGAACAGCCGGGCCACCAGGGCAGCGGTCGGCAGAAACTGACCGGGCGAGCCCTGGGCGTGCGCGACGAGCGGCCCGAGCGCCGGCTCGACAGCGACGGCGACCGACAGGGACAGCAGATCGGCTTCTCCCGTCGGGATCTGGAACAGCTCGGTCAGCCGGCGCCACGCGGCGCCTTCGGCGCCGGCCAACCGGTCTTCGATATCGGAGGCGTCGGCGCCGTAGGTCGTTGCCCGCCACTGTCTCTCAGCCAGCGGGTCGTCCTGCGGGCCGGCCACCGTGTCGAGCCAGGCGATGCGGGTTTCCAGCCGGTGCCGGGCCCGCACGGCCAGAAGTTCTGCTGCGCTTTGCAGGATGTGCGGCCGGGTGGCTTGTTTGGCGGTCGTCGTCATGTCTGCACCCAGAAT
The DNA here is from genome assembly GCA_965228785.1 of Hoeflea sp. Lineage (GTDB taxonomy): Bacteria > Pseudomonadota > Alphaproteobacteria > Rhizobiales > Rhizobiaceae > Hoeflea_A. The sequence goes on from CBDDIF010000001.1 coordinate 2,227,162, forward strand.
GGCTGGCTTTCGGCCCCGTTGACCCACAGCCGAACGTGATGGAAACCCGAAACGGCGGCGTCGAACAGCGGATGGAATTCGAGACCCGTCGGCACTGGCAGGAAGAGGCCGGCATCGTCGGCGGCGACGCCCGAGAAGGCGCCGGTCTGATCGTAGACCGTGCCTCCGATGGACAGGGCATAGTCGAGGGCCGGATCGTCGAGGGTGAATTCCGGCGTGAGCTCCAGCACCATTCGGCCATTTCCGCCCGGCGGGGTGACGTTGGCGATATGGGCACCGAGCGAGACATTGAGGCGGTTGCTTTCGGAGTCGGTGATGCGCGTCGTGCCGCCAGGTCCCGGCATTTCCTGACGTACACGCAAGCTCACCTGGTAGTTGCCGGGCAGGATGTCGACCAGGCGAACGCCCCCGGCTTGGCTGACCCGCAATGTGGGGCGGAAATTGAAGCTGGCGGTTTCACCGACAACCGTCGGCGCCCAATCCGGGTTGAGCGCGCTGTCGATCTCTGCGGACTCCAGCGTCGGATCGAGCGCGATCCAGTCGGTGTTGCGAAGCACGATGCGAGTATCGGGCTGGGTGCCCATGGCGGAACCGGCGATCCGGATTTCGGCGGGCGAAGGGACCAGGTCGGGGGCGAAGCTGGCACGTGCAGGATCGGCATTGACCGTCTGTGGACCAAGACCGGTCGCCGGTGGCGGCGTGAACATGATCTGCGAGGTGGCGCGGGTGAGCACTGGAGGTCCGCCGACTTCGACGAACAGGCCTACATCGTAGACCGTTCCTGAAACACTTTCTGTGGCTTCCGGTTCGAGGAACAGGGTGCGGACTTCGTAATAGGCGGCGAGCCGAACGGTGGCGCTGCTTTCGGCCGACCAGAAATTAATCGCGTCCTCCGGCGTGATCGGCCGCTGGATGATGTCTAGCCGTGATTGCGTGCCGACGAGCGCCGGCGGCAGCACCGGCTCAGGCAACACGCCGCCGCGATCGAAACTCACGCTGTCGTCGATGCGCGGAAAGTCATGCATCGTCTTCATGGCGAGACCCATCAGATGATGCTGAGTTTCGGCATCGAAGATCTGGTTGACCTCGTGGTGGGCCGTCAGGATGTAGAACAGGTTGAGCGCCAGCGGATTGGTGGCAATCGGTGCATCGGCGGCCGGCCCCGGGCGGTTGCGGGTCGCCGGGTCTTCGACCACATGGAAAAGATGCAGGTTGATGGTATCTGAACCGCTGACACTCTCTGGCGGCATGACGGTGATGTTGAGCGCCGGCACTGTGCCGCGAAGGCGCTCTACATTGAAGCGCAGCAGCCGCGTCAGGGTCTGGGTTGCTGAGAAGAGGTCGGACGACAGCATCGCTCTACCTCCGTCTCACGCCGAACAGCGTGCGCACCCGCATGCGCTGGGGCAACGGCCCGATCAGCGATGCCGCGGCGGCGGTTTTCGGCTGGGGACGGGGCCGCTCTACAGGCTCCGGCTGCTTGGCTTCCGGCACAGACTGCTCGGTCCGGACCACCTGTGGAGCCGGTTCGGTCCTTTCGATGATGATGGTTTCCGGTTCGGGCGCAGGCGGAGGCGGTGGGGCCGGGAGCGGCGGCGGATCGGCTGTGTGCTGTGTCTCCGCAGCGATCGAAGCCTGATGCCGCTCGGCTGGGTGCGGAGGAGAATCCGCTGAGGCCAAAGGCTGAGCCAATTCCGGCGCGGGAAGGTTCTGGGTATCGGAACCACGCTCTTTCACCGGCCGGAATTCCGGAACAGGCCGTCGGGCTGTATCGGGTAACGGCAGAGGTCTCGGAGTGGGCAGGGGCGGAGAGGTTGGCTGCATAGGCGCTTCGGCCGTCGGTTGCGGATAGTCGATATCGAGACGGCGGAGAGGATGTTCCACGGGTGCCGGTGCCGGCTGCATTTCGTCCGAATCAGCTGCCGGCGCAGTGGGTTGAGCAGTTTCGCTGGTATCAGCCGAGGTGGGCGAAGGCGCTACAGGACCATCCGACGTGGCCGCCTCACGAGGCGTTGGCGATGGCCTTTCCTCTGATCGCCGCGCCTGCCAATTTGCTGGAGCGATTGCATCGTGTTCCGTAACTGCCCGTGGCCCTGAAGAATCGCGATGTGCAGCCGCTTCGAAACTCGCCTCCGGCGCAGGTAAATCGGGATCGCTCGGCTGTCCGGGTGGTGTCATGCCGATCAGACTTGCCAGCGCCGGATCATGCAGTCGCTGATCAGCCGCGGCGATGGGAGAACGGGACGGCATTGCCGGTTTGGCGAAACTTGTGTCGCCTCCTGGAGAAGCGGTCGGCGCAGAGGCCGGCTGCGAGCGGTTGAGCAATCGTTGGAGATAACCGGTCACTGCACTCGCCTCAGGCGTTGTGCACCGGCTCGTTCGCTTTCGATCAACGCGGCATAGGCACGGCGATCAGCGCGACTAAGATCGAAGATTTCCTGTTGCGACCAGCCATATTGCGACGCCAGCAGATGAGCTTCACGGATCAGGAAAGGTCGCTCATTGGCGAGTGCCGATACAAGGTAGTCACCAAGGCTGAACCGGACGGTCTGATGGCTATCACAGTGGGGGCACTGGGCTTCAATATCGAAATCGAAAACGGGTGCGGCGCGTTCGAGAAACGTCTCAACGCGCTCTGGGTCGGCCGCCGGTCCGCGAGTAATTCGTGACGGCAGTCGATCGGCTGCTTCTGCCAGGTCGGACATACGCGGCGCTCGGATGTCAAAGCCGTCTTCGACATGCCACCAGCCGTCGGCATCCGGGGGTGCGAGGTCTGCGGCTTCCCTGTCCTGCTCGTCGGCGATGCGGCGCGGCCACAAATCAAACTCGAATGCATCGCCGCAGGCCTTGCAGGTCACGCGACACTCTGCGCGATCGCCGTAGAGTTTCTCGTAGATCGCCAGAAGAAGCCGGTCAAAGGCTGCGATGGACCAATCGTCCAATGTGATGGGCTGGCCGTTGACTTGGTGCGCAAGCTGCCGGGCGACCTGCTTTGCCGCCTGCGGATCTGTCCGATCGAGGCGGTGTTCGGTCCAGCCGTCCAGCTCTTTCAGGGAGAGGCGGATCGGTTCCGGCAACGCTGTGTCTATGAGGACCATTGGACCACCCGAATTGGGAGAAGGGCGACCGGCGGCTTCTTCGCCGCCGGCGCGTTAGATTTCAGTCGGTTCGGCAACGCTGTCGTCGCGGATGAAGCCCTCGTGCGTGATGCCCAAGGTCTCGATACCGATCGCGTTGGCGTTGGCGTCCATTTCCGGCAACGGCTGGTATTCGGACACCCAGCAGCGGAAGACCTTCCAGCTCAGCACCTTCTGACCCGACAGGTTGTAGACGCTGATGACGATGTCCTTGCGGAAATTGCGCAGCGAAACGGCGCCGTCGCCCTGGTAGTTGTGAACCAGATTGGCCCACTCCTCGAAATCCGGGTCATGCGACAGGCCGCGCTCCAGCATGATCGGCTCATAGGTCGAAAGGCCGGGTGATTTGCGCTTGCCGCTGAGGTCGCCACCGTCCCGATGCTCGACCAGTTCGGTGGTGCGTTTAAGCCCGCTGACCTTGCTTACGCCGGCGATGTCGCGACCGTCCCAACTGACGCGGAACTTGAAGTTCTTGTAGGGATCGATCCGGTAGGTGTTGACCGAGAACATGGCCATGGGATGTGTCCTTTCTTCGCTTGTCCGCGGTCAGCTTCAGGCCGAAGCCTGGCCGGCGATCTGGGTGATGGTGAGCACAACGAATTCGGCCGGTTTCAGTGGCGCAAAGCCGACCCGCACATTGACGATGCCAAGATTGATATCGTTGGGCGTCGTTGTGGTGCTGTCGCAGAGCACGAAGAACGCGTCCGACTCCTTCGATCCGGCAAAGGCGCCCTGACGGAACAGCCCGCTCATGAACGAGCCGGCGGCCAGCCGGATCTGCGACCACAGGTCTTCGTCATTGGGCATGAAGACCGCGAATTTCAGTCCGCGGAACAGGCTTTCCTCGATGAACAGCATGGTGCGGCGCACCGGGATATACTTGTCGTCGATATTGCCTGAGCCGTCGAAGCCGACGAGGGTGCGAGCGCCCCAACTGACGACGCCTGAGGGGAATACCCGGATGGCGTTAAGTGCTTTCGGATTGATGCGGCCGTTGTCCAGGTCGGACATCGGGTGTTCCACGCCTATGACCCCGAGCACGCTGGAATCGATGCCGGCGCCGGCGCGCCAGACGCCGAAGCGGGCGTCGGTGCGGGCCATCAAGCCGGCGATCGAGCCGGAAGGATCGATCGCCTGTCCGGTCGTGCTGCCCGTCTGGGCGATGCGGAGGCGCGGCCAGAATGTTGCCGAGTTGCGGGTGTCGACGCCGATGCGCAGGCCGTCGATGCCGCCGACCGCGGCGTCGATGTCGGACCAATCGCCGCGTGGATCGACCAGCAGGAAGGCCCGCTGAGCAGCACAGAAGGAACTGGCTGCACCCCAGATGGCTGCGCGCATGTCGTCGGTCTGCCCGGAAGCGCGCGGCAGCACCATCAGGTTGAACAGTGAAACCTCGCGGCGAATGCGGTCGAAGGCGGTGTTGTAGTCGCCGATGAGTGGCGCTGCGCCGTCGTCGCCCGGTGTCGCGGCGCCCCCGTCCTGGAACGGCCCAGCACCACCGCTGCCGGCGATCTGGCCGAGCGTGTAGGCGCTGACATTGTAGGCGTTGAGATTTGGCGCCGGGGCTCCGTCGTCGAACGGGTTGCCGGCGGCGCCGATATTGTAGGCGCCGGCGCCGCTGCTGGTCAGCCGCAGCGCCAGGTCGCCATCAGGCCCGCCTTCATCCGCCGACAATACGACGCGCCAGCCCTGACGTGTGGCTGCCCAGTCGGTGCCGGCCGAAACAGCGGCGGCCAGAGTATCGAGGTCAGATTGCATGTTTGACAGTGCGCCGACGGCGCCGACCGGCACGACGGCAGCCCCCTCGTATAGGCGGGTGGCATCGTTGACGAGGCCTGTGGCCGCCGTGACGTTGGCACCGGCACCGTCGACAAGGGTATAGCTCTGGATATTGTTACGCGGTTGGCTTGCCAATTCACGCAGCGCTTCGAGCTGATTGCTGTTGACGCCAAGACGGGCGCTGGCGTTGGTTGGTGCCGGCCGCACAGCCGAACTCGGATCGACCTCGAGGCCGCCAGCGGCTGTGCCCAACATCATCGGAACGGACAGATCTGCACCCGAGGCCGGGGTGATGACCACCGGACCGTTGGCGCTTTCAAACCACATCAGCCGGCCGCCGGTCACCGCGTTGGCGGCACCGGAATCGGAGTTGAAGGTGATCGTTGCCTGTCCGGCATACATGGCGTTGACGGCGGCCGCGATCTGCGCGCCAGTGTTGTCCGGCTGGGTGATATCGTTGTTGCCGGCGGCTACCGTCACTTCGACAGCCGGCAGGTTATCAGCGCTGACTCGCAACCGGTTGGCGCCGCCATTGATCAGTGCATTGACGATGTCGAGGGCAGCAGTGGCATTGGCAGGAAAGACGATCCCGGACATCGACCAACCAATGCCGGCCGGCGCCGCGAGCGCCGAAGCGGTCGCCAGGTTGCTTGAGCCGTTGACGATGGTCTCGACAAAAAAGGCCGAGTTCGGATCCATGGACAGGCCGGAGAAACTTTCCGCATCCTCGCGACTGAAAGTGCCGTCATCCTGCAGGCGTGAACGAAACAGGGTCATGTTGAAGCTGCGCTCGGGATTGGCGGTGGCGTAGTCCACCTCGGCGCGGATCAGATTGCCCTCGAGGCCGGCGTCGCGGGCGGTCAGGCGCAGGGCGTCACGGGGAGCCGCTTCTTCGGTGCGCAGCACCACATCGGCTTGAATGGCGTTGTTGGCAACGCGCACCACATAGGCCTGGGTGCCGCCATTGACGAAGAATTGGAACACCTGGTCAGCCAGTTCGCCATCGGTTTCGCTGCCATAGGTCCGTTCGAAATCAGCGAAGCTGCCGACAAACTCGGGCGAGAACATCGGACCCCGGCCGGCCATGCCGAGAAAGGCGGTGATCGACGTTCCGACGCCGGCAATGGCGCGCGCGCCGGACGGTTCTTCGTTGACATAGACGCCGGGATAGCTGACCGCTACAGGCATGTCGTCCTCCATGGGTTTTCAGCGAGAATGGGCGATGCGAGGGGGCCCGCCGCGATGGCGGCGTGGGCGGAAACTTGCTGTTGTGCGTGCGGCTTCAAGGCCACGACGCGATCTCTCGGGATCGACCGACTCACACGCACGGTCGCTGCATGCGAGCATGCGAAAACGGACGAACAATCGAGATGTTCAAAGGCGTATGAGGGCGCCGGATTCGGCAAACCGTTGTGTGGGTGCATTGGTTCGAACTCGATCCGCTGCATGACCGTGCCGCAAGAAGCGACCTGATCAAGGGTTACCCCACACCTTGATGTCTCTGAGGATGACACAGAAAAACTTGACCCGCAACCGGTCGGATCAGATCAATTTATTCACACAATACTTCAGAAACGAAAGAATTTTTGAATTTCGGGAAAATCGCGAAAGTGAAAAATTTCGCTGGCACAAAGGCTTATTGCCGGAAACAGAAAATTTGAACCATCGACATTCTGCAACTCTGGATAGGAAATATTCTCTATTTCTACCTATGGCGAGATTGCGGATTCCCCTTCGGTTGGGTTGGTTTCCGGATTGATGATGGCTAGAAAATCGCCTCCGAAGTCCCGCAGCTTCTTTGGTCCGATTCCGTTGATATCGGCCAGAGATTCGAGATCACGCGGTCGCCTGGCAGCCATCTCGATCAGTGTGGCGTCCGGGAAGACGACGTAGGCGGGAACATTGCGGGCGCGGGCCAGTTTTAGCCGCAAGGTCTTGAGCCGGCTCAGAAGTTGCTCGTCGGAAGCCGTCAATTCGACCGCCGCGGCTTCCGTCCGGGTTGACTTGCGACGCTGGGTCTTGACCATTTCCGGGATGTCCCGAAATTCGAACCCCTCGTTACCATGCAGGATGTCGCCGCCGAGTTCCGTCATTTCCAGGCAACCGTATTTCTGAATGTTGATCGACAAGACGCCGCCAGCCACCATCTGGCGGATGAAGGCCGTCCAGTACTGCTTGCTCAGTTCGCTGCCGACGCCGAAGGTCGGCAGCTTGTCATGGCCGCGGTCGAGGATTTTCTGGTTTTCCGAGCCGCGCACGATATCGATGATATGGGCAGCTCCGAAATACTGACCGGTCCGGTAAATGGCTGAAAGAACCATCTGTGCATGACGCGTTCCGTCGACGCAGACCGGGGGATTGAGGCAGGTATCGCAATTGCCGCAGGGTTCGATGTCTTCGTCGAAATAGGCCAGCAGGGCCTTGCGCCGACACTGCGCCGCCTCGCAATAGGCGAGCAGCGCATCGAGGCGTTTGTGTTCGCGCAATTTGTGCGCGTCGTCTTCGCCGTCCTGGTCAATGAACATGCGGCGCATACGGATATCGTCGAGCCCGAACAGCATCATCGTTTCAGCCGGAAGACCGTCGCGGCCGGCGCGACCGATCTCCTGATAATAGGCCTCGACGCTACCCGGCAGGTTCAGATGGCAAACGAAGCGGATGTCCGGCTTGTCGATGCCCATCCCGAAAGCGATGGTAGCCACCATGACGACGGCGTTTTCGCTCATGAACCGGTCCTGGCCGGCGGTGCGCAGATCAGCCTCCTGGCCGGCATGATAGGCGATTGCGTCAAAGCCGGATTCAATCAGAAAATCAGTTACTTCCTCTGTAAACTTGCGGGACAGGCAATAGATGATCCCGGACTGCTCACGCTTGCCTTCAAGGAACGCCGTCAACTGCCGGCGCCAGTTGTTCTTGGCACTGACGGCGAGCTTCAGATTGGGACGGTCGAAGCCCTGGACAATGATCTGCCCTTTGTTCGGAAACAGCTTGCTGGCGATGTCGCTGCGGGTCGCCTCGTCGGCGGTCGCGGTGAAAGCACCAAACGTGCTGTCCGGAAACCGATCTTTCAACTGCGACAGCATCTCGTATTCGGGCCGAAAGCTGACACCCCATTTCGACATGCAGTGGGCCTCGTCGACCACAAACAGGCGCACCGAAAGGGATGACAGGGCATCCAGCATGCGTTCCGTCATCAGCCTCTCCGGGGACAGGTAGACGATGCGGCTGCGGCCGTCGCGCAGACTGTTCCAGGCGTCGACCTGAGCGGTCCGATCCATGCCGGAGTGGATGCGAACTGCGCCGACGCCATTGACCTGCAGCGCCGCGACCTGGTCGTCCATCAATGCAACAAGTGGCGAGACCACGACGGTCAGACCATCGGTGAGAATGGCAGGGATCTGGTAACACAGCGACTTGCCTCCGCCGGTCGGCATGACCGCCAGCACATGCTCTCCGGCAAGCAGGCTGTCGATGATGCTCTCTTGCCCCGGGCGGAATTCGTTGTACCCGAAAACGTCGTGAAGAACGCTGCTGGCGTCCTCTGTCACAGGCTTTTCCTCATGCTCGGTGCGGCGGATTATCTGTCCTGACCGGTTGTAGACGAGTGCGATGCCACAGTTAACCGGCAATTCGCGGCCGGCGAGAGTTTTCACCCATTCACTTGTGGGCTGCGCGACCTTGGATCAGTGAGCGGGCAAGCGATCGATGACGGATCTTCGAAAGGCTTGCCGATAGGAACGGTCTTCGCTCACCGGGCTGGCGGCCCTCAGGCAGGCTTTGATGTCGTATATCAGCGACGGTTCATGGGTTCGGAGCAAAGCCGCGATTTCGGCACCGCGCTGACGTGCTTTGCCAGCGCCGGTGACTTCGTCCACAAGGCCCCATTGGGCAGCCTGGCCGGCGTCGAGGACGGGCGCCTCCAGAATGAAGCGCAGGGCGGCGGAATAGCCAAGCCGTTGTGGCAGGCGCTTGGTGCCACCACCACCGGGCAAGGCCTCATAGGCCAGATGTCCGTCGCAAAAGCATGCGTCTTTCCCAGCGATTGTCAGATCGCAACAAAGGGCCAGTTCGACGCCGCCCAGACGGCATTCGCCATCGATGCATGCGACCGTCACCATGGGAAGCGCCTCAATCCGATCAAAGATCAGCCTGGATCGTTCGACGACGGCGGTAAAGCGTTCGCGGTCGTTGAAGCAGGCCTCCAGCAGGTCCTGGTCCAGCCCAGTTGAAAAAACCGTTTGGGCACCAGCGATCAGCAGGCAAACGATCCCATTGCCGGCTTCTTCAAGCCGGTCCAGCGCCGACGTCATGTCGTCCATGGTCGCATCGTCCAGCCCGTTGGATTGTTCCGGCCGGTCAAACGTCCAGGTCATAAGGCGATCATCGATGTCGACGTGCATGCTTGCGCCTCCCGTCGGGCACTTTAGCTCACTACAGCGGAAAGACCACGAGGATGACGGGTACGGACACTGCGACCACGAGGACTTCTAGCGGCAGGCCAGTGCGCCAGTAATCGCCGAAGGAATAGCCACCGGGACCCATGATCAGCGTGTTGTTCTTGTGACCGATCGGCGTGAGAAAGGCGCAGGAAGCCGCCACTGCAACGGCCATGAGGAACCCGTCGGGATTGGCCTGGAGCCGATTGGCGATATCGACGGCTATTGGTGCGCCAATGATGGCGGTCGCGGTGTTGTTGAGCACATCTGAAAGGGTCATGACGATGACCATCAGGACCGTCAGCACCACCCAGGGCGGCATGCCGGATGCGAGGTCGACGATCTGGCCGGCGATCAACTTGGTGCCGCCCGCCTGATCGAGCGCGGCTCCCAGAGGGATCATGCTTCCCAGCAACACGACCACCGGCCATTCGATATGATCATAGACGCCGCGTATCGGTACGATGTCGAGCAAAACATAGAGTGCAACCACGATCGCCAGGGCCGTTGCCAGATAGAGGAGGCCGAACGCCGAAGTGGCTATGGCGGCGGCGAATATGCCAACCGCCAGCCAGGCGCGCCGATGCTGGGTGACCGTGAGGCCGCGCTCCGCCAGCGGCAAGGTGCCCAGCCAATTGACGACGTCGGGCAACCGGTCGGGGCTGCCCAGCAGCAGCAAGATATCGCCGGCGCGGACCGTCTCGTGCCGCACCCGCTTGGTGAAGCGCTGGCCCTGTCTGGAAATGCCCAAAAGGGTGACTCCGCGGCGGGCGAACAGACGCAATGAAATAGCCGATCGGCCGTCGAGGCGTGAATCGCGAGGTACGACTACTTCCATCAGTTGAAGGTCGCCAGCGGCCCGTTCGCCACTCGGACGCTCGCCAAAATATTCGAGCCCCAGTGCGCCACGGAACCGGTCGATGTCCTCGGCCGCGGCCTCGACAATCAGCATGTCGCCCGGCTGCAGAATGAGCATGGCGGAAAACCCTCCGCGGCGCTGGCCGTTGCGGATGACGCCGAGGATCGCGACATCGTCTTCGTCCCCGGCCGGATATAGGCTGCGAACCTCCTGACCGACGGCGGATGAGTTTTCCGGCACGACGAGTTCGGCCAGGTAGCCGTCGAGTTCAAGGAGCTTTTGCTGCGGTGTTTCCTTGATGTCGCTGCCCGGGATCAGCCGCCAGCCGATAAAGGCCACGAAGGCTATTCCGACAATGGCAACGGCAGCGCCTACGGGCGTGAAGGCAAACATGCCGAACGGTTCGCCGAAGGCCTGCTCGCGGAACGATGCGATGATGATGTTGGGCGGTGTGCCGATGAGTGTGACCATGCCGCCGAGAATCGTTGCGAAAGACAGCGGCATCAGGGTGCCGCGAACGGATCGTCCGGCCTTTTTCGCAGCCTGAAGGTCCACCGGCATCAGCAACGCCATGGCGGCAACATTGTTCATGAAGGCAGACAGGATCGCCCCCACGCCGCTCATCATTATGATGTGCGTCGCCGTGCTTCTGCCGGCGTCGATCAGGCGGCGGGTGATGATGTCGATGGCGCCGGAATTCAGCAGTCCGCGCGAGACCACGAGAACAAGAGCGACGATGACCGTCGCGGGGTGTCCAAACCCGGAAAAAGCTTGGTCTGTGGGAACCAAACCAAGGACAAGAGCAACCAGGAGTGCAAAGAATGCGACAAGGTCGTAGCGCAATCGGCCCCAGAACAGGAGCCCGAACACGGCTGCAAAAAGTGCGAAGAGTTCCGCCTGTTCCACGGTCATATCACGACATCCCCGAATCGTCCGTCGACCCGCACTATATCGCGCGGATAGGGATTGGGTATGACCGCGGTGCTACAGGCGCCTGATGGCGACCTCAGTCGAGCGGTTTGCGGCGCAGCTGACGGGCGTCGAAAATGTCATCCAGGCCGAGGACCGCAAGATCCTGGCGGTTTGGAGCACGCCCTTCGTTGATGGCGTAGCTGATGTTTTTGGAGGCGCGTACGGACTGCAGGAGTTGGTTGATGTTCATGTCGTGGCCCTCCTGGCCTTCGTTCATTCTCATTGTGCAGCGCACAAATACCATGAAGTGAAGTGCCGATGGCGTGCGAATTGCGCATGGCAGCCCTGCGCCAAGGATGTCGTGTTGCGAGAGTCTCAGCGCGGTTTTTGCCTGGTGTAGGCGTCCAGAACGTCGAACGATCGGGAGATATCGGCCACCAGGGCATCGCGTGCAGCCACCGTGTCACCGGCACGGGCCGCGTTGACGATCCCCCGGTGATCGTCGTGGCTGCCGGGAACATCCGGGTCGATGGTGGTGTGGATCAAGTTCAGGAACGGGCCATATTGCAGCCAAAGGCTCTCGACAAATCGCAGCAGCGTTGGAGAGCGGCCGATCTCATATAAGGTAAAGTGAAACGACCGGTTGGAATGCAAGGCATTGACGGGGGCACCGGCCTTTGCCCGGGCGGCGGCATCGAGGATCGCCTCCAGTCGGTCGAGGTCTTGCGGCGTGGCATTAAGCACGGCCAACTCCGTGATCATGGATTCAATTCCGAGGCGTGCCCGCTTGAGATCGAGCAATCTTGAACGGCGCAGCGGCGGGACCCGCAGATTTCGGCCAGGTGCATCGACCAGCGCTCCCTCGGCGACCAGGCGCCGGACCGCTTCCCGCACCGGCGTCATGCTGGTCTGGAATCGATCGGCAAGGTCCCGCAGGTTGAGATAGTCACCCGGAGCGAAATAGCCGACCATGAAGGCTTCCTTGAGCTGATCATAGACCAGCTCGCGAAGGTTAACCGGCCGCGCGGGGCCGAGCCCAGACATTCCTTTGCGTTCCTCGCCGCCACCGTTGCCTTGAACAGCCGGGATTTCGATCGCTACGTTTCGATTCATCTCGGTCTCCGTTAGGGGAAGGTGGTTCCGCCGTTTCGCCTGTCGATTGTTTCGGCCAACTTGACTTTTGTGACTCGACGCCGCACGCTTGTGATAAGATATCACAAATAACATATCACCAAATTGTGCCGGAGGTCCACATGGAGGAAAAGGCATTCGAGCTGTTCGACCTCAAGGTCGAGGTTGTCGGAAGCGACAAGCCGATGGTCTGCAACCATCCCGAAGGTGCCTATTTCCTGGTGGAGGGTGAAAACATCGTGTTCAGCGACATCCAACGGTTTCCAATGTATTCGCTGGCCGCCATCCTGCCCTTGTTGCCAGCCAAGCAGAGGGTCACCGACGAGAACGACTGGATGACCACCGACGCTGAGATCGCCTGTCCGGATCCGCATTGCGGTGGACGTTTTCGCATAACGCGGCTGGGCAAGCGTCGCTTTACTCATGCCGAGACATCGGGACTTCCGGAAGCGCGCGGCACACCGTACTGGCAAAAGGAAAACGACAATGAGTGAGGCCGCGACGCTGCGACCCGGCTACAGTTTTGCCAGGGTTATCAAAGGAGGGTGGCAACTCGCCGGTGATCATGGTCCGGTCGACCGCGACCGGTCGATTGCCGATATGGAGCAATTTTTCGACGCCGGGATCACAGCCTTCGACTGCGCTGACATTTATGTCGGCGTCGAGGAGATGATCGGTGAGTTCATCGCCAGTGTTCGCCGCAATCGCGGCTCGGAGGTCGCCGACCAGATCAAGGTCCACACCAAGCTGGTGCCGGATTTCGACCGGCTGGAAGTCATGACAGCCACCGATATCGAGAGCATTATCGACCGGTCGTTGCGCAGGCTGCAGCTCGAGCAGTTGCACCTGGTGCAGTTCTACTGGTGGGATCTGGCCCGCGGCCGTCCGCACGAAGTGCTTTCCTGTCTAAAGTCGATCCAGGAGAAGGGCAAGATCCAGCTGCTCGGGACGACCAACTGGGACGAGGCTGCGATGACACCGTTCATTGAGGCAGGGTTCGACCTGGCCTCGACCCAGGTTCAATATTCACCCCTGGACACCAGGCCGGCTGGAGGCTTCACACAGTGGTGCGCCGAGCACGACATGAAGATCCTGTGCTACGGGACGCTGGCCGGCGGATTTTTGACCGAGCGCTGGCTGGGCGTCGACGATCCAGGTCACGCTTTCGAAAACCGATCACTGGTCAAGTACCGGCTGATTATCGACGAGTTCGGTGGCTGGTCGCTGTTTCAGGAGCTGATGCAAGCGCTCGCTTCCGTCGCTGGTCGGCATAGTGTCACAATCGGCGCCGTTGCCGGCCGTTGGACCCTCGATCAGCCGCAGGTCGGCGCCGCGATCATCGGCGCTCGGACTTCTGATCATCTTGACGAAACGAAGCGCATCTTCGACCTGAAACTCGACGCCGAGGACCATGCGGCAATTGATGCGGTGCTGGCCCGACGTCATGGGCCTGACGGGTCGGTTTACGGTCTGGAGCGTGACCGGACGGGGCGTCACGGCAAAATCATGAAATACAATCTGGGCGGCGTATCTTGATCGTCCGTGAAGGACAACAGACCGGGGAGAGTTGAACCATGCAGGCCAGGAAACCGGACCGACTCACACTGGCGCCAGGGCTGGAGATCAGTCGCGTCATCACCGGCCTTTGGCAGGTTGCCGACATGGAGCGAGACGGCAACGAACTTGACCGACAAGCGGCCGCCAAGGTCCTGATCGACTATGCCGAGGCAGGGTTCGACACTTTCGACATGGCCGACCATTACGGCTCGGCAGAGTTGATTTCCGGCGAAGCAAGGCGGCAGCTCATTGCCGCAAACGGCGAAACGCCGGCCCGTTTCCTGACCAAGTGGTGCCCCGAGCCGCATCAGTCGACACCAGAGGCTGTCCGTGCCGGTATCGATGAACGTCGCGAACGGCTCGGTGTCGATACGCTCGATATGCTGCAGCTCCACTGGTGGTCCTTCGGCCATCCAGGTTTCCTCGATGTTATGGACGAATTGGTGCGCCTTCAGCAGGATGGCGTGATCAGCCAGATCGGCCTCACCAATTTCGATACCGATCATCTCTACCTGCTGCTGCAGGAAGGCTACCCAATCGTCTCCAACCAGGTCTCTTGCTCGCTTCTCGACCGTCGCGCTTTAGGCGAGATGAGTGCGCTTTGCGAAGAAAAGAACGTCAAGATCCTGGCCTATGGCACGCTTGCCGGTGGGTTCTTTTCCGAAAAATGGCTGGGTGTCCCAGAGCCTGCCGACATCCCCGACTGGAGCAAGATGAAGTACAAACGTTTCATCGATACGGTGGGTGACTGGGCGACATTCCAGCGCCTGCTTGCCGCAGTCGATGGAGTGGCGCGTCGCCACGAAGCGACGATTGCCAATGTGGCAACGCGGTGGCTGCTCGACCATCCGGCGATCGGCGCCGTCATCGTCGGCGCCCGTCTGACTGAAAGCCAGCATCGCAACTCCAATGCCGACCTGTTCGAACTGAACATGGACGATGCTGATCGGCAGGCGATCGATGAAGTGCTGGTCGACATGCGATCAATTCCCGGAGACTGCGGGCAGGAGTACCGACGCCCGCCGTTTCTGACAGCATCCGGCGATTTGAGCCACCACCTGCAGGAGATGCCGCCGGCCTTCCAAGTCGTCGAAAAAGGCGACCGAGCCCATGCGCTTTCCGGTAGCGAATGGGAGCCAAAGGCGGGTTACAGCCGCGCGACGCGCATCGGCAACAGGATACTCGTCAGCGGCACAACGGCGACTCACGGGCAAAACCGCGTGGTGTGTCTGGGCGATGCGCGGGGTCAGACCATCTACATTTTGGACAAGATCCTCGCAGCCATTGCATCACTCGGCGGCAGGCCCGACGATGTAGTGCGCACCCGCATCTTCCTGACGGATGCGAACGACTGTGACGCCGCCTGTGAGGTCCACGGCCGCTATTTCGGCGAAGTCATGCCAGCAAACACGCTGCTTGAGATCAGCCGCATTGTTGGCGACTATGTGGTCGAGATCGAGGCTGAGGCCGTGCTCCCGGAGTCCCCTGAAGACCGTCCATTCATGGTCATCTGACAACTTACCCGCCACTTTGGGGGCGACACCTGCGACAATTGATTCCTGTGGAGGCAAAAAGCTGCCGATAAAATGGCTTGTGCCTTGCCTGGCAAAGGTCTAAATCGATTTAAATAGATCGGCCGATACCAGGACAACCAATGGAATCCCTGCAAGCCACTTTTCCAGCGCAAGCTGAGCAGACGTCTGCCGATGACTTTCGGGTGGCCATCGAAAACCACCTGAAATACTCGCTCGGCAAGGATGGCGCCCACGCGTCTCTCTATGATTGGCGGATGTCGCTGTCGCTGGCGATCCGCGACCGTATTGTCGATCCGTGGTTCGCCTCGACAAAGCGTACGTATGAACTGCAGAAGAAGCGGGTTTACTACCTGTCAATGGAGTTCCTGATCGGTCGCCTGCTGGAGGACGCCGTGGTCAATCTGCGGCTGGAAGATGTGGCTCGTCAGGCTCTGGCCACCCTCGGCATCGACCTCGACAAGGTCATCGGCGATGAGCCGGATGCCGCGCTTGGCAATGGCGGACTGGGTCGGTTGGCTGCCTGCTATCTGGATTCCCTGTCGACGCTGGGTTGCCCAGCCTATGGCTATGGTATCCGCTATGAGCACGGCTTGTTTCGACAGAGTTTCGAGGACGGACGGCAGGTCGAAACCGCCGAGGCCTGGCTGGCGCAACGCAACCCGTGGGAGTTCGAACGACCGGAAGCCCGTTATGAAATCGGCTTCGGCGGAAGCGTCGCATACCAAAACGACACAGTGGATTGGACGCCGGAAGAATCGGTCATTGCCTCCGGTTACGACACACCGATCATTGGCTGGCAGGGCCATTGGGCCAACACCCTGCGCCTGTGGTCGGCTAAACCGACCAAACTGTTCGACCTGCAGAAGTTCAACCAGGGTGACTATCTGGCGGCCGCGGAGCCTGAAGCGCTGGCGCGCACCATCAGCCGGGTGCTTTACCCGGATGACACCACCGACCAGGGAAAGGAGCTGCGGCTCAAACAGGAGTTTTTCTTCACAGCCGCTTCCATGCGCGACATCGTGCGGCGCTTCCTTTCGGAATGCACCGACTTGCGTCAGCTTCCCAACCGCGTTGCCATTCAGATGAATGACACACATCCGGCGATTGCCGGGCCAGAGCTGGTGCGCCTTCTGCACGACGAAAACGGCATGGCGCTGGACGAAGCCGTCGATGTGGCCAATGCCTGCCTGTCGTACACCAACCATACGCTGCTGCCCGAGGCGCTCGAACGTTGGCCCGAACCGCTGTTTCGTCGGGTGCTGCCGCGTCACATGGATCTGATTGAGCATATCGACGCGCTGCACGCACGCCGCCACCCGCATCGTCCCGGTCATGTTGCCATCATCGAAAACGGTTCGGTCAAGATGGGTGAGCTGGCGTTCATCACGTCGCACCGTGTCAATGGCGTTTCTGAGCTGCATACCCAGTTGATGAAGGAATCTGTCTTTGCCGATCTGAATCAGCTGCATCCGGATCGGATTGTCGCTGAAACCAACGGCGTGACCCCGCGACGCTGGCTGTGGTCCTGCAACAGGCCACTCAGCCGGCTGATCACCGAGACGATCGGCGAAAGCTGGGTGGGTGATCTCGACCGGCTCGAGGATCTTTGCCCCCACCTTGACGATGCGACGTTTATCGACGCCTTTGCGGCGGCCAAGCATCAGAACAAGGCGGCTCTCTCAAACTGGCTTGATCAGACCCTTGGGCTCTCCATCGATCCGCAGGCCATGTTCGACATTCAGATCAAACGGATCCACGAGTACAAACGACAACTGCTGAATGCGCTGGAAACCATCGCGCTGTGGGCGGCGATCCGCGACAATCCTCAGGCTGACTGGACTCCGCGCGTGAAGATCTTCGGCGGCAAGGCGGCGCCGGGCTATGTCGTGGCCAAGGAAATCATCCGGCTGATCAACGACGTGGCGACGATCGTCAATGCCGACCCGGCCATGAAGGGGCGTCTTAGCGTGGTGTTTCCGCCCAACTACAATGTCTCGATGGCCGAACTGCTCATTCCTGCCGCCGATCTCTCCGAACAGATTTCGACTGCCGGCAAGGAAGCATCCGGAACGGGCAACATGAAGCTGGCTCTCAACGGCGCGTCGACGATCGGCACTCTGGATGGTGCCAATGTGGAAATCCGCGATCGGGTCGGACCGGAAAACTTCTTTCTGTTCGGGCTGACGGCTGCTGAGGTGGTGGCGCGGCGCAACGATCCCGATCACGCCCGAAAGGCGATTGAGGCCAGTCCGGCGCTGTCGCGGGCACTGAAACTTGTTGCCGACGGGGTCTTTTCGCCGGACGAACCGGACCGCTACCGCGGGCTGGTGGATCAGCTCTACCATCATGACCATTTTCTGATCTGTGCCGATTTCGACGCCTATTACGAAACACAACGGCGAGTCGATGATGTTTTCAAAGACCGCAACACGTGGTTTCATATCGCGGCGGTGAACACGGCAAAGGTCGGCTGGTTCTCCTCGGATCGGGCCATTCGCGGTTACATGGCCGATATCTGGGACGTCGGATCGGCTCTTTGACGCTTAACGGGATCGGGAGAGTTTTGAAAAAACCGAACGCCGATAAACCTGTGCCCAACCTTGTCGATCCGGCGGACGCGGCGGCCATCAGCCGCGGCGCGCACGATGACCCATTCTCCATTTTGGGCGGTCATGAGCGAGACCAGGGATATGTCGTCTGTGCCTTTGATCCCGGAGCCGATGAAATTGCGCTCCTGGTTGGCGATGCGGGGGAAAGGCTAATGGCTCCGATCGCCAATGCGCCCGGCGTTTTCGCTGGCCTGCTGGAAGGCACAACTGCCTACCGTTTGCGTGGGCGTAAAGGTGGCGAAAGCTGGGACTATGAGGATCCGTTTCGCTTCGGTCCGGTCCTGGGTGAGGTCGATGAACATCTCATCGCCGAAGGCACACACAGGCGCCTATGGCGGCGCCTTGGCGCCCACGTCACAACGCACGAAGGCGCGGACGGCGTCCATTTTGCGGTCTGGGCGCCCAATGCACGCCGCGTATCCGTCGTCGGCGGGTTCAACCAGTGGGACGGAAGGCGGCACCCGATGCGCCGATGCGGCAGCACCGGGGTCTGGGAGATCTTCGTGCCGGACCTGAGTGTCGGAGAGGTCTACAAATACGAGATCGTCGGTGCCGGTGGGAAGCTACTGCCTCTGAAAGCCGATCCGGTCGGGTTTGGTGGTGAGCATCCGCCGATGACTGGATCGGTCGTGCGCAATCTGGATGGTCACGCCTGGCGCGATGGCGACTGGTTGGACAGGCGTGCAGCCGTACAATCCGTCGACGCGCCGATCTCGATCTACGAAGTGCATTTGGGCAGTTGGAAGCGCGTGCCCGAAGATGGCAACCGCCCGCTGTCCTATGTGGAATTGGCCGAGCAGTTGGTCGACTATGCCGTCGACATGGGGTTCACCCATCTGGAGCTATTGCCGGTCAGTGAATTCCCTTTCGACGGTTCGTGGGGCTATCAGCCGATTGGTCTTTACGCGCCGACGATCCGGTTCGGACCGCCGGAAGAATTCCGGGCGCTGGTGGAAGCCGCCCATGCCAAGGGGCTGGGCATTTTGCTCGACTGGGTACCCGGCCATTTTCCAACAGACGAACACGGCCTCGGCGCATTCGACGGCACCGCGCTCTACGAATACGCGGATCCGAAGGAAGGGTTCCACCAGGACTGGAACACGCTGATTTTCAACTACGGCCGCACGGAAGTCGCGAATTACCTGATTGCCAACGCCGTCTATTGGCTGTTGGAACATCATGTCGACGGGCTGCGGGTCGATGCGGTCGCGTCAATGCTTTATCGAGACTATTCGCGCAAGGAGGGCGAGTGGATCCCCAATGCCGAAGGCGGGCGGGAGAACCTCGAGGCAATCGCCTTTCTGAAGCGAATGAACGAGGCAGCCTATGCCGAATGCCCAGGCATCATGACTGTTGCAGAGGAATCCACTGCGTTTCCGGCGATATCCAGACCCACCGACGCCGGTGGTCTCGGGTTCGGCTTCAAGTGGAACATGGGGTGGATGCATGACACGCTGGAATACATCCAGCGCGATCCCGTGCATCGCAAATATCACCATCACCAGATGACATTTGCTCTGACCTACGCCTATTCGGAAAACTTCATCCTGCCGATCAGTCACGATGAGGTGGTGCATGGCAAAGGCTCGATGCTGACCAAGATGCCGGGCCACGGCTGGGACAAGTTTGCTCACCTGCGGACCTATTACAGTTTCATGTGGACCCATCCGGGCAAGAAGCTCCTCTTCATGGGATGTGAGATTGCCCAGGGGACGGAGTGGAATCACGACGGCAGCGTTGAGTGGCACCTGCTCGACCACGAATGGCATCGCGGTGTTCAGTCTCTCATTCGCGAGTTGAACCGACTCTACCGCACTCTGCCGGCGCTGCACGTCAACGACTGCGAAGCTTCGGGCTTCGAATGGATCGACGTCCTGGCGGAGGAGGAGTCGGTTTACTCCTATCTGCGTTTCGGCAATGCCGGAGATCCTCCGGTGGTCGTGGTCTGCAATTTCGCTCCCGTGGAGCGGGACAACTGGCGCATCGGGTTGCCGTCCGGGGGGAGACTGACACAAGTGCTCAACAGTGATTCAAGGCACTTCGGAGGCGGTGATCGCGGTCTGGTCGACAACATCGAGGTCGAAAACGTTGAGTGGAACAACCGGCCCTGGTCGGCGGCCTTCACGTTGCCGCCGCTGACGACACTGATTTTCACGCTGGATGAGGCGAAATAGGGAGAAGGGCCATGTCTGAGAAAACCAACCGCCGCCTGTCGAACAGGTCCATGGCGTTCGTGCTTGCCGGAGGGAGGGGAAGTCGCCTCAAGGAATTGACGGAAAAGCGCGCCAAGCCGGCCGTCTATTTCGGCGGCAAGAGCAGGATCATCGATTTCGCCCTGTCCAACGCCTTGAATTCCGGTATTCGCAAAATGGCGGTGGCCACGCAGTACAAGGCGCACAGCCTGATCCGCCACATGCAGCGCGGCTGGAGCTTCTTTCGCGCCGAGCGCAACGAGTACCTCGACATCCTTCCGGCCTCCCAAAGGGTGGCGGAGAACAAATGGTATTTGGGAACGGCCGACGCGGTGACCCAGAACATCGACATCGTCGACAGCTACAATGTCGACTACATGGTCATCCTGGCCGGCGATCACATCTACAAGATGGACTACGAGCTGATGCTGCAGCAGCACGTTGATGAGGGCGC
The DNA here is from genome assembly GCA_965228785.1 of Hoeflea sp. Lineage (GTDB taxonomy): Bacteria > Pseudomonadota > Alphaproteobacteria > Rhizobiales > Rhizobiaceae > Hoeflea_A. The sequence goes on from CBDDIF010000001.1 coordinate 2,247,763, forward strand.
TGACGTGACCGTCGGTTGCCTGACTGTGCCGCGCGAAGAGGCAACAGCATTCGGCGTGATGGCTGTCGACGAAAACGGCCGGATCGAATCGTTCCTGGAAAAACCTGCCGACCCGCCCGGAACGCCAGACGATCCCTCAGTGGCGCTGGCCAGCATGGGTATTTACGTCTTTGACTGGAAGTATCTACGGGAGCTGTTGCTGGCCGACGCAGAAGATCCCAAATCCAGCCACGATTTCGGCTCAGACCTCATCCCCAATATCGTCAAGAACGGCAAGGCGATCGCCCACCGGTTTTCCGACTCCTGTGTCAGGAGCGATGCGGAGAAGGAGGCCTATTGGCGCGATGTCGGCACGGTCGATGCCTTCTGGAAGGCCAATCTGGATCTGACGGATTTCGACCCTGAACTTGACATCTACGATCGTGACTGGCCGATCTGGACCTATTCCGAAATCGTGCCGCCCGCCAAGTTCATCCACGACGATGAAGACCGCCGGGGTAGCGCTGTGAGCTCACTGGTTTCGGGCGGTTGTATTGTTTCGGGATCCACCATTGCCAATTCACTGCTGTTTACCGGCGTGCACACCCATTCGTTTTCATCGCTGAAACATGTGGTTGCGTTGCCCCGGGTGAGAATCAACCGAAACGCCGATCTCACCAATGTGGTGATCGACCGGGGGGTTGAAATTCCTACCGGGCTGGTTGTTGGCGAGGATCCGGAAGAGGATGCCAAATGGTTTAGGCGCACGGACAATGGTGTTTGTCTGATCACCCAAAAAATGCTGGACGTCCGTGAGGCGTCCTTGTGACGTCCAAAAAACGCAAGAAGAAGAAAGCGAAAAAGAAAAAGCACATGCAAAGTACCGTCCTGTCCGTGGCTTCCGAATGTGCACCGCTGGTGAAAACCGGCGGACTTGCAGATGTGGTCGGCGCGTTGCCGAGTGCACTGGCGGCCGAAGGGTGGTCGGTGAAGACGCTGTTACCGGCCTATCCCGGCCTGATTGAGAAACTTGCTTCATCGTCCGTTGTCTGGTCGAGCGAGGATGTGTTTGGTCGCCCGGCGAATGTGGTTGCCGGCCGCATCGGTCGGGGGCGGGCCGCGATCAACTTGCTGCTTTTGGATATGCCCGACTTCTTTCAGCGCGACGGCTCCATCTATCTTGGCCCCGATGGCCGCGATTGGTCTGACAATCCGTTGCGTTTTGCAGCCCTCTCCTGGGTGGCCGCCGAGATTGCCCGGGCGGGACTCGAGGATGGATGGCGGCCGAACGTTCTGCATGCCCATGACTGGCAGGCTGGTTTTGCGCCGACCTATCTGCGGCAGTTCCGTGTCGAAGACGTCGCCACGCTTATCACCATTCACAACATCGCCTTCCAGGGCTTGGCGCCGGCTACGATGTTGGGTGAGTTGCGGCTACCGCCCTCCCGGTTTTCCCCGGACGGTTTTGAGTATTGGGGCAATATCAGCGCACTCAAGGCTGGTCTCACGGACGCCGACCGGATCACCACGGTCAGCCCGACCTATGTGGAAGAATTGGCTACGGCGGAATTCGGCATGGGGCTCGATGGAGTGATCAGGGCACGCAAGGACGCGTTCACCGGCATTCTCAACGGTGTTGATCTGAAGGTATGGAACCCACGCAATGATCCGCTGATTGAGCGTGAGTTTGGCCCGCGCCGATTGGACGACAAGCGTGCCAATACCGATGCATTGGCCGGTGAGTTCGGTTTGGCCGTCACCGATGGCCCGCTGTTCGGTGTCGTCAGCCGGCTGACCCGGCAAAAGGGACTGGATCTCCTGCTTGAGTCACTGCCGGCCCTGTTACATCGTGGCGGCCGACTGGTCTTGCTGGGCAGTGGCGATGCGGACCTGGAAGCAGGATTTGCCACAGCGGCTCATGATCACCCGGAGCAAGTTGCCGTCAGGATCGGCTACGATGAAGCGCTGTCACATCGTATCTTCGCCGGTGCTGACTGTATCTTGGTGCCGTCGCGGTTCGAGCCCTGCGGTCTGACGCAAATGTATGCGTTGCGATATGGAGCGCCTCCGCTTGTCGCCGATACGGGCGGGCTGGCTGATACCGTCATCGACGCCAATGATGCAGCCATCAAAGTCGGTGTTGCCACGGGCATCCGCTTTTCTCCGCTGACAGCGGCCGCGCTTGCGAGCGCAATCGGCCGGATGTGCGACCTCTTCTCGGATCGTCCGCTATGGCGACACATGCAGGAGCGCGCTATGAAGCATCCGGTCGGTTGGGGCGATTCAGCCCAGGCCTATGCCACGCTCTACCGCAGTTTGCTCTAAACACTTTTCGAATTCATGGAACGAACGCGCTATCAGGTAACCCGGGGCACCGCGACGCCGGTCGGTGCGACATTCGACGGCGAGGGCGTGAATTTTGCCGTCTTCTCGGCCCATGCCGAGAAGATCGAACTGTGTCTGTTCTCCGACGATGGGCGAACCGAACTTCAGCGTCTGGTTTTGCCTGAAAGACGCGGCGATATCTGGCATGGCTACGTATCCGGTCTGCGACCCGGAGCGCTCTATGGTTATCGCGCACACGGACCCTATTCGCCGGGAGAAGGGCACCGGTTCAATCCGAACAAGCTTTTGCTCGACCCCTATGTGCGCAAGATGCATGGAACGGTTAGATGGTCGGACACGCTGATGGGGTATCAGGCGACGTCCAGTCAGCTTGACCTGAGCTTCGACAACCGCGACAGCGCCGCCGCAATGCCGAAATCTGTCGTGGTGGACCCGGCCTATGACCGGCACGATGATCAACCGCCGCGGGTCGAGCCCTCGAAGAGTGTTCTCTACGAAGCGCATGTGAAAGGGTTGACAGCCGAACGTGACGATATCGAGCAGAGTCTGAGGGGCACCTTTCTCGGCCTGTCGTCCGACCCGATGTTGGAACACCTGACCAAGCTTGGCATCACCACAATCGAGCTCTTGCCGGTGCATGCTTTTGTTGACGACCGGTTCCTTGTCAACCAGGGTCTGCGCAACTATTGGGGCTACCAGTCGATCGGCTTTTTCTGCCCGGAGCCGCGGTATCTTTCCGGCGGAGAGATCTCCGAATTCCGAATGATGGTGAAGCGGTTCCACTCCGCCGGGATCGAGGTCGTTCTGGATGTGGTCTATAACCACACTGCGGAAGGCAACGAGCTGGGGCCGACCTTCTGCTTCCGTGGTCTCGATAACCGATCCTACTATCGGCTTAATCCGGAAAACCCGCGCTACTACGAGAATTTTAGCGGTACGGGCAACACCTTGAACCTGGACCACCCAATGGTGCTGCGCATGGTGATGGATTCCATGCGCTACTGGGTCGAAGTCATGCATGTGGACGGCTTCCGCTTTGATCTGGCGTCGACGCTCGGCCGAACCGCGCATGGCTTTGAACGCAATGCGCCGTTCTTCTTCGCGCTGCTGCAGGATCCGGTGCTGTCCGGAGTAAAGCTGATCGCCGAGCCGTGGGACCTTGGACCTGACGGCTACCGGCTTGGGGGTTATCCGCCCCCGATCATGGAATGGAATGACCAGTATCGCGACGATGTTCGCCGCTTCTGGCGCGGCGATGCCGGTGCAACCCCAAAGCTGGCGGAGCGGCTTGTCGGATCGGCACAGCAGTTCGACCATTCCGGCAGGCTTCCGGTGGCTTCGGTAAATTTCGTGTCCGCCCATGACGGCTTTACTCTGCAGGACGTCGTGTCCTACAGCCGCAAGCACAACGAGGCCAATGGCGAAGGAAATGTCGATGGCCACAACGAAAACCACACCGACAACATGGGCGTCGAAGGGCCGTCGCAAGATGTCGCCATCATGGCCGCGAGGGCGCAGCGCAAGCGCAATCTGCTGGCGACGCTGCTGATGAGCCAGGGCACGCCGATGCTTCTTGCCGGCGACGAGATCGGCAACTCGCAGGGTGGCAACAACAACGCCTATTGCCAGGACAATCCGATCGGCTGGGTCAACTGGCGCGAGGCCGACGATGATTTGCTCATCTTTGTGCGCAAGCTGATCGCGCTGCGCCGCGACCATCCCGTGCTGCGTCAGCGACGCTTCCTGCACAGCAATCAACGGCCGGATGATGGCATGACCGACCTCTTCTGGAGGCTGCCTGACGGCAGGGAGGCGCGTTCTGAACATTGGCAAGACGATCAGTGGCGCTGTCTCTGTGTGGTCATTCGCTCAGCCTCCAACACACCGGACTATGATGAATCCGAGGACGACGTGTTTGCAGTGATGAATGGCGGGGAGGGAGCCGAGGTTGTGCTTCCCGAGCGGTTGCCGGGAAAAAAATGGGTCAGAGTGGTCGATACGGCGAATCCGGCCGTCTCCGAGGTCGAGATATTTCATGAGGTCGTTGAGGTCACGGCCTCTTCAGTATCCGTTTTCGTGCTCAAGCCCGCGTGAAAAACGATGCGCTGCCGGTTTGGCGCGCTATGATCGACCGCAGTTGTACCCTAGGGAGGGCATCCGATGCTGACAGAATTGAAGGTTCCGACCGAACCGATCGAGGGTCAGAAGCCGGGCACGTCCGGTTTGCGCAAGAAGACCGAAATCTTCATGGGGCGTCATTACCTGGAGAACTTTGTCCAGGCGACCTTCGACGCAATCGGCGGTCTTCAGGACAAGACCCTGGTTCTCGGCGGCGATGGGCGATACTTCAACGACCGAGCCGTTCAGGTGATTATCCGAATGGCCGCGGCCAATGGCCTGAAGCGCATCGTTGTCGGTCAAAACGGTTTGCTGTCGACGCCGGCCGCATCGAACCTGATCCGCAAATTGAAGACCGATGGAGGCATTATTCTGTCGGCCAGCCACAATCCCGGTGGCCGGGATGAAGATTTCGGCATGAAGTTCAATGTGCCGAATGGCGGACCCGCGCCGGAAGCCGTCACCGAGAAAATTTATGAGCAGACGCGGTCGATCAACGCCTATGCGATCCTGGAAAGTCAGGAGATCGACCTTGCCAAACTCGGTGACACGCAACTCGGTGAGATGACCATTTCGGTCGTGGATCCGGTTGCCGATTACCATGAACTGATGCGCGAATTGTTCGACTTCGACGCCATTCGCAAGTTGTTGAGCGGCGGCTTTTCCCTTTGTTTTGATGCCATGCATGCCGTCACAGGGCCCTATGCCAAGGCCATTCTCGAAGGGGATCTGGGGGCAGCGCCCGGCTCGGTGATCAATGCGGTTCCGCAGCCGGATTTCGCCGGCGGTCATCCGGATCCCAATCCGGTGTGGGCGAAAGAGCTGATGGCGCTGATGAACGGCCCGCAGGCGCCGGATTTTGGTGCTGCGTCGGATGGTGATGGCGACCGCAACATGATTGTTGGGCGCGGCATCTATGTAACACCGTCGGATAGCCTGGCTGTGCTTGCCGCCAACGCACACCTGGCGCCGGGCTATGCCCGTGGGCTCGCCGGCGTTGCCCGCTCGATGCCGACCAGCAGGGCCGTTGACGCGGTTGCCGAAAAGCTCGGGATCGGAGCCTACGAAACTCCGACCGGCTGGAAATTCTTCGGCAATCTCCTGGATGCCGGTAAAGCGACACTGTGCGGCGAAGAAAGCGCCGGCACGGGATCTGATCATGTGCGCGAGAAGGATGGCCTGTGGGCCGTGCTGCTATGGCTGAATATCTTGGCCGCGCGCGAGACGTCCGTTGCAGATATCCTTGCCGATCACTGGAGCCAGTTCGGTCGCCATTACTATTCCCGGCACGACTATGAGGGTGTCGATGCGGACGCGGCCAAAACCATGATGGACACCCTGCGGCACAAGCTTCCGACGCTGCCGGGAACTGCGGTGGACGGAATGGAGATCAGCGCGGCCGACGATTTCTCCTACACAGATCCTGTCGACGGCTCGGTTTCGCACAAGCAGGGCGTCCGCATCCTCTTCGCCAACGGATCGCGTATTGTGTTCAGGCTTTCCGGCACAGGAACCGTCGGTGCCACTCTTCGGGTCTATCTGGAACATTTCGAAGGCGACCCGACACGTCATGGCCAGGACCCGCAATCGGCTTTGGCGGCGATGATCGCTGCCGCTGAACAGGTGGCCGAGATCAAGCGTCATACCGGGCGTGGGGAGCCCGATGTGCGGACTTAGCTGCGGTACGAATAGTCCAATTCGCTAGTCGACCGGCGTCGAAGGCGTGAGCCGATGCATGTCCACCCCACTGTTGTCCACGGTTAGTGTTTGTGTGAATCCAACCGAAAGTGGTGCCCTATGGCTGCCGAACGAAAAAGGCAAACCGAAAGCACGATGTAAAGGGCAAACTCCAGCAGCATAATGAACACGCCGATGGTTCCGCCGCCAAAGGCACCAAAATCGATTGTCTCAATAAAGCAAATGGTCGCCAGTACGGCATACATGGTCATTGTCGCGTAGGGTGTTTGGGGCCATCGACCAACATATCCAAAAACAAAAATTGCCCCTGTCAGGATCAGTGCAAAGAAATGAATGAACTGAACACCGGGTGGAAAGTTGCTGTTTTGCAATCCCAGGTTCAATGTTGGGAAAGCGTACTCTAGGAGACCCAGTAGCCCCCACACCAGCAAGGCAGCCGATATGACAAGAAGTCCTTTGGGAAATAATTTGTCCAGCGATTTCAGTTGCCTAGCTCCGGGCTTAAGGTTTTGTATACTCCAGGCCAGAACGGACACACGTCCCGGTCGGGCAGATGGAGATCGAGCATGTCTACTGCAATCTACATAAAAGCCGTGGTGCTTTGTTCAATTTTCGCAGGGTGGACGCTGATACCTGGACCCGCATTGGCCCGTCCACTGGACAGCCATTTTGGCAGCGGCGATTCCTGCTATGCCCGGGTTTATTCTGAAGAGCATCTGAAAAAGCACAGTACACAAAGGGTGAGGGAAATCCGGTTCAATCACTTCCCGACGACCTTTGGTATCAATGATGGGTCTGGTGCAATAAAGTTCAATCCAGCCACTGGTGAGCTCTTCTTCACCATCAGCGTCCGATTCAGGGACTCTGAGAAACTCTACGTGGACGGCGGTTCCTGCCTGCCAGATGGCGATCAGTACCGATGCAATATCGAATGTGACGGCGGCGGTTTCGTCCTCAAGGACAGAACCAAAGACACCATACTGCTTGTCAATCAATCCGGGTTTTCGGTATCCGGCTGCGACGGCGGGGATTACCGAGAGTTGCAGCCGGAACCGGATGACAAGGTTTTTCGCCTTGACCGGCTGCCCAATCTGCTTTGCAAACCACCCGAATAATTGGGCAACATGGTGTACCTTGCGGGTGGATGCATCAAGTTACAGATGTGAGGTAAAACCGTTCTCGACCAGCAGATCGAACGCAGCCGCAACCACGCCCGGGATCGCCTGCGGGATCTGGAAACCCGCTTCCGGGTAGATACGGAGGCGATGGAGATCGCCGACCATTTCACAGATCAGGTGGCGCAGGGCGAAGTCGGCGGTCGGCTGACGTTCGAAATCATGGAGGGGGGCGGTCACGAAGGTGATGGCCTGCGGCCATTGTTTTTTAGCCGTGGCGTGGCAGCGTCGCTGGGTTTGCGGCTTCGTGACAAGGATTGCGGTCGCATGGGTTCCCACGATCTCGGCGGAGTAGCTGATGTTCTCACCGATGTTGGTTGCGCGCTCCTCCAGGAGGATCGAAGGTGAAGGAATTCCGCTGTTGATTGCCTGGTCGGCGAATGCCCGGGCCTCGGAGGTGTCGAACCGGTCCCGGGTCCAGTGGCCCTGGTGGCCCGTGAACAGGATCATTGGCGCCAGACCTTGCCGATACAGGTCGATACACCTGTCGGCGACGCGCAGATCGTAGCTGCCTAGGCCGATAATGTAGTCGGCTGGCTGCAGCGGATCATAGATGCAGTGGTAGCGCCATAGCGTTTCTGCGGCACGCAGAATTTCCGGTTCCATGGGGTTGTTTGACCAAAAGAAACGCCCGCTGTCCATTTCAGAACAGCGGGCAAGCGCCTGCAATGGTCATAGGCTCGGCGTCTAAATCGGCCCCGGCCTCAAATTGTCCGGCAGGTAAGTTGCCAGTTCCGGGAACATGATCAGCACGAACACCATCAGCACCATGATCAGAAACATCGGGATTGCCGCCTTGGCGACGAAGTTCATCTCGTGGTTGGTCATGCCCTGCATGACGAACAGGTTGAAGCCGATGGGCGGCGTGATCTGCGCCATTTCCACGACCACGACGATGAAGATGCCGAACCAGATCAGGTCGATGCCGGCGTCGAGAATCATGGGTTCCACCACGGCCATGGTCAGCACCACCGATGAGATGCCGTCGAGGAAACAGCCGAGGATGATGTAGAAGACCAGCAGCACCATCAGGAGCTCGAACGTGCTCAGCTCGAAGCCGGCGATCAGGTTGGCGAGGCCGCGCGGTAATCCGGTAAAGCCCATCGACAGCGACAGGAAGCCGGCGCCTGCAAGGATCAGGGCGATCATCGCCGACGTGCGCGTTGCGCCCATCAGGCTGGCCGTGAACGTGTGCCAGGTGAGCGAGCCCTGGGATGCGGCAAGCACCAGCCCGCCGATCACGCCGAATGCCGCTGCTTCCGTGGCGGTCGCATAACCAAGATACATGGAGCCGATGACGATGAGGATCAGCACGATCACCGGCAGCAGGAAGCGCGAGTTCTTGATTTTTTCGCTGAAGGCGAGGCGAGGTTCCTCATTGGGTTGCCAATTGGAGGACACCTTGGAGTAGATTGCGACGTAGGCCATGAACATCAGCGCCAGGACCAGTCCCGGCAGGATGCCGGCGAAGAACAGCTTGGTGATGGATTCGTTGATGGTCACGCCATAGACGATGAGCGTGAGCGACGGCGGGATCATCAGGCCAAGGGTTGCGGCGCCGGTCAGAGTGCCGATCACCATCGTCTCCGGGTAGTTGCGCTTGCGCAGTTCCGGGATCGACATCTTGCCGACGGTAGTCAGCGTCGCGGCCGATGATCCGGAAACGGCGGCGAAGATGGTGCAGCCGACGATGTTGGTGTGGACAAGGCCGCCCGGCAGTCGCGCCATCCACGGCGCCAGGCCCTTGAACATGTCCTCCGATAGTCGCGTTCGATAGAGGATTTCGCCCATCCAGATGAACAGGGGCAGGGCGGTCAGCGTCCAGGAGGAAGAGTGGCTCCAGATGGTCGTGATCATCACGTCGCCGACCGGACGGCTGGTGAACAGCTCCATACCGACCCAAGCGACGCCCATCAGCGCCAGGCCGACCCAAACGCCGGTACCGAGCAGCAGGAACAGCACGAACAGAAACAGCATGATGACGGAGAGGTTTTCCATGATTTTACTCTCCGTGCGACTGGTCGACGAGGTCGCGTTCGATGCGGTGATCGCCAACGAACAGGACGTGAATGAGGTGGTCGGTCAGGCAGATGGCCAGGATGACGGAACCGATGACCATCGACGTCTGGGGTATCCACAGCGGCGAGGCATCCTGACCCTGGCTGACTTCGTTGAACTTCCAGGACCAGTAGACGAACCTGTAGGCATACCAGGAGACGTACCAGGCGGTCGCCGTTCCGATGGCGAAGCACCAGACCTCCAGAAGCCGCCGAATCCCGTCGGGAACGGCATTGAGCAAGATCGACACCCGTATATGGGATCCGCGGTGTAGGGCGTGGGCAAAGGCGAAAAACGACGCGGCGGCCATGCAATAGCCGGCGTAGTCGGGCGCACCAGGGAAAACCTCACCGGTCCAACGGGCAAGCATCTGCAGGACGATCAGGACGAGGATCGCAATCAGGAACAGTGCTCCGATGATGCCGGATGCAAGATAGATGAAATCAAGACCGCTACGGATCTGTCGAAGCGCAGCCATTCAACCCCTCCCATGGTTTGCCGCATGGCCCGCCGCAAGCACGATGCGGCGGGTCTGTTCGAAACGGGGGCGCGGGTTTTCCGCGCGCCGGTCTATTGGTTCATTTTATTGAAGGCGTCGACGATTGCCTTGCCGTCTTCACCAGCAGCTTCGAGCCACTCAGCGGTCATGGTGGCGCCGATTTCTTTGAGTTCGTCCGTGAGCTGATCGCTTGCGGGACCGACGGTCATGCCTCCATTGCGCAGGCCGTTCAGCGTGAACTGCGTATATTCCACGGCACGCCAGTTGCCAGCGTATTCGGCCAATTCAGCACAAGCATGGATCACTGCCTTGTTGCCATCGCTCAAACCATTCCAGACGTCGGAATTGATCATCACGTAGTTGCGCGGCAGCCAGGCATCGACCTCGTAAAAGTGAGACAGGCTCTCCCACACCTTGCGGTCATAGCCGGTGGAGCCGGAGGAGACCATGGATTCGGCCACACCCGTTGCGAAGGCCTGGCTTATCTCGGCTGCTTCGATGGTGACCGGGAGCATGCCAGTCAGTTCGGCCAGGCGTGCTGTTGCGTTGTTGTAGGAGCGGAACTTCAGGCCCTTCATGTCCTCGGTCGAATTGACCTCTTTCTTGAAGTAGAGACCCTGAGGCGGCCATGGTACCGAATAGAGCAATGTCAGGTTCTGCTCGGCCAGGATTTTCTCCAGCGTCGGTTTGGCGGCTTTCCACAGTTTGCCGGCGTCATCGAATGAAGTCGCCAGGAAGGGTATGGAGTCGACACCGAAAATGGCGTTCTCGTTCTGGTGGCCCGACAACAGTCTTTCGCCGATCGGTGCCTGTCCGGTCTGAATTGCCCTTTTGATGTCGGCACCCTTGAACAGCGAACCGCCCGGGTGGGTCACGATCTCGATGTCGCCCTGCGTTCCGGTTGTCACGCATTTGGCGAATTCGGCGCCGGTGGCCGAATGGAAGTTGGATGCCGAGTAAGCCATTGGCATATCCCACTTTTCAGCCCATGCGCCACTGGCCGCAATGGACAGGCCCGCTGTTGCGGCGAGCGTGGTGGTCAGTCGTTTCATCGATGCTTTCATTTGGTCCTCCCTATCGAAGCATTGAGTGGTCATTGAAACCTGTTCGGGTCGTACGGGGCAAGGTCTAAATTCGGCTTTTGGCCGGTGACCAGGCCGGCCACGATGCGGCCGGTTTTCGGGCCGCCCGTCAGCCCGATATGGTGATGCCCGAAGGCCGAATAGACGCCGCTGCCGGCGATCTCTCCGATCAGGGGCAAACTGTCCGAAGGGGCGGGACGGTGGCCCAGCCATTCCTCGGTATCGCTGTAGGTAAGATCCGGGAACGTTCGTTTGACGGTGTTCATCAACAGCGCCAGCGGTGCTTTCGATGGGCCGGCATCAAGGCCCCCGAATTCCACTACGCCGGCGCAACGCAATCCTGCCTCCATCGGAGTGGCAACAAACTTGCCGGCCGCCACCATGACAGGGGCCCTTGGCGCATTGACCGGTTGCTTGAACACGATGTGATAGCCGCGTTCGCTTTCCAGCGGCACTTTTAGGCCGAGTTTGGCCATCATCGGTTTCGACCATACACCAGTCGCCAGGACTGCCTTGTCGCACTCGTAGCGGCCTGAGTCTGTTGTAACCGCGGTTACCTTGCCGTCACTCAATTCGAAATCGCGCAATTCGGCTGTCAGGAAATTTCCGCCCGCGGCTTCGAAATCCTTCACCAACTGGGCGACGTAGCCGCCCGGATTTGTGACGAAGCCATGGTCGCGCATGACCGCCAGCAATCCGATAGGTCCGTTCAGGGCAGGATCGTATTCGGACACCGCCGCGCCCTCGATCAATTCCGGTGTGAACCCGGCATTTTTGCGCAATTCCCAGACATAGGAGTCGGCTTCGAAAGCGGCGCGATCGGCATAGGCGAAATTGTAGTCGGACGTTTCGACGAATCGCCGGGCCGCGATGCCGTCGGTTAGTGCCTTGTGCTGGTCGACGCTGTCCGAGACAATCGACGTCAGGCCCTCGGCGATGCGGCGCGTGTCCGTATCGTTGGCATGACTGAGATAGCGCCAAAGCCATGGCGCCAGTTTGGGCAAGTAACCCCAGCGCATGAACAACGGAAACCGTGGATCAAGCAGGTAGCGAGGGCCTTTTGTGATCAGACCGGGGCCCGTCACAGGAACCATTGAACACGATGCCAGTACACCGGCATTCCCGTAGGAAGTACCCTGGCCGGGCGGCTGACGGTCGATCAGGGTGACATTGCAGCCGGCCCGTTGCAGCCATATGGCCGCGGAGGCCCCGACGATCCCGGCACCGATAACAACGATCCTGTCAGCCGCTTTACCCATACAAACTCAACCCATCCACCGACGCACGGGAGCGTTCGATTCTTCCAACGGTTGGCAGACGACGTCAACCAGTGTCGGGCCATCGTGATCAATTGCCTCGCGCAACACGCCCTCAAGTGCCTCCGGATCCTCGACCTTCCAGGACTTGACGCCATAGGCCGCAGCGACCGCAGCCTGATCGGTGCGATTGAAATCGACGTTGTAATAGCGGGCGTCGGTGTCGGCGTACTGGCTTGCCTTGATCCAACCGAAATTGGAATTTGAGAACACGATGTATGTGATCGGCGCCCGGGCGCGGCACACCGTTTCAAGTTCGCCGCAGGTGAAGCCGAAGGACCCGTCTCCCATCATCGCCACAATCTTGCTCGAAGGCCGGCCGAACCAGGCGCCCAATGCCGCTGATAGCGAATAGCCGAGCGCGCCATGGGCGCGATTGGTGATGAAGTAGCGACCCGCTTTGGGTTGCCGGTAATAGGCCGAATAGTAGGGGCAACTCGTCCCCGGGTCCGACAACACGGTGGCATCCTCAGGCAGAACCTTCAACATCGCATCGATAACCCGCTCGGGCCGGATCGGTGCGTCGGTGCTGTTGGCGAGGGCGTCGAAGATTTCGAGTTTACGGCGCTTGATGTCGGCGATCGCTTCGGCGCCGCCGAACCGACCGGCTGGATCACTGCGTTTATCGAGGGACTCGTTGGTTGCCGTCAGCGATAGCAGCAGGTCGCCGGCCACTCCGACCTCTGTCGGATAGTTGGCGCCGATGACCATCGGATCGGAATCGAAATGCACGATGCGGGCGCCCGGCTTTGGTGCCTCCCAGCGCGACGTGGTGGTCGAACCGGCTCGGCAACCCATGAAAATCACCAGGTCCGCAGCCTCCATCATCTCCCATGTCTGATCAGTGCCGCCGTTGGAGCCAACCACGCCAAGGCAGTTGGGATGGGTGTCGGCCAGCGACCCTTGACCCGAAATCGACGTGGCGACCGGAATGTCGAGGCGCGAGGCGAGCTTGTTCAGTTCCTCCTCGGCGCCGGAAATCACCACGCCGCCGCCGCAGACGATCAGCGGATTTTTGGCTGACAGGATGGCTTCGATCGCGGCCTCGACAGCGTCAAGCTGTGGGCCGGTGCGGTAGGCCGGGTAGGACTGCAACTGTGGATCGGCCCAGATGTCATCGCTGTCGACCGCGTCGTATTGGATGTCGTAGGGAAGGCCGAGATGCGCGGCGCCCGAGCGACCGGTGGTCATGGCTCGGAAGGCGGCTCGCACCATGCGTGGGATGTGATCGGCCCGACGGATCACCGTGTTCCACTTGGTAAGAGGCCGCATCATGGCTTCCTGGTCGACCTCGGTCAGCGGGTATTTGCCGTAGGACCCGACAGAGATGTCGGTGGTAATGCCAAGCACCGCGTATGAGGATTCGCTCGCCTCGATCAGTCCGGGCAGGATGTAAGTGGCACCACCGCCGGAAGGGCCTTCGCACACGCCGACCCGGCCGGTCACACGCGAATAGGCGTCTGCCATGTAGCAGGCCGAACGCTCGTCGCGGGTCAACACGTGCGTGATGCCGTGATCGAGCTGATAGAGCGCATCATAAAAGGGCAGGGTGGTGTCGCCGCACAGGCCGAAAATGTGACGCACTCCGTGGGCCTGCAGCATGCGCACCATTGCTTCTGAACCCTTGAGGGTATTTTTCACGCGTCTCGTCCTTCAGATGCGGTTGTCGGAGGATGCCAGCTCCGGCATGCGGGCCCGTCTACAGGATTGTATACAGCAAAAAATGCAGATGTGAAGACAAAAAAATTGCGATCCGCACGGAAATGTGCGATGCAACGCCAACGCGAGACAACAGGCGGATAACGACAATGGGCAAGACCGGCAGCAGTGTTGACCGGGTCTACAAAGAAGTGCGCCGAATGGCTTCGAATTTCGAATTCAAGCCCGACGAGCGGATTAACGAAAGTGCATTGTCGAGTGAACTGGGTGCCAGCCGTACGCCACTGCGCGAGGCGCTCAACCGGCTGGTTGCCGAAGGTTTTCTCACTTTCCAGAATGGTCGCGGTTTCTTCTGCCGCTCCCTCAGCCCGGGTCGCATTCTCGATCTTTACGAGGCGCGCCAAGCCATCGAATGCGAGGCCTTGCACCGTTCAGTCGAGAGAGCATCGGACGAGGATTTGCGAGAGGTCGCCGACTATCTGGATGAAACCGAGCCGCACTACGGTAATCCGGACATGGCTATCGAAGTGCTCGATATGGACGAAACGTTCCATCTCATGTTGGCGCAACTGTCGAAGAACGCCGAATTGGTGAGCATGCTGCGCAACATCAATGATCGCATTCGCTACGTGCGGCTGGTCGACCTGAGACTTTTGATCGAAAGGCGTCGGATTGCCAAGCAAAAGGGTGCCGAGCTGTCAGCCCACCGGATCGTCCTCAACGCGCTGAGCGAGCGTGACGAAAGGTCGGCGATTTCCGCCATGCGCAACCACATCGAGCGGCGACGCGAAGAAGCGACGGAGGCGGTTCGCATTGCCTACTCGCAACTCTATGTCCCGGCCGACTAGTGTGGTGGATTTGAAGTTCCTATGATTATTGCAGCGACCTCCGGTAGGAACTTCAAATCCATAAACCACACTAGAACCATAACCTTGCTAGTGTCCTGATTGAATCTGAAGTTCGTTCGGAGCGTGCTGTTTAATGTGACGAACTTCAGATTCAGGACACTAGCCGGGCCATTGATTCTATCAGGAGTTCTCAATGTCCGTTGAATATGGTGGCAAGACCATCTACGGCGCCAGCATCGGCATATTGATGCTGGAAACACAGTTTCCGCGAATCTATGGCGACATCGCCAATGCGGCGACCTGGCCGTTCCCGGTTCAGTACCGGATCGTGCGTGGCGCGACACCAGACAAGGTCGTGCGAAACGACCCCCATTTGCTTGCTGATGATTTCATCGCGGCAGCGGAAGACCTCGTCGCCTCCGGCTGCGATGGGCTCACCACCAATTGCGGTTTTCTTGCACTCATCCAGGATCGGGTGGCAGCTGCCGTTCCGGTGCCGGTCGCGACCTCATCGCTGATGCAGATTCCACTGGTTCAGCACATGTTGCCGCCCGGCAAACGGGTCGGCGTGATCACGATTTCCAGGACCAACCTTTCGGAGGCGCACCTGCTTGCCGCCAACGCGCCGATCGATACGCCGATCGTCGGAACCGACAACGGCCGCGCCTTCACTTTCGGCATCCTCGATGACCAGCCGAGCATCGACTTCGAAGCCTGCCGGTTGGATCTGCTCGATGCAGCCCGGGAACTGGTTACGGAACATGACGATATCGGCGCGATCGTATTGGAATGCACCAACATGACGCCCTACGCGGCCGATATCCGCAAGGCGACGGGGCTGCCGGTCTTTTCGATCTACAGCTATGTACGCTGGTTCCAGCAGGGTCTGGTGCCGGACCGCTTCCGACTGGAACTGGACGATCCGCGGCTCAATCTGGTAACGGATTGGACATGACGACAGATTACGCAAAGACAATCAACGAAGGCGGGCTGCTGTTGCTTGGCTGCGGCAAGATGGGCTCTGCCATGTTGCGCGGTTGGCTCGGCGCCGGTGTACGCGCGGACGCGGTGACAGCCATTGATCCCTATCCCTCGGATTGGCTGAAGTCGATCGAGAGCGGAGGTTTGCAGCTCAATCCGACAGAACCGCAGCGGCCGAAGGTTTGCATCCTGGCGGTCAAACCCCAGATGATGGGCGAGGCGGCACCAAAAATCGCTTCGTTTGGCAATGGCGATACACTGTTCGTATCGATTGCCGCCGGCACGACAATCGAGACGATGCAAAAGCTGCTTGGAGCAGAGACACCCATTGTCCGCTGCATGCCGAATACACCGGCCGCCGTGGGACGCGGTATAACCGCGTTGATCGGCAACGGCAGTGCTTCCGAGGCCGATGTGGAGTTGGCCGAAAACCTGCTGCAGGCGGTTGGCAAGACCGTGCGTCTTGAAGAAGAAGCGCAATTGGACGCGGTTACGGCGGTTTCCGGATCCGGACCGGCCTACGTGTTCCATTTGATCGAGGTTCTGGCTGCTGCCGGCGAGGCCGAAGGCCTGTCGCACGAACTCGCCATGACGCTGGCGAAGGCAACGGTGGCGGGTGCTGGTCAACTCGCGGAGGATGCTGACGAAGAACCCGAGCAATTGCGCATCAACGTCACGTCGCCCGCCGGAACTACCGCGGCCGCTCTGGACGTTCTAATGGACGCCGAAAATGGCATGCAACGTCTGATGATGGAGGCGGTGGCCCGCGCCGCTGCCCGGGCGAGGGAACTCGCCAAGCATTAGTCGGGCTGATGATCCTCGGTTGACAACGTGGTTCGGACGGAGCTCAACTTTTTCTTTCGACGACAACTAAGTTTCAAATCGTCCCGATGATAAACGTGGCGTCCTGAATCCGACGGTCTTTTGGTTTTCTCGGCCCAAACCCGACGGACATCCGACGGGCAAAGGTTTGGATTGTCATCCAAAAAATCTCGGGTGAATTGATTGAATTGATTGTGATCCTTGATCGTAGTCCGATGTCCGGGTGCCTTTTTCTTGTGTTGATCCGCGAGATAGGCTGCGCAGGCATCATCCAGTGTCTTGCCGGTATTCGATTTCATCCATTCCATGAAGGCAATGTTGAACTTGAAATGATCACCGATCGCACGTTTGAAGAACCGTCGTACATTCTGCGTGTTCTTGTAGCTGTCGGTTATCACGGTGTCTTTCGAAAGCGGCTCCCGATGCCAATCGAATTTTGACTTTGCTCGCTTTTCTTGGTCACCGGGATACACCCTTTGACCAGTGTCGAGAAAATGCGCAATTCGATCCAGAATGACAAACTTGCCGGATGTTGTTTTCACACCGATCGACCGAGCGTAAGCGGTTAGTTCATCCTTGCGCCAATACCATCGCTTCAGCTCATCCCCGGTCGCTATTTGCCTGATCTCGGGGCGGAGATCTGCCTGAGCCTTGTTTCGCATTGGTTACCCGTTCCCGTTTGTCCAATCATAGTAAAGCTGAATGCAAGTCTTTGACTCGTCGGGTCAAAGCCAACGCGCGAGGCCGACAGTTGCTGATCACCATTTAGGATGGGAGTCGCTCGTTTCGAGACGCCACCTGCAAGCGCGCCCGTGTCTCCGAGGGCAATTCGCCGAACTGGCGTTGGTAGTGCTGGGAAAAGCGGCTCCAGTTCCAGAAGCCGTGGCGTGCGGCGATGTCGCCGATGGATTGTGCTTCGATCCCCGCTTGGAGCAAGTCACGCCGCACGCGGTTGAGTTTGACGGCACGCAGATATTGCGAGGGATTGGGCATACCCTGCGCTGCAAAAGCGCTCTGGATAGATCGCGGTGTGCAGCCGAGACGCCGGGACAATTCGGGATAGTCGGGGGAGGTGTCGCGATTGTGTCGCAGAAGCGATTTTGCTGCCAGCATCCTGTTGCCCAGATGAGGCAGAGTTGCCTTTGACCAGTCTCTTCCGGTTGCCCGATGGAGCGCGATTTGCGCGCAGATGGCTACGAGGAAGGCGTCCTCCAGGCTGGAACGTTCGTCTGCGCTGCCTTCATTGCACGCCCGCAATACGGCAGACAGGTTTTGCCGCAGTTGCTCGGCCAGTGCCGGGGCGAGGATTATGTCGACAGAACCTGGGCGGCTCAGCAGGAAGTCGCTGATGTCTTCATCACCACAACATTCCTCGATCGCTGCTCGATCGACGCAGATTGCAGCCACGGTGCCGCCAGCCGGACTGTCAATGTCGAGCACAGCATCGGCACGGGAAATCATGATCCCATTTGCATCCAGGTGCATGCCGTTGGCGGTGAATGTCTTGTCAGGGTCGAGCACAAGGCCGATGTTGAGTTGCTCGCGATTGCAGCCGACGCTTTGTTCCAGGGCCTGGTTGGCGGTCTCGACATGAACCGAGACACGGGGTCCGAGGAACGCAGAGACGAAACGGCCGCGGAAAGGACCGGGCGTTAGCTGTAGGTACCGCTGATCATGGCCTGTCAGCCGCTCGGACTGGGCGTCGAAATCGTCGTAGTTGCGATCGACAAAGGTCGTCGCGCCTTCCGCTACCGTACAATCGTGCTCGTAACCCACTGATCCGAAACTGCTTTCTCGCCCGGCATTTTGCTATCTGCCTTCGCAAAGCGGCTAACGCCATGCTGCGGCCAGAACCTAGTATAGGAAGAGCCATCGCATGGAGCAAACGGGAGGATTATCATGCGCAGACGCGAAATGCTGACCTTGGGCGGTGTTGGAATAGCCGGTGCCTTGACGGTATCGAGCCAGCCGGCGTCGGCCCGGGAGGGCAACGGAACGACCTTCATCCTGGTGCACGGATCGTGGCATGGCGGCTGGTGCTGGGGTCTGGTCGAACCGGTCCTCAACAATGCCGGCCGGGCGACGATCGCCATCGATCTGCCGGGCCATGGTCTCGGCGCCACCATTCCGGAATCATTTATGAAACGGCCGCTCGATCCGGCTGCCTTCGCCACCGAACCATCGTCGATCGCGCCGATACCGATCGACGCCTTTGCCGATGCAGTCATCGCGGCCGCCGACCGTGCCAAGGCCGAGGGGGCCGATCGGGTCATCGCCGTCGGGCACTCCATGGGCGGTGTCCCGATGACCTTTGCGGCCGCCAAAGCGCCCGAAAAGTTCGACGGCCTTGTTTACCTGGCCGCACTTGCGCCAATGCCCGGAAAGCCGGCTGGGGCCTATCTGGAACTGGAAGACCAGCAGAAGAACAGCAAGCTCGGTCCAATTGTCATGGCCGACCCAGCCAAAATCGGTGCGCTGCGCATCGATCCGCGTTCGACCGATGCCGACTACCTGGCGACCGCAAAGGAAGCGCTTGCCGCGGATGTCGACGACCGGTTGCTGGCCACGGTGATGCATATGCTGACGCCCGACGCGCCGGCAGCGATGTATGGGGAGGCGGCAACATTTGCCGACGGTTTTGAAAACATCGAACGGGTTTACATCCGCTGCACACAGGACCAGACCCTTGTGCCGTCGACCAGTGAGGTCATCGTCTCCGACATGAATGCCGCCTGGCCGGAGAACCCGACACGGATGATCGATCTCGAAGCATCGCACGAAGCAATGTTCTCGAAACCGGAGGTTCTGGCGAAGCATCTGATGGAAGTCGGCTAGACAGACTCTCGGTCATTGAATCCGGAGATGGTTTGGAGGCGGTCAACCGGTTGTCCGGTTGACCGCATCGGCGCCCCTGGTAGACAGTCTCCTGCCATCGTGCTAGTCGCATTTTTGTCAAGTTAATAGATGCGGTCGGATTGAACCGCTTTCTCAATGATCTTCAAGGATCTGTCGGATGCCCTTCGCCGGGCGCCTGACGACACGCTTCTGCAAACGGCAGAGCTTTTCCTGAGCCCCCAAAGTCCCACAAAAACTCCGGTGTCTGTTCGCGGGACGGATCTGGGTATTGCGTTTGGTCGCAGGCGCATGGACGTGATCAGGCTACTGTTGGACCACGGCGCCGATCCACGCTGGTTGGGTTGGGATGCCATCCACACCGCCGTGGCGGTCGGCATGATCGATGAGGTGACTGCGCTGGTCACAAGCAGTAACAGCTCTGCCAGAACCGACGTGGGCCATACTCCGTTTCTGCTCGCTTGCTATGTCGGCGATGTCGACAAAGCCGAGGTTCTTCTGGCGGGTGCTTCGCCAGAAGACCGATACAGTGCCCCACAGCGTGAACCCGCGCTCATTGCGGCAGTGCAGGGACAAAGCCCCTCGATGGTCAGATGGTTGCTGTCCGCTGGATTTGATCCGAACGAACCGTCGGAATTTGGCAAAACCGCGCTTATGGAGGCAGTGGATGTAGACTCCGTCGACATTGTTGAGCTCCTGCTGGACGCTGGAGCCAGTGTTTCAGCACGGTACAACCTGTCCGCATCCGAAAGAAGAAGCCGCTGGAGGCGTCCGACCGCTCTGAAGCGATGGCGGATAAGGACCTGTGATCGGCCTGATCGCCTGTTAAGCGCCGCATCCTTTGCATCGGGGGCAACCATCGCATGGCTGCTTATCGAAGCGGGATGTGATGTCAACGAACTTGGCTCGCGCGTGCTTCCTGAACTGACCGGTGCCGCATCCATTCCTCCACAAAATGTCACACGAGAACTGTTCGAAACGCAAAAGGGGCGACGTTTCGGCCTTGCCAATCCGGAACTGGTGCATCCGGAGTTTTGGCTCGAGGTCATTAGAACCCGTCGAGGCGGATGGTTCGGGCGAAAGGAATTCGGGGTGCCCCGTGAAGAACCGCCGGCCGTCTGGAGTTTCGACCGGTACGGCAGAACGACCACGAGGCTGGACGATGGTCGGTGGATCCAGATCGCGGGAGAACACGAAGACTGGTACGATCCGGATTTCTGCATCTATAACGATGTGGTCGTTTTCGACGGCAAAGGCGGTGCCGACATTTACATCTATCCTCGCGAACTATTCTCGCCGACCGATTTCCATACTGCGACGCTCCAAGGGGATGAGATCTATCTCATCGGCAATCTGGGCTACGTCGACGAGCGTCAGGTCGGCACCACACAGGTGCTGGCATTGAGCTTGCGAGATTTTTCGATCAAACCAGTTCACACGACCGGCGATTTGCCAGGCTGGATCAGCCGTCACCGAGCGGCGTTGAAGGATGGTGAAATCATCATCGAGGGCGGAGAGATTTGGGATGGGAACCAACTCCAACACAACAAACAGGTTTTTGCGCTCTCACTTGCCATGCGTTCGTGGCGCATCGTTGGTGCTACCTAAAGTGAAACGTCAGTATTTCCGAAAAACTGATTCCTATGAATCAGTTACGGTCGTCGCTTGAATTGGCTTCAGCTTCAGCGAGTCGGCTGTTTTCGCCGGCTCGTCGCCTTCGCCGAGAAGCCTGAAGACGTTGACCGGCATCGACTTGCCCTTCACCTGAAAACTGCCGGCCGGTTCGAACTGAAAGCCGTTGTCGGTCGCGTGCGTGATCTCGTCGCTGACCAGGATGATGGCGGCCGATTTTCCGTCATCGGCCTGAACGCACAGGTCCTGGATACGGCTGCAAGTGTTCACGGTGTCACCGACGACGGTGTAGTTGATACGGCCTGGTGCGCCGATGTTTCCGACGATCAGCGGACCGCAATGGATCGAGATCTTGAGGCGGAACCGCGGATCGTCCGGCTTGGTTTTGCCGGCTTGCTGCAGGCGTTGACGTATCGCCAGGGCAGCACGGCAGGCGCGGGCGGCGTGGTCGCTTTGCGGGTCCGGCGCTCCCCAGAATGCCATGACCGCATCGCCAATGTATTTGTCGATAGTACCGCCTTCGGCCTCGATGCATTGATTGATGATGGCGAAATGTTCGTTGAGGAGGCGCGCGACCTCGCCGGGAGGTAAGCTTTCCGACAGCTTGGTGAAGCCGACGATGTCGGTAAACATCAGCGTCAGATTGCTTTCGGTCGAGACGATTTCGCCCGACCCGCCCTGTGAAATGATTCGCTGTACCAGCGCTTTTGGGACATAGGTCTCGAATGTTCGGAGACCATCGATCATGCGATTGAAGGACGTGATCTGATTATTGATTTCTCGGATGAAGGACGACTTCGGGATCTGGATGTTCTCCAGGTCGAGGTCGCCAACCTGCGCCTCGGCCTTCGACAGTTGGACAATCGGCCGTGCAAGATAGCGAGCCAGAAGAAATCCCAGAACGATGGCGACCACCAGGATCACAAAAGCCACCGCGGTCGATGCCAAAAGGCGAAAGAACTCGTCGCCGATATCTTCCACATTGGCATAGACGCCGATGTGCCATGGCAGAGGGCTATAGCCATCGATTTCCTTGGTCAGGAACAGATAACCCTCTTCGTTCACCTCGACGATGCTGTTCTCGAAACTGGCCGGCTGGCCGGGCAGGTCGCGTTCGCGTCGCGGGTAGGCGGCCAGAATCGGGTCGCCGAATTGAGCAAGGGTTTTCAGCTTGAGGGTCAAATCGGTTGACTGCCCCAATGTGAGGGTGGCCGGCGCCGCACGCATTTCTGGATGGGCAAGCACACGGTGATCGCCGTAAAGGATGAATGCGGTCATGCCGAGGTCGCGACCGATCTCACGCACCAGGGTCGAAAGCCTGGCTGTGTCAATTCCGGTCGCGAAAGCACCGACATATACACCGTCGCGATAGAGCGCTGTCTGTATGTTGATAAAGGTCGAATCGCCATAGGTGACCGGCTGGCTCCATGTCGGCTTGTCAGGTGCGGTCGCTTCAGTCGGAGCCTGTTCGTCTGCGAAAGTAGCCAGCAGGGTTTCGACCGATCCGTCGGCTTCTTCGATCGCCAATACCGGCCGGCGTTCCCGGTCCCACACGACGACAGCGGAAATCTGCGGCGAGGGACCAAGTGCACCAAGCAGGACGTCGCGAATTCCTTCCTTGTCATTAATGTCAATTGTGCCGTCGCTGACCAACCGTGACATGTGATCGGCCAGGTCCTGCACCGGATCGACATAGGCTTTGACGCTGGTTTCCAGGCCGCTCATCGTCAGCTCGCCGGAATTGCGCAGCAACTCGAACGTGTTTCGGAAGTTCGCTCCGGCAGTGATGAACAGCACCGTACCGACCGAAAGCAAAATGAGGAGACCGATTGCCGTTGAAAGCAAAACCGTCAGACTGACCCGACCGCCTCTGCGTCTGGCTTTCACGACGGTATCCCCTTCCACTCTGCCCGCATTGTTCATCTATGTAGGATGCCCGGCCGCAATGCGCAAAGGCGTCAAAACGGCTCACCCACCGAGATAGAGCGTCAGCGGTAGCGATATCAGACTGACGACGGCGGTTGCGACGACCATTGCCGAGGCCATGGCGCTGTTGCAGCCGTAGCGCGCAGCCAGCACGGCGGAGATCGCGCCGGATGGCATGGCTGCCAGCAGCACCAGCAGCTCTCGCTCGAGTTTTGGCAGATCGAAGGACAGAGCCAGACCCCAGGCCATCAGCGGCTCGGCCACGAGTTTCAACAGCACAGTGACCGCAACAAGCGCCATCAGTTGACGTGCCGCAATCGGCTTGAGCGCCAGGCCGATGCTGAAGGCCACCAGCACCGTCAGCGGCCGCGCCGCGACCTTGAGGAAATCCTCGAACACTTCGATGATTCTGTTGCTCTGCGGCAGCTCAATAGCCGACGCCGCAGTCCCGAGGATCATCGCGATGAAGATAGGCGACGTGAAGAATGGTCGGCTGGCAACCCACAGGCTCACTTTCCGGTCATCGGTTTGGCCGAAATGGATGGCGACGGCGACGCCCACCGTGAAGACCGGAAGCAAGAGCCCATACTCGCCGATCAGCACGGCATCGCGCATGACAGTGACATTGTCATCGAAGACGCGCCGAATGAGCGAGAGGCCAAGTGTTGCCGCACCGCCATAGGCAGCCACCAGGATCAGCGACCCGATCGTTGGCCGGTCGAGCCCCATTGCCCGGCCTATCAGCCAGGTGGGGATCATGATCGCGACACCGATCAGCAAAAGAAGCAGGACCGGCATCAAGGCCTCGGTGGAGAATGGAACTCTGCTGAGACTGACGAATATGATAGCGGGAAGAGCAAAATCGGTCACCAACCTCCCGAAGACCGGCTGCTCCTCAGGGCGGATCACGCCACGTCGGCGCAACCAGATGGCTGAAGCACACAGGGCCACCAGTATGAACAGGGATTCGACGAGGAGTTGAAACTGCGACATCGGGATCGTTGCTCCTGTTTGGGCAGCCCGGCGGAGTGCTCGCATTCTCAGCAAATCATGGCACGGGGCCGATCCAGCATGCCGGATTCATTCTATGGTGCAAAGTCCCGCCATTGTTGCGACGCGATCAACAACTCGGCAGGAATTGGCGGCTTTCCCGCGCAGCGTAGTGACAACCGAGAGCGACTTCGCTATGGCCTTGGATCTAGAGCGGAGGATCGCGTGGCATACGTTCGGTCGTCCTCAAACCGGCGACCGAGAGCACCGCTTGTCACAGGAGTTTGACGCCCTTCCATGACTTCTCATGTTCCTTCCGCGACACGCCGGCAACTCGTCGTCGAACTGCTGCTCATGGTCTTGTTGATCGGATTGCCGATCCTCCTCTGGATTGGTCATGGCGATGTCGAAAACGATGAGGCGATTTACTCTTTTGCTGCGATCAAGATGGTCGAATCCGGTGAGTGGCTGACGCCCATCGGGATCTACAAGGACAATCCGCCCTTTCTGGAAAAACCACCTCTGAAGTTCTGGTTGACTGCGTTGGGGCTGGAAATGGGACTGCCTCAAACAATGTGGGGCTTGCGGTTTGCCGATGCAGTGCTTGCTATCCTGATTTTCGGCTATCTTGTGGCCATTGGGCTTCGCTTGGGCGGTCGCTGGGGCGGCGTGCTGACAGCCTTGGTGTTTTTCGCCTTCCGGGATCCCTTATTGAATCACGGAGTTTTGGCCAACAACACCGAAAGTGCTGTGCTGCTTCAATACACCGGCGGCATCTTCCACTTCATGGCGTGGGCGGATAGTTCACGACGGTCTCTGCTACACCCGGTAGCAATCGGTCTGCTGTTCGTGCTGGGTTTTATGAGCAAATTCGTGGCTGCGCTTTTCCTGCCGGTCACTCTGGTGGTTGTCCTTCTTTTACATCCCCATTTGCTCAAACGCTTCTTTTCGGAAATATGGATCTGGCTTGGCGTTGCAGCAATGACGGCGGTGCTGATAGCGCCGTGGTTCATCTACCAGCATTGGCAATTCGGTCAGCACTTCTGGAACGTCATTTTCGGTGATCATGTGGTTGAGCGGTTTACTGCTTACCTCGATCCCGACCACCTCAAACCCTGGACTTTCTATGTGCTCACGACCGTCAAGATAGTTATCAAGAGTGGCGGCGCACTGGCCTATCTTGCCGGCTTGTTCTTTGTAGTCAGGGAGTATCCATCTGCACGTGATCCGCGGATCACAACGCTGTTCGCTTGGTATCTCGTCCCCGTGGCGGCGATCTCTCTGATGTCATCAAAAATCACACACTACATGTATCCGTTCCTTCCTGCGGTCGCCGTCGTTTGCGGCTTTGGCATGGCGCGTCTCCTGCAGTGGAGATTGCCTGCGATCGGCGATCTGCCGTTGGTTGGCGGATTTGGCCGAAAGGTTCCAGGTCTGGGCGCGATACCGCTTCAAAACCTGGTTTTTGCAGCAGCCCTTCTGCCTGTATTGGTTATGTACGTATGGACTCTCAAAGATGTGCGCCATCGCTACGGGCCTTTCACGGCACTGGAGGCGTGCTTGCACGGCGCCGGGATCGACACGCCACTACCGGCATTCTTCGACAACTATCCGATGGCCAACCACATTTTCACGTTTTCCGGACTGGTCCAGATACCGGATGCTGCTCCCGAACAGCTTGAGGGAGTGCTCTATGGTGACACGCCCAGGCCGTTGTGGATGAAAGAATCCCTTTATCGTGAGCTGGTTACCGCCGACGAAAGGGCTCTGGAAATCGAAGCCCAACGGATACCTCAAGCTGCCGTCGAAACGGAGAAATGGCAGGCTGACGGAGTGATACTGCTATTGCCCGAAAAGTCGGCTGCCTGCAGCCCCAAATTGTCGGAGGCAGGGGCGTGGCGGATAACGCCTACAGAACACATTATTCGGAACTGACGCCTATCGGATGCTCCGCCACAGCCCGCCGGTCAGACGTAAGTTTTCCGGTCCAAGGGCCACCCCGTTTTTGAGGTGCGCAACATAAGCGTCGCTCCAACGGGCTTCGAAGGCTTCCAAGGTCTCGCCGGATTGGGGGTTGGGCATTGGCCTCACCTGGAATTCGATGAAGCCACCCTTCCAGTAGGGCATGGCAAAGAATGCCTGAGCCCTGTTGCGATAAGCGGCGCGGGCAGCCATTCGGGAGTAGGGGATGGCCTGTCCTTCGAAGCGCATCGTCGGAGCCGACGGGTCCGTTGCGCCGTCCAGCGCTGTGACCACCGTCTGACCGCTTGCCAGCGCATAGTTGAAGGCAACGGCAATGTCGGTGTCGGACTGTTCGCTCAGGGATATCAGGGAATCGTCACGTGCCAGGGGCGACAGCTTTGGCATGGATCCAAGCCATTTGTGAGGAATGCCCAACCGCTGCAGTGCCAGCGGACCGGCGTGCATCGGGCCCAGATGCGCGGTGACAAGAATGGCTCCTTTACCGTCTTCCGTGGCCGCCTCGAGTTGGCTTGCGACCTCATCGAGCCCCCTAAACAGATCACTCAGTTCGGAACTCTCCTGCGGTCGGCATTCCAGCCAGTCGGTGATCAGCTTGTCGGCGAGGTGGCCCCACTTGGCCATACGCTCCCATGCCGTGCGGTCGAGATAACGGCGTTCTCCCGGCGCGTTTTGCGAAATCTTCCATGCCCAGTCGAGCGTGGACGCCGGAATGTCCGCCTTGCCGGTCTGATCGAACAGAATGTTGAGGCCGGCGGGCAGACATGCGGGTAGTTCAGGTCCCTTGGCCTGAACGAACGCATCGAAGGCGGCCTGCGCTTCTTCTTCGCGTCCGGCACGCGCCAGGGCTGCAACGGCTTGCCGTTTCCAGTCTCGAGGCTCCGGGTCCATTGCCAGGGCTTCGGCATGCACTTGTGCGGCTTCCGTTTGGCGCTGAAGGAAGCGCCATGTCTCACCCAGCTTGACGCGGCTTTCGATCCGCTTGGGTTCGATGCGCAACACATTTTCAAGGTGGTCTGCCGCTGAGCGGAAATCGCCATCCTGCAACAGCAGGTCTGCCAACAATTCTGTCGCGGGCAGATGGTCCGGTTCCAACGTCCGGCACCGGCGAAGGTGATGCATGGCGATGCTCGTGTCATCGCCGCGTTTGAGTGAAGCACGGGCCATCAACAACCGGATGCGCGCCGTCTCCAGTTTGCGGTGTAGCACCTTATGGCCGACTTCCATCGCCCGGTGCGGTTGGGCGGTCGCGAGAAAAACTTCCGCCGCGGTGGCCATGGCCTCTGCATCGCAATCCGGATCAAGATGAATGGCTTCGGCTGCACCCAGCGCCAGGTCCGGTTTGTCCGAGCGCAGCAGCGCCAGGGCGCTGAGATGTGCAAACCGATGGTCCTCGGACCAGCGATCCTTTTCCTGCAATGCAAATCGGCAAGCAGCGCT
This sequence comes from Hoeflea sp., assembly GCA_965228785.1. Classification (GTDB taxonomy): domain Bacteria; phylum Pseudomonadota; class Alphaproteobacteria; order Rhizobiales; family Rhizobiaceae; genus Hoeflea_A. Next base: position 2,275,165 of record CBDDIF010000001.1, read on the forward strand.
GACATCTTCGGTGCGCAAACAAGTACGTATGATCCGGTTGCGCAGTTTGGTGCTTTGCGGGTCCAGACGATAGGCCCGGATTAGGCAAGCGATCGCTTCGTCACTTTTGCCCTCGCCGAGAAGCACGGTGGCGAGTGAACCAAGATTGGTTACGTTGTCGGGCGAGACCTCGAGCAGCCGCTTCAGCACCGCTTCGGCGCCGGGGAAATTCTTGCTCTGCATTTGAGGCACGACGGCCCGCCGGCGCACGAATTTGCGCATCGACGAGGTGGAGAGGGCTCGGTCGTCAAACCGATTGATGGCGTCGTCGAGCTTGTTCAGGTTTGTCAGCGCGACGCCGAGATAGACATTTTCGTTCGGCGAGAGTTCTGATGAGCGTTCCAGGTTGCGGAAAAGTGCTGCTGCTTCGTTCCACTGACCGGCATCGAAACGGGCTCGTGCCTCGGTTCTCAGATCAATATTGGCAGCTACATTCATGGCTTAGGATCCAATACTCGTGTTCCGTGTTACGCCGCTAAAGAGCGGTTTCCCGCCTTGCCCCTGAATAGGTCGTCCTCGATCTTCGGTTTAGCCTGCGCGACCGCTCGGTGGTCACTAAACGGGGGGCGAAACCACATCAGCTCCCTCAATTAAATATCTGATAGGACTGACGATTTTATCGATTATTTGCTGCGCCCGAACAACAAAAAACTCCATATTGGGACACTAGGGGCGATTGTTGAGACAATCGGGGCGGTTGTGTGGCGCACGGAGGCCGCCGTATTGGCACAATCAGCGCATCATGATCGGATCGCCTCGTGAACCCCTTGATCTGCAAGGGTTTGCTGCGCCGCGTTGCAAAATGGCTCCGTCAGAGAAAAGGGATTCAACCTTTGTTTCATCGAGTTACAGGGCAATCTTGTGCTAAGTCCCGGTCACAGTTGAGACTTGGCGACGTGTTGATAAAATCCTGCCTTCGCCAAGGGAGAGAGGGGCAAGAACAAACCGATGACGTCACCGCTCCGCCGATCCATCGGTACGTTTGACTACGTCATAGTCGGCGCAGGTTCCGCCGGATGTGTCCTGGCCAATCGGCTCAGCGCCGACCCCTCTACCAGTGTGCTGTTGCTCGAGGCCGGCGGCAACGACCGGCTGATGTGGGTCAACATTCCGATCGGCTACCTCTACTGCATGGGCAATCCGCGCACGGACTGGTGTTTCAAGACCGAGTCCGAACCGGGCCTCAATGGCCGCGCCATCCCGTATCCGCGCGGCAAGCTGCTGGGCGGGTGTTCTTCCATCAACGGCATGATCTACATGCGCGGCCAGGCGCGCGACTACGATCTCTGGCGTCAACTCGGCAATCCAGGCTGGGGCTGGGATGATGTGCTGCCCTATTTCCGCAAGTCTGAGGACCATGCCCGGTTCGATAACGCCCTTCATGGGCAGGGCGGCGAATTGCGGGTCGAATCGCAGCGCCTGAGCTGGCCCATCCTCGATGCGGTGCGCGAGGCGGCGGAAGAAATAGGCATTTCGAAAACCGACGATTTCAACAGCGGAACAAATGAGGGGTCGGCCTATTTCGAGGTCAACCAGCGTCGCGGTGTGCGATGGAGTGCTGCAAGAGCATTCCTGAAGCCGGTCGAAAGCCGATCCAACCTGACCGTGCAGACCGGTGCTCAAGCCGAACGTATCCGGTTCGACGGGATAAGGGCGACTGGGCTCGATCTGCGCGTCAACGGCGAATCGGTCACGGTCGAGGCCGGCCATGAAGTCATCCTGTCCGCTGGCGCCGTCGGATCACCGCATTTGCTGCAACTGTCGGGAATAGGGGCCGGCAAGCTGCTTTCAGACAATGGCATTGATGTGCGGGTGGAGCGCCCTGGCGTCGGCGCCAATCTGCAGGATCACCTGCAGATCCGATCGATCTTCTCTATCGAGAATGCCGACACGCTCAACGAGCGGCAGGCCTCGCTGGCGGGCAAGTTGGGGATCGCCCTGCAGTATGCGCTTTTCCGATCGGGACCGATGTCGATGGCGCCAAGCCAGCTTGGCCTGTTTACCCGCTCCCACGACCGCTACGAGGAACCGAATATCGAATATCACGTACAGCCGTTGTCGCTGGATCGGTTTGGCGAGCCATTGCACACGCATCCGGCACTGACGGTTTCCGTCTGCAATCTGCGGCCTGAGAGCCGTGGGTCGATTGAACTGAAGAGCCCCGATCCACTCGAGGCGCCCGCAATTCGTCCGAATTATCTTTCCGCGGATGCCGACAAGGAAGTTGCGGTCGAATCGTTGCGCCACGCACGAAAGTTGATGGCGACACGACGCATGCGCGAATTCAACCCGACGGAAATGTTGCCCGGTGCGGACGTGATGAGCGATGCCGATCTGGTGAAGGCGGCCGGGGACATATCGACCACGATTTTCCATCCTGTCGGGACGACCCGCATGGGAACGGATGCGGACGCAGTTGTCGATCCGCAACTGAGGGTCCGTGGCGTGGACGGTCTCCGTGTCGTGGATGCCTCGATCATGCCGAACATCGTTTCCGGCAACACTCATGCACCCGTGGTGATGATCGCCGAAAAGGCATCCGAAATGATGCGTGCTGATCTGGTCAGTTGATCCGGTCGAGCACAGCCTTCAGCCGGTCGACCGTTCGGTCGACATGGTTCAGCTTGTCGAGGCCGAACAGGCCGATGCGGAAAGTCTGGAAATCGTCCGGCTCGTCGCATTGTAGCGGGACACCGGCGGCGATCTGCATGCCCTGGGCCGCGAATTTGCTGCCGTTGTGCTTGTCGACATCATCGGTGTAGACGACGACTACTCCGGGTGCTTCAAAACCAGGAGCGGCAACGCTGTCGAACCCGCGGCTTTCAAGCAGTGCGCGGACCTTTGTGCCGAGCTCGATCTGTCTGGAGCGGGCGTTGTCGAAACCGAGCGCCTTTGTTTCGGCCATGGCGTCATGAAATCCGACAAGGGCGTCGGTCGGCATGGTCGCGTGATAGGCGTGACCACCATTGAGATAGGCCTGCATGATCTGGTGCCACTTCTTCAAGTCGCAGGCGAAGCTTGAGCTTGTCGTTTCAGGCAGACGCTCGACGGCTCGTTCGCCCATCATGACCAGGCCGCTGGAGGGAGATGAACTCCAGCCCTTCTGCGGAGCGCTGATCAGCACATCGACCTCGCATTCCGCCATGTCGACCCACATGGCGCCCGAGGCGATGCAGTCGAGCACGAATAGACCGCCAACGGCACGCACGGCTTCACCGACGGCGCATAGGTAGGATTCCGGCAGCATGATGCCGGCGGAGGTCTCCACATGCGGTGCAAATACGATGTCAGGCTTGTGTTCCGCGATTGCCGTGACGACTTCCTCTATCGGCGGCGGTGCAAACGGTCCGTGGGTTTCCTCTACCAACCGCCGCGCCTTCAAGACCGTCGATGAGGCGGGAATGTCGCCGGCATCGAAGATCTGCGTCCAGCGGTAGGAAAACCACCCGTCGCGTATGATCATGCAGTTGCGGCCGCCAGCAAACTGGCGCGCGACGGCCTCCATCGCGTAGGTTCCGCCGCCGGGTATGATCGCAACATCCTCGGCATTGTAAACATCGCGCAGCATTGCAGCGATGTCGCGCATGACACCCTGGAAGAGTTTGGACATGTGATTGAGTGAACGGTCGGTGAAGACCACGGAATATTCAAGGAGGCCATCGGGATCGACGGGAGAGGAAGGATTGTTCATCGGATGGAACCTGCGCTGATCATTGCGATCGCCGAACCGAAAGGGGAAACGACCGGAGCGCCATTGATTTCACAGCGCCGGGCGTCTTGCAAGACCGGTTGCCTCTGACCCGGCAATCGCACTATTCTGGCCCGATGACACTTGCTGCGACGGAGCCGGTCAAATGAACCTGACCGTCAGGGAAACCGAAATCGTATTTCGGATTATGCGAGAGCTGTCGGCCGATCATGAGTCGGACCGGCTGCGCCGGCGGGTCGGCACACTCATGCTCGAATTGTTCGATGCGCAGTATTTTGCGTCCTATGTGTGGAATGAGGAAACCGGGCTGTTTTCTGATCGGGTGTCACTCAACATGACGGACACCAATCTGAGTTCGTACGAGACCTACTTCCAATATCGGGATCCGATCACCCCGGTCCTGCAGCGCCGCCGTCGGGCGACCTGCGTCAGCGAAGTCCTGCCGCGCCGGCAGTTCGTCCGCACCGAGTTTTTCAACGACTTCCTGGCTCGTGACGGCCTTCACTTCGGCATGAACTACTATGCCTATTCAACCGGTCGCAATATCGGCGACCTGCGGATCTGGCGTGGGTGCAACGCCGAAGATTTCAGCGCTCGCGATACCGAGCTTCTGGATGCCATTGGGCCGGCCTTTACCAATGCGATGCGCAATTCGCTGCTGAAACAATCCGGGCGCGACCCGTCGCTGAATCTGCTTGTGGCACTGGATCGCGCCGCCGAGGAGGCGGCCCTGACCGAGCGGGAGAAGGAGATCTGCGCTGGTGTTCTAGCCGGCCGGTCCGACAAGGAAATTGCTGAAAGCTGCGGCATCTCGTTCACTACCGTGCGCACACATTTGAAGCATATCTACGAGAAATTCGGCATATCCGGCCGCGGTCAGTTGCTCAAGCACGTCGTCTATCACTAACGGCCAGACGAATATCCTCATTAATGAGGATGTACAACCATTCACTCTCATAGAATTCTTTTCCGATAGCCCCGAACAGGGCCATTGGGAGAGCGTATGACACATCAAGATGCCCACAAGCTGACCCTTGGGGAGGCCCTGACTGCGTTGCGGGACGGCAGGTTGTCGAGCCGCGACTATGTCGAAGCCCTGATCGCCCGGTGCGAGGCGATGCAGCATATGAATGCACTCGTGTCTCATGACTGGGATGCGTTGCGCACTGCCGCCGATCGGGCGGACGCGTCGGGCCGAGCCGGGCAGGGGCTGGCCGGCGTTCCATTGTGTTTGAAGGACAACATCAACACGACCGGACTTCCGACCAGCGCCGCCACCGGTGCCCTGAGCGGCTGGATGGCATCCGAGGATGCCCCTGTCGCCAAGGCGCTTTTCGAAGCCGGTGCTTTGCTTGGTGGCAAAGGCAACATGCATGAACTCGCGTTCGGGATCACCAGCAACAATGCGGTGACCGGATCGGCGCGCAATCCGTGGAACCCGGATATGATCCCCGGCGGATCGAGCGGTGGCGTGGCCACGGCCGTCGCCGGGCGGATGATGCCGGCCGGCATCGGCACCGATACGGGTGCTTCGGTTCGATTGCCGGCGTCGCTTTGCGGCCTGGTTGGGTTCCGGCCCACGGTCGGGCGCTATAGCGGCAAAGGGATCGTGCCGATCTCCAACACCCGTGATACGGCTGGCCCGATAACCCGAACCGTTGCTGACGCGCGGTTGCTGGACGCGATCATGGCTGGCGAAGCCGAGCAGACGGACGTTCCCGCTCCAGACCAGTTGAGGCTCGGTGTTCCGCGTACCCGTTTCTACGAGAACCTCGATCCATCGGTTGCCGACAATAGTGGCGCGATGCTCGACCGGCTGGCGGCAGCCGGCGTGACGTTGGTGGAGGCGGATATCGACAATGTCTCGGCGCTCAACGACGCGGTGAGTTTTCCGGTGGCGCTTTACGAATTCATGGTGGAACTGCCGAAGTTCCTCGAAGAGCACAACATCGATCTGACGATGCAGGATATTCATGACGGCATCGGCAGCCCGGACGTCAAAGGGCTGTTCGGTTCGCAGATGGGTGATGAGGCAATGCCGGAGGCGGTCTACCGCCAGGCGATGGATGTCGAACGTCCGCAGCTACAGGCCGCCTATGCTGCCTATTTCGCCGACAACCGGCTGGACGCCGCGATCTTTCCGACGGCACCTTTGCCGGCGCGTCCGATCGGTCACGACGAAACGGTGGAACACAATGGCGAGCAGCAGCCGACCTTTCCGACCTTCATTCGCAACACCGATCCGGCCAGCAATGCGGCAATCCCGGGGATCAGTCTTCCCAGCGGGGTGACGTCCTCAGGCCTGCCGCTCGGTATCGAATTGGACGGGCCGGTTGGAAGTGACGCACGGCTTCTGGCCGCCGCGGCCACGGTCGAGACAATTCTCGGCTTTGACGCCGAGCCGCCGTCAAGCTGATCAAAAACAAGGGAGAACACTCCATGCAACGCAGACATTTCATGACATCCGCCATCGCCGCAGCCGGGATGGCGGGACTAATGGCATTTTCCGGCCCGGCAGCACTGGCTGCTGATCCGGTCAAGGTCGGCATCCTGATTCCGCTGTCCGGCCCCGGGGGACTGTTCGGCCCGTCCTCGCAAATGAGCGCACAACTGGCCATCGATGAGGTCAACGCAGCCGGAGGACTGCTCGGCCGGCCGATCGAACCGGTTTTCGTCGACGTTGGCGGTCCGCCCGCCGATGCCACCCAAGCGGCGCTGAAGCTCTGGAAGGGGCAAAAAGCCGAAGCCTTTATCGGCATGCACGACAGTGCCGTCCGTGGCGCTCTCACCAATCTGTTCAAGGGCCAGGTGCCGTACATCTACACGCCCGTATACGAAGGCGGTGAGTGTTCGCCCGGTACATTCGTGCTGGGTGAAACGCCGGCCCAGCAGTTGGCACCGGTCATACCCTGGATGTCAGAGCAGAAGGGGGTCAGCAAGTGGTATCTGATCGGCAACGATTATAACTGGCCGCGCGACACCAATGCCGCGGCCAAGGGCTATATCGAAGCCACAGGCGGGACGGTTGTCGGTGAAGAATATCTGCCTTTCACGGTCGACAACTTCGATTCAAGCCTTGCCAAGATCAAGGAGAGCGGCGCGGACGGAGTGCTGGTCACCCTGGTCGGCGGCGCGTCCGTCGGTTTCAACCGGGCCTTCGCCAGCTTCGGACTTGACGATCAGGCGGTGCGGCTGGGCACTCTGATCGAAGAGAACACGCTCGCCGGAATCGGTGCGGAAAACGCCAAGGATCTCTATTCGTCGGCCGGCTATTTCGCCAACATCGACACGCCGGCAGCCAAGGCATTTGCCGACAAATACAAGGCGAAATTCGGTGACGACGCAGCCGCACTGAATGCGCTGGGCCAGTCCGTCTATGACGGCGTGCTGCTGCTCGACGCGCTTGCGAAAAAGGCCGGTGCCCTTGACGTATCCGCCATGGATGCCGCGGCGGAAGGCACGCGCTACGAGGGGCCGCGCGGGGCGGCGACGATGACGGGGCGCCATGTTTCCAAAGATGTCTTCCTGGCCGAGGCTGACAACGGAGTGTTCAAGGTGGTCCAGACCTTCTCCAATGTCGGTGCCGGCGACAACTGCAAATGATCGCTTGCTGAGCTGATACAGTCGGGGCATGCAGTTGGAGTTGCTGGCGCTATACGGGCTGAACCTCGTCTACACCATCGCCGTGCTGGGACTTGTGGTCCTGGGCCTGGCGGTGGTGTTCGGCCTGCTCGGGGTCATGAACATGGCCCATGGCGAGTTTGTCATGCTGGGCGCCTATAGCGCTCTGGTCGTTCAGCAGGCGCAACTGCCGTTCCTACTCGCGGTACCGTTGGCGCTTGCTGTTTGCGGGCTGATCGGCCTGCTGCTTGAGTGGGCGGTCATCCGCCGCCTCTACCGCAGGCCCTTCGACACGCTGCTCGCGACCTGGGGTCTGGCGATCCTGATCCGCAAGGGCGTGGAGGTCCTGTTCGGACGGGAGTATCGCAGCATCGATCAGACCATGCCGGGCACGGTCAACCTGTTCGGCGTCGACTATCCCGCCTATCGATTGATGCTCCTTCTGATTATCATCGCTTTTTTCGTCGTTCTGCTGGTCTGGTACCGCAACAGCAACACCGCGGCGCGCATCAAGGCGATGGTCGAAAATCCGGCGCTGGCCTCAGCAGTCGGCATCGATACGGCGCGGCTTTCGCGCGCCACCTTCGTCTTTGGAGTATCTGTTGCAGGCCTTGCCGGCGTTCTGCTGGCTCCGTTGGTTCGGGTCGAGCCCTATATGGGGCTGGATTACTTGCTGTCGTCCTTCTTCATCCTGGTCGTTGGCGGCTTGGGCAGCCTTGAAGGACTGTTGATCGGATCGGCTGTGATCGGCGGATCCGATGTGGCGATTTCGGCACTGTTCGACAAGACGGCGGGTTATCTCGGCGTGCTCACCATTTCCATCCTGTTCCTGTGGCTGCGTCCCAATGGCATCTATGCGCAGCGTTAGCGTAATCGCCTTTGCGGGGCTGCTGGCCGTGCCGTTCGTGCTGGATAGCTTCACGGCCTATCAGCTCGGTCTCTACCTTCTATACGGCATGGTGGGGCAAGGCATCGCGCTTTGCTGGGGGCGCACAGGATTCCTGCCGTTGGGGCAGGCGCTGTTTTTCGGCATCGGGGCCTATGTGGCCGGTGCGGTCTTGCGCACGGATGCCGGCTGGCTATTGATCCTGCCGACAGTCGTGCTCGCCTGCCTGTTGCCGGCCTTGCTGGCGGGCATAGTGGGCGCGCTCGTCTTCAACCGGCAGATCGGGTCCGGGCCGTACTTTTCACTGATAACGCTGGCGCTGGCCATGCTCGGATTTCAGCTTGCAAACTCCATGGACGAGTTGACCGGTGGTTTCAACGGCATGACCGGAATCTCCGGGCTTCCCGGTATCGACACCTATGAAACGCTCTATTTCGTCATCGTCGGCGCGTTGGCGGTCGTAACCCTTGGTCTCGCGCATGTTCTGCGCGCGCCCTTCGGTCAGTTGCTGTCCGCTATCCGCGACAACGAGGAGAGGCTGCAATTCTTCGGCTTCAACACCGGTCTGATGAAGGCGCTGGCCTTTGGTATCAGTGGCGGTGTCGCGGGTCTCGCCGGTGCTCTTTACGCGCCACATCAGGGCATCGTGACACCGCAAGCGGTCGGGTTCCTGCTGTCTGCCGAGCTGGTGATCTGGACAGCGGTCGGCGGCCGGGCGAGTCTGGCCGGTCCAGTGATCGGTGCGGTGCTCATCGGGTTTCTGGCTGCCGGACTGCGCGACAGTTTTCGCTACTGGGAAGTTGTGGTCGCCCTGGTGTTCATCGTCGTGGTTCTGCGCCTGCCCGATGGGTTTGTCGGTCTTGGCCATGCGGCGCTAAGGAAGGCGGGACTGTCGCCGAGTGCGCGTCCGCATGGGCAGCGAACCGCGATGGTTGACGCTCGGGACTCGGCAAAGGCACCGGACCTGACTTTTCGACAAGTGGATGCATCGGCCGGCTCGGTGACCATTCTGAACGACCTCGACTTCACCATCGATCGGACTGGCATCCACTGCATCATCGGGCCGAACGGTGCCGGAAAAACGTCCGCGCTCAATGCCATGACCGGCAGGTTGCCGGTGACCGGGGGTCGTATCGAATGGCGCGGACACCAACTTGCCAGAACCCGGCCGTATCGTGCGGCGGCGCTCGCAATCGGTCGCAAGTTTCAGATACCGTCCGTGTTTTCCGAACTGACCATCGGACAGAATATCGATATTGCTCTGTGGGCCAACCGTTTGCCGGTCCGTCAGCAATTCTCCATGGCACCGTATCTCTGGGGATCGCCGTTGCTTGAGGAACTGGAGGAGCGGTTTCCGTTTCTGCGTGACGAGGACGGTGTCGCCGGCTCGTTATCGGTCGGTCAGCGGCAGATGCTCGATTTTGCCATGACATTTCTTGCCGAGCCGGATCTGGTTTTGCTCGATGAACCTTGCGCTGGCCTCTCGGCTTCGGAAACGGCAGATATGATCGCGGCGATTGCCGCTCTGAACGCTCGAACCGGCGCGACAAGCATTATCATCGAGCACGACATGAACGTCGTCGAACAGCTTTCCGACCATGTGATCGTGATGGAAAACGGCGCTGTACTCGCCAACGGAACCATGCAGGAGATCCGCGCGAACCCGGAGGTCCAGAAGGTCTATGCCGGAGGTACGAAATGAGTGTGCTTGCGATCGAGGACCTGCGGGGCGGATACGGCGACATCCAGGTCGTCAACGGGTTTTCAGCGCGTGTTGAGCAGGGCGAAGCGGTCTTCGTCACCGGCCGCAACGGCGTTGGTAAAACCACGCTTCTTCGGCTCGTAGCCGGCTCCCTGGCCCCTTCGCATGGCCAGGTGATGCTGGATGAGGAAGACGTGACGATGCTCCCAGGCCATCGGCGCAGCGGTCTCGGCATGGGCTATGCTCCGCAGGAGCAGGTGGTATTCGGTGGGCTCACGGTCGCGGAGAACCTGACTCTGCATCACAATGATCGGTCATTGTCCCGTTACGACCGCTTGTTCGATGCTTTTCCGCGCATGAAGGAACGCCTGCAACAGCAGGCAGGCACGCTCTCAGGTGGAGAGAAGAAGATCCTGTCGTTTTGTCGCGCGATCGCCGAAAGCACCGCCGTCGTGCTGCTTGACGAACCGACCGAAGGCGTGCAGCCGGAAAATATCGATCGCATGGCAGTCGAGATCAGTCGGGAGAAGTCGGAGGGCCGCGCCTTCCTGATTGTTGAACAAAACCTGGGACTGGTTCAGATGACGGCTGATCGAGCCTATCTGATCGACCACGGGGATTGTGTGTTCGAAACCGATAGCGGGCCGGATTTGCGCAGTCGGCTCGCCGAGCGGATGCAGATCTGATCGGAGTCAGACGTGTTGGTCGATCAATATCGGATTGCCGTCCGGATCAATGATCATGAGGCTGGCCGGTCCGCTGCCGTTTTCGTCGGCTTCGCTGGCTAGTGGGATACCCTCAGACTTCAATTGTTTCTGGATGTTGCGAATGTCGGTGAAATCTTCAAGTGACTGGGCATCGGCGTCCCATCCAGGGTTGAAGGTGAGTGTGTTCTTTTCGAACATGCCCTGAAACAGGCCGATGATGCAGGTCGGGCTTTTCATGATCAACCAGCCTTGCTCCTGGTCGCCGCCGAACACCGCAAAACCAAGCTTCTCGTAAAAGTTACGCGAGACTGCGATATCCTTGACCGCGAGGCTGAGGGAAAAGTTGCCAAGATCCATGGTGGTCTCCGTTGTTATCGCCGCGTTGCGATGCCAGTCGGCAACGGCAGCGTTGTGGCGTTGAGAGGGTTCGCGGACATTAACCAGCCGCGGTCAAAAGGCTTGCGGTGTCATGACAATTACAACATTTCTGCCGATATCATAGATCGAGAGTTAGCCGTGGGAGCGGAACCCTGTTCAAGATCGCGCGTAAGGCGAAAATCCTGTTCATGGCCTTATGGGTCGGCTTTTCGCTGACCCCAGGCCCGGCGGTAGCAGTCGATCCGGTTGAGATTGACCTTGCGATCACAGCGGTCCCGGAAGACCAATGGTCCAAAAACCGTCTTCAGGCGGAGCTCAAGGCCAGTGGTGCGCTGGTGCTCAAGGATCGCCGGAGTGGCGACTTCAACGATGCAAGCTTCTGGGAAATTTCGTTCAACCGGGACCTGCCATTCGGACGCAAAGAGTTGTCTGTCAGCATTGAAGTCTACCCTGGGCATGAGACGCTCTGGGGACCGAAATTGCTACAGCCGATCATTAATGGAGTTGAGGCTGAGGCCGTCAACGATGACGATGGGCGTCCTTCGTTTGAAAAATCATTCGGTGGTGATGGCAAGGGCTTCTTGCCGCCGCATTCGCAGACATTCCGATTTGCTCTTCCAAAAGAGGCGGAGCGTTTGGGCAGTTTTGCCTTCATGACGGCTGGTGCGCGAGGATTTCACATCAGCTTGCGCGATTTCAAGGTCACAGTCTGGCCAGAGGCGGATGAACGGCTGCTTGCACAGCGGCCGTTGATGTCGGAACTGAGCTACGGCCCGGATGAAGCCAAGAGGCTGATGATCGAATGGCATGACGGCGATCTTGGTCCCGCTGGCCGAACAGAGACCGTGAGGATCAGCGGGCCGGGTGGAGACCGCAAGGTCGATGTCGCGGTCCCGCGGGCTGCGTCGATCGCCTCGGCCTCACGTGTCAGTCGTGTCGATCTGGATGGCTTCGATCAGCCCGGAGATTACCTGGTCACCGTGCCGGCGACCGGTAAAGGAACTGAACCCGGCAATGTCGGATTTCGCATTGGCGACCGACACTTGGAGCTGAAGGGTCATCGTGACGACGCCTGGGAGGTCTTCTACTGGATTACTGATAATGAGCACGGCCCCTATCCGGATGCCCATGCGCAGGATGCCGTTGCCAAAACCTTCGGTGACGAGCGGACCGAGCGCGATGTTTCGGGAGGCTGGTTCGACGCCGGTGACTACGGCAAATATGCCGTCAATGGTGCCTACTCGGTGGGCCTGATGCTGTTGACCGGGCTGCTGGCACCCGAAGCCCTGGACCATACCATCGATCCGCTGGCGGGCGGGCGCGAGGGCCGGCCTGACTGGCTGGACGTTGCCGAAGCTCAGCTCGATTGGCTGGTCAAAATGCAGGCCCCGGATGGCGGCGCCAACCACAAGGCGACGACCCGCGACTGGCCGGGTCTTGATGTCAGTCCGATGGGCGATACAGCGGTCAAATGGATCATGCCGGTTTCGTCGACCGCGACGGCAGACTATGCGGCCGTGATGGCGCTTGCCGCAAAGGTTCTGGAGAACCAGCCGGACATCGAAGCTCGGGAGAAGGCCGCGACCTTTCGGGCTGCAGCGGAGCGGGCGCGCGGCTGGTTGAGCCGCAATCGCGGCCTGGTGATGACCGAGACCGAATATGGCGGCAAGGATTATGGTGGTCCTTACACAGATGGTGACGATTCCGACGAGCGGTTCTTTTCCGATGCGGCATGGGCGGCGCTGACCCGCGACGCGGCTGCGATTGCAGCCGTGGAAGGTCGATTGGATAATCGACAGCGCGCGCTCGAAAGTGCCGATTTCGAAACCTATTGGGGCGGGGTCAACCTGCTCGGGTTCTGGGCCTTGAAAACGATTGAGGACGATCTGACGCCATCCGCACGCCGCACGGTCGACACGATGTTGGATGATGCAGCGCGCCGGTGGGCGGACAAGCAGAGACGCTCTCCATGGTCTGTCCCCCATGGCGATGATGAAATTCTGCCCTGGGGCTCCAATAGTGTTCTGGCCACCGTCGGCTGGCACTGGCTTCTTTGGGCCCATGCAAGCGGAGACGATCGCTTTGTTGAACCGGCCCGCGACCTCCGGCACTGGTTCTTCGGTCGCAATCCGCTGGGCCAGACTTTCGTGACCGGCTCGAGCGAACGGGCTGCCAAGGATCCGCATTTCCGCCCATCCGTATCCGGCGCCATCCCGCTGCCGGACGGCATGCTGGTTGGCGGCCCCAATTCGGGTGGCCATGGTGGTGACAGCGCTGCCATGCAATTGGCTGGAGAACCGCCGATGCGCATGTATGTGGATGATCGCTGGTCCTACTCGACCAATGAGGTCGCCATCAACTGGCAGTCTGTATGGGCCCTCTATCTCAGTCTGTTGACCGCGCTTGAGGATTGACGGCGGTCAAACCTGTGCAAAGACCGCTGGTTGGACCGTTCGGCCATTGCTGGATTTGCGTCGAGCGTTAGACTCCCGGTTGCACCAATCTAAGGCGAACAATGCATCGAATTGGCACTATTCCCTTCGATCTGAAGGATGATCTGGTCGCGTTGATGTTCGTGACGTCACAAACGCGCGGCCGCTGGATTCTGCCAAAAGGGCTGACAAAAGCCGGCGAGACCCACGCACAGGCATGTCTGCGGGAAAGCATGGAAGAAGCCGGAGTAGGTGGTGTGGTGCTCGAAGATTTTCCAATGACCGTGACAATCCACAAACAGACCGGCGACCGCAAAAAGGTTGTTCCGGTGACATATTATCCGCTCTTTGTAACCGAGCAAGTGGACGAATGGCCCGAGCGGAAGGTCCGGCAGCGCCACTGGGCTTTGCTGAGTGATGCAGCCCGGGTTGCCTATCGCGAGGACTATCTGGGCCTGATCCAGCAGTTCGAGTCACTGGTTCCGTGGATCACAGAAGCTGCAGAAGCCCATAAATCGTAGCTGCAAGCAAGGCCGATGCCGGTACGGTTATGACCCAGGCCGCGGCGATGGACAGAACGAAACGACGTCGGACCAGGCGCCGCTTTTTGCGGAAATAGCGGCTGGCGAAGGCATCGGCAGAAGTCGCATTCAGCTTGTGACCCGGGCGCAGCTTCTTCTTGTTCGGATCCTCGATGAATTCTCTCAGGAAACCCACACCGAAGACCGCGCCCACGGCAATGTGTGTAGAGCTCACCGGCAGGCCGAGGCTGGTAGCGATCAAGACCGTAGTGGCCGCCGAGAGCGCCACACAGTAGGCCCGTGGAGAATTCAGACGGGTGATTTTCTCCCCGACGACGGCAATCAGTTTCGGTCCGAACAGCCCGAGCCCCAGCGCTATGCCGAAAGCACCCACCACCATGACCCAGAGCGGGATCTCGACCTTGCTGGTGATCCCGGCACCGTCGCCGACAGTCGAGACGATTGCGGCGAGCGGGCCGACAGCATTGGCGACGTCGTTGGCCCCATGGGCAAAGGAAAGTAGCGCCGCTCCGATGATCAGCGGCAGGTCGAACAGCCGATAGATATCCTTTTTGCGATTGCGCAATCCGATCACGCGCCTGGCAATAAAGGGACGTGATGGAACATAGGCGGCGGCGAAACAGACCAAGGCAACGAGGATGATTTCCAGGATGGAGGGTTGCCAGATTTTCTTCAGGCCCTTCATGGCCATATAGGCTGCAAAGGCCGCGGCCATTAGCCCGATCAACACCGGCACCCAGCGCTTGGATGCTTCCAGGCGATCGGTGACGTTGAGGATCTTCTTTTTGATAAAAAAGAGCAGGCCGGCTGCGATGGCAGCGCCCAACACCGGTGAAATAACCCAACTGGCCGCGATCGCGGCCATTGTCGGCCAGTTTACCAGGCCAGCGCCGGCCGCAGCGATGCCGGCACCGAGCACGCCGCCGACAATCGAGTGGGTTGTGGAAACCGGAGCACTCAGGATCGTTGCAAGGTTGATCCAAAGACCGGCCGCGAGCAACGCGCTCAACATCAGATAGCGAAACTGTTCGACGGAGACCTCGCCGCCCGGTGCGATAATGCCCTTCGATACCGTCTTGACGACATCACCCCCGGCGAGAAGGGCCCCGGCGCTCTCGCAGACTGCTGCGATCGCCACAGCCGCTGTTACC
The DNA here is from genome assembly GCA_965228785.1 of Hoeflea sp. Lineage (GTDB taxonomy): Bacteria > Pseudomonadota > Alphaproteobacteria > Rhizobiales > Rhizobiaceae > Hoeflea_A. The sequence continues at coordinate 2,290,332 of CBDDIF010000001.1, forward strand.
GTCAGCACCTTGCCACCGACGGCTGGCCCCATGTTGTTCGCGACGTCATTGGCGCCGATGTTCAGGGCCATGTAGCCGCCGATGACCGCGGCGACGACCACAAGCAGCGTTTGCTCACCCAGCCCGGTCAGGGAGCCACCGGCGTAGATAGCAACGATCGCAAGAAACAGGATTGATAGGCCCAGCGGAACGATGATGCCGCGCAGATTGAGTGATTGCGATTGGCCGAACCTGAACCGCCTCAGATCGTTGACATATCTGTTTTCCGGGTTCTTGGTAGCCATATGCGATCGTCTGGTCGGGGATCGGGATCCTGGCGCCCCGATTGCGGCTGCAGCCTAGCCTCCCACACCGTCCATTTGGAACTGCTTTTGGATTATCTCGCCGATGCTCCGGCTTTTCGCTGTGGATATCCGTGGTCGAGCCACGTTAAGGTGGTGCGAGGGATGAAAACAGGAACCTTCACGATGACCCAGCATATCGGAATCGTGGGCTGCTCAGCCGAAGGTGCAGCGCTTTGCTATCGCACAATTTGCGACGAGGGCGCGGAGTTTCTCGGTCCACGCGCCCATCCCGAAGTGTCGATGCACACGCCAAACTTCGCAGACTATGTATCCTGCCTCGACGCGGGCGATGTGACGGGTGTCGGCGATCTGATGTTGGACTCGGCGCGCAAATTGGCCGCGGCAGGCGCCGATTTCCTCGTTTGCCCCGACAACACGATCCATCAGGCCTTCGACTACGTCGTCGAGAACTCGCCATTGCCCTGGCTCCACATTGCGGAGATTGTCGCCGAAGAAGCTGTGGATCGGGGTTTCGAGCGTCTGGCGCTGACCGGCACAAAGTGGCTCGTCGAAAGCGATGTCTATCCTCAGAAACTTGCTGCCCGAGGACTCCAATTCGTGCGGCCGACGGGAGCGGAACGCGACGAGATCCAACGCATCATCATGGAAGAACTGGTCAAGGGGATCTTCACGACTGAAACGATCGCCTATTTCCAGAAGACCATCGAGCGGCTCAACCGTGATGGTTGCGATGCCGTGATCCTGGGCTGCACGGAAATCCCGCTGATCATGGGTGACGACAACTCACCGCTACCGACGCTCGATTCGACGCGGCTTCTGGCTCGCGCGGCACTACGAAGGGCCTGTGAATAAGCAACAAAAAAGGCCCCCGGCAAGCACCGGAGACCTTCGAATGTTGTCGACCCTCAAATCAGCCGGTTGGGCCGATCGGGCCGTCATATTGGGGGATTTCGCTGCCAGACGAATCCTTGGCTTCCAGGCCCTTCTTCCAATTTCCGTTGCCGGTTGAAATGTTGCCCGGAATGTCTTCTTCCCAGAAGGAGACGACGTTCTTGGTGATGTTCAGATATAGCTTGTCGTCAACGATGCGCCAGAGGTTTGGGTTGGCCGGAACCTTGCCGCCCTGGGCGACGCCGTAGGCGCAATGGCCATCGAACTGAGGCACGTATTTGGCCGGATCGGCAACGAACTTGTCGCGGTTCTCGGCTGATGAGAAGGCCCATTTCGCGCCGTTGTAATCGGCAGTGTACTGCTTGGTGCCGCGAACGGCTTTCGGCTGTCCCGAGCCGACCGGGTTGGCGTCGAGATCCCAATAGGCGACCACGTCATAGCCTGATACGGCGTATCCGGAACTGTCGACATATTGATCTCCGGCAAAGGCCGTCAGGGCCGAACCGGCGAGAAAAGCAAAAGCGAGGGCAGTTGTGCGAAGGGGCATGGCGGTTTCTCCGTTGGCTGTTTCGGAGAGGAAAGTACGGTGAGGTTCCGTCCATTTCCATTCACGGCTGAACACAGTCGCGTTAGGGGTTTGTGTGTTGGGTTTCCTGGCGGCCGATCGGGCGAATGTGTCAGAAGAGTGCGCTTGACTTTGTCCGGGCCGGTCGCCCAATACAGGGGTCGCCACAAGGCCGGTTCGCGTGCTGGTTGCCGGGATGGCCCTGCCTCGACCTGTTCGTTTGGAGTTTTTCCCATGAGAGATATTTCACGCCCCGGCAGATCACCGGTTCATTCCCGCAACGGCATGGCTGCCACATCGCATGCGTTGGCAACTGAGACCGCCATCCACATCCTGCGTCAGGGCGGCAATGCGATGGACGCGGCGATCGCCGCCTGCGCGGTTCAGTGCGTTGTCGAGCCGGGATCGACCGGCATTGGCGGAGATTGTTTCTGCATTTATGCGCCGAACGGATCAACTGACCTGGTCGCCTATAACGGGTCAGGCCGGGCTCCGGCTGCGGCTGAGCTTGCCTATTTCAACGACAAAGGCATATCTGCCATCGAGCGCCATTCGCCGCATTCGGTCACCGTTCCCGGCGCCATCGATGCATGGTGCCGGTTGTCGGAAGACCATGGGCGACTCCCGCTGGCCGAGGTTCTGGCGCCGGCCATCGACTATGCCGAGAATGGCTTTGCCGTGTCTTCGGTGGTCAACATGGCATGGAATAACAATGTCTCGGCACTGGCGTCAGACGAACACAGTGCCGCAGCCTATCTGGTGGATGGCAAGGCCCCGGCAGTGGGTACCGTCCACCGGTTTCCGGAACTGGCCGGGACACTGAAGGCTGTCGCCGAGGGCGGCCGCGAGGCGTTCTACGAAGGTCCGGTGGCCGAAGACATGGTCGATCGTCTTCAGGGCCTTGGCGGTCTCCACACCATGGAAGATTTCGCAACAGCGCGGGGGGACTATGTCACTCCGATTTCCAGCGAGTTTCGCGGGCACACGATCTACGAATGCCCACCAAACGGGCAAGGGGTCATCGCGTTGCTGCTGCTCAACATGGCACAGCAACTCGAGATCGATCCCGGCGGTCCTCTGACGGTGGATCGCATCCACCAGGAGATAGAACTGTCGCGTCAGGCCTATCGGGCACGCTCTCTGTTTGTCGGCGATCCGGAGTTTTCAGATATCCCGGTCGAAGCCCTGCTGTCATCCAATTATGCAAAGGACCTTGCCGCGGCGATCGATCCGCAGCTGGCGACGGAGCCCCCGCGCGATGTTGTTCTGCCGCGTCATCGCGATACCGTTTATCTTTCCGTTGTCGATAAGGACCGCAACGCCTGCAGTTTCATCAACACGCTGTTTTACGGCTTCGGCAGTTGCATCACCGCGCCCCGTTCGGGTGTGCTTTTTCACAACCGTGGACAGGGTTTTGTTCTGGAGCAGGGGCATCCGAACTGCATTGCTCCGGGAAAGCGGCCGATGCACACGATCATACCGGCAATGGCAGCGCGTGATGGCCGGACGGTCATGTCGTTTGGTGTCATGGGCGGTCACTATCAGGCGTTCGGTCACATGCAGTTTCTGACGCGCCATCTGGATTTTGGTTATGACCTGCAGGAAGCGATGGATCTGCCGCGCTTCATGGCCGACCCCTTCACCGGCGATGTGGAACTGGAGGGGGCCGTGGGCGAAGAGATTGCACAAAAACTCGCGGCACGGGGTCATCGGATCATCCGTCCGGCGGTTCCGATCGGCGGTTCCCAGGCGATTGCCATCGATTGGGAACAGGGTGTGCTGACAGGCGCGTCCGAGCCACGCAAGGATGGTTGCGCTATTGGATACTGATGCAATCGGCCAGAAGCCTGCGGGGCCTGGCGGCGGCTGGTTGTCGGCCGTTGGCAGTTGTCTGCTGGGAGCCGTGGCCGTCTGGACGGTGTTCGACAATGCGATAGTGTCGCAAACCGCCTCGGCGATTGCGTTTTTGCTGTTTCTCGTGCTCGCCCAGGGACACTTTGGTTTGCGAGAGCGCATGTTGCTGTTGTTGGCAACCGTGGCCACCAGTGTCGCCTTTCTGCTGCTTGCAGAAGATGCCCTGCCGGAAATTGTCAATGACCTGTCGCGAGCCGCTTACCTGGCTGCTTTCATGCTGCTCGTGACGAGCCTGAGACAGGGCGCTTTCGGCTCCAATTCGGTTCTGAACATCGGACGCTATCTGACCAGCCAACCACCGGGCCGACGTTACGTTGCGCTGCATGTCGGTGGGCATTTCATGGGCGTGCTCTTGAATTTTGGCGCCATCAGTCTGCTCGGCCCGATGATACGTCGTGGCGTCGAAGCAAAGCGCGAAGACGGTCCACCGGAACTGTCCGATATCCGGTTGCGTCGCCAGATCAGTGCCCTTAGTCGCGGTTTTTCCTGGTTCAATATGTGGGCGCCGACGGCAATCGCGCAGGCCGTGGTCTTGGCGGTGGTACCGGGCTCCCGAGCGGTCGTCATTGCCGTTTCGGGCGTGGTGATTGCGTCGTTGCTCCTGCTCGCCGGCTGGGCCGAGGATCGGGTGACCGGTCACCGGGCGCGGTTGCGTTTCGTCGAGGCTGGCGTCGATGTTCGCAGCGAGCCACCGCCGGATGTTCCATGGGGTGCGCTGATGCGTTTTCTTGCTGTCGCAGCAACTCTGCTCGGCCTGGCGTGGATCATCAGCAAGCTAAGCGGGATGGCACTTGTTTCAGCCATCATGGCGGCGGCTGTCCCAGTCACAATCCTTTGGATGGCGGAGCAGGAGTCGTTTCGCGCCGAAAAGATCGCCGAAAGGACCAAGACGCTGTTCGGCCGGGTGATCCCCAGCGGCAGCCCGGAAGCGGCCACTTTGGGGCTAGCCGGTTTCGTCGGGATCCTGACGGCGACCCTGGTCAATCGTGAGTGGCTGGCGACATACCTGTCGCCGTGGATACCAGGGCCGGATTTCGTCTACTTGGCGGTTTCGGCCATCATCCCGCTGGCGTCCTGTGTTGGACTTCCGCCGATGATGACAGTGACGTTTTTCGGCGGGCTACTGGCAACAATGCCGGACCTTCAGCTCAACCCCAGCATTCTGGCCCTGTCACTGCTGGTCGGCTGGGCCCTCAACCTGACCGGCTCTCCATTCAGTGCCACCTCGCTTTTGCTGTCGCGGGTTGCCGGCATTCCCGGCATCACGCATTCCTGGCGCTGGAACGGCATCTTCAGCGTGATTTCATGGGTGGTTGCAGCAGGTGTCATGCTCACGGTGGCGCGTTTTCTCTGATGTAAGGGCCGTCACGTTTTTTGACCCGGTCGAATTGCCCACACCCTGAGGTCGACCAGCACTTTGGCGGTTGCTGCAATCACCAAAGCACAGAGGATGACTTTCGACACCGGTTCCATGGTCCCTTCGATCAAGACCGCGTGCACGACGCTCCCGACGATGATCACGACCGCCAGAGATGTGTGGGCGAGCCGCCAGGTTCGCGGTTTCAAACGCATCCGACGACGAAATGCGGCCAGAAGCGCGGCCGCGAAAACCGCCCACATGGCAATCACGCCCCAGGCGGAAAACGGCGTTGGCGAGTTGAACAGAAGCGCATCCACCACATCTGGCGGACTGGTGATCCACAGCGCCGCAACGTGAACGATGACTGCTGCAACCAGCAGGCCGCCAACCCAACGATGCACTCGTTTCCCCTGCGACGGGGACAAGCCTGGCAGATATCCGCCTGTCAGTAGAGGCTGAAGCAGCAGCAACGCCATTGCCAAAACGCCGGCGAAACCGGCAGCGATGTAAATGGGTTCGCGCCAGGCGAGCAGCGGGCTAGCAGCGGCGAGAGCGATCGGCACAACAATGGCGGTGGTCAGGGTGGCCCAGATCAGAGGCCCACGCAAAGAGCCCAACCCGTCAGACCGGCTGCAGAACGAAATGTGCCTCCAGGCTGGTATTCTTGGCGCTGCGCATTATCGGTCGCAAAAACACGGTTTCGAAATCACTGCTGTCATAGGCGAGGTGACCGTGGGGCTGTCCGAAGGCAGGAACAATCTGCGGCATCTCCAGGCGGAAGACGCCGTTTGCGTCGGTAAGCGTGGCGCCATGGCTGTGAGGGTCGCGCTCATGCCCTTCGGTCGTGTGAGCCCAGATCTGGATCCGCTGGCCGGCGAGGGGAGCGCCATCGCCGGCTCGGCGAACCGTGCCGCTCATCCAGAACCCGCCGCCACCAATACGCTCAACGATGGGCGCGCCCTTGAGGTAGTTGTTGGAACCACCGCGCATCGAACGCGTGGCCGACAAGCCGTCTGCGCTGGCGGATCCATGCAGTCCGGGAATGCCAGACATCGTCAGGGCGCCAGTTGCGAGGAGCAGGGTTCTGCGGTTGAAGAGGTCAGTCGTCATGTCGATCTCTCCTGCTATGGGAGTGTTTGGCCGCTGGGGCGAATTAAATTCCGTAGCGGGAAGTATAGTGCGATTGTGGCCATTTCCGAGCCCTGATCCCTCGGTGAGGGTGATTTTGCGTGCTCACGGTTTCGTGAAGCCAGGCGTCAAACGGCAAGTGCCCTTCGTTGGCATTCGGAGCGTTGGGATATAGCCTGTAAGTTGATTGTCAGGAGAGAGCAGACCCAAAGTGAAGGGACAATTGGACTTCTTCTACTTTATCGGCAGCGTTTATGCCTATCTGGCCAGCATGCGGATCGGCAATCTGGCATCACAGGCCGGCGTTTCCGTGAACTGGCGTCCGTTCAGCGTTCGGGACATTATGATCGAACAGGACAACCTTCCACGCAACCAGCCGCACAAACTGGCCTATATCTGGCGTGATTGCGAAAGGCGAGCTTTGAAGAATGGCGTGCCTCATGTCGGCAAACCGCCATACCCGATCGATCCTGATCAACTGGCCAACCGTGTGGCGACGTTTGCGAAGACCGAGGGTTGGTGCGAGGACTTTTCGAGGTCTGCATTTCGGTCCTGGTTTCTCGACGGGGCCGTGGTTGGTGCACCGGGTACGCTGGAACCGATCATTCATTCCCTCGGCCATGATCCCGACCGCGTTCTGGCGCGCTCCGATGACGAGGATATCCGGGCGCTTTATGCGGCAGAAACTGATGTGGCGCGTCAGGCCGGCGGATTTGGATCGCCAACGTTCATTGTCGATGGCGAGGTGTTCTGGGGTGACGACCGTCTAGAAGAGGCGATCGCCTGGGCGGCGGGCGTGCATCCGGCGCAGAACCGATAGTGACCAATCCCTAACGAAGGGAAAGACTCATGCCCAGTGCGCAGGCGGTTGCCGCAAAACGTTCGCTGGTCAAGGAGCATGTCGACCTGGAACGATCAGTGGACGATGAGCGTCGGGATTGGAACGAATGGGGAAGGACGCTCATGCTATCTCCCCGATCGACCATTGAAATCATCGATCTGGATGGCGTGACATGTGCTTGTCTGCGCCCGAAGGCCGATCCCGTCAGGGCGACAATCGTGTACGCTCACGGTGGTGGCCTGACCACCGGATCGATACTGACCCATCGCGCTTTTGCCTCTGAGCTTTCCGTTGCGACAGCCTGTGAGGTGATCCTGCCGGACTACCGGCTCTTGCCGGAAAGCGAGCCGTCGGCTCCAAGCGACGACGTTTTCAGGGTGTTTGCCCGTATTGCTGCGGCAGTTGCTGTAGAATCGCAACCGATTTTTCTTGGAGGCGACAGTTCCGGCGGAGGCCTGGCTTTGACGGTGGCAAAACTGGCGGTTGAACGCAAAGTCACCGCTCCTTCCGGCTGTTTCGCGATTTCCGGGGCTTTCGATGCCACGCTTTCAAGCGATAGTCACACGGTCAACGACGATGTCGATCCGATATTATCTTTCGAAGTTCTTCGGCATTGGCAAACACAACTGGGGTCACAAGTCGACTACGAAGACCCCAGGATCTCTCCGATGTTTTCCGACTTGAGTGGATTGCCGCCGACGCTGTTACTGGCCGGCACCGATGAAGTTTGGTTGGATGACACCAGGCGCATGCACGCTTTGCTCACGCAGTCCGGTTGCGAAAGCGGTATGAAAATCTTTGACGGGATGTGGCATGTCTGGCCAATGACGTCCGGTCTGCCGGAAACGGCAGATGCACTTCGGACACTCTCGGACTTCATTGGGCGTCAATGCGAACCCTAGCCCAGCATCAGCCGAGGCAGCCACAGGACGATGCCGGGAAATGCGATCAGCACCGCGACGGTGATGACGTCGGCCACGAAAAACGGGGTGGCGCCGCGGAACACGTCCTGCACCGAGATGTCGTTGCGGACGCCGGCCACGACGAAACAGTTGAGTCCGATTGGTGGGGTGATCAGGCACAGTTCGGCCATCTTGACGACGATGATGCCGAACCAGATGGCGCATTCGGTGCCGGACATGCCTAGCGCCGATTCCGATGCCAGCACGTTTTCGCCACCGTTGAGCGCAATGACGGCCGGGAAGGTGACGGGCAGGGTCAGGATCAGCATGCCGATCGCGTCCATGAACATGCCGAGCACCACATAGGCGGCGAGGATGTAGAGCAGCGTCACCAGCGGCGGTTGATCGAGCCCGGTAATCCAGTCGGCGAAAGCTCCCGGCAGATCGGCAAAACCCAGATAGCGCACGAAGATCAGCACGCCCCAGATCATGGTGAAGATCATCGCCGTCAGCTTGGCTGTCTCCATCAACGCGCTCTTCAGCTGGCCCCAGCGCATGCCCTTGTAGAGCGCCATGACCAGGATGACGAAAGCGCCGAGAGCGCCCGCCTCGGTGGGCGTCCCCCAGCCGAAATAGATGCAGTAGATGATGATCCCCACGACCGCGAAGATCGGGAATGAACCTGGCAGCGCTTCAAACCGCTCCGTCCAGCTGTAGCCTTTGACCGGGGGGCCGAGATCCTTGCGAAACCGTGCCATCAGGACGATCAGGGCGCCGTAAATCAAGGCGGAAACGAACCCGGGCAGAAAGCCGGCGAGCAGCAATTGTCCGACACTGGCCTCGACGATGATGGCGTAGATCACCAGGATGGCTGATGGCGGGATGAGTGAGGCCAACGTACCGCCGGCCGCCACCACACCGGCGGCAAAACGCCGGTCGTAGCCAAGTTCCAGCATTTCCGGAATGGCGATCCGGGCGAAGACCGCCGATGTGGCGACCGAGGCGCCTGAAACGGCGGCAAAGCCGGCGGTCGCGAATACGGTGGCGACGCCGAGCCCGCCAGGAAGCCAGCCGACCCAGCGTTTGGCGGCCTCGAAGAGCGCCTTTGTCAACCCGGCATAGTAGCCAAGGTAGCCGATGAGGATAAACACCGGGATGAGGCTCAACACGTGTGTCGACATCTTCGAATGCGGAACCTGTCCGACGATCCGAAGGGCGGTCCAGAACCCGCGGTCGACGCCCTGTCCCTTGTCGAACGCGAAGATGATGAAAAGGCCGACGAAGCCGATCAGCGCCGTGGCAAAAGCAACGCGCACACCGCCAATCACCAGCAGCACGAGAACGCCTGCCAGCAAGATGCCCATCTCGATCGCGGTCATCGATTATCCTCCGCGCCGGAGACGGTTTCGGCCTCGTGGGCCGCGACGGCGGCGGCATCTTCGATCAGCGGCACGGCGACCGGCGACTGCTCGCCCGACCACAAAGCACGCCAATAGCCCCAGACCTGCAGAGCCAGCCGCAGCAGAAGCAGCAGGAACATGATCGGAACCAGCAGCTTGACCGGCCAGGTCGGCAGATTGATATCGATGGTACTGTCGCCGAGTTTCAGCGCCCGTTCCGCATGGCTCCAGGAGCCGACCGTAAGGATGAATGTCAACGCACCCATCAGAATGACCGAGAACAGTTCGAAGGCCCACAGGAAGCGGCCGTGCAAGGCGCGAACCACGATATCCATGCGGATATGGCTGCCCAGTCGTTGGCAATAGGCGATGCCGAGAAAGGCAACGATGGGTACGGCCTGGACGATCCAGTCGATGAACCCGGGGACCGGAAGGTTGAAGAGCTTCCGGCCGAGAATGTTGGCGACAGCCAGCAGCATGATGGCGAGGATGAACAGCCCCGCCGTCAGGGTCATGGCGCTTTCGATGCGAAACAGGAACCGGTCGGCGCGCGACAGCGCGCTGTCATCGGATCGGACGTTGCTTGTGGTCATGGTCGATAAGCGAAGGGCCCGCCGAATTTCGACGGACCCTCACTGGATTGGATTAGTTGGTTTTCTGCTCTTTCAGCGTCTTCATGACCAGGTCGTAGAGCTCTTGTCCCGGCAGACCCTGGGCATTCATGTCGGCAATCCACTTTTCGCGGATCGGGTCGGCAGCTGCTTTGCGGAAAGCGTCAACCTCGCCCTGGTCAAGTTGCACCTTCTGGACATTCTTTTCCTCAAGAACTTTGTCCCACTTGGCAAGCAGTTCGCCGTAGTTGGCGATGTAGTGGGCGATGGCTTCATCGATCGACGAGTCGAGCGCTTCTCGATGTTCGGGCGAGAGCGCGTCATAGGCCTCGATATTGACCACGACCGGACAGTTGACGGTGCCCGGGTTGAGGTTCGCCGTCCACCATTTCGCCAGGTCGATCGTGCGGAAGGCGAAATGCGCATGGGGTGCAAAGGCGACGGTGTCCACGACACCCGATTCCATGGCGTTGTAGGCTTCTGTTGCGGTCACTGAAGTCGGCACCGCGCCGACTGCCTTGAAGGCATTGCCGATACCACCGGTGGCGCGGACGCGCATGCCGTCGAATTTCGCCAGCGTATCGCGCGGTTCGCCCGTGCCGACGATGTTGTACTGCGGCATCGGCGAGGGCATCAGAAGCTTGGCATTCCAGCGCGCCAGGTCGGCCTGGGTTGCCGGGTGGTTGTAGATGGCTTTGCTGACGGCCACTTCTTCGTCGAGGTCGCTGACGCCGATGAAGGGCAGTTCAAGCACGGTGATCGTCGGATTCTTGTCTCGATGGTAGCCAGCGCAGAACTGGGCCATCTCGAAGGCGCCGATGGAAATGCCGTCGAGGTTCTCGCGGTTCTTCGACAGACCGCCATAGGAAATGTTCAGGGTGAAGTCGCCATTGGTCTTGGCGTTGACCAGTTCGGCGAGCTTTTCGATATGTTCGGTAAAGGCGCGGCGTTTACCCCACACCGAGACGTTCCACTCCGTGGCGAAAGCCTCGCCGACCAGGAATGTGGCAGCGGTCGCCGCTATTGTCAGTTTCAGATAGGTCTTCATGTTATTCCTCCCATATTCTGCTCACCCCCAACTAGATGGCAGAATTCCAATAAATTCAAGTCGAAGACGTTAACGAATGACCTCGACTTTGGAATAACCTCACGCATTGCATCGGCGTTCTTGAATGATAGTGTGCCGTCACCATATCGGCGCCGAAACACAACGGAACACTCGCTTCATGCTTAGATTCATCCGATCGGAATACGCCCTGATCATTGGGCTGCTGGTCACGGCGCTGTCATACGGGCCCGGGGCGTGGCTGTTTGCCGGCGTTTTCACACCGACGCTCTACAGCGTCCTCTTCATCATTCTGTTTTTCACCATGCTGTTGCTGTCTTTTACGGCGGTGCGCCATGCGGATCATCTGGCAGCGCTGCTGGGCGAGCCGTACGGGACGTTGATTCTGACGATCGCGGTGATCACGATCGAAGTAGCACTGATTTCGGCCATCATGCTCAGCGGCGAATCCAATCCGGCGCTCGCTCGCGACACCATGATGGCGGTCCTGATGATCGTGTTGAACGGGGTTGTCGGGCTGGTTCTGGTTGTCGGCGGATTCTATCACAGCGAGCAGGAATTCAATCTGCGCGGCGCGCGCGCCTTTCTGGCTGTTCTGGTGACTCTGGCGACCATGACCCTGATCCTGCCGAAGTTCACACAGTCGACACCGGATCCGAGCCTCAATCGTATCCAGTCAGAGTGGTTCGCACTGATCACCATCGTCTTGTACGTGACCTTCCTTGCCATGCAGACCATGCGGCACCGATCGTTTTTCGTCCAACCCGGTGCCGAAGAAGGCAGCGATGACGGCCATCATCATATGACCGGCTCACGTTCAGTCGGGTACCACGCCGTGCTGCTTGTCATTACATTGATCCCGGCGGTGCTGCTGTCCAAGAAACTGGCCATCCTGGTGGAGTTCGGGGTCACTTCCTGGGCGTTACCGGCGGCTCTCGGCGGTATCGTTATCGCCGCCCTTGTTTTGGCGCCCGAGGCGCTTGCAGCACTGGCATCTGCCCGCCAGAATTACCTGCAAAGAGCAGTCAATATCTGTCTCGGTTCCGGCTTGGCGACGATCGGGCTGACCGTGCCGGCGGCTCTGGCCATTTCCATCTATGCCAACCAGGATCTGGTGCTTGGCCTGAGCGACACAGACATGACGCTGCTGGTGCTGACCATGTTCGTCAGCGGTCTGACCTTCGGTGGCGTGCGCACGAACATGCTGCAGGGTGCGGTGCATCTTGTCATCTTCGTGGTCTATCTGGTGCTTGTGTTCAATCCCTGACGGATTGGCACGGGCAGTCGCTGCGGCAAATCTGCACAAGCGGAAGATTGCACTGAATGCAAAGTCTGGAATCGGTGTAAACTGTCGGTTGGCGGTGTTCGCCGCAGTCGCAACCTTGAGGTGACGCGATGGCTGACTTTACCGATCCCGTGTTTCTGGCACGGCTGCAATTTGCCTTCACGGTGTCGTTTCACATCATCTTTCCGGCGACCTCAATCGGCCTCGCCAGCTTTCTGGCCTTTGTGCAGTGGCGCTGGCTTCGAACCGGCGAGCAGGTCTATCTCACCCTGTTTGACTTCTGGATAAAGCCCTTCGCGGTCATCTTCGGCATGGGCGTCGTCTCGGGCCTGATGATGAGTTACGAGTTCGGCACCAACTGGAGCGTCTTTTCCGACAAGGCTGGACCGGTGATCGGGCCGTTGATGGGCTATGAGGTTTTGACCGCGTTCTTCATCGAAGCGGGCTTTCTTGGTGTCATGCTGTTTGGCCGTGACAAGGTCGGACCGCGACTACACTTTACGGCGACGTTTCTGGTAGCGCTCGGCACACTCATGTCAGCCTTCTGGATCCTCAGCGTCAACAGCTGGATGCAGACACCAGCCGGCTATGGGATCAACGAGGTCGGCCAGTTCGTGCCGGAGGACTGGTTCGAAGTCATCTTCAATCCGTCCTTTCCCTACCGGCTCGTTCACATGGTTTTTGCGGCCTACCTGACCACCGCTCTGGTCGTTGCCGGCACCAGCGCTTATCACCTGCTCAAGGACAACGCCAACCAAACAAGCCGGACCATGTTTTCGCTGGCGATGTGGTTCATCGCCATTATTGCGCCGCTGCAGATCCTTGCCGGAGACCAGCACGGGCTGAACAGCTACGAACACCAGCCGGCCAAGGTTGCCGCACTCGAAGGTCACTTCAAGACGCAAAAGGCGGCTCCTGAATATTTGTGGGGCATTCCCAACGAGGAGACCGGTGAAGTCGAATACGGGTTTGCCATTCCCTATCTCGGCTCCTGGATCCTGACTCACGACTTCAACGCAGAAATCATCGGACTCGATCAGTTCCCACGTGAGGATTGGCCGCCTGTAGCGATCGTCTTCTGGTCGTTTCGCATCATGGTCGGTCTCGGACTGCTGTTCTTCTGCCTGGGGACATGGGGTCTGGTGGAACGCTGGCGTGGCCGGCTTTACGATCGAAGACCGTTGGCGAAGTTTGCGCTGCTGCTCGGTCCTGCCGGTTATATCGCCGTGCTGAGCGGCTGGATCACGACCGAGGTCGGTCGGCAGCCATATACGATCTATGGGCTGTTGAGGACCGCCGATTCCGCATCACCGATTGCGGCGCCGGCCGTGGCAACCTCGCTGCTGGCGATCGTCGTCGTCTACCTCTTCATTTTCGGCCTTGGCACCTATTACACCGTGCGCCTTCTGGGCAAGTCGCCACCGGACAGCCCGCCGCAGCAGACTCGAGGATTGCTCGACCAGGGCGGCAGCCGCGCGATCCGGATTCTCAAGGCGTTGCGGGGAGGAGCGAGATCATGATCCTCGACCTGGCAATGATCTGGGCTCTGATCCTGGCCATCGGCGTATTCGTCTACGTGGCCCTCGACGGTTTTGACCTGGGTGTCGGCATACTGTTTCCGCTGATGCGAGACGAGCAGGAACGCGATTCCGCGATTGGCGCCATCGCGCCGGTCTGGGACGGCAATGAAACCTGGCTGGTTCTAGGCGGCGGCGGTCTGCTGGCTGTTTTCCCGCTGGCTTATGCTGTGATCTTTCCGGCGCTCTATGTGCCCTTGATCGCCATGCTGCTGGCCCTGGTCTTTCGCGGCGTTGCTTTCGAGTACAGAGTCCACTCGGGTTCTCACAAACGGTTCTGGGATTGGGCCTTTTTCGGTGGATCGCTCGTTGCTGCCTTCGCACAGGGTATCGCACTTGGTGCCTGGCTGCAGGGCATCGAAGTGGTCGACCGCGCTTATGCCGGTGGCTGGTGGGACTGGGTGTCGCCCTTCAGCGTCGCCACCGGGCTTGCACTGGTTTGCGGCTACACGCTTCTCGGCGCCACCTGGCTCAATCTGAAGACCGAAGGTCTTCTCAACGAGCGGATGCGGGAACTGGTGTTTCCTCTGGCGGCCGCAACGGTCGCCTTCATTCTGGCCGTCAGCCTGTGGACACCGTTGCTCGACGCACGCTACTCGGACCGCTGGTTCTCGTGGCCGACAATGCTATACGCACTGCCGGTTCCGTTGTTTGTCGGCGTCACCGTGCTGGTCCTCTGGAACGCCCTACGCCAGGGCTGGGAATTAACGGCATTTCTCGCAGCCGAAATGCTGTTCCTGCTGTGCTATATCGGCCTCGGTATCAGCGTCTGGCCGGACATCGTCCCGACGAGCGTGACCATTCACGAGGCGGCCGGACCGGACAAGAGCCTCGGCTTTCTTCTGGTTGGAGCCGTGGTCCTGGTGCCTCTGATCCTGTTTTACACGGCATCGGCCTATTGGATCTTCCGCGGCAAGGTCAAGGATGGCGGCTATCACCACTGAGGGACACAGGTCGCGGCAAGAACCGCAGCCGCTCTGGAAACGGTTGCTTTGGTTTGCTGCCCTGTGGGGGCTTGGCGTGGCAACCATAGCCGCCGTTGGCCTGTTCATCCGCACGGTGGTTTTCAGCTAAGGCGCGGCATGGCAAAGGCCACCCAGATGTAGGTCACTGCGATTGATACCAGCGTTACGGGAAGCACCAGCCGAGTGAATTGCCAGAAGGTGAACGGTTTGGCTCCGAATTTTTCGGCCTGCTGGACAACAATGACGTTGCTGGCGGCACTGACGATGAACAGATTGCCGGCCAGTGTGCTCATGGCGGCGAGCAGCATCAGCGTGGCCGCGTCGCTTTCCGTCAATAGGTTGAGATAGATTTCCACCACCGGAACATTGGAGAAGAGCTGACTTGCGCCGAAACCGATGGCTGTGACAACGACAGGCTCGCCGAGGTGCGATTGCAGCGGATCCAGCAATGACTGAAGGATGCCTGATTGCAGGATCGATCCGGTGACCACAAACATGGCTACGAAGAATATCAGGGTGTGCCAGTCGACCTGACGAAACAAAGATATCCGGTGCGGTGAAAACAGATAAACCGGCAAACAGGCGATGACGCTGATCGCGCCGAGAGGCAGGTCGATTTGCGGATAACTGCCGGCCAAAAGGCTGTCACCAACGACGAGTGCGACCAGCAGAATGGTGCTGAGATAGGCCGGCCAAGCAAGTTGTCGGGTTGGATCGGGCAAGCTGCCATTGCCACCAGAGTCACTGTTGTTGCGATTCATGCAAAGAAGGAGCCAGCCATAGGAGAACGCCAGCGACAGCACGGTAGGGACCGCCAGCCACCCGGCAAAGATGCCGATCGGGTTGGTGAAATGGCCATCGGCGACAATCAGGATATTCTGCGGATTGCCGACCGGCGACATCATGCTGGCGACGGTCACAGTGATGCACAATGCGGTCAGTGGTACGACAGGCCCAATGCCGAACGCCAGCGCGATCGATAGCGCGATCGGGACGCCGATAACCGCAGCAGCGTCGTTGGTCAGCACCATAGACGTCAGGCCGGTGATCATCATGAAGAACAGCAACGCGCCGGGCATGCCGCCCTTAGATTCCGCAATTCGCGCGCTGATCCAGTGGGGCAGTCCGGAATCGTAGAGCGCGGAGGCGACTGAAAAGACACCGAACAGATAGAAAATTACGTTCCAGTCGATGGCTTTGAACGCCGCTGTCGGCGAGATTTGTCCGAAGGCGAGGAGCACAAGCGCGCCTGCCACCATAATCTGCCAGATGCGGATATTGGCAGGCAGCCATTGCCTGACAGCAATTGCCACGAAGATCATGACGGCAATGATCAGGCTGAGGTTCATCAGCCATGCCCCAACTGAACGGGCGGTGCATTACAGACAGTCAGCAAAACTTTTGCAATCAGCAGAATGGCCGTCCGCGTGAAAACTCTGTTCCTCTTGCCTTCTGCAAGAGGTCTCAGGTTTGCCGGAATGCTCCATTTTTCGGTATCGGGCTCGCCTGGCCTCGTTACGGACGGGGCCGGATTGGTTGTAACCGGCCCCGTACATTGTTGCTAGTTCGCGTACACGGCGGTTTCAAAAGCTTCGTAAGTCCGCATGTACGGTTCTTCCACAAACGGCAGCGATTGCGTGAAGATAACGGCTGCCACATCTGATGCTGGGTCCACCCAATAATGGGTGTTGCAGACACCGGCCCAGCTTTGGGAGCCGGCCTTGCGGCGGCCTGGCACGTTCGCTTCGGAGCGAACAGCCGCGAAGCTGTGTGTGGTGCCTTCCGGAAGGAGCACGTCAGCTGTCACCGGCGGTACAACCGTGACCATCCGTTGGAAAGTTTTGCCCTCCATCTGGTCCTCAAGCATGGCGGCAAAGGCACTTTCAGACAGAATGCGCCGACCGTCCAGTTCGCCGCCCTTGAGGATCATCCGCAGGAACCTGATGTAATCCGGCGCCGTCGAATAAAGGCAATGGCCCATGCCGTAGACTTCCGGCTGCGGCGGCGGGGCCAAATCAAACGGACCGAATTTGCCGTCTTCGCCGCGTGCCTGCACGCCCGCGAGGCGGTCAAGCATTGCATCGGGTTCAAACCCGGTGTTCTTCATGCCAAGCGGATCAAAGATCTCTTCATGGCAGAATTGATCCATGGTGCGTCCGTCCAGCGCCTCCACGACTTGCCCAAGCCAGTCGATACTCGGGCCGTAACCCCAACGCTCGCCGGGATCGTACATCAGCGGGTAGCTTAGCGAGGCTTTGGTGCCGCTCAGAATGCTCGGGTGTTCCGTCGCTTCCAGGTACTTGGCCACGTCGGGACACCAGAACTCGTATTCCAGCCCGCTGCGATGGGTTGCCAAATGGCGCATCGTGGCTGTCGTTCTCGGCTCGCGCATGATCGGGGTATCCCCGTCCCAGCCGTCCAGCACCTGAAGGTTGTTCCATTCCGGAAGAACATCGGCCACGGGCGTATCCATCGACATCTTGCCCCGGTCGATCATCATCATTGCGGCCAGTGAGCCCACGGCCTTCGTGGCTGAGAAGATGCGAAACACCGTGTCTTCGGCTGCAGCGCGCCCCTCGGCAGCCTCGCCGGCGCTGCCGGAATAGGTCACCCCATCCGAGTTGGCACTCATGGCAACGACAAAGGGCACGTGTTGCGCCGCCACAGCGTCGCTCAAGATCTGATCAATGTTTTGCGATGGCATCTTTTTCCTCCCTGGTTTGTCAGCAAAAAGTTAGTCTGCCTGTCACGGCAAGGCAATCTAAACGCGAGAAGGGGCGTTGTTGCCAAGCTACAGAGCGAGCCGGTAAATTACCGGTCAACGTCGATCGAAAAGGGGACCCTTCGATACAATACGCATTCGACAAGTTTCAATTGAGCACGGAACGGCGCGAATTGTGCGTCGATGGCGTTCCTGTTTCGGTTGAGCCGCAGGTGTTCGACATATTGGCGTTTCTCATCGAGCAGCGCGAACGTGTTGTATCACGAGACGAACTGATCGAATCCATCTGGCAAGGCCGGATTATCTCCGACGCTGCCCTGAGCAGCCGCATAAGAGATGTCCGAACGGTGCTCGGAGACACGGGTGCGCAACAGGCCTTCATCAAGACGTTGCACGGGCGTGGATTTCGCTTCGTCGGCAATCTTCTCGCGGCCGAAGATGTAGCGCCGGCGGTCATTCCAAGTCCCACGCACGATGCGGATCGGCCATCAATCGCCGTGCTGCCGTTTCGGAGCCTCGGCGGTGACGAAACCCAGGACTATTTCGTCGACGGCATCTGCGACGACATCATCAATGATCTTTCGCGGCTGAAATGGTTGTTCGTGATCGCCCGCAATTCGACTTACTCCTACAAGAACGCTCAGACTGAGGCCCACGCAATCGCCCGGGAGCTGGGGGTGCGATACCTGCTCGACGGGGCCGTGCGCCGCGATGGAGATCGGGTGCGCGTCAGTGTTGAGTTGCTCGATTGCGAAGCGGACAATCCGATCTGGGCGGAAAGGTTCGATCGTGAGCTGAAGGATATTTTTGCGGTTCAGGATCAGATCACGCAGCGTATCGTTGCTACTCTTGAAACCAAGGTCAGCGCTGCGGAAGGGTCCCGGTCTTTCCGCAAGCCGGTGCAAAATCTCGACGCCTGGGAACATGTCATTCGTGCCATGGCGCTGGTTGGCGAATTTACCAACGAGGCCAGTGTCAAAGCACTGGCACTGCTCGACCGCGCCATCGAAATCGATCCGACCTACGCCCGTGCTTACAGCCAGAAGGCCTGGACGACCGCCTGGCGCATCCACCAGGGTTGGGAAGATACCGAAAAGGCGCTGGCTGTTTCTATCAAGGCGGCCGAGCAGGCGGTCAAGAATGACCCGGAGGAGCCTTGGGCCTACATCGCTTGGCTCTTCATTGCGACGATCCTCCGCGATGCGGATATGCTGGTGGAGTCGGCCAGAAAATCGCTGGAAATCAATCCGAACTTCGCCATGGCGCACTCCTGGATGGGAGCAGCCTACGCGCTGGCGGGACAAGGCGAAAAATCACTGGAATGGATTGAAAACGCCCGGCGGCTGAGCCCCCGTGACATGTTCAAGGAGGAGTTCGACGTTCACACCAGCTACGCCTATTTTCAGGTCGGAGATTACGCAAATGCCTGCAACTTCGCCTCGCGGGCCAGTCTGCCCAGACCGGATCATGTGTACCCGCGGCTGGTCCTTGCGACATCGCACGCCCACCAAGGAAATTTGGAGGCGGCTCGAATGCAGGCCACGAAAATCCTCGACCTTGTGCCGGATTTTTCACTCAAGCAGGCTGAAGAATCCTGTGTGTTTGTCCAGGAAGATGACATTGCACGGTTCGTTCAAGGATTGCGGCTGGCCGGCCTGAGCTAGCGACTTATTCGGCAGGAACGGCCTTTGTTGGGTTGCGGCGAGGGCAACTCCATCGCAGTCTGGATGCAAACGAAATTGGGGAATGGGGACGGCACGACAATTTCAACAGGAGAAGCGGCATGTTCGAAACCCAAATCGACCGTAACCACAATCTGATCCTCGTCACGCCGACAGGAACGCTTTCAGCGGCGGATTTCGAGGGGCTGGGGGAGACAGTCAACGACTATATCAACCGCAACGACAAGGCGCCTGGGCTCGTGCTGAATGCCGAAGGCCTGCCGCACTGGAAAGATGCCACTGCCCTGTTTGCGCATCTCAAGATGGTGCGGGACCATCACAAGGTCATTTCCCGGGTAGCGCTGGTCAGCGATAGCGCAACTCTGTCGATCATGCCGACACTGGTCGACCAGTTCGTCGACGCCAAGATCCGCCATTTCAAGCAGGAAGATCTGGAGCAGGCCAAGACCTGGGCATCTGAAGCCGAGCAGGCCGGAGCATCGATCAAGATGATCGAAGGCATGCCCTCCGACGTTATCGCCTACGAGATCGTCGGGACACTGGCGTCGCGGGACTACGATGCCATTCTGACGCCGATGGTCGACGAAAAGCTCAAAACGCACGACAAGATCAAGGTGCTGGTCGTGCTCGGCGAAGCATTCGACGGTGCGACCGCTGGTGCTTTGTGGGACGACACGCGCCTGGGTGTGCGTCACCTGACGGGCTTCTCGAAACTCGCGATTGTCTCCGATCTTGCCTGGGTTCGGCAAAGTGCCAAATTCTTCGGGCCTCTGGTGCCGGCCCAGATGCACGTTTTCGCGCTGGGCGAATTGGAAGACGCCAAGACATGGATTGTCACCTGAGGCATGATTTCCGGCCTTGCGTGACAACCGATACGACTGCATGCTGTGCTCAAAGGAGGACCGCGCAATGCCGCTCCCGTTCAATCCGGATTTTTCGATCAAGCCGGAAGTTGTTGCCTTTTTCGATGAGGGATCGAATACGATCTCCTACATCGTGCGTGATCCAACATCGACATCCTGTGCAGTCGTCGATGCCGTCATGGAATTCGACTATTCCGCCGGGAAGCTGACGTTCGACGGCGCAGACGCGATGATCAAACGAATCCGCGACGAGGGTTGGACGCTTGAATGGCTGATCGAGACGCATATCCATGCCGATCACCTGTCGGGCGCGCCGTATATTCAGCGTGAGCTGGGCGGCAAGATCGGCATTGGAGAACAGGTTACCGAGGTGCAGGAAACCTTCGGCAAGATCTTCAACGAAGGAACCGAGTTCCAGCGAGACGGATCGCAATTCGATCGCCTGTTTACCGATGGTGACACGTATCGGGTTGGCGCCTTGACAGGGCATGTGATGCACACGCCGGGCCACACGCCGGCCTGCATGACCCACGTCATAGGTAATGCTGCTTTCGTCGGCGATACTCTGTTCATGCCCGATGGTGGATCGGCGCGGGCGGATTTTCCAGGAGGGGACGCCCGCACGCTCTATCGTTCGGTGCGCCGGGTGCTGGAACTGCCGGGCGAGACCAGGCTGTTCATGTGCCACGACTATGGTCCGAATGGCCGCGAAATACGCTGGGAAACGAGCGTTGCGGATGAACGCGCGAACAATATCCACGTCCGCGATGGTGTCGACGAAGACAGCTTCGTGGCCATGCGCGAGGCACGCGACGAGACGCTGGCCATGCCCAAACTGATCGTGCCGTCACTGCAGGTGAATATGCGTGCCGGCAAACTGCCCGACGCCGAGGACAATGGTACCGTCTATTTGAAGGTCCCGATCAACAAGCTGTAGGTCAGGTACGGTCAGAACCGGTCGCGCAGCGAATAATAGAGCATCGCCAGTGCCAGCAGCGGGCGTCTGTATTTGGCGCCACCGGGAAAATCCGGTGTCGGTATTGCCGCCATCATGTCGAAGCGAGAGGCGGTGCCGCAGATCAGTTCGCCGGCCAGTCGCCCACAGAATGTGGCCATGCCAAGTCCATGGCCGGAATAGCCTGAGGCGGTCAGGACGCCACCCTCCAGACGGCGGAGATGCGGCATGCGGTTCATGGTAATGCCGAGCGTGCCGCCCCATCCGTAGTCGATCTGGACGTCTTTGAGCTGCGGGAAGATCGCCAGCATGTGCGGCCTGACGAAGGCCTTGATGTCTCGGGGAAAGCGGTAGCCGTAACTCTCTCCGCCACCGAACAACAGGCGGTTGTCTCGCGACAGACGAAAGTAGTTGACGACATATTTGCTGTCCGCGACGGCAATGTTCCTGCGCAAAGCCGCGTGGGCGCGGTCACCCGTCAAAGGTTCCGTTGCTACAATGTAGTTGTTGATCGGCATGACCCGGCGCGCCACCGTCTCGTCGAGGTCGCCGAGATAGCCGTTGCAGGCCAGCAGAACATGGCGTGCGGACACTTTCAATTTGTCGCAATGCACGTGCGTCGTGCTGCCTGCTTCGATCTTCGAGACGCGGGTGTTTTCATGGATGCGGGCGCCGGCATCGCGCGCCGCGCGGGCCAGGCCCAGCGCGAAGTTGAGCGGGTGCAGATGACCCGCACCGGTGTCATAGGTGCCGCCGAAATAGGCAGGGCTGTCGACCATGTCGGTCAGTTGCTCACGGTCGACGAATCGGATCTGGCCATAGCCGTAATCGCGCTGCAGTTTTTCGGCATAGGCCCGACTGTCGTCGACATATCGCTGACGATGGTCGGCGTGAAGAATGCCGGGTCGATAATCGCACTCGATGTCATGCCGATCGATCAGCTCGCGCACCAGAGTTTTGGCATCGCGCCCCAGATCCCAAAGCTGCCGGGCTGCCTTCTGGCCAAGGTCGCGCTCGAGCTGGACCTGGTCCAGCCGTTGACCTGACCCGAGCTGGCCGCCATTGCGGCCGGATGCACCCCAACCGACCCGATGAGCCTCGACAACCGTCACGTCGAAGCCGTTTTCCGCCAGGTAAAGGGCAGCCGACAGACCGGTGTAGCCGGCGCCGACGATGCATACGTCGCACGGGGCGTCCTCGACTAGGGGCGCGAACGGCTCTAGCCGGTTTGCGGTCGCACGATAGTAGCTGTCCGGATAGGCACCCGGCCGGTCGTTGGCAGTGAGCAGGTCCAACTCTGATCTCGCGGAAATGGTCTGTGAAAAAGTGCTCGCTGTCATAACCCGTTTTCGTGAAAAGCCACAGTCCCCTCTTATTGTCGCCGTACGCTAGCCGCAATTTTGGGCATTTGCGTGAAATCGGGCCGAGGCGAACCGTTCACTTCGTGTGAAAGGGCTTTACAAGCGGGCTATCAAAAAACATACTACTGAGTATGTTGTCGCCCCGGATCGGGGTGTATTTGTGGGAGGTCAGTGTGAGTTATCTGGACAATCTGTTTTCAGTGGCCGGCAGGACGGCGTTGGTAACCGGTGGCGCGACCGGCATCGGCCGCATGGTTGCGACGGCTCTGGTGCAGGGCGGTGCGCGGGTTCTTATTGCATCGCGCAAGGGCGATGCCTGTGAGGCCGTGGCGGCCGAGCTCAATGCTCTCGATGCGCCGGGCAGCGCTGAGGGTTTTGCCGGCGATGTCGGTACCGAAGAGGGGCTTGCCGCGTTGGTCGCAGAGGTGAACGGGCGCACGAACAAGCTGCATATACTGGTCAACAATGCCGGGATTACCTGGGGTGAACCGCTGGAAACGTTCCCGCATATCGCATGGCAGAAGGTAATGAATGTCAATGTCGGCGCTATGTTCACGCTGACGCGCGACCTGCTGCCACTCCTCGACGCAGCCTCAAGCGATGCCGATCCGGCACGGATCATCAATCTCGGTTCTGTCATGGGGACTCAACCGATTGCCGACGGTGCCTATTCCTATTCCGCTTCCAAGGCGGCTGTGCATCACCTGACCCGTATTCTTGCCGATGAGTTCGCCGGGCGTCGCATCACCGTCAACGCGTTCGCGCCAGGTCCATTCCAGAGCCGGATGACGGCGTTTGCGACGGCAACCGAGGAACAGGCGCTGAAAGTCGGCAAGGGCGTACCGCTCGGGCGCATCGGTTCGCCCGACGACATTGCCGGCGCGACACTTTATCTCTGCGGAAACGGCGGTTCCTACATCACCGGCGCCATTTTGCCACTTGATGGCGGCTTGTCGGCCCACACCTCCGTTGGTCTGTTTTCCGACGCATTGTAGAGCGGTCCGTTGCGCCTGAATGGCCAGGCGTGTTCTCATGGCGGGTGAAGAGGAGCCGACATGAACCAGACCCACGATCTGGACGCGGATGCCTTGTCCGCCGAACTCGAAGGTGTCGTGAGTGAGTTTTCCGGGCTGCGCGCAGTGCGGAAATTCGACACCGGGCAATCGAACCCGACGTACCTCCTGGAAGCCGACAGCGGCCAATATGTTTTGCGGGCCAAACCGCCGGGGCAACTGCTGAAATCCGCCCACCAGGTGGATCGCGAATACCGGGTCATGAAAGCTCTCAAGGGCAGCGGCGTGCCGGTTCCCGAGATGCATTATCTGTCGGAGGAGGAGTCCTCGATCGGCCGCATGTATTTCGTCATGAGCTATCTCGACGGCCGCATCTTCTGGGAACCGGATCTTCCGCAAGTTGACCGCGCCGCACGGGCTCCGATCTACGACGCCATGAATGCGACCTTGGCCACTCTTCACAGTATCGACCCCGCTGCGATTGGCCTGGAGGATTTCGGCAAGCCGGGCAACTATTTCGAGCGCCAGCTCAGCCGCTGGACCAAGCAGTACCGGGCCAGTGAAACGCAGACGATCGCCGAAATGGACCAGCTCATCGAATGGCTCGAGCGGGCACTGCCACCGGATGACGGGCAGGTGTCTCTGGTGCATGGCGATTACCGGATCGACAACATGATCTTCGACAAGGATCGGCCCGAAGTGCTGGCAGTGCTCGATTGGGAATTGTCGACGCTCGGCCATCCGCTGGCTGATCTGGCCTATCAATGCATGCAGTGGCGACTGCCGCATGATAGCGGGTTTCGGGGGATGGGCGGTCTCGATCGGCCAGCGCTCGGCCTGCCGACCGAAGGTGAATATGTGCAAGCCTATTGCCGTCGCCGCGGCATCGTCGGTATCGAGCACTGGCGATTCTATCTCGCCTTCTCCTTCTTCCGACTTGCGGCAATCTTGCAGGGTGTTCTCAAACGGGCACTGGACGGCAATGCCTCCAATCCCAAACGGGCGAAACAAATGGCGGCGGCGGTGCCGGTGATGGCCGGCATGGCCATGCAGATCACGAATGGAGGATAGGGTGAGCGGATTGTTCAAGGGATCGACAGTGCTGATCACCGGGGCCGCGGGCGGTTTCGGAAGTGCAGCGGCGCGCCGTTTCGGCGAGGAGGGCGCCAACCTGGTCCTCTCGGATTACAATGCCGAAGCACTTGAAGCGATGTGCGGCCAGATTACGGCCGATCTCGGTTGTGACATTGCCTCTCTCGCTGGTGACGTTGCAGATGAATCTCTGTCTGAAAAGCTCGTCGCTCTGGCGGTCGATCGCTTTGGCCAGCTCGATGTTGCCCTCAACAATGCCGGGATCGCACAGGAGGTGTTCGAGCGCTTGCCCAAAGTCGACTCCGACGAAGCACGGCGCATCGTCGACATCGACCTGATGGGGGTTTTCTATGCGCTGAAATACCAACTGCCGGTGATGGAGCGGCAATTCCGTGAAACCGGGACGGGCGGCGCCATCGTCAACGTCGCCTCCGTCGCCGGAGTCACCGGCGCATCGGGCCTGTCGGTCTATGCCGCCGCGAAGCACGGAGTCGTTGGCCTGACCCGGTCGGCTGCCCAGGAATATGCCCGACTTGGCGTGCGCATAAACGCCGTATGTCCATCCTTTGCCCGCACGCCGATGGCCACCGAACTGCTTGATGTGAAGGTGCGCGGGAAGGTGGTTACGGAGCAACAGCTGGTCCGCGGTATCCCGATGGCGCGGTTGGCCGAGGTCGAGGAAGTCGTGGAAGCGTTCGTGTTCGCGTCGTCACCGAAGAACAGCTTCATGACTGGCCAGACACTGCATGTCGATGGCGGGTTGACGGCTTATTGACCGGCGGGCGCGTAAAGCCGAGGTGCGGCCGGATCGTTGCGAGATTGATAGCTAACGTCCAACTACGCGCGGCAGCGTGGCACGAGTGAGCACGCGGCCCAAAATCTGGAAAAGACCTACTCGGGCAACTCGACTGCGCGAAGGCCGTCCAGAATTGCTTCCCAACGCGCAGGGTCCCGGAAATGGAACCGGCGCAATCGGCTAATCCGGAAATCTGGATCGGAAGTCAGAAGCCCCTGTCGGGCTCTTTCACCATGGTCGCGTCGACCTGATTGGCCGGCCGCACTGGCAAGATATAGCTGCGCGATCGGCAGGCCCGGCGAGTTTTGCAGCGCCCGATCGGCATTCTCGATCGCTTTGTCGAAGTCACCAAGAACCAGGTATGTCTGTGCAAATGCTTGCGGCACGCGGTGGTAGATCCGGTTCTTGGCCAGTGAAAAAGACCCCTTTTCGATGGACTTCAAGGCAAGCTCCGGCTCACCCATCAGGTTCTGTATCCAACCTAGAACCATGTGCGCTTGAGCAAATTGCGGATTGATTTCGAATGCGCGCTCCACACACCTCACCGCCGCATCCAGATCGCCTGTTATCCCGTAATGAAAAATGCCTCGAATCAAATGAACGTAGTCGCTCTGGTCATTTAGCGAGACCGCTAGCCGCAACCCCGCGTCCGACGCTTCGGTATCCTCTTCGGTTACTGGTCGATAGCCCCATATGATTTCGCCAATCAGCGTATTAGCCTTCATCGCCACAGCCATGAAATTACGAGGCTGGACCTCCAGGATCCGGTCCAACAGGCGTCCGGCTGCCGCCCATTCCTCGATCTGCGATCCCATCATGTAGTGGCCCGCGACGGTCAACATCGTCTCGGGGTCATTCGAGCCCGTCTCGGATGCACGCTCAGCATCCCGCTGCAGGATCCCGTACCGGATCGTGGTCGCGATTTCCCCGGACAACAGATCCTCGGCTGCGAACGGATCCGAAAGATCACCGTTCATCCGCTGGGTCAGATAGGTTTCGGAAGTACGGGTTTCGCGCAGTTTGAGAGTGGCCCGAACCTGATTGCCAACTGCCTGAAAGACCGCCGTGGCGATATGTTCGGGGCCGACCTCGGGGTCGATCAGATCCAGTCCGGTCAGATTTGCCAGCGCGGCTTCAACCGTGTGATGGCAGGCCTCGGCGAGAAGCTGAGCATCGTCATTGTTGCCAAGCGCCTCGAACGCACCCAGTGAAACGGTCGGCTTTCGGCGAGCAACGGCTGCGGAAGGCACCGCGTTGCTTTCCTGGTTATCGCCTTGGTCCTGGCGCCACACAAAGGCGCGGATAGGACGCGAGATATTTTTCAGCGTCAACTCGCCGACATCCGTGAACGCATCGTCCATCACGCCGACGATCTGATCACGGACTGCGGTCGAAATGCATATCCCGCCTGCCGGCGCTACCCCTTCCAGCCGGGAGGCCAGGTTCACTCCGTCTCCAAAGATGTCCCCGTCGTCGACAACCACATCGCCTAGATGGACGCCGATCCGATAGCTGATCCGCCGATCCTCCGGCCTTGATGCTTCCTTGTTCACAACGGCTTGTTGTGCCGATATCGCGAACCTCAGCGCGTCGACGACACTGGGAAACTCCGCCAGAAAACCATCGCCTGTCGACTTGATGATTTTGCCTCCAGCCAGTTCGACGCCGGGATCGAATACGGACGTGCGCAGCTCTTTTTGCCGGGTCAGAGTTTCTTCCTCGGCGGCTTCGATCAGCCGAGAGAAGCCGACAATATCTGCCGCCAAGATCGAGGTGAGCTTTCGTTTCACCTAAAGGCCTGCGAGATTCATGATATCCATCGGGTCGTCTCGGGTTCGCTCACCTCGGCTCCATCGCCCCCGAAAGACGCCGGAATCGTTTCCCATTTCGGAAGGCCATCGGCCATGTCGAAAACCCGCTCCCCATAAAAGATGTGGAATGCGGGCTCGAAGCGCAGCCCCGAATCCGCCAGCGTCATCGCATAAACTGCGATCTGATCTTTACCGGGCTTGATGTTGGCCAATGCACCCCCGCATTGGCCACAGGAAACGCGATGGCTTTCATCGTTCTTGGCGGAACGAACGATCGGGCCCGATATAGAGACACTATCCGCCGACCACGTGCACCAGGCATTGAGCGGCGCCGAATGCCATTTTCTGCAGGAGTGGCAATGACAATATGCCATGACTATCGGCTTTCCGGCCGTGGAAACACGGCTGGCTCCACAGTAGCAGCTCCCTTCGTAGCGTTCGGATTGTTCGCTCATTCGTCCCCCGCAACGGAGTTAGTGCAGGTTTCATGTCAACTTCTGCAGCCCTCCACTTTTATTATCTTACAACCCAATGGCTGCGTCTAAAAGCGGCTTATTGCCGTCGGAATTGATCTCTGGATGTTGGCGGACAGTTTTCCTGCTGACCATGGATTCCCGTGAAAGCGCCATTGAAGGTGCCGGATTTCGGCTCGGTCTGCTTAGCCTTGGTTGGCGAAAGCGCCGACCTGAATGGTCGTTCGAGGGCGCTACGTCAATTCAAACGGACCGCCCCTCAATGTCACTCTTCGGTGGCCATTGCTTTCGACAGCTCGCTCGTCTTTGCGCCGCGTATTCGCTTGATTGTGAGATAGATCATTGCCGCCAGAAGCAAAACATTGATCACAACCAGAGTTGCCGATACCGGGCGATCGAGGAAAATCCAATAGCCCTCGCGCGAGATCAGAAGCGAGCGGCGCAGGTTGGCTTCGAGGATCGGTCCCAGGATCATGCCGATCACGACCGGGGCCAGCGGATAGTCCGCGGCGCGGAATAGAATACCAATTAGACCAAAGGCCAGCATGACCTGAAGATCGAACACCGAAGCCTGAAGCGCAAACGTGCCGATCGAACACAGCAACAAAATGCTCGGGATCAAATAGACCTTCGGGATGCGCAAGACGTAAACGAAAAGCGGCGTTGCCAGAATGCCGGCAATGAGCAGGAAGACGTTTGACGCCAGGTACACCATGAAAATGCCGCCAACGACGTCAGGGTTGTTCTCGAACATGGCCGGTCCGGGGATAAACCCCAGAATGAGCAGGGCGCCCAGCAGCATGGCCGACGATGCGTCTCCGGGAATTCCGAGAGACAATGTCGGTACCAGCGTGCCACCAACCGTTGAGTTGTTCGCCGACTCGGTGGCGACAACGCCGCCCTCCGCACCTTCGCCATATTTCTCGTCAGGCTTCGCGGAAGCCTTGGCCACCGCGTAGCTGGTGAAAGAACTGATCACACCGCCTGCGCCGGGGATGGCACCGAAGAAGGTGCCGATTGCCGAAGAACGGATCAGGTTGACCCAGTGCTTCAACGTCATGGCAACCGTGTTCAGGCCGGGCCGAGCCACTTTCACATCCGGGATCTTCAAGAGGTCGTGTTTCATCATCTGCGCCGCCATCTCGGAAATGGCGAACAGTCCGACGACAACGGCTACGATATGAAACCCGTTCAAAAGGTTGTGCGATCCGAATGTGAAGCGAAGGCCGGTCGAAAACGAGTCGGTTCCAACGGTGGAGATGAGCAGTCCAAAGCTTCCTGCGAGAAGGCCCTTGATGATCGACCCGCCGGAGATCACGACAATGGCGAACAGTCCCATGATCGCCAGCATGGCGTATTCCGGCGGCGCGAAGTTGGCGGCAAATCGCGCCAGGATAGGGGCGCAGAAGACCAGGACAACACCGCCGATCAAACCTCCAATGGCGGAGCTGGTAATGGCAATGCCGATGGCATCGGACGCGCGGCCTTTTTGCGCCATCGGGTAGCCATCATAGAGCGTCGCGGCCGCGAGCGGGGTGCCCGGTATGCGCAAGAGGATTGCCGAAATGGAACCGCCGCAGGAGCCACCGACGAAGATTGCGATCAGGAAACCCATCGCCGCGACCGGCGGCAGTCCGATGGCCACCGGGAGCAAAAGGATGATCCCCATGAGTGGACCAAGTCCGGGCATGGCTCCGACAACCAGGCCCACGATGATCCCGGCGAACGTCAGGGCAAGAGCAAGCGGTGACTGAAAGACGTCAAGCCCGGCGGACAGGAAATCCAGGATCATTGCGCGCCTACCATGGGATGAAAATGCCCCAAATGCCCAGCGGCAGCACGACATTCAGGAAGACTTCGAAAACGAAGGCAAAGCCTGTCGCAATTGCGATGGATGCTAACACAAGCTTGAGAAGATTGCGCATCCCGCAGAGCCACATGATGGCACCGATCATCGGTGCCGTCGCAAGGTGGTATCCAACCGTTGTCAGAAACATCAGATAGACGGTGAAGAACAGGAGCATCATCCCGGCGCGTCGCAGGTCCGGTGCCTCGACATCTTCAGTTTGTGTCGAGGATTTGCCCCGTAGCAACTCGACAACCAATTGCAGCCCCAAAAGGACACCAATGAATATCGCGATTGCCCGCGGGTAAGACGCCGCGTTGTCGTAGGGACCGCCGCTGGCGATCCCCTGTTCTGTAAAGTCAGTTTCGATTTGCCAGAAGACAATCACGATGACGGCGAGAAGAAATCCCAAAACAGCGAGGTTTAGCGTTCTTGACGATGTCATCGTGCGATACCTTTACCGGAGCTTGCGGAGCTCTTCCTCTTCCCAGGCAAGCGCGTTGCCCATCGAATTGAGCTGCGCGTCGACGCCGCCTACGATTTCCTCGTATCTGGTGTGATCCCAATCGAGAGGCACAAAGCCAACGGCCTCAACGGCATCTTTCACGTCCTGGCGGGCCATCGCGCGCTCCATTGCGCCACGCAGTTTCTCGGTCACATCGTCGGGCGTATCCGGATTGACGATCCACCAGGTCCAACCCATCGGTCCCAGGTTCGAAAGCCCGAGATCGACATCCAGATCTGCGATGGTGGGCGCGCCGTGAAACGCCTTTTTTGAGCTTTCAAGCTCCGAGAGAACCATCAGGATTTTCACCTTGTCCGGGTTCGATCGGAAGTTCCCCACATTGACGAATGCGAAGTCGAGCACCTTCGAGCCAAGGTCTTTGAAGACGTTGCCGTCCTGAGTGTAAGGCACGTTCTGAGCCACGCAGTCGTAGCCCTGGAGGGCCTTGGCTATGACCATATGCGGCAGGTTGTTTCGTGAGCCCGAGGAATAACGAAGCTCACCGCGATTGTCCTTGCAGTAGGCCATCATCTCTTCGAAGTTTGACCACCGTGTCTCATCCACTTGCCCGGCAATCGCGAATGCGTTCGCAACGGCGGCGCTGAGCGGCTTGAAGTCTTTGTAGCTCCAGTCCGCATTGCCCAGGATTGGCTGCAAGACCAGAGGCGCGACGTAGCCGTCAAACACCGTGTATCCGTCCGCCGGTTTTCCCATGGCTGTCGTCTGTGCCTTGGTTCCAGCGGCTCCCGGCAAGGAGATCACAGGCATATCCGTGCCCAGTTCTTCGCCCATGGCCTTGGCCACGACCTGGCTCATGGCCATGGCGTTCCCGGGCCCCCAGGGATGGATGATTTCAACATTGCGCTCTGGAAATTCCGCCAGTGCCGTGGTGACGGAGGCCGCCACAAACGCCCCCGCCAAAAGGGTGCCTTTCAGTGATCCAATTCGTTCCATGATATTCCTCCCTTACGGTTTCGGATTGGGTTCGGTGTCACTCTCCGGCCAACGCGACATCCGGTGGTGTCAGATCGAAATGTGCAAAGAGTTCGGGCGGAGCGTCGTGCAGAGCAAAGTGGTGCGCGATTTCGGCTTCCAAACGCTTTTCCACGGCCGGGTTGTCCAGCGGGTGTTCCTGAGCCGGATCCGCTTCGATGTCGTAAAGCGCTGTTTCACAGTCTTCCAGGGTGTCACCATCCTGGCCCACTTGTGTGTTCCTCGGATCGAGCTTCACGCGAAGTGTCGGTGCGCCCTTGGTGAAGTTGAAGGGCGGGGCAAGCTCGCTCGACTGAAGTTCTTCTATATCGAAGAGATCAATCATGTGGGCAGGCATCAGCGTGTAGAGGTGCAGGTTCTGACCCGACAAGTCCTCCGGGTATCGATAGTAGGTGTAGTTGCCGTCAGTCACTCCGACCGGGCCACCGAACATGCCGAAGATCTGGCTGGTGCGGAGGGAGCCGTCTTCTGTCAGCAGTGGCACGATGGAACGGCCGGTCACGGTCTCTGGGATCGCACAGCCGTGCAAGTCCAGAAATGTGGGCATCAGGTCCATCGTCTGGGTGAGTGACTGACGGCGTTGGCCTGCCTGATCCGCATGCGCGGGATGCCAGACCATCAAGGGTATGTGGCTGATTTCCTCGTAGTAGGGCATCCGGTTTTTTGCCCACCAGTCATGTTCGGAAAGGAGGAAGCCGTGGTCAGTGGACAGCACCAGCGCGGTGTCTATCCAAAGATCATGGTCGTCGAAATAGTCGAGAAGCCGTCCGAAGTATTCGTCGCACATGGCGACAAGCGCGGCGTAGTTGCCGCGAATGGCAGCTATTTCCTCGGGTGAGTTCGTATTCTTTTCATACATGGGCCAATTGAGGATTTTGCCGTTGCGGCCTGTGTCGTAAGCCGCCTGGAACCGCTCCGGCACGACGAACGGCTCGTGCGGATCGAAGCACTCCAGTTGAAGGAACCAGGCATCCTCGCCACGGTTGGTGTCCAGAAATTCAAAGGCCTTGGCGAAGCACTTGGCCGTCGGGAAGTCGTCTTCCTCCGAAAGTACTTCCTGCGAAATCGCTCCACGCAATCTCTTGAATGCCGCCTTTTCGGTGTTACCCTTGGTGATTGCGCCCTGTTCAGGCAGCGTTTGCAAGGGATAATGCCGCTCGTCAAAGCGTTCTCGATAGCGCTCCACAGGCGGGCGCACCATGACCTTCAGTGCGTCGTACTCCTGACCGCGAACGAAATCCCAACTGTCGAAAGCGTTGGCATATCCCCAACCGCCGTTTTCGAAGTAATGCAAATGGTCGGATATCAGATGCGTGTAGTTGCTGTTTTTGCTGAGAATTCGAGCGAAGCTTTCATCGAAAGGCTCAAGCGGCCCCCAGTTCCGATGCGTAAAGTTCAGCCGACCCGTATGCATATCACGTCGTGCAGGCATACACGGCAGCGAGCCGACATAATGCTTGTCGAAAGTCACGGACTTTCTTGAGAACCGATCAAAATTGGGGGTTGCGATGGCCGTTCCGCCATAGGCGCCGAGCGCCAGACGGTTGAGGGAATCGAATAGGACAAAAACCGTTTTCATGTGTTGAGCAGCCCCATGGTGAGCAACAAAATTGGCACAGGAGGAGAAATTCTGTAAACTGATAATAAGTGCGGTATCGTTTCGAAAAAGGAATACCATTGGACAAAGGATTGCGAGCATTTCTGGCGGTTGCCCGGGGTGGTTCGATCACTTCGGCCGCATCAACCATCCACCTCGCGCAGTCCTCGGTCACGAAACGAATTGCTGCCCTGGAGGCTGAACTGGGAACGCCGCTGTTCCATCGCGACCGCCGCGGCATGTCGCTCAACGAAGCAGGCCGGCTGTTTCTTGCTCGTGCGGAGCGGATTGAACGCGAATATCGCAACGGGGTCGAAGAGATCGGGATCATCTCTTCGGCGGGTATGTCGGAGTTGAAGGTGGGGGCAGGGCCGGTCTTTCATCTCATCTGGGTCGCCGGTCTGTTTGCCGATCTCCTGGAGAGCTTCCCTGACCTGAAACTCGATCTCAAAACCGAGCACCGCGAGAGCATGGGATGGCTGCTGAGTTCCGGAGCCATCGACGTCTATATGGGAATTCTGGCGGACGACGAGCTGGACCCCTCGATCGTCACCAAACATGTCATGCAAATCGAACACGGTATCGTTTTGCGAGACGATGATCCCGTCTCGCGAAACGATACGGTCGATCCTGCCGACCTGACCGATTACCGATGGGTGAGCTTCACGATCGATCCCTTCGTTGAACAAAGGATAGAGCAATTCACGTTGCCCAAGGGCTCAAAGAACTCCCTGATCGACATCCGGACGACTTCCCTCGCCACCGGCGTCCAGCTGGTCAAGACCGGCCGGTTTGTCATGTCCGCGCCGCTGCAGCTTGCCAAAGTTGTCGAAAAGGATGGGCTGGTGATACGACCGGTTTTGCGCCGGATGCAGCCGCGCGACGCGGGAATTTATGTCAGAAAGAGCTCTTTGCAATACGGCGCCATCAGGGCTGTGATCGACTACTTCGACGGTGTCCGCGCGCAAACCTGATTTGTCGAAACACGGATAGTTACACCGGGTTCAGGATCGCGCTGATAGCATCCTCGCTCAGGCCGACAGAGCCGGCGGCCTCGATGATCTGGGCCCAGGTGGCGTCGTCAATCGGGATGCCGTTTTGTCCGCGTTCAATCCGCGTTTCGCGTTCCAGGTCACCGGGAAACCGGACGATATCGGTGCCCGGCGCAGGCGGGGAGGCCTTGACCCAGTCGGTGTAGGCGTCGAGGTCTTCGTAAAACGCTTCGGCGCCACCGAAGACGTTCGGGTCGATCAGGATCGCCAGCATGTTGTTGATGACGCGGCCCGGGACGATGCGATCGGGCAAGTAAGCCCCGCCGCCGGACAGCGATCCGCCGAGGATGTCACAGATCAAGGCCAGGCCGGATCCCTTGTGCAGCCCCATGGCGCGAAGGGCGCCGCGTGGCTCTTCGAACATCACCTTGGGGTCGTCGGTGGGGTTGCCCTCGTGGTCGATCAGGCATCCTTCGGGGGCTTTCTGACCCTTCAGGTAAGCTACGCGGGTTTTGCCCTGGGCGATGGTGCTGGTCGCCATGTCGAGCAGGAACATGGGGTGTCGGTCAGACGCCGGAATGGCAGTGCAGTAGGGGTTTGTGGAAAAGCGCGAGTCGCTGCCGCCAAACGGAGCGACCAGGGAGTTGGGCGACAGGACGTTGACATAATGGATGGCGACGAAGCCCGCTTCGGCGGCCATCTCACCCCAGTCCCCGATGCGGCCGACATGAAAACTGTTGCGAAGCGACAGCACGGCGATGTGCTGTTGGCGGGCACGGTCGATCGCCCATTCCATCGCCTGTCGCGCGACGCACTGGCCGAACCCAAGATGGCCTTCGACCAGCAGAAAAGGGCCTTTGTCCTGCACGATCTCGGCCTGAGCATCAGGGATCAACTGGCCGGCTGCAATGCCTTTGATGTAGCCAGGAAGAACCCCGACTCCATGACTGTCATGTCCAGCAAGATTGGCCTTGACCAGTAGGCTGGCAACATCGTTGGCGACCTTGCGGCAGCTTCCGCCCTTTTCGACAATGGAAGCAGTCAGTTCCAGAAGCCTCTCGGCCTGTATCAGCATAGTCCGGTCTCGATCATACGGCCTGCGTTGAGCGCGTTGCTCATGGTATCTTCACATAGAACTCAGGCCGTGCCCGTACGGGATCAAGCAGCGCCCAGTCTCCCTCTTCGACGACAAATCCTTTTGGAAAAGGCGGTCGCACTTCCATATCAAGCGACCGCATGACGCGATCATCTCGGTAGTAGACCTGAATAACCAGGGTTTCCAGAAGCGTTGTGTCGTTTGGATAGGCCGCCCGGAAAGCTTCAGCGGTGGACAAACGCGCATCTTGAGGGATCTCCAGAAATCCGCATCGATGGTGTTCGCTTGCGAACCGGTCGATCCTGTCAAGCAGACCCCCCAAAGCCGAGGCATGTGTCTTGGCGATGATCAACAGATCGGCAAAGATCCGATCATCGCCGGCGCCCGGAACAGCATAGTCGGTGCTGCCGGGAACAATCGTATCCGCGATGGCGCGCAACAATTGCTGTTGTCGTGCGGTGTATGGGGGCGGCGCAGGACGCGGACCATGGGGGAGTTGCATTACACATTCTCAATCGAAAAGGTTGGCAAGACGATTCTTGATTTGATCACCGACGTAGAGTGCTAACGCCTGAATAGTACTGGTCGGATTCACGGCCGCGCTGGTTACGAAAATGCTGCCATCGACGATAAAGAGGTTTTTCACGTCGTGGCTGCGGCCCCACTCATTGACCACCGATCGACGCGGATCGCGACCCATGCGTGCCGTCCCCATAAGGTGCCAGCCACTGAAGCCTATCGGCGACAGTGAAAAAGTGTCGGTGGCGCCGGCGCGTTGCAACGCCTCGGTTCCACGCGCGACGGCGTGGTCCAGCATCTTCATGCTGTTCGCACTGAGTTCGTATTCTATGCGGGGAGCAGGAATGCCATCGCTATCAGTGAGGTCGGGATCGAGGGTTACGCGGTTGTGCTCCTCCGGCAGATCTTCACACAACGCAACAAGGCTTGTTACCCGCTTGAACAGTTTGCGATAGGAGGTGTGATGGTCGGCCCCCCAAGGGACCCGTCCCTGGGCCAGACCGGTCAATCCAGTGGCGACCGGTCCCATGCCGCGCGAATATTCGAATGTATAGCCACGCACGAAGCCACGGCTCTTGTCGGTTTCGTAAAACTCCTGGCTCTGGATACCTTTGTGAGGCCCCTGATAGCCATCAAGCGGTTCATCGAACACGCCCTGGACTGCTGCATATGGGTGGAACATGAGGTTCTTGCCCACGAGGCCACTGCTGTTGGCCAATCCATCGGGAAAGCGAGCCGATTTGGAGTTGAGCAGCAGCCGCGGCGTGCCGATGCCATTGCAGGCGACGATCACAACATGCGCCTGGAGAGCTTGTTCCTGGCCATCGGCGTTGACATAAATCACCCCGGTCGCCATGCCATCGTCATTCACGGTGATCTCTCGCACCCGGCAATTGGGACGCAGCTCTACGCCGCCGCGCATCGCTTGTGGCCAATAGGTAATGTCGGTACTTGCCTTGGCGCCTTGTGCACAGCCGCTGACACAGGTGCCGAGGTTGATGCAACGCTCGCGACCGTCGAAGCGCTCGGTAGCGATCGCCACATCGGAGGGCCACCAATGCCAACCGAGCTGATTGAGTCCCCGGACCACTGCCTGACCGGCCTTTCCCAAAGGCAGTGGAGGCATGGATATCGAATCACGGGGCGGATTGGCCGGGTCGCCCTGCAGGCCTGCGACCCCCATCACACGATCATTGAGCGCGTAGTAGGGTTCGAGGGTGGCAAAATCGATGGGCCAGTCGTCAGCCACGTCATCGAGCGACCTGACTCGGAAGTCGGATGGATGAAAACGCGGGAACTGACCGGCGTAGAGGATGGTGCTGCCGCCAACAGCATTGAAATTTGCGACCTTGATAGGTGAGGCGTCGTCGTTGACCGGATAGTCGGCCTCGAGTTGCCGGGTGTTGGGACTGATGCTGAAATCACCAGACGTTCGCGCCTCCCAGTCGCGCCCCGTACTCGGATACGTCATCGGGTTCATGAAGCCACCTTGTTCAAGGCAGACAATCTTCATGCGTGTTTCCACCAGACTCCAGGCAACCGCGGCGCCGGCAGCACCGGCGCCGATGATCAGCACGTCAACTGGATCGTCAGACATGATGCCTCCAGATTTCGTACCCCGGCTGCGGCATCCGATCGTGGCAGTCGAGGTGGGCTTTGGGAGCGTTCCCGTCGATCACACCGCAAGTCCGGTCATTGCGGCTGGCAGACGGGGTAGCAAACTACGCCACTATCGGATGCCGACGATTGGCGCCGGCGTTGTCGGAGCAGAGTGTAGTTATGCGGAAATTTATGTCAATAAGATTGATATAATTTATTCCATTGCTCCTTTTGGAACGTTGATTTTTGGGGCCTACCCGGTATTCTTGACCTGAGCCTCCAGTTGCCAGAAGGGCACTTTCCGGTGCTTGCTGCTAACCGGAAGCCGATGTCTTTCCGTGCGCTGGACCATGCCATTGAGGGAGCAAGTCGGGATGGACAAATCCGATTTCGAAAGCGCCAGGAACTATCTGTTCCACGATGCGTCGTGGGCAGGGTCGGAAAACGACTCCAGCGATATCACCACAGACGATCTGTTCCAAACAACCGAACTGATGTTTCTGGCCCATCTGAGTATGGCAGAAGATACCGACCGGCAGCTACGCGTGCTCAATCTCGGCCGAATCCACCTTCGGCTGCTCTATGTTGCCGTGAAGAAGCCTGGAAAAACGGTGGGCGAAGTGCTTTCTTTCCTCCGCGTCACCAACCAAAACATCCACCGACCCCTCGGCGATCTGGTCGACAAGGGCTACGTTGAACAGCGCACTTCCAGCACTGATCGGCGCAAGCGCGAATTGCACGCGACCCGCAAGGGAGAAGACCTGTTCGCTATGATAATGCAGTTGCAGTTCGATCGACTGCGCGCGGCCTATGAAGAAGCAGGCAAGTCGTCCATTCGCGAATTCTGGAAAGTGTTGTGGAATATCCTCGACGAAGACGACCGGGTCTGGTTGCTGCGATCCGGAGACAGTTGAGGCGCTCGTGGTCAATTTGCAATGTCCACGCCGACCCGCGTCGGATGTGGCTGCACTCTATCCAATTGAAAGTAATTACAAACTTATAGATTATATCAATTTTATTGACATAAAATCCAATTGCCCGCAGAATTTGGCCAGATCGGTTGGTGATCAACACACCGAAGAGCCAACGATCGGCAGTATTCGAGATGGCGCATTTTGCTTGCGCCCCGGCTTTGAATACCGTTTGCGAGGTATCGACAGTAAGGGCGGGCGGAGACGTCGGCCATCCTGGCATTCGGAACTCTGAATCCGAAGGGAGGACACCATGGGATCGAAGTTACTGACAGCCTGTTTAACCGGCGTTTTGGCTGCAAATATCGCTGTAGCCGCCGAGCCGGTTGAGCTGAAATATGCCACCGTGGCGCCAGAAACGACGCCGTGGGGCGTGCATTTTGGAAAGAGCTCGCAAGCTGCGGAAGAAGCCGCCGACGGGTCGCTCAAAATCGAGATGTACTACAGCTCGCAACTCGGCGACGAACCGACAGTCGTGCGCCAGGTCGTACGCGGTCGCATCGATATTGCGGGGCAGTCAAATACCGCTACGGCGCTTGTTGTGCCCGAATTCGCTTTGCTGGCGGCGCCTTTCCTTTTCAAGGACGCAGAACAGTCCGATTGCGTGTTCGACAATCACGTCCAGCCGATTTTCGGACCGTTGCTTTATGACAAGGGCTTGGTGCTGCTCTCTTATATGGAGATCGGCTACCCGTCGCTCTACTCAAAGACTCCGGTCCAGACGGTCGATGATATTCAGGACATGAAAGTGCGGGTCGCGCCGAGCAGCCCCTATCCGCTTTACTGGAACGCAACAGGTGCTGCTGCGCTTCCGCTCGGAGGGGCGGATTCAGTTCCGGCGCTCAAGACCGGGCGGGTCAACGCCTTGCACACCTCAACAGTTTTCGGACTAGCAGTCGGCTATCACAAACTTGCACCGCATGTGACCTATCTGCCGTCGCATCACGATATCGGCGCCGTGGTCATGAGCAAAAAGACATGGCTCGAATTGTCTCCGGAGCAGCAAGAAGCCATGATGGTCATGGGCGAGAACGTCAACGAACTGCGCAAGACCATCCGCGATACGGAACAGGCGCTGCTTGCAAAAGCTGAAGGTGAGGACGGTGCCACTGTATACCGGCCTACCGGTGAAGATCTGGAAGGCTTCAAGGCTCATGCGGCTCAGGCGCAGGCTGAACTTGTCGAGTCGATCGGAGAAAGCGCCGTTCCGATTTGGCAGAAGATCCAGGCGGCGATCAAGGAATGCGGCGGCTGATCGCGTCTGGCACTCCTTGCCATGACCGGGTTCCTCAATGGTCTGCAGTGGATCGAAAAGGCGGTGGCGGCACTGGCTTATGCGCTCGTCACCGGTCTGTTGCTAGCCGGCGTTCTGGCGAGGGAGTTGTTTTCCACTTCGATCTGGGGATCCGAAAAGATGGCGGTTTTTGCCGCCGTCTATGCAGCCTTTGTGGGCATGACGCTGGCCACCGCAGCAAATGGGCATTTGCGACCACGCTTTACCGACCACTGGTGGCCGAAAGCCTGGCAGGCCAGTGTCGCCAGGGCAGGCGACATCCTATCCGCCGCGCTCTTCGTCGGAACCGGAATCATTGCCGCCTCTTACGTTACCGACACTTACCTCAACCATGACCGGGCGATGGTGCTCTACTGGCCACTGTGGATGATCCAAATCATCATTCCCTACGCCTTTCTGTCATGTGGTGTGCGTCATGTCGCCTTCGCCGTCCGGCCGGATCTGAAGCCGCGGCCCTTCAACCCGGAGGCTTAGGTGACAGCTGTTGTTTTGTTGCTCCTGGTTTTGGCTCTGCTGGTGCTGCGCCAGAGCATCATCCTGATCCTGCTCGTCTGCGCCGGATACATTCAGCTGTTCTACGGTGATGGCGATCTCACCTACCTGATCGACGACATATGGACGGCCGTCAATCGCGATATCCTGTTGGCCGTTCCCATGTTCATTCTGGCCGGCAACATCATGACACGGGGTTCTATTGCCGAACGGCTGATCGCCCTCATGCGGGCTTTAACCCAATGGTTGCCCGGTGGACTTGCGGTGGCGACCATCCTTTCCTGCGCGGTATTTGCTGCGATTTCCGGATCGTCTCCGGTCACACTTCTTGCCGTCGGCAGCATTCTCTACCCGGCTTTGATCCGGCAGGGATACGACAAGAAATTCGCGCTTGGTGCGCTGGCCTCTGGAGGCACTCTCGGTGTCGTCATCCCTCCAAGCATACCAATGATCTTCTATGCCATAGTCACGGAAAACTCGATCAGCGACATGTTTCTGGCCGGCCTGCTGCCAGGACTGCTTCTGACCGGGGTGCTCGCGACCTATGCGTTGATCGCCAATCGGAATATCACCAGTCAACCCTTTGCTCCTGTCGAAGTCGCGCAGGCCTTTCGCAAAGGCATCTTCGCCCTCATGGCTCCGGTCATTTTATTGGGTGGCATTTATTCCGGTTACTTTTCAGCCACCGAGGCCGCCGGCGTGGCAGTCGGGTATGCGCTGATTGTAGAGGTTTTCATACATCGCGAAATCCGACTGTCGGACTTTTTCGAGCTTGCGGTCGATACAGCACGGCTTCTCGGCACCATCCTTCCGATTCTGGCTGTTGCAACCAGTGTCAACATTCTGCTGACCGCCGAGCGAGTGCCTCAGGACTTTGCTGCCTGGATGACGGGCACGGTCGACGACAAGATCATGTTTCTGATCGCCTTGAATCTGTTCCTCCTGGCCGTGGGATGTCTGATCGACATCGGTTCAGCGATCCTGATGCTTGCGCCCATATTGTTGCCGGCGGCGATGGCCTACGGCATCGACCCCATTCATTTTGGCGTCATCATGGTGGTCAATCTTGAGATTGGTTACATCACGCCGCCGATCGGACTTAATCTGATCGTGGCTATGACGGCTTTCAAGGAGCCGTTCATGTTGATCTGTCGCTCGGTCCTGCCGTTCATTGCGCTGATGTTGCTCGTGCTCGTTGCCGTGGTCTGGCTGCCCGAGCTTTCGCTGGCGTTGCTGGATCGTTGAGGCGGGAGGTCGGCGCGTGAAAAGCAGTCTGCACTCGGCGTTGAAGGCGGTGGTCGGTGAGGCCGGATATCTGACAGGACGCGACATCGGACCCAGATATTTCAGCGACTGGCGCGGTGCCGCAGATTTCTGTCCGGATCTGGTTCTGAGACCTGCCGGTACTGAAGAACTGTCGCGCCTGATGAAACTCTGCAATGCCGAAGACCAGCCCGTTGTTGCCCAGGGCGGCATGACCGGGCTTGTCGGCGGAGCAAGACCGCAGCGTGGCGAAATCCCAATCTCGTTCGAACGCATGTGCGGCATCGAGGATTTGGATGTTGCCTCAGGCACGGTTACCGTTCGCGCGGGCACGCCACTGCAAGCCGTGCAGGAACGTGCTGAGCGATGCGGTCTTTTCCTTCCGTTGGATTTGGGTTCGCGCGGATCTTGCACCATCGGTGGCGTACTGGCGACCAATGCCGGTGGGAACCGTGTTCTGCGTTTCGGTATGGCCCGGGACCAGGCACTCGGTGTCGAAGCGGTCCTGGCCGATGGAACGGTGGTGAGCAGCATGAGCGGTCTGATCAAGAACAACGCCGGTTACGATCTGAAGCAACTTTTCATTGGCAGCGAGGGCACCCTCGGCCTGATTACCCGGGCGGTTCTGCAACTTCGTCCTCGCCCGATCAGCCAATCGGTGGCCTTTTGCGCCGTAGATGATTTCGAGGCAATGATTGCGCTTCTCCACATGTTGAAGGGTGAACTCGGTTCCACACTCAGTGCCTTCGAGGCGATCTGGAGATTGGCCTACCGTGTCACGGTCGACCACGTCCCGGGAGTTCGGGCGCCGATTGTCGGCGATCACGCGTTCTACGTGCTGGTTGAAACGCTGGGCGGAGACCCAGATCGCGATGGCGCGCATTTCGAGCGGGTGCTTGGCGCGGCGCTTGAGAGCGGGACCGTCGCCGATGCCGTGATCGCGCAATCGCAGGCGGATATCAGCGCTTTTTGGCAGGTTCGCGATGGCCTGGCCGAAGGGATGAAACGGCAGCAGCCTGCGGTTAGCTACGATGTCAGCCTGTCTCTCGGCAAAACCCACCATTTCTGCCGCGAGGTGGAACGGCGCCTGACGAAAGTGTGGGCCGATATGGTCGTGTTCGTCGCCGGTCATCTCGGTGACGGAAATCTGCATCTCGTCATCAAGGCTGGTGACCGCGAACCACAGCCGGCAGAGGCAATGGACGACATAGTCTATGGGCTGATCAGCGAGCTCGGTGGTTCGATCTCTGCCGAGCATGGGATAGGACTGTCCAAGCGTCGCTATCTTCCTTTCAGCCGCAGTCCTGGCGAACTGCAGTTGATGCGGTCGCTTAAGCGGGCCCTGGATCCTGGCAACCTGCTCGGCCGTGGGCGAATATTGTCGCCTGAAGGGTTTGAAAATTCGCGATGAGACAGGAGACCGCCCGGTGACATTTGACATGAAACAACTCTATCGCGGTGGACTGCCGGCACCGGCAGCGCCGTTTGGCGGTTACCCGAAATTCAATTTCGTCGGTGGTCATAACGATGCGGCCAGCATCCCGGTAAGCGATCTTATTGCTGCCGCGCAGCGCAGTTTGGAGGTGGGCGGACGAACACTCGCCACCTACGGCCTGACCAGCGGGCCCCAGGGTCATCTTCCTCTACGCGAGTTCATTGCCCGGAGAATGACTGACAGCGCAGGAATGTCGGACACCGCCAAGGAGGTGCTGGTAACGTCGGGTTCTCTGCAAGCCCTCGACCTGGTGTTCCGGTTGCTTCTTACACCAGGGGATGCGGTCATTGTAGAGAGCGCCACCTATGGCGGCGCGCTTGCACGGCTGCGGCGTGAGGGTGTTGTTTGTCGAGGTGTGCAACAGGATGAAGCGGGGATCGATCCGGTACATCTGGAACAATTGCTGTCGGAACAGCAGGCTGCCGGATGCCCCGCGAAGCTCATTTACACCATCCCCACTGTGCAGAACCCGACCGGCGGCGTCATGTCACTGCAGCGACGGCATGAGGTTCTGGCGCTTGCCGAGCGCTTCGGTTGTGCCGTGTTCGAGGACGATTGCTATGCGGACCTCCTCTGGGATGGCGAGCGCCCGCCAGCTCTTCGGGCTCTCGACCG
Source organism: Hoeflea sp. (assembly GCA_965228785.1). Taxonomy (GTDB): domain Bacteria; phylum Pseudomonadota; class Alphaproteobacteria; order Rhizobiales; family Rhizobiaceae; genus Hoeflea_A. The sequence goes on from CBDDIF010000001.1 coordinate 2,333,187, forward strand.
CTCTGGCCGAGTGATCTATTGCGGCTCGTTTTCGAAGTCGATCGCCCCGGCTCTTCGTGTCGGCTATTTGGTGGCAGACGAGTCGGTGCTTTTGCAGCTTCTACCACTGAAGACCGACGCGGGTACCGGAGCCCTTGAACAGATGGTGCTTGCAGAGTTTTGCGCGCAGCACTTCGCAAGCCATATCGAGCAACTCACGCAAGTCCTGCACCGAAAAAGTCAGATCATGGTAGCAGCGCTCCAGGAGAATTTCGGCGCGACGGCTGAATTCGAAATGCCCAAAGGCGGCATCTTTATCTGGATCTCGTTGCCTCACCAGGTTGACACGACAGTTCTGGCCGCGGCAGCGATCGAACACGGGGTTGCGCTCAATCCGGGTGCCGATTGGACGGTCGACGGCGAGAACAATCGGCATCGGATGCGGCTCTGTTTCGGTCATCCAGATGAACAGACGATCCGTGAAGGGGTCGCAAAACTCGCGGAAATCTGTCACGCGCGTTTCGGTGTGCCGGAACGCGGGTCGAACAGGATACGACGGAGCGGGGATGGCCTGGCATGACCAGGAAATTTCATGGCAAATGCGTCTTGATCACTGGAGCTGCAGGCGGTCTTGGCAGCGCAGCAGCACGGAGCTTCGCCGAGCAGGGGGCTGATCTGATTCTGTCGGACTACAACGGTTCGGCGCTTGCATCGGTCTGTGACGACGTGTCCGGTGAAAGCGGCTGTGCGGTCGAGTCGTTGGCCGGTGATATTGCCGTTGAAACGCTGTCGAGAGATTTGGTTGCTCTGGCGCTCAATCGCTTCGGTAGGCTGGATGTCGCCATCAACAATGCGGGTATCGGTCAGAGCGCTTTTGAAAAACTGCCGAAGACCAGTTCAGACGAGGCGCGGCGAATTGTTGATGTTAACCTGATGGGCGTGCTTTACGCCATGAAACACCAATTGCCGACGATGGAGCGGCAGTTTCGCGAAACTGGTACTGGTGGCGTCATCGTCAATACAGCGTCTGTCGCCGGTGTGACCGGTGCAGCCGGAGTTGCCGTTTATGCAGCCGCCAAGCACGGTGTCGTCGGTCTGACCCGTTCGACTGCCCAGGAATATGCAAGGCTCGGCATCAGGATCAATGCGGTTTGTCCGTCGTTCGTGCGAACACCGATGGCAACGAAGTTGATTGAAAACGACGATGGCGGCAAAGGCCTGACCGAACAGCAGATGGTGCGTGGCATTCCGATGGCGCGTTTAGCCGAGGTCAATGAGGTCGTAGAGGCATTTCTCTTTGCCGCTTCGCCGGAGAACAGTTTCATGACTGGTCAGACGCTGCACGTCGACGGCGGTCTGACGGCTTATTGATCACATCTAGACTTGGTCGAGGATCGTACTGATTGCGTCATCCGTCAGGCCGACGGATCCGGCGGCCTCGATGATCTGGGCCCAGGTGGCGTCGTCAATCGGGATGCCGTTTTGTCCGCGTTCAATCCGCGTTTCGCGTTCCAGGTCACCGGGAAACCGGACGATATCGGTGCCCGGCGCAGGCGGGGAGTCCTTGACCCAGTCGGTGTAGGCGTCAAGGTCTTCGTAAAACGCTTCGGCGCCACCGAAGACGTTCGGGTCGATCAGGATCGCCAGCATGTTGTTGATAATGCGGTCCGGAACGATGCGATCGGGCAGGTAGGCCCCGCCGCCGGAGAGTGATCCGCCGAGTATGTCGCAGATCAAAGCCAGGCCGGATCCCTTGTGCAGTCCCATGGCGCGAAGGGCGCCGCGTGGCTCTTCGAACATCACCTTGGGGTCGTCGGTGGGGTTGCCCTCGTGGTCGATCAGGCATCCTTCGGGGGCTTTCTGACCCTTCAGGTAAGCTACGCGGGTCTTGCCCTGGGCGATGGTGCTGGTCGCCATGTCGAGCAGGAACATGGGGTGTCGGTCAGAAGCCGGAATGGCAGTGCAGTAGGGATTTGTTGAAAAGCGGGAGTCGCTGCCGCCAAAGGGAGCGACCAGGGAGTTGGGCGACAGGACGTTGACATAGTGGATTGCGATGAAGCCCGCTCCGGCGGCCATCTCGCCCCAGTCTCCGATGCGGCCGATGTGGAAACTGTTGCGAAGCGACAGCACTGCGATGTGTTGTTGGCGGGCGCGGTCGATCGCCCATTCCATCGCCTGTCGCGCGACGCACTGGCCGAACCCACGATGGCCGTCGACCAGCAGAAAAGGGCCTTTGTCCTGCACGGTCTCGGCCCTGGCATCGGGAACCAACTGGCCGGCAGCAATGCCCGCCATATATGCGGGGATCATGCCGACGCCATGGCTGTCGTGACCGGTGAGATTGGCTTCGACCAGAATGCGGGCGACCTCTTTGGCTGTGGCATCGCTGCCGCCGCCTTTGCTCACTATCGCGGTCGTCAATTCCCTCAATCGATCGGCATTGATCAGCATTGCATTACCCCGCTTGAAAACCAGATCGTTCTAGCGGCTTTGCGCGCGGTCAACCAGCACCGATGATTCGCATCATTGATCGGGCCTTCAGTACCTGAGCGAGTCTTGGCATCAGGCAAGGGACTCGCAGTGAGCGTCGACGACCCGTTGCAAAAGCGGTGCGTAGTGCCAGAAATCAGGCGTCTCGACCGCCGGATCCTTGCCCTCGTCATCCCAGTAGCGGACCTGGACAATGGCCTTGAGGTTGGGGTTAGCGGCAAATTCGGTCGCTTCAATCTCGGTCATCGGACCACCCTGCAGGTTGAGCGTGTGCACAGATGCGTCCGACAGCTTGCCAAAATAGGAACCGTCCGTGGCGCAAAGATAGCGTTTGGCGGCCACGTGGTGACGCACGCAGTCCGTCACGATTGACGGGAAGAACCGCTCCAGGACGCGCGCGCCTGCTTCGTCGTGGTGATTGTCGATGCCCTGTTCCAGCGCATCGTCCGGAAACTCGTTGGTGTAGTGGCCAATATCGTGCAGCAGCGCAGCAGCAACCAGTTCGTCGGACGCGTCGGCGTATTCCGCCAACTGTGCGCCCTGCAACATGTGTTGTGACATAGTCACCTGCTCGCCGAGATACGACTCCGCACCGCGCCGTTCGAAGATGTCGCCGATAAAGGCGACGATGTTGCCGGGGTTCAGTTCAGAGATATCTGGCCGGGTCATGCCGCAGCTGCCTTCTGCTTTGCATCCAAAACCGACAGGGTGGACAGCAGACCATCCTTGTCTGCGTAGCATCCCTGAAGCCATCGGTTGCCGATTCCCGAATACCCTTTGCGGGCATGCAGTACACGGGTGTTGTCGACGATGAAACATTCACCCGGCGCCAGCTTGAAGGTCACTTCCATCGCCGGGTCGTCGATGATTTCCGCCAGCTGCCGATAGGCGGCGTAATAACCGGCCATGTCGTCATAGGGGACATCGCTGATCGCCGCGGTGGAGCGGTTGTTGAAGCGGATGCCAATGAGTTCACCGTCCGGCGCCAGCTCGATCATCGGCCTGCGCGATCGCAGACGGACGCCATCGCTGCCGGCATATTCGAACCGGGCGCAATAGCGGCTGAGAAGAGTGAAGCCATCTGGGTTTGTATCGCGCAGGCGCTCCGCCGCACGAAACCCGTCGACCACCATGTTGTCTCCGCCTTCGGCCGAGTTTTCCAGGCAGTATAGGATCTGGAGGGTTGGCACAGGGTCGCGATAGGGGTTGTCGGTGTGCGCCTGAAGTCCGAGGCCGGTATAGGCAAGGTTGGTTGGATTGACCTCGGTTCGGACCTCGAACCATTTACCGTAATTTGTCTCCCGGATATAGCCGAACAGGTCGGCGACCTGAAGCAAAGCGCCGGATTCGACCGGCCCTCCGGTCAGCTTTGCAAAACCATGTCGCCGGATGCTGCCGAGCCAGGAACGCAGGATGTCCGGATGTTGTCGCGCCGATTGAAAATCAGCGCTTGGCACCGCGCTGTTCAACGCTGCATCCCATGTCTCGACATCCTGAGGCAACCAGCCAAATGTTTGTCTCGGGCTGCGATCGTAGCCGTGCTCATCCAGCCATTGCAGGGCGTAAGCCACTGTCTTGCCTTCGGGGGCGAAAGTCACGTGTACCAATCCACCATCCACATGAGCCGCTGAAATCCTGGTATCCGCGGGGATATCGCCAATGCAGATCAATTTCTGGCCGTTTTCCGATGACCGGGTATCGGCATCACCGGCATTGTCGCGAAGCCAGATGGCGTGAAAGCGTGTTTGACGGCCGACAGTGTCTGACAGCGCGATTGCTTGACCATTGTCAAGAATTTCAACGGAAGCCACGGTCTATCTCCTGTTCGAATAATTCCGTGATTTTTGCTGCAATTGAGTGATAATCACAATCAATAAATAAACCAGGAAAGGCATAAAATTCGTTATGGCTAGACGCGATGGATCACTGCCGCCCCTGGAGTGGATCAGGGTATTCGAAGCAGCCGGGCGAACTGGAAACTTTACCGAGGCCGCGCGGCAACTGGGGTTGACGCAAGCCGCGGTCAGTCAACGGATCCGTAATCTCGAGCGGTATCTGGGCACAACCCTGTTCGAACGCGAAGCCCGCGGTGTCAGCCTTTCGAGCGACGGCGAAGCATGGCTTCCGCATGTTCAGGGCGCGCTGACGGCGCTGGCACGCAGCACGTCCGACTATTTTGGGACTCGACGCAGTCGGGTGACGATTGCCGCCTCGTCGTCGGTGATCCAGCTCTGGATCGTGCCGCGCCTGGCGCGCCTCAGGCAACGGTTCCCGGACATTGAACTATCGCTGGCAACGGTGCATCGCGAACCCGACTTTGCGACCGCCGAGGCGGATCTGGAAATTCGCTTTGGCCAGGGCAACTGGTCGGAACGGCGCGGCGTCCGGCTTTTTCCGGAGTTGATTCTTCCCGTGGCGGCGCCCGATCTGGTTAAGGGAGCCAAAGATTGGCGAGAGATGCCATTGATCGGCCTTTCGGGTCCGCGCATTGGTTGGCAGGACTGGTGCGCGGCGGTGGACGTTGAGCCGCCACCACCGCCGGCTTTGCGAATGGATACCATGGCTCAGGCGCTCAAAGCGGCGGAAGCAGGGGCAGGTGTTGTGCTTGGATCGCTAGCACTGAGTGCGCAAGCACTTGCCGATGGACGCTTGATCAAGTTCGCCGAAAAACCCGTCGAGATGGACAGCTGCTACTGGATAACTTGGCCGGGTGCCGATCCGGGTTTCGTCGATCTGGAGTTGATCGCTGCCTGCCTGGTGGATCAGGACCCGGAGTAGAGCGCTGAGATATTTCATCCAGGATTGTAGCGTGCGGCGATATCACCCACGCCTGGCAGCGGTTTTCCGGCTCTCACTTTCCGCGCTTACTTGCAAATGCAAATTGGTTCGTTAAACTTTCAGTTGGAAGCTGCAAGGCTGACCTGCCTAATATAATTTGCCAAAAATTCACGCCGTCCAAAATGGGGAGTGCCAATTCCATGATCAGTCACAACTTGAAATCTATTGCTGCGGCGCTGACGCTGACAGCTCTGCCGCTGTCGGCTCAGGCCGAGACGCTTGTTGTCTCCTGGTGGGGATTCAATGGGGACAAGCTGAACGAATACATCGTCCAGCCGTTTCAGGAGCAGTGCGACTGCGAGATCATTTTCGAGACCGGCAACAGTGCTGACCGGCTGAGCAAGATCGAGATCCGCGGTGGCAAAGGGGTTGACCTGATCTACCTTCCTGACAGTTTTGCACAACTGGGCGTCGAGAAGGGGCTGTTTCAGCCCATCGACCGTTCGAAGCTGCCCAACCTCGAAGGCGCATATGACATGGCTAAAGCGCCTATGGGCGACTTCGGTCCGGCCTACACTCTCGGTCGTGTGGGGATCGTCTACGATTCAGCGCAGGTGAAGGAACCGATCACCAAGTGGGCCGATCTTTGGCGCGAGGATCTGAAAGGAAAAGTCTCGCTTCCGGGCATTACCACCACCGCCGGACCCATGGTCGTCGTGCTGGCCGGTGAGCAGGCCGGAGTGGATGCTTATGAAAATCCCGATGCTGCGTTTGCCGAAATCGAAAAGCTGAAGCCCAACGTGCTGAAAAACTACAACACCGGCTCCGAGATGATTAACCTCTTTTCGACCGGTGAGATCAGCGTGAGCCTGGTTCAGGACTTCGCCCTCGGCCGTCTGCAGCAAGCTGTCCCGACTGTCGTCTGGGCGGAGCTCGAGGATGGCGACATCGCGACGATGAACACCATCAATATTCCCACCGGAGCCGCCAACGTCGATCGGGCTGTCGAGTTCATCAACTTCGTTCTTGATCCCGAACTGCAGAAGACCCTGGCTGAAAACGGTGTCGACGCACCAGTGCAGACCTCAGTCGTGCTGACGCCGGATGCTGCCAAGCTGTGGACCTATGGAGCCGACATGGTCAATGGTCTGAAGCGCATGGACAATGCGAAGATGAATGCTGCCAAGCCTGAGTGGATCGACCGCTGGAACGAGGTTTTCGGCAACTAAATCTGACACGGGGCGCGCCGCGCCCCGCTGAGGCTCGGAACGCGGGGCATGGTGCACGGATTGAAGGGATGGGCGATGTCAGCGCCGGCGACGGCGCTCGTCGTATTGTGTCTGATCCTGCCGGTTTCAGCCACCATCGCCCTGACCTTCTACGCAGGCGACAGCCCCTTCGATCTCTATTGGGCGTTTCTGACAAGCGGATTTCGCCGCACGGTCCTCTGGAGGACGCTGGAAATCTCGCTGATCACCACGGCGTTGTCTCTGGTGATCGGTTTTTTCACCGCCTATGTCGTGAGCCGCGCGCCTCCGAGATGGCGATCGGTGTTAATCATCATGGCGGTCTTTCCCTTGCTGACAGGCGTGGTCGTGCGGTCATTTGCCTGGCTCATCATTCTCGGGCGCAACGGGATCGTGAACGATTTACTTGTCTGGATCGGCGTTGAAGGTGCTCCCTTCACCATGGTTTACACCCAAGGATCCGTCATCGTGGCCATGGTTTACCTGTTCGTACCACTGATGATCCTGACCATTGTCGGCGTGTTGGAGAACATCCCCGACGACGTGGTTGAAGCGGCGCAGTCGCTGGGAGCCACACCGGCGCAAACTTTTCGGCAGGTGATCTTTCCGCTCGCCGTGCCCGGCCTCATCGTTGGCGCGGTTCTCGTCTTCACCGGATCATTCACGTCCTATGCAACGCCGCAGCTTCTGGGCGGCGATCAACAGATGATGATGGGGACGTTCCTCTACCAGCGCGCCATGATTGCTTTCGACTGGAATGGTGCGGCAACCATCTCGGCCATCATGGTCGCGGTGACGCTGGCTGTTGTCATCGGCATGACCCGCATCGCCAAGAAGCTGAACCCGATGACTACATGACGCGCCGCCTCAGCCCATCGCTGATCGCCTTTGCGATCCTTGTCTACCTGTTCCTCATGGGGCCGATGGTCATCGTGATCGGCGCGGCGCTGTCCGACACCGGCTACCTAACCTTTCCGCCGCAAGGGCTGACGCTGCACTGGTTCGAGCGTATCTTCGAAATGTCGGCCTTCCGCCGGACCATGGTGACAAGCTTTCAGGTGGCGACGGTTTCGACCTGCTGTGCCTTGTTGATCGGTATCCCTGCGGCCTATGCGCTGAACCGGTATCGGGTGCAATTGCCCGGTTGGCTGTCGACGCTCTTCGTTCTTCCGGTGCTGATACCGGAAATCGTGCTTGGGTTTTCCTTGCTGCGATCTATCCAGGTGGGGGCGGGGCTACCGGTCGTTTCGACGCTGATCGTAGGCCATACGCTTCTCGTCCTACCCTACGCGGTGCGGGTGATCTCTGCTTCCCTTGCCTCGTTCGACTTCAGCATAGAAGAAGCGGCGATCAGCCTGGGCAGCCGGCCCATCAAGACCTTCTTCACCATCGTCCTGCCGAATGTCAGGGCCGGCGTCATTGCCGCGTTCATCCTGGCTTTCATCACGTCGATCAACGACGTGTCGGTTTCCCTGTTCCTGACCGGGCCCGGCATTTCCACCCTTCCGATCCAGATCCTTGCCCATGTGGAACAGTTCTTCGACCCCGTGATCGCCTCGGTCTCCGTCCTGCTGATGGTTTTGACCGTGATTGTCATGGCGGTTGTCGAGCGCACCCTGGGCCTGACCTTTCTCGCAAAATGACCACACCGCTGACCCTTCGCGACCTCACCGCCCACTACGGCACCAACAAGGTGCTGGACGATCTTTCGCTCGATGTCGGCGCGGGAGAGCTCGTGTCGCTTTTGGGCGCGTCGGGATGCGGCAAGACCACAACTCTGCGTCTTGTTGCGGGGTTCCTTCAGCCCACGGAGGGCACCATCCACCTGGGCGACACCGACCTGACGCGACTGGCGGCGCATAAGCGCAATATAGGTCTGGTTTTTCAGAACTATGCGTTGTTTCCGCACCTCAGCGTGCTCGACAATGTCGCCTTCGGATTGAAGCAGCGTGGTGTGGGCGGGCGTGAACGGACCCGGCGGGCGGGCGAAATGCTGGATCGTGTTGGCCTGTCGGACTTCGCCGCGCGATTGCCAAGTGCATTGTCGGGCGGACAGCGTCAGCGTGTGGCCCTGGCACGCGCGCTGGTGATCGAACCACCTCTCCTGATGTTTGACGAACCGCTCTCCAACCTGGATGCCAGGCTCCGTGTTGAAATGCGCGTTGAAATCCGCGAATTGCAGCGTGCCAACCAGACGACGGCGATCTTCGTGACCCACGACCAGGAAGAAGCGTTCTCCATTTCCGACCGGGTTGCGATCATGGAAGCCGGGCGCATCCGTCAGTTCGATCGTCCCGAAACGCTCTATAGCCGTCCCGCCAACGCCTTCGTTGCGCGCTTCGTTGGTTTCGAAAACCTGATCCCTTTGAGGGTCACGTTTCGCGAGGGCGACCGGATCACTGCCGAAGGCGAGGGCGGCATCGACATGTCTTTGTCCGAGAGCGAACTGGGTTCGATCCCGGACCGCTTCGTATTGGCGACACGGCCTGATGGACTTCGGGTGTCAGATGGCGACCATGGCGTCCCGTGCCAATTGGGCCTGCGCACCTATGTCGGCCGCGCCTATCACTATCAGGCCGAGACACCGGCCGGCCATTTGGTCGCTTCCGGCCCGCTCAGCCAACCGAGGAAGGGCGGCGAGAGCGTTCGCCTTGTTCCCGAACCGGAGCAATGCTGCATTCTCGCGTCCGAGGAGCCGTCATGACGGACCTGACGATCCGCAACGCCAAGCTTCTGCCCTGCAGTTCCGGTATGCCGATCATCGACGACGGTCATGTCGCGATCAAAGATGACGTCATCGTCTCTGCCGGTCCAGGGGCGGGACCGGACGCTGCGGAAGTTATCGATGCGGGCGGCGACATCGTTATGCCTGGTATGGTCAATCCGCATGCCCATTTGCCGATGACGCTGTTTCGTGGTCTGGGCGAGGATGTGGACGATCGTCTGTTTCGCTACGTGCTTCCCATGGAGCGAAAATTCGTCACACCGGACATGGTGCGAACGGGGACGGCACTGGCAGCCTGGGAGTCAATCCGCGCCGGTGTCACCACCATTGCCGACATGTACTATTTTGAAACCGAGGTAGGCCGGGTCCTTGATCAGGCGGGGCTTCGTGGCGTGGTCGGCCAGACACTGGCCGATTTCAATCCTCCCGATCACGCAACAATGGATGAAGGCTTTGCTCTGGTCGAAGAGCTTGCCGCCGAGTTTGGCGGCCACGACCGGATCGTTCCGTCGATTGCGCCGCATGCACCCTATTCCACGGATATCCCCGTCATGCGGCGGGTTGCAGACTGGGTCGAGGCGAACCCTACTGTGCCGGTTCAAATCCACCTGGCGGAAATGACGTCCGAGATGGAGTGGGCAGAGCGCACCCATGGCTGCCGACCGGTGGAGGTGGTCGACCGGGCAGGGCTCCTGCGCGACGGGCTGATCGCCGCGCATTGCCTCTATCTGAACGACGCTGAGATCAACCGCCTGGCCGAGACTGGCGTCCGAGTGGCTCACAATGCGCGATCCAACGCCAAGGCTGGTCGCGGGATTGCTCCGGTGGAGGCAATGCGTCGTGCCGGTATTCCGGTGGGCGTTGCAACCGACGGTCCGATGAGCGGCAACACGCTCGACCTCTTCTCCCAATTCGGGCCAGTCTCGATGTTTCAGAAGCTCCTGGGTCACAGCCGCAAGCCAATGCCCGCCCGCGACGTCATCGAAATGGCGACGATCGAGGGCGCACGGGTGCTGGGTCTGGATGGGCATATCGGTTCACTTGAACCGGGCAAGGCAGCCGATATCGTGCGACTATCGCTGGATGCACCACGGCTGCAACCGGTCTATGACCCTTATGCGGCACTGGTCTTTGCCGCCATGCCGGAAGATGTGCGCGATGTCATGGTGGCCGGGCGCTGGCTGATGCGAGATGGAGATGTACTGACGATGGAGCGTCGCAAGGTGCTGCGCGACGCCGGTCAGATTGCGGCCCGTTTTCGCGCAGAGATGACCGAGATCGATCGAAGGGCCGAGGCATTGTGACCTGTGCCGAGTCCCGACAACGAAGCAAAGGAAAATGCGATGAGTGACGCAAACTCTTCCCTGAAAGCGGTGCTCGACGCGGCGGACGCGGGCCTCGATGCGGGTTTGGCCCGGCTGCTGGAGTTGGTCGCGATCCCGTCCATCTCGGCTGAATCGGCCCATAAGGCCGATATTCAGCGCGCGGCGGATTGGCTGGTCGCCGACCTGACCTCCATGGGATTCGACGCCTCGGTTCGTCAGACCCGGGGCCAGCCGATGGTGGTCGGCCACGATACAAGCGCGCCGGAGGGTGCGCCACACGTTCTGTTTTACGGCCACTACGATGTCCAGCCGGCAGATCCTCTGGAGCTTTGGCATGCGGATCCGTTCAAGCCCGAACTGCTGAAGCAGCCGGACGGAGAAACCTGGATTTCCGGGCGTGGTGCCTCGGATGACAAAGGTGCCTTCATGACCTTCATCGAGGCGTGCCGCGCCTGGAAGGCCGCGACTGGCGCGCTGCCCTGTCGGGTGACCGTGCTGCTGGAGGGCGAGGAAGAAATCGCCAGCCCGTCGCTGGGACCATTTCTGGAAGAGACTGCTGACGAATTGCGCGCCGATGTGGCGGTGGTCTGCGACACCGACATGTGGGACCACGACACGCCGGCAATCACCACCATGATGCGGGGATTGATCGTTGAGGAAATTGCCATAACAGCGGCCAATCGCGACCTTCATTCCGGCATTTTCGGCGGTGCTGCGCGTAACGCGCTTCAGGTGATGGCGGATGTGTTGGCAAGCTGCCGAGCTGCGGACGGCTCGGTTGCGGTGAAGGGTTTTTACGATGATGTGCGCGAGTTACCTGATGAGGTGAAGTCGAACTGGTTCGCCCTGCCATTCGACGATGCTGGTTTTCTCGGCGGTGTCGGTTTGTCGGTCCCGGCCGGTGAGGCGGACAGGACGGTGCTGGAGCAGTGTTGGTCCCGGCCTTGTTTCGATGTGAACGGGTTTTGGGGCGGTTATAGCGGGGAGGGATACAAGTCGATCATCCCGGGAAAGGCTTTCGCCAAAGTCAGCTGTCGGCTTGTGCCGGATCAGGATCCCGAGACCATTCGAGCAGCTTTGCGTGCCCATGTCCGATCTCAGGTGCCGTCAGATTGCAGTGTCGAGTTTACCGATCTTGGAAGTGCCGAGCCGGCCGCGATGCCCGTGAACAGTCCGATGCTTCACAGGGCGTTGGATGCACTGCGCGAAGAATGGGGCAAGGCGGCGATCGCAGGAACGGGCGGATCGATTCCGATCCTGGCGGAATTCCGCAACCGACTCGGTCTGGATCCGTTGCTGGTTGGCTTCGCACGCTTCGACAATCGGGTTCACGCGCCGAACGAGAAATACGATCTTTCGAGCTACGTGCATGGAACGCGGTCATGGGTGCGCATTCTCGACAAGTTCTCGCAATAGCAGCCTAAAGATTGGGGAAGCCGCGCCCCGCCCATTGAGAACGCGGAATGACGTCCCCGATGCGGTAGCTGAATTTCAGCACCCGTGTCACATCCAGGTTGAGTTCGCAGCGAAACGCGAGATCGTACCATTGGCCACCGCTGCGAAACGCCGCCTCACGCGGTTCCATGACGGTGCCCCCGGGAAGACTGAAAGACGGCAGGTATTCCGGCGGACGTTGCGCCGCACGCAACTGGTCGCGCATCTCAGTCATGCACAGGAGTCCGGCTCGTCGGGACCTTGGAAGTCCATTCATCGCAGTGCGGAAGGTCGGATCTTCCCGGATGGCATCCGTAAAAAGAAGTTCTGCGGGCGTCAGAACTTCATCATCAGTCTCTTCTTCTTCCGGAGCTGGAGCGGAAGGTTCCTGTTCGGGTTCAATTTGCCCGGTCAGCAATGCAATGATCCGTTCAACGGCTTCGACCTGCTCAGCCACAGCTTCGACCTGCTCCGATTGCGGTGCTGACAACAGGGACTCCGCGGCTGCGAGCTCCTGCGGGTCCGATGTCTCACTTTCTTCTGCTTCAGCAGTATCGGGTTCCGGTTGGTCAGGCTGGTTAATGGTGAGGTCTTCGGGATCGGGTTTTGGACCCGTGTCGGCTTCTGCAAACTCGTAAACCGGCCGCAAGACGGGTATCGGCGGTGGTGGTGCATCCGCTTGGTTGGCTTGGGCTTGTTCCTCAGGCTCAGGCTCAGGCTCAGGCTCTTCTTCTTCCTCGGGCTCCGGTTCGGGTGGGTCCGGCTGTTCGGGCTCTTCTGGTTCAGGCGGCGGCACCAATTCGACCAAAAGCGGGGCTTCCTCCATTTCCTCCAGTTGCCGGTCGACACGGTGGATGAGCGCAAAACCCACAACCGCATGTAAAAACAATGATACCGCAACGGCGCCACCGAGAACGCCTCGTCCCGTCGGCTGTGCCGGCGGCGTCACGGGTTCATCGAAATCTCTGTTCATTCAGCGAGGTTCCAGCAGATCTCGAGTTCGGTTGAGGCGGCACGGTGCGGGGCCTTTGAGGCGCGGCTATGTCATATAGGGTGATGTGGTCGAAGACGACCCTGAATTGTTCACAAATGCTTGGGCGCTGGCAAATGCCCGATCGTTCAGGGTTGACCGGTTTGATCACCGGGCGACAGTGTTCACTTGACAATTTGGAACGTTCCATATAACTGTCGAGTTACTTATATGGAACGTTCCAAACAAGAGAACGTGCTGGGAGGCATCACCAATGGCCCGTGTATCCACTGATACGGGCTGCGTCCGCGGATGCGGAGGCAGCTGAACGTGCCGGCCAAAATCGTATCGGCTGCCGAGGCGGTTGCTCGCATTGATGACGGTGCCGTTGTCACGGTGTCATCGTCTTCGGGGCTCGGCTGTCCCGACAAGGTGCTGCAGGCAATTGGCGAGCGTTTCGAGGCTGAAGGGCATCCGCTTAACCTGACGACCCTGCATCCGATCGCCGCGGGCGACATGTACGGCATCAAAGGGATCGACCATATCGCGCGCGAGGGCCTGTTGAAGCGGGTCATAGCGGGTTCCTATCCCAGCGGACCGTCCAGCATGCCGATGCCACTGATATGGAAAATGATCGTTGAGGACCGGGTCGAGGCCTACAATGTTCCCTCCGGTATCCTTTTCGACATGCATCGCGACGTCGCGGCGCGGCGGCCAGGTGTGTTGACCCAGGTCGGTCTGGATACCTTCGTCGATCCCAGTCGCGAGGGCTGCGCGATGAATGCCAGCGCCGCGGACCATCCAATTGTCCACCGGCACGAGATGGCGGGTGATACCTGGCTGCATTTCCCGAACATTGTACCGGACGTGGCGATAATCCGCGGAACCACGGCCGACGAAAAGGGCAATCTGACCTTCGAACACGAGGGTGCAACCCTCGGGGCGCTCGACCAGGCCATAGCCGTTCGCAATCATCGCGGGCTTGTCATCGCCCAGGTCAAGCGTGTCACCGCAGCCGGTTCGCTGCGACCCCATGACGTGCATGTGCCGGGTCACCTGGTTGACCTGGTCGTTGTCGATCCGGAGCAGAAACAGGCCACGGAAACGGGCTACGATCCGGCGATTTCCGGCGAGATCATGCGGCCATGGGAGAGCTTTCGCCTTGCCGAGCACGGGATCGAAAAGGTGATCGCCCGGCGTGCCGCGATGGAGCTTCAGGACGGTCAATCAGCCAATCTGGGTTTTGGTATCTCCGCCAGCGTGCCGCGCATTCTGTTGGAGGAAGGGTATCCGCAGTCGATTACCTGGGCGATCGAACAGGGAGCGGTGGGCGGGATGCCGTTGGGCGGATTTGCGTTCGGCTGCGCTTCCAATGCCGATGCGATCCTTCCGGCGCCAAGCCAATTCTCCTATTTTCAGGGCGGTGGTTTCGACGTTTCCTTCCTGTCGTTTCTCGAGGTCGACCGAGATGGCAATGTCAACGTGTCGAAACTGGGTAAAATGCCCTATCTGACCGCCGGCTGCGGTGGTTTTGTCGACATCACCGCGAATGCCCGCAAGATCGTCTTTTCCGGGTATTTCGAGGCCGGTGCCAAATTCGAGTTGAGCACGGATGCCATCCGCGTCGGCGAGCCGGGCCGTTTCGCCAAAATGGTCGATGAGGTCGAACACGTCACGTTTTCGGGCCGGCGCGCCAGGCAGCTGAAGCAGGACGTGCTTTATGTGACGGAGCGTTGCGTGATGCGGCTCGGTGACGACGGGTTGGTGGCGACTGAAATTATGCCGGGCATCGTGCCTGAGGACGACATCGTCCAAGCGTCGGGAGGGCGGGTGAGGGTAGCTGAAGATGCCGTCAGCATGCCGACTTCATTGCTTTCCGAGGGGCCAATGGGGTTGATGTTATGAGCACGGTTCACTTGACCATCGATAATGGCGTTGCGGAACTGCGGCTGAACAATCCGGCCAAGCTCAACGCGCTGACCGAGGCCATGCTTGATGCGCTGGAAGTGCATTGCGCCACCATCGACAACCATGAGGATATTCGTTGCGTTCTGTTGACGGCGGCAGGAAATCGCGCCTTCTGCGTCGGCGCCGATATCCATGACTGGGCCCGGTTGTCACCGAGAGATTTTGGCCGCCACTGGATTCGCCGCGGTCACCGCATTTTCGACCGCATTGCGCGGTTTCATGTGCCGAGCATCGCTGTATTGTCTGGTCATGCCTTCGGTGGCGGGCTGGAATTGGCCGCTGCATGCGACCTTCGTATACTTTCTCCCGGTGCGACGATCGCTCTGCCGGAAACCGGTGTCGGCATTGTGCCGGGCTGGTCCGGCACGCAGCGGCTGGCGCGGCAGATCCCGCCGGCAGTTCTGAAGGAAATGGCGTTGACCGGCAGGAGACTTTCCGCGGAACGCGCCTTCTCCATCGGCTTCGCCAA
The DNA here is from genome assembly GCA_965228785.1 of Hoeflea sp. Lineage (GTDB taxonomy): Bacteria > Pseudomonadota > Alphaproteobacteria > Rhizobiales > Rhizobiaceae > Hoeflea_A. The sequence goes on from CBDDIF010000001.1 coordinate 2,348,572, forward strand.
TGCCGTAGCAGATGATCCCACAGCCGAGGCCGGCGCCATGGCAGCCGAGATCTGTGAGCGGTCGCCGGCTGCGGTAGAGACGACCAAATATCTCCTGTCGGCTTCGCTCGATGAGGATCGCGCCGCCATGACGGAGGCACTTGGGGGCGCACTCATGGCGGGATCCGCTGACAAGACCGAGGGTGTTGCCGCGTTTTCGGAGAAGCGAAAGCCAATTTTTGCGGGAGACAAGACGTGACCGGCGCTTAGCCGGTTCGACAAAATCACCGTCCCTGAAGGGACATAGTCGATTTGCGCGAGTCCAAGGAGGAAACACATGCGTAAATTTCTGAAAACCACGACAATAACCGTCGCCGCTCTGGCGGTTTCGACCAGTCTGTCGTTTGCCGAGGACGTCGAAGTCCTGCACTGGTGGACGTCCGGCGGCGAGGCCGCGGCGCTGAACGTGCTGAAGGAGGACCTGGAAGGCCAGGGCATCGGCTGGCAAGACATGCCGGTAGCCGGTGGCGGTGGCGAGCAGGCAATGACCGTGCTGCGTGCACGTGTTACGGCCGGCAACGCCCCGACCGCGGTGCAGATGCTGGGCTTCGACATTCTCGACTGGGCCGGTCAGGGTGCACTTGCCGACCTCAACGACGTTGCCGCCAAGGAAGGCTGGGACGCGGTGGTGCCGGATGCTCTCAAAGGCTTCGCCAAGCACGACGGCAAGTGGGTCTCTGCACCTGTCAACGTGCACTCAACCAATTGGGTCTGGGCCAACAAGGCCGTACTCGACGCCAATGGCATTGCTGTCCCAACGACCTGGGAAGAGTTCGTCGCTGCCCTCGACAAGCTGAAGGCAGCCGGTGTGACGCCGATCGCCCACGGTGGTCAGGCCTGGCAGGACGCGACGATTTTCGATGCCGTTGCCATGTCTGCCGGCGGTCCCGAATTCTACAAGGCTGCCTTTATCGATCTGGATGAAGGTGCTTTGGGTTCCGATACCATGAAGGAAGCCTTCGACAGGATGGCGGTCATTCGCGCCAATCTGGACGACAACTTCTCGGGTCGCGACTGGAACCTGGCAACTGCCATGGTCATCAACGGCGAGGCTGGCTTCCAGCTGATGGGCGACTGGGCCAAGGGCGAGTTCCTCAGTGCCGGCAAGAAGCCGGGCGTTGATTTCCTCTGCTTCCGTTTCCCGGGTACGCAGGACCAGGTGACCTTCAACGCCGACCAGTTCGCGATGTTCGACCAGGGCGGCGCGGTCAGCCCGCAGCAGGCGGCTCTCGCTAGCGCCATCCTGTCGCCGTCTTTCCAGTCGGCCTTCAACGTCGTCAAGGGTTCGGTCCCGGCGCGCACGGATGTGTCTGACGAAGCCTTCGATGCCTGCGGCAAGCAGGGCATGAAGGATCTGGCCGCAGCTGCCTCGTCGGGCAACCTGTTCGGTTCCATGGCCCACGGTCATGCTTCACCGGCGTCTGTCAAGAACGCCATCTACGACGTGGTAACGGCCCACTTCAACGGCGAATACGACAGCGGGACCGCCGTCGAAGAGCTGGTGGACGCCGTTTCCATCGCCAAGTAATCGAGTTGCCGGGCCGGTCTCAATCCGGCCCGGCGCCCTGAAATCGAATTTACGCCGCGGGGGACGCCTGATATGGCCGCGCCGACCGTCGAGGTGGATCTAAGAACCCGCCTGCAGAACTGGATCCCGAAGCTTGTGCTTTCGCCATCCCTGGCGATGGTCCTGGTCTTCGTCTACGGGTTCATCATCTTCACGATCTACCTGTCCTTTACGGACAGCCGCATACTGCCGTCGTTCGGCTGGGTCGGTTTCGAGAATTACGACAAGCTGTTTCGCTTGCGCCATTGGGACATCGCTGTCACCAATCTGGGCATCTTCGCCTCGCTTTACATCGTCATCTGCACCGTAATCGGGTTGAGCCTGGCGATTTTCCTCGATCAAAAGATCCGCGGTGAAGGCATCCTGCGGCCGATCTACCTCTATCCGATGGCGTTGTCCTTCATCGTCACCGGTACCGCCTGGAAATGGTTCCTCGATCCCGGTATCGGCATAGAAGCCACCATGCATATGTGGGGTTGGACCAGCTTCAAATTCGACTGGATCAAGAACCGCGACTTTGCCATCTACACGATCGTCCTTGCCGCCGTCTGGCAGTCCTCCGGGTTCGTCATGGCGATGTTCCTGGCCGGTTTGCGTGGCATTGACAACGAGATCCTCAAGGCGGCGCAGATGGATGGCGCCTCCAACTGGAACCTGTATCGGCGTATCATAATTCCACAGCTGCGGCCGGCCTTCCTGTCAGCCTTCGTTATCCTCGCCCACCTGGCGATCAAGTCCTATGACCTTGTTATTGCTTTGACCGGAGGCGGACCGGGGCGGGCGACTGAACTGCCGGCGACCTTCATGTATTCCTATACGTTCACGCGCAACCAGATGGGCATCGGTGCGTCGTCCGCGGTGATCATGCTGATGACTATTGCAGCGATCATGATCCCCTATCTCTACGCCGAACTGCGGGAGAAGAAGTGATGGGCGTCGCGACCACCGATACCGCAATCCGCACCGGCAGTTTCACCCGCGTGCTGATCTACCTGTTTCTGCTGCTGTTCGCGCTTTTCTACCTGCTGCCGTTCTTCATCATGCTGGTCAATTCGCTGAAACCGTTGGATGAGATCCGCGGCGGCAACATGGTGGCGCTTCCGAAGATCTGGACGATCGAGCCATGGCTTTCGGCCTGGTCGACGGCACAAATCGGCGTCCAGCCAACGGGGCTGAAACCGTATTTCTGGAACTCCATCAAGATGGTCGTTCCAGCGGTCATCGTGTCGACCATGCTGGGCGCGCTTAACGGCTATGTGCTGACCAAATGGCGCTTTCGCGGTGATACAATCCTGTTCGGGCTAATGCTGTTTGCATGTTTCATTCCGTTCCAGATCGTGCTGATCCCGATGGCCCGCATGCTGGGCCTGATGGGTCTTGCCGGCTCGACCCCGGGGCTTGTTCTGGTTCACATCGTCTACGGGCTTGGTTTCACAACGCTCTATTTCCGCAACTACTACGCGGCGTTTCCGACCGAGCTGGTGCGGGCGGCACAGATAGATGGCGCCGGCTTCTTCCAGATCTTCTGGCGCATCATGCTGCCGTCTTCGGGACCGATCATCGTGGTTTCAGTGATCTGGCAGTTCACCAACATCTGGAACGACTTCCTGTTCGGCGCTTCCTTTGCCGATCTCGATTCGATGCCGATGACGGTGGCGCTCAACAACCTCGTCAATTCCTCCACGGGTGTGAAGGAATACAACGTGCATTTTGCCGGTGCGATCTTCGCAGCGCTGCCGACGCTTGTCGTCTACATCGTCGCCGGCCGCTATTTCGTGCGCGGCCTGATGGCCGGCAGTGTGAAGGGATAGGAACATGGGTTTTCTCGATATTGATAACGTCACCAAATCCTACGGTCCTGTGGAAGTCCTGCACGAGGTGGACATTGCCGTGGAAGAGGGTGAATTCCTCGTGCTTGTTGGGCCGTCCGGTTGCGGTAAGTCGACCCTGCTCAACATGATCGCGGGACTGGAAGGCATCACCTCGGGCGAGATCCGCATCCGCGACAAGGTGGTGAACGGCGTGCATCCGTCGAAGCGCAACATCGCCATGGTGTTCCAATCCTACGCGCTCTACCCGAACATGACCGTGGCGCAGAACATCACCTTCGGTCTGGAGATGCACGGTGTTCCAAAGGCCGATCGCGACAAGGCCATGGCGGACGTGGCGAAACTTCTACAGATCGAGCAGTTGCTGGGCCGCAAACCGGGACAGCTTTCGGGCGGCCAGCGGCAGCGCGTGGCCATGGGCCGTGCTCTGGTGCGCGATCCCGACGTTTTCCTGTTCGACGAACCGCTGTCCAATCTGGATGCCAAGCTGCGTGTCGACATGCGCACTGAAATCAAGAAGCTACACCAGAAGCTCGGTACCACAATCGTCTACGTGACCCATGATCAGATCGAGGCGATGACGCTGTCGACCCGTATTGCGGTGATGAATGACGGCTATGTCCAGCAGCTCGGCACGCCGAAGGAAATTTACGACACGCCGGCCAATCTGTTCGTTGCGAGCTTCATGGGCTCACCCTCGATGAACTTGCTGCCGGTGACGGTGCGGGCCGACGGTGACGGCATTTTTGCAGAAACAGCGAATGGCCAGGGCGAGACCATCCGGCTTGCCTTTGCCGAGCCCAGCGAAGCATTGAAGGCGCGCGACGGGCAACAGATTACGCTCGGCGTGCGGCCGGAAGCGATCACCGATCCCGATGGTGCGGACCGCAAGTCGCGGCATATCGAGATCATCAAGAACACCGTCGAGGTGACCGAACCGGCCGGCTCCGACACCTTTGTAGCCAGTACTCTGGGTGGGCTGGAATGCATCGCCCGAATGCGTGCTGATGCGGACGTGCAGGTCAACCAGGTGGTCGATTTCGCCGTCAACATGGAAAAGGCGGTGCCGTTCGATCCCAGAACCGAAGCACGAATCGTCTGAGGACAGCCGAATGGCCTTATTTGCCGAATGTGTTGTCCGCCGTCACTGAGGTACCAATGGCCGAGAAGTTCGATTTCATCATTGTCGGCGGCGGCGCGGCGGGCTGCGTACTCGCGCGCCGTCTGGTCGACACCGGACAGGTCTCGGTGCTTTTGCTGGAGGCTGGTCCGAGCGACTGGCACCCTTATATCCACATGCCGGCGGGCTTTACCAAACTGACGGGAGCAACCCATAGCTGGGGTTATGAGACCGTGCCGCAGGAAGGGCTCAACGGTTTGGAAATCTGGTACCCGCAGGGCAGGGTGCTCGGCGGCGGCACCTCGATTAACGCGCAAGTCTATACCCGCGGCAATCGATGGGACTACGACAACTGGGCGGACCATGGATGCGGCGGATGGTCCTATCACGACGTGCTGCCCTATTTCCGCAAAGCCGAAGACAACAATCGTTACGCAGACGAGTTTCACGGCCAAGGCGGGCCGCTGAAAGTATCGGATGCCCTGCCGCACATGATGACGACAGTGTTCGTGCGCGCCGCCCAGCAGGCCGGCCTGCCCTTCAATGCAGACTTCAATGGTGCCGAACAGATGGGGGCAGGCTTTTACCAGGTTACCAATCGCGACGGCAAACGTTGCTCGGCCGCCGTTGGTTTTCTTGGTCCCATTCGTAAACATGCCAATCTGACCCTGCGCACCAAAGCGCTCGTGACCCGCATTGAGATCGACAGAGATCGAGCGGTCGCTGTCCACGTTAAAGATGGCGATGGAACCAAGCGCATTGAAGCTGGTCGCGAAATACTGCTGACAAGCGGCGCCATCGGCAGTCCGCGCACCCTAATGCATTCCGGCATCGGTGACGCCGCCGAACTGTCGCGGCTTGGTATTGACGTGGTGCGGGATGCACCTTCCGTTGGTCGCAATCTGCAGGATCATATGGATGTGTTTTGTGTCAGCGAATGTTCTGGGGATTACAGCTGCGACAAATACAAACCCTGGTACATGAGCACTTGGGCTGGCCTTCAATACATGCTTTTCGGCACCGGCATCGTCGCCTCCAATATCTGTGACGGCGGCGGCTTCTGGTACGCGGACGAAAAGGCTCCGGCGCCTGATGTTCAGTTCCATTTTCTGCCTGGATCGGGCCTTGAGCACGGGCTGAAGCAGATCCGCAATGGCGTGACGCTGAACTCGGCGCTGCTGAGGCCCAAATCGCGCGGCACGGTCCGGCTGAAATCCAACGACCCGCTCGAGAAACCGGCGATCGACCCGAATTACTGGGGCGAAGCGTATGATGTGGAACATTCCATCAAGGCTTTCAAACTCACGCGCCGCATCATGCAACAGGAGGCTTTTTCACCTTTTGTTAAATCCGAATCCATGCCGGGTGCCGACTGCAAGACCGATGACGATATCCGCGACTACGCCTATCGGTTTTCCAAGACTGATTATCACCCGGTCGGCACCTGCAAGATGGGCGCAACCGAAGACGATACAGCCGTTGTTACCCCGGATCTGCGGCTGAAGAACGTCGATGGATTGCGGATCTGCGACAGCTCTGTGATGCCTTTCCTGAACTCGTCAAACACCAACGCGCCGACCATCATGATTGCCGAAAAGGCCGCCGATATGATCAGGGCGGACCACGGGCTGGGAGCCGGGTGATGGCGGACAAGCGACCGACGATCAAGGATGTTGCCCAGCACGCCGGGGTGTCCAAATCGACGGTTTCGCTTGTCCTACAAAAGAGCCCGCTGGTGCGGAGCGCAACACGTGAAGCGGTTGAAGCTTCAATCAAGGCACTTCGCTACGTTCGCAATCAGGCGGCGGCCACGCTTCGCGGAGCAGGTACCGGATTGATCGGGCTCGTCATCAATGATCTCAGGAACCCGTTCTTCACCGAATTTGCCGCCAGTGCCCAGATGTCACTGTCGGATCACGGCTACACAACCGTGATTGCCAACACCGATGAGGATCCGGTGCTTCAGCACCAGGTGATTACGTCAATGCTGGAGCATGGTGTATCGGCGCTTTTGATCTCACCGACCTACGGTGGGACGCAACAGACATTCGACGCCATCGAAAGGGCAAACATCCCGACCATGCAGGTGTTGCGCCAAGTGGATGACCGGTTGGACCGCTTTCCGTTCTTTTCCATGGATTATGAAACCGGCAGCCACCTTGCAATGGAGCACCTTCTTAATCAGGGGTTGACCGAAGTCGCCTATGCCGGCGGCCTGGAGGGCGTTCAAATCACGAGGGAGCGCATGTGCGGTTACATGACCCACATGAAGGAAAATGCCCTGGAACCAGCGGTCTTTCATGGTCGACCGACAAGGGCGCTCGGGCGCCAGATTGCGTTCGATATTCACGACAACAGGCCCGACCTCAGGGCCGCGTTGTGTTTCAATGATCTTGTGGCACTCGGCATGTCGTCGGCGTTTGCCCAGGCCGGAGTGCGCGTCGGCCGCGATTTTTACATTGTCGGCTATGACGACATCGAAGAGGCAGCGGAGGTTTATCCGCAACTCAGCACCGTGCATTGCGACGTCAAGGTCTTTGGCAAGCGGACCGCATCGATCCTGCTGCGTTGGCTCGAGGAAGGCGACCCACCCGGCCAATCAACGCGGTTTCCGGTACACCTTGTGGTGCGTCAGTCGAGCCGGATTTGTTGAGGCGGCTGTGTGTGCCCGCAGACATACGTTTGAACTACTGCGACCTGGTCACCCACGCCGGTTGATTTGTCATCCGCAGCGCCCTCGACTAGGATTCTGCTGGGGGAGATCGGAAAAGGTCGGTGCTGCGGTGGTGCCCAGACCTGGGAGGAAGCAGACATGCCGATATTGGTGGGGACCGTTTACGCCGCGCTCGTCGTCTGGGGTGCGTTGCTGATCATGGGGTTGCGCAGTCATTCCTACAGGCCGTTTCTCCTGTTTGGAATCGGGCTGATGCTCCTGTTGAACATCGGCTATTTCATCAACGGGGTTCCAGCGTCCATCGCATCCTTCATCGGCATCTATGATGTGTTGATCAATGTCGGCCTGGCGCCGGATACGAGTGCGGCGGCGATATCGAAATGCGTGGACAATGCGTGCACGGTCTGGGGTGATCGTTTCGTCAATCATCCTGCCTGGGGAGCGGCTTTCTATGACCGGTTTGCCAATGGACCGGAGTTCCGCTCGACCCTTCTTTATGGACACATTGCCTTCAACTCGATTGCATTTGTGCTGATGCACATTCAGCTGTTCCGACCCGGCTACGGCGAGCATCGGTCATCGCATCGGCTTATCGGCCGAGTCACCTTTGCCACGCTGACCCTGAGTGTAATTTGCGCTACCTGGCTTGCCTCCCAACACGGACCCGTCGGAGAATATGGTGGTTCGCTGGCGCAATACGGCTTCTACTCGATGGCGGCCTTTGTATACGCCTGCGCGGTCATGGGCATTGTGAAGGCACGTGCCGGTGACAAGGAAGCCCACCGGGTCTGGATGTTCCGGTTCATCGGATCGATGTGGGGTTCCTTCTGGCTCTTCAGGGTCATGCTGTTTGTGATCGATCCGCTGCTGCGAAACCACGAGGCCGCTGCCATTCTGATCTGCATCTGGGGCTCGGCGCCGCTGGGCATCCTGATCGGCGAGGCCATCCGGCGTCGACTTGATCGGCCAGGAACGCGGCACGCTGTTGCCGCGGCGCCGCCAGCCGAGTAGATCACCGATAGACTTGCGGCACGAGCTCAGTCCGACCGGATCAATCCTTGCGCCGCATGGTTGCTGCCCGAGATTCAGTCGTTTGGACCGAGCACTGCTTTTGCGACAGTTGAGTTTTCCGTCGTCTTCAGTCTGAACCTTTCCGACAGTTCGTTTGTGACAAAGTCCCTCATATGGTTTGCGAAGGCAGCCAGGAGGGGGCTCTCCAGGCGGCGAGTCGAAGTGACCATTCCGACGGTCATTGAAGACGTCTCGAACTTAACGGGCAGTTCGGACAATCTGCTTTCATGCTCGGGGTTGCGGAGTGCGTAGCGTGGAAGCACGGTTAGAAACTCCGTGCTGCTGAGCATCTCCAGGATTGCTGCGGCCGATTCACTTTGAAATGCTATGGACAGGTTGCTCACTCCATAGGAGGCTAGCGCGGTCGCCATGTCGGCATGCAACATGCTTGGTTCTGAATGGCTGATCCAGGTGGCGGCTTCGAGGTCGGTTGCCGTGACCCTGTCCAGTTTCGAAAGCGGATGATCATTCCGCGCGACGACCACATGTTCGTCCCAGAACAGAGGTTCGACCGCCAGTTCTTCTCTAGGCACGCTCAACAGTTTGAGCGGACAGATCACTACGTCGATCTGGTTCAGTAACACCTTGCGCTCCAGTTGTGGGAAGTAGTCGGAGACGAGTTTGACCTCGATACCCGGCCGCCGTCCGATAAAGTGTGCGATCGCGTCGCCGACGAGCCGCTCGCACAGGAATGGAGGGGCGCCTATCTTAAGTTCGCCGGTCATGCCGCGCATTCCAAGTTGGATGTCCTCGTGGGCGCGCTCGCGGATCGCCCTAATGGCGCGGCCGTGCCGCGCGAGCTTCTGCCCAATCTCAGTAGGCAGTAAAGGACGGTTGCTGCGTTCGAACAATTGAACGCCAACGCGGATTTCCAGATTCCCGATCATCCGGCTCAAAGCAGGTTGCGAGGTTCCCAACCTCTTGGCCGCCTCGTGCAGTGTCCCATGCTCGACGATCACAGCGAGCTGCTCAAGATGCCTTGGGTCTATCAACATATCAGAATCACATATTAAGGTAACAAGTAAATATTGGACTGATATGTTTCTACGGTCAAGAATGCCCCTGTAAGCACTTTCACTGACGGGAGCAACGGTGGATGACGGGCGAGGCACGGCACGTGTTGTGGATCATGGCCGACCAGCTGAGGTGGGACTACCTCAGCTGTTTCGGGGCCAGACACATAGACACGCCCAATCTGGATTGGCTGGCGTCGCAGGGCGTCCGGTTCGACAGGGCATATGTGCAATCGCCGATCTGTGGCCCCAGCCGGATGAGTTTCTACACCGGGCGCTACGTCCGCAGCCATGGATCGACATGGAACGGTTTCCCGCTGAGGGTCGGAGAGCCGACACTCGGCGATCACCTGCGGGAAATCGGAGTCAAGTGTGCGCTTGTCGGAAAGACCCACATGACGACCGATCGCGAGGGGATGAAGCGCCTCGGTATTGAGCCGGACAGTGTGATCGGTGCATTGGTTAGCGAATGCGGTTTCGAGGCCTTCGTAAGAGACGACGGTACCAATCATAGCGACTACCCGAACCGCCATGCGGAGGACTATGATCGGTATCTTCGCGACCACGGTATGGATGGCGATAATCCGTGGGAAGAATGGGCGAACACAGCTGTTGCACCGGATGGCGCCCTGTTGACCGGATGGGTGCTCGAAAACGCCCCACATGCGGCACGGGTGCCGAAACAGCACTCTGAAACCGCCTGGCTCACGACGCGTGCCATCGATTTCATCGAAGCTCAGGGCGATCGGCCCTGGCTCTGCCACCTGAGCTATATCAAACCGCATTGGCCCTATCTGGCACCCGCCCCCTACAACGACATGTTCACCGCGCGCGACCTGCCGGCGGTTAACCGCGGAAATTCGGAGCGGCTATCAGACCACCCGTTGTTACGGGCCTGGATGGACATGCGGGTGAGTAGGAGTCTGTCACGGGACGAAGTCCGCAATCTGGTTGCGCCAGTCTATATGGGATTGATCAAGGAACTGGACGATCAGCTGGGTAGGCTCTTTGCCTACCTGCGTGAAAGCGGGCGGATGGACGATACGATGATCGTCTTTTGCTCCGATCACGGAGACAATATGGGCGATCACTGGATGGGTGAAAAGGACCTCTTCTACGACTGCTCGGCCCGCATCCCGTTGATTGTCTACGACCCCCGCAGTGATGCAGATGCGACGCGGGGCACGGCGACGGATCGGCTTGTCGAAGGCATCGATCTCACACCGACGTTCCTCGAGTTCTTCGGCGGAACGCCGAGGCCGCATATTCTGGAAGGCCTGTCCTTGCAGCCCCTATTGCATGGCTTGGAGACGCAATGGCGGGATTATTGTATTTCTGAATATGATTATTCGACCCGCGATGCCCGTCGAACCGTGGGTGTGGATCAGGGCGATGCGCGGCTGGCGATGGTCTTCGACGGGAGGTGGAAATACATCCATGTCGAAAAGATGCGTCCGTTGCTCTTCGACCTTGAAACCGATCCGAACGAACTGAACGATCTCGGTACCGATCCAGCGTTTTCCCATCAAATCGAGCGATTAAGCGACCTGCACTTCGAATGGTCCCGCAGGCACCACAACCGGATTACCAGACCTGCAGAGGTCGTCGAAGCGATGACTGATGCGGGAGAACCACCAGGCATTTTCATCGGCTACTGGAACAGGGACGAACTGGAAGCGGATGCGAAAAGTCTGCCGTTGCATCTGAAAAACTAAGGACGAGAGGGAGGAAACCATGTCCAGACACACTGCTGTTTTTAGCTTCATCGCGATGCTCGCCATGACCTCGGGCGTTCACGGGCAGGCTAACCTGTCCGCTGAGACCGGCCCCCCGACCGGCGCGGTCGGAGCGTCGATTCTAACCCTGGCCGAGGTCGCGGCATCAGAGGGCGTCGCCGACATTCAGGTGGCGACCGGACAAACGCTTACCAATTCCGTTCAAAATGTCGCTGAAGGCAAGACCGACATCGCAGCGGCTCCCTTTATTCTCCCGTTCCTGATGTCTCGCGGGGCGGGGCCATATGCGGCACTTGGCGATCAGGGCAAGGAGCTGGCGTCGAAAATTGCCGTCCTCTACACCTACCGCATCGCCGCTTTCCCGATCTTTGCCTATGAGAGCGAGGACTTTGACGGTTGGCAGGACATCGCCGGAAAGACCATCTACAACGGCCCGCCGAGAGGGGCCGCACTGAGCCGGGCCCGGGCCGTCATCAAGCTGGCCACCGGTCTCGACGACGGCGACGGATACAAGGGTCTGCAGGTTAACTGGGGACAGGCGGTCAAGACCATCACCGACGGTTCAGCAGCGGCGAACGTACTTCCCGTCAATTTTCCGGACGCGCGTATGTCACAGGCTGCAGCCGCCGGAAAGATAAAGGTGTGGTCGTTCCCGAAGGACATTTTCGAAAATGAAGCAACGCAGAAATACATGAAGGCGCCTGGCACAGTAGCCGTTGAATTCGAGATCACGCCGAATCTTTTCGGCCCTGGTATTACGGTGGTTTCGGAGGACGCCATTTTTCGTGCGCCCGGCGAGGTCGGCGGTGACGTCGTCAGCGTTGACATGGACTTCAACCTGGCAAAGGCGCTGACAGCTGCCTTCCTGAAGAACATCGAGCTCTACAAAAACAAGACGCCCTACATGAACAATGCCTTTTTCGGGGAAACCGATCCAGCATTGACTTCGCTCTGCGGTCCGATGCCGATCAAGTACCATCCTGGTGCCGTGGCCGCCTGGGAGGAAGCCGGTTACACGATTCCCGATTGCGCCAGACCATAGCGCTCGTCGGCTTACTCCATCCTGCGAAGCCGTTTCGCTTGGACATAGGTCAGTGCAACCAGGGGTTCATTGATGAGTGAAAACAGCGACACCCGTGCCAACCGGAGCGGCTTTGCGTCCGCTTTTCCCTACGGTCTTGCCGTTGCGATTGTCATGGTCGGTCTGCTGAACTCCATGCCCGGGATTCCCGGCCTCGACGATGCCCTGCGGCAGCTGACCGGTCGGGAATGGTTCAGCATCCGCAAGTTTCCGACCGAATGGTTTTATCCCGCGGCATTCGCGGCGATGATGGTGTGTGTCGCCCTGAGGCACTCGATCTGGAAGAGCTGGAGCGATCGCACGGCGTGGCTGCGCGGCCTGGGTCTGGTGCTGGACATCGCCCTGGTGGCGATGGCGCTCGGAATCTCGCTAACTTATGTTGTCGAGATAGAATCGATCTGCCTGATCGACCAACTGACTGGAGACCGGGAGCGCCTGATCAGCGAGGCACTGGTCAAGGAAAAGGAGATCGCCGAACTCTACGGATTGCCCGAGCCGACCTCGGTTGAAGATCCGCAATGCGTCAACAACACAGGTGGTTTCCTGGTTCTGATCGTCGGTGCCGCCGTTCTTGTGTTTCTGGCCTACAACGTCAAGGTTTGGGGCCTGCCGCTCGTACTGGTGGCGCTCGGGGTGGCGACTTATACCATCGCCACGGTGCTGGTCTGGTATTTCCATGGTCCCGAGGACATCAACAAGTATTTGATGACCAAATTGGCCGGCGAGCCCCGATTGCTTTCGGATGGACGGCCCAAGGTTCACGATATCCTGGTCAACAACGCGTCCGGATTGCTGGGTCGCTTTCTGGACATCATGCTGAACACCATCTTCCCCTATCTGGTGCTCGGGTCTCTGTTTGGCGCATCGGCGGGCGGACAGTCGCTGATCAAGCTGGCGTTTCGGTGGACCCGGAAACTGCGCGGTGGGCCTGCGCATGCTGCAATCGTCTCGTCTGCCATGTTCGGAACGATTTCCGGCGGGCCGATTGTCAATGTGCTGTCGACCGGCGTTCTGACGATTCCGATGATGTCGAAACGCGGCTTTTCGAAAGTCTTTGCTGGCGGTGTCGAGGCAGCAGCCTCCTCCGGCGGCTCGATCATGCCGCCGGTTATGGGGGTTGCAGCGTTCGTCCTCGCAGCCCTGACCGTCGTGCCCTATTCGGAAGTGATTGTTGCGGCGATCATTCCGGCCGTGGCCTATTTCTTCTGCCTGTTCCTATCCGTCGTCTTCCAGGCACGAAAACAGAACATCGAGGCGATCGGTGAACTGACCGAGGACATGAAACTGGACGGTCAGGACCAGTTGAACCTGTTGATGATCTTCGGGCCGATCCTGCTGATTCTCGTGCTCCTGCTGACAACCAAGGAGAGTGTCGGCTGCGGATTGCTGGGCGGCCTGTTCGGGGCCGAACGCATGCTCACCGACGGCGAATGCGAAGTGGTTTCGTTGTCCTGGTTCCTGCGCCTGGTGCAGAATTCTGTCGGCGACGCAGGCAGCGCTGGCTGGTGGGCCGTTGCCCTGCTCCTGTGCCTTCTGTTTCTCGACCCTAAGGTGCGGGCGAAACCGCGCAAGGTGATCGATGCTTTGGCTGCTGCCGGGGTGCTCATTTCAACGCTCTACCTGATGTTCCTGGCGGTCTCGATCATAGACTTCTGCCTCCAGTTCACCGGGCTGCCGACGTTCATATCGCTGGATGTCCTGGGATGGTTGCAGTCGCTCGATATCGGCCGAGGCGGTTCAACTACGTTCATGCTGATCGCGCTATTCGTGACCATGCTGATCGCGATCTTGTTGGGTATGGGCATGCCGGCGGTTCCGGCCTACGTGAACGTTGCTCTCCTTATGGGGCCAGTCCTGGCAGGCCTCGGCATCGCCACCTTCACGGCCCACATGTTCATTTTCTACTTTGCGGTGGCGAGCGCGATCACTCCACCGGTGGCATTGGCTGCCTTCGCGGCCGCCACGATCACCAAGGCCGAGCCGATGGCGACCGGGTTTTCCGCAGTGAAATCCGGCATTGTCATGTTCATCATTCCTTTCGTGTTCGCGATCTACCCGGAAATTCTGCTCATCGACGCTGCAGTGGTTGATCCGACAACCGGCGCGTCAGGCGAGGTCGGCTATCTGCCCGGCTACGATGGCAACATCGCCTGGGGCGCGCTTGGGGCACTCCTGCTGAGGCTCGTCCTGGCCCTCTACCTGATATCCAGCGCGCTTTCGGTTTTCGACACCAGGCGTTTGGCCCTATGGGAAGTTCTGGTTCGCCTGGGCCTCGCCGTCCTGATCCTTTTTAAGGCGCCCGAAGTGTTCGGACCGGCATCGATCGTCGCGCTGATCCTCGTCGGAGGGCACCGATACGCACGCCGCACCTTTTCGGGAGCAGGGTAGTTTGCTTCGGGCGATCCAACTTAATAGCGGCGCGCTGCTCAGTCAGGTCCGTGCCGCCTCGAAGGCCGCCCAGGCGGCTTCCAGCTTTTCGAAGTCGAAGTCAGGCTGGCGTGCCGGCTCAAGAATGAGCTGTTCGATGGCGATGAGCTTGTCGATGGCCGCTTTCAATACCGGAACCACTTCCGGGGGAACGACCAGTGCGCCGTGCCGGTCAGCATGGACCAGGTCGCCCTCACGGACGGTCATGCCGAAGATCTCGACCGGGGTGCCGACTTCTCGCACATGGACGAAGCCGTGGCTGGGGCCGATCGACCCGGCGATTACCGGGAAACCTTCCGGCAGATCGCCGAGATCGCGCATCACGCCGTTGGTCAAGGCGCCGGAGAGCCCGAGGCCCTTGTGCACGGTCGTGTTGATCTCGCCCCACCAGGCCGACACGCAATCCGGATAATCGAGATCCTGCACGACAGCGAGCCCCGGGCGGGGGCCGGCCGCCATGGAACGCATGTAATCCATGCGACGCTCGCGGATAATGTCGGGTGCTTCCGTCGGCGGTTCGAGGCCGGCAATTTTTGCGGTGCGGGCGAAGCCTACCACTGGCGGTTCCAGCGGCGCAGAGCACAGCATGGTGCCACGGGTGAAGGCGGCGAAGCCGCGTTTGCCCTGCGCGGTTTCGATGGCGTTGCATATGGTTGGCGTGTCGACCCTGCGCATCAGCGCCAGAAGGTCGGGTTCGATTGCCTGTTCGGCCATGGGTGTTGCTTCCTGTCCGGTCAGTTGAGAACGGCGGTCGGACCCGCCGGATCGTCGGTATTGCGCACGCGGTAGAGTGCTGCCTCGCCGGTCATCGAGGGCGAGAGCGCATGGGGCAGTCCGGGTGGAACGGCGCAGGTGTCCCCCGGATTGAGAACCGCTGATCCGCCGTTCCACTCCAGCTTCCAATGGCCGCGCACTGGCATCAGAACTTCGTGCTGGTCGATGACATAGGGCTCCGCCGGAAGCGAATTGCGGGTGATGAAGTCTACATCAAACCCGGGCCGGTCCCTGAGCTTGGCGTCGGGACCGATCACCCGCGCCGGGTCATGGTCTGACAAGGCGACGAGATCCCAGTAACGCGCTACGTAGTTAGGAATGACATCCGCTGTGGTCGGCTCCGGGAACGCCTCCAGTTCCTCCTCTGTCAGGAGCGGCATCTGCCCGACCCCCTCGGGGAGAAACTCACCTTTCTTGGTGTCGTAGAGGCGGCCGGTTTCGGCCAGCACCAGGCCGTGGTTGCCGGCGTCCTCAATCACCTGCGGCGCCCAGATGACACCGCCGCCGGCATCGTCACCGCCGAGGATGGCCATGATCATTCCGTAATCGGTACCAATGTTCTCGAAGCCGCGGAATATGCCCGTCGGGATGTTGAAGATGTCGCCTTCTTCCAGCGTCACCTCGCCGGCATCGCCCCAACGGCCCCAGAAAAAACGCCAGCGTCCCTTCAAGACGAAGAACACTTCAGCCGTGCGATGCGAATGGAGCGAGTTGCGGCATTTCGGTGGCTGGCCGGCTGCGCCGATGTTGAAGCCAGGCGTTTCCTTGATGTGGACGTGCTGGTCAGGGCTTTCCGAAACCCCGCCGCCGATGACGGTGAAATTCTCTTTCTGGTCGGAGCCAGGCGTGTGGGCGTCAATAAAGGCCGTCTTGCACGGTTTCAGATCGCCGTACCGGACGATGCGGTTTTCCATATCTGCGGGGGTCATTTTGTTTCTCCGGTGTGCATCAATATCTGCTTCCAAACTGCAATTTCGTCGAACAGGGTGTATTCGCGTTTCAGGCCGAACGGTCCATATTCGGCATGGGTAAATCCCATAATGTAGACGCGCGCGCCGGTCGGGCGACCAAAGGCGCCGAAACCGTCATGCGTGCCGTGTAGAGACCAGCGGACAGCGGCGCGCGGCGGCTGTCCAGCGTCGTCACGTCCAATGCAGTGATCTATGGAAAACGCAGCAGAGGGAAATGACGAGCGCAGCTGCATCCAGAACTCTTCTGCACTATGCCACGACCAGCCGCCGCGTTCGCCCGGGTGTTCGATTCGGCAGCAACGGTCGTATTCGGATCGGATGACGGCAAAATCCTTGTTCATAATCCGGTCGAGAATGTCCGCCGTACGGGAGCCCCATTCGTTGTCGTTGCCTGTCGATCTGTAGCCCCCATCGACGTCGACTTCAGGACTGAAGGGAGTGGCACAGTTTGCCGGTCCGCCTTCTCGGGCAATCAGCTTGCCGGCGAAGCGTTTCGGTTTGAGACCCAGCTGTCGGGCGATCGATGATGTGTCGCGCACCAGCCACTCGTCGTAAATGACGCCGTCGCGCACCGCACAATCGGCGATGGCCCGGGCTTCGAAATATCGCCCGGTGGGCTTGCCGAAGTAGCCATGGCCGGTGTGTCTGCCCGTGGTCACCAGGCGATGGGACGACAGGTAGCCGTTTGCTTCATCGCCCGACCAGATCACGTCTTCCGCCAAGAGTTGGCGGTCGGGAAATTCCGCCAGGGTCGCGAGAGTCGCGTCGATGATTGCCCGGTTGCCACGCAGCATGCCCGAGGCAAAACGCATCGGCAGGTTATCGTCATAATAGTGGTTCAGCGTTGCAAGCCCACGGTCCTCCCAGATCTCTCTGGTGATGCCGATAATGTAGTCCGGAAGATCCTTCCATTGACGCTCACCGGCTTTCATGCGTCCAACCTTCCGGAATGCGGGCGCTGCCGCGAATGATGAGCGGACTGTCGATTTCGATCTTGCGCGGTCCGGTGTCCTCACCATCGATCATGCCGAGCAAAAGCGTGACTGTGGCCTCCACCATGCGATTGGCCGGCTGGCGCAGGGTGGTGAGGTCATAGACCTTCCAGGCGGCCATCTGCACGTCGTCATAGCCGACGACGGACACGTCTTCGGGAACGCGCAGGCCGAGATCGCAGCGCAGCGTTTCGATGACGGCGAAGGCCATATGATCGTTACCGACGAATATGGCGTCGGGTTTGACAGGCGCCGTCATTAGTTCGTTGGTTGCGTCGATGGCCATGCCGCGGCGATAGTGACTGTCGATGCAGCGAAACGGCTCCAGTCCGGCATCCGCGAGCCCGGCGATGAAACCGGCTTGCCGGTCTTTACCGTTGAGAGATTTCTGCCAGCCCGAGATGTGGGCAACGCGCTGATGACCGCCGGCGGCCAGAAAACGCCCGGCTTTGCGTCCGCCGTCGAAATTGGCGGCGGTGACCTGCGCCATGTCTGGATTTTCCTGGCCGCGGTTGAACAGAACGAATGGTATGCCCTCCTGCGACAGCCGCTCGGTCAGTTGGTTGGACATGCTGACAGAAGCCAGGATGATGCCGTCGACCTGATGATCGAGCAGATCCTCGACCACCGTATCGATCTCTTCGGCCAGGTTGGCGGCGAAGAAGACGAGGATGTGATAGCCCTCGCGGTTGAGTGCTTCGGAAAGTTTCTCGATAGCTTCCGGATAAAAGGGGTTTTTCAGATACGCGACAATAAGGCCGATGGTTTTGGAGCGCCCGGTGATGAGGGAACGGGCAAGCGTGTTGGGACGGTAGCCGAGCTCGTGCGCGGCCGTGCGCACCCGGTCGATCAGGTCCTTTGACACTTTGGCACCGGGTGTGAAGACTCGGCTGACGGTCGGCTGGCTGACACCGGCACGTCGGGCAACGTCGAGAGCTGTCGCCTTCGCCGCCTTCATCCTCCGGTTTCCTCCGTCCAGATTTCCATCAGTCGCGAATGCGCTCCTCGGTTGTCGGATCGAACAGGTAGAGATGGTCGGGATGCAGTCGCAGACCGACCGTATCGTCCATATCCACACGTAGATGGCGATCGCCACGGGCGATGACCCGTTGCTGGCCGAACTGCAACGTCAGCAGCACGCTCTCACCGGTGTTTTCGTAGGCGTAGACCGGAACGTCGATGTCGCCTTTGCCCGGTTCCAGGATCTCGACATCCTCCGCGCGCACCCCGAGCACAACATCGGCCCGGTTCGGGGCGTCGACCACGACCAGCCGTGTGCCACCCGACGTGACGAACATGCCGTCATTGACGGAGCCGTTGATCAGGTTCATCGCCGGCGAACCGATGAACCCGGCGACGAACAGATTGGCGGGATCGTTGTAGATTTCGTCGGGCGTACCAAGCTGCTGGATGACGCCGTGCTTCATGACGGCGACACGGTCGGCCAGGGTCATCGCCTCGATCTGGTCGTGGGTGACGTAGACGGTGGTGATCTGCAACTGGCGTGACAGGTGCTTGAGCTCCGCCCGCATGGTGACCCGAAGTTTGGCGTCGAGGTTCGACAGCGGCTCGTCCATCAGGAACACTTTCGGCGTTCGCACGATGGCCCGGGCCAGTGCCACGCGTTGACGTTGGCCGCCGGAGAGAGCCTTTGGTTTGCGTTCGAGGAACTGTGTCAGTTCGACCTGGGCGGCAGCTTTTTCAACCCGCGGCGCAATATCCGATTTCGGTGTCCCGCGAACCTTCAAAGGGTAGGCGATGTTGTCGAAAATCGTCATGTGCGGATAGAGGCCGTAATTCTGGAACACCATGGCGACATCGCGGTCCTTCGGAAGGTCGTCATTGACCAGCCGACCGCCGATGCGGATCTCGCCCGAGGTCGGTTCCTCGAGACCGGCGATCATGCGCATGGTGGTGGTCTTGCCGCAGCCCGATGGGCCAAGCAGAACCAGGAATTCCTTGTCCGCGATTTCAAGGCTTTGGTCGTCGACCCCGACAAAGTCGCCCCAGCGCTTGGTGATGTTCTTCAGGCTGACTTGCGCCATGGCTAACGGACCGCCCCCATTGTCATTCCCTGCACGAAATAGCGCCGGATCATCAATGCCAGCACGAACATCGGCAGCATGATGATGATGCCGGCAGCTGACAGCAGGTTCCAAAGATCGCCTTCTTCAGCCTTTAACAGCGCCAGCCCGATGGGCAGCGTCACCGCGTTCTTGTTGGTCAGGATCAGGGCGAAAAGGAACTCGTTCCAGGCGATGATGAAGCAGAAGATGCCGGCAGTGAATAGGCCGGGTGCCGCCATCGGAAGGACGATGTTGCGGATCACCTGCAGGCGGGTCGATCCGTCGACCATCGCGGCTTCTTCAGTATCGATCGGGATGCCGTCGATGAAACCCTTGATCATCCAGATGGCGAACGGCATGACGATCGCCAGGTTGACGAGGATCAGACCGACCCGCGTGTCGAGCAGCCCGATGTCTCGAAACATCACGAAGAAGGGCAGGATGATCACGACGGCCGGCACGAACTGTGTTGCCAGGATCATCACCAGCATTGTCGTCTCGCCCCGAAGCCGGAAACGCGAGAAGGAATAGGCTGCCAGCGTGGCGATCGGAATGGCAAAGATCACGGTGACCGCAGCGACGATCGTCGAGTTGAAAAGCTTGTGACCGAGGTTGTAGGGTGACTGGAAGACAATGGCGAAATTCTCCAGCGTCGGCTGAAAGAACAGCTTCAACTGGTAGACGTCGACATGGGATTTGAAGGCGGCCAGAAAGATCCAGATGATCGGTATGATCATCACACCTGCGGCGGTCAGGATCAGGACAATCTGAACAGCATTCCAGAACTGTTTTTTCTGCCTTGCTGTCATCTCAATTCTTCCGGAACACGAATTTGGCGTAGAAATAGGTGAGCACCAGCATGGGGATCACCATCAACCAGGCAACCGAGGCCGAGTAGCCGATCTGGCCGTACTTGAAGCCGTTGAAATAGATGTAGTGACTGAGTGTCTGGGTGGCGGTGCCCGGGCCGCCATTGGTCAGCATGAAAATCTGATCGAAGGTTTTCAGCGAAAAGATCGATTTCAGGATGATCACCACCGCGAGCACCGGCATCAGTTGCGGTAATGTAACGTCGCGGAAGACCCGCCAACCGGAGGCGCCGTCCACTTGGGCCGCTTCGAGCGTATCTTGCGGTATCGAGGCAAGACCGCCGATCAGCACAAGCGTCAGAAAAGGAATCCATCCCCAGACATCGGCGAGAACACAGACGACAAAGGCAAGGACCGGGTCGGACAGCCAACTGATGTCGGCAAGCGGCGGGAAGATGAAGCCGAAGAAAGCGTCGAACAGGCCGAATTCCGGGTTGAACATGAAGCGGAACGACACGCCGATCAGGGCAGGGGACATGGCGAAGGGCAGGATCAGCAGGGTCTGCACGCCGGAGCGCAACCGGCCGCCTGGCGCCAGAAGCATTGCCAGTCCGAGCGCGATCAGCGTTGTCAGCGCCACCGTTGCGACGGTGTAAATGGCCGTCACTTGTACCGAGTTCCAGAAAGCCGGTTCTTCGAGAAAGGCCCAGGTGTAGTTCTCGAAGCCGATATAGCCCTGCGGAAAATTCGGCCGGTTGATTCTGCCGAGCGTGAATGACAGCCGGGCCGAATCGATCAACGGCCAGATCGCCGTGGCAAAGACCACCAGCACCGCCGGCAGCACCAGCAGATATTTCAACGTGTTGTCGCGCATGAAAAACTCCGGGGCGGCTTGCGTTCAGCCGCCCCGGCCTGTGGTTACTGAATGCGTCCGGAGCGCTTCAGGACTCGGTTTGACTGTTCAGCGGCCTCGGTCATCAGTTGGCGAACATCGCCGCCTGCCGCCGCCTTGGCGATCGCTGCCGACAGGATGTCACCGACCTCAGGCCATTCCGGGATCTGCGGCATGATGTCGGATTCCTTGAGCGATTCCCAAGCCGCGGCCTGAATGTTGTCATTGGCCGCATTGACGTCCGCGTCCGTCAGCGACGAGATGTGGGTAACCACGTTGTTGACGATCTTCTTGCCGCCGACCTCACGCTCAATCGCGTTGGCCTTGTCCATTTCCGGGTTGGAGAGCCATTTCAGAAACTCCCAGGAGGCGTCCGGGTTCTTGGAATACTGGGAGATGGAGAATGGCATGGAGATGGCGTAGGTCTTGGTGTTGCCCTGGTACGAGGGCATGCCGGTAAAGGCGACCTGATCCTTGGTCAGCGTCGAGGCGTCGGGGTTGTAGAAGCCCGAATAGGCCCACCACCAGACCGGGATCATCGCCGACTTGCCCTGCATGAAGGACTGACGGGCGTCCTGTTCGACAAAGGCAACCGAGTTGGGATTTGTGACACCATGCTGCGTGTGCAGCGCGATATAGTCCTCGGTCGCCTTCAGGGCCTCCTCGCTTGTCCAGGCAGCCGTCCAGTCGTCATTGAATACGTCAGCACCGGCAGCCCAGAGGAAGTTGATCCAGATGAACAGGTTCTGCCGGTTGCCGTCATTGTTGTAGTACATCGCGAGCGGTGCAATGTCCGGATGCTCTTCCTTCAGCTTCTTGCCGACCTCGATGATCTCTTCCCAACTCGTCGGAGGGGAATCGATCAGGTCGGCGCGGTAGAACAGCAACTGCGGATGGGCGCGAAGCGGGAAGCCCAATGTCTTACCCTCGAACTGCGCCGAACGTGCAAAGGCGGCCGGATAGCGGTCCATGGAGATGCCGTCGCGTTCCATCAGGTCGTCGATCGGTTGAAGCCAATGGGCGTTCGGTGGACCCCAACTGTCGAGAAAGTTCACCACGTCATAGGCACCGTTGGCGGCGATGCCCTCGGCCACCATCTTTTCCTGCAGGTTGGTGAACGGAATGAAGGTCCATTCCGTTTCGATCCCGGTCAGGTCGGTGAATTCCTTGTCGCGCAGCATTAGGCCGTCAAATTGCGGCGTAACGACCGACAGGATGTTGAGCTTGGTGCCTTCATAAGGCTTGCCGGCGAGCAGTCCGTACTTGGTCTGATCGGCGGCGAATCCGGTTGCGGTCATCGCGGCAAAGGCCGCTCCTGCGGTTGCTGCCATGAAATGGCGACGGCTGAAAGTCATGAGTATCCTCCCTCACAAAGCCTGATGTTTGGTTCTGGCGGCGCCATGATAGTGACCTGTGAATACGTATTCAAGAAAATTCTGAATACGTATTCATCGAATCTTCCGCGAAGCAGACAAAGAAGGCCGAAACAGTCTGCTCAGGCAGGCTCGTCGGTGTAACTGACCACTTCGAACTCGATACCGTCATTGTCGTGGAAATAGAACCGTCGCCCGGGTTCGTAGTCGGCGTGGGAATGGGTCTTGAAACCCGCCTTGGTGACTTTGTCCTCCACCGCGTCCAGATCGTCTACAACGACTCCGACATGATTGAGGCCGCCTCGGGTCGTGTACGTGTCGTCGCTGCGTTCACCGAGCTTGCCCTGGGAATAGACGGCCAGGTAATCGTCGTCCGAGCCGACATGAATGGTATGGCCGCCGTGAATTGCGGTGCCCTGCCAGCGAATGTGCCAGTCGAACAGATCGCATAACCAGTCCGCCGTTTTCTGCGGATCGCTGACGGTGATGTTGACGTGTTCCAGTCTGACTTTGCTCATGGCTTGCTCCTTTCGGTGTCTCGAAATCAATCGTGAGACAAGCGTAGTTCTTCAACCTTGGTTGAGGTCAAGAGCCCTTCGAGGTGCGAGAGGTTTCCGGGATTGGCGCTCTGGCACTACACTTCGTTTGGCCTCACATCTGCCGGGGGCTGTCTGGCCAGACGATGCCGATGTTGGGCAATTTGCAACGTTCCTCAGCAATCTGCATTTCGTTGATTTGGGCGTTCGGGTGCAAGAGGTTGCCGTGATGCTGATCACGGCTGGCTTGCTTGCCCTGGCGGTTCGGCGGGCTCGGGCAATCGCCATCAGGCAAGCCAATCTCAGCAGATGACGTTTGATAGCGAATGAATCCGGCAGCAAATCCTCGATTGGGAAGTTTGCTGATCATAAGGCCGTTCTCGATATTCATGGCAATTTCAAACCAAGGCCAGGCCATTGGTGGGCGCCCCGCAAAGGGTAACTTCATGGATGGCGCTAGGAATTTTCAATTCGCTTTTAGGGGAACCCCGCTAAAATCATGCGGGATCGATAATGAAGAACTGATGGGACGGGTCGATGATGACACCATCCCGTCGATGAAGACAACGGAGTTCGAGAGTGCCTCTCCGCTTCGTGCACCCGTGAGCACCATAACCAACTCGTCTGATTGAAACCGACCCGAGCGCCGAATTCTCGAATTCAGGCGGGTATTGATCAGGCGATTGCCGCGCCAGACGACTGGGCCCAAAGCGGCATGCTCTTCACAGTCGGGTGCGTGGGTGTTAAGAACAGGTCTTGGGGGAAGAAAGGCAATGAACTTTCAATGTCCCGCAACACAACGGTTCAACCTGAGCTTGAATCCAGGAAATCATCTCAGTCCTTTGTAGATACGCGACGGTATCCTCGCGATGCGCGGTTACGGGCGCTCGATGACTACATGAACGAA
Organism: Hoeflea sp.; assembly: GCA_965228785.1. Classification (GTDB taxonomy): domain Bacteria; phylum Pseudomonadota; class Alphaproteobacteria; order Rhizobiales; family Rhizobiaceae; genus Hoeflea_A. The sequence continues at coordinate 2,372,449 of CBDDIF010000001.1, forward strand.
CGTGCCATGTCGTCCGAGCGCCGAGACATAACCAGTCCTCTGAGCGCCGACAATCCGAATGTAAACATCGGGGAACTGCTGGTCGGTGACCGCTGCAATCTCCACTTTCTGAAGTCAAGTGGATATGAAATCAGTTGCGCCAATACCCCGAGGTCGGATTCCAGGGCCGACGTCATCATGGTCGTGATGATCAGGAAAGGGCGTGTTGAAGTCAACAACTGGTTGGGCCGTCAAAGGCTTGGTCCGGGAGATATCTTCTTTCACGCGACGACCGACTTCAAGAACATCCACTCGGACTCCGAGATTGTTCGTTTGTATTTTCCTTCCGGACATCTGCTGGCTCGCTCCCGTCAACCTGGTGAGTTTTTTGTTGTGCGCGAACATGAACCGGTCTCGCAGGTCTTGAAAGCTGCGATGTCCAGTCTCGAGACATCCTTGCGCGAAGGCAGTCCCACCAGCAAACTGGTAAATCGTGTGACCGTAGAACTGGCATGCAAGGTTTTTGAAGATCACATCGATCATTCGGCAATTAGTGGCCTCGACATCATCCGCGCGCGTGCGCTGGAATATATCCACGACAACATCTCCAACCCGGACCTCGACACACAACAGATCGTGGCCTATTCCGCTGCGTCCCGAGCGACGTTGTACAGAGCCTTTGAGAGTTTGGGCGGCATCAAGGCCTATATCACGTTCCTTCGAGTGGAGATGGCGCGCGCACGAATCGGAGCCGGTATACTAAGTTGGGGCGACGTCTCGAGAATTGCATGTGCCTGTGGGTTCTCCTCGCCTGATCAACTGTCGAGTGCGTTCAAGACGCATCTTGGAGTGTCACCGACAAACTACTCTGTGGATGCGCCGGAATAGCTTGCGATTCGGTAGTCACCACATCGAAATCTCTCCCCGTTGGCCGATAATCGACTAAGCGATGTCAAGCGTCGCTCCATCTATCGTCCAACCATAGTCGACAGTGAGCCGGTCAAAGGCGTCCTGATCGGTGTATTGCAGTCCCATCGCTCCCAGGGTGACTCCGAACGGAATATCGTCGATCCCATCGTCATCTGCTGGTGAACTGTCCGTCGACCAGCCGGCGAGCAGGTAGTCGAAGTTTGCGGTGCTCATGCCGGAGTAGTCGAGCATGTCAGACGCATCCTTCAGTTTGGTGATGTCCCAGTCGCCGATGTCCTGGTCGAAGCCTCCAGCAAAATTAAACATCTTCGACATAGTGGTCACGGAACTCACGTCCCAATCGCCGATGTCCTGATTGAAGGCACCGGCAGAGGCGAACATAAAAGACATACTGGTCACAGAACTCACGTCCCATTCGCCGATGGCTTGGTCAAAGTCTCCGGCCCCGTAGAACATCCCCGACATATCGGTGACGGAACTCACGTCCCAGTCGCTGATCACCTGATCGAAGGCATCGGCCTCTTGGAACATAAACGACATATCTATAACGGAACTCACGTCCCAACTGCCGATGGCCCGGTTGAAATTCTCGGTGAATTGGAACATTTGCGACATGTCGGTAACGGCACTGACATCCCAGTCAACGACATATGGATCATTGAAATCTGACGGATTAGTAATGGAACCCGCGAACAACTCGCTGAGATCGAGGTTCTCGGCATCTATGATATCTTGCACCTCAGCAATGGTCGGCGGGTTGGAAAACCCTGTTTCCGCCTGAATTGCCTGCTGGTAACGGGCTTCCATGGTGCCATTGCCCTGCAGGACGCGCTCGGCTACCACCGCCAACTCAACGTCGGTAACGGCAACCCCATTGGTGTTGTTGTTGCCGCCGGTAGAGTCCGAATCTTCCAGAATCTCCGCCAGAACCCCGTCAGCTGTCAGGAGCGTGGCGTTTCCGATTGTCCAACCGTACTCGTTGACGAGCCGGTCAAAGGCGTCCTGATCGGTGTATGTCAGTCCCTTCGCTCCCAGGGTGACACCGATCGGAATATCGTCGATGCCATCGTCCTTAACTCCGGACCTGTCTGTCGACCAGCCCGCCAGAAGCTTGTCAAAGTTGTCGGTGCTCATGCCGGAGTAGTCGAGCATATTTGTCGCATCAGTCAGGGAGGTGATGTCCCAGTCGCCAATATCCTGGTCGAAGCTTGATTCTCCAGGGCTGAAAGATTCGAACATGGATCTCATATCCTGGACAGAACTCACGTCCCAGTCACCAATGTCCTGGTTGAAGGCGTCGGCACTAAAGAACATATACGCCATATCGGTTACGGAACTGACATCCCAGTCGCCGATGTCCTGGTTGAAGTCATTGGCTTGGTTGAACATATCCGCCATATGGTAGACAGAACTCACGTCCCAGTCGCCGATGTCCTGGTTGAATTTTTCAGCCCACCAGAACATCTGCTTCATACTCGAGATCTTACTCACGTCCCAATAAACGACAAAATCTTCGTCGAAAGTATCTTTATCGTAGAATATCCTGTAGAGACTTTCTTTTCCGTCGACTGGATTGCCGGCGTCTTCGTCTAAGCGGCCATTTGTCGCGTCTATTAAGGCTTGCACTTCTGCAATGGCATCAGCCAATGTAATGCCCGGCTGGTTATCAAGATAAGATTCCAGATCGTCAAATACTGTCTCATCCTTAATTGCCCGCTTGTAACGAAGTTCCATGGGCGATGGTGGATCGCCCGCCAGGACACGATTTGCGACCAACCCCAGCTGATCGTCGGTAACGGCAACATCGTTAATGCTGGCCGCGCCAGCTGCGTCCAGGATCGCCTGGAGTGCATCCTGGAGTTCCGCCGATGTCACCACCGCCGGTCTTACCGGGCTGGCCACGCTTTCGGGCGTTCCGTCGCCGTCAGTATAGCTCACCACAACCCGCACCATCCGGCCCACATGGGAAGACTCCGGCATGAACGTTTCAGACGTAGCACCTGCAATGTCCTGCCAAGGGTTATCATTGACCGAATATTGCCACTGATAGGTAAGCGTCCCAAGACCATCCGGATCGGAGAGCATCGTCGTGTTGGCGGTCAGCGTCTCACCTACTGCCATCGCCCCATCGACAGTCACAGTGCCGGCCGGATCGTCGTTGACGGGATTGATCACCAAGGAGAACGTCTGTGTTAGCGGTGTCGAGCCGGTCTGTCCGTCACTGGCCGAGACCTTAATGTTCAGCGTTTCGTTATAGTCCGTCGGCGGCGTGCCGGAGAACGTGCGGGTCGATGCGTCGAACGCCAGCCACGACGGCCACGCTGAGCCATCCTCCAGCGTGGCGCCCAGGGTCAGCGTATCGCCATCCGCGTCGGTGAAGGCATCAGACGGCAGAGTGAAGCTGACAGCAGTGTCCTCGTCAGAAGATTGATCTTGCAGCGTCGCACCAATTACCGGGACGAAGTTGAAGTCGTCGGCGGCAATGTCGCTGTCGGGGATGGTGTCGCCATCGTCGACAAGGACAGACCAGGAAAAGTCTTTCAGCAGGATGGCGAAATCATCGACACCGTTCACCGTGATTGCGGTGTCGTGACCGCCGGGACCCGAAGCGGTGATGGTGAGCCCGCTGAGATCCGTGACGCCGAAGGCTCTCAAATCGATCCGGTCGTCGTCGCCTGCATTGTTCGGATCGTCGATGCCGCCCTCGAAGTCTTCGATGATGACCTTCCCGTTGGCGTCGGCGGCGAAGCGGAAGATGTCAGCCCCCTGACCGCCATAGACCCGGTCGCCATCGCTCAGGTCCTCGAAGGTGTCGTCGCCAGCCCCGCCGAACAGCACGTCGGCCCCATCTGTCGCGGTGAGCGTGTCATCCACGTCTCCGAGACTGCCGATCTGGGTCGCGGTGTTGGTGAAGTCTCCGCCGTAAACGATGTAGCTGGAACCGGATGAGGACCCGTTGGGATCGGCATAGGGTGCCCCGACGAGGAGGTCGTCAAAGCCGTCGCCATTGACGTCTCCGGCACCGCTGACTGAATAGCCCGAGAAGTCTACCCCATTGGCGCCGTTGATGACGAAACCGCCGATACCGCTCTCAATGTCGGAAAGCTCCACCGCGGTCTCATCGGCCTTGCCAAACACGACGTAGGTCGCGCCGGAGGCGGAACCGTTGGGATCGGCCCCCTGAGCGCCGATAATGAGGTCGTCCAGGCCATCGCCGTTGACGTCTCCGGCGCCGCTGACAGACATGCCCGAATAGTCAGCCCTGTCTGCGCCGTTGATGACGAAGCCGCCACCATTGCCAGCCTCGATGTCGGAAAGCTCCACGGCTGTGCCGTCGGCCTTGCCGAACACCACGTAGCTCGAACCCGACGAGGAGCCGTTGGGGTCGGCGCTTGCTGCTCCGATGATGAGGTCATCCAGGCCGTCGCCATTGACGTCCCCCGCGCTGCTGACCGACTTGCCCGAATAGTCGGACCTTCCGGCCCCGTTGATGACGAAGCCGCCACCGATGCCAGCCTCGATGTCGGACAGATCCACCGCCGAGCCGTCGGTCTTGCCGAACACCACATAGCTTGAACCGGCGATACTCTTGCCGTCGGGGTCGGCACCCCAGGCGCCGACGATGAGGTCGTCCAGACCATCGCCATTGACATCGCCGGCATCGCTGACCGACCAGCCCGAGTAGTCACCGCCGCTCGCTCCGTTGATGACGAAGCCGCCGTCATCCGCGTCCGCCGCGATATCCGCAAGCGTCACCTCCGAGCCGTCAGCCTTGCCGAACACCACGTAGCTCTTGCCGGCTCCGCTTCCAGTCCCGACGATGACGTCATCAAGGCCGTCACCATTGACGTCCCCGGCGTTGCTGACCGACTTGGCCGTCCCGCTGATGGCGAAGCCGCCGGTGCCGTTCTCGACGTCTGACAACTCCACCGGTGTCCCGTCGGCCTTGCCGAACACCACGTAGGATTTGATGCGCTTACCAGGCGCCGCGACCATGACATCGTCCAGGCCATCGCCGTTGACGTCTCCAGCACCGCTCACCGACCAGCCCGAAAGGTCATTGCTGAGCGCTCCGTTGATCACGAAGCCACCGCCCGTGCCATTCTCGACATCGGCGAGGTCCGCCACCGTCCCGTCGGCATTGCCGAACAGCACGTAGCTCCAGCCGGAGGACGATCCATTGGGATCGGCCCCCCACGCCCCGACGATGACGTCGTCGAACCCGTCGCCATTGACGTCTCCCGCATCGCTCACGGAAAAGCCCAAACGGTCATTGGCACGCTGGCCTTCGAAGACGAGACCGCGGGTGCCAGGGGCGGACAGTTCGACAACATTGTGGCTGACGACGTCCTTCGCCGCGCTGGTCACGGTTTCAACCGTTCCTCCGTCATCGGTATAGCTCACCACGACCTGCAATTGCCGTCCCACATCGGCATCGCTCAACCGATAGGTTGCCGACGTGGCGCCGACCACATCCGTCCAACTGGTGCCGTCGGTCGAGGATTGCCATTGGTAGGCAAGCGGCCCGCTGATGCCGTCCGGATCATCCAGGGTCGACGCGTTGGCCGAATACCAGCCTAACGGAACCGTTCCGTCAATCGTCACGCCGCCTGTCGGCGCTTCATTGACATTGTTGACGACAATATAGAATGTCTCGCTATATCTTTGATCATCAGGATCCGTGACGGTAATGGTGAGCGAGACGTTTGCACCATCCACGTCGTAGTCCAGCGCTTCACCCGCCTTCAGCCGCAATTCGTCGCCAACCACTTCAAAGCGGTCATCGGAAAGCGTGAAGGTGAAGTCGTCTATATTGGTGGTATCCTCATCGGTGACTGTTACATCGCCAATATCAACACCGGCATCATCATTCTCATCAACCGAATTAACGTTAATCAGATCCAGGTCAGTCGGGGCAGAAGGCTCCAGCTCGAAGGCACCGATATCGGTGGTGCTGGCGCCATTGTTGGGCGCATTGGGAGCATCGACAGGACGCGTTCCGCCGCGAGCGTCATGGTCAAGTGTGTCGTTGGTATCACCGTCTGCATTGATGTCGAGGCCGAGCGTCGCTTCGCTGAGCATCGTGTCGTCGCCACCATCAAGCGCCGGATTGGTGGCACTGTCTTTCAGTGCCACGGTCCACACGGGTCCGCCATGGTCCGCCAGAGCCCCACCTGTCACGCCGGAGACACCGTAAGCTTGCAGCGCCGCGAAGACGTCCGCCAGCGCAGCATTGTCGACTTCCACGATCCCGCTGGCATCGAAATCCCCGTTGGGTACTCCGATCAGGTTCTTTCCGGAGTATGAGGCCCAATTGTTTCCCTTAATCTCGTTATCGGTGCCGCCAGCCGCATTGCCCAATATCAACGAGTTGGCGATCGTAAGGTCGATTTCGGTTTGGATACCCCCACCATCTTCAGCGGAGTAGTTTCCGGTAATGGTCGAATTGAGGATCAATGATTCCTTGACGGTGCCGCCGGCATAGACGAGCGAAATTCCACCGCCATCGCCCACGGCATAGTTGTTCGTGATCGTAGAATTGACTACGGTCAGTCCACCCCAATTGGCGGTGGAATGGGAAATTCCGCCGCCGCCGTCACCAGAACTATTCGTACCGGCGCGATTGCCGGTGATCGTGCTGTCCAGGATGACAAGTTGACCACTGTTGCCCCAGACAGCGCCGCCGCGTGTTGTCGCCTGGTTCCCGATCAGCAAGCTGTCCTGAACAACGACCTGTTGGCCGCCAGCATTGATTGCGCCACCGTTTCCGCCGCCGTCCACGGCAACACCGCCGGTCAGGGTCAGCCCCTTGAAGACCGTCGCGGTGCTTAAGTTGGCTCCTGAACCGGTGTCCACAAAAATGCCGACGTTGTCCGCCAACAGGGTGCTGTCCACAGCCATCTGCGACAAGTCGGTGACCTCGATGTCACCGTGCATGGTGGTCAGGTCATTGCCTGAAGTATCGCCAGATATCGTGATCCGGTTGTCACCGTCGATGATGACATTCCGTGCGTAGATGAGCTCCCCAAAGTCCGAATTGGAATAATCCCATCCATGTTCATCATCATCATTATTCGGATCCTGATCGGCCTTGAGCCGGATCGTGCCTTCCAAATCGTCTGCGAAAACAATCGTATCTCGCGAGCCGACACCGGCATTGGCCATCTCCAACGCCTCGCGAAGGGACAGTCCTTCGCCGCCCGGTTTATCCAGGGTATATCCGACATCGAACTCGTCATCGAGCGTGGTGACGACGAAGGTTTCCGCCAAATCCTGAAGGTTGATCGTCACATTCGCGGTGGTGGTTTCGCCACCCCCGGATGCTTCGATCTCAAGCGTGAAGGAGGATCGTAAGTCGTAGTCGAGATCGCGCTCATCGACAACGGTGATCACACCCGTGTTTGAGTCTATGGCGAACGGCCCCCACTGGTCGCCATCCACGTTGTCATTGCCAGACACAATGGTGTAGCTGATGGAGTCATCCACGGTGTCGCCGTAGTTGAGGACCGCGTCGACGTCGAAGATCTCGGTACCGTAGGGAGTGTTGATAACTTGGGCGGTGTTTTCAGTGATGGTAACTGTGGCGGTGTTCCCAAACAGATCAAACTCGTCGATGTCAACCAGAACAGGTACAAAATAGGGACCGCTGCCCGGGATCTCGTATGCCCCAATGTCCACGACGTCGCCCACGGTGCGGAAATTGCCATCGCCCCGTGCGTCAAACTCGGTCGTAACCTCCGAGTTGCCACCGGTGTCGTGGGCCTCGCCACCGTCCTGAATGACCAGGGTCGCAACGTCGTCATCAGCGTCGGATCTTGCGAACTGATCGAAGTCTTCGAAGATGTTTGCCGGATCCGCACCTATCAGGTTAAATCCCACATCATATTGATTTTTCTTTGAAAAATCTAAGTTCTCGTACCGCACATTGTCAGCGGCCGAAGACGTGCTACCAGAGCCGTTGCCGGAAATGATCGTATTTTTGATCTCGACCGATCCGTCGTCCACGACCAGGGCTACGTACTCACCTTCGTTTACGGCTTCATTGAGCCCGTTTTGGACCAATGTGCTGTTCAGAATCGTGAGATTGGTATCGAAGCTGTAAATTGCTGATGCCGAGGTTGTATCGGAATCCGTGGATTCGTTGCGGTAGAAAGTTGTGTTGACGATCGTCAGGTCATCAGCGTCGTCCGCATAGATTGCGCCGCCACTGCCCGCGCTTTCGTTGCCTAGAAAAACGCTGTCATGGATCTCGGCGTGCGCACCCTCACTCAGGAGTAGTGCTCCACCTCTGGCGCCCTCGTTGTTCTGAAATGTCACTGCGCGCGCAATCAGCGTGTCGTCGTCTCCGACGAAGACTGCGCCCCCCCCTTCGAGGTTGTTGCTGCCGTTCTCCAGGACAAGCGAGTTCAACTCGATCTGAATGTTACTGCCGTCGCCGTCGATGTTGAATATCCGGTGCGGCGCTGGGGGAGAGGCGGCCGCTTGAATAACGATGTCGGCTCGGCCATCGCCGTCGATATCACCATCTATGATCACATCGTTGCTGATGGTGATCTGACCCTGAGTCAGCGTTATGACGGACTCTGTTCCGGAGGCGGGCTGTAGCGACGAGTCGAACTCGATCGTGTAATTGTCCGCCGAACCAGCGTTCGCATTGACGGTGGCAATGGCATCGCGCAAGCTTATCCCGACGCCATTCGTTGTGTCGTCGAGTGTGGTAACAGTGATCGTGATGTCTGCCATTATGCTTGTCCTGTTGGGATGAATTCCGATCTCGACCAGTCGGGGATGAAGAACTCTTCACCACCGGGGCAGACTGGTGCCCTCCGCATCTCCGATCGGTTCTCAAAGGTGGCGGAGAGCTGTCTCTCCTCACCGATAGATGGCTCCGGGATAGGATGCCCTTTGATATTTGAAATTGAACGTACCGGCAGTGGCCAGGTCCGCAGCCCGGCAGTGGCCAGGTCCGCAGCTCATCACGATCCCGGTTGGCGAGGGCTTGAGACGGCAACGCTTGCCGCATCAGCGTGTTGCCGATCCGGCTGTGGCAGTCGATCGCCACATGCTGTTCGTTTCAAGCGACCCATAATCGCTGCCATAGGTTCCATCGTCTGCGTCGGTGTACTCGAGGGTCGTTACAACGTTGATCCGTAGCGGCTCAACACCATTGTTGATTCGCCTATCATCGGAGAATACCGGGTCAGACGATGTCGAGACGACGCCATTTTGTCTCAACAATCCTTGGAGCGTCTCAAAATTGGTGCGTGGGGTTCTTTTGTCGAACGCGGCCGGACGTGCGTGGACCGGGTCTCACCATCCGCTTCAAATGCACGGGCTTCAGAGGGATCATTGCAACAGGTGGACCTGCCCAAATTGGCGTTTTGGAGAACCGACTCACACACGTCCCTGTGTTCGGATGGTTGATTGATCGTCGTGCCAGACGAACTGGTTGCACAACCAGTCCGCCGTTTTCTTCGGATCGTTGACGGGTTCCAGTATGCCTTTGCTCATGGCCTGCTCTTTTCGGTGTCTCGGAATCTCTTGTGAAGACCGGCGCAATTCTTCGACCTTGGTTGAGGTCAAGAGCCCTTCAAAGATTGTGCGAGAGGTTTCCGGGATTGGCGCTCTGGCGGTACACTTCGTTTGGCCTTACATCTGCGCGAACGGCCGGGGGTGGTGTGATGAACAACAAAATCGGCGATGGGACGGTCTCGTCAGACCTCACGTTCGAGGCTGAGGAGTTGGCGGCCCAGAAGACTGCGCTGATCGGCCGCTGCGTTGCGCTAGTGCTCATTGCCATCCTGACCAGCTTTCTGACACCCTGGCCTGGGCCGATATTCATCTTCTTCCTGCTGACGCTGTTCATGCTTTTGGGGGTGGCTTCCTACTGGGTGGCACGGTCGCCATGGCGGCGACCCTGGCACCGCTTTGCCTTTGTTTCAGCCGATTTCGCGCTTTTGTCCTTTACACTTATTTACCCCAACCCGCTGGTGCTCAATGAATTTCCGCCGCAGATCAATCTGAGGTTCGGCGGTTTCGTCTACTTTTTCGTTTTGCTTGCAGGGCTGGCCTATCTGTACAGACCGGGGCTCGTTATCTGGGGCGGCATCTCGGCCGCCGTCACGTGGTTCCTGGGGGTCTTTTGGTTGACCAGCCTGCCAGATGCTGTCTGGCGAGTGCCGGACAATGCCGATGTCGGGCAATTCGCAACGTTCCTGGGCAACCCACACTTCATTGATTTGGGTGTTCGGGTGCAGGAGGTTGCCGTGCTGCTGATAACAGCCGGCTTGCTTGCCTTGGCGGTTCGGCGGGCTCGGGCGATCGCCATCAGGCAGGCCAATCTCTCCGGCGAACGAACCAATCTTGCCCGTTATTTTCCGCGCAAAACAGTGGATATCCTCGCCCGCAAAACCAGTCCGCTTTCGGAGCCGCGAGAGCATCGCGCGGCAGTCCTGTTTGCTGATATTGTCGCCTTTACGGGGTGGGCGGAAAGCCATTCCCCGCAAGCGACGATTTCAATGTTGCGGGAAGTGCATGGGCTTTTGGCGGAAATCGTGTTCCGATACGACGGGACACTCGACAAGTTTATCGGTGATGGCCTGATGGCCACCTTCGGAACGCCTGAGCCCGGCGATCGTGATGCCGTCAACGCTCTCGCTGCGGCTGTCGATATGGTTGAAGCTTTCGATCATTGGAGGCAGGATCGAACCGAAATGCGCGACCTGCGGCTGGCGGTCGGTGTGCACTATGGGCCGATTGTACTTGGAGATATTGGCAGCAATCGGCGCATGGAATTTGCCGTATTGGGCGATACCGTCAATGTTGCCAGCCGGCTGGAGCATGCCAATCGCGAATTGGGCAGCCGCTGCATCGTCAGTTCCGAACTGGTCGAAGCGGCGCGGCTTGAGAGCCCGGATCACGCCGATCGCCTTATCGGAAATCTGCAGGACCATGGCCCGCTTGCCTTGCGCGGCCACAGCGACACACCGGTGATGGTTTTGCCCTGAGCAAAAAGAAAACCGGCGGCGCCCTCGACGCCACCGGCCTGTTCAGGTGGGTTTGATCCGTGGACCCCAGACGATTTCTAGAATTCGTCCCAGTTGTCTTGCTGTGCGACTGTAGCGGCGTTTCCGTCAAAACCCAGGGCCTGACCGACAGCCTTGACCATCCGGCGGGCCGGCGAGGGGACTGGCTTGGTCGACTCGCTGACAGGCTTTGCTGCCGTGGCCGGTGCAGCCCTACCGGCTATGCTGAATTCGCCGATCAGTTTCGCCAGTCCGTCGGCGTCTTCCGCCAAACGGTGCGTCACGGCGGTCGTTTGTTCCACCATTGCCGCGTTCTGCTGGGTCATCTGATCCATCTGCGTCACCGCCGTGCCGACCTCCTGTATGCCGGTCAATTGTTCGTTGGCGGCCGTGGCAATGGAACTGATCGCATGATTGATGTCAGTGACATGGGTCGAGATCTGCGTCAGCGCGTCTCCAGTAGCCTTCACAAGCTTGACACCACTGGCGACCTCGTCGCCTGATTTGGTGATCAGTTCCTTGATCTCCTTTGCGGCGTTGGCGGCACGTTGCGCCAACTCTCGGACTTCCTGGGCAACAACAGCAAATCCCTTGCCGGCTTCACCGGCGCGTGCAGCCTCCACACCGGCATTAAGTGCCAGCAAATTGGTTTGGAATGCGATCTCGTCAATGACGTTGATAATGTTGGAGATCTCGTCCGATGCCTTCTCGATATCTTCCATCGCAGTGACGGCTTCGGCGACCACCTGGCTCGATTTGTCGGCATCCGTCTGGGCCGCATCGGCCATCCTGGCGGCCTCGGAGGCTCGCTTGGACGTTCCTCTGACCGCTGACGTGATCTGTTCCAGGGCGGCTGAGGATTCTTCCAGCGAGGCAGCCTGCTGTTCGGTCCGCTTCGACAGGTCATCTGCGGCGTTGCGGATCTCCTTCGAATTGTCATCGATGGAACCGGTGCTGTCGCGGATTTCGCCAAGCGTTGCGTTGAGTTTTTCGATCGAGGCGTTGAAATCTGTTCGCAGCCGCTCCAGACCGTCCATGAATGGCACGTCCAGGTGAACGGCCAGATCACCCTGGGCCAGCCGCGTGAGGCCGCCTGCGAGCGAGTCGACTGCATCCTGCATCTGCTTCGCCTCTTCGGCTTTCGCGGCCTCACGATCAGCGCGTTCGCGTTCGCTGAGTGAGCGGTTTTCTTCGGCTTCCCGCTCCAGATTTTCCTTTTCAATGGCAGCGTCTCTGAACACGGCGACCGAGCGAACCATCTCGCCAATCTCGTCCTTGCGCTCTTCTCCCCTGAGTTCGAGGTTCGTGTTGCCCTTGACCAGTTCGGCCATGTTGCGCACCACGTCGGTGATAGGTTTGGAGATCGTGCGAGAGAACAGGAAAGCGGCCACCAGCGCGCCTGCCAGCAAGGCCAGAGCGATAACGAGGATGATGTTGCGCATCGACGTGACGCCAGCCATAGCTTCCTCGCGGTCGATGATCGCAGCGATGATCCAGTCGGCACCGAGGAAGTCTACGCGTGCCAGAGCTGCTTCGCCTTCGAATCCGCGATAGCCGCTGATTGGACCTGCGGCGATGTGTTCGCGTGTGGTTTCGGTGACAAGCGGAGAATCGAGCGTGACCGTCAGCGCCTCGTTGTCGGCGGTTTTGGCGGAGTCGGTGATAAAGTAGCCGTCCTTGCGGATAAGCATCGTCTCACCCGTCTCGCCGAGGCCGGTCGTGTTGCTCATGATTTCTGCGATGATGTCGTTGGGCATTTGCAGGACCACGACACCCGTAACCTTGTCGCCACTGGTCAGCGCTTTGCCGATGAAGGCCGCAGGTGCGCCATTGGAAGGACCGTACGGTGCATAGTCTTTAAGCACGATCGTGTCGCTGACGCCGGCATCCATCACCTCGCGAAATACATTTCCGAGGTCCGAATTCTTCCATTCGCCCGTGTTCAGGTTGGTCGCATAGTCGCGTTCCTTGAACACCGAATAGATGACGTTGCCCTGTTCGTCGAGCAGGAAGAGATCATAGTAACCGTTGTCGAGCAGGAACTTGCGCAGCTCTGGATGAAAGGTCTGATGAGCGGAGTCGTAACCATCCTTGCCGGCTGAATCGAGCAGGTGCTTCTCGCCCGTCGGATGCGGGTTGTCATCAATGTAACGGGATTGCAATTCACCGGCTGGGTTGTCCCCAACGAACTGCCATGAGAACTTGAAGGACCCCATGGCCTTGTCGACATTGGCGTCCTTCGTCAATCCCTCCAGATCCTTGCGGATGTTGACAAGATAGGTTTCGACCTGGTTACGGCGTCCGTCCGCCACAGCCTCCAGTTTTTCTTGGGCCTGGCGTTCGACGACGTTGGAACTGATCATCAGTGCGGCGACGCTGGACGCACCAATTGACACCACGGTCAGGAGGGCCGCGGCGAGCGGTAGCTTGCGGGAGATTAACATTGGGCAGTCTTTCGCGGGTTCTTCGCATTCTCATGCCTGTGCGGCGCCCCGAAAACTGCTTCATGCGGTCGAAGTTTGTGAGCGACTTCGACTTTCAGGTGTAATTTTGATGTTTTATCGTCAGAATGAACAACCGGTTAAGGGGTAGTGGTAATTTGCCTAAAAAATGTGCAAATTCCGGCTAGGTCATACTTGATGTTTACCAAGGGTTTTATCGGAGGGGATGGTGCGCGCAGAAGTTACTGAAATTTCGCCTCATGCAACGCCTGGCGCAATTCATCCAGAGTGACATGTGTCTTGGTGGCGTTGCGCTGATGAACAAATCGCCACACTTCCTTGCCGGATCGGTTGTAGACGACAACAGTCGGAATGCGGGTGATGTTCCCGAAGGCAACACGCATTTCCTCCGTGCCGGCAATCAATGGAAATTGCGGTTCGGTCTGCTTGATGAACCGTGCCATGCGAGCCGGATTTTTCTTGCCGCCGAAATCCTCGAAAAGGTTGATGGCAACGATCGATCCACCATCAAGGTTCTGATCTGCTGCGAGGGCGTTCAGATGCTGGAATTCATCGGTACACGGCGGGCACCAGGACGCAAAAAAGGTCACGACCACCGGGCCGGCTTCAGGGATTTGCGCAGGCTTGGAGCCCTTGATTGGCGATGCCTCGGAAACCATGCCGTGGAGTTCCGTCCAGTCCGCAGGCTCGGAAGCAAGTCCCGGAAACGGGAGAAGGGTGAGTAGAAGCACAACGGCGGCGAAACGAAGAGAGCGCATGACCAAATGCTAGATAGCGGTCGGCAGTGCGGCAAATCAAATAGCCGTGGCCGACACGTGATCGATGCAAGCAAGCGGTTGAATGTTGCCGTTGACGCAACGGCGTATAGGATACCGCAGGACGAACCGAGGGATTCTTTCATGCATGTTCTAGTTTTGGGCGCAGCCGGAATGGTCGGGCGCAAACTGGTCGACCGGCTTTGTTCCGACGCGGCCATCGGCGAAAACACCATCACGGCCATGACGCTATTCGATATCGTCGAGCCAGACCGCCCCGATGCCCGTTGGCCGGTGTCGATACGGTCCGGCGACCTGGCGGATGCGGGCGAAATCGAAAAGTTGATGCTGCACAAGCCAGACTACATCTTTCACCTTGCCGCGGTTGTTTCGGGAGAAGCGGAGGAGAATTTCGACAAGGGATACGCCGCCAATCTTGATGCTTCCCGGCTGCTCTTCGAGGCGATCCGCAAACATAACTACAAACCCAGGGTGGTCTTCACCTCATCCATCGCGGTTTTCGGCGCTCCGCTGCCGGATGCCATCGGCGACGAATTCCTCTGTGCCCCGCTGACATCCTATGGCGTTCAGAAGGCCTGCAGTGAATTGCTTCTGATGGACTACAGCCGCAAGGGCATGCTCGACGGTATCGCCATACGTCTTCCGACCGTCTGCATCCGGCCCGGAAAGCCGAACAAGGCGGCATCCGGCTTCTTCTCCAATATCCTGCGCGAACCCCTGATCGGCGAAGAGGCGGTGCTGCCCGTTCCGCGCTCTGTCCGTCACTGGATGGTGAGCCCGACGACAGCAGTCGGCTTTCTGATCCATGCAGCGACGATTGATCTTGACCGTGTCGGCGCCAGGCGGGCGCTGACCATGCCCGGCATAGCCGCGACAGTGGGTGAAATGATCGAAGCCTTGAAAAATGTGGCCGGTGCCGATCGTGCCGCGTTGATCCGTGAAGAGCCCGATGAGACTATTATGCGGATCGTTGCGGGTTGGCCCCGCGGTTTCGATGCAAAGAGAGCGCTGGAACTCGGCTTTGTAGCGGATGCGGCTCTTGAAGACGTCATTCACAGCCACATCGAAAATGAATTGGGCGGTCAACTTGGCTGAACCGGCCGCAGCTCGGTGTGACTGGGACAAACGACGAATTTACGATTGGTCCGGATCCGCTGATTGTCTGCCGGCCAGTCGGGTTGTCTGCGACCCGCAATACGGAGTGCTGGTACTGGATGCTGGACCGGATTCTGGTTGGGACCGTCGGTTGGCTACGTCAAGAGAGGTCTTTGCATCAGGCAGCCAGTTGTGCTTCCCGAAAGGACACCATCCGGTTTCTGTGTTCGTCCCAAAGCGCGAGCCGAACGGTGCGCAGGCTGTCGAGCAGGGTCAACCGATTGATCTCACGCAGTTCAGGGTGGTTTCTCAGCACATTTTGCAGCCGGTAGAAGGGGATCCGGCTGCATAGGTGATGGACATGGTGGACGCCGATATTCCCAGTGAACCAGCGCAGCGGCGCCGGTAAATCGTAATGCGAGCTGCCATGCAGGGCCGCTTCCTGGCGTTTCCACTCTGGCAGTCGCTCCCAGGAAGTCTCTTCGAACTGGTGTTGGACAAAAAACAGCCAGACACCGACGGTAGCGCCGAGTACGGTGATGGGCAGTTGTACAATCAAGAAGAGTTTGAAGCCGACGAGCCATATGACGGCTGCGGCGGCAAATGCGATCGCGACATTGGTGCCCATCGTGCTCGCCCAGGGTTGCCAGCCGCGGCGCATCATTCCGACGGGCAAGCGATGATCGAACAGAAACAGGTAGGTCGGACCGATGCCAAACATGACCAAAGGGTGCCGGTACAATCGATACTTGAACCGGTCCCATGCCGACCGCGAGCGATATTCGTCAACGGTGAGCGTTTCGATCTCGCCGAAACCGCGGTGCTCGAGACAGCCGGAGCCGGCATGATGCAGGGCGTGGCAACGTTGCCAGAAACTGTAGGGTGTAAAGGTCAGCACGCCGATGAAGCGTCCCGTCCAGTCATTGGCACGCTTGTTGCGAAAGAACGCCCCATGCCCGCAATCGTGCTGGATCATGAACAGCCGGACCAGGAATCCGGCCGCGGGCAGCGTTAGCACCAGTCCGATCCAATAGTCATGAGCGATCAGTCCGGCGGCGAGCGCCCAAAGAGCCACGAATGGCAAAAAAGAGATCAGGAATTCAAGCAGGCCGCGTCCGTTGCTCGGCTTGTGATAGTCGGCAAGGATGTGCGCCCAGGTGCGGGCGTCGTTCACCGCGAGGGCGGGTTTGGAAGCTGTGATGTTGGACAATCGATCGGGCTTTCCGGTTGCGGCTGCGACCGGAGACACGCTCGTAAAGTCGTGGCGCTGCCGGAAGGCCGGTTGAACTGAACCGTATTCCCGCAAAGCGTTGTCTGCCGGACTATGAGGCTTGGACACCAGCACCTGAAGTTCGGCGATGACACACGAGGCTCACGCTACGTATCAGGGGGACATATCTATGATGATCCTCGAGTTCAAGACCAAGCTGACCCTGCTTTGCCAGATCGTCCAATTATTTCGGGTTCCAGGAATTCCAGCACGTCTTCCTTGCCGCCCTCGCGACCGAGACCCGACTGTCTGATGCCGCCAAACGGCGCCATGGGGTCTGGGACGAGCCCGCGGTTGCGGCCATCATGCCGATCAAGCTTCTCGGTGACACTCAGCCAAGGTTGGAGATTGCCGTTAATAGATAGGCGACTAGGCCATACTGGGTGTCTCGTTGGCCCAGGTGGGGACGCCGACCGCGCCGAATCCAGCGCTGCCATAGCATCGTCGACGGTTGCCGAGGTCACGCTGGTTAGTACGGATTCGTCGGCCGGGTTGTGGACCTCGAAGGTTTGCCCGCCGGAAGTATCTTTCCATCGACCGTCGATGTAAGTTTAACATTCAGGTTTGCCCTTCAAAGTATGTGCTTCATCGGCTCGGCGGCGTGGCGGGCAAGGTCGTCGAGCAATGCAATGGCCGCTTCGAGTGGCAGTTGCTCTTCACAAAAATGCAGGCTGACGGTCAAGCAACCGTCGGCCGCGGAGCCGAGCACGATGGTAGGAGCGGGACAGCTGGCGGCCGGCCGGTAGTCGGATATCCGGGTTTGCGACAGATCGAGAATTCTGATGTCCGCAACCCGATTAATTGCATCGGTTGTCCGAATGCAGCTCAAAACGACACGATCGGCATCGGCCGCAAATGCTGCGCCGTCTTCCGATCCATACCTGGCGTGTTCACAGAGGATCCCATCGGCCGGTGCCATGCCAGTGGCGTTGCGCAACACCCGTGTTGCGAAATTCAACCAGACGGCCTTTTCCTCGATGGGGCTGCCCGCGATTTCGGTTGCCCAGGCGACGAACTCTGCCATCGGCCGGCGGTCGACGGTGGCCGACAACGTGCCGGCCGACGACGTGCTTGGTGGTGCGTCGAGCCGGGTGGTTTCCGCCAGTCGTTGCAGATCGGCGACATGGATCGGCTGGCTTGCCCCCCGCCGAACGAGTTGACGCAGATCGATACCCTCTTGCGCGGCCACATATTTGGCCTTGGCAGAGGCAAGGATCCTGTCCCCAGGCGATGCCGGAGTTGCGGGGTTGGGCGCAGCGACAACAGACAGCGCGTCCTCGGGTGCCCCCGGCATGGGGGCGATCGGCGTGGACGTGGGAGTTGCGCCGTTCAAGCCCGTTTCCGGCGATGGCGCGGCGTTGTCGGTAGCAACATCGTCCGCGCTTTCGGAGATGATGGCGATGATATCTCCAACTGGAACCGCCTGGCCGGCCTCGGCACGAACTTCGGCGAGGTAGCCGTCATGGGCCGCTTCAAGTTCCATTGTGCTCTTGTCGGTCTCTACCTCCAGCAGCACGTCGCCGGTCCTGATCGGATCGCCCAGCGTCTTCGTCCAAGAGACGATCAGCCCGGTGTCCTGGGCCATGCCCAGCTGCGGCATGGTGACCTCATGCGGCATGGAAAAGCTCTCCGCGAACCGCGGCGGCGGCGCGCTCGGCAACCGCCCCTGGCGTCGGAACGGTCAGGTCCTCAAGCACCGGGGAAAACGGGACCGGTACATCCATGGCGCCCATGCGCAGCACCGGTGCGTCGAGATGATAGAAGGCCTTCTCGGAAATTCGCGCGGCGATTTCCGCGGTCACGCCGTAACTCTGGTGGCCCTCGTCGATGATCATGACACGGCTGGTCTTCTTCACCGAGTCGAGGATCGTGGCTTCGTCCAGCGGAACGATGGTTCGCGGGTCGACGACTTCAGCCGAAATGTTCAGCTTTGCCAGGAGATCCGCCGCCTGTTGCGCAACCTGCACCATTGAGGAGGTGGCGACCAGCGTGATGTCGCGTCCCTGGCGCAGGACGTTGGCCTCGCCAAAGGGGATCAGATATTCCTCCTCCGGGACCGTCGCCTTGTCCTGATACATCAGCTTGTCTTCGAAGATGACCACGGGATTGTTGTCACGTATGGCGGTCTTCATCAGCCCCTTGGCCTCGTAGGCACTGGAGGGCAGCGCAACTTTCAGGCCAGGAATATGGGCGACCAGCCCATGCAGCGACTGGCTGTGCTGGGCAGCGGACCGCCGGGTGGCACCAAGGTTGGTCCGCAACACGATTGGAACGGTCAGCTTGCCGCCTGACATGTAATGGGTCTTGGCCGCCTGGTTGCACAGCTGATCCATGACCAGGAAGATGAAGTCGCCGAACATCAGATCGACGATCGGCCGCAAGCCGGTCATGGCGGCGCCGACGGCGATGCCCATGAAGCCGGGTTCCGAAATCGGCGTGTCGAGAATCCGCTGGGTGCCGAACTCCTCGACGAGGCCCGCAAGCACCTTGAACGGGGTGCCGGCCTCGGCGACATCTTCACCCAGCAGGAAGACGGTTTCGTCGCGGCGCATTTCTTCGGCGATGGCCTCATTGACCGCCTGCGAAAGGGTGATTTCACGCATCGCGCAGCTCCGTCGATCGGTTGAATTCGCCGTCAATCCGCATAGACATGCGCTCCGACTTCCGAGATCGGCGGATAGGCCGCATCGAGCGCGTAGGCGACAGCGGTCTCAGCCTCCCTGGCGATCTCATCGCGCATGGCATCGAGCTCCACCGAGTCAACGACCTTCTGCGCCACCAGCCAAGCGCCGAAATTGTCGATCGGGTCGCGATTTTCCTTCCAGTGCGCCTCTTCTTCCTTGCTGCGGTAATATGAGCGGTTGATGTCGCCGACATGGTGGCCATGATAGCGGTAGGTGTTGAGCGTCACGAAGAACGGACCCTCATTATTGCGGGCACGGGCGACGAGTTCCTGCGTTAACGCGTTGATCGCCAATACGTCCTGGCCGTCGACTTCAAAAGCCTCGATGCCGAAGGCTGCGGCGCGCGCCTTGAGGTCGCCGGCCGCCATTTCGGACATGTGGGTATACTCGCCATAGAGATTGTTTTCGCAGGCGTAGATGACCGGCAGTTTCCACAGCGACGCCATGTTCATGACCTCGTAGAGCAGACCCTGGCCCATCGCGCCGTCGCCGAAGAAGCAGACGGTCACGGCGTTGGTTCCGAGGCGCCGGGCGCTGAGCGCCGCCCCGGTGGCGATACCGGCGGAACCGCCGACAATGGCGTTGGCGCCGAGATTGCCGTTGTCCTGGTCAGCGATATGCATGGAGCCACCCTTGCCACGGCAATAGCCTTCCGCCTTGCCGAGCAGTTCGCAGAACATCTCGCGGAACTCGGCACCCTTGGCGACGCAATGACCGTGGCCGCGATGGGTCGAGGTGATGTGGTCAGTCCTCTCGAGCGCCTCGCAGATGCCGACGGCGACCGCCTCCTGGCCGGAATACATATGGGTCAGACCCGGCATTTTTGCGGTCAGGTAGAGTTGGTTCGCATGGTCTTCGAAGGTGCGGATGCGCGCCATCTGACGATACATGCGCAACAGGCTTTCCGCATTGGTCTTCGGCTTGGTTTTCATCCACTGTGACTTCAGTAACGGTTAGCGATCGGAAGGTCCTGGGCCGGGAACAGGCTAATCACCTGGCAGCCGGTGTCGGTGACGACGACCTCCTCTTCGATGCGCGCCGCCGAATAGCCGTCCATAGCGGGACAGAAGGTTTCCAGCGCGAACACCATGCCGGTCTTGATTTCCATCGGATTGTCGAGCGAAACCAAGCGGGAGATGATCGGCCGCTCGTGCAGAGCGAGCCCGAGGCCATGGCCGAATTGCAAGCCGAAGGCTGCCAGTTCGCTAGGAAAGCCGAACTCCTCCGCTTTCGGCCAGACGGACGCCACAGTGTCGGTCGAAACGCCGGGCTTGATGAGCGATATGGCGTGGTCCAGCCACTCGCGGCATTTGACGTAGGCGTCGTTCTGGACCGGCGTCGCCATGCCAACATTGAAGGTCCGGTAGTAGCAGGTGCGATAGCCTTGATAGGATTGCAGGATATCGAAAAACGCCTGATCCCCCGGACGGATCAGTCGATCGGTGAAGTTGTGCGGATGCGGGCTGCAGCGTTCACCCGATATGGCATTGATCGCCTCGACGTCGTCGGAGCCCATTTCGTAGAGCATCTTATTGGCGAGCGCCACGATGTCGCTCTCGCGCACACCTGGCTTCAGCTCTTCATGGATCATGTGGTAAACTCCGTCGACCATGGCCGCGGCCTGGTTGAGCAGCATGATCTCGTCGATGTTCTTGATCTCGCGCGCGTCGAGCATCACCTGCTGGCCGTCGACGACAGTCATGCCGGCTTTCTGCAGTTCGAAGAACATCGCTGTTTCGGCATAGTCGACGCCCACCGGCATGTCTGCGACACCGGCTGCCCGAAGCAGGCCCATGACCTCTTCGGCGTGGTTCTTCATCAGGCCGACGGCCGGCGGCACCGTTCCGCGCATGCCCAGCATGCCGGCACGGCAGCGCTCGGGATCGAGCCAGTCGCAATAAAGCCGGTGGTGCACGGCGGCCGATCCGAAGTCCCAGACGACGGGCTCCTCGTCGCCCATCAGCAGTGCAAAACGGCAGAGCTTGTCGCGTTCCCACTCTCCGATCTTGGTGCCAGATACATAGCGGATATTGTTGACGTCGAAGAGCAGCAGCGCTCCGCATTCGGAATTCGTCAGAGCCTCGCGGGCCCGCGACAACCGGTATCGTCTCAGCCGATCGTGGTCGACGCGTCGCTCGAAATCCACCGCCATGTGCCCGGGCGCCGGAATATGGCGGTCCCATCGCCAATTGGGGTCCATGTCCTGCGGCCGTAAGAGCCGCGGATCGAGGGCAGTAGTCATCGGGTGCCTCCAGTGGCCCCCGATGGTGGTCGGGGGCTAGTAGTGTCCGTTCGACCGCATCAACGCATCGGCGCGGTTCTGCGCGTTTTCCAGTGCCTGGGCGACCGATTTCGCACCGAGCAGCATGTCGTGCATCTCCTCGCCGGCAATGGCGATGATCTCAGCGATTTCCGGAACGGGCGGCCTTGGCCACATCTCGAAGACGCCGAAGCGGGCCATCTCGTCCACGATGGATATCATCGGCGAAATGCGCTTGACCTCAGGATCCATGCTGACGCTGAAACGCGGTGTCACCAGGCTCCCGTTCTCGATGTAGAGTTTTACGGTCTGAGCAGAGGTTAGCGACACCAAAGCTGTCCAGATTGGATCAATTCGCTCGGGCGCTATATTGGACGGAATGGCCAGGGCATATCCGCCCACGGGCGCTATGTTGCGACCACTCGGTCCGGCAGGGTGCGGCAGGTAGTCGGTGTTACCGTAGGCCGGTGATTTCTGATCGAGTTCGAAGAGCGGGGCGAGCAGTGTGGCGCAATAGGCGATGGCCGCGGCGCCGTCGGCGTAGCAGCGTGCCCGCTCGTACCAGGACATGTTGAGGATGCCGCGCGGCGAATAGTGCAGGAGTTCGCGGAAGTACTCAGCCGTGTCGCGGCCCGCCGCCGTATCGAACATCGGTCGAAAATTCTCTCCGACGACGTTTTCCCCGTCGAAGCCGTTGGGCGTCTTCTTCAAATTGAGAACCGGCTGTCCGAAGGCCGCCATGACGAACAGGACGGAATGACCGAGCGGCGTCCCGCGGGCAGCGTTCCAGGCGATGCCGGAAAGTCCGCTGAATGGATCGTGCAACTGGCGGGCGGCCGCCAGGGTCTCGTCGATGGTACGCGGTGGCGTGATGCCGCGCTCCTCGAAAATGTCGCGCCGGTAGACCAGCAGCTCCGGCGTGGTCTGGACCGGAATGCCGTATTGCCGGCTGCGATAGCGGGCGCTGGCCAGCGCCTCCTGGTGAAAATCGGACGTATCGAACGCGCTGTCCTTCATCAGATCGTCGAGGGGCATCAGATTGCCGGCGGCGGCCATCTCGCCAAACCAGGGAAGGTCGCAGGCGATGATGTCGTAGCGTGAGGCTTCGGCCTCGGAATTGTCGAGGATCTCTTCGCGTAAGCGGTCGATCGAAAGGGCGCGGGATCGGATGCCGACACCGAACAGAGTTTCGAACTGCTTTTTCAATACATGCATTGCCATGAAGGTCGGGTCGGCATGGACGAGCAACCGAAGGTCGTTTGCGATCGGCAGCTTGGATTCGAGAATGCTGGGTGGCGGCAGGACGCTGCCGCTTGAATAGGAGGCGCCGAAAAAGTAGTCCGCCAGTTCACTGCGCTCGGCGCCGCGCGATCCGAAAGTGCTGCCGACCAGGGAATGGCTGCGTCGCGCCAGCTCCTGCCACTCCAGGAGCATTTTTTCCGTTGGATGCAGCGAGAACGATTTGCCGGTCAACGTTCGCGGACGCTTGATGATCAGCCCGCGCTCGATCAGCGAGTCGATGCCTCGCATTGCGGTGCCGTAGGACAGGCCGGAATTGGCGACCAGCGACGAACTCGTCGTCAACTTGCCGGTCAGGTGATTGCGCAGTAGCGAGACCAGCATGCGTATTTCACTATAGCCGGTCTTGACGGAGAGGGCCCGTTCGACCTCGATTTCCAACTGCTCCATGAAATCGAGAAAGCGCGCCATCTCGTGGCTCGACACACCGAACGCGTTGCGCTGGTCGGCCGTCTCATAGGGGCCTTCCGGCTGGCCGCTTTTGGCCTGCCGGTCATAACGCCCGAGCAGATCGGCGACGCTTTGTGTCCCGCCGTGCATTTCGCCTCCCGTTTGCGGGCAGGGTAGGGCCCGGACCGGCTCATACTAACCGAGATTTTATCCAGTTTGGATATTTTTCAGGACACCGGTGCCGAGCCCGGACTTCGAGCCGTCAGCGTTTCGCGGCGGCGGTCGACATCGCTGAGGATCTGCCTACGGCGTTGATGGGCGTCGAAGAGCCGCGAGCCGGTCTGGAACATGATCACAACCATCAAGAGGACACCAAGATAGAGCTGCACCATGAAGGCCGGTGTGACATTGAAGACGAGGCCGGTATTGAGGAAGTTGACCGTCAGGGTACCGATGGCCGCGCCAATGACGCCTCCGCGCCCGCCGAGTATGCTCACGCCGCCGATGAAAGCAGCGACCGTGCCGGCAAGCAGCAGGTATTGCAGACCCAGCGCCTGGGCGGTTCCTGAGCGCAAGCCGATGATCACTCCACCGAGGCCGGCGCAGAACCCGGAGATGGTGAAAACAACCATCATCGGTCGCTTCAGATTGATGCCGGATGCCAGCGCTTCCTTGCGGGCGCCGCCGATAGCGTAAATCTCGCGTCCATAGCGGGTGTAGTTCATGAACAGCCCGACCATCACGAAGACGGCGATAACCAGCAGACTGGCCGGTGAGAAATAGACCAGCATTTTGGTGGTGATGAAATCCGGCACCGTGAAATCGGTTAACATCACCGTCTTTTCTTCTGCCGCGAACAATGCGACGCCGCGCAACAGCATTAGTGTGCCGACAGTTAGCACGATGGCCCTGATACGCAGATAGGCAACGAAATAGCCTTGCACCAGACCGATGCAACTGGCGATGGCGATGGCGATCAAAGCAGCGGTCGGCGCGCCGAGCGTATCTGTAAACCGCACAACGATGACGGCCGACAGCGCGGCGTTGGAACCGATAGAGAGGTCGATCTCGCCGGCGATGATGCACAGCGTCAGGGCGAGGCCTACAAGGCCGAGCACCGCGAACCGCTCCATGATCGCGTAGGAGGTGCGGTGGGTGAAGAACAGGTCGTTGGTCAGGGCGAAATAACCGTAGACGCAGACCGCCAGCAGGATGGCGAAGGCCAGGTCGGGATTTCCGGCAATCCATTTGCGCAGTTTCGCGACCAGGCCGGTGTCATTTGTTGCGGTCATTCCTGCACCCTGCTTCCCCTGCGCATCAGAGCGAACACAATGATGCTGAAAACGATCATCAGCCCGACGGCCAGGACACGCGGTCCGCTGTTGAAGCCGTGAAGCACCATCATGTTGTCGACTGTAGAAATGAAAATGGCGCCGAGGCTCGAGCGCAGCGTCGAACCGTAGCCCCCCATGATCGAGTTGCCGCCGACCATGACAGTCGCGATCACCAGGATAGTCATGTCTCCCGAGGAGCCGAACTCCGACGAGAAGTAGTTGACGTGGGCGCTCGAAACCTGGGCGGAGAACGCGATTGCGACGAAGGCCGAGCAGACCGAGGCGATCGTGCAGGCCTTGATCGCCATCGAAAAATTCTCGTGACCGGTGGCCCGACCGGCGGCGCGGTTGGCGCCGATCAGATAAACTTGGCGGCCGAAGCTCGTGTAGCGCAGGACGACTTCCGCCGTGACTGCGATAAGGATGAAGGCGATGGTGATGTTCGGCAGACCCAGAAAGGAACCGGAACCGAGCCATTCCGCCCCGTGCGGCCGGCGAAAGGAGACCACCAGATTGTCGCTCCACCAGGATGCCAGGCCGAAAAAAAGGCCGGCCGCGCCGAGGGTGACAACAATCGGGTTGCCTCCGAGGCCGATCAGCGCGCCCTGAAGGATACCGGCGACAATGGCAACGGACATGGTGAAAAGAAAGGCCAGTTCGAAACCATAGCCGTTGGACATTGCCATGGCGAAGGCGATGATCGACAGTGCGGCCGTTTCCTTCATGGACAGCAGGAAGAAGTTTCCGGACAGCGTGACGAAGGTCAGGCCGACCGCCATGATGCCCACGAGCGCGGCGTCTCGGATGATGGTCTTGAAATTGAATAAAGTCAGGAAGTTCGGCGCGGTTGCCATGCCGTAGAGGAAGACGGCGGCAAACAAAACCAGGAGCACGATGACCAGCGGCGAATAGCGGTCCAGTAGCCGATCGACGAAGCTGCCCGGCGATCTGGTATCTCTGTCCGTGGCGGCGTTCATGCTCATCGGGAAGGATGCCTCAAAGATTGGTTTCGTTGAACGGGTCGGTGATCTGCTTGAGGATCGCCGCGGCGGAGATGTCCCGAAGCGCGAGTTCGCCGATCTTGAGACCGCGATAGAAACTGATAATCCGGTCCGGAAGGTTGGCGATCTCCTGGATGTCCGTGGAAGCGACGACGATAGCGGCCCCGGCATCGGCCAGGTCGCGCAGCTTTTGATAGATCTCCGCGCGCGCGCCGACGTCAACACCACGGGTCGGTTCGTTGACCAGAATGATGTCGGGTTCGATCGACAACCATTTGCCGAGCGCCACCTTCTGCTGATTGCCGCCGCTCAACACGCCCGCATCGGCGGCGAGGCGGCCGACATCGATGGTGAATTTCTCCGCGATCCCGGTCGCCAGTTTCCATTCGGCGGCAAACGATAGCCAGCCAAACCGGGAAATGGTTCCGAGCGACGGCGACGACAGGTTCTCCTTGATCGGTCGTCCAAGGAACAGGCCATCATGCTTGCGATCCTCCGAGCAATAAGCGATGCCCTCCCGAATGGCTTGTTTAGGGCTCGACGGCAGAAAGCTTCGACCAGACTTTTGAAGCCTCCCGGAGCGTGTTTGCCGTGCACCGCCCATGGCTGCGAGGACCTCACCTGAACCGCTTCCCAACTGACCTGCCAGACCGAGGATTTCACCCGGATAGATGTCGAAGCTGACCGGCTCCAGGAGACCGTCAGGCCACAGGTTCTCGACCGTCACCAATGGCTCCCCCGTCGCCTTCGGCTTCCTGTCGGGGAACATGATCTCCAGTTCGCGCCCCAGCATCAGCTCGACGAGTGTGTCGACGTTCAGCATGTCGGCGGTGCGCGGCTGCTGACCCTCGCCGTCGCGAAGCACGGTGATGCGGTCGGTGATCTTGAAGATTTCGTCCAGCCGGTGGCTGACATAGATGATGGACTTTCCCCGATCGGAAAGACGCCTGACCATGTCAAGGATGCGGATGCTATCGGACTCCCCAAGTGCTGCAGTTGGTTCGTCGAGGATCAACACTTGAGGATCGTGCGCAATCAGCCTGGCCACTTCGACCAAGTGCTGTTCGCCGACCGACAGCCGATCGACACCGATGGCCGGATTGATGCTGTCCAGGCCCACTTCGTCGAGGAAGTGGCGGGCCATTTTGACTAGCTTACGCTTGTCAGCGACCGTCGGGACATTGTGCCCGGCCAGAAAGATGTTCTCCGCGACACTCATCGTCGGAATGAGCGAGAGTTCCTGTTGGGCGATGGCGATGCCCGCCAATTCCGCTCTCGCGGGGCTGGTGAATCGAACCGCTTCTCCATTGAAGACGTAGTTGCCGCTGTAGCCATTGTCGAAGCCACTGATAATCTTGACCAGCGTCGATTTACCGGCGCCGTTTTCACCGACCAGGCCCATGACTTCCCCCGGCATCACCTCGAAATCCACGCCCTTGAGCGCCTGGATGGCCCCGAAGGATCGGCTGACGGAGGTGAGTTTCAGCAAAGGTTGCATCGGCTTTTCCGGTTGTCCAGTGCCGATGACGGCACCGGGTGTCCATGAAACGGTATCCGGGGACCGATGGCCCCCGGATACTATACATCTCAAGCAGTCGGATTACTGTCCCCAGGCTCCGGAGCACAGCTCGTTGATACCGTAGAGCTTGCCATCGTAACCCTGCAGGGCCGTCGTATCGATAGTTTCCTTGGTGACCGCCGGGTTGGGCGTGAAGTTGATGTAGTTGGCGAGTTTGCCGGTCTCGAGATATTCCTCGACCAGCTTGATAGCCAACTGTCCTTCATGAAGCGGCGATTGCAGGGTCGTGCCGAACTGCTTGCCTTCTTCGATCAACTGCTTGTCGCCGTTGCAGACCGTACCGACGGCGATGACGTCGTTACCCATGGTGTAACCGGCCTCTTCCAGCGCCTTGATACCGCCGGTCAGAATGGCATCGTCCATGCCGTAGACGAAATGGATACCCTGGTCTTTCACGCTGGCGATGAGCTTGGCCGCGCCCTTGTAACCGTTGGCCTGTCCGAAGCCCTCGTCGACATCGCCGATGATATTCAGGTCCGAGCCGGCGATCGCTTCCTTGAAGGCGTTGATGGACAGGCCGTAGCCGCCATAGGAATGCGGATAGGACAGAACGATGACGTTATATCCGTCGCCGCCATTGGCTTTCTTGGCCGCGGCCGCTTCACGCATCATGTAGCCGGCATTGCGCGCCCGCAAACGGTCGTCGGGTCCGGCGTAGCCGAAGATGTATTTCTTGTCCTGTTCGTTCGGCAACTGGTTGATCTTGAGGACCGGCACGCCGGTCTTGTGCAAGGCTCGCAACGATCCGAGGCCCGCCGTCGCATCCGACGGCCACCAGATGAAGACGTCCGGCAACTGGCCGGCTGCTAGGACCTGTTGGACCTGTTGATCCTGCTCCGCCTGGTTGAACTGGTTTTCGTAGACCTTGATATCGAAGCCCTTGAGGGCGGCGGTTTCCTTGATGCCCTTGATGAAGCGTCCGATATAGGCCTCGCCAGCAGGACCGTTGAACGAAACAATCGAGCCCTTCTTGTCTTGTGCGGCCGCCGGTGCCAGCGCGACGCCGACGGTCAGGCAGGCGGCCGTCGCAAGGCCGATTGCTTTTTTCAGATATGACATAACGTCCTCCCTTTACCCATTTGGCCAAATCTCAGAGCCGGTTTCAATGTTGCCGGAGATTTAGGAGCCCATGAACAAGGGATATGTCCAATCTGGCTGTTTCGAATTCATTCTGGATATCTTTGGAATTTCGCCCGCTTTGCTCGAAGGCCAAGCTGCAGCTCAGCAACAAGGTGGCCTAATTCGGGAGGACTCCAGCATGGACAGGACAAGGCTCGCCGGCAAGCACGCGCTGATCTCCGGAGGCGCGCAGGGTATGGGCGCGGCGATTGGCGAGTACTACGCCGCGCATGGCGCCAAGGTCTGCCTGGGCGATATCAATCTCGACGGCTGCCAGGAAGTGGCCGAACGCATCAATCGCAGCGGCGGCGAGGCGATCGCGGTGCAGCTCGACGTGACCCAACGCGACCAGATGGCAGCGGCTGTCCAGGCAACGGCCGAGTCTTTCGGCTCGATCAATGTGATGCTGAACAATGCGGGCATCAACAAGCCGTTGATGTTTCTCGATGTGACCGAAGAGAACTTCCGCAAGATTATGGACGTCAACGCTCTCGGGGTGCTCATCGGCATGCAGGAAGCCGCCAAGCAGATGATCCGGCAAGGTAAAAAGGACTTTCCCTACAAGATCATCAATGTCGGCTCCATTCTCTCAAGACAGGCCTTTGACGACGTGGTGCCCTATGCGTGCTCGAAGCACGCGGTGCTCGCCATGATCAATGGCGGCGCCAAAGCGCTGGTGGAACACAACATCACGGTCAACGGTTATGGCCCGGGCGTTGTGCGGACTGAATTGTGGGAGCAGTTGGACAAGGACCTGGTTGCGATCGGCAAGTTCGAAAAGGAAGGCCAGTCGATGGACCAGCTCGCCGAAGACATGATTTTGATGAAGCGCTACTCCTATCCGGAAGACGTCGTTGGCACCGCGGCGTTTCTCGCCTCCAGCGAATCGGATTACATGACAGGACAGTTGTTCATGATCGATGGTGGCATGATCATGCAATAATCCGGAAGCCGGAAGGACGCACAATGATTGTGGTGACGGGAACGATTGAACTGGAGGCGGCGAACGCTGACTCCGCTGTCGAGCATGCGATTGAGGTGATGCGTGAAACGGCTTTGGAGGACGGTTGCATTTACTACCGTTTCTATCGCGATCTCGAAAACCCGGCGCTGTTTCGGGTCTACGAGGAATGGGAATCGGATGAGCATCTCGCTGCGCATCTGAAAACACCGCACATTGCCGAGTTCGGACGCAGGCTGCAGGAAATCAAGGTCCTGTCCCGTTCGATCAAGGTTATCGACGTCGCGGGTGAACGCGACCTCTGACGCTCACTTACTCCTCCGACGACAGGAACTCTGGATGCCGTCCGGTGATGGTGGTGAAATAGTCGCCGATGAAATAGTTGGCGTCGATTTCGAGCAGCGCCATATGTTTAGGTCGCGTGGCCCACATGGGATCGATGGCCCGATGGCCGGCCGGCTGAAAGATCGTCTGGCCGATCGCGGGACCTTCGGTCGCAACCGCGAGCGATCCGCGCTTCTGCATGTAGATTCCCGGTGTGGTCAGATAGGTGAGCGCCATGACGTCGTGCGGGATGCAGCCGTTGAAACCTGAATGGCTTCTGTAGAAGCGTGTATAGAAGCGGGCGATGTCTGCCAGCAGTTTGCCGACCTTTGGGCTCTCGACCTCAAGATCTTCGAAAAAACTGGCGGTCAGGACCACGGGCGTCGTTACATCGAGCGGTGCGAGCACGACAGGCCATCTGGCCGCAAATACGGCGTCGGCCGCATGCGGATCGTTCCAGATGTTCGCCTCGGCGACGGGCGAAACGTTTCCTGGGCGGTAGACCGCTCCACCCATGACGACAACGGATTTGACCCGGTCGACGATTGTCGGATCGATCTCCAGCGCCCGGGCCAGATTGGTCAGCGGTCCGACCGCGCAGATCGAGATCTGGCCGGGAAAGGCACGCGTCTTCTCGACAAGATATTCCGGACCTGACAGATCCACGGCCCGCCGTTCGGTATCCGGCAGCACCACTTCCCCAAGACCATTGGAGCCATGGACAAAATAGCTGTGCGGACGCGGCTCGATCCCGAGAGGAACCGTCTCGCCCTTGGCCACGTCAGCGTCGTGCTCGAAAAAGTCGAGCAGTTTCAGGGCATTGTCCGTCGCTTCAGCGACCGACACATTGCCGAAGATCGTCGTCAGGCCGATTAGTTCGATTTGCGGATGAGCAACGGCATAGGCAATCGCCATCGTGTCGTCGATGCCCGGATCGGTGTCGATGATGACCTTCTGTCTCATGCCGTATTCCTTCGTTTTCTTTTGTCCATGCGGGTTTGCCTATATGCGCCGCTTCGCCGAAACGATCAATCAAAAACCGGCGTCTTCGCAATCAGGCTTGGCGGGCCTGCTTGGCCAGCTTCGCAAGTTCGCTCCGAAGCTGATCCGCATGCTCCAGCGGAGCATCGAACTCCACCCTTTGCAGCCGATCGCCGCTTGCGAGATCGAAGCCGGCCGCGTCGATCCCACAGATGGTCCATTTGCCCGATTTTTCGCCAGCCAGAACCTGGGCGTAGAGCGCTATCGCGTCGGCGTGATCTTTGTTCATGTGGTCGATAGCACTTTCCTCGATTTCTGCCAGACCGTCGGTAGCAGGCGAGGCAATGAGGAAGTCAGGCGGTTCCAGAATGTAGGCTTTGCCAAAGCCACCATTGAGGCTTGCCGAGCGAGGCTCAAGGCGGAAAAACGAGAAGTCCGGAAAGTCCGCATAAAGCGCCGATTTCGGATGCCTTCGCAGAAATCGAGAGCGCAAGCCCTTTCTACGCGGGTCGTCCGCCGAAATCCTTGTCGCCCGGCATTGCAGGGTAACGCGCGGATGGGCCAAGGGGTCGCCCTTACCGGGCTCGCCAAGCAACAGCGAAACGCGCGGGTCGTTCGCAAGCCCCGCCGTATGGGCTGACAACTGTGATACGAGGATGACCGGCATACGGTCCGTGTCGCAGGCAACAGCCGTGCGGCTGGCGAACGGATCGCCGGATTCGGGCAGCAGGACGGCGAGCGATCCGAAGCGGGCGCGGCTGATCAGGCTTCGGGCGAGGGCGCGCGCCTCGTCGTCAGTATCGCGGATCGTCTTGTTTTTCTCAGCCATCTTTGGCGCCAAATTTCGGTGCGACGATCGGCATGGGGCTGCCGGAAATGTCCCTGAAACTGTCGCGGTGACGATTGTGGGGGTGTTGAGCTGCCTCTTCAGGTGTCAACACGGGGGTGACGCAGGCATCGCTGCCGGCAAAAAGCTCGGTCCATTCGTCGCGATCGCGGCTGCGGAAGGTTTTTTCAAGCACGGCTCTAAGGTCTTCCCAGCTGTCCCGCTCGTATTGCCGGTCGGTCCAGGACGGATCCAGCTTCAGAAGATCCACAAGCTCGGCAAAGAATTGCGGTTCGAGAGGCGCGATAGCGACGAAGCCGCCATCGGCGGTCTCGTAGGTGTCGTAGAAGGGACAGCCGCTGTCGAGGAGATTGCTGCCGCGCGCACCGCCCTGCCAGACGCCGGAAGCCATGAAGGAAAAGATAGGCGTTGCCAGCATGGCGGATCCCTCGACCATGGCACTGTCGATGACGCAACCCCGGCCCGTTTGCTGACGGGCGAAAAGAGCGGACAGAATACCCATGATGAGCACCATAGAACCGCCTCCGTAGTCGCCGACCAGGTTGAGCGGCGGAGTCGGATTGTCGCCCTTGCGGCCGATCATGGAGAGTACGCCTGACATCGCGATATAGTTGAGGTCATGCCCGGCGACGTCTGCCATCGGCCCGCTTTGGCCGTAACCCGTCATGCGTGCGTAGACCAGGCCGGGATTGGCCTCCAACATGGCGTCGGGGCCGAGGCCAAGCCGCTCCATCACTCCTGGGCGGAAGCCTTCGACCAGCACATCGGCTTTGACGATCAGGTTCAGCGCAGCCTCGCGGTCTTCATCCGATTTGAGATCGAGCTGGCGGGTGTCTCGCAACAGCACGTCCGGGTTGGTTGCCGGATCAAGCGGCAGAAAAACAGGCGCGCGGCCTTTCGCCTCGATGCGGATGATTTTGGCACCTAGGCCGGCCAGCAGATAGCAAGCCAAAGGGGCGGGCCCAAGGCCCGCCATTTCAACAACCGTCAGTCCTTTGAGCGGTTGATCCATCCCGTCACTTGGGTGCCAGGCGGATGGCTCCGTCGAGGCGAATGGTCTCACCGTTCAGCATGGTGTTGTCGAGAATGTGCATGACCAGCGCGGCGAAGTCCTCCGGCGTGCCGAGGCGCGACGGGTAGGGGACCGATGCAGCGAGACTATCCTGGACGGCCTGTGGCATGCCCATCATCATCGGCGTTCCGAAGATGCCCGGTGCAATCGTCATCACGCGAATGCCGAAGCGAGCGAGTTCGCGGGCGGCGGGCAGGGTCAGCGAGTGGATGCCGCCCTTCGAGGCGGAATAGGCGCATTGTCCGATCTGGCCATCGAAGGCAGCGACCGAGGCCGTTGAAATCAACACGGCGCGTTCGTTGTCGTCTCCCAGCGGTTCGAGTTTGGAGGCGCGGTCAGCCACCAGTCGGATCATGTTGAAAGAACCGACCAGGTTGACGTTGATGACACGGGAAAAGAGCTCCAGCTCATGTGGCCCCTCGCGTCCGACAACCCGGCTGGCATTGGCGATACCGGCACAATTGACCAGGATACGGGCCTCACCGTGGGCATCAGCGGCAGCGGCGATTGCTGCCTCGCCGGCTTCCGCGCTTGCAACGTCGCAGCCAAGCGCCAGGCCGCCGATTTCGTCGGCGACTGCCTTGGCGTTGTCCTCGTTGATGTCGAGCACGGCGACCTTGGCTCCCGCCGCGGCAAGAACCCGCGCGGTGCCAGCTCCCAGACCGGAGCCTCCGCCGGTGACGATCGCGGCCTGTCCATTGACGTTCATGATTGTCTCCCTGTCACAATTGCGCCGCGGCCCGTAGTGCACGGCGTCTTCCGCTGTTTCGGTGCCCGAGCTAGGGTCGGGCGCTGCCGGTCACTCGGTGGCAGACGCCCGATGGCTGGTCAAGCCCTTAACAATATCCTGCGCGCTGATCGTGCCAATGATGCGGCCATTGTCCACCACACCAACCGATCCGGGGCGCTTGGCGATGGAATCGAGGATTTCCATCATCGGCGTATCCGGTTTTGCCGTTGCCGAAAACGCCTCCGCCGACTGATCGTTGGGGCCACCGGCAACCATGACGTCGGATGCAACGAGCAACGACAACGGATTCATGTGAGCGACAAAATCGGCGACATATCGGTTCGCCGGGCTTTTGACGATCTCCAACGGCGTGCCGCACTGGACGATGCGGCCACCTTCCATGATGGCGATGCGGTTGCCGATCCGAAAGGCCTCATCGAGGTCGTGGCTGACGAAGATGATGGTCTTCTTGAGCTGCGTCTGCAGTTGCAGCAGTTCGTCCTGCAGACGGGTGCGGATGAGTGGATCGAGCGCTGAAAACGGTTCGTCCATCAGCAGGATCGGGGCACCGGTTGCGAACGCACGCGCCAGACCGACACGCTGCTGCATACCGCCTGACAGCTCATTGACCTTGCGGTCGGCCCATTGCGCCAGACCGACAAGTTCGAGTTGCTCACGCACCTTCTCGGTTCGAGTGCTTGCCCGCAATCCGGAGAGCTCCAGTCCGAATCCGATATTGTCGGCAACCGTGCGCCAGGGAAGCAGCCCGAATTGCTGAAACACCATGGCGACGCGGTCCATGCGCAGGCGCCGAAGCTCGCGCGAGGAGCAGCGCTGCGGATCCACATAACCGTCACCGCTGGCGACCAGAGTTTCGCCGCGGATCACCGGGTTCAATCCGTTGACTGCACGCAACAGGGTCGACTTTCCGGAGCCCGACAGGCCCATCAGCACGAGGATCTCGCCTTCCATGACATCGAGCGTGGCGCCGGCGACACCCAGCACCTGACCGGTTTCTTCCTGGATCGATTCGCGGCTTTCGCCGCGATCGATCAACGGCAGAGCGGAGGAGGGGTCGGGTCCGAAGACGATATCGACCTGCTTGAACTGAACAATGGGTGCGCTCATCAGTGCGTTTCCTCGCGGCGAAACATGCGATCAAGCACGATGGCGACCACGACGATGACGAAGCCAGCCTCGAAGCCAAGCGCGGTGTTGACCGAATTGAGCGCCCGCACGACCGGAACACCCAACCCGTCAGCGCCGACCAGTGCGGCGATGACCACCATCGACAGGGACAGCATGATGGTCTGTGTCAGGCCGGCCATGATCTGCGGCATGGCGTAGGGCAGTTCGACTTTCCAAAGAAGCTGCCGCCCAGTTGCGCCGAAGGCCTCGCCGGCTTCAAGCAGAGCCTTTGGCGTGGAGGAAATGCCCAGGTGAGTCAGGCGGATCGGCGCCGGCACCACGAAGATCGCCGTGGCGATGAGGCCCGGCACCATGCCGATGCCAAAGAACACAATGGCAGGGATGAGGTAGACGAATGTCGGCAACGTCTGCATCAGGTCGAGAATGGGTCGAATCGCCGTGTAGAATCGCGGTCGATGGGCGGCTGCAATGCCAATCGGAACACCGACCGCCATGCAAACGATACAGGCTGAAAGCACCAGCGTCAGGGTCTCGGTAGTTTCCTCCCAATACCCCTGGTTGACGATGAAAAGGAAGCTGATCGCCACGAAGATCGCGGTTGGCACAGACCGACGCAACGCATAGGCCAGCGCCACAAAGGCTGCAATCACGATCAGCGGATGTGGCGTTTGCAGGACCCACAGGATAGCATTGATGGCTTCTTCCAGACCAAGCGCAAGTCCGTCGAAAAACCAGGCGCCATGGTCGATCAGCCAGTCGACGACGGCCTTCGACCATTTGCCGACCGGTATCTTGTATTCCGTCAGCCATTCCATGGATCGTTTCCCCGCTCCTTATGCAGCAGTCTTGGTCATAGTCTTTCTCGGCAAAGGCGTGCAAGTCGGGCTGCGACCATAAAAAAACCGCCCCGGCAGTGCGGGGCGGTTTGAAGAGTCAGCGGAGTTAGAGACCCAGCTTGTCCTTGGCCGCGGCCATGCCATCTCCGCCATCGGCGGCGCTGACGCCTGCCAGCCAGGTTTCGACCATTTGGGGATTGGCTTTCAGCCATGCCTTGGCGGCGTCTGACGGATCTTCACCATCATCAAGGATGGCGCCCATGATCTCGTTTTCCATAGGCAGGGAGAATTTCAGGTTCTTCAAAAGCGCGCCGACATTGGAGCATTCGTCAAGATAACCCTTTCGCACATTCGTGTAGACCGTTGCACCGCCGAAATCAGGACCGAAATGATCATCGCCGCCGGCCAGATAGGTCAGTTCGAAATTGGCGTTCATCGGGTGTGGCGCCCAGCCAAGGAAGATGATCGGATTGTCGCGCTTGTCCAGCCGAGAAACCTGGGCCAGCATGCCCTGTTCGGAAGATTCGACCAGCTCGAAACCCTTGAGCCCGAAAGCGTCACTTTCGATCATGTCGAGAATGATGCGGTTGCCGTCATTGCCCGGTTCGATGCCGTAGATCTTGCCGTCGAGTGCGTCGTTCTGAGCGGCAATTTTGGAAAAATCGTCGATGCCGAGCTTGGCGCCGGCTGCGTTGGTTGCGAGCGTGTACTTTGCGCCCTCGAGGTTTTCGCGCACCGTCTCGACCGAACCGTCTTCACGATAGGGAGCGATGTCGCCCTCCATCGTCGGCATCCAGTTGCCAAGGAAGACGTCGATGTCACCGTTTTTCAGCGATGTGTATGTCACCGGCACGGACAGGACCTTGATGTCTGTCTCGTAGCCAAGGGCCTCCAGAACGGCTGTGGTCGCGGCTGTGGTGGCTGTGATATCGGTCCAGCCGACATCCGAGAAACGGACTGTTTTGCAGCTGTCCGGCTCAGCGGCAATCGCACCCGTGGCAAGGGCGGTGGTCAGGGCTGCTGCACACAGCGCAGTCTTGATAAATTTCATGTCTGGCTCCCCAGTTCTGGTGTCTTTCCGTTATGTGATTATGGTTGACCATATCGCGCCACAAACTCCGAACCATTGCAAGCTTTTATTGAATGATTGTTCAAGAAAAACTGGTTTTTCGCGCTTGGAACCGCATAATGTGTTCATCGATGATGGAAGAGGAGCATGGATGCCGAAAGTCGGAATGGAGCCGATCCGTCGCCGATCCTTGGTCGATGCCGCTATTTCTGCGATCCACGCGCGCGGTTCCCTCGATATCACGATAAGTGATATTGCGCGCCGGGCCGGCGTTTCGCAGGGACTGGCGCATCATTACTTCGGCAGCAAGGACGCACTCATCGCTTCGGCAATGCGCCACCTTTTGACCGAATACGGCCGTCAGGTGCGTCTTGAATTG
The DNA here is from genome assembly GCA_965228785.1 of Hoeflea sp. Classification (GTDB taxonomy): domain Bacteria; phylum Pseudomonadota; class Alphaproteobacteria; order Rhizobiales; family Rhizobiaceae; genus Hoeflea_A. Next base: position 2,409,000 of record CBDDIF010000001.1, read on the forward strand.
AAAGATGCCAGGACGCCGCGCGAGCGTATCTCAGCCATCATTTCCGCCAGTCTCGGACCGGTACAGTTCAAGCCTGAAACCGTGTCCGTCTGGCTGGTCTTTTACGTCCACGCCCAGGAATCGGAGCAGGCTCACCTGCTGCTGTCCGTCTATGCGCGCCGACTATCCTCCAACCTGATTTACAATCTTCGCCCCCTGGTTGGCGATCGCGCACCTACCATTGCTGAAGGCATCGCGTCCCTGATCGACGGTTTATATATACGAAAAGCGCTGGGGAGCTTGCGCGGCGGAATGGACGCGCAGCAGCTGGTGGAAGACTATATCGAAAACCAACTCTCCGGTTGAATTGGCGGCGGTTGAATCGGGCAGCGGAGACTGTTTAGGAGGCTGCGGTGCGGCATTTTGCCATGCGACGAATTCCCAATTCAGCCGCCAATGATTCAGCGTCTATATAGTGAATAGCACGGAACAGAAACAGTTTCTGTTACCCACAAAGGGAGAGATAAATGCAGTTTCGAGCGTTTGCCGCAGCCGCCGTATTGTTGTCCGTTTTGGCGTCGCCCGCGCTGGCCGAGGGAGACCCGGTCAAGGGTGCCAAAGTCTTCAGAAAGTGCAAGGCGTGCCATGTGGTGGACGAAGAAAAGAACAGGGTCGGTCCGCACCTCGTCGGTATCATCGACCGTCCGGTCGCCACCGTAGACGGTTTCAAGTACTCTAAGGCCATGGTCGAGTTCGGTTCCGATGGGCAGGTCTGGGATGTCGAAACGCTGACGGTCTATTTGAAGAAGCCCAAGGATCTCATCAAAAAGACGTCCATGGCCTTTGTCGGTATCAAGAAGGACAAAGACATCGAGAACATCATTGCCTATTTGCAGGATCCGTCGGCTGCGAAGTGACCGGCTGGATTTCAGGGCACGACAGTCGCGTGCCCTGCATTCTCCAATCCCACCTCTTCTGAGGCCCGCTGTTACAATTGGTTGACGTGCATTCTTAAAGTAACGCCTGCGCGCTTCCGCTTTGTTTCGTTTGTCCCGAAAAAACTGTGATAATGTGCGTGCAGACTTGCAGATACTGCGGTAAGCACCAACATTAGACCTCCGGGAAGTCGGCGGTTTACGCGGCCGGCGAGCGCATTGCGATTGCGCCAGATTTGCCGCTCACCGGAACGAAAACAGAGAGGGAACCGATGGCCACGCTTCAGAACATGGACTCCGAACTTGAGAAAACGCGCAGCATCGTCGAAGACATGCGCACGAAGATCGAGCAGTCCGGCGTGGTTCTGGAACAATTCGCCAAGGCGGAGACCGAACTGGGGGATGCCGAATTCGATGTCGAAAACGCTCGCATCCAGGACGTGCTGAAACAGCAAAAGGTGATGGAGGGCAATATTGCCGACCTGATCATCGGGCTGGAAGACGCCACCAACGTTTTCGGTGCGGAGTTCGAAAGCATGAAGAACTTCTCGGGTTGGGAGAAGTTCGTCGGCATCTTTTCAAAACAACGCATGCAGCGGATGCGCACGGACCGGGTGCGCAATATGTCGCTGGCGGAAAATCTGCAGGAACTGCTAGGCAAATCCGATGCGATCGTCGGTATTCTGAAGGAACAGAAGGGCATCCTGGACGATCGCTACAAAACCTCGGAGGCTAGCCTGGTCAACGTTATCGAGCGGCGCAAGAGCACTGTGGCCGAACTCGAGACCGTACAATCGCGTATCGAGGAGTTGAACCCGGCCCTGATGGATCTGGAAAACCGCATCGCAGCTTCGACCGATCAGGCCGATCGGACGCAGCTCGAAGGTGAGCGTTCGAAATTGGCGACGGAATATAATGAGGCTCAGTCCAAGGAGCAGGAGCTGCTGGCAGCGAGTCAGACACTGGAGCGCTACACGTCCATGTTCCAGACGTTCGTCGATTCACTCAACAACCAGATCGCCGCGCAGAGCACCCTGATCAACAAGCTGACGATCGATACCGAACAGCGCATCGTGCTTTACAAGGCGCTTGAAGACTCCCTGAAGACCGCCGCTCAACAGGATGTCGCCCACAAGATCAATACACTGGGCAGCCAGGTCGATACTGCCGCGGAAGAAACCATGGCCGGCATCGGTTCCGCCGCACAGCGTCATATCGGCGACCTCTTGGAAATGCACGAGAAGAACATGCTGGCGACCCAGGACATCCAACGCCGCAAGAAGCTTGCAGACGACGCCTTTGCCCGACGCTTCGGCGATGTCATGGAGAAGCACAACTCGGCCGACTATGTGCGCCAATAGGCTGTCGGGCAACCGATGAGCACCAAGCGCGGACAGGCAGAGCTCTATTTCGAGGCAATGGAATCAGCTCTCGACGGGCTGGACCGATTTCTCGCGGACCGGAATTCGCCTCTCTACAAGCACGATCTGATCGGTCGTACGGTTGCGCCCTATGTCGGCCGGCTAAGGCGCACTTTCGGTTGCTGGAAGCACCGCATCGGCTTCACTGAACGCTTCCGCATCTCGCGTGCAGAAAGCGGCTTTCCGGCGTTTCAAAACGTTCTCGAACTGGAAAACGATCGCAAGACGGCGGGTGATCGGCTCGAAGCCATCCCGGATGGCAAGACACTTCGGGCGGCCATGGTGGATCGCATCTTGAGCCGTCGCGAATTTCCGCGCGAAGAGCAAGAGAAACTGGCGGAGCGCGCCTATCTGGAAGCGATCGAAAAGGGCACGGTGTTCCGACCTTTCGTCTTGCCTGAGACGATCCGCGTATCGGTGAATCCGAAGACCCGTCGGCCCTATTATGTCGTGCATTGGGGCATCTTTGACGGCAGTCAGTCCCTGCCTATGGTCTATATGGCCGTGATCGAGGATTCGAGCCAGGAAATCGGCCGCATGCTGGTGACCAACAGGGGTGAGTACAATGACAATATCAGCATTCCGCTGCCGGTAGAGGGTCTGCTCAATCCGGACCTGGCGCATCAGTTCGACGAATTTGCTGAAAAGAATGGCGCATATTCGCTGACTCCTGCGACAATTGCCGGCAATCTCGACAAGGACTTTCCGGAACTGCATCCAAAACAGCTTTGGCGGTTCGTCCTCGGCCCATTCTACTCGGCCGGCATTACCCATCACGGTAACCGGGTAAGCGAGGTGCTGTCGAAGGTACGCCGGCAGGAAAACGCCTGGCTGCTGACCTGGACGGTTCAGGAGGTGGTGTCGATCGGGGAACGTCCCGGCAAGCGCGGATTGTGGAGTTCGCAGCCGGCGCGCGAGGAGTTCCATATCGAAACCGCTGACCTGGAAGCAACCCGACAGGGAGTCAGCTTCTACGAAAAGCACGCATTGGTGCCGCATGATGCCTATCAGGCTCTCTACGCCAGCGGCGAGGCCGAACAGGTGTTCGACGGCTTCAAGGTGCACGTGATTTCCGGCGGCCAGATAACGAGCGGGATTTGAGTGATGAGCCAGAATGCGGGCCTGACCACCATCCATGAAGACGATATTGAAAAGCACCGTGCATCGGCGCAAAGCCTGGTGACGCGCCTCGTCGTGCTGGAGCGCGATGACGGTCGTTCGGGTACCGAACTGGCCGGCACCGGCAGGCGATTCGTCTCGACCGTATCGACCCGGTCGGTTCGCCGCAGCCGCGAAGTCGAATTGGCCAAGACGATCGCCGCGGTTCGCGCCGGCGATCCGCTCATGTCGATAGCCCAGCACACATTGCTTTATCGGGCGCGCCGCGGTGTTTCCGTGGCGCTGGCATTGGCAGACAGTTTTGCGGTTCACAGCGAACTGGAGGCACTTCAGGCCAGGAATGCTTCATCACCGCTCTCCGGTGAAGACGCGACCCGCTTCAAGGCTCTGTTGTCGGCTTCGGCTTACGTCGCCGCGTTTTCATTCGCTGCCTATCTGAGCCAGTTGATCGACGGCGAAAGCGAGCCGGTGAACGATACTGAGGAACCGGACTTCGTTTTCGATACACCCCAGGATGCCTTGAAATCGATGATCGCGGGGCTCGATGCTGCGGTTGCCGGTGCGCCCGACGACCAGGCACTGAGTGCACGGGCAAAGGCTTTCGCGCGCACGGCCATTGACGGCCTGCTGCAACGGCGCGGCCGGTTCACCGGACTGGCCGACTTTGCCGAGACGCATATCCGCATCGACCAGGACGATTTTACCATCAACGGCTTCGACGTGGCGCCGGGCGAGCGCCGACGTCCCCTGGTGATGTCGTTCAAGGAGCCAGGCGAAATCGTCGGCAACCACATCGCCAAATACCAGGCACTGAAGCTTGCCAAGATGCTGATGGCCTACGATTTCGATCGGCAGATGAATCCGTTCGTCGAGCTCGGCGGGTTCCTGTTCACCTTTATCGGCGATGGCATGCCAGGAACAGGCAAAACCATTCTCATTCAGATGATCGCCGGCCTGATCAACGATTATTGTGAGGTCGCCGGTTATCCGTTCCACTACGAGAATTTCGGCGTTGACCAGATTTCCTCCTACCAGGGCAAGTCTGGTCAGAACTGCAAGGCCTTTGTCGAGAATGTCATCAATCCGCGTGCCATCGGTTTTGGCACGGTCGATGACATCGACCAGGTTTGCGCCCGCCGCTCCGATGACAAGGCGTCCGCCGGTCAGCATGAAGTTACCGCCGTCCTCATGGAGAGCTTTGCCGGCGCATCGACGGTCGTGCGCGGCAATTGCAGTTTCGGCATGTTCTCGAACTATCCGGAAAATGTCGACGATGCGCTGCGCCAGAGGGCAGGGGCTCGATGGCTGGTCGATGGGCCACAGACACGCGAAGACTATATCGACATCTTCGTGCTGCTGGCCGGCAAGAACCACGACATTCCACTCGGCACGCACGAGCTTTATGCCGGCCAGCAGATCAAGAAGGCGGTTGCCGCGTCCTATGCCGGCCACGACCAACCGCAGGAAGAGAGCCTGCTGGCGGTCTGGGACCGCTTCTGCGCGGAGCGCGGCGACATCAAATCCATGGCCGATATCGGCGAATACCTGCATCGCATCAAGCTGGCCGAACCGCGCTTCACCGGCCGCGCGATCAAGAACATCACCGACGCGATCAAGATGCGGGCGATGGATATCGAATTGCCGGACGAATGGTTCGAAACGCCGGAGGCCTTCATGCACAAGGCCTATGACGACAAGAAAGCGATGATCGAGGAACTACGCGGGCCATTTACACTCGACATGGTCCTGCAGGAAATCAACCGCTACGCCGATTCCGAATTCCGCTACACGGACCGTTCCGACGATTCCGCGGTTACCGACATCATCCGGCGCGAACGGCAACGCGAAAAGGCGATCGCCGAGATCGCGGCAATGAAAAGCGACGGACGCTGGCAGGAATGAAGCGACTCGTCGAAAACCAACTGATCTTCGGCCAACTGATGCCGGTTGCCGAGCCGCATCTGATCGAGCGCTACAACCGGGCGCTTGTCGGGTTCGGCTTGCCGCCGACACAGCTATCGTCCTTCGACATCGACAAAACGGGGTTTTCGCCGCAAATTGCCGAGGAACTCGATGATCGGGATTATCTCGATCCCAACAAGATCAATCGCCGCTTCATCATTTTGTCGCCGCACCAGGAGAACTTGCCGGTCGTCCATACCAGCTTCTCCAACACCGGCTCGCTGATGCACGAATTCTTCGACAACAATCGGCAGGCGATCCATGCCGTCACGATCCGCGATGTGCTCTATGGAGAGATCGAGGAAAACGTGTCGCGGGTTGAAGACATCGAAGATCTGTTATCGATCAACGAAGTTCGGTTTCAGGTATTTTCGGCTGACAACATGTTGGCGAAATCGGATGAGTTGGCGGCGCTGGCGGACCGGCTGGTCACGGTTCCCACTGCCTGGCGCGACGATGCCATGCTGCAACGCATGGTGGACCTCGCCAGCGAAACCGGCGACATCCGCAAGAATGCGCTGGTCCCCGACAAGCTCGTCTTCCGACACGAGGCCTACTGGACCAGCCATTTCGGCGGGATTTTTGTATTTGTCGATGAAAACACGACCACAGTGATCAGCGATCCGGCAGCGCCTGGGTTCCGACGCTCGCGTCCCTGGCAGGTGAGCTACATCGCGCTGAACGACCACGCGCGGATCTACGATTTCCTGTCGCGTTCGGGCCGCATTGAGACACCGCACGAATCCTGGGTCGACCGGTCCGGCTACTTTGATCATCGCTCCGACATCTGTTTGCGCAGCCTGATTGCCCAGCACGAACCGGAAACCGACCTCAATGAGACCGACACCATCTGGCTGCAGACCTGGCTTCACCGCAACGCCGACATTGTGCGCCGTGAGGGGACCTATCCATTGCTGCAGCAAGCCGGCCGGCAGATTGCGCGCGACGGGGCCGTGGATCTGGATGACTTATCCGCAAGAGAGCGTTTTCTGCTGGTAAGGGCCAAGCCGGACCATCCGGATCGCTGGCTGACCAACCGGCTTATCAGTGTCCTGGTGCCCGCGGATTTCGTATCTCGCTTCGTCTTCGACAAGCCCGGATTTTACGATCACTACGAGACATTGAGTGATGCGTTCCGTGGCCATGTCGTCGACCAGATCGTCGGCGGCTACCTGAAGAACAAGAAGGCGTTTCGCCGCCGCCTGTACGGATTTGAAGAGGACTGAACCATGCTGGATCCGGTGATTGCCTTTTTCGAGCGTGTCTTCCATGCCATCGGCCACGGCATCGGCGTGCTGATTGCCTGGATACTATTGCCCTTCGTTTATGCGACCCGCTGGTACCGCAGCAAAGGGTTCGTCCTGCGCGGTGTGGTTGGTTTGCTGGTCGTCGGCCTGATCGTTCTCTACGGCGTGTTCATTTGGCGGGTTTTGTGGATCCGTAATTTCGATCCCGACTATGTTGCGACCTACAATCTGGACGGATTGCACACGCAGGCCGGCGAGCAGGTTTCGATCGAAAACAGCAGCGCCACCGCACGCACCTGCGGACGTTCGGCCATTGTCGACGTCGTCGCGGACCTTATTGATTTCAACGTCAATGAGAACGCCTGGATCTCGTCGACCTTGCTTTACAAACTGGGCTTTTTCGGCCTGCCCTGGGATGCAACGCCCTATCTTGACAACAAGGCGTCGTTCCAACGCGGTGTGCAGCAGGCGGTGCAACGAACGTCGCTTGAACTGGTCGACGCGCTTGGTCGGCGGCGTGGTACCTCAGCCGCCGATCCGGACCTTACTCTGGCACGCGGGCGTATCAATTACGATCAATACACCTGGTATTTCAGTCTCAATCCCTTTGGGCCCATCCGGCCGACGCCGAGCGCTTACCGGGAGGGCATGGAGAAACTTCGAGACTTCAACGATCGGCTTGAGTCCTGCGATGCGGTTTTCGACCCACGCGCCGACAACCTGATCCGCTTCGTCGACCGGGTGGCGGCAGACATCGGATCCACATCGGCGGCACTGCGCGATCGATCCGAGCAAAGCAATGCCGGCTGGTTCGACACACGTGCGGACAACCAATTCTGGTTCACCTATGGCCAGCTTTATGCCTATTACGGCATTCTCAAGGGCGCTCATGCGGACTTTGCGGATATCATCGAGAGCCGCCAGCTGGAAAATGTCTGGACCACCATGGAGAACCAGTTGCGCGAAACGCTGGAGCTCCAGCCGGTGATCGTGTCAAACGGCCGCGAGGACGGCTGGATCATGCCTTCGCATCTGGCGACCGTCGGCTTTTACCTGTTGCGAGTACGGTCCAACCTGGTGGAGATCCGTTCGATCCTCGACCGGTAATCCAATGACGGTCCTTCTGCGTAGATGGATGCAGGAGGACATTGCAATGCAGAATGACAGATCGAGCACGCTGCTGGACCTGGCCCGTATGATGATCAAGCAGGCGAAAATGCTTCGCGATGCCGGCCTGTTGCAGGAAGCGCAGGACCTGGCACAGCGAGCCATGATGCTCGACAGTTGCGGCTGGGCGTCACGGTCTCCGCAACCAGTGCGTATTCCGGTCAGGAATCGCCGCTGATCTGCCCCACAAGAGCGTAAGCAACCTGTATTGCCACGGGCACAAACAGGCAGGCGAATCCGAAGGCACCGAAGGCCAGCCCGCCGCAAAGCGCGCCGGCCAGAAACGAAACTAAAACTGACGCCTGGTGGCGTATGGTTTTATGGCGGCTAACCGATTTGCCTTGTTCGTTGCGCGGTCTGTCAGGCAGATGACCATAGTAGAACGACGCGATTGAGATGGTCAGCTGCCCAAGATTGCCGGTCATAACAGTCGTATGCGGGTGAGAGATGATCTGGTGGCGCATCATGATCATCTGAAGCGAACAGGCCAACACCACCGGAGTCGCGACGGCCAAAGTTTCCGGCGTATCGGTGCCATCCAGAGGGCCGAGGTTCGCGACCAAAGTCAAAGCCAGCAATAGAAGGAATGATTGCGTGAACAGGGCCGCGCGGATTGCGATCGGCGATGGTTGGGCTGCGTTGCGAAATGCCCAACTCCAGAATGCACAGGCGGCAACAAAGAGCGGCAATACCAGCAGTCGCGTGATGATCTCAGGCGTCTCCTCCACAAGTTCAACGCCGACAAGTATGATGTCGCCTGTTATGAATGAGGTGAACAGCCCGAACAGGCCGATAAAGCAGGCCACTTCGACATAGGCTGACGAAAACGCCAGCGCCGATGGAAAAGCGGTTCCACCATAGTTGAACAATTTTTGTCGTATCACCTCGGCTAACCCCGCTCTGTTGTCTTTTGGCCGCCGACGTCAAACCGGCAGGTGGGACAGGCTCTTGACCTCCTCCATCACCGCGTAGGTGTGGGTCTCGCGTACCCCCGGCAATGGCAGGATCACATTCGACAGGAAGGCACGGTATTCGTTCATGCCGCCGACCCTGGCCTTGACGAGATAGTCGAAACCTCCTGCCACCATGTGGCACTCCATCACGTCGTCGCTGCGTCTAACCGCGTCGGCGAACGCCTCGAAGACATCGGGCGTGGTGCGATCCAGCTTGACCTCAACAAACACCAGCAGACCGCGCCCCAGCTTCTCCGGCGAAAGGCGGGCGGAAAAGCCCTCAACGAACCCGTCACGAACAAGCCGCTTCACCCGCTCTGCCGTTGCAGTCGGTGACAGGCTGATTCGATCAGCCAGTTCGATATTGGACTGACGGCCATCCTTCTGCAGTGCGCGGAGAATTTTCCGGTCAAGCTGGTCGATATGTTTCATGTTTCACTATGAAATTTGAAGTTTCTGGATAATTCCGTCAAATCATAATCCAAAGATGGTGAAAAACAAAGATGCTTTTCGGGTAAGATAGCGGAAGTAACGGGAGACTTTCGCCATGAACGCGCCGCTGAAACCACGTCCAACCGAGTTCAATACGCCCTATGCGGGCGACGATGATGCCTTGATCGCCGGATTTGCCCGGTCGCTGGCCTTCGACGCGGCCGCCGATTCCCGCATCGATGCGGATGCCACGCGCTTCATCAAAGCGATCCGCGATGATGCGGGTTCCATCGGCGGGGTTGAGGACTTTCTGCGCGAATACGGGCTTTCGACGCCGGAAGGGTTGGCCATGATGGTGCTGGCTGAGGCGCTGTTGCGGGTGCCCGACGCGACAACCCAGGATAAGCTGATCGAGGACAAGCTCAAGGAAGGCAACTGGAGCGAACACGAAGCGCATGGCGACACCTGGTTCGTGGCGGCCTCGGCATGGGCGCTCGGCATAACCGCGAAAGTCATCCGGCCCGGTGAAACCCCTGAGTCAGTGGTTCAGGGGCTGATCAGGCGGCTTGGCCTGCCGACCGTTCGCACGGCCACGAAACAGGCGATGCGTTTTCTGGGGCACCATTTTGTGCTCGGCGAGACCATCAAGGATGCTCTGTCCCGTGCGGAAAAGAACGAAGCCCGCGGTTACCGTCACTCGTTCGACATGCTGGGCGAGGGCGCCCGAACAGCGGCCGACGCCAAACGCTATTGGCAGTCCTATGCAGATGCAATCGAGGCGATTGGCAATGCCGCGGGCTCTACGCGCTTGCCGGACCGGATGGGCATTTCGGTCAAGCTGTCAGCTCTGCATCCGCGCTATCACGCAACCCACAAGGATCGGGTGATGAAGGAGCTGGTGCCGGATCTGCTGGCTCTGGCGCAAAAGGCCAAAGCCCACAATCTGAATTTCACCGTCGATGCGGAGGAGGCCGACCGGCTCGAGCTCTCTCTCGATGTGATCGATGCCGTGTTCACGGATGAAAGTCTTGCGGATTGGGACGGGTTTGGTCTGGCGATCCAGGCCTACCAGAAACGGGCTCCCGCGGTGATCGATCATATCGATGCGCTGTGCCGCCTAACGGGACGCCGCATGATGGTGCGGCTGGTCAAGGGCGCTTACTGGGACACCGAAGTCAAACTGGCCCAGGAACGTGGAATTGAAGACTATCCGGTCTATACCCGCAAGGCGGCGACTGATGTCAGCTATCTTGCCTGTGCGCAGAAAATGCTGGCGATGCGGCCGCGCCTCTTTCCTCAATTCGCAACGCATAATGCGCTGACGGTGGCAACCATTCTGGAAATGGCCGGCGAGGATAAAGGCGGTTTCGAGTTTCAACGGCTGCATGGCATGGGCGAGCCGCTTTATCAGGCCGTCACCGATGGCAACCGGCCGGTTCCCTGCCGGATCTACGCCCCGGTCGGTGGCTACCGCGACTTGCTCGCCTATCTCGTGCGCCGGCTGCTGGAAAACGGCGCCAATTCCTCCTTCGTCGCGATTGCCGGCGATACCAGTGTTCCGGTCGAAGACCTGCTCGAGCGGCCACTGGACAGCCTTGAACTCGGTCGCGGCCACAGCGCCCGGCACAGCGACATCGTCCTGCCGGCCGGCATCTATCCGGATCGCCGCAACAGCGACGGGCTGGAATTCGGACACCGCAGGGAACTGAACGAATTGATCAGCGGTATGAATGCCGCGTTGCAACCCGTGAAGGCGGTTCCATTGATTCCGGGAGCGTCGAGCCATGGCGCTACCGTAGAGATCAACGCCCCAGCCGATCGCGATGTTGTGGTGGGTACTGTCGCTTTTGCCCGCAAAACCGATGTGGAAACCGCGATGGTTGCAGCTCGGAAAGGGTTTGAGCGCTGGTCGCGAACACCGGCCGACACCAGGGCTGCCGCACTTGAACGCGCCGGCGACCTGCTGGAGGAAAACCGCGATCGCCTGATGAGCCTGCTGTCGCTGGAAGCTGGTAAAACACTCGACGACGGCATTGCCGAGATCCGCGAGGCGGTCGATTTCTGCCGCTACTATGCTGTCCAGGCGAGAGCCAAGTTTTCTGACAGCACCCTAATGCCGGGGCCGACCGGTGAGGAAAACCGTTACGGCTGGCGCGGTCGCGGCGTGTTCGGTTGCATCAGTCCGTGGAACTTTCCACTGGCGATCTTCCTGGGCCAGGTGACCGCGGCGCTGGCCGCCGGCAATGCGGTGATCGCCAAACCGGCCGAACAGACGCCATTGATTGCGTTCGAAGCCGTGCGTCTGTTGCATCGGGCCGGTGTGCCGGAGGACTGCCTTATATATCTGCCAGGTGACGGCGAAGTCGGCGCCGCACTGACCGCTCATGCGAAAATCGACGGCGTTGCCTTTACCGGTTCGACCGGAACGGCACGGGCCATCAACAGAACGCTGGCGGCCAAGGACGGTCCGATCGTTCCCCTGATAGCCGAAACCGGCGGGCTCAATGCCATGGTCGTCGACGCCACCGCCTTGCCGGAGCAGGTTGCCGACGATGTCGTCATGTCGTCATTCCGGTCGGCGGGTCAGCGCTGTTCGGCCTTGCGTATCTTGTTCCTGCAGGAGGACGTTGCTGACCGCATGCTGACGATGATCGAAGGTGCGGCCAGGGAACTGCACCTCGGACAGCCGCAATCTCCGGCAACGGATATCGGCCCGATCATCGACGAGGGCCAGCGCGCGATGATGCGTGAGTATGTCGATGCCATGCGACAAACTCAAACCGTACGCTTCGCTGGCGAAGCGCCTGAAAAAGGAACCTTCTTTGCACCCCATATCGTGGAGCTGGACAGGCCTTCGGCCCTGAAAGAAGAAGTTTTCGGTCCCATCCTGCACGTGGTGCGTTGGAAGGCCGGCCGCTTGGCCGAAACGCTCGACGATATTGCCTCGACCGGATACGGCCTGACGCTTGGGGTCCACTCGCGCATCGAGGCGACCATCGACCAGGTTCTCGACAGGCTCGACACCGGCAACATCTACGTGAACCGCAACACCATCGGCGCTGTGGTCGGCACCCAACCCTTCGGCGGCTCCGGATTGTCCGGGACAGGTTTCAAAGCCGGTGGTCCGGCCTATCTGACGCGCTTTGCCCAGGAGCAGGTGGTGTCCATCAATACGGCAGCAGCAGGCGGCAATGCCAGCCTGATGGCGATCGGTGACGGGTAGGCCTTAGAAGAAACAATCAAACTTCTTTTTTGCGCGCGAGATCTCCCGGTCGACGTGATCGATACGGCCGCCGTGAAATTTTGATTGATTTTTTCACGAAGGCTGCGTAATTCGATCAAGACGGGTGCCGACAGCCGAAGGCTGTTGTCGCGCGCAATCGGGAGAGACATCACAGAAAAAAGCGGTTGATTTTTGAGAACCAGCGTGACCCTTTCACGGTGGTCCTTCCGTGACCGGATCAAAATTCCCGCGGACTTGTCGCAATGAACGCAATATTCGGCATTTTTTGGCGGGCCTACTCGCTTTGAACGGGCTACGAGCCATCAGCCACAGAATGCCAGATGAGGAAAACTGAACATGGCCGACGTCAAATCCGACATTGAGATCGCTCGCGCAGCGCAGAAACAACCGATCATGGAAATCGGCGCCAAGCTGGGGATCCCGAGCGAAAGCCTGCTGCCTTACGGCCATGACAAGGCCAAGGTCTCGGCCGATTTCATCGCCGCCCAGAGGGGCCGTGACGACGGCAAGCTGATCCTGGTGACCGCGATCAATCCAACGCCGGCCGGCGAAGGCAAGACAACGACGACCGTTGGCCTCGGCGATGGCCTCAACCGTATCGGCAAAAAAGCGGTCATCTGCATTCGCGAGGCGTCACTTGGGCCGTGCTTCGGCGTCAAGGGTGGTGCGGCCGGTGGTGGCTATGCGCAGGTTGTGCCGATGGAGGACATGAACCTGCACTTCACCGGCGACTTCCACGCCATTACGTCGGCGCACAATCTGCTGTCGGCGATGATCGACAACCATATCTATTGGGGCAACGATCTCGGCATCGACATGCGTCGGGTCGCCTGGCGCCGGGTCATGGATATGAACGATCGGGCACTGCGCGAGATTGTCTGCTCACTCGGTGGCGTCGCCAACGGCTTCCCGCGCGAGGCAGGCTTCGACATCACCGTCGCCTCGGAAGTGATGGCAATCCTGTGCCTGGCGAATGATCTGCAAGACCTGGAAAAGCGGCTCGGTGACATCATTATCGGCTATCGCCGCGACAAGACGCCCGTCTACTGCCGAGACATCAAGGCCGACGGCGCCATGGCGGTGCTGCTCAAAGACGCCATGCAGCCCAATCTCGTGCAGACGCTGGAGAACAATCCGGCCTTTGTGCACGGCGGTCCGTTCGCCAACATCGCCCATGGCTGTAATTCGGTGGTCGCCACGACGACAGCGCTGAAACTCGGGGACTACGTTGTCACCGAGGCCGGCTTCGGTGCCGACCTCGGCGCAGAGAAATTCTTCGACATCAAGTGCCGCAAGGCCGGCCTGAAGCCCGATGCGGCAGTGATTGTCGCCACGGTGCGCGCCATGAAGATGAATGGTGGCGTCAAGAAGGAAGACCTCGGCACGGAGAATGTCGAGGCGGTAGAACAGGGTTGCGCCAACCTCGGCCGGCATGTCCAGAACGTCAAAAAGTTTGGCGTTCCGGTCGTTGTTGCCATCAACCACTTCATTTCCGATACGGATGCCGAAGTTCAGGCGATCAAGGATTACGTTGACACCTTGGGCGTGGAGGCGGTGCTGTGTCGACACTGGGCTGAAGGATCAGCAGGAATCGAGGATTTGGCCCATAAAGTGGTCGAACTCGCTGAATCCGGCGCCTCACAGTTCGCTCCGCTCTACGCAGATGACATGCCGCTGTTCGAGAAGATCGAGACCATCGCCAAGAGCATTTACCACGCATCGGAAGTCATCGCCGACAAGTCGGTTCGCGACCAGCTGAGGCAATGGGAAGAGCAGGGCTACGGCGACCTGCCGGTGTGCATGGCCAAGACCCAGTATTCCTTCTCGACCGATCCGAACCTGCGCGGCGCTCCGACGGATCACGCTGTTCCGATCCGCGAAGTGCGGCTGTCGGCCGGCGCCGGGTTCATCGTGGTCATCACCGGTGCGATCATGACCATGCCTGGGCTGCCCCGTGTGCCGTCGTCGGAGAAGATCCACCTCAACGAAGCCGGCTATATCGAAGGCCTGTTCTGATTGATCGCGGTCGTTCGTGCCAGCCGGTGCAATTGCTGCTTGCGCTCGACGCCTGCCGACGCTAACACAAAGTCATGAAACAGATGATCGTCATTGCAAACTGGTGGTGGGCTCGCTAACGGCGGCCGCGATCAGTCCTGCATTGACACCAGACAAAGGCCGCCGGAGTTCCCGGCGGCTTTTTTGCGTCGGGCCTTCGCACAACCGAGGATCGAGAGATGACGGCAGCAACGGCAGGAAACGATACCGACATTTTCGTCACACGCGGCGGCGTGGAGATTGAGCGCACACGAACGGCGACTGACTACGATGGCGCCATCGACACCTATATCGATGCGCTGGATTCCCGACGCGGTGCGGTATTTTCGTCGAACTACGAATATCCGGGCCGCTATACCCGCTGGGATACGGCGATCGTCGATCCGCCTCTGTCGATTATCGGCCGCGGACGCTCCATGCACCTGGAGGCGCATAACGAGCGGGGCGAGGCGTTGCTTTCGATTATCGGCAGACGACTCGAGCGGCAGTCGGATGTGATCCTCGGCGACCGGACAACGCGACGCCTCGACCTGACTGTCAAGGATCCGGAACGCGGCTTCACCGAGGAAGAACGTTCTCGCGTGCCGACCGTGTTTTCCGTGCTGCGTGCCATCGTCGATCTGTTCCACACTGAAGAAGACAGCAATTTCGGCCTTTACGGGGCGTTTGGATACGACCTGGCCTTCCAGTTCGATCACGTGCCCCTGCAGCGCGATCGTGACGAAAGCCAACGGGACCTGGTGCTTTACGTTACCGACGAAATTCTGGTGGTCGACCACCACACGGCGCGCGCCTGGATCGATCGCTACGACTTTTCCCGACGCGACTTCACCACCATCGGCAAATCGCGGGAGGTAGCGGCGGAGCCGTTTCACATGTCGGAAGAGACGCCGCCGCGAAGCGATCACCGGCCGGGCGAATACTCCGAGCTTGTGGGCAAGGCCAAGGAGAGTTTCAAGCGTGGCGATCTCTTCGAAGTGGTTCCCGGGCAGATGTTCTTCGAGCGCTGCACCAGCCAACCATCGGCCATCGCCCGACGGCTGAAGGAAACCAATCCGTCACCCTACTCCTTCTACATCAATCTCGGGGAGGGCGAGTACCTCGTCGGGGCGTCGCCGGAGATGTTTGTGCGTGTCACGGGCCGGCGTGTCGAGACGTGTCCGATCTCGGGGACCATCAAGCGTGGCGATGATGCGATTTCCGATTCCGAACAGATCCTCAAACTGCTCAACTCCAAGAAGGACGAGTCGGAGCTCACCATGTGCTCCGATGTCGACCGCAACGACAAGAGCCGGGTATGCGAACCAGGTTCCGTCCGGGTGATCGGACGGCGGCAGATCGAAATGTACTCGCGGCTCATCCACACGGTCGATCATATTGAGGGACGGTTGAAGGACGGGCTTGACGCTTTCGATGCGTTTTTGAGCCACGCCTGGGCGGTGACCGTCACCGGTGCGCCGAAACTTTGGGCGATGCGGTTCATCGAGGAGCATGAAAAAAGCCCGCGGGCCTGGTACGGCGGCGCCATCGGCATGGTCGGCTTCAATGGCGACATGAACACCGGTCTGACGTTGCGCACCATCCGCATCAAGGACGGCATTGCCGAGGTGAGGGCGGGGGCGACGCTGCTCTTTGATTCCGTGCCCGAAGAAGAAGAGGCGGAAACGGAACTCAAAGCTTCGGCCATGCTGGCTGCGATCCGCGACGCCGGGCAAAGCAACATCGAAACGGCAGGGCGGGCGACAGCACGCGTCGGTGACGGAGTACGCATACTGCTGGTCGACCATGAAGACTCCTTCGTCCACACGTTGGCCAACTATTTCCGCCAGACCGGCGCAGCCGTGACTACGGTGCGCACGCCGGTGGATGATTCCATATTCGGTGCGGTGAACCCGGATCTGGTGGTGCTGTCGCCGGGGCCAGGTCGTCCGAAAGACTTCGATTGCAAGGCAACGATCAAACGGGCCCGCGCCCGGAATCTGCCTCTGTTCGGTGTCTGTCTTGGCTTGCAGGCGATCACGGAGGCCTATGGGGGCGAGTTGCGAACCCTGGCGCTGCCGATGCACGGCAAGCCGTCACGTATTCGGATCGAGCAGCAGGGGATCGTGTTTTCCGGTCTCGGCAGGGAGGCGACGGTCGGACGCTATCACTCGATGTTTGCCGATCCGGCCACGCTGGCGCCCGAGTTCGACATCACGGCGGAAAGCGAGGATGGTACGATCATGGGGATCGAGCATCGAAACGAACCGGTCGCGGCCGTCCAGTTTCACCCGGAATCGATCATGAGCCTGGGGCAGGATGCCGGGATGCGGATGATTGAAAACGTGGTTGCCCACCTGGCACGGCGGGGCGATTGACCGGCTGAACGAAACGGTTGCCGTCAAATACGCTCCCGGTTATAACAGCGCTCATGTTTGAAACAGTGGCT
Organism: Hoeflea sp.; assembly: GCA_965228785.1. Lineage (GTDB taxonomy): Bacteria > Pseudomonadota > Alphaproteobacteria > Rhizobiales > Rhizobiaceae > Hoeflea_A. Next base: position 2,425,942 of record CBDDIF010000001.1, read on the forward strand.
GACATTTCCGAAATTGGAAACGGTGCCGACTTTGCATTGTCGGCGGCGCGTCGTCATGTCCTATCCAGCCTTCTTCTCGGCCTTACTGGCGATCGCCGGGCTCGTTAGAGGAGCGTCCGGCGGTCGATTTGCCGCTGGCACTGGCTCCTTTCACTCACTATGGAAAGAATGACCTGAACGGTCGCGGTACGTCTAAAGAACGGCCGGACCGCGAGACTGACGAGAGACTACCATGAGCGACACTGTTTCTTCCGACGAGCAAACCGGCCAAGCGGCCGGCATGGCGAGCGCATCGGCAAAATATCAACCCTATCCGCTGACCGGGCTGCAGGACCGGACCTGGCCGTCAAAGCGCATCGAAACGGCACCGATCTGGTGCTCGGTCGACCTGCGTGACGGCAACCAGGCTCTGGTCAATCCGATGGGCCACGAGCGCAAATCCCGCATGTTCAAGCTGTTGCTGGACATGGGATTCAAGGAAATCGAGATCGGCTTTCCGTCGGCTTCGCAAACGGATTTCGATTTTGCCCGCTGGTGCATTGAACAGGGCGAGGTGCCCGAGGATGTTTCCTTGCAGGTGCTGGTACAATGCCGGCCGGAACTGATCACCCGAACCTTCGAAGCGCTTGAGAGCGCACATCGCCCCATTGTTCACTTCTACAACTCCACCAGCGAGCTGCAGCGTCGCGTCGTCTTTGCCAAGGATGTCGCCGGTATCAAGCAGATCGCCGTTGACGCCGCCAAGATGGTGACCGACATGGCGGCGAAGGCCGGTGGCGGGTTCCGCTTCCAGTATTCGCCGGAAAGTTTCACCGGCACTGAACTGGAAGTCGCCCTGGAAATCTGCAATGCAGTGACCGAGGTGGTTCAGCCAACGGCCGACAACAAGCTGATCATCAACCTGCCGTCCACGGTCGAGATGTCGACGCCGAACATCTATGCCGATCAGATCGAATGGATGTGCCGAAACCTGGACAATCGCGAGAACCTCGTTGTCTCGCTGCATCCGCACAATGACCGAGGCACGGGGATCGCCGCCACCGAACTCGGCCTGATGGCCGGCGCTGACCGGGTCGAAGGCACCTTGTTCGGCAATGGCGAGCGCACTGGCAATGTCGATATCGTCACCCTGGCGCTGAACATGTTCACGCAAGGGGTCGATCCTGAACTCGATTGCTCGGACATCGAGCGTATCAAGGCGGTGTACGAATACTCCAACCAGATGGTGATCCCGGAGCGTCACCCCTATGTCGGCGAGCTGGTCTACACGGCCTTTTCGGGATCCCACCAGGATGCCATCAACAAGGGCATGAAGGCGATCCGGGTGGCCAACAAGGAACTCTGGGAGGTGCCGTATCTGCCGATCGATCCTCAGGACGTGGGCCGCACCTACGAAGCGATCATCCGAATCAACTCCCAGTCGGGCAAGGGCGGCATCGCCTATGTGCTGCACGAGGATTACGGCCTCAACCTGCCGCGCGGCCTGCAGGTTGAGTTTCAGGGCATCGTTCAGCGGATTACCGACGAGACCGAGGAGGAACTGCCCTCAAAGCTCATCTATGATCATTTCATGGAGCGCTATGTCGAACAGCCGGGCAGGCGCTTCTCCTATGTCGACCATCACACATTTCCCGCCAGCGGCTCCAAGGGCGTGCGAGAATGTGAGGCGGTGATCACCGACGGCGGAAACGAGGTGAAAATCACCGGGCGTGGAACCGGGCCCATCGATGGCTTTGTGCACGCCCTTTCACAGCATATGGGTGTCGACTTCACGGTTGCCGACTATTCCGAGCACTCGCTGCAACACGGATCGAATGCGGCGGCGATTTGCTACATGGAAGTTGAGCATGCGGGCGGCCGATTGTTCGGGGTCGGCATCAGCACCAACATCGTTGCGGCTTCCCTCGAAGCGGTCGTGTCGGCAGCCAACCGTCTTGTTGAAGCGTAAAAGCGGCCAGATACGGCGATAAGGCCATGTGTTGATGTCCGAGCCACTCCATTGCATTGAGATCGGTGCGGCTGAGGCCGCGCCCATCGTCTTTCTGCACGGCTTCGGCGCAGCCGCCTTTGTCTGGTCCGATCTGCAGCAGGATTTCGCCGGCGAGCGACGGTCGCTGGCCTACGATCTGCCGGGTCATGGCCAATCGCTTCAGGCGGATGGGATCGGCAGCGCCGGACATATGGCCGGTGCGGTGTCCGCTGACCTGGCACATCGCGGCGTTTCCCGGGCACATTTCGTCGGTCACTCGATGGGCGGTGCGGTTGCCAGCAAGATCGCCCTGCGATCTCCAGAAATTGTCGCTTCAATGACCCTGCTGGCGCCCGGCGGTTACGGTCCGGAAATCAACCACCGGCTGCTTCGTCGCTATGCATCGGCGAGTGACCGAGGCATACTTCTGGTTGTTCTTGAGAATATGTATGGCTGGAACAGCCTGGTTCCGGACGATGTGGTGAACGGGGTTTTCGAAAACCTCAATCGGACCGGCGCGCGGCAAAAGCTGGAGGCCGTTTTGAAGGCCATCCTTGTGACCCGCAACGGTGGTGTGGAGCAGGGGGTGATCCGTCGGCAGGATCTCGCCACCCTGACCATGCCGGTCAAGGTTCTGTGGGGCACGCAGGACCGTGTCGTCCCAACACGCCAGGCCCACCGCTTGCCGCCACTGTTTGCCGCCCATGTATTCGAGGATACGGGCCACATGTTGATCGAGGAACGACCTTCAGAAACGGCGCGACTGATCCGCCAGAACATCCGATCGGCGCGGGATGAGTAACAGTTGCGCAGATGGAGGCGATTCAGCTCACCAAAGCAAGGTCCTGTTCGCCAAGCGGAATTGTCCACTCTTCAAGTTTTGATTCAACTTGCCGGGTCCAGGTCAATGCTCCGTGTCACGCCAACCGCTTCGAGGAATGCCGCGTCGTGGCTGACGACCAACAACGCGCCGTCATAGGCCCGCAGGGCCGCTTCCAGCGCTTCCATCGCGCGAAGATCCAGATGGTTCGTCGGTTCATCGAGCACCAGCATTTGGGGCGGCTGCGGACCGCCCAGAACTGCAGCCAAAGCTGCTCTCAGTTTTTCGCCGCCACTTAGTGTGGCGACGGTTTGCAGTGCGGCTTCGTTTCGAAACAGAAAGCGGGCGAGGGCCGAACGGCAAGCGTTGTCGTCCGCACCGGGATTGAGGCTTCTGAAGTTGTCGGCGATACACAACTCTTGGCTGAGCAAGCTCATGTCCTGGTCAAGCATGGCGGTCCGCACATGCAGCCGGACGTTGCCTTCGCGAGGCTTCAGCTTGCCGGTCAACAGGCGCAGCAACGTGGTCTTGCCTGAACCGTTACGACCGGTTATCGCCACCCGTTCCGGACCACCGATCGTCAATGACAGATCGCGGATGACCGGCGTGCCGTCACCCGGACCACCGGTCAGTTCGCTGGCCTCAATTACCGCCTTGCTCGCTGGCAAGCCTGTCGATTTCAGCACCATTGTTATGGGCTGAAGAACGGCTATCTGCGATTGAGCTTGAGTCAGTGCCTTCTCCGCGGCTTCCCTTTGCCGATCGGCAAGCCGTGCCTGTGACCCTCCAGTCTGCTGCGAGCGGTTGCGCATGGCGTTGAGGAGGATTTTTGGCTGGTCGCCCTTTGCCCGGCTGCGGTGTCCGCGACCGTCGCTGCGTTCCTTGCGTTCGCGCCGGGTCTGCGTTTGCCGATCGATCCTCTTCAGGTCGCTTTCGGCAACATCGCGGCGGTGTTCGGCCGCATGCAGATCGAGGGCACGACGGGCATTGTACGCGCTCCAATTGCCACCATAGAGCTTTGCCCCAAGCGAACTGAGTTCGATGATGGCGTCCATCTCCTCGAGCAGCGCTCGGTCGTGGCTTGCGACAATGGCCGTGCCGTTCCAACCGGCAAGCGCTCTGTAAATCGCGCGACGACCTTCGGTATCGAGATTGTTGGTCGGTTCGTCGAGCAGCAGGATGTCGGGGTCTGCAAACAGCATCGCCGCCAACTGCAAGCGGGTCGTTTCGCCGCCACTGAGCTCAACGAGCGGCCGACCCGGATCCAATCCGGGCAGGCCAACACGTGACAGGCTCTCCTGCAGACGCGGTTCAATCGTCCAGTCGGCAAGCGTCAGGTCGTCGGGGTTCGTGCAGTCAGTCTCGATGCGCTTCAGTCGGGCAAAATCGGCCGAGACACCAAAAAGATCTGCGACTGTCTCACCAGGATCGCCCGATGCGGACTGACGCATCATGGCAATTCGGCCATGGGCAATCACGTCACCGGATGATGGCGTGAGCTCGCCGGCAAGTATACGCAGCAAAGTGGACTTGCCGCTGCCGTTGTCGCCGATAAGGCCTGTAAGACCGGGAGAGAATGCGAGATTGAGGTGTGAGAGGAGCCGACTATCGTCGGGCGTGGACCAGGACAGGTCCTTGATAGAAATGGAAGCATGCATGGCGCGCTGAGATCCGGTTGAAAGCTTGGGTGTTCAAAGCGTTCAAGCGCCGTTCCATGATGTACCGTCCTGTTGGTGTTGCGTGTAGCTCGGATGTAGATGAGATGCGGCGACTTTTCAAGAAAAGCCGCCGCATCCGGTGTTCGCGTTGTTCAGCCCTTGGGCTTTATGTTCACGCTAGCGGTCGTCCTTCCAGCCCGCGTCGACGTGGCTGCCATCGCAGAACGGTTTGTTACCGGACTGACCGCAGCGGCACAGGACGTATTTTTGTTCCGACTGGCCCTCGGCCCAGTATTCAGCCGAGACCGGAATATTGTGGACCTGGTATGGGCCGTTCTTTTCGATGGTGATGGTGACTTCGGCGGCGGCGGTGAGTTCCGGTTCACCGCCTGATCTTGCATATCGCAAAGCCCCTGACGGGCAGGCGCGCATGACGTCCAGGATCTCATCGACCGACCCGTTGTCGGGCTGGATCCAGGGTCGCTGGCTGGTATCGAAGACCGACGGCGCCCGTTTGGCGCATTCGCCCGCATGAGAGCACAGAAGCCTGTTGTAGTAGATGGTGATTTCATCGCCGGCGTAAGACCGGGCACCGTCTTTGTCGGCAACTTCAGAACAGGCGCTGTCGAAGCCGATCTTGCTGTGGGTTCCGTCACAGAAGGGTTTGTTCTGCGAACCACCACAGCGACACAGCGCCATAACAGGCTTTGCTTCTGCGGCCGTTCCATCTGCCAACTGCAAATTGTTGAGGTTCTTGACCACCAGGGGGCCGTTTTCGCGTTGTTCGATGACCACCTGTTCGTTGCTCATGCCCTTCCTCCCGGTTTGCTGGCTTTTGGCTTGCTGTCCACCATGATGACCAATTTGCCGGTAGGGTCAACGCGTCACATGTGCGGCAGGGCAGACGCAGGTTTCCTTGAACCGGGATTCTGGTTCGGATCAAAAAAGCTGAAGTGACGGTCAAGATTTGTCGTTTGTGGACGTCGGTTGGGCAACCTAACTGCAAGCCTCATGCAGAACGTGCCATTTCAGAAAAGGAGATTGTCATGGCCGAATCGCTGACCCATTCGTCGGTCCCCGGCTATTTGCCAGCCGGCCCTGTTTCCACTGAGACTTTGCGCATAGTCTCGGCCCCGAAAGCCTCGTTCGCGGTTACGGTGATAGCCGCCACCCTTGCCTTGCTGATCGGACTGAGCGCTGTCGATATTCATTGGGACAATGCGCAAGAGACCAATCACAGCACAACCTGGGAACGCGACGGGCATGAGCTCGACGGGCGCGGCAAGTGGGCCGGCTATCTCAAGCCCTGAGCCGGCACTTGCATTCGCCACGTCGCTACACGATATTGCCGGTATCACAGAAACCGCAAAGGATGATTTTCATGACAGCCATTGTCATCATTCCGGCCGGACGCGTGGGATCGCGCCGCCAGTGAATGGCTGAGGGTACCGTAGCCTCGGTTCCCGGATTCTCTCTCGACCGGCCATAGGCCAATGCGCGGACCGCTTGTGAAGCGGACCGATGACTTTTTGCGTCTATTGTTCAAGAGAGAGATAAGACAATGACAATCGAAACCCTGGCCGATCTCGGCTGGAGCGGTTTTTTTCAATCGCAACTGGATCTGACGGAAATAGAAACCTGTCGGCCAGTGCGGGTGCACGCCGTACATCGTGACAGACTCGATATCGCAAGCCTGGATGGCGAGCAGCGCCTCGCTCGAAGTCCATCTTTGGACGGGCTCGATGCGACAGTCGGCGACTGGCTGATGCTGGATGGCGGTAATGGTCGGCCGTTGCGGCGGTTGGAGCGCAAAAGCGTTTTCAAACGTCGTGCCGCCGGCACAGGCCGTTCGGTGCAACTGATCGCCGCCAATGTGGACACATTGTTCATCGTGTCGTCGTGCAATCGCGACTTCAATCCGGCCCGCCTGGAACGCTATCTGGCGCTGGCGCGGGAAGCCGGCGTCATGCCGGTGGTCGTGCTGACCAAGGCCGATGCCTGCGATCAACCGGAGGATTACGGTCGCCAGGCGGAGTCCCTGCTGCCAGGCCTCCTGGTTGAAACAGTCGATGCCCGCGACCCGTTGGAACTGAGGGGTTTGCGGGCCTGGTGTGGAAGGGGCCAGACCGTGGCCCTGGTCGGGTCCTCCGGGGTCGGCAAATCCACAATCGTCAACACGTTGGTCGGCGATGCCGATGTGGCAACCGGAGCTGCGCGTGCCGACGACGATCGCGGCCGCCATACCACGACCGGTCGGGCAATCCACCGGCTTGCAGACGGCGGGTGGCTGATCGACACGCCGGGCATGCGCGAGCTTCAGATGGTCGACACCGCAGACGGCATCGATGCCGTCTTTGAAGACATCGTGTCGTTGGCCAGCGATTGCCGTTTTTCCGACTGCAGCCATGACGGTGAGCCGGGCTGTGCTGTGCTTGCGGCCATCGAAGACGGAACGCTCGATGCCAGACGATTGAAGAGCTACCGCAAACTAATCGCCGAGGAGCGCTTCAACCGCGAAAGCATCGCCGAACGCAGAGCCCGCGACCGAGCCTTCGGGCGCATGGTCAGTGCGACCATGCGCGCCAAACAAGGCAGGAGGGAATTCTGAATCGTGCCGATTATCGCTGCATCCTACACAGGATGCAGCGATAATCGCTATCCGGCGAAGTCACGGCAATGATCCGGCAGGATCGGGCCGAGCAGCCAGCCTGCGATTCGCGTGTTTTTGCCATCGCGCCGCACCAGGCTGGCAAACTCCCATTCGCCTTCGGATTCGTGGAAAAAGTCGATCGTATCGCCGTCCTCGATGTAGCCGGTGATCTTGCTCGCCTCGTTCTTGGCGATGTGCAATGGGACCAGGCCGTTGGAGCGGATCCCGATACAGGTCGATTCCATGCCATCGGCGACGGGGTGATCCCGAAGCAACAGGCGTAGGGCGATCAGGTGAACATCGATCTGAGCACGTTCGGTATCGACGTTACAGGCATTTTCCCGCTCATAACGGCGGATCTTCGCCACCTTGGCATGGATGTCCTTGTCGACTTCCTGCAGTTGTTGCGTGCAATCGCTGTTGTCGAACAGCGCCTGACCCAAGGCAGAGCGGAAGCACTGGCCGGCTTCGTTGTACATCGCGTTTCGCGAAAGCCACAGATCCGGACAGATATCGATTGCCGAAGCAACGTTGCTCAAGGGCAGCATCAAGGCGAGAGCGATCGCCGACAGTCGCCCAAGCGACGCCACGGCTTTTATCTGCCTCCCAACATGCTTCATTCGCGACCGACCCGTTCCCTTATTGCGGAGAAGTCCGAACTGTTGCTCTCCGCCCTTCGCCGAAGAGTTTGCCGAGACGAATATACTGCTTTTAGCCGACAAAAGGGAGCCGGATTGTGAAGACTTCACGCGAGTATTACCGCACAAAGCGCTCTCAACCGTTTGCACACCGAAATGCCGTCGTTCAGAGGAAGTGCGGCAGCCAGATGGATGGGCGCGATCGCTATGGGTGGATTGCGCCGTGTCTTGGGGCTTGTAGCACCATAATTGGTAATAGTCCGAAATATGGTGCAGATTGTCCGCAATGTGGCTTGGTTGCTCCTGCCTTTGCGGGCACCGTGGCGTCCAACCAAGCCGCAGGAGGACGACATGGCACAACTTCTCATCACGAATGCTCGGATCTGGGATGGCGATGCCGATTCGACCTATCAGGGCGATGTTACCATCGAGGGCAACCGCATCGTCAGCGTGGTTCGGCCGAACGGCGATGCGCCGCAACTGGGCGGGGACGTGATCGACGGCAGTGGCATGACGTTGATGCCGGGGCTGGTCGAGGGGCATTGCCATCCGAGCTTCACCGGCGTCAATGAGCCGCCGGAATTGGGACGTATCGGTCCCGAAGAGCACATGCTCCTGACCGCACAGAACCTGCGAACGCTTCTCGACCACGGGTTCACGTCGATATTCGAAGCCGCGTCGGCAAAACCGCTGCTTGGTGTAACGGCGCGTAACGCGATCGAAAACGGGCTGATCGCCGGACCGCGCATGCGCGCGGCGAGCCCGGAAATCACCACAACGGCCGGTCTCGGTGACGAAAGATTGCGTCACCTTCATCAGGAGAGTTTTGGTCTGGTCGCCGATGGTCCCGACGAAATGCGGCGCGTGGCACGGGAGTGCGTGCGCGACGGGGTCGACAATCTGAAGATCAATATCTCCGGCGACGAATTCGTCAGCCATGCACGCGCCGAAATCACGCCACTGGAAGACGAAGAACTGGCGGCACTCGTGAAGGTGGCGCGGACTTTCGGCAAGACCATCGCTGCACATGCGCGGTCGCCACAGTCGGTCAAGATGGCCGTGCGCCACAACATCGATTGCATTTACCACTGCGATTTTGCCGACGAAGAAGCGCTCGACATGCTGGAGAGCGTCAAGGAGACGTCCTTCGTTGGCCCTGCCTTTGGTCTGGTTCACAACAGCACGCGTGAAGGCGAGATTGCGGGGATCACCCCCGAGGTGTGCGAACAGCTCGATCTCTATCGGAAATTCGATGCCTGCTGCGCCACCTATCACGAGATCCGCAAGCGCGGAATTCGCGTGGTCATCGGAGGCGACTATGGTTTCGCCGTGACCCCGATGGGCCAGAATGCCCGTGATATCGAACATTTCGTGCGCCATTTTGGGTATTCGCCCGTGGAGGCCCTGCGTTGTGCGACGATGGTTGGCGCCGAGCTGTTGGGCATGGCCGACAGTCTCGGCAAGGTTCGGGAGGGCTATCTGGCCGATCTTCTGCTTGTTCGCGGCGACCCCACCCAGGATGTCTCGTTGCTGCAGCGCAAGGAAAATCTGGCGATGATCATGAAGGACGGCGTTCTGCACAAGGACCCGCGCGGCGCGACAGCCGACAGCGGCTTGATTCAGGCCGCCTAGTGTCCTGAATCTGAAGTTCGCCTCATTGTGCAGCGTGCTCCGTACGAACTTCAGATTCTATCAGGACACTAGCGAGATGATCATGACAGAAGAGCGCAAACCGGCGAAACGGACCAACCTGACACGTCTGACTGCTGTTCTCAGCGGCTTCGACATGCGCAATGCACCCCGCCGGACGAGCGACATCATTGTCGAATTGGGCCTGTCCAGGACAACCGGATTTGCGCTTCTACGCGCGATGGTCAAAGCAGAGCTGCTGGAGCGCACGGATCATGGTCTGCTGCGTCTGGGACCGGCGGCACGGCGGCTGATCTTCGCGCCGATCGACGGGCACCACGCCCAGCCGATTTCCGGCCGCGTGTCCGCTGCGCCATCGTCCAGCGAAAAGTCGGTTTTCCAGCGCTCCGAAGGCGCCTGGAATGCCGCCGTGACGGACCTCACGGACACCAGCCGGTATGGCCGCTCTGGCCCCGTCAAGATCAGTTTTGCAAACGCGTCACTTTCCAATCCCTGGCGTCGCGCTCTGCTGGACAGCATGCACTACGCGGTGCGTCTGCATCGGGACAGAATTTCTGGGTTCATGACCAGCGATGCCGACGACGATGTTGGACTGCAATGCGACCAGATCGATGAATTGGTCGATGACGGTGTGGACCTGCTGATTGTCAGCGCGGCACAGGATCAATCTGGCCGCATCGCCGAATGTATCGACCGTCACGGACGTAAAGGCTTGCCGGTTGTGGCCGTTGACCGGCGACCGTCAGACCTTGCATCCATTGTGAGTTTCGTAACCGCGTCGGATGCGACCGTCGGAGGTGAGGCTGCATTGTGGCTCGCCGAGCGGCTCAAGGGGACCGGACGGATCTGGATGTTGAGCGGCGTGGAAGGAGCCAGTCCAGCGATCCGACGCCGCCAGAGTGCGCTCGAAGTCTTTGAAGGATTTGGCGCAATCAATGTCGAGGCTATCCGGGATACCGGCTGGACCGAATCCGGGGGCAGGGCGGCGGTGCTCGATCTGCTTGACGAACACGGCCATCCGCCGGACGGTGTCTGGTGTGATTCCGGTCTGCAGGGCGTCGGTTCCATCCAGGCCTTTCTGGATCTCGGCCTGCCGGTGCCCGCCCATACGGGCGGCGACCTCAACAAAATGTACAAACTGGCCATCCGGCAGTCCGTTCCCTTTGTTGCCGTCGACTATTCCGCGGCGATGGGGGCCCGCTCAATCGAAACGGCACTGGCTGTACTGGATGGCATCCCGGTTGCGCGACGCATCGAAACGCCACTGACGACGGTCATGCCGCGGGGTTGCGAGACCCGGTCGGTCAAGGCTGACGAATGGGCGGAATTGCATGTGCGTTGGGACTTGCCGGATGATGCCGTGCTGTCGCAGGGGCCGAGCCTTCCCATGCCTGGCCGGGACGTTTCGATGGGAGCTGCCAGTGGCCTATGACCCCTATGCCAAAGCGATCGGCAGTTTTCTCAATCTGGTGGAGGCGTCGGCTTCGCACCGGCACGACCGGCCACGCCGGCTGGCGCTCGATGCCGGCCTGCCGCCGTCTTCGGGATATCGCGCGATTGCGACGCTGGAAGCAACCCAGTTCCTGGCTCGGGACCTCGATGGCGTCTACGCGCCAGGTCGACAGTTGTGGCGGGTCGGATTGAACGCCTGGGGGCTGGGAGCTCTGTTCCCCGGTGTTGAGCCGGTACTTGCTCGTCTAAGGCGAGATACGCGGCGCGCGGCATTTGCTGGCATTGTAGCCGGACGCGAACTCTCGGTCGGCCCATATTCTTCGGGTCGAGGTTACGAATTCGTGGTGCCGGAAGAACCGGTCCTGGACTTCGAAGCCCCAACGGAAACGAACGGCATTGCCCAACTGCGAACCGGACAACTGGTTGCGGAGGTGGCTTCCGTCAAAAGCAGTGAGGAAGGCGCCGAGGCGGTGGTTGGCATCTTCCGACATGCAGGCGCATCGGCTGAAGCAGCGGACACCGGCGTAGCCATCCGCAGCGCGGCGGCTCGATTGCGCGATACGGGGGAGCGAGCTGATGGCCGGGCGTGATGTTGAGCCATCCATTACGACCTCCGCTCAATTCGCGTCTGAGACTGCGGGCTGGTGCAAGGCGATCCCGAGCATGACAAGAGCGATGCCGATGAGATCCCGAACCGTTGGGATTTGGGCCAGAACGATCGCGGCGATGACGGTGGCGGTTGCCGGCAACATCGCCAGCAGAAGCGCAAACGATGCTCGCGGCAGCCGAGACATGGCAAGCTGGTCGCAAATATAGGGAATGACGGACGAGCAGATGCCGACACCGATGCCGGCCAGCACCAAATGCAGGCTGCCGAACGCATGCATGGCCTGGAGAAGGCCGATCGGCATCAGGACCACGAAGGCGATGATCATTGCGGCCCCGAGTCGCCGGACGCCGTCGGAGGCGCCATTCGCCGCCGCTCGGTGGCCAAGCACGATATAGCCGACGAAGAGAGCCGCGTTGAGTCCCGCCCAGGCGAGGCCCGCGGGGTCGCTCTGCCAAGTCACGTCGATGAGCAGGACCACGCCCATGACGGCGAGTGCCAAAGCCGCCACATTGCGACGTGTGCGCAGGCCGTAAAGCGCGACGCCGATTGTGCCGACGAACTCCATGGCCGCCACGAGGCTCATGGGCAGACGGTCGAGAGCCAGATAGAAGGCGGTGTTCATCACCGCAAGGCAGAGACCGAGTCCGACAAGCAGCAACCGTGTCCGCCCATCTACCGCACGCAAAGTCTGCCAAGGGCGGGTGAACGGCGCCAATACCAGAGCGGCAGATGCGATTCGAAACCAGGCAACCCCGAGAACCCCGACGGCCGGAAACAACAAAACCGCAAAAGAGGGGCCGAGATAATGAAACACCGCACTGATGGCGAACCAGGTCTGTGGGGGCGCAGAGCTGGCAACGCGGTTCAGCGCGGGGGAGGCGGAGGGCATGGATAATCCTTTCAACACCCTCACTATGCAAGTTGAAATACCTGTTTTGCATAATCGATCAATGTTAGAATGGATGAAATATCGTCGAATGTAAGGACGTCGAGATGAAGCGCCTTCGATACGAAGATGGTCCGATTGACCCGGTGGATCGCAAATTGCTTGCGGCGCTGATCGACAATGCGCGCATCAGCACGGCGGAACTGGCGAGAACGGTCGGACTGTCGGCACCCAGTGTCGGCGAGCGGATCAGGCGTCTCGAAGAAGCCGATGTCATTGAGGGCTACACGGTGCGGATCAATCCGGAAGCGCTGGGCTTGCCGATTTCGGCCTGGTTGAGAATTCGTCCGGTTCCCGGCGCCCTCGGTACGGTCGCGAAAATTCTTCAGAGCCTGCCGGAGATTGTCGAGTGTGACCGCATCACTGGTGAAGACTGTTTCCTGGCGCGAGCCCACGTGCCGTCGGTCACGGATCTCGAAGCGCTGATCGACGAGATCATTCCGCACGCCATGACGAACACGTCGATTATTCAGTCATCGCCGGTGCCGCGGCGCCTGCCGCCCGTTTTGCAGGGCGACGGCGACCGCTAAGCAGACCGCTTTCAGGTCCTGTTGATGGAGACACCGCCGTCGACAAGCAGCGACGTGCCGGTGACGAAACTCGCCCGATCAGAGGCGAGGTAGAGTGCTGCTTCCGCGATCTCCTCTGGCTGGGCAATCCGCTTGAGTGCGTGAAGTCCGGCGACAAAGTCCTCCATTTCCGGGGTGTTGGCGACCGACTGCCCCATCGGCGTATCGGTGCCGCCGGGCAGCAGCGCATTGGCGCGGATGCCTTGCGGTCCGTACTCTGCCGCCAGAACCTGAGCCAATCCGATCAGGCCGGCCTTGCTGGCAGCATAGGCAGCCATTCCGGGCATGCCGGCGGTGTGGCCGACGAAGGTCGAGGTGAAGATCAGCGATCCGCCGCCACGCTCCAGCATGGCCGGAATCTGGTGTTTGGCACCGAGGTAAGCGCTGGTCAAATTGGTATCCAGCGTGTCGCGCCAGCCGTCTGACGATACCTCCGTCACTGGCCCCATGGCGCCCAGCGTGCCGGCATTGTTGAACGCGATATCGAGCCCACCCAATTCCGTGACAGCACGATCGACCAGCGTTTGTGCGAATTCCTCGTCGCGAATGTCGCCAGCCATGGCAATGGCAATGCCGCCTTGTTTGTCGATGTCCGACACCAGCTCTGTCAGGGCATCGCGGCTCCGCGCAGTAACGATAGCGGCGGCACCTTCACGGCAAAACAGTTGCGCCGCCGCCCGGCCGATTCCGGAGCTGGCACCGGTGATGATGGCAGTCTTTCCTTCGAGCAGTCCCATGGTCAATCCTCGTCTGTTTTTTGATCCCTGTTGCCGTCCTAGTGAGGCTGGCGGATGTCTGCTTCCCGCTTCTTGCCGTCGAACCGAATTATGGATCGACATCGAACCGCCGTGGCGCGTTTATCGCAGCATCCGGAATTTGCGCACTCGGCTATGCTGCCCGTGCGGACGGGAGTTTCTCTGAGAGCGCTGTTTCACCCATGCTTTCTTCCCGTCCGCCCCCCAATTTGCTGCGGGAAGGTTGGATCGATCAAAACGCCCACGCACATGATCCTCGCCCTGGCCTGCAGCCGGCTCCTGCCTGACTCAGACCAGCGCAGAACGTTTTGGATGATAGCTGGCGCCGCGGCTCCGGACCTGCCGCTGATCGCAGTCGCCAGTCTCTGCTGGTTCGTATCCGGTCTGCCAATTCTCGCGGCTGATAATGCCGGCCGCTTCGTCCGTATGGTCGACAGTTTCTATTTCGAAAGCTGGGCATTCATCGCCGTCCACCATGTGTTTCACGCTCCAGGGTCGCTGTTGCTCCTGGCATTGATCGGATTTGTGGTTGCGCGAATTGTCGGTCGAAGGGTTTCAGCCTGGTTCTGGTTCCTATCAGGGGCGGCAACACACGCCGTCGTGGATCTAGCCACCCATGCCGGCGATGGAATGCTTCTTTTCTGGCCGTTCAATTGGTCGTACCGCTTTGATGCCGGGATTGACCAATGGGAGATGCAGGGCGCAGGGCTGGCTGTACTTGCGGTCGAACTGACGATCGTTCTTATCTTCTCGGGCTCGGTCGTCTGGTTCAGGCTGCTGCCGTTTCATTCCTTCCTGACAATGCGGCTGTTGGAACCCTCCGCGAAGCAGGGTTGACGCATGTATTGCTTTGCTAACTTGACTAGTCGACTAGTCAGGTTTAGCGTTGGGTATGGCCCGACTTTCAAGCATGCCGCGCTACCAATCGTTGAGTGAAGAGATCCAGTCGCGCATCGAGGCAGGCGAATTTGCGGCCGGCGACCGGTTGCCCAGTGAGGCGGAGCTTTGCAGGGAGCATGGGGTCAGCCGAGGAACCGTCGTCAAGGCTATCGAACAGCTGGTGGCACAAGGGGTCGCCACGCGGCGACAGGGGTCAGGCACATTCGTTTCCCGTCAATCCATGCACCGGCGGTCCGGCAAGCTGCTGAGTTTTAGCGAGACCGCCACGTCGGAAGGGCGCAATCCAACGCAGAAGGTGCTGACGATCGGGCCCGCCGATGATGCACTGGCGCGCGAATTCCATTGTGAACTGCCTGCGGTTTCGCTCGAGCGGTTGCGTTTTGTCGATGGCAGACCCTGCGCCTACCACCATTCACTGATTCCCGAGCGCATCGCCCGGCAGGTGCCGGCGCTGCTTGACGGAAAAGGACCCAGCGATCCGCACTTTTCTCTTTATGACGGTTTCGAACGGGCGGGCTGCGGTGTTGTCCGCGCCGAGGAGCGGGTCACGGGCCGTTTGGCTAGCGCCATGGAAATGCGCCTGTTGGAGATCGACGGCCCGGCGGCCGTCATCGTCGTGTTCAGGCGAAGCTTCGACGTCGCCGGGACATTGGTCGAAGCGGTGGAAGCGGTCCATCACAGCGAATTCTACACCTATGACATCAACCTGGTGCGCGGACCTGCGGAGTGGGCGGGAAAGCTGGAACGGGTTCACAGTTTTGAAGCGGCGGCAAATCGGCAGATCGGAAAAGGATCCGATCCGAATGTAGAAAAGGGAGACTGACATGAAATTGAGACAGACCTTGATGGGCGGCGTTGCCGCCATGCTTATGTCGTCAATGGCAATGGCTGCGGATGTTCCGCCGGCTGCCTTGATCATTGCCCAGGGTGGCCTCGGAGACGGTTCGTGGAACGACACCGCCTATGCTGGCTTTCAGGCAGGGCTTGAAAAATCCGGTGTCGAGGGCCGACCGGTCGAATCCAAGGACGTCGCTGCCCAGGGCGAAGAAATCATGCGGCGAGCCGCCGATGGTGGTTTCGGACTCATCATTAGCCTGGAGTGGATCCATGGCGAGCCGATGGAAAAGCTGGCCGTCGACTATCCGGACAACAACTGGGTTATCATGAACCAGACCCGCAAGGGCGATAACGTTGCTTCCGTCGTCTTCGGCGAGCACGAGGGTTCCTATCTGGCGGGTGCGCTGGCTGCGCTCGTAACAACCGACACGTCGATCAAGGGCATCAATCCTGAGCCGGTGATCGGCGTTATCGGTGGCGTCAAGGCGCCGGGTATCGACAAGTTCATCGTCGGCTTCATCCAGGGCGCCGAGGCGATCAATCCGGACATCGACGTGAAGGTCGCCTACTCCGATACGTTCGGTGACCCTGCCAAGGGGCAGCAGATGGCTAAAGCCATGTTCGATGACGGTGCCGACATCGTTTATCAGGTCGCTGGTGGTACGGGCATCGGCATTATCGAAGCCGCCAAGGCCGCCGGCCGTTATGCCATCGGCGTCGATACCGATCAGGACGGCATGGCGCCCGGCAACGTGCTGACCAGCATGTTGAAACGCGTCGATGTCGCCGTCGAAGATATCATCACCAACTATGCCGCCGGTTCGTTCCCGGGTGGAGAAGTGATGGATTTCGGCCTGGCGGAAAATGGTGTGGCGCTTTCCGACATGAAGCACACCAAGGACATGATCCCGGCCGAATACCTGGAAAAGGTTGACGCGCTGAAGGCTGATATCATTGCCGGCAAGATCGACGTTTGGGATGTATCTACGCAGGGTTACCCGGATTTCTTTCAGTAAGTCTGGGAGCGGGGCGGGGCGTTTTGCGCCCCGCCGTCGTATTTGGCGATGGACAACGTGACCACACGACTCGGCGCGCGTGCACTGTGCAAGACCTACGGCTCGGTTGAAGCCAACCGCGATGTCACGTTCGATGTCGCCCCGGAAGAGATCCATGCCGTCGTCGGGGAAAACGGCGCCGGCAAGTCGACGCTGATGCGATGCCTGCAAGGGATCGAAAGACCTGATTCCGGGACGATTGTGGTTGACGATCAGCCGGTTCGGTTTACCCAGCCACAGCAGGCGCTCGGCCTCGGCATCGGCATGGTCCACCAGGAATTCATGATGGCCCCGGATCTGACCCTGCTGGAGAACCTCGTGCTGGGAGATGAACCGGAGCGGCTTTCCCTCGGCGTACTCTCCCGCATCGATTGGGCAAAGGCTCGCGCTTCAGGCGAGGCGCTTGCGGAACAGGCCGGAGTCAACATCGACTGGGACCGCCGGGCCGGCAGTGCGCCGGTGCATGTTCAGCAATTCGTCGAGATATTGCGGCTGCTGCGGCGGGGCACGCGGATCCTCATTCTCGACGAGCCGACGGCGGTGCTTGCGCCGCAGCAGGTGAACGACCTGTTCGAATTGCTGCGGCGCTTGCGCGAGAGCGGCACCACCATTGTTTTTATCAGCCACAAGCTGCGCGAAGTCATAGCGCTTGCCGACAGGGTCACCGTGCTGCGGCGAGGGGAAGTGACCTATCGGGCGAAGCTGGCGGATACCGATGCGGAAACGATCGCGTCGCATATCGTCGGCGGCGGCGATACGGCCGTCTCGCCGATGCGTCGGGACGCAGGAACGGAACCCGGAGACCTGGTTCTTGCCGTTGCAGGCCTGACGACACCCTCCGTCGACAAGTCCCATCCTCTTCGCGGTGTCGACCTGACGGTCCGATCGGGCGAGATCGTCGGCATCGCTGGTGTCGCCGGAAACGGGCAGGACGAACTGGTCGAATGCCTTGTCGGCCTGCGTGCCTGTGGCAGCGGACGGATCGATTTGTGCGGTCGCGAGGTGACAACCGCCGGCAATGCCGAGCGGCGGGCTTTGGGGCTTGCCTATGTCAGCGCCGACCGGCGTCACGAGGGATTGGCCATTGATGCAACCGTCGAAGCTAATGTGATTGCCGGAAGCCACCGCAAGGAGTCGGTGCGGCGTGGTCCGCTTCTCGACCCGGGTCGCATGCGCGCCTTGGCCCGAAAGCGCCTTGAAGCTCTCGGCGTGAGGTACGGGACGCTGAACGACAACGCGGCAAGTCTTTCCGGCGGCAATCAGCAACGGCTGGTTTTCGCGCGAGAAACGGATGGTGATCCGACCTTCATGATGGCTGCCCAGCCAACGCGGGGGGTCGATATCAACGGCATCGATGCCATTCATCGCTTTCTGGCCGAGTTTCGCGATCGCGGCGGCGCCGTGCTGCTCGTGTCGGAAGAACTCGAGGAATTGCTGGCGCTTTCCGACCGTATCGTGGTGATGTCCGGCGGACGTATCGTCGGATCGGTTGATGGCGCAACCGCGGATGTGCAGTCCATCGGTCGGATGATGGTGCTCGATGACCGGGCAGCGGAGGCGGCGCATGGCTGAAGCGACGGCCATCGACAGCGGCCGGCTGGAGGCGTTGGCGGAGAGGACGCTGGCCCTGGTCTTTCCATTCGTGGCGGCCCTGGTGGTCAGCGGTCTTGTTCTGCTGGCGGTGGGCGAGAACCCTTTCGATGTTTTCGCGCTCATGGCGCGCGAGGCTTTCGGGACCGAGCGCCGTATCGCCGCCACGCTGTCTGCCGCCACACCGCTGCTTTTTACGGCGGTGGCAACGGCCATCTGTTTTCGCTGCGGCGTTTTCAATGTCGGCGTCGAGGGCGCCTTCGTGCTGGCCGGATTGGCAGGAGCCTTCATCGGCTTCACTCTGCCGGCCGGATTCGGTGTGGCGCTGATTCCGCTGGCCTTCGCTTTCGCGGCTCTGGTTGCAGCACTCTGGCTCTACGTGCCGGGCCTGTTGCTGGCGCGTTATTCCGTCGACGAGGTGGTCTCCACGCTGATGCTCAATTTCGTGGCACTGGGCATTGCCGGATATCTGGTCAATGGACCGCTTCTGTCGAAGGTGTCTGGCAACAACGTGACACCGCTGATCCACGAAGTTGCTGAGTTGCCGCGATTGCTGCCGCCGTCGACGCTGCATGCCGGCTTTTATGTCGGCCTGCTCATGGTGCTGGCATACGGGTTGTGGACCCGTCGCACACCAAGCGGGTTCGAGGGCGGTTTGGTCGGGCTCAATCAACGGTTTTCGCGTGCCGTCGGCATTTCCGTGCCGGGCGCCATCATCCTGGCCATGGTCCTGTCCGGTATCGTCGCCGGCTTCGGCGGCGCTTCCCATGCGCTTGGTCAATTGCACCGGTTCGCGGAAGGGTTTTCGCCGGGATATGGCTTTACCGGCATGGCGGTGGCACTGCTTGGCCGCAACACGGCTGTTGGCATCCTCTTCGGGGCCATCCTGTTCGGGGCCTTGGCGTCGGCCGGCACGACCGTGCAGTTCTTCTCCGATATCCCGCTTGATCTGGTGAACATCGTCGAAGGGACGGTGATGATTTTCGCCGTCGTCGAGATAAGCCGGTTTGCATGGCGCAGGAGGCGGGGCGGATGATTGTCGACCAGGTCCTGGCTGCCTCGATGACGATGACCACGCCGATCCTGCTTGCGGCAATGGGCGGTCTCGTCAACCGTCAGGCGGGGATCGTCAACATCGCCCTGGACGCCAAGATGCTGGTTGGCGCGTTTGTTGCGGTGGTGGTCGCCTCGGCGACCGGCGGCTGGTTCGTGGCCGTCCTGGCGGCGGCATTCGCCGGAGCAATCGTCGGCTATCTTTTCGCTCTGGTGATCACGCGGGCCGGAGCCAACATGATCGTTGCCGGGCTTGGTCTCAATGTTTTGGCGGCGGGCATGCTCGGATTCATCCTGAGCTGGGTTTACGATTCCAGCGGCACGCTGCGCTTGCCGGATGTGATGTTGCTGCCGCGATTTCTGCCGGAATCACTCGAGTCGGTTCCGGTCATTGGTCTGGCGTTGGCGGATCTCGACCCGTTGACCGTCTTTGCCTGGGCGAGTGTTGCTGCTCTGCCGTTCCTGCTGGCGAGCACCCGGATCGGCTTGTGGATCCGGGCGACCGGCAATGCCCCGCAGGTGGCGCGCGCCGTCGGATTGCCGCAGAACGGGGTGACCGAATTTTCCACCGTCTTTGCCGGTTTCTTCTCGGGCCTTGGCGGGGCTCACCTGGCGCTGGCTTCGATCGGCCTGTTCAATGAAGGGCTGACGGCGGGGCGCGGCTTCATCGCGCTGGCGGCCTTCTATTTCGGCCGCGACCGGCCGGTTGTAACAGGGCTTGTCTGCCTGCTGTTCGGCTTCCTTGAAGCCACCCAGATCCGCATGCAAACAGCCGGTCTGCCGCCGAAACTTGTTGGAACCATCCCCTACCTGTTCGTGTTGATCGCGCTCTGCGTGGCCGGCATCAGAAGTCAGCAGAGAAAGGCCTTGCCATGACCAGCACCGCGCTGATCGTGATCGACATGCAGAATTCCTTCCTGCACCCGGACGGCGAGAACAGCTATCCGAAGGCGCAGGACGTGATTGAACCGGTCCGGGCTTTGCTCAAGGCAGCGGAGACATCAGGGTGTCTGATCGTGCACACGCTCGACAGGCATCGTAAAGGTTTTGTCGACTTTGAACAAAAGCGACTGCCTCACCACTGTGTCGAGGGTGGTTTCGATGCGGCCTACTTTGAGGGGTTCGGTCCGCAAGGACGATCGAACGAAATAGAAATCGTCAAGCGGCGTTATAGCGCGTTCTTTGCCACTGAACTTGGCTTGTTCCTCAACGAGCAAGGGATCGAACGGGTGGTGCTTTGCGGCGTCAAGACCAATGTCTGCGTGCGGGCGACAGCCCAGGATGCATTCGCCAACGGTTTTGAGGTAATCGTCCCAAAAGGGGCGACCAACAGCAACCGGGATCACCTTGCTGTCGCTTCGATCGAGGATATCGACCGCTATATCGGGCGCGTCGTCGACTTGGAGACGGCGAAGGAGATGCTGTCATGACGTCACTTTGCGTGACCGGATATGGCAGTCTCGACTATGCGGTGAGCCTTGAGGGATTTGCCGCCGGTGACCGGACCACCCTGATCAACGCGCGCGAGGCCACCGCCTGGCCGCGTTGCGGTGGTTGTCCGGCCTATGTGGCTCGTGCGGCGATTGCCGCCTCATGTGATGTCTATGTTGTTTCATGGATGGGAGACAATGAAGAGGGGCGTCTTTATCGAGACGGCCTCATCTCCGATGGCGTGGATGCGTCCGGCATCGCCTATGTTGCGGCGGCGCGATCGCCTACCGCGCTGCTTGTTTATCAGGCCGACGGAAGTTGCGCCTGCCTCTACGATCCGGCTCTCGCAGGGAAGGAACGGTTGACGGAACAACAGCGCGCGCTCATCGCCGAAGCGAGCCACCTGTGCATATCCGTCGGGCCGTCGCACTTGATCCATCCGATTATCGATGCGCTATCAACGGGTACAAAAGTCTACTGGCTGACGAAAAACGACACGGCTGCCTTCACACCGGAGAATCGCCGACTGCTTTCAAAGAAGGCCGATGTGGTTTTCTGCAACCGCGCGGAGCGGGGGCTGATTGCTGGTGACAGCGATGCTGTCGTGATCGAGACACAAGGCAGCGCCGGCGTTGTCGTCGCGTCCGGCGATTCAGAAACAGCGATCAAAGTGGAGGCAGTGGCGGCATCGGACACGACCGGGGCGGGCGATACTTTTGCCGGTGCCTTTATCGCCGCCGAGATGAGCGGTGAGACGGACCCGGTAGCCGCCGCCCGTCAGGCCGCTGCCGCGGCCGGAGAATTCCTGAGAGCGCGAAGCGCGGGAGGACGAGCATGAAAACGGCTTGGTATATCGGCTGTCCGGCCGATGCTGTCGGCGACCGGGCAATCCTGGTTGGAGATCCGGATCGGATCGACCGGATCTCGGCACTGCTCGAGGATGTCGAGTTCCTGCCCGTCAAACGGGGACTGAGAACCATCACCGGCTTCCATTCGGGCAAGAAAATAAGTGTTACCGCCTTCGGCATGGGGGCGCCGATCGCGACCATTGTCCTGCACGAACTGGCAGATCTGGGAGTGAGATATTTCCTGCGCATCGGTACGGCCATGTATTTCCCGCCCACCCAGGGCGGTGCGTTTCTCCTGAGCGACCGCGCCCTGTCGTTCGAAGGTACCTCCCGATCCTATGCGCCGGATCCGCAAGCCTTTCGGGCCGATGCGGCGCTGACGCGATCTTGCGAACTATCTGCCGAAACCCTCGGTCTCACCACGGCCGTCGGCCTGTTCGCCACCTATGACGCGTTCTATCGCGACATGTTCGGCATCGATGCTGCCGGGCAGGAGCGGGCCGCGCAGAACCGCGAAACCCTGCAGGCAGCGGGCGCGATCGCTGTCGATATGGAGACTTCGGCGCTGATTACGGCAGCCGGCGCGCTTGGTGTCGGCTTCACCAGCCTCTGCCTTGGGACAGTAAACGCAGCAACTCTGGAGAAGCTGCCGGCTAACGACCTCGCCAGTGGAGAGCGCAATCTGTTCCAAGCGGCGCTGGACGGGATTGCGCAGGTCGAATGACACGAGGGAGTAACTGATGAGCAATATTGTTGAACGCTATTTCGCAACCGTGGCCGAGCGCCTGCAAAAGGTTGCCGACACGCAAGCCGATGCGATCCGACAAGCCGCGGAGGTTTGTGCCGCCAGCATTCTCAACGACAAGCTGGTCTTCACGTTTGGAACCGGCCACGGATCATTTGCGGCCATGGAGATGTTTCCGCGTACCGGAACGGTCACGGGCTTCCGGCCCATCGTAGAAAGCTCGATGATCTCGTTTCATCGGGTGCTGGGAGATGGTGGCGCGCGTCAGTATCGCTTTATCCACGGCCGCGAGGGTTACGGCGATGCAATCCTGGCCTCCCACCAACTCGATCCGGGTGACACAATGCTCATCTTCTCCCATTCGGGCCTGAATGCCGTCACGCTTGATATTGCCGTCGGTGCCAAGAAACGCGGAATGAAACTGATCGGGGTCACGTCCGTGCCTCATTCGTCTTCGACCCCCTCGCGACATTCCTGCGGCAAGCGGCTCTACGAGTTGGCGGATGTGGTGATTGATACCGGTGTGCCCAAAGGCGATGCCGGCGTGACGGTGGACGGGAGTGAACACCGAGTCGGCGCGACGTCGACATCGATCGCCATCGCGGTCGGCCAGGCAATCAATGCGGCGACCGCTGACATCATCGTCCAGTCTGGTCGGGAGCCTTATATCATGGTCAGTCCCAACACGACCGAAAAGGCTGCCGCTGATGCTCAGAATGACCGCAACTACGCCGAGTTGTGGCGGCGGTTGCGGATGCGGTGACGGGTATGGATCGCGGCTTTTTCATCAACGGAGAGTGGATCACTCCGCGAGGTTTCGATCGCTTCGAGATCAATGATCCAGCCACCGGCGAACCCGTCGGATCGACACTGTTGGCCGATGCCACGATGGTCGATCAAGCGGTCGGGTTCGCCGAGGCGGCTGCAGCGGGTTTTGCATCCATGCACGCCCGAGAGCGGGCGAATATCCTGGAACGGGCGGCGACGCTGATCGAGGATCGTGTCGAGGAGATGGCCGTTCTGTTGACCAGGGAGCAGGGCAAGCCGGTTCCAGACAACCGCAAGGAGATCCTCTTCGGCGCCGAGGTGCTACGCTATTACGCTGGGGAGGCTGTGCGTATCGGCGGTACGTTGCGTCCTGCCGGAGCCGCCGGCATCAAGAATGTCGTTTCCTATCACCCGGTAGGTGTTGCCGCGGCCATTGTGCCGTGGAACTACCCGGTCGACCTTTATTGTTGGAAGATTGGACCGGCCTTTGCCGCCGGGTGTCCGATTATCGTCAAGTCACCGCACGAGACACCGCTGGCGATCGCCATGCTGGTGGATTGTCTGAAGGATGCTGGCCTGCCAAATGGAACTCTCGCGGATTTGCCCGGTCTCGGTCCTGTGGCGGGCGCCGCGTTGGCTGCCCATGCCCGCATCCGCCTGATTTCGGCAACGGCCTCCATCGCCGCCGGGCAGGACATCATGCGCCGCGCCGCCGGCAACCTGAAACGCTTGTCGCTGGAGTTGGGCGGTCACGCACCGTTCATCGTCATGGCCGATGCTGATCTGGAAGAGGCGGCGCGGGCGGCCCATCGTCGCTCCTTCTCGAACATGGGTCAGATCTGCATCACGGTGAACCGCATCCTCGTTGACCGCCGGGTGCACTCGAAGTTTGCCGAGATCCTGGCGGCGATAACGGAAGAGACCGAGCTCGGAAACGGCGTCGACGCCGGAGTGGCTTACGGTCCGGTGCTGAACCAGTCGGTGATCGACCGCGTGGAAGCGCATCAGGCGGATGCCCTGGCGAAGGGCGGAAGGCTGCTCGCTGGAGGGGGCAGGCCCGGGGACACTGAATTCTCTCGGGGTCATTTCTACCGTCCAACGTTGATCGACAATGCGGTGCCCGAAAGCCTGCCCATGAGCAGCGAAACCTATGGACCGCTGGCGGCAATGGCCGCCTTCGATGGTGAGGAAGAGATGCTGGCGCTGGCGAACGGGCTCGAATACGGGCTGGCCGCCTATATTTTCGGTGCCGATCTGGAGCGGCTTTGGGCGCTTGCCGACCGGCTTGAGTTCGGCGCTGTCGGCCTCAACGTCAACGACACGAGCGAATTGCAGGCGCCCTTTGGCGGCTGGAAGATGAGTGGCATGGGACGCGAGCTCGGTCCCGAAGGGCTGGAGGCCTATCTCGAGCCGAAACACCTCAAGATGCGGGTGCGGCCCTGACAGCGATGTAGACGGTCTGCGTCGCCTCGCGTTCCTGCATTGGATTGTGGAACGTCACGGCCTCAGCGCGTGCCTCGCCGAAAACACCGGCAAGCCGTTCAGTGAAACGATCATCCGGGCGGTCATTCGACCAAAGGCCGAAAACGCCGCCGGGTTTGAGGTGGCGTGCAAGCTTGGCCAGACCCGGCGGTTGGTAGAAAGACGCGCTGTTCTCGTCGAGCAGTGCTTCGGGCGAATGGTCTATATCGACCAGGATCGCGTCGAAAGCGCGCTGCGGCTGCTTCGCATCGAAGCCCGTATCCGAAGCAGCAAGCTCGAAGAAGTCACCCAATAGCAGCCGGCAGCGCCGATCGCCCGTGATGGATGGGCCAAGCGGCAAGAGACCGCTTTCGTGCCATTCGATAATCGGTTCGAGCGCGTCGACAACGATCAGCGAGCGGACATCCGGGTTGTCGAGGACTGCTTTGGCGGTGTAGCCCAGCCCTAGGCCACCGACGACGACATCGAAATCGCTCCCCGTCAGGCACTCCAGACCAAGCTTCGCCAGAGCCACTTCGGACTCGGTGAAAAGGCTCGACATGAGGAATTCCTCACCGAGCTTGATTTCGAGTACATCGCGGTCGAGCTTGGGTTCAAACCGACGCCGCAGGCTAACAGTTCCAATCAATGTCGGGCGAAAATCAAGTTCTTGAAAGAGGCGACTCATGCTGCACCGTCTCACGTTGGCTGCAAAAAGGCGAGGTGTTTCCGGTAGTCGGCCGGATGTTGCGTTTCATAAGAGATATCTGCGATCCATTGCCTTCTGTTGATATTTGCCAACGTCAACCGGTGCTGAATTCATCTACATCTGAAATTATCGGGGCAATTAGTCTCGGAGATTGCTTAGGGAAATCTTCGGGTTAAGTGTATTTCCGGGATTTATCTGTTCCGAGTGAACTTTTGTTGGGGTGGAAACGCCCCGGTAACCTGGTTCGGAGCAGAATAAGATGGTCAAGAAATCAGACGGAAAAGCCGGCCAAGAGGCGGAGCGAACAGGCTTTGCCCAGAGACTGCGCAATATCGGTACCTACTTCAAGTTCCTGCTGTTGATTGCGGTCTTCGCAGGCGGATATCTGGCTTATGGCAAGGTTGCCGGCGTCTACAACGACGTGAAGGACACGATCGGTTCCGTGACGAACCTCGTCCCTGAGATCGGTAAACCGCTGATCTGTCCCGCGTCGATGGAGCAAAAAGGGTTGCTGTGTTACGAGGTCTGCCCCGAGGGTTGGGTCTCTGACGGAACCCATGGCTGCTACAAGCCGTGTCCATCCGGTTGGGCCGGCACCGAGACCCTGACGCACTGTCAGCATCATACGATTTACAGCACGGTTGGCGCGAACCCTTCGCTGTCCATTCCGAAGAGCTGCCCTCCCGGCAAGACCGAGTATGCCGGGCTTTGCTACAACGCACCTTCGGGTTGGCACGTCACGGCGCCCGGGTTCATCGGCAGGAAATGTCCCAGCGGCTGGCGCGACGACGGCACCGCCTGTTGGAAGGACATGCATACCTACGGGCGCGGTGTGGGCTATGTGCTGTGGGATGAAGACGTGTGCAGGCGCAAGCACGGTCGCTGCGAAAAGAACGGTTTGATGTGGTACCCGGTCTGCAAGCCCGGCTACAAGGCCCGCGGCTGCTGCCTTTGTGAGCGGTCGCCGCAAAGAACGTCGAAGTCGGTCAAGTCGGAGATCGGCACGCTGCCAAATGGGTGCCCGGCCGGGCGAGTGCTGAAAGGGCGTCTTTGTTATCCGGCCTGCAAGGCAGGCTATGAGCGGCGCGGCGACAACATCGAGCACTGCTCGAGCAAATGCCCTGCCGGCTACACCAACATCGGAATTGGCGGATGTCAGAAACCGAGGCGCCATGTGCGCGGAGAGGGTTTGACCGTGGTCGGCGTTTGTCCACCGGCAACGCCAATACGCAAGGGCGAACTCTGCTACCGGCGTGAAAGCTGATCGGTCTGGCAAACGGAGAACATGTCATGGATGACATCGACGCCTATATTCGCAGCCTCGACTATGATCCCAGGGATCTGCTCAGTATCGAGGAGAGCGGCAGCACCGAGGCGCTGCCGCCACTCAACAAGACGAATGCCGGAAACTCGGTCGTTGTTTGCACCAATACCAACCGCTCACTGAACAAGGATCTCAATGATGTCGCGATCCTTAGTCCGACGGCCGGCGTCATTTTTCCCGGTGCTCTGGTTCGTGCCAACGATCGCCTGGCGGAAGGAAAGCCGGATCCGATTGCATTGGCCCGGTCGCCTGTCACCTTGAGGGTCGACCTGCCTGGTCTCGCTGAGGGCGGAACGGTGGTCGTCGACAATCCGACCAACTCGTCAGTTCAGGCCGGTATCGACAAGCTGCTCGACCGCTGGAATGAGACGGCTGCTGCGGAGGGCTATGTCAACAAGGCCCGATCTTATCTGAGCATCACCAAGGCCTACAGTTCGCAACAACTCGCGCTTGACCTCGGTTTCAGCAGCAAATGGACCTCTGGAGACGTGGCGGCAAAGATCAGCGCCAGCAGCTCTCGCGAGTCGTCGGTTGCGGTCGCCTATTTCAGGCAGGTTTTCTACACCGTGGTGTTCGACACGCCAGCGTCGCCATCATCGGTTTTTTCCGTGGACGTTACGGCCGATGACCTTCGCGGTCAGACAGGCGATGACGATCCGCCGGCATACGTCCGCAGTGTCGACTACGGACGCATTGTGATGATCAAGATGGAAACCGCTTCAAGCGAAACCAAAACATCACTGGAGGGCGCGCTGAACCAGGTGATCTCGGGAGGTGTGCAGGTGGGCGCCGAGGTCAATGCAAAATACGCCAATATCGTCAACAACTCGACCTTCACGGTCGTGGCTTTGGGCGGGAATCCGGGAGCGGCGGCAACTATCAGTCAGCCGAAAGATCTCGAGAACCTCAGCGAACTCATAGCTTCGGGATCAACCTACGGCAAAGGCAATCCCGGAGCGCCGATTTCCTACACAGTTGCATTCCTGAAAGACAATCAGATCGCAACGCTCGCCTTTACCACCAGTTACACCGAGAAGGAGTGCGTCCAATACAATAACGGCTTCATCGGGCTGTCGCATGCCGGAGCCTATGTGGCCCGCTTTTTCGCGTCATGGGATGAGCAGGACGAGGCCGGTGATTATCACGGCCAACAATGGGAATCCGGAAAGAAAACGGCCGGCTACAACCATCAAGTCGATCTGCCCGGTGACGCTGTGAACGTCAGGATCCGGGCTGAAGCTGCTACTGGCCTCGTTTGGGATCCGTGGGGTCAGGTTTTCTCATGCAACGAGAAGGGGCCGACGAACCTTATTTACAAGGCAGGCGGCACCACCCTGAACCGGACATGGGAGAAGATCAAACCGGATGCAGGGTCCTGACGCGAGTCAGGAGGTTCCCGTTCGTAATTGTGAATGAAACAAAGGAGTTGGAAATGCCACATGCCTTTTCCGGAATTCTTGACATCGACAAAACAGCCAACAGCTTCGGTTTGGATGACAATTGTTTTTACTGCTCGGTCGCAGCCCTGCTCGGCAAAACTGTCAACGAACTGATTGATGAGACTGAAATCATGCAGGATCGCACGGCGTGCACAGAAGCCGTGCTCGACTTGTTCAGAGAGGCGGGAGTCGACGACATTGCCTTTCGCATTTACGAAGACCGACAATCTCTGGAAGGCGATTTTGCCAATTTTCCGAGAAATAGCGGACTCGGGCTCGCCTATGATCGGTCCGATGCGCCCATCGGCCATATGGTGGTCCTGGCACGCGACAATGACGGCGTCGTCAAACTGGTAGACTACCAGCAAAGTCCGCCGAGCATCACCGATTTCCCACCGGAAGGCCGCAACAATATCGCACGTTGCTACGTCTTCTATCGTCAGTGAGGCGTCAGGTTATCGGCGTTGTCGATAGGCGCCGTTCCTGAAACGGGTTCGCACGTTGATGCGACAAACAGATCCGGCTCGTGAACGCTCACGCGAGCCGGATTGTGTCGAATGGTTCACCCACCTGCGCCAAAACCGATGCAAAGAAGATTTGTCTGCCCCCGCTTTTGCAGTATGTTAGGGGTTGATTAACCATAATCCTGCAGGCGGATGAAGATGGGCGACGATACAGCCCCAACCGGCAAGTCCAGGCGTCTTTCGGATGTCGTGCGCGAAGTCAAAATCGCGGCGGCGGAGCGCGAGGACGTCGTCGTGGACATGAGGGAGGCCGACCGTGCTCGGATCGACCTGCTTGCCGAGGAACTTGCCCCGGTTTTTGAGCAGGTGCCGGCCGGGGACGACCAATTCGACTTCGTCATATCCGCCGGATTGCAACCACGCCTTTGGATCGATGCCATCGCCCATGTGCAAATGGGACCGGACCGCCGTACCTACCGGTTTGTACGCGATACCCGGCATGGCCGGGTCGTAATGGCCGAGTCGAGCGACATGATGCGCATTGCCGACAGCATCACGCACTACGTCGCAGAGCGCATGGTCGAGAGGCGCCGTTTCCTGGCCAATGAAGAACGGGCGCCGGAGCTCTATGGTGCACCACTGTCCAATCGGACTGCACCAAGACAGACGAGCCGGGCGCCGGTTGCCGAACCCGCCAGAACTGCGCCCGCGGAAACCAGGTCTGAGGTACCACCGCAGCCGACGAGGACATCCTCACGGGTTCCCGGATATCTCTGGTTTCTGCTCGGAGCCATCTGTGGTGCGGCGGCGCTGGCTCTGGTCTATCGCGATCAAATCGGACCGCTTCTCGGTTGAGAGCAAGTTCATTTTTTGCTGCTGGGTGAAGTTCGGCAAAGTTTTGTCGCGTTCCTTTTAATTGCGGCCTCGAGTTCATATATTCGAGGGGCATGCGAACGGCCGGGCGGGCGGTCCGGCGGCCGAAAAAGGCCTTCCCCGGGGGTTCCGAAATGACGACAGGCGCCAAGGTTCAACGCAAGCTCACCACCATTCTGGCGGCCGACGCGGCGGGCTATGCCAGCGCGATGGATGCCGATGAGGTTGGCACCCTGGAGGCGTTGCGGGCTGCGCGTCGTGTATTTTCAAAGTTCATCGAGCGCCACAACGGCCGCATCGCCAACACCGCCGGCGATGGATTGATCGCCGA
The DNA here is from genome assembly GCA_965228785.1 of Hoeflea sp. Classification (GTDB taxonomy): domain Bacteria; phylum Pseudomonadota; class Alphaproteobacteria; order Rhizobiales; family Rhizobiaceae; genus Hoeflea_A. The sequence continues at coordinate 2,455,487 of CBDDIF010000001.1, forward strand.
TTTTCCCTCGGTGGTCGAGGCCGTGCAATGTGCGATTGAGGTTCAAGGGGAACTGGGCAGCCCTGGGCATCCGGCGAACGGTTCTCTGCCGTTCCGCATCGGTATCCACCTCGGCGACGTTATCGTCGATGGTGAAGATCTGCTTGGCGAGGGCGTCAATCTGGCCGCCCGGCTGCAGACCATGGCAGAACCCGGCGGTGTGCTGGTGTCACAACAGGTTTACGACCAGGTACACGGCAAACTGACAGTTGGATTTGAATATCTCGGCGAAAAGCGGCCGAAGAATTTCTCAGAGGATGTTCCCGTCTATTGCGTCTCGTTCGGAGAGGAGCCGCATAGGCGGATATTCGGGCGTCACGCGTCGCAACAGCACAAACAAACCGAGCCGCCAAGAAGCTCCGCCAAGAAGGCGGCGCGGGAAGAACGTGTCGTCAATCGCAGTGAAACAGATGATGACGGCCTGCGGGATAAAGTCATCCGAAATGCAAAGTTGCTTGGCGTGGTGTGGGTCGCTCTGGTGGTCATTAACCTCACGACATCACCCGGGTCGATTTGGGTGCAATGGCCCGCATTGGCCATGCTGGTCGCTCTCGGGCTCCAGGCGGCACCGCTCTTCGAAAGCTCGTTGTTTGGCCGCAACTATACTCGGTTGGCGGTGATCATCGCTGCCGTTGTGGTGGTCAATATCCTGACCTGGTCCGGGACAGCCTGGGCCATCTGGCCAGTGGGTTTTTTGTTTTTTGCCGAGGTCATCCGGCGTATCCGCATGGGCACTTGATCGGTCGACGTGTCGACACCCAATTTCGCCATACGTTGTCAGGTGCGTTTATAGGGTTCATAGTGCGGTCGGGGATTGACGGCGGTTCGGTTGCGCGAGCCTGCTGCGGGAAACAGTGATTGGGCGGTGCAGCCGCCGCAACCGGTGTCGCACATTGTTTTCCGGCAAGTTGCCCCACATCGACAATCTTTATTATGCAGTAGACACAGTCGAATTCCAGGGCGTGCATTTGAGCGCTACCGGACTGGGCGATTCGATCGAACAAGCCGAGATGTTGCGCGATGCGGAAATCGCGGAACGGAAATCCATGGTCCTCTTCGGGGCAGACACTCCCGGGCCCGAAGTCACCGGTACAGCGGCTGGACCGGACCCCGATCAGGCTCTGATCAATGCCATGCTTGAGGCAGTCGAAAGGCATGCAAGCCACTTTTGGTGGACTGGCGGCCTGGCTGCTGCCAAACCGACCGATGATGATCTGCTCTGCTTGGCCGCGTTACAGAAGATCTGGCGGCGCAGCGAACCGCAACAGGTCGGTTTGCTGGATATCACCCCCCGTCATGGTCTCCCGGTCTTTGTTGCGTGGTCTTGCAGCGCCGACGGGCGCGATCTGTGTTTCGGCACCGCCTGCCGCCTGCAAAGAAGCGAAGCCATACACGCGGCGCTGAAGGAACTGCATCAGATGGAGTTCGGACTGGACGTGATTCGTTATCGTCAGCGGCACGGTGTTGCGCTGTCTCGAAGAGAGCGGATCCAACTGGCCCGATCCCGGCGTCTGAGCGTCGCCGGATGTGGGCCGCTGCTGGAGGCATCAACGGCCAACCGCATCGAGAGCCCCATGCGGACTCCTCGAAAGCCCTCACAACTTGACGGTCACCTGGCCGCATATGGCATGACGATCCATGCCGCGAAGCTGCCGCGAACCGATGATAAGCACTGGACTGCCAGGGCTGTGCTTCGCACACCATGCCTCATGAAAGCCTCTGCCGGTTCGACGGACGACCTCCCGACTTGGGCGAAATGGGATCTGTATTAGGCCAATAGGAACAGGCGCGACTACATGGGCGTCGACCAAGCACCTCTTCACCTGCAACTGATTGGCGACTTTACCGTCTCCGGCGGCAGTGGTGACGTTCGGCTGCCACTTTCTGCTTGCCGGTTGATCCTGGCCTATTTGGCACTGACGCCGCGCAAGACCGAAAGTCGATCGAAGCTGGCTGCCATCGTCTGGGAGGACTCGGAAGAGGATCGAGCTCGGCGCAACCTCAGGCAGGCGCTTCATAGCCTGCGAACCGAACTGGGTGGGATCTGGGACGGCATCGAAGCCGACCGATCAAGCATCTGGTTTCACTCAGGCAGCGTTGTCTCCGATCACGACCGTCTCCTGGAAGACCTTCGATCGGGGGTGGTGCCTGACATCGCCATGAACACAGGTCGGCTGGCAGAACAACTGCTGGTGGGTCTGCCGGACCCTGGTGAGTTGTTTGTAAGCTGGTTGAGGCTCAAACGAACCGAGTTTCAAAACACGCTGCGCAGCCATCTGGAGGCGATCGTGGATGACGAGGATCTGCAACAGGCTCGGCGAGCAGCTCGGGCTTTGCTCAGTCTCGATCCGGCTGACGAACAGGCGGCACGCTATCTGATGCGGGCTCATGACGATCGTGGCGAGACCGGGCGGTCCCTCGATATCTATGCAAGCCTGTGGAACCACCTGGACCAGGAATACGGCCAGGAACCGTCGCTCCCGACCCAGGATCTTGTCGCGGCAATAAAGTCCGGAAGCCGGACCAAGCCAAAGCCTCAAGCGGAAAGCAGTGCAGACCCGCGCCGCAGTTATCGCATAGGGGTGCTGCCTGTTGCTGCTCACGGACAGTCCGACGATGCGCTGGTGACTGGTAGTCTCTTCCGGACGGAACTGATTTCACGGCTGGTGCGTTTTCGGGAACTCGATGTCATCGATACGGGAATACGGGAAACGGAAACGGACTATGCGCTGAAACTGAGCATCGCGACAGCGGACGGGCATCATGCCCTGATTGCCACGCTCACGGCGGTTGATGACGGGCGAGTGGTCTGGAGCGATCGGCTCGAGCGTCTTTCCGAAAATTGGTGGGATCACCAGGCCAATCTCGCCGGTCAGCTGGCTGCGGCCTGCAGTTTGTCCCTGTCCCGTACTCGGCTGGCCGATGTGTCAAAGGCCCCCTCAGCTGGAGCGGCTGTGGACCACTGGTTGCTTGGCCAAAAACTGCTGAACGATTTTCGAGCGGACAGTTGGCAACGGTCATCCGACTGCTTCCAGAGGGCGATCGACCTCGATCCGGATCTGTCCATGGCCTACAGCAGTCTGTCCCAGCAGCACAATATCGGTCATTTGGTGCGGCCGGGCCTCGGACCACACAGGCCGATGCTTGTAGAAAGCAGGGCGTTGGCGAACCGGGCGATTGCCCTCGACCCTCTGGACAGCCGGGCGCATCTGTGCCGTGGCTGGGCAAGCTGCCTTCTATATGAATATGCGCAGTCGGCGGCCAGCTTTGCCATGGCGCGACAGTGCAACGAGAACGACCCGTGGACAGTACTGTCCTCTGCTCTGGGAGCTGCGTTCAGCGACGACATTCCGCTCGCCAATGCACTGGCGGAACGCTTTCTAGAGGCAGGGTGGACATCGACGCTGCCGCAATGGGGCTACCACGCCAACATCAGGTTTCTGTCGGGCGACGATGAAGGCTGTATAGCGGCTGCCGAAAATGCCGGCGATGGCATTGCCAACCTGCCGGCCTGGAAAGCCGCCGCGCTTTGGCATCTTGGCGAGCTCGAGGAGGCCGCCAGAGCGTGGCGAGGCTTCGAGGACGCCATGCGCAGCCTTTGGGTCGCCGACCATGCGGCGACGACTGAGAACATCCTGGCGTGGTTCCTCAGTTGTTTTCCACTGCGCAACCAGGACACCCGAACTCGCTTGAAGGAGGGCGTGGCTGGGGCTGCCGCGTTCGCGGAAACCGTGTGAGGCGGTCGTTGTGCCTGAGTTTTGCGGAGTGAAACATAAAGCTTTGCAATTACTGTATCGACGTGCAGAATTTGCTATCAAAATGTTCGCCGCTACAGAATTCAACAGAAGAAAGACAATCAAGTGCCAATCAAGAACCGATATGCCGAAATGATCGATGAGATTACGGAATGGCGGCGCGACTTTCATGCCCATCCGGAACTCCTTTTTGAGGTTCACCGAACAGCGGGAAAGGTGGCCGATCTGCTGCGTTCCTTTGGCTGTGATGAGGTCGTCGAGGGCATTGGCAGAACCGGCGTCGTCGGTGTTATCAAGGGACGGGCGTCAGACAGCGGCAAGGTCGTCGGACTGCGCGCCGATATGGATGCACTGCCGATCAACGAGGCGACTGATCTGGAATATGCGTCAAAGACGCCGGGACTCATGCACGCCTGCGGTCATGACGGTCACACCTCCATGTTGTTGGGGGCCGCAAAATACCTGACCGAAACGCGCAACTTCGACGGAACCGCGATTGTCATTTTCCAGCCGGCTGAAGAGGGTGGCGCTGGCGGGCTCGAAATGTGCCGCGATGGCTTGATGGAGAAGTTCGGTATCCAGGAAGTCTACGGGATGCACAACGCACCTGGGCTGCCGGTGGGTCATTTTGCTATTCGACCAGGAGCGCTTCTGGCCTCCTCCGACGAATTCGAACTCGTCGTGACGGGGAAGGGCGGCCACGCCGCTGAGCCCCATGAGGCAGTTGACACCACCCTGGTAGCCGCTCAGATCCTGCTTTCCCTCCAAACAATCGTCTCCCGAAGTGTCGACCCGTTGAAGCGCGTGGTTGTTACCGTCGGCACATTCGAAACGGACAGCGTCGCGAGCAACGTCATCGCCCATCAGGTCAAGATGGCGGGAACGGTGCGGACGCTGGATGCCGAATGCCGCGAGTTGGCCGAACGGCGCATTCGGGAAATTGCCGAGGGCACGGCGATGGCCCTTGGGGCAAAGGTCGAGATCAATTGGCAGCGCGGTTATCCGGTGACCATTAACACAGAGGAAAACACCGCCTATGCCGCCGAGGTGGCGCGCTCGGTCTCAGGTGACGTGGATGACGATGTCAATCCGATCATGCCGGCTGAAGATTTCAGCTACATGCTGGAGGAAAGGCCGGGCGCCTATATCTTCCTCGGCAATGGCAATACGGCCGCATGTCACCACCCCGCCTACAATTTCACCGACGAGGCAATTCCGTTCGGATCCTCCTGGTATTCCGGAATGGTCGAGGCTCGGATGCCCGTTAAGGAATAACGGTTTCGCCAGCCCTCCCTACAGGCATTGCGTGCACATATAGGATGCCATGTAGGGGTCGAGAAACTTGCGGAACTTGTCGTCACCGTCGAAAGTGACCGTGTAGGTCGCCGGCCGCAGATCGGCATCCGCCGGTCGCAATTGCGCGAGATCGAGTTCCGGCTTGGCCGGATCGACTTCGGCATAAACAGCGGCCATCCGAAGGTGTCCGGCCTCTTCCGTTTGAAGTGCGTCCAAAACGCCTTTTTCAGGCATGAGGACTGAAAACCGCCCTGGTTGACGCGGGATCAGGTCGACTTCCTCGATATCGGAACGGATATGGTAGTCGCCGTCCTCGCTATCGGCGTCGCCTTCGACAAGATCAGCCTTTGCAAGAATGTTGCGTAGTACGTCTGCCGCGATCACCAGGCGGCCGTCGGGTTCGCGGCGATGTGGCAGGTCGGTGTCGAACTCAAGCGTCCATTGGCGTATCAGGCGTCCGAACACGCCGCTTGCCTTTCGGGTTCTCAATTCCATCGCATTTTTCATGCTCTGCATCCTCCGTGGTTCGACCTTCAATCTAACCATGATCGGCTCTGGACACCGTAACAGCCATGCGCCGACAGAAAAAGCGCCGGTTACTGCCAGGCAACGGTCGATTGACGCTGACATGACGGAGCGACCTACGCTGCACTGCTTTCCTGTTTGTGCCCGTCGGGAATGGTCCCGTCGTCGCATCAACCGGCGCGGTCTGCACCGCGCCCGAACCGAAAGGAAATCATCATGTTAGGTTCAGATTTTGCCTGGCTCAATTTCGACAACGAGTTCAATCGTCCCAATGAGGAGGCCACCCGCAGTTTCGTCATCGACGAAGAGCCGGCAGCCGCCTCGCGGCCGGGACAGTCGGTCAGTTCCGAAGGCTACATCCTGATCCAGGCTCAGGACGTTGGCAATTCCGCGACCGATGAGGGTGATGCCATTACCCACCGGATCATCATCAACGGCAAACACCTGCCCTCGTTCGACATGGTCGACCACGAAGGCTGGAACCTTTGGATGGACCGGATTCCGAAGAACTTTCTGAAGAAGGGCGAGAACCGCCTGACCATCCGCCGTCGCGCCGTCGACCGATTCCGCGTGGCCAATGTGGTCGTCCAGTGGCGGGAACGCCGCGCCGACTAGGATCGGTTCGTCAAGACCGAAGCGATCAAGGTGGGGCACCATTCATCTTCAAGAGGAAGACACCATGATACCGCTGAAAACACTGACTCGATGCCTTTGCGCTGCCGTCGTGCTCGCACAGGTGGCCCCGCTGCAACCGGCCTATGCCGGTGAGACGCGGGTCAAGAAATTCCAAGCCTACAAAGCCAAGGTTCTGCGCCGAGTTCCGGTCAGCAAAGGCCGGCTCGTGCCACAAGGTTCCAAATTCACGGCAGGAGGCTATTCAAAGTTGACCTGTTGCACACACTGGAACACCCAGACGGGCGGCACTGGTTGCGCAACCTATGACGACAGTGAAGGTTCCTGTCCGGCTGAGACCTTCGAGGTCGATTGCGGCAAGAACGGCTGCTGGTAGTGGTCCGCTGCCTGCCCTCGCGCCGACGGCCGTGGGCAGGCAGCAAGAGGGGGGTGCAAACCGTGATGCACATTGCATGCTATCAACTGCTGACAGATGATGCGGTATTGCCGCTTCCAAACGATCTTCCCGACCTGGGAGAGACGCGCAATGCGCAAAAAGTCCAATGGAATGCACCGGCCGAATACGAAATAGCCAAGGATAGGTCGAGGCGGCCGGTGCTGTGCTATCAAGTGGAATTGCAGAGCACGGAAGCCTTTCGATTGCGCGTACAGCTACGGGACCGAGACGGTGCCCTGAGAACCATCGGCACGCGTTCAATATACGATCGCATCGCTCGTCAGGTGATGGACCCTTTCCCTGCCGATTGGGTGCGCAGCGGCAACAACCGGATATTTTTTCGCCGTCTGGCCGGACAGGGCAGGCTCTTCATCCGTGATGTCATGGTTCTTTATCAACGCCTTGTTTCCTGATTCCTTTTTGACCGGGTTGCATCTACAAGCGCCACACGCATGATGACACCTTGAGGTAGAAGGTTGGACAAGCCGTCGAAGGTGGATGCTGTCGACATTTGCCATTTGGATGTCCGCTGAGCTGCTACGGACAGGGTCATGCATTCAATCAAAAGCCTTGAAAGGCAATTCGACCAGCTGGATCTATGCGGAACCGCCGAGCCCGTCATGGTGCATTCAAGCCTGCGTCGGATCGGGCCGGTCGAGGGTGGCGCTGTCGGGCTCCTAGATGGGCTGTTCAGCTGCCTGGGTACCGATGGTACGGTTCTCATGATCATCGCTGCAAATGACAGCCTTCCCTTCGACGCTGCAACGACTCCGGCCGATCCCGAAATCGGTGCGCTCGCGGAGGCCTTTCGTACGCGGCACGGAACGCAGGTCAATAACAATCCGGCGGCGCGTTTCGCGGCCTCCGGACCTCTTGCTGGGGCTTTGCTCGAACCATGCCCGCTGCATGACTACTACGGTCCAGGCTCGGTTCTGTCGCGCTTTGCCGCAATGAACGGTCGCGTGCTACGCCTCGGCGCCGACACCAACACTGTGACCCTTGGCCATTGGGCGGAGTATCTGGCAAATGTGCCGGATAAGAGGCGAGTCAGCCGCCGGTATGTCAGGGCCGACAGCGGCGAGGTGTGGATCCACAGCCTCGATGATTCCGACGGCATCGCCGAGTGGTCGGGATCAGACTATTTTTCCGACATACTCGAGGAATTCCTGGCCCTCGGAAAGGCCAGGACGGGACCTGTCGGTGATTGTACTGCCGAGTGTTTAAGGGCGGCGGATTTTGTGCCGTTCGCGGTGAACTGGATGGAACGACACCTTGCTCCCGATGCTTAACCCGAGGATGCCTCCCGGCGAATGAAGGATTTGTAGATGTATCCTTCGCGGCCATCATAAATCGACAGGCACCAGTGCAGACAGTTGTCTTCCGCCAGGACAGGTGAGTTCGCCGGAACGATCGTCAGAACATCTGATGCGTTGTCGGGTCCGGAACGCAGGTTGACATATTTGGTTGTCCAGCCCTTGCGCAGATCAGGTCGCAGTCCGGCGGTCGGATTTGCGGTGCGCGGTGTGGCCGGGATGCGGAAATGCTCCTTGTCCTCAGCGGCCATGCGCCGTTCCATCGCGACAACCTGGTCTTCCGTTTCGGCGACATCGACATCCTCGGAATTGTGCTCCATCGCTCGCAGATAGGTGTAATAGACATAGCCGTCCTGTCCTTCGAACACCGCACCACACCAGCGGTCGCAATCGGTTTCGGCCAGCAACTCGGCCCCTGCGGGGACCACCGCAAGTTCTGCGGAGTTTTTGTCAGGCAGGGCGCGCAGGCTGACATATTTGAGTGCTTTGTTCATTCGCATGCCCTTGGCTATGGCTGCTGCTGCCACGGAATCGGTCGGATTTTTGAAATGATCGGCATTCTGTTTGGACAACTCGCTCTGCATTTCGTCGACTTCCGGTCCTTTAGCGACCGCAGTCCGCTCGACCTTGAATGATGCAATAGAACCGGTTTGCGCGTCATCGATTGCTTCAGCGTCGGATCGCTTGAGGGAGGGTGCTTCCGTTGCCGTTTCTGTCACTGCCGGCTTGTCGCCGAAACGGGGCGAAGTCGCGGACAGCTGCGCCGGGCGCGTTTCTTCGGCGTGCTTGATGATTGATGCGACAGTGAGAATGTTGGGTTTTTGCCTGTCGCTTTCGGGCTTTCGCTGCGGATTGTCTTCGAACGATGTCGGCGTAACGACCGTTACTCCGGCCGATTGCCAGCCAGGCTCGCTGCCATTTTCGTCCAATGCACTCCCTTCCGGCATCTGTGGCTTCGCCGCCGCAACATTGACTCCGGTCGGTTTCTGATCAGCGTTGCTTGTGCTGGTCGCCGGCTCTGATTGCTCAAAGCGATAGGCGGTAGCGCCGATGACGGCACCGGTTCCAACGCCGATCAGAGCGGCCATTGTCACCGCAATAAATCGTATCGGACTCGGGTCTGCCCGTCGGGCTTTGGGTCGGCCGGCTTGTTGTTCGGTTGTTTGACGCATGAACTCCCACTCCATTGTTATTTTGGCGTGGCAGGGCCTCCGGTCGCGGCCTGTCACCCAAACAGTTAACAAATGATTTCCGCCCAAATTCGGAGTGAGGAGGGCAGCGGAAGGTCACTTTTGAATATCTGTTGAAAACCCGACGTGATGCCTCATGATGGTCATAATGTCGGTGAGCGGTTGTCGAATCGACCGCCGTGCCTTGACCGTGCCGAATTCATTCTCGATCGGCTTGTCGGAGAGGCCACACAGATTTTGACAGCGATGGGAAGCAGCGAGATGCCAACTATGTTTGTGCGCCATCCGGTCGAAGACTATACCGCTTGGCGTAAGGTCTTCGACGCGTTTTATGAAATCCGCAAAGAAGCGGGTGTAACCGGAGAAGCCGTCTATTGTTCTGTCGACGATCCGAACGACGTCACCCTGACATTGGAGTTCGCTTCGATCGAGGACGCGCAGGCTTTTCCCGAAAACGAAAAGCTGAAGGGTGCTTATCAGCAGGCTCACAGCGTTGGCCCTCCAACGATCTGGTACGCCGAACAGACCTAAAGCGAAGCGGCGTACGCCTCGGCTTCCTGTAACAACGAAAAAACGTCCGGATCGTCCAACTCCAAGGCCCTCAGGTGATCGACGAGGTTCTGGATGTATTCGAGGCTTGAACCGAGAGTACCTGTGCCCGTTGCAATGAACCGGACTTGCTCTGCCCGACTGATGTCCGGGCGGATTCGCCTGACTTCGCGATTGGCGACGAACGTTACCGCCTTCACCGGACCTTCGTCACTGATCGCGTCGACGATTGCCGGAATATAGGATCCGGCAATCATCTCGCGGCGCCAGAGAATTTCTGTTTCTGCGTCGATGCGCTGCTGAGCGATACGAAAAACCAGGCCGGCGCAACGGTCGCCGCGATCGAGCGCCGCCATTAATCCCGGAGCCTCGGGAGATCCCCGGCCGCCGATATCATCCTGAAGGCAAAAGCGCCTCGAGTATCCGGAGACTTCAGCCCTTCGTACTTCCTCGAACAGGAAGGCCGGGTTCCACATCAGTGAACCATAAGCGAATACCCACAGGTCGCGATCGGTGTGACCCGACAGCGTCTCGTGCCGAGTCGCTTCCCGCTCTTCATCGCTCAAGCGCCAATCCGGCGGCAAACCGGCTTCAGCCATGCGCTGGTCCAAGTCGGAGGGCCTGAAGGTGCGGAAATAGGATTGATGGGGGTCAATGACCTTGTGGCGCAGTTCCGGATGGTTGGCGAAGGGGTCGTGTGGCTCAGTCAAATATTCTGCTCCGTGTCACATTTATCTTTAGTCGCTACCGGATGCGGCGTGAAACGAATTCTTGTCGGAGGCCTTCACTCGCGTTTTTGGTGTCCAGGAAATCGAGATCGAATGGAATCGCCAGTGATGTCAGGCAGGCGTTCGGCGACAGCCTTCTTCATGAAGGCAAGGAACGATTGAACCTTTGCCGTGCGGTGCAAGTCTATGTGGGTGACCAACCACATCGTGCCGAACCAGTCCGATGGCGGCGGGATCATTGGGAGGAGCTTTTCGTTGGCGTGTGCTGGCCAGCATAACAAAGGACCAACACCCATGCCGTTCTCCACCGCGGCGGTGATTGCTTCGATTTCGCCTCCGCGAAACGCAATGGCGCTCTCGGGTATGGATTCACTCATCCAAGCGGCGAGCGGCGAAGTCGAGTTCGTGCTCAAGTTGGAGACGAACCGGTGACCTTCGATGTCCTTCAGGCTTCCCATCCTGCCGTATCGCTCGACATAGTCGCGACTTGCAAACAGCGTTGCCGCAGCGTGCACCAGTTTTTGAGCGATATTGTCAGGCTCTGAGGGCGGTCGTCCAGCACGCAAGCTGACATGGGCTTCACCGTATTCCAGTTTCAGGAGGCGTCTGTCGGCGATCAACTCGATCGACAAATCTGCATTGTCGCGCTGATATTCTGCAATGAGCGGCACCAGTGCGGTGGCGAATTCCGGTACTGTGGTGATTACCAGTTTGCCGGACAACTGGCGGTCCAGTCCGGCAATGCGGGCCGCGAGTTGCTCGAACTGGCCCTGTGTCTCTTCTGCGACCTTTAGCAATGCAACGCCGGCGTCGGTGGGCGCGTAACCGCGGGCGTTTCGATAAAACAATCTGGTGCCGAGCTTGTTTTCAAGCGCCGTGATCTGCCGCTGGGCGGTCGTGTGGTGGATGCCCAGCTTTTCCGCAGCGGCCGACAATGTTCCGTAGCGGGCAACGAAAAAGGCAGTGCGGATTTCGTTCCAACTGTCGAATTGTGCGTTCATGCACGCGAAGTCTGCATATATCGCGTTTACGCGCAAGAATGCAGATATTATGTGCTGGTGACAGCCGTGCTCGAAGGAGAGGTTCGATGGAACAAAGCAAACTGATGACCTATGGCGGATGGGCTCTGAAAATCGTTGCCGGGCTCGCCTTCCTGGCGGCTGGCCTGGCGAAGCTCGCCGGTGTCGACATGATGGTCGCAACCTTCGATCAGATCAGCGTTGGTCAGTGGTTCCGCTACGTCACCGGCCTGATCGAAGTGATCAGTGCGGTTCTGCTGTTCATCCCCGGCCGTACAATTTATGGCGCCGGGTTGCTGATCTGCACCATGATCGGAGCGATCATTACCCACCTGTTTCTGATCGGCGGCAGTGCGGTGCCGGCACTCGTGCTGCTGATTGTCTGCGTTCTCATCGCCTGGCTGCACAAGGACCAGTTGCCCGCCTAAGACGTCAACTTCTGATCCTGTACGAGGCCGAACTCGCTTGCATCGGTATTCAGACCGAAGCGCTGCAGCCGAATGGAGAAACCGGCCTTATCCCGGTCGATCGAAAACAGGTTGTAGCCCGACGGGGGGTGCTTTCCACCAGGGCTTTCGCCGGCGGCGGGCACACCCACGACCGGAACACGGCCGTCTCGCCCGTCCAACCAATGCAACGTGTCTTCGTGCGTATGGCCGTGCAGCACCAGTTCCGCACCGGCCTGCTGCAGCACGCGTCCAAAACGGCCGATGCCGATCATCCGTTTGTACGAGCTGGTGGCGCCCCGAATTGGCGGATGGTGGACAAGCACAACTCGGCAGAGATCGCTGTTTCGCTCGAGCAGTGACGCTAATCGTCTGGCCTGCCGATGACCGAAGACACCGCTTGCCATGAAAGGCGGTGTGGCCGCAGCGGTGGAGACGCCTATCAGTGCGACCGGTCCGCGCCGACGCAAATAAGGGAAGAGATTATCGCCCGTCGCTAAACGTGGTCTATCATCCCCCAACATGTATGGGCGCCAGGCGGCACATATTTTTCTGAAGGCTCCAGGCACATAGGCATCGTGATTGCCCGGCACCAGCGAGATATCATGCGGATTGCCGGCGGCAGCCAGCCAGCGCGCAATGGCTTCGATCTCGGCGGCAGCGGCGAGATTTACCATGTCGCCCGTCATGGCCAGATGGTCGGGCTTTGCTGCCTTGATCTCGGCCAGGAGAGAATCGAGAATATTGCCGAAAAGACGCTTGCGCCGGTTGCGATGCCAGTTCACATATCCGGTGATCCGTTTCGAGGCCAGTTCCCGGGGCGTGACACGCGGCAAAGGGCCCAGATGGATATCGGACATATGAGCAAGGCGGAACATGATGCCGGACATATCGGCGAAAGGCGACAAGGGCAAGAAGCTGTCTATGTCGATCCGGAAGCCGCCTATCGTCGTGGCTGGATCGAAAAAGCCCTTCGCCGCGTGCTGCCATTCTGGTTTCTGTTGAGCCGCGCGCAAACATTGGGCGTTCGCGCAGCCGCATTTGACCCGGCCGGCCGGGTATTTCTGGTGCGGCATACCTATGTGGCCGGCTGGCACATGCCAGGCGGCGGCGTCGATATTGGCGAAAGCTGCCACTCAGCGCTGGTTCGGGAAATGGATGAAGAGGGCAATCTTCGGCTTGGTGATCCGGCTGAACTCTACGGCATCTATCACAACAGGAACTCGGCCCTGCGCGACCACGTCACCCTTTATCTGTGCCGCAATGTCGTGCAGACGTCGAACCACACCGGAGACCGGGAAATTGCGGAATCCGGTTTCTTCCATCTCGATGCGTTGCCCGCTGACACAACGCCTGCGACCCGCCGGCGGCTTGCTGAAATCGCCGGCGAAACGCCGCAATCGTTCGAGTGGTGACTCTTCCCGTTAGAGATGATCGCGTCCGTGCGGAGCCATCAGGTCAACCGCTGGACCCTTGGGTACCACGCGGGTTGGGTTCACCGACTCGTGGCTCATGTAGTAATGATCCTTGATGTGCTGCATGTTTACCGTGTCGGCGACACCAGGCATCTGGTAGAGCTCACGCAGGTAACCTGACAAGGCCGGGAAGTCGGCAATCCTCTGGCGGTTGCACTTGAAGTGGCCGACATAGACCGGGTCGAAACGAACCAGGGTGGTGAACAGCCGCCAGTCGGCCTCGGTCACCGCCGAACCGGCCAGGTAGCGGTTCGTTGTCAGCCGCTCCTCGACGCGATCCAGCTCCGCGAACAGCGCTTCGAAGGCCTCCTCGTAGGCTGCCTGTGTTGTCGCGAACCCGCACTTGTAAACACCATTGTTGATGTTGTGGTAGATCGGGTCGTTGACCGCATCGATCTCGTCTCGCAACGCCTCGGGATAGAAATCCAAATCGTCGCGGACACCGTCCAGCGCATCGAAACCGCTGTTGAACATACGAATAATCTCGGAAGATTCGTTGGAAACTATGGTCGAGCGCTGCTTGTCCCAAAGCACCGGAACGGTCACGCGACCGGTGTAGGCTGGATCTGCCGCTGTATAGACCTGCCACATCTTGTCGACACCATTGACAGTATCCAGAGTGGCGCCCTGGCGGTCACGGAATTCCCAGCCTTCGTCGCCCATGAAGTAATCGACCACGGACAGCGATATGTGCGGTTCAAGACCTTTCAGCGCGCGAAAGATCAGTGTCCGATGTGCCCAAGGGCAGGCGTAGGAAACATAGAGATGGTAGCGACCAGATTCGGCGGCGAATCCATCGCTGCCGCTTGGTCCGGCGCTTCCGTCTGCCGTAATCCAGTTGCGAAACTGAGATTCGGCGCGTTTGAAGCGACCCTGGTTTTCCTCAGTGTTGTACCAGACGTCCTTCCAGACCCCGTCGATTAGCTTACCCATGGCTTGTCTCCCGATATTGCCTGTACATAGGGCGTCGCGACGATACCAAGAAGTCGGAATTGATGAACAGTGTGTTTTAACTTGCCGGTCGGTTGATCTTTGTGCTATCGCCGCGCCACCAATTCGAAGGACTGGCAATGAACAACCTGGGACAATTGCGACGACGTTGATAGCAACCGCGCCACGGCGCGCGCTCGTCCTCCTTTTGTCCAAATTCCTGCGGGTTGCCCATGTCTGTCATCCATCCTGTCTATCTGAACGAGACTCCCAATCACAACGGGGTCATCGACGCTATCAATGAAGAGGCGTTTGGGCCCGGCCGCTTCGTACGCGCCGCCGAACGGGTGCGCGAACAGGGACCGCACGATATGCGGTTATCCTTCGTCGCGCTGGCCGACGACGAGATCGTCGGATCAGTTCGCATGACCCCTGTCATGGCTGGCGATGTGGCTGGTCACCTTCTGGGGCCTCTGGCGGTGCGGCCGTCCTTCAAGAACCGGGGTATCGGCAAGGAACTGGTGCGCATCTCGGTGGCCGAGGCCCTGCGCCATGGCAGCGAGGGAGTCGTTCTGGTCGGCGATGCACCCTACTACGGGCCTCTCGGGTTCGAACGGGTCGCCGCTCAGTTGGAGTTTCCTGGCCCGGTCGATCGCAAACGGGTGCTGGTGGCAACCAACCTTGACGATACGCATCAGAGGTTGAGCGGTCTGATCACATGGCGTCCCGCGACCGACAGCGCTTTGTCAGCCGCGGTGTAAAACCTGTTAGTTGCCCGTGAATTTCGCCCGCTTGTCATTTTCTTAACGAACTTCCGTTGGACTAAACCCGCGGGCGGCGCGCAAATTCGATTCGGACACAGGAATCGATCCAACATGGTCGGGAGGCAAGACTAATCATGGTGCAGACAATGCGAAGCGGCGGCGCTCTCCGGAGGGAATTTCCCGAGCACCTTTTTGCAAGACGCTTCCCGAAGCGGTCTCTCGTACTGGGTATGGCTGCTTTTCTGGCAGCCTGCGGCACCGTGCCAGTTGCCGAGATCAAGACGCAAAGCGCTCCCGTTCCTATTATAAAGAAAAAGACAGTCCGCATTGCGACGCTGGCACCAGCCAAGTCGACTGTTGGCCTTGCTGCAGTTACACCGGATGTGACCACAGCACCTGTGCCGATCTCTGCGCCGGTGCGGGATGCATTGCTGGCCTATCACGGGGACGCCAAATACATTTGCTCTCCCAGCGGTTTCGGGCAGAAGTCGAGCTGCCGGTTGCGAGATCGCAACATCTAGAATTTCGGGGCCTCACAAAGCTCTTACCCTTGCAGTGCGCTATACGGTTTGGCACCAGTATTGGGCCAATCATGGCTGTGCTGAAGCGCTCTCACTATATTAAATTTGCGTAATAAAGAGCCAGTTGAGTTGAACTGGCCACATTGTGGTGCCAATTCAGGCATCGAGAGCTTAATTTGGGTGGCAACAACCAATCCAAATGGAATTACACAGGATTGACTGAGTTTCGGCATCCTCTCAGGATGAGAAACACCAATCTCCGGTAGTTCTTCAAGCAGCACGAAAGAATAGCAAACTCGATTGCGAAATGTCTTCGCATCGAGACGGGAGAAGTGTGCGCGACCGGTACTTTGGTCGAGCGGATACGGGCGGTGAACATGAAGCTACATCGGTACCGACAGCAGATTGCAGAACGCAAACCGACCTTTTCATTTCGAAACAGGGTGAACGTTGCCGATTCACCTCCATCCACAACGAAACGTTGTTTTTGTTCGTTAATTTCGCCTGGCATGACAATTGCTAAACAGCTGCAAACGGACCCGAGCGGCTGGCTGGCTGCAAGAGGTTTCGTGCCAACGAAAGAAACCCAGTTCGGCTGCCTACTGGCCGGCGGAGCGCAGGAGGTAAGCAATGCATACTGTTGATTTCAAAACCGGACGCATCGGTGCGGTTGAAGCAACGCTGAATGGAAAGACAGCGCTGATTACGGGTGGTGCCGGATTTCTCGGATCTCACCTGTCGCGCCGGATGATCGACGAAGGCTATCACGTTATCTGCCTGGACAATTTCGACACCGGCTGCCGGAGCAATGTCGCTGACTTAAGATCGCATCCGCAATTCGAACTGATCGATCGTGATGTGGCCGAACCCTTTTTGCTCGGCGGTACTCCGATCGACGAGATCTACAACCTGGCATGTCCGGCCTCGCCACCGCACTATCAGCGCGATCCGGTCCAGACCGTCAAGACCAACGTGCTTGGCGCGATCAACATCCTGGACCTGGCGCGACAGACTAGAGCAACGGTGTTCCAGGCCTCGACTTCGGAGGTGTATGGCGATCCACTGGTTCATCCGCAACCGGAAAGCTACTGCGGCAACGTCAATCCGATTGGACCGCGAGCCTGTTACGACGAGGGCAAGCGCTGCGCCGAAACCCTGTTCTTTGATTATGCGAGGCAGCATGACGTCCCAATCAAGGTCGTGCGCATCTTCAACACCTACGGACCGCAGATGCGCCCGGACGACGGTCGCGTGGTTTCCAATTTCATTCTGCAGGCTCTGCGCAACCAGGACATCACAATCTATGGCGATGGCCAGCAAACCCGGTCCTTCTGCTATGTCGATGACCTGATTGAAGGCTTTCGGCGCTTCATGCAGACGCCGGACAGCGTTGCGGGGCCGCTCAATCTGGGCAATCCGGGTGAGTTCACCATCCGCGAGCTGGCGGACCTGGTCATCGCCAAGACAGGATCACGCTCGACCATCGTTCATCTTCCAAAGCCGGAAGACGATCCACAGCAGCGCAAGCCGGATATCTCACAGGCCACGGGCCTGATGGGATGGCAGCCGACCATCAGCCTGGATAACGGGCTCAATCGAACGATCGACTATTTCGACAGCGTGCTGTCCGGCGAGCGGACGGACTTTATCCTGGAGGCGGCAGAATGAAAAAGACCGTTCTTGTCACTGGAGGCGCCGGATTCATCGGCAGCCATACGTGCAAATTGCTGGCTGCCAATGGCATCCTGCCCGTGACCTACGACAACCTGAGCACCGGCAACCGGACCGCGGTCCGCTGGGGCCCACTGGTGGAGGGTGACCTCCATGACGGTTACCGTCTGGAAGACACCTGCTGGCGTTACCGGCCCGATGCTGTGATTCACTTTGCCGCGTCCGCCTATGTCGGCGAATCCGTCACCGAGCCGGCCAAGTACTACGGCAACAACGTGAACGGTACGCTGTCCATGCTCGATGCCTGCCGTCGCGCCGGAGTCGACAAATTTATCTTTTCGAGCAGCTGTGCGACCTACGGCATTCCCGAGACTTTGCCGATTACCGAGGCCAGCCCTCAGGCGCCCATCAACCCTTACGGGCGTGCCAAGTTGATGATCGAGCAGATCTTGCAGGACTATGCCGTCGCCTACGGCACTCGTCACGTGATCTTGCGATACTTCAATGCCTGTGGCGCCGACCCTGAAGGTGAGCTCGGCGAGTGGCACGATCCGGAAACCCATCTGATCCCGCGGGCGCTGATGGCTGCTGCCGGACGGTTGCCCCATCTGTCGGTGTTCGGCACCGACTACCCGACACCGGACGGCACCTGCATACGTGACTACATCCACGTCCAGGACCTGGCTACCGGCCATCTCCTTGCCCATCGGTACCTGGAGGCCGGCGGTGACAGCGAGGCGGTCAATTTGGGGACCGGGACCGGTTTGTCCGTGCATCAGATCCTGAACGGGATCGAGCAGGTGACCGGTGAGCAGGTTCCGGTTGAATTCGGGCCGCGCCGGGCCGGCGATCCACCGAGCCTGGTCGCCGATCCGAGCAAAGCGCGATCGCTGTTGGGTTTCGACGACCGCTACTCCGACATCACCACGATCTTGCGAACAGCTGCTCCTAATTTCGGATTGGAACCTGTCCATGGCGACCGTGCAGCCTGATACCGAACGGGGCGTCGCCCCCGATGGTCCCTTCCTGGTGCCGATGCTGAGTCGGCGTCAGAAGGTCCGTTATCTGCTGGGCATCGCTCTGTGGGTGGCAGCAGTCGGCTTCTTCTGGAGCTGGTGGTTGCAGCCTGAGCACAATATCGGGACGGGCCGTTTTGTCGCCGTTTCGGTGATACTCGGCTGGATCACTCTGATGCCGCTCTACTTCCTGGCGATTTTCATCCCGGCAAAAGTCCCGTCGAAGCGGATCCGTCTGCCGGAGGGCAGCCGCGTCGCCATGGTGGTCACCAAGGCGCCTTCGGAACCGTTTTCGGTCGTCGCCAAGA
This sequence comes from Hoeflea sp., assembly GCA_965228785.1. GTDB lineage: Bacteria > Pseudomonadota > Alphaproteobacteria > Rhizobiales > Rhizobiaceae > Hoeflea_A. Next base: position 2,474,101 of record CBDDIF010000001.1, read on the forward strand.
CGCTGAATGCCATGCTGGCGCAGACGTTGCCGCACGACACCTGGCTGGCCGATGAAGACCCGACACCGGAGACAAGAGCCTGGTGCGACGCGCGTGGAGTCAAGATCTCGACCCGCAAGGGCAGGGAAGACTACCATCGGACCAGTTGGCCTCGGCGAACCCGTTGCAAAGAAGGCAACCTGGCCTTCTTCTACGACCACTACGGATACGAGAACTACGATTTCGTCAGTCAGCTCGACGCTGACCATGTGCCCGATCCAACCTACCTGGAAGAAATCATGGCGCCGTTTGCCGACCCGGAAGTCGGTTACGTGTCGGCTCCGAGTATCTGTGACAGCAACGCCGACAAAAGTTGGGCGGCGCGCGGACGGCTCTATGCCGAGGGCACGCTGCACGGGGCGCTTCAAGCCGGATACACCAATGGCTGGGCGCCGCTGTGCATCGGATCGCATTATGCCGTACGCACCAGTGCGCTGAAACAGGTCGGAGGCCTCGGGCCGGAATTGGCCGAGGATCACTCGACCACGTTGCTGATGAATGCCGGTGGCTGGCGTGGAGTCCATGCCATGGATGCCATCGCCCACGGCGACGGACCCAACACGTTTGCGGACCTGGCGACGCAGGAATTCCAATGGTCGCGCAGTCTGGTCACCATCTTGCTGCAGTATATGCCGCGCTATGTCGGGTCACTGCCGCCGCGGCTGAAGTTCCAGTTCCTGTTCGCGCAGCTCTGGTACCCGCTGTTCGCCACTTTCATGGCAGCCATGTATGTGCTGCCGATCGTTGCCTTGGCGCTGGCGATACCCTTCGCCAACATCACCTATCCGCAATTCCTGCTGCACTTCGTTCCTATGTCGGTGGTGCTGACGGTGATGGCATTCTGGTGGCGCCGGGACGGATGGTGCCGGCCCTACAATGCCAAAGTGCTGAGCTGGGAGGGCGTGTTCTTTCTGTTCGCCCGCTGGCCGTGGGCCTTGGCCGGCAGTCTCGCCGCGGTGCGCGACTGGATCACCGGATCGTTCGTCGATTTCCGCGTGACGCCCAAAGGTACTGACGAAGCGGCGCCGCTGCCGCTGCGCGTCCTGGTTCCCTATGTTGCGCTGGCCCTGGGCTCCGTTGCTCCTGTCCTGTTTCTGGACGAGGTGGGCGCAGCCAGCGGCTTCTATATTTTCGCCGGCTTGAATGCGGTGATCTACGTCACGATGCTGGCGGTCATACTCATACAGCATGCCCGCGAAAACGGACTGATTGGACGGCTGTCAACGCCGCGGATCGCCCTTCAGGGCGGGCTTGTCGCCGTGCTCGCGGCGTTACCGGCTTACTCACTCTACGTGCGGGCGCCCGCCGGCCTCGAGGCGATCGAAATTGGCGCGGGCCCGCTCAAACTGACCAAGGCGACGTTTTCCGTCGCCGGTGCGGGGCAGGGCAGTGCCGGCCTTCGCACGCTGCGGATCCGGCCGAGCTGGAACCCGCAAACCGAATTGGCGCCAGTCGCCTCCCTGCTTGGTCATGAGGACCAGGACACGGCTCCGGAGAAGAGCTGATCATCGATGCGGAAAGAAAGGACGAAACGATGAGTATAGTATCAGGCAAAAGACGCCTGGGTCCGGCCCTGTCCACGGTCGCCGCGATCCAGATGGTCTCGGTGATGGCGCTTGCGCCATCGGCGATGGCACAGGAAACGAAGGATCTGATCATCCCGGATCCGACCCAGCAGATCGCCTTCGGCGCCTATGATCCGCCAGGCACGCTGAGCAACGACAAGGATGCCTCGATCGAACATCTCTTCCTGCCCTGGGAAGACGTTGAGCTGGAGAGCCTGTTCCTGGCCGACCAGTACGCGCTGGAACGGGGCCGGTCGGTGATGATTACGATCGAGCCCTGGACCTGGGGCGATGACTGGCGACTGACCGGTGATCAACTGCGCTACGGTATCTTGAATGGCACCTACGATCCAAACATCGATGCCATCTGCACCGTTGTCGATGCGATGAAGAGCCCGGTGACCATTCGCTGGGGCCACGAAATGGAGAACAAGTTCGGGCGCTTTACCTGGGCCAACTGGAGGCCGGACCACTACATTGCAGCCTACCGGCATGTGGTCGACCGTTGTCGTGCGGTTGCACCGGACACAGAGTTCATGTGGTCACCCAAAGGCGATGCCAATCTGCAGGACTACTATCCCGGTGACGACTATGTCGACAAGGTGGGCCTGTCGATCTTCGGTCTGCAGGAATACGATCAGGACAAGTTCGGCCGCAATCGCAATTTCGAAGAGCTGCTGCGCCCCGGATACGATCTGCTGCTGAAGTACGACAAACCGATCTACGTGGCCGAACTGGGATATGTCGGCGATCGTGACTATGTCGCCAAGTGGGCCAAGGACGCCACCCACGTATTCGAAGAGTTTCCCGAACTGGTCGCGGTCGTCTACTTCAACGACAAGGAAGTGTGGCCTTGGCCGGAGCACTACGGTTATCCGGACTGGCGCTTCACCGAACAGATCCTGAGCGCGGGGACCTGACAGTCCCCGCCATCCCCACCTCAAATGAAAAGTGAGATGCGCAAATGAAACAGAGTGCGAGAACATGGCTGACGGCGGCCTTGGCTGCCGGTGTATCGGCCACGATATTGGCCAGCGGATCCGCGCTGGCCTCGACAGCGGTCAACAAGGCAGCACGTGCTGCCGATCCCATGAGTTTCCAGGAGGTCTATTCGATCTATGCAAACAAAACCTGGAACTGGGGTAACGGTGCAGGCTACTTCCCAGCGAAGAAACGGGCCTTCGAAGCCTGGTCCGGCTCCGGCCGCAACGCCTCCTACGGCGAAGGTCGCTGGTTTGCCACCGGAAACGGAAACATGTGCATGAAGGCGACCTGGACGTCGCGCGATGGAGCCGCACCGGCAACAACGTGCTTTGCCCACCGCAAGGATGGTAACACCATCTACCAGCGCAAGCTGCCCGATGGAGACTGGTACAAGTTCCAGTCCAGTTCGCCGCGTCGCAGTGACGAAATCCGCAAACTGAAGTCAGGCGATTTCGTGACCAACAAAGTGGAACGCATTCAGCGGCAAATCGACCGCAGTTGACAAATCAATGCCTGCGGCGTTCGTATACGCCGCAGGCAAATTTTTTGGATTTCAAGGACGATTGCGACAGAGTTCGGGTGGTCGCCCACCCGAACAACCACTGCAGGTCTATCCCGACCAAAAGCCGTTGAGCGGCATCAGCATTAGCGGCCTTCCCGGTACCACATCGACCCCAGAGCCAGGAACAGCAAGGCCAAGCCAAAGAAACCACCGAATAGCTGAATGCGGTTGACGCCCTTCAGTTCGGTTTCGTCGGTCATGCTCAGCATCATTCGATCGCTACCGCCACGTGGCTGGCCGCGAACCGGCAGGATGGACGGCAGGCTGATATCGGTGCCATTCGCAGCGACCCGCTGCACCAGTCCACCGGTTTCGGCCGCCAGCGGGGCCAGGGTTTCGGTGGTCGAGACAGTTGCGGTGAATTCGGGCGCGTTGACCGCGCCGACGTGCACCAGGGTGCGCATGTCGCCGTTGTTGACCTCGAACAGTCCGTTTTCATCGACCGGGATTTCTGCTTCGAAGAGACCATCCTCGGTTTTTGAGAGATCGATTGCGACCTCCTCGCCCGTCGGTGTCTTCAACGTGGCGGGCGGCACCTCGTCTTGCATGGTCTGGCGCGAGATTGTCAGCATATTGCCGCGTGAGGTAGCGGTCAGTGCTTCCTCCTCCAGCGCCGGCTCCTTCATAAGCCAGTGAGCAATGCGACGGTACAGCGCTACATGCGGGCCGCCGCCTTCGAAGCCACGAGCCCACAGCCAGCCGTGATCGGACATCAGCATGGCGACGCGACCCTCGTCGGTGCGTGTCAGAATGAGCAGCGGCGTGCCATCCGGACCTTGCAATATGGTCTCGTCTTCCGGGGCATCGACCTCGACGGCCCGGAACCAGCGGCCCCATTCGGGCGGCTCGGTGGCGCTGCCGGGCAAATCCCGGGTGACGGGGTGCTTGCGTCCAGTGTCGGTCAGCCGCGGAAAGAAGCCTGTTTCGGTAATGTCACCCGTAGGAACCGCCGGCAACACGGGTGAAAGTGGCGTGTTGGCGATGGAATCGCGGCTGGCATGCTCCGGTCCTGCGGCGATCAGAAGCGCGCCGCCGCCTTCGACATATTGCGTTATGTAATCGTAATAGAGCACTGGCAGCACGCCGCGGCGCTGGTATCGGTCGAAGACTATCAGATCGAACTCGCCGATCTTCTCGACGAACAACTCGCGGGTCGGAAAAGCGATCAGCGACAATTCGTCGATCGGCGTCCCGTCCTGTTTTTCAGGCGGCCTCAGGATGGTGAAATGCACCAGATCGACGGATGTGTCAGATTTTAGCAGGTTGCGCCAGGAGCGTTCCCCACTGTGTGGTTCGCCCGAAACAAGCAGAACCCTCAGGTTCTCGCGGATACCCTCAAGCACGGCAACCGCTCTGTTGTTCGTGGTGGTGATTTCGTCCGGAACCGCTTCGACTTCAAGCTCGACGATGTTGTCGCCGGCGCGTTCCACCTCGATGAACAGGGGCATGGTTTCACCCAGCGGTGCCAGTTCGATGCTGTATGGTTCCCCATTGAGCCGCACCGTGACTTCGACGGTTCCACCCTGTGCGGCGGCCCCGTCATCGACCACCCGGTAGGTCAATTCCTGAACTTCTCCAACGATGCCGAAACGCGGCGCGTTGACGAGCTCTATGCGTCGGTCGATTTCCTCCTCGGACCCGGTGATGAGGCCATGCACTGGCGCCGAAAACCCAAGTTCGGCCGCGGATGCCGGCACATCGTGGATTTGGCCATCCGTAACCATGACCGCACCGGCGATGCGGGCGGTGGGAACATCCTGCAACGTTGCCGAGAGCGCCTCGAACAACCGTGTCGAAGGCGAACTGGAGTATCTGCCGTCCTCGGATTCGATGACCCGCACGTCGAGACGCGGATAGCGCGCAAGTCGCTCGGTCAGGGACGCGACCGCCGCGTCGGTCATGGCCCTGCGTTCCGGCGTCGACTGGCTTTGGCTGCGGTCAACGACGACGGCAACAACGCTGTCGAGCGGGACGCGCTCTTCATTCATGAAGACAGGGTTGGCCAGGGCCAGGCAGAAAGCGACCAGTGCGCAGGCCCGAACCAGAGCGCCGCGGACCCGTCTCCAGACGCTGAAAATCGAAAGCGCGGCACCGGCAGCAGCCAGCAGCGCGATGTAGGGCAGGGGAATGAGCGGTGCGAATTCGATCATTGGCCAAGCCGCTCCAACAGCGCCGGTACATGCACCTGGTCGGCTTTGTAGTTGCCTGTCAGCATGTACATCATGATGTTGACGCCAGAGCGGAAAGCGTGCTCACGCTGAACCGGATCGGGCGGAACCGTCGGATAGACGGGAATGTTGTTTTCATCAATCGCCCAGGCGCCGGCCAGGTCATTGCCGGTGATGATGATCGAAGACACGCCGTCTCCGCCACGGGCGGGGCGATTGTCCGGATTTTCCGTTTCAAGCGCGGCTTCCACCCAAAGCGGGCTGCCGCGATAGCGGCCCGGGAAATCGTCGAGAATGTAAAAGGCCTTTGTCAGCACGTGGTCGCGCGGTACCGGTTCCAGTGCCGGGATATCCAGGTCTGCGAGAATGGTCCGCAGGCGAGCGGTCTCTGGGCTGATGACCCCGGATTCGCTCAATCCCGCCAAGGAATCGCGCGTGTCGAACAAAACCGTGCCGCCATTTTTCATGAACGCGTCGACGCGACTGATTGCGGCCGGTGAGGGCGGCTCCGCATCTACCGATATCGGCCAGTAGAGCATGGGATAGAGCGCCAGCGGGTCCGAATCGAGATCGATTCCGACCGGGTCTCCCGGCTCCAACGATGTTCGGAATGTGAGGAAGCGGGTCAGGCCACGCATCCCCTGAAGGCTGGCCTCGTCGGTTCGCCGGTCACCCGTGACCACATAGGCCAGATGGGTTCGGTCCAGCGAGCTGAGAATATCGGCGTCGCCGGGGCGCGAGTCATCGGCGAGCACATTTCCGGCGTTAGACAAGACAAACGCCGCTGCTATCGCGAGTGCTATTGTTGCGGTGGCAGCGCTCGAGCGCCGAGGCGTAAGGCGCGACATGGCGCCTGCCATAAACAAGACGATCAGCGAGTCGGCGATCAGCAGCAAAACCGCTGACGTCAGGAGCGCCGGTCGAAGATCAACGCTTGCGTCGCCTGCATAACCGGACCGTATCAGCGTGCCGGCGAACTCCGGCAATTGCAGAGGCTGTAGAACGTCTTCCGGCTGCATCAGGTTGAGGGCCAGGAAGCCACTTTCGGTACCATAGAGCCCGGGTGGATTGTCGAAATCGGCAACCGGCCGAATGCCTGCCCTGATTTCCAGCGGCCGTGCGGCGCCTGAGGGTGCATTAAGCGCTCCATTCGCATCGAGCAGACGATAGGGCGGCAGGGTGGCTTCGCCATTTTCGTCGGTATCGGAGCCGGCAGCTTTGGACAGCAGGATCGAACGCCGGAGCATTTCGACGAAGTGACCGGAGATCGGCAGCGTTGACCAGGTTGCGTCCGCGGTAACATGGAACAGAACGATGCGTCCGCGTCCGAATTCTCGCCCGGTGACAAGAGGTGTGCCGTCAGCAAGGCTGGCCCAGGTGTGGGCCGCCAGATCAGTTGACGGTTCGGCCAGCACCTGCCGGCTGACAGTGATGTCATCGGGTCGGGGCATTCCGGCGAACGGTCCGGCCGGCGAAAACTCGCCAAGTGGCTGCGGTTCGCTCCACGACAGAGCTCCGCCCAGAGCGCGCTCGCCGCGTCGCAGTTCAACCGGAACGAAGGGATCGTCGGTATTGCCGCCGGCGAGACGCGGTCCGGCGAAGCGCAGCAACAGGCCGCCACCATCGATCCAGTCGTCAAGCATATCGGCAGCGTCGGATGGCAGCGTGCCGATATCTGCCATTACAAGCACTGCCGGACGCTGCTCGAGAACCTCTGAAAGAGCGTCAGACAATTCGGGCTGTTCCGGCAGAATGAGATCGGCGAACGGCTCCAACGCCCGTGTCAGGTAATAGAGCGGCGACAGCAGCGGTTGCGACAGGTCGAGGGGCTCGGCAGAAAGCAGTGCGACCCGGCGGCGACGGAAGCTGTCGTCGAGCAGATAGCGTGTTGCAGCGGTCGCGACGCCGTCCACCGAAATGCTGGCGAAATCGTTGCGCAACTCAAATGGTGCCGTCAACGTTGCCTGCCCCTTGTCAGACCCGCTCTCGAACACCAAGTCGCCATCGGCAATCGGACGGCCCTTGCTGTCGCCGGCGGTTACCGGAAAACGCTCGCTGGCTGATGTGTCCAACCGTGTCGCCTCAAGAACGAAGCCCTGGGCGTCGTTGTTTGCCGCTGTTAGTGAGACGATATTGCGGTCGTCGCGTTCGAACAGCAGCAGTTCGGCTGGCCCCTTCGCCAGCAGAGCCTGCCATGCTTCTTCGCTGCCGCTTCCCGACAGCCCAGACGACAGAATGGCCAGTGTCCCGATATTGGTGGTTTCGTAGGCGGTCAGCAACGATACCAAGGCCGTTTGGTGATCTGTCTTGAGCGGGCGTGGTTCCGCCGCCTGCAGGCGCTCGCGGGCAGTCGATGCGGCGTTGGGAACAGCATTGTGCTGACGTTCCGCTGTAAACAGAATAGAGACCGGACGATTGGCTTCCTCCGCATTGGCGATCAACCGTTCCGCAACCGCGACACGGTCGGTCCAGTCGGGTGCTGTCGACCAGCCGTTGTCCATCAGGATGACCAGAGGCCCGGCATCGCTGATCTGCGTGTTGTCCGGGTTGAGGACCGGGCGCGCGAGCGCGATGACAACAAGCGCTGCGATCAGCAGCCGCAAAAGGGTAAGCCACCAGGGGCTTTTTGACGGCGTTTCTTCCTTCTTCAACACCCGTGCGAGGATGCGCAAGGGAGGAAAAAGTTCGGTTCGCGGCCGTGGCGGCGTCAGCCGTAGCAGCCACCATATGATCGGCAATGCGAGCAGGCCAAAGAGCACCGCGGGTGCGCCAAATGCAAGCGGTAGGGCACTCATCGATGCACTCCCGTTGAGCCGATGCCAGTGACTCCGGACATTACAGTGTGTAGGGCTACGAGTGCTGTCGATGCCGGTTGATCGGTGTGATGCGTGATGAAGTTCCACCCGAGACGGCGGAGGTTTTCAGCAATGCCCTCACGACGCGCCAAATAGGTTTGCCTGTACTCGGAGTGCACTGTTTCGGCGCGTCCGGCCGTCAGTTTGTCGCCGCTTTCCGGATCGATGAATTCCGTCCGGCCGTTATAGGGGAAGCTTTCCTCGACCGGGTCGCAGATTTCCAGAACATGGCCACGCACGCCGCGCCGGGCAATCGGCGCGAGCCGTTCAATCACCTCTTCCGCTGGATCGAGGAAGTCTGAAATCAGCACCAGATCGCTGCGGCGCCCTATCAGCGATAATTCAGGAAATGTGTCGGACATGGATTGCAGGCTGATGGCCGCCGCCAGCCTCTCGGCCGCATTGCGCGCGGCTACCGGGTCCATGACACCGGGGCATGCGATGCGCTCTCCGGATCGCGCCAGGATCTCTGCAAGCGCCAGGAGAATTACCATGGCGCGGCTTTGCTTCGAAACCGTCGCCAGTTCCGACTTGAACAGCATCGAAGGCGACGAATCCGCCCAGAGCCACACGGTGTGAGCGGCTTCCCACTCGTTGTCGCGCACATAGGTATGGTCATCGCGCGCGGAGCGTCGCCAGTCGATGCGGGCCAGGCTCTCGCCTTCGACATAGGGCCTGAACTGCCAGAAATTTTCGCCGATACCGCGCTTGCGCCGGCCATGCCAGCCGGCGATCACCGTGTTGGCGACCCGGTTCGATTCGACCAACAGATCCGGAACATAGGCGGCCCTCTGCCGCGCTCGTGCGAGGGCTGCCGTTGTGGTTACAGCCTCGGCGGCCTGACCGATCGGCGCCACCGGGTCTAGTCTCCGCGCGCCTTAGCAACGAGCCCGGCGATCACGTCACGAATGTGAATGCCTTCTGCTCGTGCGGCGAATGTCAGTGCCATGCGGTGCTGGAGGATCGGCTGAGCCAGAGCGTGGACGTCGTCCACGGAAGGCGCCAGCCGGCCGTCATAAAGCGCACGGGCCCGCACGCACAGCATCATGGCCTGGCCGGCACGCGGGCCAGGTCCCCAGGCGACATTGCGATCTGTTTCCTCGTGACCGGTGCCCGGACGGGCCAAACGCACCAGAGAAAGAATGGCGTCTACCACCGTTTCGCTGACCGGCATGCGCCGCACAAGTGCCTGAATTTCCTGCAACCGAGAGCTGGTCAGAACGGCCCGCGCGTTCGCCTCCTCGACACCGGTGGTTTCCAGCAAAACGCGGCGTTCGGCTTCGAGTTCCGGATAGTCGACATCGACCTGCATCAAAAAACGGTCAAGCTGGGCTTCCGGAAGCGGATAGGTGCCTTCCTGTTCCAACGGATTCTGGGTCGCCAGCACGTGAAATGGTTCAGGCAGATCGTGGCGGGCGCCGGCGACGGTCACATGGTACTCCTGCATAGCCTGCAGAAGTGCCGACTGGGTGCGTGGCGAAGCGCGGTTGATTTCGTCGGCCATCAGAAGCTGGGTGAAGATCGGGCCGGGCACAAAACGAAAGCTGCGGCGCCCCCCTTCGTCCTGATCCATGACTTCAGAGCCGAGAATGTCAGACGGCATGAGATCCGGCGTAAACTGGATACGGTTGTCGTCGAGACCAAGCACTGTGCCAAGTGTGGCCACCAGCTTCGTCTTGGCGAGACCGGGAACGCCGACGAGCAGCGCGTGTCCACCGGAAAGCACCGCAAGGATGGTCTGTTCCACCACGTCCTGCTGACCAAAGATGACGTTGCCGATCTCCTTGCGAACGGCGGCGATGTCGGTCAGCGCGGATTCCGCGGCAGCAACCACCTCCTCGTCTTCCAGAGCTGGCGTGGTGCCTTCAACAATGCCCATATAGTCCTCTCCGTCGCTTTGAGTTGGGGGCAATCCCAGCTTATCATGCATTAATTGGTGCAGCCCGGGAATCCATCAATGATCTGTGGATGGGATAGTTGGTCAAGATCGGTATCCTTGCCAATGCTTCAGCAGTGAACAATTCGTGATTAGGATCAAAGCTGGACCAGACAATGGCAGAATAAGGTATTTTCGTCACCGTTGGCAATTTGCCAAAGGCCGGAGTCGGTTCGAAAGGCGCTCCCGCGAACCTCTTGAGTGTATGACAACATTTCCCATGTTTTATGGCGCAGAACTAAAACGAAGCCGGAATCAAAATGGCAGCAGATGAACTATCCCCAGCAGATGCGGCAAGCCTCGAAGCTCTCATCTCCCGTTCCGTGGGGCAGGATCGTGGCTTGCCACCGGTCGATCAATGGCATCCAGAGCGGTGCGGCGATCTCGATATGGAGATCAAGGCCGACGGAACGTGGTTTTACCGTGGAACGCCGATCAGCCGGGAACCCATGGTGCGGTTGTTTTCGACGATTCTGCGCAAAGACGCCGATGGCGGAACCTATCTCGTCACACCGGTCGAGAAACTGCGGATCCGCATTGAGGACGCGCCGTTCATTGCGGTCGAGGTCAGCGTAACGCAGCGGGGCGATGAACAGGTTTTGACGTTCAGGACAAATGTCGGCGATGTCGTTGAAGCCGGTGATGATCATCCACTTCGCTTCAACATTGCTGACGACAACGAGCAGCTCAAGCCCTATCTTCGTGTCCGTGGCCGGCTGGATGCCCTGCTCAGCCGTGCAGTCATGTACGAGGTTGTGGATCTCGGTCGTGCGGAGGTGGTGGACGGGGTCGAGACATTCTGTGTGGGTTCCGGCGGAGCGATTTTTCCGATCATGCCAACGTCCCGGTTGGAAGAGTTGTCGCGATGAGAATGCATACCGAGAAATTCAGCGCCGCGACCTTTCGGGCGCGTGCCACAAGCGACAATGGCGATGTCGATTGGCGTCAATACGGCGACCACCGGCTCAATCGGGACATTGCTGATCGGTTGGCCGAAGAAAAGCTGCGCGATGCGGCGGTTTTGGTTCCGCTTGTCGATCATGGCGACCGAACGGGCATGCTGTTGACCCAGCGCACCCAATCAATGCGAACCCATTCGGGGCAGATTGCTTTTCCGGGTGGTGCCGTTGACCGTGAAGATGCATCAATCGAGGCTGCGGCGATGCGTGAGGCTGAAGAGGAAATTGGCCTGTCGCCGTCCCTGGTGGAGGCGGTCGGTCGGCTGCCGGACTACTTGACAATTTCGGGTTTTCGCGTGGTTCCGGTCCTTGCCGTGGTGCGCGAGGAATATTCGCTGTCCATCAATCGCGAGGAGGTCGATGATGCCTTCGAAGTGCCGTTCGATTTTCTGATGGATCCAACCAATCACCGGCGTGAGAGCCGTTTCTGGGACGGCAAGGAACGTCACTACTACACCATGCCCTACAAGGATCGGTTCATTTGGGGCGTGACGGCCGGCATCCTGCGCACGCTTTATGAAAGACACTACGCATGAGCGAAGGTGAGGGTGCGGCAAGCATCGCGGCAGCGGACTGGTTTAACAGTGCTGCGGTGCAAACAGTGATGACACTGCTCAACAAAGAGGGTGAGGCCCGAGTTGTGGGTGGTGCGGTTCGCAACACCCTGATGGGATTGCCGGTCGGGGATATCGATATTGCGACGACATTGTTACCGGAAGCGGTGGCGGAGTTGGCGTTGGCTGCGGGCATCAAATGCGTGCCGACCGGAATCGCGCACGGAACTGTTACGTTGGTCGTCGATGGAGAGCCACTAGAAGTCACGACGCTTCGCGTGGACGTTGCTACGGATGGGCGTCGAGCCGAGGTTGCCTTCAGCACCGATTGGGAAACGGACGCCAGGCGGCGGGACCTGACGATGAATGGGCTTTACGCCGACGCAAGGGGTCATGTCATCGACCTGGTGGGAGGCGTCTCCGATATCAATTCGGGAACGGTGCGTTTTATCGGCGATGCGGTAAAGCGCATCGAGGAAGACTATCTGAGGATACTGCGATTTTTCCGGTTTTTCGCCTGGTATGGAAAAGGGCGGCCCGACGCCGACGGACTGCGCGCCTGTGCGCGGCTCAAGTCAGGACTTGCCCAACTTTCTTCGGAGCGCGTCTGGTCGGAGCTCAAGCGGCTTTTGGCTGCACCGGATCCGTGTCGCTCGCTGTTGTGGATGCGACAGTCTGGAGTGCTCGACGTGGTGCTGCCTGAGAGCGAAAAGTGGGGTATCGATGCAATTTTACCGCTGGTGCGTTCAGAGACTGACTTGGAGTGGCCGGCGGATGCGCTCTTACGGCTGATTGCGATCGTGCCGCCGGATGGTCAACGCATGGCAGCGCTTGCGGAACGTTTGCGTCTTTCCAATGCAGAAGCCAAACGGCTGCGCGCCTGGGCGGACACCGCCAGTCCGCCGGACGACCTGGCGGATACTGCCTTGCGCAGACTGCTTTATCGCAGCGGGCCTGGCCCCGTTGTTGATCGTCTCAGGCTGAGGCTTGCCCAGTTGCGAGGCAAGGCGGAAACGGAGGACGAGACGCTCATCGCGGCTGGTTCGGTGTCGCGGCTACTGACGCTCGCGGAAGGCTGGCAACGACCCAAATTTCCATTGACGGGTAGCGACCTGAAGAAAAGTGGTCTTGATGCGGGACCCGAGATGGGACGAGAACTGTCACGCTTGGAGGACCTTTGGATTGACAGTGACTTTATGCTTAGCCGGGACGAATTGCTATCCAGGCTCTGATCTCCAAGCGATTGGAGAGCACTGGAATTCCACAAAGAGACACCCACTTAAAAAGCGACGCAGTGGTGCGGCAATTGAATTCTGCGAGTGGAGGCAGGCATGAGTATGAGGCTTTTGGCGGGCTTTTTCTGCATTGCGGCGGTTGTTCTGCCGGGTGCGGTACACGCCCAAACGACTTCGGAACAAATGACGTGCGCACAGGCGGTGTCGACCTATGAACGTAACGGACGGATTTATGTGAGAACCGGGAGCGGTGCAGTGCTGCCGATTTACCGACCGGCCCCGGTAAGCCAACGCAGCCAGGTGTTCTGCCGGCCACAAGAAAGCCGAAGCCGCTACAATGTCCGCACCAGCGACAAGCGGCACTGTACGATTGGATATTATTGCGTTGCACGGTAACTGCGGCGTGTGGGGTGGTGTTACGAGGTCAGTGTCATCGTGCCGCAGGCAGAGTGATTAAACCGCTCCCGCGGCGACCTCTCTGGCCAGCCATTCCCTGAAGATCTTTATGTTGTCCCGGTTCTCGTGGCCCCGCGGACAGACGAAATAAAATGCCCGCTTTACGCTGATCTCCATTCCGAACGGAGCCACAAGACGACCGCTGTCCAGATCGCGTTGGGCGAGAACTTTCCGTGCCAGCACGACGCCGGCACCCTCCACAGCGGCATCGATGGCGTGGTCGGCAAGGTTGAAACGCAGGCCGCGTTCGGAATCCACCCCTGCGACGCCGGCCCGTTGCAGCCAGCTGCGCCAGCTTGGCGCTTCCGGTGCGATGTGAACGAGAGACTCGTCATGAATCAGCGTCGCATGGATAAGATCCGACGGCATGCGTATGGCGCAAGGACCCTCCAAAAGTGAGGGGCTGCACATCGGCAGCATGACGTCTTCGAACAGCATCTCTGCAAACAGGCCAGGGTAGTTTCCGGAACCGAAGCGGATGGCCGCATCGATTCCGTCGCCGCGAAAATCGGTCAGCGCAAGATTGGCCGCAATCCGCAGGTCGATCTCCGGATGTGACGCGACAAAGCGGTAGAGCCGCGGCGTCAACCATTTCGCCGAAAAGGCCGGGCCGGTGGTGACGACGATCACATTGTCGTCGTGCTGCTGCTCCAGCCGCCGAACCGCACGCCGCAGACTTTCGAAGCCCTCACTGATCTCGGGCTGAATGAGACGGCCGGCATCCGTCAGTTCGACGCGACGGGTTTTTCGGTGGAAGAGGAGCGTCTGCAGAAACTCCTCAAGGCCCTTGATTTGGTGCGACAGAGCGGCCGGCGTGACATTGAGTTCATCGGCCGCGCGGCTGAAGCTTTCGTGGCGAGCCGCCGCCTCGAAAGCACGTAGAGCATTCAGAGGAGGCATTGGGGATGAAGTGCTCATGGATTAGATTTTCTGAATTATAGATTTAGATAAAGTCGTTTGTAGATCCTTTATTGTAGGGACATATTCGCTATCACGCCAGCACGCACAGATGAGAATATTAAAGGGTACAACGATGTTGAGAAGCGAATTTCCGGATGTCTCCAGGCTAACCGGCGCCGATTTGCAGCGGATCATGGCCCACGGTCGCGCTTTGCGAGCAGCTGAAACCCGAGACACGTTTCACCGTGCGATGCAGTTTTTCCGGTCTTTCTGGAATTGAGGGCTGAACGTTCCCCATCTTGAGCAGCGGAATCATAACTCCCAACCACATTGAATGTCTGAACCGGCGCACGCGTCTCCCAAGGACGTGCGCGATGCTGTTATGCTTGAACCGGAATCAGAAAACGGGTGGTTACCATGACTTCCAGTGCAGCCATGACGGTCTCGGCCGTGTCCGATATCTCGGATGCGGACAGCGACGACGCCTATCTAAGCACCAACGCATACGCGGAATCGGCGTTAGAGCATGCCAAGCAGGACGGCTTGCTGCTGGCCATGCGGGCTCGCTGGATCGCGCTGGCCATCATTGCCGTGATGCTGCCGGTGATCAATTTCAACTGGGAGGTACTCTATTACTATGTCCTTCTGGCGCTTTTCGCATTCATCGGATGGGCTCAATGGCAGGTAGGCCGGGTCGGTCGCTCGCGACCCGAATTGATATTGATATTCTGCGACCTTGCGCTGATGACGTCGATCACCATCGTGCCGAACCCCCTGAGTGACCTCGATTGGCCCCTGGCCATGCAATACCGCTACGGCGCCTTCATCTTCTTTTTCGTGCTACTTGCCGGCGCTACGCTCGCCTATTCCTGGCGGACGGTCATTGCTGTTGGAACCTGGACCGCCGGATTGTGGGCGATCGGGCTGGGAGTGGTTTATCTGTGGCCCAATGCCCAGCCGGAACTGACGGCTGCGGTGGATATGACCTTCGCCGACCAGCCGCGGATGGCGGAAATTCTCGATCCAAATGCCATCCATTTCGGCTGGCGGCTGCAGGAAGTTGTCGCCTTCGTCATTGTGGCGGCGACGCTTGCGCTGACGGTCAGGCGATCCAGCCTGCTGTTGAAGAGTCATGCCGCGTCGGAGAGGGAACGCAGCAATCTGGCGCGCTACTTTTCTCCCAATGTCGTGGCCGAGCTTTCTCAAAACGACGAACCGCTGAAGCAAGTGCGGACCCAGGATGTCGCTGTCCTGTTCGTCGATATTATGGGTTTTACCGCCCTTGCGGACGGGCGAGATCCGGAAGATGTCATCCGCACTCTGCGGACGTTTCATGGACGTATGGAACGGGCTGTTTTCGACAACGGCGGAACACTCGACAAGTATCTGGGGGATGGGCTGATGGCGACTTTCGGCACCCCGTTTGCGGGTGAATCTGATGCCGGCAATGCCCTTCGCTGCGCCCGATCCATGATGGAAAGTGTCGCTGACATGAACCGAGAGCGGGAACAGGCGGGCCAGCCGCCGCTGCGTGTCGGTTTCGGTCTGCATTATGGCCCGGTGGTTCTTGGCGACATCGGCGCAAATCGGCTGGAGTTTGCGGTCATCGGCGGCACAGTCAACGTGGCGAGCCGGCTCGAAAGCCTGTCACGCACTTTGCAATGCTCGCTCGTGGCGAGCGCTGATATAGTTGATAGAGCGCGCGCCGAAACGGCAACCTGGGACAGCGACCTCAATGGACTTGTGGAGCACCCGGACCAGTCCATTCGTGGTGTCGAACGGTCGATGAACGTTTGGAGCCTGCAGTAGCCGACAGAACGCGCCTAAGGCCAGCGCACCGCCGGTGGCATGGACGAGAGGATGGATTCCACATTGCCGCCTGTCTTAAGTCCGAAAATGGTGCCGCGGTCGTAGAGCAGATTGAATTCAACGTAGCGGCCACGACGGACCAGCTGTTCCTCGCGGTCAGCTTCCGTCCACTCTGTGTTGAAGTTGGATCGCACCAGTTTCGGGTAGATGACGGCGAAGGCCCGTCCGACATCCTGGACAAAGGCGAAGTCGGCCTTCCAACCGCCCGAAGCGTCTTTCGACCGAAGCCAGTCAAAGAATATTCCGCCGACTCCACGCGGTTCGTCGCGGTGCTTGAGGTAGAAGTACTCGTCGCACCATTCCTTGTAGCGCTCGTAGTCTGCGATCGGATGGCGTGAGCAGGCAATTTGCAGCGCCTTGTGGAATAACTGTGTGTCCGGGTCGTCCTGCGTGCGCCGACGCGTCAGAACCGGCGTCAGGTCGGCGCCACCGCCGAACCACTGCGTGGAGGTGACCACCATGCGGGTGTTCATGTGAACGGCCGGCACATGCGGGTTGACCGGATGGGCTATCAGCGAAATGCCCGAGGCCCAGAAACTCGGATCCAGTTCGGCACCCGGGATCTGCTTGCGAAACTCCGGCGAAAATTCGCCAAACACCGTGGACGTGTGAACACCGACCTTTTCGAACACCCGGCCGCGCATGACCGACATGGTTCCGCCGCCGCCGCGCCCTTCGTCCCGCGCCCACTCCTTTTGCTCGAAGCGACCGGGAGGATCTTCTGACAAGGCACCGGTCAGTTCGTCCTCGATCTGCTCAAACGACGTGCAGATTGCGTCGCGCAGTGTCTCGAACCATGCACGCGCCTCGGCTTTCTTTTCGTCCAACCCGTCGGGCAGGCCGATCGGAAGGTTCGGTCGCTCCATGAATTGCTTCCCCCTAGTGGAGCGGCACACATAACAGCAAGCCTGTCACCATGCCAATGAGCGTTTCTTGAAAATTCGGTGAGGCCCTTCGTGGCCCGCGTGCGACTCGCAATATGCTGCCCAAAGCACTATTATCAGTGCGAAGGCTGCTGAGAGTATGAAACGCGTTCCGACAGTACCGCCGCTGGACGGCCTGCGCCGACAAATCAGAAAAGGGCGCCGCCAAAGCGCCGCCAAACGGCGCGATTCATTTGTGCGCGAGACTTTCCGGCTGCCTCGCAGCGCCGCGCGCGCCAAGGCCCGGGAGTGGTTTGACGCCTGGCCGCGAGCGGCCTACTGGACCGAGGTCGAAAGCTGGCGCCAATTGCCTGACGATCACATCGAATTCACCATGCGTCGCTTGCCATCGGCCGATTGAGCCAAATCTATCCGATCAACTGATCCGTTTGCCGGAGAGCCTCACCGGCAACCAGAGCAGCCGAAACCGCGAGGTTGAGCGATCGCTTCCCGGGAACCATTGGAATGCGCAATCGGGCGTCGGAGACTGCATGCACCTCCTCTGGAACACCTGCGCTCTCTCGACCGAAAAGCAAAATGTCATCCTTTTGATACTCGAAATCCACGTAAGTGCGTTTGGCCTTGATTGTGGCCAGAACCAACCGCCTTCGCTCGGTCTCCCTCCATTCGAGAAAATGCTGCCAGGTCAGGTGACGCTGCAGAAGCGCCTGTTCCACATAGTCCATTCCCGCGCGCTTGAGCGCCCGGTTCGACAAGTCGAAGCCGGCCGGTTCGATAATGTCGACAGCCAGATCAAAACAGGCAGCCATGCGCAGGATCGTGCCAGTGTTTCCTGGAATGTCGGGCTGGTAGAGAGCTATACGCAGTTCAACAGACATGGTCTGTACCTTTCCGGCATCGCCTCACGCAGGTGGCGTGGCGGAATTGCAACAGCAAGTTGGGTTGCCGATGTCAACATCGATTTTCCGTAGTCCTCATGGTGGTAGTCATACTCGAATCGCGATAGAAACCCGACTCTGAACT
The DNA here is from genome assembly GCA_965228785.1 of Hoeflea sp. Lineage (GTDB taxonomy): Bacteria > Pseudomonadota > Alphaproteobacteria > Rhizobiales > Rhizobiaceae > Hoeflea_A. The sequence continues at coordinate 2,492,090 of CBDDIF010000001.1, forward strand.
GGAACCGAACGGAGGAGACATTGATGGATTGCATTCATACTCTCCAGCCATTCATGGCTATCACCACCGCGCCAGCGGTGTTTCCGGTTCCAACGCTTCGGAAGCGCTAATCCGAGGTTTTCGGAAATCCCAATGGCAGATTTTCGTTTCACGGTGCTTTGAGCACACCCCCAATTTTTGAGCATTGACGGCTCGTCCGACCAACAGACTGCACCACCACAGGTGAAAACCGCCGCAGGCGGTTGTCGTTCGTTGTATTTGAAGCCGCTGCTCGTCCATCACGAGGCCCACTCATGTTCGGCTGGTTTGAAAAACGACTGAATCCCTATCCCGAGGTGCCTTCCGGGCAACCTCCCAAGCAATTTCTGGCCTTCTGCTGGCATTATTCCAAGGATGCCGCACCCTGGCTCTTGATGATGTCGGTTCTGACGGCGGCCATCGCCGTCGGCGAGGTGTTCCTGTTCGGCTTCCTTGGCGATATCGTCAACTGGCTGTCAGCGTCGAGCCGCGATGATTTCCTGGCTCGCGAGGGTATGCGCCTCTTCTGGATGGGCGCTTTGATCCTGGTCGGTCTGCCGGTCATCGTCTGGATCCAGTCAATGCTGACGCACCAGACGTTGCTCGGCAACTATCCAATGATCGCCCGTTGGCAGATGCACCGGCATCTTCTCGGCCAGAGCCTGTCCTTTTTCGCCGACGAGTTCGCCGGGCGCGTCGCAACGCGGGTGATGCAGACGTCCCTTGCGATCCGCGAAGCCGTGATCAAGGTTCTCGATGTTCTTGTCTACGTGGCGGTCTACTTCCTGACCATGCTGGTCATGGTTGCTGCCGCCGATATCAGATTGGTGGTGCCGTTGATCGTCTGGCTCGGCGTCTACCTTGCGCTGATATGGTATTTCGTGCCGCGCATGAAACGTATCGCCCGGGATCAGGCCGATGCGCGTTCGATGATGACCGGTCGGGTGGTGGACAGCTACACCAACATCGCCACGGTCAAGCTGTTCTCGCACGCCGGTCGCGAAGAGACCTATGCACGCCAGGCGATGGACGATTTTCTCCAAACCGTGCATCGGCAGATGCGCATGGTGACGCTGTTTCACGGCATCGTCTATTTCTGCAATTCCCTGTTGCTGTTCGCCATCGGCGCTATGGCGATCAATCTGTGGCTGGCCGATTCCATCTCGGTCGGAGCGATTGCCACGACGGTTGCTCTGTGTCTGCGCATCTTCGGCATGTCCCATTGGGTCATGTGGGAGGTTTCGGCATTGTTCGAGAACATCGGTGTGGTCATTGACGGCATGTCGATGATGTCACAACCGAACAAGGTAACGGATGCACAAAACGCGAAGGTTCTGGATGCCAAGGAAGGGCGGATCAACTTCGAGCACATCCGCTTTCACTACGGCAAGGATGGCGGCGTGATCGACGATTTGTCGCTGACGATCGAACCGGGTGAGAAAATCGGACTGGTCGGCCGCTCCGGCGCCGGCAAAACGACGCTGACCAATGTGCTTCTGCGCTTCTATGACCTGGAGTCCGGTCGCATCACCATCGACAACCAGAATGTTGCTGACGTCACACAGGACAGTTTGCGAGCGCGTATTGGCGTCGTGACCCAGGATACCTCGCTGCTGCACCGGTCGATTCGCGACAACATTGGCTACAGCAGGCCGGGTGCAGACGATGTCGAGATCATCGATGCGGCGCGCCGCGCCAACGCGTGGGAATTTGTCCAGGATCTTTCCGACCAAAAGGGGCGGGTAGGTCTGGAAGCCCATGTGGGCGAACGCGGCGTCAAGCTATCGGGTGGTCAGCGACAGCGAATCGCCATTGCGCGCGTTTTCCTGAAAGATGCACCCATCCTGGTACTCGACGAAGCGACCTCCGCGCTTGATTCGGAAGTTGAAGCGGCGATCCAGGAGAACCTGTTCGATCTGATGGAGGGCAAGACCGTGATCGCCATTGCCCACCGGCTGTCGACCATCGCTCAAATGGACCGATTGATCGTACTCGATGCCGGTCGCATCGTTGAAACCGGAACACACGAACAACTTGTTCAGGCTGGCGGCCTCTACGCGGAACTTTGGTCGCGTCAGTCGGGCGGCTTCATCGACAGCGAACCACAAGACGAAACCGCCGCTGCCGAATAGGGCGGCGGCGGGCATCGCGTTCCGGAACGCTGCATTGCGACCCTCCGTATAATCGCTATTGTTGCTGCGCCCGGTCGTTGGAAGGGATGCCGACGGGGGCGAAGGAGGGAAACAGATGCGCTTTGGTTGGTTGTTCGGGCTGTGTGCGGCGTTTGTATTGCTGGTGATTTCCGCGACAGTTCAGCCAGCCTACGCGCAGATGGGTTTGACCGCGACGACCGGTTCGGAAGTCACGGAGGAGGTGGCTCCGGTCAAATTGCCTGATCCGCTGACCCCGGAAGCAGTCCGTAATCTGGTTTCGACCCTCAGCGATGAGCAGGTTCGGGAGCTGCTCCTGCAACGCCTCGATGCCGTTGCCGGCGCCAGCAAGGAGACCGAGGGGCAAGAGGCGCGCAACACACTCGATTATCTGGGTTCGATCATTGCTGGCGTCGGATTGTCGACTGCCGATGCGGTCTTCAAGCTGCCGCATATCTTTGATGGCTTGAAAATAGGTGCGGCCAATTTTTCGCAATCGCGGGGCGGAAGCGGAGTTCTGTTGTGGCTGGCGACGATGGCCGCTGCGGTGATAGGCGGCCTTGCGGTCGAATGGATTGTCAGCCGGGTCGCCAACAAGTGGCGTCGCCAGTTCCGCGAGGTGGAGACGCCCGACGGGCTCAAGCAGACGCTGGTTCTGCTCGGAAAGAGGCTGGTGTTGGACCTGGGGGGTCTGATCGCCTTCCTCATAACGACACGCATCCTGGTTTTGCTACTCGTGCCTGAGGACGATCAGCAGATAGCCGACGTTTTCATGTTGAGTTTCGTTGTGTTTCCACGGGCAGTGGCGGCTCTTTCGCGGTTTCTGCTGGCGCCGAAATATCCGAAGTTTCGGATTGTCCATACCGACGACCGGACGGCCCAGTTCATGTACAGACACCAGATCGGCATCGCGTTGCTGATGGGGCTGTTCTGGTTTGTCATCGAGTTTCAAAGGCTCAATGGGGCTCCGTTGGGTGCCTCTCGAATCGGTTACTGGCTCAACCTTGCGGTGTTCATCTGGATCGGTTTTGTCTGCTATCGGGCAAGAGAAGGATTGAGTTCCATGTTGCTGGGTGGTGAAGAGGACGCCACTCGGGCGGAGCACTGGATGGCCCGTGCCTATCCCTGGATCGGCATTGGCCTCGTCGTGCTCACCTGGCTTGTGGGTGAAATCCTCGTGGTTCAGAGGCGCTTCGACCTCCTGAGCGACGGTCAACAATACGTTACGATGGCCATCCTGCTGGCTGCACCGGTCCTCGACACGATGGTTCGTGGCCTGGTCAGGCATATGGTGCCTCCCATGCGGGGCGAGGGGGCTCTGGCGGAAGCTGCTTATCGCTCGACGAAGAGAAGCTATATCCGGATCGGCCGCGCGCTGGTGGCAGCGGCTGTCATCATTGTTCTTGCGCGCATTTGGGATATCGATTTTCAGAACCTGGCCAGCGCTGGTGTCGGTGTACGAATCGCTGGACGCCTCTTCGAGGTGTTTTTCATCCTGGCTATCGGCTATCTGGTTTGGGAACTGGTGTCGCTATGGCTCAACCGCAAACTGGCCGACGAAATGACCGCAGCGGGCGTTGATCTGGAGGCTGAGGAGCCGGGTGGCGGCGAAGGCGGTGGCGTTGGCGGGTCTCGTCTGTCGACGGTGTTGCCACTTTTGAAAATGGCCGTGCAGGTGACGATCATCACGATTACGGTGCTGATCGCTTTGGGCCATCTGGGCATTGACATCACGCCGCTGATTGCCGGTGCCGGCATTGTGGGTCTGGCCATCGGATTTGGGGCGCAGACACTGGTGCGCGACGTGGTGGCCGGACTGTTCTTCCTGGTCGACGATGCTTTTCGCGTGGGCGAGTATCTGGACATTGATGGCACTGTCGGCACGGTGGAGAAAATCTCCGTCCGGTCGCTGCAATTGCGCCACCATCAGGGACCGATCCACACGATCCCCTACGGCGAGATTCCCAAAGTGACCAACAACTCGCGTGACTGGGTGATCGTCAAACTGAAGTTCACCGTTCCCTTCGACACCGATACCAACAAGGTCAAGAAGCTTTTCAAGCAGATCGGCAAGGACATCATGGAGGCACCGTACGCCGAGGACATCATCCAGACCTTCAAATCGCAGGGCGTTTACGACGTCAACGATGTCGGTATCGTCGTGCGCGGCAAGTTCATGGCCAAGCCCGGCAAGCAGTGGATGATCCGCAAGGACGTCTATTCCCGCGTGCAGAAGATCTTTGCCGAAAACGACATTGAATTCGCCCGCCGCGAGGTGCGCGTCAATATTCCAGGCCGCGAGGACGGCCAGGATGGGGACGAGCAGACCGAGTCGGCTGTTGCAGCGGCTGCCTCGCAGGCGGTGATTGAAGAGCAGCAGCGGCTTGAAGCTGAAGCCGCCGCCGGCCGGAAGGCCTGACCTCCGTCGACCGGGCTGACGGCAATTGCCGTTGGCTGGTGGCGCGCCTATGGTCGCGGCATGATTCTACAGCGAATCTTCCGGCTGTTCGAACGCTGGATCGATCCCTATTCCGAGGCTACTGACGCGCATCCCGCGCCCAACGCGATCGGTTACATGATCCATTTCGTGCGGCAGGCGAAATGGCCCTTTGTGGCGATGATCGTGCTGGGCGGCTTCGTCGCTTTGATGGAAGTTGCGCTGTTTTATTTTGTTGGCCGGCTTGTCGATTTGCTGGAGTCCACGGATGCCGCCGAAGGCTGGTCCGGACTGATCGATCGTCACGGCGCCGAGCTGCTTTTCATGCTGGCCGTGGTGCTTGCGGGCCGGTTCCTGGTGGCGCCACTGGTCACACTTGTCGAAGAGCAGGCTGTCGTGCCGGGATTCTTCAACCTCGTCCGATGGCAGGCCTATCGGCACATCGCCCGGCAAAGCCTGTCCTTCTTTCATGATGAATTCGCCGGCCGGGTGGTGACCAAGGTCTGGCAATCGGGGCAGGCACTGGGCGATTTCATGGTATCGCTTCTGCAGGTCGCCTGGTTCATTGCGATCTACACCGTTACAACCCTCGCGCTGGTCGCTCAGCTCGACTGGCGTCTGGCGGCGATTGTCGGCCTGTGGATCGTAGCCTTTGCCCTGGTCGCTCGGCATTTCGTTCCGCGCATTCGCAATCTGGCGAGGGTCACGGCGGAGGCTGCCTCCGGTATCAACGGCAGATTGGTCGACGGCTATGCCAATATCCAGACGTTAAAGCTGTTCGGCCGTGAAGACGAAAACGACCGCTATATCCGCGAAGGCTTCGACCAGTTTATGGACGCCGTCATACCGTTCACCCGGAATCTGACCGGTGTACGGGTTTCTCTTGCGATGCTGTCGGGTGTCATGATCGTTGCGATCGGCGCCATGTCGATCGACCTGTGGCTGCAGGGTGAGATCAGCATTGGTGCCGTTGCCTTCACGTTGGCGCTGGTGTTGCGGTTGAGCCTCCTGCTCGGCCGCATGATGACCCAGCTCAACAGCCTGATGCGCAATTACGGTACCATTCAGAATTCGATGGAACTGCTTATGCGACCCATCGTTCTGTCCGACAGAGACGGTGCCGGCACCCTGGCCGTCACCGAAAGCCGCATTCGCTTCGATCATGTGCGGTTTCACTACACCCCACAGAAGACGGTGATCGACGATGTTTCGCTGACGGTCGAACCGGGCCAGAAGGTTGGGCTGGTGGGTCCGTCCGGTGCCGGAAAGTCGACCCTGGTCAACCTCCTTTTGCGCTTCTACGACCTGGAGGCCGGGCGCATCACCATTGATGGCCAGGATATCGCCGGGGTCACGCAGAGTTCACTTCGGGAGCAGATCAGCGTCGTCACTCAGGATACGTCGTTGATGCACCGGTCGATCCGCGACAACATCCTGCTCGGACGGCCCGGTGCCGACGAGGCGGCCGTCATAGCCGCAGCGCAAAAGGCAGAAGCCTGGCCGTTCATCTGCGATCTGAAGGACCAGCACGGTCGCGGTGGCCTTGATGCTCATGTCGGTGAGCGTGGGGTGAAACTCTCCGGCGGCCAGCGCCAGCGTATCGCCATCGCGCGGGTCATGCTGAAGGACGCACCGATTCTGGTGCTTGATGAGGCGACATCGGCGCTCGATTCGGAAATCGAGGCGGCAATCCAGGAAAACCTCAGCGCGCTGATGAATGGCAAGACGGTGATTGCCATCGCCCATCGGCTGTCGACCATCGCCCGCATGGACCGGTTGGTGGTGCTCGAGTCGGGTCGCGTGGTCGAGGATGGATCGCATGAAAGATTGCTCGAAAAGGGCGGCCTATACGCCCGCCTTTGGTCGCGGCAATCGGGTGGGTTCATCGATGCCTGAGAGCGCTAATTCCGTGGGTTGCTCTGGCTATTCGGTGAAAACTTGCGGCATTGTGCCTCTGGTCGGTTGAGCAGGCTGGACATATTCTAATAAGCAGCCTAGAAACCGGCCGAAAGAGGGGACATCGTTGGGTTGACGGGGCTGGTAAAGCGGCCTCATCAATGAGTATCCCGGACCGAGTATGCGCAGAGGATGGTTCCAACCGTGAGCGAAACCGAAACAACATCCGAACCGACCCGCCGCGATTTTCTGTATCTGACCACCGGCATGGCCGGCGCTGTCGGAGCGGCCGCGGCCATCTGGCCCTTTATCGACCAGTTGCGTCCCGATGCCACCACACTCGCGCTCTCGACCATCGAAGTCGATATCTCCGGTATCGAAGAGGGAATGTCGATCACCGTGAAATGGCGCGGAAAGCCGGTTTTCATCCGCAACCGCACCCCGCAGGAGATCGAAGAGGCCAGTGCAGTTCCGTTGCAGGATCTCAAGGATCAGGCGGCGAGAAATGCCAACCTGGCACCGGACGCTCCGGCGCTCGATGTTGACCGATCCGCCGGTGAAAGCCGCGAAAACTGGATCGTCATGATCGGATCGTGCACCCACCTCGGTTGCGTGCCGCTCGGTCAGGCGGGCGAATATGGCGGTTGGTTCTGCCCCTGCCACGGGTCGCACTACGATACGGCTGGCCGCATCCGCAAGGGTCCGGCGCCTGAGAACCTGGCGATCCCGCCATTTGAGTTCATTTCCGACACGCGCATCAAGATCGGATAGTAGGGGAAATACCGATGAGTGGTGGACATTCAACTTACGAACCGACGAGCGGCATCGGCAAATGGGTCGATTCCCGCCTGCCGCTTCCGCGCCTGGTCTATGATTCCTTCGTAGCCTATCCGGTCCCGCGCAACATCAACTACGCCTACACGTTCGGCGCCATTCTCTCGATGATGCTGGTCATCCAGATCCTGACCGGGATTGTGTTGGCGATGCACTATGTCGCTGCCACCAATGGCGCGTTTACATCCGTCGAAAACATCATGCGCGACGTGAATTCCGGCTGGCTGCTGCGCTACATGCACTCCAACGGTGCGTCGTTCTTCTTCATTGCCGTCTACATTCACATGTTCCGTGGCATGTATTACGGCTCCTACAAGGCGCCGCGCGAGATCCTGTGGATTTTGGGTGTGATCATTTACCTTCTCATGATGGCTACCGGCTTCATGGGCTACGTGCTGCCCTGGGGTCAGATGTCCTTCTGGGGCGCGACGGTTATCACCGGCTTCTTCACCGCGTTCCCGCTGATCGGCGAACCGATCCAGCAATTGCTGCTGGGCGGATTTGCGGTCGACAATCCGACGCTCAACCGCTTCTTCTCGCTGCACTACCTGCTTCCGTTCATGATTGCCGGTGTTGTGGTACTGCACGTCTGGGCATTGCACGTGACGGGTCAAACCAACCCGACCGGCGTCGAGGTGAAGACCAAGACGGATACCGTGCCGTTCACGCCTTACGCGACAATCAAGGATGGCTTTGCCACCATCCTTTTCCTGGCGGTCTATGCCTATTTCATCTTCTACATTCCGAATTACCTCGGCCATGCGGATAACTATATCGAAGCCAATCCGCTGGTGACGCCGGCCCATATCGTGCCGGAATGGTACTATCTGCCGTTCTACGCGATCCTGCGGGCGATCACGTTCAACATTGGACCGATCGATTCCAAGCTGGGCGGTGTCCTGGCCATGTTCGGTTCCATTGTGATCCTGTTCCTGCTGCCGTGGCTCGATACGTCCAAGGTGCGCTCGGCGGTCTACCGACCCTGGTACAAACTGTTCTTCTGGCTCTTTGTCGCCAATGCCATCTTCCTGGGTTGGCTTGGTTCCAAGCCGGCGGAAGGGTCGTATGTGGTCATGGCGCAGATCGGAACGGCCTACTACTTCGCATTCTTCTTCCCGATCCTGCCGCTGCTCGGCAAATTGGAGCGAACGCGACCGGTGCCAAAATCCATCACCGAATCGGTCCTCGGAAGCCAGGGTAGCGGGAAGCCGCAAACGGCGACCGCCGCACCGGAAGATCGAGCCTAGCGACAGGCGGAAGGGAAAAACAACATGAACAAGCTCTTCTCAACGCTTCTGTCGCTGGCTGCTGCAACGGGCCTTTGCGTCGGCATTGCCGCGGCTGCTGGAGACAGTGAGCATTCCAAGGCGCCACGTCATGTGGACTGGTCCTTTTCCGGCCCCTTCGGCACTTATGACAAAGGCCAGCTTCAGCGCGGCCTGAAGGTCTATGTCGAGGTTTGTGCCGCCTGTCACGGTCTTGAGCGCATCGCGTTCCGCAACTTTGAAGCTCTTGGCTATACGGAAGATCAGGTCAAAGCCCTGGCGGCCGACTACGAGGTTACGGACGGCCCGAATGACGAAGGAGAAATGTTCGAGCGGACAGCGATCCTATCGGATTATTTCCCGTCTCCGTTCCCCAATCTCGAAGCAGCGGCGTACGCCAACAACGGCGCCGCACCGCCGGATTTCTCTCTGATCGCCAAGGCTCGTGCAGCGACGCGCGGTTTTCCGACGTTCGTCTTCGATATCTTTACGATGTATGCCGAAGGCGGTCCGGATTATATCTACTCGTTGCTTACCGGTTATGACGAGGAGGTGCCTCAGGGTGTCGATATCACCGAGGGTACCTACTACAATCCATACTTTTTGAACGGCTTGTCGCTTGCCATGGCATCGCCGCTGTCGGACGAGCTGGTCACCTATGACGACGGAGCTCCGGAGACCGTTGATCAGTACTCCAAGGACATTTCGGCGTTTCTGATGTGGGCGGCAGAGCCGCACATGGAGAGCCGCAAATCGCTTGGTTTCAAGGTGATTATCTTTTTGCTGATTTTCGCCTGTCTTATGTATCTGACCAAGAAATCAGTCTGGTCGCGCGTCGAGCACTGACGGCAGTCGAGGATAACAACCATGAAGGCGGCTCATACGGCCGCCTTTTGTGTGTTCGGCGCTGATCCAACTGGTCCCGCAAGGACCTTGAGGGGGTAATCCAAAATGAACCACACACTCACGGAAACGCTGCTGGAGTCGATCCGCACAATTCCCGATTACCCCAAACCCGGCATCATGTTTCGGGACATCACCACGCTGCTGGGCAACCCTCGGGCCTTCCGTCGGGCGGTCGACGAACTGGTGCATCCCTATGCCGGTACAAACGTCGATCAGATTGCCGGCATCGAGGCACGCGGGTTCATCCTCGGCGGTGCCGTTGCTCACCAGCTTTCCGCCGGTTTTGTGCCGATCCGCAAGAAGGGCAAACTGCCTTACGAGACAGTGCGGGTAGCCTATAGCCTGGAATACGGGGTCGATGAGATGGAGATGCACAAGGACGCCGTCTCGGCTGGACAACAGGTCATCCTGGTGGACGACCTGATCGCCACCGGCGGTACCGCGGAGGGCGCCGTCAAGCTGCTGCGCGGCATGGGTGCCGAGATCGTCGCGGCCTGTTTCGTCATCGACCTGCCGGATCTCGGAGGTCGCAAGAAACTCGAGGATCTCGGCGTCTCAGTGCGCACATTGGTCGAATTCGAGGGCGACTGAGCCGGCACCTAAATCTTGAATAGAACGGCGTTGTCGAAGCCGATAACGCGGTCGCCGTGCTGATTGAAACCTTCTGAATATAGCTCGACCGTGCCCCAGTCCGGATTGTTCCGGCGTCGGGTGACGTCGGTCACAGTGTTGTAGTAGTGCACCGTATCCCCGGCAAAGACGGGCGCTGTCCAGGTGAGGTTGCGCAAGCCCGGCGACGGGCCGAACACGGGAACGGCAATCCCGGCCGATTCGTGCATCGCTTCCCATTGCGAGCGGAATTCGACATTCTTCTTCATCCACACGGCCGCAGTGTGCCAGCCGGATGCGCAAAGCGCGCCGAAGATGGAGGCCTTCGCCGCAACAGGGTCGACGTGGAACGGCTGAGGATCGAATTTGCGTGCAAAGGCCATAATGGCTTCTGCCGTGAAGGTGTGGTCGCCGTAGTCCATACGCACGCCAACCAGAAATCTGTCGCGCAGGTTCATGGTGTGCTGGCGTCCTGACGCATGCCGAAAAATCCCGAATTGGCGCAACTTGCCACCAGCTCATCGCGTTGATTGCGGATTTCATGCTTCATCTGGACGATGCCGATCCCTTTTCGAGATTTCGATGGTCGGGTTGAGACGACGACGGACCGGCCATGCAACGTGTCACCGGCTAGTACTGGACGTTTCCAGCGCAGTTCATCGACACCGGGTGACCCCATCGAAGTCGAGTCCAGAATAAAGGCGTTGCACAGCATCCGCATGATGATGGCGCTCGTGTGCCAGCCCGATGCGGCCAGCCCGCCAAGCAGAGTATTCCTCCCCGCCTCTTCATCGAGATGCATCGGCTGTGCGTCGAATTCTCTGGCGAATTCGATGATTTCGTCGGCGCTGACCGGATAGGGACCGAGATCGAAGCCCTTGCCGGGTGTCAGGTCCTCGAAGGCATATTTTTTGACCATGGCCAATCTTATGCCGTGCGAGGTCCGATTGTTCAACGCTGTCCTATCGTCAAAGATCAACAATCAGACCGAAATAAATCGGCGGTCCAAGATAGGCGGCGATCGCGAGGATCAACAGGCCACGAACCCAGGCCGAATGGAAACGACGCCACAGGATGACCGTTAGCAACAGCCCGAGGCCCATTTCGACAAATGCAAAAACCTGGCCGTTGTGGTTGGGGTCCCAGTAGGACACCGGGGAATGAAAACGCAGGTCCGACAAAGGCCACAAATGAGCATGCGCATCATCGGCATGCACCGGCAGGTCGGTGGCAATGTGGGTCAGCGCAGCACGGGCGAAAAACGCAAGCAGCAATCCGGCACGCCATCGGCGTGCGATCAACAAGCCGGCGATGAGAAGGACGAGATAAAGCGGTGCCGAATTGCCGACCACGACCGCGTCCGACCAGGGCGGATTGAAATAGAGTTCATTCCAGACGCGTCGTTCGGGGATACCGGCAAATTTCGACCACACGAAAAGTGTGTAGATCGCCAAGTCGGGGATCAATGCGCCGACAATGACGGCCGTGTTTCGAGCTGGCGCGTCGGGCTTCGACAGGAGTGCGGTTGCCAGCAACACATGCGTCTGGGTGTTCATGGCGGCGAGATTGCCTCAACGCCATGGGAGCAGCAAGCGATTGATGCGGCCTGCCTCTGTTTGCATGGCCGCCTAGGTGTTGAATTTGAACAGGAGCACGTCGCCGTCCTGCACCACATATTCCTTGCCCTCGTCGCGGGCCTTGCCTGCGTCGCGTGCCGGCACTTCGCCTCCCAGCGAAACATAATCGTCGAAGGCGATGGTCTGGGCGCGAATGAAACCTCGCTCAAAATCGGTGTGGATCACACCCGCGGCCTGTGGCGCCTTGGCACCACGCCGCACGGTCCACGCCCGCGTTTCCTTCGGCCCGGCAGTGAAAAAGGTGATCAGATCTAGCAACTTGTAACCGGCGTGAATGAGGCGATCGAGGCCGGCTTCCTCTAGGCCAAGTTCGGCCAGAAACTCGGCAGCTTCTTCGCCGTCAAGCTGAGCGAGTTGGGATTCGATCTCGGCCGAAATCACCACGCACTCCGCGCCCTGTGCGGCTGCCATCTCTGCGACCGCCGCCGATTGTGCATTGCCGGATGCCGCCTCGGCTTCCTCGACATTGCAGACATAGAGTACCGGTTTGGACGTCAGGAGATTGAGCGACTTCAACAACCGCAGATCTTCCACCGCAATGCCGTCGAGCAGCAAGCGCACCGGTTTGCCGTCGAGCAGCAGCGCCAGAGCTTTTTCCATCATCGGCAGGATGATGATGGCTTCCTTGTCTTTACCGGTGGCTCGCTTGCGCATTTGTTCGGTGCGCCGTTCCATGCTTTCCAGGTCCGCGAGCATCAGTTCCGTGTCGATGGTTTCGGCGTCGGCAACCGCATCGATACGTCCCTCGACGTGGGTGATGTCGTCATCTTCGAAGCAGCGCAGCACATGCACGATCGCATCGACTTCGCGGATGTTGGCGAGAAACTGGTTGCCCAGACCTTCACCCTTCGAGGCGCCGCGCACGAGGCCGGCAATGTCGACGAATGAAATGCGAGTGGGGATGATTTCCTTGGATTCCGCAATGCCGGCAATGCGATTGAGCCGCTTGTCCGGAACAGCGACTTCGCCGGTGTTGGGCTCGATGGTGCAGAACGGATAATTGGCAGCCTGGGCTGCTGCGGTCTTGGTTAGGGCGTTGAACAGGGTTGACTTGCCGACGTTGGGCAGGCCGACGATGCCGCACTTGAAACCCATCTTATTATTCCTTGTTTCCGAAGAGTTTTTTCAGCATGTCCGCCATCGGCCCCTTGGCCGGCGGTGCCGTTTTCGCCGCAGGTCGCGCGGCGCGAATATGGGATTGAGCCTTGCGCTGTCCACGTTTTTTGTCGTCGCCGCCGTTGCCGCCGACGGCAATGGTCAGTTTGTTCAGGAAGCTTGAATCGTCACCCTTGACAAGCAGGTCGCTGTTGTCGCCGATGGCATCGAGCAGCGGATCGAGCCATTGCGAATCCGCCTTGGCAAAGTCGCCGAGCACATGGGCATTGACCCGTTCCTTGCGGCCGGGGTGGCCGATGCCGAGACGTAGCCGCTTGTAATCCTTGCCGCAATGGGCATCGATCGACTTGATGCCATTGTGGCCACCATGGCCGCCACCGGTCTTGATTCGCGCCTTGCCCGGTTGCAGATCCAGTTCGTCATAGATGACGATGAGGTCCGACGTATCGAGTTTGTAGAAACGCAGTGCCTTTCCGACCGCCTCGCCGGAGAGGTTCATGAAAGTTTGCGGTTTGACCAGGAGGACCTTTTCATCGGCGATGGTGCCGTCGGCGATTTCGGCCTGGAACTTGCTGCTCCAGCCGGAAAAGGAATGGCGGCGGGCGATAGCGTCCGCCGCCATGAAGCCGATGTTGTGCCGTTGCTTTGCGTATCGTGGACCCGGGTTGCCCAGGCCAGCTATCAACAGCATTGCAACAGCCCCGGTTGGGAAGAATTACGGCTACTCTTCGCCGCCTTCCGCTGCTTCTTCGTCACCGCCTTCTGCAGCTGCACCTTCTTCCAGACCTTCTTCAGCGGCCTCGGCAGCTTCCTCTTCCTCGGTCTTGAGGCCGGCAGGAGCGGCGATCGTAGCGATAGTGAAGTCACGGTCGGTGATGGTCGGCTCGACATTCTCCGGCAGCGGGACCTGCGAGATGTGGAGACCGTCGCCGAGATCGAGTCCGGTGAGGTCGCCGATAAGGGCGTCCGGGATCGAGTCGGCCGGGCAGGTGACTTCGACCGAGTAGCGAACCACGTTGAGCACGCCGCCGCGCTTGAGGCCAGGCGATTCCTCTTCGTTGATGAACTGCATCGGCACTTCGAGCGTCACGCTTGTGCCTTTCGAAATCCGCAGGAAGTCGACATGCATGGTGAAGTCACGCACCGGGTCGAGCTGATACTCTTTCGGCAGCACGCGGATCTTCTGACCGTCGACATCAATTGTGGCGAGCGTTGTCAGAAATCCACCATCGTAGATCTTCATCGTCACTTCCTTGTAGGGAAGAGCGATGGCAAGCGGGGGTTGCTTGTCACCATAGATGACAGCAGGAATTTTACCGTTGCGCCGAAGTTCCCGGGCGGACCCCTTACCAACCCGTTCGCGCGCCTCGGCCTTGAGCTCATAATCGCTCATGGCTAGTCCTTTCGCGGTTTTTGGAGTGTCTTTCGGACACGCTGGGCCCAGAAAAACATCGAGCGGCCAAGGCCGCCCCATCCGCGTTGCCTCCAAGGGTGTCTGCGCGGACGCGCGCTATATAACCGAGGCCCTTGCCCTATGCAAGACTTGTCTGTTGTACACAAAGGCGCCCCGAACGGGAGGGGACCGTTCGGGGCGCGGGTGCCGGCAGGCGGATGGGATTATTGTGCCTGCAGCTCCTCGGGGGTCTTTTCTGCGATCGTCTTCCAGTTATCGTCAGCCGCGACAATCAGGTTGGCGCGGTCGGCTTCCCAGCGCTTCTGAATACCGGGTGCCAGGTTCAGGTAGAGCTTGTTGTCAACGACTTTCCAAAGATGCGGATCGCCGTCGAATTTGAAGCCCATAGCTGCACCGAAGGCGCAGAAGCCTCCATAGGCCGGGGCATAGGCTTCCGGATTGGCAACGAACAGAGCTTTGTTCTCTTCACTGGCGAAACGGTAGACAGCACCATTGTGTTCTGCGGTGATCTGGAAGTCGCCTCGCGTCGGCTCGCCCGCGGTAAAATAGGCAACCGGGTCATAGCCGCGCAGGGCAAGGCCGGTGGTCGTGGCGTTGACATCGACACCTGCGGCAAGGGCGGAAACGGTCAGCGCGATGGACAGTGCTGCGCCGGCGATAGCTGTTTTGAGTGCGTTGTACATGAAATTCTCCTCGGGTTTGAAACGGCTTCGGTTCTTGGCCTTCAGGGAGCGGGTGGCCGGAACCTTCTGAACGAGGACAGATTTATAGTTTGGGACCAATTGGTACAAAACAAATGAATGTGAGCCGAAATTGATTGAAAAATCGGTCCAGACCCCTATCACATAACAAAGGCGCAAAACGCTGGACGCAACAGGCAAGGGACAATGGCCAGGCCACGCGAATTCGATATGGACACCGCCGTCGACGGGGCGATGCAGATTTTCTGGCGCCTCGGATACGCGGCGACGAATCTGCCGGACTTGTTGCGCGCGATGGGCCTGTCGCGCGGCTCCTTCTACAAGGCCTTTGGCGACAAGCGCTCAGCCTACCTCGCAGCGCTTGACCGCTACGACCGGACCTGTATCGGTGCAGCCGTCAAACTGCTTGCTGACCACTCGAGGGGCGACGGCAAGGCCCGCCTGCTTCGGCTGTTCGAAAGCACTGAATCAGATGCAAATCGAAGCGGCTGTTTCGTCTGCAACGCCATGGTGGAACATGGTCCCGACGATCCGGCCGTAGTCGCCCGAACCAAGGCCATGTCGGAACGGCTCGAAGCGGCCATCGACAGCGCGTTGGCGGATGTTCCGGAGCTAGCGGATATCGGAGAAGAATCGCGCCGGCGCAAGGCCAAGATCGTCACACGCCTCTATCTCGGTGCTCAGGCCATGAGCAAGACCGGCACATCGGAAACCGACTGGAAATGTCTGCTCGGCGAGTTGTTCGATTGCAAGGTTGACTGATCGTATAGCTATACGAAAGCAGGTGGCTGTATCGGTCGACTTCGCTCATGCTCGACACAAGCCAGGAACTTCGCTCTTAGTCGTTCTTTCCTAGCATAGCATTTGCCTGTTATTCCCTTTCGCCAAAGAAGGGACCAGGTCAATGGCGATAAGGCACATAATTCTGGCGGGCGATTCAGTCTTCGACAATGACGGATATGTTCCGGGGGAACCTGGCCTGATCGAGCAGATGATGCGGTCGATACTGCCGGATTGGTCCTGCACCAAAGTGGCGGTCGACGGCGACTGCATCGCTCACGTGAAAGATCAGATCAAAAACCTGCCGACAAACGCGACCGATCTGGTTGTGAGCGTCGGCGGCAACGACATCCGACTTTACTCAGGATTGTTGTCGAGCGTCAGCGATGCAGAGAACCTAAGAGAACTGCTTCGGCAACCCTTGATCGATTTTCGTGCCGCGTATGGTGAAATGCTCAGTCTTTTGGAAAAGACCCGGTTGCGAACCCATGTCTGCACGATCTACACCGCCATTCCGTTCGAAGACCCCGTCTGGCGACAATTTGCGCCCTTGGCTATCGATAAGTTCAACGAAGTAATTGTCGACGCTGCGAACCAGAGAGAGATCACGTGCTTCAGACTTGACCATGTCTGCATCGAGAAAGGCGATTTTTCGTCGGTCTCGCCCATCGAGCCTTCGTGCCAGGGAGGCCAGAAAATAGTCGAGGCGATCATTTCCGGCTTGGATCGACCGTCAACTTTGTAAAGGCTGCCATCTTCGACGGGGAGACCGTTACTGGATTGCGAAGTCTGGTTCCTTCACCAAAGCAACGTTTTGGTGGCGCTAGGAGTTAGACCTGGTAGCAAATGGAATTCTCAGATTTCAGTGAAACCGTTTTCAACCATTGGTCCAATCCACCACTAGAAATTGCAGCCTACGCGCGTCGACAAAAGCACGACGCCGTAACCGGCACGTCGGCGCGGGCGACGGCAAGGTCGAGCCTCTGTTTGATCATTCGCGCTTCATTGGTCTCGCCGCGCCGTTTCAGGCATTCGTGCAGGCCATGCAGGCTCCAGAGGTTGTCGGGGTGCTGGCAAGCGCGGCTGAGTTCGTCGTCAAGGCCTAGATCGGCGCGATAGACCTCCTCAGCCTCCTCGTTCCGGCCTTGTTCAAGAAGCAAGGCGCCCAGCGCATGGCGGGTTGGCTGCATCCAGCCCCACGGCTCGTCATAGGGCAGATTGTCATCGAGTTCGACGGATTTACGCAGATGCGCGAATGCAATATCGAAGTTGCCGCGGCGGTACTCCAGCTCGCCGTTCAGCATTTCCTCGGCGATGGCCAAAAGATCCACGCAGGTGTTGTTGTGCACCAGCCTGGTCTCCGGCACCCTGGACTTGGCGGCTCCAAACAGCTCGCGTTCAGCCTCTGCCTCTGGAACGTTGCCGAGGGCGGAATGGGCAACGCCCTTGGCGTAGTGAATCATGGCCGTCGTCACGCAGTAAATATCGGGATCGTCCGGCATCGGCTGATCGACAATCTCCTGCCACTTGCCGAAGCGTACCAGAACGTGCTGCTTCATGGCGAGATAGCCTTCCAGATAGTCTGCCATCGGCGGTGACGGCATACGCAGCAATTCGTCAGGTGTTGTCGCGATCAGTTCCTCGGCTGCTGCCATAGCCGGCTCGTACTGACCAAGGAACATCGCTCCGTAGATGGCGAAGTGGTAGTTGTGGATGCGGTACGCCGAATAGAAATTCAGGGGCCCGGCGCGATTAAGATATTTGCGGTCGGCCTCGATGGCCTTCTGGTTCCAGTGCACGACATTGTGGTAGTGGCCGCACAACACGTCGATATGGGTGGGCATGTGGATCAGGTGCCCGGCATCCGGAACCAGTTCGCGCAGCCGGTCGCCGGCCATCAGCGCCCGCTGCGGAAAGGGCGACATTTCCATCAGGTGCACATAGAGATGCAGCAGCCCCGGGTGATCCCAGGCCGCCGGATCGTTGGCGAAAGCCGGTTCCAGCAGGTCCATGGCTTCTTTGGTCCCGGCACCGGGGGCGATGCCTCCGGTCTTCAAGTCCCACATCTTCCACGGTGTCAGCACCAGGATCGCTTCCACCAGCACGCTCTTGACGTCAAGCCGAGCCTGATGATCGGCGTGAACCGTCCGCATGGCCTTGGCAAAGGCACGGTCCCAAGGGGACTGATCGTCGATAGGATCAGGCTGTGGGTAACGCGCTGTCAGCGCGCCGATCAGGGACTGTTCGAACGGGGAAACCTTGTCCCTCAGCGCCAGCGCCGCTTGGGTTTCTGAATGCGCGCGGCCAAGCGATTGCGCCTTGTCGGCCGGATCGAAGAGCGGCCAGGGTTTGTTGTAATTCGGGCCGAGGGCGTAGGCGATGCCCCAATGCGCCATGGCGCAGTCCGGATCGGCTTCCAGTGCCCGCTCGAAACAGGCGATCGACTCTCCGTGATTGTAGCCGTAGCACCAGACGAGACCGCGGTCGAACCAGCGCTGCGCTTCCGTTGATGACGTTGTGACCGTCATCGAATAGGTGCCGAGATCGTAATAGTCGCTCACATTGTCCTCCATCGCCCGAGGTCGGCCAATATGTATCTGCATCATTGTATGGAGAGTGCGTCAAGGCGCAGTTGTTGCCTCGACGCTGACGTTAATCAGCCTGATGGGGTTTCAGTCGAACAGGCTGGAAACCGATTCTTCGTGCGCCGTGCGGTTGATCGCTTCGCCAATCAGACTGGCGGTTGAGATGACGCGGATATTGTGGGCGTTCTGGACGGCGGTCGTCGGCTGAATAGAATCGGTGATCACCAGTTCCTTGAGCGCCGATGATGTGACACGAGCAACAGCTCCGCCGGAAAGCACACCATGCGTAATGTAGGCCGTGACGCTGATGGCACCGTTTTCCAGCAGAGCCTCGGCGGCATTGCACAAGGTGCCGCCGGAATCGACGATGTCGTCGATCAGGATGCAGTCCTTGCCGCTGACGTCGCCGATGACGTTCATGACTTCGGATTCGCCGGGACGGTCGCGGCGCTTGTCGACGATGGCCAGGAGCGAGTCGAGCCGTTTGGCCAGCGCCCGGGCGCGTACAACGCCACCGGTGTCGGGCGATACCACCATGACATTGGTGACGTCGTAGTTGTCTTTGATGTCACGGGCGAGGATCGGAACGGCGTAGAGGTTATCCGTGGGAATGTCGAAGAAGCCTTGGATCTGACCCGCATGCAGGTCGAGAGTCAGCACTCGGTTGGCGCCGGCTTCGGTGATCAGGTTGGAAACCAGCTTGGCCGAAATTGGCGTTCGCGGTCCGGGCTTTCGGTCCTGACGGGCATAGCCGAAATAGGGTAGCACTGCGGTTATGCGCTGGGCCGATGCACGCCGTGCCGCATCGATCATGATCAGCAATTCCATCAAATGGTCGTTTGCCGGATAGGAGGTCGGCTGGATGACGAAGACATCCTCGCCGCGCACGTTTTCCTTGATCTCGACGAAGATCTCCTGGTCGGCGAAGCGCCGGACAATGGCATTTCCGAGGGGGATGTTGAGGTAGTTGCAGATGGATTCCGCCAGGACCCGGTTGGAGTTGCCTGCAAATACTTTCATGGCGCGCGCCTGTCATGGGTA
The DNA here is from genome assembly GCA_965228785.1 of Hoeflea sp. GTDB lineage: Bacteria > Pseudomonadota > Alphaproteobacteria > Rhizobiales > Rhizobiaceae > Hoeflea_A. The sequence continues at coordinate 2,511,479 of CBDDIF010000001.1, forward strand.
TGCCGTTGGCCGGCGTTTTAGCCGGCTGACGCGCGAATGCAACCCATCAGCAGCGCAATAGTGAATTTAACCCAAAGGAAGTTCCGGATGGGCTCTAGGATCCGGAAGAGGAACGCCAGGAGACGTAGTCGGAGATGGTCCGTGTCGCGATGGTTTCCATCGTCGATTCCTGAACGGCGTCCCAGGGATCACTGGCAGTTCCCTGAGCAACTTCCTGGCCGCTGATGCGGTAGAGACGATTGCCTTGGCTGTCGAGCACATCCCAAACGAACGCGACTGTCGTCTTGTCGCCATCGGCAAAGGCGGAGAAGTAGCCCTTGAGGATATGATCGCTGTCGCCGGAAGCCGACTGCAATATGGTCAGGCCGCGTCCCCGCGCCTCGGTTCCCAGACGGCGTGACAATGGCTGAACCGCACTGACCGGAGCGCCTATCACCGGCGTAAAGCTGATGGCTCCGGATGCGCGCGAAGGCTGTGCCTTGCTGGCTGAGGAAGGCCGCAACACATTGGTGTTTGAAGCGGTCGTCGTGGTGGCCGGCTGAGGAGGTTGGGCCTGCTGGGTCTGGGTTTGAGATTGGGCCTGGGGCGGCGTCTCGGAATTTGTGGTCGACTGCGTCGGGTTTTGGTCGGTCTGCTGCTGGTTACCAGCGTTGGGGATCTCAGCCCTCGGTAGCAGTCCGCGAATGTTGCTCAGCGACTGTCGCGCGTTGCAGCCGGCTGCCAAAAGCAGCACGCAACTCAGCAAAACCGTCGTGACAACATTCGTCCGCAAACGTCTGCATCTCCCTCCTGCCGCGCTACTGAACGATCAAATCAAGACTGTGTGTCGAAAGTGGGCTCGGCCCGTCTTCGGTCGTCAGGTAAGTCTGTCCAAGCGTCATCGCGGTATCGGATTCAGAGTCCATAATAATCATATGCAGAAACAATGACATGTCCGCCTTAATAATCTGTTCATTACCAGCGAAGAACATTTCTCGTTCCATCCAGCTCGGAGTAAATCGCGCTCCGACCGAGTATCCGCAGGCATTGAGGCGGTGCCGGGTCATGTCGCGGTCCTCGAGAACCATGGCGTGAGTTGAAAAGACCTCGCCGAAAGTGCTGCCCGGATGCAGCACCTTTTCGATTTCGGTCAGCGCCTCGCGGCAAACGTCATAGAGTTCCAGATGACGCTCGGTCGGTTTGCCGACAATGACCGTGCGCATCATCGGTGCATGGTAGTGAGCAAAGACACCGGCCCACTCGAGGGTCAACTGGTCCTGCTCTTCCAACATGCGACGGCCGGACTTGTAGCGGCACAGCAGGGCATCGCGTCCGGACCCGATGATGAATTCATTGCCGGGATAGTCGCCGCCGCCGGCGAGCACCGCACCCTGCATGGCGGCGAGGATATCGGCTTCGCTGCCGCCGGGGCTGACCAGGGGCAGGGCGGCGTCGAGCGCCGCGTCGGTCAGGGCGGCCGCGGTCTTGACGTAGTGGATCTCCGCAGGGCTTTTGACCAGCCGCAATTGGGAGATGACATGCGAAGCGTCGATCAGATCACCGAAGGACTGCAGTTGCTGGTCAACCTTGCGGGCGTTGGCGCCGGTCAGGCCGTGGGTGTCATATTCGATGCCGATCCGGCAACCGAGCAGGTCCAGATCGTTGAGGAGATTCTTCAGGTCCACCGCCGGATCGGCATTGACCCGATCAGTCCAGATCGAAATGTCTTTGATGATGGAGGTGTGGCGTGCCTGACGCAGGTCAGCGGATCGCGTCAGCAGCCGCATTGTCCCGTCAGACTTGACGATCAGAGTTTGAAAAAAGCAGAAACCGAATGTGTCGTAGCCGGTCAGCCAGAACATGCTTTCCTGCGCGAACAACAGCATTGCATCGAGATTCTCATCCTGCATGGCGTCGCGCAGGCGACGCATTCGCCAATCGAATTCTTCCTGTTCAAAATGCAGAGTCACGCTGACCTCCATCCACAATGCAGATTGCTGAAATTTGTCGTCCGTAGTCGGGCTCGCCCCGATGAGTCGTGCGCCGATAGGAGAAGAAACGGTCTTCGTCGGCATAGGTACAGTGGCCCGAGAGGTGGGCCGAGATGCCCGCTTGGGTCAGGCGGTTCAAGGCATAATTCTGGAGATCGAACAGGCTGTGTCCGGCTTTCGTACTGGCCCGAAAATAGGGCTGGCTTTGCGGATCCTTGTCGATGAATCGATCAACATATTCCGGACCGACTTCGTAGTTCTCACCGCTGATCGACGGCCCGAGACAGGCCGTTATTCGCGAGCGATCGGCACCGAGCTTCTCCATTTCGGCAATGGCATTTTCGGCGACGCCGGAAAGCGCGCCGTTCCAACCCGCATGAGCAGCGCCGACCACGCCGGCAGCCGGATCCGTCAAAAGGATCGGGATACAGTCGGCCGTCAGCACGCCGACGACCAGCCCCGGCGTGGCGGTGACGACCGCGTCGGCTTTCGGGCGTTGTCCGTCGAACGAATCATCCACCACCCAAACATCAGGCGAATGGACCTGGCGTGGCGTTGCGAGGTGAGTATTCGGAACCGTGAACCAGCGGCAGATGCGAGCGCGATTTTCATGGACGCTGTTGCGGTCGTCGTCCGAGCCGAGACCGACATTGAGACCGCGATAGATACCGTCTGACACGCCGCCGGAACGGGTGAAGAATCCGTGTTTGATCGGCGCTTCAGCGCACGCCTGGGTCAGTAGATCGCTGGTGATCGGGTCTGGCTGGTCCAGGTCAAGCATGACGGACTTCCGGGTTGCATCGTGCGGGATGGTGATCAAACTGAGTGCCCCTGTCAATCGGCGGTTTCAAAGGGTGGGATGGGTATGTCTTTAGCCGATACGCACAAGGCCTTGAAAAGGCTTCCCATTTGATTCTCGCCGGTGCCGGCCAGACGATCGACCGCCTGGCGAATGGCGTCCTGAACGTCACCGGACTTCCCAGCTCCAAGCGCGCCGGCGCGCTCCAACAGCCCAAGTCCGAGCAGGAATGCGCCTTGTGTCAGTGGCTTTGCGACCGTGACACCTTGCGCCCTGGCCGCAGTGGTCAGCGATTGGAAATCCACGTGGCTCGTCAAATCGGCGTCCCCCGGATTGGCGAGAACATCTTCATAGGCGTGATTGCGGATCGCCTGCAGCGTGTCACCGAGACCGGTTTGCAGATGGCCGTAGTCGATTGCCAGCGCCACCCCGCCTTCAGCAGCCAGGCGCGCGGCGATTTGCGCCATCACAGCATCGCGTGCGGGTGACACTTCCAGGATCGCGCCGGGTTGAGCCGTCACCTCGTCAAGTCGCGCTTGCGAGTCCAAGGCAGCGACACCGGCGGCAAAGGCCAGGCGACCGTCTTCGTCGACCGAGACGACTCGCTCGCGAAACCCGTCCGATGTGCTGACGAACTGACGAATTGGCAGGGCGTCAAAGAACTCGTTGGCGATCAGCAGCGTGAAACCGGGCGGGACGTCGCCCAGATTCGGATGCCATGAGCTCGACGGTGAGATGCCGTCGAGCGTTTTTCTTTGAATCGCGCTCAAGGTCTCGCTGGTTTCGACCATGTGGATGGTCATTGTTACCGCCAGATCCGGTGCGAGATCGGCGATCGCCCGTTGTGCATCAGCCATCAGGGTGCCGCGACCCGGCCCGATTTCGACCAATCGAACGTCCCATGGGCGCTCATGGGCCTGCCAGGTGAGGATCATGAAAATACCCACCAGCTCGCCGAACAACTGGCTGATTTCCGGTGCCGTCGTGAAATCGCCGGACGATCCAAACGGGTCGCGGGTTCGGTAGTAGCCATGGTCCGGATCGCTGAGACACAGGCTGAAATAGTCAGCCACCGACATGGGCCCATTGACCTCGATCAGATCGACGATTTTGCGACGGAGCGGCGTTGTCACGCAGCCCCTCCGGGTGCGACGGGTGCTCTGCCGATGCGCTTTGCCAACGCCATTGCGCCGAAGCCGATGATCACCATCGGCAGCGACAACAGCATGCCCATCGTCAACCAACCGCCGAACAGGTAGCCAATATGGGCATCGGGCTCCCGAACGAACTCGACAAGGATGCGGGAAATCCCGTATCCGGCGATGAACGCCCCGCCGACATAGCGCGGCAATTCCAGTCGACCAAAAAACCAGATCATGGCGAACAGGGTGAAGAACAGCACTGGTCCTTCGAGCACCGCTTCATAGAGCTGGCTCGGATGACGGGGCAACGGGCCTCCGGTGGGAAAGACCACCGCCCAGGGCACATCGGTGACCTTGCCCCAGAGTTCGGCGTTCACGAAATTGGCGATGCGGCCGAGGAAAAGGCCTATGGGGGCCGCAGCCGCGACCACATCGAACAGGCTCCAGACGACGATGCCGCGGCGACGGGCAAAGAGGATCATGGCCAGGATCGTGCCAAGAAGCCCGCCGTGGAACGACATGCCGCCATTCCAGATTTCGAACAGCCGCAAGGGATTGGCGGCAAAGGCGGCAAAATCGTAGAACAGGATGTAGCCCAGCCGTCCTCCAAGAACGATACCGACCGCACTCCACAACAGAAAATCATCGATATCGGCCACCGTCATGGCCGGCTTCTGTCCGGCCCACAAGGTCGGCGTAGCCGCCATTCTGCGGCAATAACGCCATCCCAGCAGGATTCCGGCGACGTAGGCAAGGCCATACCAATGGACGGCCAGCGGCCCGATGGAAATCAGGACCGGATCAATATCGGGAAAGGGAATGGCGGCCTGCGCGGTGTTCATGTCGGATCCGGTCGGTCGAGCGTTTGATCGGGCGGACCATGCAGATGCGATGCGACAAGGTCAAGACTTGCACACGCCCGGCGAACGGCCTACCTGAAGGGTCAGTTCGCATCGATAGAGCAGCAAAGCGAGGCAATCGCATGACCACCGGCCCCAATCGACTTCTCGATGATTTCGCACGCCTTATGACCGATGCGGCCGGCGCCGCTCAGGGAGTGCGCACGGAAATCGAAACTGCCATGCGGGCGCAGGCGGAACGAGTGCTCAGTTCCATGGACGTCGTTCAGCGCGAGGAGTTTGAGGCCGCGCGTGAAATGGCCGCACTGGCACGGGACGAAAACGACGCGTTGAAGGAACGCATCGAAGCGTTGGAAAATCGCATTGCAGCTCTGGAGGCCGCTTCCAAGCCAAGGGCGACGCGCAAAAGCGGTAAGGCTGAGTAAATCAGCCTGGGGTTCGATCGCCGGACAACGTTGTCACCGATTTTTTACAAAAAATTTCGCGCTCCGCCTGCCGGGCAAAAATGCCTTTTGCGAGAGTCGCTTAAGGTCTGTCGCTGAGGATTTGATTCAGGTGGTATCCACATCCCAATTGCCTTTGGAGGCAAAACAGGGGTGGCGTGGCGACTCTGCCGTTATACACTGATTTTAATAGATGATTCGAATTCGCTCCGGTCGCAGGCGGCGGTGAGGGGCAACGAGGTATCTACAAGCGTTGTGTTGATAGCGTTGCGGTCTTCGGGTTTCCGATACGAGGGCACGGCGAGGGTTTCGCCGTGGGAAAAACACACTTCCGACAATGGGGTGCGGCATGAGCATGGTTGAATTTGAAGTCGAGCGGCAGCTCAATCCTGTCGATATGATCGAATATGTGGCTTCCAACAACGACTGGTCGTTTGAACGGTCGGGGGAAGATGAGATCGCCATGTCCATCGAGGGACGCTGGGCGGACTACCACGTGTCGTTTTCATGGATGGAGGATTTCGAGGCGCTCCATCTGGCCTGCGCATTCGATGTCGATGTGAGCGACAGTCGGCTCAACGAGGTGGTCAAACTGCTATTTCAGGTCAACGGGCAGGTCCTGATGGGACATTTCGACCTGTGGCAGCAGGAAGGTGTGGTCATCTTTCGTCAGGCATTGCTTCTTGCCGGCGGCGCGGAGCCGACGAATCAGCAGGTCGAGGTTTTGCTGTTGAGCGCGCTTGAAACCTGCGAACTCTATTTCCAGGCCTTCCAGTTCGTCCTGCTGTCGGGTATGGACGCGCGCAGTGCGATGGACACGGTTCTGTTTGAGACTGTCGGGGAGGCCTGAAGCTAACTCCCATCGCGGAAGTTTTGGATTGAGGGATCCGCGATGACAGAACAGATTGCATGGGCAGATTTCGAAAAGGTCGATATCCGTTGCGGCACAATCGTTGAGGCCGAGCCTTTTCCGGAGGCGCGCAAGCCAGCGATCAAGATGAAGGTCGATTTCGGTCCCGAAATCGGGATCCGAAAATCCTCTGCACAGCTGACCGTTCACTACACGCCCGAAACACTTGTCGGACGCCAGGTCATGGCCGTGGTCAACTTTCCGCCCAGGCAGATCGGGCCGATCATGTCCGAGGTACTGGTTCTAGGATTTCCGGACGAGGACGGCGAGGTCGTGCTCGCGGCCATCGACAAACAGGTGCCGGACGGCGGTCGCCTCTTCTGAACAAGCTTACCGTTATTGCGGCACGCGGATGACAGCCTGCAGTCCGCCCATCGGGCTTTCCGCCAGTGTGATGTCGCCGCCATGGCTTCGGGCGATATCACGCGCGATTGCCAGACCTAGACCGGTGCCCGATTCGTCCTGATTGCGGGACTCATCGAGCCGGAAGAACGGTTTGAAGACGTCCTCGCGCAACTGAGCAGGGATGCCGCAGCCATCATCGTCTATGACGATGGTCAGCCAGCCCGTACCGATGGTGGCCTCGATCCCGATATGCCTGGCGTGCTTCCAGGCATTGGAGGCAATGTTGGTCACCAGCCGCGCGAACGCATTGGGTCGAACCTTGACCACTGGCGTGCCATCGATCTTTGTGGTCAATTCCTTGCCGTGCAGTCCGGCATCGCTGCGCAACCGGGTGAACAGGGCTTCCAGGTCCAGTTCGCCGACATCTTCCTGTGCTTCGCCCCGGGCAAAGGAAAGATAGCCCTCGAGCATCGACTGCATGTCATCGATATCGTCATTGAGATGGGCCGTCTCCGATTCGTTACCGACCAAAGCAAGCTGCAATCGGAAGCGAGTCAGGATGGTACGCAGGTCGTGACTGACCCCCGTCAGCATCGCCGTTCGTTGCTCGATCTGTCGTTCGATGCGTTCGCGCATGCGCATGAAGGCCAGGCCGGCCCGGCGGATCTCGTCGGCACCGCGGGGGCGAAAATCGTCTGGCGATTTCTGTCCCTTGCCGAAACTCTCGGCGGCACTTGCCAGGCTGAGAATGGGCCGGATCTGACCGCGAAGGAACAGAATGGCAATGGTCAGCAGCACCAGCGATGTTCCGACCATCCACAAAAGAAAGATATGGGTGTTGGAGGCATAGGCCTGGCTGCGGCGCGCAAAAACGCGAAGGACCTTGTCGTCAAGCAGAACCCGGACTTCGACCAGGTCGGAATCGCCGATCGTATCAATCCAGAAAGGTCGCCTGATCTGGCGTGTGATTTCTTCGCTGAGGATCGAATCGAGAATGGAAAAGAACGGCCTGCTGCGCGGTGGCGGCAGACTGGCCTCCGGCTCGATGGCGATGTTGAGTTCCAACCGCTCCCGGGCAATGCGGGTGATTTCCTCGAAATCGGTATCCTGCGGGTAGGTGTCAATGACATCGATGATGGCTGCGATATCGCGGGTGACCGCGGTTGACAGTCGCTGTGTCACGGTCTGCCAGTGGCGTTCCATGAACACAAAGGCGATCACCGACTGCAAAACAACCATCGGCAGGATGATGATCAGCAGCGTGCGACCATAGAGGCCGGTCGGCAGGCGCTTGGTGAACCAGCGGGTGAAGCGTCGGTATCCGCGCGGCGGATAGCGCTCATATTCCCGGCGTATCGAGTCCATCGTCGTCATTGTCGAATCCACGGGCGTTTCGCGGGCCGCGACACTATAGCAAAGAAAACGATCGGTGAACCGACGCTCGGACGGTGGTTGTTGTGGATGGCCGAAGCGCCTATTCGACGCTCAACCGGTAGCCGACGCCACGTACTGTCTGCAGCCACATGGGATTGGCAGGGTCGTCCTCGATTTTGCGGCGCAATCGGTTGATCTGGACGTCGATGGTTCGTTCTCCGATATCGACTTCCTCACCGACAAGCTCGTGACGGGGAATGGTCTCACCCGGACGCTGAGCGAATTGCACCATGATCTCCTGCTCGCGATCGGTCAGGCGGACAACTTGCGGTCCGCGCTTGAGCTCACGGCGGGACAGGCCGAACGTGTAGGGACCAAAAACGATCTGCTCGATCTTGGGGATATCCGGTGGCCCGCCGCGCTTGAGAATGTTGTTGATGCGCAGCACCAACTCGCGGGGATCGAAAGGTTTGCCGAGATAATCATCAGCACCGGCCTCAAGGCCTTCCAGACGACTGTCCAGTTCGGCGAGCGCGGTCAGCATCAGGATCGGCACGTCGCGGATCTCGCGCAATGCCTTGGTCAGCGCCACCCCGGTTTCGCCGGGCATCATCACGTCGACCACCAAAAGGTCGAATTCAAGACCCTCCAGCTTGCGACGGGCTTCTGCTGCATCGCTTGCCGTTGTCACCCGGAAGCCCTGATCCGTCAGGTATCGATTGAGCAGATCCCGAATACGGGTATCGTCGTCTATGACGAGCAAGTGGGCCGCATCGTCTGAAAGCGGTTCTTCGCTCATAGGGGCTCCCCCATGAATTGTTGCCTCAGTCCGGATCGACCATACCACGCAAGAAAGCGGTCACAGCTGATCGCCCTTCCGGATCTAGGCTCTTTAGTGCGTTGGCTATGCGGCGAGACTGTGGCCTAGCCAGTTCGAGAGACAGTTCGCGCCCTTTCTGCGTGGGATAAAGGCGCCTTTGCCGGCGGTCCTGGGTACCGGCAACCTGGTGGATGTAGCCTGAATCGATCAGTTGCTTCAGCACCCGCGCGAGGCTTTGCTTGGTGATCCTCAGCGTTTCCAGGAGGTCGGCAACGGTCATTCCCGGTCGCCGGTTGACGAAGTGCAGAACCCGGTGGTGGGCGCGACCAAAGCCGAACTTCTCCAGGATCGCATCCGGATCCGAGGTGAAATCGCGGTAGGCGAAGAACAAGGATTCGATGATCTCAAAGTCGATGTCTGAGGACTCCGGCATCGGCTCCGTCATGGTGTCGGTTTCCGATGTTTTAGCTGCCTGCTCGGGCGGCATTTGGCTGTTCCCGTCGCTCTCAGTGTTTGCGTTTTGACACAAAGCTCAATTATGTCAGCTTTATTGACTTATTTTGATGCTATTGCTAGCCTTTCAAGGCGTCAAGGATGCATACCCCCGACAGATCTGTTGTGGCGAATTTCGCGCAATCGTGCAGATGGCCCAAAGGACAAGACCGATCGGGGATTGAAGGTTCCGGCGATAACGACACATTTGGGCTGCGCGGTAAGCGCTGGAGGAAATGCAATGGCATCGGTCCCGTTCGATCAACTTGAGGGCCACATCTGGTACAACGGCGATTTTGTTCCCTGGAAGGACGCCAAGCTTCATGTGCTTTCTCACGGATTGCACTACGGAAGTTCGGTTTTTGAGGGTGAGCGGGCCTATGGCGGCGAGATCTTCAAGCTGCGCGAACATACCGAGAGGCTGTTCGAATCGGCACGAATTCTCGGGTTCGAGATTCCCTACACGATCGATGAAATCGACGATGCCTGCAAGACGCTGCTCGAGATGCAGGGTTTTGAAGACGCCTATGTCCGTCCGGTCGCCTGGCGCGGCAGCGAGATGATGGGTGTCTCGGCACAGGCCAACAAGATCAATGTGGCAATCGCTATCTGGCAATGGCCATCCTATTTCAAGCCGGAGGAGCGGCTGAAGGGCATTCGCCTCGATATCGCCAAATACCGCCGACCTGATCCGGCAACGATACCTTCGCAATCGAAGGCGGCCGGACTTTACATGATCTGCACCCTGTCAAAGCACGAAGCGGAAGATCGCGGCTATGCGGATGCGCTTATGTATGACTGGCGCGGACACGTTGCGGAAGCTACGGGCGCCAATATTTTCTTCGTCAAGGACGGTGCTCTGCATACGCCGACACCGGACTGCTTCCTGAACGGGATAACCCGGCGTACGGTCATCGATCTGGCCAAGCAACGCGGCTACGAGGTGATTGAACGGACCATCATGCCTGACGAGATGGCCGATTTCAGCGAGTGCTTTCTGACCGGCACGGCTGCCGAGGTTACACCGGTGTCCGAGATTGGACCCTACACTTTCGAAGTTGGCGAGATCACGGAAAACCTGATGAACGACTACATGCAGGCGGTTCAACCGGTCAAACAGGCCGCGGAGTAAGGTCTCGCACAGACTTGTTTGAGGCGCGTGGCACCCAGGGTATCAGGCGCCTTTTTCATGAAAAACGGTGCAGGGCGCACGAACCACCGAATTGGGAAGGATAACAAGATGGGGCAGATCCAGGCAGGTGTTATTCCGGTCACCGCGTTCCAGCAGAACTGCACGGTGCTGTTTGACAGCGACAGCAAAACCGGTGTGGTGATCGATCCCGGTGGGGATGTTCCCGCCATTCTCGATGTGCTGGAAAAGAACGGCATCGCTATCGAGGCGATCTGGCTGACCCACGGGCATATTGACCATGCCGGCGGAGCGATGGACCTGAAAGAGGCGCTGGACGTAGAGGTTATCGGACCGCACGATGACGACCAGTCGCTGCTGGATGGATTGGAAGATCAGGCCCGGATGTTTGGGGTCGCTGAGTCGGTACGCAACGCTCAACCGGACCGATGGTTGAACGAGGGCGACAAGGTTTCCTTCGCCGGCCATGATTTCGAGGTCTATCATTGTCCGGGGCACGCGCCCGGACATGTGATTTTCTTCAACCGGGAGGCCGGGTTTGCGCATCTGGGGGATGTGCTGTTTCGCGGGTCGATCGGGCGTACCGATCTGCCTGGGGGCGACCATCAGCAGCTTTTGGATTCGATCCGCGACAAGGTGCTGCCACTTGGCGACGACGTTGGCTTCATCTGCGGCCACGGCCCTGGAGGGCGGATTGGTGAGGAACGCCTCACCAACCCATTTCTCAAGGGGATCTGAAGTTAGATCAAAGGTCGATAAGTTTGGATCATTTGACCGTGGCGCTTTTGGCCCCTGGCGTCGTTGGCTCGCACTTGTGGTGGGGTGACACCACGGCGAGCGATCCGCCTAGCCAGAGACCAAAATCGCCACGGTCAAATGGTGCAAACTTATCGCCCTTTGATCTAGCCCTCAGCGAGCGACACAGAAATGGTCCTGGCCATCGTAGCCGCGAAAGGTTCCGGTCGCCGGCTTGAATGACCGGTATCTTTGTGAGCAGTAGCGGTACCAGTCTTGCGTCCAGGGCTCGATCGTGCCGGTTGCGGCATAGTCTTCCTGAGGTGCGGGAGGGTAATAATTCGAACCGGCCCAACCGCCGGGGCGCTCGTAGTCGTCATATGGATCAGGACCTGGTTCCACATAGCGCGGTTCCGGGCGCGGCCCGGGATCGCTCAGGAGGGCGCCGGCCACAATCGCACCTGCGGCAAGACCGAGGACCCCAAGCAGCAAGGCGTCATCATTGTTTTTCACCTTGCCCTGCGGGCGATGGCGGTAATGCTTGCGGTGAGGTTTCCTTGGACCATCCCAGCCTGGGCCGGCCCCGTGATAGTGCTCGAAGCGCCGGTCATGCGCATTGCTTTGGGATAGGGGAACCAGAGTGCTGGCGGAAGCCACGGCTGCGGCAATGAGGGTATGGACGATTTTTGCCATTTGACTGTTTCCTGTTGAAGCTTTGGGAGCAGGCGCACCCCTTGAGGATCGACACTAATGGCGATCGCCTGAACGCAAGCTGAACGAAGCCGGCAAATGGAAAAAGGCGCCCGCGATGACGCGGGCGCTAGTGTCCTGAATCTGAAGTTCGCCTCATTGTGCAGCGTGCTCGGAACGAACTTCAGAGCAGCCGATGAGCCGATATGCAGCCACCCTTCGGGCCGGGCGCTTTTGGCCCCTTGCGTCGTTGGCTTGCACTTGTTGTGGGGTGGCACCACGGCGAGCAATCGGCCTAGCCAGAGGCCAAAAATCGCTACGGTCATATCTCAATTTGCTCAAGGGTCAGTCGACTACTTGCCAAGGGCGTTGCCGACGATTGCGCCGGCTGCGAAACCGAGAAGGCCAGCCGCGAGAGCGTTGCCGTTGCCCTTTTGCACAACCACCGGCGGGCGCTTTTTATGATAGTCGCGCGGATAAGCGCCTCTCGGACCATGCTTGTAGTGGTAACCGGGACCGCCCTTGTGAACGACATGCTTGCCGTTTACCGGCTTGTTATAGAGGCCGGCCGCGGAAGCGTTACTGACTGGAACGATAGCTGTGGTTACGATGGCCAATGCAGCAATGAGCGAAGTCTTGAGAATATTCATTGACGTGATCCTTTGTTGGAACCTGTCGGACCGTGTCCGACATTTGGCCAGAACCTAGGTCAACGCCGATGAACTCAAGCTGAATGGAACATATTGAAATATTAAATTTATTTCATAATTGGCACTACCTGGTGCCAGAACGGAAAACGCCCGGTTCTGCCGGGCGTTCGACTTCGAAAGTGGTGGCCCGGCTATTCGACCACAACTGCGAGATTGACGGCCTTTGGACCTTTGCCGCGACGATCCGGTTCAGTATCGAAGCTGATCTTCTGGTTCTCGAGCAACGTCTCGAGGCCGGAATCCTTGACAGCTGATATGTGAACGAAGATATCCGATTCGCCATTGTCGGGTTTGATGAAGCCGTAACCCTTGTCGGTGTTGAAGAATTTTACAGTGCCAGTCTCGGCCATGCTCTCAGGTCCTCTGTTCGCCGCCGGCAATAATGCCCGCATTTGTGGTGTTACCCGCAGGACGGGTAAGGCAGGCAGTTCTCGAAGGTTGCGGAAAGGTCCCTGTTATCGTGATCCCGGCTTTGCCGGATATTGGCCTTTTTTCGATCACCCGGAATTTTATGCGTTTCCGGTCCGCACTCTATCAATAGGATTCCCGTGTTCGTTGAATGCCCGAACAGGAGTAACACTGTTACAGCTTTTGCGATTTATCAAGAGAAAGTTTTGTGACGAATTTTTATTATAATCATTCAAGAAATGTGAAGTCAGTTTTTTAAACAAAATGCCTGAGAATTGGGCGCAAATGCCGAAAATTCAGGCGCTGATTTCTTGGTCGAGTCAGTTGGCCGGCTTGGTATTCCGCTTTTTAGCTTGTGAAGACGGCCTCAACTGCAGGTTTCGTGTCGATAAACCGCAGAATCTGAAACGGGTTTGAAGTGATCGGGCTCAAAGGTCGCGGACGTAGAGTTCCAGCCTTTTTTTGTTCGCTCCAAAATCGGTTCTGCCGAGTTGGGCGCGAGCGTAAAGAATGATTCCCGTGCGCCCCTCGCCAACGGAGATGGCCTCGATACTGACTAGGTCTGGAAACCGCATACCGGGGGAGTAAGTCACATATCGTAGATGCTTGTCATCGGCGCCGTCATCGATCCGACGGGCGAGGGGGTCGACCTCCTTGATGGTCGAAGCGATCGTTTGCAGCAGGACGCTTGCATCGTCTTCGAAGAGAGGCAGCTCTATGTCGGCATCTGGCCGCAAACCGGTGCTCGCAGCGATCGCGTCGTTTGCGGTCGGACTTCGCGCAACCGTCACAAGGTCGAAGCGCCCGAGATCGGGCGATCCGGCAAGGCGTTCCCAGCTGCGCTCTCTTCCATATCCAAGAAAAATGGCAGTCACCAGAACGGCTATGCCCACTGCCAGGTACAATCCAATCGTCAGCATACGCACTGCAGCGTATCGCACCTATTGGCGCCGTACGCGCAGCACTGCGCCGTCAGAATCATCCGTCAGCAACAGCAACGAGCCGTCCGGGGCCTCCTTCACCTCACGGACGCGACCGAACCGATCCGGGAAAAGGCGCTCTTCATGGACAATCGAGTCATCTGAAGCGCGCTCGAGCCGCACCAGCATCTGATCCTTCAGGGCAGCAACGAGAAAATTGCCATCCCACTCGGGGAACATGTCGCCGCGATAAACGGCCATGCCGCCCGGTGCGATGGACGGGTCCCAATAATGAAGCGGTTGCTCAAGGCCAGACGCTTCGGTGCCGATGCCGATTTTTCCGCCGGAGTAGTGCTTGCCGTAGGAAATGACAGGCCAGCCGTAGTTGCGGGCGGCTTCCGGCCGATTGATTTCGTCGCCGCCGCGGGCGCCGTGCTCGACGGTATAGAGCGTGCCTGTCTTGCGATCGAAGTCCATTCCCTGCGGATTTCGGTGACCTTTCGACCACAGTTCCGACAAGACGCCGCTGTCGTTCACGAAGGGATTGTCGGCCGGTATCGAGCCATCCGGAGCGATACGCAAGACAGCACCAGCATGATCCTTCAAATCCTGGGCACGGTCACCATCGCCGCGGTCGCCGATGGAGAAAAACAGTGTGCCATCTTCGGCCACCGCAATGCGCGAGCCGAAGTGGTAACCAGACCTGGTTTTTTCCGACATCGAGAATATCGTCTCGATGTCCTCCAGTCTCGGTTGACCCTCACCGCGAACCAGTTTGGCACGGGCGATCGCCGTGCCGACGCCGCCTCTGCCGCGCTGCGAAAATGACAAAAATACCGTCCCGGTCTCGGCAAAATCGTTGGCGAGCGCCACATCGAGGAGGCCGCCCTGACCGCCTACGGCAAGTCCTGGCAGGTCGCCAAACGGCTCCGACATGCGGCCACCCTCGATGAGGCGCAAGCCGCCCGGCCTTTGCGTTACCAAATAGGCGCCATCGGGCAGGACTTCGATGCCCCAGGGATGTTCGATGCCGGTTGCAATGGTCTCAACCGCGACCGGAACCTTCTCTGTCCGGATCAGGTCGGTCGCCGCAGCCGGGAGCTGCCACATTGCTGTACATAGAGTGATCGCCAACAGTCGCTTCATGACCCTCGTTCTCGTTCTTTTCGTTACCCGGCTCGCACCGAGCCGCATTTCGAAGATAGGGTTTCCCCGCGAAAACGACCAGATCTGATGTCTATTTGGATTGGATGCGGGGTGGCTCGTGAGACTCGGGCGTGGCCCGAGATTGCACCACCAGATTGGCCATCATCAGCACACAAAAGAACATGGCCGCAGTGCTCAACCAGATGCGGCGTTTTTTTCGTCTGGCGTCACGCCAGGATTGTCGGAGGTCGACGTCGTGTTCCATTTCCAGGTCCCCGCAGAAAGGTGGTGTCGCCAGTCTGCAATAAAGGACCCTAACTGGACCGAAGCGGGACCAAAGATTGGCGCCGCTGGACAGTTCTCATGGTCATATTGTGGCGGGCTTTTTCGTTAGCCAACGGTTGCGGTGTATTGCGCGCAAAAATCGGTGGGCGCAAGTTGGGGACGGGCCAGGCCATATCCCTGCATGAGATCGGTTCCGGAACCCCATCCAAGTTCAATTTGCCAGTCGTGCTCCAGCCCTTCCATCACCACTTTGGCTCCGCGACGCTGGAAGCGGGCGACGCTGTTGCGCAGGCTCTCGAAACCGGCATCGCTGTGCATCAGTCGTTTGACCCAATCGGCATCCAGTTTGACGATGTCCGGTCTGATCTGGTCAACCCGTTGCGAATCCGAGCCCGCAGCACCGAAATCATCGACGGCGATCCGGAAACCGCGTTCTCGCAACGTCTCGACCAGAAGCGACAGCAGGTCGGGACTGGACGTATGGTGTTCGGTGATTTCGCAGACAATCTGCTGTGTTTGAAAGCCGTGTTGTCGCGTTCGTTCAACCATTTGACCGACCTCCGACAGGACCGTCCGACTGTCGGCGAACAGCGCCGGATTGAGATTGAGAAACAGCAGAACATCGTCGTTTCCGTCCGCTGCAGCATTGGCGAGATGCAGCGAGCGGCACAGAGCATCGAGCGATAGTCTCTCCCGGTCGCCGATGCGGGCAAAGAAATCAGTTGTCGAATATGGTTCGTCGCCGCGAAAAATCCGCAGCAGTGCCTCCAGGCCACGGAGCTCAATCCGAGCATTGTCAGGGCGTCCGAAGATGGGTTGAAGCGCCGTCTTCAGAACAAAGGGTCCGTAGCACCCGGAGAACGAACCATTCGGCTCCGGCACAATTCGGCCGCTCTCCCCATTTCCCTGCAAAATATGGCTCCCTGGCGATGCAGCCGCGAAATGCTGGCTGGTTGGGCGAACCATCTTGAACTTGAAGCGATGATTCGACATAGGATTATACACCAACCGGTTCTTTCCTAATTCGGAGATCAAGTCATGGCATTTTTTGCCGATGCCCTTTCGCACGTGAAGCCGTCTGCGACGATTGCCGTTGCGCAAAAGGCGCGGGAACTCAAAGCTCAGGGTCGCGACGTTATCGGTCTCGGCGCCGGTGAACCGGATTTTGACACCCCGGAAAACATCAAACAGGCCGCTGTCGATGCAATTCAGCGCGGCATGACCAAATACACGCCGGTTGCGGGTATTCCCGAATTGCGCCAGGCGATCGCCGCCAAGTTCGCGAGAGAAAACGGATTGGACTACGCTCCGGATCAGGTGATCGCGGGCACTGGCGGCAAGCAGATCCTCTTCAATGCGTTGATGGCCACGCTCAACCCCGGAGACGAGGTGATCGTACCGACTCCCTACTGGGTGAGTTACCCGGAGATGGTGGCCATCTGTGGCGGAACCGTCGTATTTGCGGAAACGACACTGGAGAATCAGTTCAAGTTGCAGCCGGAGGCGCTGGAAGCCGCCATTACGCCCAAAACGAAATGGCTTATGTTCAACTCGCCTTCCAACCCCTCCGGTGCGGCTTATTCGAAGGCCGAGTTGAAGGCGCTCACCGATGTTCTCATGCGCCATCCGCAGGTGTGGCTGCTGACCGACGACATTTACGAACACCTTGTCTACGGTGACTTCGAGTTCGCGACCGCGGCGCAGATCGAACCGGGTCTCTTTGAACGAACGCTGACCATGAACGGCGTTTCCAAGGCCTATTCTATGACAGGATGGCGGATTGGTTACGGCGCCGGGCCGCGGGAGCTGATCAAAGCCATGGACCTTCTGCAGGGCCAGCAGACATCCGGTGCGACATCGATTGCCCAATGGGCCGCCGTCGAGGCGCTGAACGGTCCGCAGGACTTCATCGCATCGAACAAGAAGGTATTTGAAGGGCGGCGTGACCTGGTTGTCTCGATGCTCAATCAGGCACGAGGCATCGACTGCCCGACACCGCAGGGTGCGTTTTACGTCTATCCCTCGTGCGCTGGCCTGATCGGCACCACGGCTCCGTCGGGTAACCGGATCGAGTCGGATCAGGATTTCGTCCAGGAACTTCTTGAAGCCGAAGGAGTTGCCG
Organism: Hoeflea sp.; assembly: GCA_965228785.1. Classification (GTDB taxonomy): domain Bacteria; phylum Pseudomonadota; class Alphaproteobacteria; order Rhizobiales; family Rhizobiaceae; genus Hoeflea_A. The sequence continues at coordinate 2,528,800 of CBDDIF010000001.1, forward strand.
TTGTGCACGGTTCGGCTTTCGGGCTGGGGCCGAATTTCCGGATTTCCTATGCCACGTCCGATGCGTTGCTTGAGGAAGCGTGCACCAGAATACAACGGTTCTCTGCCGCCTGCCGCTGACGCCAGTGTCCTGAATCTGAAGCTCGCCTCATTGTGCGGCGTACTCCGCACGAACTTCAGATTCGATCAGGACACTGGCAAGATCATGATTCTAGAGTGGGTTTTTGGATTGAAGTTCCTATTGAGCCCGCCATAGCCATGGTAGGAGCTTCAAATCCACCACACTGGTAGAACACCGGATTGTGAAGACGGATGAGTTGTCGACGCGCCGATCCTGCCTATGATCGGCGCAAAATGGGAGGTGAGCCTTGGCTAATATCATTCGCAAACCGGCATGGGCCATAGCTGAAAGTCTGGCGACGCCGGAAAGTGCTTTTCTGAATCGTCGAAGCTTGATCCGAACGATGGGTCTTACCGGCCTTGGACTGGCCGCGGCCACCGTCATGCGACCTGGCCGTGCTTCGGCTCAAGAAGGACCGGGGGCCGAATACTATCCGGCCAAGCGCAATGAAGCTCACACAATCGACCGCGATCTCACGCCGGAAGACATCAACGCGCAGTACAACAATTTCTACGAATTCGGGTCGCACAAGCAGATATGGAAAGCAGCCCAGGCGCTGAAGACCAGTCCGTGGGATATCATGATCGACGGGCAGGTGGAGAAACCCTTCACCATCGGGTTCGAGGATCTTCTCAGTCGTATTGCGCTTGAGGAGCGCCTCTACCGGCACCGTTGCGTGGAAGCTTGGTCGATGACCGTGCCGTGGAGCGGTTTTCCGCTGTCAGATCTGGTGGCGATTGCCAAACCGTTGTCATCGGCCAAATACGTACGTTTCGAGACATTCCTCGACCCCAGCGTTGCTGGCGGTCAGAAGCAGCGGTGGTACCCTTGGCCTTATGTAGAAGGGCTCACCATGGAAGAGGCCGCAAATGATCTGACATTCATGGTGACAGGAGCCTATGGTCGTCCGCTTCACAAACAGTTTGGCGCGCCCATTCGTCTTGCTCTACCGTGGAAATATGGTTTCAAGCATATCAAGTCGATAAAACGCATCACCTTCACCGACGAGCGACCGGTCAGTTTCTGGGAGACCATTCTGCCGGCCGAATACGGCTTCTGGGCCAACGTCAATCCGGACGTTCCGCATCCGCGCTGGAGCCAGGCCGAGGAACAAATCCTCCATACCGGAAAAAAAGTCCCGACATTGCTGTACAACGGATATGCCGAACAGGTAGCGGATCTCTACAAAGATCTGCAGAGCGAAAGCCTGTACATGTAGGCACACATTCCGTCTGCGCAAAAAAAAACGGGCCATCAGATTGCTCTGTGGCCCGATGAATTAGAAGGTTTGTAATCTAAACCTCCAGAGGGGAACACAGCTGACAAGATGGAACTGGGAGGACATGTCCATCAAAACCGTCAGCTGTACCTGATATGTAAATTCCACCTTCATTTTGCAAGTGGAGCGCGTGCATGGCAGCCATGCACTGAGTGCAGGGCTAGCCGTGCAGTTGGGCATGGACTCGACGTTGCATGCCCAGGTCCCTGTCTCAAGTTGGCGCTAACCATTTGACAAAAATACCTTATTCCGATGTCCAGCCGCTAACTGATTTGACTTCAAGGAAGTCCTCAAGTCCCCAAACGCCTCCCTCACGACCGTTGCCAGATTGTTTATAACCACCAAAAGGTGCACCAGCGCCGCGCGGTTGGCCATTCATCTCTACCATTCCTGAGCGAAGGCGCCGGGCCACTCGATTGGCTTTGGCGCCGTCGGTGGTCTGAACGTAGTTGGTCAGTCCGTAATCGGTATCATTGGCGATCTGAAGGGCTTCCTCCTCGCTGTCGAAGGGAATGATGGACAGGACCGGCCCGAAGATCTCCTCGCGGGCGATCGTCATTTCGTTCGATACTTCGGCAAAGACGGTCGGACGGGCAAAATATCCTCGATTGAGACCTTCCGGACGGCCGAGGCCCCCGGCCACCAAACGGGCTCCTTCCTTGATCCCGACATCGATCAGGTTCTGCACTTTGTTGAACTGGGCTTCGGATACGAGCGGCCCCATATGCCGCCCTTCCTTGGAGGCGATGTCGACCTCCGTTTTCTCCGCGGTCGCCACCGCGATTTCGATTGCATTGTCGTAAATCGGGCGCTCGACGAGCATGCGAGTGGGTGCATTACAGGATTGACCGGTGTTGTTGAAGCAGTGGATTGCACCACGCTTGACGGCCTTCTCGTCTGCGTCGGCAAAGACGATGTTGGCGCCCTTGCCACCGAGTTCCAGGCTGACGCGTTTGATCGTGTCGGCTGCGTTCTTGGAAATCGCCATTCCCGCCCGTGCAGATCCCGTGAAGGAGATCATGTCGACGTCCGGATGGCCCGAGAGCTGTGTGCCGACACCCGGGCCGTCGCCATTGACCAGGTTGAAGACCCCGGCCGGCAAACCTGCTTCGTCAACGATCTCGGCAAAGAGCATCGATGACAGTGGGGCAATTTCGGACGGCTTCAACACCATCGTACAACCGGTGGCAAGAGCCGCGATGACCTTGAGCGTCACCTGGTTCATCGGCCAGTTCCAAGGTGTGATCAGGCCGCAGACACCGATCGGTTCGTAGAGAATGCGATCGTTCGGCGCGTGGTCACCGAGGGGGCGGTCAAACTCGAAATTACGGGCGGCCCGGATCAGGTTGCGGATATGGCCGCCGCCGGCACCGGCTTGCGCGGCTTTCGACATCGAAATGGGTGCGCCCATCTCCTGAGAGATCACCGTGCCCATCTCGTCAGACCGTCTCTTGTAAATCTCAGACAGCTTATCGAGGTAATCGAGGCGCTCGTTGAGCGGTGTTTGGCTCCAGGCATCAAATGCTGCCCGGGCCGCGGCTACCGCTGCATCGGTATCGGCTTGACCTCCCAACGATATGACGGCGAACGCTTCTTCGTTGGAGGGGTCGATGACTTCCAAATCGTTGGCGCTAGCGGGGGCAATCCATTGGCCATTGATGTAGAATTGACGGGCGTCTTGCATGATCTGTTCCTCGCGCCAAGCGCTGTTGTCCGGATATTCGTAGTCGGAATTCGATGAGCCAAATTTCAGATGTCGCGATAGCTGGTCAAGCGAAAAATTGGCGTCACAGCTTTGTGTTTCAATAGGCATGTCTTTGACGGCATAATGGTCTCGCGGCATTCCGATCCGCATAAATCGGAAGCTGCAAGCAATCCCCGGAGGCGACCATGGCCGAAGCAAAAGTGATCGGAGACAGATGGGGTGATGATCCCGCCGTCGGCGAGCTGGTCGACTGGATGGTCGGTGGCGCTCCGCCCAGTGCCGATGCGCGCCAGATTGTAACGGGCATTTGCGACAGGCTGGTCCAGCTGGACGTAGCGGTCGATCGGTTCATGCTTTTCGTCTACACACTTCACTCCAATCTGGAAGGACGCCGGTTTCGATGGATCAAAGAGGAGGGGGTGGACATCGCCACAGCTCCGATGGGTATGTTCCAGACGGAATTGTACACTTCCGGGCCACTTCCGGATGTGATCGCGTCGCGAAAACCCATTCGACGGCATCTGGAAAGTGACGACTGTCCAGATGACTATAATATCATTGCTGAGCTGCGGGAGCAGGGGTTCACGGACTATCTGGCGCAACCGTTGATTTTCACTTCCGGGGAGATCCACGCCTGCACGTGGTCTTCCAGCCAGGAGGGTGGGTTCAGCGAGCGCGACCTGGAGATCCTGGCACTAGTGACAGATCCACTGGCGCGGCTCACAGAGACCTACATGCTTTGGCTCAACGCTGCTGTGTTGCTATCGACCTATGTTGGGCGCAACAGTGGCGGGTTGATCCTTCGCGGCAAGGTGCACCGCGGCGACGGCGAGGAAATCAGCGCCGTCATACTGTTCGCGGACGTCAAGAATTTCACGTCGATTTCCAATGAAAAGGGCGGCCATGAGGTAGTTACGATGCTCAATGATACCTTCGATCGCCTTGTTCCTCCGGTTACCAGCCGTGGCGGTGAGATACTCAAGTTCATGGGCGACGGCTTCTTTGCGATTTTTCCCTATGAGCGGGAGGAGCAATTGGCTGCGATTACCGCGTCTGCAATCGATGCGGTCAAGGAGGGGCGTGCAGCCCTTGAGCAGGGCGGCGAACGTGGGGTGGAGTTTCGCACGGCACTTCATTGCGGAACTTTCCACTACGGCAATATCGGCGGCGCGGATCGCCTCGATTTCACCGCCATCGGTCCGCCGGTCAATTACACATCGAGGCTTCTGTCTGCAGCGCCGGAGCTGGAATGTGACGACGTCCTTTCCTCCGACCTGGCACGGTTGGTTCCAGATCGATGCAGCGCGGTCGGATCTCTCGAACTGAAAGGGTTCGAGGGCGAGCACACCATTTGGCGGTTTTGATCATCCAGATTGTTGATCTGTTGTTTAAATAACTTTTGTGTTAAATAACTCATTCCAACAAGGGAGGATCGCATGCCGAAATTTGTCTTTGCCTACCATGGCGGAAAACCGCCGGAATCTCCTGAAGAGGGAGAGAAGGTCATGGCCGCCTGGGGCGCTTGGTTCGAGACGCTGGGCCCAGCGGTGGTCGATGGCGGGGCGCCGGTCGGCATTTCCAAAACCGTATCTGCCGGAGGGGTAGCCGATGGTGGTGGCTCTAATCCGCTTTCAGGCTACTCCATCGTCAACGCCGACAACATCGACGCGGCCGTCGAAATGGCCAAGGGGTGCCCGATCCTGGATGGAGGTTCCGTTGAGGTCGCGGAAGCCATGGACATGTAGCGGTTTGACAAGTCGAACGAATGCAGGGCCTGGCGGCTTGTACGCCGGGCCTTTTTCGTTTCAGTCAACCGGTTCCTAGTATTTCCAGTTCCGCGCCTTGGAGATCAGAAAATCGCGAAAGGCCTGCAATTTGGCAGACCCGCGCATCTCCTCCGGATAGCAGAAGAAGCAGTCGAAGGAGGGCAGTTCCGTATCGATGTCGAGCTGGACCAGCCCAGCATCATGGCCGACCACGTAGTCGGGCAGCATGGCGATGCCGACACCGATCTGCGCTGCCTTCTTGATGGCGATGATGTTGTTGATCTGCAGGTGAGATATGCGCGGGTTGCCAGAGGGCCTGCCGGCGACTTCGAGCCAATTGACGTCGAGAAGGTAGCTCGGTGCGGGTTCGCCGAACGTAACGATCTTGTGGTTGTCGAAATCACTCACATGTTCAGGCTTGCCGTAGCGGTTCAGGTACGAAGGCGCGGCATAGACATGCATGTGAACCGTAAACAGTCGGCGCTGTATGAGATCGGGCTGCTGCGGTTGGCGTAGCCGTATGGCGCAATCCGCCAGCCGCATGGAGACATCGACTTCTTCATTGTCCAGCAGCAGTTGCGGCTGAATATCCGGATAGAGCTCGGAGAATTCCTTCATTCTCTCGGTCAACCATCCGGAGCCGAGACCAACGGTCGTGGTCACCCGCAGCTTACCGCTGGGTTTGTCCGTCGTTTCGGATAGACGAACCCGCGCGGATTCCAGTTTCAGCAAGACGTCATGGGCCGTGCGATAGAGCAGTTCACCCTGCTCGGTCATGATCAGGCCGCGTGCGTGGCGATGGAACAGCGGCACTCCGATGTCCTGTTCCAGGGCACTGACCTGACGGCTGATTGCCGATTGCGACAGGTGGAGTTTTTCGGCGGCATGGGTAAACGAGCCAGCCTCGGCGGCGGCGTGAAAAATCCGCAATTTATCCCAGTCAAGAGGCATGCGCTGTCTCCTTGCCGAAGTTCGCCCGTGGACGTCGATTCGGTTACTCGGCGGCCTCGGCCAACGACTCGTGCTCAGCCAGGTATTTTTCCGCTTCCAGGGCTGCCATGCAGCCCATGCCGGCGGCGGTCACAGCCTGACGATAGATGTCGTCGGTGACATCCCCGGCGGCGAAGACACCCGGCACATCGGTTGCCGTCGAATCGGCCTCGGTCCACAGATAGCCGTTGGGTTTCTGCCTGACCTTGCCTTCAAACAGCGAAACAGACGGTGCATGGCCGATGGCGACGAACACACCGTCGGTTTCGAGCGCCGTGATATCGCCGGTCTTGACGTTTTTAAGACGAACCCCGGTGACCGAAGGCGGTGTCGTATGTTCGCCGGTAATCTCTTCGAGCTGGCTGTCCCAGACGATGTCAATATTTTCCTTGGCCATGAGCCGTTTCTGCAGGATCTTCTCCGCCCGCAACTCGTCCCGACGGTGAACCAGCGTCACTTTCTCAGCCAGGTTGGACAAGTAAAGTGCTTCCTCAACAGCGGTGTTGCCGCCACCGATAACAACCACCTTTTTCCCGCGATAGAAAAATCCGTCACAGGTCGCACAGGCGGAAACGCCAAAGCCCATGAACGTTTGTTCGGATTCCAGACCCAGCCATTTGGCTTGGGCACCCGTTGCGATAATCAGCGTATCGCAAGTGTAGTCCTGCCCGGAATCGGTCTTCAACCGGATGGGCCGGACCGCGAGATCCACTTCAGTGACCAGGTCGTTGACGATGTCGGCTCCGACACTCTCGGACTGTTTGAGCATCTGCTCCATCATCCAAGGTCCCATCACCGGTTCCGCATAGCCCGGATAGTTTTCGACTTCGGTGGTGATCATCAACTGGCCACCCTGTTCCATTCCGGCAATCAGGACGGGATTCAACATGGCCCTGGCGGCATAAATGGCGGCCGTGTATCCGGCGGGTCCCGATCCGATGATCAGAACACGGGCATGGCGAGTGCTCATGGTCGACTTTTTCCTATTCTGCCTTCTGCGGCCTTTGTGTGCCGGCTCCGCAAATCCCCTCGCACGGGCCGATATCAGCGCCCAATGTACGAATTCGCACACGCTGGTTTCAAGGGCGTCGCGGGCTTTTCACAGATTAGTCAGTGGGACGAAATGCTCGTTGTATTCTCATTGACGAAATTTTCTTGCGCGGTTGCGCAATAACTGGTCCTATCGAGGAAAGAATTGGGAGGCGTCATGCCACTTCGGGCTGATCTTGACGACATTGATTTAAAGATATTGCGGGAACTTCAAAAGGAAGGGCGGATTACCAATGTCGAGCTGTCGGAGCGGGTCGGCATTTCGGCGCCTCCGTGCCTTCGACGTCTGCGCAAGCTGGAGGAGGCCGGCATCATCGAAGGCTATCGGGCAATGCTGAATGCGCCGGCGCTCGGTTTCGACCTGGTGGCGTTTTGCATGGTGGGTCTGGCTCTGCAGTCAGATGCGCAGTTGAGGGCTTTTGCCGAGCAGACGGAGCGTTGGCCGATTGTCCGCGAAGCCTGGATGGTCTCCGGCGATTCGGATTTTCTTCTGCATTGCGTCGCCAGCGATCTGACGCGGTTTCAGGATTTCGTCATCGAAGAGCTCACCGCAGCCGACAATGTCGATACTGTGCGCACTGTCCTGACGATCCGTCAGGTTAAGAACGAGGGTTTGATCGATTTGCCGGTCCGATCGCCGGGTCAGGCACGCCACAATTCTTCGTAAACACGGCTGATGCCTAGGACTTCATTGTCAACGCTGAAGCGGGCAACCGCCCGTTCGCGCGCAGTGGCGTTGAGTGCCCCGCGTTTAAGCGGATCGTCCAGCATGGCGTCTATTGCTCCGGCAAGCGCTGCAACGTTCGGTTCATGCACGACGATGCCTGCCTCGTTTTTGCCGATGAAGGTCGGGAAGTATCCGGTATTGGTGGCGACGACCGGTACTCCACTGGCCATGGCTTCGAGCGGTGTCAGGCTAAAGCCCTCATAGCGTGGCGGAGCGACAAGCAGGGACAGGCTGCGAACGAATTCCGGCACGGCATCGGGGGCCATTTTTCCGGTAAAGACAAAGCGGTCGGTCAATCCGGCGGCCGCTATGCGCTGATGCAGGGCATTCTCGTAGGCGCGATGCTCGCGTGACGTGGCGCCGACAACGATGGCGGTAACTTCGCGGTATTTCGGCAACAAACCGAGCATCGCCTCGACAAACAGGTCAGTTCCCTTTTCGGGCCGGATGCGGCCGACTGTGGCGACACCGATGGTGCCGGACATGCCGGAATCGCGCCAGGACTGCAGCCTGTCCTCGGCCGGATGAAAGAGCTCGGTGTCGACGCCGTGATGGATGATAGCGCGCAGGTTCGGCAGTTTGCCGGCGGTCAGCCGCGAGGCACCGATGACCGCGTCCATCTTGCGCATCAACCGTCGCATGCGGCGTGAGGGCGAGCGTTGACCGGAAGCCGTGTAGACGATCTTGATCGGACATTTGAGTATGTTGCGCGCAAAGAGTGCGGCGCGCATTTCATTGGGCCGCCTCACATGCCACAGAACGTGCTGGCGGTTGGGCGCCGTTTGCCGTGACGAACGCACCGCCTGCATAACCGAGATCGGGTCCGGACATCCGGGCAGGGGGGAGCCGACCAGCTGCAAATCATACCGGTCGGCTTGTTTGCGGGTCACGGCCGCCGTCGTTGCGGAGACGCCGGTGAACCGCCGGTGCATGTTGGTGACGATCAATTCCACGCTATCAATGCCGAATCAGTGAGCCGGCAATGGCCGGATAGGTTGGATCTCAGCCCCAGCTCACATCGAGTATTTCGTAGGCCTTGGCGCCACCGGGCGCGTTGACTTCGATGCTGTCGCCGACCTGCTTGCTGATAAGCGCGCGGGCGATGGGCGACGACAGCGAGATACGACCTTCCTTCACATCGGCTTCCTGGTCACCGACGATCTGGTAGGTGCGTTCCTCGTCCGTGTCTTCGTCGACGATCTTCACGGTGGCGCCGAACTTGATGGTGTCGCCGGACATCTTTGTCAGGTCGATCACCTCGGCACGTGCGGTCAGATCCTCGAGCTCGGCGATGCGGCCCTCATTGAGGCTCTGGGCTTCCTTGGCTGCATGGTATTCGGCATTTTCCGAAAGGTCGCCATGGGCGCGAGCCTCGGCGATCGCCTCGATGATTCTCGGGCGTTCTTCCTGTTGCCGCCAACGCAGCTCTTCGTGCAGCTTGGAAAAGCCGCCTTGGGTCATGGGGACTTTTTCAACCATGTCCTTCTCCATGTTTCTTGGCGTTTTTTCGCATGGGAGGGTGCGAAAAAGCGCAAAAGAAAACGGTCCCCGAAACATCCGCTCCGGAACCGCCTGAACATCAATTCGCAGATATTAGCAGCAAAACAGACAAAAAAGCCAGTTTTTTCCAACCGGTAGGGTTTTCAGACCGTGAAGTAATCCTGAAGCGGTTTTACCTCGAGGTTGCCGGCGCGCAATGCCGTGATGGCGCCAACGGCCGCCACGGCACCGGTCATCGTGGTGTAATAGGGCACTTTCTGCATCAGGGCCGCACGGCGCAGCGACTTCGAATCAGAGATTGCCTTGGCGCCGGCGGTTGTGTTGATCACCAGCTGTATCTCACGGTTGCGAATGGCGTCCTCACCGTGAGGTCGGCCCTCCAAAACCTTGTTGATCTTGGCCGCTTCAACCCCTTGCTCATTGAGGAAACGCGCCGTTCCACCGGTCGCGACGATGCTGAAGCCACTGTCCTGCAGCATCCGCGCCGCGGGCAGCACGCCTTCCTTGTCTTCGTCGCGCACCGAGATGAAGACCTTGCCGCTGCGCGGCAGTTCGACCCCGGCACCCAATTGCGACTTGGCGAAAGCCAGCGGATAGTCGGTATCAAGTCCCATGACTTCACCGGTCGAGCGCATTTCCGGACCGAGCAGAATGTCGACATTGGGGAATCGGGCAAAGGGAAAGACCGCTTCCTTGACGGCAATATGCCGCAGGCCGCGTGGATCGGGTTTCGCACCGTAGGCCGAGATCGCGGCGTCGAGGCTTTCGCCGGCCATGATGCGAGCCGCGATCTTGGCGATCGGCGCGCCGACGGTCTTGGCAACGAACGGAACCGTGCGCGACGCCCTCGGGTTGACCTCCAGAACGTAGATGTCGCCATCCTTGATGGCGAACTGAACATTCATCAAACCGCCAACATTCAAGGCCTTGGCGAGTTCACCGGTTTGTCGCTCCAACTCGTCGATGATCGCAGCATCGAGTGAATGCGGTGGCAGCGAACAGGCGCTGTCACCGGAATGGATGCCGGCTTCCTCGATGTGTTCCATGATGCCGGTGACGAAGACGTTTGTGCCGTCACTCAGGCAGTCGACATCGACCTCGATGGCATTGCTCAAATAGCTGTCGAACAGTAGCGGATTGGTGCCGAGCAGGGTGTTGATCTGTCCGGTCTTGTCATTCGGGTAGCGCGCCTTGATCTCCTCGGGCACCAGCTCCGGCACGGTCCCCAGCAGATAGTTGGAGAGGTCGCCTTCCTCGCGAATGATCTGCATGGCGCGGCCGCCCAGCACGTAGGACGGGCGCACAACCAGTGGGAAGCCGATTTCGGTGGCGACGAGACGGGCCTGCTCGACCGAGTGGGCGATGCCGTTCTTCGGTTGCCTCAGATCGAGTTTGCGAAGCAGTTTCTGGAAGCGGTCGCGATCTTCCGCCAGGTCGATGGCGTCGGGGTCGGTCCCCAGAATTGGGATGCCGGCGCGCTCCAGTGCGTTCGCAAGTTTGAGCGGCGTCTGGCCGCCGAACTGCACGATCACCCCGTGCAACGTGCCGGCCTTCTGTTCAGTGTGGATGATTTCGATCACGTCTTCGGCCGTCAGCGGCTCGAAATACAGCCGGTCCGAGGTATCGTAGTCGGTCGACACGGTTTCCGGATTGCAGTTGATCATGATCGATTCGTAGCCGGCTTCATCCAGCGCGAAGGCGGCGTGGCAGCAACAATAGTCGAACTCGATACCCTGGCCGATGCGGTTGGGCCCGCCGCCCAGAATGACCACCTTGCGGCGGTCCGAGACGAGCGCTTCGGACCGTGGGGCGCCGGCAAACGGAACTTCGTAGGTCGAATACATGTAGGCGGTAGGCGAGGCGAACTCGGCCGCGCAGGTGTCAATGCGCTTGAAGACCGGATGAACGTCCAGTTCGTTGCGCAAGCGGACGACATCGGCCTCTTCGCCGCCGGTCAGGGTCGCCAGGCGGGCATCGGAAAAGCCCATGGCCTTCAGCATCCGCAGATTGGCGGCATCACCCGGAAGTCCGTGCTCCCGGACCCGGTCTTCCATGGCGATGATCGCGTGCAGCTGATCGATAAACCACGGATCGATGCGGCAATCTTCCTGAACGGCAATTGGGTCCGTTCCCAGACGCAACGCTTGGGCCACCATACGGAGGCGGTCGGGCGATCCCGTGCCGATGGCGGCGCGGATCGCGTTTCTGTCGTCGTCGAAACCGTAGCCGGGAATGTCAATTTCATCGAGGCCTGTCAGTCCGGTCTCCAGTCCGCGCAGCGCCTTCTGAAGGGATTCGGCAAAGGTGCGGCCGATCGCCATGACTTCGCCGACCGATTTCATCGATGTGGTGAGCGATGGCTCGGCGCCCGGGAATTTCTCGAAGGCGAACCGCGGAATCTTGGTGACGACATAATCGATGGAGGGTTCGAACGAAGCCGGCGTCGCGCCACCGGTGATGTCGTTGTCGAGTTCGTCAAGCGTGTAGCCGACTGCCAGCTTGGCAGCGACCTTGGCGATCGGAAAGCCGGTGGCCTTGGACGCCAGCGCCGAGGACCGTGACACGCGCGGATTCATTTCGATGACGACCAGTCGACCATCTTCCGGGTTCACCGCGAACTGCACATTGGAACCGCCGGTTTCGACACCGATTTCCCGCAACACCGCGATCGATGCGTTACGCATGATCTGGTATTCCTTGTCGGTCAGGGTCAGTGCCGGCGCGACCGTGATGGAATCACCGGTGTGGACACCCATCGGGTCGACATTCTCAATCGAGCAGATGATGATGCAGTTATCCGCTTTGTCGCGGACGACCTCCATTTCATACTCTTTCCAACCGAGCACGGATTCCTCGATCAGGACCTCGGTTGTCGGCGAGGCGTCGAGACCGGATTCAACGATTTCAAAGAACTCGGAGCGGTTGAAGGCAATGCCTCCACCGGTACCACCCAGGGTGAAGGATGGGCGAATAATCGCTGGCAGACCGACATGATCGAGCGCTTGCGCGGCGACGCCGAGAGCATGACCGATATAGCGCTGTTTGCGGTCGGTTTCGCCAAGCTGCCATTCGGTTTCCAGCGCATCGAGAGCCTTGTCGAGTTCGCTGCCGTCATATTTAGCCTTCAGCGTTTGGCGCTCGGCCTCATGCGCCTGGCGGTCCTCATTCTTGACATCGGTGGCGTTGGCCAGCATGGACCGCGGCGTTTCTAATCCGATGGCCGACATGGCTTCGCGAAACAGTGCACGGTCTTCAGCCTTGTCGATCGCTTCCGGCTTGGCGCCGATCATCTCGACACCGTGGCGCTCGAGCACACCCATGCGACGCAGCGACAGTGCCGTGTTGAGGGCGGTTTGGCCGCCCATCGTCGGCAACAATGCGTCGGGCTGCTCCTTGGCGATGATCTTGGCAACGACTTCAGGCGTGATCGGCTCGATGTAGGTCGCATCGGCCAACTCCGGATCGGTCATGATCGTGGCCGGATTAGAGTTGACCAGGATGACCCGGTACCCTTCCTCCTTCAGCGCCTTGCAGGCCTGGGTGCCGGAATAGTCGAATTCGCAGGCCTGGCCGATGACAATCGGTCCCGCACCGATGATGAGGATCGACTGGATATCATTGCGTTTGGGCATATTGGATTCCGGCGTGCAGAGACCGCGTCGGACCCGATCCGGCTCCTCAGGCGGCTGCTTTGTTGTGGGCTAAGGCGGCCTTATAGGCCAAAGGCATATCGAGGGAAACCCCCGATATGCCCGGATTTTGTGCAGTGCGCTCAGCCAATCGGCCGGCCCAGGTTGCCAGGTACGCCCAAACTGAAATTCTACCTGTTTTCCGGCCGCCTTCTCCACTATTCTCAGGCTTCCGGGAGACCGTACGTATCGATCCAGAAAGGACAGCCATGCGCTGGAAGGGACGTCGCCAGAGCAGCAATATCGAAGATCGGCGTGGATCGCCCTCCGGCCGGCGATCCAACCCTTTCGGTCGAGGCGGTATTCGCTTGCCAAGAGGTGGCGGCATGCGCCTTCCTCGCGGCGGTGGTCGTGGAGTTCGAGGCGGCGGCATTTCGATGATCGTTCTTCTCGTCATCGGCTACATCATACTGAAATCTCTCGGGATCGACCCGATGGTGCTGCTGGAGGGCGGTGGGCTGTCTCCGGGTATCGAGCAGGTCTCGGTCCCTGGTGGCGAACAGCTTTCACCTCAGCGGCAGGACGAGATGACGCAGTTCGTGGCGACTGTGCTGGCGGAAACGGAAGACACCTGGGGCGCCATCTTCAGCGCCAGCGGCGTTGCCTACAAGGAACCCAAACTGGTCTTGTTCAGTGGTCGCGTCGGTTCGGCATGCGGTCTCGCAGGGTCCGCCACCGGACCGTTCTATTGTCCGGGCGACCAGAAGGTCTACATCGATCTGAGTTTCTTCGATGAACTGGCCAAACGGTTCGGTGCCGCGGGTGACTTTGCCCAGGCCTATGTCGTCGCTCACGAAGTCGGCCATCATGTGCAAAACCTGATCGGTGTCCTGCCGGAGTTCAACCAGCAGCGGCAGGCAATGAGTAAGGTCGAAGCAAACCGGATGTCTGTCCGGGTGGAGCTTCAGGCCGACTGTTTCGCCGGCATCTGGGCCTATCATACGGGACGCAAGGGGCTGCTCGAGGCGGGTGATCTGGAGGAAGCCCTCAATGCTGCCCATCAGATCGGCGACGACACGCTACAGCGCAAGGCACAAGGCTACGTTGTGCCGGACAGCTTTAATCATGGAACGTCGGCACAACGTAAAGAGTGGTTTTCGCGGGGCTACCAATCAGGACGGGTAGACGACTGCAACACCTTCAAGGGTGATATCTGATTGCCCAAGCCTGATTATTCGGCGAGCGCCGTCTCTCCACGCTTTTCGCGGATAAGGTTGATGAACCGGCGAAACAGGTAGTGGGAGTCCTGCGGACCTGGTGAAGCCTCCGGGTGATGCTGGACGGAAAACACGGGTTTGCCGTCGACTCGCAGGCCGCAATTCGAGCCATCGAACAGCGAAACGTGGGTTTCCGTTATGCCGGACGGAAGCGTCGTTCCATCGACGGCAAAGCCGTGATTCATCGAAACGATTTCCACCTTTCCGGTCGTGTGGTCCTTGACCGGGTGGTTGGCGCCGTGATGGCCCTGATGCATCTTGACCGTTCGGGCGCCGAGGGAGAGAGCCAGAATCTGGTGGCCGAGGCAGATGCCAAAAGTCGGCGTGCCGGTTTCAATCAGTTTTTGAATCACGGGAACCGCATAGGCACCGGTTGCGGCCGGGTCGCCCGGGCCATTGGATAGAAATATGCCGTCTGGCCCGTGCGCCATTACATCGTCGGCGCTTGAGGTGGCCGGCATGACGGTGATCCGGCAGCCGAGTCCCGAGAACAACCGAAGGATATTGCGCTTGACGCCAAAGTCGAGGGCGACAATGTGAATGTCCGCTTCGTCGGCCGCATGGGTACCGAAACCTTCGTCCCAGACCCACGGGGCCTGGTCCCAACGGACGAGCTGAGCGGTGGTCGATTCAGCTGCCAGATCGAGTCCCTCCAATCCGTGCCAGGCGGCGGCCCGCTTTTTCAGGTCGTCGAGGTCGAAAACACCGGCTGGGTCGTGTGCCAGCACGGCGTTTGGCATGCCGTTTTCACGAATCCATGCGGTCAGCGCACGGGTGTCGATGCCGCTCATGGCAACGATGCCTCGGCGCATCAGCCAGTCGTTGAGATGTCCGGCAGAGCGATAGTTAGACGGACCGGATATATCGGCTTTGAAGATAGCGCCCACGGCTCCGTTGCGTGCCGCCGGTGCGAGGTCTTCAATGTCTTCCTCATTCGCGCCGACATTCCCGATATGCGGAAACGTGAAGGTTACGATTTGTCCGTCATAGGATGGATCGGTCAGGATCTCCTGATAGCCGGTGAGGGCGGTGTTGAAGCAGACTTCGGCTTCGACAGCGCCGGTGGCGCCGAGGCCATGCCCCTCGATGACGGTGCCGTCCGACAGCACCAGCACTGCGGTCGGCTTGATTTCTTTCCAGGCGGTATTGTCGGTCATTTCCGGTCGTTCTCGGTCGGTACTTGAATATGGGGCAGTCGCGTACCAGATAGGGCGCGACGGCACTGAGCAACCGTGTTTCGACATTCGGTCGCAAGTTGATTGTGTCTATGCAGATGTGGGACAATAAACAAGGCCCGCTTCAGTGGTATCCCACCGCCTGCATCGGATCACAATTTGAAAGTGCTTATATTACAAATAGTTAGTGCGTTTCGTTTTGTTTGCAATGGCAAGCCGATGGGATTATGGTTCGCCGCGAAATGCAGGAGAATCCGCAATGCGTGAGATATTTGCCGCTGCCCTGAAGGAAGCGGTCAAGGCGAAAGACACTCGCCGCGTATCGACGATCCGGCTGATCAATGCAGCGGTCAATGACCGTGATATCTCAAATCGCGGGTCCGGCAAGGATCCGGTCTGCGATGACGATATCAAGCAGATCCTTGGCAAAATGATCAAACAGCGAGAGGAATCGGCGCGCATTTACGAAGAGGCAGCGCGGCTTGAGCTGGCTCAGCAGGAACGTGAGGAAATCGATATCATCTGCTCGTTCCTTCCGGAGCAGCTTTCCGATGACGATGTCAAGAAAGCCTGCGAGCGGGTTGTTGAGCAGACCGGAGCCCAGGGCCTTCGCGACATGGGCAAATGCATGAACGCGCTCAAGACCGAGTACGCCGGGCAGATGGATTTTTCCAAAGCGTCCGGTGTGGTCAAGGAAATGCTGCACCACGACTGATTTACCGTCATCAATTGAAGAGGTCTGCCCGACGGCGGACCTCTTTCTGATTCTGTCGCGAATCACCAACCGCCGTGGCAGTTTCAGAACCGACTGAACCTGTTGGATTCGACATGCTGAGCTCGCTGATGGATTGAGTGACGCACGGCCAATTGCCAGCAATAATGGAATAATCCGCATATTCGGTTTGTTCTGCTGGAGAAATACGCGGTCTTCCGAATTTCGCGCTATGCGCTGCAAAACTCAGGGTCTATCTCAATGATTGAGCACCAGCAGCGTAAGGGTCGGACCGGAGCATTTGGTTCTGCCGGTTCAAACCCTGCTACTCCGCCGGAGGAATCGCGGGGGAAATTAAGCCATCGTTTCATTGAGTTAGTGGGTATGCCAACAACAACAGATCACTTTAGCTACGATGTTTTTGGCGACATCAGTGATCTTGAAACTTCTTTCGACGTTTTCAAGTTTCTGCGAAAAACCACAGAGGCACTCGAACTGCGTTACTTTTCGGTCGTGGTGCTACCCGGCGACATGACCGGCAGCTTTGCAAGTCATAGCCTGGTCTGCAACTGGCCGCCGGATTTGATCAAGCTGTACGACGAGGCTGACATGCTGCACACCAGCCCGGTGCTGGTGGCGTTGAAGGGCTCCAGCTTGCCCGTTGTTTGGCAAAATTTCGGAGACGATGCTCCAGCCGCCATGCCGGACGAAATCCGGGGTGATTTCATGGCCCGAGGTTTCGTCCGTGGCGTTCACTTTCCGGTCACCGATACCCGCGGGCTTCGAGGTGTCGTCGGCTTTGCCGGTGACAGGCGTGCGCTTGAGCAAGGCGAAGTGCTCGGGCTGAACATGATCAGCATTCACGTTTTCAATAGGCTGAGCGACATCACCTGCACCGTCAATGAGGAGGCTTCCTCCTTGTCGGAGCGGGAGCTCGAGTGCCTGAAATGGACATCCGCGGGCAAAACCAGCGCTGAAATTGCGGCCATCCTCAACCTGTCGGAACATACCGTCAATCACTACCTGATCGGGGCGACACGAAAGCTGGAGGCGGTGAACCGAACCCAAGCCGTCGCCAAGGCCGTGCGTCGAGGCTGGATCTGATCCAACACTAGCAAGATTATGATTTTATTGTAGTTTATGGATATGTAGTTCCTACGGGAGGTCGCTGCAAGGATCATTGGAACTTCAAATCCGCCACACTGCGCGCTGTGTATAACGGGTATGGCCGCGCGAACCGCTGGCACTGTCATTGCGTCGGGTCTATAGCTCGGTCTTGGCTGTGGCGGTGCGTTAGGAACCATGCGATTCGAGACCTCATTTCTGGAAGCCTTGAAGGACCGGATTCCGATCTCGGAAGTCATCGGCAAACGGGTTGATTGGGACAAACGGAAGACCAACCAGACACGTGGCGATTGGTGGGCCTGTTGTCCGTTCCATGGTGAGAAAACACCGAGTTTCCATTGCGAAGACCGAAAAGGCCGTTACCACTGTTTCGGCTGCGGCGTGTCAGGTGACCACTTTCGTTTTCTGACCGAGCTGGACGGATTGTCTTTCCCGGAGGCTGTGCAGCAGGTGGCGGACTTGGCTGGGGTTTCCTTGCCGGCGCCCGATCCCCAAGCTGCCCAACGCGAAAAACAGCGCGCCAGCCTTTCCGAAGTCATGGAAATGGCGACCACTTTTTTCCAGGAGCAACTGCAATCTCCGGAGGGCGCGCGGGCGCGTGCCTACCTGCGTGACCGCGGCCTGTCGGGCCGGACAATAGAGACCTTTCGCCTCGGCTATGCGCCCGACGGTCGTAACCGTTTGAAAGAATTCCTGGCCGGCAAGGGCGCCGAAAAACAGCAAATTGAAGCCTGCGGCCTGGTCGTCCATGGCGCGGACATTGCTGTGTCATACGATCGGTTTCGAGACCGAATCATGTTCCCGATCCTCAGTTCGCGGGAACGGGTGATTGCCTTTGGCGGTCGTGCCCTGTCGGCTGATGTTCCGGCGAAATACATCAACTCCAACGAGACGGAACTGTTTCACAAGGGCCGGGAACTGTTCAACCAGGCAAGGGCCCGACGATCAGCTGGTCGCGGAGAGGGGGCCAAGACGGTGATCGCCGTCGAAGGCTATATGGACGTGATAGCGCTGTTTCAGGCGGGGTTTGAAAACGCGGTAGCGGCTTGTGGTACCGCGCTCACCGACAGTCAGC
Organism: Hoeflea sp.; assembly: GCA_965228785.1. Taxonomy (GTDB): domain Bacteria; phylum Pseudomonadota; class Alphaproteobacteria; order Rhizobiales; family Rhizobiaceae; genus Hoeflea_A. The sequence continues at coordinate 2,546,930 of CBDDIF010000001.1, forward strand.
TTGATCTGCTGTGGCGAATGACGCCTGAACCGGTGTTGTGTTTCGACGGCGACGAGGCAGGACAGCGTGCCGCCTACAGGGCTGCCGACCTGGCGCTCGGCGGGCTCAAACCCGGGCGCTCTGTGCGATTCGCCATGCTGCCACAAGGAATGGATCCGGACGATTTGGTTCGCGACGGCGGACGCGAAGCGTTCGATGCGGTGACCGCGCGGGCACAGCCCCTGGCCGATCTGTTGTGGACTCGCGAGACCTCTGGGGGCGTTTTCGATACACCGGAAAAACGCGCTGCGCTGGAAGCGTCCTTCAACCGTCTCACAGGCAGCATCGCGGACGAAAGCGTTCGTCGCCATTATTCCCAGGAAATGCGCGAAAGACTCAACGGCTATTTCGAGGGAACGGGTGCCAGCAGGTCGGGCCGATCAGGTGATTGGCAACGGCGCCGGCCAGGCGATGCCCGCGCTGGCCGACGGCATGCCATCAGCAACCAGTTGGCTAGGTCGGCCCTTGTGCTCGGATCGGCACAATTGCCCGTACTGCGGGAGAGCGTGTTGGCACTGACGCTCGTCAATCATCCGGAGCTCCTGATCAGCGAGTTCGACGAAGCAACGTCGATCGAGTTCGACCATCCGCAACTGACCGATTTGCTGGTTCACCTTCTGGACCGGGTCGCGGACGATCTGCCGATGGAGCGGTCGGCGGTCCGGGATGCCCTTGATGGGCACGGCTTTGGCACTCTGGTCGGACAGATCGAACAGCAAATCCGAAACACGCGTGAATGGACCGCTACTTCCGAGGCAGCCCTTGAAGATGCGCGGGAGGCCTTCGGGCAGGTGCTGTCGCTTTACAAACGAACCCGAGCCTTGTCGTTGCAGCGCCTGGAACTGGAACGCGATATCGCTGAGGCGATTGAAGAAGGCGATGATGAGGCGGTGCCTCAGCTCATACGGGCACTGCAGAGCGTTCAGTCGGAAACCAATCGGCTGGAGAATCAGGATGCTCTGATCGACGGATTTGGCGTGCTATCGGGACGGGTACGCGGAGCGGCCGGAAAATAGGGTTTTGCAGGCTTGTAAAGGAACCACTTCCCCCTAAATAGGTTTCGAGGCAGAAATTTGGACAGGCGCTCCGGGCCTGCTCACGAAATCAGATGAATCTGCCGCACATCATTATCAGGCGCGTCGGACTCTGGACGCCACGCGTTCAGGATTCGCGTTTTTTCGTGAAATATCACCGAAAAACGCGTTTTTTGGTCGGTTGCGCTTGACGGATGGAAAAATAGACGGAATCACCTGATTGGCGAGAGATTTCATTGGTCAAGCAAATTGCAAAATTGTCCACTGACGCCATTTCGGCGATTCAGATGCGATGGGCACCGTGCTCGGTGTTCGCGTCGTTGCGCTGCATGGTTAATCGGGAATTAAGCATCACTCCGGTATTCGGGTCACGTTAACGGAACGATCTGAGTCCGCCACTGTCGGGTGGTGGGAGATGAGTGAGCGATACGGCACAGAAGGTGACGGGATACATGGCAACAAAAGTGAAGGAAAACGAGGAAACCGAGGCCGAACGCGAGTCGACTGGCGACGGACCGCTCCTCGATCTTTCTGACAACGCTGTCAAGAAAATGATCAAGGCCGCGAAAAAGCGCGGCTACGTGACCATGGACGCGCTGAATGCGGTTCTGCCGTCTGAAGAGGTGACGTCGGAGCAGATAGAAGACACCATGTCGATGCTCAGTGATATGGGCATCAATGTGGTTGAGGAGGAAGAGGAAGCCGAAGAGGCGGCAGCTCCCGAGGCTGCAAACACCGGCAGCGAAGTTGCAACCGCAGGCACAACGGCGCTCGCCACTGCCCGCAAGAAGGAACCGACCGACCGAACCGACGACCCGGTGCGCATGTACCTGCGCGAGATGGGTTCGGTAGAACTGCTGTCGCGCGAAGGCGAAATTGCCATCGCCAAGCGCATCGAGGCTGGCCGCGAGACGATGATCGCCGGCCTTTGCGAAAGTCCTCTGACCTTCCAGGCCATTATTATCTGGCGCGACGAGTTGATCGAGGGCGAAACGCTGCTGCGCGAGATCATCGATCTCGAAACCACCTATTCGGGACCTGAGGCCAAGGCTGCGCCGCAATTCCAGTCTCCCGAGAAGATCGAAGCCGACCGCAAGGCGGCAGAAGAGAAAGAAAAGGCGCGCAAGGCCAGGGCGTCTGACGACATCACCGATGTCGGAGGCGAGGGGGTCAACACCGAAGAGGACGATGACGAGGACGACGAGTCCAATCTGTCGCTGGCGGCCATGGAAGCCGAGCTGCGGCCGCAGGTCATGGAGACCTTCGATGTCATCGCCGATACCTACAAGAAACTGCGCAAACTGCAGGACCAGCAGGTCGAGGCGCGGCTCGCCGCCACTGGCACGCTGTCTCCGGCCCAGGAACGCCGCTACAAGCAGCTCAAGGAAGAGCTGATCGCGGCTGTGAAATCGCTGGCGCTCAACCAGAACCGCATCGACGCTCTGGTCGAACAGCTCTACGACATCAACAAGCGGCTGGTGCAGAATGAAGGCCGTTTGCTCAGGCTGGCCGAGTCGCATGGCGTCAAGCGCGAAGACTTCCTGCAGCAGTACCAGGGCGCTGAGCTCGATCCGAACTGGATGAAGTCGATCTCCAACCTGACCGCCAAGGGCTGGAAGGAATTTTCGCGCTCCGAAAAGGACACGATCAAGGGGATCCGTGGGATCCGTGGCGAAATCCAGAATCTCGCCACCGAAACCGGTATTTCGATCTCCGAATTCCGCCGCATCGTACACATGGTGCAGAAGGGTGAGCGCGAGGCGCGCATCGCCAAGAAGGAAATGGTCGAGGCCAACCTTCGGCTGGTGATTTCGATCGCCAAGAAATACACCAATCGTGGCCTGCAGTTCCTGGATCTCATCCAGGAAGGCAATATTGGCCTGATGAAAGCGGTCGACAAATTCGAGTATCGCCGTGGCTACAAGTTCTCCACCTACGCGACCTGGTGGATTCGCCAGGCGATCACCCGGTCGATTGCCGACCAGGCCCGTACGATCCGTATTCCGGTCCACATGATCGAGACGATCAACAAGATCGTACGCACCTCGCGCCAGATGTTGCACGAGATCGGCCGCGAGCCGACGCCGGAAGAGCTGTCGGAAAAACTCGCCATGCCGCTCGAAAAAGTGCGCAAGGTGCTGAAGATCGCCAAGGAGCCGATCAGCCTCGAGACGCCTGTAGGCGATGAGGAAGATTCGCATCTCGGCGATTTCATCGAGGACAAGAACGCAATCCTGCCGATCGACGCAGCGATCCAGGCCAACCTGCGCGAAACCACGACGCGTGTGCTGGCGTCCTTGACGCCACGTGAGGAGCGGGTGCTGCGCATGCGCTTCGGTATCGGCATGAACACCGACCACACGCTGGAAGAAGTCGGGCAGCAGTTCTCGGTGACGCGTGAACGCATCCGCCAGATCGAAGCCAAGGCGCTGCGTAAGCTCAAGCACCCGAGCCGTTCGCGCAAGCTGAGAAGCTTCCTCGACAGCTAGCCCGTGTCGCGCGTCCTGATGCAGACGACGATCACCATCGGGACCCGCGGGCAGGGGCTCACAGAATTCACCCGCGAGGTCGCCGATTTCGTGGGTGGAAGCGGAGTCGATACCGGTCTGCTGACCGTGTTCTTGCGCCACACCTCCTGTTCGCTGCTGATTCAGGAAAACGCCGATCCCGACGTCCAACTCGACCTGGCGGAGTTCTTTTCGCGTATCGTGCCTGAGCACATGAGCTGGCTGCGCCACACATCGGAGGGGCCTGACGATATGCCGGCGCATATCAAGGCGGCGCTGACCCAGGTCAGCCTGTCGATCCCGGTGTCGAGAGGCTCGATGATGCTTGGAACCTGGCAGGGTATCTATCTGTTTGAGCACCGAAGCCGGCCGCGCAACCGCACTGTAGTGCTGCATCTGTCGCCATGAGCCGGCCCACCCTCTATTCCTTTCGCCGCTGCCCTTACGCCATGCGGGCTCGGCTGGCGATCCGCAGCAGCGGCATTGCCGTGGACCTGCGGGAAGTGGTGCTACGCGACAAACCGCCAGCCTTTCTGGAGGCGTCGCCGTCCGCGACCGTGCCTACCCTGGTTCAGGATGATGCGCCGGTTATCGACGAGAGCCTCGACATCATGGTGTGGGCGCTTCGCCGCAGCGATCCGGAAGATTGGCTGTCGCCGCCCGACGGGTCACTTGATCAGATGCTCGTTCTGGTCGAGGAGATTGACGGGCCGTTCAAAACCCACCTTGATCGTTACAAATACCATGTGCGCTATGAGGGCTGCGATCCGCTTCAGGAGCGAGCTTTTGCTGCGGCAGTTCTGCGGGAGCTTGAAGAGCGACTGACCTCTGGGGGTTGGCTGTTTGGCGACCAAGCGTGCTTGGCCGACATGGCCATTTTGCCCTTTGTCCGACAGTTTGCCAATGTGGACCGGAGTTGGTTCGACGGCGAAATTTGGACCAGCCTGAAGCAATGGCTTTCGGGGTTCGAGCAATCGGATCGCTTCCGCGCTGTGATGGACAAATATCCGCAGTGGACGGACGGAGATCCGGTTACGGTTTTCGGCGCCTGACGCGCGGCGAGTTGCCAGGGATAGAAGGAGGCGAATGAATGCCACAGCGCGAAACCACAGATCTGATAGAGCGCTATTTTGCCGCCTTCAACGCCCATGATCTCGACGAGATGCTCAGCCTGCTCGACGACGACGTTGTTCACGACATCAACCAGGGTCAGCGTGAGATCGGTCGAGAGAAATTCAGCTGGTATTTGGCCAGGACGCGTCAGCACCAAGACGAGCGGGTGGACGATCTGACCATTATGACAACGCCGGATGGCGGCCGGGCAGCGGCCGAGTTCACCACTCGCGGTACCTATCGTTCGACTGTCGAGGGCCTTCCGAAAGCCGCAGGCCAGAGTTACAGCATTGCTGCTGGAACCTTCTTTGAAGTGGATGATGGCCGTATCAGCCGCATCAGCACCTACACCAATTTGGCGGAATGGGTTCGCCAGGTGGAAGCTGACGGGTAGCTGATGCCAGTGCTGGTATCCTGCAGGTCAGGCCGAGAACTCCGGCCTCCAGTCATCGCCCCAAGCATCCTTCCATAGCTTTTCGTAGGTCACGTTTGACTTGGCCGTGCCGCCGCGCCAGAGGTTATATTCCGGTGCGGAATAGGTGTCGAAGAAGGACGTGATCCGGCCGCGCAGTTCGGCAGCCTTGTCTGACAATTCTGGCACGTCGATGAGGTTCGATTTTTCCAGCGGATCGTCGGTCAGACGATACATTTCATCTTGCATCGGATAGGAGCCGGAGCCCTCAAAGCGCATTGCGTAGAGCCACTCGGGGGTGCGGATCGCACGGGTTTCTTCCTGTTCGTAGAAGACTGCACCGGCCCCCGGCATCGGCTCCCCGTTCAGGGCAGGCGCAAGGCTACGGGCACTGCTGGCGAGGCTCGGTCGAGCGTCGTCCGCACCAACCAAGGCTGCCAGCGTGGGAAACAGATCGATCTGGCTCACAAGTTCGTCGCATGGGTCGTTATCGGCGACGGGCCCTCCAGCGACAATCAGCGGAATGTGGTAGGAGGGGCGATGCGCGCTTGCCGGAAAAGCAGCGGCACCGTGTCCCCAAACACCGTTATGACCGAGTGAGAACCCGTGATCGGCCGTATAGATCACGATGGTATCCCGGTCGAGCCGGAGCCTTTCGAGCGCCGCCAGGATTCGTCCGACGCCGTCATCGATCAGGCTAACCTGGGCAAAATAGTTACGCAGCGATTCCACGTTGTTCGGTAACAGCAACGGACCCTTGAACTGCTCGCGCAGGCCGCCTTCGGCAACGCGCAGGCCGAACCTTTCGAGGACTTCGCTCGAAAGCCCCTCGCGCGGGATCGAGTGCATGTCGGCGTCGTCGTAAAGATCTGCAAAGGTGACATCGGCTCGCCCTTTGATCGCCGGCCAATGCCCGTACGGACCGTTGTAGGGGATGAAGGCGAAGAACGGTTCGTCCTGCCCGGTCTGGTGTTCCAGGAACTCGATGGTCTTGTCCGTGAAGAAGTCGACTGTATGGCCGGCAAAGCGATAACGCTTCTCCTGATCGATCACGTCGTTGTCGTAGAAGCTTGTCGTGTGACCGTGGGGGAAAGTGACCCAGTGATCAAAAGCAAGCTGGGGAACGAACGGCACTCCAAGATGGAATTTGCCGATCAGTGCCGTCGCATAGCCCGCTTGTTTGATGATGGTGGGCATGTTGGCGAAATCGCCGATCGCCGACCAGTTCTTCGGCCAGCGGTCCATCAGCCTGTCGTCGAGCCAATTGTGAATGCCATGCTGGCTCGGCATCAGTCCGGTCAGGACCGACGCGCGGCAAGGCGAGCACATGGCATTGGCACAGAACGCGTTCTGAAACCGGACCCCACGGTCCGCCAACCGATCGAGATGCGGTGTGCGGACTTCATCATTTCCATAACACCCCAGCAGATCCGCTGGCTGGTTATCGGACATGAAGAGCAAAATGTTTGGGCGTTTCATCGGCTTCGCTCCCAGAGGCGCAGGTCGGCACGATCATCGATCTTTGTTGCATCTGCCATATATTGCAGTTGCCATATATTGCATATGCCAATATAGTGCGTGGCCAGTCAAGGGACTGATCGGGAGGACGGATCTTGCACGCGGCATTCATACCGCCGGAACAGATCGACAATTTCATCATCCTTCGTGCTCGCTCGTTTACGAGCAAGATGCGGCGCGTCGTGACACGCGACGTGTTGCAGGATGAGAACCTGCCCATTCTGGAGTGGCAGCTGCTGTTTTCAGTTGCGCGCTTCGGCAGCTGCCATCTGGCCTACATCACCAGGCGCACATCCATCGATCCGGCCCACGGAAGCAGGGCCGCAGCCGCGCTTGAAAGAAAAGGCCTGATAACTCGGCAGGAAGATCCGGCGAACAAGCGGCGCAAATTGATTTCACTGACACCAAGCGGGATCGAGTGTTTTGAACGAATATGGCCGCGGGCAAGGCAAACCCTGAAACAGGTAACCGACCAACTAAGTCCTGATGACTTTGAGGAACTCAAGCGCCTCCTGGATCTGCTCAGCGCCGCGGCGGAACGACTGGTCGATCCTGACACGCCACGCAAAACACCATCCAAATCAGCCAAGGAGAATGAAGCAGCAACAGCGCACGCGGATTAACCGACGTGCGTGGCGCTGCGCGTGAACGATAGGAACGGTTTCAATATAAGGGAGGTACCAATGAAGCCAATGAAACTGATGGCGGCCGCAGCCGTCGCAACCTTGATGACGACCGGCGCGTTTGCGCAGGTCAACCTGACGGCGGAGACCGCGAGCCCCGGTGGCGCCACGCATCTGTCGCCTGCCCATCTGACCGAGATTGCCGGAACGAAGGGCATCGCCAGTATCCAACTGACCGATGGCCAGACGCTGACCAATTCCATTCAGAACGTCGCTGAAGGCAAGACCGACATCGCCGGAACGCCGTACATTCTTCCGTTCCTGATGAGCCGGGGCGTTGGTCCCTACGGCTCGCTTGGCAAGGAAAAAGGTGCTGAACTGGCCTCGAACCTGCGCGCCATCAACCCGTTCACGCTCGGCATTTTCTTTCTCTATGCCTACGACGCCAAGGGTGTCGACGGCTGGGACGATCTGAAGGGTCGCAAGATCTATAACGGACCGCCACGCGGCGGTGCCCTGACCAACGCCCGCAGCATGATCCAGATCGTGGCCGGTCTGAAGGACGGCGAAGATTATGAAGGTCTGCAGGTCAACTGGGGGCAGGGCGCATCGTTGGTCACCAGCGGCGAACCGGATGCCATTGTCCTGCCGGAGCTTTTCCCGGGAAGCCGGCTGACGTCGGTCACCGCGGCCGGAAAAATGACCGGTTGGTCCATGCCCAAGGAAGCGTATGAAAGCGACGCGATGCAGAAGTATATGAAGGCACCGGGCAGCGCGCCGTTCACCATGAAACTCGCCGATCTCGAAGCCAAGATGGGCGACGACTGGACGTTCGTATCGGAAGACGACACCTTCCGTGCTTTCGCGACGATTGGCGGGAACGTCGTGCACAAGGACATGGATGAACAACTGGTCTATGACCTTGTCACCGCTTACATCGCAACGCTCGATGACCTGAAGGCCAAGGCTCCCTACGGCGACACCGTTGGTTTCGACGATCCGATGCAGGGAATGTGCGGCGCAAACCCGGTCAAGTATCATCCCGGCGCCGCAAAAGCGTGGCGTGACGCCGGCTATGAGATCGACGACTGCGCATTGGCCAACTAGGCCGCTTGTGAGTTGACAATTCGGGCGCCGTCGTCTTCCTGGCGGCGCCCGGCACGCTGCTTCAGATTTCAGGTGAGCCATGTCTGAGACACCGGACCGCGAGACCAGTGCGCCTTCGCTTCAAAACAGGGCTGTTTATCTGCTGGCCTTGATCTTCGTCTTTATGGGCGTGGTCAACAGCACACCGCTGATTCCGGGATGGGATGACTTCTGGCGCGGCATTACCGGTGTCGAGGATCTGAAGACCCACGCCTTCTCCACCGAATGGTTCTATCCCATCGTCTTTTTCATCATGATGGCGATTGTCGCGCTGAAACACTCCATGTGGCGCGAATGGCGAGGCACGCCACGGGCCTGGTTCGGCGCTTTCATGGACATCGCCCTGGTCGTGTCGGCTGCGGCAATTTCACTGACCTATCTGATTGAAATCGACAGCGTGTGCCTGATCGACTCGTTTACCGGCGAGCGGGCGCGCATCATGGCGGAAACGCTGAAAGCCGAAATCGAATTTGCCGAAACCATGGGCCTGCCCATCCCGGATACGGTGGAAGATCCCAAATGCGTCGCCACCACCGGCGTCTGGCTGGTGCTTATCGTGGGCGCATCGATCCTGGTGTTCCTCGGCTACAACGTCAAAGTCTGGGGCCTGCCGCTGGTTCTGGTCTCCATCGTCATCGCGCTCTACACCATCGCAACCGTACTGGTCTGGTATTTCCATGGTCCCGAAGACATCAACAAATACCTGATGACCAAACTCGGCGGCGAGCCTCGAACGTTCCTCGACGGCGTGCCCAATGTGCACGATGCCCTGGTGAACAATGCCTCCGGTATTCTTGGTCGCTTCATGAACGTCATCATGAATGTTGTCTTTCCTTACATCATTCTGGGTGCGCTTTTCGGCAAATCCGCCGGCGGTCAAACACTGATCAAGCTGGCCTTCCGCTGGACGCGTCATCTTCGCGGCGGTCCGGCGCATGCGGCGATCGTCAGCTCGGCGATGTTTGGAACGATCTCCGGCGGCCCGGTGGTGAATGTCCTGTCCACAGGCGTCCTGACCATTCCGATGATGATCAAGCGCGGATTTTCCAAGGTGTTTGCCGGCGGCATGGAGGCTGCCGCGTCCTCGGGCGGATCGATCATGCCACCTGTTATGGGGGTCGCTGCCTTCATCCTGGCCGCGATGACGGGTGTGCCCTATCGGGACGTCATCGTCGCTGCAGCGCTGCCGGCGGTTGCCTATTTCCTGTGTCTGTTTCTCAGCGCGTCTTTCCAGTCGCGCAAACAGGGCATCGAGGCATTCGGGAAGCTGACCGACGAGATGCGGGTGAGCGGGCAGGACATTCTGCACCTGTGCCAGATCGTTTTGCCGATCCTTTTGATCCTCGCCCTGCTTTTGACGCCCAAGGACATGGTCGGCTGCGGTTTCACAGGCTGGCTGTTTGGAGCGGATGCCGTTCTGCAGGGCGACCGTTGTTCGGTCAAATCGCTGCCCTGGATCCTGCAGGTCTACCAGAATGCAGCCGGTGATGCCGGTGCGACCGGTTGGTGGGCGGCGGCCCTGGTGATGGTTCTGTTGTTCCTGGACAAGGAGTTCCGGGCAAAGCCGCGCAAGGTGCTCGATGCATTGGCTGAGTCCGGAATCACCATCGCGACGCTCTACCTCATGCTTCTCGCGGTCACCGTGATCGATGTGTGCCTGAACTTCACGGGACTTTCGAAGTTTGTGGCGATCGACGTTCTGCGCTTTCTGCTGGCACTCGATCTTGGTGGCGGCGGCTCGGCGCTGTTCCAGTTCTTTGCCCTGGCAATCACAATGGCACTGGCCATTCTGCTCGGTATGGGCATGCCGGCTGTTCCGGCCTATATCAACGTAGCCCTGCTTATGGGACCGCTGCTGGTCGGCCTGGGCATCGCGACCTTCACGGCCCATATGTTCATCTTCTACTTTGCCATTGCCTCGGCCATCACGCCGCCAGTGGCTCTTGCCGCCTTCGCGGCGTCGACGATCACCAAAGCCGAGCCCATGGCCACCGGTTTCAGTGCGGTTCGTTCCGGCATCGTCATGTTCGCTATTCCATTCGTTTTCGCGTTCTACCCGGAGCTCCTATTGGTAGATCAGGCTTTGATCGATCCGTCCAACCCGTCCGGAGGGGCTTTGCCCGGCTACGAAAACGGCGTGCAGATCGGGGCGCTCTTGTGGTTGCTCGTCCGTCTCGTGCTGGCGCTCTATCTCGTTGCAAGCGCACTTGCGGCTTATGACGCGCGACCGTTGTCTTTCATGTGGATCGTCATTCGCCTGGCAACGGCTGTCGCGGTACTGATGCGTCCCGAGCTTGTCCAGTTTGCGGCCATCGCTATCGCCCTCGCGATTTTGGGTTGGCACCACGTGGGTGCTCGCCGTATGCAGCACGCATAAACACCTGTGGTGCTGTGGGCACCTCCGGCTTTTTTTAATGCGACCTGAGCACCAAAGAGGCATAATGACCCAACGCCCCAACATCCTGTTTCTGATTTCCGACCAACAGCGCGCCGATTGGCTGGGTTGTTACGGCCACCCGGTGTTGAAGACGCCTAACATCGACCGGATTGCGGTGCGGGGGATGCGGTTCGAAAATTTCCAGGTCGCGTCGCCGGTCTGCATGCCGAACCGCGCAACGCTGCTGACCGGGCGTTATCCGAGCCTGCACGGACTGCGCTACAATGGCTGCGTTCTGCCGGAAAACGCCAATACGTTCGTCGATCTGCTGGCAGGAGCCGGTTACCACACGGCTGCTATCGGCAAGAGCCACCTGCAGCCTTTCACTGGCATGCCGCCGACCAACAAAAGTGCTGAAGAGGTTGCATCCATGCCAGAGGCCTGGCGTCGCGGCCCGGCCACCTACCGCGATGAAGAGCCGGACAGCTACAATTCCGAAAATCGATACGCGATCAAGACGCCTTATTACGGCTACCAGCATGTGGACATGGTGACCAATCACGGGGATCGTTGCGGGGGGCACTACCGGCAATGGTTTCGCGAAAACGTTCCGAATTGGCAGGTCTTGCAGGATCCGCAGAACGAACTCCCGCACAATTATTCCTGTCCGCAGGCGTACCGGACACCAATTCCCGAAGACCTCTACCCGACGGCCTACATTCGTGACCGCGCGATTGACTACATTTCGTCACGGGCCGCGGAGGATGACCCCTTCTTTGCCTTTGTCAGCTTTCCGGATCCGCACCACCCGTTCAATCCGCCGGGCAAATACTGGGATATGTACAATCCCGACGATTTCGAGATTTCTCTGCCCTACGAGGCACATCAGAATCCTACGCCTCCGATGCGTTGGCTTCATGAGAATTGGAAGCATAGTGGCGGTCAGATGACGCCACAGACCGCAATGATGCTGGGTGATCAGCAGCTCAAGGAAGCCATGGCGCTGACCGCCGGCATGATGGCTTTTGTCGACGATGCCGTCGGCGAAATTATCGATGCCCTCGAGCAGAGCGGGCAGTTGGAAAACACCGTAATTTGCTACACCGCGGATCACGGCGATTATCTCGGCGATTTCAACATGCTTCTAAAGGGCGCGTTGCCGTTTCGCAGCATCACCCGCGTCCCCTTCATCTGGTCTGATCCGGATCGGCGGACCGCCTCGAGCAGCGATGCGCTGTGCTCCACGGTAGACCTTGCAGCAACCATCCTGGAACGCGCGGGGTTGCAGCCATTCAACGGAAATCAGGGGCAGAGCTTTCTTCCCGTCACACAGGGCGCCGAAGGACCGCGCTCGGAGGTGTTGATCGAGTACAATGACAGCAGCACGCGCCTCGGCTTCGATGAGCCCGCTCGCGTTAGAACTTTGCTGACGAAGGAGTGGAAATACACCGTGTACCGCGATCAGCCCTGGGGCGAGCTCTACGACGTCAGAAACGACCTCCACGAAACCCACAATCTGTGGGACAGCCCGGAACACCAAAATATCCGAGCGCATCTGGCAGAACGGCTCAACCATCATCTGATCGCGCAAATGGATGAAAGTCCACATGCGGATCGCGCTGCCTGAGTAGGCCTTGCGCCTCAAAAACCTCGGGTCTCCCAACAGGAAACACGGATACCTCGATGCCACAAGCGGATGAGATCTGGACCGGCGGAACCATTCTGACGATGGACGGGGCCAACCCGCGAGCCGAAGCTCTCGCGGTCAAGAATGGTCGCTTGATTGCAGTCGGCAGCGCCTCCGACGTTCTAAACCTGTCAGGCCCCGGCACGAAGATCCATGATTTATCCGGTCGTTTCGTCATGCCGGGTTTGGTGGAAAGCCATACGCATGCGCTTTGGGGTGCCTGCCGAACTCTCTTTGATATCTATGTGGGTTTCGATGCCGGCCTGTCCGATTTGCTCGAAGCGGTTAGAGAGCGTTGCGACAGGAACGCCACGGATCAGGTTGTCTATGGCGGCCCATGGCGCCCGGCGATGCGCGCCGAAATGGGCGCAAACCCGCGTGAATTGCTGGACGCGATTTCGACCCGGCACGCGATTGTCCTGCATGATGCCAGCCAGCATATCCTCTGGTGCAACTCACGCGCCCTCGAGCTCGCCGGCATCGGGCCAGAAACAGGGGACATCGCCGGCGGTGTCATCGAGCGCGATCCGGCCACCGGCGCGCCGAACGGAATTCTGGCCGAAACCGCCAGTGCGCCGGCTCGTGCGCTTGTCAGCCGCAGCGAGACGCAATTGCAACAGGCTGTTCGCGAAGCGGTCGGGTATTTCAACCGGCTGGGCTTTACCGCGTTCAAGGAGCCCATGGCCTTCGAAGAGGAACTTCACACCTATCAGGCGGCCGACAAGCGGGGCGAGCTCACGTTGCATACGGCCGCCCATATCGTCCATTCAAGCCCGCTCGGCGGTGACACCGTGCCCTATGATCGGATGGACGAATTGCGCCGTCGTTATGCAAGCGACAATGTCCGCCTCGACTTCGCGAAGCTGTTTCTTGATGGCGTAGCACCAGGCTATACGGCCTCATTTATCGAGCCCTATCTGGCGGAAAGTGGCTACGACGTTTCATCGCACGATCCCGATTCTACCCTTCTCATCCCACCGGATGAACTCAACGGGATGCTGATCGAGCTCGACCGGCGACGCTATACCGTCAAGATGCACGCGGTTGGCGACAATGCGATTCGCAAAGGCCTCGACGCTATCGAAGCTGCACGAACGGCCAACGGGCAAAGCGGATTGCGCCATGAAATCGCGCATTCGAACTATGTTTCCGACTCGGATCTGACTCGCTTTCGCGCGTTAGGGGCGGTGGCCGAGCTATCCCCAAAAATGTGGTTTCCCAATCCGGGGACAGCGGTTCAGATAGCCTTGCTGGGCCGTGACCGGGTTCAGAAAAATCATCGCATCTCTGATCTTCTCAAGGCCGAGGCCGAAATGATCTATGGGTCGGACTGGCCGGCGGCCGCTCCGGACGCGAATCCCTGGACCGGGTTATCGGGCATGCTGACACGCCGCAGCGCGGATCCGGCCTATCCCGGTGAGCTGGCACCGGAGCAGGCCATTTCCTTGTTCGCCGCATTGCCGATCTTCACCATAAACGGCGCCCGGGCACTCGGAATGGAAGAAGAGACCGGCTCGTTGAAGGCGGGAAAGTGGGCTGATTTCGTGATCCTGGACGAGTTTCTGCCGGACATTGCGCCCGAAGAGATCGCCGCAATCCGCCCGCACGCGACCATCTGGAAGGGCCGTGTTGTGCAGGCCGCCTGACTTGCACGGCATTGAGCACGGTCGTGGGTGACGGGCTGAGTGAAGCCGATCTGCAGCCATCAAATGATCCAAACTTATCGCCCCTTGCTCTAAGGTCCGGCTGTTTGGAATCGCCGATGGAGGGATTGCGTGTGAGCAAAGTCGACCTGGCCAGGCTGACTGGCGACGATATGACGGCCGTTTTAGGCGATCTGGCGCAGCTGCGGATCACGGTCTTCCGGGAGTGGCCTTATCTGTACGATGGCGATTTCGATTATGAGCGCAAATATCTTGCCAAGTTTGCTGCCTCCGAGGGGGCCGTGATCATCGGCGCGTTCTACGCCGGCCGGCTGGTTGGCGCGGCGACCGCAGCGCCACTCAGCGATCATTTTGATGATTTTGCCAAACCGTTCAGGCAGGCCGGCCTCGATCCTCGACACTATTTCTATTTCGGTGAGTCCGTGCTGCTGCAGCCTTATCGGGGGCGGGGCATCGGTGTGCGATTTTTCGACGAACGTGAGGCGGCGGCAAAGGCTGCGGGTTACGAACGCGTCGCCTTTTGCGGTGTCGTTCGTCCCGACGATCATCCCTCGAAACCGGCCAACTATGTTCCCCTTGATCAGTTCTGGCGCAATCGCGGCTATCAGCCGATGGAGGGAATCACCTGTGAGTTCCCCTGGCGCGATATCGGCGATCGGCACGAGACGCCAAAACGGATGCAATTCTGGTCGCGGGATCTGACCTGACTGGGCTGCCGCCGGTTTTTTTCAACATGAACAGCGTATGAACGCGAGGTTCCGACAGCGTTCAGTTGCGGTCTCCTAATCTCTCACCATGGCTTCGAAAGGAGCTGCGCGACACCCGAGAGATGGAGAGACACATGTTTGGAAAAATCGCACAGTCATTTGCCCTCGCGGCTTTGATCGGTGTCGGCTCGATGGCCGTCACCACGGAACAGGCTTCTGCCGGTGGCGGAGGCGTCGGATTTTCGATCGAATTCGGCAGCCCGGGATACGGACCGGGTTGGGGCTGGGGGCCTGGCTGGGGTCCGGGTTACGGCCCGAAACCTCACAAGGGAATCTGCAAACCACGGCGCGCCGCCAAGAAGGCCTGGAAGATGGGCGTTCGCAATGGCCGCATCGTCCGCCGCAACCACAAGCGCGTTGTCGTCAAAGGCTGGCGCCACGGTTACCCGGTGAAGGTTGTCTTCGCCAACCGGCGTCACTGCCCGGTGATTGCCCTTCGCTAACGGCATTTCGCTGATTGATATTCCCCGCCCAATCAGCGATCCCCCCAGGCACCGGTCCCTGCCCGATCGATGCCCGGGGGTTTTCTTTGGTCAGCTACTGATTCAGTTCGAAGCTGACATTGACCTGCACCTTGTACTGGTTTTCTCCGGCGGCAACCGGCACCGCTGAGTCCGCTGCCGACCTGGCGGCCATTTCCGCGCGCATCAATGGCACTGGTGCTGGAGCCCTGTGCTGCTCATCGATCCGCGAAATGCGTCCGAGTTCGACACCGGCGGCTTCCGTCAGTGTTTTCGCCTTGTCGATGGCGTCGAGCACGGCGGCCTTGCGCGCCTCGGTCAACGCTTCTGAAGGATCGTCATTGGTGAACAAGATCTGTCCACCCTGATTGACGCCGAGGCTGACAGCCTGATCAAGAATGCCGCCGAGATCGTCCAGGTTGCGGATGCGAACGGTCAATGTATTGGATACCCGGTAGCCGACGATCTGCGGCTCGGCCGGCTTGTTGTCATTGCTGCGCGGGTAGACATATTGCGGGTCGATGGAAAAATTTGACGTCTGAATGTCGCGTGTTTCGACACCGGCGTCACGGATGGAGGCAAGCACCTCCGTCATGGCGCTCTTGTTGGTGTCGAGCGCAGCACGCGCCGTTTTTTCCTGACGCACAACCGAAAGAGTCACCACCGCCATATCCGGTGCAACAGTGGACACACCTTCGCCGGTGACGGCGACGATCCCGGGCTTCTGCTTGCCGGAACCCTGTGCCGCCGCTGCCGAAGGCAGCAAAACAAGGGCGAACAGGATGGCGAATGTGCGTCGAATAATCATGAGTGACCCCGATAGCTGTGAAAGATTGAGCGCTGCATAGCCGCGGTTTGCGGCAATGTCTTGTCGGCGCCGTCAGTCGCGGTAGCTTCGGACGCCTAACCCCCTCTCGAGCCAGAACTTGAACGGCTGCCAAAACCGCCCCTTGAGGCGACTGAGGTTCGGGTCTGGACCCTGGCGGGCTTTGGTGGAGTTTTGACGGCATCGTCATAGGTTCTCCAACTGCCGCCGCCATAGCTGCCCACATAGTATCCGCCAGAGGTGTAACGCCGATCGCTTCCGCGTTCCGGATAAACCGGGCGAATTGTCGAGCGGTTGAGGCTTCCGTCAGCGGCCTTTGCGACGAAGTAACCAACGGCGAGTGGCGTGAAGAACGAGGTTGCTCCAGTGGTGCCTGGTTCGCACCGGTTGGTTCCGTGTTGCTCGGAGCACAGATTCTGGGAGTTGTAGCGTGGACCGGAAGCCCGGTGCACGGTTTCTCCGGTCATAACCACTTCGGCACAGGCCTCGTCCGGCAGGAAATTGTCGGCGATGCATTCAGCTTCGGTTTTGTAAACCCGGCCTTCCAAGGTCGGTTCCTGCCCGCAACCCGCAAGGGTCGCGGTTGTGGTCGCCATGACCACCAGTTTGATCGACTTAGAGCGCTTCATGAGATTTCTCCGACTTGAATCGGTCTGATGTTTCTGGACGTGCTCGCGGCTTGTTTCGAATCAGTAGGTCATGCACGCGGCGTTCAGCAAACCGACAGTCACCGAAATGGTGGCAAGTTTGGTGCTGATGGCCATTTCGCCCTGTTCGATACGGTCTGTCAGTCTGGGGTAAAATCGGCGAAAGATCTGATAGGCAATCAGCTGTGTGACACAGGCGATAATTCCCCAAATTACGAAATCAAGAATACTGACCGAGTTTGCCACCGCGCTGGCGAGCGGCAGCGAAAAGCCGAGAAAGGCAGCGCTGAAGACCAATGATGCCGCAACGTTGTTTTCCTTGATCAGCGCCATTTCGTCGTGAGGCGTCATCAGCGTGTATATTTTCATGAAAATCAACAGCATGGCGATCGCCACAAGGAAGTAGGCGATGAAGGGGACTAGGCCCGAGAGGGACGCCAGGATGTCAGCCATTTGGATCTCCAATACGTGAGCTAGTGTCCTGAATCTGAAGTTCGTCCCATTTTACAGCACACTCCGAACGAACTTCAGATTCAATCAGGACACTAGCAAGATTATGATTCTAGTGTGGTTTATGGATTTGAAGTTCCTACCAGAGGTTGCTGCAATAATCATAGGAACTTCAAATCCACCACACTAGACAGTAAAATTGTGCCGTTCGAGCGGGAATCCGATCATATACGCAACGCTGCGTTCCGCATTGTCCGGTTCTTCCATGTTGATGAAGAGCATCTCGTCCCGGCCATCCCTCATGGGGCGGGCAAAGAGCATCGCTGTCTGGAAAATTCGTCGGCGCCCGCCACCCGATCGGTCGTCGCAGACCTCTTCCCAATAGGTCATCGGGTCTTCAGGAGATGTCGACGTATCGAACCAGGCGCGTTCGAAACTGTAAGTCCCGTCTTCGCCTTCCAGCGTATACCTTGTCTGGCGAATTGCATCTTTTGCGCGATCCCACTCGCGGTCATCCGACGGGTAGCGGACATCATAAAAGTACCACAGCATGATTTCATCAACGCGATCGTCGGTTTGGCCGTCTCCGCCCTGAAACTGGACCAAAAATCGGTCGTCGTCCGGATAAAAGCGATGCATGAACGATTGCTCGCCGAGATCACAACAGCCCTGGGCAGTGATCATGAGAGTGGTGTCGGGCTTCTCAAGAAGACTGTCTTCCGGCAGCAGTCGAAGTGCAATCGGGTCGAACGTGATGCCGCGATCGATTGTCAGCCCGAGTATTTCGGGCGGTATCCAGCCCTTGTTGCGCTTAAACAGTGATCCGAACATCGGTTCCTCCGAGTTCAGTGGAGATCTCGGTGGCGGTCAGTCGCTGGTTGGCAAGGTAGTAGAAGATGCCTCCCGATTTCAACGCCCCGGGAAAAGGGCGGAACAGGAAGTTGCTGTCGTCTGGTTGGGAGATCGCAATCAGAGTGGCATCGGATGCGGAAAGGGCTTGCCTCAAGGCGGCCGTTTCAGTCGGCTCCGCAGCTTCGATGGTTGCCGAAAACACCGTTGCACCGAAACCTGCGGTTGACAGTGCCATCAGGATCTGACCTGCGCCCGGATCTTGCGCGGCACGCACGAGCGCTTCTACGGCACTGGAGACAACCGGTTCGATATTCGCCAGGTCTCCCGCCCTTCGGGCCGTGTCCCGGTCTTCGAAATAGGCGGCGACGTGGACCGTCCTGTTCAACTCCCGGATGGCAAGACAGGTGTTGAAAGTCTCCGCATCCGTGCCAGCGTAGACGAGAACCTTCTGTGCGCCCGGAACAGCGGCACGTCTGAGTGACTGAAGCGCGTCCAGCCGTTCGGCCCTGACGAGACGGATGCCGTCACGGATATCGACATCCTTGTCGTTGGCCAGGAGTACGATCTTTTCGTCGCCGTCCTGTCCCGCGATCAGATTGTCCACCATGACCGGCGTCTTGTCGCGATGATAACCGACGATCACCGTGGCGTCCTGCAGACGCTCGAAGTTTCCGTTTCCGTCAGCCATACGTCTCACTCCTTCCACGAGAGTTCCCGTCAGTCGGCCAAGAACCGCGGAGAAAATCAGCAACGCCCCGGGGAAAAACCAGAAGGCCGATACCAGGCGCCCGGCTGCTGTCTGCGGTGACAGATCTCCGTAGCCGACTGTCGATGCCGTGGTGGCGGCAAAATAGATGAAGGTAATCGGGTTTCGGGTAAGGTCGGCCTCGCCAGCAAGGAAAAACAACACCCAGGAAATGAACAGGTATCCGCAGATCAAAGTCATCAGCAGCCAGAGCTTGAGCTCGAGCACGTGGTGGTAAAGCCGGGAGATGAAGATCTGAAGGATTGGCAAAGTTGATGTCTGCCCCGAGTTGAATCGCCATTACTGTGACCATCCGACTTCGGCATGTCAAACCGGAATTGGCGCTGAAAAACAGCTTGAAACCGACCTGTTTCACTTCTACTTGTGCGAGGCCGGATGTCGAGACCGGCAAACCCGGAGGCATTGGATGAACGCACGGCAAACTCCCTGGACATTGCAGGAACTCAAAGAAGCTCTGGAGAATTCCAGTTCGTTCGCGGAAGGTGAAATCAGCTGCGAAGTCAGCGCCATGCAGCCGGACGTGCTGGAAGTCCGGCTTCACTCAGCAGGTGAAATTACCCTCTTCATGACGGTCGGCGACCTCCAGATTCTGACGACCACCGTGCTTTGGCCGCGCGTGCAGCAGGATGATCCGGCGGCCTTCGAAGCGATGATGCTGCGCAACCACAAAAAGCTTCTGCCGCTTTGCGCTCTTTCGATCGATAATGTTGGCGGTGAAGAATATTACGAGCTTTTCGGCGCCATGTCGGTTCGATCCACGCTCGATTCGCTGGAAACCGAATTGCGGACCATCGCCAACAGCGCGCTTGAACTGGCGGCTGATGTCGGACCGAGAATCGGCGACGATTGACAATATCTCACTGAATTAGGACCGCTAAACCATGACTGTTTGGACGAAATTGATCACGGCCTTCAAGGGGCACGCCCACAACGCCGCGGAAGCTGTTCAGGACGCCAATCTGCTGACAATTCTTGAGCAGGAAATACGCGACGCCAAAAAGGCGATCGCAGGTGCAAAAGATGAAAAGGCACGCATGGCAGCCAATCGCAAGCTCAAGGAGAAGTCTGTCGCCGAACTCATGGGCGAAATCGAGCGCCGCACAGCGGCCGCCAGCAAGGCAAAAGCGCAGGGCGACGAACCGCTGGCCATCGAGATCGTGCAAAGCATCCTCAAGCTGCGGGACAAGGTGGAGGCGGACCAGGCGCTGTTTGACCAATACAAAGCGACCGAGGAACGCATGGACAGCACAATCCGACAGTCCGAAAACAAGATCGAGACGCTGCAACGTAAGCTGGACAGCGCCAAGGCCAACGAGGCACTGATCAATGCGCAAAAGGCGGCATCGACCAACACCACCGCGTCTGACGGAAAATTGGCAAGCGCCGTCGATAGCCTGGCTCGCCTGGAGCAACGCCAGGCAGAACAGCAGGCGATGCTGGAGGCGGCCGATGAGGAAGCGCGCCTGGAAAGCGGGGCGGACCTGGAGGCCAAGATCAAGGCGCTGGAGAACCCGGGGCGCGATGATGTGCAAGCACTTCTTGCGAAACTCTGACGTTCCGACCGTTCGATGAGGCGGATCTCCGTTCCCGAGCGGCCCGATTGGAAGAAGCATGCCGAAGAACTCGGATTCGGCTTCCACACCATGTACGGCGCGCCCTATTGGGATGAGACCCGGGCCTACGTGTTCACGCTCGCGGAGATCGAGCGGGAACTGGAGGATCCCACCCAGGAACTCTATGGCATGTGCCTCGATCTGGTCGATCGGGTGGTTCGGGATGACGGGTTGCTTGAAAAAATAGCCATTCCGGAAAGCTACCGATCCTGGATCCGCAAGTCGTGGGACAATTCCGAACCCTCGCTCTATGGCCGGTTTGACCTGTACTATGACGGCACCGGGCCGGCGAAAATGCTGGAATTCAATGCCGACACGCCGACGGCGCTTTATGAGACCGGCTTTTTTCAGTGGATCTGGCTGGAAGAGCAGATCGCTGCTGGCGTGCTGCCGAAAGATGCCGATCAATTCAATTCCGTGCAGGACCGTTTGATCGAACGGTTCGCAGACATGTTTGCGCCGGGCTCTCATATTCACTTTGCCGCATCCAAGGATCACGATGAGGACAGGGCAACGGTTCGCTACATGGAGGACTGTGCACAGCAGGCCGGCCTCATTCCGCATTTTGTCGCGGTTGACGACATCGGCATCGACGCCCAGGGCCGATTTGCCGATACCGATGAAATCGTCATCGACATCCTGTTCAAGCTCTACCCCTATGAAGACATGTTCCGCGAGGAATACGGTCCCTATTTGCCCGGTGCGACGGTGCATTTGATCGAACCGCCCTGGAAGGCCATTCTATCCAACAAGGCCATGCTGCCGCTGCTGTGGCAGATGTTTCCCGACCACCCCAATCTGCTGCCGGCCTTTTTCGAGACGGAAGCGGATGCGGATTTCCGCAATCGTGCCCATGTCAAAAAGCCATTCTTTAGTCGGGAAGGAGCCAACATCACGGTGCGCGGTGTCGAGGGGCAGGAGGTTTCGACACCAGGCCATTATGGCGAGGAAGGGTACATTCTTCAGGAATATGCCAAGCCACCAAAATTCGGCGATGACTATGCGACGATCGGATCCTGGATCGTTGGTGGTGTCGCTTCGGGCATCTGCATTCGCGAGGACCGGGAGGCCATCACACAGGACCTCTCAAGATTTATACCGCATATCATATCGGATCTTTGATGCGGGTTGCCAAAGAGACCGGTCGCGTAGACCGCAACGTCTTGTCGGCGGCCCGGAATTGGTTTAAGCGGAGCCGGTTCGCGCGTTCAACGGGAGTTGCGTGAAACCGGCTGCTTTGCTGCCGGGTGGGGCCTGTAGCTCAATGGTAGAGCCGGCGGCTCATAACCGCTTGGTTGGGGGTTCGAATCCCTCCGGGCCCACCATCGGTCAATCGGCCGCTGTCCTGTTTCAGCCTGCGCGGCTTTGCTCCCTATCGAAGTCGGCAATTTTTCTGAGGATGATGTCCGGTTGGACCTCGGAAAGATAACGGAGCCATATCGCCATCAACTCCCGCCGCTCTTCCGCCGTCATATTGCGGCCAAGACTGCTGGCGGTCATGAAGACAGAATACTCAGCGCCGTTGCATGGGATCTGGACAAGCTCGCCTTTGGACGCGGACGCTTGCTTGCCGAGCTGAACTACATAACCCACCTCGGCGTTGCTGTCGAACAGCGACGCCGTGAATGCGGTGGCCTTGAAGCCTGCGTCGGCAACTGTCTCAAGGATGTTCCGTGCCGATTGCGCTGCCCCGCTTACGGGATCGAGAAGGCGCCTGGTCGAGGCAAAACAGATATGGGGCGCTGTGATCACGGTCGTTCCAATTTGCCCTGGTTTGCAACCCTGCCCAGTGCGCAGATGATCAGCCTGATTTGGCTGTAGACGCTATCCCTTGAGTTCGCAACATACTGTGTAAACCGGACTCACACCATGGTTCCCATCTGCCGGTTGGATTTCCAAGCTGAAATCCCTCCCACTACACAATGCGGATACAGCATCCCCAATACATGGGATGCGGTATGGCTTCTTCTTCAATAGGTTTGGGGTACGGTTTTCTGGCTGAAGTGGTCAGCACTGCTCAAATTTGACCTCGAACGGTGCCCGGACTGACATCTCCCATTGTCACGGGGCGCATCCGCGTCTCGACCGGGTTGCTCAGCCAGACCGCCAGCCCGGTCTTTTGGTTGGGGATCGGGCTGGCAACTCGTTGCCTGCAAACGGATTCCTCATCTGGATGGATCGAGCGCAAGCTTCCAGTTGCGGGTCAACTCCGCGACCCGACGCCCGAGGGCGTTTGCTTTCGCCAGGAAGTGCTGATCGACTTTTTCGGCTTTTGATCGGAAAGGGTCTTCCCCAACCACGGCGGATGCCCCGAAAGCCTCAGTCCAGTTCTGTCCACCGACCACAACCATGCCGTAGATCAACATGGATCGCAGGATGCTCAGCTGAGTGGTTTCTTCGCCCGCTGAAATTCCGCCTGCGGAGACGAAGGCAGCGCCGAGCTTGTTCTTCAGCGGCCTCCCGCGAAAGGGCCAGCTGTTGATGAAGGTTTGGACCTGAGGAGCGACATTGGCATTGTAGACGGGCGATCCAACAATGATCGCGTCGGCCGCAAGCACTTCATCTGCTGAGGCATCCGTCACGGTACGCAAAACCACATCGACGCCTTCTACGGCCTGGGCACCGGCCTGAACCTCCTCTGCCATGGTCTGCGTGTGTCCATCGACACTGAAATAGACGATCAGGATATTGGCGTTCGACTTGCTCTCCTGAGCCTTTGCGGTGGCAGGCATCAACAGAACGAGAATCGCGATGAGGCAGTACAGTAACGTTGGGGGTGGTCTCATAATTTCCTCGCGGCTTACTGTCGCGTTGAGAACGATTTCAGCGGAATGCCCTCAGGATCCGCAGCAGGTTCAGCACCTGGAACAACGAGGCAGCGACATAGGTATAGGCCGCGGCTTTGAGGACGGAACGCACTGAGGGGAGATCTTCCTTCGGCAAATAACCTCCCTGATCGATGATCGGGAAAGCGCGGCGGAAGCTGGCGTCCATCTCCACCGGCAACATCACCAGATAGGCCGCGACGCGGATCAGTCCAATTCCCACAACGGCCAGAATCCCGAACAGGAAAAATCGCGGAGACATGGCCGCGCCGCCGAGCGCCGACAGACCGAGGATCAGCACGGAACCGATGCGGTCGGTCAGGTTGGCAGTCGCCACCAGCCGATGGCACCATTTGAGCGGAGCGTATTCGTCGCGATCCTGCAGGGCATGGCCGACCTCGTGAGCCGCTACCGCAACCGCCGTCAGTGACCGGCCGTCATGACGCTCTTGGGAGAGGCGTACGGCCTTGGCGCTGGCGTCGTAGTGGTCGCCCTGCGCCGTGACTTCCACGGACACGTCGTGCAGGCCATGTTCGTCGAGAAGATGGCGCGCAAATTCGCTGCCGGTTCCAGGATAGTCCGAACGGTCATCGCCATGAGCCTGCATGACCCGCCGCACCCACAGGGTCGGACCAAAGGCAAGGCCCATCAACAGAAGGAGTGCCAGTATCCAAAGCATCGACGGCTTCCAGTTGACGGTGCAACTCTTGTAACACCGGATCGATCACCTGCCTTATCAATTAGGTCAGAATTCGGCGTGGTGCCAGGTGAACGTGATTTTCGTCATTTCATTCGCATTCGCGAGCCTCTGCTTTTGTTCGTACCACCCTTGGAGTTGGTGGTAGGAGATATTATGTTGAGCGAACGTTCGTTCATTCAATTAGCAACAGCAACCGGGACCGACCATGCCAATCAGAATCGACCTGCCAAACATCCTGCGCACGTTTCGCGCGCGCATAGCCGTCACCTGGGGTGCCGTGCTTCTGGAAAATCTGCTGATTGCCCTGATTCCCTTGTTCATAGGGCTTTCCATCGACGGCCTGCTCGCCGGCAGGATGCATGAATTGGGGGTGATGGTCGCCATCCTGGTCGCTCTCGGCGGCGTCGCGGTGGCCCGCAGGATCTACGACACCCGCGCCTACGGTACGATCAGATTGCATCTCGGTTCCGAACTTCAGCGACGTTCCTCCGGTCTTCAGGTGTCGAAGCGGACCGCCCGCATCGACATGTCCCGCGAGCTCGTTGATTTCCTTGAAAGGGAGGTGCCGGATCTGATCGCTGCGTTTGTCCAGATCGCCGTCAGCCTGGCAGTGCTTGCCTATTTCGATATGCTTCTGGGTGTTTCCTCGGTGATGGTCATCGTCGGCATGCTGGTCATCTATGCCTGTTTCCATCGCCGTTTCTACACCTTCAACGCCAGGCTCAATGAGCAGCAAGAAAAGCAGGTCGACATTTTGCACGCCGGCAGCCGGCTCAATGCTTTCCGTCACCTGCGGGCTTTGCGACAGCATGAAGTTTCCATATCTGACACCGAGGCCATCGTGTATGGCGGCATATTCCTGCTGCAGATCGCATTCATCGCCTACAATCTGTTCGTCGGAGCCGGGATCGAGAGCATAACGGCGGGTCAGATCTTTTCGATCGCGAGCTACTCATGGCAGTACGTCGAATCGGCCCTTCTTCTGCCCATGGCACTGCAGAGCTGGTCGCGCCTGAGCGAAATCACCGCGCGCATCAACGCCTTTGATGGTCGTCTGGCCTGAAACCCCGTGCGCTCGCCAAGCGGATCAGAAACCGTATTTGTCCACGATCGATTGCGGAGAAACGCTGCCCGCCTCAGCCTCAAGCGGAAATCAATGCGGCAAGATCCGGATCCGGTTCAATCTGACCGGTGACGACAAAATACTTGTAGAGCACCAGCAGAGACAAGATCTGTTCGCGTTCCGGCTCCAGGAACTGCGCCACATATGCGTTGGCGTTGCGGATGATTTCTCGGGCCTCGTCAGGATGCCTTTCGTAGTGCAGGATCTTGTCTTCGAGATCGGCAAAATCGTCGGCAACCCGGACAAACTGCTTACCATCTTCCAGCCTTCCTTCCATGAACCAGGTTTCGTAGACCGAGTCCGGCATCAGGCACAGCGAGTTGGAAGCCAGGATCCACTTCAGGTTGGTGGCCACATCGATCCCTTCGATGGAGATGATGTATTTGTAGCCCATCTGGTCGGACGGGTTCAGAAAGCTGCCGCGTCGCGGGTCGTCTTCGGGAACATTCGTCAGTCCGATGTCACACAGCGGATGGCCGTGATAGTGGCGCATCAACTCGACCCGCTTCGGATTGTGGTCGCTTCCACGCCAGACAGCGAGAGGCTTCTTGTCGTCGAAGCGGGTTGAATCGGGCGGGATGAAAAAGTGCCTGAGTTTCTCCAGCTTCATGATGGCCGAGTTCTGATTGTGCTCGCCGATCGGCCGACTCTTCACGATACATGGCACATCCGAAACGATGGTGACATCGCCGAACAGGTAGTGGAAGCGGAAATGCCGCGGGAAGTAGCGGGCATGTTCCTTCAGGTCGTAGTAGTAAAACGACCGGTCGAAGGAGATGTCGTTGACCGCCCCGGTGTCGTCACCCAACCGGGCTCCCCGAACCAGTTTGTTGTAGTAGTTGATCCGGGTGGACATGTAGTCGGGGTCGTATGCGTGCGCGCGCTTCAGCAGGGGCGCCAGGCGGTTTCGAAAGATGAATTGCGGGCTGAGATCCCGGGCGAAGTTACGCGTGTAGAAGGCGACGCGGGACGGCCGCTGCTTGCCGATCTTTTTCCTGATCCGCTGCAAAAGGGGCTGCATCATTCCTGGCTCTCCCGAAACGCCACCTTCACATCGGCGCTTCAGAGCGGCCTCGTGAGAGTATAGTGTTCCCATGCGGCAGTTCGAAACCCGTCGGGGAGTTCTTGTGGCGCAACTACGCCTGAAATTCCAGTGCTAATCTCAGCTGTTTCGAATGCGCACGCGCCGCTTCATGACGTTGTGCAAATGACCTCTTCACGGGTTCAGCATCCGGTGATAGTGGCTGATCGATGATCCGGGCACTCAAGGAAAACTGGGCACTTTTTGCCGGCATGCTGATGCTGATGGCGGCCAACGGGTTGCTGTCGACTCTGCTGACGATCCGCGGAGCGTCGATCGGGTTCGGCGATACGACGATCGGTTTGATCCAGGCTGGCTATCCGCTCGGCGCGCTGCTGGGATCTGCCTATGCGCCGAAACTGGTCGAGCGAGTCGGCCATGTGCGATCCTTCGCCGCGCTTGCTTCGTTGTGCTCGGTGTCGGCAATTATCCATGTCGTCACGATCGATGCCTGGAGCTGGGCGGCCATGCGCCTGCTTGCCGGGTTCTGTTTCCCGGGCCTCTATGTGATCACCGAAAGTTGGCTGAACGCCAAGGCGGAAAACCGGTCACGCGCTGTCGTTTTGTCGGCTTACTTTGTCATCCAGACGCTCGGCTCGTCGCTGGGGCAGGGGCTTGCTGGTGTCGACGATCCCGGTGGGGCGGTGTTGTTCGTCCTGA
Source organism: Hoeflea sp. (assembly GCA_965228785.1). Taxonomy (GTDB): domain Bacteria; phylum Pseudomonadota; class Alphaproteobacteria; order Rhizobiales; family Rhizobiaceae; genus Hoeflea_A. The sequence goes on from CBDDIF010000001.1 coordinate 2,573,821, forward strand.
CCTCGACTCTGATATCGTTGTCGCTGCTGCCGCTGATGATTTCGCGCAATCCCGCGCCGGAATATGAAGCTCCGGAACGCCTTTCGGCCATGCGGTTGGCGCGAATATCGCCGGCTGCCATGTCTGGCGCATTGATCAATGGCGGTGCCCAGGCCGCGTTCTATATCGGAATTCCGCTCTATGGCTTGGCGCTGGGCATGCCGGCCTCGGAGGCCACACTCCTTCTGGTGGTTGGAACGCTGTCGGGAGCCGCTGCGCAATTTCCGGTCGGCTGGCTGTCGGACAGAATGGACCGGCGTTTCGTGATCGCTGGATTGTCCGTGATCAACACCGGCGTCTGCGTCGCTCTTGCAGCTGGCCTGTTCACGAATGTCTATCCGGCGATCGCGCTGGTCGGGGCGCTGACACTTCCCGTCTACTCCTTATGTGTCGCGCATGCCAACGATCACATCGCGCCTAGCCAGATTGTGCCAGCCAGCGGTACTTTGGTTCTGACGCTCAACGTGGGAATCCTGTTTGGAGCCTTTGCCGGGCCTTTTTCAGTCGGTTTTGCTGGGCCGGTCGGCCTGGTGCTGCTGTTCGCGATCCTTGCCGGTTTGACGGCAGCCGTCAGTTTGATCCGCAGGGCGACCGCCAATGCTCCGGATCGAACAGGTCCGGCTCAACCGATTGCCGTTCAGGGTACCCAAACGACGGGCGTCCTGCACCCGGACGCCGAGGCTCCGTCACAATCGCAAGAACATTCCTGATTCAAATCAAGCGCATGCGATGGCTTGTCGCCAGGCCGAATCAGGTGCTTGAAGTGGAGGATTAACCGGCAATCACCAGGTTCTGCGTGGTCCGGTGTCGATGTGATAGAATCCTGACGGATAATATTTGTAACCGCCGACCGCGCGCTGCGATTTCAGAAAGGCGATGACGGATTTGGGGTCCGCCCGAACCGAAAAGTCTGCGGCCTTGCATTTCAGATGCATCGAACTACGTGCGCCACCCTTGCGCCGGTTTTCCAGCCACCAGCGGTGAGTCGAGTGCACTGATACCGGACCGTAGCGCCGAGCCACCCGTTTGAGCACCCGGCGCAGTTTTGGCGGCAGACACCAGGCAGTGTCTTGATAGGTTACCGTTGCCGAGCGGGTACCCAAACCAAACAGGTTGGCGCAGCCACTCAGAGTCACGCCGGTCAGGGCAAATACGAGAATCGCCAGTAGGGTGTTACGCATGTGTCGAAGTTCCACGGGAAATGTGTCGCCGCCGCACGGAAGCATGTGGGGGAATCGTTAAAATTGTCGTGAAAAACGTAGTTAATTCTTAGCTCTATTGTTCCCGCTTCCACAGCGGTTTCAGCGGAATATCCGGCGCTGCAAGATTAACCAAGCACGTGATCACGACTAAAAATTGTGTTGTGACATTGTGTGATTGACCGCTATGATTACGACGAGCAGTGAAATCGGGCGGTGATGAAGTTAAAGGGGGCGGTTGACGTCTTGACCTTTCGAGACCTGACTGCGGTTTTTTGCCGGATCGTTCCGGTAATTGTTTCGGCCTCGCTCACGCTCGTGGCGATTGGCGATTCGATGGCGTTTGCCCAGGGGCAAAAGGGACCGCTGCAGCGATTCGATCTCAGCGAAGACTATGTCACTGTTCGCTTCGGACCCGACAGCAGCTTGCGGGCGATGGCCGAGGAATATCTTGACGATCCCGATCTGTGGCCGATCATCCTTAGGCTCAACGGCCTGAAGGATATTACCGACATCGAAGTAGACCAGGAGCTGCGGCTACCAGCGAGCCAGCTGCAGGCGGCGGTGGAGGCGCTGGCGGCCTCACTCTCCGTGATCCAGGCCGCCAATGAGGCTGGCGCTCAGCTTTTCGCACCGTTGCTGATTGGCCGTGCAATCAGCTTGCACGAGGACGCGCTCAAGGAAAAACAGGCTGGGGCCTTTAGCCAGAGCATTACTCTCTCCACCCAGTCGATCGACCGGGCACAGTCGGCGCGCGCCAAAAGTGATGAATTGAGGGATATCGAGGCCGAGGCCCGCCTGAGCGACAGGCATGGGCGGGTTGAAGGGCAGAAGACGACCGAAAACAGCTGGAGCGGACGCAACCTCAACGCTGTGCTCAACGAGCAGGAGAAATTGCGGACACTGTCGGAATCGACTGCGCAAGTCGTCTTTCGGGATGCCAGCCGGCTGCGGCTGAATCCGAACTCACAGGCGGTTATCCAACGCATGCGCGTCGATCCGCTCAAACGCCGCGAAGAAGCACAGATCAGCCTGATCGAGGGTGATTTCTACGCGTTGCTGGCGACGGAAAGCAAACGCAATCGGTTGGAAGTCAATTTGCCCAACGCGGACGCGACCATCGATTCCGGTAGCTTCTGGGTGAGCCAGGACGACGACGCCGCCAAATTCTCCAACTACGACGTCAAACCGGTATCCATTACGGCCCGCGGCGAAACGCTCGTGCTGGGCCGCAACGAAGGTGCGCTGGTTCCAACAGGCGAGGCCCCGCAGGAGAAGGTTTCGGTGCACCGACGGATCGCGTTGCAAACGCCAGAGGACGAAGCAAAACTGTTCGGTAATCGAGTCGACCTCAACTGGGAGGCGGGCGACGGTGCCGGACAGTATTGGATCGAAGTTGCCCATGACGGGCGTTTCGACCGCTTGGCGGAAACTCTTTGGGGAATCGAGGAAAACAGCATCAAGGACCTCGAAATCGAACCCGGCGTCTATTATTGGCGCGTTGCCGCCATCGATGCGTTCGGCCTGCCGGGACAGATGAGTGCAGTGCGGCGTTTCGAAATCCGCAATGACACCGCGCCTCCTTTCCTTCGCGTTCTTACGCCGGAAGCCGATACGATCGTTCGCGAGGCACGGCTCGACGTCAGCGGCGAAACCGAACCGCTTGCTGAAATACTCATCAATGGAGCACCGGTTCCGGTTGATGCAGAGGGCCGCTTCTCGCATGCCGTTCCGGCGAGCGAAGGCGAAAACGAAGTCACACTTGTGGCAATCGATCCGGCCGGCAATGAAACCGTTCGTAAAATCCAGTTCGAGTATCTGGCAGATGCCGAGCGCGCTATCGCCTATAGCGAGAGCCTGGTGCGTGACGATCGCGGTCGGTTCCTGACCGCGGGCGACGCGCTGACGCTTTCGGGCAAGGCTGAAGGAGAAGCGAGGATCTCGGTGCTGGACCGCGATGGCAAACTGCGTTCGGAGACCTATGCCGAGCCGACCGGCGAATTTCTTGTCAACGTACCGCTGGAAGCTGATGAAGAAACCCTGACGGTGAAGAGCACAGCGGTGTCAGGTCACACATACGAAGAGATGATCGACGTGGCTGTTGTCGATACAGCACCCCGCATTCGCTTTGCCGAACCACCTCCTGCGGTCACATCAGAGCCAGAGCTGGCCCTGGAGGTTCTCATCGATCAGCCATCCGCTCTCGTTGTCAATGGCAAGCCTGTCGATATGGCGAACGGCCAGGCGCTCGCGAATATTGCGTTGTCAGAGGGGCCGAACCTCATTGAGACCGTTGCAACAAACGCCGTCGGTCTTGTCTCCATCGACAAGCGAACGGTGATCCTCGATTCCGAAAAGCCGGTCGTGACAAGCCAGTCCGCGACCCTGGAGCCGAGTGGGAACAGCACGATACTGTCCTTGACGATCGGCGCGAAGGATGCCGCAGGCGTCGCCAAGACGTCACGCTACCGTGTTCTGGTCAACGGACAGGAGATCGAGGGCGTGCTGCGCTACAACAGGGCGAGAAAGGCCTATCGCGGCCAAGCCGACATACCGATGCAGGCAGGTGACGGGGAGGTTACCATCGAAATCGAAATCGCAGACATCGCCGGCAACGTCAGTGTTGTGAACATGGTGCAATGACAGTGCGCCTGCGGTCCCTTTTGCTGAGCGGCGCTGTTTTGGCTGCTCTGCCCGGGCTGGCCGGTATGCCGGAAGCCCGTGCTGACGAGAAACCCCATCTGGTCACCTTCGGTCCTCGCGCACAGCAGTTCGAGGGCGATCACGACTTCAAGCAATTTATCCACATTTCGGTGCCTGAGGAATCCGGTCCGCTGTTCCTGCGCGTCTTCGACGCGGATATCGGCGGTGCCCATGACGAACCTCTGCGCGGCTTCAACACCGAAACCCGTTTCAGTCTTTACGGAGATGGTGGCGTGCCTCGCCTTTTCCGGGACGAGGAGGGTGTCGTTCAGGAAGCCATTGAGGGTGAGCCGCTTGGTGCTGTGACCTATGGCGCTGATCAGGCGGTCGACGGCCAGTGGGTGACGCTGTTTCCGCTGAATGCCGCCCAGGGAGCGGCGGAAGGTAACCGCCGCAGTTTCGTGCTTGCGGTGGAGGGCGTGTCAGGCGACGACGGGAATGTCTTTGAGGTCGCCATCAGTCGATCTGATGCCGATAATCGAAACCCCGGCGACGTTCGGATATATTCCTACGCCCCGACCTTCCAGATTGCCGAAGAGGGCGAGAACGCCGAGCTCCGGTTCACGGTGCCTGAAGGGGCCGACTCACTGGTCATCGAGAACTTTGATACAGCCGAGGCGGCCATCTCCTATGCAGGCCAGTTTTTTTCGACGCCTTTGACGGCCTCTGAAAAGAGCAAATGGCAACGCGATCGGCTGTCATTACGACCGGGTGAGCAAGGTCGGAATGCTTCGGTCATCGTATCTGGCGGTGCCGAGTCGCCCAACGATGCCACCGTTGTCGTCAATTTGCCCGGAGAGGCCGGAGACGCGGACCGACCGGTCGCCATCGACCTGCCTGTGCGCATCACCCAGGCGAACAAGCGGCCCTACGCTCTGTTCGAGATAAGCCAGCTGGCTTGCGGCGAAATGCTGTTCGATGCGTCTCGCTCCTTCGACACCGATGGCGATGGCCTGTCTTATCGCTGGTATTTCGACGGCGCGGACGAGGCAAATGACGGAAATGCGGTCGTGCGGTTCTCGCGAGGCGGCAAGCACCGCGGGCGGCTGGAGTTGTTCGATTCCTCCGGTGTCGTGGCCAACGGTCGAGCCGTCGACTTTTCCTTCGACGTGAAGTTGCCACCGATCGCCGCCTTTGAAGTTCCCGGGCTGGTCGCCCAGAACGCTCCCGTCCTGTTCGACGGATCGGCCTCTCGGACGCAGCCGGCGGACGGACAGATCCAGACCTTCCAGTGGCGCTTCGGGAACGGTGCGGAGCTCTTTCAGGAGCTGGGAGGCGATGCTTTCGGACGCCCGGTCTATCAGTTTCCGGATTTTGGGACCTATTCGGTTGAATTGACGGTCACCGACAGCGATGGTCCGTGCAATTCCGACACGGTTGCCCACATGGTGACCGTCAACGCACCGCCCGTTGCGGATGGCGGTGGCGATCGTGATGTCCTGACTGGAGAAATTTTGCAGTTCGACGGCAGTGCCTCGACGGATCCCGATGGCAGAATTGCTTCCTACTGGTGGGATTTCGGCGACGAGCGACGGGTCTTTGGTCCGACGGCGCGGCACAGCTTCCACGAACCCGGCGTCTATCAGGTTCGATTGAGTGTCCAGGACGACACAATTTTCGATACGGCCGCCGACACAGACGTGATCACCGTTACGGTCCGCGATCCGGTCAATGAACGGCCGGTTGCGAGGGTCGGCGAAAGCCGCTTTGTTTCCATCGGGGAGACGGTGACGTTCGACGGGTCGGCGTCCTCGGATGGCGACGGGCGGCTGCTCTTTTATCTGTGGGATTTCGGCGACGGAACCGGCGATGACCAGCCGGTGGTGCAGCATACCTATTGGGAGCCAGGCACCTACGAAGTGAATTTGACGGTCAAGGATGAACGCGAGGCGGAGAACGGTCAGTCCGTGGCGACCATGACAATCACCGTCATTCCGGCCGACAACCGGGCCCCGGTTCTCGAATTTCCGTCCCTGTTGACCACAACATTGCATGAACCGGTGCGTTTTGATGCATCAACGGCCAATGACCGGGATGGATCGATTGTTTCCTACCAGTGGGACTTCGGCGATGGCTCCAAGGGCTCAGGGCCGGTGATCGAGCATCGATACGATGCGCCAGGCCATTACGAAGGCAGTCTCATTTTGACCGATAACGGTGTGCCGGAGCCGCAGCGGACCCGGGTTGATTTTTCGATTGTGGTCAGCGGTCGAGCCAATTCAGCACCGAAAGCAGTTGCTGGAGCGGATCTCGCCGCGACAGCTGGCGAAGAAATTGCCTTCGACGGTTCAGCCTCGACGGACTCGGATGGTTCCATTCTCTCCTATGTGTGGGATTTTGATGACGGCCACGGTGCAACCGGCGTCAAGACCCGTCACATTTATCAGTTTCCGGGACGCTATCGGGTGACGTTGAAAGTTACTGACGACGAGCCTGAGGCGCTGCGGCTTTCGGGCCAAGATTCGCTGACAGTTCAGGTCAATCCCGCGCCCAACGGGGCGCCGACGGCAGTCGCCGGTATTCTCGGGAACGACTGGACGGTCGCTCGGGGCGAAATCGTCAGGTTCGACGGCAGCCAGTCTTCCGACCCCGACGGCAATGTCATGGCCTATGCCTGGGATTTCGGTAACGGTGGACAGTCGCCGGATGCGAAACCGGTTCACGCATTTCATGACACCGGGACATTCAATGTGCGGCTAATCGTGACCGATGACGGCGATCCGGTGCAAACCGATGAGGCGACGGTCACAATCACGGTTGTCGAAGGTAGCGATGGGAGGGCTTCCGAGTGAGGCGTAGGCGGTCCAAGAGCGACATGATCACCAGCCCAGCCGCGACTCTGTGCAAGTTTGGCATGCCATTGGCTCTGCTTTCCAGTCTGTTGTTTGCAAGCCCTGCCACGTCGCAGTCTGACGAAGAAGCGGCAGGGCCTGCACCTCTGCTGGTGGTGTTCGGGCCAGCAGCACCGCAAAGCGAGGGTGACCACGACTGGCGGCAGTTCATCCGGTTTTCCGTGCCGGAGGACGCCGGTCGTTTTTTCGTGCGCGTGTTCGATCCGGATGTTGGCGGGGCCCATGACGAGTTCTTGCGCGGCTTTGGAACGGAGACCCGATTTACCCTTTATGGCGCCGATGCGACCGCGACCCTCTTTCGCGATCCCGACGGTGCGATTCAGGAAGCCGTTGAAGGCAGGTCCCTCGAAACCGTAACCTACGGCGAGTCTCCGGCAGCGGATGGTCGCTGGAATACATTGTTCGCCGCCGACGCTGCACAGGGCCGCGCGGTCGACGGACGGCGGGAGTTCGTCCTGGCGGTGGAAGGTGTTGAGGGTGCCGATGGCAACGTATTCGAAGTCGCCGTCGCCATTCCGGACGGCAGCAACGAGCCGCCGGCCGGACTGCGCCTCTACTCCTACCTGCCGACCTTTCAGGTGGCCCAGAAGGGTCAGCTCACCGAATTGCGTTTCGACATTCCCGAAGAGGCCGAGGCACTGGCAATCGAAAACTTCGATTCCGCCGGTGGTCGGGTCAACTATGACGGCGAGTTCAGGTCTGTGCCGCTTGCTGCATCAGGCAAGAGCGAGTGGGTAAGGGCCGTTGTCCCGCTGGAAGCCGAAGAACGGGGCCGAATCGGATCGGTGACTGTGGCCGAAGGCGGGGAAACGCCCAACGATGTCACCGTGTTTGTGGGATATCCAAACGGTGGCGACGACACGATTGAACATCCGATCGCGATCGACCTTCCGGTCCGTGCATTCAACCGCAATCGCCGCCCGCTCATCGACATCAATGTCAGCCAGACGGCCTGCCACGAGATGCAGTTCGATGCATCGCAGTCGTCTGATCCAGATGGCGGCGCACTTAGCTACACTTGGCGCTTTGACACGGGCAACGGCCCATTGGAGGGCGCCAAAACACGGATTCGCTTCGACGAGACCGGCGATCATCGCGGACGGTTGGAAGTGTTCGATGATTCAGGCCGTGTCGCTGCCGGACGCGCAAGTGAATTCAACTTTTACGTCAAACCACCCCCGATCGCTCGAATCCGCGCACCGTCACTGGTTGCCCTCAATCAGGAGGTTCGGATCGATGGGACCGGCTCCACAACGTTGCCACGCCCGGCTGGGAACCGGATTACGCGATACCATTGGCGTCTGGGTGACGGAACGGAGATCGTGCAGCGCCCGGAAGACGCCGATTTCGGGGTGCCGGTTCACCGTTATGCATCTCCGGGAATCTATACGATCGAACTGACGGTAACGGACGACGAGGGCAACCCCTGCAACGTCGATTCTACGACCCATACGATCCGCGTCAACGAGGCGCCCGTCGCCGATGCCGGCGGCGACCAGAGGCTGGCCTATGGCGAAATTCTACAACTGGACGCCGGCGCGACGACCGGAGCCGATGGTGACCCACACAGCTTTCATTGGGCCTTCGGCGATGGCAACACGGCGACCGGGGCAAGCGTCGAACATCAATTTGCCAAGGCCGGAACCTACGCGGTCACCCTCACGGTCGATGACGGAACAGGCGTTGCGAACGGTGTTTCTTCCGACCAAATCGAGGTGTTCGTTAACGCAGCGCCGATCGCCCGCGATCTGACCATACCGGAAACGCTTGTCCCTGGTGCTGCCGGGGTGTTTGACGCCACGGGTACGATCGATCCCGAAGGCGGCAATGTGGCTGTACGATGGCGTTTCGACGATGGCGTTTCGAGCGACAGTGCGGCTCTGCGCCGGTCGTTTGATAGTCCGGGTACCTATGAAGTCGCCGTCGATCTGACCGATCCGTCGGGTCTTTCCAATGCAACGACTACGGTTGTTCGTGAGATTCGCGTGGTCGAGCCCGACAACCAGACTCCCGTTGCCGACGCTGGCGCGGCGCGCCTGGCGCTGGTCGGTGAACCGGTTGTGCTTGACGCAACCAGGTCCCGCGACCCGGACGGTTCGATCCTGACCTATCGCTGGGACTTTGGCGACGGGACCGGTTCGGACCGGGTGGTTACGACCCATGTCTATCACCAGCCTGGAACCTATACGGTAACACTGGATGTGGTGGATGATTCCGGCAAGGAAAACGATTCCGCCAGCGATTCCTTCGAGATTGTTGTCGCCCACAAGGACAACATCTCACCGCGGGTCAGCGTCGGTCAGCACCGCGCAGCCTTCGTTAACGAGATCCTGGAGTTCGATGCAACGGGAACGCTTGATGTCGACGGCAATCTGGTCGCCATCGAATGGGACTTTGGTGACGGAGCCCGAGCCAGCGGTTTCAAGGTGTTCCACAGCTATGCCGAGCCCGGCCTCTATCCGGTCAAGGTTCTGGTGCGCGACGATTCCGGCCGCCGCGGATCGGTGGCTACAGCGGACTTTACTGTGTCGGTGACCCATGCGCCGAACAAAGCGCCTGAAGTGGACCTGGCAAGTCTGTTGCAACTCCATACGGAGGTGCCACATCTCTTTGATGCCAGCGGGGCGGGCGACCCGGACGGGCGCATCGTCAGCTATCGCTGGGATTTCGGCGACGGTGGCACCTCGAACCGACCGGTGGTCGAGCATGTCTACAGCAGACCCGGAACTTACGAAGGTTCGCTGACGCTGACCGACAACTCCGGCCTTGAAAACGGCATTACGACTCTGCGTTTTTCGGCGATTGTGCGCGAGCGGCCGAACGAGCAGCCCATTGCGGAGGCGGGTCCGGATCGTTTTGCGGTCGTCGGGCGCCCGGTGACGTTCGACGGAGGAGGATCGGCCGACCGCGACGGCAGCCTCATCCGCTACCATTGGGATTTTGGCAACGGAAAAACCGCTGTGGGTCAGCGGCGATCGATCGCCTATTTCTCACCAGGGCGCTATGACGTCACGCTGACGGTTACCGACAATTCGGGGCAGGACAATGCCGACCATACCGACACGCTGACCGTCGTTGTTCGCGACCGCGAAAACGACACGCCGATTGCGAAGCTTGAGGACGATCGCCCGGCCGCCATCGACGAACCCGTTCCGTTCACCGCCAGTGCCAGCGGCGATGCCGACGGCAACATCATTTCCTACGAATGGGATTTTGGCGACGGCAACAAGGCTTCCGGCCGCGAAGTTGTCCATCAATATGACAAGCCCGGTGTCTATCGCACCCGGCTGATTATTCGCGACGACTCAGGCCTCGCCAACGAGGCGTCGTTTGACGAACGCGTCATCACGGTCAACGACCCGCCGGTTGCAGAAGCGGGCAAGGAACAGCTCGTCACCGCCTCGCAGGTACTGTTCGATGCCAGCGGATCGAAGGATCCGGATGGCAAGATCATCTTGTACGCTTGGGACTTTGGCGACGGCCACACCGGCTCCGGCCGGAAGATTACACACACCTATCGCAGCCCCGGGACCTATACGGTTCATCTGAAAGTAACCGACGATTCCGGTACGATCCGCAACGTGGCTGCAGATGCAACGCTGGTAACGGTCAATGCACTGCCCGTCGCCGATGCCGGGTTCGATCTGGTGACGTCACCCGGAGACACGGTGGTCTTCGACGGTCGCCGTTCGGTCGATCCAGACGGTGAAATCAAGCGCTTCGCTTGGAACTTTCGCGATGGAAATACCGCCGAAGGGGATGTTGTTGAACATTCATTCGAAAAGCCGGGGCTCTACGCCGTCAACCTGCAGGTTTTCGACGACACGGGTCACTCCGAGGCCACCGACTTTTCGCAGATACTGGTGACGGTCAATCATCCGCCCGTTGCTGAAGCCGGCCCGGACCTGCTGGTCGCACCTGGAGAAGTTTTCACACTTTCGGGCGCCCGCTCAACCGATGAAGACGGCGAGATCTCCGGGTGGCGTTGGGACATCCATGGCAGTGATGAGACGCTCGAAGGCCGCACTGTCGAGCACCGGTTCAACCAGCCTGGCATCTATTCGATCGGACTGACGGTTACCGACGACAGCATTGCCTCCAACCGTACCGCACAGGATCAGCTGACTGTGCGAGTCAACCACTCACCGGTCGCGGAGGCCGGTGAAAATGTGATCAGCGGTGCGCTTCGCGTGGTGTTCGATGCTAATGCCTCGGCCGATCCGGACAATGATGGTTTGTCTTACGTCTGGAACCTGGGAGATGGTAACGTTGCGCATGGCGCGGTTGTTGAACACACCTATGAGACCGGTGGCATTTATCCCGTCAGGCTGACTGCTGACGACGGCACCGGCGTTGCCAATGCCCGCGATACTGACGCGCTGACCGTATCGATCAACCGCCAGCCCAAGGCGGTCGCCGGGGAAAATCAACAGGCCTGTGTCGGAGACGTGTTCGTCTTCGATGCCAGCTCGTCTATCGATCCGGACGGCGGCCTGCTGAGTTATGATTGGGATTTCGGCGACGGTGAGAAGGCAACGATCATCAACCCGACGAAGATTTTCGGAGCGGCCGGAGCCTACCGAGTCCTGCTTGACGTGACTGACGAATCCGGCCTGCCTAATGCTTCGCATCGTGACGAGATTCTGGCGACCGTACTGCCGGCGCCCGTAGCGCATGCCGGTAACGATATGGAGATCTGCGCCGGTACGACAGTTCGGTTTGACGGAACAAAATCGACCGATGTCGACGGCGTCGTGAACCGCTATTCCTGGGATTTCGGCGATGGCCAATCCGGTGGCGGCGACCGGCCGGAACATATGTTCAGTGATGCTGGAATCTATCGGGTTACGCTCCAGATCGAGGGCGACAATCTGGGCATCTGCTCACCGGTTTCGAGCGATGATCTGACGGTAACCGTATTGGATGCGCCAGTGGCGGTCATCACTGCGCGAAGTGCTGCCGCGATTGGCGAGGTCATCGAATTCGACGGCCTGAAATCGACATCGAAAAGTGCCGCCATTTCGGGCTACGAATGGGACTTTGGCGACGGAATGACAGCAAAGGGCATCAAAGTCAGCCATGCTTTTGAGAAGCCGGGCGTCTACGGCGTACGGCTCCGCGCATTGGCTGATGAAGAGGCTGGCGGTTGCTCAAGCGCCGAGGTTGTTCATCTCGTTACGGTCAATGAAGCGCCCGTTGCCAAGATCGACACGAAACCTGCAGTCGAAATTCATCGTCCGCTGACGCTGTCTGCCGCAGGGTCAAGCGACTCCGACGGTGGAATTGCGGCCTATCATTGGGACTTCGGCGATGGGAACAAGTCCGACGGGATCGAGGTTTCCCACATCTGGCGCGAAGCCGGACCCTACATTGTCACCTTGACCGTTGATGACGGCAAAAGCCTGAAGAACAGCCGTCATTCGGTCAAGTTCGAAGTCGACGTCACACCTGCGCCACCGATCGAGATCGCCGTTTCACAGATGGCATGTCCAGGTGAAGTCCTGCAATTCGACCTCGCCAACTTGCCCGACACGGTTGACCCCGAGACACCGCGCTGGGAATTCGGCGACGGCACAGGCCTCGCAGGCAAGCAAACGTCTCACGCCTATTCCCGTCCGGGCACCTATTCGGTCAGCGTCGCGACGCCCGTCGACCGCGCCGGCAACAGGCTCGTCACGCCATTTGCAAAGAATGTCACCATAAACCGTCGGCCGGTGGCGCTATTCAACGCTCCACGCAAGAGCTGTGCCGGTACGCAAGTGGCCTTCGATGCCAGCGATTCCTTCGATGCCGACAATGGATTGAAGCATTATCACTGGGATTTCGGAGACGGAAAAACCGCTGAAGGCATGCAGGTATCGCACAGCTATGCCCAGCCCGGTATCTACTGGCCGAGGCTGACGGTTACCGACGGATCTGGCTCGGTCTGCTCGACGGCAACGGAGACCGTGGATGTTCTGGTCAACGCACCGCCGGTGGCGGATGCCGGTCCGGATGTCGACCTGCTCTTCGGTGGGGCGCATGACAGTCTGGTTCTTGATGCGAGCCGCTCAAGCGATCCGGATGGAGACACGTTGATCTACTACTGGACTCTTTCCAACGGCGTTGAGGTCGATGGTGAAAGGGCCAGAGTCGAGTTCTCTGAAGCCGGTGAAGTAACGGCGTTGTTGACGGCGGCTGATCCACATGGTCTGGATTGCAGCTTCGCGGAAGACACGGTTAAAATCAGGACGACACAGCGCGAGCGTTCGACACCGCAGACCGAGTAGCGAGCGTCACAACGAACCAGACGAGAGCCTATCATGGTTAGATTGAACCATTCTGCCGAGGTGCATTTGCGTCAAGGTCGAGTTCAAAACGCAGGTCGGGCTGGTGGCCCGGCCGAGGCTTTGAGCGAAGGAATTGGCGCAAATGCGCCCGGCCCTTCGGGTTTGTGGTCGGCGGACGCCCGCAGTGTCATGGTGCTCGAGAGATGCCTCCGGCATCGCTCTGCGCTCCTTCCTCGCGGATCGCCTCGCCGACCACAAACAGAATTGCTTCAATCTAACCACGATAGGCTCTAGGGGAACCAGGCAGGCATCGCGTGGGGGCGGCGGCTGTCAGATGAAAATTCGAATATGCGATTTAGCCTGCGAACAAAAATGATGCTGTTTGCGGCAGTCATCGCGGTTTTGCCGCTGGTGGTTGCCGGGCAGTCGATCATTCGCATTGCCCAGGACGAGCTCAAGAGTACTGCCAACGAGCAGCTTGTCGGCACGGCCCGCCAGCTGACGTATGAGTTCAATGCCTTCTTTGAGTATTCACTTTTCGCGCCGCTCGATCTGATCCGCAACGCCATCGGTGGAAACAAACTCGATTCCGCCGGGAAAATAGCGGTGCTGCGTCAGGGCATCGCCGACCTTCCGGATGTGGTGGCGTTGCAGGTCGATATTGAGGGTTCACCGCGGCCTCTTGTCGTGTCGCAGGAGGCCTTCGTCAACAGGCTGCGGGACAAGATCGAAGATCCGATGGCGATCCTGCGGGTGGACCGTGACACGCTCGACCCGGACGTTACAAATCCGCGGCGTGCCAGGGGTATCCAAAGGATCGAGGAGACGGGTGACTGGCTGGCGACGGCGTCGTTGCCGATCACTGAGGGCATTGGCGGACGCAAAGCGGAATTGCATGCCCGTATCAATCTCGACCGTCTGAAACAGGTGATCGAATTCCATCCATTCGCAAAGACTGGAACGATCCATGTCATCGATGCGGATGGATCCGTGGTTTTCGGGACGACACCGGACGAATACGATCATGCCAGCGTTGTGCAGGATGCGGTGCAGATGCTGGAGACCCGTTCAGGTTCGATTGCCGTCGGTCCGCACGAACTGCAGGATGGCTCCGTCTCACTGGCGGCCATCAACGTGCCACGCGTGTTTCCGTGGGCAATCCTGGTCGAAAAATCCGAGCGGGACGCCTACCAGCCAGTGACTGACATGATCCGCAATCTCCTGGTCTGGCTCGGCATCGGCCTGACGGTGGCGATGATCGGTGCCGTCGTCTTTTCGATGGGCATTTCGGGGCCGATCCTGAGGATCGGTCAGGCAGCGATGGAGATTGCCCGTGGCAACCTCGAAATCCGGGTCGAAAATGTGCGTTCGCGCGATGAAATCGGCGATCTCGCCAATCGGTTCAACGACATGATCGTACAGCTCAATGAGCGGTTCGAGCTGCAAAAATTCGTCTCCCGTGGAACCATGAAGGCGATCGAGGAGAGCGAACACCGGCAAGTCTCGCTCGGCGGTGAGCGGCGGCGGGTGGCGGTTCTGTTCGCCGATATTCGCGGATACACGGCGTTTTCGGAAGGTCGCGAGCCGGAGGAAGTGGTCGAGGTTCTCAACAGCTATTTCCAGACAATTTCAGATATCGTCGCTGAGAACCACGGTGACATTGACAAGTTTGTCGGTGATGAGGTCATGGCGCTGTTTCTCGCTGAGAACATGACGACGCATGCGGTGGAATGCGCCATCGCGATCATGGGTGCGATGAAGCAAATGACGGAGGATTCCGGCGTCAATCTTCGCATCGGCATTGGCATCCATGTGGGAGAGGTCGTCTTCGGCGCCATGGGCAGCGACCAGCGCAAGGACTTCACCGTTCTCGGCGACCATGTGAACCTTGCAGCACGTTTGTGCGGAGCTGCAGGACCCGACGAAACAATGGTCACCAAGGACATCATGGATGACCTGCCGGAGGCTTTGACCGATATTGCCGAGAAACTCGAACCGATCAAGGTGAAGGGCAAAGCCAAGCCCATCGAGATTTATGTCTACCATGGACCCGCCAGGGTCGAACCCGAGCCGGCCTGACGCAAAAGCTTTGCGATTCAGATGGTTGTGGTCTGACGCTTGCTATCCGATTCAAGCCGCTGAGACATTGAATCAAGCAGATGGATCAAACGGGCGTTTTGTTGGAGGCTTTCGAATCCGGTTGGCGTTGCCGCCCGATCGGTTCTACTTTTCAGACCAGATCGCCAACTCATTGCCGTTGGGATCGTGAAAATGGAACCGGCGTCCGCCTGGAAATGAGTAGATTTCGCGGATGACCTCAGCGCCTGCGGTTCGAACAGCTTCCAATAGTTGTTCCAGATCATCGCCATAAAGAACGACAAGAACACCCGGTTTGTTGGCTGACACGCCGCTCTCACCATTGAAGCCACCTTCGACACCAGCTCCGGTAAAACTGATATAGGTGGGGCCCCAGTCCTGAAACTCCCATCCGAACACCGATGAGTAAAACGCCTTCGTCGCATCCACATCCGCCAGTGGAAACTCGATGTAGTTGATCGTTTTATCTCTGCTGTCCATAGCGACCTCGTGACGTGATTCTGCCAATAAGGGTCACGGTAGCATGGCAAGCGCGTCAATATCTCAACGTTCGAGTCGTGCCTGCCGGCAGAGCCAAGCGTTCAGGTCATGCGGTCCCAATCGCCATGACGCATGTTCAGACTGCGCTCCAGCGCATCGACGCCCTCGGGTGCTGAGAGCTCGAAGCGTGGAGACCGGTCCATAAACTCGTGCATGTGGACAACCAGCTGATCCTTGTCTGCCAGTACAACGCCATAGGCCGCCGGTTCGAAAGAACCCGGAAAGCTGGATTCCGGTGCTTCGAGATCAAGCGCCAGCTGATGGTTCAACCCACGCATGCAGGAAAAGGAAATACCACGCCAGTTGCCGAATATCGGACGGTGGATATGGCCGAAAAACAGATGGCGAATGCGCGCCAGGTGCGGCGCCAGGGCTTCGAAAAGAGCGTCTGAGTCGAGCAGATGGAGCGTATCCATGCCCGCCATCCCAACCTTCATCGGCGGATGGTGCATAAAAAGGATGACCGGTCCGGTGGAAGCCTCCAACTCATTCTTCAACCATGCCAGGCGCACGGGACAGTATTCGCCGGTATCAGCATTTTTGCGGCGAGTATCGAGAAACAGGCAGCGTCCCGCGGCTGTGTCTTCAGCGTACTGAACAAAGCCGTTTTCATCGACCGGTGTATCGGGCATGGCTTTCGCGAGAGCGTCAGCTTCATCATGGTTTCCGAGCATCAGTTTGACAGGCATCGTGAGGCGTTTGATCGCGTCAGCGAAAACCGCGTAATTCTCATCGGAACTCCAGTGTACAAGGTCGCCGCTGAACACGACGAAGTCGGCATCGCCGTGTTCCTGGTTGATGCTGTCTATGGCGGCGTGCAGCCGGCTTTCGGGAGACACGCCGTAGAGCCGGCGGGCGCCGCTGATAAGGTGGACGTCCGTGACCTGGATGAACTTGAGTTTGCTCATGCGAATCCTCTGGCGACTGACTGGATGAATCCGGAATGCATCTGGGTACCGTAGGCGCATCCGTCCCGGTATTCAAAGGGATTGTGCATTCCCTGCCGACAGCATGACGGTGACGTGCTAATGAGACGCGGTTTTTTCGATTTGGCGGAGAGAATGCGTGAACGATCAGGACAAAATTCAACAGGTGCGGCGCTATTTCGAGCGGTTGACGGCTTCTGACATTGCCGGAATCATTGGAATGTTTGCTGCCGATGGTCATGTCGATTCCCCATTTCTGGGTCGCATGGACGCAGCATCTTTCTTCGAAAAGCTCGGCAATGCATCCAGTAGGAACCGGCTAACGGTCTTTGACGTCTTGCTCGGGGAGAACGGTGATAGTGCCGCCGCCCACTTCCAATACGATTGGACGCTGTCGAACGGCGATGAATTGGTGTTCCAGGGCGTCGACTATTTCAAGTTCGACGCCGCCGGAAAGTTCCAGTCCATGTCGATCTTCTACGATACGCACCCTTTGAGGGAGGAAGTTGGCGACAAATACGCCAACGCGTGACCGACTTTAATGCCCCGGGATTACCTCGTATCCTGCCTCTTCAGGTTCGTCGTCGACGATTTCTGCCGGGAAGCCCGGCGCCGTGATGTCGAGACCGGTCGTCTCCTCCAGGCGGCGGATGATATCCGGTGAGAAGGCGCGAGAGCCGTAACGTCGTTCTCCGTCCTTGAAGATGTCGATCATCATCGGGTTGATCTCCAGTGGAACGCCGCTGCGATCGGCGATCGCCTGAAACAGGCCGATATCCTTGGAGACGAGGTCCATGGTGAAGTTGATGTCGCGGGAGCCATTGAGAATGACCTGGCTTTCAGTTTCGTGGACAAAGGAATTGCCGGATGAAATCCGGATCGCCTCATAGGCGGTGTTGAGGTCCATGCCGGCGGCCTTGGATGTAACCAGCGCTTCACAAAGGGTAAGCAGGTTGGCGGTGGCCAGGTAGTTGGTCACGACCTTGAGCACGGACGCAGAACCGAGCGGGCCGGTATGCAGGATGCGGCGACCCATCGCTTTGAGGACCGGCAGCATGCGTTCGAAGGTCGAGCGCTCACAGCCGGCGAATATTGCGATGTTGCCGGTTGTCGCTCGATGGCAACCGCCGGAAACAGGGCAATCGACCGGTTCGCCGCCGGCCGCGATCACCTTTTCGCCCAGACGCTTCACTTCGGCTTCGTCGGTGGTTGACATTTCAGCCCAGATCTTGCCCTGGCCGAAACCGGCCAACAGCCCGTCCTCTGCTTCCATCACGGCAGCCGATGCTTGAGGGCTCGGAAGGCAAGTGATCACAAGGTCGCAGGTTTCGGCCATGGCCTGCGGGCAGTGTGCCCACTTTGCGCCCCAGTCTACAAAGGGCTGCGCGATTGAACGATCCAGGTCACGAACCGTCAGGTCGAAACCATTGCGTAACAGACTGCCGGCCAGTTTGCCGCCGACATTGCCAAGACCGATAAATCCGACTTTCATGCGTTCCTCCCGTCGCAAACCGCTCAGTCGATCGGCGTTTCCTGCATGGATAAATGCAGAGCGTCGCCGTCGTAGGGGTGGGCGCGCGCAACCTCCTCATTGAGTTCAACGCCAAGCCCGGGCTCGGTTGGCGGCACCACGTAACCGTCCTCCCAGACGATCGGGGCGGTCAGCAACTCGGCATGAAAACCGTCCCATTTCAGAATGCTTTCCAGGATAAGAAAGTTTGGCGTACAGGCCGCCAGTTGAATGTTTGCTGCTCCGACGACCGGTCCGCAATAGAGATGCGGTGCGATCTGGGCGTACCGTGTCTCCGCCATTGCTGCGATCTTTTTGGCTTCGAGCAGGCCACCAACACGACCAAGATCGGGCTGCAGTATGGAAGCTGCGCCACAATCGAGCAGACGGGCGAATTCGTATTTTGTGCAGAGCCGCTCACCCGATGAAATCGGCACCGAGGTGTACCTCGCGACCTCTGCCATCTGCTCCGGCATCTCGGGCGGCACCGGCTCCTCGAACCAAAGGGGATCATAGGGCTCAAGCCGGCGGGCCATGCGCTTGGCCCCGGACACCGTGAACTGGCCGTGGGTCCCGAACAGCAGATCGGCTTTCGTGCCAACCGCCTCGCGAATGCGTTTGCAGAACTGCTCCGAGCGCTCAAGATCTTCAAGCCGGGGCTGATGCCCATCGAACACCGTGTAGGGGCCTGCCGGATCGAACTTTACGGCGGTGAAGCCCTCATTGACCCAGTGAAGGGCGATTTCTGCGGCAATGTCGGGATCGTTGTAGACATTCGGGACATCAGGGTCGGGGTAAACATCTTCGTCCCCGGGCGGATAGAGGTAGGTGTAGGTTCGCAGCCGCTCATGCACCCTACCGCCGAGCAATTCATAGACCGGCTTGTTCGCTGCCTTGCCGACGATGTCCCAACAGGCCATCTCGAGTGCGCTGAGGACGCCCATGACCGTCACGTCCGGGCGCAGCGTGTAGCCGGCTCCATAGGTGCGGCGCCACAGCGTTTCGATGTGATGGGGATCATTGCCTTCGAAGACTCGCCCGAACACGTCTTCCGCCATCTGTGCAACAAGGTGCGGGCTGAATGTGGCGTTGTAGATTTCGCCAACTCCGGTAATCCCGCAGGCTGTCGTCAGTTTGACAAAGATGAAATAGGTGCCGCCGCGCCGAGGCGGCGGATTTCCCACAACAAACGTGTCGATGGATTGCAGATTCATGGGACGGTTACTCCCGTTCACTCTTCCGGTAGCTGGCCGTTTCCAGCCATTTCGGGTTGATTGTAGCGCCCCAGCCGGGTGCATCGGTCACCGTAACCCGGCCGCCTTCGACCGCAAACGGGTCGCCCACGAACAGGTCCTGTTGCCAGGGATAGTAGTCAGCGCCCTCGATCGACAGTTCCAGATAGGGGCCGGCATTGGCGATCCCTCTGAGGAAGTGCATCGTGAACAGTGTCACCATGGACAGGTTGGCCGAATGCGGCGTGCAGGGCAGGCCGGCCTCTTGTGCCATTCTCGCCACCCTGAGGGCACGGGAAAGGCCGCCGACATAACAAATGTCCGGCTGTACGACGTCGACGGCGCGCATGTCGATCATGCGCTTCCAGGTGGACAGATCGCAGTCCTGCTCACCGCCGGTGACGTCAAGGTCCAGGGCGGCCGTCACCTGACGGGTCTGGTCAAGGTCCCAATAGGGGCAGGGCTCTTCGAAGTGGCAAATGCCATGATCCTGTAAAATGCCACCGACCTCAATCGCGCGCGCGGCGGAATAGCCGCTGTTGGAGTCGACGAGAAGCGCGGTTTCGTCGCCCAATGCGGCACGCATTGCCGGAACGATTGCTTCCGTTCGTCCCGGCCATTCATCCTGATCGTGACCGCATTCAGAGGCGATACGAAACTTGAAAGCGTCGAAACCGCGTTGTTCGCGCATGGCTGACAACCGAGCGGCTTCCGCTTCCGGCGTGATGTCCCGACGCATACTGGATCCATAGGCTCGCAACGGGCCGGCTTCGCCACCGATCAGTTTACATACGGGCTTTCCTTCCGCCTGTCCGCGCAAATCCCACAAGGCCGTATCGAGGCCCGCCAGGGCGCGACGCAGGTAGGAGCCCGGAAATTTGTGCTCCTTCTCGACGACCCGATCCATCAGCAGATCGATGGCGCGCGCGTCCTCTCCAAGCACCCAAGGTGCAACCTGCCGATGGAAGACCTGAACGGTGATGTCGGCATTGTAAGTCGACACCTGGCCCCAACCAGTGCTGCCATCATCGGCCGTCACTCGGACAAATCCGACGAATTCGTTGCTGAAGGTTTCAAGCGACTGGATGTTCATTTCGGTCACGTAGCGTCTTCCAGGATCATGTCAGCGCCCTTGCGGGCGAGCATGATCGTCGGGGCATTGGTATTGCCCGAGGTGATGTTTGGAAAGGAAGACGCATCGATGACGCGCAGGCCGTCGATCCCGTGTACCCGCAGCCGAGCGTCGAGCACACTGTCGGTTTCGTCCCGACCCATCCGACACGTAGAGGTGGGGTGGTAGACGGTGCAGGCTGTTTCGCGAAAGTGTTCCAGCACCTCCTCGTCATTCATTGATGCCGGGTCGGGCTGACGGGCGCGTTGGATCAGCCGTGCCATGGTTGGAGTTTCGATCAGCCCGCGCAGCAACCGTCCGCCGCGGCGCACCGCTTCGCAATCTTCCTCTTCGGCCAGCGAATTGGGTTGAATCCGCGGTTGCACCTCCGGATCGGCCGAAGCGATATCGATGCGGCCGCGGCTGACAGGACGGCAGGGTTGAAAGGACAGGATGATTCCCGGTGAGGAATCGAGATTCGGTTTCGAGCCATCACCGGTCGAATAGGTGGCAGGATTGCAGTAGATCTGGATATCGGGTTGTGTCGCATCCTGCGACGAACGGATGAAGCCGCCGCATTGGTTGATGCCGAGGCTGAGAATGCCGCGTCGGGTGAGAAGGTATTGCAGAGCTGCCTTTATTCGACCCGACAGCGGGCCCAACTGATTGTTGAGTGTCGGAACGCGGGCATCGTAGTGATAGGTCGCGGCGATATGGTCCTGCAAACCGCCTCCCACCTCCGGCAGATGCCGTCGCACCTCGATGCCATGACGCCGTAGCACATCCTCTGGGCCGAGGCCGGAAAGCTGCAGCAGTTTCGGTGAATTGACAGAGCCCGCACAGACGACGACTTCGCGTCCGGCGATGGCGGTGGCCGGATTGCCGTTTTCCCGGTAGACCACGCCAGCGGTGCGGGTGCCGTCAAACATCAGGCTTTCGACTGTGGTGTTTTTCACCAAATGCAGATTGGGTCGGCTCTTCGCGGGATGAAGAAACGCGTCCGCCGACGAGCAACGCCAACCCTTGCGGGTGGTGTTGTGATAGATGCCGAGCCCCTCGCTTTGCTCGCCGTTGCAGTCGTTGGTCAGCGGCCATCCCGCCTCTCGGGCAGCTTCGAGAAAATCCCGGGTGATCGGATGGGCCTGTCCGGTCTCGTCCGTGACCCACAGAGGTCCGTCCCCTTCAGTCTCAAACCGGCCGTTGCGGTAAACCGCCTTGGTTTCATTGCTTTCGAAGACGGGACGAACTGATTGCCAGTCCCAACCACCGGCGCCACTGGCCGCCCAGTCGTTAAAATCTTCCGGCAAGCCACGGCAATAGACCATGGCATTGATAGAGCTGGAGCCACCCACCACCTTGCCACGCGGCCAGTAACCGACCCGGTTCTTCAGACCGGCATCCGGCTCCGCATCGAACATCCAATTCACACTGGCGTCCGAATAGGTGAAGCCGTACCCGATGGGCACACGAATGCGCAGTTTCTTGTCTGAACCGCCAGCCTCGATCAGCAGCACTGAATAGCGGCCGCTTTCTGTCAGGCGGTTGGCCAGAACGCAACCGGCGGAGCCGGCGCCGACAATGATGAAATCGTATGTCCTGGACATGGCATCGTTCATTTGGTTCGGGTGCGCGCTGGAGCACTGTCGACGCTGCGTTGACATCATTCAAACGAAGCTTTATCGGCCATAGGCCTAAGTTTATTTGTGGCTGGAGGCCGCGATGAGCTATCAACTCCCGCCTGTGACCTGGCTGCGCGCTTTTGAGGCGGCAGCCCGTCACTGCAGCTTCGCGGCCGCCGCCAACGAGCTGAACATGACGTCCGCGGCGATCAGTCACCAGATCCGATCGCTTGAAAAGCGTCTTGGGTTCGGCCTGTTCGAACGGCTGCCGCGCGGTGTGCGGCTGACGGAAATGGGGGCGGCCTACCTTCCGGCCGTGCGCCGTGCCTTCGAGGATCTGTCGATCGCGACGACCGGTATTTTTGGATCACTGGGCGAAAAGACGCTGCGCATTCGGTTGCCAATCTCCTACGCGATGCTGGTTCTGACGCCGCAATTGCCGTCTTTCAAACTTGATTACCCCGGAATCGAGCTGCAGCTCTGCACCACCGTGTGGGGCGACGGTCTGAACCAGGAGGCGGTCGACATCGATATCCGTTATGGCGATGGCCGTTGGGCAGATCTGCAGGGCTCTGCGGTCGCGCCGGCGCAAATTGCCAGCGAGCGTTCCATCCTCGTCTGCAGTCCGGACTATGCAAAGGAACTCGGACCCAACCCGACCCTTGATCAACTGGCACAAGGGCGGATCGTTCAGATCATGGGATGTGAGGGCCTCTGGCATGACCTGTTGCGGCAGGAGGGTGTGGACGTGTCAGTCCAACCGGCCGGGGTCAAATCCGACACTTCGCTGGTGGCATTGGAATATGCAGCAGCAGGACACGGTGCTGTCCTCGTGCTTGATGCCTTTGCGGCTCCTTATCTGCAGTCCGGTCGTCTCGTTCAGCCAATCGCGACCTCTCTGCAAACCCGTCAGTCGCACTACCTCGTCCGAAGTCCCGAGAGCCAACATAAAGCAGAGGTGCTTCTGTTCTGTGACTGGTTGAGCGCTCGGTCTGGCGATTGACGCGACCGCGTATCGAGGTGGTTGAGATGACGGCCAAAATCGGTCAAGTATGAACAATTCGGCCATCGGCGGCCGGCATACCGAACGGCGGGAGGAAACTGTGCCCAATATCCTTCGAAGCGACGATATCGCCTTTCTTCTTTATGAGGTCTTCGATCTTGAGGGCTTGTCGGCGATGCCGCGATTTACCTCGGCAGAAAGGGATGTGGCGGATGCCATCCTCGCAAGTGTCGAGAAGATCGCCGAGGAACGCTATCAGCCGCATGCTCAGAAGCTCGACGCCCAGGAGCCGGAATTTGACGGTGAACGGGTTCATATCATTCCCGAGGTCAAGGAGGCGCTCGACGCGTTCTGCGAAGCCGGATTGATGGGAGCACCGTTTGATAGCGATTATGGCGGCCTGCAACTGCCCTATCTTCTGCAGACCGCGATTTCGGCATGGTTTTCAGCCGCCAACTGGGGCACGAGCGGTTACACCGGCCTGACGATTGCGGCCGGCAACTTGCTGGCCGAACACGGCAGCGAGGAACAGAAGGAACGCTATCTCAAGCCGATGGTCGAGGGCCGTTACTTCGGCACCATGGCACTTTCCGAGCCGCATGCCGGATCGTCGGTCGGCGATATCCGCACCCGTGCCGAACCTCAAGCGGACGGTTCGTACCGGCTGTTCGGCAACAAGATGTGGATCTCCGGCGCCGACCACGAAATGTCGGAAAACATCGTCAATCTCGTCCTGGCCAAGGTGCCCGGTGGGCCGCCCGGCGTCAAAGGCATCTCTTTGTTTATCGTGCCCCGGTACCTGATCAATGAGGATGGTAGTTCAGGGGCGCGCAACGATATCCGGCTTGCCGGCCTCAATCACAAGATGGGTTGCCGCGGTACGGTCAATTGCGTTCTGAACTTTGGCGAGCGGGAAGGGGCCGTCGGCTATCTTGTCGGGCGTGAGAATGAGGGCCTTGCCTGCATGTTCTCCATGATGAATGAAATGCGTGTCGGCGTTGGCCTGAGTGCAGCTGCGCTCGCTGCAACAGGTTACCTGCATGCCCTCGACTATGCGCAAGATCGCACGCAGGGCCGCAAGCTGGACAACCGTGACCCAGCCACGCCGATGGTTCCCATTATCGAGCACGCCGACGTCAAGCGCATGCTGATGCAGCAGAAGGCCTTTGCGGAGGGTGCCCTTGCTCTTTGCTTCTATGCCGCGCGGCTGATTGACGAGAAGGCGGGTGGAGATGAGGCGATGGCGGAGAAGGCAGAGTTTCTGCTCGACATTTTGACGCCCATCGCCAAGTCATGGCCCTCGGAGTTCGGATTGCGCGCCAACGAGACGGCCATTCAGGTGTTTGGAGGCGCCGGCTACACCCGTGACTATCCAGTGGAGCGCTTCTATCGGGACAACCGGCTCAACCACATCCACGAGGGGACTCGCGGTATCCAGGGGCTCGACCTTCTCGGCCGCAAGGTTCCGATGCGCGACGGTGCCTCGTACAAGGCCCTGATGGCGGAGATCGCTTCAACAGCCGAGGTGGCGACCCGTTACCCTGAACTTGCTGAATTTTCCGAGGCTCTTCTGTCAGCGGCATCGCGAGCGACCGATACCACCATCGCCATGGGAGCCAAGGCCGAGCAATTGGGTCGCGAAGCCTATCTCGCCAACGCCACCATCTATCTGGACATGCTCGGGCATGTTGTTGTGGCGTGGATCTGGCTGCGACAGGCTATAGTGGCGCAGGAAGCGCTTTCGAATGCGTCAGGATCACAGCGCGCCTTTTACGAGGGAAAGATTGCTGCCTGCCGTTACTTCTATCGCTACGAGTTGCCGCAGACGGAAACCCAGTGTCAGCTCCTTGTGGCCATGGATACGACGTGCCTTGATGCCGTCGCTGAAGCGTTCTGACCATCACAGTGGTAGCGGCTCTCGTACCGGCTGAGCCTCACCTGCGCGCGAGCACGCCTGCAATCGTCTTGAGGCAGATTTCGATATCGAGTGCCAAGGACTGCCGATCGATATATTCGCGGTCGGCACGCGCCAGCGCGCGAGGGCGAGACATGTCGATACCACGGATCTGGGCAAGGCCGGTTATTCCCGGACGCACGGCGAAGACGCCCGCCTTGTCGCGTTCGGCAATGACATCCAACTGACCTGGCAAACAGGGGCGAGGGCCGACCAGGCTCATGTCACCCATCAGAATGTTGAGCAACTGCGGCAGTTCATCCAGTTTGAAGCGGCGTATGAAATGTCCGGTTCCCGTCGTCGCATCTGTTGCCACTTCGTGCGTGCCAAGATCCGGTGTTCCGGCGTGCATTGAACGCAGCTTCCAGATGGTAAAGTGCTGACCTTTGCGGCCGACACGGGTTTGGCTGAAAAACGGATTTCCGGGTGTTTCGAGTCGAATGAGCAACGCGAGCACCAATACGACGGGTGCCACCGGCACCAGCAACAACCCGGAGAGGGCGATATCAAGCAGCCTTTTCACGAATGACCTGCTGATAGAGCGCGTGGTAGCGCTGACCCATTCGTTGGGAGTGGAGCTCGTCCTGGAAGTGCTGCCGGGCCGCTTCACCCAATCGCGCCACCAGTTCCGGGTCGTCGTTGAGCGATCGCATGGCTGCTGCCAAACGGTCGGGGTCATTTGGTGGCACAACGAGGCCGGTGATGCCGTCCCGATTGACGAAACTGGTACCGGTGCCGATCTCGCAACTTATCATCGGCTTGCCGGTCATGGCGGCCTCCGCCAATGAAAGGCCGAAGGCTTCCGAACGCTTGTTGGATGGCAGGACCAGCGCGGTGCACAACTGCATGAGCGCCATTTTGTCGACGTCATCGATCGCGCCGACGAAGTGGACATTCTCGAGCCCCAACTCGTCCTTGCGCGCCTTGTATTCCGCTTCCCGTTTGCCGGCTCCGGCAATGACCACCGGTTTGTGCAGATCACGGGCGGCGTCCAGGAGAGTGTGCACACCCTTGTAATGGCGCAGCACCCCTACGAAGAAAAAGAAGTCGCTGCCGAAGCGTTGATGCCACTTCTCCAGCGTATTCGCCGTTGGTACCGGATAGGAAGAAGGATCCAGACCGAGAGGGATGATATCCGTCTTATCTGTGTAACGCTTTAGCACTGGGCTTGAGCTAACGTAGTTGTCCGACGTTGCAACAATCCGATCGACGCTGGACAGGAAGCGGTGGCGTAACGGGCCATAGAGCGATTCCACCATGGCATTGCCCAGCGCGTCGGAGTGATAGGTGACGACTGTTGGCTTTTCCGGGCGACCGAGCAGATGGGCGAGATCCATGAACGGCCATGGAAAGTGCAGGTGCACGACATCCGCTTCGTCCGCCAGGCACTTGTATTGCCGATACGCGTCGAGTGAAAAATCGGTTGAGAGGATTTCGAAACTGCGTTTGGCCTTGTGCAGGGATTGTCCGTTGAATTCCGGTCGCGTGTTTTCGCCGTTATCGTTGATCGAGAGCACGTGATGCTCGGCACCGAGTTCCCCGGTGCTGCGCGCGACGGCGTCGATAACCCGTTCGGCGCCGCCGAACGTCTCGGGCCAGTAGGTCTTGAAGAAATGAAGGACGCGCATGCAACGGTTCTCGCGAAATCGCCGCCTTGTCGCATGTCTTCAGCGGGCAGGCAATCTTCCAGATCGGTTCCTTTTGACGATCAGGAACGGCCGTAAATGTCCTCGTACCGGACGATGTCGTCTTCTCCGAGATAGCTGCCGGTTTGCACTTCGATCAGCGTCATCGGCTCGTCGCCGCGGTTTTCCATGCGATGGATCTTGCCGCATTCAATGTAGGTCGACTCGTTCGGATGGAGGACGAGATCATCGTCGCCGTTGACGATGTGGGCGACGCCCTGCACGACCGTCCAGTGTTCTGAGCGGTGATTGTGGGATTGCAGGCTGAGGCAGCCGCCGGGTTTGACCTCGATGCGTTTGACCTTGTAGCCGACACCTTCGTCGAGAATAGTATAGGAGCCCCATGGGCGATAGCCGGTCGGGAAGCTGGCATGGGCTTCATGGCCGTTATCGCGCAGTTGCTCGTAGAGCGCCTTGACTTCTTGTGCCTTGTCCTTGCTGACAACCAGAGTGGCATCTCGCGTGTCGACGACCGCAATTCCCTCTACGCCGACCAGCCCGATCAAGCGACCTTCGGCGCTGACGAAACAATTCCTGGAATCGACCAGGGCGGCGTCGCCAATGACAGCATTGCCATTTTCGTCGGCCGCAAAGTTGTCCGAAAGGGACGACCAGGTTCCGACATCATCCCAGCCGATATCGGAACGCACGACGGATAGGTTGTCGACCTTTTCCATCACCGCATAGTCGATGGAGATCTTTGGCACGTCCTTGAACGTATCGGCGTTCAGCGTGATCTCTCGGTAGCCTGCCTCGATGTCCTGCCGATCGCTCTTTTCGAGGCTGGTGCGGCTGCCATCAAGAATCTGCGGGCAAACGGACTGCATCGCGTCGATCATGGTGCCTGCGGCAAAGCAGAACATGCCGGAGTTCCACAAAAACCGGCCCGACTCCAGATATTGTTGAGCGGTCGGGGCGTTCGGCTTTTCAACAAAGCGGACTGCCTGCTCGCCGTCCACTTCGATATAGCCGTAGCCAGTTTCCGGCCGGTCCGGCTCGATCCCGAAAGTGACTATTCTGCCATCTGCAGCGCGCGCAGCGGCAGCCTCGACGACGTTGCGGAATTGATCGAGCTTGCGAATGAGGTGATCGGCCGCCAGAAAGAGCACGATAGCATCACGCCCGAACGTCTCTGCGACATAGAGCGCGGCAACGGCTGTCGCCGCTGCGGTGTCCCGGCCCATTGGCTCCAGCAGCAGGTGGTTGGTGACCGAACCGATATCGCATTTGTCGTATTCGGCGACGGTTTTGAAGGACGAATCGCGCGCTGTGATCGTGACAATGTCGGTTATTTCGCCCACCGACGCAGCTCGAAGATAGGTACCCTGCAACAGGCTCTTGCCATCCTGCATTGGCAAAAACGGTTTGGGGTGGGACACGCGCGAGGCTGGCCACAGGCGTGAACCAACGCCGCCGCTGACGATCACAGGTACGATCATGGCAGTACTTTCATTGTCGAGGGCGGGCTTTCGCGCCGCGCGCAATCGTTTGAGGCACTATATGCCGCAATCCATAATAATTTCGAAATGAAGGGTGTTGGCGAGGGGCTTCAAGTGTTCTTCGAGCGCAATGATCGCTGTTGCTCGATATCGACGATTTCGGCCCCGCGCGCACGATCAAGCCCACCGTTGGCGTCGTAGCCCTCGACCACATCCTGAAGAGTCAGACGCAGCATGGTCGTGTCTTCCTGGTCCAGTTGCGCCTCCAGGCGAGCCAAGAGCTCTTGGATCTTGCCGGAACTGGCTGGATTGCGTTCGTCGGCCTGCATGATCTTCGGATGCTCGGTGCCGACGACGGAATTGGTGATCAGTAGCTCTTCGTAGAGCTTTTCACCGGGACGCAGCCCGCGAAACTCGATTTCGATATCACCATCGGGGTTTTCGGAATTACGCACCGTCTTGCCGCTCAGCTGCACCATCAATTCCGCCAGGTCACGGATCTTGATAGGCTCGCCCATTTCCAGAACGAAGACCTCGCCGCCGTCTGCCATTGCACCGGCCTGGATCACCAACTGAGCGGCTTCCTGGATTGTCATGAAATAGCGCGTGACTTCCTCGTGAGTCACAGTGACCGGTCCGCCATTTTGGATCTGTTCCTTGAACAGGTGGATAACCGAGCCCGAGGAGCCGAGGACATTACCGAAGCGGACGATGGAGAAAACGGTATTGGCGGTCGTGGTTTGAATATTCTGGATCACCTGTTCGGCAAGCCGCTTCGACGCCCCCATGACGTTAGACGGCCGCACGGCCTTGTCTGTCGAGATCAGCGTGAATCGTTCAACACCTGCTCTGGCGGCTTCCTCGGCAACGATCAGAGTTCCGAATACGTTGTTCTTGACGCCTTGGGATGGGTTGTGTTCGACGATCGGGACATGTTTGTAGGCCGCTGCGTGGTAAACACTGTCGATCGAGTGTCGTGCCAGCAGTGTACGCACTCTGTTGCGGTCCATGACACTGCCCAGCGCATAGACAATATCAACCGAACGGCTGGAAGCGATTTTTCCGATTTGCTTTTCGATGTTGTAGAGAGCCAATTCACTGACCTCGAGCAGAACGAGTTTCTCCGGTTCGGCTGTCAGGATCTGGTGGCACAGTTCAGAGCCAATCGATCCGCCGGCGCCGGTGACAAGAATTCGGCGTCCCTTGATAGCATCGTAGAACAGCTGAGGAATGGGATCGACCGCGTTGCGGCCGAGCAGGTCGTCAATGCGTATTTCCTTGAGCTGCTGCAGATCGGCTTTGCCGCGCAACAGGTCGTGCAGCGGTGGAATGGTCTGCATTTCCAGTTTGTGCGGCGCCAGTCGCGCCACGATCGCGCGGCGCTGTGATGGTGTCGCGCCGGCAATGGCGAACAATACGCGCTGAACGCCGTACTTGTTTTTGATTTTGCCGACGTTGTCCGGGCTGTACACCCGGCAGCCAAGGATCAGGCTGCCCTGGAGCGCCGGATTGTCGTCGATAAAGCCGACCAGGCGGTAGTACGGGCTGGTCTGGATGGTCGCCGCCAATTGAGTTCCGGCAGCACCGGCACCGTAGATCAGAATGTTTTCCCGCAGATTCGGATCGCCTACCACGCCTCGGTAGTAGGCACGGGCCAGCATCCGCAGAGATCCGATTGAAACGAAGAGCAGGACGCCGAAAATCGGCGGCGCCGATCGCGGAATATGGAACCCGCTGTCCATATAGGACGCTGCGGCGACAAACAGCGCAAGGGTCACCGCACCGCCGGCGATGATCGTCATTGTCCGGCTTTCCATCGCCCGGATCAGAATGTCGTAGAGACCGAGCAGGCGGTAGATGCCCACACCGACAACGGGGAGGGCGACCCATAACCAGGAAATGGCGGCCCGGTGGGGAAAGTCGAACTGACCGTAGCGCAGGGCGATGGCGAGATAGAGACACGCGACCATGGCCGCGCCGTCGGCGATCATCGAGACCGCCCGCTTCCTGTCGCGGCTAAGATCCAATATTGCCCTGTGTAGCGGACGTTCTGAGGCGTCCTTGTCCACCGGTGCCTTGCGCATCGGCTGTTTGTCCCGTTTACTCTCACCCACTATCCGGCCCATGATTACACTACTCTACTTCATCGGCTGGCCCCTGCACTGGTATAGCACCAGCCCATTGCCAACAACACCTCAAATATGTGCGCCTGTCCCCAAGACAGAGCTTTGATGTGGATCGCGGCCATTTTGCGGCCAAATTGGGAATGTCACAGGTCTGAAATCTAAATTGAATTCGCCTATGAGGCGAAATGTAAAAAAGGACATTGCTATTTAAGGCTGTATCAGCCGGTTAAACTCCGGAGAGAAAGGGCTTCAGACGTAAACCGATCAAACTGCCCAGAAATCCGAAGACCAGCCATCCCCAACCGTGCAGGCTCCCCGAGATGATGCCGCCGAGGTAAGCGCCGATGTTGCAGCCATAGGCCAGCCGTGCCCCGTAACCCATCAAAAGACCGCCCGCGAGAGCCAGTATCAGGTCGCGCGGCTGCAACCGCAGGGTCGGCGCAAACAAGCCCGCTAGCGAAGCTGCAGCAAGCGCACCAACAACAATGCCGAAATTCATAACCGATGTAGCGTCAGCAAAGACGGACCTTTCAAGCAGTCCGGTGCGTCCGGACCAATAGGTCCATTGGGCAACGTCCCATCCGAGACCGTCTGCTATCTTCGCGCCCCATAGCGCGAATGCCGAAGTGATCCCCCAGGGTCGTGAGAGGGTCAGAAGAGTTGCGATTCCGACAACGGCGATTGCAATGGCGCCCCAGTGCTTTTTCCATGGGCCGCGCAAAATCCCCGCGTTGAGCGGTGCCTCCTCCAGAAAACCATAGCGTCGGCGCTCGCGATGGATGCTGAAGGCGGCGATGGCACCGAGCACCAGCGCCGTCAGCGCGAACGCGGCAACGGCCCCGAACGCGTCGACCAGGGAATAGGCGGGCAGATCGGGAAGCGACCACCAGAACGGCATGTGGGCGGTTGCGATGACCGATCCGGCTATGAAACCCGACAGAGTCACCAGCATGCGTGTATTTCCACCGCCGGCGGTGAACAGCGTCCCGGAAGCGCACCCACCCCCGAATTGCATGCCAACCCCGAAGATCAGGGCACCGAGTGCAGCCGAAATCCCGAAAGGCGCGACCGCGCCATAGATCGGCCTTCCGAATGCTTCCCCGGCTTCCAGCAGGGGAAAGCTGATGGCGCTCGTCAACAGGATCAACAGGAACTGTGCACGCAGTCCGGCACCGCGGCCGTCAAGGGCGAAGTGTCTCCAGGCAGCGGTAAAACCGAAAGACGCGTGGTAAAGCGACACGCCGGCGAACAGACCGATGACGGAAGCGATCGCCAGGTTCGTCGCGCCATGGAAATAGGCGAGGCTGATCAGCGCGATTGCGGCCGCGAAAGCAGCCATGGTCACCGTAGCCTGTATCGGATTCCGGCGGCTGATTTCGTTGACTGTCATGAGTTCGCGCAGACTTGTGTGAGTGGAACTGCTGTAGCACTTTGCTGAAGACGCCAGCAATTCAAGACGGGACACAAACTCGGCATCGGTGGGGCTTTCCAAGCACAGCGACTTTCGTTTGACTTTCGAAATTGTTCATTCTATTTCGTTTGGGTGGGTTGACCGTGTGGTAAGGCTGCGGTTTTCGAGGCAAAAATGGATCAGGATACGGTTTACGACCTCTTCGTTATTGGCGGAGGGATCAATGGCTGCGGTGTCGCGCGCGATGCCGTAGGACGTGGATTTTCGGTTTTTTTGGCTGAAATGGATGATCTGGCGAGCGGCACGTCGTCCAGCTCGACCAAATTGATCCACGGCGGTCTCCGCTATCTGGAACATTATGAATTCCGACTCGTGCGCGAAGCGCTGATGGAACGTGAGGTCCTTTGGAAAAATGCGCCGCACATCATCTGGCCGATGCGGTTCGTACTGCCACACCATAAGGGCATGCGGCCAGCGTGGCTGCTGCGTCTTGGCCTGTTCCTCTACGACCATCTCGGGGGGCGCAAGCTCTTGCCACCCACCAAGGTTCTCAACATGCAGTCGGACCCGGCTGGCAAACCGCTTAAAAACCTTTTCGACAAGGCCTTCGAATATTCCGATTGCTGGGTCAATGATGCGCGACTGGTGGTGCTCAACGCTCGTGATGCGGCCCAGCGGGGAGCAACCATCCGCACCCGCACGAAGGTTGTGGAGGCGGTGCGCGAAGGATCGGTCTGGAAGGTTACCATCGCCGATCAGACGACCGGGCAGCGCGAGGTGGTCTCGGCGCGCGTGTTGATCAACACCGCCGGTCCCTGGGTTGACGATGTGCTCCACAATGTGACCCGGACCGCAAACAAGCGAAACGTGCGGCTGGTTCAGGGCAGTCACATCATCGTCTCCGGAAAATTCGATGATCCGCGCGCCTTTTTCTTCCAGAACAAGGACGACCGGATTATATTTGCCATTCCGTACGAGGAAGACTTCACGCTGATTGGAACCACCGATCACGATTATCAGGGCGACCCTTCCGACTCCGGGATCACCGAGGGAGAAATCGACTACCTCTGCGAAGCCGCATCGGAATATTTCTCCGAGCCTGTTGAAACGAAGGATGTCGTGTCGACCTACAGCGGGGTGCGACCGCTCTACGATGATGGTGCTTCTGCCGCCCAGGAGGCGACCCGAGATTATGTCCTCGTCACGGAAGGTGAGGACGATCAGCCGGCCCTGGTCAATGTGTTCGGCGGAAAAATCACGACCTATAGGCGGTTGGCCGACTCGGTGCTTGAAAGAGTCGAAAAACGGCTGGGACGAAAAGGTGCCGCCTGGACGGCTGAGGCTCCCTTGCCTGGCGGTGATTTCTTCGCTTCCGGCTTCGATGGCCTGTGTCGTGACATTGAAGCCCGGTACTCGTTCCTCGCCCCGGAGCATGCAAGACGCATGGCGCGTCTCTACGGGACAGATGCATTCGAGATCCTGGGTGAAGCAAAATCCCTTGCGGATCTGGGACGTCACTTCGGGGCGGACCTCTATGCTGCGGAGGTCGATCACCTGGTTCGTCACGAATGGGCCCGGACCACCGATGATGTTTTGTGGCGCCGGACCAAGCGCGGGCTGGTGCTGTCGGATTCAGAAATTACGGACCTGTCGGGCTATCTTGTTCAAAGTGACGCGCTGAACGGGTTGCAGGCGGGAGGGTTCCAAGGGTAGCCAATGACCCGACGGGACGAACCCTTACGCATATGAGGAGGATGCCGCGTGGCCGGTCATATTTTAGCCATCGACCAGGGAACCACTTCCAGCCGGGCCATCGTGTTCGACGACGGTCAGAACATCGCCGGGATCGGGCAAAAGGAATTCACCCAACACTTCCCCCATTCTGGTTGGGTCGAGCACGATCCGGAGGAAATCTGGTCGACCGTTCAATGGTCAATCGATCAGGCGCTGGCGGATGCCGGAGTTTCGGCTGATGATGTTGCCGCAATCGGCATAACCAACCAGCGTGAAACCGTCGTCGTTTGGGATCGAAAAACCGGAGAACCGATTGCGCCTGCGATCGTCTGGCAGGATCGGCGCACCGCCTCGATGTGCGCGCGGATGAAAGATGACGGCCTGGAGGCGGAGTTCACGCGCAAGACGGGTCTGCTGCTCGACCCCTATTTCTCCGGCACAAAACTCAACTGGCTGCTCGACAATGTCGAGGGCGCACGGCAGCGTGCTGAACGGGGTGAACTGTGTTTCGGAACCGTCGACAGTTTCCTGATCTGGCGGTTGACCGGTGGAGCGCGGCACGTCACCGACGCGACCAACGCGTCACGCACGTTGATGTACAACATCGCCACGAATGAATGGGACGAAGAACTCCTCGCTTTTCTGGGTGTCCCTGCCTCCATGTTGCCAGAGGTGTGTGATTGCGCGGACGACTTTGGCGTCGTCGCCGAGGGGCACACGCTTGCCGGAAAGCCGATCCTGGGTGTAGCCGGCGATCAGCAGGCCGCGACGATCGGCAATGCCTGTTTCGAAGCAGGCATGATGAAGGTGACATACGGTACCGGTTGCTTTTCGCTGCTCAATACCGGCCCTGATCTCGTCCCGTCCAACAACCGTCTTCTGACGACCATTGCCTACCGCATTGGCGGCGAGACCACCTATGCTCTTGAGGGTTCGATCTTCATAGCAGGCGCAGGGGTGCAATGGCTGCGCGACGGGCTGAAGATCATCGACAGTGCCCCGCAGAGCGGTGAACTGGCGGCAGTGGCAGATCCGGAGCAAAGCATTTATCTGGTGCCGGCCTTCGTTGGTCTCGGCGCGCCCTATTGGGATTCCGAGGCACGCGGCGCGATGTTCGGGCTGACCCGCAATACAGGTCCGGCCGAAATTGCCAGGGCGATGCTCGATGCGGTCTGTTACCAGACCCACGATCTGCTGGCGGCAAAGCGCGGAGACTGGCAGAGCGAATCGGCGGAGACGGTGTTGAGGGTCGATGGTGGCATGGTCGCTTCCGACTGGACCATGCAGCGACTTGCCGACATTCTGGCAGCACCCGTCGACAGGCCGACTATTTTGGAGACCACTGCACTCGGCGCCGCCTGGCTTGCCGGTCAAAGGGCCGGCGTCTGGCCGCAGCGTGACGCCTTTGCCCAAAACTGGTCACTGGAGCGTCGCTTCGAGCCTGCGATCGACCAGGAAACCAGAGACCGTGATCTTGCCGGCTGGAAGGATGCCGTCAGACGCACCTTGAGCGACAGTTAGTCGTTTACCCTGCCGACGAAAGAGTGGAACCTCTCCGCGCGAGCAGGCTATACCTTGTTGTGATTTGGGCCGGCAGGTCCTTTCAACAGGAGATGTGGCCATGCAGCTGGTTAGAATCCCGGCAGTTTTGATGTGTTTGTTTGCTCTGGCAGCGTCGGGGTCAGCGGCGGAGACCGTGCTGCGCGTCCAAACCGGCGGACCCGCAACGCTGGACCCAGCGATGGCGTCCGACTACGCGGATGCCATCGTTATGTTCAACGCTTACGACACGTTGGTGCTGTCAGCCCAAGGATCGCCAGGCGTCGTTTCGCACCTCGCCAAGAGCTGGTCGGGCAACGATACAAGCTACACTTTTGTTCTGCGCGACGATGTGAAATTTCAGAGTGGCAATGAACTGACGGCAGATGACGTGGTGTTTTCGCTGCAACGCATGCAGGCGATGCAGGGGCCGCTGGCCTACCTGTTTTCACCCGTGACCTCGGTCAAAGCCATTGATGAACACACGGTCACTTTCGACCTCGACAAGCCTTATGCCGCGTTTACGAAGGCGCTGCTCCGACTGCCGATCGTCGACAAGAAGACGGTTCTTGCCAATTTGGGTGATGGCAACGGAGCAATGAAGGATTGGGGACGCGCGTATCTGGCTGCCAATGTCGCGGGAACGGGAGCGTATTCGGTGGAAAGCCACGATACCGGGTCTACAATGACACTGGCCAAGAACTCCGGCTACTTTCTGGACATATCAAAAACCGCCCCCGACCGGGTCGAATTGATCTATGGTCTGACCGACGATGAGGTGCGATCTCTGCTGAAGCAGAAATCCCTCGACATTACCTCACAATGGCTGACGCCCGACACGTTGAAGGCGCTGGCGAAAGACGGCGAGAGGCTGCTGACAGAAACAGGCGCTGGCGGGTTCTATGGAAAGATGAACACCCAAAAGGAACCCCTGGATGATCCGCAATGCCGATTGGCGCTTGCCAATGCGTTCGATTATGGGGCCGCCGTTGAAAGGTTGAAAGTATCGGATGGAACCGTGTTGGGAAGGCCGGCGACCGGTGCAATCCCGGCAGGTATGCTGGGCGCCAATCCGTCGTCTGCGATCCTGAAGCGGGATCTTGAAGTGGCCAATCACCATCTTGGTTCCTGCCGCTATGACCCTGCAAAAATTAAACTTGAAATCGTTTGGATGGAAGGCGCCTTGCTCGAAAAGGATATCGCCGATCAGATGGCTGCCAACTTTCAAGATCTCGGGCTGGCGGTGAACGTCACTTCGATGACGTGGCCGGATTTCGTCGAGCAGGCTGCTCACCCTGAAACAACTCCATTGATTTCACTTGTTTATGACTATGCCGCGACCGGCGATGTGGATGCGCTTCTCTACGGCATGTACGCTTCCGACGCCGGCAGTGGCTGGCAGTCGGCCGAGCATCTGCGCGATTCGGAAGTCGATGAGTGGCTTGCGAAGGGACGAACGGCCACGAGCTCACACGACCGTGCAACGGCATACCGGTCTCTCAATTCCAGGCTGATGGCCATCGCGCCGACGCTCTACATTTTCGATCGGACATCAGTCTTTGCCGCGGGTGATCGCGTAAACGTTCCGGCCCTGTCGGAGACCTCCAAGCGGTTCGAGACGCCGGGCATGGGGTTCAGCTTTCGGCTGATGGAGATGCATGACGGGTCAAAATGACTTCCCTTGACGGGGACCACGCACTAAAACCGCGGCAAGCAACATGAATGCGGGAACAGACGGATCAATGGATATTCGCAGGATCAACGACGAATACTCGGTCAGCGGGCAGATCACAGTGGACGATCTCGACGAGATCCAGTCGATGGGTTTCAAGTCGATCGTTTGCCACCGGCCTGATCATGAGGTGCCGGACCAGCCGACCTATGCCGATATCGAGGCTGCAGCCAAGGCGCGCGGCATTGAAATCAAGCATGTCCCGGTCGGCAAGGAGGGCGTTGGCCACGAGCAGGTGCAGGCCTTTGTCGATGCACTCGACGAACTGGACCGGCCAATGCTTGGCTATTGCCGGTCGGGTGCGCGCTCGACAGCGATCTACCAGCAGACGCTGCACATCCGGTCTTAAGAACGGCCACCTTCATGTTCGCACTTACCTGACACGAACGCTGGTGTCAGGCAATTGATGGCGTCAGTTACCATGCAACTGCTGCCGTGCGGCGCGCCGCTTGGCGCGCTCCTCGGCGAGCAGCCGCTTCTGATAGCGGCTTTGCACGATTTCCACTGCGACTAACGTGACCAGAACGAAATAGAAGGTCGACTTGGCCATTGGTTCGATCGGATGGCCGAAGAAGCTCAGGTGGCCGATATGGCCGCCATCCGACATCAGCATCGCCCCGACCAGCAGCAAGACGAACAGGCCCAGCACCTCGTACATGCGGTTTTTCTCAAGGAAGGCTGCCACCCGGTCGGCCATCAGCACCATCAGTGCGCCGGATACGACGATCGCCGCTGTCATGACGATGAAGTTTTCCGTCAGCGCCACCGCCGAGAGAACCGTGTCGAAAGAAAAGACCAGGTTCATTGTCAGGATCCAGAACAAAGCAGCAGCAACCGTGCGACGTGGCGGTCCATGCACGTCCTGGTCCAGGTCGTCCATGCCGATCATGTGGTAGATTTCCTTCATCGCAGTGTAGATCAGGAAAACCCCGCCGGCCAACACGATCAAAGCGTGTCCGCTGACTGAACCGGATATCCATGCATTATCCAGTTCGAATAAAGGCGCCTGCAGCATGCTGATCAATTGCAGGATGACGAACAACAGGATGATGCGCAGCACGATTGCCAGCGTAATGCCGACTTTGCGGACCCAGGCCTGCCGTGCCGGATCGACTTGCTTTGCCTCAATCGAGATGTAGAGCAGGTTGTCAAATCCAAGCACTGTCTCGAGTGCGGTCAGGACCAGGAACGTGGTCAGATTGTCGATGGTAAAGAGTTCGGCCAGCATGAACGGCTCCGGTTTGGCGGGTCGCTGTCGAATCTAGGTAGCAAAACACTCTCGCATGCGCCAAGTGGAAAACTGTGGATGAATCAGGTCTCTACCGCCCGGGACGGCCCGCTGTTATCAGCGTCGGCGACAGCCTGTTTCGCCCAAGCAGTAAACTCGTCCATGGCGGCAAGCGCATCGGCGGCCGTTTCATTGAGAGTTTCGTGTCGCAGGTTTTTGTAGATGCGCGTCTCGACGGATGTGAAGCCGACATCGGACAATCGTTTCGAATACCATTCGATTGCCGTGCCGTTGGCGGTCACCGGGTCTTGCCCACCCCCCACCAACATCACCGGTAGCGATTTGGGCAGGCTCGAGAGGGCCTGCTGATCGGCAGCGCGGTATGCCAGAGCAAAAAGATCCTGCCACAGCGAGACCGAGGCGTCCCAACCGCAAAGGGGATCGTCGACATAGGCCTGAACCTGCTCTGCATCATGTGAAAGCCAGTCGAAACCGGTTCGGGCGTTCGGAATGGATTTTCCCCAGGCTTCAAACGTCGTGCGAGGCAGAATTCGGCTCGGGACGTCTGAGCCGAGTAGCATGCGCTCTACTGAAAGAACGCCCTGGGCAATGCGCCCGGCAAAACCGAGGTGGAAATTCGAGTTCCAGATGGCTAGCCCGGCAAGCCGCGATGGATGGGAAAGGGCGAAATTGGCGGCAATATTGCCCCCCAAGGAATGGCCGAAAACGACAACCGGGACGCCGGGGAAGCAGTCGGCGGCATGATCGACGACGGCTTCCACGTCTGAAATCACGGAGGGCCAGGTCTGTCCTGCAGGTCCCTTGGCAAAAACACTCTGTGGCGCATCCGGTGCGCTGGTCCCGCCATGGCCGCGATGGTCATGGGCGAAAACGGCAAAGCCGTTGTCCGCGAGATGCCGGGCGAAACGGCCATAACGGGCCGAATGTTCGGCCAGGCCGTGGTTGATCTGGACGACGGCGCGGGGTGGCTTTTCGGGTGCCAGGGCGTGCAGCCGCAACATGGCGCCGGTTGGCGAGTTGAGTTCAACGGGCGTATCGAAGCTGTTCATGACGAGACAATGCCCGTCGTGGTCGCTTGCGGCAACCGGTTGGCGCTTTATCGATCAGCCAGGGCGGTTTCGATCGCTTCGATCTGACTTCCGAGGTCAAAGGGAAAGGACGACAGAACCTCCACGCTCTCGTCTTCGGAAAACCCTTCCGGGTCATTCGCGCGCATCTGATCGATGACACGGTCACGCTCGCGCAGGCTCCATTCGATCTGCGGGCGGAACAATTTGAGCGCTGCCATCAGCCAGCGACTGGTCAGTGCGAACTCTTCGTTTTCGATTTGGAAAAGGTCGAGCAGTCGGATGACTTCCTCCGCCGGGTATTGCCACTCCATGGCGACCCAGCGATTGGTAGTAAAGATGCGCGTGGGTGTGCCTGCCCGGTCGAAGGATATCGCCACGAGGTGGCACAGGCCGCCTTTCTCCCAGTCGGGTTCCGACGGCAGGGCGATCGGTTCGACACCCTCGGCAACGTGTTCGGTATAGACGAAGAGATGGAAGTGGCCGTGTTCGCTCCAGGGCCTGGCCGCTTCGTCTTCTTCGTGCGCGTGGTAGAACCAGAGCGCCCCCTTGTCGCGATCGTGGACGTCGCCGGGCGGATAGTGCTGCCACTGGGTGAACGGATCTGGCGCGGTGGCGTTGAGAACGTCGATCAGGATGTGTTTTTCCCGCTCGGCGGCTTCCTCGAGAACCCGTATCATTTCATCGCCGCCGGACTGCATCATGCGCAGTTTCTCGCGTGGCAAGGATGAGAAATCGATTTGGGGGTTGTCGCGAACTGTGACGTTCATGAGAGGGCTTCCGCATTTTCCGGGATTAGTGGCGATCCTAACAGAGTGTCGCCAGGGGTAACAGATGCCCGGTGGCGGATGCCGGGCACATGCCCGGCATCCGCCGGTGCATTACTTGCTGGCTTTGCAAGCGCCGCAGGCGCCGCAAGCTTTCTTGGCACCGCATGCGCCGCAGGCACCGCAAAGCTTCTTTTTGGCGCCGCAGGCGCTACAGGCGCTGGCGGCTGCGCCACAGGCACCACACGATGCGACCGCAGGCGTGGTGCTGGCCACAGCTGCTGCCAGACCACCGCTGACAAGCATCATGGCGAGCGCTTTTTTGGACTTGACGTTCATTGAATTCTCCTCTGGAAAATTAGGGCCGAAGCCGTTTGGGACACGCGCAAACTAGACGATCGTTTCGTAAACTGGTGTCACGAAACTTCGCCGCGAAATCACGCTTTGGCGAGGAAAGCGTGATGTCACTTTGCGTTTCGAGAATCCGGTGAGCGTGATTGTTCGAAAGGGCCTTTGAGCCGGGCAGCAATAAGGGCATTGCCCTTAGTTGGCGCTTTGCCTAAAAGCGGGCATCGTCCCCTTCAATGAGGTTTATCGCACGCCATGGCGCGCCAGTACATCTATCACATGGCCGGTTTGAACAAGGCCTTTGGCTCCAAGAAGATCTTGGAGAACATCCACCTGTCATTCTATCCCGATGCAAAAATCGGCATCCTCGGACCCAACGGTGCCGGTAAGTCGACCGTGCTGCGCATCATGGCCGGGCTTGATACCGAGTTTACCGGGGAAGCCTGGGTCGCCGAAGGCGCGACCATCGGCTATCTGTCACAGGAGCCAGAACTCGATGCCAGCAAGACTGTCGCAGAAAACGTCATGGAAGGTGTCGCCGAGAAGAAGGCCATCGTTGACCGCTACAATGAGTTGATGATGAACTATTCCGACGAGACGGCTGATGAAGGCGCCCGGCTCCAGGACCTCATTGACGCTCAGAACCTGTGGGACCTGGACAGCCAGGTCGAGATGGCGATGGATGCCCTTCGTTGTCCGCCCGGTGAAAGTTCGGTCGACAACCTGTCCGGTGGTGAACGGCGCCGCGTTGCCCTTTGTCGGCTGCTGCTCTCACAACCGGACCTGCTGCTGCTTGATGAGCCAACCAACCATCTGGATGCGGAAACCATCGCCTGGTTGGAAAAGCATCTGCGCGAATATCCCGGCGCGGTGCTGATGATCACCCACGATCGTTACTTCCTGGACAACGTGACCGGTTGGATCCTCGAACTCGACCGCGGTCGGGGCATTCCTTATGAAGGCAACTATTCGGCCTATCTGGAAAAGAAGGCCAAACGTCTCCATCAGGAGGGCCGCGAAGAGGCCAATCGGCAAAAGGCCATGGCCCGCGAACAATCGTGGATTGCCTCCAGCCCAAAGGCCCGACAGGCCAAATCGAAAGCCCGCATCAAGGCCTACGACGAACTGGTCCGTTCGGCAGCCGACCGTCGCCCGGGAGACGCGCAGATCGTGATCCCGATGGGCGAGCGACTGGGGCAGGCGGTGATCGATGCCGACCGCCTTTCCAAGGGCTACGGTGAAAAACTGCTGATCGACGATCTGAACTTTCGCCTGCCGCCGGGCGGCATTGTCGGCGTCATCGGCGCGAATGGTGCCGGCAAGACAACGCTGTTTCGTATGATTACCGGCCAGGAAGAAGCGGATGGCGGATCGATTGTCGTCGGCGATACCGTCGATCTCGGGTATGTCGATCAAAGCCGCGATACCCTGGAAGGGGGCAAAACCGTCTGGGAAGAGATTTCCGAAGGCAACGACATCATCAAGCTCGGCAAGCATGAGGTGAATTCACGCGCCTATTGCTCGAGCTTCAATTTTCGCGGCGGCGATCAGCAACAGAAAGTCGGAACTCTTTCGGGTGGTCAGCGCAACCGTGTGCATCTCGCCAAAGTGCTCAAATCCGGCGCCAACGTTATCCTGCTCGACGAACCGACCAATGACCTCGACACCGAGACGTTGGCGGCGCTTGAGGATGCGCTGGAGAATTTTGCCGGTTGTGCGGTGATCATCAGCCACGACCGCATGTTCCTTGACCGGCTGGCAACGCATATCCTCGCCTTCGAAGGCGACAGCCATGTCGAGTGGTTTGAAGGCAACTTCGAAGACTATGAGAAGGACAAGATCCGTCGTCTTGGTCCGGACAGCGTCAATCCGAAACGGGTGACCTACAAGCGACTGACGCGATAGCGGCCTTCGCAAGCAACACAAGGGAGCGGTGTCGTGACCACCATTGTCATAACAGGTGTTGGCCGCGGTATCGGCCACGAACTGGCGCGGCAAGCGCTTGCCAAGGGCTGGAACGTCATCGGTTCCGTGCGGCGTCGCGAGGATGCGGCGCTGTTGCACGATTTGGCCGGAGAGGCGTTTCGTTCATTGGTTTTCGATGTCCGCGACAGCGCGGCAATCGAAGCGGCAGCCGCG
Source organism: Hoeflea sp. (assembly GCA_965228785.1). Lineage (GTDB taxonomy): Bacteria > Pseudomonadota > Alphaproteobacteria > Rhizobiales > Rhizobiaceae > Hoeflea_A. The sequence continues at coordinate 2,616,111 of CBDDIF010000001.1, forward strand.
GCGGTGCCCGACGCGGTGGACATATTGATTAACTGTTCGGGCGTTATCGGGCCGCCACAACAGTCGGTCCTCGATATGGACTACGATGGCTTTGCCGATACCCTGGCGATCAACACCGTCGGGCCGCTTCGCGTTGTCCACGCCTTTCTGCCGCATCTGAGGCGTAGCACAAACGGCCGGATCCTGACATTGTCGAGCTGGATGGGGTCTATGTCTCATTCCAAACCGGATCGCATTGCCTATCGGGCTTCGAAGACGGCAGTCAACAAAGTGATGCAGGGCTTGGCGACCGAACTCGAGCCAGAGGGAATTGCCGTGGCCTCGGCGCATCCGGGCTGGGTGCGGACGGAGATGGGCGGGGCCCATGCCGATGTCTCGGTGGAAGACAGCGCCGCGGGCGTTCTTTCATTGTGCGAGCAGTTGCGGCCCGAAACATCCGGTCGCTTCTGGAATTTCGACGGCTCGCAGCTCGATTGGTGATTCGGGCAAAATCCTGAGGAGTTGGAATGGACATCATTCCCGGACGTAAGGTCAGCGGGAGCGTGCTCGGCCTGTTTACAGCCAAGGGCAATCACTTCGAGACCCAGCCGGCAGAGACGCTGTCATTGACCTTTGAGGGGATCGATGGGGATCACCACGCCGGTCGCACCCGATTGTCCGGCGGGCGCGAGCCCTGGTATCCGCGAAAGACGGAAATCCTCAACACCCGACAATTGACACTACTGGCGCCCGACGAACTTGCTGCTGCTGCCGAGGCCATGGAGATCGACACGATTCAGCCGGAATGGATCGGCGGCAATATGCTGATCGACGGCATCGCCAATCTGTCGACGCTCCCGGCGGGAACGCTGCTTTTCTTTGAAGGCGGGGTAACGCTGAAGATCGACTTTCAGAATGCGCCCTGCAAGATATCGGGCGGCGCCATTGCTGACCGGTACCCGGGCCATGACAGCACTTCCCTGGCGCTGGCCTTCGTTTTCGCGGCCAAGCGCAGTCGCGGCCTTACGGCCTGGGTCGAAAAGCCCGGTCGCATTGCACTAGGTGAGGGACTCCGGGCACAGATTCCGGAGCAATGGATCTACGACGTTTGATGATCGCTCCAAAGCCGGCGTCGCTTCCAGACGGATGATTTCGTTTACGACATTTTCGATTTCAGTTGCGCCAGAGCATAAAATCATATAAAGATATGTTTATGTGATTTTGGGTGCTGCTGTTGCTTCGTAAAGCGTGCCCGCCGATGGAACGGGCGCAATGCTGGATTCGAGAAAACTCGGGTTGGACAAGACGGTCGATGTGCTCAAGGCGGCTGGTGAGCCTACGCGCATGCGCCTCTTGGCTCTGCTGTTCGAAGGCGATTTGACCGTTACCGACATGACCGAGATCCTCGGGCAGTCTCAGCCGCGTATTTCCCGCCATTTGAAACTGCTGACCGAAGCCGGACTGATCGAACGCTTTCAGGAGGGTGCCTGGGCATTCTTCCGTCTGACGGGTGATGGCCGGCCGCATGAATTGGCCCGCCAGATCATCAAGGCCGTATCGTCCTCCGACCCGCTGTTGGCGCGCGACAGCGAGCGGCTGGCAGCGGTCAAGAAGGCGAGGGCGGAAAGGGCGCAGGCCTACTTCAGCGCAAATGCGTCCGGTTGGGATGAATTGCGGTCGTTGCATGTGGCCGACTCACAGGTCGAAGCGGCCCTGGTGGAACTGATTGGCGACACGCCGTTCGATTCGATGCTCGATCTGGGCACCGGGACCGGACGTATTTTGCAGTTGTTCGCGCATCTCTATCGCCGTGGCATCGGGATCGATGCCAGCCGCGACATGCTTTCCGTTGCCCGCTCGAATATCGACAAGGCGCAGATTTCGCATGCGTCCGTTCGGCATGCCGATCTCCTCAATCTACCGTTGGAGCGCGGCACTTTCGACCTTGTCACGATCCATCAGGTTCTGCACTTCCTGGACAATCCGGAAGATGCCATCGCTGAAGCGGCTCGCATGCTCAGCCCCGGTGGCCGCATCGTCATCGTCGACTTTGCTCCGCACGATCTCGATTATCTTCAGAGCGAACATGCTCACCTTCGGCTCGGTTTCAATCGCGATGTCCTCAGCGGATGGCTGTCGGATTCCGGATTGAATGTCGAGCAGGTTGTCGATCTGAAACCTGAATCCGGCGGCAGCAAGAAGCTGACCGTCACCATCTGGCTGGCGCGAGACCCGCGCTTGCTCATTGCCGACGGAAATCCGTCGTCCCACCAAAGCAGAGGAATAATCTGACCATGTCCGTGCTCCGTCGTTCCGGTCCGGCCCTCCTCGGGAATGCGATCAATGTCTCGTTCGAATTCTTCCCGCCGAGAAGCGGTGACATGGAAAGCCAGCTTTGGGAAAGCATGATGCGGCTTGCGCCGTTTTCACCAGACTTCGTATCAGTCACCTATGGCGCCGGTGGCGGGACCCGCAAGCCGACCCTGGCGACCGTCAAGCGCATTCTGGACGAGACGGATCTGAAACCCGCGGCCCACCTGACCTGCGTCAACGCTACTCGGGAAGAAGTGGATGCGGTTGCGCGCGAATTCTGGAACGCAGGGGTCCGGCATTTCGTGGCGTTGCGTGGTGACGTTCCGGAAGGAATGAAGTCCTACCGGCCGCACAACGATGGCTATATCAACGCCGCTGAACTGGTGGCCGGTCTGAAAGCCTTTGCTGACTTTGAGATCAGCGTCTCCGCCTATCCGGAGAAACATCCGGAAAGCCCGGATTTCATGACCGACATCGACATGCTGAAGCGCAAGGTCGACAACGGCGCTACTCGGGCCATTACACAGTTCTTTTTCGATAACGACAGTTACGAACGTTATGTCGAACGGGTGCGGCGCGCCGGGATCTACATTCCGATCGTGCCGGGCATTCTGCCAGTGCACAACTTCTCTCAGGTCGCCAAGTTCGCCGGTTTCTGTGGCGCATCGATCCCCGATTGGCTGGCAACCCGTTTCGAAGGCCTAGACAACGATCCGCAGACGCGTGCCCTGGTGGCGGCCGCGGTCGCTGCCGATCAGGTAATGGATCTGGTCGAGCGTGGTGTCCAGGACTTCCATTTCTACACGATGAACCGCGCGCAGTTGGTCTATGCGATCTGCCACTTGCTCGGACTGCGTGTTTCCAGGAGCGATGGAGCGGTTACGAGCATCGCGGCTGCCTGACGCATCCAAGACTATTCTGAAAAGAAAAGCGGGGATGGAAAACCATCCCCGCTTTGTCTTGATTTCCCTGGCGGCTGGTCACGACTGCCGCTCGGAGATCGCGGTTATAAGAAAAGCATAATCGCGACAAAGAGAAACGCTGCACCGATCACCAGGACATTGAGCGAACGCACGAGTCCCATAGCTGACCTCCCTGCGGTTAACACATAGATGCTATGCCGGAGATTTGGCCCTTGGAAGCAAAATATATGCTGCGCTGCGAAAGAAATCGGTAAAATCGTTGCAAATCCACATTGTAAACTCATGAAATCAATCGATTTCCGGTGGTGCCAAAAAAATGTGGGCGATGGGACAGTTGACCGGCCATTTTTGCGCTGCAAACTCCATTCATGGCCAATTTGTGGCAGCTTCTAGCCGATCTTGGGCGTAACAACGAGGCGCGGTGCGGCCTTCACTGTTGTTGTAAACCATTAAAATTAATTGATTTTTTTAAATATGGCGAAGGCCCGGCCATCGATTGTCAGGAGTCCGGTAGCAATCAGGATCAGGCCCATCGTCGCCTCAGGGCTCATTCGCTCTCCCAGGAAAAGGACACCCAGGAGAATTGCACTTGGTGGCACTAGAAGGGTGACGATCGAGACATTCGTGGCGCCAGACGTGCTGATGATGCGGAAGAAGAGAATGTAGGCCAGTGCAGTCGATACCACCGCCAGCAGGAGAATCGCCAGGACGACATCCATTGGCGGCCAGGAAAGGGTCCAGGGCCGGTCGACCAGCAAAACGAATGGCAGCATCACCATTGAGGATGCGGTCAATTGGCCGGTTGCCGTCACTGCAGGTGGAATGTCATTGAATTTTTTGCCGTATATCGCTGCAAACCCATAGGAAATCGCAGCGCCGACTATCGCCAGTTGGGCCCAGATAGGAGCGCCGAGGCCGGAAAGCGCCGCCGGTCCGATGAGCACCAGCGTGCCGACCAGGCCGAGCAGGCAACCGGTCAGTTTCTGCGCGGTCATTTTTTCATCGGACGTCAGTCGGTTGGCGATGATCACCGTCCACAACGGCGTTGTCGCGTTAAGAATTGCCGCCAGTCCAGCGCCGATTTCAGTCTGTCCCAGGAATATCAGAGTAAATGGAATGGCATTGTTGAGAATCCCGAGCACGATAAAGCCGCGCCAGCGCGCAAATAGCTTGCCGTATATGCCGTCGCGCCCTCGCAGATAAAGGTGCAACGTGACTGCGGCCAACAATACGCGTAGCAAAACCAGGGTCATTGGCGGCACATACTCCACCGCCACTCTGGCGAAGAAGAATGAGCCGCCCCAAAGGGTTCCGAGCAGAATCAGCAACAGCCAGGTCATCGGCGTTATGGTGTTCTGCTGAGCGGACATGGAGTTTCCTCGTAGGGTTGCGGCGAACTGTTACCGCGGAAATCCGTCACCGGCCATCCGTTTCTTGCGCACAATCTATCGCCTTACCGTTGCGCTCGCTTGTCGCTTCGCGGTTACCGTGCCACAGTTTGGCAGGCAGCCACCTGGAGCGTCGGAGACCGCTACTGGAAAACAGCATTCAAGCAGCCGCTGAATCCGTCAGCCACGGTTCCCAATTGAGCGATATCGCACTGGTCGCAGCGATTGCAGTTCTCATGGGGTTGGGGCTCATTCGTCTGAAACAGCCACCGCTGGTTGGATTTATCCTGGCCGGTATTGCGCTCGGCCCCACCGGATTCGGTGTCATCGGCAGTTCGGAGAACGTCAATCTGCTTGCCGAGATGGGTGTGCTGATCCTGTTGTTCTTTATCGGAATGGAGTTGTCGCTACGCGCCTTCATCCTGACCCTGCGACAAGCCGTGCTGGTGGCCGGTGGGCAGATCGTCGTCGCGCTCGCGGTGGCGATCCTGATCGGCAAGAGCCTTGGAGTCGGCGTGGCCGAATCGATCATCCTCGGCTTCATCATCGCCATTTCAAGCACCGTCGTTGCGATGAAAATGCTGGACGACATGGGTGTGCTGCGTGGCGAGGAAGGGCGAGTGGCAGTCGGAGTGTTGATTGCTCAAGACCTGGCGATCGTGCCGATGCTGATCTTCGTCACCAGCTTTGGTGGCGGGGACATCGACTACGGTATCACGACCCTGCGTGTCGTGGCGGCGGTGGCGATCCTGGCCGGCCTGCTCTGGTGGCTCGGACGACGCGGAAAACTGCGTGTGCCGTTTGCCGAGCAGATCGAAAACAATGTTGAAATCCTGGCGCTCGGTTCCCTTGCGCTGTGTTTTTCTGCAGCGGCGGTTTCCGGCATAGCGGGGCTGTCACCGGTTTACGGCGCCTTTGTCGCCGGTATTCTCATCGGCAACTCGACGTTGCGCAGTCGGGTTATCCCGGTAATTGAACCCATCCAGAGCGTGCTCCTGGTGGTGTTCTTCCTGTCGATTGGGCTGCTGATTGATCTGCAATTCATCTGGACCAATATCTGGCTGGTGGTGGCAAGTTGTATCGTGGTCATCACAGCAAAGTCGGCGCTCAATATCGTGCTTTTGAGAATCACCGGATCGAGCGCCCAGACCGCGCTCGTGGCCGGCCTGTCGATGGCGCAGATTGGTGAATTCTCCTTTGTGCTCGCGGCCGCGGGGCTGAGCGCCGGCGCACTGGGTGGCGATGTCTATCGCCTGGCCATCGCGGTGACCGCCATCACGCTGCTGGTGTCGCCGGTCTGGGCCAACCTGATGCATCGCGTGGAGCGCGTCGCAACCCGCGGGTTGACGACCTATCGGGAAGCACTGCTCGAAGCCTATGCGGATGAGATTGGTGAGGTTCGTCGCGGTCAGCAGGCCGTCAATCGGGCGATGTTCCACGGACGTGTGCGCTACCGGGCCGCGCGCCTGGCGATTTATCATCGCCGGGCCGTCAAGGCGGCCCAGCTTGAACAGGAGAAGAAACAGGTTGAGGAAGCGGCCGCAGACGCAGACGAGCAGCCGCCTTCCAGGAACGAAAAGACCAGCTGACTACTGAAGCATCGACAGCAGCCTCGGGGTCGGCCAGGCATCGGCCGGCAGACCCAGACGCTGCTGTTCCTTTTGCACAGCGCCACGCGTGCCGGCGCCCAGGATGCCGTCGATCTTTCCGACATCATGGCCCTTTGCGGAGAGGATCCGCTGCAGTTCCTTCATTTGCACGTCGTTGAGGCCGGGGTCAGGATTTCCCGCATCGTAGCGACTGGCGCCGGCGAGACGGGTCGCGAAATAGGCCGCCGTCGTCGTGTAGATGAACGACTTGTTCCATTCCAGGTAAACCGAGAAGTTCGGGTAGGCGAGGAACGCGGGCCCTTTTCGGCCCTGAGGCAGGAGCAGCGCCGCCGACAGGTCACCGGACGGCAGCGAGCCGGAGCGGGCGGAAACCCCCATGGCCTGCCACTGGCGAACCGGCAGCGCCTTGCCGAGACCCGTGAGGTTCCAGTCGAGATTTTGCGGAACGACAATTTCCTGCAGCCAGGGCTGGCCGGCTTGCCAGCCGAGATGGCGGATGAAATTGGCCGCCGTGAGAATGGCATCCGGTGCACTCTTCTTCAGCCGCACATTGCCATCGCCGTCCCCGTCCAGGCCGAACCGGATAATGTCAACCGGCAGCATCTGCACCTGACCGATCTCACCGGCCCAGGCACCGGTGGTGCGAGCCGGATCGAGATCGCCCGTGCCGACCATCTTGATGGCTGCAAGCAGCTCCGGCTGAAACAGTTCCGGCCGGCGGCAATCATGCGACAGGGTGGCGAGGGCATTGATCGTATTGAAATCGCCCTGGACAGCACCGTAATCGGTTTCCAGACCCCAGAAAGCGGTGATCACGGACCCAGGCACACCATATTCGGCTTGAGCCTGCTGAAATGTCGAACCGAATTGCGACATCTTGTTTTTGCCGTGCTGCATGCGGTGACCGCTGATGACCTTGCGGGAGAACTCCAGAAAGGTCTGCTTGAAGAACCCTTGCGCGCGATCGCGGCTCAGCACTTTATTGTCGATACGGGCGTTGGCAAGCGCCCGGTCTGCAACAGAGCTCGGAATGCCCTCGGCGACCGCTTCCTGCTTCATGGCGTTGAGGAATTGTCGGAAGTCGCCGCCACACTGCGCAGCATGAGCTGGAAGAGCAGACGCGGCGAAAATTCCGCCGGTGAGTGCAAGAGCGGCGGTCAATCGGACAGAATTCATGAAAACTCCTTCAGCTCGAAGCGGTCAGCGCGTGGTGGCTTTCAGCCATTCGTTCCATTGTTTTGTGTTTCCGACAAAAACGTTGATGTCTGTGTCGCCGGTGATGCCGGGAACGCGGCCGGTTCCGGTATACTGCCAGAAATGCCATTCGCGGTCGTCATAGATCTCGTCCGGGTGAGCGGCAACGGAGCGCAGCCAGAACGGGTAGTTTGAGAAATGGCCCACGAGGTTCTGTTTGTGGAAATCCACCGTGGTGTAGATGATTGGCCTTTTACCGTAATGAGCCTGGACGATCTTGAGGAAGATGGCCATTTCCCGACGAATGGTTGAAGGCGACGGTTTCTTTTTGCAGCTCGGCGACTGGTGGTTCCATTCGATGTCGAGGACGGGTGGAAGCGCAGACCGGTCTTTTGGCGTGTTGGCGATGAACCACCTCGCCTGTTCGCGCGCTGTCCGACAGAAATAGTAGAAATGATAGGCGCCGCGCGGGATGCCGGCACGCTTGGCGCCGCGCCAGTATTCGTTGAATTTCGGGTCGCGGTGATCTCCGCCCTCCGTCGATTTGATAAAGGCGAATGCAATATCGGCGTCGCGCAATTTGCGCCAGTCGATTTTGCCCTGCCATTTCGACACGTCGATCCCGTGGATGGCGTGTTTGCCTGGATGGTTCTTGCCGAAATCCTGCGGGTCCGCGTCGCCGTATCGCGACGGCGAAACACTCGACTCCAGCCCGAAGTCGTAGGTCGTGCAGGAAACCAGGAGAGCAAGCACGGGAAGGAGAGCCAAAGCGATGCGATGCATGGTCGGTCCGAATCAGATGACGCGCTAACGCCTGCTTTTGTAGTGTTTTTCGGCGACAAAGGGAACCGTTGCCTAGAAACTCAGCTGGTTCGTAAGATAGCGCGCCAGGCGTAACCGCGCAGCAGAGCCTCACACAGTGGCGGAGAGCCAACGCTGTCGGAAAGGCCTCTCATGGCGTCGAAAAGGTCAGCCCTGGGCTCAACATGAAAACGGTCGAGCCAGGAAAAGAGGGCCGACTTGAACCAGTTCGGCAAGCGTTCCTGCTGACCGAAGTCGACAACGTGGATCGAACCATGAGGTGCAAGAGCCGTATGCGCTTCCGCCAGCGCCCTGCGCCAGTCCGGGATCATCGACAGGGCGTAGGAGAAAAAGATCCGATCGAATTTTTTTCTCGAAAACAAGTCGGTAGAGGCGAAATTGCAAGCGTCGCCTTGGCGTAGATCAGCGCTTGCACCGGCCCTGGTCAGCGCGCGTTCGGCGGTCACCAGCATTTCGGTCGATATGTCGAGGCCATTAAGGTCGGCATTCGGATAGCGTCGCGCGGTCAGCAGTAAATTGCGACCGGTGCCGCAGCCGATTTCGAGGACACTGCCACCATCGGGGACAGCAAGTCCATCGATCAGTCCGTCGCGGCCGAGAAGGAAGTATTTCCGGCTGAGATCATAGATGTGCTTCTGGTGCCGGTAGACGGCGTCCATGCGCGCGGCATGGGTGTTGTCGAACTGTGCGGTCATGCAGCAATGTTAACGTAAAGGTGGAAGCCGCCATAGATGGCCGACCGGTCGCGGCGACACAGCGCTTGCGATTGCCCACTGCGATATTGCCAGCGATCCAGGATCGAATCCGAAACCCGGCCAGGCAGGATGGTTGGCTCGCCTGCGGTGCGGAAAATGACACGGGCGCCGGGAGCGGCTGTCCGATCGATCTCGGACCACAGGGCGTTGAGCTGCTTGTCGTTCATCCAGTCTTGGGCATCAAGCAGAACATAGCGGTCGACAGAACGCTTTGGCTTACGCGCCAGAAGGTCCGAAAAGTTTCGGTTGTGAAGAGACACCGAGCCAAGCCCCTGGCGGATCACCGGATGATGCTCCGGATCGAGGTAGGCGGGCACCGCGGCATCGGACGACCCGGCATAGGACCGACCGAAAGCCTGCCGGGCAAAGTAATTCTGATCCAAAGGAAAATGGCAGGCCAGCTTCTCCAGACGGCGGCGCAGAACAGTTGCCATCGTGTTGTCGTCGGTCGCCGACAGCAGTTCATCATATTGCGCTGGCGGAATTCCGAGCCCGAAAAGCGAGGCCTTGCGCGATGTTGCCCAGCGAATGAGCGGCTTGTCGAACAGTGGCGCCAGACGTTCGTCGAAGAAGTGCCGTTGTTCTCGCAGGCACCGCGCCTGCATCATCTCGGCCGGATCGACCCCATGAGCCCGCGCAGCAAGGTGAGCAGCGGTCATGAACCAGCCAAGCAGCCCGGCGCGATAAATATTGCCTTGAAACAGGTCGATGCGACGTTTGCCACGCCAGTTGCGTCCCTCCCAATAGGCACGGCTGGCCGTATCGAGGCGTCGGGCGATGAACCTGTCATAGGCGTCGGAATTGTGTTTCTGATCCGGTTTGCCAAAAAAACGAACGATGTCCTGGTGGGAGGGCAAGTGTTCGATCGCCGCAAGCTTGAGACGGTTCAGCGCGATATGCGTTCGGTTCAGATCGACCGCGTCGATCCGGGCCGGTTGCCGGGTCAGGTAGGCCAGAACATTGCAACCACCCGAAGCGATGGTGACGATCCGATGGTCGGGACCGAGCTCCATGGCTTCCATATCGATATCCGGGTCTTCCCAAATCTGGGCATAGACCAGCCCGGAAAAGAAACGTGCGAACAGTCGCTCCGACAAACCTTCGCGGCTCAGCGCCCGGTTCTGATAAATGGCCTTCTTGAGCTGCTTGCTGCCAGCTACAGATGGCGCGGCTTGGGTGACCGTATCTGACATGACGACTCTCTTCCGCCAGTTGGTATTGGCTGCGGATAGCGTCGCGCCATGACAGCGCGGTGACAGAAGAATGACAGTCCAGTTACGGTTCCGGGGTGTTTGAGTTTCGATACCTATTTGGGGGACATCCAGTAGGTTTCGATTTCGCCGAATCCCTTGATCTGCACCAACCCGCGGGACTCAAACTCATCTCCCAAAAGAGCAGAGGACATAAACACCGGATGCCGCCATGAAGGCGAGAAGGACAACGACGCTGAGAAGGATAGCTATTTGTAGGGACGCATCGACCCTTGCATATCCGGACGGCTCTTCAAAAAACACAACGCTGGCGTCCATTGCGATGATGGAAATCACGATCATCGCCACCGCGAAACCTGGATAGGTTGTGCCCAGAACCAAACCGAGAGCAAGAAAACCAACCAGAATGAAGAGATGCAGTCCGCTGTCTGTCCCCAAATGATAGGTCAGGTAACTGAAGACGAAAATCACGACAAGCATGCCAATGCTAAGCGACAGCAACACACTGCGGCAGGCGAGCCTCGGTAGCAGCAATACCGGCATGCAAGCAATGGCGGCGGCCCAGGCAGGCCATAGCCCATAGAAATCATAGGACGCGTAGACGATTGCGTATCCGAGCGCCGCCATACCTCCCATCAAACAGACAATGCCGAAAGCGTATCGCCGGGACGCTACATTCTCTGGTAGGTCCTCAAGACCCTGGGATGCGTATAAATCAATCCAGCCCCAAATGCGCTCTACAACTTGCTTGTGTTCTCCGCCGAGGCCGCGTTTGCGGCTGCACAACCAGCGGATTCTTCATACTGGCAAACACCATGCCGATCCAGCAACCACAGACGCGATGCAGACCTCAATCTGCCGAAGCCATCTGAACTTCAGATCAACACTTCAGGCTTTTGAGCCAAAGCCCCCGGCCGTTGGAGTCGTCACACGCACGGCTTCACCGGCCTCCAGTACCGTCTGATCGCTGCCCCTGAGCAGGTCGACGCGACCGTCGAGCCTGCGAACTTCGGTCTTGCCGGGCTGGCCCGGGTTCCCACCCTCAATGCCCTCGGGTGCTCGGGCGCGGTGTGAGGACAGGATGGCGCACTCCATCTTCTTCAAAAAGCGGATTGTGCGTTCCGTGCCGTCGCCGGCGTTGAAGGCGCCTGTGCCGCCGGACCCGTGGCGAATATGAAAGTCCTCGAGCAGAACCGGAAAACGCATTTCGAGAATTTCGGGGTCGGTCAGCCGCGAATTGGTCATGTGAACATGTACGCCGCTGGTGCCATGAAAGCCGCGGCCGTCGTTCATGCGGCCGGCCGGTGAACCCGAGCAGATGGTTTCGTAATACTGGTACTCGTCGTCGCCGAACGTCAGGTTGTTCATCGTGCCCTGGCTGTTGGCAATGGCGCCGAGCGCCCCGAAGATGGTGTTGGTGACATGCTGCGATGTCTCGACATTACCGGCGACCACGGCTGCCGGATAACTGGGCCTCAGCATGCAATTGTCCGGCAGGACGATGCGGATGGGCCGAAGGCAGCCGGCATTCATCGGAATGTCGCCTTCGACCATGACGCGGAAGCAGTAGAGCACGGCCGCCCGGGTCACCGGTTCCGGGGCGTTGAAGTTGTTGGCCATCACCTCTGATGTTCCGGTGAAATCAACGGTTGCGGTGCGGTTCTCCCGGTCGACGCTGATCTTGACGCGGATCATCTGCCCGCTGTCTGTCTGATATTCATAGGAACTGTCGGAGAGTGCGTCGATGACCTGTCGCACGCTTTCCGCCGCATTGTCCTGGACGTGGCCCATATAGGCTTCGACGACGTCCAGGCCGAAGTCTCCGACCATTTTGCGTAGGTCCGCGACGCCTTTTTCATTGGCGGCGATCTGGGCCTTCAGGTCGGCGACGTTCTGGTGGACGTTGCGGACCGGGTAGGGATGATCGGTGAGCAGTTCGATGAGTTCGGTTTCGCGGAAGCGTCCCTTGTCGACAATCAGGAAGTTGTCGATCAGCACGCCTTCCTCATCGACCGTCGTGGCAAGTGGCGTCATTGACCCGGGTGCCGTGCCGCCGACATCGGCGTGGTGACCGCGCGAAGCGACATAGAAAAGGATCTCGCGTCCGTTATCGTCGAATACCGGGGTGACGACGGTGATGTCGGGCAGGTGGGTGCCGCCATTGTAGGGCGCGTTGAGAGCGAAGACGTCGCCGGGGCGGATATTGCCTTCATTGAGGCCGATGACGGTTTCGACAGACCGGTCCATAGAGCCGAGATGCACCGGCATATGTGGAGCATTGGCGACAAGCGCGCCGTTGCGGTCGAAAACCGCGCAGGAGAAATCCAGCCGTTCCTTGATGTTGACCGAATAGGCAGTGTTCTGAAGCGTGATCCCCATCTCTTCGGCGATTGCCATGAACAGGTTGTTGAAGATCTCCAGCATGATCGGATCGGCGTCGCGGGTGCCGATCGCTTCCTGCCGCACCTTTGCCTCGAAGCGTCGCATGACGACATGGTTTCGCGGGGTGATCTCGGCACGCCAGCCCGGTTCCACGACGATTGTCTGATTGGCTTCGATGATCAAAGCCGGCCCGTCGACCCGCTGGCCGGGCACCAGGTTTTCACGCAGATAGACGCCGGCATCGTGCCATTGGCTGCCACAGAACATCGGCCGGGTTCCATCGGCGGTGGCGAGATCGCCGGTCACCGGCAGTTCCGGTTCCACGGCGCCTCGGTCGCGCGTATCGGCGACCTCGACGCCGACAGCCTCGACGATCACTCGCTTGTCGCTGTCATAGATGAACCCGAATTGAGCCTTGTGGGCGGCCTCGAAGGCACTTCGCGCACCGTCGATCGAACGGTCGGAGAAGTCGACGGGAATTGTGGTGTCGGTGCCGTCGTAGCGCAGGTGCAAAAGTGGTCGCCAGGAGATGGACTCCTTCGGAACATCCTGCCGCAGGAGCTCTGATTCAGCATCGTCTGCCAGTCGGCCGATCAGCTCGCCAATGGCCTCTCCCTGCTCATTCGCCAATTCACGCACCAGCGCCTGCTGTCGTGTTGCGAACAGGCCGGCGAGACCAATGCCATAGGCCGACAGCAAGCCCGAAAACGGATGGATGAGGATCGACTCGATGCCTAGGGCATCGGCCACAAGGCATGCGTGCTGGCCACCGGCACCGCCGAAACAGTTGAGAAGATAGCGGGTGACATCGTAGCCGCGCTGCACCGAGATCTTCTTGATGGCGTTTGCCATGTTCTCGACAGCGACGGCAATGAAGCCCTCGGCGATCTCCTCGGGCGACTTGTCGCCATCGATGTCGGCGGCGAGTTCGGTGAATTTGTGCCGGACCACCTCGGTGTCCAGAGGCTGGTCCTGGCCGGGGCCGAAAATGGGCGGAAAGTAATCCGCCTGTAGCTTTCCCAGCATGACATTCGCGTCCGTGACGGCCAGCGGTCCACCGCGGCGGTAACAAGCAGGACCCGGATCGGCGCCGGCCGATTCTGGTCCAGCCTGGAACCGGCCTGCGCGATAGGTGAGGATTGAGCCGCCGCCGGCGGCAACGGTGTGGATGCGCATCATCGGCGCGCGAATGCGCACGCCGGCAACCTCGGTGTCGAAGGCGCGTTCATAGTCGCCGTCGTAGCGGGCGACGTCCGTCGACGTACCGCCCATGTCGAAACCGATCACCTTGTCGAAGCCGGCAAGCTCCGCCGTTTCAGCCATGCCGACGACCCCGCCGGCCGGGCCGGACAAGATCGCGTCCTTGCCCTGAAAGAGCTGGGCTGCAGTCAGGCCGCCCGACGACATCATGAACTTCAGTGAGGGTGCGACATCTTGGTCCGAAGCACCGAGATCATTGCCGACCTCGTCCACATACCTCCGCAGGATCGGAGAGAGGTAAGCATCGACCACAGTGGTGTCGCCGCGACCGACAAGCTTGGCCAGTGGCGAGACCCGATGGCTAACGGAAATCTGGCTGAATCCGACCGCCGAGGCGATATCCGCGACGGACGCCTCGTGATCCGGGAAATTCCAGGAATGCATGAACACGATGGAGACGGCATCGATGCCGGTGGCTCTCGCCTCGGCAAGCTCAGCACGAACGGCCTGCGGATCGGGAACGGCTTCGACAGTGCCATCGGCGCGCACCCGCTCATCGACCTCGATAACCCGTTCATAGAGCTGTTCCGGCAGGATGATCTCTTTGGCAAAGATTTCCGGGCGTGCCTGATAGGCGATGCGCAGGGCATCGCGAAAGCCCTTGGTGATGACCAGCAGGGTGCGGTCGCCCTTGCGCTCCAGCAACGCGTTGGTTGCCACGGTCGTGCCCATCTTCACTTCGCCGATCTGGTGACCTGGAACCGCCGCGCCGGAGGCGACACCGAGCAGCTCGCGAATACCCTGAACCGCCGCGTCACGATAGGCTTCCGGGTTTTCGGACAACAGCTTTTTCTGGATGATACGACCGTCCGGAGCATGGCCAATCACGTCCGTGAATGTGCCGCCGCGATCGATCCAGAAATCCCATTTGTCCGTCATGCGTCTCATCCGTGTGTCGTTGCTGTTGTTGCGGCACACAGATGCACTGCGGACGATCTCGTGTCCATACTTGTCAGCGGGTGGTTGGCAATTCCCGCAGAATTCTGAGCAGGGCCGGAACGACCAGGTCGACGATAGCCTTGCCTTTCTGCGCCGATGCGGCAGAGGGATCGCCGAGAACACCGGTTCCACCCGACAGTTCATGCATGGAGCGGTAGAGGGCCACTGGTGCGGATCGCAGCAGGTCGCCATCAGCCCATTCGGCCAAAGGTTCGAAAGATTGGCCGGCAAGCGCGTCTACGCGGACCTCTTCCGGTGCGATGAGCTGCATCAGCGAAGTTTCGAATTCGCAGGCATGGCCGACACCGAACCGGCCGCTGTCATTGATTTCGGTCAGTGCGGAAAGCGCCACGTCCCACCAGTTGGTGAAGGCAATGCGGCCACCTTCGATCGCGAAATCCGGACCAATAGCCTCGACCGCAACCCGGCCAATGGCCTGGTTGCCACCGTGGCTGTTGAGGACAAGGACGTTGCGGAAACCGTGAGCACGCACGCAACCGATGAGGTCCTTGAGATAGGCGAGCATGGTTTCGTGGCTCACCGTCAAGGTGCCGGCGAACTCCATGTGGTGGCGCGAGCAGCAGACCTTGATCTGCGGCAGCACCAGCACACCGTCGCCCATGGCCTCGTCGACGCAGTCGCAGAAGTGGCGGCCAATGCGGCAGTCAACATCGAGCGGCAGGTGCGGCCCGTGCTGTTCGACCGCAGCGATGTTGAGAAGGACCGGAGTGCTCCGGTCGACAGTGTCGAAATCGCGAAAGGCCAGCTTGTCCCATCTCATGGTTTCGCTGCCCACATTTCGATTTCGACCAGAAAATTCTCCAGCAATGCCGCCTGGATGGCGGTACGAACGGGCAGGGGATCAGGCATGATCTCCCTGTAAATCTCGTTGAACGCCGGCCAGTCGGCTAGGTCGGTCAGATAGACATTCACCTTGAACACATCGGCCAGGCTGCATTCCGCTGCCGCAAGCTGTCGCTCGCAATTCCTCAGAGTTTCGCGGGACTGCACCGCTATATCATCGGGAAAGAGGGTGCCGTCGTCGCGTATGGCACATTGGCCAGATATCACCACCAGCGAACTGGCCTTGATCTCGAGCACGGGGGAATAGGGTCCGGCGGTGGAATGCTGCCGTGATGGCGGCACGATCTTCGCCGTGTTGGTGTTGATTGCAGACAAGGGTCGGTCCTGTCGGTACTGATTACGATCAGCGGCGCGGCCCGATTGGACCGCGCCGCGAGCTCCTATTGCAGATACGGCTCGCTGTTGGCCTTGCCGACTTCGGCCTGGAACAGTTCCAGCAGCTCCACGGCCTTCGCGTCGCCGCTCTGACCGATCAGCTCGATGACCGCCGGCTGTGAGGCAGCCTTGAAGCGCTCGCGGTCCTCCGCAGACAGCGCCGTGATCTCGATCTTGTCAGCCAGACCCTTGATGCCGCGGTCAGACGCTTCGATGATGCGGCTCAGGCCGCGGCTGGCTGCGACGCAGGACTCAGCCGCTTTGCGCACGATCGTCTGCTCTTCCGGGCTCAACCCGTCCCAGAACGTCTTGGAGATCACGAACGTGTAGGGCGAGAACAGGTGGTTGGTCAGGGTCATGTATTTCTGCACCTCGAACATCTTCCAAAACGAGATGATCGGGATGGGGTTCATCTGGCCGTCGATGACACCGGTTTGCAGGCCGGTGTAGACCTCGCCCCAGGCGAGTGGATAGGCCTCGCCGCCGAGCGACTGAATCACCGCCTGGTGGGCCGGAACGGTCATGGTGCGGATGCGCACGCCTTCGAAGTCTTCAAGCGTGTTGATCGGACGCTTTGAGTTGGTAACGGCGAAAAAGCCGCCGGTGTCCGGGAAGCCGAGCACCTTCACGTCGCCCAACACGTCCTCGATATCGGCTGCGAAGGCCTCGCCAAACGGACCGTCGAACACCCGGTAGGTGGAGGCGTTGCTGTCGAAGGCGAAGGGCAGGTTGAGCACATCAATGCGTGGATAGTACGAGGCCAGCGCACCGGTCGAGGCGAGTGTCGCCTGGATGACGTTGTCACGCACCATCTGCACGTGCTCGCGAGCGTTGCCCAACTGGTTGGACGGGAAGACCTCCGTCTTGATCCCGCCATTGGTTTCGCTCTCGATGATGTTGTTGAAGACGGCGGTACAGGCATGTGCCGGGTTTTCAAACGGATCCGTCTTGTTGTCGTGGGCGAATTTCAACAGTTTGGTGTCCGCCGATGCCGCAACCGCGGTCAAAGACAGGCCCGCGGCGACGGCGCCGCTCATCATAAGGGACAGAACTTTCGATCTCATGGCTGAATACCTCCCAGGCTCATGATCGTTGGGGTGTTGCCGGATAGATCCGGCGGGGTGGGGTCAGCGTCGCTGACCGGGTGTTTGCGTGAACCAAAGGCCATCGGGCACTTGATTTACGCAACGTCTTGAAACCCTTTCGTTTATCCGAAGCCGAGCAGGCGCGGCAGGAACAGAACCGGCCATTCCCAGAAGGCGATCAGCAGCAGGATTGCCACCTCGGCGATCAGAAAGGGCCACAGCTTCAGGGCGATGTTTTCGATGCGTTCGCCGGTAACCGATGCGAGCACGAACAGGCAGGCACCGACCGGCGGTGTCATCAGCGAAATGTTGAGTGCCAGCACGAAGACGATGCCGGCATGGATCGGCTCCATGCCGATCTCCAGTGTCAGCGGCACCAGGATCGGCGCCAGGATGATCAGGATCGCCGTGATGTCCATGATCATGCCGATGGCGAGCAGCACGATGATGATCAGTGTCAGGATCATCCACGGTTCACCCGCTGTTGCGATGACCCAGGCAGCAATTTCCTGCGGAATACGGTTGAAGCTGATCCACCAGCCCAGAACGGCTGCAAAGGCGACGATGACGAAGATCACGCCGGTAATGCGTCCGGTTCGCACCAGCATGGCCGCAAGATCGCCCACGGTCAGGTTGCGATAGATGAAGAAGCCAAGGAACAGCGCGTAGGCGACGGCCACCGCCGCGGCTTCGGTCGGCGTGAAGACACCGCCCAGGATGCCGCCAAGAATAATGAACGGCATCAGCAGGGCGGTCAGCGCCCGACGAGCCGCCTTGACGATTTCGAGCAGGCTGGCACGGCGTTGGTTAACTGGCAATTCGTTGTGCGCGGCGCCCAGCGCGATCACCGCCATGCAGACGACGCAAATCAGCAGGCCGGGAATAATGCCGGCGGCGAACAGTCCGCCGATCGACACGCCCATGAGCGAGCCGTAGACGACCATCAAGCCGGAGGGTGGGATGGTCGGGCCGATGATCGAGCCGGCGGCAGTTACCGCACAGGCGTAGTCACGACGATAGCCTTCGCGGACCATTTCCGGCACGAGGGTTCGTCCGAATGCCGCCGCGTCGGCGGTTGCCGCTCCGCTAAGTCCGGCGAAGAAGACGGAGGCCAGCATGTTGGTGTGGGCGAGGCCGCCACGGAAATGGCCGACGATGGCCTGCGCCAGCTTCACCAGCCGCGAGGTGATGCCGATGTGGTTCATGATCTCGCCGGCGAGAATGAAGAAGGGCATTGCCAGGAACGGGAAGATGTTGAGCCCATTGAAGATCTTGCCGGGCGCCTGGGCCAGAAAGGCGCCGCCGCCGGTCATGTAAAGGCCGGCCACGCCCGCGACGCCGATGGCGAACCCTATCGGTGTTCCGATCAGAGTGAGGACGACGAAAATCAATAGTACGGCCATGATTAGACCTCCTCGCTCTGACCGCCGACGGCGTAATGGCCGAGATCGCGCAAGCCGACGAGCAGCGTCTGGATGGCACACAGGGCTGCCGAAACGGGCACGGCGGCGAACGGCAGTAAGAGAGTGAGGCCCAGGATCATTGCCTGGCGTGATCCGCCCTTTTCAGCGAAGCCGATGCCGTAGATCGCGAGATAGATGAAGAGCGTGAGTGTGATCACGTCGACGGCGACCAGAACCGCGCGTCGGAATCCCGGTGAAAAATGACGGATCAGCAACGACAGACCGATATGCTCGCGCCGGGCGATTCCGGATGATGCGGCCAGAAGTGCAGCCCAGATCATCAGATAGCGTGCCAGCACTTCCGGCCACGGCAACTGCCAGCGGAAGAGATAGCGGTCCAGAACGGCCAACCATACATCGAGCACGAGCAGTGCCAGCAGGATTGCGATGACCGTTTCAACGATGCGGTTCAACCAGAAGCTGGCTTGCCCCGATAGCTGGGATAGCTTGCCAAGATCAGTCATGCGGGGCCTCCCGTCCCGTATTCGTGGCGCTCTAGGTCAGCCGGCAATGGTGCGGCTGTCGATCGCGTGTTGTTCGACGGCGGCTTCGTCCAGTTCCACGCCAAGGCCCGGTCCTGATGGGACTTCGACGACGGGCGGAGTGAAGCGAAGCGGCTCCTTCAGCAGATCGTGCTGCCTGATAAGGCGGCCGAAAATGTCGCTGGGCAGGGTGCAGGCCTTCGCCGCCGCCGCCTGGTGCACATACATCGCCTCGAGAATTCCGAGATCGATCTCGGATCCGTGCCAGCAGGACAAGTTGGCGGCGTCGGCAATGTGCGTCAGCTGCTGGAATTTGGCCAATCCGGCATTGAAGTTGAAGCCGTCGACGGCACCATGCATCAAGGCGTTGACTGCCTCGTAGACCCGCTGACCCTGGTAGACGTAGGGCAGGGACACATGCAGGAAGACCGGGATCGATGTAATGGTGCGCAGCCGCTCATAGTCGAGCAACATCCAGCGTGGGATCGGGTCTTCAAGCAGCAGCACATTGCCGACATTTTCCAGATCGGCGGTGATGCGACGCGCCTCGCCGAGATTCTGCCAGCGTTGGTTCGGGTCGAGGATGATTTTCATGCCGGGGGCGTGCTCGTCGATCTGCCTGGCCCAGCCGGCGCTGTCGTCCTCGAGATCGGTCTTCATCTTGATACAGTCGAAGCCCTGATCGGCGTATTGCCGCGCCCAGGGGCCGATCTCGTCCACTGTGCGATGGCTCGACCAGGCGCCGACCTTAACGGTCTTGCGGACCGCGCCACCCAGCAATTGGTGGAGAGGGACACCCAGCAGCTTGGCTGCGGCATCCCAGATCGCGCATTCGAAGCCGTCATATTCGCGACACAGGGCAATCGGCAGGTCCTGCCGCGGCAGATCTCCGATGTTCTGTCCGATCAGCTTTTCCGCGACATCTTCCAGGAGATCCCAGGAATGGCCGCGATAGAACTCGCCAAGTCCGGTGACGCCATTGGACAACTCCATGCGCATGACCACCTTCGACAGCGCATCGAACTGGGTCGACCAGTCCGGTTTGCCTTTTACAGGCAGCATATGCAGCGGCTTGTCGAGGCCGGATGAATTGATCACACCGGGATGGGTCGGAACGATGACCTCGTCAAATCGGATCGAAACAATCGTGTCGTCGGCCAATGCGAGCCCTCCCGGTTTTCAGCGTCCTATCACGCAAAATGTAGTTTTGCAAATGTTATGTTTATTTTTGTTAGTAAAGCTATTATTGTAGAGGCAAGGTTGTGCCGGTGAATCCGGCATTGTAAGAACGCCGGGACCCACGGGGCCAAGATGGATTTCGAAGAAGACACAATTGGTTCGCAGCGTCTGGTTTCGTCAATCGAAGCCATGTCGGGCGACTTGCGGCGGGCGGAAAAGCAGATTGCCGAGGTGGTCGTGTCGCGGCCGGAACAGGTGGTGCGGCTCAGCTTGAAATCGATGGCCGAACTGGCCGGTGTCAGCGAACCATCGGTCGTCCGCTTCGTCCGCAAAATGGGGTGCTCAGGCTACACGGACTTCAAACTCCGCCTGGCCCAGGAAACGGCGATCGAACGGATGTATGTCGATGCGCCGGCCAAGGCGAAGCAGTCGACGACCGGCGACATGGCCGAACGTCTGGCCCAGGCATCGAGCCGGGCGATCATGCAGGCGGTCGAGGATCTTGACCTGGAGGCGCTGGAGGCGGCAGCGCGGATCATCGATGAGAGCAGGCAGGTGTTCTGCTTCGGTACGGGTGGCAGTTCAGCGGTGCTGGCGAAGGAGGCCGAAAACCGGCTCTTCCGGCTGAGCGTGCCGGCGCAAGCGACGTCCGATGCCTATCGCCAGCAGATGACGGCGGCCATCAGCGGTCCCGGAGATGCCCTGCTGATCTTCTCCGTAACCGGCCGCCCGCAAACGCTGATCAGCTGCGTCGAGACGGCCGTCGAACGCGGCGTCAAGGCGATCGCACTCACCCGCAAGGGCAGTCCGCTCGCTGACTGTTCGACCATCACCCTCAATATCGACATTACTGACGACGAGCTTTACTTCAACCAGCCGAACTGCACCCGTTATGCGCAATTGCTGGTGCTCGATTGCCTGGCCAGCCAGATCGCGGTGCTGCGCGCCAATCAGAGCGCCGAGAACCTGCACAACATTCACCGGCGGATGGGCAAGCTGCACGGCGTCGTGGAGCGACAACCGATCGGTGATTAAAGGCTCGAGGGGCAAAGATCAGTTGATCGAGATCCCGCTATCCGGAGGCAACACCAATTCCAGCGTCGTTCGTTCCGGCGATACGGTTCGTCGTGCGATGACCAATGCCAGCGAAACGATCCACAGATTGTTGCGGCATCTGGAAGCGGCGGGATTTTCTGCCTGTCCCAGGTTTCTGGGTATCGACGACAAAAACCGCGAAATCCTCAGTTATGTGGAGGGAGCTTCCACAATACCCGACGCGCTGTGGGACAGCGACGAACCACTGATGCAGACAGCGCGACTGCTGCGGAGGTTGCACGATACGACGGTCGGTTTCGTAGCTGACGGCGGCGAACGTTGGGCGTTCTGTCATCCGGACAAGAACCGCCACGAAGTCATTTGTCACAACGATTTTGCGCCTTACAATTTCGTTTTCGAGGGTGTCGTGCCCTTGGCGGTTATCGACTTTGATCTCGCCGGTCCGGGCCCACGCCTGTGGGATGTTGCTTATGCGGCCTATTGGATGACCCCGCTGGCGTTCCATGCAGCCGATCTCAAATCCCGATCTGATGCCGATGTCAGGAACGGTTGCCGCCGGTTGAGACTGTTCTGCAGCACTTACGGCATTTCTGCAGACATCGATCTGCTTGAAACCGTCTCCGCAGTCCTCACCCATATGGGGGATGCGCAAGCGGCCGGGTCCATCCTAGGTGAGCGCGTTGCCGAGGCGCTGGAGCGTGACGGCCATTTCGACCATTGGCGACAAGAGCGCGACGCATTTAAACGCCACAAAAGCACCTTGGAAGCGGTGTTAGATCGAAGCCGGGCCTGATCTGTGCCGGCTTCGGCTGGTCGATTTGTCGTACCCCCACGTGCCCTTTTGTCCACTCGCCTTGCCGGCCCAAATCGCGTAAAGACGCACGATGTCCATCTTTGCAAAACTCGGAGACTTCATCGGCGGAGCCACCACGGGAGCGATCTCGGGGGTGATAGAGGCCGTGCGCACGGTGTTTGCCGGTGATCCGGAAACCCGGCGACGTGTTGCGTTCTCGGTAGCGATGATTGCGCTCTCCGCCAAGATGGCCAAGGCTGATGGCGTGGTGACACCGGATGAGGTGGAGGCTTTTCAGGAGATTTTCGAGATCCCGGACAAGGAGGGCCGAAACGTCGCCAGGCTCTACAATCTCGCCAAGCAGGACGTGGCTGGCTACGAATCCTACGCCAGTAAAATGGCCGAACTGTGTGGTTCCGGTGAACCGAATTGCCTGGTGCTGGAGGACATTCTCGACGGCCTTTTTCATATCGCGAAGGCGGACGGTGTGCTGCACGAAAAGGAGCAGGCCTTCCTCGCCCGCGTGGCGGAAATCTTCATGGTGGACGAAACCAATTTCGAGCAGATTCTGGCGCGCCACGTTTATCGCACGCATCGCGACCCCTATGCCGTTCTCGGATTGAACAGGGGCACGTCGCTTGATGAAATCAAGAGCCGATATCGGCATCTGGTCAGGGAAAGTCACCCCGACCGGTTGATCGCCCGTGGCGTCCCGGAAGAATTCCTGGCCATTGCAAATGACCGTATGGCCGCACTGAACGAAGCATTCGCGGCAATCGAAAAAGACTTCAAGGCAGCATGAGCGACCTGCTCGCGGACTTTCCCGGCGCCACACTTTGTCCGTCGCCCAATTTCGGTGAACGCGCGGCGGGTCGCTCGGTCGACATGATGGTGCTTCACTACACGGGGATGCAAAGCGGCGAGGCGGCGTTGAAATGGCTTTGCACGCCGGAGGCCGAGGTTTCCAGCCACTATCTGGTGCATGAGGACGGTCGCGTTATGCAGCTCGTTGCGGAAGCAAAGCGGGCCTGGCATGCCGGCAAGAGCCGTTGGAAGGGCGAAACGGACCTCAACTCCGCCTCCATCGGAATCGAGATCGTCAACACCGGTCATGATGGCGACTACCCGGATTTTCCGGGAGCGCAGATCGCGGCCGTGGTCGAATTGTGTCGGAACTGCGTCGACAGATGGTCAATCGCACCCGAGCGTGTGCTTGCTCACAGCGACATTGCGCCGCAGCGAAAGGAAGATCCGGGCGAGAAGTTTCCCTGGGGGCAGTTGCACGCCGCCGGCATCGGTCACTGGGTCGAACCGTCTCGCCAGAGCGGAGGTCGGTTCTTCCAAAGAGGCGATGAAGGGCAACCGATCGAAGCGTTGCAGGCGATGCTGTCGATCTACGGTTATGATATTGAAATAAATGGAATTTTTGAAGAAAATACACATTCGGTCGTGGTCGCGTTTCAGCGTCATTTCCGTCCGTCGCGAATCGACGGAATTGCTGATGTTTCGACCATAGAAACTCTGCACCGATTGATTTCCACGCTGCCGAAAGAACCGTCCTCGACCTGATTTGTGCGCTGCGGTATCGGCAACTTTACAGCCTGTAACGCAACGTTACGGCGCCGCCACCATTCGAGATTTTTCCGCATTAGGAATTGCCCCGCATTCAACGACAAGCGGCAATCAAGCCGCTGAACCAGCCGCCTTTGGTCACGCGTAGGCGGCGCTTTTGTGCGGAGTAATGGAATGAAAGGACTTGGAACCATTGTCTTTGCGGCGACCTGCGCCGTGATGGTTTCGTTTGGAGGTGCCCTGGCGGATGAAAGCGCCGAGGGTGATAACAAAGGGATCGATCTCAAAGCGATCACAGCTTCGATTTTCAACGGCACCAAGGCGGAGGTCGCGGATTCGAAATATTCGAACCTGATCAACCGCTATGCCCGCAAACACGGTGTTCCGTCCAACCTGGCGCATGCCATCGTTCGGGTGGAAAGCAATTTCAATCCCAAGGCCCGCGGCCGGGCAGGTGAAGTCGGGCTGATGCAGATCAAGCTGGCGACCGCCCGGCTGATGGGGTACCGGGGCTCACGAAAAGGGCTCTACGACCCGGAGACCAACATCAAGTACGGCATGAAATATCTTGGCGGCGCTCACAAGCTGAGTGGCGGCGATACCTGCGGCACGGTGCTGCGTTACAATGCCGGTCACGGCGCCAAACGCATGAACCGGGTGTCCTCGCGCTATTGCACAAAGGTGCGCAAGATCATCGGCTAGTGTAGTGGATTTGAAGTTCCTATCATTGTTATGTCGAGCTCTGCAGGAACTTCAAATCAAAAAAACCCACACTAGAATCATGATCTTGCTGGTGTCCTGATAGAATCTGAAGTTTGTTCGGAGCACGCTGCACAATGAGCGAACTTCAGATTCAGGACACTAGCCGGGTTGCCGGGGGAAGCCTCCCGGGCGATTGCCGCCTAAGTGGCGATGTCGACCCGGGAGGTCTTTGCAGCCGATCCTTGCCCGGTGCAATGGGGAAAAGGCTCGCAATTACAGATCGTCTCGTCTATGAGACCGTTGCCAGCCGGCCGGGCAGCCGCGCTTCGCAATGCCGAAAGGCAGCGGGGTGAGGAAAGTCCGGGCTCCACGGAAACACGGTGCCGGATAACGTCCGGCGGGGGCAACCCCAGGGACAGTGCCACAGAAAGCAAACCGCCCCGCCTGCATTCCTGTCGCCGGTCGACGGGAATGCCGGCGGGGTAAGGGTGAAAGGGTGGGGTAAGAGCCCACCGCGCCTCTGGCAACAGCGGCGGCACGGTAAACCCCACCGGGAGCAAGACCGAATAGGGATGACGCGGGGCGCGAGCCCCGGCCTGTTTCCGGGCTGGTCATCCGGGTTGGTTGCTCGAGGCCGCACGCAAGCGCGGTCCCAGAGGAATGGCTGCCGCGTCCCGTCGCTTCGGCGAAGGGGCCATACAGAACCCGGCTTACAGGCCGGCTGGCATTTCAAACACACGTTCAGGCATGCGAGGGAGCGTTACCAGTTGCGATGCGGCAACCAATCTGGTGTCGCATGTTCCGCTTCTTAATCGGTTGTTAACCATAATTGGGGCTCAATGGCAGGCGTGAGCACAAGGCGATGAAGCCTTATTCCCATTGACGCCCAAATTGTCCCATGTTATCCCAAAAAGATCGTTGGGGGTGGTTAGCTGTAGCCCCGTTGCAGGTGCATTTCGGACCGAGTGATTGGAGACCGGATCCTGCGAGCGTGCGGTCGGTGATCTCCGGAGGCGGTATGTTATGGTCCTCAGGCGCGGAAGCGGCGGTTTTGCGTAATGAACCGGTTCCTGTCGAATGCGACAAAAAAGATCGATGTGAAGGGAAGGGTGTCGGTTCCGGCACAATTTCGCACCGTTCTGACGCGCCTTGGAATTCAGGACCTCTACGCCATTCAGGATTTCGTCTATCCGGCCATCACGGTGGGCGGGCCCGATCTGCTCGACCGCTACGAACGACCGATCGTCGATGCGGACCCGTTTTCGGTCGAAGCCAACGAAATGTCGCTGCTGATCCATGGCGGCGGCGTGTTCATGAAGCTGGATGGCGAAGGTCGCCTGTCTGTGACCGACTTCATCCGAGACTATACCGGTATTACCGATCAGGTGACCTTTGTCGGTCGTGCCGACCATTTTCAGCTCTGGGATCCCGCCCAGTACGAGGAACGGCGGCGGGATGCTCTCAGCAGGCGCTTGGCGGGTGGACAGGCCAGCGCTGGCCAAGGAGGAACGGGATGACGGCGGACTCTGGCACCATCTCGAATGGTGCCGGTGGCGGACCAGTTCGTCACATCCCGGTTCTCCTGGCGGAAGTTCTGGACGCATTGCAGCCGAAACGAGGCGAGATCATTCTCGACGGCACCTTTGGTGCCGGCGGCTACAGCCGTGCTGTACTAGAGGCAGGGGCGGATGTCATCGGGCTTGACCGCGATCCGTCGGCGATCATCGGCGGAGAGGGTCTGGTAAAGACATTTGACGGCCGATTGAGGCTAGTCGAGGCGCGTTTCAGCGAGCTGGAACAGCATGTGCCGGACGATGGTCTTGACGGCATCATGCTCGATGTGGGCGTGTCGTCCATGCAGATCGACGAAGCCGCTCGTGGCTTCTCGTTTCAAAAAGACGGACCGCTCGACATGCGGATGGCGGCGCAGGGGCCAACAGCGGCGGATGTAGTCAACCGGCTGAAGCCGGGCGAACTCGCGCGGATTTTCGGCATCCTGGGTGAGGAGCGGCAGGCGGGGCGCATCGCCCGTGCAATCGACAAACAGCGGCGTTCAGAGCCGTTCGAGACGACGCGTCAGCTGGCGCAGTTGGTCGAAACGGTCAACCCGCGTCGCATGCGTGACAAGATCCATCCGGCAACACGTGTGTTTCAGGCATTGCGTATCTTCGTCAACGAAGAACTGTCCGAGTTGGCCGATGCCCTGTTTGCTGCCGAAAAAGTGCTGCGGCCAGGCGGTCGCCTCGTTGTCGTGAGTTTTCACTCTCTGGAGGATCGCATCGTTAAGCGGTTCTTCCAATCGCGTTTTGGCCGGTCGGGGTCGGGCTCGCGACATCTGCCGGAAACGACCGCGATTGCAGCCAGCTTCGAACCGGTCGGCAAGATCATGATAGCCGCAAGCGACGTGGAGGCGGCTGACAATCCACGGGCCCGATCCGCCAAGTTGCGAGCGGGACGACGGACCGACGCACCGCCGATGCCTTTGGAGACATCGATCTCGGGGCTCCCGAAACTGCCTGATCTGACTGTGCTGGGAGGCTGAGCGATGTTGAAGACCGTTGACTTCGTGATCATTGGCCTGATGGCAGCGGCGGCCGTCATGACCTTCCAGATCAAGTACCAGACCGACAAGCAGCTTGAGGAAATCCGTCAGCTCGAAGCCCAGATCCAGTTGGAGGAAGATACGATCGACCTGCTGAATGCGGACTGGAGCCTGCTGATCCAGCCGGCGCGTTTGCAGGAACTGGTCAGACTGCATGCTGACGAACTTGGTTTGCAGATCACCGAGGCACATCAGATCGTGCGCCCGCAGGAACTGCCGGCGAGGGTCCTTGATCTGCCCGATCCCGATCGCGAGCGGGTCGCCGAAGCCGTCGACAACAACACGCTCACCGGATCGGTGGGGCAATGATGCTCTCGTTCGCGCGTCAATCGGTATCCGGCTTTCGCCGCCGCAAGGGTGGGCAACAGGAAGGCGGTGCTGACCCGATCCGCATAGAGGGCAGTCGCAAGTCATCCGGACGTCAAACCAAGAACCGCATATCATTGGTGATGATCGGCGCCTGTCTCATCTACGCCATCATTGCCGGGCGGTTGGTTGAGTACGGTCTGCGTGATCTGACGACGGTCGCAAGCATTGCTCGCGGCGATGCCCTGCTGGCCTCGCGGCCCGATCTTCTCGACCGCCATGGCAAAGTTTTGGCCACTGACATTCGCACGGTGTCGCTCTATGCCAGCCCGCACAAGATTACGGATCCCGACGAGGTGATCGAGGCACTTGCGACGGTGCTGCCTGAGCTCGATGCGCGGACCGTGTATCGCAAGCTGACGTCGAAATCCTACTTCCAATGGCTACGACGTCAGCTCACACCAAAACAGCAGAATGACATTCTTGCGCTCGGTTTGCCCGGCATCGGATTCCGGCCCGAAAAGCGCCGCTTCTATCCCGGCGGAACCACCGCTTCGCACATCGTCGGTCACGTCAATATCGACAACAAGGGCATTGCCGGGATGGAGAAATTTGTCGACGGCCAGGGGCTGGCGGATCTGGCCGCAGCTGGCATGACCGTCGACCGGCAACTCGAGCCAGTGCACCTGTCCGTCGATTTGCGCGTCCAGCACGTGGTACGCGACGAACTGGCTGCTGCGATGCAACGCTATCGGGCGATCGCCGCCGGTGCCGTAGTGCTGAATGCCAAAACCGGCGAAGTGATCGCCATGTCGTCACTGCCCGATTACGATCCGAACATCCCGGCGCAGGCGCTGGAGAAGGATCGCATGAACCGCATGTCGGCCGGCACCTACGAAATGGGGTCGACCTTCAAGGCATTCACGACCGCGATGGCGCTGGACTCCGGCCTTGTGGATCTGGAGGACCGGTTCGACGCGCGTCGCCCGATCCGAATAGCCGGGCATACAATCCGCGATTTCCATGGCAAACACCGCATCCTGACGGTGCCGGAGATCTTCATCTACTCGTCGAATATCGGAACGGCCAAAATGGCTGATGTCGTTGGCATCGACGGGCAGAGGGAGTTCCTGACGCGTGTCGGCCTGCTGACCCGGCTGCCGACCGAACTGCCGGAGGTAAAGGTTCCGAGCCAGCCGAAGAAATGGAAGAAGATCAATTCGATCACCATCTCGTTCGGCCACGGTGTAGCTACAACGCCGCTTCAGACGGCGGTCGCCGCGGCGGCCATGCTCAATGGCGGCCGGTTGATGCCTCCGACATTCCTGCCGCGCACGCTGGACGAGGCACTGCAGGTGTCGACGCAAGTCATCAAGCCGGAAACCAGCAGCGCCATGCGCTACCTGATGCGCCTCAACGTCGAGAAGGGATCGGGTCGCCGCGCCGAGGTGCCGGGCTTCCGTGTCGGCGGTAAAACCGGCACCGCGGAAAAAGTGGTCAACGGGCGTTACTCTTCGAGCGTGCGCTTCAACGCGTTCTTGTCGGCGTTCCCGATCGAGGATCCGGAATTCGTCGTGCTGGTGGTGATCGACGAACCGAAGCCGGCTGAAGGCCAGCACTCGGCGACCGCCGGTCTCAACGCCGCCCCCACCGTCAAAGCCATCATTCGCCGGTCCGCCGCCATTCTGGGCGTTCGGCCGACCTTCGGCGACGATGGTGATGCCTTGCTCGTGTCATATTGAGTCTGACATAAGCGCGTAGAGTGTTCGGAATCGGCGATTCCCGCAGCCACAGGCAGGAAGCAGCCCGTTCGCGTCAGTATCGAAGCCGGCACTGGGCGTTTCGTCGCGCCGGGCATCAGAGGGACCGTTACGCAGCGCAATGAAGTTGAATGTCCTCGCAGGAGATTTTGTTTCCATCCCACCGGAACATGCCGATCTGGAGGTCGCCGGGCTGACCGCGGACAGTCGGAACGTCCAGCCGGGGTTCGTTTTTGCGGCACTGCCGGGTCATGAGCGGGACGGCACCGACTACATCGCCGATGCAGTGCATCGCGGAGCCTGTGCGGTGTTCGCTGCCTCTGCCCGTGACATTGAAGATCCCGGTGTGCCCGTGATCAGAGCTGACGACCCGCGGATCTTGCTGGCCCAGGCTGCGGCGCGATATTACGGCGTTCAACCAGACATCATGGTGGCGGTCACGGGAACGGCCGGAAAGACGTCCGTTGCCTCCTTTACCCGTCAGATCTGGCAGCGTGCCGGTCTGCCGGCTGCGATGATCGGAACGACCGGAGTGGTGTCGCCGAACCGCACGGAATACGCCCAGTTGACGACGCCCGACCAGGTGCATTTGCACAGCCTGCTGAAGGAACTGGCCGAAGAAGGCGTGACACGGGCCGCCATGGAGGCCTCAAGCCATGGGCTCGACCAGCATCGGCTCGATGGTGTGCGGCTGACAGCGGGCGCTTTCACCAATCTCGGGCGGGATCACCTGGACTACCATCCCGACGAAGAAGCCTATTTTGCCGCAAAGATGCGGCTGTTCAATTCGCTGCTGCCGCCGGGAAGCCCGGCGGTGATCTTCAGCGACGACAAATGGTCCGGAAGAGCCATGGACGTAGCTCGCAATGCCGGACTGCGGGTGCTGACAGTTGGACGCAATGGTGGATTTCTGACGCTCAAGCGGGTGGAGCACCAACGGCACAGGCAGGTTGCCGAAATTCACCATGACGGAGCGATCTATCACGTGACCGTGCCGTTGGCTGGCGACTTCCAGCTGTCGAACGCGTTGGTCGCGGCTGGGCTCGCCATCGCGACGGGCGTGCCACCCGGTGAGGCGATCGCGGCACTGGAGCATCTGCAAGGTGCTCCCGGCCGGCTTGAGCTTGTTGTCGCAACCGACAAAAGCGTTCCGGCCTATGTCGATTATGCGCACAAGCCCGAAGCCCTTGAACACGTGCTGCGCTCAGTGCGGCCATTCACGACAGGTCGGATTGTGCTGGTGTTCGGATGTGGTGGCGACCGCGACCGGGGCAAGCGTCCGATCATGGGAGATATCGCCGCACGGTTGGCGGACGTTGTCATTGTCACTGACGACAATCCACGCAGCGAGGATCCCGCGGCGATCCGTGGGGAAATCCTGGCAGCAGCACCCGGAGCCATTGAAATCGACGATCGGGCGCGTGCCATCGATCATGCCGTGTCGCTGGTCGAGGAGGGCGATACACTGCTGGTGGCCGGGAAGGGACATGAGCAGGGTCAGACGGTTGGCGACAAGGTGCTGCCATTCTCCGACCACGAAGAAATTCGCCGGGCTGTCTCAGCACTGGCGGAGAGACTGTGGCTGTGGAATTGCAGGGACCTGGTCGATGCGATGAACGGCCGGCCGGTCGGCAATCTGCCTGACGGCATTACCGGTATTTCCATCGACAGCCGGTCTGTCAGCAAAGGCGATGCCTTCTTTGCCATCAAGGGCGATCGTTTCGATGGCCATGATTTCTGCGGTGCCGCGCGCGCCAATGGCGCTTCCGTTCTGGTTGTCTCGGAGGCCAAGCTGCCGGCGATGGGCCGGCTTGCCGCGCCGATGATCGTCGTCAATGACGTCCTCGAAGCGCTGGGAAAACTGGGCGTGGCAGCCCGGGCGCGCAGCAAGGCTCAGATCGTCGCCGTGACTGGCTCGGTGGGCAAGACGACGACCAAGGAAATGCTGCGCCAAGTGCTTGAGGCACAGGGCAGCGTGCATGCCTCGGTTGCCTCTTTCAACAATCACTGGGGTGTTCCGCTGACGCTGGCCCGGATGCCGCGCGACGCCCGGTTTGGTGTGTTCGAAATAGGCATGAACCATGCCGGCGAAATCCGACCACTGGTGAAGATGGTACGTCCGCATGTGGCTGTGGTCACAGCCATTGCCGCAGCCCATCTCGGGCATTTCAACAGCCTTGACGAAATCGCCGCGGCCAAGGCCGAGATCTTCGAAGGAGTCGAGAGCGGCGGGACTGCCCTGCTCAATCGGGACAGCGAGAAATTTGACCTTTTGACGCAACTCGCCAGCGGCTGCGGTATTGACCATGTGATGGCCTTCGGCGAAGCCGAACAGGCAGATATTCGCCTGCTTTCTTTCGAACCATCCGCAAATGGCTCGCGGATACGCGCCGACATCGCGGGCGACATGGTCGAGGTGTCGATCGGGTTGCCTGGCAGGCATATCGCACAGAATGCATTGGCGGTTCTCGGCGCAGCGAAATGCGTCGGGGCGGATGTCGACATGGCAGCACGGGCGCTTGGGAGCATTGAAGCGGCCAAGGGTCGCGGAGTGCGCTATGTCCTTGCCGTCGGCGATGGCCGTGTCACCCTGATCGACGAAAGCTACAACGCCAATCCGGCTTCAATGCGTGCGGCGATCGCGTTGCTGCGCGACACACCTGTCGTAGAGCCGGGTCGACGGATCGCAGTGCTTGGCGACATGCTGGAACTCGGATCTTTTTCACAAGAACTGCACGGGGATCTGGCCGGTCCGCTGACGGGAGCCGGGACAGACCTGGTGCTGCTCGCCGGACCGGAGATCAAGGTGCTCGAAGACCGACTCGCTGACACGCTCACCTGCCAGCATGAAGAAACCGCAGATGAATTGCTGCCCGTGCTGCTTGAGACCATTCGGCCGGGCGACGTGATCATGATCAAATCGTCCAAGGGGATCGGTTTTTCCCGGCTCGTTGCCGCCCTGCTTGACAAGTATCCGTCTCTATCCGATGGCGGGTCGGGGAACAAATCGGGTCCGGGGGATGCCGCTGCATGTTAATCTGGCTAGTAGAATTTGCCGATCAATTACAGATCTTCAATCTTTTCAGATACCTGACTTTCCGAAGCGGGGCCGCGACCGTAACCTCGGCGCTGTTCGTCTTCATCTTCGGCCCGCGAATCATAGCGATGCTGAGCATTCGCCAGGGGCGGGGGCAACCCATCCGGGCCGACGGACCGCAAACCCATTTCAGGAAGGCCGGCACACCGACCATGGGCGGTCTGATCATGCTGAGCGGCATTGTGCTGAGCTCGTTGCTGTGGGCCAACCTGTCGAACGCTTTTGTCGTGACGACTTTGCTGGTGACGCTGGCCTTCGGCCTGATCGGTTTCTACGATGACTACCTTAAGGTTACCCAACAGTCGCATCGTGGCTTCTCGGGCAAGCTGCGACTGATTTTCGAGTTCATCATCGCTGGCCTGGCCGTGTACTTCATCATGCGCGCTTCAGCGGTGGCTATTGGTGACGGCAATACGCACTACGCGACATCCCTTACTGTTCCGTTTTTCAAGGATTTCTTCCTCGATTTGGGCTGGTTCTACATCGTTCTCGGCGCCTTCGTCGTTGTCGGCGCCGGCAATGCCGTGAACCTGACGGACGGTCTCGACGGGTTGGCCATTGTTCCGGTGATGATTGCGGCGGCTTCATTCGGCGTTATCGCCTATCTGGCCGGCAACGCCGTGTTTTCCAATTACCTGCAGATCAATTTCGTACCCGGAACCGGGGAGCTTTCCGTGGTGCTCGGCGCGGTGATCGGAGCCGGGCTTGGGTTCCTGTGGTTCAATGCACCACCGGCGGCAATCTTCATGGGCGACACCGGCTCGCTGGCCCTTGGCGGCTTGATTGGCACTGTCGCGGTGGCCACCAAGCACGAAATCGTCATGGTCATCATCGGTGGCCTGTTCGTGATGGAAGCCCTGTCGGTGATCATACAGGTGCTTTCTTTCAAACTGACCGGCAAACGCATCTTCCTGATGGCGCCGATCCACCACCATTTCGAACGGCTCGGCTGGACGGAAAGCCAGATCGTGATCCGCTTCTGGATCATTTCGGTGGGGCTCGCCATGGTGGGGCTGGCCACGCTCAAGTTGCGGTAACACGATGATTGCGGCGACAGCGTTCAATGGTAAAAAGGTTGCCCTGTTCGGACTCGGTGGGTCGGGAAACGCTACGGCCCATGCGCTGCTCCAGGGTGGTGCCGACGTTGTCGCCTGGGACGACAATCCCGCGCGAATAGACGAAGCCCGGGAGGCCGGCATTCCAGTCGGCGACCTTCGCCAGGCCGAGTGGTCCAGTCTTTCCGCGCTGGTACTGGCACCCGGCGTCCCGCTGACCCATCCAAAACCGCACTGGTGTGTCGACCTTGCCCGCGCTGCCGGCGTTGAAATCATCGGTGACATCGAGTTGTTCGTGCGGCAACGGCGTCGCGATGCGCCCGACTGCCCGTTTATCGCCGTGACGGGCACCAACGGAAAATCAACTACAACGGCCTTGATCGCCCACATTCTTGCTGAAGCGGGTCGCGACACCCAGCTTGGCGGCAATATCGGAACGGCAGTCCTGACGCTGGAGCCGCCAAAGCCCGGCCGGTTCTATGTGGTCGAATGTTCGTCCTATCAGATCGACCTGGCTCCATCGATCAACCCGACCGCGGGCATTTTGCTCAACCTGACGCCGGACCACCTCGACCGGCACGGCACGATGCAGCACT
The DNA here is from genome assembly GCA_965228785.1 of Hoeflea sp. Lineage (GTDB taxonomy): Bacteria > Pseudomonadota > Alphaproteobacteria > Rhizobiales > Rhizobiaceae > Hoeflea_A. The sequence goes on from CBDDIF010000001.1 coordinate 2,649,874, forward strand.
ACGCCGATGTGAAGGAAAGGCTGGTGGCCGGCAGCGACCTGGCCATTGTCGGAACCGACGACTACTGGTGCATGCTGATCGCGGATCGGTTGGAGCGGGCCTCCACCCGGGTTATCCGTATCTCCAAGCGCGAGGTCCTGGCCGACGGATATTTCGCGAAGGGCAGCCAAATCATGGAGGCCCATGGCGGGAGGGCCGAACCGGTCGCCGACCTCGATGGTATAGCCACAATGCGCGGTGCCCACAATGCTCAGAATGCCGCGGCCGCCATCGCCGCCTGTGTTGCCGTCGGATTGACCGAGCAGGAAATCATCGCCGGTCTTGCAAGTTTCAGCGGGCTCAAGCACCGCATGCAGCCGGTAGCGCGACGGGGCCGGGTACTCTTCGTCGACGATTCCAAGGCAACCAATGCCGATGCCGCCGCTCCGGCGCTGGCAAGTTTCGAACGCATATACTGGATTGCCGGCGGGTTGCCAAAGGAAGGCGGTCTGCACGGACTTTCCGGTCTCTTCAAGAACATCGCGAAAGCCTATCTGATTGGTGAGGCGGCGCCTTCGTTTGCGGCTACGCTTGGCGATAACGTTCCCTACGAGATCGCCGGTACGCTGGACCGGGCGGTCAATCGCGCCGCCGAGGACGCGGAGCAGGATAATCATGACGAGCCGGTGGTTCTGCTCTCCCCGGCTTGCGCAAGCTTCGACCAGTACAAGAATTTTGAGATACGAGGAAACGCCTTTGTCGGGCATGTCGCATCGCTTCCGCGGGTGACGATGCTCGTTGAGCCACGGGAGACGGGATAATGGTGAGTCGAGCCGAGAGGGGACCGGTGGCGGACTGGTTCTGGACGATCGACCGGACGTTGCTGGCAGTATTCGTTGTGCTGTTCGGGCTGGGTTTCATGCTGTCCTTTGCAGCCAGCCCCGGCGTGGCCGAACGGTTGAACATCGATAGCCTCCACTTCATCAAGCGGCACGCGCTGTTCATATTTCCGGCGCTGGGAATCATGATCGGACTGTCGTTTCTGTCGCCACGCCAGGTGCGACGAGGGGCGCTGTTGCTGCTTGCCGGGTCCATCGTCCTGATGGTGTTCACCCAGTTCTACGGCTTCGAGGCGAAGGGATCGCGCCGATGGTTCTCGGTCATGGGCTTCTCCGTACAGCCGTCCGAATTCCTGAAGCCGGGCTTCATCATTATCTGCGCCTGGCTGTTTTCGGAGCATTCGCGGCATCCGGACATTCCCGGCAACCTGTTCGCCATCATCCTCTACGGTATCATCGTGGCGTTGCTGGTGGCTCAGCCGGATTTCGGCCAGACGATTCTCGTTACCATTTCCTGGGGCACGCTGTTCTTCATGGCCGGCATGCCCTGGTTCTGGATAATCCTTCTGGCCGGGATGGCCGTGGGCATGTTCGTAACCGCCTATTTCGTCTTTCCCCATGTTGCCGGTCGCATCGACCGTTTCTGGACTGGCGAGGGCGATACGCACCAGGTGGATACGGCGCGTGAGGCGATCGTGCGCGGGGACTGGTTCGGGCAGGGGCCGGGCGAGGGCACCATCAAACGCATCCTGCCGGACAGCCACACGGACTTCATATTCTCCGTTGCTGCGGAGGAGTTTGGCATTCTTTTTTGCCTGGCGATGGTGGCTATCTTCACCTTCATCGTGCTGCGCGGTCTGCGCCATGCCAACCGCGATGGCGATGAATTCACCCGGCTGGCAATCGCCGGCCTGACCATGCTCATCGGCCTTCAGTCGATGATCCATATCGGCGTCAATCTTGAACTGCTGCCTGCCAAGGGCATGACGCTGCCGCTGATCTCCTACGGTGGTTCATCGATGCTGGCGATTTCGATTACTGCGGGTTTCCTGCTGGCGTTGACGCGACGCAATCCCGAAAAGCGTGCGACCGGCCGGATGAAACATTTCGGGCCGCTGTCCGCAGCCGAGCACGGCTGATATGGCGGGGCTCGTGCTGCTATCGGCCGGCGGAACCGGCGGCCACCTGTTTCCAGCGGAGGCGCTGGCGCATGAATTGCGGGCGCGCGGTCATGCGGTGCATCTGGTGACCGACCGTCGGGCAGAGCGGTTCGCCGGCAGCTTTCCGGCTGATGAAATCCATGTCGTTGCTTCGGCGACGATCACATCGAAGAATCCCATTGCCCTGATGCGTACCGGCATCGCGCTGTTTCGCGGTCTGCGGGAATCCGGACGTCTGCTGGCAAGGCTTCGACCGGCCGCGGTTGTCGGCTTTGGCGGCTATCCGACATTGCCGCCATTGATGGGGGCGGCGCGGGCCGGTATCCCGGCCATGATCCAGGAACAGAACGCCGTCATGGGGCGCGCCAATCGCTTCCTGGCGGGGCGGGTCAACCGCATAGCCGGCGGATTCCTCAAGCCGGACGGCGCTTTCGCCGACAAGATCGTGACCACCGGAAACCCGGTGCGTCCCGATGTGCTGAAAGCGTCGCAGACCCCGTACGATCCGTGGGAGGGGGAGGGGTCGTTTCGACTGTTGGCGTTCGGCGGCAGCCAGGGTGCCCGCTTCTTTTCCGAAGTGATGCCGGCAACCATAGATCTCCTGCCGGATGATCTTCGAAAGCGACTGAAAATGACCCAGCAGGCTCGTCCCGAAGATCTCGAGTCAGTGCAAAAGCACTATCGCGAGGCCGGAATCGAAGCGGTGATATCTCCGTTCTTCGACAACATGGCTGAGCGTTTGGCGACGGCCCATCTGATCATCAGCCGTTCAGGCGCGTCGACGGTTTCCGAAATCGCCGTGGTCGGTCGCCCGGCGATCCTCGTTCCGTTTCCACATGCCCTTGATCACGATCAGGCTGCGAATGCCGCTGCCCTCGAGGCGCAGGGTGGAGCACGCGTTGTTCAGCAATCTGAGCTGTCACCTGAAACGCTTGCGTCGATGTTGCAGGAACTCGCTTCTCGTCCGGACGATCTGGCAACCATGGCGGCCAATGCCAAGAGTGTCGGTTCGCCGGATGCCGCGCGCTTGCTTGCCGATCTGGTAGAAGATATGGCTGGCGATCGGACGTCGCCGCAGCAACAGGAAGCAACGCAATGAAAATGCCGCAGAACATCGGCCTGGTGCATTTCGTCGGGATCGGCGGCATCGGCATGAGCGGCATTGCCGAAATGCTGAACAACCTCGGGCACCGGGTGCAGGGTTCGGACATTTCCGATAACGCCAATGTGCAGCGGCTGCGCGGCAAGGGTATTCCGGTCGCCATCGGTCATGACGGCGACAATCTTGGCGACGCGGAAGTTGTGGTCGTTTCTACGGCCATTCGCCATGACAATCCGGAGCTGCGGGCAGCGCGTGAACGCAGCCTGCCGATTGTGCGGCGCGCCGAAATGCTGGCCGAGCTGATGCGATTTCGCAATTCCGTGGCGATCGGCGGCACCCACGGCAAGACCACCACGACTTCGATGGTTGCAACGCTGCTCGATGCCGGCGGGCTTGACCCGACCGTCATCAATGGCGGGATCATCAACGCCTATGGTACCAACGCCCGCATGGGCGACGGCGAGTGGATGGTGGTCGAGGCTGACGAGTCCGACGGCACCTTTCTCAAATTGCCAGCCGATGTGGCGGTGGTGACCAATGTCGACCCCGAACATCTGGATTTCTACGGCACCTTTGACAAGGTGCGTGAAGCCTTCGCCCAATTCGTCGAGAACGTGCCGTTTTACGGTTTCGGCGTGATGTGTCTTGACCATCCGGAAGTCCAGTCGCTGGTCGCCGCTATCGACGACCGGCGGATCGTTACCTATGGCGAAAACCCGCAGGCCGACGTGCGATATTCCAACCTGCGCATGGAGGGTGCGACGTCGATTTTCGACATCCATATCCGCATGCGCAAGACCGGCGAGACCATTGAGATTCCCGATCTGCGTTTGCCCATGCCAGGGCGGCACAACGTCTCCAACGCGACGGCGGCCATTGCGGTCGCTCATGAGTTGGGTCTTGGACCGGACGCGATTGCCAACGGCTTGGCTGCCTTTGGCGGCGTCAAACGCCGGTTCACCCATGTCGGCCAATGGGGTGGTGCCGATATCTTCGACGACTACGGCCATCACCCGGTCGAAATCCGGGCGGTTCTGTCAGCGGCGCGGGATGCCTGTCAGGGGCGCGTGATCGCCATTGCTCAGCCGCACCGCTACACCCGCCTTGCCAGCCTGTTCGACGATTTCGCCGCCTGTTTCAACGACGCCGACCTGGTGGCGATCGCTCCGGTATTTGCCGCCGGTGAGGAGCCGATCGACGGGGTCACTTCGGAGGAACTGGTTTCGCGCATGAAAGCGGCCGGACACCGGGATGCGCGTGTGCTGGAAGGGCCCGAGGGACTGGCGCCCCTGGTGCGGGCCGAGGCGAAACCCGGCGACTTCGTTGTTTGTCTCGGCGCTGGCAGCATCACCGGTTGGGCCGCGGGGTTGCAGGCCGAACTCGAGACGCTGGACCGGGAAGCATCATGACGGCGGCCGACGGAACAGCTCTCCTGCAGGCACTGTCGAGTGCATTCGATGGCCTGCGCGGACGGGTAACTGCGGATGCGCCAATGGCCGATGTGACCTGGTTGCAGGTGGGCGGGCCGGCACAAATTCTGTTCCAGCCAGCCGATGCCGATGACCTGGCGACACTGTTGCAGAAGTTACCCTCAGACATCCCGGTGATGACCGTGGGAGTCGGCTCCAACCTGCTCGTTCGCGACGGCGGAATTTCAGGTGTTGTGGTCCGTCTGTCAGCAAAGGGGTTCGGCCAGACCAACCAGATATCCGAAACGCGGATCGAAGCCGGTGCGGCTTGTCCGGATAAGCGGCTGGCCGCGGCGGCGCATTTTGCCGGAATAGGCGGATTTCACTTCTATCATGGCATTCCCGGTTCGATCGGCGGTGCGCTGCGCATGAATGCCGGTGCCAACGGCACCGAAACCCAGGAAAGGGTCGTCGAGATTCACGCACTCGATCGGTCAGGAACCAAGCATGTTCTCAGCAAGGCCGACATGAATTACGCCTATCGTCACAGTGGTGCGCCGGCCGACCTGATTTTCACCCATGCTGTGTTCGAAGGGTACCGCGAAGAACAGGACGTGATCCGCACCGAAATGGAAGCCGTGCAGAATCACCGAGAATCAGTTCAGCCAATCCGCGAAAAGACCGGCGGCTCGACCTTCAAGAATCCGCCCGATACATCGGCCTGGAAAGAGATCGATGCGGCCGGATGCCGGGGGCTGATGATCGGCGGTGCTCAGATGTCGCCTATGCACTGCAACTTCATGATCAATACAGGGCCGGCCACTGCCTACGATCTTGAATTGCTGGGCGAGACTGTCCGGGCCCGGGTGTTGGAGAACTCCGGCATTCGCCTTGAATGGGAAATCAAGCGGCTTGGCCTGTTTCGCGACGGGCAGATGGTTCAGGAGTTGTTGGGACGCCTGCTGTAGAAGACACTGCTGCCCTTCACCGGTTGTTAACGGAAACGGATTGTAAAGCCTGTCGTCATACACTGATTGTCAGGACCGTTGCCGCGGTGAATAGATGATGAGAATGATACGCCAGGTATTTCAGTATACCCTTGCTGCCGTAGCAGCATCGGTGCTGATCACGCTCGTCCTGATGACTTTGCTTTTCCCAGGCACAGAGCGGCTTGTCGTGGCCCTTTCCATCGCAACGGTTGTGCCGTTGATCGTCGCGGGGCCAACGACCTGGTATGTCTGCGCTCAGCGCGAGAAGGTCTCCCGACTTCACGATCGCCTGCAGGCCGCTCACGAGGAACTGAAGGGGCTGCACCAGGAGGCCGAACATCGTGCTTCCATCGACCGCATGACCGGCTTGCTCAACCGCGAGAGCTTCATGGTGAGGACCAAATTTCGTCGGCGAAGGACCGACCAGGGGTTCCTGCTGCTGGTCGATATCGATGGCTTCAAGGAGGTCAACGACACCTATGGCCATAACGCGGGCGACACGGCTTTGCTCGAAACCGTCAAGGTCTTGAATGCGCTGATCCGTGGTACGGACCTGCTGGGCCGTATCGGCGGTGACGAATTCGCACTGTTCCTGTCTGACATGAGCCCGGAAAAGGCCTGGGACATGGCCGAGGACATCCGCCATCAAGTGGAACACATGTCCTTTCGGCCACGGCCTCAAATTGTTCACAAGCTCACGGTCAGCATCGGCATTGCGCCGGCACCGCAACGCGAACGAATGGTCGACATCATGGAGCATGCCGACCAGTCGCTATACGCAGCCAAACGGGCGGGTCGCAATCGAGTGGCGTTTCGACCACGGGACGAGGACCAGGTCGGGGAAATGTCCTATTCGCAAGCCTCCTGAGGGCAATGCGTTTGCATCACGCGGATTCGAGAGGGGATGACCGTTACCAAACGCCCGGTCCACACACTGGATGATCGTTGTGGCATTCTGTTGGGTGGGGTGTCGCGACGGGCGTTGCTACGTGGGACGCTTGCCGCAACAGGCGGTCTGTTGGCCAGCAACAAAACCTTCGCCCATCTGACAACCAGCGAGAGTGCGTTGCAGGGCGAGGCCCTCGAAACCGGTTCCGACATAACGCTTGTCGCCAGGTTCGCCACTTACGAGCTGGACTTGGAATACGGTGTCAATACGGACGGGTCACTGAATTCCCACAGTAGGACGATGAAATCTGGCCGGTTCATGTACAAAAGCCGAACCTTTGCCAGGGACGGCCATGTCGATGACAATTTCCTCGGGCCCGTTTTGGAAGTGAAGCCGGGGCAGTCCTTCAGCGTCAGGATCATCAACGAACTGTACGAGACCGGCGAATACGAGAACATCGGTCCGCCTGAGCCGAAGCCGGAGGACTGGTTCTACCTCATCGACCGGGAAAAAGGTCCTTTAGCAGGTCTGCACAAAATCGACCCACTCGGTTTTTCCATGGCCAATACCTGCGATCCCGACACCCACATCAGCAATATCAAGATCGACTGGGTCAACATACCGAAGAACTTCAACTGGACCAACTTGCATACCCATGGGCTGCAGGTAACGCCGCACCTTTTCGAGCCTGAAGGCACTCTCAACGCCAAAGCCGACTACATCACAATCAAACCAGGGGAGGAAAAAACCTACGCCTTCTCCCTGGCTGAGGATCATCCGAGCGGCACGTTCTGGTACCACACACACCGTCACAACTCGGTCGCCATCCAGGCATGGAGCGGCATGGCGGGGCTCATCCTGGTGCGCGGCAGGTATGACGACGAACTCAAGAGCTTCGGCATCACCACGGAGATTCCCTTTGTCGTTCACGATCCGCATTATGATCCGATCTCGCTACCGAAAGACGGCGCGCCGGGTGTGGCATCGATGGTTCGTTTCGTCGCCGATCCATCCGAGGCCAGAAATTACACATTCATGGTGACGGGCCGCTATCGGCCTGAATACACCGTCAAGCGAAACGAAGTCGTGCTGCTAAGGCATTTGACGGCCACGGTTGAAAACCTGTGTGGATTCCGGATCGTCAGAAGAGACGAGGCGGTGGATGGCCCGCCGTCGACCGACGACGTCAACCAGCCGTTCTGGATTATTGCCTCGGACGGCATTGCTTATGACAAGCCCGTTCGACGCGATCTGATGGTATCGGGAGGCGGCGAACGCAACGACATCCTGATTCAGCTTCCGAACCCCGGTGTCTATGAAATCTGGAGCGACCGGTGTGAGACGATCCAGTATTTCGGCATCGGACCAAAACCGCAATTGCTCGCCACGATCCGGGTGACCGGTGAAGAGGTAAGTGGTCAGGCCGACATTTCGCTGATGGCCTTTACACCGGGCATCGCGCCTGAAAACGATATCACCGAAGGGGAGATCGTTCGTCGTCGCCACTTCGTGTTCGATTTGGAAAACGATACCTGCCGGTTTCCGTTTCCCCAGTTCAAGATCAACGATCGTGATTATCGGCCCGACGAGAGCTACTTCGAAGTGAAAGCCGGGACCGCGGAAGAATGGGTGATCAGCAATCCTTCCGCCGGCACCCACCCGTTTCATGTGCACGTCAATCCGTTCCAGGTTATGGAAAGGTACAGCGCCCAGGGTGTTCGCAACGACCTGGTTCCCGAAGTGGACCGCTCTTTGGTGGCGTCCCGGATAGAGGCAATGTCCCATATCCATCGACAGAACATGTGGCGTGACAGCGTCATCGTTCCACCCAAGGGGATGGTGCGCATCTGGATACGCTTCGACGAGAAACTCGTCGGCAAGACGGTGTTTCACTGCCACTTTCTGGTCCATGAGGAGACCGGCATGTTGCAGAACTTCACGATCGTGCCGTGAGCTCTGGGATCATGAGCACCACTTCCATTGAGACACCGCGCTTGAAGCTCAGACGCTGGAGGAGCGCCGATCACCCGGCCTTTGCCCGTATTTGCGCTGACCCGGAGGTCATGCGCTATATCGCCGACGGGTCTCCGAAAACGGCAGAACAGGCATCGAAATCAATCGATAACTACGAAGCGGAATGGGAGGCAAGCGGGTTCGGACTGTTCGCTGTGGAGCTGAAGGAGACCGGCGCGCTTGCCGGGTTCGCCGGCTTGTCGACCCCCGACTTCCTGCCGGAAATTCTACCCAGTGTCGAAATTGGCTGGCGCCTGGACCGGGCTCTTTGGGGGCAGGGCCTCGGCACGGAGGCGGCGAGAGCCGCACTCGACTTTGGTATCCGTGACCTTGGCCAGCGTGCCATCGTCAGCATCTGCCATGTCGATAACACCGCATCCGAACGCATCATGACCAAACTCGGTCTGACATTCGACCGCCGCACGGTCGTTCCGTCTTCTGATGCGCCGGTTCTCGTCTACCGGTTGCCGGCGGCCATGTTGCCCTAGAGACGAAGTTCTAACGACGGGATCTGGAGCTGATCATCAAAAGCAGGATAACAGCACCCAGCACAGCCACTCCAAACAATCCGGCGGCATACGCTAGTACGGTTATCCAAAAATCCGTTGCCATGCTCGGTGTCCCTGCCAAGGCCCGCTACGGTTAAGAGCAAACATAAGAAGCCGGCTGGCTGCGTGTCAAACCAATCCGTTTTTCGATCGGCCCGAGACGGGCTGCTCACAAAAGCGTGTTCAGCGGGTAACTATTTCTATCGATGTCGGCATTGTAATGTTCCGCCATGCGTGCCCTTGCCTCGATTCTGCTGGCCTTTTGCCTTGTGTCGCTTTCGGCACTGGCGAGCTATGGCAAGACAAATGCGGTTCATACGGCCTACATCGGAGCAGAGATTGTCCAATTGTCGGACGATGCCGCGATCGAGGTGTCCGTTCAGATTTCCGACCAAACGCTCGACGATACAGAAAGAGATTGTCGCTGCAAGAAAGAGTCCGGTTCCCTGTCATTGACCTGCGGTGTGACCCTTGCGCTTTCCGATGAAAGCGGCTGCGGCCATCTTCTCGTCGTCAAACGCGCCTGGTTTGCCTTTGAGGCAAACGATCGCGACACAGGCATGATGTACCTTCTGCGAAGGCCACCCCGAGACGTTCTTTAGAGCCCTTATCGCACGCATCGCGTGCCCATATGTGCCTGAAGGACAAGCATCATGAATGTCGATTGCCTTTTTGCGAATGGAGCAAATGAGTCCATTCGATCGAGGGTTGCCGTTGAGGCGGTAACCGCTCAGCGTTTCTCACGCCCGAACACCAAAGCAGTTGTTTCCGGGGCTCCCGCGTCAAAGCGGCCTATGGGCCTCTGGCGCTAGTCAAACGGGAACAGAACCATGAAAAATCTTCCATCCGGCCAGTCCCGGAGAGCGTTTTTGTGCAGCCTCGGTGGCTTCGGGCTGGTCTCGGTTGCCGGTTGCACCACTGTTGGCGAGCCGAATGACGGCGAGACCGTTGCGAAGCTTTCGCCCAGGTCGAGCAAAGCGCTCTACCGTGCGCTGCCGAACGAAAAATATCCGATTCCCGCCATCAAGCCGGGTCAGTTGAAGCCGCAATACCATCGCCAACGGGTGCGTTACCGGACCTCCGAAAAGCCCGGCACGGTCGTCGTCGATACGCGCAATTTCTACCTCTATCACGTCGAACCCGGCGGCAAAGCCATGCGCTACGGTGTCGGGTTGGGGCGGGCCGGCTTTGCCTGGTCTGGACGCGCCCGCATTGCCTGGAAACGAAAATGGCCAAAGTGGACGCCGCCTGATGAGATGATTCGACGGGAGCCCAGTCTTGCCCGGTGGAGCGCCGAGAATGGCGGCATGCCACCTGGCCTGAGAAACCCGCTCGGTTCCCGTGCGCTCTACATCTTTCAGGGCAATCGGGACACGCTCTACCGGCTGCACGGAACGCCCGAGGTCGAATCCATCGGACGGGCGGTTTCGAGCGGCTGCGTTCGGCTGGTCAACCACGACGTGATCGACCTCTATGATCGGGTTCGATCCGGGTCGGCCATCGTCGTCGTCTAGAATTTGGGGGACATGCAATGAGTGCAGCAACTGCACAGCACTGTGACCGTATCGAATCGGAACGGCCAGCTTTTGGCGACGACCCGGCGACCGAAGTCGAGCTGCGAACAGATTTCCTGGAAGAGGGCATCGAAGATATTGGCCAACTGGCCAGCTCAATCGGTTTCACCTCTCAGGAAATCATTGAGCTTGAGCGGTTCTACCGCTTCGTGCCCAAAACACCTTTGAGACGATCATCGCGATCGATGCTGGCACACAGCATCGAAAAGCGGGTGGAGATGTCATCATGACAAAAAACAGGAAATCGAAATCAGCCAGGCGCAAGACGGAATCATACAAGCCGATCAATCGGCGCAAATTTCTCGGCCTGAGCCGCAACGGTGCCGTTGCGGTCTTGGCTGTCGGGGGCGCCGGTTTCTTCGTCGTGCGCCATGTTCAGGGCGCCATGCACGAACACGATCTGTCGCGGGTTGGAAACGGCACGCCAACAGTCGTCCAGATCCATGATCCGCAATGTTCGCAATGCCTCGCGCTACAACGCCAAACCCGCCGTGCTCTCGATAGCTTCGAAAGCGACGAGATCGACTATGTGATTGCCAATATTCGATCGGCTGAGGGCAGGGCCTTTGCGAGCCGGTATGCCGCCGCCCACGTGACACTTCTGCTGTTCGATTCCGACGGCGAGCATAAGGGCACTCTGCGGGGGCAACGGCGCAGCAGCGAACTGGCCAACGCATTCCGTCAAATCGTGCCGGATTGACCGGTTCTGGCGCGGTAACCGCCTTTTTTGTGTTCGGGTTTGGGCCTGAAGGTACCGACAAAGGAATGGTTCGGGTCGAAAGGACGCGCCCGGTACGTTTACGCTCGGCTTTTTCTTGCTTTGTCGGCGACAAAGGCCTAGATAGTGCGCACTGTTTCTTTGGCTGGCTTTTGCGGCGTCATCGTTTTCGACCCGCCGCTTCTTCCAAATTCTCGATCCCGTTTGATTGAGAGTGGTGCTCACCCGGAGCATCTGTTGGGATGCGACCAGAAGTGTATGCGACAAAGTTCGATCGCGCTCTGCGCGGTAACGGGCTCGTCAGCGAAAGACCGCCAAGACTATCGGACCAGCGACCGCACGGTGGTCGTCGACGTATAAAGGAGAAAGCATGCAGGTTCTCGTCAGAGAAAACAATGTTGATCAGGCGCTTCGGGTGCTGAAGAAAAAGATGCAGCGGGAGGGCGTTTTTCGCGAAATGAAAGCCCGCAAATCCTACGAGAAACCATCGGAAAAACGGTCGCGCGAGAAGGCCGAGGCGATCCGCCGGACGCGCAAGGCCGCACGCAAGCTTGCGCAGCGCGAAGGACTTCTGCCGCGTAAGCCAAGACCGACGCGCTAGCAGCAGGTTTTAGGCCGCGGAAAGCTTCCGGCTCGTCATTCTGAAGAGAGCCAGTAAAGTACCCGCGGCCAATAGGCAGACGGTTCCCAGGTCGAATGCGACCGCGGTGCTTTTGAACCGGTCTGCCAGGGCTCCTGCAATCATGGGGGCCAACACCACCACGACATAGTAGAGCGTATAGAACACACCCATGCCGACCGCTCTTCGGTCGGCATCGAGGATCCGTGACGGCAGGGCCATGATCGGGCCGGGAGAGAGACTGGCCGCAAGCCCGAGAACCACAAAGGCAACCAGCACCGCATCGGTACGTGAGGCTACCAGAATCGCCAAACCGAAAAGTACAAGGCCCGCGGCCAGTATCAGATCGTTGCGACCGATTCGATCCGCCAGGAACCCGGCGCACGGGATTCCGACCGCCATCACCCACAAAACCACACTGGTGACCGAACTTGCCTCGCCGGCGGTCCAGCCGCGTTCGACAAGCATGGTGGGTGCGAAGCCGAACACCAGGACAAGAGCGGCGTTGTAAAGGCCCCAGATCAGCCCTGCGTGAACCGTGCCCATGAAGACCGTTCGGCCCAAGGGTGCGTTTTCCGAGGCAGCATTGTCGTCAGTGGCCGGAGGTCGATAGCCCAAAGCCAGGGCCAGAAATCCCAGTGCTGCCAAAGCGGCAACAACAGTCGACGCGAATACGAGGCCCTGTGTTTCGGCAAGCGTCGGCAGGGTCAACAGAGCCAGCCCGATCCCGAATGGCCATGAGTTGATGAAGATGCTCATGGCCGTGGCGATTTCACGTCCGGCGAACCTGTCTGTCACCATCTTCGTCATCAGCACGTTGAGCAGGATCCCGCCGGTGCCCGCCAGCAACCGCCCGGCAATCTGCCAATCCCAGCTTTCGGACAGCGCCATGATCAGTCCGCCGACCACCATCATGGCGAGGCCGGCGAGCACACAGAGCTTGTCGCCGAATCGTTTTCCCAGCGCGCCGCCCGGATAGGCCAGCGCAATGCCGGGAAGAAAATAAAGACCGATGACGAAGCCGATATCGGCAATGCCCACGCCGTACCGATCCATAAGGAACGGTGACAGCGTCGCGACCGCCTGAAACTGAAACGCCATTATTGCCCTGACGCCGAAAAGCAGGACCAAAACCAGCCAACGATTGTTCACGCGAAACCTCCTGATCGGGTAACACTAGCCGCGGGCACGGTCGGCGCCTATCGTGCGGCTGCAGCACTTGTCGTGTTGCATTTGCCGCAAATCGCATACTGCATCTGTACTATTGATGGTGTGCGCCGCCGGGGAGGGACGACAGCAGGATGGACAGGCAGGACCATCGAAGTGAACTGACGCCACGCGAACACGAGATTGCGACGGCGTACGCAAACGGAGACACCTATCGTCGCATCGCAAACCGGTTGTTCATTGCACCGGCCACCGTCCGAACTCACCTGGCCACCATTTATCGCAAGCTCGGCGTCTCATCAAAAATCGAATTGAACACGTTTCTGGCCGGCGATAAGCCTGCGCGCGTTCATGACAACGAAGAACGGGACATGCTCATTTCGGAACTGGCGTTAAGCCTCGATGAGGCAATTGGCCGGGAAAGGGCGCTCGCCGAGGTTTTGCGCATCATCAGCCGATCTCGTGGGCAGCTGTCGGAGGTGTTGGAGTCGGTGCTCGGGTATGCGCTTGAATTGTGTGATGCTGAATTTGGAATCCTCTTCGAGTTCGAGGAGCCCAGCGCCTATCGGGCGATCTACCAAAAGGGCATACCGGTAGACTTCTCCGAGTGGCTTGGGGAGCAGGGGAACTTCGTGGTGGGCGCGCAGACCGGCCTCGGTCGTGTGGCGGCGACCCGCGCTGTCGTCAACATCCCCGACGTGCGCTCCGAAGCCATCTATCGCAGCGGCGATCCACTGCGGTTCGCGACCGCGAAGCTCGGTGGTGCACGCTCGTTCGCTGCGATCCCGATGCTTGGTGGCGATCGCCTGCTCGGTGCCTTCACGGTCTACCGACAAACGCTGCGCCCATTCGACCAGCGCACGCTCGCCATTGCCAGCATGTTTGCCGACCAAAGCGCCATTGCCATAGAAAATGCCCGGTTGATCGAACGGACGCACACGCTTTCCTGATCTTGTTTTGACTGGCGACAGGGCCCGTGGTCTCTGTTGTTCTGGGGTCGGGACTCACCATAGATGAAAATGTCGAATGATAGCCCAGAGCCCAAAGTTAAAGATGCTGAGCGCTGCGTGAATGTCCGCATTGGCGAATTGAGCAAGAAACGGGTTGATTTCCTACTTAGGCACTGCTCTGACGCGCAATATCAGGAGGCATCATGCGTAGGACATTCTCAGCACCTTCTTTTTCCCATTTTCACGATCAATGGCACCTATCTCCCGGCCTCGACACCGGCGGGTATATCTTCTTCTCCGGTGCGACCGGATGTCGGCCGGACGGAACGGTCGCAAGTGATCCTGAGAAACAGTTCAGAGATGCATTTTCGTTCCTCGAAGAGACGCTAAAAGCTGGTGATCTTGAATGGAAAGATGTCGTCGAAATGACGACCTATCACGTCGATCTGCGAAAGCACCTGGATGCGTTCATCAGGGTCAAGGACGAATTCATCACGGCCCCTTATCCGGCTTGGTCCAGCATTGGAACAACAGAGCTGATTACAGAAGGGACACTGGTGGAAATCCGAGTTATATGCCAACGTCCTGATAACGCTTGAGAAACGAGCCTGAGGTTTTGGTGTGCGGGTAATGTGTCTGAATGGGTGGGGCGGAAAGCTTCATGAGGAACTACTGCCCTATCTCGCTGAGACCGCTCCCGAGATTCTCTGTCTACAGGAGGTTATTCACAGCTCTTCATCTAAGAAGGACTGGCTGACGTATCGTGACGGCGATCACATCTTGCCGCAGCGCGCAAACCTATTTCGCGATGTCGCGGCCGCTTTGCCTGAGCATGCCGCGACCTTTTGCCCGGCCGCGCAGGGTGTGCTGTGGGACGAAGAGGTCTCGGTACCGTCGCAATGGGGTCTCGCAACCTTTGTGCATCGCTCACACCCGATCATCGGACAGGTGCAAGGCTTCGTTCACAAGGACTATTCACCCGCCGGTTATGGAAATCACCCACGCTCCCGAAGCGCGCATGGTGTGCGGGTCTGGGACTATGACGCCAACCGAGCCTTTAGCGTCATCCATATGCACGGACTGCGTGACCCGAACGGAAAGATGGACACACCCGAACGGGCAGCGCAGGCACGCAAGCTGCTCAATCTCTCCCGTGAACTGGCTGGGGCTGACGACCTCAAGGTGATTTGTGGTGATTTCAACGTCGAGCCCGACAGTGAAACGCTCTCGATCCTTGCCGATGCCGGAATGATTGAACTTGTAACGAGTCGCAGTTTCGACGGCACGCGCAACTCCCAGTACAAGAAATCGGGACGGTTTGCTGACTACATGCTGATCGATCAAGAAGATGCGGTAAAGAGTTTTGACGTGATCCATGATCCTGAAGTGTCAGATCACTGTCCTCTTATTCTGGAAGTGTAGCGTCGTTGAAACAGCGGACCTATGTGTCGGCAATCTGCATGGCAGCTGGTCAATCGATGAGTCCTGACCATGGGCTCTTTTCAGGTGTCGGAGGTCGAACCGACACAAATTTATCGCCACAATCGCATGAAGCGGGTCAGCACAGGCTCGGCCAGTACTTCTGCGACAGCAGCCGAAGCAACGGGATGATGACAGATGACTTGCGGAGCCAGTATGATCCAGGAGTCCTCGTTCCGAAAGAAATCCATCGACGTGCGGGCGTAACCGCGCCAATAGCAATGGCCCGGATGGTCGTTGGGGCCGTATTCGTTGAGATCGTCGCCCGACCTCGTCACCGCCCAACCGAATTGGAAACTCACCGGCAGAGTCCGATTGTGCCTGCCCGCGAGGCCCAAACCGCGCGCGAGGCCGGTGTCGAGGTCGAGGCCTGCGACCCAGTGACCAGTCAATATGGCGTGGCTCGTTGGAGACAACAGGCGCGACCCGTCGCTTGTCACCCCGTCCGCCGCCAGGAAGTCCATAAACGTGCCATAGTCGGCCACGGTCATCAGTGAACCCGTGTCGCCGCTTTCCTGTTTCCGAGGCCCTCTTGTGTGGTCGAAACCATTGGAATAGGGCGGGTCGGTTTCGGGGACCGATTGCGCGGCCTCCACGATTCCAAGGTGCTCCGGATCGTCGGTGGCTACTCCGTAGAGAGTCGGGATGCGTTCGGCACGCGGATCTCCGTCGGCCAGAAAGAAGGTCGCATCGGACATGCCGAGGGGCTTGAAAAGCATGTCCTGGAAGATTTCAGAAAGCCGACGGCGTCGTCCTGTCTCTCTTTCTGCAACAACTTCTATCACCCGCCCCAGCACCGCGGCGCCGAGCCCATAGCTCAATTGCCCGGGATGGGTCGCCAGAACGCCGGCTTCGGCAATGACCTGACAGAATTGTTCAAGATCGATGTCCTGACCAAGAATACAGGAAGATTTGTAGACGCGGTTGTTCACCCGGGACCGAAGCGCGCTCGCAATGTGAAACGATCCGTTCGTCTGGAATGCTCCGCTGGTGATCTCGTCGAAATCCCCCCACGCGTCGTAACCGATGCCGCTTGTCTCGCTCATCAAATGCTTGATCCGCATCGTTTCGCGCGCCGGCTCGGCCGAATATCCGACAACGGTCTTTTTTCCCAGAGCCATGTTGACGATCTCGATATCGGCGAAGCTCCGATCGTCCGCCCTGTCGACCTGGCTGACGACCACCCAATCGCGACCGAACTCGGGCAGGTAGTTGCTCACCGGATCGTTGAGCTTCAGCAATCCGCGATCGTACATCATGAGCGCAATCGTGCTCGTCAGCACCTTCGTCATCGAATACATGCGCATCATCGCGTCGGCTTGCATGGGTCGGCGCATCTCCAGGTCGGCGTACCCGAACGCTTTTGGGCCGTAAACTGAATCTCCGCGGCGACACATGGCGACCAGCCCGGGGATGTTCAGCGCGCGATGATGCAGCGATTGCTCCAGGACCTCATCCAGCTCCGCTTCATATCCTTCCGCCAGCTTTGCCATGTGGGTTGCTCCCTCGGTTCAAGCCATCGTCGGAGATTGTAGGTCATCGAGACGGGCACTGCCTAGGCCGCAATGTCGGCAAAGCCGCTGAAACAAAAGGTCGAAGTTAGCCGACCGTGAACTGCCCCATCATGCCGCGATCCTCGTGCTCAAGGATGTGGCAGTGATACATGTAGGGATATTGCTCGGTTGCCTGATAGTCGAAACGAACCAGGATCTCCGACCAGTCGTCATCATCCAGAACCACGGTGTCCTTCCAGCCCTGCTGATCGGGCGGAGCGGCAGCACCTTCCATTCGGTCGATCAGGAAGGAGCACCCGTGCACGTGAAACGGATGCGCTCCCTGATTCGAGCGGATCCGCCAACGTTCCCAAACACCCCTATCGATGCGTTCGTTGATAACCGCCATATCCATTGCCGCGCCATTGATCGTCATATCCATGGCAACATGGTCTCCGTGCTGGTGATGGCCGCCACCGTCATGATCCATGTCGAGAATGAAATCGCGGGTCTGCACGATGTCGCTTGGCTTTGGTCTGACGATGGTTGTCAGCGTCGCCGGTAGCGGTGTGGTGTGCGCCGGCAGTGTGGCGTCGACGTTGAGCGTCACGGCCGGCTGCGGCTTGGTGTTCTGAGATCCAATCAGCTTGTTCAACACGCTGCCGACGATACCTTCTTCAAACTCATCCTCGAACAGGGTCAAAAGTTCGGCGGCGTTTCCGTCCGCCAGGTCAACGACGATTTCACATCTTTCACCTGGCGACATTTCCATCTGTGTCAGGGGCACCGGCGCCGCCAGCAGACCGCCGTCACAGGCGACTTTGTGAAAGGTTCGACTGTCGGAGAAGGCGACGATATAGAACCTGGCATTGGCGCCGTTCAGCAGGCGCAGGCGCACTTTCCCGGCCGGCACCTTCGCGACGGGAGATACCACGCCGTTGATGACGACGGTTTCGCCATACCATCCATCTTCGCCGGCGTCGGTCAGTGAATAGACCAACCGACCATCGGCATCAAAGGTTCGGTCCTGAATGATGATGGGCAAATCATCAACGCCGTAGCGATTGGGAAGGTCGGCCGCGTCGCTCTCTTCGTCGTCGATGATGATCATGCCAGCCAGTCCATGGTAGACTTGGCGGCCGGTGCCTCCATGCGTGTGGGAGTGGTACCAGCAGGTGGCTGCCGGCTGGACGATGGACAGCGACGGTTGCCATTCGGCCCCCGGCGCCATCTGCAATTGAGGCCCGCCGTCGACGTCTCCCGGCACATGCAGCCCATGGCCGTGAACGGCTACGCCTTCGTTGAGCATGTTGCGGTAGTGCAGATTGAGCTGGCTGCCCTTTCGGGTTCGAACCGTCGGCCCAAGATAGTCCTGGCTGAACCCCAGGGTTGGCGTCTTGATTCCTGGTTTGAAGGACCACGTGCCGTTGCGAATTGTCAGGTCGACCGGGTCTCCCTTCGTACTGTCAATCAGGGTTGGTATGGGCAACTTGACAGACGCGGGATTTGGCAAGGCAACGGTAGAGACACTGGTGCCGAAAAGAGCGGCGGCACCTGCAACGAATTGGCGCCGGGTAAGAGTGGTCGGCATGGAAATCCTCCAGCAACGGGAACCCAAGCTCCCGAGTCGTCATTTCAACCCATCGAATGGATGATTGTCGTTGCACCATTGATTGCCGACCTGTTCCCAACTGTCTATCGGGCAAACGCCGGATCGCCAGAATTGCCCATCGGGCATAAGGTCAATGTCGCCCGGCTGATCCGGATGCCGTGAAATTGGAGAAAGCGCCATGCTCGACGCGATAGGACAAATCCCCTACCGGAGGACTGTGTTCGTCGCCTTTGTGCTGATCATCTTCAGCTTCAGTGCTGTGGAGATCATATCCGAGCTGCAAGACGGCGAGACGCTCGACTCGATGTCTGATGATGTGTTCCGATTTGTCCTCAGCGCGTTTGTCCTGGCACTTTTCGGTTTAGAATATTTGACTCAACAACGAGCGCTCAGAGACCTGCGCGGTCAACTCGACAAGGCGCGCGGACGCCTGGCTCAATTCGATCCCCGGTCGCAAAAACTGGCCAGTCAGTATCGAGCCGTGATGCAAAAACAATTCGATGCCTGGCGCCTCACGGCCAGCGAGCAGGATGTGGTCATCATGCTTCTGAAGGGCCTGTCCTTTCGCGAGATCGCCGACCTTCGGGAAACCCGAGAAAAGACCGTCCGCCAGCAAGCTTCCAGCGTCTACCGAAAGGCCGGAGTGTCGAGCCGTAACGAGCTGGCAGCCTGGTTCTTCGAGGACATGCTGGAACCGCCTCCGGCGATTGACAGCTAGTTCCGGATACCTGGTTCCTCAGGCACGCTCGCTTTCGGCAGCATTCCTTTGACCTTGGCTCCAACCAAATTTTGCGAGAGGGTAGGGATCTCCTAAAGAGGACCTTGAAATGGATATTCTGGTAATGGGCGCAGGCGCCCTGGGTGGCTATTTCGGAGGCCGACTGGCTGACGCCGGGCACACTGTGACATTTGTGGCGAGGGGCGCGCACCTGGAGGCCCTTCAACAGATGGGCTTGAAGATCCAGAGTCCGGCTGGTGATCTGCACTTGCCCGAAGTCAATGCCACCCATGAACCCGAGCCGGGCGCCAATGCCGACATCGTGCTGTTCCTGGTAAAGAATTTTGACGTGGAAGCCGCAGCTGAGACCCTGTTGCCAAGTCTGAAACCCGACAGCGTCATAGTGACCCTGCAGAATGGCGTGTCGGCTCATCAACGTCTCGGAGACATTGTCGGCCACGACCGTGTTGTGCCTGGCATCGCCTTTATTCCGGCCGATGTAAAAGCGCCCGGTGTCGTCCGGCACGGCGCCCCGCTGCAGAAGCTTGTGTTCGGGAAGGGTCGCAATGCTGCCCGAATCGACAAACTGGCAACTGCGCTGAAAGGTGTCGGGGTCGAGGTCGCCGTGTCCGACCAGGTGGATGTCATGCTCTGGACCAAATTCGTGTTCCTGAGTGCGTTCAGTGCCATCACAACCCTGACCCGTCTGGATATCGGACCGTTGCGGGCGAATCCTGAAACAGCAGACCTGTTTCGTCGCGCGATGGAGGAAACCGCAGCTGTCGGAAAGGCGGTATGTCCTGATTTGCCGGATGGGACTGCCGAAGCCCAATGGCAGTTCTTGCAAAGCATGCCCGATAACGTGCACGCGTCGATGCTCGACGACCTGCTTCGCGGCAAACGGCTTGAACTGAACTATCTGAGTGGTGAGGTTTCCCGGATTGGTCGTGAACACGGCATCGCGACGCCGTTGCACGATTTTGTCACTGCGGCGTTGCAGCCGTATGTGAACGGAGCGCCGGGGTGATGGTGAGGGGCTGAACGGCAACTGTGTTCAAAGAAAGTAGCCGGCGACCAGTTCGACATGCCAACATTGTGGGAACTCCCGGGAAGGGTGCCACTAACTTCCATTTCTACAGGTGCGTTTTGGCGGGAACAGCTTTCAATTGGCAGAACGAACATTATTCCCGCTACATTTCCGCCGGAGGCGTAGTTGAGATTTCAGTTTGTGAGGCTTCAGAAGATACTCTCGAATGTCACGCGGCGGTTTTGGCCCACGCGATAGGCGACACAGACCCCAGTCGCTTGTCCGGGATAACACCCGCAGAAATTGATGAAGTGACCTTCCATGGGTCTTGGTTCGATTACGAGAAGCAGCTTCTTGTTGCCTCTGATGACATGCCCGACCTTTGGGACTTGGGCGGGTTTGCATTTGCGTTTAGTCGCCCACCGTACGGTTTGAAGATGACAAGAGAGCAAACTCAAACAACCTACTTGTCCTTGATTTCGCACATTGCTCCCAGGGGGCAGGTCAAAATTCTGAGTTGGCAGCGCGAAGGTATTCTTCAGGCGGCACCATGGCTTAAAATGGGAACCGAATGGTGGGGAGTGTTTGCGTTTTCAGTTTATGTCAAAAGCACTGCGAGCAGCTACGGTATCGTGGCGGCGACAACCGACTGACAAGACCGTGTGACGCCGCGCACCAGTATGTCAGCAAGGAGCGACTGCTCCGAAGGAAGATTGACTGCTTGGCTCCCAGAGCTTGTCTGGTTACGCCCAAAGTATCACGCCTGGTTATTCCAGAGGGGCAATCGGGTCATCCGGCTGCGCGTGGAGTAAGCCCAGAAGTAGCACAGCATCGAATGCAGGGCTGATCAATCGCACAATTTTACGTTTCAACCCGACACAAAAAAGTTCCCGCTTGCGACTTTGATTCCGCGTTGCCCGCCAAGCAATTGAAATCCGATTCCAAATCGGCTTTCGCCACTGCCTATGACGCAGGAAATCACACCATAGCGGCCTCCACTTTTAACGTCTTGGCAGTTGCAGTCCATGCAACTCTCTGATTCTTTTAGCCTTAGTGCTACCGCATTGATTCGTTACCGGCTCCGCGCATGCGGCTTGCGGGGCGTGCGGTGAACGAATCGGGGTCCGGTCGGCGGCGGCCGGAGACGGAAGGGTGCAATGGGGAAAGACAAGCACGTGGCGGTGCTGATGGGCGGGTTTTCGTCCGAACGGCCGGTGAGCCTGTCGTCAGGCGAAGCCTGTGCCAAAGCGCTTGAGGAGGCCGGTTACCGGGTGACGCGGGTCGATGTCCAGCGCGATGTCGCCGCGGTGCTCGGCGAAATGAAGCCGGATGTCGCCTTCAACGCCCTGCACGGGCCGTTCGGCGAGGATGGCGCCATTCAGGGCGTCCTTGAATTTCTGCAAATTCCCTACACCCATTCGGGCGTGACCGCGTCGGCGGTGGCCATGGATAAGCAGCACGCAAAGAAGATCGTCGCGTCCGCCGGGGTTCCGGTGGCCGAGGAGCAGGTGATGATTCGCCACGATATCGGGTCGGAACATCCGATGCGGCCGCCCTATGTGGTCAAGCCGGTGGCCGAGGGCTCAAGCTTTGGTGTCGTCATCGTCAAGGAAAATCAGAGCCACCCACCACAGGTGCTGGGATCAGAGGACTGGCCCTATAGCGATCGGGTTATGGTGGAACGGTTCATTCACGGCCGCGAACTGACCTGTGCGGTCATGGGCGACGAAGTTCTCGGCGTGACGGAAATCTTTCCAATCGGCTCTGAGTTTTACGACTATGAGTCAAAATATGTTACGGGCGGCTCAAAGCACGAATTCCCGGCAAAAATTTTACCGAATATTTACCAAAAAATACAGAAACTGTCCCTTAAGGCGCATCAGGCTCTCGGATGTCGTGGCGTAAGCCGTTCCGACTTTCGGTTCGACGACCGTTTTTCCGAAGACGGCGAAGTGGTCTGGCTGGAGCTCAATACCCAGCCCGGCATGACACCGACCTCTCTGGTGCCTGAACTCGCGCATCTCGCCGGATATGATTTCGGCGCGCTGGTGACCTGGATGGTGGAGGACGCATCTTGCATGCGTTGAAGGAAAAATGGCTCGCTAAGCGGCAAAGCGCCGCTGCCCCCGAAACGATCGGGGCGGCGGAGCCTGGCGTCGTGCTGCCCCGCATCCTGCGCAAACCTGCTCGCCTGTTCACCGCACTTGTCGATGGCCGAGTTGCCATCCCCCCGCACACGGGAACCCGGGCCGCGGCTGTGCTATTCGTTCTGACGGGTCTCTACGGCGTCGTCGAAGGCGGACACTTTCGAGCCCTGATGGAAACCGCGACGGCGGCGACGGGATTTGCCGTTGAGCGGGTCGATGTCGCCGGCAATATCGAGACATCGCCGATCGACGTGGTGCAGCGGCTGGGCCTGGACGGCGGCACCTCAACCGTGACACTCGATGTCGATGCCGCCCGCGCGGCCATCATGACGCTGCCCTGGGTGGCGAATGCGCAGGTGCGCAAGATTTATCCCGATGTCGTCGACGTCAAGCTGACCGAGCGGCGCGCCTTCGCCATCTGGCAGCACGGGCAGGAACTGTCGCTGATCGAACGCAACGGAAATGTCATCGCTCCCTTTGCCAATGACGGCTATATGCGCCTGCCGCTGTTTGTCGGCCTCGGCGCCGACCGGCATGCTCGCGACTTCGATCGGCTGCTTGAAACCTGGCCGGCTCTTAAGGAGCGGGTCAAAGCCAGCATTCGTGTCGCCGACCGCCGTTGGGACATCCGGCTCGACAACGGGGTCACCGTACGCCTGCCCGAGAGCGGCGCGGCGCGGGCACTCGACAAGCTGCGCCGCTTCGATGCCGAGCAGGGGCTGCTGGAGCGCGATATCGAGACGGTCGACCTGCGCCTTGACGACCGCATCACTGTCGGCCTGACCGAGGGCGCCACCGAGCGTCGCAACACCGCCGTAAGCGACCGCGCCAAGATGCTGAAGAAGCGGGGGCGCAATTCATGAGCGTCTTCCGTCCGGCCACATTCAATGTTCCGAGGCTTCGCGGCCTGCCGGCCAACCGTTCCAGCGTCGTCACGGTGCTTGATATCGGTTCGACCAAGGTGGTCTGCCTGATCGGGCGGCTGGCACCGCGCGAAGAAAGCCGGTTGCTGCCCGGACGAACCCACGATGTCGAGATCATCGGCGTCGGTCACCACAAGTCGCGTGGCATCAAGGCTGGCGTGATTGCCGATCTCGATGCCGTCGAGAGCTCGGTGCGCATGGCGGTCCATACGGCCGAAAAGAGCGCCGGCGTGACCGTCGAATCACTGATCGTCAATGTTTCGGCGGGACGGCTGCGCAGCGATGTCTATTCGGCGTCCATCGATCTCGGCGGTCACGAGGTCGAACGGTCTGATCTGAAAAAGGTGCTGGCCATGGCGGCCGGCCAGATCAGCGTTCCTGATCGGGCGACGCTGCATTCGCTGCCGACGAGCTTCAGCCTGGATGGCGAGAAATCGATCCGCGACCCGCTCGGAATGTACGGCCACCATCTGGGCGTCGACATGCATGTGCTGACCGCCGAAAAGGCACCGATGCGCAATCTCGAACTGTGCGTCAACCGCGCCCATCTGACTGTCGAGGCGATGGTCGCGACACCCTATGCCAGCGGGCTGGCGGCTCTGGTCGACGATGAAGCAGAAATCGGATGCGCCTGCATCGACATGGGCGGCGGTACGACGACCATTTCAGTGTTCAGCGAAGGCCGAATGGTGCATGCCGATGCGATCGCGCTTGGCGGACACCATGTCACCATGGATCTGGCGCGCGGGTTGTCGACCCGGCTGGAAGATGCCGAAAGGCTCAAGGTCGTGCACGGTTCGGCGCTGCCGATGACCGGCGACGATCACGACACGGTTTCGGTGCCGCCGATCGGCGACAACGATAACGACCTGCCGCTGCAGATGCCAAAGGCGCTGCTGTCGCGCATCGTGCGGGCGCGGGTCGAGGAAACTCTTGAGATGATCCGCGACCGCATTCAACGGTCCGGATTTGCGCCGGTTGTCGGTCGCCGCATTGTGCTGACCGGCGGAGCGAGCCAACTGACGGGGATTGGCGATGCGGCGCGCAGGATTCTGGCGCGCAATGTGCGCATCGGCCGACCGCTGGGTGTGGCCGGGCTGCCGGCGGCAGCCAAGGGCCCGGCTTTTTCAACAGCGATCGGGCTGATGATCTACCCGCAGATCGCTTCGCTGGAAAGTCGAGGCGACGAACGGGCCGGACGGTACCGGGCGGTCGCCAATGGCGGGCGCCTGGCTCGCATGGGGCAGTGGATTAGAGAAAGTTTTTGAGTTTGCGAATTGGCCGGCGTGGCGGTGCGGTCGAGTGATGAAAGGGAACGAGGTGCCATGACTATCAATTTACAGAAGCCGGATATCACTGAGCTCAAGCCGCGGATCACGGTCTTCGGCGTCGGTGGCGGCGGCGGCAATGCCGTCAACAACATGATCAATGCAGGCCTGGAAGGTGTCGAATTCGTCGTGGCGAATACGGATGCGCAGGCTCTGACGATGACCCGGGCCGACCGTGTCATTCAGATGGGCGTGGCGGTGACCGAGGGTCTTGGCGCCGGATCGCAGCCGGACGTCGGCTGTGCTGCGGCGCGTGAATGCATCGATGAAATCGACGATCATCTGAACGGCACGCATATGTGTTTCGTAACCGCCGGCATGGGTGGCGGAACCGGCACGGGCGCTGCTCCGGTCGTTGCATCGGCGGCCCGCGAAAAGGGCATCCTGACGGTGGGTGTCGTCACCAAGCCGTTCCACTTCGAAGGCCAGCGCCGCATGCGCATCGCTGAAGACGGGATCGACGAACTGCAGCGCTCCGTGGATACGCTGATTGTCATTCCCAATCAGAATCTGTTCAGGATCGCCAACGACAAGACGACCTTTGCGGATGCCTTTGGCATGGCTGACCAGGTTCTTTATTCGGGCGTAGCCTGCATCACCGACCTGATGGTGAAGGAAGGTCTGATCAATCTCGATTTCGCTGATGTGCGTTCGGTTATGCGCGAAATGGGCAAGGCGATGATGGGCACTGGCGAAGGCTCGGGCGAGGGCAGGGCCATGGCCGCTGCAGAAGCAGCGATTTCCAACCCGCTGCTCGACGAGACCTCCATGCGCGGCGCTCAAGGCCTGTTGATTTCGATCACCGGCGGTCGCGACATGACGCTGTTTGAAGTCGATGAGGCGGCCACCCGCATTCGCGAGGAAGTTGATACCGATGCCAACATCATCCTCGGCGCGACTTTCGACGAAGAACTGGAAGGCCTGATCCGGGTATCGGTTGTGGCAACCGGCATCGACCGGGAAGGCATGCCGGTAGAAACGCCGGCACCGACGACCCTGACGGCCTCACGCCCGGTCGCCCGTCCGGCACAGCAGCAGGCCGCAGCGCCGGACGTTGGGGACGCCGTTGCCAACACGATCAAGTTGGCGGAAGCTGAACTGGAACAGGAACTCAGCATCGCTGTCCCGGCCGCTCCGGTGCAGCCGGCTGCCGAGGAATTCCGTCCGCAAAGCCGCCTTTTCGCCCAGACCGAGCAGCCAAAGGCTCCAATCCAGAGCCGCGCGACGCCGCAGCCGGCACCGCAACAGCCTGCACCGCAACAGCCGGCAGCACCGCGACCGGCGCCTCAGCCGATGGCGCAACAGCCGGCACCGCAGCAGGTCGCTCCACAACCGGCTCCTCAACAGGCACCGTCGGTGGCCATGCAGCCTCAGATGGAAGCGTCTCCAAAAATGCCGCGGATCGAGGACTTCCCGCCGGTCGTCCAGGCCGAAGTGCAACAGCAGCACAAAGCCGGTGAAACGCACGACGAGCGCGGTCCGATGGGGCTGTTGAAGCGGATTTCCAGCAGTCTCGGCCGTCGTGAGGGCGAAGAGGCCGAAGCAGCGCCGGTACCCGTACCTGCACCGGCTCCCGCGCCGGCACCCGCGCCGACTCAGGCTCAAGTTGCCCCGGCTCCGGCCGCACCAGCGGCGGCGGCACCTGCTGCACCACAGCCGGCTGCTAATGCAGATCGCCGGCCATTGTCCGCCGAGGCGAGCATGTATGCACCCAAACGCGGCAATCTGGACAACCAGGGCCGCGAACAGCCAAAGCCTGCCGCTCAAAGCGAAGACGAGCAACTGGAGATTCCGGCCTTCCTGCGCCGTCAGGCCATGTAGCCGGCATCTTGCCTTAAAAATGCCTGATTGTACGGCCGGACCGATTCTACGAGGATCGGTCCGGCCGTTATTTCAAGGTACCACGGGCTTGCGATGTTAACCCTGTGTTAAACGGCTGTAATATTGTTAAGCTCTTGAAATAACGCAAAAAAATGGCCGTAACAATCAGTTAAAAACCGTGATTTGGATTGTCTCAGAGGGACGCTTATCTTTCGCGAGTGGGGATTTTGGTCGGGACAAAGGTAATCCGAAACTACTGAAATTGAACGCGGTTTTCGGGTCGTGCGCAATTGATGAGGTGGTTCGTGATGCCTTGGACTAAAGGTAATCAGGCTGTTTGATGAGTATTGACTATTTCGGCTATCAGACGACGATTCAAAACGAGGTGACGCTTTCGGGGGTTGGCGTTCACAGCGGTTTGAAAGTTTCAATAACGTTCTGTCCGGCTGAGGCCGACACCGGGATCGTGTTCAGGCGACAAATGCCGGACGGCGAGGTGCACAGCATTCGCGCCGTCGTATCGCAGGTCGCGGCCACAGAGCTCTGTACGGTGCTCGGAGACGCCAGCGGCGCCAGTGTCGCCACGGTCGAACATCTGATGGCGGCATTCTACGCGCTGGAGATAGACAACATCATTGTCGATATCGATGGCGCTGAAGTGCCTGTCATGGATGGCAGTTCGATCGTCTTTATTGAAGCGCTCGATCGCGCCGGTGTGGACATCCTGAGTTCCAAGCGGCGGTATCTGCGGGTGGTGAAGCCAGTTCGCATCGAAGCCGGTGGTTCGTGGGCGGAATTCGTTCCCTATGAAGGAACCCGGTTCGAGATCGATATCGATTTCGATTGCAAGACCATTGGCCGCCAGTCCTGGAAGGGCGATATCACGCCCGAAACGTTCCGAAGCGAACTATCACGCGCCAGGACGTTCGGATTCATGCGCGACGTCGAGTTTCTCTGGGCCTCCGGGCACGCACTCGGTTCGTCGCTGGAAAACTCGGTGGTCATCAGCGACAATGATACGGTTATTAACATCGAGGGGCTGCGCTACGAGACGGAATTTGTGCGCCACAAGGCACTCGATGCGGTTGGCGACCTGGCTTTGGCGGGTACCAAATTTATCGGCTGCTACCGGTCCTATCGCGGTGGGCACAAGCTCAATTCGCTGGCGCTGAAAGCACTATTGGCGGATGATTCGGCTTATGAGGTGGTTGAAACGTCGCTGCCACACGAACCGATGCGGCGGGGCGAATTGGTTGCGGTTTCCGGGCCGATGTTCGCTCCCTGGACCCAGTAGCCCACTTCGGGTTCGAGTAAGCGGTATTTTTCTGCACGAGTTTTGATCCGGCCGTGTTGTTGAGCGCTCGGATCTAATTGGATTCATTCAGGTGTAGCAGCCGGCGAGGAGCCGACAGTGACAATGCATCGATGCCATAAAATTGTACCATTGGCGGCGCATTGACATTGCAGATCGGGAGCGTTTGAGGCTATGAGAGCCTGACGCAAGAAGGGGTTTCGCCGGAGAGGGCTGCGACTGAGGGCACCTAAGCCGCTGTGTGGCGGAAGGAGCTTCAGCAAACGGCGGGAGAGAATCGGAAGTGTTTGCCAGTATGAATGATGGTGGTTTGACCGTGCGGCGGCCTTTGCGCGCCCTGCTGATTGCGGCCGTACTGGCGAGCGTGGCCGTGGCAGGTGGATGCCGCAGCGACGGCGACATCGACATTACCGCGCTTGATATCGAAACCGACCCCGCTGACGTCCTATACAACCAGGCACTGGCCAACATGAAGGCCGGACGTCTGGCGGAGGCCTCACGCAAGTTCGAAGCAATAGACAAACAGCACCCTTATTCGGAGTTTGCGCGTAAATCGATGGTGCTGAACGCCTTTGCCACCTACCGGTTGGGCCGCTATTCGGAATCGATCAACTCGGCTCGCCGGTATATCAGCCTCTACCCCAGCTCCGAGGATACGGCCTACGCCTATTACCTTATTGGCCTGTCCTATTGGAGGCAGATCCCGCAGGTGACACGCGATCAGCGAGTGACCCGCCGTGCCATCCAGGCGTTCAACGAGGTTATCACGCGGTATCCGGAATCGGAGTATGTGCTCGATTCGGAACAGAAGCTGCGCTTTGCCCGCGATCAGCTGGCAGGCAAGGAAATGCAGATCGGCCGTTACTATCAGGAGCGCAAGGAGTATGCCGCCGCCATCAACCGGTTCCGGACCGTGGTGGAGCGTTATCCGAACACGCGGCAGGTTGAGGAAGCGCTGGCCCGTCTGGTCGAGGTGTACTTCGCCATGGGACTGACCGCGGACGCCCAGGCTGCTGCGGCTGTGTTGGGTCACAACTTCCCGGACAGTCAGTGGTATGCCGATTCCTACAAACTGTTGGCTTCAGGTGGTCTTGAGCCGCGTGAAAACAAGGGCTCCTGGATCACACGGGCCGGAGCCACTCTGATTGGCGCAAATCCGCCAAGCTAATCCTGTTCGGGACAATCGATAAATCGGCTGGATAGGGGATATCCAGCCTGATTTGGCTTTGGCATCGCGGTATCTTGCGCTAATTTCCACGCACAGCGCGCCGGCCGGTTTGGCCGATTCCTTTTGACCTGCGGGTGTTGA
Source organism: Hoeflea sp. (assembly GCA_965228785.1). Taxonomy (GTDB): domain Bacteria; phylum Pseudomonadota; class Alphaproteobacteria; order Rhizobiales; family Rhizobiaceae; genus Hoeflea_A. The sequence goes on from CBDDIF010000001.1 coordinate 2,678,999, forward strand.
ATGCTCACACATTTGTCGATCCGGGATATCGTTCTGATAGATCGTCTCGACTTGACATTCGTGGACGGCCTGTCCGTGTTGACCGGTGAAACCGGTGCTGGAAAGTCGATCCTGCTCGACAGCCTTTCTCTCGCTTTGGGTGCTCGTGGTGATGGATCACTGGTGCGCGCCGGGGCGGAACGCGGGCAGGTGACGGCGGTGTTCGATGTGGCTATGGACCATCCAGCCCGACTGCTGTTGCGCGAAAACGGCCTGGATGACGAAGGCGATCTGATCTTCCGGCGGAACCAAAGTTCCGATGGCCGAACCAAGGTCTATATCAACGACCAGCCGGCGAGCGTCTCGCTGATGCGCCAGATCGGGCGTCTGCTGGTCGAGATCCATGGACAGCATGACGACCGTGCGCTAGTCGATCCCGACGCGCATCGCCGTCTGCTTGACGCCTTCGGTGGGCTTGGCGATGCCGCCGGCTCTGTGGCCGAAGCCCATCAGGCCTGGCGCGGTGCGGAGCGCGCTTGTCGCGAACATCGCGAAAGGGTCGAAGAGGCGGCGCGGGAAGCGGACTATCTCCGGGCTTCCGTCGAGGAGCTTGAGACCCTGGCGCCGGTGGATGGCGAAGAGGACGAACTGGCGGAACGCCGCACGGCAATGATGAAAGCGGAAAAAATCGCCGCCGATATCAACGATGCACACGATGTTCTATCCGGCCAGGCCTCGCCGGTGCCCGTGCTGAATTCCCTGCTTCGCAAGCTGGAACGCAAATCGGCAGAAGCACCCGGGCTGCTCGATACAGTTGTCGAGGCAATGGGTGGTGCGGTCGACCAGCTGTCCGATGCCCAGATGGCGGTGGAGGCGGCCATCGTGGCGGCCGATTTTGATCCGCAGGAACTGGAAGATTGCGAGGAGCGGCTGTTCGCCTTGCGCGCTGCTTCCAGAAAATATGCTGTCCCCGTTTCGGAACTGCCGGCGCTGGCTGTTCGCATGGTGACGGCATTGGCTGAATTGGACGCTGGCGAGGAACGGCTCGTTGCTCTTCAGGCTGCCGTGGACGAGACGCTGAACCACTATCGTCTGGCGGCTCGCGACCTGTCTGAACGACGGCACGCGACCGGCGAAGCGCTGGCGGCGGCCGTCATGATTGAGTTGCCGTCGCTGAAACTCGACCGGGCTCGGTTCACGGTCGAGATTTCCAGTGACGAGGAAACACGTAGCGCAGACGGGTTCGACCAGGTTGCCTTTTATGTGCAGACCAATCCGGGCACCCGCGCCGGACCGATCCTCAAGGTTGCTTCCGGTGGAGAGCTGTCGCGATTTCTGCTGGCGCTTAAGGTGGCGTTGGCTGATCGCGGTTCAGCACCCACCTTGGTGTTCGACGAAATCGATACGGGGGTCGGCGGTGCGGTGGCCGACGCCATTGGCAAACGGTTGAAGCGGCTGAGCGATACGGTCCAGGTCCTTTCCGTTACTCATGCACCGCAAGTGGCGGCACGCGCCGGAACCCATATGCTGATTGCCAAAGGTGCCAAGAGCAAGGATGCGCTGACCACTCGGGTGCGCACCATGGATGACGATTCGCGCCGCGAGGAAATTGCCCGCATGTTAGCCGGAGCCACAATTACGGACGAGGCACGTGCCGCTGCTGGCAAACTGTTGGCGCAGGACGTTTGAACATCCATCAGGGGTCAGGATGACATCTACCGAGAGCATTGCGGTCGAGGCGTTGAACGAAGAGCAGGCAGCAGAAGAGCTGGCACGGCTGGCTGCGGAAATTGCCGACCACAACCGCTATTACCATACCGATGACCGGCCGGTGATTTCGGACGCCGACTACGATGCCCTGAAACGGCGAAACCTGGAAATTGAACAGCGCTTTCCGGAGCTCAAGCGTGACGATTCGCCCAGCGACCGCGTGGGTGGCGCTGTTCTCGACAAGTTCGACAAGGTCAGCCATCGCGTCGCCATGCTGTCGCTGGACAACGCGTTTTCGGACGAGGACGTTCGAGATTTTTCCGAGCGCGTCCGCCGGTTCCTGAAAATGGATGCCGATGCTCCGCTTGCCATGACGGCAGAGCCGAAGATCGATGGACTGTCGCTGTCTTTGCGCTACGAGCAGGGCAGGCTCGTCACGGCAGCCACGCGCGGTGATGGCGCAGTCGGCGAAAACGTCACCGAAAACGCCCGGACCATTCGCGATATTCCGCAAATGCTGAAGGGCAATGTGCCAGACGTCATGGAAATTCGCGGCGAGGTCTATATGACCAAAGCGGATTTTGCCGCGTTGAACCAGCGCCAGGAGGCGGCCGGCAAACAGACATACGTCAATCCGCGCAACACCGCCGCCGGCTCATTGCGGCAGCTCGACACGACGATCACCGCAAATCGTCCGCTGAAATTCTTTGCCTATGCCTGGGGCGACTACAGTCAACTGCCGGCTGGCAACCAGATGGAGGTCGTCTCCCGGTTTGGAGACTGGGGCTTCGTCATCAACCCGATGATGCGGTTGTGCGACACGGTGTCCGCCATGCTGGAGCAGTACCGCCTGATCGAGCAGCAGCGAGCTGATCTCGCCTACGATATCGACGGCGTCGTCTACAAGGTCGACGACCTGGCGCTACAGGCACGGCTTGGTTTCAGATCCGGCAGCCCGCGTTGGGCGATCGCTCACAAGTTCCCCGCAGAGACTGCGACCACAGTTCTTGAGGCGATCGAGATCCAGGTCGGCCGTACCGGAGCGCTGAGCCCAGTGGCCCGGCTCGAGCCCGTCACCGTCGGCGGCGTCGTGGTGTCCAATGCGACGCTGCACAACGAGGACTACATCGCTGGCATCGGCAGTGACGGCGAACAGATCCGGGAAGGCAAGGACCTGAGGGTCGGAGACACCGTGACGATCTATCGGGCCGGCGACGTGATCCCCAAGGTCATGGACGTGGACCTGTCGAAACGGCCGAAAGACTCGCATCCGTTCGTCTTTCCGGAAACCTGTCCGGCCTGCGGCAGTCTGGCGACGCGCGAGGTCAACGAAAAGACCGGCCGTATCGACTCTGTGCGGCGTTGCACCGGGGCACTGATCTGTCCGGCCCAGGCTGTCGAGAAGTTGAAGCATTTCGTTTCGCGCAATGCTTTTGATATCGACGGCTTCGGTGAGAAGCAGGCGGAGGCCTTCTATCGTGCTGATCTGGTCAAGAACCCGGCCGATATATTTACTCTGCAGGCGCGGGACGAGGCTTCAGACCTCACCAAGCTGAAAAATCGAGAGGGCTGGGGGGAGCAGAGTGCTGCGAACCTTTTCGAAGCGATCGATGCGCGGCGCAATGTCGATCTGCATCGCTTCATCTTCGCACTTGGCATTCGCCATGTGGGCGAAGGCAATGCCAAGATCCTCGCCCGCACCTATCATTCGGCCGCTGCGTTCATTGCCGCCATGAAGGCGGCGCAGGACCCGGAGGGCGAGGCCTGGAACGACCTCGTCAATATCGATGGTATCGGGCCGATTGTTGCGCACGCCATCATCGAGTTCTTCGGCGAACCGCATAATGCGGCGATTGTCGACGAGCTCTTGACCCATGTGCATCCGACGGATGCCGAAATCGTTGCCACCGACTCCCCAGTCGCCGGCAAGACGGTCGTCTTCACCGGGTCTCTGGAGCGCATGTCGCGCGACGAAGCCAAGGCGATGGCCGAGCGTCTGGGTGCAAAGACCGCCGGCTCGGTGTCAAAGAAGACCGATCTCGTGGTCGCCGGGCCGGGTGCCGGGTCAAAGCGCAAGAAGGCGGAAGAACTCGGTATCGAGATCATCGACGAGGATGGCTGGTTCGACAAAGTCGGTGAATGACATGTCAGCCGTAATCATGCTCGCGGGAGACTTCCTGAATCAGCGACTGTACGGCATGCGTGACCGGTGAGAAGGGCCGGGTGCGGCAGCTCAGATAGAATGACATCGGCTCCAGCGGTGTTTCCACCTGGACTACGCCCAGCCGCCCCTCGGCAAGGTGGTGCGGAACAGTTACCGGAGGAATGGCCGCGACACCCAGCCCGTTTTCGGCCAGCCAGATCATCGTAGACATAGAGTTGGTGGTGCTTCGCGTTATCCGGTCGCGCAAGGTTTCGCCAAAGTAACGGTCGAGATATTTCGCCGGTGGGCTGTTGGACAGGTAGCCGATCAGCGGAAGGGTCGTCAGTTCCTGAAGCGTGTAGACCCGGTCCTGGTCGAACAGGTCAGGGCTCGCAACCCATTGCATCGGATAGTTGCCAATGCGCTCGTTGCGGATATCTGCCTCATCGCAGGCCGAGACTGAAACACACATCAGAATGGACGCATTGTTGAGCAGCGAGTGCAGCAACTGGGTGCTCTCCGTGGTGATTTCGAGTTCGATATTTGGGTAGCGTTCGCGCATTCTGTTGAGCAACGCGGGCAGCCATGTCCTGGCAACCGTCTCGACGAATCCGACACGAACGATCCCCGATGGATCTCGCCCTCGCGAAAACCAGGCTCCAAGATCATCAGCGCTGTCGAGGACTTTCTCCGCCAGCCGCAGAGCTTCTCTTCCTTCCGGCGTTAGTTCGACCGATTGCCTGTCGCGGGAAAAGAGCCGCACTCCGAACTCTTCTTCCAGAGTTGATATGCGCGCGGAGATGGCCGGCTGGGTCACCGACAGTCGACGGGCGACCGCGTGGTAATTCCGGTAACGAGCCAGCCAGTAGAAGGTTCTCAGGTTCTTGAGGGTCAGCGTCGAATCTCGATTCAGGGATTGTCCCTTCGCTGCTTTGTCCATTTACGTGATTGTCCTGATCAAACCAATTTATCAGAAGATACATATTATTAATTCGCGTATTTGTCACGCAGGTGCCAATGTGGCGATGCGGCGGTCCGGAAAACAGGGCGCCGACACCATTGTGCCATCAATCTGGAGGTCCCTCGAACATGGCTGGACGGCAACTCTATATGGAATTCGTCGACAGCGGTCCCCGCGGCGTCATTACGCTTTATGACGAAAACGCTCCGCGAACCTGTGAAACGCTGTGGACTGCCTTGGCCAAGCCGGTTCGTATGACGGCGATTCACGCAATGTTTGCCGGTCCGGAAATCATGACCGGTTTGCCTGAAGAAGCGCAGACCTTCGATCCTTTGTCGATTCCGGCCGAAAACCAAACCTGCTTTCCGGAGCCGGGTGAATGCCTGTGGTTCTTCCAGGGCGCCAATGCCATGAAGGGACTGCCAGAGGAGCTTTGGGAAATAGGTGTCTTCTACGATGCCGGAGCGCGCACGCATGGTCCGCTCGGATACACGCCATGCAACATGTTCGGCAGGATCACGGAGGGGCTGGAGCCATTCGCCGCGGCCTGCCGCATGACCCGGATCGAGGGCATCAAGACGGTGGAACTAGGCAGGCTGACATAGGCCGAGAGGGCCTATGAGAAAAACAATACAACGGAAGGATCAGACATGAGGAAATCGATACAAATCGGTGCTGCGCTGACATTGGCGGCATCTCTTTACGCCTCGTCGGTACTCGCCGAGGATGAACTGGTGATCAACTCCTTTGGCGGTGCCTATGAAAAGATCCACCGGGATCTGGTCATCACGCCCTTCGAGGAAGAGTACGGCGTCAAGGTCAAGGTCATAACGGCCTATTCGGCTGACACGCTGGCACAATTGCGCGCTCAGAAGGGTAATCCCCAATTCGACGTGGTCCACTTCTCCGGTGGGCTGGAGACAGCGGCGGCGAATGAAGGGCTGTTGTCGCCGATCAAACCGGAAGAGTTGGAGAACTATGACCAGATGTACCCCTTCGCCGTGGCCGGACTGGAGAAGGGGGTCGGACCGATGTATTCGACCGCGGTTATCGGCCTTCTCTATAACTCCGATCAGGTGGATGGCGACGGTCTCTCCTGGAAACATCTGGCCGATTCCAAATACGCTGACCACGTCCTGTTGACGGATGCCGCCAGCAATACCTACGGCATGCTCGGCATGTTGATGATCAACAAGGTCAATGGCGGAACGCTCGATGACATCCAGCCGGGCCTCGATTTTGTCAAGATGATCTTGCCGACCTCGACAGTCGTCTCGAAATCTCCGGAGATCCAGCAAAACTTTGCGCAAGGGAATGCCTGGATAGCGCCTTATGCCCAAGACTATGCCTTCACCCTGACGAAAGCTGGTCTTCCGGTGAAGTTTGCGCTTCCTGCGGAAGGTGGCGTTCTCGCACCGATCACGGTCAATCTTGTGGAAGGGCGGCCTAACCGTGATCTGGCTCTCAAGTTCATCGACTATTCGATCCGGGCGCAGGCTTCCAAGGGTTGGGCCGACGCCTTGCGCTATTCGCCCACCAACAAGACAGTGGAACTGTCGCCGGAGGTGGCTGCAGAGGTAACCTTCGGCCCGGAGGCGGCCGACAAACTGGTTGCTTTCGACGCGGAGAAGATCGCAAAAAACAAACCGTCATGGAACGAGGCCTGGACAAGGGCGATCGCGAAGTAATCAGCGCCATCGGCGCTTGAGAACTTCGAAAGCACGCCGGCTGACGAACACCCTGGGCAAACGATCGAGACCACTCGTCTTTGCTCTGGACGTCGCTGCAGCCGGCGTGTCATGTTTTGTGGGATCGGAATGGTTACGATGGCCCATTCGAGGCATTGGCGGGAGCCGCTGTTTCTCATATCACCGGGACTGATTTTCCTGGTGCTGGCCTTCTTCTTTCCGGCGTTCCAGATGCTGGCGCTCAGTCTGGTTGACGAGCAGACCGCCGGCCTGACGCTGAAACACTACGCAAAGGTGGTACAGGACGACTTCTACCTGGGAGTCACTCTGCGAACCTTCCGCTTGTCGCTGATCATCACAGTGGTTTGCGTGGTGCTGGGCTTCCCACTGGCTGTCATCATGTCGCGGGCCGGGCCCCGCACCCGAACGTTTTTGCTCATCCTGATCGTCCTGCCGTTAATGACGAGCGTGGTGATCCGCACCTTCGGCTGGCTGGTCATTCTCGGTCCCGGTGGCCTGTTGAGTCTTGTGCTCACGCAAACAGGACTGGCGGATCGACCGGTGAGCCTTATGCACACCGAGGCGGGAGTCGTCATCGCCATGGTCCAGGTTCTTCTGCCGTTCCTGGCTTTAACCACGCTAGGCAGCATGAATCGCATTCCGCCGGACCTTGAATTCGCAGTCCGCACGATGGGCGCCGGATTTTTCGCAAGCCTCCGTCATGTGATTTTGCCGCTGTCACTTCCGGGACTGGTTTCGGGTTCACTGCTCGTGTTCGCCCTGTCGATCAGTTCTTTCATCACACCTTCCCTGGTCGGTGGTGTTCGACTGCCGGTCATGGCCAGCAGCATCTACCAACAGGTGACGGGATCCTTCGACTGGGGGTTTGCAGCTGCGCTGTCCGTTGCCCTGTTGGCGGTGACGCTGGCTGTCGTCGTTCCTTACATGATCGTTTCAAACCGCGCGGGCGGTCGCTCGTGATTGCCGCGGTTCCAAGATGGGTGCCGCCGGTCGCCGGACTGTTTGTCGTGGCGTTGGGTATTTTCATGCTGGTGCCGCTTTGCGTCGTGATCGTCAGTTCGGTTTCCGCCAGTGAATTCCTGGTGTTTCCGCCTCGCGGCTTGAGTTTCCGCTGGTACTGGAACGTGCTGCAGTCCGAGGCTTACTTGGCCGCTGCCTGGACGAGTTTGAAATTGGCCGCGCTGACTGTGGTATTCTCGCTTGGGCTCGGGACTCCAGCGGCCATCGCCCTCAGCCGTTTCGCCATCCCGGGAAAGGCCTTCATTGCGGCGCTGTTCCTCTCGCCATTGATCCTTCCGTCGCTGATTTTTGCGATTGGCCTGCTAATGGTGTTCAGCATTTACGGCAACGGACCGTCATTTGTCGGCCTGACCGTCGGCCATATCGCTATCACGATTCCTTATGTCATTCGCACCGTCACGGCGGCGCTGGCGGACATGGACCCGCATCTGGACGAGGCTGCGCGGATGATGGGCGCCCGATGGTGGCAGCGCTATTTTCTGGTCATTCTGCCGCAGTGCAGGACGGGCATGGCGGCGGGCGCTTTCTTTGCGTTCAACATCTCGTTCGATGACGCGGTCGTCGCACTCTTCATGCGGGCCCCCGACGTTGAAACGCTTCCGATGCGGATTTACAGCACCCTTGAATTCAGCCCGGACCCGTCCGTCGCCGCAGTATCCACCATCATGATCATCATGACTGTGGTCACCGTTCTGCTGCTCGATCGTATCTTCGGCCTGTCGAAAATCATGTGAGGCAAATGCACCATCTGTCCATCTCGCAATTGACCAAGACGTTCGATGACTTCACAGCGCTCCGCAACATCGATCTGCAGGCCGACAAGGGTGAATTCGTCGCGTTACTGGGCCCGAGCGGATGCGGGAAGAGCACGCTTTTGAGAATAATTGCTGGTCTACTGATACCGACCAGCGGGCGCGTCCAGATTGCCGGTAGGGATGTCACCAATCTTGCACCGGAGCGTCGGAACGTCGCCCTGATGTTCCAAAGCTACGCGCTGCTGCCGCACATGACGGTTGCCGAGAACGTGCGCTTTCCGCTGCGCATGAGCAACAAATATCCCCGCAAGGTCCAGGACAGCAAAGTCGCCGAGGCGCTTAATCTGGTTCAACTCGAAGGCCTCGGCCACCGTTATCCACGACAACTCAGTGGGGGTCAGCAGCAGCGTGTGGCGCTCGCCCGCGCCATCGTCGCCGAGCCGGATATTCTGCTGCTCGACGAACCATTGTCGAATCTCGATGCCCGTCTGCGCGAAGACATGCAGGTCGAACTGAAGCAGTTGCACCAGAAACTCGGTTTGACCACCGTCTTTGTCACCCATGACCAGACCGAGGCCCTTGCTCTTGCGGACACGGTGGTTCTGATGAATTCCGGGCAGATCGAGCAAATGGACACCCCACAGGGCCTCTATCGCAATCCAAGAACGGTCTTCGCGGCCGACTTCATAGGCGGCGCCAATATCGTGGAGTTGGAGGTATCGTCGGACTCCAACGGCTGGCGTGGGTCGTTCCCCGACGGAACAAGTGTGCCGCTTGCAAATTGCGAACATCTGAACGTCGGAAAGCACTGCTTCATGCTCCGTAAGGAAGCGGTTTACTTAAATCCTCAAGGTACCGACACTTCGCTCGACGGCTTGGTCGAGGCGCAGAATTTTCTGGGTGGCGTGACCCGGACCGTCGTTCGCGCCGGCGGCGTCCAGCTCATCGGTGTCGCTGATCTCGCGAACATGATTCCGATCGGGTCAGAGGTCAGGATCGGCTGGCGGGCTGATCAGTTGCTACCGCTGGAGGACCCGGCAAAAGGCTGAACGGCAGACAGTCGTGTCAAAGCCAATCAGGTTGAGGATTCAGACTGGACAACCCATCAACGCGAGATGCTTTGTGTTGCCTCTTTCAGCCAGTTTCGCTCTGATTCGGTGTCCAGCAATGGATCGAGTTCCGTGCGTACGCGTTCGTGATAGGCATTGAGCCAGTCTAGTTCACGTTGCTCGAGCAGTTCCGGCAAGATCAGCCGACGATCGATGGGGCAAAGCGTCAGCGTTTCGAAGCCAAGCATCGGCTTGTCGCCTCCCTCGATCGACGCGGCCTCGCTGACGATCACCAGATTTTCGATACGGATTCCGAACGCGCCTTCGCGGTAGTAGCCCGGCTCGTTGGACAGGATCATGCCGGGTTTCAGCTCTTGGGCGCCGCGGCGTGAAATGCTCTGCGGGCCTTCATGCACGGACAGATAGGAGCCGACACCGTGGCCGGTGCCATGACCATAATCGGCACCCGCACTCCACAGTGCGGCGCGGGCGATCGCGTCAATGTCGGCACCGCGTGTTCCCTCTGGAAAGCGCTGGAGGGTGAGGGCGATCATGCCGCGCAGAACCAGGGTGAAGAAGCGCTTCTCCTCTTCACCGACCGACCCGATCGGTACCGTTCGGGTGATATCCGTGGTGCCGTCCTGGTACTGCCCGCCGGAATCCACCAGATAGAGTTCTCCGGGAATAAGCGGGCGACTGGTCTTTTCCGTGACGCGGTAATGGATGACCGCCCCATGGGTCCCGGCGCCGGAGATGGTTTCGAAAGAAATGTCCTTGAGCGGCATCTGCAAACGCTCACCGGTCAGGCGTCGAGCTCTCTCAAGCGCTTTAACAGCAGCAATTTCGTCAACGGTTCCCGGCTGTTGCCCGTCGAGCCAGGCAAGGAAGGACACCAAAGCAGCACCGTCGCGGCGGTGGGCAGAGCGGCTTCCCTCCAATTCCGCCGTGTTCTTTTCGGCCCTGGGCAGTCGCGCCGGGTCAGGCTTTTCGATCAACCGGCCGCCATTTTCGACGATCACGTCGCCGATGCGTGCCGCAGTCAGCGCTGGGTCGACCTGAATTGCCAGGTCTTCTTTGGACAAGGAAACAATGGCGTCCACCAGGTCGTCCGGATAAGCAATATCAGCGAGCGGTCCCAGATGTGCGGTTACTTCAATGCCGAGTTTTTTTGGATCGATGAAGAGGCGAGGGCGCTTGCCGGGACGGACAATGGCCATGGACAAAGGATGGGGCGTATGCGGTACGTCACTCCCCCGTATGTTGAAAGCCCAGGCGATTGAGGATGGATCGGTCAAGATGCATGCGTCGGCATCGTTGCTCGTCAACACTTTTTCGATGCGTCTCAGCTTTTCAGGTGCTGCCTCACCGGCATAGCGCTCAGGCTGAACGGATACGGCTCCGACCGGCTCCGCCGGGCGGTCGACCCAAATCGTATCGACGGGGTTTTCCGGCAGTCGTACGATCGATCCTCCCATAGCCCTCGCGGTCTCGTCGAGACGGCGTATTTCAGCGATGGTGTGCAGCCAGGGGTCGACACCAATGCGCGTGCCCTTGGTGCCGTTGCTGCGCAGCCAAACGGATGGCGGTGCCTTGACCAGGTCCTCGAGCGTGAAGACCTCGAGATCCACCTGCTGGCGCACCTGAGTCGTATACCGGCCATCGACAAAGACATGGGCGGTCTGTCTCAAGACCAGGGCTATTCCTGCCGACCCAGTGAAGCCGGTCACCCAGGCGAGCCTTGCCTCGCTGGCTGGCACATACTCGCCCTGATAGCGATCTGCGCGCGGGACCAGGAGCGCGTCAATTTCGAGCGCGTCGAATTGGTCGCGAAGGCCGGATACCCGCTCCTTTCCGTGGTCAGCCGAGGCGGTGACCTCAAAGCTCTGAAACATCGATTTCCTCCGATAAAGCCGGCGCCATAGTTAGCGACTGCAGCTAAGTTCTTCGCATATGCAGCAACCGCAGGTCTCCCATGCAGAAAACCCCCTAACCGGGGTGTCTGGTGGTGGATATATACCCCTCAACAGACATCGGAAAAACAAATTATCTCAGAAGGAAAGAAGCAATGTCCAAGTCCTTTTTCCGTAACGCGCTCGACCGCATCACGGCCGCTCGTGAAAAGCAGGCTCGTCGTTACGTTGGCAGCGCTTTGCTGTCCCTCGACGATGAGACCCTGAAGGCCCTTGGCCACAGCCGTGAAGAGCTGAAGAAGGCCGGATCCGCAACGCTGCCGTTCTGACAGCTTCGCGAACTGGCGTCCCGTTAAAAGAGCAAGCTGCAGGCGGTGCATCAGCACCGCCTTTTGCATTTGGAAGAGACTAAGCGGTGAAGACCAGCCGGATCGTAACGGCATTCCCGTGAGCCGAAGCTTCCATATGATCGGGATAGACGGCAATCAGGAAGTCAGCCAGGCCATAGGAGAAGGATTCCTCTTCCAGAAATGCCCTGCGCCGGACGCCGACATGCGGCAGCGATAGAAGCGTGCCCTCATACTCAATGGTCACGACGAGGTCGAGTTCATTGTAGCTCAGTGAAATGTTCAGGTTGTTCTGCAATAGCTTGGTATCGCGTATGTGAGAGATAACCTGGGTTGTTGTCGCTGATGCTCGATCCATCACATCTGCGGATAGTCCCCAGGACTTTCCGCGAGATTGCAGAAGGTCGACAAGAACGTCTGAAGAGTGTGCGGCATCCTCGATGGTTACGGATGCGGTTCGGCGGACACCAACCCGAAAAATCAAATGCAGGGCGATTGCAATCGCTACCGAAAGTGTGAGCATCGTGCTTGTCAGCGGCTGCAGCATTTGCGGCAGATGTTTGTAGAAGTCCTGGTAGATACTCCGCGACAATCCGAAAAGCGTGGCGATCCCGATGACGTAGGTCATTCTGGTATCGATGTTGCGCGAAACCATGATTTGGATGCCACCGGTAATCATGAACGATGCCGTGAAAACCAGCGCCGCGCCTACAACCGCCTTGGGAAGTAGAAGCAGAACGGCGCCGATAGTCGGAAAAAGGGAAACAACGATCAGGATTGCGCCTGCCGAAAAGGCGGTGCTTCGACTGGTCACGCCCGATGCTTTTGATACGCCGACCAGGCTTGGCCCCGTATTCTGGCCGATGCAGCCCAGCAATCCCGCTACGACACAACCGAGGCCATCGGCAAACATGCCGCCCTTAATGGAGCCAACGTCCGGTCGCTTCCAATTATCATCGTTGATCTTCTGACATGTCGTGACCACGCCGACGGTCCGAAGCGCCGCTGCTATTCCGGCTATGAGGAAAGCCGGTACCAGCGGCCACTCAAAGGCAAACGCAATGTGGCTGACACCGGGCAGGCGCGGCATTGGGTTGGAAAAGGCAGCTGACAGGGAATCGACCGAAATGAGTCCAAACGGAATCGAAAGGAGGAACCCGGCTACAATGCCAATCATCGAACACATCATTCGAGCCATTCCGCCTGCCCATACGCTCAAAGCGACGATGATAGAGAGGGTGAGCAGGGAAACGGTTACATGGGTCGAGTAGGACGCATCGCCCGCAGCGCTGATGTTCAATACATGGTCTACGCCGACCAGACCAAGATGAATGCCGACAATGGTGACAATGAAGCCACTGATGGCCGGAGGAAAAAATATTCGCAAGCGGCCAAGAAAGCGCGAAATCAGGATCTCGACGATACCAGCGAATATAGTCATCCCGAACACAGCAGCCAGGCCGTAGTTTTCGGCCGCGAGAAGGGATGGTCCCAGATAGATTGCCGAAAAAACGGGTGCGGCCAGAAAGCCCGACCCCACGGGACCACGCCTCAGGGCTTGCAACATGGTGCCGATGGCTGCGGCAATCATGCCGAGGCTGACGGCGTCAACGGTTTCCGCTGGTGTGGCCCCACCCGCACGGACCACGATGACGATGAGAATGAGGTAGACGCACAGGAGAGCCGCGTGTTGCAGGCCGAGCAGGAACAACTGTAGTGGCGGCGGAACCTCGTTCACCGAGTAGATCAACCCATCGGGTCGCCTTGCCAATGATCGTGCCCCCTCGCGCCAAGCTGATTGCGCGTATGATATCTTGATCGCTGGGTGAGACAAGCAGGCCGTGGCAAACACAAACAGTTCGTTTCGCGCGGGCGGGTTGTGTGCCCTGCGCTATCGCTCCAGCAGCAGTGTCACCCAGCCGTCTCGCCAAAGAGTTCGACGATGGTAGAGACCCTGGTTGGCGTAGGCTGAGAGCACACGCCAGCGCTGTTCAGCGAGGATGCCGGAAAGGATAATCTCGCCGCCGCCGGCCAAATTTCGAGTGACAGATGGCGCAAGACCCATCAGTGGTCGCGCCAGGATATTGGCCACGATGAGATCAAACGGTCCTCTGCCGGCAAAGACCGGATCATGAAACCCGGTTGCCGTCCGCACATCGATCTGCGAGGCGCAACGGTTCTTTCGAATATTGTGGCGCGCCACCGCGGCGGCGATTGGGTCGATGTCGGTCGCAACGATGGGAGCCGCTGATGATCGGGCGATACCAATAGCCAGCACGCCGCTGCCGGTTCCCAGGTCGAGCGCTTTGCCGATCGGTCGCCGTTTCAGCACCTGTTCGATCATCTCAAGGCAACCAGCGGTGGTCCCATGATGACCGGTGCCGAAAGCCTGACCAGCATCGATTTCGATCGCAAGATCGCCGGGGCGAACCCGATTGCGGTCGTGCGAGCCGTGGACGAGGAACCGACCGGCGCGGACCGGCTGCAGATCCTCCAGAACATGGCTGACCCAATCGATATCGGGCAGATCCTCGATGCGCACGCCGAGATCGGGTAACAACGGCATCAGGCAGTCAGACATCGCCTGCCAGACGTCTGCTTTCTCGGACTGTGGTGCATAAAGCGACGCTTCCCAGACATTCCGGTCTTCGTCGATTTCAAAGGTCGAAACCGGGTAGCCTTCTTCCTCGAATCGATCGCTCAAGAGCGCAAATACGGATTTGATTTCGTCTTCGCCGGATCTCACATAAAGACGAATCTGCTGCACTTCGCTGCTCCGGCCGGCCCGTTGTTCGGGCGGCATAGTATGCATTCGACTGTCCCGGGCAAAGCCGGGTTGGGCGATTAGAGCAGATTTTGAAGCTTTTTCACCGCGACGTCGCCGTCTTCACCGTAGGATATCGTGCCGTGGAACTTGCCGCCTTTGTTGAGCAGGAACACTGAAGCGGTGTGATCCATGACGTAGTCTTCCTCCGATCCGGTCGAAGGAACTTTCTTGAAGTAGACGTTGAAACCTTTTGCCATTGCCCGAACTTTTTCCGGTTCGCCCGAGATTCCGACAACGCGGTCAGAAACGTTGGTAACATAACGTTCCAGGATGTCGAGCGTGTCGCGTTCCGGATCCACAGTCACGAAAAAAGCTTGCAGATGGGTGCCGCCCGGATCGACCTTGTCGAGCCACGCATCCATCTCGAACAGAGTGGTCGGGCAGACTTCCGGGCAGTGGGTGAAGCCGAAGAACACCGCAGTGGGTTTTTCCTGAAACGCCTTTTCGGTGATGGCTTCGCCGTTATGATCGACCAGGTTGAAGGCCACGCCATAAGGCTTGTCGCCGCCGACGGCGCCGCCTCCCGCAAAGAAGAAGGCGAATCCCGTCAGGCCTGCGGCAGAAACAATGATCAGCGCAATCAATACAGCTCGAAATGCGGTCATAGGAACCTCTTAGACGGGTCGGCAACCCGCCGTCCCGTGCAATCAAACGTTTTGACCAATCCTATTGCCGGATGGGAATTCAGTCACCCGGCCAATTTGCCACATCGGCGTTAGTTCAGAAGCACCAGGCCAGCCCCGATGTGGCGTGCGACAGGAAGATCTCGGCTCCGTGATGGAGCCAGCCGGCAAAGGTTACGCCCGTGACAACGGCCGCAACCGAGACCGCGATTCCTACGGCGATATAACGACTTACCGGGGCTTCTATCCTGTCCATGGCCACAATATAGGGCCGCCTGATGGAAGGTCCAAGCGGTTTTCGCTTGCTGCTTATTGGCCCTGAACGGTTCCTTCCCTGCGCGGATCTGCCGCTCCTGTCAGCTTGCCGTCTTCGATGACAATCCCGTGAAGACCGGAGGTGAGATTGCGTGGGTTGACCTTGAAGCCCATTTGCTCCAGCGGCGCTTGGAGAGTTTCCGCGCTGGATCCCTGCTCGACATCATAAGTACCGAAGCGGTTGACCAGATGCGGCAGGTTCACGGCGGACTGGATATCCAGACCCCAATCGATCTTCGCGACAATGGTCTTGGCGACATAACCAATGATGCGGCTGCCGCCCGGTGACCCGATGGCGGCGACCGGTTTTCCATCCTTCATGATGATAGTCGGCGACATGGACGAGCGAGGCCGTTTGCCCGGCTCGACTCGGTTGGCGATCGGAACACCACCACGATGGGTGCGGAAGGAGAAGTCGGTGAGCTCGTTGTTGAGCAGGAACCCTTGCGTCATCAGGCGCGACCCGAATCCGTTCTCGATCGTCGTTGTCATCGATACGACATTGCCGAAAGAATCCACGATGGAAAAATGGCTCGTTGACGGCAGCTCGATGCTTTCGTCGTCAGCCAGCAGCATGGCGTGATCCCATGGCGGCTCGCCTGGCTTTACCTCTTCCTTGGTAAGCGCTTTGCCGGTGTCGAGCAGTTTCGCACGATCGTCCAGATAGGCGCGATCAAGCAGACCTTTTGTGGGCATCGGCACGAAATCGCTGTCTGCCATATAGCGACCGCGGTCGGAGAAGGCGAGGCGGGACGCGTCTCCGATGAGGCGCCAGCTTTCGGGATCATTCGGCCCGAGCGTTGCCAGATCGTAAGGCTCAAGCAGTCCGAGAATCTGACCGACCGTCAAGGCGCCGGAAGAGGGTGGGCCCATGCCGCAGATGTCGTAGCCGCGATACGGGGCACAGACAGGTGGACGCTCCTTGATCTGATAATTAGCGAGGTCGGCCGGCTGCAGGACACCAGGGTTGTCGTTGTTGATCACGGTCTCGACGATGCCCATCGCCACCGGTCCCTTGTAGAAGGCGTCGGCACCACCGTCGGCGATCTTGCGCAGGGTTTCCGCATAGGCCGGGTTCTTCAACTGATGCCCAACCTCATGCGGCGTGCCGTCCACCTTCAGGAAGTATTTTTTGGTTTCCGGATGCACACTCAACCGTTCGGCGTCCGAGGCCGTCGACTGGCTGAGGCGAGGGCTGACCTCGAAACCGAGATCGGCAAGCGTGATTGCCGGCTGGACAAGCCCGGACCAGGGCAGCTTCCCGTGAAGCTTGTGTGTTTCGTAAAGCAGCTTGAGGGTTCCCGGCGTGCCAACCGAACGGCCTCCGACCACCGCATCGAAGAACTTCATCGGCTCGCCGTCATCCTTGAGGAACAGCAGCGGCGTTGCTGCCATAGGCGCGGTCTCACGTCCATCATAGGTGGTGAGTCGGTCCCCTGCGGCATCCCAGTAGACCAGGAATGCACCGCCGCCGATCCCGGAGGACTGCGGCTCGACCAGACCCAGAACGAGTTGGACAGCGACCATGGCATCGATGGCATTGCCGCCAGCTGCCAGGACGTCGTGCCCGGCCTTGACGGCCTGCGGATGCGCCGCAGCGACCATGAACTTCTCTGTGCTGACCGCCTCGCGGTCGGAAATGCCGCTGGCGATTTCCGGCGCGATTGCGTCTGCCGCCTGTTGCGCCCGAAGGGATGCCGTCGGACCGAGGATCAGTGCGAGGCTGGTTAGGGCGACGCCGGTTGTTTTGGCGAGTTTCGTGAAGGGCATGAGGGCTCCTTTGCCGATGAAAAGCCTGGTTCGGATAGATTTCCGAACGCTCAGAATAATGAGCATTTTGCACTTTGGTCCAGTCGTCTTTGCAATCCATGCGTTCACTTCTCAATACAGTAAACGCTCCGTCGACAAGCTTCTTTTCGGACCTGAAAATGAGGTCGCGCTGTCCCTATATGAAAGCCACACCGGACACAGGAGACAGGCATGAAAAAACTGGCGGCAGTTCTGACCACGATCACCGCAGTGACAGCCGTGGCGCTGTCGGTTGCCCGCGCCGAACAGGTCGGCGAAGTGGGCGTCGACTGGCTTGGCAACGACATCATCATCGAAGCGGTTCACGATCCGGAGGTCGAGGGCGTGACCTGCCATGTCGCCTACTTCGAGCGCGGTCTGGTGGATCGGCTGCAGAAGGGCAATTGGTTCGAGGACCCGTCTAATTCGTCGATTGCCTGCAGGCAGACCGGGCCGGTGGTCGTCGGTGATATCGATCTTGATGAAGGAGGCGAGGAGATCTTCAAGCAGCGCCGGTCGATCATCTGGAAGAAACTCGTCATCAAGCGCGTCTACGACAAGACAAACGATACACTGATCTATCTCGCCCATTCCAGGCAAGTGCAGGATGGTTCGGCCAAGATGTCATTGTCGACAGTTCCCCTGTTCGGACAACAAGTCACCTGGACAAACGGTAAGCCGGAATGACCGAAGACCTGCGCGTTCGCCCGGTCGAACCGTCCGACTTTGGCGCTTGGCTGCCCCTGTGGGAGGGCTACAACGCGTTCTATGGCCGCAGCGGGGAAACTGCTCTGCCAGCGGCCGTGACACAATCAACCTGGAGCCGGTTCTTTGATGAAGCGGAGCCCGTCCACGGTCTGGTGGCAGTCGCCGCCGGCCGTCTCGTCGGACTGGCTCATTACCTGTTTCACCGCAACACGATCCGGATTGAGCCGACCTGCTATCTGCAGGACCTCTTTGCCGATCCCGACTTCCGAGGGGGTGGTGTCGGAAGGGTATTGACGGAAACGTTCTTCGGCAGGGCACGAGAAGCCGGCTGCCGCGACGTCTATTGGCACACCCATATCTCGAACCAGACTGCCATGCGTCTTTACGACAAAGTGGCCGACAATACTGAATTCATTGTCTACCGTAAGTCGCTTTGAGGCATGCCTGCTCAAAAGAAGAGGGGCGCGCAGTTGGCCGCACGCCCCTCTAAACCAGTCACGTAAATCCGCTACATGGTGATGCGGTACTTGGCAAAGCCCTCGGCACCATCTCCGGCGGATTCAATCTGAACGCCCTTGACGTCCTTCATGAAATCTTTGGCCTTCGGACCGGTTTCGAAGATCGCCGTGGCGCCATCAACCGGCTTGAAGGTCCAGTTGGCATCCGCCGACGGGTTGATGGTGCCCTTGTCGACGATGTAACGCACGATCACATCCCGGTTGGTGTCAGGTCCGACGAAGACCACGACCTCGTCGTTGATGCCCGGGAAATTACCGCCACCGCCAGCGCGATAGTTGTTGGTTGCGACGATGAATTTCTGATTCGGATCAATCGGTTCGCCGTTGTACTTCAAGTCGACGATCCGATTCGCGTTGGCATCGAGCAGATTGCCCTTCGAATCGAATTTCGACGGCTGGGTCAGATCGATCTGGTAGGTCACGCCGTCGATGATGTCGAAATTGTAGGACGGGAACTCGTTGTTGATTAGCGGCTGATCTGCCTTGCCCGCCTCGATCTGGTTGAAGATGCCGGCCGAACGTTCCAGCCAATCCTTGACCTGGGCGCCGGTGATAGCAACGGCGCGAACGGTGTTCGGATAGAGATAGAGGTCGGAGACGTTCTTGATGGCCACGTCGCCTGGCGCGACATCCGTATAGTACTCCGGACCGCCGCGGCCACCGGCCTTGAACGGGGCTGCCGCCGAAAGGATCGGCAGGCCTTCCCACTCGGTGCCGTTCATCATCTGATCGATGTACCAGATCTGAGCCTGGCTGACGATCTGTACAGACGGATCGTCGGCGACCAGCGAGAAGTAGGAGTGCAGGGGAGCCGACGTCTTGCCGACCGCGCGACGCACATAGGCGAGCGTTTCGTCGTGTTCCTTGGCGACCGAATCGAGGACGCTCTGCTGGCTCTCCACCAACGGCACCCGCTTGCGGCCATCGCGCTTGTAGATCGATGGTGCCGAGGTTTCGAAACCGGCAACCTTCCAGCTGTTGCCATCGCGCTCCAGCATCAGGTCGATGATGCCGAGATGCGAACCCCAGAAACCGCCCATCGCTGCGGGTTTGCCGAACAACGTGCCCTTTTCGGCATCGATGCCCGGCATGTCGGCATATTTCGGGCCCGGGAAGACCAGGTGGTGGTGGCCGGTCATCAGTGCGTCGATGCCGTCGATAGCTGCAAGATGCAGTGAGGCATTTTCCATTCCGTCGCTGCGGTCGTTGGGGTCGATACCGGAGTGCGACAACGCGATGATGATGTCGGCACCGGCTTCCTTCATTTCCGGAACCCAGGCTTCGGCCGACTGAACGATGTCGCGGGCATTGGCTTTGCCGACCAAGTGACGCTGATCCCAGTTCATGATCTGCGGCGGTACGAAGCCAATCATGCCGACGCGGATCGGATGCTCGTTGCCGTCGCCATCCTTGATCTTCTTGTCGAGGATTACATAGGGCTTCAGGAACAACTCGTCGTCACGCGGATTGGAGGCCACCATGCCTTTGGTCACGTTGGCCGAAACAACCGGGAATTTTGCGCCGGCGAGCGCCTTGAACAGGAAGTCGAGGCCGTAGTTGAATTCGTGGTTACCGAGCGTTGAGGCGTCGAAATCCAGGGTGTTCATCGCCTGGATGATGGGGTGCATGTCGCCTTCTTTCATGCCGCGCTCGTAGGCGATGTAGTCGCCCATCGGGTTGCCCTGCAGAAAGTCGCCATTGTCGACCAGCATCGAGTTGGTCGCCTCGTTGCGAATGTCGTTGATGATCGAAGCGGCGCGCGCCAGTCCGACGGTATCGGATGGGCGGTCGCCGTAATAATCGTAGGGGAAGACGTGGACGTGAAGGTCGGTCGTCTCCATCAGCCGTAGATGCGCCTGGTTGCCCTTGGCGAAGGCCGAAAACGGATGGAGGAGTGCCATGGATCCGATGGCGGCAGTGCCTGCGAGGAAATGTCGGCGGTCTAACAGAATGTTCGAGTTTCGGGTCATGTATCAGTTCCTCATCATTGTGGTTATTGTCATTGAGTTCCGCTGCCGTCAGGCGCGCCACGCACAGCGGAAACACCCAGTGTAATCCGCGCGCGAATATGCGTCCAGATTGCTGCAGAATTGTTACAGAGATTGCGGATTGTCTCTAAGAATCCAAGCCGGATTGTAATCGAGCAGCTCGCGCCACGGCGCAGCTGCCTGCAAATGTGTAGGCGCAGAACCTCGGTCACGGGATGGCCCGATTGTCCAAAGGCCGGCTCCGTCCGTTCTCGATCCAGGGGTTTACCGGACAGGCATCGGGCAGTTGTAAGTCCTATTCAACGATTGCTTCACTTGGCCTGAATGAGAGCAGCGCATGCAGAGCTGGGGACACGAGATTTGTCAAAGCTCACGACGCTGAAGGTGGATCTAAATACGGTAATTGATTTTCGAGGATAAACTCTCGGCCAGTTCATCAAACACCAAACGGATGCGACGGCTTGTGCGAAGTTCTTGATGGGTCGTGATCCAAATGGGGAGCTCAAAGGAAAAGCGTTCGGGCAAGATCTGTTCGATACCCGGCGTGCCATGGGCAAAATCATCGGTCATGGTTGTTATACCCATGCCCTGCTTCACCATTTCCCAGTTGGCGACCCGGCTGTTTGTGACAGTTTTGAAGTTTGCCTTGCTGAGCGACAGGCCACGTGCATTCAGAACGCGCATTAATCGGTCGGCATGCTCATCAGTTATAAAATCAGCTTCGGACAAGTTTTTTTCCAGATTTTCGCGCCCAAACGCATCGATGTAAGACGTGGCTGCGTAAAGATGCGATCGGGTTTGACCCACAAGTTTGGCGATCAAATCGGATTGGTCCGGACGTTTGTGCCTGATGGCAATATCTGCCTCGCGCCGGGTCAAATCCCGGTACTCGTCTGATGCAACCAGTCTAATTTCGATACCTGGTGCCCTGTCGCGCAACCGGCTGATGATCGGTGGCAGTATGAATGCGGTCATGATCTCGTTTGCAGTAATGCACACTTGACCCTCTATCGCCTGGGATTGACCGGAGGCCGCCAGCGACAGCGACGTTGCCGCGCCCAGCATACCGCGGGCATGTTCCAAAAGTTCCAGACCTGCCTGCGTCAGTGTCGGGAAGCGTCCGCCACGATCGAACAGGAGCACGCCAAGTTCACCTTCAAGGGCTGCGATCTGTCGTCCTAGTGTGGGTTGAGCCAGTGAAAGGGCACGCGCGGCAGCCGAAAAAGAGCCCTCTTCGGCCGTAGCCAGAAACGCGCGGATCTTGTTCCAATCAAAGGCGACGGTTTTCCAATCCATGCGGAAATGCATACATGGAATGCAGATTATGGCAATTACAATTCAGACAGCGCATGGATATTTTACTCGCAAAACAGCGACCGACATCAGCCAGTTCGGGATTTCCGGCTGATCGGGTCTCTGAAATCGATACTTATGATCCAGGAGAAGCAAATGGAAAACCTAAAGGACAGTGTGGTGTTGATCACCGGCGGTGGAACAGGAATTGGCAAAGCGATCGCATCTGCCTTTGTCGCCAAAGGGGCGAAAGTGGTAATTACTGGCAGGAGGCAATCCGTGTTGGAAGAAACCGCCAAGGAACTGGGCGCGCAGGCATCCTCAATCGCTGGAGATATAAGCAAAAAAGGCGAGCCGGCCCGGATAGTCCAAGAAACCGTTCGAAAACATGGTCGGTTGGACATTCTGGTGAACAACGCCGGAACGTCGAAAGTGGGACCATTGTCCGAAGTGACTGACGAAGATATTGAGAATATTTTCCGAACCAATGTGATGGGACCGCTGGCCCTTGTGCGTGCGGTAAGCAGTCATATCGTGAGCAGCAAGGGGTCGGTTATCAATATCTCATCGACCTTGTCACATGGCGTAATGCCGGGCACCGCCACCTATGCATCGTCCAAAGCGGCCCTGAATCATGTGACCAGAACGCTCGCTGCAGAGTTTGGTCCAAGCGGCGTGCGCGTAAATGCTGTTGCACCCGGCATTACGATCTCGGATTTGGCGACGTTTGAATCGTTGGACAAGCAGATGGTTGAACAAATGGTAGCGCAGACCCCAATGGGACGCCCTGGTCAACCGGAGGAAATCGCCAGTGCCGTTCTTTTGCTTGCCAGCAACGACGCAGGTTGGGTCACTGGGCAAGTCGTGCAGGCCGGAGGCGGGTTCATGCTCTAGTGTACTGAATCCGAAATTCGTCACCCTGTACATCGAACAGTAAACGAACGTCGGCTTCAATCAGGACACTAGCCGGTTTTAATGATGCCCTCCGAAACCCAGCGATCGAACATGGTCAGGATGAGATCGCTGAAAGTGTCGTCGTTGATGTGGGCCGCCGTTTCGACGAACTCAACATTGGTCGGGCAGGCTGTACGCATCGCCTCACAGAAAGCGGCCAGTCCATCGGGATCGTGCAGATCTGCGCCGGGCCTGTCCCATTCACCGCAACCGCCCGTGGGCAACACCAGGGCCGAATTGCCAACAGCCTTGGCGAGCTGATCGGCATGCGCCCGGGCAACAGCGCGTCGTTCTTCCGTGTTGAGCACGATTGAGGTCAGCAGGCGGTTATGGGCATGGGAAATGTGGTTGGTCCATTTCTCCGGAAGATCGCTGCCGGCTATATCCACGAGGTCATAACAACCCGGTGCAACGATTTGCGGCGTGCCGGCCTTACCTGCATTTGTCAGCCGGTCGACACCGGCGGAGATGTTGGAACCGTGAATGTGGTTGCCGAGTTCTTGCGTGCACAGATCGAGCACGCAGGCGAAGGCACCCTGTGCGGCCAGGTTTTCGAAGGCCCGTCCACCCATGCCGGTGGCATGAAAGACGGCGACCTCAAAACCGCGCTGCTCCAACGCCGGTTTCAGGGCCACCATGTACTTCAATGCTGACTTGCCCAAGCTTGTCATGCCGACAAGAGGCTTGTCCCTAGCTGGCGGCTCGACAGCTGCGGCCGCGCCGAGTACGGCGCCAGCGGCTTGCGAAAGGGAGGACTTGCAGATGGAGTTGAGGCCGTAGAGCCCGCCCGCCCAGAGTATCATCTGAATATCTGCGGCCAGCCGCTCCGGCGGTATCAGCGGCGAAAAGGCAACCGTTGAAACGACATATTTTGGAACGCCGACGGGTAGGGCGGCGCAGACGTCGAGCGCAAGGTCGGTGCCCATGGTGCCGCCGAGCAGGATTACGCCGTCGAAGCGACCCTCGCGGTGAAGCCGTGTGGCCAGCGCCGAAGCGCCCGCCGCCATGATCTGCATGGCGTGGTTTTCGTCACCGCTGTCGATGGCGTCGGCAATCGAACTGCCGCCTTCTTCAGCGACATCGTGTTTGGAAAAGTCAGTTGGTTCGGCGGGATCGCCCAGAACGCTGACATCCATCGTCAGGACGTGGCCACCACGATCCTTGATGCAATCGGCCAGGTAACCGAGCTCATCCTGCTTGGTGTCATAGGTGCCGACGATAAGAATGGTTTTTGCGGTCACGCCGGCCTCCTGTCAGAGTTGAATCCAGGCAGTCTTCAGGTCGACATACTTGTCGAATGCATGCAACGACTTGTCATGGCCGTTGCCTGACTGACCGACACCGCCGAGTGGCACCGTGGCGTCGGCGCCGCCATAGGTGTTGACGTGGACGAGGCCAGCGCGAATGCCGCGGACCATGCGGTGAGCCCTGGAAATGTCAGAGGTCCAGACTCCGGACGCCAGGCCGAAATCAGTGCCGTTGGCAATGCGGAGCGCGTCTTCTTCATTGTCGAACGGCGTGACGGCGA
This sequence comes from Hoeflea sp., assembly GCA_965228785.1. GTDB lineage: Bacteria > Pseudomonadota > Alphaproteobacteria > Rhizobiales > Rhizobiaceae > Hoeflea_A. Next base: position 2,703,124 of record CBDDIF010000001.1, read on the forward strand.
GGACTGGCCCGAAGACCTCCTCGCGCGCCAGCCTATGGTCGGGAGCAACGCCGGCCATGACGGTCGGCTCCATGTAGAAGCCGCCGGTTTCCTGGAGTGTTCGGTTGCCACCGCAGACGCGGATCGCTCCCTCCGCCTCGGCCACTCCAACAAAGCTCAGATCCTTGTCAAGCTGGTCGGCGCTGTGAACCGCACCAACATCCGTTGCAAGGTTCAAGGGGTCACCAACGGCCATGTTTTTGGCGTGGCCCGCAACGGCCTCCACAAACTCGTCGTGGATTGCCGCTTCGACCAGAAGTCTCGAGCCGGCGACGCAGACCTGGCCGGAATTCCTGAATATGGCCCAGGCTGCGACTTTCGCCGCTTGATCGAGATCCGGAGCATCAGCGAAGACGATATTCGGCGATTTGCCGCCAAGTTCAAGGTAAACCCGTTTGAGATTGGACCGGGCGGCATAATCGAGAAGCCTGCGGCCAGTGGCGCCGGATCCGGTGAAGACGAGCGCATCGACATCCATGGAGAGCCCCAGCGCCTCACCGACGACCGGACCGGTGCCGGTGACGACGTTGAGGACGCCATCGGGGAGACCTGCTTCGGATGCAAGCTCGGCAATTCTGAGAAGCGACAGGGACGCTGTTTCGGCCGGCTTGAGCACGACACTGTTGCCGGCTGCGAGAGCCGGCGCGAGCTTCCACGCTCCAATCATCAACGGAAAGTTCCAGGGAACGATGGCGCCGACGACTCCGACGGGCTCGCGGTGAATCAGCGCGAGCACGTTCTTGGCTGTTGGTGCGATTTCACCGTAGATCTTGTCGATGGCTTCAGCGAAGTAGCGAAATGTCGCAGCCGCTGAACCGGCCTCGGCTTTGAATGCCATGGCGATTTCGGTGCCGTTGTCACGCACGCCGAGCACAGCCAGCGCCAGCGCCTCCGCTTCGATCAGGTCAGCCAGCTTCAGTAGAACCTTTTTGCGTTCTGCGGGTGGCCGGTTCGACCAGCGGCCGTCTTCAAAGGCGGCCCGGGCGCGGGCGACGGCGTGGTCGACATCGCCGGTCGTACCCTGGGCAATTGTTGTGAGGACCTGGCCGTTTATCGGCGAAATCACATCGAGTGTTTCACCGGTTTGGGCAGGTCGATGGGCGCCGTCGACGAAGTGCCCCAGAGGAGCAATTTCAGCACCGCGAAGCGCGTCGATACTAGCTTGTTCCAGCATTTGGGGTCTCCGATTTCTTGCGGCGTTCGACGATCAGCGTGCGGATGTGGAGGATGATGACGAGCACGATGAGGCCGAAGATGATGGCAGCAATGGGCCGGTCGATGAAGTCCAGCGGCGTCTTGACCCGGGCCATCGCGCTGCGCAGCTTGACCTCCATGATGCCACCTAGGACCATGCCCAGAATGATCGGGACGATCGGCAGACCGAGGCGCTTGAGGATCAGGCCGAATACGCCGAAGCCGGCAGCTATGGCGCAATCGGTCGCCGAGTTGCGTAACGAATAGACCCCGACGAAGCTCAGCGTCAGAATGATCATGCCGAGGAAACGCGTCGGTATCTGAATGATTTTCGTCAGCAGGTTTGTCGAAAACAGCAAGAACACCAAAACGATGATGTTGAGCACCAGCATCGCCAGGTAAAGAGCGACCACGAAGTCCATCTGGTTCTGGAAGAGCTGCGGCCCGGGCACAACGCTGTGGATGTAGAACACCGACAGCATCATTGCCGTCAGTGCTTCGCCCGGGATGCCAAGTGCCAGCAACGGGATCATGGCCGCGGCGGGGACGGCGTTGTTTGCCGCCTCCGAAGCGATCAGTCCTTCCGGCGATCCCTTGCCGAAGTCGTCGGGCTTGGAAGAGCTGCGTTGAGCGTAGGAATAGGCCATGAACTGGGCGGTAAATTCACCCACACCGGGGATCATGCCCATCAATACGCCAAAGCTCGAGGAGGCGGTGGCGATGCGTTTGAAGCCGAACAGCTCACGCAGACCGTCGAAGAGATTGCCTTTGATCGGCTGCGGATGGGGCGTGTTGTCCCGGTCGACGAGCAACAGGAATGCCTGCGACACAGCAAAGAGCCCCAACACAACGACGATCAGATCGACACCTGAAGCAAGCCAGGTCTGATCAAAAGTGAAGCGTTTGGTGTATTTGACCGGTTCGAGCCCGACGGTGTTGAGGAAGATGCCGAAACAGGCCAGCATGCCGGCGGCGAATACCTGGCCGCGATGGGCAAGAACCACCAGGACCATGCCGAGTACCGCTGCGAGGAAGATCTCGCGCGAGCCGAAATGCGGTGCGATCAGCGCCAGCAGCGGCGAGAAGATGATCAGGCAGATGATTGAAAAAATACCGCCGAAGAACGAGGCGGAATAGGCCAGCGCCAATGCCCGGCGCGCCTGGCCGCGCTGGGTCATCGGATAGCCGTCATAGGTCGTGAGCGCGTTGACGGCGGTTCCCGGCGTGTTGATCAGGATGGCTGGTATGGCACCGCCATACATGGAAGAGCCGTAGATGCCGAGTAGAACGGTCAGGCCGACGATTGGATCGAAAGCGAAGGTGGCCGGCAGCAGGATGGCGATAGCCACGGCGGCACCGACACCCGGAATGGCGCCGATGATGACGCCGCCGACCGACCCAATGACCAGGGCAGCCAACACGTCCCAACGGGCCAGAATTCCAACACTGGATAGCAGCAGGTCCATGGTGATTCTCAGAAGTAGGTCAGCATGAAGGCGCGAAGGCCGTCCGGAAGTGCTTCATAAACTTGTCCGCCGGGCACCTTGACCTGCAGAAAAGTCTTGAAAACGAGGACGATGGCCACACCCGTTAAAGCAGCTCCGCCCACACCTTTCCAGGTTCTCACGCCACCGCGCAAGGCCAGTAGAATCGTGAAGATGATCGTCGACGGCAGGTAGCCGAGCCGCGGCACAAGTAGCACATAGACCATGAACCAGACCGCATATTCCAGCGATTGCAGCCAGAAGCCGACCTCTCGCCATCGGCCGTCTATGCGGGGCGACAGCACTGAACTCAGCCAGTGCAAGGCCGCGAACAGCACCATACCGAAGAGCGAAACGGCGGGCCAGAAGGCAGGCTGTGCAAACAGCTTGGTGCGTTTGGTCCACTGTGTCTGTTCGCCCAGATTGGCAAACAGAAAGAGTGCGAAAAGCAGGAAGACAACAGCAAATACGAGATCGCCGGGTCGGCGGTAGCGGTGAAACAGTTCCTGCAATGTCTTGATGTGCGCCATGGTCGTCGAGCCCTAATGTGCGACAGCGCCGATGGCGCTGTCGCTGGGTTTGAGGCTTTATGGCTTAGTTGCCGACCAGCTTTTCGATGGTCTGCAAGGTCGCGATGTCCTTGTCGATTTGCGCCTGAGCAGCAGCAGCATCCTGCCAGTAGAGCAGGGCACCGGTTTCCGCTGCAATCGCCTGGGCCTTCTCGGACATGATCGTCTTCTTGGCGACGGCGATGATCTTCTCGCGCACATCGGCCGGTGTGTCCTTGTGGACGAAAAGCCCGTTCCACAGGGAAATGTCCAGATCCGGTGCCAGCTCGGCAACGGTCGGCGCATCGGGCGTCAGCGAAATGCGCTCGGCGCCGATCGAGGCCAGAACCTTGACCTTGTCAAGACAGGGCAGGATCAACTGCAGCGTGGTGTTGATCACATCGGCATCACCGGATGCCAGCGTGTTGCAGTCCAAGGCATCGAAAGCGGCATCGGAGCCGAATTCGAAGCCCTTGCTGGCGGCCAGCGCGAAGGTAACTTGCGTCGGAACCAGCGGCGCGCCGAAATGGCCGAGCGCCACGTCATTATCCTTGGCATGGGCGGCCAGACCATCAATGTCGTCATAGGGCGCATCAGCACCGGCAGCGATGACGAAGGGATAGGTCAGGAAGTTGCCAAGCGGCTCGAACGGGTTCGGGCTGAGTTCCGGTATACCAATCTGCGGGCCGACAACGGGGACGGCGATGATGAAGGATCCGATGGTGTAGCCGTCGGCCGGCGCTTTGGCGACTTCAACAGCTCCAGGGAACGGTCCGCCGCCGCCGCCGGGCTTGTTCACAACGGCTGCCGGAACCCCGTATTCAGCCTGGAAGTCGTCGGCGATCATGCGGGTCAGCACGTCTTCGAGGTCTCCGGGAGGCCACGGCACGACAAAGGAAACAGGTTTCTCCGGATATTCGGCTACAGCCGTGCCTGCTGCCATCAGCATTGACGTGGCCAGAAGGCCGGCGGTGACGATTTTTTTGATCATGGTCTCACTCCCTACCATTATGTATTCGGTTCATTATTTGAAACGGCGTTGCAGATTTATATTGAACCGTGAATTGTTTTCTGTCAATGTCCGTCTGCCGCACCGACCTTCGCCGGGCGGCGCGAAGGCCAGAGTAGAGAATGGGTACGATCACCAAAGCGCTGAATCTGTTGAATTATTTCTCGGTTTCGCGACCAGAGATCGGTCTGTCCGACTTTCGAAAACTGTGCAAACAGGACAAGGCGACGATTTATCGCCACCTGACCGAATTGCAGGAAAACGGGTTTGTCGAGCAGGATCCGGTGAGCAAATCCTATCGCATGGGCCCGGCGGTCCTGCGCCTTGCGAATGTCCGCGAGCGGACCTTTCCCGCGCACCGGGCAATCGCCCCCATCGTGACGGAGATGTCCTCGGAAGTTGGCGAATTGGTGCACATGTCGTTGCTGCAGGGCGATATGCTGTCGCCGCTGTTCTACGCGGACGTCAAAATCCACGGAACACGCGTCTATTTCGATGAAGCGGAGATGCTGCCGCTGCACGCGACCTCATCCGGATACACGATGCTGGCTTTCGCTGATGGGGACCTGATCGAACAGTATCTGGACAGGCCACTCAAGAAGTTCACATCGAAAACGGTGGTCGACCCGGCGGTGCTGCGTTCGATTGTTGAACACACACAGCAGACGGGTTTCGGAGAGTGCGACCAGGGGTTTGAAGATGAGGTTTATTCGCTGGCAGTCCCTGTCTTCGATCGAAACAGCCGGGCAATCGGCACTGTTGCCGTAGCCTTGCCGACATCTCGCGTAAGCGACGAAATACTCACCCAGATCAGACGCACGCTGAAACAAGGGTGCAGACAAGTCTCAAATGCGATCGGCGGAGAAATCTCGCCGAAACTCGAGAGGATCTGGTCCGATGCGGCCTGATTCGGCACTCATTCTCGATTTCGGCGGAGTCGTGACCCGAACCCTGTTCGAAACTCACGACCTGACCGAGAGAGCGCTTGGGCTGCAGTCTGGCACACTGACATGGCGTGGCCCCTTCGATCCGGAGTCTGATGCCCTGTGGCGTTCGATGCAGGCCGATGAAATCACCGAGCGCGACTATTGGCGCAGCCGCACTCGCGAGGTTGCCGACCTCGTTGGCCAGGACTGGGCCGACATGGCGGATTTCGTGCGTGCCGCGCGTGGCGATGCGCCTTCCGAGATCATTCGGCCGGAAGCGCTCGATGCCATCGGCCAGGCAAAGGCCGCCGGTTGCAAGCTGGCAATCCTGTCCAACGAACTCGATCTGTTCTATGGGGCCGAGTTCCGATCGAAATTGCCCTTTCTTGCCGATTTCGACGTTATCCATGACGCCACCTATACGGACATTCTCAAACCTGATCCTCGTGCGTATGCGGATTGCATCAGCGCGCTCGGCCTGGAGCCGGGGGCATGCGTTTTCGTCGACGACCAGGCACGCAACACAGCCGGCGCGCAGCGCGCCGGTCTGCAGACCGTTCATTTCGATGTCCGCGATCCGCAATCCGGATACCAAACTGCCCTCGGCCTTCTGGGCCTCAACAAAGAGAGGACGATATGAAGGACTCCAACTTTCTGAAGGAAAACAACGCCCGCCACCTTTGGCATCCGATGGCCCATCCGGCCGACATGAAGGCCAACCCGCCGACCATCGTGACGGGCGCTGAAGGCGTGAACATCATCGATGTGGACGGCCACAAGGTGATCGATGCTGTCGGCGGTTTGTGGAACGTCAATCTCGGATTTTCCTGCGCCCCTGTGAAGGAGGCAATCTCGCGACAGCTCGATACGCTGCCCTATTATTCGACGTTTCGCGGCACCACGAACGATGCGTTGATCGAACTCAGCTACATGTTGCAGGAGTTTTTCGAACCGGACGGGCTCACGCGTGCTTTTTTCACCAGCGGCGGTTCGGATAGCGTCGAGACGGCGCTGAGGTTGTCGCGCCAGTATCACAAAGTTCGCGGTGAGGCAGGACGGACGAAGTTCCTCAGCCTGAAAAAGGGATATCACGGAACCCATTTCGGCGGCGCCAGCGTCAACGGCAACGCCAATTTCCGCTCGGCCTACGAACCTCTTCTGGCCGGCTGCCACCACATTCCGGCTCCCTACACCTACCGCAATCCGTTCAACGAGACCGATCCGGAGCGGCTAGCGGGGCTGTGCGCAGCGGCACTGGAGGACGAGATTACTTTTCAGGGTGCGGAGACCATTGCAGCCTTCATCATGGAGCCGGTGCTCGGCGCTGGCGGTGTGATTCCACCGCATGCCAGCTTCATGCCGATGGTCCGGGAGATCTGCGACCGTCACGGCATTCTCCTGATCGCTGATGAAGTGATCACCGCTTTCGGTCGCACCGGCTCCTGGACCGGATCACGCCACTGGGCTGTACAACCGGATATGATGTGTACCGCCAAGGCGATCACCAACGGCTATTTCCCCTTTGGCGCGGTGATGCTCAACGACCGTGTTGCCGAAGTGTTCGAGAATGACACAACCGGCAAGGCCAATATTGGTCATGGCTATACCTATTCGGGGCATCCGGTGGGCGCTGCCGCTGCGATTGCTTGCCTCCAGGAGACGGAGCGCCTGCAAGTGCACGAAAATGCCGGGCAACGCGGGGCCGAGCTGTATCGGGGCCTGCTCGGTCTGCAGGAAAAATACGATCTGGTCGGCGATGTGCGCGGTGGCGAGGGGCTGATGTGCGCCCTGGAGATCGTCTCGGACCCGACTGCCAAGACGCCCATCGACAAGCAGACGATCGGACGGATCCACCAAGTCACTTATGAAGCTGGCGTCATGATCCGGGTTTCCGGGGCCAACATTATCCTGTCTCCGCCGCTGATCCTGACGCAAAACGAGACGGCGAAAATCGTTTCGGCGCTGGACGAGGGCTTGAAGGCTGCCTGACCCGCGGGATAGACAAACAGCGTTTTCATTCCCGCACACAGGAGCCCCGCATGCCCGCACCCGCCAACCCGTTGAAGAAGGCCCTGTCGGAGGGGCGGCAGCAATTCGGCTGCTGGCTCGGCCTAGCTGATTCCTACGTGACGGAGGTGTCGACAACGGCCGGCTTTGATTGGCTGCTGATCGATGGCGAGCATGCGCCGAACGATCTGCGCTCGACGCTGGCGCAGCTTCAGGTGGTTGAGGGCTCCGGATCGCATCCACTGGTGCGGGTGCCGGTTGGCGAGACCTGGATGATCAAGCAGGTGCTGGACGCCGGCGCGCAAAGCCTTGTCGTGCCGATGGTTGAAAGCGCGGAGCAGGCAGAGGAGCTGGTTCGGGCCACGCGCTATCCGCCGGATGGTATTCGCGGCGTCGGGTCAGCCTTGGCACGGGCTTCGAGATTTGCCGGCATCCCAGACTACGTCACCACCGCGAATGAAGAGATCTGCCTGCTGGTGCAGGTCGAAAGCCGTGCCGGCCTTGCTGCACTCGACGACATTTTGACTGTCGATGGCGTCGACGGCGTGTTCATCGGTCCGTCCGACCTGGCCGCGGATATGGGCTTCCCGGGCAAGGTGGCCACGCCGGAAGTCAAAGAAGCGGTGCTCGATGCAATCCGACGCATAGCTGCCGCTGGCAAGGCGCCTGGCGTTCTTGCCACGGCTCCGGAATTCGTTGAGGAGTGCCGTGAAGCCGGCGCTACCTTCCTGGGCGTCGGCATCGACGTGACAGTGTTTGCCGGTGCCATGCGAGCGTTGGCGGGCAAGTACACCTAATTCCGAACGATCAGACCTTCTCGACGTAATTGTCGAGCACCCGTTTCTGCCCGGCCTTGTCAAAGTCGATGGTCAGCTTGTTGCCGTCGATCGACGCGATGTTGCCGTTGCCGAATTTCAGGTGGAAAACCCGGTCGCCAATCGAATAGGCGGAAGGCTCCTCGGAAACCGAGCGGGCGACAAGTTCGCCGTCGATGGTCTTTGCCTTGACCGAACTGCGTCCGGCACCGAAGCCGGAATCGGTCTCGCCATAACCAATGCGTTCCACCGCGTGACCCGACCGCATGCCCCAGTTCTGACGGGTTGCGTCGTTTCGGTTTGACTGGGCGCGGCGCCAGCCCGGCGTATTGTAGCTGCCGGCGAACGGTTCCGCTGCGTCGAAGCGGGAGGCACCGTATCCACCACCGGCCGCTCCGGCACCGTATCCGCCGTAGGACGAATCCGGCTCGGCGACGTCAACATGATCTGATGGCAGCTCATCGAGGAATCGCGACGGGATGGTCGATTGCCAGAGGCCGTGGATGCGCCGGTTGGAAACGAACCAGATATGGCAATTGGCCTTGGCGCGCGTCAGGCCGACATAGGCCAGTCGCCGTTCTTCTTCCAGTCCGGATCGGCCACCTTCATCAAGCGCACGTTGGTGCGGGAAAAGTCCTTCTTCCCAGCCGGGCAGGAATACGGTTTCGAACTCCAGACCTTTGGCTGAGTGCAGTGTCATCAGCGACACGGCATCCAGGTCTTCATTTTGCTCGGCATCCATGACGAGGCTGATGTGCTCGAGGAAGCCGCGCATGGATTCGAAATCCTCCATGGAGCGGATGAGTTCCTTGAGATTGTCGAGCCGTCCCGGCGCCTCGGCCGATCGGTCGTTCTGCCACATCGTCGTGTAGCCGCTTTCTTCAAGGATCTGCTCGGCGAGCTCGGTATGCGGCATGGTCTCCAGCAGAGTCGCCCAGCGAGCGAAGTTTTCGACCACATCGGTGAGCGATTTGCGCGGCCGCGGCTTCATCTCCTCCGTCATGACCAGATCGGCGGAAGCGCGCAGCATGGGCAAGCCGCGGGCGCGGGCGTAGTCGTGGATCTGTCGGATCGCCGCCTCACCCAAGCCACGTTTGGGCGTATTGACGATGCGTTCGAATGCAAGATCGTCGGCCCCCTGACAGACGACGCGGAAATAGGCCAGCGCATCGCGGATTTCGAGGCGCTCATAAAAGCGCGGCCCGCCGATCACCCGATAGTTCAGTCCAAGGGTAACGAAGCGGTCTTCGAACTCGCGCATTTGAAACGACGCGCGCACGAGGATCGCCATGTCGTTGAGCTTGTGGCCGCGGCGCTGCAACTGCTCGATTTCCTCGCCGACGGCACGGGCCTCCTCTTCGGAATCCCAGGCAGCGTGCACCATGACCTTGTCGTGATCGGCCACGTCGAGATCGGTGAACAGGGTTTTGCCGAGCCGCCCCTCATTATGCGAGATCAGGTGTGATGCGGCGCCTAGAATGTGGGCGGACGAGCGGTAGTTACGCTCCAGTCGGATAACGACGGCGCCCGGGAAGTCTTTTTCAAAGCGCAGGATGTTATCGACCTCGGCGCCGCGCCAGCCATAAATGGACTGATCGTCATCGCCGACGCAGCAGACGTTCTTCGAACCCTGCGCGATCAGACGCAGCCACATGTACTGCGCCGTATTGGTGTCCTGGTACTCGTCGACGAGCACATATTTGAATTTGCCGTGATATTCCTTCAGGACATCCGGATTGTTCCGGAAGATCCGGATCGGGTGGCACAGCAGATCGCCGAAATCGCAGGCGTTCAGCGTCTTCAACCGGTCCTGGTAGGCCTCGTAGAGTTGTCGCCCCTTGCCGTTGGCGAATGAGCGCGCATCGCCCTCCGGAATATCGGCGGGCCCATATCCTTTGTTCTTCCAGTTGTCGATCATGTGGGCGAATTGACGCGCCGGCCAGCGTTTGTCGTCGAGCCCTTCGGCCTGGATCAGTTGCTTGAGCAGGCGGATTTGATCGTCGGTGTCGAGAATGGAGAAGTCCGACCGCAGTCCGGCCAATTCGGCATGGCGGCGCAGCAGCTTGACGCCGATCGAGTGGAAGGTGCCGAGCCACGGCATGCCTTCGACGGCGCCACCGACAAGAAGGCCGATGCGTTCCTTCATCTCGCGCGCCGCCTTGTTGGTGAAGGTGACGGCCAGGATCTGGCTCGGATAGGCTTTGCCGGTTGCCAGGATATGGGCAATGCGGGTGGTCAAAACCCGGGTCTTGCCCGTTCCGGCGCCGGCAAGAACCAGAACCGGACCGTCCAGCGATTCGACGGCGCGGGACTGTTCAGGGTTCAACCCATCCAGATAGGTCGGCGCCGGGCTCTGCCTGTTGCGCGCCGCCATGGCGCGTGCGGCAAGCCCGGACCCGGAAGCGGCGGGTTTCTCGTCGCCAAAAAAGGGAATGTCGTCGTCAGGGTTTTCCATTTGTTCTCAATGTAGCGATTCGGTGTGGAAAGACCAGAAGTCGCTACTTTTCAAGCCGTGAAATTCGCCGGTCGGTCCAATTCAGCCTACCGTCGACGATCGGACGCACGATGGCTGCCAATTCGGGTTCGCGCTGCAGCACATCATCCAATTCAGTAATCTGGTTCATCGCCACCAATCGCAGAACATCGTCGCGCACGCTGCCATCCGCGCTTCTCGGAAGTGCGGGGACGGATTGAATGAGGTCGGCATGGGCATTCGCATCTTGGGCATGAATCGCGGCATTCAGCGCATTGGTATCGAGCTCCGGCTGATCGGACTCGACAAAGGCGTAGATGCCGACACCCTTGCGCGGCAGGGGATAGAGCGTCAGCGCGACATCCCGACAGGTTGGATCGTCAGCCAGTGCCGCTCGAATGGCCGGGCCTTCGTGATCGAGCCTGTCGCCGGTGCCTTCGCCATCTGACCAGGAAAAAAGCCCCCGCGTGATCAGATTGTAAAGCTTCTTGCCGGTAGCCATCCAGATGCGGGAGGGCAGGGACCGACGCGCCAGGATACGTCTTTCGGTCGCGGTCATGAGATCCGGAGCGAAGGCCCGTTTCTGCTTGATCAGATGACGCAGGTCCTCATAGGCCATCAAGCGATAGAGGCGTCCCTTCCGTCGGTGGCAGGAGGCCAATTGGAAGTCGATGACGGCGGCGTAACCGTCGGGCAGCATCAGCCAGTTTTGCGGCTTGGCCAGATCATTGTGCGTAATACCGCGGCGGCGCATATCGCGGAGCAGTCGGCGTGCATCGCCGTACCACTGCAGACTGTCCGGTCGCGCGAGGTGCAGCGGTGTCCCTTCAGTCCAGGTGCGAAACAGACCGTCGGCATCGACCTTGACGATTTCAGGCACGCCGCGAATGCCGGTGACCGCCTTCAAGGCGCGGATTTCGCGCTTTGCCAGAATCCATGCCAGCGGACGCGACCAAAGCGGCGAAGCACTGACGATGCGCCGGGCAATACGGCGATCCGGCCGATCGGCAAAATAGCCCGATCGGGTCTCTGAAAAGACGTCACGCTTGAAGACGGTATCTGAAACGAACTCTGCCATGGATCGCCGACCCATATGCCATCAAGGCTTGGCCCGCAATAGCCCCGCTATAGAGCTCTCTAACCCCGGTGCTCTTCCTCGGAAACATCGATCAGGCGTTTGTTGAAATGCTCCAGCGCTTTCACCTGCTCGGCCCAGCCAATGATCTTGGTTCGATCTCTCATATCGACAACGGGCAGCCGCGATTGGCCCACGGAATCGAACGTCCTCAGAGCCGTATCGAGAGTGTCAGTCGGCTGCAGGCTGGGTGGGCCATCTTCCTCATCGTGGGTTTCCGGCTCCGCATCCGGCGCCAGTAGCGTCATGAAATCCATTACCTTGACGTTTCGGGTGACCGTTCGATGCGGTCCGGCCTGGACCGGAAGACCGCGCATTTCCAATTGCCACTGGAAATAGGAATGGCCGTGGATGGCCTGGTTGAGACCGTGGGCGATCGCCGTGGTCAGAAGCAACGCGATCGATAGCTCGTAACCACCGGTCAGTTCAAAGACGATCAGCGTCGTCGACAAAGGGGCGCCCAGAACCGCGCCGGCCACTGCTCCCATGCCCAGAATCGAATAGAGCGCCTGGCTGGAGGCCAGCTCCGGAAAAAAGTCGGCGGCAATGATCCCGTAGGCTCCGCCGGTCATGGCACCGAGATAAAGTGCCGGCGAAAAGATCCCGCCGCCGAAGCGCGACGCAAGCGTGATGGCGGTCGCCGCGGTTTTTGCGACGATCAGGGTCAGCATCAGCATCAGCGGCAGCTTCCCCCAGAGCGCCATGTCGGTGGCCTCGTAGCCGACACCCAGAACATGCGGGATGAAGACCCCCATGGCGCCGATCGCGGCGCCACCGATGACCGGTCTCAGCCACAGCGGCATGGTGATCTTGCGTGCCAGGAAGTCGGCGGAGAACAGCGAAAACTGGAACACCACGGCAACGCAAGCTGAGACCAGGCCCAGCAACACGAAAGCCGGAAACTCCCAATAGGAAGCGACGTGGTAGACCGGAACGTCGAAGGCGACGGTTTCGCCGAAATAGATCCGCGAGATCACCGCCGCGCCGCTGGAGGCGATAACGATGGGCACGAAGGAGCGCAACGCGTAGTGCCCGAGGATGACCTCATGGGCGAACAGGACGCCGGCGATGGGCGCGTTGAAGCTGGCCGAGATTGCCGCGGCCACACCGGCCCCGAGCAGGGTGCGGCTTGACCAGTCGGGCAGACCTGAGCGGCGGGCGGCGCCATTGGCAAGAGTTGCGCCGAGATGGATCACCGGACCCTCACGTCCGGCGCTGGCGCCTGATCCGAGTGAAATGACCGTGATCACCGCGGATATCAGGCCGTCTCGCGTCCCCAGCTTGCGACCCGACAGCGCGCGCGCCTCAATCACGTCGGCTACGGACAGCGTGCGCCGTTGCGGCATCAGCTTTTCCAGCATGATGCCGACAATCAGGCCGCCGCCGACCGGCGCCAACATGATGTAATACCAGGGAACATTGCTGGCGGCCGTGATGATGCGCTCGCTGTTGTCGGCAAGCCAGACAAGCTGAACGACACCGATCATTTCGCGAAACGCAATGGCCGCGCCGCTGACGGCAATGCCAACGACGAGAGCAAGGATCCAAAGGTACGGCTGCCGATCTTCGATGAAGGCTCGGGTGTTGGGCGCGACCCACTTTCGGATCTGTTGTGGTAGCGTGACGAGGAATTCGGGCAGCATTGACGCACTCTATCGGCGTTTGATGCCGATGGGCCGACCGATCGATTCCGGCCGCGGCAGGCGCGTGTGCGCCTCATGCATCTGTGCCACCATGTCCAACATCGGCCGGGGCATGGGCGCCACCTTCGGACCGGTGGCATTGATGTGCAGGTAAAGTGTTTCGGAGGTCGCGCTCAGCCAGCCATCCTCGTGACGCAATTCGGAATAGACGTGCAGGCGTTTCTCGTCGAAATCGATCAGGTGAAAATTCGTTGTGACCCGGTCGCCCTGGTGCAATTCCTGCACGTATCGAACATGGGCCTCTGCGACGAAGATGCTCGATCCGGTTTCCCGTGCGGAATCGGGTGTCAGTCCGAACGTCTCGAAGGCTGCATCAGCGGCGCGGTCAAACAGGACATTGTAGAAGGCCATGTTGAGGTGACCGTTGTAATCGATCCAGGCGGCTTCGATTTCGGCTGGCGGCGCCTCGAAGGGCGCTGGCTGCGACATGTCTGTCTCCCGCTTGGACGTCCGGTCCCCCACGTCCCGGTAGCAATGCGTCATTGTGCACATTACTCTTTCATTCACCGGCGACAAGGGGCATCCTGCCGCCGATACGAACAGGAGATGTAGGTCAATGGGTGTGTCTGACGTCGTTGCGGGCCAGCGCAATGAAGAAGGAATTGCTGCTGCGATTGGCGTTTTGAAACAACAGTTTGGTGAGCGGTTGCAAACCGGCGATGCACACCGTCAACAGCACACGCACACGATGAGCTACTTGCCCGGGCAATTGCCGGATGCGGTGGTGTTCGCCGAATCGCCGAGCGAGGTTCAGACCATCGTACGGATCTGTGCGGACTACCGGGTCCCCATTGTGCCCTTCGGTGCCGGGACCTCGCTGGAGGGCCACCTCAATGCGCCCAGCGGCGGGATCAGCGTTGACGTCAACCGCATGAACCGTGTCCTTCAGGTCAATGCCGAGGATCTGGATTGCACGGTCGAACCGGGTGTCACCCGCGAAGACCTCAACATTCATCTGCGAGATACAGGCCTGTTCTTCCCGATCGACCCGGGAGCAAACGCCTCGATCGGTGGGATGGCCGCGACCCGGGCTTCAGGCACCAACGCCGTCCGCTACGGGACCATGCGGGAGAACGTGCTTTCCTTAACTGCGGTGACAGCGGACGGTCGGGAAATCCGAACCGGAGGAAGGGCGCGCAAATCCTCCGCCGGTTACGATCTCACCCGGCTTTTTGTCGGATCCGAGGGGACGCTTGGTATTCTGACCAGCATCACGCTGAAGCTGTACGGAATTCCCGAAAGCATCACGGCGGGCGTGTGTCCGTTTCCGACGGTCGATGCGGCCGTAAACACCGTGATAGCGACTATACAGATGGGCATCCCTGTGGCCAGAATCGAGTTGCTCGACGCCGCGTCGATCAAGGCGGTGAATGCCTATTCGGGCCTGGACTACCCGGAATCACCAGTGCTCTTCCTGGAGTTTCACGGCACGACAGCATTTGCGCGCGAGCAGGCCGAGTCCTTCGACGAAATCGCCACGGAGTTCGGTGGCGGCCCCTTCATCTGGGCCGGCGAACAGGAGGAACGTACCCGGCTCTGGAAAGCGCGCCACGATGCCTTCTATGCGACACAGCAGATCAGACCCGGAACCGCGAACCTGGCAACCGACGTGTGCGTGCCGATTTCCCGGCTGGCGGATTGCATCAATGAAACGCAAGAGGACAGCGAGCGATCCGGGCTGCAGGCGCCGATCGTCGGTCACGTGGGTGACGGGAATTTTCACTCGGTGGTTTTCTTCGACATCGATGACAAGCAGGAAGTGGAGAAAGCTGAGGCCTTCGTCATGCGGCTGACCGATCGGGCGATGGCGATGGATGGGACCTGTACCGGCGAACACGGCATTGGCCAGCGAAAACAGGCGGCCCTCGTGCGCGAAATGGGGGAAGGTATTGACATGATGCGGGCTATCAAACGAGCGCTCGATCCGCAGGACATCATGAATCCCGGCAAGATATTTTCACTTGGGTGAACGCCGGAACGGGCAGGGGCGTGTAGGGCCTGCCGTCACAGTGCCTTGAAATTATTATGACGCCGCTCATTTGGACGTATATTATGGGTGGAACGGTGCCGCGTGATTGTTTGCGGCGCCCCATAGGCAGGCGTCCAGAAATTCTTTGGCAACGTCTGGATAACGCAAGAGGGTCCTGCACTGGTCCGGTTGTTCGTATTCTTTGGCGGCTTGTTGGTCCTGGCGCTGTTCGTTGCGCTGATCGGCCCGTATTTTGTTGACTGGTCGAGCTACCGGCATGATTTCGAGCGCGAGGCGAGCCGCATTTTAGGGCAAAAGGTCCAGGTGCTTGGAAACGCCGAAGCCCGCCTTGTGCCGTTCCCCTCCGTGACGTTTGAAAACGTGGTTGTCGGCGAGGGCCAGGACGGTAAGCCGATGATGACCGTCGACCGGTTTTCCATGGACGCCGAACTCGCGCCGTTTCTCAGCGGTGAAATCCGAATTTTCGATATGCGCCTCGAAAATCCCCAGGCCACGGTACGGCTGTCTCCTGAAGGAGAACTGGACTGGGCTTTGCGCAGCGAAAAGTCGCTACCGGGCGGCGCGCTCATCATGGAGAATATCGGCGTCGTAAACGGCGAGGTCCTGGTACTGGACGAGCAGAATGACCGCGAGTACCGCCTCGCAGGCCTGAACATGCATATGTCAGCCAAGTCGATTCTCGGACCGTGGATCATCGACGGTGCTGTGCGCGCCGATGGCATCGACACCGCGTTTACGCTGCAGACTGGTGCGCTACTGCCCCAAGGCGGTATCCGTTTGCGGGCTAAACTGCTGCCGGTAGCACAGCCGTTTTCGATCGAAATGGAGGGCGATGCCCGGATCGAAGATCTGAAACCGCGTTATTCGGGAAATTTCCTGCTGCGAGCCCTGGATCCGTCCAAAACGGTGACCGAAGAGGCGGTGAAGGGCAACCGCAGCCGTAAGCCAATCTATCTGAAGGCTCGCGGCGTTTTCGAACTGGATAACGAGCGGTTGCGGATCGAAGACTATCGGTTGGAAACCGGGTCGACAAAAGATCCATATGTCATTTCAGGCGAGGCGACCTTCGATACGGGTCGGGAGCCGGAATTTCTGCTGATTGCCGACGGCCAGCAACTGAACTTCGATCGCCTGGACGAAGCCGAGGACGAGTCACCCTCGGATGCCGTGGTTCGTTCCTTCGAGCAGCGGCTTACGGCACTCCGCGGTTTGTTGACCTGGGCGCCGGTGCCGCAAATGCCTGGCCGTGTGTCGGTGGCGCTTCCAGCCATTGTTGCCGGCGATACCACCATTCGGGATGTGCTGATCGACGCCCATCCGGACGGCAATGCATGGAAGATCGACAGGGTCCAGGCCAAGCTGCCGGGTCGGACACAATTTGAAGCCAAGGGACAACTGGGCGTTGGCTCCGACTTCACTTTCTCCGGTGACATGGTTCTTGCTTCCGTCCAGCCTTCCGGCTTCGCTTCCTGGCTGACTACGGATGTCGATCCCGCGATTCGCCGGCTCGACGCGGCCGGTATTTCGGCCAAAGTGGATCTCTCGGCGCAACTGCAGCGGTTCGACCAGATGGAAATCGCGCTTGGTGCTGCCGTGCTGAGCGGACAGATCCAGAGGGTGGTGCCAACACAAGGACGCCCTTCTCTGAACATGCGGCTGGATGGGGAGTTCGTTGATCTCGATGCAATTAGGGCTTTCACGACGCTGGTCGTTGGCAAGGGAGACGGCAACCGGCTCGCCGGTCACGATATCAGCGCAAGGCTCAGCGCGAAGCGTTTCGAGGCGTTGGGAATGATGGCCAGCGGCGCCGATCTTTCGGTGCGGTTGAAGGGGGGCACGCTCGACATTGACCGGCTGACCGTGACCGATGTCGCCGGCGTTTCGATTTCCAGCGTGGGACGGGTCGAAAACGTATTCGAGGGCCCGGAGGGAGAGGTCGACGTCAGTGTGATGGCGGAGCGTATCGACGATATCGTTGCGCTTTCTTCGCGGCTTACCGATGGACATTCGCTGCTCGATCACCTGCAAAGCAAGGCTGCCCTGTTCGGAGAGACCAATTTCGACCTGCATACGCGTTTCGTCAATCGGCCCGGCGAAACTGCCATGCTGACGGCGACAGCCCAGGGTGAAACCGGCGGCAGCAAGTTCGTTCTGTCGATTGAGCGATCCGACGCGCTGGCGCCATTGTCGACCGGGCAAATGTCGGTGACGGCTGAGATCGAGAGCAACGATCCGCAGACCCTTTTGGGCCAGATGGGCATTCAATTGCTGCCCCTGGATCTTGCCGGACCGGCAACGGTGGATTTGAAGATTGACGGCGTTCCGACGGAGCAATTGGAATTTGCGTTCAACTACGAGGCGCCGGACACGTCAGCAACTGCGGGAGGCATTGCCTGGCAGGATCACGAGCGCTCCATCAAGGCTGCTTTCGACCTGAACCTGAATTCGGAGGATCTGGCGACTTACCTGCTTTCCAACGGAATCATGCTCGCCGGTCCCGGATCAGCCTTGCCGGTTGAATTGAAAGCGGCGGTAGATACAGGTTCCGAGCAGATCGAGCTCAAGGACATGGAAGGACGCGCCGGTGAGATAAGCTATTCCGGCAATCTGTCACTGAGCAGAGGGGACAATGCCGTCAGCGCGAACGGCGCCGTTTCGGTATCAGATATCGATCTCGGCTGGATGGCCGAGATGATGCTCGGCTTCGATACGATATTGACCGGCGAACCGACCTGGAGTGATCAGGAGTTTCTGCCGCCGACACAGACCGGGGTATCCATTGACCTGGATCTGCGCGCTGACTCCGCCGATTTGCATCTCGGGCCAACCGCCCGCAACTGGTCTGGCAAACTGGTTCTGCAGGACAATGAACTGCAATGGCGCGACATGCAGGCGGACTGGCTCGACGGATCGCTGACCGGCGGAGCGCGCCTTGCTAACCGCGACGGGTCTGGTTTCTTGTCGGGACAGGTGCAGGTGGAGGGTGCTCAACTGGGACCGCTGGTCTGGCAGCGCGACGGGTTCCCAGTCGCCACGGGCAGTTTCGATCTATCTTCGACTTTTGAAGGGGCGGGCAAGAGCCTGAGAGCCATAGTCGCGTCGCTGACCGGATCCGGCGTGTTGGAGATAGCGGGTCTCGAGCTGGACGGCGTCGAAAACGAATCCCTCGTGCAAATTCTCGCGGCCGCGGATGCCGAGGGTTTCGAGGTGGGTAGCGACACAGTAACCGCTCTTGCAGAGCAGGCTGTTTCTGATGGCAGCTTCTATGCCGGCGAAGCGTCTGCGCCGTTTACAATTGCTGCCGGGACCGTGCGGTTGCCTAACGTCACACTGTCCGACAATGGTGCGACTATACGCGGGGAGGCGCGTCTGGACGTTGCCGACCAAGCGATCAATGCGCGGTTCGATGTTGAATTCGATCCCGAGGATGAGGCGCTGACGGGCGCGGCACCCTCGGTCAATCTTGCTTTCCTCGGCCCGGTGAGCGACCCAGATCGGTCGGTTGACGCGGCGGAACTGTCGAATTTCCTCTCCCTGCGAGCCTACGAGCGGGAACGTCGTCGCGTCGAAACACTTCAGGCGGTGGTACTTGAAAACCAGCGGCTGCGGCGTGAGGTGGCGCTGGCGAAACAACGCGCTCAATCGCGGCAGAGGAATCTGGAACGGCTTCGGCAGGAAGAGGCCGAACGAGCAGCGGAAGAGGAAGCCCGCCTTGAAGATCAGCGCCTTGAGCGCCAGGCGCAAGATGAAGAGGCGCGGTTGAAAGCCGAACGGGAAGCCGCCGAACGCGAGGCCGATGAGCGTCGAGCTCGGATTGAGCGTGAAGAACGCGAACTTGCCGAGAGCAGGAATCGTGCGGCGCAGATTGTGGCCGAGTGGTTTGCCCAGAACGGCTCCAGACCGCCGACCAACGAAGAGTATATCCAACAGGTCGAAGACGCCATTCGTCAGGCGGGAGAACGGGACTCCCAACCGGTCCAGGTAGGGGCAGGGGACTCGACCGGGCCTAGTGTGGTGCGTGAACCACTACCGCGGCTGCAGTTTGATGCACTCGGTGATGCGACCGGTTCTACCGAGTAGTGCTCCCACCTCACAGTTTCGACCCGTTGTCATCGAACGAATTGATGGATGAGGCCTGAACTCGGTACCAATCGAGGACGAACAGGCGTGCTGCGGAGGAGAGGTTCTGTTCCGGTTGCCGTTGCTCATCAATGCTGGAAATCAGTGCCGCGACCGTCTCTGCCCGGGCCTCTGCGATCTCCAGCAGGCAGCGCCAGAATTCCTCCTCCAGCGATACGCTGGTACGGTGGCCACGAATGGTGACAGAGTGCTTTCGGATCATGTTCCGGACGGACCCTGCCGGTCCGGTCCGGAAGATTTGGGTGAAGGTTGCAGGCGTTTCTGGTCGTGCGAACGCCGTTCCTTGCGATTCATGGTTTCAGTGAGTTTCTTTTCGACTTTGGTCCGGCCGAACTCGACACGATTGGCTTCCGCCGCCTTTTCTTTTTCTTCGCGCGCCTTGCGTTTTCTGAACTGCCGCAGATTGACCAGATCGGCACTCATCGAAACGCCCCGTCAGTTCTTCTTGCGGAAAGCGTCAAGGGAAACGACGTCGGCGCCGGAGCCTTCTTCGGCCTCTTTTTCGGGTTCATCACCGCTGGGAGGTGTCGTCTCTTCGGTGTCGGGTGAGGCATCCTCAATGGCTGCCTGCTCCGGCCCATCCGATTGCTCCTCGGCCAGCTTATATGGTTCAACCTCACCGGCTGGCAAATCTTCGTTGTCCGCGACGACGGTTTCGAACTCGAGTTCAAAATTGACCGACGGATCGAAGAAACCGCGAATAGCGGCAAATGGGATGTGAAGCTTCTCCGGCTTGTCGGAAAAGGACAGTCCGATTTCGAAAAAACTTTCGGTCACTTTCAGGTCCCAAAACTGATGCTGGATGACGATCGTCATCTGCTCGGCATAGCGTTCTTTCAGATAGCTCGAAATTCGAACGCCTGGAGCATTGGTCAGAAAAGTAATGTAGAAATGATGGTCGCCAGGCAAACTGCCCGTGGCTGCGACTTCGGTCAGGACTTTCCGAATCACGCCCCTCAAGGCATCCTGCGCCAGAATATCGTATCTAATTTGGTCCCGCACCGCCAAATTCCGCCTTTTTTTACTTCCGCTCGTGCAATCCGACCCTCAAGCACCGATAACGCGGGCACACGGTCTCCGTCCAGTCCGCCGGTGCAGTTTTCAACCGCCCCGGCAAAGTGGAGGCTTCTGTTGCCAGGTGCCTCCGAACCCCGCCTGACCGTGCGACCGATCAGGAGTTCATTTGAAGCTGCCACACTGCATTAAGCAGCGAGGCGTGCTTCCGCATAGTTGTCGTTTGCAACTATTGAGTCGGCCCGATAACGGCGGAACCATGCCGAGCGAAAAGTTGATCTTTACACCCTCGTCGATCCTGTTTCGCCCCCAACAACACCGGTCCTTGCCGACCAGTCTTGGTGGAGGCGCCGGGTACTGCCCCCGGGTCCGATGGGTTTATTGCATCTTCCGTTTATCGCCATAGCTGCCAAAAGCAGCCTCCTAGATATAAGACCTTGTTAAACGGAAGAAAAGGCCTTCTGTGTTGCTGGGCATAACAGTCCGTAAACTCCGGACACTTTTTTGCTCAGTACGCACATGCGCAGAAGAGATTCAAAGGCCCTCGGCGCCCTAGCTCTGGTATAAAGTGACTTCGGCGAATCGATCCGGGAGTGATGGATGCAGCAATATCATGAGCTTCTGAGGCGCGTCCTGGAAACGGGCGTCGACCGCGACGACCGGACAGGTACCGGAACCCGCTCCATTTTCGGGCATCAGTTGCGATTTGATCTGGCTGAAGGGTTTCCCGTATTGACGACGAAGAAGCTGCATCTGCGGTCGATCATTATCGAACTGTTGTGGTTCCTTCGCGGTGACACCAACATCGCGTGGTTGAAGGAAAATGGTGTCAGCATCTGGGACGAATGGGCCGACGCTAACGGCGAACTTGGGCCGGTTTACGGCTACCAGTGGAGGTCCTGGCCGGCTCCTGGTGGACAGTCAATCGACCAGATCGCCAATGTGTTGAAGGCGATCCGCACCAATCCGAATTCGCGCCGGTTGGTGGTATCGGCCTGGAACCCGGCACTTGTCGATGACATGGCTTTGCCGCCCTGTCACTGCCTGTTCCAGTTCTATGTCGCCAACGGCAAACTCTCCTGCCAGCTTTATCAACGCTCGGCCGATATTTTTCTCGGCGTTCCGTTCAACATTGCATCCTATTCGCTGTTGACGATGATGATGGCGCAAGTGACCGGACTTGAAGCGGGCGATTTCGTCCTGACCTTCGGCGATGCTCATCTGTATGCCGATCACTTCGACCAGGCGCGGCTGCAGCTGGAGCGCCGTCCGAAAACCCTGCCGACAATGCGCATCAATCCCGAGGTCGACGACCTGTTCGGCTTTCGATATGAGGATTTCGAGCTGATCGACTACGACCCTGATCCGCACATCGCCGCGAAAGTGTCGGTATGAGCGACGGCACACTTTCGGTGAAGGTTGAAATGGTGGTAGCCATTGCCCGCAACGGCATTATCGGGCGCGATGGTGACATGCCCTGGCGATTGTCCACCGATCTCAAGCGCTTCAAATCGATCACGTTCGGATGCCCGGTCATTATGGGACGCAAGACATTTCAATCGATCGGCAAGCCGTTGCCGGGCCGCTCAAATATTGTCGTTACGCGGGATGCGGGATTTACCGCAGACGGTGTTTATTCCGCCGCTTCACCTGTTGCCGCGTTGGACTTGGCGCGAGAACGTGCGCGATCGGATGGTACCGAGAGAGTCTTCATAATCGGAGGTGGCGAGATTTACCGGCAATTGCTGCCGCTGGCAGATCGCTTACATGTAACGTTCGTGGATGCCGAACCGGAAGGGGACACCCGATTCCCGCAAATCGATGAAACAAATTGGACGGTTGAGCATGCTGAGGACGTGCCGGCTGGTCCCAAGGACAGCGCTGCGACCCGATATGTCATCTACAGGCGCCGGTGAACACAGCAAAGACCTGGATCCGGAGCCCGAAAACCCTCGAAAATGGTAAGCTTAATCGCCGCATCGCGTTGAAAGCAGCGGTGGGTGTACCTATAACCGCAATAACGCCCGATTGTGTGCGCAGCAATAGGCCTTGACCGGGTTCGGTCCCCACGCGTATCGATGCGCCGACAACAGGAATAACCAAGACCGGCACATTTGCTTGGGAGCGCAATCGATCGCTTTCTTCGGTGCAGGCCAACGAAAGAGGAATTCATGCCCTGGAGTAATCAGAATGGCGGCGGCGGCGGCGACAACCAGGGCCCTTGGGGCCAGGGGCCGCGCGGCCCGCGTCGTCCCGGTGGCGGTGGCGGCGGCGGTGGAACACCGCCTGATCTTGAAGAGATCATCCGACGCAGCCAAGATCAGCTGAAAAACGCGCTTCCGGGCGGCCGCGGGAGCACGCCGATATTTCTCGCCGTAGTCGCTGTCGGCCTGTTATTGCTTTGGGTTTTTCAGGCGGTCTACACAGTGCAGCCTGACCAGCGGGGCGTTGTCTTGCTGTTCGGTAAGCCTAAAAACGAAGTCTCTCAGCCGGGCCTGCATTTCCTGTGGTGGCCGATCGAAAAAGTCGAGATGGTCAGCATCGTCGAGAGGCAGATCAATATCGGCGGCAATTCGCGCAGCGGAGCCACTCAGGGTCTGATGTTATCGGGCGATCAGAATATTGTCGACGTGCAGTTTTCTGTCCTTTATTCCATCGTCGACCCCAAGAACTATCTGTTTGAGGTCGACCAACCGGAAGACACGCTCAGGCAGGTGGCAGAAAGCGCCATGCGTGAAGTCGTCGGTCGCCGTCCGGCGCAGGACATCTTTCGCGACAATCGTCAGGCCATTGCCGACAGCGTCAAAACCATCATCCAGACAACGATGGACAACTACGGTGCCGGCATCGCGGTGAACACGGTGTCTATCGAGGATGCCGCTCCGCCCCGCGAAGTTGCCGATGCCTTCGACGAGGTGCAACGCGCAGAACAGGACGAGGATCGTTTCGTCGAAGAAGCCAATCAGTATTCCAACCAGCAGTTGGGTAAGGCTCGTGGTGAAGCGGCGCAGATCCGGGAAGAAGCGTCGGCTTATAAGGACCGGGTCGTCAACGAGGCGGAGGGTGAAGCGCAGCGCTTCATCTCCATCTACGAAGAGTATTCGAAAGCGCCTGACGTGACTCGCAAGCGCCTGTTCCTTGAAACGATGGAAGAAGTCTTCAAGACCTCCAACAAGTTTATCATTGAGCAGAACCAGGGGCAGGGCGTCGTGCCTTATTTGCCGCTGAACGAGTTGAACCGGAATTCAACGTCGGGAGGTACCAACTGATGGGCAATCGTCTTCCAGCTATTGTCATCGCCGTAGTGATTCTCGCCGGCCTGGCTTACTCGTCCTTTTTCGTGGTTCAGGCCGGTGAGCAGGCCATTGTTCTGCGGTTCGGTGAGATCCGCTCGGTCAAGACCGAGCCCGGTCTTTATTTCAAACTGCCGTTCAGTTTCATCGAGGCTGACAACATCCAGATGGTCCAGAAACGGGACATACGGTTCGATCTCGACGATATCCGCGTGCAGGTCTCAGGCGGCAAGTTTTACGAGGTTGACGCGTTCGTTGTTTACAAAATCACCAATGCTGAACGATTCCGAGAGACTGTTTCCGGTGATATAACCGCCGCGGAAGCTCGGCTTCGAACGCGTCTCGATTCAGCTTTACGCCGGGTCTATGGTCTGCGCGGCTTCGAGGCTGCGCTGTCCGATGCCAGGAACGCGATGATGGCCGAGGTGCATGATCAGTTGCGGCCCGATGCTGAGTCGCTGGGCCTTACCATCGAGGATGTGCGTATCCGGCGGACCGATCTGACGAAGGAAGTCTCTCAGCAGACGTACGATCGAATGAAGGCCGAACGTCTTGCTGAGGCCGAACTCATCCGGGCCCGCGGTCGAGAAGGTGGCCAGCGTATCCGGGCTATCGCCGACAGGCAGGTCGTGGAACTGGAGTCCAAGGCAAGCCGCGATTCGGAAATCACTCGAGGTGAGGGCGATGCGGAGCGCAACCGGATCTTTGCCGAAGCGTTTTCCAAGGACGAGGGTTTCTTCGATTTCTACCGCTCAATGGAAGCCTACCGGCAGGGACTTACCGGTTCTGACACCACTATGGTTATCACTCCAAATACCGAGTTTTTCCGATTCTTCCAGGACGCGGCCGGAACGATCCCGACACCGAGCGCGTCTGAGTAAGGCATTACGCCATGAGTGAACTTCTTGTGGCGTTTGGACTTTTTCTGGTTATCGAGGGGCTGGTCTACGCACTGGCCCCTTCCTTTGTCAGACGCATGGCGGAAGCCTTGCCGGTTATCACCGATCAACAGATGCGGGGCTTCGGTTTGGCCGCCGTTTGCATCGGCGTTTTCGTTGTTTGGGTGGTTCGAGGCTGAGGTTCACTTGTTGTTGAAGGGGGTGCGGCCATCGATCACTGGACGTGCCGGAATTTGGTCATATCTTTGGAAAACAAATCGCGCTGTTCGATATCTATGGGAGAAAGAGCCGGTCATGGCATTCACCAAAATCCTGAAACCGTTCCGAACGATTACAGTCGTATCAGCCATCGGTCTGGCGTTCGCCTTCGGCACGCCGGCAACGGTGCCGTTCGCGAGTGCCGCCCAAGGACCGGAATCCGTCGCCGATCTGGCGGAAAACCTGCTCGATGCCGTGGTCAACATTTCGACTTCGCAGAGGGTCAGCAACAATCGCCGCACGCCGCGTCCGCGCGTCCCTGACGGCTCTCCGTTTCAGGATTTCTTTGATGAGTTCTTCGGTGACCGAAACAACGACGAACAGCCGCGTTCGCGACGCGTCAATTCTCTCGGTTCCGGGTTCGTGATCGACCCAGAAGGGATCATTGTAACCAACAACCACGTTATTGCGGAAGCTGACGACATCGAAGTCAATTTCGCCGATGGCAGCAAGCTTATCGCCGAAGTGGTCGGTGCCGATCCGAAAACCGATATAGCTGTTTTGCGGGTCAAGCCCGAAGAACCGCTGAAATCCGTGGATCTCGGGGATTCGAACGCGATCCGCATCGGTGACTGGGTTATGGCCATTGGCAACCCGTTCGGACTTGGAGGCACGGTTACAACTGGCATCGTCTCGGCCCGCGGCCGCGATATCAATTCAGGCCCCTATGATAACTTCATCCAGACCGATGCCGCCATTAACCGGGGCAATTCCGGTGGCCCGCTCTTCAATCAGGAAGGCGAAGTCATCGGCGTCAATACGGCGATTATTTCGCCGACGGGCGGATCGATTGGTATCGGCTTCGCCGTGCCGTCGGAACTGGTGAAGACGGTCATCGGGCAACTGATCGAGTTTGGCGAAACCCGCCGCGGTTGGCTTGGCGTTCGCATCCAGCCGGTCACCGACGACATCGCGGAAAGCCTGGGCATGGACGAGGCAAAGGGTGCCCTCGTTGCCGGCATCATCAAGGGCGGTCCGGTTGACGACGGTTCCGTACAGCCGGGCGATGTCATCATCCGGTTCGATGGACAGGATGTCGATGACATGCGCGACCTGCCGCGCATCGTGGCCGAAAGCCCGGTTGGCAAGGAAGTCGAGGTGGTTCTCATTCGCAAGGGTGAGGAGCGCACGATTGCCGTCACTCTTGGACGCCTGGAAGACGGTGAGCAACTGATCGCCAGCGAGCAGAGCGAGGCCGAACCGAAGACGACATCAGTGCTCGGAATGGAGTTGGCTCAGCTCGATACCGCTTTGCGGGAGAAATACGAAATCTCCGAAGATGTCGAAGGGGTCGTAATCCTCAATGTGGATGAAGATTCGGCGGCTGCGGAAAAACGGATCGTCGAAGGTGACGTGATCGTCGAAGTGGCGCAGGAAGTTGTCGAGAATCCGCAGGAAGTCGAGGAACGTGTCGAGAAACTCAAGGAAGACGGTCGGCGCAACGCGCTGTTGATGATCGCCAACAAAACCGGCGAACTGCGCTTCATCACCGTACCCATGCGTTAGTTTTCGGGGTGGTTCGGGCTGTGCCGGGACCACCTTCTACTTCCGCTTTCGCCGCCAGTCTTTTGCATCAATGGCATAAAGGACATGGCGCTTCAGGTGTGGGTGGCTGTCGGGAATCCGCGGATGGTCGAAATCGCGGGATGGATCGTGGATCATTCCCAGCCGATCCATGACAGCGGTCGATCGCTCATTGTTTGTGACCGCGAAGGCAACGATCTCGTTCAAACCGCGATCAACAAAGCCGAGGCGCAGAAGCTCGGCACCGGCTTCTGACGCATAACCCTTGCCCCAAAAGGGAGCGGCGAGGCGCCAGCCGACCTCGATTGTGCCCTCTGGCATCGGCTCGATATTGGCGATCGCCAGGCCAGCAAAACCGATCGGTATGCCGTCGGCTTTTCGCTCCAGCGCAAAAAAGCCATAGCCGGTTTCGGCGATTTCGCCGCGGATCAATTGCATCGTTTCCAGCGCCTGTTGGCGATTCCGCCGCGCTGGAAAGAACTCCATGACCTGAGGGTCGGAGTTGATCTCGTGGAACAGGTCGAGGTCGTCGTCGCGCCAATTGCGGATCAGAAGCCGGTCGCTTTCCGTGATCATCATTGCGGATTTACAAACTCCGCTTCCCGATACCCCTGGATGAAAAGCAGCGCGGTTAGGTCGCCATGATCGACGCGCATCTTCGATTGAGCAGCGACCGCCGGTTTGGCATGCAGGGCCACGCCGGCCCCGGCGAGCTGCAACATCCCCAGATCGTTGGCGCCGTCGCCCACAGCCATGGTTTCCTGCAGGGTCAATCCGAGCCTTTCACTCAGGCTGTAAAGCGAGTCGATTTTAGACTGGCGTCCAAGAACCGGTTCGACA
Organism: Hoeflea sp.; assembly: GCA_965228785.1. Classification (GTDB taxonomy): domain Bacteria; phylum Pseudomonadota; class Alphaproteobacteria; order Rhizobiales; family Rhizobiaceae; genus Hoeflea_A. The sequence continues at coordinate 2,730,415 of CBDDIF010000001.1, forward strand.
ACCGCTCCCGTCAGAGCGCCGCCTTCGTCGAGCAAAACGTTCGCCCGATTTTCGTCAAAACCCAGTATGGCAGCGATGGGGCGCGTGAAGTGGGTGAAACCACCCGATACCAGTGCCGTATAGGCACCATTCGCTTTCATCGTTGCGATGGCCACTTTCCCGCCGGGCGTCAATTCGATGCGCTCGCGAAGCACCTTGTCGATCACGCCGAGCGGCAAACCCTTGAGCAAGGCCACCCGTTCGCGCATGGCCGGTTCGAATTCAATCTCGCCATTCATGGCACGCGCCGTAATGGCGGCAACCCGTTCTCCGAAACCCGCCTCCGCAGCCAGTTCGTCAACGCACTCCTGACGGATCATCGTGGAATCCATGTCGGCTAGCAGCAATCGCTTGCGGCGGCCGACCGAGGGCTGGACGACCACGTCCACAGGCACACCGTCCAGTGCGCCCGTGATGGCAGTGTGCGCATCTGCTTCGCCTAATCCGGAAGGGATCGCGATATCGCAGGCAATGCCCTCTGAAAGCCAGTCTGGCTCGGTGGCCGAAATGCTCTTTGCCGCGTGGTTGCCCAGCGCACCGGTGAGAGCGGGATTTGACGGATCGGCAATGAGCGTGGCAACGAGGGGCATGGGTGTTCCCGATGATGAAAAGAAGCTGGAAGCCGTCCTGATAGCCGGACCGACAGCAAGCGGCAAGTCGGCATTGGCGCTTGAATTCGCCGAGGGGTTGGGCGGCGTGGTGATCAATGCCGATTCCATGCAGGTATACGACACGCTGCAGGTCCTGACCGCCCGTCCGGATGATGGCGAAACCGGGGGAGTTCCCCACCACCTTTACGGACATGTTCCGGCTTCGGAGGCCTATTCGACAGGCCGCTGGTCGCGTGATGTTGCCCGGCTTCTGCCCGACCTTGTTTCAGGCGGACGGACACCGATCTTCGTCGGAGGAACCGGACTCTATTTCAAGGCACTGGTGGGTGGCTTGTCCGTTATGCCCGTCATTCCCGATGCAGTGCGTGCCGGTTGGAGGTCACGGTTGGTGGAGCAGGGGCCGACCGTGCTTCATAAGGAGCTTCGCAAACGGGATCCGGAAGCAGCTGACACGCTCAATCCGGGTGACAGTCAGCGCATCGTTCGTGCGCTCGAGGTGGTCGAGGCAACCGGTCAGTCGATCCTGACTTTTCAGGCGAAAAGAGGCGAAGCGTTGGTCGATCCGGAATCCGCTCGCAAGATCCTGCTGCTGCCGGACCGCTCCGTTTTGCGCGAACGAATCCGCGGCCGTTTCGAGCGGATGATGCAAAATGGGGCTGTCGATGAGGTGCGGGCGTTGTTGTCACTCAATCTTGATCCTGATCTGCCGGCAATGAAAGCCATCGGTGTGCGCGAGATCACCGCATATCTGAATGGGTCACTCAGCCGGGACGAGGCCATCGAACGAGCCAGTATCGCGACACGTCAATACGCCAAGCGCCAGTCGACATGGTTCCGGAACCAGCTATCGGCAGATTGGGAGATCAGAAGCGACTAGAACGCGGTCAGGCCGGGGGCTTTTTCAGCAAGGAGTCCTTGAACAGAGATCCACGGTCTTCCACCGAGTGGACGGATCCCAGCGACGCAGCCTTTTCAGCTTTCTCGATGCTACCTTTGCCAAACGACGGCTCTTTGTCGGAGTCGGAGTCCCAGGATTGCAGGTCGTGCATACGCGGCTGCAATGTCGAAGTATCTGGTGGCATGGTGCTCATGCCCAGGTCTTCGATGTGGCGCATATTTTTGACGATACGGTTGATGTTCGGCATGCCGTCGGAACCGGTCACCATGCCGCCCGCTTGAGAAACGCCACTGGCGGTTTTCGGGAGAGCGGATGCCGGCAGGCGTTCGAAACACATGCGCATCGGAACCGGGACAGCCTCACCGAAGGCAATGGCTTCGCCGTTGCCGATCGCTGAGAGAAATGAGGTCGTCGAACTGGACGAATTGGAAATCGCGGACCGAATGATCTCCTGGTCACGGTCATTTGCCAAGCGCATGGCGAAGACCGTCGAGCACTGCGACAGGATGGTCGGATCCAGCTCACCGGGACGCTGGGTGACAACGCCGAGGCTGACTCCGTATTTCCGGCCTTCCTTGGCAATGCGCGCCACGGCCTGTCGCGTCGGAAAGAAACCCAGATCGCGGTCGGCCGGCACGTATCGGTGCGCTTCCTCACACAGGACGAGGATGCGCATGGTCCCATTGCTCCAAAGGGCGATTTCGAACGCCATCCGGCAGAGCACCGATGCCACTGCATTGACCACTTCCGATGGGATGCCCGACAACTGAAACGATGTGATCGGTTGGCCGTGTCCGGGTATCCGGAAGATGTCGCTGATAACCTCGGCGATCGTATCGTTGATGGTGTTGCTGGAGAACATGAAACGGAAGCGCGGGTCGTTGATGACCGACGCGATGCGCACCTTCAGCGTCCTCAGGTGCGGCTTTTCCTCACGCCCGTCGAGCTGGCCGATGCGTTCGTCGATCAGCGCCAGCAGGTCGGCGATGCGATAGGGCACGGGCGTGTCGGCCGTGATGGATGATCGATCCTGTTTTCGGCTAAGCGACGGTTTGTCCGGCGTTCCCTTGAAGCTGCGTCGCGCTTCCGCGACGAGGTCACGCAGCATGTCGACTTCCTCGGCGATGATCGGCCGGCCGCGGAAGATGACCTCCGTGAGTTCCTCCAATCGAAACAGCCAGAACGGCAGGTCCAGCGTGTCCGTGTCGATCAGGTGGGCGCGGTCCTTGAAGGCTGCAGCAAATTCGTTGTGCGGGTCAAGGATCAAAACGCGAAGGTCGGGACACACATCGACGATGCGATTGATCAACAGCGACACGGCGGTCGATTTACCGACGCCGGTTGGGCCCACGACAGCAAAGTGACGGTTCAGCATCGCATCAGCGGAAATCGCCGCCGGCGTGCTGGTGCTTTGACTGAGATGACCGACCGTCACCGGGTTGCCTGAATCGACGGAATAGATTGCATCAAGGTCGTCCGTGCGGATGTGATGAGCCATGGAACCCAGCGTCGGATAGTCGGAGATACCAGCACTGAAACGGGTGTCGTCGCCTTCGCCCCGGATTTCACCCACCAGCTCCACCTCGAAATGCATGACATTGGAGGCGTGGTCGTTCCAAACTTCGCTGGGGCTGTGAATGCTGTAGACCAGTGCCACAACGCGGTTGTCGCCGACCCGGATCGAGATCAGCCTGCCGACCGACATGGCGACAGCCAGCGAATCTTCATTGGCTGCCGCGTTTGCGGCAATGGTCGCGCGCGCACCGTTGCATTTGACCACGTGCCCGAGAATACGCGAATTGACCGACTGGTCGCGCCGGTCAAGGTCCTGTTGCATTGAAGTCTATCGCCTCTGCTCAATGGGGTTTGACGCCTTGATTTCGGCATTCTGACCGACGTTCCTTAACAAGGTGTTGTGTTTCGTGATCGGCTCACCGCCGGCGTGCTCTGATTTTGCGACGCAGCATTGACGCCCGTCGGCTTTGTCGCTAACGTCCCGCGCATGACAAGAATTGGACTAATCGTGGTGGGCAAGCGCATGGGCAGGATGGTGTAACCATCCGGCGGAAGCCACCCATGCGCTGAACAAGGCTCCGAAGGGGGCCTTTTTTTATTGGCAAATGCACCCGATTGACGGGTGTCGAATAGGGTACGCAAGACAAGCGGAACGAGACGATGAGCAAGAGTGAGATGACCGGCGCCGAGATGGTTGTCCAAGCAATGAGGGACAACGGCGTCAAGGATATATTCGGCTATCCCGGTGGAGCCGTTTTGCCGATCTACGATGAACTGTTTCAGCAGGAGGAAATCGCACACATCCTTGTGCGCCACGAGCAGGGGGCAGGCCACGCCGCCGAAGGCTATGCCCGCTCAACGGGCAAGGTTGGTGTTGCGCTGGTGACGTCGGGACCGGGGGCGACCAATATCGTCACCGCCTTGCAGGATGCATTGATGGATTCCATTCCGCTTGTCTGCATCTCCGGACAGGTGCCGACGCCCTTGATCGGATCGGACGCCTTCCAGGAATGCGACACTGTTGGCATTACCCGTCCCTGCACGAAACACAACTGGCTGGTCCGCGATGTCCAGGACTTGCCCCGGATTTTGCACGAGGCTTTCCGGATCGCCCAAAGCGGCCGTCCTGGTCCGGTTGTCGTCGACATTCCAAAGGATGTTCAGTTCGCCACCGGAGACTACGTTCCGCCGTCCCCGGTGACGGAAACAAAGAGCTACCAACCGAAAATGCAGGGGGATCTGGACTCCATCCGCGAGGCCATCGACCTGATGGCGAACGCCAAGTGCCCGATCATCTACTCCGGAGGAGGGGTCATCAATTCCGGCTCGGAGGCAAGCCATCTGCTGCGTGAGCTGGTGCAACTGACCAGTTTTCCAATCACATCGACGCTGATGGGACTCGGCGCCTATCCGGCCTCCGGCAAGAACTGGCTGGGCATGCTGGGGATGCACGGCACCTATGAAGCCAACATGGCGATGCACGATTGCGATGTCATGGTCTGCATCGGGGCGCGGTTTGACGACCGGATCACCGGCCGTATCGACCGGTTTTCGCCCAATTCGAAAAAGATCCATGTCGACATCGACCCGTCCTCGATCAACAAGAACGTTCACGTCGATGTGCCAATCATCGGCGACTGCGGCCATGTTCTGGAAGACATGGTGCGTTTGTGGAGGGCCTCTTCCGCCAAAGTCGAAGCCAAGGCCCTGGAAGACTGGTGGCAACAGATTGACACGTGGCGGGGCCGCAACTCGCTGGCCTATAAGCCCAACAAGGACGTCATCATGCCGCAATATGCGATGGAGCGGCTTTACGAGTTGACCAAGGACCGGGACACCTACATCACCACGGAAGTGGGGCAACACCAGATGTGGGCGGCACAGTTCTACGGTTTCGAAGAACCCAACCGCTGGATGACGTCAGGCGGCCTCGGCACCATGGGCTATGGCCTGCCCGCCGCGCTTGGAGTTCAGATTGCCCATCCGGATGCGTTGGTGATCGACATTGCCGGTGACGCTTCGGTGCAGATGACGATCCAGGAGATGTCTTCTGCGGTGCAATACGAAGCGCCGATCAAGATCTTCATTCTCAACAACCAGTACATGGGGATGGTGCGCCAGTGGCAGCAATTGCTGCACGGCAACCGGCTGTCTCACTCTTACACGGAGGCGATGCCTGACTTCGTCAAGTTGGCCGAAGCCTACGGCTGCCTCGGCTTGCGGGCTGAAAAGCCCGGTGAACTGGACGACGCCATCATTCGCATGATCGAGTCGGATAAACCGGTTCTGTTCGACTGCAGAGTCGCCAATCTGGCCAATTGTTTCCCGATGATTCCGTCCGGCAAGGCGCACAACGAAATGCTGCTGCCGGACGAGGCAACGGACGAAGCGGTGGCGACGGCGATTGACGCCAAAGGCAAGGCACTGGTCTAACCGCGCCGGGTCGAACGGGATGGCAATGGCAGCAACAGCAGGACAGTCGGTCGGTCGGCCCGGTATGGTCGACTATACGACACTGGTCGTGCTTGCGGCCATTTGGGGCGCCAGTTTCATGCTGTTGCGCATCGCCGTCGTCGAAGTGCCGCCAGTGGTTACGACGGTGTTCCGTCAAGCGGTTGCCGCACTGGTCTTTGTGGTCATTGCCTTCGCCACCAGAGAGCGGCTGGGCGCAAGCCGATCCGATCATTTCATCATTATCCTGTCGGCCTTCTTCGGCATGGCACTTCCGTTCAGCCTGATCAGTTGGGGGCTCGAGGATCTCACCGCAGGTTTTGCGGCGATCCTCATGGGCCTCATGCCGCTGATGACAATCGTCCTGGCGCATTTCACAACCCACGATGAGAAAATGAACGTCCAGAAAATCTTTGGCGTGGTTTTCGGGATTTCCGGTCTGGTGGTTCTTTTCTGGCCTGATCTTGTCGGCGGTTCCGACAACCAGTTCTGGCGACAGATGGCCGTTATGGGTGCGGGTGTTTGCTACGCGATCAACGCTCTGCTGACAAAGCGGATCCTTCACCTTCGTCCGCGGCCCATGTTTGCAGCCAACATCGCCTGGTCATTGGTCATGCTGCTGCCGGTGGCTCTGCTTTGGGAGGCCTTGCCGACCCAGTTGCCGTCGGCCTCCGTGGCGATATCCATTCTGATTCTGGGCGTGTTTCAGACAGCGATTGCATCTTTGATCATGTTCCGGCTTATCGGCCGGCAGGGCGCATCGTTTTTCGGCCAGATCAATCTTCTTGTGCCCATGGCCGGTGTGCTGTGGGGCGCCGTCATTCTCGGCGAGAGACTTTCCGCCAACGCGTTCATCGCGCTGGCCATCATCGTATCGGGTGTCGCGCTTGCGCGCATGGGCACCAAACCAAAAGAACGAGTTCAGGAATACATGTCATGAATGCACAACATCAGCCGACGGGGTCGGCCTATTTCATCTCCAAGGAAACCGAGCAGCTCGAATCCAGAACGTTGTCCGTGGTCTGTGACAACGAGCCTGGCGTGCTGGCGCGGGTTATCGGACTGTTTTCCGGACGCGGTTACAACATCGAGAGCTTGACCGTTTCGGAGACTGAACACGAGGCGCATGTTTCGCGCATCACCATCGTCACCCGGGGCACGCCTCATGTTCTGGAGCAGATCAAGAACCAGCTCGATCGGATCGTACCGGTGCACGCCGTTGTCGATCTATCGTTGAGAGCCCGCGAGAAGGGACATGAAAAGCCGTTGGAGCGCGAACTGGCGTTGGTCAAGGTACGGGGTGAGGGCGACCATCGGGTGGAAGCGTTGCGGCTGGCTGATGCGTTTCGCGCCCAGGTGATTGACGCCAATACCGAGCACTTCATTTTCGAAATCACCGGGCGCGTCTCGAAGATCGAGCAGTTCATATCGATCATGCGGCCATTGGGGCTGGTCGAGGTGTGCCGTACAGGCGTTGCCGCCGTCAATCGTGGTTCCGAAGGGCTCGAATCCTAGACCCTGGAACGGTGCCGCAACCATCAGTGATGCGAATGAATCGTTCAAGGAATTTTGATTTACTTGAACGTAAGATGCGCTAAGTTCGAGCCATGGCGCATTCCGACGATTCCGACCATCACGACAATCATCTGGACCCCATGGCGGCCCGGGTAAGAGCCCTGGAAACCATCCTCAGCGAGAAGGGTCTGGTTGAGCCCGCGGCGATCGATGCCATCGTCGATACCTACCAGAACAAGGTGGGGCCACAAAACGGAGCCAGGGTTGTGGCGCGTGCCTGGTGCGACTCGGATTTCGCAGAGTGGTTGGAGCGAGATGCCACCGCGGCAATCGCGTCGATGGGGTTTACCGGACGACAGGGCGAGCATATGCGGGCGGTGTTCAATTCGCCCGATACGCATAATCTGGTCGTTTGCACCCTTTGCTCCTGCTACCCCTGGACCGTTCTTGGCTTGCCGCCGGTCTGGTACAAGTCACCGCCGTACCGGTCCCGGGCCGTCATCGATCCCCGCGGTGTGCTCGAGGAATTCGGCGTAACCCTCGATAAAGGAATCAGAATTCGGGTGTGGGATTCGACCGCAGAGCTGCGTTACCTTGTGGTGCCCATGCGTCCGGACGGTACAGACGGGATGGATGAAGGGGCGCTGGCGGATTTGGTCAGCCGCGATTCCATGATCGGCACCGGTCTGGCAGGAGCAGTGGCGTGAACGGGCCGCACGATCTCGGCGGACAGATGGGTTTTGGATCCGTCGCACCGGAAGAAGATGAGCCCGTCTTCCATGCGGACTGGGAGAAACGGGCGCTGGGTCTGACGCTCTGCGCCGGTGCTCTCGGGCTTTGGAACATCGACGAAAGCCGGCACGCGCGGGAAAGCCTGCATCCGGCCGACTATTATGGGTCCAGCTACTATGAAATCTGGACCAAAGGGCTGGAAACGCTGTTGCAGCGTCATGGTCTGCTCGACGCGGACGAATTGGGAGCCGGACAGTCGCTCAGAGAGACGTCGACCCCTACCAAACCGCCACTGCAGGCAACGGACGTTGACAAGGTGCTCGCGAAGGGCGGTCCCAGCGAAAGGCCGGCTGAAAGCGAAGCGCGGTATCGGGTTGGCGAAATCGTGCGTACGAAGAATCTTCATCCGCAAGGCCACACCCGCCTGCCGCGTTACGCGCGAGGACGAGTCGGGTTGATTGAGGAAGTGGCTGGTGCACACGTCTTTCCGGACGACAACGCCCACGGCCACGGCGAGAGGCCGCAGTGGCTCTATCGTGTCGTCTTCAGCGGTGCGGAGTTGTGGGGCCCGCAGGCCGATTCTGATCTGACCGTCTCCATCGATGCGTGGGAGAGCTATCTTGATCCCGCCTGAGTGGCAGCCACTGCCACGCGAGGTTGCGGATCCAAAGCCCTTCAACGAGCCATGGGAAGCACAGGCCTTCGCCCTGGTTGTTGGATTGCACGAAAAGGGTGTTTTCACCTGGAGCGATTGGGCGCAATCCCTGTCGCAGCAGCTTCGACAGCCGGAAGCAGCGACCGACGGCAGCGACTACTATGCCTGTTGGCTGCGTGCGCTGGAGGACCTGCTGGAGCGACATTCTATCGCTGGAAGCGAGCAGATCGATCTTCTCCAGGCTGCCTGGCAACGCGCCGCTCACGCCACGCCGCACGGCGAGCCGATCCAACTTGAAAACGATCCGCATCACTTCAGTCCGTGACCGGGCCGCACATCGACAAATTCCGGATTTGCCATGACCTTTGCACTCGATACCTCGCTTCGCCTCGACCAGATTGAAACGGATGTCTTTGAGGGCCGGACCGACGAGACATACTGGAACATGATTGGTCCCTATGGCGGTTGGATCGCCACGGTCCTGCTGAAGGCGGTGCTGATTGATGCCACGAATGGCTTTGAGCCGGTGGCTGTGACCGTCGATTTCGTCAAGGCGCCGCCGGAAGGCCGTATCGTTGTCCGTCGGTGGTGCGATCGTGTCGGACGCACGACCGCCTTTTGGCGGGTGGCGCTGGAAACGGGAGATGGAAAGCTGTGCGCTCGGGCGCTGGTGACACTGGCACCCCACCGCGACACGCTTGAGTTTATCGACTCAGACATGCCCGATGTTCCAGAGGCGGGAAGCGTTGAGCGCTTCAACGCGTCCTTGCTGCCGATCCGATGGGCCAGCGTTTTCGACACGCGCATCGTCAAGGGCCAAATGGGGGAGAACAACGCAGACACGCATTCGCTTGTCTGGATACGCGATGCCGATGGTCGCCCGCTGGATCACCTGTCTCTGATGGCCATCGCCGACAGCCCGTTCCCCAGACTGTTCATGGCGACCGGGCGTCCCTCGAACATATCGACCATCACCATGACGACCTACATGCACGCCTCGTCGGCTGAGCTTGAGGAGAACGGCAACGAGCCGATCCTGGTCGATGCCCGTGGCGAGCGGGCCGGCGGCGGGTTCTACGATCAGCATGCGAAGTTCTTCGCCTCGAATGGCCGTCTGCTTGCCACATCGCATCAGATGGTCTGGTATGACCGCGCGCCCTGATCCTTCATTGCCGAGGCCATCGGGTCGATAAGGCTTGCCCGTGACGGCCGAATCCTGCGAGGTGGTGTCATGGAGTTCTCAGGTCAACAGGATGCCGCGCTGCAAGCCGTTTCGGCTTGGTTGAGGGAAGGGCAAACCCCTCTCTTTCGGCTGTTCGGCTATGCGGGGACCGGCAAGACCACGTTGGCACGGTACTTCGCCGAGCATATCGACGGCGATGTTCAATTTGCCGCTTTCACCGGCAAGGCTGCGCAAGTGCTGCGGTCGAAGGGCGCCAGCAACGCAAAGACAATCCACTCGCTGATCTACCGGCCTCGCGGCGAAGAGGAGGTGGAGGACGAAGAAACCGGAAAGACATCGGTCGCGCCGATGTTTTCGCTCAACCGGCAAAGCCCGATCGGCAATGCGGCTCTGGTTGTCGTCGACGAGTGCTCGATGGTGGATGAAGAGCTCGGTCAAGATTTGATGAGCTTCGGCACCCCAATCCTGGTTCTTGGCGATCCGGGTCAGCTTCCACCGGTCACAGGCGGCGGATTTTTCACCGATCATGAACCGGATGTGCTGCTGACGGAGATCCATCGACAGGCTCGCGACAACCCGATCGTCGACCTCGCCATGCAGGTGCGCGAGGGCAGGGAGATCGACTACGGAGACTGGGACCGGGCGCGGGTTATTCGAAAGTCCGACGTCGACAGCGAGCTTGTGTTGGAGGCCGATCAGGTCTTGCTTGGTATCAACCGCACGCGGCGGCGTTACAATCAGCGGCTTCGCGAATTGAAGGGCTTCGATGCGCTTTATCCGCAGTCCGGCGACAAGCTGGTGTGCCTGCGCAACGATCCCGGCAAAGGCCTGCTCAACGGCTCTCTGTGGCAGGTCATGACATCGGCCAAGCAGACCAGCAAGCCAGGGATCAACTTGCTTGTGACGCCCGAGGATGACGACATGAACCGCGGCGCGACCAAGATCAAGCTGCTCAAGTCGGCATTCGAGGATCCCGGCATCGAGACGCCCTGGCAAACTCGCAAGCGCTACGATGATTTCGATTACGGCTATGCCCTGACCGTGCACAAGGCGCAGGGTTCGCAATGGGATAATGTCGTGCTGTTTGACGAGAGTTTTGCGTTTCGCGATACGCGGGAGCGATGGCTCTATACCGCCATCACACGGGCTGCCGAACGACTGACGATCGTCCGATAGGCGGGCTCTTCGTTCAGGTTGTGGCCGTTTCCTTGTCGTCTTCGTAGACCCAGTTCCAAGCCGCAGCTTCATCATCGAACTCGAAATGACGCACATCGACACGGAACAACGGATTGAAAAATCCGATGGCCGAACCAAACCAGTTCGGGCCTCCAACCACCGCATAGCGGCGAAGGTGTTTCAGAGCGTGCAGTTTGCCGAAATAGGTTTTTTCTGAGAACAGCGCAGCCCAATCGAAGCCGTCATACCGCCCCATTCGCACGAGCAGGTTGACGCTGTCGTGTCTGTTATAGGCTGCTTCGAGCAGGTCGTAGACGCGGTCCGTCTCTTCCTTGCTCAGGTGACCGTCCACCTCGAAAGCGATCACGTCGTCGCGCTCGGTCTTGATCTGTGACAGGGCAGGGTGCGTGAGTTCTTCTGCCATCGACGATCTCCAAAGCTGCTTGATCTCACCCTCCAATGTAGGTACGCACTCCAGCGGCTGCAATTTGAGTAAACTTATCGACCTTTGTTCTAAGCCAAGCCATCGGTGCAACCGGTTGATCGCCTTGCGATTCCCGCGACATTGAACAGGATGGGCGTGCCATGCCGGACCCGACCCCGACCAGACTTTCGGTCAATCTCAACGCCATTGCCATGCTGCGCAACCGGCGCGACCTGCCGTGGCCGAGCGTCACCGGGCTTGCTGCGCAGGCGCTTGAGGCCGGAGCGCATGGCCTGACCGTGCACCCGCGCCCCGACCAGCGACATATCCGCTTTGCTGATGTGCCGGCGCTCAGGGCACTGATCGACGACTCCTTCCCGGAGGCCGAGTTCAACATCGAAGGATATCCCGGCCGTACCTTTCTCGAACTGGTCGAGGCAAACCAACCGGAACAGGTCACGCTGGTGCCGGACGATCCGGAACAGGCGACCTCAGACCACGGTTGGGATTTCGAAAAGGATACGGAGATCCTCAAGCCCATGGTGGCGCGACTGAAAAAGCAGGGGATTCGGGTGTCGCTCTTCGCCGATGGCGACGGCAATCAGGAAGCGATGGCGCTGGCAGCTGAAACCGGTGCTGACCGTGTCGAACTTTTCACGGGTCCCTATGGGGATGCCTACGATCAGCCGAGCAAGGCCAAATCCGAAGCGGAGCGGCTGCGGGAAACCGCCGAGGCAGCACTCGCAAACGGGCTTGGCGTCAATGCAGGGCACGATCTGACCGTCGCCAATCTCCCGGCCCTTCGGGCAAGCGTTCCGAACATCCTGGAGGTGTCCATCGGTCATGGGCTGACGGCCGATGCGCTGCAATTCGGCATGACGGAAACCGTGCACCGATTTCTGAGGGCCTGCGGCCACGACATCTGAATCACAACAGGGGGCAGAAATTCCGCTTGACCCGCGACAGTCATGCCACTAAGAAATGCCGAACCGTACCGTACGGTACGCAGAGAGAAGCCTGATGCAACAGACCGCCGCACAGAGCGAAGCGAACGCGCCCGGCGCCTTTACTCCGCGTCAGAACGACGTGCTGCAAACGGCGCTCAACATGCTGGTGGAGGGTGGCGATCGGGCGCTGACCACCGGCGCAATTGCACGGGCGGCCAATTGCTCCAAGGAAAGTCTCTACAAGTGGTTCGGGGATCGCGATGGCATGCTTGCGGCGGTTATCTCCTACCAGGCTTCGAAGGTTCGGGTCCTGGCGCCGGGGGAGGCCCCCGGCACTCGCTCAGAGTTCCGCGATCACCTCGTCCGATTTGCCGACGATCTGATGCGAGTGCTTTCAGGCGATGTGTCTTTGGCGCTGAATCGGCTCGCTATCGGACAGGCAGGCAATCAAGACGCTCATCTCGGGCAATTGGTGCGCGAGCGCGGTCGGCAGGCGATCGGCCAGCGGGCCGGAGCTCTGCTGGAGACCGGGCGGCAGCGCGGTTATCTGAATTTCGACGATCGAGAGGACGCCTTCCAGACGCTTTATGGCCTGATCGTGCGCGATCAGCATGTGCGGCAATTGCTCGGAGAGCAGCTTGCTGGCGGGCAGCGTGATTTCAACGCGCAGGCGGAAGTGGCCATCGACAGGTTTTTCCGGCTCTTCGGAGCCGACAACGGCGAAGCATGAGACAACATTTCTAGGGAAAGGAAATCCAATGCGTGTCTATTACGATCGTGATGCCGATCTGAACCTCATCAAATCCAAGAAAGTCGCGATTGTCGGCTATGGCAGCCAGGGTCGCGCCCATGCCCTGAACCTGAAAGATTCCGGCGTTGGCAACATCGCCATCGCCCTGCGCGCCGGGTCGCCGACCGCTAAGAAGGCTGAAGCCGATGGTTTCGAGGTCAAGACGGTGGCCGATGCTGCTGCCTGGGCCGACCTGTTGATGATGGCTGCACCGGATGAGTTGCAGGCCGACATCTATCGGGATCACATCGCGGGTAGCATCCGGGACGGTGCTGCGATCGCTTTCGCCCATGGTCTGAACGTGCACTTTGGCCTGATCGAGCCGAAAGACACGGTGGACGTGCTGATGGTCGCTCCCAAGGGACCCGGCCACACGGTTCGCGGCGAATATGAGAAGGGCGGCGGCGTACCGTGCCTGATCGCCGTGCATCACGATGCATCGGGCAATGCCCATGATCTCGGCCTGTCCTATGCCTGCGGAGTCGGCGGCGGCCGGTCGGGTATCATCGAGACCAATTTCCGCGAAGAGTGCGAAACCGACCTCTTCGGCGAGCAGGTGGTTCTGTGCGGCGGCCTGGTCGAGCTGATCCGCGCCGGTTTCGAAACACTGGTTGAAGCCGGATACGCGCCTGAGATGGCCTATTTCGAGTGTCTTCACGAGGTCAAGCTGATCGTCGATCTGATCTACGAGGGCGGTATCGCCAACATGAATTACTCGATCTCCAATACGGCTGAATGGGGCGAATATGTTTCCGGCCCGCGCATCATCACCGATGAGACAAAGGCCGAGATGAAGCGGATCCTCAACGACATCCAGACCGGCAAGTTCACGTCTGAATGGATGCAGGAATATCGCGCCGGCGCATCGCGCTTCAAGGGTATTCGCCGCAACAACGATGCCCACCAGATTGAGGAAGTCGGCGAAAAACTGCGTGGCATGATGCCCTGGATCAAATCCAACGCTCTGGTCGACAAGGAACGCAACTAACCCGGCTGCTCCTGGCGAAAGAGTTGGCCGCGGCTTTGCCGCGGCCATTTTTACTATTGTTGCATCAGGTTCTGGCCATGCGGATTGTCGATGACCATGAGCCAGCGGCCGTCCGGTTGGCGGCGCAGCACCGCAACAGATAATCCGCTTTGCTCTATGGTCTGGCCGTCGGGCGTCGTGCCGGTCATCCTCCACGGTGCAAAGTGCACGGCGATATCACCTGCCATGAACACCTCGTGGCCGCTGTAGGTAAATCGCGGCTTGATAGCGAAAGACGTCTCGAACGCTTGCCTTATCAGAGCCGGATCCGACACCGGAGCGTCCGGTTCGAAGACAATCGTTGCCTTGCCCTCATAGGCCGCCATCACTTCCTCTATGTTCCCGTCATGAAAAGCGGCAGTCATGGCCTCGACTGCTGCAAGGACCTGGTTTTGGTCGGTAGACATGGGCGAATCTCCTTTTGCCATAGCCGGTGCCGCCAGGCTGAGGGCAACGGTGATTGTGAATATGGTTGAACGGTTCATGGGTCTTCTCCTTGCTGCTGGGTGAAACGTGAGCGCACGCCGTCGCACAGACGGGTGTCCGTGTGGGGTCGATGCCAGGGAATGGATTGATCAGCGAATGTCCTGGACGATATCCGCTATGCGATGGCCCAGATCGTCGGGAAACCGGAACGGTGCCGTTGCCGTCTGTAGCTTCAGGACCTTCAAGTCGCCTTCGACCGTTCTGACCCGGTCAAGTACATCGGTGTAACAGGGAGCGTCCCCGGTAGCGAAAGCAGGGGCTGACCCGATCCGACCGCAGGCTTTTGCAGCGGGCAGGCGACGGGGACAGCGGCATTTGGCCTCGTCGCTGGCAAGACCACAGTGCCGGGATGTGAAAGCGACAACCTGGCGCCGCGCCCGCGACAGGCGCTGCCGATAGGCTGCGGCTTTGATGCCAAGCACGCTTGAGGCTTCTGCGTGGTCCAACTCGAGGATATCGCCGAGCACGTACGCAAGGCGCTGTTCGATATCGAGGCAGAGCAGCATCGCCATGGTGCAGGAGATGCGAAGCTCGTTGAGCATCAGCGCATCGTCCGGTGCCTGGGGTGGGTCGGCGACGAGACCGTCTTCCAGGTCTGCGGCGAAGTCGTCGAACGTCAGCTGCCGTTCGCGGGCCGCCTTCTTGCGTGCATTGAGCAGATAATTGGCGGCGACGCGGTAAACCCAGGTCGAAAACGCGCTGTCGCCGCGAAATGTCGACAGTTTGGTAATCGCCAGAATAAGGATTTCCTGGGTCGCATCACGGGCGTCGTCCGGATCGACCAGTATGCGCATCGCCAGATGATAGACCCGGTCCTGGACGGCACGAACGAGATTTTCGAGCGCCTTGCGATCGCCGGCCTGGGCTGTCTTTGCGAGCTTGTTCAGGTCAGTCGTCATGATCAATCCGTCTTGCTTGATGGTTCTGACCCTTTAGACAACCGGCAGCAATCGGGTGTGACAGACTTTATACAAAAAAAGACGGGGCCGTTGTCCGACCCCGTTCTGGATGTTGGTACAATCCGGTTTCCCACCTCAGTAGTTGGGGGAGATGCACGCCTTGCGCGGACCGTGATAGGGCTGGAACGTGTTGTCCGATGCCCGATAGGACCGATATCTGGAGAAGCAGTAGTCGTAGTGCGCCGGGGTCAGCACGCCGCGATAGCGCGGTGCCGGCCGGTAATAGCGCCGGACGGGGCGGCCATAATAGCGTGCCGGATTGCCACGCTTGTAGTAGCGTGGGCCGGGATAGCCTCGCTGTCCGTAATAGCCGCCGTTGCAATAGCCGCCGTTACAGTAATAGCCGCGACGCTGGCTGCCGGCGATGATTCCGCCAACGATCAGTCCGGTGGCCAGTCCGATTGCGAAATTTTCACCATTTCCGCGATAGCGTTTTTTGCCAGCCTCGGCAGTGACTGCGGTCAAAGCCAGCAGGCCCAGTCCGACAACCATCACCGCTGCAAAGCGTGAAACATTGAGCATGATTCCCTCCCGTTTGAGGTTTGCTGTGCTGAACTATTCGTCAATCGACCGTCGCTGGCAAGGCTACTTTGATACAGTCGTTAATCAAATTCTCTTCAAGGAGAGGTGTTCAGGCAGGCTATTGCGAGTCTTTTCAGAGTTTTGGCGGCGTTTCTGCAGGCAAAGCCTTGCATTGGTGACAACGGTCGATTGCGGGGCTAAACAGGATCGATCGAACCATCGGAGCCGCAAGATCTTCCATGTCCCTGCGCCTGGCTACATTCAACGTCGAGAACCTGATCAACCGGTTCGATTTTTCCGGATACCGCAACGAGCTACGCCAGGATCGCAGTCTGCGGCTCTACGATATCAACTCGGAAGATGAGTACCGACGCCTTGAGCAGGCCCGGGCCATCGCCCTGACCGACGATACGAGACAATTGACGGCTCTGGCGATCGCCGACACGGCCGCCGATATTCTCTGTCTCCAGGAAGTTGACAATCTGGATGCGTTGCACGCGTTCGAATACGGCTACCTGTTCAAGATGATCGGGCGCGGCTATCGCCACAAATACATGGTGGAGGGCAATGACGGCCGTGGCATAGACGTTGCGGTGATGATGCGCGAAGAGACGCGAGACGGGCAGCCGATCGAGTTCCAGCGTATGCAAAGCCACGCTCACCTGACCTACGCAGACCTCGATCTGCACGACGAGGCGATTGCCGAAACCAACGAGCCGCAGGACCGCATATTCAGGCGGGACTGCCTGGAGATCGATATCAGGATCGGCGGCAGGCCGCTGACCCTTTTCGTGTCTCATTTCAAGTCGATGGGTTCGCCGCGCAACGGCCTTGATGGCCGAACCGCCACCATGCCCGTTCGCATGGCTGAAGCGCGCGCCGTGCGCCACATCATTGAGGAGCGGTTTGGCAAGGACAGGGCGGCAAACAAGCGCTGGGTGATCTGCGGCGATCTCAACGACTATCAGGAGCGAGTGGTGATCGACGGCGACAGGATCAACGGCCACGTCTTCCAACCGAGCTCGGAATCGGCCAGTTCGGTTGACGTTTTCACGTCGGACGGATTCGCGGAAAACGTCGTTCGTCGCCGTCCGGAACTCGATCGCTGGACGCTTTTTCATACCCGCGGGCCTCAGGAGAGGCATTTGTGCCAACTCGACTATCTGTTGCTCTCTCCGGCTCTGGCCCAGCGCAATGCCACGCGTGTGCCGGACATCGTGAGGAGGGGGCAGCCCTACCGCACTTTGTTTCCGGAAGGTCAGGATGTTGAGCGCTACCCGCGCACAGGCTGGGACCGGCCAAAGGCCTCCGATCACTGCCCCGTCGTCATGACGCTGGACATCGCCTGATCGGCGCAACGACCGACTTCGTCTCCGGGAACATTTTTCCGTTGTCGCTGGCGTTTCGGCGCTGTAATTGTTCCGTCGCCCAAGCCAACCGGAGGACCGCCCATGCCGCGCAGCTACGCCATCTACGATGTCTTTTCGGCCGACAGACTGGCCGGCAATCCTCTGGCAGTGGTGTTCGATGCGGAAGGGCTTTCGGACGAGCAAATGCAGAAAATCGCGGGTGAGTTCAACTTGTCTGAAACGGTGTTCGTACTGCCGGCTGACAACCCCACCCACGGAGCGCGGCTGCGCATTTTCACGCCAGGGCGGGAACTGCCTTTCGCAGGCCATCCGACCGTCGGCGCGTCGGTGGCGCTGGCCGAGCGCAAGACCGGCGGCGAAAATGTCGATATGGACGTGATGAACGTGCTGGAGGAAGGCGTCGGGCCGGTGCGCACGGTTGCCAAACTGCAATCTGGTCAGCCGACATTCGCAGAGTTTGATCTGCCGCGACTCTCTGGAATCTTTCACGCCGACGTCAGCAAGGAGGCTGTTGCCTCCGCGCTTGGCCTGGAGCCGCATGAAATCGGCTTTGAAAATCACCAGATCTCGATCTGGAATGCCGGGGTACCGTTCATGATGGTTCCGGTGCACGATCTGTCTGTGGCGGCCAAGGCACGTTGCGATGCCGCCCGTTGGGAGCAGTTGGCTCCAATGGCCGACGGTCAGTTGGTCGATGCCTTCGTCTACTGCCGCGGTGGCGTCTCGCATGAGGCCAGCTTTCACGCACGGATGTTCGCGCCTCATGTGGGTATTACGGAGGATCCGGCAACAGGATCTGCGGTCGCCGCCTTCTCAGGTGCGGTGCACATGTTCGACGATCTCCTGGATGGCCACCACTCGCTGCTCATCGAACAGGGCGTTGAAATGGGCCGCCCTTCGGTCATTCATCTCCATCTCGACCTCGAAGGTGGCAAGATCGTTCACGCCCGCATCGGCGGCAACGCCGTCAAGATCGCCGAAGGGGTGTTGCTGCTCGACTAAGCCAGCGGGTGTTCGAGTTTTGAATTTGCACGTCTGGCAATTTGCCGAACCCCGTTGGAATGCAACCATCGATGCGTCGCGTTCAGTTCGTGAGCAGACGCGTGGTCGATCAATAGGCCAGTGCCATCTTTCAAAATCTGGACGGTCTGATCTGAACGCCGGCTTGCATTGTCCTGCAAACAACGCGGCTTGATGGCCATCGTGGATTGTGAGACCGTTTTCGCGGCAAAGAAACAAATTGGGGGGGTGCGCTGATGCTCGGCAAAATGATGTACCAACCGCTGCTGATTTCCCAGCTGATCGATCACGCTGACCGCTACCACGGCGCGACGGAAATCGTGTCGGTTGAAACAGCAGGAGGAACGACGCTCACAAACTGGAGTGAAGTCGCCATGAATGCGCGGAAACTTGCGTCGGCACTCTCTGCCCTTGGATTGAAGCTCGGTGCCAGGTGCGGGACGATAGCCTGGAACATGCGCCACCTCGAGATTTACTTCGGTGACAAGGTCATCTTCGTCGGCGAACTGCTACCGGGGGGGGGCGACAGGGAAGGTGGTCAAAGTGAAACTTCGTGACACCTATGCGGACGTGCTCCTGGAAGACGGCGCTTGACCATGAGACACGAAATACTGACGTTTGCGGTCGATGAAGGTCTTGCTGGGAGATTCTCGCTATTGAAGCGATTCTGCGTCTTGAGGTGACACGATCAATCGGCGCGCATTACGGGTTTGTAGGGCGCTTTCGACATGGAATTCCATTAGTGTCAGCATAAGATTCTGTTTGACCTCGAACGCTTCTGGCACGTTCCACAAATTCCTGGTTTCGCCTGCTTCGCTTTCGAGGTCGAATAGCTGACCTTCTTCACTGCCGTGAAAATGGACGAGCTTGTGGGTCTTTGAACGGACCATTGTGAGAAAGTTTGTGCCGGTCATGTTGACGTCGCCGGCTTGTTCGCAGAACACGTGGACGCGTCCTTCGAATGGATCGCCACGAAGCGCGGGGTTAAGCGATACCGCTTCAAAGGACGGGTTCGGTTCGACGCCTGCCCACTCAAGAATAGTCGGGCCGAGGTCAAAAAGCTGGACCAGGGCGTCGATATTGCGCCTGCCTGTGAACCGTTCGGGCGCGGAGATGATAAGCGGAACGCGCGTGACCTCCTCGTAGGGCGCCCACTTCTGAATCAACCCGTGGTCGCCGAGGTTATCGCCGTGGTCAGAGGTAAAAATGATGATGGTGTTGTCCAGATTGCCGCGTGCATCTAGGGCATCGAGGATACGACCAACCTGCGTATCGATCATCTCGACGTTGGCGTAGTAGTACGCTCGCATACGGTGGAGTTCGTCCTCGGTCGGGTCAAGCTTCCACGCGACGCTGTCGTGGTCGACTTCGACGTCATGCTTCCGCTTTTCCACCCAGGGCGAGGCGAGATCCGCGAGTTCCTCATCGCTCACATCCGGGACCGGCACGTTTCGTGACATGTATTTCTCAGCCACCTCCGGCGTCGGGTCATAGGGCGGATGCGGACCCGGGAACCCGATTGTCATGAAGAGCGGTTTGTCGACTGGTTTGGTGTCGAGCCACCAGCACGCGGTATCACCGACAAAATTGTCGGATTGCAAGCGAGGCGGAAGATCCCACGTGAACGCGCCAAGACGATCTTTGTAGTCTGTTCGCTTACGGTATTCCTCACGCTGCTGTTTTTTCAATCCGTGACTTGCCAGCGCCTTGTCCCACTCGTCAAGGAACCAGCGTCCTTCGAGATATCGGTCTTTGTTCTCAACGACGAAGCGCTCATGAAAGCCAGCCTTCGCGTCGTAGGGAATGGTGTGCATCTTGCCGATGTTCACGCAGTGATATCCCACGGCGGCAAGGTCCGAGACCCAAGTGCGGCTCCATGGCTGGCCATTCGCCAACACGCCGTTCGTGTGCGGATAGTATCCGGTAAAGAGGCTAGCCCGGCACGGAACGCAGGAGGGCGCGGTCACGTGGCACTGCGTGAAGGACACGCCGTTGCGGGCAAGCCGGTCGATATTCGGTGTATCCATATGGGATGCACCAAGCGCGGCAATCGTGTCATAGCGTTGCTGATCGGTGATGATGAGGACGATGTCCGGCGCAGCGGGCATTGGGGTGCGTTCCTTCACAGTTTAAGTCGATAAAATCGCTCAGCCAGGCCATCGAGATGGGTCTGCATGGCCGTGCGCGCAGCGTCCGGCGCGCCGCGTTCGATGGCACGTAAAATGATTTGGTGATACTCGACCGATTTCTCTCGGTTCGAGACATGCCGCGTCTGATCGTACCAACGGGTCCACATGTTGCCTTCGCGCATGCGCCAGAGATGCGACACGAAACCGGCGAGCACATCGTTGCCGGCAGCTTTGGAGATTGCAGCGTGGAACGCCGCATCGGCGACGTCGAACCTTTCGATGTCATGCAGGCTGACGGCCATCTCATCAATGGTCGACTGCATTCTGCTGAAATCGGCATTTGTCGCGTTTTGGGCCGCGAGCGCTGCGGTTTCGCCTTCAATGATCCGGCGGGCTGCCAGGACGTCAGACGGCGGCGCTCCGTCAGGCTCAACGAGTTCCGTCTGACTGCGCTGCGCAGGGTCCAGAACAAAGACACCGGAGCCGACGCGGATCTCGACGAACCGCATGATCTCGAGTGCCAGCAGGGCTTCGCGCACTGTCGTTCGGCTGACGTCAAGGATCTGGGCCAGTTCTCGCTCAGGCGGAAGGCGCTGGCCGGGCGTGTAACGCCCGCTATCGATGTCACCCGCAAGTTTGCGGGCTATTTGGAGATATCTACGGCTACCGGCGGGCAGATCAAGCACGTTCATACGATATCCTTCGTTGCCGTTTCGCGATCCATAATGCGCTTGGCAATGGCTGGCCAGGCGACGGTGATCACCGCGAGTGCAAGGAACAGAAGTGCATACGGACGGGTCAGGATTTCCGCAAGGTTGCCGTCGGACATCATCAGGGATGCGCGCAACTGCTCCTCGGCAATCGGTGACAGGACAAAACCGATGACAAAGGGGCCGAGCGGAACCTTGCAATACTCCAACCCGAGACCAATGACTCCGAAGCCGATCATCACCCAGACGTCAACGAAACTGGAATTCACGGCGTAGGAACCCGTCACGCAAAATACAAGAATGACGGCCATCAATCCCGACCGGGGCAGCCGGACGATTTGCGCGATGTAGCGGACCAGCCCCCACATCAGCATGAGCATCAGGACGTTGGCAACGAAATAGGCCGCGATGATGCCGTAAGCAATTTCGGGTGCGTTCTGGAACAGGAGTGGGCCGGGTTGCAAGTTGTGAATGGTCAGAGCGCCAATCAGAATCGCCTCGGTGACGCTGCCCGGAATGCCCATTGTAATGAGCGGTATCAGCGCTCCGCCGATGGAGGCGTTGTTTGCGCTCTCGGCAGCGATGACGCCGGGTTCGTAGCCGGTACCGAATTTTTCAGGTTCTCGAGAGATCTGTTTCTCGGTGGAGTAGCTGACCAGTGCCGCGATGTTGCCGCCGATACCAGGAAGCAGACCAATCCAGGTCCCAATGATCGAGCCGCGGATAAGGCGCGGAATGTATGTCAAATCTCTGCGATAGATGGGCAGATGTCGGCTTGGCAACTTCATGTCGCCTATGCTCTGAGGCGTTGCGCTGTCGCGCAGGATCTGGCTGATCGCGAAGGCGCCGATCAAAACCGGCAAGAGGCCAAATCCGGACAGAAGCGCGTCGGATCCGAAGGTCAGGCGGGCCTGTCCGATGGAGCTGTCGATGCCCGGCAGGGCGAAGGACATGCCAAGGGCTGCGCCAAGCAAACCCTTCACCATCGACCCTTGCGACAGGACAGCCAGCATGACAAGTGCCATGAGCACCAGTGTGAAATACTCCCATGGTCCGAATTGCAGGGCGAAGCGCGCGAGCGACGGCGACATGCCGGCCAGAAACCCCCACGAAATGATGCCACCGACAACTGATGCCATGATGCCGAGTGCAAGGGCGCGTTCCGATTGGCCCTTTTGCGCCATGGGATAGCCGTCGAAGGTGGTCACAATGGAGGAAGGCGTGCCAGGCATGCGGAGCAGGATCGCCATGATCAAGCCGCCTGAGATACCGCCGACATATTCACCGATCAGAAGCGTTACTGCGCTCACCGGGTCCATGTGGAAGGTGAGCGGCAGGGTGAGCGCGATCAGCATCGACGCCGTCAGGCCCGGAATTGCGCCGACGACGATGCCCAAGGCGGTTCCTATAAACAGGAACATCAAGTTGTTGGGCGTGAAGAGGGCTATGAATGCATCGGCCATGGATCAGCCGATCCTGATGTAAAGCAGGCGTTCGAACACCGTGGAAATGAAGACGGCGAGCAAGAGTCCGAGCACGGCGAAGGCAGCCAACCCGCGCCAGTTCACGCCGCTGATAGCGACGCCCGTGGCGACGACAAAGAGGGGTGTTGCGGCAATGAACGGCACGCGCAGAACATCAAGCGCGAAGACATAGGCAATCAGGGCAATGAAAACGAGAGCGCCGCGTTTCGGATCGATCTTCGGTTTGGAGGTGTCCTCTTGAGGCACCGGAACGCTCTTGCGGTGACGCATGACGGCGCTGACGGCAATGATGAGCGCGAACACAACGAGCAGTCCACCGAGGATACGCGGCAAGGCCGCAGAGCCAAGCGGTTCGAAGCGCGGTGGCGGCAATGAATGGGCCCCGATGAAAAGGATCGCAGCCCCGACCAAGGTGAGGGCAGCAAGTGCCAGATCAGCGATGGTTTTGCGGGCCTTGTCTTCCACGGGACGCGGTCTTTTTGCGGCTAAGAACCGGGGGCAAGCCGTGGCGGCCCGCCCCCGAGGGAGGATTAGTTGATTGTCGCTGCGACAGCAGAAAGCGCGTCGAGCTGCTTCTGCGCATCGCTTAGGGCGTCCGCACCAGGCGTCCAATACGGCTGAAGCGTATTGTTGTTGAAGTAGTCGATGATTTCCGGATCGTTGATCGCCGCTTCGAGGGCTTTTGCAAGGACGGCGACATGCGCATCAGGTGTGGACGCCGGAGCCAGCCACCAGTTTGGATTGGCCCAAGCGACATCGTAGCCAAGCTCCATTGCGGTCGGAACATCCGGAAGCGCAGGCAGACGCTCTTTACCGAAGTAGACGAGGGGGCGCAGGCCTTCACCCTGGGCCAGGTATTCCGATGCGGCGAAGAGAGCGATGTCGGCATTGCCGCCGAGGATTAAGCGCAGCCGATCAGCGCCCGAGTTTGCCGTGACGTAGCGGGTTTCAAATCCGGCTTCTTTGGCCAGCATGGCGCCGACGAAGTGCGGAATTGTCCCGATGCCAACCGCTTCGACGAGGCCACGCGGATTTTCCTTGAGGTGCGCAATCACGTCTTCGAGCGTTTGAAACTCACTGTCTGATTTGACGACCCAAACCGGACTGCCGCCGCCGGTGTAACCGATGGCCTTGAAGTCATCGAGACTGAAATCCCCAAGCTCCATTGCCATCGCGATGAGCGCCTGGTGGTGCCAATGAACGATCGTGTGTCCATCTGCATCGCCGCGCCGCATCCGGTTTACGGCGTTTGCACCGGCCCCGCCGTCAGCATTCACAACAACCATCGGCTGCGAGAGAAGCCCATCGGCTTGGATCTTTTCACCCATCAGGCGCGCCACGGTATCGGTTCTGCCGCCCGGCTTGAACGGCACGACCACCTCGATTGGTTTTGATGGAAATTCCTGAGCGATCGTATCGGTCAGACCAATTGGTCCAACCGGTAAGATCAAAGTGGTCGCCCCTAGCGCAAACGCAACCGCAGATTTCCGAAAAAAATGCAACATTACTTGTCCTCCCTGGCATCTTGGCGTTAAGAATTGGCTTATTGGACCAACCAATACGACAGGATGCCTAAATTGTCTAGACCGATTAGCTCACCGGGTGACCGCCCGAATATTGTCATGGTCATGACCGACCAGCATGCAGCGCGGGTTTTGGGCGTCATGGGCGACAAGGCGGCTCAGACGCCTTCGCTCGATGAAATGGCCGCGAGAGGCACGGTTTTCTCAAATACCTACTGTCCTTCTCCCCTCTGCGTTCCGTCGCGCATGGCGTTTCTGACGGGCCTTGAACCGCATCAATCGGGTGTTCTGACGAATAATGACTTTCTGCCTTCCGACATTCCGACGCTTGCGCATTCCCTGGGAGCTGCGGAATACGATTGCCGTCTTGTCGGACGCATGCACTTCTACGGCCCCGATCAGCTTCACGGGTTTTCGCAGCGGCCGATTGGCGATATCGGCCCGGGATGGCCGGGAGCCGGCGCCCCGGATATTGGTCCATTGACCAATGCGCGCGGCAACCACGGCAGCCAGATTGAAGGTTCCGGGCGCGGCCAGACGTCGTATCAGTCCTACGACGCGGCGGTCGTGGAACAAGCGGAGGTGACGCTTGAGGAGCTTTTCAGAAACCGTGAGAGAACCGGACGCCCGTTCTTTGCATTGATCAGCCTGTTTTGCCCGCATCCGCCCTATATTGCGTTGCCCGAGGACTATGATGCGGTTGCCGAAAACGTCGCTCCACCGCGGCTCCACGCCCCGGTCGCACGCCATCCGGCCATTGCCGAGTGGGCGCAGGCAGGAGCTGTCGATCAGATTGATGATGCCGCCGCTCACCGCGCCAGAACGGCCTATTATGGATTGGTTCGGATGATCGATCGGCTGGCAGGGAATGTGATGTCCGCGGTTGGGGAGCGTGACGATACTGTATTGATCTACACGTCCGATCACGGAGAAGCACTGGGGGAGCGAGGGCTCTGGTGGAAAAGCACATTTTTCGAAGAGAGCGCTAAAGTTCCCTTGATCATGACCGGGCCGGGAATCAAGCGGGGGCATATCGATGATCGTGTGACATCGCTTTTCGATCTGTCGGCCTCGATTCTTGATCTTGGCGGCGCCCCCCTGATGCCGGGGCATGTTGGGCGCTCTCTTTTGTCCGACGGTCCGTGGGACGACCGGGCGGTTTCGAGCTACTATGGCGGCTTGATGAACGTAAAGACAAAGGCAGTGCAACACCGAATGCTGCGGCGCGATGCCTACAAGCTCTGTGTTTACAACGGACATCCGCCACAGTTGTTTGACTTGCGCGTCGATCCGGATGAATCGGTTGATATTCTTGAACAAAAACTGGGATTGACTGCACAGATGATGGATGAGTTGACGAGGGGTTGGGACCCCATTTCGATTGCTGACACGCAGGCCAGAAATGCGGATCGTACGAACCTCATTCGCTCGTGGGTCAAGGCCGTCGCCCCGGATGAGCCGTTTCGATGGCGGGATCCGAAACCGGAACGCAATCGCTATCTGTGAGATGCAGGGGCAGCTGCTCGTCTAAATTGCCGGCAGCACCACTCGGAACCCCATATGGCCGGTCGAGCTTTCCGGGGTCGCCGCCGTGCGCGCGGCGATGCGGTAGCGGTAGCAGTAGCTTTTGTGACAAAGGTACGAGCCGCCCTTGAGGACCTTTTCTTTTTGTTCGGCCGCCGCTGCATTTCTGAGTTTCGCCCCGCGCTTCAACGACCTGATGCGAAAGGCATCGCCGATCCATTCCCAGGTATTGCCTGACATATTGTAGAAACCATAGCCATTGGGTTCGAAGCTGATCGCGGGCGCGGTCCCCGCATATCCGTCAGCGCAGGTGTTCTGTTCGGGGAAGCTGCCCTGCCAGATGTTGGAGGGTTGGGTGTCGGTATCGTTTGGTTCGTCCTTGCCCCACGGGTAGAGATCATCGTTGCCGCCGTGCGCGGCATACTCCCACTCCGCCTCTGTCGGAAGGCGCCCTCCCATCCAGGCGGAATACGCTTGTGCATCGTGCCATGAGACATGCGTGACCGGATGGTCTTCAATGCCGGTAACGTCAGACTTGGGACCGAAAGGACGGGCCCAGCTTGCGCCGTCAACCTTGCACCACCATGGTGTCGCGGCCACCCGCTGGTATTGTATGGCGGGATCCGCGAACTGCCAGAAAACCAAAGACCAACCGAAGAGCTCGGCCTCGGTCACGTAGTCTGTTGAGTCGACGAACGCCGCGAACTGGCTGTTGGTAACCGCCGTTTTTGCCATCCGGAACGGCTTGATCTGGACACGTTTCCTGGGCCCTTCGCCATCATCCGGAATGAGTGGCTGATCGGTACCAAGGTATGACGCTCCCCCCGGAATGCTCACAAATTCGTCGTTGTACCTGATATCTTGAACCTGCAGGGCATTGACGGGCGGGCTACTCGACGACCGTGCAGCTTCACCTCTACGCTCGGCTGGCACGCAACAGGCTTGTTTCGTCTCGCCCCCATGCGGGTCGCGGGGTTGCCTTCGATCGGTCATTCCGGGTCAGCGCTCGTCATTTTCACCGGATCATCCATGAAGATTGCCCGGAGTTTCGTCAACTCAGCATGCGATGACAACGGCAACTTGCACGCCTCGATCTTCAAACCGTCAGGGACTTTAGCGGGACGAAGAAGATTGAAGAAGGTGTTCTGGCCTTTTCGTAATCAGCGCAGTATGACACCGCCGCTGACCTCTCCGAACTGTGTGCAAAGTGTGTGAGGGATGTGCAATAGCACCGGGTGCGATTCAAGATTTCAAGGCTTCTGAAAGCCATTGATTTTATTGAAAAAATTGGTGGGTGAGCAGGGACTCGAACCTTGGGCCCGCTGATTAAGGGTTATTCTTGAGTGCAAGAATCAATATGTTAACCAGCGAAGCTTGGGAAATTATCACAGAGCAAACGGGTTTTCTCATAGCAATGGTTGGGAAAGGTGACGTCTTTTCGCGCTAGTTTTTCCTGAGTTTCGTCATTGCTTCAGGGAAAAGGCTGTTAAAAATAATCGCCAAATATGAAGCAAACAGAGTTTCTACCAAACCAGTAAAAACACCAATATTTTGGTAGTCTATTTGTCCATCTATATACAAAAAAGAACCACCAAAAAGTAATGTTGAACAAAAAATCGAAACCACTAGAACTTGTATATAAAATGATCTCACAGGAATTTTTAAATCTTTATCTTTGATGCCATCATCGGCAACAACGTACCGTAAGAAAGCGGTAAAATATAAAGATGTCAATGGAGCAATCGAAAGAATGACCCCAACATTCTGCTCAAAACCATCGAGGCGACTCAATCCTAGGTAAAAAAACACGCCAATCGAAAGGAAGTGGGTGAGCAGTATAATCGTACCTAATGTATACCTTACACCGATAATACTCATTTCGAATTAGTTCTTTCATTAAGAAACAAGTCTATCATCCATTGCCTGAGCACGTCCGAATAGGTCCTTGATCCATGGAAATCTTGCAAATGGGTCCAGTTCGGGTTCGACCGGTTTTGCGCGATCCGAAAGCCCCCGCGCAGAAAGCGAGGTTCGTACATATAACTCCATATAGATACCCTACAATTAAGGCTCATCATAAATATAACTCGAAATTTGTGACTCTCGAATCCGTTTTTTCCTAAATAATTGGACTGTTTTTGCGAGGGTGCAATAATAAAAATATCGAAAACGCTAATATCAGATCTCTGCATTTGAACAACATCAATAATAGTTTCATTTGAAATATGCCTATCATTTTTGCAAATTGAATTAGGGTCAACTAACAAACTGGCTATGTGATTGCATACTTCAGTTGAATCGATCTCGAGGGCCCTTTTTTTATACCTTATTTGCTTTTCGTCTAAGCAAGCGTGAGAAGTGCTAGGTATAGAAATTATTGTAGCGCAAATTAGCAAGTGTCTTAACATTTTACAAAAAACATCGATGATTGAATCGAATTTAATATTATTGCTTTTCTTTTATCTCACCGCCGCCGCCGCCGCCGTCCTCACGACTGTCGTTGACGAAAATTATCGGAGGACTTTCGGTTTGTTGACTGTCGCCGACAACGTCCTCCAGCTCCTTTCCAAATGGGGACCGGTCTTCCGGACCGGCATACGCATTGACGCTATTACTAACAACGAATAACGCAATGTAAAAGAAAGAAAATTTTTCTGCCGTTTTCAATTGTCTCTCCATTTTGTAATATATGTAGGGAAATTGATTGAAAAGTCAATCGTAGATGCTATTTGAGGAGAATATTTTTGGTTTTTTTGGATTAAAACGGTGACGATCAGAATTTTTCTATTGAGTGAGCTGCTATTGCATTCTGCAATAAAGGCGAAAAACTTGCACCTTTTGAATGCTGTTGTGGGAAATCACCTGTTGTATGAGTTCGCTAGGGTCGCGACTCGTTCAGACCCAGAATGCGATGAGGGTTGCGAGCGTGATGGCGGACAAGAAATTTTCTGCAAGCTTGTCGTATCGTGCGGCGACGCGACGAAAATCCTTGAGTCGGCAGAAAGCGTTCTCAATGAGGTGACGGTCGCGGTATCGTCGAGTGTCGTAGGCGATCGAGCGCTTGCGGTTGATGCGACCTGGAATGACCGGAACGGTTCCCCGATTTCGCAAAGCCTTGCGCAGGCTATGGGCATCTAGCCCTTGTCGGCGACGAGATAGCGAGCACCGATCAGCTTCGACAACAGCATCGGAGCCGCTGTCATATCGGAGACATTACCGGGCGTCAGCGTGAAGGCGAAGGCCGCCCAAGCGCATCAGTCAGGGAATGGAGCTTGCTGGTTTGGCCACCGCGTGCGGGGCCGATATCCTGCGATTTCGCCCCCTTTACAGCCATGAGCCGAGCGATGCACCTTGATATAGGTGGAATCGATGGACGTGCTTTTGGTGATTGCGCCGGCTCCGGCCAAGGCCTCGTCCAGTTCTATCCAGAACCGGCGGCGGGACCAGCGATTGAAGCGGTTATAGATTGTTGTTGCAGGGCCATACTCCAGCGGACAGTCACACCAGCGGCAGCCGATCTTGAGAACATGGACAGTACCCGAGATCACACGTCGATCGTCGACACGCCGTGCTCCGGGCTGGTTCTTCGTCAGATGCGGCTCAATTGCCGCCCATTGTGTGTCGCTCAGCCAGAAAAGTTTGCTCATCATCAACGCCAAAGGGTCCTTTCGACACTCTGAATCTGATTTGCACCCTTTGTTCAACAGGCTGATTGAGTTTAGACCCTAGTCTCCGGTCGCGGTGTAATCGGTGTGTGAATCCTTGTTGCGCTGGCCGGCGCTCGAACTGCTGCGGTAGGCGCAAATCGCAATCATCATCGATGATTTAGCGCGCGTTTGTGTTCAATCGGGGTGCTCGACGGCAATTTTGTAGCTGTGGACCTGTTGTCAACATTTTGTTGACACAAAATCGGTACTGACATACTGAGAAATTGATGGGGCCCCCGGCGGGATTCGAACCCGCAACACGGGACTTAGCAGGTACCAGCTCTATCCATTGAGCTACGGGGGCCCATCACCATCCGGCATAGAGGGACACCGTTAACCGTGTCAAGGGCGGTTTGCCGAACATGCCCGCAATCCATCGGAAAAATGCTATTTTGCCCGTTAAGGGCTTGTTTCAACAAAAGTTTTGTTCACTTTTCGTGTACACGTTCCGGTAGGAAAACCGGAATTCGGGCAGATTATCGGATCGTGGCCGTCAGCCGCGCGAATCAGGCAAGACTTCGCCGGGCCGCCAGAAAAACTCCTGCCCGGTCTCGCGTTTCCAGAACTGCTGCCGGCGCTTGAAGCTCTCGTTGGCCTCCGGATCGAGCAGGTATTGCAGCTGATCAATGACGATACGTTCCCAAGCCAGGCGCAGGTACCAGATGTTAGACCCCGGGATGTTGCTGCGGGCGAAACGCACGAGCTCCCGCCCGAAATGGGTTTTCTCGCCGCTGGCCAGTTGCACGGCGTTGCTGGCGGCAAGGTTCCAGAAGTCGTTGGCGCGCTAGATTACCGGACCGGCGAAGGTGGCGGCAAGCCCTCCGCCATAGTGGTTGATGTCCGCGAACAGGAAATCGCCGTAGATCCCCAGGCCGCCGCCTTGCAGGAGTGCGGCGCCCCAGAGCTTGGCATCGTCCATCGGCCGCGGCTCGCGGCCAGCGGCGATCTGTTTCAACTGCAGCGCCAAAGCGCCGAAAAGCGTCGTCGATATCAGCAGGCTCCCGGTATACGCCACACCGCGGCCGACGATCGCGCCTTTCAACCCGCCACGCGCGAGGTCGGCGGTGATCTCGCTGTGGATCCTTCGGCCAAGCAACAGGGCGAAAACGGCCCCGAAGCTTCTGAACTGCGCAAAGGATCGGGTCACTTCGCAAATCAGCTTGCCCGGCTGGTTCTGATCGAGCAGCGCCGTCCTGGAGCGATGCGATCCGGACGGAATGGCGAATTCGGTTTCCTGCTGGAGCATAGTCAGGTAGCGCTCGGCCAGTCCGGTGCCGATGCGCTGATCGATCTCGTTGGGCCTGAGGATCTCGACGCCCTTGCCCATGTCATGCATCGGCATGTGGCGCATCTGATCCCATTCGGCCGGCTGGATCCCGTAGCGGCCGAAGATCCTCTGCAAGCCGGGCGGCAACCCCGTCCAGGACTTAGAGCGATACTTCGCCGCGGTGCGCATGAACGCCAGGCCGAAGGGCATGACGGCAGGCCCAACCAAAGCGTTCGGACGTTTGAAGCGGTTGCTGCAACGAGCATACAGGGAGCCGACGGAGTCTTAACTCGAACGGGAGACGCAGTGTTTATTGTCTGGACGATGCCCACGCATGACGGACCGAATGGGATCAAGTCGTTTCTTGAGTGGAGAATGCCCGAGTTCAAAAGGCGTTAGCAGTTGTCATGGGAACGATCTGTCACCTATGTCTTCGGGTCGGACATGAAAAATTTGGTGGGTGAGCAGGGACTCGAACCCTGGACCCGCTGATTAAGAGTCAGCTGCTCTACCAACTGAGCTACACACCCAAAACCTTCCGTTCGCAGACGTGTCGGAAGACGGTGGCAGGTAGCACACCGCCCAAGTCATTACAATAGCACATTGTGCGCTGGATGAGTGTCAAATGCGCCGGCGCTAAAGCAGCCTCTTGATTCGGTGCCGTTTCTTGCTTGGAGCCGCCTCCGGCTCGGTTGAATCATGCAGACCCAGTGCCAAAAACGCCGATATTGCGTTGAGGGCAGCGAGGATCACCAGCGGCAGCAGAGCGCTGTGTAGCTGTGCAAGCAGTCCGAGAGCAGCGGCGAAAATGATTCCGCCAATGCCGGCAACGACGTCGGCGAGGGCGACCATGTAGGGGCGGTCGCTTTCCTTCGACATGGCGAGAAGATAGAGGTAGCGGCCGTTTTGTGCACCACCGATCCCGAAGGACAGGAAGAAGATCGTTGCGGCATAGACCCAGGGGTTGTCGGCAAGCCCGTAGAGGTCGAAGGCCAGCGCCATCAGCGCCGAGAAGGACGCGATGATCGAAGCGCCGGCGATCGTGTAGCGGATCGAGTGCTGTACGATCTTGCGCCAGAGCAGAGCGCCGACCGCGGTTCCCGCGCTGGTGGCGGTCACAAAGATGCTCAGGATGTGCGGCGTCGACATGTGATAGGTGGCGGCGTGGATTGTGTAGAACGGCGTCGCCAGTTCGACCGTCAGGATGAAGATGCGCGCGACCAGGAATTTCCGGTACCAGCTGTATTGTATCGCCAGCGCCCATCCGCGGACTACCTCGGCAACGAAACCTTGTATTTTTTCCTTCGAAGCATCTTCACTTTCAACTGCATCGGGCGTCTTCGTCACCACGACGCGATAGAGGAACAGGCAGGAGACCAGCAGCGACACCACGCCCATCCAGAGAAGCACGCGATGGCGCTGATACGGCGTGTCGCCCGCCATCAGATCGCGGGTCAGCCAGACCGCCACAATGGCCAGAATGCAGCTTCCGGCGAGTTGGGTGAACACGATCTCGCCACGGTCCCTCTCGGCCAGTTCCGATCCATAGACCTGGTTGCTTCCGAGCGCCCAGATGCCGAAGCAAAGGCCGAGAATGATTGACACGACGACGAACAACATGGCCGCAAGCCATTCTGGCAGGCTTTCAGCCGACAAGGCGAGAACGGCCAGAACGCCAGCGACAACCAGATTGGGCAGCATCATCGCGTATTTGGCGCGCGCTCCGACTTTTATGTAGGGCGAGATCAGTGCCTCGACGATCAGGCGTGCCGCCTTCACGCATGGCAAAAGCAGGCTGGCGATGACCTGCGGGGCTCCGAGCGCAAGATAGAGAAAGGGCAGCACCATGCCCGGGCTTGCTAGGATATCGGAAACGGATTCACCGATTCCCGACCACAACAGGTTGGATCGATTCTTGTTCGAACCGGCGGCCGGTGTTTTGCCCAACTCAAACCTTCCGATGGCAACAAAGCCCAATAGGGCGAGGTGTGTTGGAGATTAACACCGAAAGCTGCTTTTGTCCGCCATCAATGTCTGTTGCGGTGTGTGACCTGCGGCCGAACGAAGTTGATGTACAGCCGTCAGCTGCCTGTGCCCGTTTCGCTTCGACAATCGACCGATGATGAATGTCGTCGACGGCTCAGGGGTTCCAGATAAAGGACAGAATGTGGTCTGCAATTTCGGTAGCCGGACCGGGTTCCAAATGCATGTGATGATGACCATCCACCTGCACGGTCGTCAGGTCGCCAACGGTTTCTTCGGCCAGAGCGGTAATGTCGGACGCCCAACCCAGCTCAGCAAATCCGGAGTTCGCCCAGATGGTCAGGACCGGCATGGAAAGAGCCTTGAAAACAGACTCGATCTGATTGCGGTTCAGTTTTACAGCGGAAGGAGCATAAAGACGTTGGTCGACGCGAAGGCGAAAACCCTTGTCGGTTTTTTCAAGCGCGCGCTTTGACAACCGCTCCGCTATTTGTTGCGAGACGCCAAAAGTTTGACGGCGTTGAACGTATTCTTCAGCGGAAGAATAGTACCGAGGGGATCTCCGGGGTGGTTTGTATTGCAGACCCTTTTGCAGTTGCCTGACAAAGTCAGCGTCCTCGACCGGCTGGGGCATCAGTCCGTCAAGCGTGATCAAGAAGCGGATGCGCTCTGGGATGGCGGCAGCTGTCAGCGTTGCAATTGCAGCGCCGCGTGAGTGGCCGAGCAACGTGCATTCCGTCCAGCCGAGCGTCTCGATGACTTTCGACAGTTGCGGCACGTCGTTCCAAATCAGATAGGACGAGTCTTGCGAACGGCAGTCACTCAGACCCTGTCCGGTCAGGTCGACGGCAACCACCCGGCAATCGCTAAGCATTGGCGCAAGAACCTCGAAGCTCGCGGCATTGTCCAGCCAGCCATGCAAGGCCAGCACAGGCCGCCCGTCCGCCGGCCCCCAGGCCATTCCAGCGACCGTCAGTCCGTCGACGTCCCAAGTGAGCTGCTCCGCCTGGCCTGGTTGTTTCATTCGAATGCCTTATGATGAAAGTTGATTGTCGCAATAGTCTACGTCGGCCAAATGGCACGGGACGGAGTCAATCTGCAAGGGTCGTTGTCTCCGGCGAGCGGCGCGTCCGAAGATTGCGGTGTGGCGACGGATTCTAATGGGTATCGTGGTTCTTGCTGACGTTTGCGGAGGATCCGCGATGATGCTTAATATCACGCACTAGAACTTGTGCTGCATCTGCATAACGGCTTCCCATACATCCTCCCGCGGATTCCCGAGCGCGTTGAAGTACCC
This sequence comes from Hoeflea sp., assembly GCA_965228785.1. Lineage (GTDB taxonomy): Bacteria > Pseudomonadota > Alphaproteobacteria > Rhizobiales > Rhizobiaceae > Hoeflea_A. Next base: position 2,764,359 of record CBDDIF010000001.1, read on the forward strand.
GTTTGTGTTCACGTGGGTATATTTGCCCTCAAATGTGAACGACATTTCCTTGACGGGCTTCAACTCGATTCCACCCGAGATGGTCCACGCGTTCATGCCGGAGTTGGTGTTGGTCGGCGCGTAGATGTCGGCAAAATACTGCGCATTGATATATGAAACGAGCTTTGCGGTGTGTTCGGTTTTGAAGCTCGTGAGAGCCGACCATCGTGGTGTCCAGTTGACGCCGAGATAGGCTAGTTCAGCTTTGTAGGCTGTATTCCCCGTAGCGTAGAACCCTTGCAAATGTAATCTGTGCGCGTCCGCAATATCAGTGCGAAGACCGAGTTCGAAACCCAATTCGGCTGAACCCAAGCCGAGCGGTGCGCCACCAAGCGCGTTCCAGACGGCCGAAGTGACTCCGTTGTCCTGGTCATAACCGGCCACCGCGAAAATATGGGTGTTCTTGTTCAATGCGATGCCTGCTCGAGCAACGAGATCGGGCGTCCAGCTCGTCATGTCTCCGTCGTCTTCCAGGGAAATCGCAAAAAAGGTCCTGTTGTCCGTCAGATCGTTTACTTGAAACTGGATCAGGTTGCGTTGCTGGTCGCCGTAGGCACCATCGAAGATTCCAAAACCGCCGAAACCGGTATCACCGTCGTTGGTGGTCATGACCCAGGCTGAATCGGAGTACCCCACGAACAAAGGTCGCAGTTCGATGTAGGCCTGATCGACAACGACAGAAGCGTTTCCGGATTGCGGCGATTTGCTTTCGGCCTGCAACCTCAATTTGCTCTTCAACTCGCCGGGTTCGAGGTCTCGAATTGCTTCGAACTCGAACCGCCCCCGGACACGAGACTCATAACTTTGGCCGCCTGTAGAAGACAGTCCGATAGCGTTTGTCACCGGGTCGATTGTCAGCTCATCGAATTCGCCGGGCAAAACCAAACGAGCCCTGATTTCACCTTTCATCCTGGTGCAAATGCCGGGTGTGAAATAGGCGCACTTGTCGTGCTGTGGAACATACTGGACTGGTTCGGAGACAATGAATGTTGGCAGTTCATCGGCCGCAAGGACGGGCGTTGAAATGAACGTTAGTGTAGCGAGGGAGGGCAGAATGTGTCTTGTGCGCATCCGAGAGAGATATTCCGTTTAGCGGTTTGTACTCATTGAAAACGAACACATATTTCTCTGCGAATCTTAGTAAAAAACGTATTTCGGAGCCATAATTCATAAATCTTTTGCACCGGAAATCAGTGCCGGCCGGGCCCCCGCAGGGACCGGTCGCCAAATTTGTCCCGGTGGTTTAGTCTCGCTTCCGAATGCCTGCTCACCTCGTGCAGGGCCAACCACTCGGGAACAGCATGCAGCAAGCCAAATCCAGGAAAAGCCTTAAGCTCAAAATCTGGGCAGCGGGAACGGGAAACTTTCTGGAATGGTATGATTTTGGGATCTACGGGTTCTTTGCGGCATCAATCGGTGCGCACTTCTTTCCGTCCGACGACCCCCTGGCGTCGCTGCTTTCGGCCTTCGGGATATTAGCAATCGGGTATTTCGCCAGGCCGATCGGCGGTTTGGTGCTGGGGCGCATGGCCGACACGCTTGGGCGCACACCGGTCATGATCATCGCGCTGGCGGTGATGGGCGCCAGCACCTTCATGATTGGCCTGCTGCCTGGCTACGCCGATATCGGCATTGCAGCACCCATCCTCCTGGTGATCCTCAGACTGGCGCAGGGCTTCGGTGTTGCCGGCGAATATGCGATTTCGACAGTGTTCCTCATTGAAAGCGCGCCGCGCGACCGACGCGCCTTTATCTCAAGTTGGTCGTTGTTCGGCACCTATGTGGGCATGGCTGCCGCCGCCGGGATAGGGGCGCTTTCCGCGGGCCTTCTGACCGAGGCACAGATGCAGGAGTGGGGCTGGCGCGTGCCGTTCCTGCTCAGCATCATACCTTCGGTGGCCGGATACCTGTTGCGGCGCGGTCTGGACGAATCGCCGGCGATGGACGAGCCATCCCCGGAAAAGAGCCTGCCGGTTATGGAAGTTCTGCGGGTCGCCTGGCGGCCGATCGTCCAGTACATATCGCTGTTTCTGGTAGCCACGGTCGCCTACTACATCGTGTTCGTTTTCTCCGCGTCCGATCTGGAATTGGAACTGCATCTGACGGAGGCGCAGACGCTCAACGTCAGTACGCTCAGCCAGCTGTTTCTGATGTTCCTGTACCCGCTGGCCGGGCTGGCGGCAGACCGGATCGGAAGGCGGCCGATGGCCATGATGGCGGCCTTCGGTCTTCTCGTGTTTTCCTGGCCGTTCTGGTGGCTCATGCACCAACCCAATCTGGGATTGATTCTGGTCGGCCAGTACATGTTCGGCGCCATGCTGGCGATGGGATATCCGGTCTATACTCTTATGATGGCTGAAGCCCTGCCACCGCATTTGCGCTGCAGCGTGTTGTCGATCGGTAGCGGCATCGGCGCCGGTGTTGTGGGCGGGATGGCGCCGCTCGCCGCGACTTATGTGGTCGACACGACCGGCAACGATCTCGCGCCGGCCTATCTCATTATGGTCGCAGCGGCCATTTCGTTGCTTGCTACGCTTCGCATGCCTGAGACCATGCCCAAGCGGGTATTGCAGACCACCTGATTGGTTCGTCGGTATCCGTTCACAGGCCGATCGACATTGCATCCGTGCTGCGGAAGGGAAGAGCATGAGTACATACCGCCTCGGCAATATCGAAATAGTTCCGATCGTCGAAATCGATCCGTTCGATATTCCGGTTTCGGTGCTTTTTCCCGATCTCGACCTCAGTCGACTTCAGCCGCATCGAGACTGGCTGGAGCCGGATTATTTTGTTGCAGGCACGGTCCGCCTGATTGTTCGTTCGTGGCTGCTGAAGCACGCCGGGACAACCGTTCTGGTTGATGCCTGTGTTGGTGATCACAAACATCGGCCGCTGCGCGCGGACTGGCATCAGCGAAGCGGAGGTGAATGGCTCAACCGGCTGCGTACTTGTGGCGTCGAGCCCCAGGACGTTGACTTCGTCTGTTGCACCCACTTTCACGCCGATCATGTTGGCTGGAACACACAAATGGTTGATGGACGCTGGTTGCCGACCTTCCGCAACGCCCGAACCTTGGCCAGCCGGGTGGAGTTCGAGCATTGGAATGCGCTTGCGACGGCCGCAGGCGATGATGAATCGCCCAACCTTGACGTCTACCGGGACAGTGTGCTGCCGGTTCATGAAGCCGGGTTGCTGGAGCTGGTCGACGACGGTTTCGAGGTGACCCGTGGTTTGACTCTGCGACATAGCCCGGGCCATACACCCGGGCATATGTCGGTAGATGCGGTGAGCGCCGGCAGGCGCGGCGTGCTTTGCGGCGATGCGATCCATTCACCGCTTCAGATGGTGCTGCCGGATGTTTGTTCGGCATTCTGCACCGACGAAGGGATGGCGGTGCGAACCCGGCGGAGCATCCTTGAGGACCTGGCCGATAGCGCCGACATTCTGGTGCCTGCCCATTTTCGCGGCAGCGGCATGTGTCGGGTCAAAAGCACAGCCGAGGCGTTTCGGCCGGAATTCCTCCAGTTCTGAGCGATGTGCTTTTCTGCGTGCCAACGGGGATAAGCACCCGTTAATGGTGAATCAAACATTGTTCGTTAACCGATTTTCACGTCGTGAGCTCTGTTGTAAATCGTTACCCTGACAAGTGCGGATGGAGGCGACAATCACCGAACGCTTTTTCAGACACACCATCTACGCCAGCTTCGCCGTTATGTTCTTGGGTGGAATGTGCGTTCTGTTCGGTATCAGAGCCATGATGCTGGCGGTTCCCGCCGGTGGGGGGACCACGGCTGGTTTGGGGACGATCCTGTTCGGGATTGCGATCGCTTGTGCCGGCGCGCTGTTGCGCTATTCCGCCAATCGCAGTCTGAGCGATATCCACAAAAACCGCGAACGCACCAAATCGAATGCTCGGGCGCGCCAGACATCTTCGGCGTCTGAAAGCGGATTGGACGCCTTTGATTACCGCCAGCGAGGGCGGTCCAGGTTTGGTCAGCGGCACACTTTCTGACCGGTAGGTCACTGCGGCTGCGGCAGTTCAGGCTGGCTTGTCACGGACTTTCATATCGAAGAGTGTGTTCTTGAGCGGTCCTCGGGTCGCTCACCTTACGCGTGTATTGAAGAGCGTGTGCATTGAGCATGACAACCGTCAAACCGGCTGAGGCCACAACGGACAAAATGAACTCGAAGGGCGATCTGGAAAAGATGCCCGTCAAAGAGGTACTCGGTCAGCTCGGCGTTGACGCAAACAAGGGCCTGGACGAAGCCGAGGCGAAACGACGCCAGAACCAATATGGTCCGAATGCGCTGCCCGAGAAACATGTCGGGATGGCCGAGAAGATCTTCAAATATTTCATCGGCCCGATTGCCTTCATGATCGAGGCGGCCGCAATCGTCTCCGCCTTTCTCGGCCGTTGGGACGATTTTGCCATTATCTTCGGCCTGCTTGTTTTCAATGCCGGTCTCGAATTGTGGCAGGACATGAAGGCGTCGAACGCGCTGGCTGCGTTGAAAAAGAGCCTGGCGTCGCAGGCAACCGTCTTGCGCAGCGGCTCGGCGAAATCCGTGGATGCGGCCGAACTCGTGCCCGGGGACATCGTTAAGATCCGGCTGGGTGGCATCGTTCCGGCTGACTTGCGGCTGGTGTCAGGTGACTACGCTTCCATCGATCAGGCGGCACTCACCGGTGAATCGTTGCCCGTGACCAAAAAGGTCGGCGACGAGGCCTATTCGGGCAGCGTTGTCAAACAGGGCGAAATGAATGGCGTGGTGATTGCCACCGGCGCCAACACGTTTTTCGGACGCACCGCCAAGCTTGTCGCGGGTGCCGGTGCTGTCAGCCATGCCCAGCGGGCAATGTTCCAGATTGGGAATTTCCTGATTGCTGTGGCTGTCGTTCTGGCGCTGATCATGGTGGCCGTGCAGGTCTATCGGGATATTGTCATCACCGAAAACTGGGGCCTGGACGACGCGCTGGACATCCTGCAATTCGTGCTGATCCTGCTGGTCGCGTCGATCCCCGTGGCCATGCCTGCGGTGTTTTCTATCACCATGGCGCTTGGCGCCCTGGCGCTTTCGAAGGAAAAGGCCATTGTTTCGCGGTTAGCCTCGATCGAGGAAATGGCCGGCGTCGATATTCTGTGCTCCGATAAAACCGGCACGCTGACAAAAAACGAGCTGACTTTGGGTGATCCGATCCTCTTCGGCTCGACGGATCCGAAGGAGGTGGTCCTTGCGGCGGCTCTGGCGTCCGAGGCGGACAGCGGTGACGTCATTGATGCCGCGGTCATGGCCGCGCTCAAGGATCCTGCCTCGCTCAAGGCTTACACCGTCAGCGAATTCCTGCCGTTCGATCCGGTGTCGAAGCGAACCCAGGCGACTGCCACCGATGCATCCGGCAAGACTTTGACGGTCGCAAAGGGCGCGCCGCAAGCCATTGTCGCCCTGGGCAAAGCGGACAAAGGGATTGCAGACAAGGTCGATGCTTCGGTTGCGGATTTGGGATCGCGCGGATATCGAGCGCTCGGCGTGGCGCGATCAGAGGACGCGGGCAAGACCTGGACGTTGCTGGGCATCCTGCCGATGTTCGATCCACCACGCGACGATTCCAAGCAGACCATCGAACGCGTTCAAGCCAAGGGCGTGGCGGTCAAGATGGTCACAGGCGACGATACCGCAATCGCGCGGGAAACGGCCCGTCAACTCGGATTGGGCGATCAGATCATTCCTGCAGCCGAAGCCTTTCCCAAGGATATGGATCCCGATCATGTGCCGGAAGCCATTGCCGATTCGATCGTCAAGGCGGACGGGTTTGCGCGGGTATTCCCGGAGCACAAATATGCCATCGTCAAGGCGCTGCAGAACCGTGGGCACCTGGTGGCGATGACCGGCGACGGCGTCAACGACGCGCCGGCGCTGAAGCAAGCCGACTGCGGAACGGCTGTCTCCGGTGCGACTGATGCGGCTCGAGGTGCCGCGGCGCTGATCCTGACGGCACCAGGCCTGTCGGTCATCGACAATGCCATTGATGAGGCACGGCGCATCTTCGGCCGCATTACCAGCTACACGATCTACCGTGTGGCCCTGACCATGGACATCATGTTCCTGGTGGTGCTGTCGACGATTTTTCTCAAGTTCCAGCCGCTGACTGCGATCATGATCGTCATCATGTCGCTGCTCGACGATCTGCCGATCATGACCATCGCCTATGACAATACGGCGGTTTCGCCGCGGCCGATCCGCTGGCGGATGCCGCGCTTGCTGGCCGTCTCGGCGGTTCTGGGGCTTGCTTCCATCGTCCAGTCTTTCGGACTTTTGCTGGTCGGCATGGCGGTCATGGATAACGAAGCGGCAAGGAGCTTCTTCGAGCTGCACGACCGGTCGCACCTGCAGACGGTGATGTTCCTGCAACTGGTCGCTGGTGGTCACCTTCTGCTCCTCGTCACACGAACCCAAGACTGGTTCTTCAAGCCGCCATATCCGGCAGCTCCGCTGCTGTTGGCGATCCTGGCCACTCAAGCGCTGGCTGTCCTGATGTGCGGCTTCGGCTGGCTGGTCCCGAAGATTTCCTGGACCGCGATTGGTTGGATCTGGGTCTATCTTCTGGTCTGGCTGGGCATTTTGGGTATCGTGCGCATTGCCACTGAACGGGCAATCGAAAACCGTCTGCACCGCCGTACCCGAAGTGCTGAAATCGTCAATGCGCCGCTGCATGGCGGCGCGCGGCACGGTGGAGGAACGATGGCATGAGCTATTGCAAGGAACTGATGGTCAAGCCGGGCAGTCGCGTTCGGCTGAAGGACATCGATCCGGGCTACCATGGCCGACACGAGAGCCATGAAAAGGCTCTGCCGGAAATCGATTCAACGCTCGAACAGATCACCGCGCAGCAGGAGCTGATTTATGCCGAGGGCAAGCAAGCCCTGCTGATCGTCCTGCAGGGCATCGATGCCGCCGGCAAGGACGGCGTTTGCTGGCATGTCATCCGAGCGATGAATCCGCAGGGCTGTTCGGTTCACGGTTTCAAGCAGCCGACGGCGGAGGAACTGGCACACGATTTCCTTTGGCGCATCCATCGCCAAGTTCCGGGGAAGGGGCGTGTGGCGGTCTTCAACCGCTCGCATTACGAAGACGTGCTGGTCGTTCGTGTGCACGATCTTGCGCCGAAGGACGTCTGGTCTGGGCGCTATGAGGCGATCAACCAATTTGAAGGCCTGCTCGCGGCAAATGGCGTCACCGTGATCAAGTTCTTTCTTTATATCTCGAAGGAAGAGCAACTGGAGCGCTTCCGTCGACGATTGGACGATCCGGACCGTCATTGGAAAATCAGCACTTCGGACTACACTGAGCGCGAATATTGGGACTCCTATTGCGAGGCCTACGAGGCGATGCTCTCCAGATGCTCCACCGAGCACGCACCATGGTATGTCATCCCTTCGAACCACAAATGGTTTCGCAACCTGGCCACATCTCAGATTATTCTGGAGACGCTCGAGACAATGGATATCAAGGCACCGGAACCGTCAGTCGATATTGCCGAGATCCGCCGGAAGTACCATCAGGCGGCTGAAGAACAAGGCGGCAAGTCATGACAATCAAACTGTATTCCATTCCACCGAGCGTATACAGCGCCAAGGTCCGGATCGTTCTGAGGGCGAAAGGGGTTGCCTTTGAAGATGTTCCACCGCCGGGTGGCTATGGCAGCGATGCCTACAAGGCGCTGGTGCCCTACGGCACCATGCCCGCAATTGAGGATGGCGATTTTCAGCTGGCTGATTCCGAGGCCATCAACGAGTATCTGAATGAACGTTATCCGGACCCGCGCCTGTGGCCGGATGAGATCGAGGCACGGGCCAAGGCCAGGGGGCTTTCGCGCTTTCACGACACCCGGCTGGAGCCAAGTATCCGCGCTCTCTTTCCACATGTTGCGCCGCAAAGACGGAACGGAGACTTCGTCCGTTCCCAGGTGCCGGTCATCGTCGAACGGCTCGAGCAGCTGGTGCGCATCAGCGACCCCGCTCCGCTGATGACCGGCAACCGACTCAGCCTGGCTGATTGCGGCTATGCCGTTACGCTTGAAATGCTCAGTCAGCTCAATGAACCGATGGATCTCCAGATTCTGATTCCGGAGCCGGTTGCCCGGTATATTGCGGCACTGCGTGATGAGCCGGTGGTGGCCGCCGAGCTTGCGACCTACCGGCTGGCGCTCTCTGCCTGGCTCGAAACAACACTGGCCCACTGATCGTGCGTCTGGAACTCAGCACATGGCTCGAGATCGAGAGCTATCTGGAACGCTCCGACGGTGTTATTTTGCCAACCGGCTCTATCGAACAACACGGGCCGATCGGGCTGATCGGAACGGATGCGCTTTGCGCCGATGCGATCGCCAAACGCGCGGCCGAACTTGCCGATAGTGTGGTTGTTCCGCCGCTCGCATACACGCCGTCGCCGTTCAACATGTCTTTCCCGGGCACGATTTCGGTGTCCGCCGAGACGTTCTTCCTGATGGCACGGGAGGTGGTGGATGGCCTGATCCACCACGGCTTCGGTCACATCTATGTGCTGAATGGCCACGGCGCCAATATCGAGCCACTGACAAGAGCGTTGGAGGGCAGGTCGGCCCTGTGCCGATTGCGGAGCTGGTGGGATTTCGAGCCGGTCAACGTATTGCGCCGTAGCTGGTACGGCGATTGGGAGGGGATGCACGCGACACCCTCAGAAATCGCGATGACTCAGGCGCTTCATCGGGTTGTCGAACATGACGATCTGGCGCCGCCGGAAAAACTCTCAGCCGATTATATCAAGGCTCATGCAGGCGATCGCCATGGCCCGCCGGAAGAGCATCGCGCTCGCTTTCCCGACGGCCGGGTCGGGTCCCATTCCGGGCTCGCTCGCCCCGACCAGGGACAGGCGTTGTTCGACGCCGCATGCAAAGCCGTCGCCGAGGACTACCGGACATTCATGGCTGAATGACGGACACCCGCAATTTCAGTGCGGTGATGGCGGTGCACGGCGGCTGAATACGGCTGTACAAGCCGAGCCATTGACACTATCCATAGCGGCGGATTTGAAGCCCGACTGAAGACGAGGAATTCTCATGAAATTGTTGCGATTCGGCGAGTCCGGCCAGGAAAAGCCGGGCCTGATGGCGGAAGATGGTGTGATCCGGGATCTGTCGGGCTATGTGGACGACATCGCAGGCGCCGTGCTGAGCGATGCCGAACTCGACAGATTGCGGGCCCTGGACCCGGCAAACCTTCCAAAGGTGGACGATTCGGTCCGGATCGGTCCTTGCGTCGGAGACGTCGGTAAGGTCGTCTGTATCGGACTGAACTATTCCGACCATGCCGCGGAAGCCGGGATGGACGTACCGCCGGAGCCGGTGCTGTTCTTCAAGGCAACGTCAGCGATCTGCGGACCCAATGATGATGTTGAAATCCCACGCGGATCGGCGGCGACGGACTGGGAGGTCGAACTGGCCTTCGTGATCGGCAAGGAGGCGAAATATGTCACCGAAGACGAAGCGCTCGACCATGTCGCCGGCTACTGCATCATGAACGACGTGTCCGAACGCGACTTCCAGCTCAAGCGGTCCGGCCAGTGGGCCAAGGGAAAGTGCGCCGATACGTTCGGTCCGGTGGGCCCTTATCTGGTGACGCGCGACGAAGTTTCGGACCCACAGGCGTTGCCGATGTACCTGGAAGTCAACGGCGAGCGCTATCAGGACGGCACGACGACGACCATGGTCTATGGTGTTGCATTTCTGGTCTCCTACCTCTCCAAGTTCATGAGCCTTCAGCCGGGTGACATCATCTCGACCGGCACGCCGCCCGGGGTTGGCATGGGCCAGAAGCCGGAGCCGGTCTATCTGAAGCCGGGCGACAGAATGGAACTGGGCATCGAAGGCCTCGGCGTGCAACGGCAGTTGGTCAAGGCTGCGCCCTGACCGACTGAACCTCGGCCGGGTCGGGAGACGGCTTGTCGCGCTCCCAGTCCAGCGATCCGATGGAGACATCACCCAGCGACCAGCACAGGTTCGCCGCCGCGAATGTTAGACCTTGCGCGGTTCCGGTCGACAGGGCGGCGGCGGCCGTCATGATCCGCCATGGCAGCCGCGCCCACATCGAGGTCAAAAACGGCGCCCAGGTTTTGGTTTCACTTGGCAGCCAGAAGATTGCCGGCAGAACGATCGATACGACCAGTGTGTTGACCGGTCTGTCGACACAGGTTTCCAGGAACCGGTCAACGGGACCGAAAGGACCGAAGAAAGTGCTGCGGGTAGATTGCCTTTTGCGTGCACGTGCGCCGGCACATTCGAAGACTCCGCCTTCATAGGTCATCAATCCGGCTCCAGCGACATAGAGCCCGGTGAGGGCGGTCAGGCCGGCGACAAGAGTGGTTCCGGCCGAATGCAGGGTCGTGAATCCGGAGCCTGACAGGCACAGTCCGCCCGCAGTCAGCAGCAGCCCGCCGAGTTTGAGAAAGACGGGATAGTCACGACATTGGCGCAGCAAGGCCGAGCCTGACACAAAGAAGACCGCTGAAAGCGTGATCCAGTTGGCGCCGAAGATGAGGGTGGCCGCAAGCAGGCAGAGTCCGGCCACGACGGCTGTGCCATCGATCCAGCGTGACGCCTCAGGCGTTCCTGTTCGCCGCGCCAGCGTGCCCACACCAAGAGACCAAAGAACGATCAGTCCAAGGCCGATGGTGGCTGTCGCATCGGGAAACTCTGCCACCAGCCTGGCCGCTTTGGCGGCGAAGGGCGCATTTGGTTCCGACAGGGTGAGCCTGACGCTCGAATAAAACGCGGCAAAGCCACCGGCGCCGGCTATCGCGGCCAGAATGTTCCCGCCTTCGTAACCCCAGAACTGCAGTTCCGGGGCGTGCCTCATGAACCAGCGCCGCGTGAAACCCGGGGATCGCCTCTCTGATTGGGCTTGACGGTCGACCATTCCCTTTCCTCCTGTCGAAAATCCATGGTGGGATCATCGAAGTGAAAAGGGTTTGCGTCGTTGGCATTCCCCAACGGTAGCCGGTTACATGCAAAAAGCCCTCATGCGGCGCTATACCGCGCCAGCTTCTCGCGATCGACGTCGATACCCAATCCCGGCGTGTCGGGAAGGTGCACGGCGCCATTGCGAATCGGGAAGGGCTCGGCGAGGATGTCGTCCTTGGCGTAGTAGGATGGCATGTAGAATTCGCAGCCGAGGTCGATTTCCGGAACGGTCGCGACCAGATGTGCACCGGCAAGATGGGCAAGACCGGTTTCGAACATGCAGCCACCATAAACACCAATGCCGGCGGCGCCGGCTATAGCAGCGATTTCCTGAGCACGTCGGATACCGCCGCTTTTCATGATCTTGAGCGAAAAGATGTCGCAGAGTTCCATGCGCAGCGCGGTCAGCGCTTCGCGCGGATCGAACACAGATTCATCGGCCATTACAGGCGTGTCGATGGCTCGCGATATGGCGGCCAGCGCTTCCAGGTTGCGCATCGGAGCAGGCTGCTCGATAAAGCACAGATCGAACGCCTCCATATCGCGCAGTCGACGGATGGCCTCAGTCGGCTTCAGACCCTGATTGTAGTCGATCCTCAGGCGCAAAGAGCTGCCGTGGATCTCACGGATCTTCTCCAGTCGCATCAGATCGAACCGGTGGTCGGCGAAACCCGTCTTGAGTTTGAAGATGCGCACGCCGAGGCCGACAAGATGCTCGATGATCTCCAGGTCTTCGTCGAAATCCGGGTTTGCGACAGTAAAACTGACCGGGATGCTGTCGCGCTGCCGCCCGCCGAGAAACTGCGAGGCTGACAGGCCAAGCGATTTGCCGGCCAGGTCAAGCAACGCCATTTCTAGCGCCGCTTTGGCCTCGTTGCCGCCGACGATCGTTCGATCGGCCTGGTTCATAAGCTGTTCGCGGCGCAGGGCATCCGCGCCGACGATCAAGGGTCGCAAGTGAACGTCGAGCGCCGCTGCCGCAGCCTCGCTCGTACCGGTGAAAACCGGCCAGGGCGAGGCTTCTCCCCAACCGGTCTCGCCGTCTTCGGATTGCAGTTCAAGCACGACTGAATTGATCGAATCGACGTCGCCGCTACCGTGCGAGTGTACGGCTTTGACCGGAACCTTGATTCGGTGAACCCGCATATCCCTGATCTTGACGTGTTGCATCGGCATGTGCCCTCTCACTCAAAAAACATAGCTGTCGACGTCCATAGAACCCGAATGAGGACAACACCATACGGTTGGCCGAAATGAACCGATTTAACTGCGACGGATCCGCCGAAAATTGCAGTTTAAAGCGATTTGTCCTCGTCTGATGCGACCGGGAACTGTTTGGCGTAGACTGCTACAAAAGCGCGCGTATCATACCAAAGTAGCTTGCGCGGTATCCGCAAGTTTGCTTAAAAGAACAAGCGTTCAATTAATTGCAGGTCAAAACCGCAACAAGGTAAAGCCTGCATTTGCCGGAGGGGTGAGGGCCCACCGGCGCTGGGAGGAAGTTGGGGAATGCCATCGACGGGCAGCGATGCCGGCCGCAAGCCGGTGACTTTTCCGCAATATCTTTTGCTCAATGCCGAGCGCTTCGCCAGTCGCACCGCCATGCGCCACAAGGACATGGGCATCTGGCAAAGCTGGACGTGGCAGGAGCAGCTCGAGGAAGTCAGGGCGTTTTCCATTGGCCTGCAAGAGCTCGGGGTCAAGGCCGGCGACAAGGTGGCGATCGTTGGCTCCAACCGGCCGCGTCTTTACTGGACCTTTTGTTCGGCTCAAGCGCTCGGTGCTATTCCGGTACCTGTCTACGCCGACGCCGTGGCCGAGGAAATGGCCTACGTCCTCAATCACGCGGGCGCCAAATTGGCGGTGGTGCAGGACCAGGAACAGGTCGACAAGCTGCTGTCCTTTTCGGACGACATCCCCGAATTGCACGACATCATTTACGACGAGCAGCGTGGCCTGAGGGACTACGACCACGCGCATCTGAAGAGCTTTGCGGATGTCCAGGAACATGGGCGTGCGGCAATTGGCGCTGACAAGGAGCGGGCCCAGGCCTGGGAGCAGGCGATCAACGCCTCCGATGGCGAGGAGGTTTCCGCGTTTCTCTATACATCAGGAACCACCGGACGCTCGAAAGGGGTGGTGCTGAAGGCCAAGGCGTCGGTCAAGGCCGCTGAAGATACGGTGCAATTCGATCACATCTCCGAAAACGACAGCGTGCTTGCCTACCTGCCGCTTGCCTGGGTTGGCGATCATTATCTCAACTATGCTCAGGGCTACGTTTCGGGGCTGTCCATGGCATGCCCGGAAAGCCAAGCCACGGTGCATCACGATTTGCGCGAGATCGGTCCGACCTTCTATTTCGCACCGCCTCGCGTGTTCGAAGGGCTGCTCACCAGCGTCATGATCCGTATGGAGGATGCCAGCGGCCTGAAAAAACGGATGTTTCATCACTTCCTGGGCGTTGCCAAGAAACACGGCGAGGCCATCCTGGAGGGAAGGCCGGTTCCGCTCGGCGGCCGCCTTGCCTATTGGCTTGGCAACATCCTGGTCTATGGCCCACTGAAAAACACGCTCGGATTCACTCAGATACGCACCGCCTACACAGCCGGTGAAGCGATCGGGCCCGATCTGTTTTCCTTTTTCCGCTCACTGGGCATCAACCTCAAACAGCTTTACGGGCAGACGGAGGCCTTCCTCTATGTCACAGCCCAGAAAGATGGTGAGATCCACGCTGATACCGTCGGCAAGGCGATCCCCGATGTCGAGATCCGCATCGCCGAGGATGGCGAAGTGCAGTTCAAATCGCCGGGCATGTTCGTCGGCTACTATGCGGACGACGAGAAGACCAAGGAAACCGTCACAGAGGACGGGTTCGTCAAGACGGGCGATGCCGGCATATTCGATTCCCGTGGCGACCTGAAGATCATCGATCGTGCCAAGGATGTCGGCAAACTGCGCAACGGATCGCTGTTCGCGCCGAAATACATCGAAAACAAGCTGAAATTCTTCCCCAACATTCGTGAAGCGGTGGCGTTCGGCGACGACCGAGATTTTTGCAGCGTCATCCTCAACATCGACCTGACCGCCGTCGGCAACTGGGCTGAGCGCAACAACATTTCCTATGCCTCGTATCAGGAACTGGCCGGACTGCCGCAGGTTTACCAGATGATGCGCGAGCACGTCGATCAGGTGAACCGCGATCTCGCCAGTGAGGACATGATGGCCGGGTCGCAGATTTACCGTTTTCTGGTGCTGCACAAGGAACTCGATGCCGATGACGGCGAACTGACACGCACACAGAAAGTCAGGCGCGGCTTCATTGCCGAACGATACGAGCCGCTGATCGAGGCGCTCTATGACGGTTCGGCCGAAAAGCACATCGACACCGAGGTAACCTACGAAGATGGGCGCAAGGGCAAGATCTCCGCGACCGTCAAAATCGAGGACATGAAAACGCACGGCTCCGCGGCCGCGACGCGGGAGGCCGCCGAATGAGAAGCCACGAGATGATCGGCGGCATGAGGGCAGACGACGGCATCGAGCCGGGTGGCATGCTGCTGCATGTCGACAACATTTCGCTGTCCTTCGGAGGTGTGAAGGCGATTGCCGATATTTCCTTCGACATCCTGAAGGGCGAAATCCGGGCGATCATCGGTCCCAATGGCGCTGGCAAGACGTCGATGCTCAATGTCATCAACGGCTTTTATCATCCGCAGGAGGGTACGATTTCCTTCCGCGGGCAAAAACGGCAGGCCATGAAGCCCTATGAGGCTGTCAGGCAGGGCATTGCCCGGACCTTCCAGAATGTGGCGCTGTTCAAGGGCATGTCCACGCTCGACAACATCATGGCCGGCCGCTCGGTCATGATGAAGAAGAACCTCTTTTGGCAAATGCTCTGGCATGGGCCGGCGCTGGACGAGGAAATCGAGCATCGTGAGAAAGTCGAGGAAATCATTGAATTTCTTGAAATCGCGCATATCCGGCGAACGCCGGTCGGTAACTTGCCCTACGGCCTTCAAAAGCGGGTTGAACTCGGACGCGCTCTGGCGATGGAGCCATCCCTTCTGCTTCTCGACGAACCGATGGCCGGCATGAACCTCGAAGAGAAAGAGGACATGAGCCGCTTCGTCTTGGACGTCAATCAGCAGTTCGGGACGACGATTGCGCTCATCGAACACGATATGGGCGTCGTCATGGATCTTTCGGACCGGGTGGTGGTTCTCGACTACGGCAAGAAGATTGCCGACGGCCGGCCGGACGAAGTCAGAAACGATCAGAATGTCATCGACGCCTATCTCGGCGTGCCGCATTAAGGACGGGAAGAGATGGATACCTTCAGAAGCATTTTCGTCACGCCCTTCCAGGACATGGTTGCCGCGCCGGACTTTCTGTTGCAGGTGCTGTGGGAGGGACTTGTTTCCGGCGTGCTCTATGCACTGATTGCGCTTGGTTTCGTGCTGATCTTCAAATCGTCCCGGATTTTCAACTTCGCGCAAGGCATCATGGTGGTGTTTGCCGCCCTGACCCTTGTTGGACTTCACGAGCGGGGCGTGCCTGCGCTTTTGGCCGTTCCGGCGACCCTCCTTGTCATGTTTGTGCTTGCCGTCGCCATCGAGCGGGCGGTTCTGCGGCCTTTGGTCAATCAGCCGGACATAATCCTGTTCATGGCCACGATCGGCATCACCTTGTTCCTCATCGGTTTCGGCGAGTTGATTTTCGGTGGCGAAAACAAGGTGATGATCACCGAACAATTGATGATCCCGACGGGCAGTTTCGAATTCGAACCCTTTGGCGGTTTCTTGTTGATCGAACAGAAGGATGTGACCGCCGTCGTCGGCGCCATGCTGCTGGTGTTCGTGCTGCTGGTGTTCCTCAATCGCTCGAAAATGGGGCGCGCCATCCGCGCCTTGGGGGATGATCACCAGGCGGCACTGTCGGTCGGCATTTCGCTGTCGACCATCTGGGTGATCGTCTGGTTTATCGCCGGTGTCATCGCCCTGGCGACGGGCATCGTGTGGGGTGCACGCGCCGGCGTTTCCTTCGCGCTAGAGGTGATCGCCTACAAGGCGCTTCCGGTCTTGATGCTCGGGGGGCTGGAGTCGGTGAGCGGCGCCATCCTCGGCGGCCTCGCGATCGGCATTCTAGAAAAGCTCTTCGAGATCTATTGGGGTCAGCCGCTGTTGGGTGGCAACACGGAAACGTGGTTCGCCTTCGTTTTCGCCCTGATCGTCCTGTTGTTCAGACCCCAGGGCCTGTTCGGCGAAAAAATCATCGAACGCGTTTGATCCCTCAGGCAGGCTGACAAAAATGCTTTACAGAACAACCGGCCAGTACAAAACCAGCTACAAAAGCGATCACGCGCTGTTTCCGGTGCGCCAGGACGCGATCCTGATGGCTGTGATCCTGGTATTCGCCTGGATCATCTTCCCGCTCATCGCCAGCGAGTTTGCCTTCCAGGCTCTGCTGATACCGGTGCTCATCTATTCGCTCGCCGCGCTGGGCCTCAACATCCTCACCGGCTACGCCGGCCAGCTTTCTCTGGGGACAGGGGCATTTATGGGCGTTGGCGCCTATGCCTGCTACAAGCTGATCACCATTTTTCCGGAGATGAATCTGCTCGTGGCCATTGCCCTGTCAGGCTTCTTTTCGGCCGCCATCGGTGTGGCGTTCGGACTACCATCGCTGAGGATCAAGGGGTTTTATCTGGCCATTGCGACCCTGGCCGCGCAGTTTTTCCTCGTGTGGCTGTTCGAGAAATGGGCGTGGCTCTATAACTACAATGCGTCCGGCGCCATCCAGGTGCCGAACATCGATATGTTCGGGATTCGCGTGGCGGGTCCAACCGCAACATCGGTCGTTCAGTATTACTTCGTTCTTTTCGTTGTCTGCCTTGTTACCTTTTTCGCCATCAACGTGACGCGCGGCCATATCGGCCGCACCTGGAAGTCCGTGCGCGACATGGACATCGCGGCCGAACTGGTGGGCATCAACCTGCTGCGAGCCAAACTGGTTGCCTTCGCTGTGTCGTCCTACATCGTCGGCATTTCGGGTGCGCTGTTTGTCTTCCTGTGGCGCGGCGCCGCCGAACCGAACCTGTTCGACATTCCGTTGTCGTTCCGCGTTCTATTCATCGCCATCATCGGCGGTTTGGGATCAATCCTCGGCAATTTCCTGGGGGCCATCCTGATTGTAGCCTTGCCCGTGGTCCTCAACATTTTTCCAGAGGCTCTCGGTCTCGAATGGAATTCTGCCACGGTTGAACATCTTAACATCATGATTGTCGGAGCATTGATCATTACGGTCCTCATCGTCGAGCCGCACGGTTTGGCGAGGTTCTGGCAAATCATCAGGGAGAAACTGATCATCTGGCCGTTTCCGCATTAATCAGACGGCCAATTTCGAACCGGGGTGAGTTCGCCCGATCCAATTTGGAGAAACGAACACACGGAGGAGTAAAAATGAAGAGACAACTGACAACAGCAATAGTTGGTGCTGCGCTGGGCATCGGATCTATGCTGGCCGTATCAGCGGCCTCGGCCGATGACGGCATTTATGCACCTAACCTTTCCTATAGAACGGGACCCTTCGCTGCCACCGGCATTCCGCTGATGGACGGGCAGCGCGACTACATTCTCATGCTCAATGAGCGCGACGGTGGCGTCAATGGCGTCAAGATCGATTACGACGAGTGCGAGACCGGTTACAGCACTGAAAAAGGCGTCGAGTGTTACGAAAAGACCAAGTCCAGGTCGGTCGTGACTCAGCCTTGGTCAACCGGCATTACGCTTCAGGTCCTGCCGAAGACCAACGTAGACAAAATCCCGATTCTGGCCCCGGGTTATGGTTTCTCACCGATGGCCAACGGCAAGGTGTTCCAGTGGGCCTTCAACCCGCCGGCATCCTACTGGGATGGCGCATCGATGATGCTGAACTACGTGTCGGACGGAAATCTGGACAACCTCAAGGGTAAGAAGATTGCGCTGCTGCATCTGGACCACCCCTACGGCAAGGAACCGATCCCGCTGTTCGAGGCAATGGCCGAGAAGCATGGTTTTGAATTCCTGCCAATCCCGGTTGGTCTGAAAGAGATGCAGAACCAGTCTGCCCAGTGGCTGCAGATTCGTCGCGAGCGTCCTGACTACGTCCTGATGTGGGGCTGGGGCGCCATGAACGCCGGTGCCGTTTCCGAAGCGGTCAAGACACGCTATCCGATGGATCAGTTCGTCGGCATCTGGTGGTCGGGCCACGATGGCGACATGCAGACCGTTGGCGAAAAGGGCAAAGGCTACAAGTCTCTGTCCTGGAGTGTTCCGGTTGCCGATGCACCTGTGATGGCCGACATCAAGAAACACGTCGTCGATGCGGGCAACTCGCTGATCGAAAGCCCTGATGACATGAACACCGTGTTCTATCAGCGCGGTGTTTTGATCTCGATGATCCTCGTGGAAGGCATCAAGGCAGCGCAGGAGCATTTCGACACCAAGAACGTCAATGCCGAGCAGCTTCGCTGGGGCTTGGAAAATCTCAACATCGACGACGCAAAGATCGCCGAGTTGGGAATGACAGGCATGATCGCGCCGTTCTCAACCAGCTGCAGCGACCATACCGGCCATGCCGGTGCCTGGATCCTGCAGTGGGATGGTGCGAAGTTTACGCCTGTTTCCGATCACCTTTCGGCTGACCGGGATGCCATCGCTCCGCTCGAGCAGGCCAAAGCCATGGAATACGCCGAGGCCAACAAGCCTTGGCCCACCAACGAAGACTGCAACTAAGTCTTCAACGGATTGCCTCTCCCGGACTGGTCCGGGGGAGGTTCTTGTCGCGGCAACAAAAAGACGACACTCCGACGGGTTGAGATAACGATGACTGATGCACAGCCTTCCATCGACGTTGCTGATGCGCCTGAAACCATTCTTTCGGTGAACAATATCGAGGTCATCTACGACCACGTCATCCTCGTTCTCAAGGGCGTTTCCCTGGAAGTGCCGTTGGGCGGCATCGTGGCGCTGCTTGGCGCGAACGGGGCGGGCAAGACGACAACGCTCAAGGCTATTTCCAATCTGCTCGGCGCCGAGCGCGGCGAGGTGACGAAGGGATCGATTGTCTTCCAGGGCGATGAAGTTCAGGCCCTGTCGCCGAACGAGCTTGTTCGACGGGGCTGTATCCAGGTTATGGAAGGGCGACGTTGCTTTGGCCACCTGACCGTCGAGGACAATCTGCTGTCGGGTAGCTATACGAGACGCGACGGCAATACCGCGATCAAGCAGGACCTGGAGATGGTCTACAACTATTTTCCGCGTTTGCGTGAGCGTCGTACAAGTCAGGCCGGCTACACTTCAGGTGGCGAACAACAGATGACGGCGATCGGCCGGGCATTGATGTCGCGGCCCAATATGATCCTGCTGGACGAGCCCTCCATGGGCCTGGCGCCACAATTGCAGGAAGAGATATTCGAAATCGTCAAACGGTTGAACGAGCAGGAGGGCGTGTCATTCCTGCTGGCCGAACAGAACACCAATATCGCGCTGCGCTACGCCACTTATGGCTACATTCTGGAGTCGGGCCGCATTGTGCTCGACGGCGTGGCGTCGGAGCTACGGGAAAATGAAGACGTCAAGGAGTTTTATCTTGGAGTTGGCGGAGAAGGCCGCAAGTCATTCCGCAACGTCAAGCACTACAAGCGTCGCAAACGCTGGCTTGCCTGACACGACAAATGTCGGTTGACATCCAGTTGTGGCGATACTAATTAAACGAACGTTCATTTAATTTGAGCGAGCGCATTTGACGAAATTGGGGGTGGCCGGACCCACTGGGTCGGGACGATTTGAGAGATGGCGCGCAAGGTAGGGTCGGTCGGAGCGGAAACTGCGGACAAGGTCAGATCAGCAGCGGTATCGTTGTTTGCCCGGTATGGATATGCGGCCGTTTCAATGCGCCAGATCGCCCGTGAGATCGATCTTCAGGCGGGCGCGATCTACAACCACTTTCCCACCAAGCAGCACCTGTTGCGAGATCTCCTGGTGGATCACATGGAGCGCTTGCTGCAGGCCTGGGGAGGGCAGGAAGAACAAGACCTGCCGCCGGCTGAGGCACTGATTGCCTTCGTGCGTTTCCACATCCGATATCACGTGCAATGCGGCGATGAGGTCTTCATCTCCTATATGGAACTGCGCAACCTCGAAGAGGACAACTTCGTCGAGGTCGAGTCTCTGCGGCGCCGCTACGAGACCAACTTGCGGCAAATTCTGAGCGAGGGTGCGAAAGCGGGTGTCTTCAGAATTGGCGATCTGCATGTGGCGACCATGGCGATCATAGCCATGCTGACCGGGGTGACCGGCTGGTTCCGGCGCGACGGTCGGCTTTCACTGGAAGAAATCGAAGAATTCTACATCGGCATGATCGCTGGCGCGGTCGGCATGAAGGAGAGCTGAACATGTATCTCAGCGGCATGAATTTCGGTCTTGGAGACGAGATCGAGCAGTTGCGCGAGGTGGTCCACCGCTTTGCCCAGGAGCAAATTGCTCCGTTGGCGGAAGAGATCGACCAGTCCAACCAGTTTCCGCCACACCTATGGCAGGAAATGGGCGCACTGGGTTTGCTCGGTATGACCGCGAACCCGGATTTTGGCGGCACCGGCATGGGTTATTTGGCCCACGCGGTCGCCATGGAGGAAATCTCCCGTGCTTCGGCATCCGTCGGCCTGTCCTACGGGGCTCATTCCAACCTGTGTGTCAATCAGATCAACCGGTGGGGCAATGACGCGCAAAAGCAGCGCTACCTGCCGAAATTGTGCTCGGGCGAAAATGTCGGGGCCCTGGCCATGTCGGAGCCCGGCTCCGGCTCGGACGTGGTGTCGATGCGGTTGAAGGCAGAGAAGCGCAACGACCGTTTTGTTCTCAACGGCAACAAGATGTGGATCACCAACGGCCCTGACGCGGATACGCTGGTCGTCTACGCCAAAACGGACATGGATGCGGGGTCTCGCGGGATCACCGCCTTCTTGATCGAAAAAACCATGAGCGGATTTTCGACGGCGCAGAAACTCGACAAACTGGGCATGCGCGGTTCCAATACCTGCGAGCTGGTGTTCGAAGATTGCGAAGTGCCCTACGAAAATGTCCTTGGAGAGGAGGGGCAAGGCGTGCGCATCCTGATGTCGGGCCTCGACTTCGAGCGAGTGGTTCTCGCGGCTGGACCCGTTGGGATCATGGCAGCGGCACTGGATATCGTGGTTCCCTATGTGCATGACCGAAAGCAGTTCGACACGCCGATTGGCGAGTTCCAGCTGATGCAGGGCAAGCTCGCCGACATGTACACGACGATGAATGCCTGCCGTTGCTATGTCTATGCCGTTGCAGCCGCGTGCGATCGAGGAGAGACAACGCGCAAGGATGCCGCCGGCTGCATACTTTATGCCGCCGAAAAGGCCACGCAGGTGGCGCTTGAATCGATCCAGGCGTTGGGCGGCAATGGCTACATCAACGAGTACGCCACCGGTCGATTACTGCGGGACGCAAAACTTTACGAAATTGGCGCTGGAACATCGGAAATCCGTCGCATGCTGATCGGGCGGGAAATTTTCGCCGAATCGGCCTGAGCGAAAGCAACATTCATGACTGTCATCGAGTCGCAGATTTCGCCGTCCTCCGAGGCCTTCAAGGTAAACCTCGACCATATGGATGCCTTGATCGAGCAGATGCGAGACGTCGCTGCCCAGGTCGAGAAAGGAGGCAACGATACTGCCCGTGAGCGTCACATGGCCCGCGGCAAATTGTTACCGCGTGAGCGCGTCCGGCGTCTTCTGGATGCAGATTCACCTTTTCTGGAGGTCGGCCAGTTTGCCGCCTGGGACATGTACGGTGGCGATATCTCGTCCGCCGGGATCATCGCCGGGATTGGCAGGGTCAGCGGTCGCGATGTGATGATCCTGTGCAACGATGCGACGGTGAAGGGCGGCACCTACTATCCCGTCACCGTCAAAAAGCATCTTAGGGCACAGGAGATTGCTGCACAGAACCGGTTGCCCTGCGTCTACCTGGTCGACAGCGGCGGCGCCAACCTTCCGAACCAGGACGAGGTCTTTCCCGATCGGGAGCATTTCGGTCGGATTTTCTACAATCAGGCCAACATGTCCGCCGCCGGCTTGCCACAGATCGCTGTCGTCATGGGGTCGTGCACGGCGGGCGGCGCCTATGTCCCGGCCATGTCCGACGAGACCGTCATCGTGCGCGAACAGGGCACGATCTTTCTGGCCGGACCACCGCTGGTCAAGGCTGCAACGGGTGAGGTGGTCAGCGCGGAGGATCTTGGCGGCGGCGACGTCCACACCAGGCTGTCAGGCGTTGCGGACCATTTGGCGCGCAATGATGCGCATGCCCTCACGTTGGCGCGCCGCGCGGTGGCCAATCTGAACACGATGCGGCAGACCCATGTCGATCAGCAGGCGCCAGAAGCGCCGCTTTACGACCCGGCGGAAATTGCCGGCATCGTCCCGACCGATCTCAAGACTCCCTATGATATCCGCGAGGTCATCGCTCGGTTGGTCGACGGTTCTCGTTTCGATGAATTCAAGGCACGTTACGGCACCACACTGGTCTGCGGGTTTGCCCATATTCACGGCATGCCGGTCGGTATCATCGGCAATAACGGCGTGCTGTTTTCCGAAAGCGCCATCAAGGGCGCGCATTTCGTCGAGCTTTGCTCTCAGCGCAAGATCCCGCTGGTGTTCCTGCAAAACATCACCGGGTTCATGGTCGGTCAGAAGTACGAATCCGGAGGTATTGCCAAGGACGGAGCCAAACTGGTGACGGCGGTTGCGACAACGGCCGTTCCGAAGATCACCGTTCTGGTCGGCGGATCGTTCGGTGCCGGCAATTACGGCATGTGCGGTCGTGCTTACAGCCCGCGCTTCCTTTGGACCTGGCCTAACAGCAGAATCTCTGTCATGGGCGGCGAGCAGGCGGCCGGCGTGCTGGCGACGGTCAAGCGCGACGGCTTGGAGCGCAGGGGCGAAAGCTGGAGCATCGAGGACGAGCAGGCCTTCAAACAGCCGGTCATCGACCAGTTCGAAGCCCAGGGTCATCCGCTTTATGCATCCGCACGTTTGTGGGACGATGGCATCGTCGATCCCCGAAAGACTCGCGATGTTCTGGCGCTTTCGCTGGCCGCATCACTCAACGCGCCGATCGAAGATACGCGCTTCGGCCTTTTCCGGATGTAGGGGACCAGAATGTTCAACAAGGTCCTGATCGCAAATCGCGGGGAGATCGCCTGCCGGATCATCCGAACGGCGAGACGCATGGGCATTCGCACGGTTGCCGTGTTTTCGGACGCCGATCGCCACGCACAACATGTGGCCATGGCCGACGAGGCAGTGCATATCGGCGGCAATGCCGCCGCCGAAAGCTATCTGAACAGCGAACGGCTCATCTCGGCGGCTCGCTCGACGGGCGCGCAAGCCGTTCATCCCGGTTATGGTTTTCTCTCGGAGAATCCTCAATTCGTTGATGCTGTCGAGGCGGCCGGTCTGACATTCGTCGGGCCTTCATCAAGCGCCATTCGAGCCATGGGCCTCAAGGACGCCGCAAAAGCGTTGATGGAAAAGGCCGGTGTGCCGGTGGTTCCGGGTTATCACGGTGAAGCGCAGGATCTGGTGGTGCTTGCCGGCAAGGCCAACGAGATCGGTTACCCGGTGTTGATCAAGGCCCGCGCAGGTGGCGGCGGCAAGGGGATGCGGTTGGTCACCGAACCCGCGGGTTTCGGCGATGCCCTTTCCTCGGCAAAGCGTGAGGCGGAAGCATCGTTCGGCGATGGTCGGGTGCTGGTCGAAAAATTCGTCTCCTCACCGCGGCACATCGAAATCCAGGTGTTCGGCGACAGCAACGGCGATGCGCTCTACCTGTTCGAGCGCGACTGCTCGCTGCAGCGTCGGCATCAGAAAGTCATGGAGGAAGCGCCGGCGCCTGGCATGACCGAGGAGATGCGCGCCGCGATGGGAGAAGCCGCGGTAAAGGCCGCCAAAGCCATCGGCTACAGCGGCGCTGGTACGGTAGAATTCATCGTCGACGGCAGCGACGGACTGTCGCCCGACCGCTTCTTCTTCATGGAGATGAACACCCGCCTCCAGGTGGAACATCCGGTGACGGAAGCGATCACCGGTCTTGACCTGGTCGAATGGCAGTTTCGGGTCGCTTCCGGTGAACCACTGCCCATGCGGCAGGAGGATCTGTCGATTGACGGTTGGTCATTCGAAGCGCGGCTCTATGCCGAAGATGCGGCACGCAACTTTCTGCCTGCGACCGGGCGCCTGGAACGTTTGCACTTTCCGGAAGAACGCGCCCGGATCGACTCGGGCGTTTGCCAGGGTGACCTCATCACGCCCTTCTACGATCCGATGATCGCCAAGATCATCACCCACGGTCCCGACCGGGAAACCGCGCTCTCCAGCATGGCCGCTGCGCTGGATGACACGATTGTGGCCGGCACGACGACCAATGTGCGTTTTCTGAGAGCCCTTTGCGGCCACCCCGATTTTGCGCGAGGCAATGTCGATACCGGCCTCATCGATCGTGCATTGCGCGAGTTGACGGCGACTCCACCGGTTTCTGATCGCAACGTTGCGATTGCTGCGCTTGCCGCTCTTGGGTTGGACAAGTCAATGGCTGACACAGGAGACCCCTTCGGTACTTTGGGGCTTTGGTCGCATTGGTTGCCCGCCAAACGCGTGGTGCACCTTCAGGAGGTGGACACCCCTCATGCCCTGGCTGTGCATCGTCTCGACAGAAGTCGCTGGATGGTGGATGGCTATCAGGAGTCTTCGTTCGGACCAGTGACGCTCGATATCGTCAGAGCCGACAATGGATGGTTGACGCTCGACAGTGGGGAAGTCGTTTTCAGCGTTCGGTGCGTTCGCTATGGCACAAAGCTGATCGTCATCGACAATGGCGAACCCCATGAGTTCTCTTTGCCTGACCTTGCCGGAGAGGATGAGGATGGGGAAGACAGCTCCGATCGGCTGTTTGCTCCGATGCCGGGAGTGATCAAACAGATCGCCTCCGCGCCGGGTCGCGAAGTCAAAGCCGGAAAACCTCTGATCGTGATGGAGGCGATGAAAATGGAGTTGACCCTTGCCGCTCCGCGGGACGGGACTGTAGCCGAGATTCTCGTCGCCGAAAACGACCAGGTCAGCGACGGTGATCTGTTGCTTTCCATGGCGCCGGTTGACGAGTAGGTGTTGCGCTCAAACCACCCTTTGGCAAGATGTTCACACCTAAGTTCGTCGCCTTGTTGCAAAGTGGTAAGTTTTGCGTAAGCTTTGTATTATATACACGATATACAGATTCAATTTCCTCCCTAGACTCGGGCTGCCTGACAAGCAGCCTATCTTTTTGGCAAAAATTTCAATCAGTTAAACACGGAAAACCACTTTCGGGTTCATCCTCCTCGAGAGGATGTGCGGCTGTATGATTCGTCCGATTGATTAAAATTGATTCGGATTTTGCCCGCGAAGCACCTGTGCGATGGCTATTTGGGCGATATCGCACACGCTTATCCGCATAGGTTCAACATTTGTTTCGAAATTTGGGCCAAGGGACAATTTCGTGATCACCCCTTCACTGACCCAACAATGGTGACAAGCCGCGAAATTGCAGCAATATGGTTGTGAACACGCATAGAGCGGCGGATACACCCATGTCAGAAAAAGCAGAAATTGTCGGACCGGACGCGGTTCTCGCCTATTGGTTCGATGAATTGGAGCAGAAAGACTGGTGGCAGAAGAGCGAGGATGTCGATCGCGAAATTGCGAGGCGTTTCGGTCCGACCCACCTGGCTCTCGCCGGAAGTATCCCACAGGAATGGTGGGCTTCGGCGGACTCGGTTCTGGCGCTGATCATTGTGTTCGATCAGTTTCCCCGCAACATGTACCGAGGAACGCCGCTCGCTTTTGCCACTGACTGCCTGGCCCTGCGCGAGGCCTGTGCGGCCGTGGAGGCGGGCCTCGATAAACTTGTGCCTGAAGAACGCAGGTTTTTCTTCTACATGCCGTTCGAGCATTCGGAGGACCTCGCCGATCAAGATCGATGCATCGAGTTAATATCGACCCTTGGCAACGAGAGACTGAGCGAGTTTGCTGAGAAACATCGGGAAGTGATCGCTGCCTACGGCCGTTTTCCACACCGCAACGCCGTTCTCGCTCGTGAATCGACGGCGGAAGAAAAAGACTATCTGTCGAAACCAGGCGCTGGCTTCTGAGGCTCGCGCCAGGCCGGCGACTTTCCACAGGCTCCGAAGAGCGCCTCGCCTGACAGTCAAGCGGGTTCATTGTATATGCGATGAACAACGCTTCCGAGGCGATTCGCGTGAAATCGAACCTTCAGCGCCTGATATCAGCCGTGCTTCCGATCGCGTTGTTGTTGGCTGCAATCATGACCGGCAACGCGTTGGCGCAGGCAACTCAGGGCGAACCGCCGCAGCTTGATACCACCGACCGGATCACCGCTGCCCGCAACTCCATCGACGCGGCAAGAGGCAAAATAGAGGACCTGCGCAAACGCGAAGACGCAGTCCGTTTCGACGATGCCGCCCTGGTGGAAATCCAGCTCGATCTCGAAGATATCGTCGCCGATATGGACGAGGTCAGCCAGAACCTGCAGCCCAGGCTCGATGCCATAAAGGCCCGCGAGGAGGCCCTCGGCGAACCCCCTGGAGAAAGCGAACCGAGTGAGCCGGAAGCGTTGGTCGGCGAGCGCCGGTCTCTGGCGACTGAAAGGGCACTGATCAATGCCGATATCGGTGGTGCTCTGGCCGTATCGGAACAGGCCGGCCAAATGGCAAAGGCCGTGACCACTTACCGACGAACGCTCTTTCGACAGACGATTCTCGGACGCGCCGATATTTCCTTGCAGAGCCTGCACAATGCCAACAAAGCGCTGGTGTTCGAGCTCGGTCAGCTGGGCTCGCGAATATCGAGCTGGGCCGCCTATACGTGGCACTACAAACGTTCGGCGCTATTGTCGGCACTGTTCCTGACATTCGTACTCGGCGTGATCTTCGCCTATGGCGAGTATCAATTTGCATCGCGCGTCATGGTGCACGACCTCAGCGACGACAATCCCAGTGCTTTCCATCGCCAGACTTTGGCGTTCTGGTCCACCCTGTTTCCGGTGCTTGGGCTGACCATTTTTTGCACGTTGGCAATATTCTTTCTGAACAGTTTTGACATCCTGAGCAGTGACATTGCGGGGATGTTGATCCCGCTGCTTCAGTTCATTGTTCTGGTCTTTTTCGTATCACGGCTGGCGACGGCGGTTCTCGCCCCGTCGCAACCATCTTGGCGCCTGGTTCGCGTCTCGGATCGAGGTGCCGGGCTGTTGTGGTGGCTGGTCGTTGCCATGGCGTTCGTGAATGCGGGTGACTATCTCGCCGGCAGTATCAGCGAGGTTCTGGATTCTCCGCTCATACTGACCGTTGCCAAGAGCTTTCTGGCGACCGTGATTATCGGCGTCATCCTGGTGATCGCTTCATTCATCCATCCGATGGCGGATGAGGACGGCACAAGCCGTCCCTGGCCGAAAGTCATTTCCCTGCCGCTGCTGGTGCTTGGTCTGGCACTGATCTTCCTGCCGCTGTTCGGTTTTGTCGGACTGGCGCGGTTCGTGGCCACGCAAGTGGTGATTCTCGGCGCTCTGCTGGTGACCATGTATCTCGGCTTTCTGGCAGCGCGGGCTGTGTCGGAGCCGGAAGCCTTTGTCGGATCTTCTCTGGGCCGGCTGTTGTCGCAACGCCTGCAATTCGGGCAGGTTGCCGTCGAGCAACTCGGATTGTTGTGTGGATTGTGCCTCTATCTGCTGGTGCTGGCCTGCGGTCTGCCCATCATCTTTCTGCTGTGGGGCTTTCAGTTCAGGGACATTCAGAACTGGATCCAGGACAGCCTGAGTTCCATTACCATCGGCAGCGTCACCATCTCGGTCACCGGCATTCTTCTAGGGCTGCTGGTGTTCCTGGTCGGCTATTTCGTCACCCGCTGGTTTCAGCGCTGGGCTGACGAAAACGTCATGCGGCGCGGTCGCATGGAAGCAGGTCTGCGCAATTCTATCCGCACGGCGATCGGATATGCAGGCGTGGCGTTGGCAGCTGTGATCGGCCTGACCGTTGCGGGCCTCAACCTGTCGAACCTGGCGCTTGTTGCGGGCGCGCTGTCGCTAGGCATCGGTTTTGGACTGCAGAACATCGTCAACAATTTCGTCTCCGGCCTCATTCTCCTGGCCGAGCGGCCATTCAAGGTGGGTGATTGGGTGGAGACGGCGTCGACCCAGGGCTTCGTCAAACACATTTCGGTTCGTGCAACGGAGATCGAGACTTTCCAGCGGCAGTCGATCATCGTGCCGAATTCCGAGCTTATCAATTCTCCCGTGGGCAACTGGACCCACCGCAATCGGCAGGGCAGGGCGGAGATCGCGGTGGGAGTCTCCTACGATTCGGATCCAAAACATGTGGTGAAACTGCTTGAGGAGATCGGCCAGACGAACGATCAGGTTCTCTCCGATCCACCTCCTCATGTGGTGTTCACGGGCTTCGGTGACTCCTCGCTGGATTTCGAGTTGCGCGTCTATCTAAGGGATGTGCTCTCCATCGTAATCGTCGGAACTGACCTGCGCCTCAAGATCTTCGAACGGTTCAACGAAGAGGGGATCGAGATACCGTTCCCGCAACGCGATCTGCACATCAAGATGCCGGCCGATGGCGGCAACGAAGCGACCGAGCAGATTGAGGAAGCCGTAAGTGCAGCGGTGCCATCCACCGACACTTCGAAGCAACAACCGGGACGGCCTGCCGATCCCGACCAATGATCGGCGAGGGTCAACCACAGAGCGGCACCTTTTCGACGAGCTGCTTCATCGGAACCAGTTTGCGCAGATCTACGTCGTTGGTCAGGACGAAATAGGTCCCCGCATCGGATGTCTTCAGCAGCGTATCGACCAAAAGCGGACCGCTGGGGAGCGATGCTGTGCGACAGCCGCCTGTTGTGACGGTCAAGTATCCGCGTGTCTCTTTCGGAAAAGCCTTCTTGCGTTGGCGCACGAGATTTCGCAGAGCCGAAAGGCGAGGCAGGTCGGCTTCGGGAATCCGGAATATCTGCGCGCCTTCAGGTGGGGTCCCGCCGGGTTCGGCGAACTCGACTTCTTCAAGGACAAAACGCTCTTCTACGGCGGGGCCGGCCGGCGATTCCCTGAGGCCAGTGATGATGACGGCACTGTCTCTTTGAACGAGCAGACCGTCGGGCATGTCGACAGCGACACGCAACTGCCGTGCGTCCAGGGTCATCATGTCCAAACGGCTGAGTTTTGGCAGAGAGGTCAGTGGAACATGGCCGCATCCGGCGACCATGGAGGCGACAATAAGGAGGCAAGTTGCACGCATAATGATTTCCTGCTTTACACGAATTTTTTATTGTTTTACAATAAATTATTATCGAGTCAATAGGAGTATTTTGGCAATGCAACAGTCCGGGTCGACATCGCAGGACACCTTCGCCCGCGTTCGCAGGCTCAGCATTTGGCCACGGCGGCTGACAAGTCTGGGGATTGTGGTTTTCGTCGCATTTGCAGCGTCCGTCGTGGCATTTCCCGCGTGGTTCGATGGCATGATCTCGGCGGCTTATCCGGATCTGACGGTGGCAGCGGGGATCAACGTTTCCAAGCGGGTGGTGCTGTTGCTCATGCTGAGCTTGCCGTTGGTGGTGACGCTCTATGGTCTCTGGAATGTGCGTCTGTTGTTCGGTGCCTACGCTCGCGGCGAAGTGTTCTCGTCGGTTCCGGCGGCCTATATCCGCAATGTGGGAACAGCCATGCTGGCCAACGTTGTACTCTCGGTGCTTGTCCACTCCATCGGCAGTGTCGTTTTGACCATCGACAATCCGCCGGGGACCCGCCAGCTCACGGTTTCATTGTCGAGCAACACATACCTGCTGCTTCTGATGGGTGGGCTGCTTGTGGTGATCGGCTGGGTGATGCGGGAAGCGGCACGCATCTCCGATGAAAACAGCCGATTTGTGTGATTGGCCATGCCCATCATCGTCAACCTTGATGTGATGCTGGCCCGCCGCAAGATGCGATCGCGGGAACTGGCCGAGCGTGTCGGAATCACCGAGCAGAACATTTCGCTGCTCAAATCCGGCAAGGTCAAAGGCGTTCGTTTCGAAACGCTCGAGAGGATTTGCGAAGTGCTCGACTGCCAGCCGGGCGATATCCTGGAATATGTCAGCGAAGACGGTGGGCAGACGCGTTAAGTGCTAGTTGAAGGAATCTTGGTGACAATCAGCCCGCCAACCACGATCAGAGCCGCCCCGGCAATCGCTGTCGGGGCCGGGACCTCGTTAAAGAATACGATGCCCATCAGGGTGGCGAATAGTATCCAGGCGTAGTGCACCGGTCCGAGCGTCGCCGCGTCGGCATGACGGAACGCCAGGATATTGAAAAACTGTGCAACGATTGCAATCGGCCCCATCACGAGGAACGGCAACAGTCCGGCCAGATTGAGCGCCGACCAATCGACAAGCAGCAGCGACAGGGCAACGACTATCAGTGTACCGAACCCGTTGACGTGGAGGAGAACCGCAAGCGCGCGCTCGCGCCTTGCCAACACTTTGATCATCAGGACCTCGAACGCGATAAACAGAGCCCCTGCGGCGGCAAAGAGCACACCTTCGATACTGGCCGCCGTCCCGCCGGTTTCGTGCAGCGACTGCAGTACCACCAGATAGGCTCCGGCAGCGGCAACCAGACCGGCGATCCAATGGGCTGGCAGAATGCGTTCTTTCAGGAGCAGGCCAGCGAGGGCAACAATCAGCAGGCCTTCCGTCAAGCCGATCGCGGTCGCATAGGCGATGGGAATAATGGTCGCCGCATGGATGGCACAGACACCGCCGCCGGTGCCGAGTGCTGCGCGCAACAGATGCTGCCACGGCTTCGGTGAACGCATGGAAGACAAAGGAGTTCGTGTGGCCCCTACGACGGCCAAAACTGTCAGAAAGCCACCCAGATATCGCATGGCCATGAGCGCTACCGCCGGATAGGCGCCATCAGCGATCTTGCCGGCCGCGAATATTGGGGTGAACAATGCTGTCCCGACAAGACTGAGCAGAATTCCTCTGGTGGTGCTGGCATGCATCAAAATGTCCTTTCGTGCCGGACAATGCTTTGCCAGGAGGACAGCGACTAGCGTCTATCTCGTATGGGTGGTATGCAAATGTGCATGTCAATTAGCTGTGATATGCAAATATGAATTGGGATGACCTGCAATTGTTCGAGGCCGCGGCCAGCATGCACGGCATATCAGCGGCGGCTCGTACCCTTAGTCTCAGCCAACCGCAACTGAGCCGTCGTCTTCGCCGTTTCGAAGACCAGATGGGCGCACGCCTGTTCGACCGTACCCCCAATGGACTCATGTTGACACCTGCCGGCGAGCGACTATTGCCATTGGCTGCGGAAATGAAGAGGGCGGCGGATTCTGTGCGCCGGATCCAGCCGGAGCTGGCAAGCCGAACCCGTCGTGTCGTTCGTATCTCACTTGACGAAGTACGCCAGCAATTGCTGATGCGGCATGTGTCTTCGTTGCGTGCCGCGGTGCCGCAGGCCGATATCGAATTCTACAGTGCTCACATGCATCTCGATCACGCCACTCGCGAAACCGATATCCAGATCCGATCGTGCATGCCGGAAAGCGACACCCTGGTTGCCAAGCGCCTGGGAGAATTGTCCTACGGTGTTTATTGCAGTGGCGACCTTCGCAAAACATCTGCAGTGCCGCCGCTGGAAGATACCAACTGGATCGATCTGTCGACCGATCGTATTTGGTATCCGGAAATTCAGCAGTGGATGCAGATCAATGTCCGCCACCCAGCAAAGCTCAGGGTCAACACGATGACCGGTATGGTGCAGGCCATCGAGGCCGGTGCGGGATACGGGATCCTGCCGCGCTTCATGGCGGAGGATGCGCGCGGCCTGCAACCGGTCGAAGGGCTGGATGCCGTCTACACCTCGCAGGAGAACCTGATCATCCACCGCGACTTGCTGCGCGACCGCACAATCCGCATGGCCGTCGATGCCATTGTGGCACTCTACCGGAATGCGGATTTCCGCGTAGCGGCATAGACTTTAGCGCTTTTCCTTTTTGAGCCCGCGAAGCGCCATCTGGGTGACACGCGGGAGACTTCGCCATGACGGATTTTTTCGCAGTGCAGGTTCATCAATCCACGGCAAAATTGCGTTGATCCGCCCCTCGGTCACAGGCTCATTTGTGATTTCGAGCGTGATTCTTATGAGTTTGAAACCCTTTCCAAATGACGCGGATAGATAGTCAGGGCGAACTTTGCTGGCAGTTTTGGGGTCATAAGTTTTACGGAAGGTGATCAACTGTGGATATCGCTTACCTTCGAGTGTCACGACCTCCTTCATGTTTGGAATGCGCTTCAACCATTCTTTCCGAGATCGATGCCCAAATTTGTGCTGCAGGGACCGGTAGTAAAGCTCTTTGCTGTTCCCGAGCAGCGCGAAAAGGTAACGACCCGGCGCGACCTCCACCGCTGTTGCTTCACCTGTTATCCGGTACCAAACTTCTCTGTCGGTGAGAGGCATGCTGCCGAATTTCGCGTTGACGGCAATGACTGAGGAGCCGGATACCCTACCGGTTGGAGTGTCAACGATCACGGTTAGTTTCTGGTGCCATTGGTGCGTGGATCGGCAACCCGACAGCCCAGAAGCCACGGCAATCAAGAGCGCCAATAGTGCTGTTTTTCTCATGCAATTCAGAATTGAAGAGTTACGTTGCCATTCCCATGCGACAAACCCCATTATTTTCTCCCGCGATTGCCGCCAAGCTAATCGACTGCCAGTAAAGGTAGAATTAACGACAAGTCTTCAACCTAATCGGTTGAGATTGATGTCAATTCTCACGGCGAAAGAAGAAGAGAAGGCGAGGTGGGTTCTGGCGAATGCAGCTGGAGTTAACCTGGAAAGTGACAGGCAACTCTTGTGTCACCGACATCAGCAAGCTCAGGTTGGGTTTCGCGGCAGACGGCTTGCGCCTTCGAGCACCGACCCGCGAAGGCGCAGCCTGGTGGAAGGTTGATGGGGCTCGGCGGGTCGCCCGACACCGTCAGTGGGCGGACATAGCCCTTCGATTTGCGGCGGGCTAGCGAGGGTGCGGCCGACAGCAGCGCTTGGGTGTAGGGATGCTGCGGCGTGTCGAACAGGCGGTTTCGAGGCGCTTCCTCGACGATCTTGCCGAGATACATGACGGCGACATCGTCACAGACGTGGCGCACCACGCCCAGATCGTGACTGATGAACAGGTAGGAGAGGCCGAGTTCCGTCTGCAAACGGTGCAACAGGTTGAGGATCTGGGCCTGAATGGCCATATCCAGAGCGCTGACCGGCTCGTCGCAGACCAGCAGTTTGGGGTGGGTCGACAGAGCCCGCGCGATGGAGATGCGCTGCCGTTGCCCGCCGGAAAACTGGTGCGGGAACAGGCTCATCTGATCCGGCCGAAGACCCACCAGTGCAAACAGTTCCTTAACTCGCTCATTCCGCTCAGCGGGATTGCCAATCTCCATCAGATCCAACGGTTCGCGAACGATGTCGGCGACCCGCGCGCGCGGATTAAGTGAGGAATAGGGGTCCTGAAAGATCAGTTGCATGTCACGTCGGCGGCGGCGCATTGCCTCGTCGTCGAGAGCCAATAGGTCCTCACCCTCGAACAGCACCTTGCCGCCGGCGGCGTTGACCAACCGGATCGTCGCCATGGCCGTTGTCGTCTTGCCCGAACCGCTCTCGCCGACGATACCGAGCGCGCGACCTGGCTGAAGCGAGAAGCTGACCTGGCGAACTGCCTCCAGGTGCGGACGGGGGCCGAACATTGTTGGCCGGGGCAAGGCAAAGCGGACTGTCAGGTCCTTGACGTCGAGCAGCGCCGTCACAGCCGACCCTCCTCAACTGCGTGGCAGGCGACCGGGTGATGCTTCGACGATTGCAACATGGGTTTTTCGGTGTCGCAGCGATCGTTTCGATAGGCACACCGGTCGGCAAAGCCGCATCCTGCACCAAGCAGATGCAACGGCGGTACGACGCCCGGTATCTCCTTAAGCGCCACGTCGTCATCAGCCTTGCCCAGGGTCGGAATACAGGCGATGAGGCCGCGCGAATAAGGGTGCTGCGGATGATCCAGCACGTCGTCTGCCGTGCCTTCCTCGATGACCCGTCCGGCATACATTACCGCAACCCGGTCGGCCATTTCTGAGATGGCGCCCATGTCGTGGGTGATCAGGACGATGGCCGCACCGAAATCGTGTTGAATTTCGTTGAGCAAGTCGAAGATCTGCGCCTGAACTGTAACATCAAGCGCCGTAGTGGGCTCGTCGGCAATCAGCACTTTCGGCCGGCAGGACACCGCCATGGCAATCATGACCCTTTGGCGCATGCCGCCGGATAGCTGATGCGGGTAATCCCTGGCACGCACGCCGGGTTCCGGAATGCCGACTCGTTCAAGCAGAGCGACCGCATCCTTGAAGGCCTGCTCCCGCGACACATTCTGATGCAGCATGATTGCTTCTGCGATCTGGTCGCCGACCGTGAAGACCGGATTCAGCGATGTCATGGGTTCCTGGAAGATCATCGCGACTTCGGCGCCACGCACGGCCCGCATTCGGGCCTGCGTTGCAGCCGTCAGGTCCTCGCCGGCCAGACGGATCGAACCGCCTTCGACCTTGCCGGGCGGCGAGGGGATCAGGCCCATGGTCGATAAGGCGGTGATCGACTTGCCGCAGCCGCTTTCACCGACGACACCCAACGTCTCGCCCTCGTTGACATGCAGGGATACGCCATCAAGCGCGGTCACCTTGCCGTACCGGGTCCTGAAGGAGACCCTCAGGTCGTCTATTTCCAGCAGGGCGCTCATCGTTCGCGCAGCCTCGGATTGAAGGCGTCGTTCAGACCGTCACCGATCAGGCTGACGGCGAAGACGGTGAGAAAGATGGCAATGCCGGGGAAAGTAACCGGCCACCATGCGTCGAGGATGTATTCCCGGTTGGCGCCGATCATCAGACCCCAGCTCATGGTGTTGGGGTCGCCCAGACCGAGAAACGACAAGCCGGCTTCGAACAGAATGGCGACACCGATGGTGAGCGTCGCCGACACGATCAGAGGGGGCGCTGCATTGGGTAGGATAACTCGCCAGATGATGCGGCCGCGGCGGGCACCGATGGCTCGCGCCGCCGTCACGTATTCGAGCTCCTTGATCTTGAGAAACTCAGCCCTTGCCAGTCGCGCCGTCTGCGGCCAGCTGACCACACCGATGGCAAGGGCAATGGTGACCGGTGACGGCGAAAACAGCGTCACCAGAACCATGGCGAAGAGCAGAGCCGGCAACACCTGAAAGAACTCGGTGATGCGCATCAGCAGGTTGTCGAGCCAGCCGCCGAAATAGCCGGCAAGCGCACCGAAGGTGATGCCGATGACCATGGTGATCGCCGCGGCCGCCGCCCCGACCGCCAGGGTCGGGCCACCGCCGGTCAACATACCGGCGACGATGTCACGTCCGAGATAGTCGGTGCCGAGAGGATAGGCAGGTTCTACGCCGGGCGGCTCATGAGGTGCCCAGACAATGTCGAAGGCGTCGCCGGTGTAAATGAATTGGCCGTAGAGTGTCGCCAGAATGATGACTGTGAGGATGAGGACGCCGACCAGCGCCGGCACGTTGCGGCGGAACATCCGCCAGGCTTCGAGCATGGGGCTTTGGGCCTGATAGTCGCTCATTGCTTGCCCCTAAGACGCGGATCTGCCCATCGGTAGGACAGGTCGGTCAGGAGATTGGCGATGACAACCATGGCGGAGGCGAAGAAGAGCACGCCCATGATGGTCGGATAGTCGCGCCGCAGAATGCTGTCAAAGGCAAGTCGTCCCATGCCCGGCCAGTTGAACACCGTCTCGACCAGCAGTGCTCCTGAAATCAGATTGCCGAACTGCAGGCCGGCGACCGTCAGGATTGGCAGGGCTGCATTGCGGAGTGCGTGCTTGAAAAGGACCGAGCGTTCTGAGGCGCCCTTGGCACGGGCGGTGCGAATGTAGTCGGAACCGAGCACCTCTAGCATCGAGGCGCGTGATAACCGGGCGTATTGCGCCAGATAGATGATTGCCAGCGTGAAGGCCGGCAGGATCAGGTGATGGGCGACATCGAGCACCTTGATGTAGTAGGGGGCATCGCGTAGTCGCACCGACGTCATGCCTTCCACCGGAAACAGCGGCAGAACCGAGGCGAACAGGATGATCAGCATGATGCCGGTCCAGAAGACCGGCACAGCGTAGCCGATGGTGGCAAAAACGGAGACGAAGGCCGAGACGGGGCCGTTGGGCTTGCGCGCGGCAACAACGCCCAGAAACACACCAACGACGATCGACATAACGAGTGCAGTGATCACCAATAGAATGGTCGGTCCGATGCGCAGTGCGATCAGCTTGGCGACCGGCTGGTCGAAGAAGAACGACTTTCCCAGATCGCCGGTGGCGATGTTGGACAGATAGATCCAAAGTTGCACGAGCAGCGGGCGGTCGAGCCCGTATTCGGCTCGAATGGATTGCAGCATCTCTTCCGTCGCGCCGCCCATTTCGCCGGCGATCACCACGGCCGGATCGCCCGGCGCCAGACGGATCAGGAAGAAGTTCAGCACCACGACGCCGAGCATCAGGAGCAGGCCGTAGAACAACCTTTTGACGATGTAGCGTGCTTCCATGGTGAAAAACTGCCAGAGAAAAGGGCCGCTGTCGCGGCCCCATCAACCTTATTTTTCTTCGGCCCAGTGGATCGTGTCCATCGGATGCATGGTGCCCCAGATGCCGTCCGGCGCGCCGGACAGACGTTTGTCATAGGCGGTATGGTAGGGCAGCGTGTTGATCCAGTAGATCGGCAGGTCGTTGGCGACGATCTGCTGGAACTGGAAGTAGAGCGCCTTGCGCTTCTCCGGATCAGATTCGACAGCTGCTTCGCCGAGGATGCGGTCGACTTCCGGGTTCGAATACTGCTGGGTATTCGACCAAATCACACCCTTCTTGATGTTCGACCCCAGATAGGAGCGGTGAACGCCGATGACCGGGTCGCCCCAGTTGAAAACGATGTCCATTGTCAGGTCGAAATCATGACCCGATACACGTCCGGCCCAGGTTGGGAAATCCGGTGCGGCGCGGACCGTCACGTTGACGCCGATTTTCTTCAGTTGCGACTTCAGATACTCGGCAATGCTCTTCTGCTGTTCGGCTGGACCCGGAATGTAGTCGACGGTCAATTCCATGCCGTCGCCAAATCCGGCTTCGGCCATTAACGCGTTGGCCTTGTCGAGATCGACGTCATAGGCCGGAATGGTCTCGTCGAAGAAGGGCGAACTTTCGACGATCGGGCCACGCTGCGGTGATGACACACCGCGGTGCAATGCCTTGGTAATGAAGTCGCGATCGACTGCGTATGCGATAGCCTGACGAACGCGCGGGTCTGACAGCTTGTCCGACGCTGTGTTGAAGGCCAGCCAGTTGATCGGGCCCACGGCGGCGTAACCGTCGGTGGTTATCCCCAGGTGGTCGACCTTTTCAAGCCGACGGATTTCCTGGCTTCCGGCCATGAACGGATACATGTCGGCTTCGCCGTTTTCCATGGCGATCAGCAATGCCGACGGATCCTTGATGATCCGGATGATGATTTCGTCGAGCTTCGGACGCCCTTCGATAAAGAAGTTCGGATTCTTCTTCAGAACAACGGCTTCACCCGGTGTGAATTCCTCAAGCATGAACGGGCCGGAGCCGACGGGATCGGAATTGGCCGGATGGCTCTTCGGATCCTGGCCGTCACCGAAGACATGCTTGGGCAGGACCGGTGCAAGCGCTGGCGACAGAGCCAGGAGCAGGGCGGGGTGCGGCTGGCTCAGATTGATGACCGCCGTGTGCGGATCGGGCGTATCGATGGATTCGACCGGTGCGAACATCGACTTGAACGGGTGATTTTCCTTGGTCGTCATGATGGAGAAAGCGACGTCTTCGGAGGTCACCGGCTTTCCATCGTGGAAGGTTGCGTCCTTGACCAGGTTGAGCGTGACCTTCAGGCCGTCATCAGACGTCGACCAACTCTCAGCCAGGTAGGGTTGAGGATCCCAGTTTTCGTCGTAGCGCAGGGGCGAGGCAAAGATTTGCGTCGACGGCACAGCCGTCGCGATGCCGGACTGAACGGCACCGTTGAGGTGGCGCGGCACTTGCGTCGAGGCAATGACAAGCGAGCCGCCTTCGGCAAGAGCGGGTGCAATGAAGGTCGACGCCAGCAAGGCAGCCGCGCCGAATATTCGGATCATCTTTTTCATGGTGTTCTCCCAGGGCCTTGTAATGCAACCAAAGCTAATCGGGCCGGAAACCACAGAAAACAGTGTTTTGTAATTCGTATCCTCAGGATTTTAGTGGATTGGTTCTTCTGGCAGCATCACCAGATCGTCGAAGGCACCCGCGCTGGCCAGGTCGGAGCTGATTTCCAGCACTGCGCGCACGATTGTGGAACGTTTCGATGCCTTGGTATAGGCCATGCCGAAATAGGGCGCGTCCAGATCGCCGCTGATTGGCCGGCTGACGTAACCGCTCTTGCCGGCACGGTCATTGGGACCGCAGATGTTGAGAATTGAATAGCCGAAATTGGCGGCGACCAGACCGCGCAACACGCTCGAAGATTTAGTCGAGTGGACGATCTTAGGACGAAAACCCTGTTCCTCGAAGATCTCGGAGAAATAGGTTCGTGTGGCCGGCAGTTCCAGCATTATCATTGGCAGGTCGGCGAGATCGGCTATAGCCACATGCGAGCGAGCCGCAAGCGGAGACGTTTCTGGCAACAAGGCATAGGGCCGTGCCCGAAACAGTGGCATGAACGGAAGACCGGTTGGATTGACGCGGCGGTAGGTCAAAGCGATGTCCACCAGACCGCTTTGGAGAAATCCGACCATCGCCTCGAGGTCACCCTCCTTGAGATCGACTCGGATCGACGGGTATTCGCTGGCGACACGGTTCAGCAGCCGGGGCAGCATGTATGGTGCGGTCGGAGCGTAGCAGCCCATGCGCAGCGTGCCGATCGGGTCGCCGGCGAGGGACAGCAGGTCGGACTGGAAGATCCGCGTCTGTTCCAGATATTCGGCGACACGGGCACCGACGGCTCGACCGTTTCGTGTTGGCCTGATGCCTTTTGCCGGCATGCGGCGGAAGAGTTCGAAGCCGAGTGATTTTTCAATAACGTCGATAGCGGCCGTGATCGAGGATTGCGAGATGTTCATTTCGCTTGCCGCCTTGGCGATCGACTCGCAACGGAAGGCGGCTTCGAAATAGCGAAGCTGTTTGAGAGTGAATTGCATCTATTCCTCCAAAAAACTGAGGCTTCAGCCAAGCTAAATCTATTTTTCCAAATTATAAAGCTGGTGTAGGCATGGTGGAGGAGGTGGTGAATTCCATGTCACAAATCACTGTTTTTAAAACAAAAAAGATTGTTACCATGGATCCGAATAAGCCGTATGCCACGCACGTCGCGGTGCGGGACGGCCTCATTTTGGCCGTTGGAGGTGCCGATTGCGCGGATCCCTGGGGTGGTGGTGTCGTCGACGATCAACTGGCGGATGCAGTGCTGATGCCGGGTCTGGTCGAGGGGCACGCCCACCTGATGGCCGGTTCCATCTGGGAATATGCCTATGCCGGATATCACGATCGTATCGATCCCGATGGGCGGTTGTGGCAGGGCATGACGGACATCGAGGCGGTGATTGCCGGGCTGACCGAATACCAGGCGGAGCTCGACGATGATGCGCCTTTGGTAGGCTGGGGTTTCGATCCGATCTTTTTGCCAAC
Source organism: Hoeflea sp. (assembly GCA_965228785.1). Lineage (GTDB taxonomy): Bacteria > Pseudomonadota > Alphaproteobacteria > Rhizobiales > Rhizobiaceae > Hoeflea_A. The sequence continues at coordinate 2,804,301 of CBDDIF010000001.1, forward strand.
CGAACGTCTCAACCGTCATCACCTGGATGCGATCAGTACGGAGCGGCCGGTGGCCATTCTGTTTTCGAACTTCCACCTGATGTGTGTGAATTCAAAAGCGCTAGAGATGGCGCAATATTCGCGCGAAACCAATGTCGAAGGTGTGGTGCGGGATGCGGCTGGTGAACTGACCGGAGAGCTGCAGGAAATGGCGGCAATGTTTCCGATCCTGCGGCGCCTTGGCATCGATTTTCGCGACCTGGCCAGGACCGAGGCCTCGGTGCGCAGTTATGGCAAAGTTGCTATCCGAGCCGGCGTCACGACGATTACCGATCTGTTTTCGACATTGGGCGATGAGGATGTGGATCGCTTGATCGCGATCACCAGTGAGCCCGATTATCCCGTGCGGCTGGTGCCCGCGTTGGGGGCGCTTTCAGTGTCGCCGTCGGAAATCGCTGAGCGGGCGCTTGATATGAAAAAGCGTTCGACGGAGAAGCTTCGGCTGGGAGCCGTGAAGTTGATGACCGACGGCTCAATTCAGGGCTACACGGCGCGGGTGAAATGGCCCTTATATGTCACCGGACATCCGAATGGGATCTGGAACACGGCACCTGAACAAATCCATCAGCTTTGTGAAGCTCTCCATTCTGCCGGCGTTCAGATGCATATCCATACCAATGGCGACGAGGCGTCGGAAATCGCGCTGGATGCCATCGAGGCGGCATTGCGCAAGACGCCCTGGCAGGGCCACCGCCACGTGCTGCAGCACTGCCAGATGATGGGTGCCGATCAGATGCGCCGCAGCGCCGAACTCAGCGTATGCACCAACATCTTTGCCAACCATATCTATTATTTCGGTGACCAGCATGCCGCGTTGACGATCGGCGAGGACAGGGCGAGCCGCATGGATGCCTGTCGCACGGCGCTCGATGAGGGCGTTCGGATGACGATTCATTCGGATGCGCCGGTGACTCCGCTTGGTCCGCTGTTTACCGCCTGGTGTGCGGTCAATCGGCAAACCATGTCGGGCCGATGCCTTGGCCCCGAGCAGCGGATTTCAGTCGAAGAGGCCCTTTACGCCATCACGCTGGGGGCGGCCTATACTTTGAAGCTCGACGATGAAATCGGTTCGATCGAGTGCGGTAAGAGGGCGGACTTTGCCGTGCTCGGAGATGATCCGACCAGTGTCGATCCCGCGGCCCTCAAAGATGTGCCGGTCCTCGGAACAGTGCTGGGAGGCAATATTCACCTGCCATGACGAACGAACCTCTCCCTCTCGTCGTCATAGGTGGTTACCTCGGGTCGGGCAAAACCACGTTGATCAACCGTCTGCTCCGGTCGCCGGGCGGGCGCCGCATCACGGTGCTGGTCAATGATTTCGGAGCTATCAATATTGATGCGGATCTGCTTGAATCGAAGGATGAGGATACGATCGCGCTCACCAATGGCTGCGTCTGTTGCAGTATTGGTGGCGATCTGTTCATGGCATTGGGCGATGTGCTCGACCGCCAGCCACGCCCGGACGTGCTGGTGATCGAAGCCAGCGGCGTCGCCGATCCTCGTCGGATTGCGGACACGGCAAGAGCAGAACCGGATCTTCGCTATGGCGGCATCGTTACACTTGTCGACGCGATCAATCATGCCGATCTGAGCACCGATTCCCTGATTGCCCAGCAGGTGCTCGACCAGGTCGCTTGCGCGGATCTCCTGGCAGTCAGCAAATGCGGCGAAGTTTCGGTTGACCTGCGAGACCAACTTCAATCACGATCCTCCGCGCCGATAGTTTGCGTCAACGGCTTCCCAAGCCTGCCTGATTTGGTGCTCTCCATTTCGGAACCGAAAGATGTCGAGGCATCGACTGGGGCGCATGGTCACTTCACGAGTTGGCATCTCCGTGGGCCTGTCCGTTTGGCCCGGGAGGAACTGGAGCGGAAGTTAGCCCAACCTCCTCGGGGAGCCTACCGCATCAAGGGCATGGTGCTCGGGCCGGACGACGAGGCTTGGGAGGTCCACGTCGTCGGCAGAACTTTCGACATGCGTTCGATCCCGCAACCGGTTGAAACCGTTCTTGTCGCGATCGGACCAGCCTCGGAGTTCACCGAAACCGCCGCCGCTGAATGGTGGGAGTCCGGTGTTGGAGACGCGATCTCGACGGACGATGATCGCGACAGAACTGACTCACAGCTGCCATCCAGCGTTAACCACTGATTAAGTTCAGACTGGAAATTTCGGGTCATCTGCCTTCTGTTCACTGGATCGGAACATTGATCTGAAACAGTGCGCCAACCGATTGGGACGAGTCTGTCCCGAGTTTGCGGCGGGATGGCAGATGACTGACACGACAGCAGTGACAGAAAAACCGCTTTGCGTGGACCTGGATGGCACGCTGGTGGCGACCGACACGCTCTGGGAGGGCGTGCTGCGCCTGGTGCTGCGCAATCCGCTGATGGTGTTTGCCGTCTTTCGCTGGATGCTGGCCGGGAAGGCGGGGTTGAAACAGGCCGTTGCAGAAAATGCGCCACGCGATCCGGCCGGTTGGCCGGTCCGGCCTGACCTGTTGGAGTTGCTGCAACGTGAAAAGCGTAAAGGGCGGCGCCTGGTGCTTGCCACCGGTGCACCGGCCAAGGTTGCGCAGGGCATTGCCGATCACCTTGGCATCTTCGACGAGGTTCTGAGCACATCGGGCGACATAAACCTGACGGCGTCGCGCAAGCGCGACCGGTTGATCGAACGCTTCGGCCACGGTGGCTTCGACTATGTCGGTGACAGCCGTGACGATATTCCGGTGTTCGAGGCGGCCGACAAGGCGTTGGTGGTGGCACCCGATCCGGCCGCGAGCCGGTGGCAGCAGGCCCACAATGCAGAATTGTTGCTGCAGCCGAAAGGCGGGATGCGGACCTTCCTCAAGGCCATTCGTGTTCACCAGTGGCTCAAGAATTCGCTGCTGGCCGTTCCATTGGTTCTCAACCACGAGGTCTTCAACATCGGCATGTTGGTGGCGGTTATCGGCGCCTTCCTGTCTTTCTCCTTTGCTGCCTCCTTCGTCTATGTGCTGAATGATTTGGCGGATCTGGAAAACGACAGGCTGCACTACCGCAAAAAACGACGGCCATTCGCCAGTGGGCAATTGTCGATCCCGACCGGACTGGCACTGGGTGCCGGTCTGCTGATACTGTCGCTTTGCATTGCCGCGTTTTTGCCGCCACTGTTCCAGGGCGTGCTGCTGCTTTACGTTGTCGCAACAACGGCCTATTCGTTTTTCCTGAAGCGCAAGCTACTGGTCGACGTGTTCACGCTCGCCGGGCTTTTCACACTGCGTATCATTGCGGGTGCTGCAGCCACCGGGGTCGATCTGTCCTTTTGGCTTCTCGCCTTTTCAATCTTCTTCTTTCTGTCTCTGGCGCTGGTCAAACGCTATGTCGAGCTGCAGGAACTGGCCGGCGACGAGGGTTCAAAGCGCCTCGGCCGCGGATATTATGCCGTCGATTTCGAGATGATCGGACAAGCCGGCATCTCCTCCGCCTTCGGCGCGGCGCTCGTCCTGGCGCTTTATGTGCACAGCAATGAAGTCCAGGAAATGTACGCGACGCCCGCCCTACTGTGGCCGCTCTGTCCGCTTATCCTCTACATGCTGCTGCGCATTTGGATGTTGGCGCGCCGCGGCCAGATGGAGGACGATCCGGTGGTTTTCATTATCAGCGACTGGCGTAGCCAAATGTGCACCGTCGTTGGCGCCGCACTGGTGCTGATTGGGGCTGTGGCTCCTCTATGAGCTACACAAGCTGGGGCCGAACGGTCCGGGCTGATCGTCCGGCACTTGGCATCGAAGACCTGCTTGCCAACGGGTTCACCGGCGGAAGTTGGCTTCCTTACGGCAATGGCCGGTCCTATGGAGATAGCTGCCACAATGACCGGGGAACACTCATCGATTGCCGCGGTCTTGACCACATTCATTCCTTCGACGAGCAGACTGGAGAACTGACTTGCGGACCCGGCGTTCTGCTGAGGGACATTCTCAATCATGTTCTGCCCCTCGGTTTTTTCCTGCCGGTGACGCCGGGGACCAGCTACGTCACCGTTGCGGGCGCGATCGCCAATGACGTGCATGGCAAGAACCACCATGTGCGGGGAACCTTCGGCGCACATGTTCTACAGTTCAGGCTGCTTCGGTCCGACGGTGAGACGCTGGTCTGTTCCCCCAGCGACAACCCGGCACTGTTCTCGGCGACCATTGGCGGCATGGGGCTGACGGGTTTGATCACCGAGGCGACCATTCGGCTGATGCGTGTGGCCAATCCCGACATTCGTCAACGCACCCTGCGTTTCGACAATCTGGATGTTTATTTCGACCGCTGCGGCGTGTTCGACGACGCGCACGAATACTCCGTTGCATGGATCGACCAGATGGCACGCGGACGGAAATTCGGACGCGGTATTCTGATGGGCGGAGATCACGCCGATTCCGACGGGTCCAAGGCCGAACTGCTCCCTGAGCCGAAGCTGTCGGTTCCCGTTACGCCGCCGGTCAGCCTGATCAACCGGGCTTCGCTGAAGGTCTTCAACGAGCTCTATTTCCGCAAGGAAAAAAGCGGTGAGAATGTTCGCACGGTTTCATGGGCGGGGTATTTCTATCCGCTCGATGCGCTCGGCAACTGGAACCGGCTATACGGACCCCGCGGGCTCTACCAACACCAAAGCGTTTATCCTTTGGAAAACGGCCATGAGACGACCGTCCGGTTGATGGAATGTGCCCAGCAGCATGGTCACGCCTCTTTCTTGACCGTGCTGAAGCGGTTCGGGACGCCATTTTCTCCGGGCCTTCTTTCATTTCCTCGTCCGGGTTTCACCCTGACGCTCGATTTCGCCAACCACGGAAAAAAAACGCTGCGCCTGCTGGATGCGCTGGACGACATCGTCATGGAAGCACGCGGTGCGATCAATCCCTACAAGGATGACCGGATGCGGCCGGACACGTTCTGTGCATCCTTCGGCAACTGGCGCGACCTGGAGGCGTACCGCGACCCGGCGATGATGTCGGATTTCTGGAGACGCACGGCCATGCAGCTCGTGCATCAGGCCCGTGCGGCGTAATTCGTTGCAATTTTAGCGGTTTAGGCAAGAGCCTCTTTACCCTTCCAATTCACCAAATCTAGGGGTTTGGCTGCTACCCATAAGACGAACGGGGAAGCAACATGAACTACATTCCATTCATACTGTTCACGGTGTTGACCAACGCCGCGGCACAGCTGCTGCTCAAGCAGGGCATGCTCAGTCTCGGCCCGTTGGAATTCGTCGGTGAGAACATCGTCCTGAAGATTTTTCAGATCGTTTTCAATCCGTGGGTATTCGCCGGGCTGACGACTTTCGTCATCTCAATGGCGTCGCATCTTTACGTGCTGTCGAAGGTCGAATTGTCCTTCGCATATCCGTTTTTGAGCCTGGCTTATGTGGCGGTCGCGGTCTTTGCTTATTTCGTATTTCGCGAAGACCTCAATGCCTGGCGTATCGCCGGCATCGCCTTCATCTGCGTTGGAACAGTCCTGATCGCCCAGTCGGGTCGCACGGATCCACGCGAAATCGCCGGGATGGAAACACCGGCCAACACAAAATCAGCGAGCTAATGAAATGAAACACATTCTCTTCGGTGGCGACGGGTTCGTCGGACGCCAACTTGCGCAGAAGCTGATCAAGGACGGCGAGGAGGTGGTCGTCGCTGACATCGCCAAGGGAGACGTCCCACACTACGCCAATTGCCGCTTTGTTGACCTGGATGTCACAGACAGGTCGCAGTTCGACAAGCTCGACATCGCCGCCGACGACATGGTCTACAACCTGTCGGCAAAGATGCTGTCGCCGCTGCAGATTCGTTCAAAGCGGCACGACTTCTTCTGGCCGGTCAACTACCACGGCACGGAAAACATCATCGAAAAGATGGCGGCCAGCGATGCCGACAAACTGGTGCACTACACGACCGATATGGTCTACGGCCACACCTTTACCTATCCGCAGACCGAGGAGCATCCGGCCAATCCGCTGGGCGAATACGGCCTGTCGAAATGGAAGACCGAAGAGCTGGCCTGGCAGTGGCGCGAGAAGGGCATGCGGATTTCGCTGTTTCGCCCGCGCCTGATCATCGGCCCGGGTCGGCTCGGCATTCTGTCGAAACTGTTCAAGCTGGTCGACTATAACCTGCCGGTGCCGATGATCGGTTCAGGTCGCAATCCATATCAGTTCATTTCGGTCTTCGACTGTGCCGCAGCGGCAAGGCTTGCCTGGAAGGCTGGCGTACCGAACGAGGCCTACAATCTCGGCTCCGATGATCCGCCACCGGTGCGCAAGCTGCTCGGCGACCTGATCAAACACGCCGGTTCGAAATCCTTCCTGCTGCCGACCCCGGCCTGGGCAGTCAAGCGCACGCTCGACCTGTTTGACCTGGTCAATCTGCCGATCATGGATCCGGAGCAGTATCTGATCGCCGATGAGATGTGCATCCTCGACTGCACCAAAGCGAAGGAGCAGCTCGGCTGGAAGGCCGACTACCGGGACGAGGACATGCTGATCTCGGCCTATGACGAATATCGTGCAGGGCTAGCGGGCGAAAATGCGTTTCCCGGCAAGCTCAGTGAAAAGATCCAGTAGAGGAGCGCATCATGAACGTCTGGACATCAGAGCCTGAAGCAACGACGACCGTCGATGCGCCTGTCATCGACAAGCCGAACCTGTTGTCAGTCGAGGACGCCAAGGCGCTCGATCTGCCGCACATGACGGAATACTTCAAGGCGCATCTCAACCCGGGTCAGCTGCATTTCATGAAGTTGCTCGGCTTCAACAAGGTGAAGATCGAGAGCGCTGAAGGGATGTATTACATCGACCAGAACGGCCGTAAAATTCTCGACTTTTTCGGCGGTTTCGGCTCGCTCGCCTTTGGTCACAATCATCCGCGCATCCTGGCGGCCCGCAAGGCTTTCCAGGATGAAAAGCGGCATGAGATCGCCATGGCTTTTCTGTCGCAATACGCCGCGGCGCTGGCCAAGAACCTGGCGGAGATTTCGCCCGGCGACCTGGATATGGTGTTCCTGGGATCGTCCGGATCCGAAGCCATGGAAGCCGCCATCAAGGTGGCCGAACGTGCGGCCGGACCGGAGCGCAGTCGCATCGTCTATGCGGAGAACTCCTTCCATGGCAAGACCAAGGGCGTGCTGTCGCTGACGGATTCACCGCTCTACCGCGGCCAGTTCCGCCTTGTCGACGACACCGTGCGGGTGCCGTTTGGGGATATCGATGCCATTCGAAGCGCCTTCGAATCCGATCCGACGATCGGCGTCATCGTGCTCGAAACCATTCAGGGCGGCGGCGGCATCATATCCGCTCCGCCGGAGTTCTGGCAGCAACTGCGGGCGCTGTGCGACAAGCACGGTGTGTTGTGGGTGGCTGATGAGGTGCAATGCGGCATGGGCCGTTCCGGGCGTTTCTATGCCTTCGAACATGCCGGCGTCGTGCCTGACGTGACCGCATTGGCGAAGTCGCTCGGGGGTGGCAAGTGCGCTATGGCGGCGATGATCGCCACGCGAGACGTCTACATGAAGGCCTATGGCAAGCCGGCCACCGCGCTGATCCACGGTCCGGCGACCTTTGGCGGCATTGGTGAAGCCTGCATCACCGCCATCGAAGGCCTGAATATCCTCTATGACGACGATCTGATTGCCAATTCGGCGAAGCAGGGGGCCTACCTGCTGGAGCGGCTGAAGGCGCTGCAGGAGAAATATCCGAAGATCATCAAGGATGTCCGCGGCCAGGGGCTGATGGTGGGTCTGGAGTTCCAGGACTTCAGTCAGACCATGCCCATGGTGGTGCGGCCGCTGCTTTCGGTGATGGACGAAAAGCTCAAGGGCTCGCTCTCAGGCTTCATCGGCGCGCTGCTGCTGCGGGATTACGACACGCTGGTGGCCTTCACCGAATACAACCGCAATGTCATCCGGCTCGAGCCGCCGCTCCTCTGCAGCAAGGAAGATGTCGATACGTTCGTCGACAATCTGGACAGCCTGCTGTCGCGCGGCATCGTGGGCATCGTCAAGGATTTCGTTGCCAGCCAGGTGAAATAAGCATCGTGCCGCCGGGGCATTGTTCCCGGCGGCCCACATTTCGGGGACAGGGGTGAACGACATGACCGATCAGACAGCGGGCATGCTGCCGGGACGTTTCGAGCGCATCAGTGATGCTCTCGAAGGCATTCTGACGCGGCGCTTTGTGCGCATCGTCGCGCCGATCCTTTTCGGCCTGGTCATGGTGGCAGTAGCGGCCGGTGCCGTGATCAAACCTGAGCACAATTGGGACATCGCTCCCTATGTCGCGCTTGCCATGGAATCGGAGTCCCCGGACACGGCGGCGTTGCACGAGCGCACCTACGATCTGCTTGAAGGTTCGGCAAGCGTCGGCCAATGGCATACCCTGACCCAGGGCAATTCCTACAACATCGCCCTCTACGAAAACCCCGACTATTTCGCTTCCCAGTTCGGCATGTACCGGGTCAAATGGGGCTATATCGAAACGCTGCGACTGCTCGGGCCTTTCACGGGCTACATCGAGGCCACACAGATCATCAACATCGTAAGCATCCTGGTGATCGGGGCCGTGTTGCTGATGTGGCTTCACCGCTTCGATGCGATCGAGGGTTCCCTGATCCTGGCGCCGGTCATGCTGCTCATGGGCTTCCTGAACATGGGCCAGAGCGCCGGTCCTGATCTGATGACGTTCGCCGCTTTCACGGTGGCACTCTTTCTTCTGCGTATCGGCCGGGACTGGTCGGCAGTGCCGTTTGTTCTGCTGGCCTTCGCCATTCGCCCCGACGGCATCGTCTTCATCTTTGCGCTGCTGCTGGCGGCGGTGGTGATGGGCGGCCGCAAACTGCCTCTGCTGGTGGCCTTCGCGCTCTCGGTTGCCGGCTATCTGCTGATCACCGTTAATCTCGACCATCCGGGCTGGTGGCCGCATTTCGTCTTCTCGAATGTCGAACTGCAGAACGACATGCGCGGATTCGTACCTGCTTTCGACCTGATGGTTTACATCAAGGGTCTGGTGCGGGGCGTCAGTGTTGGTCTTCGCAACAACGACTGGCTGCAGGTCTGTGCCATCCTGCTTCTTGCCTGGGTGCTCTTGCGCAGGGCAGGGCGGCAGCCGGTAGGCATTGCGGCCAGCCTGTTCCTGGCGCAGGTTCTTTGCGTGGGCGGCAAGTTCGTCAGCTTCCCCCTACCGGACGACCGGGTCTACTTCCTCTATGTCATCATGGCCACCGTGCTGCTGCTGGAAAGCTGGAAGCCGCGCCTCGATCTGGCACATAAGGACGGCGCATCCTCATCCTGACCACTGTCGTCGGGCGTTTTTCGCATGTCGCAAACAGGCGATAGTGTGCCTTGTCGTGTCGGCATATTTGCCGCACTCTCTGACTTCGTGTGAGACGTAGCCGCATCGGCGCGTTCCCTGAAGCCTGAAGCGAGCCACGACTGGGCGCCGCCGCCAGCCGCCATGCTGATTTGCGCCCGTAACGACGAAAAGGGCAGGAACCATGAAAAGCAGCGCACGCGCGGTTGTGATCGGCGGGGGCGTGGTCGGCGCATCGACGCTCTACCACTTGGCGAAAAAGGGCTGGGACGATGTTGTCCTGCTTGAGCGCAAGGAGTTGACGTCAGGTTCGACCTGGCACGCCGCCGGCCTGCTTCCGCTCTTCAACATGAGCTATTCGGTCGGCCAGATTCACAAGTACTCGGTCCGCTTCTACCAGGAACTGGCCGAAGAAACCGGTATGGACACCGGCTTTCGCAAGGTGACCAATGTGCGACTGGCACGCACTCCGGACCGGCTCGACGAGTACGAATATTACATGGGCGTCGCGGAGACGATCGGCATCGATGTCGTTCGCATGACAGCGGATGAAATCAAGGAGAAGTGGCCTTACGTCAACACGGACGGCCTGCTCGGCGCGATCTGCCACCCGGAAGACGGCTACATTCAGCCGGCCGACCTGACCCAGGCTTTGGCCAAAGGTGCCCGTGACCGCGGCGCCACGATATACCGCAACACGACGGTTCTGGGGCTTGATCAGGCCGAGGACGGCTCGTGGACGGTCAGGACTGACCAGGGAGACATCAATTGTGAGCACGTGATCTCGTGCACTGGCAACTTCGCTCGCAAGACCGGGGCGATGGTCGGGTTGGACGTGCCGGTTATACCGGTCGAGCACCAGTACATCGTCACGGAAGCGCATCCGGACATCCAGAAGTTCCGTGCCGAAGGCGGCGCCGAACTCTGCGTGCTGCGCGAGTCCGATTCCTCCTGGTACATGCGCGAGGAGGCCGGCGGACTGCTGCTGGGGCCGTACGAGAAGGGCGCACCATGCTGCTATGTCGACGGACCCTCGGACGATTCCGAATACGAGCTCTTTCAGGAGGACATCGACCGGCTGATGCCGCACATCGAAACGGCCATCGAGCGGGTTCCCTATTTCGGCGAGGCCGGCATCAAGAAGGTCTACAACGGCGCGATCGCCTACACGCCGGACGGCTCGCCGATCATCGGACCGGCGCCGGGGCGCAAGAACTTCTGGCTCAACGAGGGCCATTCATTCGGCGTGACGGCCGCCGGCGGTGCAGGCTGGCAACTCGCCGAGTGGATCGTTGAAGGTGAACCGAGCATCGACATGATGGGCGTCGATCCGCGTCGCTTTGGTCCCTATGCGACTGAAGGCTACCTACGCGAGAAGAACGAAGAAGCCTACGCCAACGTCTTCACCGTGCACTATCCCGATGAGGAACGAATAGCCGCGCGGCCGCTGAAGCGCACACCCTGTTACAACCGGATGAAGGATTTGGGTGCCGTATTCGGCTCGGTCTATGGCTGGGAGCGGCCGAACTGGTTTGCGCCGGTCGGCTACGGCCTCGATGTCGCTACGCTCGACAAGCCGGATGTGCTCACCAACCACAATCACCCGGAACCGGACGCAGACAACAAAGTGAAGGAACTGTGGTCGTTCCGCCGCTCCAACTACTTCGAACATGTCGGCAACGAGGTGCGCAATGTGCATCAAAATGTCGGCCTGCTGGACATGTCCGCCTTCGCGAAGATGGAAGTCTCAGGTCCCGGCGCCCGCGACTGGTTGGAATCGATCCTTGCCAACTCGGTACCGAAGAAGCGTGGGCGCGTGGCGCTGGCGCACTTGCTGACCAAGGAAGGCGGCGTTCGCTCCGAATTCACGGTTTACGAATGGGCGCCAGACCGTTTCTACCTGGTCTCGGCGGGTGCCTTCGAGGCGCACGATCACGACTATCTGCGCAAGCTCGCGCCGACCGACGGCTCGGTGCGGCTCAACGCAATCACCGAGCGCCTGGGCGTTCTGGTGCTTGCCGGTCCGCGGGCGCGCGACGTGCTCGCCAAGCTTACCCGTACCAGCCTCGCCAATGCCGACTTCCCCTGGCTGTCCGGCAAGCAGATCAGTGTCGGTCCTGCCAGCGCTCACGCCATTCGTGTGAACTTCGTTGGCGAGCTGGGCTGGGAATTGCATCACCCCATCGAGCAGCAAAACACGATTTTCGACCTGCTCATGGAGGCGGGCGAAGAATTCGGTATCAAACCGTTCGGAATCCGGGCGATGACGGCAATGTCGATCGAAAAGTCCTACCGGCTGATCCCGCGCGAGCTGTCGATCGAATACAATGCCTACGAATCCGGCCTGGACCGTTTCGTCAAGCCGAACAAGGGCGATTTTATCGGTCGCGACGCGGTTGTGCGGGCCCGCGAGGATGGGCTGAAATGGAACTTTGTCACGCTCGAAGTTCACGATGTCACCGATACGGACGCCCGCGGCAACGAGGCGATCTATCGCGGCGGCGAATTGATCGGAAGGGCGACCAGCGGCACCTACGGCTTCCGTTTGCAGAAGTCACTGGCGCTGGCCATGCTTCGCCCCGAATTCAGCGACTTGGGAACGGAAGTTGAAATCCGAATTCTGGGCAAGAACCATCGCGCGACAGTGATTGCTGAAAGTCCCTATGATGCGGAAAACGAGGCTCTTCGAGCTTAGGCTCAAAACCATTGTTTCTAAGCCGGCCGAATGGCGACTTTCGGCCGGTCCTTCAACCGACAAGCGGACCTCACGAACAGAGCGCCTCCAGGGCGGTTGGATTGACAATGGTGATCCGCTTGTACGCCACCTCGATCAAACCTCTGGTTTCGAAGCGTTTGAGTGTTCGATTGACAACGTCCCTGGCTGCATTGGCCAACTCACCAATTTGAGCTTGCGAAAGGCCGACAATCTCGTAGGGAACGTCTGACTCGACCTTCTCCGGAGACGCCACCCTCAACAGGGTTGAAGCAATGCGTGTTTCGACGTTTGGTATCAGCAGGTCGGACACCGTCGCTATGGCAATATCCATGCCGTAGGCGGCAACTTTGGTCAGATGACGTTGGTATTTCGGATCAGCCATCGCCAACTGATCCAATGCCAACAGCGGAACATGGAAGGCGATCGAAGGCCTGATCGCCACGAATGCCAGGTTCCTTTGTCGTCGACTGAGGGTCGCATCATAACCGAACCACACACCCGCATGGCATATGTGGGCGAGCCTGTCTTCGTCGCGTTGCGGCACCAGGATCCCGAAAGCACCGCCGGCAACGCCGTAGATACCACCGCGGAAGTCGCCGACTTCAAAAACACGCCCACCAACCGGAAACTCCCGGAGAGTTGCCCTTTGTAGGACAGCTTCCTGGAAGGCCTGATCCTGTTCAGCGAGCCACCCTCGCGTCAAAACAGCACGTTTCGCCGCGGCGAGGTTCGCAGGATTTGCATTGTGTCGGGACATTGGCTGTCTCCCGCTGCTGCTTGCGCGATCCGGCACGAGGCCTCGCAATTTCAATTCTGGTTGAGTGTATTGACTGATTCAAATCGACTTTGTCGTAATCGCAACAGATTCCGCCAAGGTATCGTATATCCTTGCGGCAGAATTTCGGAAGTAGGCACTTCCGAGGTTCACGCGGCTTGGCCTTGAGGGGCCTCCGATCTCTCAGTGAGTACGTAATTTCAATAACGGTCCACTTGTGATCAAACCAATTCGGAGAACGCGAATGACACTTTTTCCTCTCCTCAAGACAGCGGCCCGAACGGCGGTTGCGTTGATTGCATCAGTTTCAGTGGCATGGTCATGCACTGGAATCATGCTTACCGGATCAGACGGAAGCGTCATCCGGGCAAGGACAGCCGAATGGGGTCCGTTTGATCTCGAGACGAAAGTCAACATCATTCCTAGAGGTTACGCTTACAGCGGCGGTGAAATGCCGGACGGCAAGCAGGGTGCGACCTGGACGGGCCGCTACGGCATGGTCGGCATCAGCATGTTGGATCATGGCGCGCCAGCCGACGGAATTAACGAGGCGGGCCTCACCGCCGGGCTGTTTTACCTGCCGGGTTTCACTGAGTATCAGGAGTACTTGCCCGACCAGGCTGATAACACCATTCCCGGAGACTTGCTGGCCAGCTACGTCTTGTCCCAGTACGAAACGGTTGCCGAAGCCCGGGCTGGCCTTGAAGCCGTACGGGTCGTCGGTGTCGTGGATGAAACGCTCGGCTTTCCATTTCCATTTCACATGCTCGTGGCAGACCGTTTCGGCGGCCGGATTGTGGTTGAATACATTGATGGCGAATTGACGATTTTTGAGGCGCCGCTTGGCGTCATTACCAATTCGCCCAATTATGATTGGCACATGACGAACCTCAACAACTACGTCAATCTGACGGCCATCGGCCTTCCTGAGGTGGAGGCCAGTGGTGTGACCTTTGCTCCGCTTGGAGCGGGAAGTGGGATGATCGGCCTGCCGGGCGACTTCACTCCACCGTCGCGGTTTGTACGAGCCGTGGCTTTCTCTCAAACTGCGCGGGAAACTGAAGGCGGATACGATACGGTTCGGGAAGCGTTTCGGATACTCGACAATTTCAACATCCCGGCCGATGCCGCCGAAGGTGCGCAAGACAATGTCGAATCGGATGACCTGCTCTACAGTGCAACGCAGGTGACGACGGCCAGCGATTCACAAAATCTCACCTACTTCTATCACACCATGTATGACCGGACGGTCCACAAGGTCGATCTGCAGCAGATCGATTTCGGCGCCATGGGTGATGAGATGATCATCTTTCCGACAAGTGGCGATCGCCAGCCCACAGTCGTTGATATGACGCCGAAGAAGTAAGGCGAGGACACGCTTTCAAGTTACGGCGGTTGCGGCGAAAGTTCGCCGCGACCGTCAGGCCGCGCCGATCCTCGAAACGGTTGACACTTGGCTGCTTTGGCATTCTGACTTCGTGGAACACACAGCACCAAGTCACCGAAGGGTCGAACTGCCGCATGATTGATAAACCGCGTGTTGATATGTGGTACTCGCTTCAGAGCGACTACTGCTATTTTCTGCTTGACCGTTTGCTGTGGCTGTCAGCCCAACAGGTCGACATCGTCATACGACCGGTGTTGGGAATTGTCCTCCGGATGCCGGAGGCAACGCGAGACCGCGGCGAAATCGAACAGCAGTATTTCCTGACCGATACCGAGCGGACGGCAGCCTATCTCGGCTTGCCCTATGTGCACCCGAAGCCGTCACCGATCCAGTTTGTTCCGGGATCTGTCTGGATTGCGGCTGAAGAGCAGCCTCTGATCGAACAATTGTACTGCCTTTTCGTCGGCGCAAATCGGGTGGGGAAGGGTCTCGCATTCCTCGACAAGGTCGGCAGAGGACTGTGGAACGGTGCTAATCCCAATTGGGATCGGGGCAGTTTTCTCGCCGACTCCATGGCTGATATCGGCCTTGATCTCGAGCAGGTTCTGGACGGTTCAGACTGGAAAGGTGTATCGGAAGAGCTTGAAGCCAATCACCTGGCGATGCTTGAAACCGGGCATTGGGGCGTCCCGCTGATGGCCTTTCAGGGTGAACCCTTTTACGGGCAGGATCGATTTGATCAGCTGCTTTGGCGCATGGGCATCAGCACGACTTCAGGCGGCTGATACCAGCAATTGCTTGCGCTCGGCACGCTCCTGTTGAGGCGAGCGGCCGTATAGTTCGCGGTAGCATTTGGAGAAGTGCGAGGCTGAGACGAAGCCGCAAGCGACCGCTACTTCCACCACTGGCATCGATGACTGGACCAGCAGATGCCGTGCCCGGTCGAGCCGGATTTCAAGGTAGTAGCGGGCAGGGGAACGACCCATCTCCTGCCGAAACAGACGCTCGATCTGCCGCCGGGAGAGGCCGGCATAGTCGGCGATTTCCAGTAGAGACAAGGGCTCGGTCAGGTTGCTTTCCATCAATTCGATGATCGAAAGGACCTTGGAGTTCTGTACACCCAACCGGGCGCGCAATGGCAGACGTTGGCGGTCGTGCGGGTTGCGGACCCGGTCGGTGAGCGCCTGTTCGCAAACGCGATTGACCAGATTGTCGTCATGGTCCTCGCCGATCAGGTTGAGCATCATGTCGAGTGCCGCGGTGCCGCCGGCGCAGGTATAGATATTGCCATCCTGCTCGAAGAGGTCGGCATAGACTTCGGCCAAAGGGAATTTTTCCGAAAATCCGGGCAGATCTTCCCAGTGGATGGCGCAGCGCCGGTTTGACAGCAGGCCCGCCGCCGCCAGCACATAGGCGCCCGTGCAGAGGCCGCCGACAGCAATGTTGCGGTTGTGAACCTCGCGCAGCCAGGCATGCAGGGATTTTTGGGCGTGGGCTTCAACATTGACGCCGGAACAAACGAACACCATCGATGGGCGCTTTTCTCCGGAAAGCATCTGCCGCTCATCGGCCAAGGTGGTGCTTGTGGACACTTCAACGCCGTTTGAAGCTCTCACGGGTTGGCCATCGAAGGATGCAACACGCCATGTGTAGCATTCATAGCCAAGCATTCGGTTTGCGATGCGTAATGGCTCGATCGCTGTCGCAAACGCGATCAGTGAGAAATCGGGCACAAGGTAGAAAACAAAAGACCGCATTTGCGATGACGGACTGCTTTCCATAGCGGTCAATCCTTGACTCGAGCAGTCGCGGGACAATCCATTCGCTGCACCAGCGTTTTCGATACCCGGAACCGCAGTTGCCTCGCATGCAACGACCTATGAAATCCGGCCTGCATGTCTGAATGCAACCGGTATTCGCAAGCCTAAAGCAATGCTTGCATTGAGATTGGCATAGGGTTTGGCGGCTGTGAAGCGAAATTTCCTTTGTCTTTGGATAATTTATGGGAATGTTCAGCGCTTCTGATGATGCCCGTTTTCGACGCTGAAACCCGCACCCTTGGCGGCCCCGCCGCCTTCTTGTAAACGCGACGAGGCCAGCGATCTCGGGAGGTCGGTCATCCTAGGCTTTCGCGCAAGGATCCCGCGCTTCGTGAATGTCCGGCCAGCCAATATCTGCAAGCGTTCGATCGTCCAGTTTGGCGAGGGCGTTTGCCTGATCGCGACGCAGGCGAGCACAACGCCACTGTTCCACGCGCTGGTGCAGCCATGCGGCGACCGGATTTCGGGTGGTTCCGTTCGCTTTCGGACGCTGAGGCAGGTCAAGTCCCTCGAACGGATCGGTTGCATTCGTAACTCTATTCAGCATTTCCAGGTTCCTTCTGTCGAAACGGCACCGGCTCGATCCGGTGAGACCGCAGAGTGAAGGTCGCGACCCTTGAGCTTGACTATGGGCTCTTCTAATGGTTCAATCAATTGAAAAGAAATTATGTTTTGATTCAGAAAAATTGAACGATGCCATGAACGCTCCCCTGAACCATCCAGTGCCGCTGCTAGAACTCGATGTGCTGCGGACCTTTGTCGCAATCGCTGATACAGGCAGCTTCACAGCCGCCGCATCAACCGTGTTTCGAACACCATCTGCCGTGTCCATGCAGATCAAGAAGCTGGAAGAAAATCTTGGCAGACCAGTGCTGTCGCGTGATGCGCGCTCCGTAACGCTGACCAGCGACGGAGCTGTCTTGCTGACTTACGCAAGGCGGCTCCTCTCACTCAACCGAGAAGCCGTTGCGCAGTTCATTTCGCCCGATATTTCAGGTGTCGTGCGCCTTGGCGCACCCGACGATGTCGGCGATCGGATATTGCCCGGCGTCCTGAAACGATTTGCAAGAACCCATCCAGCGATCGCGGTGGATGTCGTCATCGATCAGAGTTCAAAACTGATCAAGCGTATGGACGAGCGGCGTCTCGATATCACTTTGATGACCTGCCAGTTGGACTCTTTGCCGCCGGGAGGCGAAGTGCTTTTGAAAGAGCAGTTGGTTTGGGCGGGAGCAAAGGGTGGTTCAGCCCACCTGCGTGAACCCATACCCGTGTCGATGTGGGAAGAGGGATGCGCCTGGCGGGCGGGCGCTGTCGAAGGGCTCAACAAACTGAAAATCGACTACCGGATCGCCTATATGAGCGCGCACACGACGGGTCAACGCGCTGCTATTCTGTCGGATCTGGCCATAGCGCCGCTGCCGCAGTCCTTTGTCGGCGACGAGTTGGTGGTGCTTGGCGAAGAGGACGGCCTGCCGCCGATCGGCACCTATACGCTGGGCATGCTGGTGCGCTCAGACGGCGAACCACCGGTTTGCGCCGCGGCGGATCACATACGAGCAGCGTTTGCGACCCTGGCGGATACCGGAGATTTTCAGGAGTAGGATTCGAACGGTCAGTTTAGCTGCACGGCAGGCGGGTGAAGCCGAATTCTGCCGAGCAGGCAATGCGATTGATCAGTGAATTGGTCTGGTCTGACGGTCGCCCGTCGGCGCCGATGGGGTATTCCAGGGTGGTGATCAGGCCAGCGTCATCGCTGCGCAGCCCGAAGGCTAGAAAACCGGTTCGCCCGTCAGGTTTCAACCCTTCCACGATGAAAGTGTCGTCGTCAACCTGCTGAAAGGTGATTCGGGTGCTGAGTAGGCCGCTATAGCGTTGCCGGGTGTGCACGAAACGAGATGCCGGACGCGCTTCCACCGTTGCCCGCAGCTCATCCACCTCGTAGAGCCGCGCGCCCGGACCGGAAACCGTGTAGGCGCGGTCGGTCAGAATATTGTCGCGCCACAGGTCGAACGGTGTAAAGTCGATGCGCTTGTCGTCCTCGATGAAGCGGCGGGCCTCCGCACCGAGTATCGAAATCTGCGCTTCCGGGTCATAAAGCCAGTGATTGAGTGGGCCGAGACGCAGGACGCTGCGCGTTGCGGTGCCGCCGCGGTAATCGGCTGAGCTCCAGCCGTCGGCCGAGTAGACGAAGCTGAGAACGGGGTCGGCGTAGGTATCGCTCAGATCGTCGCGCCAGACCATGCGGGCGAAACTGACCGTGTAACTCTCCGAAGAGTCACCATAGCCCGGCGATGGGTCGTTGTGCAGCCCGCACCAGGCGGCATTGAGCGGTCGGTCGAGGATATTGTAGCCGTCGAGAGGCACACCGTTCTCGGTTTTCGCGACCGCGCCGGAAAATCCGTCCTCGATCCATTCCGTGGCGGCGGCGAAATCGTCCAGATAGTGCAGCGCCGCGAGGCGCGAGCAAATGTTGAATATTCTCTTCTCCCTCGAAGGATCGGCGAGATGCACCGGAAATTCGGGGAGGTTGACCCGGAAGTGGAACAGGTCCGCGAAGGTGGTGATGTAGTAGTATTGGTCCGGATCCATCATGATGATTCGATCGACGACAATGGGATCCACGTTGACGCGCAGCAGGAACCGCGCGAGATCGGCAATGGAAATACGGAGGCCCCGAACGGTCAGGGTGAGTTTCTGATCACCGCTCAGACCCGCCAGTTTTTGAGTAAATGGCGAATGGAACCCGACCCTCGCATCCGGTTCGATGGTTCGATCGACATAGGCGCCGACACCGCCGGTGGCATGGAAGCCGGAACCGCCCAGAAACGCTAACGCGCAAGCGGAGTGACAAACATTACCGTTTTCAACCACGGTGGCGACACGGAGCTCACGCAGGCTTTCGGCCAGCTTGATCCCCTCAGCGAAGCTGCCGCCGATACTGTTCAGGCTGAGGATGGCGGTCGTGTTATCGAATTCACAGTCGTCGCTTGTCGGGCAGAATTGGGCAATGATCGTTCGCAGTTTTGCCGCATCACCCTCCGTAACCTCTCCTTCATAGGCAACAAGGGGGACTAGACGCGTCGTGCTGTAGTGGTCGCGGACGACATGGAATTGGCCGGACCAGGCCGCTGTTGTCGTCGCGGCCAGGGCAATCAGGACGGCAGCGTTCAGGCGGGTTTTGCGCATGGCGTTGTTGCACCTGGTGCTGCGCCCCAAAGCGCAACGTCTCTTATGCTGTTGCCTAATTCCGGGATCAGCAGTCGTCGTCTAAGTTCCGGGAAAGCAGGGGAATAAAGACAGTAAATCCCGCTCGCTATCTCGGTGAAGAGCGCCTTGGCCGTGGGAAAATCGCAGCCATTGGTTTCGACGCAAATGACAACGAGATTGAAGAACTCGTCAAGGTTGTTGAGATCGACAATCAATTCGGAGTTGGCCTTGATCACGTCTGAGACGAGTTTGTTGACCGCCCGCCCTGAAGGCTCAGCATAGCTCATAGTGCCCAGGTCGTGTCCGGTCCAGGAACGCATGAGATTGGCGCGACTGGTCCCGAGATGCAGGGATTGAAGCAGCTCGGCAAGTTGCGCCGTCTGTTCCAGACGTTGTTGGTATCGGGTCTCGCGCGCGTTGAGAACAAACAGGGGAAGCGCGAACAGGGCCGTGATGATCACGACGTAGTCGGAACGGGACAGATTGAGCTTCATCACAGGCCGCACACGCCACCCACAACTACAGTGTCGTTCCCTACCGTACCGTCGCTGAAATGGCCCGAACGCCACTTCTCCGCTAGACAGGCCAGTTCTTCTTTGGTGAACGAAATAACTGGCTCCACCGCAACGGCGTTAGGGGCAGGCGGATCTTTACCATCCCGAATAGATGGCAGATCCGGCGATGCGTTGCGTTGAATGGAACGCAACATGTCCGGCGTGACTCCCGTTTGCGGGCAGAACTTGATGAATATAACCACCGGATCGGTGTCGGTGCTGATGTATGTCTGAACGTTTTCCATGACACAGGCAAATCCTTGCCGGTCGAAGCGGAAACCTCCTTGCGAATTGGCATTGTGCAGTGAAGCAACAAGTCCAAAGGCAAGCAAACCCGTCAGTAATGACAGGCGAAACAGTCCGGTCAATACTCGATGCTTCGGTTTCATCAGCGGTTCCATTGGCATCGCCCGATGGGTCAACAATGCCACGCTGAGGGCGATTTGGGAAGGTTGCGCGCCTACCCACGGCGCCTGCGACTCTCGCGGCTGCGGCGGCGAGGGGCACCATCGGCGGTTTGCGCTGGTACTTTTTTCGCAGGCAGCTGCACGGCCTTGGCCAGTTCCGGGAAATCGTCGACCTTGTTGGGCATCGCCATGGCTTGGACGAAATGGTCCTGGAATTTCGGTTCCAGCGCGGTTTCGATCTTTTCGATTTCACGCACGGTGCGTTCGATTTCGCGGCGGTAGTCGCGATTGAGAAGGGCCATGCGGGCACCGGTTCCTGCGGCGTTACCCACAGCTCGGACTTTGTCCAGATCGCAGTCCGGGATGAGGCCAAGCACCATTGCAAATTTCGGATCGATGAAGGAGCCGAAGGCGCCGGCAAAACCAATGCGATCGACATGGGTGATGCCCAGCTTCTCCATCAAGAGCTTGATGCCGGCATAAAGCGCTGCCTTTGCAAGCTGGATGGCGCGCACATCGTTCTGGGTGATAGTAAGACGGGTTTCGCCTTCCCAGAGAATGTAGGACCAGGTGCGACCATCCTGAAAAATGCGATCGGATCGTGGTGCCAAGTTGCCATCGATCACACCATCTTCGGAAATGATTCCGGCCAGGAACATCTCGGCTATGACCTCAATGATGCCGGATCCGCAGATCCCCGTGACCTTCGTGGTTTCGACGTCGAACCCTTGCTCGTCTGACCAATGCTCGTTTCCGATGACACGCACGCTCGGTTCAAGCGTCTGCGGATCGATGCGGACCCGCTCTATAGCGCCGGCGGCAGCGCGCTGTCCGCAGGAGATCTCCGCGCCTTCGAAAGCCGGGCCTGTGGGCGACGATGCTGCCACGACGCGCTCCCGGTTGCCCAGAACGATCTCGGCATTGGTGCCCACATCGACGAGCAGCATGATCTCGTCCTGGCGATGCGGTCCTTCGCACAATGTGGCTGCGGCTGCGTCAGCACCGACATGACCGGCGATGCATGGCAGCATATAGACGCGTGCGCCTTGATTGAGCGCGAGGTTCAGGTCGCTGGCCCAACTGTGGACCGCGCCCGATACGGCCAAAGCGAACGGTGCGCCGCCCAGTTCCGTCGGGTCGATGCCGAGAAACAGGTGGTGCATAATGGGATTGCCGACGAACACCGTGTCCAGAATGTCCTGCGGGTCGACGCTCGATTCTGCACAGACCTCTTCGATGAGGCCGTTCAGCGCATTGCGAACCGCCTTGGTCATTGCCTCGCGCCCGTCCGGGTTCATCATCACGTAGGACACCCGGCTCATCAAATCTTCGCCGAAGCGAATCTGTGGATTGGATGCACCCGCCGACGCGATGGTCAGGCCTGATAGAAGCGAACAAAGGTGCAGGGCGATGGTGGTCGAACCGATATCGCAGGCGATACCATAGGCTTCGTTCTTCAGGCCTGGATAAAGTGCGATCAGGGATGGGCGGGAGGTCTCCAGATCGCGATGGATCGCCGCGGTGACCGCCCAATTCCCGGCACGCAGGATCGATTGCACCTTTGGCAGCAGGTGCTGGTCGATCATCATGTCGGTGAAGCCCCAGTCGCGTTCCAGCGCCTGTTCCAGCCGGTCGAGGTCTCCCAGCGGTTTGTGCATGTCGGGTTCTTCGACCTCGACATAGCACATCTGAATTGCCGGATTGCGCTCTATGAGCCTTGTGTCGGCCGCCTTGCGAACAATTTGAGCGTTGACCTGAACATCCTGTGGGATGTCAACGACAAGATCGCCCTCTACAGTCGTTGAGCAGGAGAGGCGACGGCCCTCCAGCAGTTCGCGTTTCTCCGCGTAGCGCTTTTCCTTGGGACCAAACGCGGAGATGTTTTCCGGCGCAGATGTGATGCCGTGCTTGGCGAATTGGCCTTCCTGGACTTCAACCTGGCAGCGACCGCAAATCCCTCGTCCACCACACACGCTTTCGACATAAACGCCAAGCTGACGGGCGGCTTCCAGGACATTCGTGCCTCTTGGAAAACGGCCGCGGCGACCCGAAGGCATGAAGAGCACCAGTGGATCCTTGCCGTTATCGGCTTTCTGGTCCATCCGGTGCTCCCTTGTCAGGCGACGGCCAACGACCATCGCCACCATTTCGCATTTTGGACTTAGGCGCGTGCACGACGTCCGCCGCGGCGGCGGCCGCCAGAGGAGGGCGTTGCGGCTTCGGCACCTGGAGCGGCGTTGGCATTCGCCGCGGGCGTGTGGTCACGGTAGGTCATGATCCATTTGGTGCAGTTCGGGTCGGTTCCGTTGAGCACGTTAGCGCCGTGAACCATCTCCATTTCTTGCGGCCGGCAGGGGTTCATAATAGCCGACGTCATGCCGGAGGCGATCACCATCGGTATGAAGGCAGCATTGATTGCATGGCGGTGCGGCAGGCCGAAGGAGATGTTGGACAGGCCGCACGTGGTGTTGACGCCAAGCTCGTCGCGCAGCCGGCGCACCAACTTGAAGACCTGCTGACCGGCCGTTCCCATCGCGCCGATCGGCATCACTAGCGGGTCGACGACGATATCTTCCGCCTTGATGCCGTAGTCAGCGGCGTGTTCGACGATTTTCTTGGCGACGGCGAAACGTACATCGGGATCTTCCGAGATACCGGTCTCGTCATTGGAGATCGCCACCACTGGAACGTCGTATTTCTTGACCAGCGGCAGGATTGCCTCGAGCTTCTCCATCTCACCGGTCACCGAATTGACCAGCGGACGACCCTTGGCAACCTTCAGCCCGGCTTCGATGGCTCCTGTCACAGAGGAGTCGATGGACAGTGGAACATCGACCAGGCCCTGGACCATCTCAAGCGTCTGGACAAGCAGGGCCGGCTCGGTGGCATTCGGGTCGACTGCGGTCACGCCGGCGTTGACATCAAGCATCGTGGCGCCTGCTGCAACCTGGGCGAGGGCGTCCGACTTGACCGTGTCAAAGTTGCCCGCTTGCATTTCGGCAGCCAGCTTCTTGCGTCCGGTCGGATTGATGCGTTCGCCGATCACGCAGAAAGGCTGGTCGAAACCGATGACGATCTCCTTGGTCGCGGAGGCGACGATAGTACGGGCCATCAGGGCTGTCCTTAGTTGTTTGCTGAGTTTATAGAAGGATATAAAGATGTCTTTATATCCCACGAGCCACGCTGTTCAAGCCACTCGCTGGTTTTTTTCAAACCGCCGAAAGCGAAGACGTGAATCTGACGTATGGGAGTCGTGGTGTTGTTGAGGACGTGATCCTCGATTGGCCCGACCACCGTTTCAGGAGAATGCGAAGTCGCCAAAGTCGTCAACGAAAGGGCATTCTTCTTCAGGAACGAGATCGAATTGCCAACGCCGCACATGGCTGCAAACTTGATCAGCGTGGTGATTTTGGCCGGTCCTGCAACGCCCAAATGCACCGGCAGATCAATTCCGTGCTGTTTCAACCCGTCCGCCCAGGTGATGAACTTGGCTGCATCGAAACCGAACTGAGTGACGATCCGCAACTGCGCTCCGGTGCGCTGCGCAAATGCCTTTTTCAAGCGCAAAGCCTGGAGGGCCACTTCCTCGGAAAAATCCGGACTTCCTTCGGGATGACCAGCGACGCCAATTTTCTCGATACCGTATTTGTCAAAGAACCCGGTTTCCAGGACCTCCATCGTCGACGAGAAATCACCGGCCTGGCGTTCAAGCCCGCCGCCGATAACAAGCACGTTGGTGACGCCGGCTTCTTCGTTCATCCTCTTGACGCGATCCTCAAGCACGGCCCGGGAAGTCAGTCGGCGCGAAGCAAAATGCGGAACCGGCTCGTACCCAAGGCCCCGCAGGCGCCTTGCTGCCGCTACAAGGGTGTCGTTGGTGTCGGTGCCGATATCGGTGACATAAACGTGGGTTCCCTGTGGGAAGAGGCCATCCAAGTCCGCCGATTCGATGGCCTGCCGCGGCGCCACTTCGATCGAAGCGGCGATGCGGGTTGGACCCTGCTTACTCATTTCCACCACTGTCATTTTGGCCTGTCCTTCCCTGCGCCTGAATCAACTGTTTCAGGATGTCCTTTGTGTAGGTCGCTTCAAGTGCAGCCGCGGCCTTGTCCGCTTCCATCTCGAGATCGTCCGACACCGGCTCGGGTGTCCCACGACGCCATTCGGCGAGGTAGTCGTCGGTTTCGTGGGCGCCGGATCGCATGGCACACATGTCGATCGCTTCGGTGAAGCGAAGCGACAATTCGCGCTTGGCGGTCTTGCGGCCCTTCTTGACGATGACCTGCGCGGGAATGTCCCGCCAGAATACGGTTATCAGATCGGCCATGCACTTGTCTCCTCGACGCGCTCATAGCGGTCAAACAAGCTTGGTGGCTTGCTGTCCGGCGACGCACAACGCGCCCAAAAACGACGCGTCGCAAGATTTAGGTCAAAAGCAAGGCTCTCGCCATAGAGATACGGAACAGAGTTCAAAGAATCTCTGTGAAAACCGCAGTCGTCAGCAGCAGAATGAGCGTGAAAATAGAGATAGCGATCAACCCGATTACAGAGCCGACGACCAGACAATTGCCGTCCTGTTCCGTATGGGCCAGGCCAATAGTCGCGATGGCAAAAGCGGGTAGCCAGTTGCCAAAGGGAATCGGGATGAAAACGACGATCGCCAGGAATAGCGTATAGACGCCGAACATGCGCTCAGCCATCGGATTGGAGAGTGGCCAGTTGCGCGGTCGCACCCAGGCTTCCATCCATCGTAGCCCCGGATCGGCCCGTCTGACGATTTTTTCCAGCGTGTGTTTTTCAAGCGAGTAGTTTGCCAGCCGGTTGGGCAGCCAGATCTTGCTGCGTCCGGCAACGATCTGCCATGCGATGAAAACCAGAGGCAAACCCAAAATGAGCGTTGCCCCGGGAGGCAGGGGGATGAGGTTTGGAATCGAAAAGACCAGCAGAAAGGCTCCGAACGACCGTTCGTCGAGTGCTTCGGCAAGTTCCCGCAGCGTAATGCGCTCATCGGTCTCCTCCGCCAACCTCTTCAAAAGGTCTGACAGGGATTCCGGGTGCTCGTCATGATCTGCCGGAGTGCCAGTCACCGAACTGCCGGCCGGGATGTCGTCCACAATACTGTTTCCCGCTCACCGCCGAAACTCGGCTTCAAGAACCAAACGCGGTATGCTCACTGCTGGCAATCTATCTGGGAAGCGGCGGCGCCGATAACAAGATTGCCAAATCTTCAGGTAGCCCATAAGCCGGTTTCAGGCGTTGCGCAACACGGTTTCGAGGTCTCCGTAGCCCGTGAAGCGGTATTCATATTCCAGATCAAGCTGTTCTGCCGCTTCTCTCGCCTGTTTTTGGAGCTCTGGGTCTTCCTCTTGGGACAGATAAATCAATTTGCGGTAGTTGCCGAAATAAAGGTCACGCAGTTCCGGGTGTCTGTCCAATCCGAGCGATCGAACGACAAAGGTCTCGAAATGCCGTGCCAGGAAGTCGGTGAGGAAGAAGGCGTCGAGGTCGTCCTCCCATTCCGCGAACCGGTCGTTTCCGGCAAAGAAGGAATAGCAGTGGGGGCCTGCGATACGCTCCACAGCCTCATCGGCGCAAACAGCGTCCAACTCACCGGCGGTGCCGCAATCGGCATAGGCAACCAGGATGCGTTCGAATCCCTCGGCACGTGCATCTGCGATGGCTTTCTGGATGCCGGGCGCAATGCGCTCCGGATGGTTGTGCCAGATGGCGGGCAAGCAGTGCAGATCGACATGTGTAAGGCCGTTGACCTCGCAAACTGCGAGGATCTCTCTGGCGAGGGCACCGCAGCCGATGACGCGGATGCGCTCCCTGGTCGGCTTCTGTTCGGTATCGGCAGGCATAGCCGGTTTCCGATTGTCATGCATCAGGGACGGCCTGCCCGGCCGCCCATCATTCAAGTTCAAAACACTCGATGCTTGTCAGCCGGCGTTCGCTAGGGAGTTGTGCTTGCGCTTCATGAACTCCTTGGCCGTCTCGACGGCGACCGCAGCATCGCGGCAGTAGGCGTCGGCACCGACGGCCATGCCGAATTCCTCGTTCAACGGTGCACCACCGACTAGCACGACGTGGTCCTCGCGAATGCCCTTTTCCTTCATGGTGTCGATCACCACTTTCATATAGGGCATGGTGGTTGTGAGCAGCGCCGACATGCCAATGATGTCCGGTTCGTGCTCTTCGATGGCTTCCAGGTAGTTTTCGACCGGATTGTTAATGCCGATGTCGACGACATCGAAACCGGCGCCTTCCATCATCATACCGACGAGGTTCTTGCCGATGTCGTGAATGTCGCCCTTGACGGTGCCAATTACCATCTTCCCGAGCTTGGGCGCACCCGTCTCGGCAAGCAGCGGACGCAGGATTTTCATTCCCGCCTTCATGGCGTTTGCTGAAAGCAGCACCTCCGGCACGAAGAGGATACCGTCGCGAAAGTCCTCACCGACAATGCGCATGCCTTCCACGAGTGCCTGCGTGAGCACATCGTAGGGCATCCAGCCGCGGTCGAGGAGGATTTGCGTGCCTTCCTCGATTTCTTCCTTCAGACCGTCATAAAGGTCGTCATGCATCTGCTGCACGAGTTCATCGTCAGACAGTTCGGACAGGATGATTTCGTCGTCGTCGGACATCGGCATTTCCTCGATGCGGGCGATTGATTCGCCTTTGAACCATGTAACTTGTTACGCTGGCAACACTTTATGCTGAAATCCGTCGCGTTTGGCCTCTTCAAAAACGACGTGCGCCAATCTGAAAAGCGACGGGTGGCTCTGGGTCCCTGCCTTGTCGGCTGTCGCCAGAGCGTCACGGCTTGGCGCTTTGAGAAAATGCGGCCACCAGTGGGTGGTCTAGGGTCAATTGAAATCAGATGCGATGCAGACGCGCCAGAGGCTGGCGCGAGAGGTGATGGAGATGGCAGTGGAAGGTAGCAGGGCTGAAAGAGCCGGTGGCCGCCGCGGTCGCGGCAGTGCAGGGGGTGCGGCTGCGCGTCGGGCGTCGCGATCGGGTGGAGGGCCCGGTCCGCAGAACCCTTACATCACCCGCAAGATACGCGAATACGAGGTTCTCGACGAAGAGGGGCTGTCGCTGATCGAAGCGAATGCCGACCGGGTCCTCGAGGAAATCGGTATCGAGTTTCGTGACGACCAGGAAGCGCTGGACCTGTGGCGCGAGGCCGGAGCCGATGTGCGTGGCGAGCGCGTTCATTTTCCGAAAGGTCTGTGCCGGTCGCTTTTGCAGACGGCCCCGTCGGTTTTCACACAGCACGCCCGCAATCCGGAACGCTCCGTTCAGATCGGCGGCAAGGCGACAGTTTTTGCACCGGTTTATGGGCCACCTTTTGTGCGCGACCTGGACGGCGAGCGCCGCTACGCGACAATCCAGGATTTCGAGAATTTCGTGAAAATGGCCTATATGGCGCCGTCGATGCACCACTCGGGCGGAACGGTTTGCGAACCGGTTGATGTCCCCGTCAACAAGCGCCACCTCGACATGGTTCATGCGCATATGCGGCTTTCAGACAAGCCCTTCATGGGGTCGGTCACGGCGCCTGAGCGAGCTGAAGACACCGTGGAGATGTGCAAGATTCTGTTCGGCAAGGAATTCGTCGATCAGAATTGCGTCTTGATCAATCTGATCAATGCCAACTCACCGATGGTCTTTGACGACACGATGCTGGGCGCTGCCAAGGTTTATGCGCGCAACAACCAAGCCTGTATCGTCTCACCTTTCATTCTGGCTGGCGCGATGAGTCCAGTCACGGTGACGGGAACGTTGACCCAGATTTTGGCGGAGGTGCTTGCCGGCGCTTCTTTCACCCAGTTGGTCCGCCCCGGCGCCCCGGTTCTGTTCGGGACGTTTGCTGCGTCGATTTCCATGCAGTCGGGCGCGCCGACATTCGGGACGCCAGAACCCTCTCTCGTTTCCTATGGTGCCGCTCAGTTGGCGCGCCGTCTGGGCCTGCCATTCCGTACCGGCGGTTCGTTGTGTGGCTCCAAAGTGCCGGATGCGCAGGCGGCGCATGAGAGTTCCAACACGCTCAACACCACGGTTCTTGCCGGCACCAATTTTGTTTTACACTCGGCCGGTTGGCTCGAAGGCGGACTGGTGTCGTCCTATGAAAAATTCATGATCGATGCCGATCAGCTGGGCATGATGCAACGGCTGTCAGAGGGCGTGGATCTGTCGGAGAATGCCCAGGCGCTCGATGCCATCGCGGAGGTTGGCCCGGGAAGCCATTATCTTGGATGCGCGCATACGCAGGCGAATTTCCAGACCGCGTTCTACCGGTCGTCTTTGGCCGACAACAACTCCTTCGAGCAGTGGCAGACCGAGGGCGAAAAACGCATCGAAACGCGGGCCAATGCATTGTGCCGCAATTGGCTGGACTCCTACCAGGCGCCGGCACTCGACCCTGGCATTGCCGACGGGCTGGTCGATTTCGTCTCCCGCAAGAAGGAGTCCATGCCGGACGCCTTTACATGAAAGAAGCCCGAGGACGGCCGGGCAAAAGTGGCCAAATTGATCCATCAGGACGTATGGCGCTCCGCATTCCGGGACGACAATGACCGGAAGCGTTAGGTCGGACACTCTCGATTTTCTCGAACACCGGTTGGAGCCGCATGGGCTGAGACTGCGCGGCGGTCTCCTTTTCACGGATAACGCACCGGTTCTGCGCGATGGCCGACGCCTAACAAGCCTTCTGCTCATCGGTTACGCCGGGTCTTCACTCTGGCCTGCGTTCAGTCTTTTCCGCCAAAATCATGAAGGACCGGATCCGCTTGATCATTGGTCAAAACAGGTGGTTGATCCGATTGCCGAGGCTGCCGAGTGCGTCGCACTCTACCCCTTCGACAAGCCGTGGTGGCCTTTCCAGCAATGGATCTCCGCCAGCGAGGGGCTTGAACCGTCGCCGCTGGGGATCCTGATCCATCCGGAGTACGGCCTATGGCATGGATACAGGGCGGCGCTCGCGTTCGATCGGCCCGTCGAAGTGCCGCGGACAGCGCTCAGGCCATATCCTTGTGACAGCTGCGACGACAAACCCTGCCTGACAACCTGCCCAGCCAATGCCGTTACCGAGGGCCCTTTCAACCTGCCCTCCTGTCGCCGGTATCTCGCATCAAACGAGGGGCAGGGCAGGTGCATGGTCTCTGGATGCGCAGCCCGGATTGCCTGCCCGGTTGGCCAGAACTATCGATTCGAGCCCGCCCACATGCGGTTTCACATGCAGGTGCTCGATCTTCCGGAAGCTTGAGGATCAGGCCCTTCTGCGGCCCCGACGTTCGCGCCGTGGTGCAGCAGTCGCGTCATTCGCGGCTTTGTTACGCAAGGGACCGATGCGTTCGACGATTGCGTCCAGCGTCGGGCGCTGCGTCTTGCTGTGTTCGTCGATTGCCGTGCGCATGGCGCGCATGTGGTCGCATGAAGTTCCGCAACATCCTCCGATGATTGTGGCTCCGGCATCGATGGCCATGCGTGCATATTCGGCCATCAACAGTGGCGTGCCCGAATAGTGGATCTCTGATCCGCGGAATTCCGGGATGCCGCAATTGCCTTTGACGATTATCGTCGCAGAAGCATCCGCATCGGTCATGTCCAGCAGCGAAGCGAGAATGTCAGAGGCACCGACGCCGCAATTAGCCCCAACAGCGACAGGGTGCGCGTCGAATTCCGACGTCACACCGTGAATATCCTTTGGGTGTAGCCCCATCATGGTTTTGCCGGCGGTGTCGAAGGACCCAGTGTAGGTGTAGGGCATCCCACATTTGATCGCCGCTTCGGCCGCAGCCCGAATTTCCTCCGGTGCCGACATGGTTTCGATCCACGCTATATCGGCACCCCCCGCTTTCAGGCCCTCGATCTGTTCGACAAACGCGATTACGGCATCTTCGTAGGAGAGGGCTCCGAGCGGCTGCAGTAACTCTCCGGTCGGTCCCACCGAACCGGCAACGATCACTGTCCGGTCGCAGCCATCAGCTACACCACGAGCAATCTCCGCGGCTTTCCTGTTCAACTCGAAGACCCGATCCTGCGCATGGTGGAGCTTCAGCCGATGACGGGTTCCACCGAAACTGTTGGTGAGAATGATATCCGCGCCGGCGTCGACAAAGTCCTGATGCAGCTTGACGATCTTGGCCGGCTGATCCTCATTCCACATTTCCGGTGCCTCGCCTGCTTCCAGGCCCATTGCGAAAAGGTTGGTGCCGGTCGCGCCGTCTGCGAGAAGGACACCCTTTTCGGCGATCAGACGGGAAAGCGGATTGTCGGCTGTTAAAGGCGCGGTCATAGACATAAATCCTGGTTGGGCTGACTTGATAGAACGATATAAAGATATCTTTATATCGTGGCAACGGTTAAAACACCGTTTGCGCCGGACCTTGGGCACGTGACAACCCAATTGAATTGATGTCGGCGGGTCTGGCCGGCCTGTCGCGCAAGACGAGGCACTCACCCCCAAATCAGCGCACGCACGTTGCAGCGAACCCAATCGCAACAGTCAGTTGTTGCAAAACTCTCAGAAAATGAATGTCAGGAGTTGGCCAGGTAGTTTTTCAGCTTTTCGGCTGCTTCAGGTGTTACCCACTCCGACCACTGTTCCTCGTTGTTTTCGAGAAAATGACGGGCAGCTTCCTCTGCGGTTGCCTGATTGTCATCCATCCAGGCGAGCAGGCCGTTCACCGTCCTGTTGCTCCAGGAGCGATTGGACAGATACGTAAAGGCGTCGTTGGAAGTGCGCCTGAACTTGTCCGTAACGACGGTATAGACGGAAGACTTTGGCCAGGCGTTGGGCCGCGGGTCGTGGCAATCTTCGACTGCCGTACAGGTATCCCATTCCGTCTTGTCGTGGGGCACGCCGAAATCAAGTCGAACCATTTCGAACTTGCCGAGCGTCGGTGTCGGCGCCCAATAGTAACCAAGCCAGCCATGCTGTTGATCGAAGGCTTTTTCGATCGAGGCGCTGAGCTCGCCGGGGTTTTCTGTATTGACCAAATCGAAACCCTTTTCCCCGGCGTCGTGTGCCTTAAACAGATTGTCGGTGGAGATACGGCAGCTCCAGCCGGGTGGGCAGTTGTGAATGGCGCCGCGCGTGGGGTTTTCCGGCGAAGGAAACAGCTCCGGGTGCTGCAAAGCGTCTTCAATGGTTTTGATCTCGGGGTGCGCTTCAGCGATGAACTGCGGGATCCACCAGCCTTCAACGCCACCATCTGACAATGACGCGGCGGCGATTTCCAGTCTGCCCTCACTGACCGCGCTATCGAAACTCTCGCGCACGGAGTTGATCCACATCTCTGGAACGATGTCGGGCTTGCCCTCCTTGTTCATCGTTTGGAAGGTCGGGAGTGTGTCGCCGGGAACTAGTGTTGCCTGACATCCATAGCCCTGGGTCAGGACGGTTTTGTCGATCTGTGCAAGGAGATCGGCCGATTGCCAGCTCATTTGCGCAATGGTGACATCGCCGCACTCTTCGGCGGCAGCCATCTGCGGGAGGAACACCAGGGCCGACGCAAGAAACAGGGGTGCCAACGGTGTTTTCACTCTGAAATCTCCTCCTCACATTTTTAACCAGCACGTGGTGCGGACACGGCTAGCGATGCGATAAATTCGTCTCGTCGGTGCAAAACCAACCAGATTGCGACATCCGGTGGGTCAGATGCCGCTCATCGCTACCGTTCACGGATATGATGTGGTGCAAGTTTACGGCCAATCAACGGTCCTTGGAAGGCGTTTGAATGCTGATTTGAAGGCAAAATATCGTGATGGTGGCCGATTTTTCCGCAATTTCGCCGTTGGTTGCCACACCGAACCGTCACAAAGACCGCGAAGCATCCGCAGGTGATGGGTTCGCAATGCAGCATGCGACGTCGCACTGCCGCAATCGGGCTGGTGTTTCAAGGTCGCAGCAGTCTATACAAGGCCCGACTGCAAAGGGCATGGCAACAGAAGGGCGGCCTGATGAACCAGCATGTGAGGGCAAATCGTCGGGATCGGGGACCGAAGGGGCGGCCCCTTGACGACACTGCATTGTTGGAGGTCAGTGGCCTGCTTGACGGGCGGGAGATCCAGCGCGATCTGCTGATCGAGTTTCTTCACCTGATTCAGGACGCCTATGGCTGTCTTTCAGCTGCGCATCTGCGCGCACTGGCCGAGATCATGCGCATGTCCCAGGCGGAAGTTTTCGAGGTCGCTTCGTTCTACGATCATTTCGACATCGTCAAGGAGGGCGAATCCGCTCCGGCACCCCTTACCGTGAGGGTTTGCGATTCCTTGTCCTGCATGCTGGCTGGTTGCGAGGACCTGCTGTCGAATCTTGAAGAACAGGCAGACCCATCGTTCATCCGCGTGGTGAGGGCACCCTGTATCGGGCGCTGCGATACGGCTCCTGCGGCGCGTATCGGAAATCGCGAAGTTGATCACGCCACCGCCGAAAGCCTCCTGGGTCTCGCACGAGACGGGGGGTTCGATGTCGAGGTGCCAGACTATATCGCCCTGCACGCCTACCAAGAGTTTGGCGGCTATGAGCTCTATGAGAAGGTGCGTGCCGGAGACGTGTCACCAGAGTCCCTGATCGATGCACTCTCCGATGCCGGGTTGCGTGGACTGGGCGGCGCCGGCTTCCCGGCCGGCAAAAAATGGCAGTTTGTCAGGTCTTATGACGGGCCTCGGCTCATGACAATTAATGGCGACGAAGGTGAGCCCGGAACCTTCAAGGACCGCTATTTGCTCGAAAGCGATCCACATCGAACGCTGGAGGGCGCTCTGATTGCCGCCCATGCGGTGGAGGCCGAGCGCATCTATTTTTATATGCGCGACGAATATCCGGCAGTGTTGGAGATCCTCAGCGCCGAAATCGAAGCGCTGGAGGAAGCTGGACTGATTGACCCCGGCTTTGTTGAGCTGAGACGCGGTGCCGGTGCGTACATTTGTGGCGAAGAAAGCGCCATGATCGAGAGCATCGAGGGAAAGCGTGGGCTGCCGCGCCACCGTCCGCCCTACATCGCCGAAGTCGGTCTGTTCGGTAAACCAACGCTCAACCACAATGTGGAAACGCTGTGGTGGATTCGCGACATCGTCGAGAACGGCGCCGACTGGTTTGCCGCACAGGGCCGGGAAGGGCACCCTGGACCACGTTCCTGGTCAGTGTCGGGCCGAGTGAAGGATCCGGGAGTCAAGTTGGCTCCTGCAGGCATCACGCTTCGAGAACTGATTGACGACCATTGCGGTGGCATGGCCGACGGACACACGCTTAAGGCCTATCTGCCGGGCGGAGCCTCCGGCGGCATCCTGCCCGCTGAATTCGACGACGTTCCGCTCGATTTCGGTGGCAAACTGGCAGAACTCGGCAGCTTTGTCGGATCGCATGCGGTTGTGGTCCTGTCGGATCAGGATAGCGTCAAGGATGCAACGCTCAACCTGCTGAAATTCTTCAAGCATGAAAGCTGCGGGCAATGCACACCCTGCCGCTCCGGGACCGAAAAGATGGTCGAACTGCTTGAACGGGACGGCCCGCTGAACGAAGATGCCATCCGCGATCTGGAGGCGGTGATGCGGGACGCGTCGATTTGCGGTCTCGGCCAAGCAGCGCCAAACCCGGTCAACCATTTGCTGACCCACTTCCGCGACGATCTTTAGACCGGCAGACGAGATACATACCATGACCGAAATTCGCTTCAGCCTTGATGGAAAATCGGTAACCGCCGACCCGGAGGAAAGCATCTGGGACGTTGCCAAGCGTGAGGGCACGCGAATTCCGCATCTCTGCCACCTCGACAAGCCTGGCTATCGGGCTGACGGCAATTGCCGGGCTTGCATGGTCGATATCGAAGGAGAGCGGACTCTCGCAGCCTCCTGCATCCGCAAGCCCACTGAAGGTATGGTGGTTCAGACCGATACGGAACGGGCGAAGAAATCCCGCGAGTTGGTCTTTGAGCTGCTGGCAAGTGACATGCGACCGCGTGAAGAGAGCCCGGACGAAAAGGCCGATTTCTGGATTTGGGCCGAGTCCATGGGCATCCAGGACTCGTCGCGATTTGCATCGAAATTTGCGGCCGAGGGAGCGGATACCGGCTTCGACATCAGCAATCCGGCCATTGCCGTCAACCTCGATGCCTGCATTGCCTGCGGCGCCTGCGTGCGCGCCTGCCGGGAGGTCCAGGTCAATGATGTGATCGGCATGGGCGGGCGCGGAAACCACTCTGTACCGGTGTTCGATTTGCACGACCCGATGGGCGATTCGACCTGTGTGACCTGTGGAGAATGCGTCCAGGCATGCCCAACCGGAGCTCTTTATGAAAAGACGCTGATGGACGCGGACAACAAGACGCGCACCGTCAAGGAATTCGACCGGGTGGTCGACAGCGTGTGCCCGTTTTGCGGCGTCGGTTGCCAGACAACCGTTGCCGTCAAGGACAATCGCATCGTTCAGGTCGACGGACGTGATGGGCCAGCGAATGAGAACCGTCTCTGCGTCAAGGGCCGCTTCGGCTTTGACTATGTTCATTCGGCCGATCGGCTGACCAAACCGCTGATCCGCCGCGACGATGCACCCAAAGCAGGCGACATCGACCTGCGTGGGGTCGATCCCATGACCGTGTTTCGCGAAGCAAGCTGGGAGGAAGCGCTGGAGCACGCCAGCCGCGGGCTGAAGACGGTACTGCAACGCGATGGCGGTGGCGCACTTGCCGGTTTCGGCTCTGCCAAGGGGTCGAACGAAGAGGCTTACCTTTTTCAGAAATTGGTTCGCCAGGGCTTCGGCACCAACAATGTCGATCACTGCACCCGTCTCTGTCACGCCTCATCGGTTGCGGCGTTGATGGAAGGGGTCGGCTCGGGTGCCGTCTCGGCTCCATTCACCGATGCCATGAAATCCGACTGCATCATAGTCATCGGTGCACGGCCCGGAACCAACCACCCCGTTGCCGCGACTTATTTCAAGCAAGCGGTCAAGCAGGGCAGGACCCTGATCGTCATGGATCCGCGCCGACAGGGCCTTTCGCGTCACGCGACCCATTCCCTGCAATTCAAGCCCGGAACCGACGTGGCGATGCTCAATGCGATCCTGCATGTCATCGTCGAAGAAGAGCTCTATGACGAGCAATACATCCAGGCCAATGTCTCAGGCTTTGAAGCGCTCAAGGACAAGGTCAAGGATTTTGCGCCCGAAGCGATGGCAGAGGTTTGCGGTATCGATGCGGACATCCTGCGCACCGTGGCCCGCAGCTATGCCAAATCCGAACGCTCGATCATCTTCTGGGGCATGGGCGTTTCCCAGCACACCCACGGAACCGACAATGCACGGTGCCTGATCGCCATGGCGCTGATTACCGGGCAGGTTGGCCGGCCCGGCACCGGCCTGCACCCGCTGCGCGGTCAGAACAACGTCCAGGGCGCCTCCGACGCCGGCCTGATACCAATGGTCTTTCCGGATTACCGCTCTGTCGAGAGTGTGGATATTCGCAACGAATTCGAAGACTTGTGGGGCCGTCCTCTCGATCCGGTCAAAGGGCTGACCGTCGTCGAGATCGTTGACGCCATCCATGACGACAAGATCAAGGGAATGTACATCATGGGCGAGAACCCGGCGATGTCTGACCCGGATCAGATCCACGCGCGAGCGGCGCTTGCCAAGCTTGAGCACCTGGTGGTGCAGGACATCTTCCTGACTGAAACCGCGTGGCACGCCGACGTCGTGTTTCCCGCATCCGCCCATGCCGAAAAGCTCGGAACTTTCACCAATACCAATCGTCAGGTCCAGATCGGCCGTCCGGCTCTCGATTTGCCGGGAGAGGCGAGGCAGGACTGGGAATTGATCGTGCAATTGGCAGACGGCTTGGGCCTTGATTGGGACTATTCCGACATTTCAGACGTCTACACGGAAATGGCATCGGTCATGCCATCGCTCGACAACATCTCCTGGGAGCGGATCGAGCGGGAGGACTCCGTCACCTATCCCGCCGACGCACCGGACCGGCCGGGCAACGAAATCGTCTTTGCGCAGGGTTTTCCGACCGCTGACGGTCGCGGGAAAATCGTTCCGGCGGACCTGCTTCCGCCTGACGAAGTTCCGGATGAACACTATCCGCTTGTCCTGACTACCGGGCGCCTGCTGGAACATTGGCATACAGGGGCAATGACCCGTCGAGCCGGGGTTTTGGATGAGCTCGAACCGCAGGGTATCGCGGCAATGAACCCCTACGAGATAGAGCGGCAAGGTCTGAAAGCGGGCGAGATGGTAAGTGTCGAAACCCGTCGCGGTACGGTCGAGGCGGTGCTGCGGTCCGACCGTGAGGTCGCGGATGGCATGGTGTTCATGCCGTTCTGTTTCAACGAAAGCCCGGCCAACCGGTTGACCAATCCGCAATTGGACCCCTACGGCAAGATCCCGGAGTTCAAGTTCTGTGCCGCTCGGATCGAGGCCGCAAGCAAGGCTGAGGCGGCCGAGTAATCAGAGGTATCCGAGTGCCGCCAGTCGGCGCTCGATGGCCGCACGTTCCTGAGTGTCGAAGTCCCGTTGCGCCTGGTTGTGCTGCTCGAACACTTCTCTGAACTTTGCGCGCGCCTTCGTTATAAGGACCCGGCACGACTTTTCTGGCGGCATTGCCAACAGGGCCTCTTCAATTTTGACAGCGTATTGCTGCGAAATCTCCACATGCCTTTGCTCGTGGACTTCGACATGGGTGGCCAGCGCGGCAAATCCGGTGCGGGTGCGACGGTCGGCACGATCCAGTTCCATCCAACGGGGCAGGGTGACCTTCAGTTCCAAAACAACCTGTACGGATTCGATGCGACATTCGCCATCTTGCCGAAGGGTCCGCACTTTGGGGGTCATGCGCGTCTCGGTGGTGCCTATGGCATGCCCGTTTTGTGGGCCGCGAATGGCGATCTGTTCGTTGATCTCTTCGACCGTGGTTCCGGGTACATTGTAGTAAACTGTCGTGACACCAGGCTTCGGAGTGGTGCAGGCGGCAAGAGTGAGAACCGCCCCCAAAACGGCGTGTTTTGTCGACCGCCTCACAAATCGTCCTATCCGATTTGACTCAATACCCATTCGTGAACGATCGCTCCCGTTGGCCATTCCTGCCATCGCAAATTCTGCGAAGAATGAACTCAATACACAATGGCAAAAAAGATATTTCGCGTCGAGGCCGATCAATTAGTCGTTCAATCTTGCACAGTGGCGTTTGCCAAGGGCCGCAAAAGATGGTTCAAGGAAATGAACGAGCGTTTATATACATCTCTCACGGTGTATCGGTTACCAATCGGACCCCTCAGGGTCGATGTCCGGCCAAGATCTCGAGGAGGAGCTCATGGATGCGATCGTGGAAACGCCTGAAGACCGTTTTTCGCTGACCGACGAGCAGCGCGCCATCCAGGATATGGTGTCGGCCTTTGCTGCTGATCGGGTGGCGCCTATGGCGATCGAATGGGACCTCAAAAGACAACTGCCCGTCGACGTCATCCGCGAAACAGCTCCGCTAGGTTTGGGTGGAATCTACGTGAAGGACGATGTCGGTGGTTCCGGCCTCGGTCGCTTTGATGCGGTGGTTATCTTCGAAGCGCTGGCAAATGCTTGCCCCGCATTTTCGAGTTTCATTTCCATTCACAATATGGCCGCCTGGATGATCGATTCCTTCGGGTCCGATGAACTGCGCCAACGCTTTCTCCCGAAGCTGACCTCCATGGAGGCCATCGCGAGTTATTGCCTGACCGAACCCGGTGCCGGCTCGGACGCCGCGGCGCTGAAAACGAAAGCAGTTCGCGAAGGCGACAGTTATGTCATCAATGGCACCAAACAATTCATCTCCGGCGCTGGTTCCAACGACATATATGTAGCCATGGTGCGCACTGGCGACGAGGGCGCAGGGGGAGTAACCGCGCTGGTTATTCCCAAGGATGCGCCCGGTTTGTCCTTCGGTGCGCCGGAAGCGAAAATGGGCTGGCACATTCAGCCTACCGCCCAAGTTGTCTTCGACAATTGTCGGGTGCCGGTTGAAAATCGAATTGGCGACGAGGGCACGGGCTTCAAGATCGCCATGGCCGGTCTCGATGGCGGAAGGCTCAATATCGCCGCCTGTTCGCTCGGTGGGGCGCAGTCGGCGTTCGACAAGGCTCTGGCCTACACATCCGAACGCCAGGCATTCGGCAAGACCATCAACACTTTCCAGGGTTTGCAGTTCAAAATGGCGGATATGGCGACGAGCCTGGAGGCCGCCCGGCTGATGCTCTATGCGGCGGCCAGCAAACTCGACAACGGAGATCATAATGCCGGCAAATGGTCTGCGATGGCCAAGAAATATGTCACCGATGCTGGGTTTGACATCGCCAATGATGCCTTGCAGCTCTTTGGCGGCTACGGATATCTGGCGGACTACGGCGTCGAGAAGATCGTTCGCGACTTGCGCGTTCATCAGATTCTCGAAGGAACAAACGAAATTATGCGAGTGATCATTGCGCGGCAGCTTGTCCGCTAGGATTTTATCGCGACACAGCAGGGAGAACGACATCGTGGGCACTATTGCGTTCATTGGCCTCGGCAATATGGGTAATCCAATGGCGGCGAACCTGGTAAAAGCGGGGCATCAGGTCGTCGGATTTGATCTCGTTCAGGAGAATCTTGATCAGGCTCGCAACAACGGCCTTTCAATCGCGGCTTCCGGCCAAGATGCAGTGGCCGCTGCCGAGGTCGTCATTACGATGCTGCCGGCCGGCGCCCATGTGCTCGGCGTATATCGCGACATTCTGGAAAGGGTAGCAGCTGGCTCGCTGCTGATCGACTGCTCGACCATAGATGTCGACAGCGCAAGACAGGCGCACGAATTGGCCACCGAGAAAGGCATGCTGTCGATCGACGCACCCGTATCGGGCGGGGTGGGTGGCGCGGCCGCCGGAACGTTGACCTTCATGGCCGGCGGATCCGCCGAGGCCTTTGCCAAGGCAGAGCCCATTCTGAATCCGATGGCGGGCCGGGTGGTCCATTGTGGTGATGGTGGTGCCGGTCAGGCGGCAAAGATCTGCAACAACATGATTCTCGGGGTCACGATGATTGCTGCCGGTGAAGCATTCGTTCTGGCAGAGAAACTCGGTCTTTCACATCAGGCCCTGTTCGACGTTGCCTCGACCTCTTCCGGGCAATGTTGGTCGATCAACACCTATTGCCCGGTGCCTGGGCCGGTGCCGACATCGCCGGCCAACAATGACTATAAGCCCGGTTTTGCGGCCGCTCTCATGCTGAAAGATCTCAAGCTGGCCCAGGAAGCTGCACAATCTGCTGGGGCGTCGACACCATTGGGAGCAGGAGCGATGCAGCTCTATTCGCTTTTCAACGCTGCGGGCGAGGCGGAAACTGATTTTTCAGGCATAATAAACTTCCTGCGGGGCAAGTAAAAAAATCTGACCGAAGTTGCGAAATTTAGGTTTGATTAAGGTCTCACTAACCGTCCGGTAACACTATTCCTCTAGAACGGATTGCGCGGCGGAACACCGCCGAGCGCTCCGGATCAGGTACTGCGTACCGGAGCCAAGCGATCTTCGGCGTTTCTCGAAGGGCCATGTGTTTTTTGGCCAAGCCGCGTTGCGGGGAGACCGTATGCGCGGCCATCGCGTATCCGGAGCTTTGTCCAGCGTGCTCCGGTTCTAACCGCGCCGGACCCTCCAAAATACTCCAGTCTCTGTGACTGAATTAGCCACTTTGCAGTGTCCTGCGACAATGGTACGCACGGCCATGACAAAGGCCCTCATGCTTCAGGGAACAGGTTCTGATGTCGGCAAAACCGTGCTGACGGCTGGCCTGTGCCGTCTGGCCGCCAATCGTGGTATTCGGGTACTGCCGTTCAAACCACAAAACATGTCGAACAATGCGGCTGTTGCCGATGACGGCGGCGAGATCGGTCGTGCCCAATGGTTGCAGGCGGTGGCATGCCGGGTCCCGGCCTCCGTGCACATGAACCCGGTTTTGCTCAAGCCGCAATCCGAAACCGGATCACAGATCATTTTGCAGGGTCGGCGCTGGGGGGAGGCGGCTGGTCGAGAGTATCAGAAAGTCAAAAGCCAGCTGTTCGAAGCCGTGATGGACAGCTGGAACAGGGTGAGCTCCGATGCGGATTTCGTTCTGGTCGAGGGCGCAGGCTCGCCGGCGGAGATCAACCTTCGAGCCAACGACATTGCAAATATGGGGTTTGCTGTCAAAGCGGGCGTTCCGGTCGTTCTGGTCGGTGACATTGACCGTGGTGGCGTTATCGCCTCGTTGGTCGGCACCCACGCGATTCTTCCGCCGGAAGATCGGCAAATGGTATGCGGTTACCTGATCAACAAGTTTCGTGGTGATGTGTCGCTTTTCGATGATGGTTTGGCTGCAATCGGGGAACACACCGGCTGGCCCTGTTTCGGTGTTGTCCCGTGGCTGATGGAGGCGAAGCGTCTGCCGGCTGAAGATTCGGTTGTGCTGGAGAATCTGACCCGCGGCTCTGGCGCGGCGCTCAAGGTTGCGGTCCCGGTATTGGGACGCATTGCCAATTTCGACGACTTGGATCCTCTGGCTGTAGAGCCGGACGTGGAGGTCGTCATGGTGCAACCGGGAAATCCGCTGCCGGAGGATGCCGGTCTCGTGATCATTCCTGGCTCGAAGTCGACGATCGCCGATCTGGAGGACTTCAGGCAACAGGGATGGGACCTGGACCTCGCTCGCCATGTAAAACGCGGCGGGCATGTGCTTGGCATTTGCGGCGGATATCAGATGCTCGGGACCGTCGTGCGCGATCCACACCGCATCGAGGGCAATCGCGCCGATATCGAAGGGCTCGGTCTTCTCGACGTCGAGACTGAAATGGTGCCGGAGAAATCCGTACGCAACGTCAGTGCGCGAAGTGCCATGCACGATGCCGCACTTGAGGGGTATGAAATTCATCTCGGCGACACCACGGGCCCTGAATGCCAAAGGCCATTTGCCTGGATCGACGGTCGTCCCGATGGAGCTGTGTCCTCAAACGGCCGCGTGGTGGGAACCTACATGCATGGTGTGTTTACGGCCGATCTGTTTCGCAAGCGTTATCTCCAAGCGCTTGGAATACAAGCCGATGCCGGCAACTACCGGCTCGCGGTTGATAAAGCGCTGGACGCCATCGCACAGCGACTTGACGACCTGTTGAGCGATGACTTTCCACTGCCGCGCTGAGCGGCTGTTAAGCACCTGTTAACGCTGTCTGCTAAGCGATCCTTTTCGTTTTCACCCTAATGTGTTCGAACATGACCGAGCCGGAATGAATTTGGCTCATTCCATACCTACGTATGGGGGCGAATAGGTGCCATCTGCAACGTGTGGATAGGTGCCGGCGAATGAAACATGCTCCGCCGAATGCGATGGAGTTCGCTGACGATCCGTGCACAGCGCACGACTCCACGCATTTAGGGTTGCTTCACTGCAACCCCGACCGGGCATGGCGCGTTGGAGCTGTGGAATGGCATACCCGGATCTGTCGTTCAAAAACGTTTTGATCTGTAAGCGTCGACAGATTGTCGTGCGCACACTTTTACTCATCGTGGCGATCGTATTCTTCGCACAAGGCGTCAATGCCCTGCTCGTGGGTCCATTGGATACGCAAGCGCGAATCGCCGATGTCTTGATGACATTGCAAATCACCTTGATCGTCGGCACGCCATTTACGCTTTACCTCAATCTCCTTCAGGCACGGACTGATCTCGCCGCCGACTATTTCAGGATCCTGTCCCGCACCGACCCTCTGACCGGGTTGCTCAACAGGCGAGCTTTTGTCGATCTGCTGAAAGGACGCACTGACGATCAAACGGACGACCGGCAGCAAAACGCTCTGCTGATTCTCGATCTCGATCACTTCAAACAGGTGAACGATGATCACGGTCATGACGCCGGGGACTCAGCGTTGATGCAGCTTGCAGAGCTGTTTCAAGCCAATCTGCGCGCTGATGACATCGTCGCCCGACTGGGGGGAGAAGAGTTCGCCGTGGCTCTCAGTCGCAGTTCACTGCGCGAGACCCGCCGGGTCGCCCAGCGACTTCGTCATGCGGTCGAGAATCATACGTTCCGTTTCGATCGCCGCGTTATCAGCCTTACCGTCAGTATCGGCCTTGTCCGATATGACCAGGCGGACGATCTCGAAGCGGCCATGCGCAAGGCCGATCTTCTCACCTACCAGTCGAAGAGAGACGGTCGTAACCGTGTCAGCTACGATAATCATCACGAACTGCCGACGGCAGCGTAGTCTCATCAATCCGGACACTGTTCGTTTCTGAGAAGAGCGGTGACGCAATCTCGATTGACGCCATCCGTCAGAGAGCCTATCAATCCTGATACGAATGGTTCCGAAGGGCGAAGCCCAAGGGATCAAAAGGGAATGCGACGGGCGGACCCAAACCGGGCGCTTTAATCGCAGCCGACCCCGCGACTGTAGAGCGGAGCGGTGCTCCCAAACGCCAAAATCGACTGATTGCGCGAGCAAAGGTCGACGGGAGGCGGAAGCCACTGAAGTGGCGGCGCAATGAACCGGGTTGGACGCCTCTAGAAATCTACGAATCGTCCGCCTTTGCGCCGCCAACTCTTCGGGAAGGTGAGGGAACATCCGACGGGTACCATACCCGTCACTCCGAGAGCCAGGAAACCTGCCATTCGTTACTTTGCAAGGGGATTTGTTCCCGGGCCAGACACGGAGGTTGCTATGGCCACATATTCGATAACGAAATCGATTCCGCTGAGTCCGTCTCAGCCTGACGCGCTTGCTGTTGATTCCTTGCTGCCGCC
This sequence comes from Hoeflea sp., assembly GCA_965228785.1. GTDB lineage: Bacteria > Pseudomonadota > Alphaproteobacteria > Rhizobiales > Rhizobiaceae > Hoeflea_A. The sequence goes on from CBDDIF010000001.1 coordinate 2,847,307, forward strand.
CACATTTCCAGGCGACGGCGCAGGCCTTTCTGATTTAGCGACGCTCCGCGATACCTCTCATGGCTGCCGCGACGCCCACGGCTTTCCTCGCCGTTGACGGAACGCAGACATGCTTCTCCAAATAACGTTTGCCGTAGGCGCGGCGGGCCTGCTCTCCGGTGCTTTATCGACCGGCACGGCTAGGATCCGCTGATGTCCCCCGCAGCAGTGAGCGGCACGCTGGTTCTCGGTGGTGCGCGCTCAGGTAAATCGGCCTTTGCCGAAGGGCTTGTCGAGGCCTCCGGCCTGTTGCCCATATACATGGCGACCGGTCGCGCTTTGGACGACGAAATGAAAGTCCGCATTGCACACCACCAAGACCGACGTGGCGGCAATTGGGAAACGATCGAAGAACCAGTACACCTGGCCGAAGCCTTGGCCCGCGAGGCCAGGTCAGATCGGGCTATTCTGGTTGATTGCCTTACCTTGTGGGTCACGAATCTGATGATGGCCGATGAGGATATTGCAGAACGCGGCGAAGCGCTCTGCGCCGGAATTCGTGACCTGCCGGGTGTGGTGGTTTTTGTTTCCAATGAGGTTGGTATGGGCATCGTGCCGGAGAACCGCATGGCTCGGGAATTCCGCGACCACGCCGGATTCCTGCATCAGAAGGTCGCCGGAGAATGCCAACACGTCTATCTCATGGCGGCCGGGTTGCCGCTCAAACTGAAGGGCTGAACATGCAGCAAGAAAAAATCCCGGCAACGGTCATTACCGGCTTTCTCGGTGCCGGCAAGACGACGCTGATCCGCAATCTCCTGACGGGAGCGGATGGGCGCAAGATTGCCCTGATCATCAATGAGTTCGGCGATCTGGGCGTCGATGGCGACGTGCTGAAAGGATGCGGGGCTGAAAACTGCAGCGAAGACGACATCGTTGAACTGACCAATGGCTGCATCTGCTGCACCGTCGCCGATGATTTCATTCCGACCATGGAAAAGCTGCTGGAGCGCGAGGAACGGCCCGACCATATCGTCATAGAGACGTCTGGCTTGGCGCTGCCGCAGCCGCTCGTCGCGGCGTTCAATTGGCCGGATATCAAAACCCGGGTGACCGTCGATGGGGTCGTTACTGTTGTCGACAGTGCCGCCGTTGCCGCGGGGCGTTTCGCAGACGACCATGAGCGGCTGGAGGAGCAGCGCCGCGAAGATGAGGCGCTAGACCACGAAAGCCCTCTTGAAGAACTGTTTGAGGATCAGCTTACTGCGGCCGATCTGATTGTTCTCAACAAAGCAGACCTGGTCGATGAGTCCGGGCTCGAGGCTGTTCGAAACGAAATCGAGGGTCGGTCGCGGCGGCGGCCGGCCATGGTGACTTCGCACAACGGCAAGGTGCCGCCAACAGTTTTGCTCGGCCTTGGAATTGGCACCGAAGACGATATCGGAAACCGCAAATCGCACCACGAGCTCGAACACGAAGCGGGTGACGATCACGATCATGATCATGACGAATTTGAGAGTTTCGTCGTTGATACCGGTACAGTTACCGATCCCGAAAGCTTCACCAACGCTTTGCGGGGCATTATCGCCCAACATGACATCCTTCGCCTGAAGGGCTTTGCCGATGTTCCCGGCAAGGCCATGCGGCTGGTGATTCAGGCAGTCGGGGCGCGGATCGACCACTATTTCGACCGCCCATGGTCGGCTGGTGAAAGCCGTGGAACGCGGCTTGTTGTCATAGGGTTGCACGATATCGACCAGGCGACGATCGCGCAGGCGATCCAAGAGGCTGCGGGACAAAGCTGACATGCACCTTCTGCTGGCACAAAAGGGTTCGATTTCGGACGGCAATGAGGCCATCGACCTGGGGCAAACTCCCGGCGACGTGGTCTTCCTTTCGGCCGCTGATACCGAGCTCGCCAGCCTGGCTGCCGCGCGGCGTAGCCTTGGCGAAAGCGCGCCAGAGCTGCGACTGGCGAGCCTGATGCAGCTGACCCACCCGATGTCGGTCGATACCTATGTCGAAAAGACGGCGAGCCATGCCAAGCTCATTGTGGTCCGCGCGCTCGGCGGAGCCAGCTATTTTTCTTACGCGATTGAAACGCTGCATTCAGCCGCGGTCAACGCCGGGGCGCATATCGCAGTGCTGCCCGGGGACGACAAACCGGACCCGGGCCTCGCTGATTTCTGTTCGTTGCCTCCTGAAGATGTCGAGGCGCTTTGGCATTATCTGGTCGAAGGCGGGGCAAACAACGCTGCCGCTTTCCTGTCCTATTGCCGAGCGCTCCTCGACGGATCGGATAAGCCGCAGGCCGCGGCACCACTCCTAAAAGCCGGGCTGTGGTGGCCGGGGCTCTCCAATCCGGGCATTGCCGACATTATCAACGGGCAATCAAAGCGACCCGTGGTGCCGATCTGTTTCTATCGGGCGCTGGTGCAAAGCGGCCAGACGGAACCGGTGGAAGCCTTGCTCCGGGCACTGGAAAATCGTGGGCTGCAACCCTTGCCAATGTTTGTCGCCAGCTTGAAGGATTCGGTGTCCATCGCAACGGTAGAGGCGCTGTTTGCGGACGCTCCACCCGCGGTGGTGATCAACACAACCGGATTTGCTGTGTCGTCGCCAGGCGGTCAACACAAACCCACCGTGCTTGAGGCTTCAGGTGCACCGGTTCTTCAGGCTATTCTTTGCGGTTCTTCTCGCTCGGTTTGGGAAGGGTCGCGGCAGGGGTTGTCGGCGCGTGATCTTGCCATGAACGTGGCGCTCCCGGAGGTCGACGGGCGCATCACCGCGCGCGCGGTTTCTTTCAAATCGGCCTCGCGTTTTGATGATGCCGTCGAAGCAAACATTGTCGCACACGAACCGCTGGAAGACCGGATCGGGTTCACTGCAGAACTGGCTAAGGCCTGGGCAACTCTTCGGGCGACCCCCGCAGCGCACCGGCACATTGCTCTCATCATGGCCAATTATCCGAACCGCGACGGGCGGTTGGGCAACGGGGTCGGGCTCGACACTCCGGCCAGCACGGCCGGGGTCATGGCGGCGCTTGAAGAGGCAGGTTACGATCTTGCAGGTCGGCCAATCGATGGTGAGGCCCTGATGCGCCACCTGATGGAAGGGCCCACCAATGCCGCTATCGACGCGCGCCGCATTCGCGAAGTGCTGCCACTTGGCGACTATCTTGAGTTTTTTCGGAAACTTCCAAAGGCTGTGCGGGATGAAGTCAGCGACCGGTGGGGAGATCCCGTAGATGATCCGTTTTTTGCCGCCGGATGCATGAATGGTGGGGGATTTGCGCTGCCTCTGAGTCGTTTCGGGCGGGTCGTCGTCGGTATCCAGCCGGCACGAGGGTACAACATCGATCCGAAAGATACCTATCACTCACCCGATCTTGTGCCGCCGCACGGATATATTGCCTTCTATGCTTTTCTGAGACGTAACTTCGGAGCACACGCGATCGTCCATATGGGCAAGCACGGAAACCTGGAATGGCTGCCGGGCAAGGCATTGGCGCTATCGGAAAACTGCTATCCGGAAGCCGTGCTGGGTCCGGTACCCCACGTCTATCCGTTCATTGTCAACGATCCGGGCGAGGGGACCCAGGCGAAGCGTCGGTCTGCTGCAGTCATCGTCGATCACCTGACGCCGCCGCTGACGCGGGCCGAAAGCTACGGACCGCTGAAGGATCTGGAGGCGCTGGTCGATGAGTATTATGAAGCCGCAGGTGGCGATCCGCGACGACTGCGATTGCTCAAACGGCAAATCCTGGATCTGACTCGCGATAACGGCCTTGACCGGGATGCCGGAATTGGCGGAACGGATCCGGAGGAAGTGGCGCTCGAAAAGCTCGACGCCTATCTGTGTGAACTCAAGGAAATGCAGATCCGCGACGGCTTGCACATTTTCGGCCTGTCGCCTGAAGGCGGTCTGCGGCACGATCTGCTGGCGGCCTTGGCACGAGTCCCGCGTGGCGTCGGCGAGGGGCGGGACGCGAGCCTGCAGCGGGCCATTGCCGAGGACCTTGAACTTGGCTTCGATCCGCTCGACTGCGCGATGGGTGCGCCCTGGACCGGCAATCGGCCGGTAGTGCTCGAGACGGTCACTACCGATCCATGGCGCAGTGCTGGCGATACGGTTGAACGCATCGAGTTGCTGGCGCATGGTCTGCTTGCCGGAGAGATTGCCACGGAAAAAGACTGGGGACGGACATGTCTGGTGCTTGAAGGCGTGGACGAGACGATGGCCCCGTCGTTGGATCAATGCGGTGATCGGGAAATGACTGGGCTGCTGACGGCACTGTCAGGTCGTTTCCTTGAGCCCGGCCCATCAGGCGCACCGACACGCGGTCGCAATGACGTGCTGCCGACCGGCCGTAACTTCTATTCCGTTGACAGCAGAAGCGTACCCACGCCAGCTGCCTGGGAGCTCGGACGCAAGTCGGCCGAATTGCTGATTACACGCTACACCCAGGATCACGGGGAGTGGCCGACCTCCTTTGGCCTGACCGCCTGGGGCACGTCGAACATGCGCACCGGCGGCGATGATATTGCCCAGGCTCTGGCGCTGATCGGGGCAAAGCCGGTCTGGGACAACGCCTCTCGCCGCGTTACCGGCTATGAGATCATTCCCATGGCGGTGCTCGGCCGTCCGCGGGTTGATGTGACGCTGCGTGTGTCCGGCTTTTTCCGCGACGCTTTCCCCGACCAGATCGCTTTGTTCGACAAAGCCGCGCGAGCAGTCGGCGCATTGGACGAGGATGCTGAAGACAACCCGATCGCCGCCCGTATGAAGGTCGAACAACAGGCTTTGGTTGCTGCCGGTGCCAGCGTCAACGAAGCGGCGCGGCGGGCAGGCTATCGCGTGTTCGGGTCGAAACCGGGAGCCTATGGTGCCGGTCTGCAGGCGCTGATTGACGAGCGGGGCTGGCAGGACCGCAGCGATCTGGCCGAGGCCTATCTGGTCTGGGGTGGATACGCCTACGGGGCCGGTCAGGAAGGTTCTGAAGAGCGCGGGATGCTGGAAGACAGGCTCCGGTCAGTGGAGGCCGTGGTTCAGAACCAGGACAATCGCGAGCACGACCTGCTGGACAGCGATGACTACTACCAGTTTGAAGGCGGCATGACGGCTGCAGTGGAAGCCGTCAAGGGTCAACGCCCGGCCGTCTTTCACAACGATCATTCGCGTCCCGAACGGCCTGTGGTTCGCACACTTGAAGAGGAAATCGGGCGGGTGGTCCGGGCGCGCGTCGTCAATCCGAAATGGATCGCCGGTGTGATGCGTCATGGCTACAAGGGTGCTTTCGAGATCGCGGCAACTGTCGACTATATGTTTGCATTTGCGGCCACGACGGGCGCCGTCAGCGACCACCATTTCGATGCGGTTCATCAGGCGTTTGTGGTCGACGACGGCGTCCGCGATTTCATGGCTAAACACAATCCGGCTGCGCTGAAAGAAATGGCTGAGCGATTGGCCGAAGCAATCGAGCGCGGCCTCTGGACGCCGCGCTCCAATTCGGCACAATTCGAGCTGGCGGCGCTTTCGGGCAGGAGCGACGCGGCATGACATCTTTGTTGACCGGAGCGGGAACTCGATATGGCTGAAAAATCGGAAAAACTGAAAAACCTCAGCGAAGAGGAACTAAACGCGCGCCATGCCGAGAAGATGCGCAAGAAGAAGGTGGCACGCGACAAAATCATTGCCACCAAGACGATCGAGAAGGGGCTGGTGATCGTTCACACGGGCAAAGGCAAGGGCAAGTCGACGGCTGCCTTCGGTATGGTCTTCCGCGCCATCGGCAACGGCATGAAGGTCGGCGTCGTACAGTTCGTCAAGGGAAAATGGGGTACCGGTGAACGCAAGGTGCTTGAGGCCTTCCCGGACCAGGTGACCCTTGCGACAATGGGTGAGGGGTTTACCTGGGAGACCCAGGACCGGCAACGTGACATCGATGCGGCGCGGCAGGCCTGGGAAACTGCGAAGCGCATGATCCTCGACGACGAGCACGATATGGTGCTCTGCGACGAACTGAACATTGTGCTGCGTTACGACTATCTGCCGATCGATGAGATTGTCGAGACGCTGAAGGCCAAGCCGGAAATGAAACACGTCATAATCACCGGCCGCAACGCCAAGGACGAACTGATCGATCTTGCAGACCTGGTCACCGAAATGGAGATGGTGAAACACCCCTTCCGCTCGGGTGTGAAGGCACAGGTTGGCATTGAGTTCTGAGTCGGCTCAATTAGCCAGGTTTCTCAGCCTTTCTATATCTCTGACGACAATCTTCTGCCGCCCGACTTCGATGATGCCGGCAGAAACCAACGCATTCAACTCGCGTGACACGGCCTCTCTGTGGGTTGCGATGCGACTGGCTATTTCATAGTGCGTCGGCGCCGGTTCGATTGTGCACTCGCCATTGACGATTTCAGCATTCTCGCAAAGACGCAGAAGTTCGTTGACCAGCCTTTTCCGGACAGACAGGGTGCCGAATTCGTGAACGCGCTGGGTAAGACTTCGGGTCTTGGAGACCAGAAGTTCCGCTATCCTCAAACCGAGATGGGGGTGTTCTGTTATCAGCGATCTGAACTGCGTCGAGGTCATGCGGGCGATCACCGCATCTTTGGTCGTTTCCACGGAGGCTGATCGGGGCTTGCCGTCGATCGCTGAGAACTCTCCAAAAAGGCCGCCTTCCTCGATATCGATGTAGCTGACCTCCTTGCCCTCGGCGGAGTAGCTTCTCGCGGTGACGGCGCCTTCAACGATAAAGAAGATATCCGAGGTCAGGTCATCCTTGTGCAGGATGGGGCTGTTTTTCGGGTATCTCTGCCAACTGCACTTGTTCGAAACGTCTGTGTCGCCCAGACCTTTGACGTCACGAAACAGCTCAATACGTTCTGTGAGGTTGCTTACCGGGTCGTCCACGATCCCATCCCAATGCCTGCCATTGCCTTCCCACGTGCCGCATTTGGTAACGGCGTTTCCGTCGGACTGAAGCCGATCCCGTGGCCCTTCAGCGAAATATTGCGTTATGTCGAATAGAAGTTGCAAGGACATCCGGCTATAAACTCTCCTTCGGAACCGCGAACCCGCAGCAATCCGGCAAACCGCTGCCGGCTATTTGCGTGGGGTCCGGGGAGGTCGAGGGGTGGCCGATACATGCAAGAGCGCGCTGCGAACCCGGAGCACAGCCTTGTTACGATCCTGGCGGTCGATACCGTCGGGTCGACGGACCACATTGCCGGTCTCGACCCTGACGACGCAGAGATCTTTCTCGATGAGGTCATGGCCTTCGTCAGTACCAGTATAGAAGCGGCTGGCGGGGTTCTCGCGAGCTTTCACGGTGACGGCGGGCTGGCCATTTTCGGATGGCCTAATTCTCTGGAAGACCACGCCGATTGTGCCTGTGAGGCTGCCTGGGCCATTCAACATCCGGAAAAACCTTTTCGGGTATCCAACAGTCCCGTGGAATTCCGATTGGGCATTCACTCGGGACTCGTGCGATTTCGCCAGTTGCGTCTGGGGGTTGGCTCAAATCTGGATCTCGTCGGAGCGACTGTTCACATGGCGGCGGCGTTGCAGAAGCTGGCGCCGCCCGGCGGCATTCTGGTGAGCGGAAACACACGTGAACTCTGCGTGAATGATGGAGATCTGGAACCGGTACGCGATGCGACCGTGCAGAACAAACTCAACACGCCAGTGTTCGAGCTGTTGTCGCAGCCGGCGAAGCAAACATCCGGTTCGTCCCTGGCGGTTTATCCTTTTCCAATTGTCGGTCGTGTCGATGAGCAGGAACAAATCGCGGAGCAGTTCGGAAAACGGGATGGTTCGGCCCGTGTGCTGACGGTCATTGGCGAACCTGGTATCGGCAAAAGCCGCCTTGTCTCAGCGATCGTCGACGATCGACCCGCGTACGGTCGGAAGGCCCACGTCTATCGAGGAGATCTCAGAAAATCGAAAACACCCTTTGCAGCGATGAAGGCGTTGGTCCTGGCTGCGCTTGATCGTGGAGAGAGCAAAGAGGGCCAGCTCACTGAACCGGACCTGGCGGATGCCGGTATCTCCAAGGAAGAGATTGCAAAACTGGGGCCTTTGCTGACGCTGCGTGATGGCTCTCGGCACAGCCGTGGCGGTGGGCTTACCGGAAAGGTCATCAGCCGTGCTCTGGTAAGCGTCTTTTCCGATCTTACGGCGGGCGAGCAGACCCTTGCCCTCGTCGAGGACCTTCAGTTGATCGATCCTGAGAGCGTCGAATGTTTGCGGATATTTGCCGAGCTTGAGGAAAGCCGCAACATCAGTCTGCTGATCACCGGTCGACCCGAGGCGGAGTTTGAAGCCCGGCGGATTGCCCCGGAGGTTTTGTTTCTGAGGCCGCTTGGACCGGCAGACATGGTAAAGCTGGCCGAGAAGCTTCGGCCCGAAGTTGTCGATCCCTCAACAATCCGGCAGGTGTTGAGGCAGGCCGATGGCGTGCCATTTGTCCTTGAGCAGATGCTGTTGTCGTTCGATCCCGATCACCCGGAACGAAATACCCTTCTCCCGCAATCGGTCGAATCTCTGATCCACGGGCGTTTAAACAAGTTGTCCAACGCCGGGAAGGCTTTGGCTCAGGCCGCAAGCGTGTTTGGCGAAGAAACTGATACAGAACTTGCCGCCAGGGTCATTGGCAGTCGAATCGAGGATCTCCAGGACCCGATCATGGAGTTACAGGAACTGGGGCTGATTTATCCGGTACAGGATCGGCTCCGCTTTCGTCATTCGATCATTGCGGAAGCCTGTGTGACGCAGGTGCCTCGCGATCGGCAGCGGAGCTTCCACAGCCGTGCCATCGATGCCATCTCATCGCTCTATGCCAATCTCGATGAGCACTATGAGCGGATCGCCTTCCATGCAGAGTGCGCGGGCGACGATGAAAATGCTCTTGAGTATCTTTGGCTAGCGGGCCTGCAGGCCCGCCGAAGCTCGGCGACCGGATCGCTGCTTCTGATCTTTCAGCGAGCGGAAGAGTGTATTCGGCGGATCGGCGAAGCAGCGAACGATCGTTATGTGGATTTTGTGCTGATGGCAGGTGCCGCATTGCTGCAGATCGGCGAATTCACTCGGATGAAGGAGCACATTCCGAGGGCGCTCGAGATTGCGCGAAAACATGATCAACCCGAAAAGGTTTGCGGGGCACTTTGCCATCTCGGCATGATCTCCTGGTTCGATGGCGACTACCAGCAAGGCCTTGAAGCAAACGAGGAAGCTCTGGCACTGGCACGCGAGCTGGATTTGGTCCCGAGCATATTTGCGGCCATGCTCTCGTTGGCCAACATTCATCACAGCATGGGCAATCTTGATCGGGCACTTGAGCTCCAGTCACAGCTTTGCGCCATGTTCGAAGGTGATTTGGAAGGTGCTCGCCTCGGTGCAACAGGGATGCCCAGTTCGATGGCGCACGCGTTCATGGGCTGGTTTCTCGTCGAGGTCGGTCAATACGATAGGGCTGAAAGCCATGCCCGAACAGCGCTCGAGCTCGCCAACCGGTATTCGGATAGCTATGCCGAGGTTCTTGCGCTGAATTCGCTCGGTGCTGTCCTGTTGGCACTCAATCGACCAGCCGAGGCCGTTGACCATGTTTCGGCCGCCAAAGCCTTGGCCGAACGGGAAGGCTATGATGCCATTCTTCCGCATGTCACCGGCCGTTTGGCAGCCGGTCTGGCTCGAACCGGCGAGGCAGATCGGGCGGTATCTTTGGTCGAGGAGCTTTTGATGCGTATCGACGATCATCGCACCGGTCGTCTGGAAATGTTCAATCTTCATATCGGGTTCGGTGAGGCGCTGAGGTTGCTGGGCCGCGACGACGAGGCCCAGTCAACACTTGACTATGTCGTGCAGATCGCCCGTGACCTCGACAATCCCACGATGATGGTCCAAGCGCTTGGCGCGCGTGCCGGCATCGAGCCCGAGAGCCCGTCCGCCAAACGGGATCTCAGCGAGCAGCGCCGCCTTTGTGCGCAGTTTGGCCTGGTCGCGTGGGCGCCGGTTCAGGACGCTCGGAAACCTCCGAGAAGCCTGCAGTAAGCCCGATAATAATCTTTGCTAAATCGCGGGGCTTTCCGTTCGGTCCAGCCAGTTTCCGCAATCCTTGCAGCCGGCTTGCCTTCTCGACGAACTTGCAAAGCAGAGACAATGCCAGGCGGTCGCGCCCCCAACAGGAGCGGCCGTGTTCGCGATCAACGGCCCCAAAGAGCAGATAATTGCCAGCAGGACGCTCAGGGCCGGGAACGTAGGGGTTGAGAGAGAATTTGGTCGGTTCCTTGAAAGCTTTCTCGTCAAAATTCGCGGCAATCGCCATGGCACCGACCCATTGGCCCCGCTTGATAGTCAGTTTGGGATCGATCGTGTGGTCGTTCTCACAGTAGCGCAGGAAGATTTTGAACGCCGGATTGACCCGATCTAACTCATAGATCAGGCGTTGAATGCCCGATAGCGGCTCGCCGGGTATTTGGATCGACTTGAGAAGTGGAACAAGATTCGGCAGGTCGATGCGATTGTCCAACATGGTTTCGACCAGACGGCCCCATGCTGTGGGCACAACGGACATGATGGTACCGCTGAGCTCAAGCAGCAGAGCAATGACATCGTCGTAGTAGGCGCGTTTGTCATATCCATCTTCGTTGTCGACGAATTCATCCTCCAGGCACACGAATGCTTCGAGCAGAGTTCTGACGTCTTCCTTCGGCGGCCGGCGGTGGCGTGCCGCCGAGATGAGATCGTCGATATGTGTCATGAACTCCGAACCGGCCGTCCTGGCGAGCGATTTCAGGTCGTCCAGCAGCGGCAGATTACCGACAAGGTCGGCAAGGAAAATCACCGACCACAGGTGAAGTGTCGTCAATGCGGGGTTTTCCGGACGTTCGGCTTTCAGCGTGCCGAGCCAGTCAGGCTGCAATTGTCCGATATGCTGTTTGTTGAACTGGATTGCCGCCGCCAACTCGGTCAACCAGGCCGGCCCGGGGATGCCGAAAACCTCCGATGAAATCCCGTAGGCAGTCTCCGTAGCGAAGTCACGGACCAGATCGATGCGGCCCGATCCCGAAACGCGTTGCAGCGCGCGCTCCAGGCGATCTTCGGCAATACATTCGATCCTGCCCTTCGCATCGGCATTTTGGGCCAGATGTTCCCAGGCCCGGTTCAGGATCCGTTGGAGTCTCTTGCGCGTTTCTCCGGTTTGCTCGCCCATTTCGGTACCGATCAGCAGATCCGGACCACGACTGGTGCGTCGTCCGGCAATCCGATAGTGGGCAACGGAATAGCGGAAATCGTCGGGACCATTGTCCATCAACACCTGACGGACATCGTCATGACGGCCGATGAAGACGAGGTCGCCGGATGTCCGACCATCCTCGTGATACTCTTCATTGTTGGTACCTTTGGAGGGCGGCTTGGGCAGCTCAACGTGCCGGCAACGTTCCTTATTGTTGCGTATCTTGTCGACAAAGCATCGGATGCGGTCTTCGTCAAACAGTCCCGGTGTCGGCCTTCCGCCAACACTGGTATCCGCCCGCTTGGCTTCAGCTTCGTCAGGCGGAAACTTGCATCCCTCTGCGATGGCGCGAATGGCATCGAAGCTGGGTACGAAGAAATAGTCGCCCCCTCGGGTGGTGACGAATCTGGGAATTCTCGTCACCGGCGCGATCCCGTTGGCCTCGATAAACCCGTCTGTGACCTCTCCGTTGTTTGCGCCTGTCACGGGGCAACGGCCAAGTCCTGCCTGACCGAGGAATTCGCCCTTGTTGATCCAGTTGCCCTGAATGACTTCGAACTGCAGGTCGATGCGGGAATTCACGGCAATGAACAAAAGGCCCTTTTCCTCACCATCGCCCAGCGAATCCTCCTCAAGCAGCGGACCGCCATAGGCCATGGAACGGCGGAGGATTCGATGTCGCTTGGAAGAGCCATGTCCACCGATATCGCGCGGATTCGACCGTCGGACGTGGGAGGCGAGGGGACACTTTCGACCCTGCGGATCATCCTTGGCGAAGAGAAAGTCGTTGAGGCGCGGATCGTTGTCATCGTTCAGCGCCAAAGGCGTATCTGGGGAGACGACTAGGGGCGTGCCGTTCTGCCAGCGTCCCATAAGCTCCGCGGCGAGCTTCTTTTGCTGCTGGTCGCTGTCTGGCCGCTGATTTTTGAGGAACTGACGAAACCCGACAACATCCTGCTGCAACTTTCTGAACACCAGGAAAGTCCCGTTGTTTCGCAGGACATCATTGAAAGGCTGCATGTGGACATTGTTGTCCTCATCCGGGTGGCCGAGAAAAATCTCGCCCCTGGCAACCGGGCTCCAGGTGCGATTGCGCCTGATGGCCCCGCCGCCAGCCGGTGGTTTGCCGAGGTTCATATCGACGAAGGGCTGGCTGATGCCGTCACGGAAGCCGAAATGCTCCAGGCGCAGGTCCTCAAGGCTGCCGCCGACCCGATAGGGCGTCTGACCAAGTTCGATATGGAGGATTTCCATACCCATCAGCCGAAAGAGGACCCGGAAAAGCCGACGCAGCAGTTTGCCGCGGCTTCCCTTTCGCCCATTGAAGTCCCCTACGTCCTGGCGCAGCCGTTTCCAGTATTTTTCCTCGACCCGATGGTCGTGGTTCTCAGCCTGGAAACCGCCAGATATGTAGCCGTGAACACTGGACTGACCGAGCTCTCCCTCCCAGTGTTCCGGGGCGCTTGGCCCGGTGTCGCCAAGTCTCTCTGCCCTGGCCGCCATTCCCTGCTTGAAAACGTCGGGAAAGGAATCCAACGTCGTCTTGTTCAACTGAAGGGCTTTCAGGCCGGAATGGGTGAAAGCCAGGTTGATGGGCAGGGAATCAATGGGCTTCGCAGAGTCGGACTCTTGCAACTCCTCCTGGTGTTCCTCATCGCGAATTGCCGATTCTCTTGCAGACGTCGCTCCATCCGATGCCTCTTTGCGTTCGGACGCGGCTGTCGCCGAATGGCGTAACAGTTCGTAAAGGCAAACGGCAGGAAGGCCGCCAGCGACCATCTTGCTGCCAATCTCGGCAGGCGAACTGCCGAGGGTCGATAGGAGTTTGACTGCTTCTTTCGGGTTGCGGAGCAGGTAATCGAAAACCTCAGTCAAGAGTCCGAAAAGAATGATCGAAAAGCGCGGATTGCCGGAAAGCCGTGCGCTGAGTTGCGCCAACTGATCCATCAGCATGGCCAGGCGATCCGGTTGGTCAAGATGACTGAGGATCATCGGGAGTAACTGCTGGACCAGCTTCTCAGGGCCATCCGGTTGCGAAAGAAGCTTTTTGACCGATTCCAGCACTGCCGCGATGCCCGGTGCGGATTGCCCGGTGGCCTTTTGAGCGGCGCTTATGAGCCCGGCTATCATCGCCGGGTCCGCAGGTTGGCTTGACGACTGTCGGCCCTTTGCTTCCGTCCCTGAGATCAAGGCGAGCCAATCGAGAAACTCACCGGCCGGCTTCTTGTGGGGCTCATCGCTGGCGCCACCACCGTTCGGCGCATCGTTGTCCGTCTCAGGGGCGTCCGGTGCACCATCGCAGACCGCTGACAGGTCTGCATCGGTGATTTCATGGGAGGCGTTGTTGCTCAGAATGTGTTTCAGCAGGTCGCGCGTTGCCTGGACCTCAGACTCTTTGAGGATGCGAAAGAACAGATAGATGGACCAGTCCCGCGTCTTGCGGGTCTTGTCGCCATATTTCGCAACCCGAGCGATATTGGCCTGAACTGAACCCAAGTTTTTGTTTGCAGCGGATTTGTTGGACGAAATCACCGTATCCGACATGGTCACACCTCCGATTTGAATGGCTTAGGCTGATAGACACCACCAGGCGCAGGAAAGCCGCTGGCGTATTGCTGGCTCTCGCGGAGGAAATCATCGAACAGCTCATCCATCGAGCCGATGTGTTCGCCATTCGGCGAGCGCACCCGGGCGACAAAGAGGTCAAAACGGCGCTTGAAATCTTCCAGATGTTTGATTCTGGCCACGGAAAGGTTGGGGTAGGCTGAAAGAAACAGGTCGTTCCAGATCTGGTATTTGCGAATCCAGGTCCAGAACTTTTCGAAATCGCCGGTGCCGGGAAATTCTTCGCAATTCTCGAAGACTTCATCGAATTCGCCGGCAACGAGTTCTGCGATATCGCGGAAATAGACCTTGATGTCGCCATCGAAGATCACTTGCGTGAACAGCCAGGACCGGAACTCACCGGTTTCTCTGTCGTCTGGGCGGTAGGGATCGTACCGGGGAAAATCGCAGGGAGAGCTGCCGGTCGACGGAAATCCTGGCTGACCCGAGTATAGCAGATACTGATCCGGTCGTATGACGAACATCCGAGCAAAGTGGATTGTGATGATCCGGTTGAGAATGTTCGGTTTGCCTTCCGTCGCTCGCATCATGAGGCTCTTGATCTTGAAACGAATGCGTTCCTCGAAGGTCCGCCGTTCACCAGGAACACGCCCAAGTCGGATTGGCGCCATCACGCAGATCTCCGTGACGTCGCCAAGTGTTCTCGATTCGATCCAATCGCCTATTGGACTGTCCATCAAAGCCTCCTCAAAACCAACTGTTCCTTCAAGCGGCGGCCCCCAGCGTCCGCAATAAAGCCTCAGTAAAACATCATGTGACAAATTGTGAGGGAAGTATATGTGAGGATTGTCACAGACTGTCCGACAAAGATGTTCTCTGAGTGGTTCTGGCAGCGGATCTCAATCGAGCCGGGTTGTTCTTCCGCATCGCCAATCGGAAAGGCGTGAGTCGCAGACTCATGGCCTCACGGCAGGTGGTTTTGGAAACTCATTTGAACGCTCAATTCGATATCCTTGCACTCCACTTCGAACTTCTTGAAAGCAAGGCTCTTGCTCAGCCTGGTTCCGGAGGTGACACGTCACACGGCGCCGGCAGGCAGACGAAGCCCGATGGCATGCGCATCGTTCTGGAAACGTCGCGGCGTGTTTCACTCAGTGTCTTGTTATGCGATGTCGGCAAAGCACTGTCACCGATCTCTGATTTCGAACTTAGCCCGTTGTTCGAGAGGGCGGATGAGGAGCCTTGCAAACGGGGCGTGCCTGATCTTGCGACGTTCTGGCTGTTACAGTTGCCCTGCGGTTCCAAAGAAAATGGCGGATGCAACCATTTTGATCTGGCCTATTACCTGCGAGATTGCCTCGACCTCGTTTCCGCTGAACCGGATTTGCCGTTCGAGAATTTCGAATCTCCGTCGGATGTCGGTGACGACTTAAACCGACCGGGGCCGGTTGATCGGGCCTGGCATTTGCGAAAAATGAACGTCAAGAAGGCTTGGGACTATTCCGGACAACGTGGCGCTGGTATCTGTATCGGTCATCCTGACACCGGTTATGTGGAGCACATAGACCTCGATCCCGCGCGCATTCGAACAAAGTTGGGGTTCGATTTCGTCGACATGAAATCGGATCCTTTCGATTCGGTCGACACGATCGGCGACGTCGCGCACGGAACGGCAACCGGCAGCGTCATCATGAGCGGTGGCACCATTGTTTCGCCACCTGTCTCCGGCGAAGGTGGCACCGGGGCGCCAGGGGCGGTCACCGGTTTGGTTCCCGAGGCCGAATTGATCCCCGTAAGGGCCGCCTCGAATACGCGACTGATCTACAGCAGCCGACTTGCTCAGGCGATCTATCACTGTCGAAAGAGCGGCTGTGGTGTCATCGCCATCTGCATCGGTGGATATCCCAGCAAAGCGCTTCAGCAGGCCATGTCCGACGCGTTGCGGCATCAAATGATCGTCGTTGCCGCTGCAGGAAACAGAGTGGGTGCGAGCGACGACCTTGTCTGGCCGGCCAGCTACCACGACTGTATCGCGGTCGCGGCGTCGGATAGCGAGGACCGCCCGGCGTCATGGAACTGCAGCGGTCCGCGGGTGGACGTTGCGGCTCCGGGGCAGGGGGTGTGGCGGGCCATTGGTGGCGCAACAGGTTCCTGCACGCTTGGTGCTGGACCTGGGAGCGGTACTTCTTATGCCGCCTCCAACGCAGCCGGTGCCGCAGCCCTGTGGCTCGGTCACCACGGGCGGGACAAACTCATCCAGCTTGCCGAAAAACATGGAATCAACGTGCAGTCGATGTTCCGGCAAGCCCTGTGGAACAGTTCTCGGTGCCCGGACGACTGGGACACCAAAATGTTCGGTTGCGGAATTATCGACCTGCACAGCCTGCTCCGGGTGAAACTTCAGCCGACAGACGACATCCGAGACTGTCAGGCGGCTACCCGACGAAACTCTGATGATTGCTTGCTGCGGGCGCTCGGCACTCCAAACAGACGGAATTTTTCGTCAGTCCTTTCTTTGCTTCTCGGCGCCGAAAAGGGAGCCGGTTCGGAATTGCCCAAATGGGAGCAGGAACTGATCGCAATCGTTCAGCAATTGCAATCGGCAAGAAACCCGGCCCTGGAGAAACTCAAATCGGACCCACTGCTCGATGTTGAGGACAGGGCAGACATTGTGTCGGCAATCATCCGACCACATGCTTCCTGCGCACTGGCAGTGAAACTGGCGCGTGGCAACAACCACCGGGTCAATTCTGACACCTGACCCGCACAACCTTTCACCTCCGAAGATCGACTGTCGCATCTGTCATTGTTTAAGCCGCGTTTGCGTTTGACCGGACCTTTCACCCGGCTTACAACAATCCCACGTGTGACGGCGCCCGTAAAAAATGCGGGCTGAGAGAAATTCCGGTGCGACCGACCCAATTCGGGGGTGCTATTCCGGAGCTGTCCAGACCGACACGACGGATTGTCATCCGTCGCGGCGTTTCGTGCACGAGACAAGACAGCCGGAGGTCTGAGATGACACGACACGCAATTGCTTTTGCTTTCCTTATTTCAAGCGCATCTGCCGCGATGGCGCATGGCGGCCATATGGGTGAACTGGCCGGCCACGCCCATTGGATCGGTGCTGCTGCAGTGGTCGGTGCGGCGGTTCTTGCAGCACTGGTCGCAAAGGCCAAGAAGCGTGACGACGAAGCAGTCGACGCCGAAGCTGAACATGAGGCCGAAGAAAAAGCAGAAGGATCGACTGCATGAATACCGCGGAAAAAACCGGCATCATGGTCTGTGGCCACGGCAGCCGCAACCAGAACGCGGCCGCAGAGTTCGCCAAGGTGGCCGAAGGGCTCAAGCGGCGTTATCCCGACACGCCGGTGGAGTATGGCTATCTGGAATTCTGCAATCCGGTCATCCATTCAGGGCTCGACGCACTGCGCGACCAAGGTGTGACACGAGTGCTCGCCGTTCCCGGTATGCTGTTT
The DNA here is from genome assembly GCA_965228785.1 of Hoeflea sp. Taxonomy (GTDB): domain Bacteria; phylum Pseudomonadota; class Alphaproteobacteria; order Rhizobiales; family Rhizobiaceae; genus Hoeflea_A. The sequence goes on from CBDDIF010000001.1 coordinate 2,864,572, forward strand.
GCCGCAGGCCATGCCAAGAACGACATTCCCTCGGTGCTCAACACCTATCAGGCAAGTCAGCCAGATATGCGGATCGACTATGGTCGCGAACTCGGGGTCGACCTCAAGATGATCCGTGCCGCCGGTGATCGAATCGAAGAAGCAATCGCCCGTGCCGATGCCGAAAACGGACCGGTGCCGCGTCACGAGACGCTGCTGATGGTTGTCGGGCGTGGCGCCTCCGATCCTGACGCCAATTCCAACGTCTCAAAGGTTGCCCGGATGCTCTGGGAAGGGATGGGGTTCGGCTGGGCCGAAACCTGCTATTCCGGCGTGACCTTCCCGCTGGTGGAACCAGGTCTGACGCATGCGGCCCGGCTCGGCTACCGACGCATCATCGTGTTTCCCTATTTCCTGTTCACCGGAGTTCTGGTGAAGCGCATCTACAGCTACACGGACCAGGTGGCGGCCGCGCATCCGGAGATCGAGTTCGTCAAGGCCGGTTATCTCAACGACCACGATCTGGTCATCGAGACCTTCGCGGATCGGGTCGAGGAAACGCGCGTCGGGCAGGCGCTGATGAACTGCCAGATGTGCAAGTATCGCGACCAGGTCCTCGGCTTCGAGGCGGAAGTCGGCCTGGCACAGGAAAGCCATCACCATCACGTCGAGGGCATCGGTGGTGGCCTGGAGAATTGCCCCTGCAAGGGCGACTGCGATGCGTCGTGCCGTGACGAGGAATTCTGCAAACAACATGGTCTGCCGTGGACGCCGCTTCATGACCATAGCCACGACCACGATCACGGGCATGATCATGACGGTCATCACCACCATCATCATCCGTATCCGCATGCTGACCATCCGCATGGACCGGTCTCAATGAAGAAAAGCTGATTGAATGTCCGCTTCGGCCGTTTCCTATGTGCGTGATCCGGAAGAGATCTACCGGGAGAGCTTCGCGACCATTCGGCGGGAAGCAGAGCTTTCGGGGTTCGCACCGCAAGAGGAGGCGGTCGCGGTTCGCATGGTTCATGCCTGCGGCATGATTGATCTGGTCGATGATCTGGTGATCGCTTCTGGAGCGATCGAAGCAGGACAAAGATCGATCGCCGGCGGCAGGCCCATCGTCTGTGATGTCGAGATGGTTCGGCGCGGCATCATCCGCAGGCTGCTGCCTGACGATCTGCCAGTTCTTTGCACTATTGCCAGCAACGAAACGGCGGCCCGGGCGACGTCGCTGGGAACCACGCGGTCGGCAGCGGCACTGGACGGATTGGCATCAGAAATCACCGGCAGCATAGTTGTCATCGGCAACGCGCCAACGGCGCTTTTTCATCTCCTCGAGATGATAAACGGAGGATGCGAGCCCCCGGAGCTGATCATCGGTATTCCGGTAGGATTTGTTGGCGCTGTGGAATCAAAGGAAGCGCTGATCGCCTCGGATTGCGGTGTTCCGTACATCACGGTACGCGGCCGACGCGGCGGCAGCGCCATTGCTGCGGCCGCCCTGAATGGCACTGCTAGGGGGCTGGGTCGATGAGCCCGTGGTTGACGGTCCTGGGGATTGGCGATGACGGTGTCAATACGCTGACGCCAACTGCGCTGACGTTGATGAAACAGGCCAAGACCCTGGTGGCCCCGGAGCGGGTGCTTGCCAGTCTCGATTTGCAGGGGCTCGGAATATCGGATTGCGAAATCGTTCCCTGGACCATGGGTGTCGGGCCCACTCTCGAGTTCCTCGAGGCGCGCCGTGGCAATCCTGTGACCATCCTTGCTACGGGCGATCCGATGCATTTCGGCATCGGTGCCACCATGCGGCGCCGGCTCAACCCGGATGAGATGCTTGTAATCCCGTCGCCCTCGGGATTTTCGTTGGCGGCCGCGCGTCTCGGCTGGCCGCTCTCCGATGCTGCCTGCATATCGCTTCACGGACGGTCGGTCGCCGGGCTGCATCCGCACATCCTTCCGGACAACAAAGTGGTTTCTCTGACATCCGTCGCACGCACGGTGCATGAGGTTGCCGATCTGTTGGTCGGCCGCGGTTACGGCGACTCGAACCTGACGGTACTGGAACACATGGGTGGTGCGCGCGAACGCATCACCACTCACCGGGCGGCGGATGTTGCGGCGCTTTCATCAAGCGAAAGTCCATTCGCCGACTTCAATGTGCTGGCAATCGAATGTGTGGCCGGCCCTGACGCGGCGATAAACGCGCCAGTACCCGGTCTGCCGGATGACGCCTTCGCTCACGATGGGCAGTTGACCAAGCGTGAGGTCAGGGCGGTGACCCTTTCGAGTTTGCAGCCACATCCGCAGGCGCTGTTATGGGACGTTGGCGCCGGCTGTGGCTCCGTTGCTATTGAATGGATGCGGGCCGCTCGAGGCGCCCGTGCCATTGCCATTGAGGCGAAACCGGCTCGCAACGCGATGATTGCCGAAAATGCCATCTTGCTTGGCACGCCGCGCCTGGACATTGTCGAAGGCAGGGTGCCGGAAGCGCTTGAGGCGCTGCAGGCTCCCGATGCCGTGTTCATCGGCGGGGGCATTACCACACCGTTCGTTTTCGAAACCTGTTGGCGGGCGTTGAAGCCGGGAGGGCGACTGGTCGCCAACGTGGTGACCGTTGAGGGTGAAGCGCAAATAGCAGAACTGCAGCGCGAACACAGTGGCTCCATGACCCGCATCGCCGTCGCCCGGTCCGGGCCCGTGGGCGGGTTTCGTGGTTTCAAGCCGCTGATGCCGGTGACGCAATGGAGCCTGCGGAAGCCGTGGAGGGCGTCATGACCGGAACGCTCTATGGCCTTGGCGTCGGACCCGGCGATCCGGAACTGCTGACCCTGAAAGCAGATCGCCTCCTGCGGGCGGCGCCCGTGGTCGCCTATCCGGCACCTGACACGGGCCCCAGCTTCGCGCGGCAGATCGTAGCTGCGACTCTAAGCGACCGACAGGTGGAAATCCCGATTGTCATTCCGATGCGGGCCGAACGGTTTCCCGCACGCCAGGTTTACGACACCGCATCGGAAACCATAGCGGACCATTTGACCGACGGCCGCGACGTCGCAGTTCTGTGCGAGGGCGATCCGTTTTTCTATGGCTCGTTCATGTACCTCTACGAACGGTTGGCCGGCCGATTTCGCTGCGAAATCGTTCCGGGCGTGTCGTCGATGATGGCTGGAGCAGCGGCCCTGCGTCGACCACTGGCCGCGCGAAACGATGTTCTCGGTGTTATTCCGGGTCCGCTCGATGATGCGGCTATCGCCGCCAAGCTCGATTCGACAGACGCAGCGGCGATCATCAAAATTGGCAGACATTTCAGCAGGATCGTGGCGTTGCTTGAAAGACTGAATCTGGTTTCCTGTAGCGGCTATCTGGAGCGCATATCACTGCCGGAAGAACGCATCATGCCGCTGTCGCAAGCGGGTCCATCGGCTCCCTATTTTTCCATGATCCTGGTTTACAAGGGGTCGGAAAACTGGGTCGCGGATCTGCCGCTTGAAACACGTGGCGCCGAAACTGTGCCGGACCTGTTTGCGGGAGGAACCCATGGCTGAGACCCTGAAGCCGGCAGTAATTGTGCTGAATGCAGCGTCGCTGGACCTTGCTACCAGGATATCAACGGCGGTTAACGGTGAAGTGCACGGTCTGCGGTCGCGTGTTGAGGACGCACATGTTGCTTTCGACTCGGTCAGCGCTCATCTCAAAACGTCGTTTGCCGAGGGGCGCCCGATCATAGCCATCATGGCAAGTGGAGCCCTGATTCGGTTGCTGGCGCCACTTTTAACCGACAAAGCCGGCGAGCCACCTGTTCTTTCCGTGTCGGAAGATGGAGCGAGCGTTGTACCGCTGCTCGGCGGCCATCGCGGTGCAAATGCTCTGGCGCGGCGGATCGCGGACGCGCTCGACACACACGCTGCGATCACGACGGCCGGTGACCTGCGCTTCGGCGTCGCGCTTGATGCGCCGCCCAAGGGCTACACTCTCGTTAATCCGGATGCGGCAAAGGGCGTCATGGCGGCGCTGTTGAACGGCGAAACCGCGGCGCTTCGAGGCGAGGCGGATTGGCTGCAGCAATCGGATATCGAATTTCAGCCTGAAGCGTCTCTGCGCCTGACGGTTTCCGATGAGGCGCACGATCCAACAACCGGTGAATTGGTCTATGCCCCGTCAACGCTGTGCCTCGGCGTCGGTTGTGAGCGCGGCACCGCACCGTCCGAATTGATCGAGCTGGTCGAGGGTCAGCTCACCCAGGCAGGCCTTGCACGCGAGGCGCTTTCGGGCATCTTCTCGATCGACGTGAAGGCGGACGAGGCCGCCATTCATGCCTTGGCTGAGCATTTCGACGTACCGGCACGATTTTTTGATGCAAAGACGCTGGAAGACGAGCGTGACCGGCTGAAAAATCCGTCGGATATCGTCTTTGCGGAAGTCGGGTGCCATGGCGTGGCCGAAGGTTCTGCGCTTGCAGCAGGCGGCCCGGCTAGCGAACTGATAGTGCCCAAGCGGAAATCGCAACGAGCAACCTGTGCGATCGCCCGTGCCGGGCGGCCAGTTGACGCAAACGCAGTTGGCCGAGCGCGGGGCTGTCTGGCCATTCTCGGTATCGGCCCGGGCAGTAATGCCTGGCGCTCCCCGGAAGTCTCTGATCTGGTTACACGATCCACAGATCTGGTCGGCTATTCGCTCTATCTCGGTCTTTTGGGGCCCTTGGCGGACGGCCGGGTCCGCCACGATTTCGACCTTGGGGAAGAAGAGGCGCGGGTGCGGCATGCCATGGAACTGGCCGCAGAAGGCCGATCGGTGGCGTTGATCTGTTCCGGCGATGCCGGGATCTATGCCATGGCGACGTTGGCCTTCGAACTTCTGGACAAAGCGCGCCTGCCGGACGCGGGTTCCGACGGATTGAGCGATGGGGCACGCCGGATCGAGATTGCGGTATCTCCCGGCATTTCCGCCCTTCAGGCAGCGGCTGCTCGTGCAGGCGCGCCGTTAGGGCACGATTTCTGCACGATTTCCTTGTCCGACCTGCTGACACCCTGGCCGGACATTCAACGGCGCATTCGAGCGGCAGCGGAGGGTGATTTTGTCATTGCCTTCTACAATCCCGTGTCGCGCCGACGCCGCACCCAACTGGCCCATGCCCGCGACGTGCTGCTCGGCCATCGGCCACCCGATACGCCGGTCATCCTGGCGACCAATCTCGGCCGTGATGGGGAAACGGTGCGGATCGTGCCGCTGGCGGATCTCGATATCGAAACGGTCGATATGCTGACCGTCGTGATCGTCGGTTCTTCGCAAACGAGCACCGTGCGTGCTGGGGACGGCCGCGATTGGGTCTACACGCCGCGTGGTTACGCGGCCAAACCTGAGTCCCTGATTGAGCGACAGGAGGCGGCACAATGACCGTTTACTTCATCGGCGCCGGTCCCGGTGCCGCCGACCTCATAACTGTTCGCGGATTGCGCCTGGTCGAACGCTGTCCGGTGTGCCTCTACGCCGGGTCTCTAGTACCGCAGGAAATCGTTGTCGCGGCGCCGGCGGACGCCCTGGTCATGGATACTGCACCCATGCATCTTGACCTCATCGTGGCAGAGATGGAGAAGGCCGATGCCGTTGGCCAAGATGTGGCGCGCGTGCACTCGGGCGACCCCTCGCTCTACGGCGCAATTGCGGAGCAGATGCGGCGGCTCGATGCGTTGAGCATAGACTACGAAGTGGTACCGGGAGTGCCGGCCTATGCCGGCGTTGCGGCCCGGTTGAAAGCGGAGCTGACACTGCCGGAAATCGCCCAGACGGTCATTCTGACACGCACCGGGATGAAGGCATCGTCGATGCCGGAGGGTGAGCGGCTGGAAGTTCTCGGCCAGTCTGGCGCTACGCTCGCGATCCATCTCTCCATCCGCAATCTCGATTATGTGCGACGAGCGCTGGAGCCGCACTACGGTGCAGATTGTCCGGTCGTCATTGCTTACCGCGCAACGTGGCCCGACGAACTTTACATCCGCACCACGCTCGCCGACATGAAGGCGGAGGTGCGCAAGGCAAAACTGACCCGGACGGCGCTGATCATGGTCGGTCCGGTGTTGGGTGATGTGCAGTTTCGGGATTCGTCTCTCTACGATGCCGACTACGCGCATGTGCTGCGCAATTCCGGCAAAAAGAAAAAGCGGGCGGAGGCCTAGCCGATGGCCGCCGCCAGCGCCTCGATCGTCTCGAAGTGCGGTTCGTCCGGTCCGTTCGGCCGCTCAATCATGATGACGGGCAGCGACAGGTTTGCAGCAGCCTCGAGCTTGGCGAAGGACGTCTGGCCGCCGGAATTGCGGCAGACCAGGACATCGATGGCCTGGCTTCGTAGCAACTCTTCTTCCTGGTCCGCCGTGCCGGGTTTTCCGATCACGAGCCGGGCGTTTGATACAGGCAGGGGATCCTTGGGTGGATCGACCATCCTGACGACGAATTCCACATTGTCGCGATCCGCAAATACCGAAATGTATTGGCTGCCCAGGGCCAGAAATGCGCGGCCTCCTTCGGGAAGAGCCTCGCAAGCGACTTCCAGCGACGGAACCATGCGCCAACGGTCGATCTCCCTCGGGATCCAGGGTGGGCGCCGCAGGACGAGCCGTTGTGTGCCGGTCCGGTCGGCAGCAATTCTTCCGTTTTCTGAAATCCCGGTGGCAAAGGGGTGGGTGGCGTCGACCAGGACGTTGACCGTTTCCTCGGCCAGGAAACGTGCAAGACCCTCTGCACCACCGAAACCACCGATACGCCGCTCGCCCGATACCGTTTCCGGATTGCGAGTCCGGCCCGCCAGCGATGTGATCACCGTGAGATCATCGCGGGACGAGAGGAGGGAGGCAAGTTCTACGGCTTCCTTTGTCCCGCCCAAGATGAGGATCGTTCTATGGGTGGCGGGCAAGAATGGTTCCTTTCCGGTCCGTCACCACGATGTCGACCGCGACCGGTGCGTCCCGCAGGGCGGCTTTTGCCGTCGTGTAGGCCAGTTCCGCAACCGGTGTCGCAAGATCGATGCCGTTTTGTGTCGTCAGTTCAAGCACTTCCAGTGCAGTGTTGGCAGAGAGAATCGCCTCCCGCAGGCTTGGGTCCTCGTCCGGAAGGAGGCCAGCGAGAAAGGTCATATCCACCTGGCTTCGACCGGAATGCAGGTCCAGCGCACCCTGGGCCAGTTTGACCAACTTTGCGAAGCCGCCAGCAATGGTCAGCCGGTCAACCGGGTGGTTGCGCAGATACTTGATCAGGCCACCGACGAAATCTCCCATGTCCAGGTACGCGATTTCCGGCAGGTCAAGAAGCTGACGCACGGCGCCTTCCGACGTCGCACCGGTAGCACCGACAACGTGCTTCAGGCCGGCGGCCCTGGCGACGTCGATGCCGCGATGAATCGAGTGGATCCAGGCTGCGCAGGAGAACGGCTGAACGATGCCGGTCGTTCCCAGAATCGACAGGCCGCCGAGTATGCCGAGCCGCGGATTCCAGGTCTTTTCGGCCAGGTCCTCGCCACCGGGAACGGAAATGGTGATTTCGACATCAGCCGGCAGGCCGAATTCGCCGCAAAGCGCTTCGACCACTTCGCTCATCATGCGGCGCGGAACCGGATTGATTGCCGGTTCGCCAACCGGCAGCGGCAGTCCGGCAAGGGTAACCGTTCCCACACCGGCGCCTGCAACGAATTTGATGCCGGTTTCCGGGCGCCCGGGCGCTACCGTCGCGATGATCGTTGCCCCATGGGTAACGTCCGGATCATCGCCGGCATCCTTGACGATACCCGCCGAGGCGTAACCTTCGCCAACGCTTTCGAATGCGAGCGCGAATTCGGGTTCCTGTCCCTTGGGCAGACGAATGCCGACCGGATCCGGAAACTCTCCTGTTATCAAAGCCGTCAGCGCTGCCTTGGTCGCGGCCGTGGCGCAGGCTCCGGTCGTCCAGCCGCGGCGCAGCGGGGCGTCGGATCCACCATTGTCCTTGCGGGTTTCACTCATTATCCATCTATAGGCGAGGCCGAGCAGCGGCGGAAGGTTTTACGGGAAGGGGAAGATGTCTGTCGATATCCTGAATGACCTGCCCGAACTTCAACCCGGCAGCGTCTGGCTTGTCGGCGCCGGACCGGGTGACCCCGGTCTTTTGACCCTGCACGCGGTCAACGCCCTGCGTCAGGCCGATGTCATTGTCTACGATGCGTTGGTCAACGCGGCCTGCCTCGGGCTCGCCAAACCGGGCGCCGTGCTTGAATATGCCGGCAAGCGTGGCGGCAAGCCTTCGGCAAAGCAACGCAATATTTCACTGCGACTGGTTGAAGTTGCGCGTGAGAGAAAACGTGTCTTGCGTCTCAAAGGTGGCGACCCTTTCGTGTTCGGACGCGGCGGCGAGGAAGCCCTGACACTGGTCGAGCACCGCATTCCCTTCCGCATCGTTCCGGGCGTTACCGCCGGGATTGGCGGGTTGGCCTATGCCGGCATTCCCGTGACCCATCGCACGGTCAATCACAGCGTCACCTTCCTGACCGGGCACGATTCCAACGGCATCGTGCCGGACCGGATCGACTGGGAGAGCGTTGCTCGCGGCTCGCCGGTCATCGTCATGTATATGGCGATAAAACATATCGCCACGATCACTGAAAGGCTGTTGGCGGCCGGCCGACCTGCCAACGAAGCCTTGGCGGTGGTCAGCAACGCCACGACCGAACAGCAGCAGGTTCTGGAGACCACGCTGGGCGCTGCGCAAGGGGATCTGGTTGTCGCTGGCCTCTCACCGCCGGCAATCGTCGTGGTTGGCGAGGTGGTAGGGTTGCGGCAAACGCTCTCCTGGTTCGACCGGAATGAGTTGCCGCTAGACGACCGCGAGTTGGGCTGAGGAACAACGGATGCGCGGGCTGATCGTTGCTTCGCCGATGTCTGGGTCCGGCAAGACCACGTTCACATTGGGTTTGTTGCGGGCACTGCGTCAGCGCGGTGTTCAGGTCGCGCCGGGCAAGGCCGGACCGGACTATATCGATCCTGCGTTTCACAAGGCGGCCAGTGGCGAGCCCTGCCTGAACTACGATCCATGGGCGATGCGAGAAGATCTGCTGTGCGCCAATGCGGCTGAAGCCGGCAGTGACAGTCGTCTGCTAGTGATTGAAGCGATGATGGGTCTGTTCGATGGGGCGGCAGATGGCACCGGCTCCGCCGCCGATCTGGCAGCGCTGCTGTGCCTGCCAGTGGTCTTCGTGGTCAATTGCGCAAAGATGTCCCATTCCGTTGCGGCCTTGGTGCGTGGCTTCGCCGAATTCGACGCCCGTGTGGCGATTGCGGGTGTTGTGCTGAACAATGTTGGCAGCGACCGGCATGAAAGCCTTCTTCGCAATGCCCTGACCGCAGCCGACATCAGCGTCTTGGGTGTGCTTCGCCGCAACGAAGTCCTGCACCTGCCCGAACGTCATCTTGGGCTAGTGCAGGCAATGGAGCATGAAGGTCTGGAGCAGTTCATGGAGGCCGCAGCGCAGAAGGTGGAGGAGGGATGCGACCTCCAGGCGCTGATGTCGCTTGCCAGTTCGTCTGAACCTGCGAGATCCGTCAGCGCAAGCCTGCCGCCTCCAGGTCAGCGGGTGTCGGTCGCCAGGGATCTCGCGTTTGCGTTCAGTTACGAACATTTGCTGCAGGGCTGGCGTGCGGTCGGCGCTGAAATTCGGTTTTTCTCACCCTTGGCTGACGAGGCGCCGGCGACGGACTGCGACGCCGTTTATCTGCCGGGTGGATATCCGGAACTGCATGCGGGGCGCATCGCTGCCAATACGACATTCAAAAGGGGTTTGGTCGACACCGCCCGGAAAGGCATTCCGGTATTTGGCGAATGCGGCGGCTACATGGTGCTTGGTGACGCCCTGATCGATTCCGACGATGTTCGGCACAGCATGCTTGGCCTGTTGCCACTGACCACCAGTTTCGCCGAGCGAAAACTGCACCTGGGCTATCGGCGCGTGTCGCCGACATCCGGCTTCATCTGGGACATGGCGCTGACTGCCCATGAGTTTCATTACGCTTCCATTGTGGCGGAAGGAGAAGCCGAGCGGTTGTTCAGCGTGACGGACGCAAGAGGCGAGGTGTTGCCGCAGGCTGGTTTGAAGCGTGCCTCCGTCGCTGGCTCTTTCATGCATGTCATTGACCGGGCGTCGGGCACATGACGGCGCCCTTGGGCAGGATCGAACATGGTGGAGCCCTGACGGCCGCCCGTGGCCGCTACGGCGGCAAAGTGAGAGACTGGCTGGACCTTTCCACCGGTATCAATCCGGTTCCTGCCAAGCTTCCAGCGCTGGATGCGTCGGTGTGGCAGCGGCTTCCGGACGAACATCTCTTCGATCGGGCGTCGGATGCGGCCGCTCGATACTATCGGGCGCCGGACGGGACGCGTCCGCTCCCCGTTGCAGGCGTTCAGTCGGCGATCCAGATGCTGCCGAACCTTTTTGAAGGGCCGGTCGCGGTTCTGGGGCCGACCTATGGCGAGTATCGGCACTGTTTCGAGAGAGCGGGCCGATCCGTGGACGAAGTGCCGGATCATTCTGGAGTTGATGACCATCACCGCGTCGTAATTGTCGTAAACCCGAACAATCCTGATGGTCGCGTGATTGAACGGAACGCACTGCTGACACTTGCCGGCGATCTGGAGAAGCGCGGCGGGTTTTTGATCGTCGACGAAGCCTTTGCCGATCTGCAGCCTGATATCAGCCTTGCCGGGGTCGCCGGGAACCGCAGCGGGCTCATTGTTTTGCGCTCTTTTGGCAAGTATTTCGGACTGGCCGGCATGCGACTGGGGTTTGTCCTTGCAGAAAACCGCTTGCTCGAATCCTTCAGGCGACTTCTGGGGCCGTGGGCAGTTTCCGGGCCGGCACTGGCCATAGCTGAAAATGTGATGCGAGACGACGCTGCGATCGCCGCCGTTGGGGCGACGATCCGCCAGCGACGGCAGGCGCTCGAAACCGTACTGACCGCTGCCGGGTTGCGGATCGCGGGTGGCACCGATCTGTTTATTCTGGTCGATCATGAGCATGCGTCCAATCTCCACGAAGGACTTTGCCTAAACCATATTCTGACGCGCCGCTTCGATTATGCACCCCGTTGGCTGCGTTTCGGCCTGTGTCCGGATTCGGAGTCGGATCAGCGACTTGCCCGGGTTTTGTCGGATCTCGGTTGAAGGCATGGTAGAGCACCTTATCATTCTGGCCCTTGCGTTGTTGCTCGACCGCTTTGTCGGCGATCCGGACCGGCTCTGGCGTCGTGTGCCGCATCCGGTTGTCCTGTTCGGCTATGCGATCGGGCTGGCGGACAGAATTTTGAATGTCGATAGCGATCCGCCATCGTTGCGCAGAACGCGGGGTGTCGCGGCAATAGCAGGGCTTCTGGTGCTCAGCGTGCTTGTTGCAGCGGTCATCGATGCAATGCTTGATCCCCTCGGTCCGGTTGGTCTTGCGGTTGAGCTTGTCCTCGTCGCGATCCTGCTGGCACAGCGTAGTCTGGCCGATCACGTTTCGGCCGTCGCGGACGGGTTAATATCTGGCGGTTTGGCAGGGGGGCGCGAGGCGATTTCCCTTATCGTTGGCCGTGACCCTGAGTCATTGGACGAACACGGGATCTGCAGAGCGGCAATCGAAAGCCTGGCCGAAAATTTTTCCGATGGAGTGGTCGCTCCGGCGTTCTGGTATGCCCTGTTAGGTCTGCCTGGGCTGTTTGCCTATAAGATGCTCAACACGGCGGATTCGATGATTGGCCACAAGAACGCCCGTCACGGGGCGTTCGGCTGGGCCGCCGCGCGTCTCGACGATTGGGCGAATTGGCCGGCGGCGCGGATTTCCGCCGGTCTGATTGCGGCGGCGTCGTTGATCATGAACGGGGTGGTTGATGCGCGGCGCTCTTTCGGGTGCGCCATGCGCGATGCCGGGCTGCACCGATCTCCAAATGCCGGTTGGCCGGAATGTGCCATGGCGGGAGCGCTGAACCTGTCGTTGGCTGGCGACCGTCGATATGGCGGTGTGGTGGTGCGCGAGCCGCGGCTCAATCCAGCGGGACGTTACCAGCTCAATCCGCAAGATATCGCAGCGGCACTAAGGCTCTTCTGGGCGGCTTGTTCCGCCCTGACCCTTCTGGTGATCCTGCAGTTGCTCATCGCCACAACAATGAGTTGATCAATCTGTATTCGCATCGGGTGCGAAGCCGATACTTTTATCCGGTCAATAACCATTTGTCGGCGAAGTCCTTTTAATGGGATGTTTTTTGCTTATATACTTCTGGCTGGCGTAGCTTTGTATTCCGCTTACCGGCGGGCGCCTCAACAGGTGGGGATTTGTTGAGAAATTGATATCGGACACACGGTACGTGCTCGATGTCAGGTCGGAGGGACCATGAAAAAGTTTGTAGTCGCGGCGCTGCTGAGTCTGGCAGTGCTCCCATTCAACACGATTGCCGTTAAGGCAGCCTCGCTCACCGCGCGGATCGACATCTCGCAGCAGCGGATGGTGGTCACCCATCGCGGTAAGGTGAAGTATCGCTGGAAGGTATCCACCGGGCGTGCTGGCTATTACACCCCGACGGGAACCTACAGTCCAAAATGGTTGTCCCGTCATCATCGGTCGCGCAAATACAACAACGCCCCGATGCCCTATGCAATCTTCTTCCGTGGCGGATACGCCGTGCACGGAACCAACGACCTGAAACGGCTGGGCCGCCCGGCATCACACGGGTGCATACGCCTTCATCCCAATCATGCAGCAACGCTGTTTTCGTTGGTGCAGCGGGTGGGTTTCAAGAATACCCGCATCGTCATCACCCACTGACGCCGGATTACTCGGCGAGCTCTGCCCGCTTCTCCGCGGGCAGAGCCACGATTGCATCAATCGCCCGATCATGGACTTCAAACACCAGCTCGGATGATTGGTTCCGCAGGTTAGCAATGACGCCATCGACAGCTTCCCGATCGACTTGCGGTTCGGCCAGCAGGCTACGGAGCTGCCGGTAGTTGTCCCGGCGTTTGTCCAAGATTTCCGAGTAAGCCGGCTGTAGCTCGTCCAGAGCTACCGACACTTGCTGTCTTGCATCATCGTCCAGATTTTTCGTCATACGCGCCCCGACCGCATGCAGGATGCCGCCACGAGACCGGTCGGCCGGGTCATCAAGGAAGCGCGTGACTGCGTAGCCGATGAAAAAGGCGTTGGCCAGCAGCGAGACGACGAGGGTGACGTTGAGAATGCGTTGTCTGCTCATTGTCTTCAATCCGCTGCAGTGCCGATTTCCGAGACCGCATCCGTGCCGAGCAGCAATTCGTCATAGGCTTCGGTGGCTGCTTCTGGAAGCAGGGGAGCCCACTCGCCGAGACCGGCGCCGAGGGCGCATGCGACCACGGCGCTGGCAGCAAGCCGCCTCAAAACCGGCAGAGACAAGAAGCGACGCCGTTCCGCTTGCGGCTCAACGTGTCTGAGGATTGTATCTTCAAGTGCTGACATCCGCGTCGCTGGGAGGCGGTCTTCGATTTCCGTGGAAATGTTGCGAAAAGCCGAATCCAGTCGCTTTGCCGCCTCGAACCGTCGGCGGAAATCCGGGTCCTGCAGAGCAGCGAGCCGCGCCTGCTGGGCGGCCGATGCATCCAGCCACTTATCGAAATCGGTCCCGTGCAGGTCCAGCAGTTCGTCCAATGTCTTCGGATCGTACGTCATGTCAGTCAATCTCCGGTTTCCTCTCCCTGCAGTCTCCTACGCAGTGTCCGTCGCGCCCTTGCCAGCAGTGATGAAAGGGCCTCGACGTCGATATCCATCGCGTCTGCCGCCTGCTGGTGGGACAGATCCTCGATCTGCGTTAGCACAAGGGCGATGCGCTGCCGCTCCGGCAGCTCGGTCATATGCTTCAGGACGTGCTCCATGTCGTCGCGGTTTTCCAGCATCTCCTGGGGATTTCTTGCCGTATCTTCCAGGCCATCCCAGTTGAAATCGTCGACCCGGCCTTTGCGGCGACGCAGGATGTCGATCGCCTTGCGCGTTGCGACGGTGCGCAGATAAGCGGCGATGGTGGCCTTTTCCTGCCAGTCGGGCGCTGCCTGCCACAGGGCGAGCAGGGCTTCCTGCGTTGCGTCCTCCGCGTCGTCCAGATTGCCGAGTATGCCAAAGGCCATCCGCACGAGCCGCGGGCTCTGACCGGCGATTACCTGACGATAGGCTTCGGTATCGCCCGAGGCGATCCGGCGCATGAGCGCGCTGTCGTTGCGAACCGCGTCGTCGGTCTCGCCTGGTTGCATGAATGGCCCTTTGCCCGCTCGCTGCCGCTGGGCACGCTATCAAGTGCCCAGCATGGCGGTCAATCATCGCATCAGGCAGAGCCGGCCGTGCGTCCATCATGCTCCAGCTCCTTCAACAACTGCTGTTCCTCGGCGTTGCGAGGCTTGCTGAATCCGGCCAGCAGATTGTACGCAACCGGGGTCAGGAACAGCGTTGAAACGGTGGCAAAGCCAAGACCGCCGACGATCGTCCAACCCAGTGCCATGCGCGATTCTGCGCCAGCGCCGAAGGCCAGGATCAGCGGCAATCCGGCCAGCACGGTGGAGATCATGGTCATCATGACCGGCCGCAGCCGCCGCATGCACGCGCCCTCGATGGCCTCGCGAACGGAGGCTCCGCGTTCGCGCAACTGATTGGCGAATTCGACGATGAGGATGCCGTTCTTGGCCATGATGCCGACCAGCAGGATGATGCCGATCTGGCTGTAGACGTTGATCGTCCCTCCGGTCAGTCCGATGGCGACCACCGCGGCGGCAACGCCGGCCGGAATTGTCGTCAGAATGATGATCGAGCTGACGAAGCTCTCGAACTGGGCGGCCAGCACCAGGAAGACAACGACAATGGCGAAAATGAATACCAGCCCCATGCCGCTCGAGGTTTCCTCAAGCAGCGCTGCTTCAGATCGAAGCACGACATCGACGCCGGCCGGCAGGACTTCCGACGCCGTGTGCCGCAGGTCCTGAATGGCACTTTCCAGGTCATACTGCGCCTCGAGCGGTACGGATATCGGTATTGCCCGCATGCGCTCTTCGCGCGTCAGCTGTGGCGCCACCGCCGTGTCTTCCAGCTCGACGATAGATGACAGCGGCACCATCGGTCCATCACCGGCGCGCACAAACAGGTTCTCCAGATCGGCCGGGTCCTGAATTGCGCCAGAGCCGAACGAGAGCATCACCGGAATCGCCTCGTCATCCTGATGGATTTCGGCGATTTCCCGACCGTCCAGCGCTATGGCGATGAAAGACGCGACATCGTTCAGGTCAATGCCGAGCTCGCGTGCCCGGTCGCGATCGACCTTGACAGAGAGTTGCGCCTGGGTGGTGTCGTAGCCGATATCGAAGGAACCGAGACCCGGATGGCGGTCCGCCATCGCGTTGGTCAGGTCTTCAGCGGCCTCCGACAGCATGTGATAGTCGGAGCCCGTCAGTGCGAAGCGCAATCCAGTGCCGCCGCCGCGCAGACCCAGGGTGTTGGGTTGGCGGGCGAAGGCCGTCACACCGGGGATCTCGGCCAACTGCCGATTGATATCCGATACGATCGCCGACTGGTCTCGGTCGCGATCCCCCCAAGGCACGAGGCGGAAAACGATGAAGCCTCGGTTGGTGGACTGCATGCCGACGACGCTGAACAGCGATTCGACCTCGCCGGCATCCATCAGGTCGAGCCCGACCTCCTCGATCTGCCGCATCTTCTCGTTCGCGGCGTCGAGCTCAGTACCTTGCGGCAGCATGACCATGATCGGAATGCTGGAACGATCTTCGCGTGGCGTGATCTCCTGCGGCAGCGCGTTGAACAGCTGATAGGAGAACCCCGAGAAAATGATGCTCATGACAATGACAACCATCGGCGCGGCAAGGGCCGCCCGCAGCAGGGTACGGTAGCCGTTGGCAAACCTGTTGCCGATGCGCTGCATCCAGGTCACGCGCTCTTCGCCTCCCGTCGAACCGCCCAGGCGCGCGGCCAGCATGGGCGCCAGCGTGAGGGCGACGAAGGAGGAGATCGCGACCGCAATCGCCAGGACAAAACCGAACTCGGAGAACAACTGCCCGACAGTGCCCGGCAGGAACGAGATCGGGATGAAAACCGCGGCGAGCGTCGCTGTCGTGGCGAGCACGGCGAAGAAGACCTCACGGGTGCCTCGCACCGCGGCCGCGCTCGGTCCGTCCCCTTCCTTTCGGCGACGGATGATGTTTTCGAGCACGACAATTGCGTCGTCCACCACCATGCCCGTCGCGAGAAGCAGGGCCAACAATGTGAGGATGTTGAGCGAGAAGCCAACCAGCCAGATCGTCGCAACAGTGCCGATGAGTGCCACGGGGATTGTCACCGCGGGAATGATGGTCGCAACGGCGGTGCGCAGGAAGATGAACATCACCAGGATAACAATTGCCGTTGAAAACAGCAGCGACTTGATCACCTCGATGATCGCGGCGCCGATGAAGACAGCGTCGTCCGATGTCACACGCAGGTCGACATCGTCGGGCAGCAACGGCTGCATTTCCGCGACAACGTCGGCAACGCCGGCGGAGATGTCGAGCGTGTTCGACTGCGCCTGCCGGACGATGTTGAGTCCGATCCCCGTCTTGCCGTCGGCGCGCAGGTACGAGGTGCGATCGGCTGGGCCATAGGAAACCTGCGCCACATCACCGAGACGGGTGTTGTCGTCGATCCGCAGATCCTGCATGTCGGCGACCGATTCAACGTTGAGTTCGGTACGCACGAGGATTTCACTGCCGCCGGTAGAGAGCGAACCCGCGGGCGTGTCGGTGGTCACTCGTTCAATGGCACTGCGCACTTCGGCCGGGGACAGACCACGGCTGGCAATCGCCATCTGATCAAGCTCGATCTTGAAGACCGGTTGACGGTCACCGAAGACAGTGACGTCGCCGACGCCTGGTACCGCCGACAGGCGATCGATGATCTGGTTGTCGACGATCTGGGTCAGTGTCTCGATCGGCAAACGGTCGGTGGTCACCGCCAGCCGGATGATCGGACTGTCGTCGTCATTTGCCTTGATGACCAGGGGTGTTTCAGCGTTGTCGGGCAACCGGTACTGGACCGCCGCGACTGCATCTCGCAAGTCCGTTGCCGCTGTGTCGAGATCGACGGAAGGCGAGAACTCGACCGTGATGCGGCTGTAGCCGTAGTTGGACGAAGATGAGATCGAAGAAACGCCCGGCACGCGCGCGGCCGCGCCCTCAAGAATAGCGGTAACGCCGGTATCAATGGTTTCCGGGGTGGCGCCAGAGTATGTGGTGCGGATGGTGACAACCGGGCGGTCGGTGCTCGGAAGTTCACGTACCTCGACGGCCAGAATGGCGGCCAGACCGGCGATCACAACCAGCAGGTTCATGACGATGGTGAAGACCGGCCGGCGGACGCAGAAGGCCGGCAGGCCCTTCAGTTCTTCCGGGATCTTAACCATGAGCCACGTCCTTACTTGGAATGGAAACCATTGAATCCTGTGGAGTACGGAACGGCTGGCCTGGACGCAGGGCGTCTATGCCTTCGGACACGATCTCGTCGCCTTCGATGATGTCTCCACGGATCAGGATTCGGCCGTCCTGGCGCGAGACGATCTCGACCGGAACGCGCGACGCCAGATTGCCGTCAGTCTTCATGACGTATGCACCGCTGCTGTCCCACTGGACAGCAGGTGAGGGGACGCTTGCATAGGCGCTGCCCGCAAAGGCCAGTGACACCTCGAAGGACATGCCGGGACGGATCAGATCGTTTGCGTTCTCCACCGTGCCCTGGACGGTCAGTGTCCGGGATATCGTATCGACGCGGCTGTCGAGCCCCGAGATTTCACCGGTCATCGACAAGCCGGGCAAAGCCGGGGTTGAAACACTCATCGGCTGGCCGATTTCCACCTGGTTGGCAAAGCGCTCCGGAATGCGGAAATCGATGAGTATGGTGCTTCGGTCGTCAAGCGTGGCAACCGAGGTCGACGTGGTCACATAGTCGCCGATGCCAACATCGATCAGGCCGATATCGCCGGTGAATGGGGCATGTACTGAGCGACGCGCCAGCGCATCTTCCGCTTCGCGAACATCCAGTCTGGCTTTTTCCAGCTCCAGAGCCGCATCACGCAATGCCACATCCGAAACCGTGTTGCTCGCTGCCAGGGTCTGATAACGCTCCAGTGCCTCCTCGGCGTCGCTGACGGCCAAGTGAGCGCGGTCGAGCGCAAACTGCTGGATGCGATCGTCCAACTTGAGGATCACATCACCTTCCTGGACATGCTCGCCAGCGACTGCGCCGACCCACTCGACACGACCAGCGGACTCCCCATAGAGCGTCGTCCTTTCGATCGCCTGCGCCGTACCGATAGAGCGGACAGTGCTGTCGGCATTATCAGCGCCGACCGTGGCAAGCACGACAAGAGGGGGAGGACGTCCGCCACCGGACGGCAGTCCGGCACTGGCCGAAGATCCATTGAAAAACACCGGGCCGAACGAAATCAGCGCGTAGATCGAAACCGAGGCCGCCAGAACCCCAGCAGAAATGAGTAGTTGCTTCCAAAGAGCCATTGCGTCCGCACTCCATCAGACTGTTCGACCCTTTAACGCCTGGGCAGCCTGATCTGGTCGCTGGTGCGGAATTAAACTTTCGTAATGTTTCTTAACGCTTTGAAAATATGCGGTAATTCTATCGACGCCTACATCATCACATCAGGCAAAAAAAGCGCTATTTGCGGCATTGCCGCGAGCAGGATCACGCCGAGCAGCAGCAAGAGCCAATAGGGTGTCGTCGCCAAAGCAGCGCTGCCAAGCGATACCTCCTCCTTTGTTACAGACACAAGAACGGAGAGATTGAGCCCGACCGGAGGAGTCACCTGGCCGATCTCGATCATGATCGTGATAATGACACCGAGCCAGACGGCGTCGAAACCGAGCCCGGTCATCAGTGGAAAGACGATGGGCAAGGTCATGATCATCAGCGAAAGGCCGTCGAAGAAGCAGCCGAGCACAAGGTAGATTAGGACAACCAGGGCCAACACGGTGAATGGCCCCAAATCAAACGCGCGGACCGCCTCGAGGATGGTCTGCGGCACGCCAAGCAGGCTGACCGCTTGAGCCAGAATGGTTGCGCCCATCACCACGAAGGCGATGGATGCGTAGAGCAGGATCGAACTGTAAACGGCCTTCACCAGCGTTCGCGGTGTCATCGAACCCCACCACCATCCAACCACAATCGTGGCTATCACCCCGATGCCGGCGGCTTCCGTCGGCGTGGCTATGCCGAAGGTGATGCTGCCCATGATAGCGAGGATAAGCAGGACAAAGGGCCACAGACCGAGAAGGTCGAGAACAATGCGCCAAGGCTTGATCGCCCGTTCGTCCGGCGGCGCGAGGGCAGGCGCCGACAGGCAACGAACCAGGATATAGGCCATGAACATCAGGGCGATCAGCAGGCCAGGGAGAATGCCGGCAATGAACAGGCGGCCGATCGACGTCTCTGTCAGAGCGCCATAGATGAGCAAAGACAGGCTGGGGGGAATCAGAAGCCCGAGCGTGCCGCCGCCGGCCAATGAGGCAACAACCATTTTGCGGTCATATCCGCGTGCCGACATCTCGGGATAGGCGACCGAACCCACAGCGGCTGCCGTCGACAGGCTCGAACCGCTGACAGCGCCAAAGAGGGTGCAGACGGCGATGTTGGTGTGGAGAAGTCCGCCCGGGATGCGCCGGAACAGCGGCGACAGAGCGGTGTAGATCAGTTCGCTGACGCCGCTGCGCAACATGATCTCGCCGAGGATGATGAACAGCGGAATCGCGCTCAGGGTGAAGGAATTGAAGACGTTCCAGACCGCATCCACCGCCACAAAGGTCGATCCGCCGGCGGCAAACTGAAGGATCATCAGACCGGTGAGCCCGAGTGCAGCGCCAAGCGCCAATCCGGACCCGGCGAACGCGGTCAAGCCACCAACCAATATTCCCCAGAAGGCCGTCATCACCGATCCCCTGTCAGCCGCTTCGCTCGATCGGCTGGCCCGCCAGAGCGCGGATTGCAAAGGCAATCGCAGTCAGCAGCATCGAAAGCGGAACGAGGACCATCCATGGATAAAGGAGCAGACGGGCGACTTCGGTCTTGAGGTTGCGGGCGAAGGCAAAGTCGAACCATGGCAGGCACAGCCAGAAGAACCACAGGCAGAAAGCGACGCCGAACCCACCGGCCACAAGCCCCATCCAGCGACGGCCGCTGGCGGACAGGTTGGCGACAACAATGGACACGCGCACGTGTTCCGCCCGCATCGTCACCAGAGGCATGGCAAGAAAGAAGGCCGCCGTCATCAGCAGCCCAACCAGTTCTTCGGTGATATGAAGCGGAGCGTTGGCCAGGTGACGCATGGTCACGCTGACGCCGATCAAGACGACGATCGAACTGCCGGCGATGGCCGCGAGAATGGCCAGACTCGTGAAAACGGGCCTGAGCCACCCCTCAAGGTGTCGCGCCGCGGCGGCCAGGCGGTCGCCGGAGCGCTCGTCTTGGTTCAATGTCAGCGTCCGAGGACGGCGAGGATTCGTTCGCGATATTCCGGCGCATTGCCGCCAGCCTCTTCGGCCATTTCCTTCCAGGTCGCCGAGGCGGCATCGAGGAATGCTGCACGGTCCTCGTCGGAGAACGCATCGAGGAATTCAACGCCCTGGTCGGCGAGCTTGGCGCGCGCAGCCTGCTCGTTTTCCTCAGCCTTGGTGTATTCATTGGTGCGTTCCCACACCCGTGCGGCCGCCGTCGTTACAGCTTCTTTTTCGGCATCGGTGAGGCTGTCCCAGGCTTCCTTGTCGGCACCCAGGACGTACGGAACGCTGGCAATCGGGTAGAGGTAGGACGCGTATTTGGCCACTTCCTGCAACGAAATGGTGTGGGCGAACAGCGCGGGATAAACGGCGCAATCAACAACACCTGTCTGCAAGGCGACGTAGAGGTCGTTCTGGCCGACGATCTGCGCGGGAACACCGAGTTTGGTAAAAGTCTCGACCTGGTCCTTGCTCCACACCCGCAGCTTCTTCTTCTTCAGATCGTCGAGCGTGCGCACAGGTTCGTCGCGGCAGAATATCGAAGCCTTGAGCAAAGGCAGGGCCATGAAGCCCGCGGTCTCGATGCCCCAATCGTCCAGTTCCTGCTTGTAGATCTCCTGGATCGTCGGCAGCACCTTGAGAAGCTCGTCCGAACTTCCGACCGACCCCTGGACAAGAACGGCACTCAGTGCCGGCGCGTCGCGGCCCAGATAGTTGGCCCATACGAGGCCCATCTGAACGGCACCGCCGGGCAGCCAACGCACCACATCATTGTCCTTGAGATTCAGTGAGCCACCGTGAAAGACCTTGATGTTCAGGCTGCCGTCGCTGAGTTCAGTGACGTCCTCGGCGAACGTGTTCAACTGTTTGGCTTCATTGCGGGTTTCCGGAAGCCCGTTGTTGAATTTCCATTCCGCTGCAGCGGCTTGGTCAGCAAGTATCCCAAGGCTCAGGGCGCCGGCCAGCAAAGTTGTCAGAGTTCCACGCATTACGATTTCCCCCAATGTGTTTGTTCGGAAAGCAGAAGCTATCGTCGATAACCGGTTGCGGCAAGCTGCAAAGACCTGTTCCGGAAACGGGCCCCGCCGATATCAGGAGAAGCCGATCAATGTTTGGCCGATGGTCAGATTGCCCTTGTCCAACGATGCTCCACATCCACCAGGCTTACGCCATCATCGTAGTTTTCGGTAACCCGTGAAATCTCCACGAGACCTTCTCGGTGATAGAATCGGCGTGCTGGGGCGTTCAACTCGTAGGCCCAGACTGTTATCCAATCGCGGTCGGCCTTGGCGAAATCCAGCAATCTTTTGCCGACCCCGTGGTTTCGTGCTTGGCGGGCAACATAGAGTGCACTCACGTTGTCATCAGTTCGAACACAAAAGCCAACAACGCAGCTTCGCATTTCGGCGACCCAGACCGGCTCCGTTTCGAACACCCGACGCCAATAGGCCGCCATCGGCGTCAGCTCATCGAGCTTCGTCATCCAAGGTGTTTCTTTGCCCCAATCACGAATGATCTTGGCGCAAGCCGTTGCGTCCGCAGGCTTTCCTATTCTGAAATCAAACGTCATGGGCAGCTCTATAGGCGGTGCAAACTTTGCGGTCTACCGGACGCTGATGATTGCTGCACCTGATGAATTTCGAGCCGCAATCGACGCGTTACAGCGTATCCTTGATGTTCCAGCGGTCGTGGAACCATTGCCACTGACCCGGGTATTCGCGAACCCAGCTCTCGACCTTGTCATTGAGCAGTTGGGCGGTTCCCGTGACGTCGAGAGTTCCGTCGGGTTTGCGCGGCAGTTCGACGGCGGGCTCGATTTCCAGACGGAAGCGGCCGTCGGGGAGGCGGATGGATCGGGCCGGAAAAACCTCACAGTTAAAGTGGCGCACCAGTTTGGCAACCAACGGATTGGTGTGCACGTCATGTCCGAAGAAGCTGGTTTTCTCGCCCTTTTGAAACTTCTGATCGACCAGGAGACCGACGCCCTTGCCGGCTTCGAGTGCGCTGGCGAGGTTCCAGGCTGCACCCGCCAGCGATGGAACGATGTTGCCCATGTGGGTGCGCCGCGTCGAAAGCAGCCGCTCTGCGATATAGGGGTTGTTCGGCGGACGAAAGAGCGCGGTGACATCGAGGCCATACTTTGCAGCGATGATCGGCAGCAACTCAAAATTGCCGGTATGGGCAGTGAAAACGATGAAAGGTCGTCGATTGTCTCGCAGGTCCAGGAACCGTTCCACACCATCGACGATGAGATGTCCGCCATCGCCGTCAGCCAAATCATGGTCAACCAGTTCATCGACGAAAATGTACTCGGCCATCAGCAGCGCCATGTTGCCCCACATGTCGCGAGCGATGGCCTCCCGTTCCGCTTCGGATATATCCGGAAAGGCGCGCTTCAGGTTGTAGAGCGCCAGCTTGTGGCGAGATGTATGGGGTCCGATGATTCGGGCAGCGCGCTCGGTAAAACGCATGGCGCCGCGGGCCGGCAGCAGCTTCAGCAGCGCCAGGATGCCGAACAGAAATTGAGCGACAAGCCAGTTCTTGGCGCGGCGTAGAGCCAGCACGAACCGGGCCACGACGAGTTTCACGGTTATCAGTCCAGTTTGAGAACGATTTTCCCGAACACCTGGCGGCCCTCCATGCGCTCCAGTGCCCGGTCGATATCATCGAAGCCGACCTCCGTGTCGATGACCGGATGCACGACGCCGCGGGCTATTTTCTGCATGGCGTTGGCCATGTTCTCCATGCGGCAGCCGAACGATCCAATCATGCGCAATTGCTGCTGGAACAACTGCATCAGGTTCATCTGGGTGGACACTCCGGAGGTCGAGCCGCAGGTCACCAGCCGTCCGCCGCGCTTCATGCACAGCATCGAACCGGCCCAGGTGTCGGCGCCGACATGTTCGAACACGACGTCTACGCCTTTCTTCTTCGTCAGCTTGCGTACGACGCCCTCAAAGCGGTCCTTGCGGTAGTTGATGACATGATCGGCACCAAGGGCTTTCGCCTTGTCGATCTTGTCGTCGGATCCGACGGTGGTGATGACAGTGCAGCCGGTCTTCTTGGCTAGCTGGATGGCGGCCGAACCGATGCCTGACCCGCCAGCATGGACAAGTATGGTTTCGCCGGGCTCGAGTTTGGCGTTGTCGAACAGCATGTGTTCGACCGTTCCGAAGGTCACGGGCGCAAGAGCCGCGGCGACAGCATCGACGCCGGGCGGGGCGGGGACCAGCTGCCGGGCGGGAATGTTGATTTTCTCCTGGGCGAAGCCATCGAGATGAAAGCCATGCACGCCGGCGACGTTTTCACACAGATTGTCGCGTCCCTCCCGGCATGCCTTGCAAAGTCCGCAGGTGCGTGCGCCGTAGATCGACACCAGCTGACCCGGTAGAACGCTCGACACGCCTGGACCGATTGCTTCGACCTCGCCGGAGGCTTCCGCCCCGATCGTCAAAGGCAGCTTGCGCCTGGCGAAGGCCATGCCACGCCAGCCCCAGACGTCGATATGGTTGAGCGCAACGGCTTTGATGCGCAGCGTTACCTCTCCGGGTGCAGGCTCTGCCGGCGGCTCGACTTCGGTGAGTTCGAGCCTGCGATCCTCAATCAATTGCAATGCGCGCATGGGCGTCCGTTCCGTGCTGTCAATTTGTCCTGAGCAGCAGGGCTTTAGGCTGGTTCAGCCGTCATGACAAGACAGGCATTTTGTCCGCCAAAGCCGAATGAGTTGGAAAGCACCGATGTGACGGTCTGTTCGCGCTTGACGTTGGGTACCACGTCGAGCTCGATCGCCGGGTCCGGGTTCTCGTAGTTGATCGTTGGCGGCAGCGTGCCGGTGGCGATCGTCAGAAGTGAAAAAATGGCCTCAACGGCACCGGCGGCGGTCAGCGTGTGGCCGATCATCGATTTGTTCGACGACACCGGAATGCTGGGCAGGTTGTCGCCGAAAACAGTCGACAGCGACAGGTATTCCATCTTGTCGTTTTCCGGCGTCGAGGTTCCGTGCGCGTTGATGTAGCCGATGCCGGTTTGGTCGAGACCCGCGTCGTCCAATGCCGCCTGAACGGTGGCTATGGCTGGTGCGCCATCAGGCGACGAACGGGTGCGGTGAAAATGGTCCGCCTTTTCTCCGTACCCCTTGAGAATGCCGATAACTCGGGCACCTCGGGCCGTTGCGGCTTCAAGCGACTCCAGCACGAGAGCAGCTCCGCCCTCAGCAATGACGAAGCCATCGCGGTCCTTGGTGAAGGGTTTCGAAGCCTTCTGCGGCGGATCGTTCTGTGTCGACAAAGCCGACAAAAGCGAGAAGCGGATCAGCGCTTCGGCGCTCACCGAACCGTCGGTTGCGACGGTCAAGGCGCGGTCGGTACGGCCCTGGCGGATGGCGTCGACGCCGAGTTGAATGGCGGTTGCTCCGGAGGCACACGCGGTCGACAGCGTGACCGGGAGGCCGCGGGTGCCAAAGGCGTCGGCAATACGTTCCGAGACCGAGCCGAACAAGCTGGCACGCGTGAAATCCGGGTGCGGTCGGTCCCGCATGATCTTCAGGAAGCCGTCATAGGCGTTTTCGTGATCGTCCTTTTTGCCGACCTCATCGGCCAGGGCAAAACGGTCGACCCACTCCGGTTCGACTGGCGGGGCGGCGACGAACAACGGTCCATTGAAGTCGCCGTTGATGCCCGCCTCTGCAACGGCCTCGCTGGTAGCCGCTTCAGCGAATGCGTAAGACAACTCGCTGGAAACCTGCGGTACATCCATGAAATCCACTGTGCCGCAGATCCGGGTTGATAGACCCTCGGTTGGAAAGCGGGTGACAGCATGGATTCCCGAGGTTCCACTCGTCAGTGCAGCCCAGTTGTCTTGTTTGCCGCGGCCGAGCGACGTGACAATGCCCATGCCGGTCACGGCGACGAGCGGGCGTCCGAGATGATCCGTAAAGGCCCCGTTGGTCATGCGCTTCTCCCGTCCAGGACTATTGCTCGGCTTTCAGGACCGCGAGGCCCTCGGCGTATTGAAATCCGACACTGGTTACGATCGCGGTTGATGCGGCGTTTGGCATGTCAACCTCGGTACTGGTGTCAAAACTGGGCACCAGGGCTTTGTTCTTCAAGGCCAGCGCCGCGAGCGCGATGCCCAGCGGAAATTGCGCTTCGAGAGCGTGTCCGGTGGTTCCGGCGTAGCCCCGGAGGAACGCCTGCGGCCACGTTGAACGGATGAAGTTGAGTTCGCGCTTGGAAAGCTCAACTTCGCCGGATGCTCCGGACATGACCAGAAGGTCTTCCGAATCCGCTGCACCTGTTCGCTCGGCCATGCCCAGCATCCGGGCTTCGAGTTTCCCGTCCTGCCGCGACCCGCGATCGCCATCGACAGCCGAGATGCTTGTGTAAATCGTTGCGCCACGGGCCTCTGCTTGGCTTCGCGCTTCCAGCACGAGGAACGCCGCGGCGGATCCGGTAACGATACCGCCGGGTTCAGAACGCGACCAGAGAGGTTGCCAATCGCCTTGGGAGAGCATCTGAACGCCTTCGAACAGCAGATGCATATCGGGACGTTCTGCGTTGAAGGCGCCGCCTACCAGTGCATGGGTCGATTGTCCGGCGCGAATCCGTTCGAAGGCCGTTGCGACCGCGGAAACACCAGAGCCTTCCTCGCCCATGAAGGTTTTCGATGAGCCGGTTACCTTGTGGACAATTGAGATATTGCCCGCAAGCAGGTTCGACAGCTGCGCCAGAAACAGGGTTGGCCGCAGTTCGGTGGTCAGCTTTTCGTTGAGCAACATGCCGCGGTCGTTGCGGTTGGCGGCTTCGTTGACAATCAGCGTATCGACATCGATGTCACGCTCCCCGCCGCCGGCCGCGACGATCATGTCCATGCTGCCGCAGGCATCCGGATCGTCCTTCAGACCGGCATCCTGCAAGGCGAGCCCAGCGGTGAATACGCCAAGCCGCTGCCAGTTTTCCATCTGCCGCTGGTCACCGCGACGTGGGATCTGCTCCGACCAGTCGATCTCCGGCATGGGATGCACAGGGTAGGGGGCGAAGCGCTCGCCATCGACGATCGCAGCAGGTGTGTCCGCGGCGGTGAGGACTGCCACGTGGGGTGCGCATCCGAAGCCATGACAGCTGACGATGCCGATGCCGGTGATGACGACGTCATTGGGGCTTTTGCTCATGGCCATTCTCTTCGCATTCATGCGTTGGCGGACAAGGCGTCCATCAGCCCCACTTCGCGGGCCCTTGCTTCCACGATGTCGCGCAGATGCGATGCATCGAATTCCGCGTTTGCGTCGAAGCCGACTGTACGCAGTTTGAGCTGCGCGTCGCAAACCTTTTTGCCGCCGCTTGTTATGCGAGCCTTGGTGACGGCAAACCCGGAGCCGTCATGCTCCAGATCCGCTTCGATGTCGAGGACGGTTTCCGGTTCGACGAAGGTGCGAAGCTTCGCCCCGTCGACCGACATCAGAAACGGCATGGCCGCAAATTCATTCTTTGCCAGCAGCAAAAATCCGCTGGCCTGCGCCATGGTCTCTATAAGCAACACGCCAGGGACCAGGGACAGGCCCGGAAAATGGCCTTCGAAAACCGGACTCTCCCGTGGTGTCGTGGAGTGCGCGGTCAGACGACCGGCTTCGAGGTCGATACTGTCGACCCGGTCGATCATCTGAAAATATTCAAGAAGCATGGGACCGCCCGTCCAACACGTCGAGCAACAGGTGCCAGCCCTATTCGGCCTTGGCGGTCCTCAGGTCGTCGATCTTGGCACAGAGATTTTTAAGGACGAAATACTCTTCGGTCGCGACCTTGCCGTCATTAACTTCCTGAGTCCACTGCTCGAGCGGTATCTTGATCCCGAACTCCTTGTCGATGGCGAAAACGATATCGAGAAAGTCCAGGCTGTCGATGCCCAGATCGTCGATGGTATGGCTCTCTGGCGTGATCGTGTCGCGATCGATTTCACTGGTTTCGGCGATGATGTCGGCAACTTTGTCGAATGTGGCTGACACGCTCTTATCCTTGTATTCGTCCGATTTGCGGTGAGCTATAGAAAAATCCACCGCAAAAGCCAATGGCCTGATGCTGATAAATCAACAGACTGCAACAGGACGGCAAAATGTTGGCCATGCAGAACGGCTCCTCCATTGTCTGGCGCCGCCCGGTGCATTATTTCGGCGACAGGATCAATTTTCGAGGGAATTCGCGGAATGCCGAATGTGACCAAGGAACAGGTGCTTGAGAGCCTCAAGCAGGTTGGGCACGATTCGATTGGTGGCGACGTGGTCAGCCAGGGCCTGGTTTCGGACGTGTTTGTCGCCGACGGCAAGGTGTTCTTCTCCATCACGGTTCCGGCTGATCTCGCCGAAAAACTCGAGCCTTTGCGTATTTCCGCCGAGCAAAAGGTCATGGAGATCGACGGGGTCAGAGGCGCAATGGTCGCGTTGACCGCGGAAAAGAAGCCGGGAGAAGCCGCTCAAAGGCCCCAACCGGCGCCGCAACCGCAACAGCAGCCTTCGGGCCAGCAGCAGCCCCAGGGCCAGAAGCCTGGGGTTCCCGGAGTCGATTCGATCATAGCCGTCGCATCGGGCAAGGGAGGGGTCGGGAAGTCCACAACTGCTGTAAACCTGGCGCTCGGACTGCAGGCAACCGGCCTCAAGGTCGGCATTCTGGATGCGGATATCTACGGACCCTCCATGCCAAGACTCCTGAATATCAAGGGCAAGCCGCAACAGGCGGATGGTCGGCTTCTGAAGCCGATGGAAGCCTACGGACTGAAAGTCATGTCCATGGGCTTCCTCGTCGAAGAGGATACACCCATGATCTGGCGCGGGCCGATGGTGGTTTCTGCGCTCACCCAGATGCTGAGGGAGGTGGACTGGGGGCGTCTTGATGTCATCGTTGTCGATATGCCGCCGGGCACTGGCGACGCGCAGCTGACGCTGGCCCAGCGGGTTCCCCTGGCCGGCGCCGTGATCGTATCGACACCACAGGATCTTGCACTCATCGACGCACGCAAGGGCATCAACATGTTCAAGAAGGTCGATGTGCCGATTCTCGGCCTGATCGAGAACATGAGTTATTTTCTGTGTCCCTCCTGCGGAGAGCGGTCCGATATCTTCGGCCACGGCGGTGCGAAGGATGAAGCTGCGCGAATCGGTGTGCCGTTTCTGGGTGAAGTTCCACTGCACATGGATATCCGAGAGAATTCCGACGCCGGGACACCTGTGGTGGCGTCACAGCCCGATGGGCCGCACGCGGAAGTCTTCAAGTCGATAGCAACGGAAGCATGGAAAGCCGTCGGCTTGGAGTCCCATGCACGCGAGACTGCCGCGCCCAGTATCGTCTTCGAATAACCACTTTACAGCGTTTGCTTGTGCAGTGCTGGCGTGTTCGACGCGCCAGCACCGTGACGATCGCCGTGTCAGCGCCAAAATTGACCATATGATAAAAAATTTGACCTTGTGAGAAAATCAGGTCATTCTGTCCTTCGAGTTCGGGAACGGTTCCGCGTCGAAACGCCGCAAGAGCACGACGCGCACAGCGAAGGAGGAATTGCATGGCGACCGAGGGAACGCAGGATGTTCGGGCCGGCCGGCTAGATGCTTCGGAATACGAGGACAATTTCGCCGATCTGCACCCGCTGCTGACGCGCCATGAAGCCGTGGTCGAGGCCGAACGCTGCTACTTTTGCTACGATGCGCCTTGCATGACGGCTTGTCCGACAAGCATCGACGTACCGATGTTCATTCGACAGATCGCCGCCGACAACCCCAAGGGGTCGGCCAAAACCATATTCGAACAGAATATTCTTGGCGGCATGTGCGCGCGTGTCTGTCCGACAGAGACGTTGTGTGAGCAGGCGTGCGTTCGCGAAGTGGCTGAGGGCAAGCCGGTCAAGATCGGCCAGCTCCAACGCTACGCCACCGACACGTTGATGGCCGAAGCCACGGACCATCCGTTTAAAAGGGCAGTGTCGACCGGCAAGCGGATTGCCGTCGTCGGAGCCGGGCCGGCTGGCCTTTCCTGCGCACACCGGTTGGCCATGCATGGCCACGATGTGTCTGTTTTCGAGGCGCGGGAGAAAGGTGGCGGCCTGAGCGAATACGGGATTGCCGCGTACAAGTCCGTCGATGATTTCGCCCAGAAGGAGCTGCAGTTCATCCTCGATATTGGCGGGATCACTGTGCTCAACGGCAAACGGTTGGGCAGCGACATTAATGTCAGCCAACTGGCGGGTGACTATGATGCGGTTTTCCTGGGCATAGGCTTAGGCAACGTGAATGCTCTTGGACTGGAAGGAGAGGATGCCAGCGGTAGCGAGGACGCCGTGGATTACATTGCTGAGCTGCGTCAGGCATCTGATCTGTCAACCATGGCGGTCGGTCGCCATGTAGTGGTGATTGGCGGTGGCATGACCGCAATCGACGTGGCCACACAGGCAAAACTGCTTGGGGCGGAAGAGGTGACCATTGCCTATCGCCGCGGGCAGGAGGCGATGAACGCCAGTGGGTATGAACAGGACCTGGCGCAAACCCACGGCGTGTCCATCCGCCATTGGCTGCAACCGAAGGCGTTGGTCCGTCGCAACGACGGGTCGGTCGCGGGCATCGAGTTGGAATATACCCAGCAAAGCAACGGATCGCTGGCGGGAACCGGCGAAACCGTCACGCTTGCGGCCGATCAGGTCTTCAAGGCGATCGGGCAGTCATTCGATGCCGGGCCGCTCGAAGGCAGCGGCCTGGACCTTGACGGCGGTCGCATCAAGACTGACGCTGAAGGCAAGACCAACCTGGGCAATGTCTGGGCTGGTGGCGATTGCGTTCGCAGCGGTGAGGACCTGACCGTGGTGTCCGTGGAGGACGGCAAGGTAGCAGCCGAATCCATTCATGCCGCGCTGACGGCCTAACCCTTTTTTTGTTGAGGAGGACATCATGGCAGATCTTTCGACCAATTTCCTCGGAATCAAGTCACCAAACCCGTTCTGGCTGGCATCGGCGCCGCCGACCGACAAAGCATACAATGTCGAGCGAGCATTCGAAGCGGGTTGGGGCGGTGTAGTCTGGAAGACGCTTGGCGAGGCGGGACCGCCGGTCGTCAACGTCAACGGGCCGCGCTATGGCGCCATTCATGGCCCGGACCGCCGGTTGATCGGTCTGAACAACATCGAACTGATCACCGACCGTGACCTGGAGATCAACCTGAAGGAGATCACCCAGGTCAAGAAGAATTGGCCGGACCGTGCCATGATCGTGTCGCTGATGGTGCCCTGCGAGGAAGGACCATGGAAGGACATCCTGCAACGCGTTGACGAAACCGGTGCCGACGGGGTGGAGCTCAATTTCGGCTGTCCGCACGGCATGAGCGAACGCGGAATGGGTTCGGCGGTCGGCCAGGTTCCGGAATACATCGAAATGGTTGCGCGCTGGTGCAAACAGCACACCAATCTGCCAGTGATCGTCAAGCTGACACCCAACATCACTGATGTCCGTTACCCGGCACGGGCCGCCAAGGAAGGCGGCGCTGATGCGGTTTCGCTGATTAATACAATCAACTCAATTGTGTCGCTGGATCTCGACAACATGGCGCCGGTGCCGACCATTGATGGCAGGGGCTCGCATGGCGGCTATTGCGGTCCAGCGGTCAAGCCGATCGCGCTTAACATGGTGGCCGAGATTGCCCGAGATCATCAAACCAACGGGCTGCCGATTTCCGGTATCGGCGGAATCACCACCTGGCGTGATGCCGCCGAATTCATTGCACTCGGTTGCGGTACCGTTCAGGTGTGCACGGCAGCGATGACCTACGGATTCAAGATCGTGACCGAAATGGCCGAGGGCCTGTCCGACTGGATGGACGAAAAGGGCTATGCCGAAATTGCCGATTTCCAGGGCATGGCGGTGCCGAACATGTCAGACTGGCAGCACCTGAACCTCAACTACGTCACGAAGGCGCGCATCGACCAGGACTCCTGCATCAAATGTGGCCGTTGTCATATTGTCTGCGAAGACACCTCGCATCAGGCCATCACCAACATGGTCGATGGCGAGCGCATGTTCGAGGTGATCGACGAGGAGTGCGTTGGCTGTAATCTGTGCGTCAGTGTCTGTCCGGTCGAGGACTGCATCACAATGGAAGCGATCAGCGGTGTTGATCCTCGCACCAAGGAGCCGATCGATCCGAATTATGCCAATTGGACGACACATCCCAACAACCCGAACGCCGCCAAAGAGGCGGCGGAATAAGGCACCTTTCTCCCTCCGGATTGTTTCTGAACCATGGCCGCGCGCGGCCATGGTTACCGCATACGTGTCGGGAACGGCGATGGCATGACTGCATCGGCGCCCACGGGAATCGCCGCCGACGAGCTGGCAAGCGGGCGCGAAAAAGTGCTCGGCCACCTGGCGATGATCCTTTTCGCCGCGCTGATCTCGGGGTCGTTTTCGCTCGGATCTCTGGCAGTGCCCTATATTGGGGCGGGTGCGCTCAATGCCATGCGGTTCTTCTTCGCGGTGCTTGTCATGGCGTCGCTGGCGCTGGTGTTTTTCAAGCGCCTGCCGTTACCTCATAGGGCTGCCTGGCGCTTTGCGCTGTTGGGCACGCTGATGGGTGTCTATTTCGTGTCGATGTTCACGGCTCTGAAATTCACCAGCCCGGTCTCGACGGGTGCCATGTTCACGCTGATTCCCATGATGAGCACCGGTTTCGGCTACCTGTTCCTGCGCCAGACGACGCGACCCATCGTCGTCGTCAGCCTGATTGTTGCAGGATGTGGTTCGATCTGGGTGATCTTTCGAGGCGATGTCCAGGCGATCCTGGCATTTGATATCGGTGTCGGTGAGACAATTTTCTTCTTCGGGTGTGTCTGTCATGCCGCATATGCGCCGCTGATCAAGAAACTGAGTCGGGGCGAGCCGGTTATCCTGGCTACCTATTGGACAACTGTCGCGACATTTCTGGCGATCGCGTTTTACGGTGCCGGTGAGGTAATCGAGACGGACTGGAATTCATTACCGGCGATCGTCTGGGTGGCGATAGGCTATCTCGCGATCTTCACATCGGCAGGCACCTTCTTTCTGGTGCAGTTCGCATCGTTGCGTCTACCTGCCTCGAAGGTTCTGAGCTACGGCTATCTGATCCCGGTCTTTGTCATTGTGTACGAGGGTTTACTCGGCCACGGCTGGACTAGCATGGCCGTGTTGGGCGGGGCCTTTGTCACCGTTCTGGGACTGGTGATCGTCGCCTTTGGGCCGGATCGCTAAGGCCGCTGACGACGTGGGATGCCGCGAGCATCCGCCTCCGGCGCATCGCGACTGGTCACGCCGTCGACCAGGATGAACGCGATAATGCAGGACTCCGTGCCGCGGTTCGACCAGGCGTGGTTGGTCCCGCGTTGCACGACCACATCGCCAGCCTTCACCAGAACCTCGGTGTCGTCCATCAGCATAAGGATTTCGCCCTTGAGGATGACGGCGTAGTCGACCGAATCAGTGCGGTGCATGAACGGGTGGCGGGCCCCTTCGACGATGTTGGCGGAGGCGCCCATTTCAGCGAAGGCCGCCTTGCCATCGAGTCTAGCGAGCGCCTCCGGATCCTCCGGTTCGAACTCGACGCATCGGAAGACCGAACCGTTGCGGGGAGGATGCAGGATGAAGTCCCCGGTGCAGGTTTCTTCCGCACCGTCATATTCCGCCGGTGTCCCGTCAGAGATCCAGAAATTGGTCAGCGTTACGCCGGGGCGACTGGGACGCTGCAAAATCTGCGTCGCCGGCTCGTCCGAGACAACCACAGCCACGCCGTTTTCGTCATGACCGGTAATCACGCGGCGAAATGTCTTTGCCATGTCTATTCCTTCGAGGTTTGGAGTGAGGTTGGCTGACGCAGCCGATCGATGGCAAACAGGGCAACCAGGATGGCCAATCCGGCCATTCCGCTCAGGAGGCCCTGGAACAACAAAAGAACGCCACCGGCAAGGGCAACGGCTCGGTGTAGCGACGGGAGCGGACGATTGAGGCAGCCGACGATGGCGACGGCAATTGCAAACGTGCCGATAGTCGCCGTGACGATCGCTTCCACGTTCTCCATGGCTGTCCCCTGCAGCAATAGCCCGGGGCCGAAGCAGAAGGCAAAGGGAAGCAGGTAGCTGGTCAGCCCGTAGCTGGCTGCGGTCCAACCGACCTTGTTGATGTCGGAGCCGGCAATTCCGGCCGCTACGTAGGCCGCTAGTGCTACCGGCGGCGTGATGGTCGAAATGCATCCGTAGTAGAATACGAAAAAATGTGCCGTGAGCATTGGCATGCCAAGCTTGACCAACGCCGGTGCGACCACTGTCGCCAGGATCAGATAGGCCGCCGTTGTCGGCAGACCCATGCCGAGCACGATGGCAGCGACCATTGTCAGGAGCAGGGCGAGCCACAGCGTGCCGCCGGATGCGAGTTCGATCAGTATTGCGATCTTGGGACCGAGGCCGCTGATTGCCAGCGTGCCCGAAATAATGCCCGCCGCGGCACAGGCCGCGGTGATCGGCGCCACGTTCCGGGCACCGTTGGCGATGCCGCCTGCCAATCGACGGATGAATGAGAGGTTGAAGTCACGGGTCCACAGGACTTCGCTGACGATCAGCAGGACGATCGCCCAAAAGGATGCCTTGAACGGGGAATAGCCCCACAGCATCAAACCGAGAAGCAGGACAAACGTTGCGATGAAACGGGAACCGTCAATAACCACCCGCAGCGTTGACCGCTTGTCCTCTTCGCTCGGTGATGCCGGCACGATGCCACTTTTGACCGCCTGCAGGTGGACGATGAAGAAGATGGAGCCGAAGAACAGCAGCGCCGGCAGCAGTCCGACACCCATGATGCGAACGTATGGGACACCGACTATTTCGGCCATCAGGAACGCGGCAGCACCCATGACGGGCGGCATCATCTGACCACCGGTCGACACGACGGCTTCGATTGCGCCGGCCTGGTGCGGTGCGTAGCCTTCCCGTTTCATCATGGGGATGGTCAAAGTGCCGGTGACGGCGACGTTGCCGGCGGCCGAGCCTGAAATCATGCCGATCAACGTGGAGAACAGGACCGCCGTCTTGGCGCCGGCCGCGCGCAGGCCGCGGGTCAGCCGGCGCGAAATCTCGAAAAAGAAGTCTCCCGCTCCAAACGCCGATAGCAGCGATCCGAAAATCGTGAAGACGATGATGTACGTAGCGGCGACTCCGATCGGGATCCCGTAAACGCCTTGTGTATCGGTCGTCAGGAAGATGACGATACGCTCAAAACTGTAGCCTCGGCTGTGGAGCAAGCCCGGCAGATAAGGGCTGACGAACGGGTAGAGAAAGAAGATCAAGGTTATCGATGCCAGGATGGCACCGACGCCCCGCCTCGCGGCCTCGAAGACCAGGACGACGATGACCGCACCGGCGTAGAAGTCACCGGGCTCGGTCAATCCGCCACTGAATGCGATTGCTTTCCACCGCGACAGAAGCCAAACGCTGGCCGCGATCACCGCGACAACCAGTAACGCAGCAATGACGCGATCGGCCTTGCCGCCGGACAGCCGTTTGGTCACAGGTCGCGTCAGAAACAACAGACAAAAAGCCAGCATGAGATGCGTCAGACGCATCTCCATGGTCGAGACGACGAGAAAGCCCGAAACCAGCAATAGATGATAGAGACCGAGACAGAGCGCCAGCGTGCCGGTCAGCGTTTCCAGGGACAAGTAATTCTTCAGGCGGGTCATCGGGTATGTGCGATCGGTCCAACTCGGTTGGAGGCCGGATGCGGCCTCCAACCGAGTTTAACGCCTATTTGTTGAAGTAACGCGCGGCGCCCTCGTGCAGCGGAATCGCCAGGTTCTTCGAATCGGCGGGATCGATCTGGCGGGCATTGGCATTCTCTGCCTTGAACTCATCCAGGTGATCGAAAATCGCCGCGGTGATCGCGTGGACCTTGTCAGCGTCCATGTCCGACAGCGCGATCAGCATGTTGTTGACGCCGATAACAGTTCCGGGTGCATCCGTGCTGTAGACGTCCGCCGGGATTTCGACGGCTTTGAACGCCCCGTTCTTGCCGAGCGCCTCATCGAGCTTTGCCGGGTCGAACTCAATAAATCGAAGTTTCTGTCCGGCGGCCGCCTGCATCACTGCCGATGCCGGGTAGCCGGAAAGAGCAAATGCTGCGTCGACATTGCCGTCCGACAGCTGACTGAACCCATCAGCGTAGGACAGGAAACTCGGAGTGAAGTCGTCGAGTGTCATGCCGTGAATTGGAAGCAGAAAATTCATGAAACCGAGCGTTCCACCGCCGGCTGGTCCGACCGCCACGCGTTTGCCCTTGATGTCGGCAAAGGTCTTGATGTCCGACCCGTCGAGAACGATCATGTGCAGGACGCTTGGATGCAGGGCGGCAACAGCCTTCACGTCGATGGCGCCACTTTTGTAGGGCCCGACACCCTTGGTGGCGAGCACCGCCAGATTGTTGTTCGTAATGGCGATATCGACTTCACCGCTACCGACCAGACGCGGATTCTGAACCGAACCACCGGTGACGACCGGGACCATGGTAATGTCGCCGCCGGCATATTTGTTGACCAGGTTCGAGATTCCCTGGCCGACGGGGTAAAAAGCGCCACCGAGGCTGGCTGTGCCGATGCGCAACTCCTCCGCAGCCGCCGTCATTGCCTGGGCAGCTAGCGCTATAGCAAAACAGATGGATAAGGTAGCCTTTCGCATGTCGTTTCCTCCCTGTGCGAACGGCTGCGAATTTAGTATATATTTTTGAGATAATCGAGAAAAAATCGATAAAAAATAAAATACTGTTTGTAAATCGATTGAAGCCATCTGAAAGAGGTGCATGATGCGACCGACCGAACCAGAGCAAATCGTGCATCGCTTCGCCGAAGCCTGGAATAGTCGCGATGCGGTGGCGCTGGCGGCGCTGTTTGCCGATGACGCCGATTTCGTCAATGTGGTTGGGCTGTGGTGGCACAAACGTGCCGATATCGAGCGTGCTCACGCCTACGGCTTGAGTACGTTCTTTCGGGAGTCGACCCTGTCTACCGGCCGTTTTGCGGTGAAACACGCTGGTGAAAGCGTTGCCGTCATCCATGTACGCTGGCGGCTTTCAGGTCAGCTCGACCAACAAGGCGCGCCGCTCGATGATCGCCGATCCATCATGGTCTTTGTCGCAGAAAGGCGCGATGGGCACTGGGTGGTGATCGCTGCTCAAAACACGGATGTGGTTCCCGGTACAGAGACCATGCAGGCGAGGCGGGGAGGGCTCCGCCCGGCCGACTATCGTGAGTGAGCCCGGAACATCAGCGTGGTCTGATTCCGTCGAGCAGGATGGCCAGCACTGCATCAGCTGCCTGGCTGAAATACTCCGGTTGCCGGGATGCTTCCGGCATGATCGCCCGGATCTGAACGTCGAAATCAGCATAATGCTGAGTGGTGGCCCAGATTGTGAAGATCAGATGATAGGGATCGACCGGCGCAAGCTTGCCTTCCTCTATCCAGCGGCGGATCACCGCAGCCTTTTCATCGACCAGCTCCCGAAGATTGGTGCCAAGAAACTCCTGGATCGCCGGTGCGCCGTGTAGGATCTCGTTGGCGAAGAGCTGCGAACTTGCAGGCTGTGATGCAGACATGTGCATCTTGCTGATCGTGTATTTACGCAATTCATCGACGGGGTCGCCTTTCGGATCGATGTCGCGGAAGGGCGTAAGCCACTCTTCGAGTGTTTTTTCAAGAACCGTGACGTAAATGTCTTCTTTTTTTGGAAAATAGTAGAGCAGGTTTGGCTTCGACATGCCGGCTTTTTCGGCAATCTGATCGATGGTAGATCCACGGAAACCATAGGCGGAAAAGACTTCCAGGGCGGCGTCGAGAATGATCCCGCGATTGATGCCCTGAATGCGGGTCCGCTTGTTGGTCGAGACTGCCATGGATCAAATTTGCGCTTTTGCCTTTGCTCAACGAAAACTGTGGGGCCATAAGCCATGCAACGGAAATCCATCCCGTGCAAGCCCTGGGTTTGCTGCGGCCGCGAATATTGTTCTTGACCGCCTCCGGTTGCTCTTCTAGCCTGCATTTTGACCATTCAGTCAATAATTTGCAATCCGCATATTGGCTGTTACTGGACCCGTACGACAATGCACATCCGGCTTGGGGAGAGCTGACTGCCATGAATGTCCCGGTCAAGACGAACAATCTCGACGCCTTCTGGATGCCGTTCACGGCAAACCGGCAGTTCAAGCAAAATCCGCGCATGTTCGTCGGCGCCGACCGCATGCACTACACCACATCCGATGGTCGCCAGGTGCTCGACGGCACGGCCGGCCTCTGGTGCGTCAATGCCGGCCACAACCGCCCAAAGATCGTCGAGGCGATCCAGAAGCAGGCGGCTGAGCTTGATTACGCGCCGGCGTTTCAGATGGGTCACCCGAAAGCGTTTGAGCTGGCTTCGCGCCTCGTTGCGATTTCGCCGCCCGGGCTTGACCACGTCATGTTCACCAACTCCGGGTCGGAGTCGGTCGAGACTGCGCTGAAAACGGCGATCGCCTATCACCGGGTCAAGGGCGACGGCTCGCGGTTCCGGCTGATCGGTCGCGAGCGGGGTTACCATGGGGTGAATTTCGGCGGCATATCGGTGGGGGGCATCGTTGCCAACCGAAAGATGTTCGGCACGTTGCTGACCGGTGTCGATCACATTCGCCACACCCACGATCCGGAGCGCAATGCATTCACGCGCGGAGTTCCTGAACACGGCGCCGAGTTCGCCGACGAGCTCGAGCGGATTGTTGCCCTGCACGATGCCTCCACCATTGCCGCCGTTATCGTCGAACCGGTTGCCGGCTCGACCGGTGTACTGCTGCCGCCCAAAGGCTATCTGCAGCGGCTGCGCGATATCTGCGACCGGCACGGCATCCTGCTGATTTTCGATGAAGTGATCACCGGGTTCGGCCGACTTGGTACACCGTTTGCGCCGGACTATTTCGGTGTCGTCCCGGATATCATCACCACCGCCAAAGGGCTGACAAACGGTGTCATTCCGATGGGGGCGGTATTCGTGAAGAAGGAAATTCACGACGCGTTCATGAACGGGCCGGAGCATCTGATCGAATTCTTCCACGGCTACACCTATTCGGGCAATCCGATGGCTTCGGCCGCCGGTCTGGCGACCCTCGAGACCTATCAGGAAGACGGCCTTTTGACCCGCGGCGCGGAACTCGCGCCCTATTGGGAAGAGGCGCTGCATTCGATGAAGGACCTGCCGCACGTGATCGACGTGCGCAATATCGGCCTGATCGGAGCCATCGAACTGGAACCGATCGCCGGAGAACCGACCCGGCGGGCCTTCTCGGCGTTCCTCGACGCCTATAACAAGGGACTGCTTATCCGCACGACCGGCGATATCATTGCCATGTCGCCGCCTCTGATCATCGAGAAGGATCAGATTGATTTCATCGTCGATACGCTGAGCGGCGTTCTGAAATCGCTTGACTGACACGACCGAACACCGGGGAGAATACCCATGCCATTGACCGGAAATATGAGGATCGACGGCGATCGCCTCTGGGACAGCCTGATGGAGATGGCCAAGATCGGGCCCGGCGTTCGCGGCGGTAACAACCGCCAGACCGTGACCGACGAGGATGGCGAGGGCAGGGCGCTCTTCCAGAAATGGTGCGAAGACGCAGGGATGACGATGGGCGTCGACAAGATGGGCAACATGTTCTTCCGTCGGGAAGGCACTGATCCCGATGCACTGCCTGTCTATGTCGGCAGCCACCTCGACACACAGCCGACCGGCGGCAGGTATGACGGTGTTCTCGGTGTGCTCGGCGGGCTGGAGATCGTGCGTACACTCAACGATCTCAACGTCAGAACGAAACACCCAATCGTGGTCACCAACTGGACCAATGAAGAAGGCACCCGCTTTGCACCCGCGATGCTGGCCTCCGGCGTCTTCGCCGGCATGCATGAGCTTGATTGGGCCTATGATCGCGAGGACGCCGAAGGCAAGAAGTTCGGCTCTGAACTGGAACGCATCGGCTGGAAGGGCGACGAAGAGGTGGGCGCCCGCGACATGCACGCTTTCTTCGAACTGCACATCGAACAGGGCCCGATCCTTGAAGTCGAAAACAAGGACATCGGGGTGGTCACGCACGGCCAGGGCCTTTGGTGGCTGCAGGTCACGCTGACCGGCAAGGACAGCCACACCGGGTCGACGCCTATGCCGATGCGGCGCAATGCAGGTCTTGGCATGGCGCGCATCACCGAACTGGTCCACCAGATTGCCATGGAGCATCAGCCGGCCGCGGTCGGCGCCATCGGCCATTGCGATGTCTATCCCAATTCGCGCAACGTCATTCCCGGTAAGGTCGTCTTCACCATCGATT
The DNA here is from genome assembly GCA_965228785.1 of Hoeflea sp. GTDB lineage: Bacteria > Pseudomonadota > Alphaproteobacteria > Rhizobiales > Rhizobiaceae > Hoeflea_A. The sequence continues at coordinate 2,904,489 of CBDDIF010000001.1, forward strand.
TCCGTTCGCCAAATCAGGACGTGCTCGACGGGATGAAGGCGCGCCTGGAGGCCGAAGGACCGAAGATCGCCGATGATCTCGGTCTTCAGTTCGAAGTCGAGGTTGCAGGCCACTTCGATCCGGTGACTTTTGATGACAACTGCGTAACGGCTGTCCGCAACGCTGCGGAGAGGCTGGGCTATTCACACCGCGACATCGTGTCCGGGGCCGGTCACGACGCCTGCTGGATCAATCGGGTCGCGCCGACTGCGATGGTCATGTGCCCTTGTGTTGACGGCCTCAGCCACAACGAAGATGAAGAAATATCCCAGGAATGGGCACGGGCGGGCGCCGATGTCCTGTTCCAGGCGGTCGTAGAGACTGCTGAAATCGTCGAATAGGCGGTGCACGAACAAAAAATTGGAGGCATAAATGGCGAGCACGGTAATCAAGGGCGGCACGGTGGTGACCGCCGATTTGACGTACAAATCCGACGTAAAGGTAGAAAACGGAGTCATCACGGAGATCGGTCCCGATCTTACGGGCGACAAGGTGCTTGACGCGGCGGGCTGCTACGTCATGCCGGGTGGTATCGATCCGCACACCCACCTCGAAATGCCTTTTATGGGCACTTATTCTACCGATGATTTCGAGAGCGGAACTCGTGCAGCACTGTCCGGCGGCACCACGATGGTCGTCGATTTTGCATTGCCATCCCCGGGACAGTCGCTTCTGGAAGCCATCCAGATGTGGGACAACAAGTCGACCCGTGCCAACTGTGATTACTCCTTCCACATGGCGATTACCTGGTGGAGTGAGCAGGTCTTCAATGAAATGGAGACCGTCGTTCGCGAAAAGGGCATTAACACATTTAAGCATTTCATGGCCTATAAAGGCGCGCTGATGGTGGATGACGACGAGATGTTCTCGTCCTTCCAGCGCTGTGCGGAGCTCGGCGCCCTGCCTCTGGTGCACGCCGAAAACGGCGACGTGGTTGCCCAGTTACAGGCCAAGCTGCTGGCTGAAGGAAACAACGGGCCGGAAGCGCATGCCTATTCGCGGCCGGCTAAGGTGGAAGGCGAGGCGACGAACCGCGCCATCATGATCGCCGATATGGCGGGCGTTCCGCTCTATGTCGTGCACACCTCATCGGAACAGGCGCACGAAGCGATCCGTCGCGCCCGTCAAAATGGAATGCGGGTCTATGGCGAGCCACTGATCCAGCACTTGACGCTTGACGACAGCGAATACGCGCATGACGACTGGGATCATTCGGCCCGCCGCGTCATGTCGCCGCCGTTTCGCAACAAGAAGCACCAGGACTCGCTCTGGCATGGTCTTGCCGCCGGTTCGCTGCAGGTGGTTGCGACCGACCACTGCGCCTTTACCACCGACCAGAAGCGCTACGGTGTCGGCGATTTCACCAAAATCCCGAATGGCACGGGTGGCCTCGAAGACCGCATGCCGATGCTGTGGACGAACGGTGTTGTCACTGGCCGCTTGACGATGAACGAATTCGTCGCGGTGACCTCCACCAATATCGCCAAGATTCTCAACATCTATCCCAAAAAGGGCGCTATTCTCGTCGGTGCGGATGCCGACATGGTCGTCTGGGATCCGCAAAAGGGCAAGACGATCAGCGCCGAAACCCAGCAGTCGGCTATCGACTACAACGTTTTCGAGGGCAAGCAGGTCGTTGGGCTGCCCCGCTTTACTTTGACCCGTGGTCATGTGTCGGTCGAAGACGGCGAGGTAAAAACCAAGGAGGGGCACGGTGAGTTTGTCAGCCGCGAGCCCTTCCACGCCGTGAACAAGGCACTGTCCACTTGGAAAGAGGTCACGGCGCCGCGTAAGGTGCAGCGCACCGGCATTCCAGCCAGCGGGGTCTGATTGCATGCCGCAAATTCCAATCCCCCGGGGACAGGGTCGGGATTTAGCGGAGGATCTCGCATGAGCGTCGTGATCGATGCGCAAAAGCTGGATTTGACGTTTCAGACCAATGACGGGCCGGTCCATGCGCTTTCGGGCATCGACCTGCAAGTCGAGCGCGGAGAGTTCGTGTCCTTCATTGGACCATCGGGCTGTGGCAAGACAACGCTATTAAGGGTCATTGCCGATCTTGAACAGCCTACTGGTGGCTCGATTTCGGTCAACGGCGTTTCTCCAAGCGAGGCGCGACTTGCCCGTGCCTATGGCTACGTTTTTCAGGCCGCTGCGCTTTATCCGTGGCGCACCATCGGCGCCAATATTTCCTTGCCGTTGGAAGTCATGGGAATGGCGAAGGCTGAGCGCGATGATCGTGTCAGCAGGAACCTCGACCTCGTGAACCTGACCGGGTTTGAAAAGAAATTCCCCTGGCAGCTCTCCGGTGGCATGCAGCAACGCGCCTCGATTGCACGCGCCCTGTCCTTCGACCCGGATATGCTGCTGATGGATGAGCCGTTCGGGGCGCTTGACGAAATCGTCCGCGATCACCTCAACGAACAGCTTCTGAAACTGTGGGCGCAGACGCAAAAAACCGTGGTCTTCGTCACCCATTCCATTCCCGAGGCGGTTTTCCTGTCGACCCGCATCGTGGTTATGAGCCCGCGGCCGGGCCGGATCCATGAGATCATCGACTGCGACCTCGGTGAAGATCGACCGCTGGAAATACGCGAGTCCACCAAGTTTCTCGAGATCGCCCATCGGGTGCGCGAGGGTTTGAGGCTGGGGCATTCCTACGATGATTAGGATGCGGATGCAGCGATGGCAGCCTGACAGCACCGGCAGTGGAGATTGCGGGTGAGCAAACGTCGCGACAAGCCGCAGTTTCTTAAAGACCGCCTTTTTCCGGTGACCGTGGTCGTCGCGGTGATCATTTTGCTCTGGTACGGCTTTACCGTCGTGCTCAACGCTCCATTCGAACGCGACCAGGCAGCGCGTGCGGATACCCAATTGTCGACCGGTGAGTTGCTGCGCAAGACCATGGTGCAGGAACGACCGGTTCTGCCGGCTCCGCATCAGGTGGCTGAAGAGATCTGGAAAACCACCGCGTTGAAAAAGATCACCTCGAAGCGAAGCCTGGTCTTTCATGGCTGGATTACCCTGTCCTCGACGCTTCTCGGTTTCTTGATGGGGACTGCTCTCGGCATATTTCTTGCGGTGCTGATCGTTCAATCGACCGTGCTCGACAAGAGCCTGATGCCATGGATCATCACGAGCCAAACCGTGCCAATCCTGGCCATCGCGCCGATGATCATCGTGGTGTTGAATGCCATCGGCATATCGGGGCTTTTGCCGAAGGCCCTGATTTCGGCCTACCTGTCTTTCTTCCCGGTGGCGGTGGGGATGGTCAAGGGGTTGCGTTCGCCTGATCCCATGCATCTTGACCTGATGCGTACCTACAATGCGAGCAAGGCGCAGGTATTCTGGAAACTGCGATGGCCGTCGGCTGTGCCGTTCCTGTTTACGTCCATGAAAGTTGCCGTTGCCATCAGCCTTGTCGGTGCCATCGTTGGCGAATTGCCGACGGGAGCGGTCGCCGGACTTGGAGCGCGCCTGCTGACCGGCTCCTATTACGGCCAGACCATTCAGATCTGGTCGGCACTGATCTCGGCCGCGGTGCTGGCCGCCTTGCTGGTCATGCTGGTGGACGTCGCCTCCCGCATTGTCCAGCGGCGCATGGGGATGGCGCAATGAACACCGGGATCCTCGTGACCGCCCTCGTTTTCTGGATTGCCGCCTGGGCGCTTAATACCTGGCTGGCGAGGCTTCATCCGGCCAGCCGCATTGCTGCCCAAACGATCAATCTGGCGATCCCGGTCCTTTTCGGTGTGACCCTGGTCGTGCTTTGGGAAGGAATCACCCGAGGCTTCAATGTCCCCAGCGTATTGTTGCCATCGCCGTCTATGATCTGGGATCGGATCACGGCGTCTGTCGACATCCTCTGGGACGATTTCTACCAGACGTTCATGAAGGCTGTCCTGGCCGGCTATACGATCGGCTGTGCCTCCGGTTTCATTGCGGCTATCATCGTCGACCGGGTGCCTTTCCTGCGCAAGGGCCTGCTGCCGATCGGCAATCTGGTCGCCGCGCTGCCGGTGATCGGCATTGCCCCAATCATGGTCATGTGGTTCGGGTTCGACTGGCCGTCGAAAGCCGCCGTCGTGGTCGTGATGACGTTCTTCCCAATGCTCGTAAACACGGTCGCGGGTCTTGCCGCCAGCGGTGCTATGGAGCGTGACCTGATGCGTACCTATGCATCGGATTACTGGCAGACGCTGTTCAAGCTTCGACTGCCCGCGGCCATGCCCTTTATCTTCAACGCATTGAAGATCAACTCGACGCTGGCGCTGATCGGCGCCATCGTAGCCGAGTTTTTCGGTACGCCCATCGTTGGCATGGGCTTTCGAATTTCAACCGAGGTCGGTCGTATGAATATCGACATGGTCTGGGCTGAAATCTTCGTGGCGGCTCTCGCCGGCTCGCTTTCCTACGGATTGCTGGCCTTGCTCGAGCGCGTCGTGACTTTCTGGCATCCGTCCTATAGACGCAGAAGAGGACAATGAAGACGGAGCCACAACCAGAGGAGTGAATAAAATGAAAAAACTACTGGCTATGACTGTCGGCCTCGCCGTGGGACTGACTGCTGGAACAGCGTTGGCCAAGGATGAGGTCGTGCTGCAGCTCAAGTGGGTCACGCAGGCGCAGTTCGCGGGCTATTATGTGGCCAAGGACAAGGGTTTTTATGACGCTGTCGATCTCGATGTGGAAATCAAGCCGGGTGGACCGGATATCGCACCGCCCCAGGTGATCGCCGGCGGTGGCGCCGACGTGGTCATCGAGTGGATGCCGGCTGCGTTGGCGTCGCGGGAAAAGGGCGTCGATCTGGTCAACATCGCTCAGCCTTTCAAAAGCTCGGGCATGATGCTGACCTGCCTGAAGGAAACCGGAATCAAATCACCGGAAGACCTCCGCGGCCGGACGCTCGGTGTCTGGTTCTTCGGCAACGAGTATCCGTTCCTGTCATGGATGAGCCAGTTGGGCATTCCGACGGACGGATCCGACAATGGCGTCACCGTTCTGAAACAGGGCTTCAACGTCGATCCGCTGCTGCAGAAGCAGGCCGACTGCATCTCGACCATGACCTACAACGAGTACTGGCAGGTCATCGATGCTGGCATTGCCCCTGAAGACCTGATCACCTTCAAGTATGAGGACCAGGGCGTTGCCACGCTCGAGGACGGTATTTACGTGCTTGAGGAGGCGCTCGAGGACCCCAAGCAGGTCGACATCCTGAAGCGTTTCGTCAAGGCTTCCATGCAGGGTTGGGACTATGCCCGAGAACATCCTGAAGAGGCTGCTGAAATCGTGCTTGAAAACGATGCTACCGGCGCTCAGACGGAAAAGCACCAGAAGCGGATGATGGGTGAAATCAACAAGCTGACCGCGGGATCGAACGGCACGCTCGACATGGCCGATTACAAGCGTACGGTCAAATCGCTGCTGTCTGGCGGTTCCGATCCAGTGATCTCGAAAGAGCCGGATGCCGGTGCAACGACGGACAAGATCACCAGCGGTATGTGATCGATTTTTCATCGATTTTAAAACGAAAGGGGCCCGTCGCGGCCCCTTTTTTCATACTGAGGTCGAGTGGCGGGCGACGCCCCTGGCGAAATAGGGGTCGAATTGCGCCGCGATCGTGCGGACGAATGGCCTTCCGGTGTCCGTCACCCGATAGTCATCCGCGTACTTTCTGAACAGTCCGTCCTCATCGGTTTCGATCAGGCAATCGGCTTCGTGCAACACCGCCGTCGCGCGGTCTCCGAACTGCTCGGTCAACTGCCGGGACGAAAATCCAAAATCGCACATCAGCCGTTCGATCAGCCAGCCGCGCATCCGGTCGTCTTCCGACAGTTCCAGCCCACGCACCGTGGCGAGGCCGCCCTCGACACGTCGCTGGTAGTCGCCGGTTGCGACCGCATTCTGCACATATCCTTGCGGCATCTTGCCGATAGCGGAAGCTCCCAGACCGATCAGCGCGTCTGCAGCATCGTCCGTATAGCCCTGGAAGTTTCGGTGCAGGGCACCGTTGTCCTCGGCGCGGGCAAGGGTATCCTGCGGCCGTGCGAAATGATCGATACCGATGCGCGCGTAACCATGTTGCGTCAACAGGACTGCTGCACGACTGGCCTGATCGAAGCGCTGCCTATTATCGGGCAGTGATGCATCGTCGATCATCGTCTGGTGTTTCTTCACCCACGGCACATGAGCGTAGCCAAACAGCGCGATGCGGTCCGGATTGAGCGATATCACCTCTTCAGCTGTTCGTTCGATCGTTTCCACGCTCTGATGCGGCAGGCCGTACAGCATGTCGAGATTGACCGAGTGGACGCCGCGACGGCGCATGGCTTCAACCACCTCGCGGGTTTGCTCGAAAGTCTGTTCGCGATTGATCGCCTGCTGAACCCGGGCATCGAAATCCTGGACGCCCAGACTGACGCGTGTGACACCCACTTCGGCGAGTGCGTCATACTTCGCTTCTGTCAGATCGTTCGGGTCCATTTCGACACTGATTTCGGCATTCTTTGTGAACGAAAACCGCCTTCGCAACGCGTTGCCCAACCAGATCAGGTCTTCCGGTTCTAGTAGTGTTGGCGAGCCGCCTCCGAGATGCAGCGCCGTAACCGAACAACCGGCATTAACCAGCCGGCCGACTGTGTCGATTTCCTGCTCAAGTGCCTTGAGATAACGCTGCACCGGCTTGTAGCGATTGGTTTGTTTTGTCGTGCAGCCGCAAAACCAGCAAAGCCGGTCGCAATAGGGGATATGAACATAGAGCGAGAGGCTCTGGCCGGGTGTCAGGGCGCGCAACCACTCACCATAAACGGTGCCGTCAACACCATCGTGAAAATGAGGAGCAGTCGGGAAACTCGTGTATCGCGGTGTCGGACGGGCGTACTTTTCAACGAGGGCGTTATTCAATGGATTCTCCGCAGCGTGGTCGCATTGGAGCAGGCATAGTGGGGTGCGGAACCGTAAGCCTTGATCTTGGTCAAGCATGCACGGTAGTGCGGGGCTCGATTTGCTCTTACCACTGGAGCGACCGGACAATCCGGTGTTATCCTAAAGTCGTGAGGACAATGCGACGCATACCAGCAATCGCTGAATATGCTAGGTGAGACACTGATAACAGCGCCTGACGGATACGATGAACGAACATCGAAAAGATATCCACAATTCCAGCATGCCGGTTCTGTGCCAGGCCTGTGAGGCTCGGCATCGCGGCGTTTGCGGGGCATTGACCGGATCACAACTGCAATATCTCAATACCCATTCCAACCGTCGCGAGGTTGATGCCGGAACCGAACTGGTGGCCGATGCCGAGGCGGTGAACAATTATTCCAACATCCTGTCCGGGGTCGTGAAGCTGACCAAGGTGCTGGCGGACGGTCGTCAGCAGATCGTCGGTTTGCAATTTGCGCCGGATTTTCTCGGACGGCCTTTCCGGCAATCGAGTGAGATCAACGCGGAAGCGGCTACTAAGGTGCAATTGTGCAGTTTTCCCACGTCCGTGATTGATCACATGATCAAGGACTCACCCGAGCTCAAGGACAAGCTCCTGCAGCAAACCCTGGATGAACTGGATGAAGCCCGCGGTTGGATGGTTACGCTGGGCCGCAAGACCGCTGCCGAAAAGGTCGCCAGTTTTCTTTATCTGATCGCGAACAACATCAATCCGACCGTTGACGACGGTGACGCCGTGACGTTCGACCTTCCTCTGACGCGTTCTGATATTGCCGATTTTCTGGGCCTGACGATCGAAACCGTCAGCCGGCAGATTACCAAGTTGCGGAAAGCCGGTGTGATCGAGGTGGAAAACAATCGGCACGTCACCGTGCCGGATCTCGACCGCTTGGCCGTGCGCGCCAGTATCTGACCGCGGCGACCTGGTTCAACGCACCAGAAGTTTCAAGTGATCGCTTTCGAAGGCGACATGACGCCGCATTGCCTCGAAAAAGGCGCGCAACATGTAGCCAAGAGCCTCCGGATTTTCAGGTTTCTTTCGCCGACCGAGGTTGCTCAAGGCCTCACTCAGCTCCTCGGCAAAGCACTCATCATCGAAATGCTCGTGCTTTAGTCGTTCGATGGTGCCGGACTCTTTGTCGCCAAGCATCGGGAAGAGCGCGTTTTCTTCGAATCGGTGAACGCTCTTCAAAATTGGGCAAAGCTGTTCGGCCAGTTGTGTACAGAGTCCATGATCGATGGCGCCCGGGATTGAGTCGGCGATCTGCTCAAGCATGTCGCACATCATGGTTTGGATGCGGTGGGCCTGTTCAAGGCCCTTGAGCGGATCACTGGGAGTGCCGCCGAAATAGGCTGCGGCAGCAACGAGTTGTTCCAGCTTCCGGCTTTCCTGCATCTCTTCCTCTTGAAACGCCGCGGTCCCGTTCGGGATCTGACCTCCCGGACCGTGCCGAGGCGCCGGGATTGTCATCCACAATGCATTCGACAGGTCTGACAACGCCTTGATCGAGATCAATGCTATCCTGCGATTCCAAAGTCATGATCACAGGTGCGCTGATGTCGGCGGATGCCGCGTCGGCGTATTTTGCTGCCGACTGGGGGTACTAATGAAGTTCGCATTCGAAACCGTTGTCGTGGGCATCGGCGCTTTCCTGGCGCTGCTGGGTGCGGCATTTGCCCAGGATGATCTGTTCGAGGCCCATATGTGGGTCCTGTTCTTTGTCCTGCTTTGCTGCACTGTCGTGCTATTGCGGCGCATGTCGTTTAGCGCGCCGACCACGGCGACAGGTCAGGTCGACTCGTCCGGCTATATGGACGAAGTCATCAGATATGGCGCCATCGCCACGCTATTCTGGGGTGTTGCGGGTTTTCTCGTCGGGGTCGTGGTTGCCGCGCAACTGGCATTTCCCGATCTCAATATCGAGCCCTATCTCAATTTCGGACGCTTGCGACCCTTGCACACGTCGGCGGTGGTTTTCGCGTTCGGCGGCAATGCGCTTATGGCAACGTCTATGTACGTGGTCCAGCGAACTTGCCGGGCACGGCTCTTCGGCGGCAATCTCGCCTGGTTCGTGTTCTGGGGATATCAGCTGTTCATCGTCCTGGCGGCGACCGGCTACCTGTTGGGCATCACCCAGGGCCGCGAATACGCCGAACCGGAATGGTATGTTGACCTGTGGCTGACGGTTGTCTGGGTCGCCTACCTGGTGGTGTTCCTCGGCACCATCATGAAGCGCAAGGAACCGCATATCTACGTTGCCAACTGGTTCTATCTGTCCTTCATCGTGACGATCGCGATGCTGCACGTGGTCAACAACATGGCCGTTCCGGTGTCGTTCCTCGGGGCAAAGAGCTATTCAGCCTTTGCCGGCGTCCAGGATGCGCTGACCCAGTGGTGGTACGGGCACAACGCGGTGGGCTTCTTCCTGACTGCGGGTTTCCTTGGGATGATGTACTACTTCATTCCAAAGCAGGCCAATCGGCCCGTCTACTCCTATCGTCTGTCGATCGTCCACTTCTGGTCGCTGATCTTCCTCTACATCTGGGCCGGACCGCACCATCTGCACTACACGGCACTGCCGGACTGGGCGCAGACTCTTGGCATGGTGTTCTCCGTCATGCTCTGGATGCCGAGTTGGGGTGGCATGATCAATGGTCTCATGACGCTGTCGGGTGCCTGGGACAAAATCAGAACCGATCCGATCATCCGCATGATGGTCATGTCGGTGGCATTCTACGGCATGTCCACTTTCGAGGGACCTGTCATGTCTATCAAGGCGGTCAACAGCCTGAGCCACTACACCGACTGGACCATCGGCCACGTGCATTCCGGTGCGCTGGGCTGGGTCGGCATGATCTCCTTCGGGGCGATCTACTATCTCGTGCCGAAACTGTGGCACCGCGAGCGCCTTTACTCGTTGCGGATGGTCAACTGGCACTTCTGGCTGGCGACGCTCGGTATCGTCGTCTACGCGGCGGTCATGTGGGTGGCCGGTATTCAGCAAGGCCTGATGTGGCGCGAATACGATGACCAGGGCTTCCTGGTGTACTCCTTTGCAGAATCGGTGGCGGCCATGAAACCGTATTACATCCTGCGCACCTTCGGCGGTCTTCTGTTCCTGCTCGGCGCTTTCGTCATGGTCTACAACATTTACATGACCTTGCTCGGCCGGGTACGCGACGAAACGCCTATTCCGGGCGCAGTGCCGACCGCACAGCCGGCAGAGTAGGGGAGACGCACCAATGCTCGAGAAACACCAAGTACTTGAAAAGAACGCCACCTTGCTGTTGGCCGCGTCGTTCCTCGTCGTCACCATCGGCGGGATCGTGGAGATCGCACCGCTGTTCTACCTCGAAAACACCATCGAGGAGGTGGAGGGCATGCGGCCTTATTCGCCGCTGGAGCTCGCCGGGCGCGACATCTACATCCGTGAAGGCTGCTATGTCTGTCACAGTCAGATGATCCGCCCGTTCCGCGACGAGGTTGAGCGTTATGGTCCCTATTCGCTGGCGGCGGAGTCGATGTACGATCACCCGTTCCAGTGGGGATCGAAACGTACGGGGCCGGATCTGGCGCGCGTCGGCGCACGCTACTCCAATGAATGGCACGTTCAGCATCTGATCGAGCCCCGTTCGGTTGTGCCTGAATCGATCATGCCGAGCTACGGGTTTCTGCTCGACGCCCCGCTCAGGGTTGATGGAATTGAGGCGCATCTGAAGGCCAACGCCATGGTCGGCGTCCCGTATGACGAGGCGATGATCGAAAACGCCAAAGCCGATCTGATGGCTCAGGCCGATCCGGATGCCGATACGGATGGTGTCGAAGAACGCTACCCGAAGGCCGTCATCGGCGATTTCGATGGCGATCCGTCGCGCCTGTCCGAAATGGATGCGTTGGTCGCATACTTGCAGATGCTCGGAACGCTGGTCGACTTTTCCAGCTACGATCCGACGTCCGGTTACCGGTAGGAGAGCAGCTATGGAATACCAAACGCTTCGCACCTTCGCCGACAGCTGGGGTCTGCTGTTCATGGTGATCGTGTTCGTCTGTGTGATCGTTTACACGTTTCGCCCCGGCAGCAAGAAGCAAGCCGACAAAATCGCCAAAAACGCACTGAAAGATGATTGAGCCATGTCCGAAAAGCAAATCGATGAAATCAGTGGCGTCGAAACCACGGGGCACGAATGGGACGGCATTCGTGAACTCAACAACCCTATGCCGCGCTGGTGGGTCATCACCTTTTACGTGACCATTGTCTGGGCGATCGGGTATATGATCGCCTATCCAGCCTGGCCACTTATCAACTCGGCGACTACGGGCCTTTTGGGTTATTCGAGCCGTGAGGTTGTGGCGACGCAGATGGCCGAAGCCAAGGCAGCCCAGTCTCAATATGTCGATCAGATCGCCAGTACCCCGGTCGGCGACATTGCCTCCAACCCGGAGCTGCTTCAGTTTGCCACGGCCGGCGGCGAAGCCGCCTTCAAGGTGAATTGCGTCCAGTGCCACGGCTCCGGAGCTCAAGGTGCACCGGGCTATCCGAACCTCAACGACGACGCTTGGTTATGGGGTGGCGATATCGACGCGATTTACCACACCATCGCCCATGGCGTTCGTTACGATGCGGATGACGATACGCGGTTCTCCGAAATGCCGGCCTTCGGCGATCTGCTGGAGCCAACCGAACTCCGCGAGGTTACCGCCTATGTCTATAGCCTGACAGGTGACCCGGCAGATCCTGCTTTGGTTGCTCCGGGCAAGGTTATCTACGACGACAATTGTGCCGTCTGTCACGGCGAAGACGGCAAAGGTGACATCGAGTTCGGTGCACCGAACCTTGCGGACGCAATCTGGTTCTACGGTGAAACCGAGTCGGAAATCGCCAGGCAGATCGCAAACCCCAAGCATGGTGTTATGCCCGGCTGGATCGAACGTCTGGGAGAGCCGACCATCAAGCAGCTGGCGGTCTTCGTCCATGGTCTGGGTGGCGGTCAGTAGGCGCGTTGTTTTGCCCGATTGCGCGACGGGATCAAAGACGGGATGAAGGTCGAAGTTTCCCTTCGAGCTCATCCCGCTGTATCCTGCGGGTAGGGCCGGTTTCGGATTTGGCGACATGAACGACAGCAGGACCGATGCTGCGGAAGTTGAGCAGTTCGACGCACAGGCGGTAAACGCCGCATGGGCGCGCAAGCCGCTTTACGAGGCGCGAAAGAAGATCTTCCCGAAGCGTGCCAAGGGGCAATTCCGCACCTTCAAATGGTACGTCATGGTTGTGACGCTCGCCATCTACTATCTGACGCCATGGCTGCGCTGGGATCGCGGACCTTACGCACCCGATCAGGCGGTGCTTGTCGACATGGCGAACCGTCGCTTCTATTTCTTCTTCATCGAAATCTGGCCGCAGGAATTCTTCTATGTGGCCGGCCTCCTGGTGATGGCGGGTTTCGGTCTGTTCCTCGTTACCTCGGCAGTCGGTCGGGCCTGGTGCGGCTATACCTGTCCGCAAACCGTCTGGGTCGATCTCTTCCTGGTGGTCGAACGGGCAATCGAGGGTGAGCGCAACCAGCGCATCAAGCTCGACAAGGCGCGCTGGTCTTTGAACAAGATTTTCAAGCGTGTCAGCAAACACGCGATCTGGGTAGTGATTGCTGTCGCCACCGGCGGTGCCTGGATCTTCTATTTCGCTGATGCGCCGACATTGCTGGTCGATTTCGTAACCGGCAAGGCCGCTCCGGTCGCTTACATTACGGTCGCTGTCCTGACGGCAACGACCTATACCTTCGGTGGCCTGATGCGCGAGCAGGTCTGCACCTACATGTGCCCCTGGCCACGAATTCAGGCCGCGATGCTGGACGAAAACTCGCTGGTCGTCACCTACAACGACTGGCGCGGCGAGCCGCGTTCGCGTCATGCCAAAAAGGCCAAGGCCGAAGGCAAGGTTGTCGGGGATTGTGTCGACTGCAGCGCCTGTGTGGTTGTTTGTCCCATGGGCATCGACATTCGCGATGGACAGCAGCTCGAATGCATCACCTGCGCGTTGTGTATCGACGCTTGCGACGATGTCATGACCAAGCTGGGGCGGGAGAGAGGGCTCATCTCCTACGCGACGCTGGACGAGTATTCCCACAACATGGGGATGGCGACGGCAGGCGGCACAGAGGCCGTCAATCCGGCACTGGTCCGCAACTCTGATGGTGCCTTCAAGAAAGACCTCAGACACTTCGACTGGCGCGTGATTTTCCGGGTGCGCACGCTGATCTATTTCTCTGTTTGGGCGTTGGTCGGCATCGGCCTTCTGATTGCGCTTGGTTCGCGCGACCGGCTCGGCCTCAATGTGTTGCACGACCGAAACCCGCAATTCGTCAGGCTGTCGGACGGTTCTATCCGCAACGGCTATACCGTCAAACTGCTCAACATGATCCCGGAACCCCGGGTGATCTTCCTGTCGATCGAAGGGCTTCCCGGTGCGCAGATGTCGATCACCGGCATCGATCAGCCGGAGGGTCGTTCCTTTGCCATTCCGGTCGATCCGGACAGATTGCGGACGATCAAAGTGTATGTCCGTCAACCACTCGAAAGTGTTGAAGCCGGCAAGACCCAATTCAGGCTGATTGCGGAAGACAAAGGCAGTGGTGAGATGGACGTTTACAACGCGGCGTTCGATGCGCCGGAGGGCAAGTGATGACGAGTGTACGCCAGTTTCTGCGGGTCGAAACCTTCACCGGATGGCATATGCTTGCCATCATGGTGCTGTTCTTCGGAACCATCATCTCCGTCAACATCACCATGGCCTGGTTCGCCAACTCCAGCTGGAGTGGACTGCTGGTTGAAAACACCTACGTGGCCAGCCAGAAGTTCGACGACGAAGTTGCCATTAACCGGGAGATGCAAGCACGGGGATGGAAATCGGATTTGCGTGTCGAGGATGACGTTCTGATCTATCAACTGTCGGATGCTGGCGGTGATCCGATCCTCGTTGATGCGGTCAGTGTTCTGCTGCACCGCCCGGTGGGGGTGGTTGATGACCAGCGCATTTCTCTGACCCATCTGGGTTCCGGACGCTATAGCTCCAATGTCACAATCGAGCCTGGCCATTGGGTGGCGAAAATTACTGCCAACAAGGACGGGGCTTTGCATTACCGTGAAGCGCTGCGGCTTGATCTATCCGCAAACGGATCCAGCCAATGAGCTGTTGCGCACCTGGGTCGGACACTTCGCTCGACCTCCCCGGCGGGCTAGGGCCTTCGGGTGAGGAGTTGCGGCTTTCCAGCGTGCCGTTAGGTGACGACCGGTTTCGGCTTGAACTAAGCGTTCCCGATGTCCATTGCGGCGGGTGCATCAAGACCATCGAAAACGGTCTGGGGAAACTCCCGCTTGTCGACCAGGCGCGCGTGAACTTGTCGACGAAGCGGGTCAGCGTCGTGTGGTCTCCGAAGCGCGGCGAACCCGAAGAAATCACGACCGCCCTGTACGGCCTTGGATACCAGAGTCACCTCTTCGACATCGGCGAAGAAGGCAGTGACGAAACCCTGAAGCTTTTGCTGCGGTCCGTTGGTGTGGCCGGTTTCGCAGCGGCGAACATTATGCTCCTGTCCGTTTCGGTGTGGTCGGGCGCAGAGGCGTCGACGCGCGACCTGTTTCACTGGATATCTGCGCTGATTGCTATCCCGGCGCTTGCTTACTCCGGACGGGTCTTTTTCCGGTCGGCGTTTTCAGCGCTGCGCCATGGCAGACTCAACATGGATGTGCCGATTTCCCTGGCGGTGGTCCTGGCCTTCCTGATGAGTCTCTACGAAACCGCCAACTCCGGTGAACACGCTTACTTTGACGCCTCAGTGACATTGCTGTTTTTCCTGCTGATCGGGCGAACCCTCGATCACGTCATGCGGGAACGGGCAAGGTCTGCGGTCAAGGGATTGGCACGGCTTGCGCCGCGCGGCGCAATGGTCCTGCGCGGCGACGGTTCTCGGGACTATCTGCCGATTGATGAGATTGAAACCGGTATGATGCTGGTGATTGCGGCGGGCGAGCGCGTGCCGGTTGATGCCAGGGTGACCTCCGGTGTCAGCGATCTGGACTGCTCTTTGGTCAACGGTGAAAGCGCACCCGTAGGAGCCGAGCCCGGCAGCGTGGCGAGAGCCGGAACACTAAACCTGACAGGACCTCTGACGCTTGAGGCATTGGCCCCGGCAAGACAGTCGTTTCTCGCTGAAATGATCCGGATGATGGAGGTGGCGGAAAGCGCCAAGGCCGGATACCGCAGGATCGCCGATCGCGCTGCCCAGCTCTATGCACCGGTCGTGCACCTTGTCGCCCTTGCATCTTTCCTTGGGTGGCTCGCTGTGTCGGGGGATTGGCACAGGGCACTCTATATCGCCATTGCAGTGCTGATCATCACCTGTCCCTGCGCACTCGGTCTTGCTGTTCCGGTGGTGCAGGTCGTGGCGGCCGGCCGGCTGTTCGAGAGCGGCATCATGGTCAAGGACGGCACTGCCATGGAGCGTCTGGCGGAGATCGACAGCGTGATCTTCGACAAGACGGGAACACTTACCCTGGGGCGGCCGCGCCTCACCAATCGTGCGGAAATCGCTCCGCAAGACATGAGAATCGCTGCCGCAATGGGAGCGCACAGCCGACATCCGCTGTCGCAGGCGCTTGCACACGGCGGAGGTAAGTTGCCGGGAATTGGGTTCGACGCGATTCGCGAGGTGCCGGGTTGTGGTCTTGAAGCCGAGCACAACGGCGTTGTTTATAGGCTCGGCAAGGCCGATTGGGCTCTGGGCAAGCCAGAGCAAAGTCAGTCCGGCCAAGCTCTGCAGTCACAAACGGTGCTGAGCGCTGACGGCGAATTTCACGCGGCCTTTGTTTTTGACGATGTGGTGCGCCCGGATGCCATGGCGACCGTCTCAGCGCTGCAATCCTCGGGGCTCTCCGTAGAGATCGTTTCCGGTGATCAGACCTCGATCGTACAGCAGATGGCGCGGAACCTCGGCGTCGCCAGTTGGCACGCCGGCGTGCTGCCGGATGGGAAAAACCGACTTGTCGGCCGGTTTGCGGAAGAAGGCCACAAGGTGCTCATGGTCGGAGACGGTCTCAACGATGCGCCGGCACTGGTGCGCGCCCACGTGTCGATGGCGCCGGCAACGGCGGCTGACGTCGGCCGCAACGCTGCCGACTTCGTGTTCCTGCACGACAGTCTTTCCGCGGTCACCAGAGCGCTCGATGTGTCGCGCAAGGCCGGTCGGCTGATCCGGCAGAATTTCGGTCTTGCGATCGCCTATAATCTGGTGGCCATTCCGACCGCCGTCCTCGGTTACGCCACGCCTCTGGTGGCAGCTCTGGCGATGTCATCGTCATCGATCGTGGTCGTGCTGAACGCCCTGCGCCTGCGCGCATCGCAACGTCAAGCGATGGAAGATCAGCGCGTGCCGCTTGAGGACGAGACCATGGATGCGCATGCCACGACAGGGAGCCGCGCGTGAGCAGCCTGGTTTACCTCATTCCGGTCGCGCTTCTGCTGGGCGCTGCGGGGCTCCTGGCCTTTTTGTGGTCGCTTCGCAGCGGCCAGTATGACGATCTGGACGGCGCTGCCTATCGGATACTCGATGATGAGGATGACGGGTCGAACCAGCCTTAGAACAGGACGTGGATCACCGAAGTTCAGATGTCGAAATTCGTCGGCAGGACGATCATGTCTCTGATCGTCACATTCCGATTTCTTGTCAAAGCAAACACCAGGCCTTCGGCCACTTCGGTTGGTTCGATCAGGGACCCGCTGTCTTTTGCGTTCTGCAGTCGCTCCGCCGGCCAATCAGCCAACAGCGCCGAAACCACCGGCCCCGGTGACATTTGACCCACGCGAATGCCGTGTTCACGCAGTTGGCGACGCATGGTTTGGACAAAGCATGTCATTGCCCATTTCGAACCGGAGTAAACCGGTTCCCAGGCCACCGCAGCATGGCCGGCGACGGAACAGGTGATCCAGATGTCGCCCGATCCGCGCTGCTTCATGTGCGGGATTACGGCATGGACATTCTTCATCACGGCATTGACGTTGAGATTGAGCATCCGGTCTATGGTATCGGGATCGGTCTCATCCAGATCGCCACCGATATAGGTACCCGCGTTGCAATAGAGGATATCGATCTGATCCACCTTTTCGAGAATTTCCGGGATCATCGCGTTGCAGCTCGCGGGATCGATCAGATTGGTGACTTGCGCGATTGTCCTTTCGCCAAGCCGTTCGGTGCATTCGCGTAGAGCGTCCTTATCCCAATCAACCATGACCACAGTTGCCCCTTCGGACAGCAACGCCTCAGTGGCCGCGAGGCCGATGCCGGAGGCGGCCCCCGTGATAGCGGCGATTTTACCCTTAAGAGATTCAGCCATATTCGGCTCTCCTGTATTTCAATGAGTGGTTCAGACGGCGAGGAAGCCGCCATCAATAGGGACCACGGCACCGGTCACCATGGCAGCATCATCCGATAGAAGCATGACGATCGATCGGGCAACGTCCTCGACCTCGGCGAACCGACCTATGGGATGACGCACCATCATCGGGTCCTTCTTTTCGGGATCGGACCAGGCCATGGCGGCCATTTCGGTCATTGTAACGGTTGGGGCCACTGCGTTTACGCGGATGCCGTGCTCGCCAAGTTCCTTGGCCATGACCCGTGTCGCTCCTTCGAGCCCGGCCTTGGAGGCCGCATAGGACATGTGCTCGACAAAGCCGCGATGCCCCGCGATGGATGTGACGTTGAGGATCGATCCGCCGCCGCCCGCCAAGACCCGGGCTCGGGCGAATTCCTGGGCGCAGATCAGCGCAGCGCGCAGATTGACACCGATCACGGTCTCATAGCCCTCGTCGGTCATTTCCAGGACACTTTCCAGCACGCTCGTGCCGGCACAGTTGATCAGGAAGTCGGCCGTGCCGGCGTCCCGCATCGCTTCGCGCGCCGCGGCTTTGTCAAGCAAATCGACGATGATCGAAGTGCTGCCTATCTCTGAGGAGAGGCTATCGAGATCCGATTTGGTGCGGGCGAGGGCGATTACCTTTGCACCGCGTCTGGCCATCTCCAAAGCGCAGGCTCGTCCGATGCCTTTTCCCGCACCGGTAATGATGACGCTCTTTCCTTCGAACGGTGTGATCATTTTTGCCCTCCAATTTAGGTGCCGCAGCCTCAATCCGATTTGCTCAGGATTCCTAACGGCTGCATGCGATTTGATAGTTTCCAAGACAGTCGCGAACGCGTCTGATCAGGACGTCCTCGGGGACCAGTGGTTTGCCGGCAAAGACCGTCGCGCTCGGTAGGTGCTGCAACATCAATGGTTGAGGAACGATTTGCCCGCGCAACGCATCCAGGAGTCGCGCCACCGCTGCCTGGACCTTTGGCTGCGGCCAGTAATACCGGACGCGATCCGACAGCGAATAGTGCCGCATCACACGCTGCTCGGCTTCGTCGCCTTGACAGTGCAGCCGCCAATGTACCGGATCAGCCAGCATGGTCTCTTCGATGGTGCGATAGAGCGGTCGTATGCCGTAGTCCGGTAAAAGGTCGCCGGCGACCAAGTCCAAGGCATAAAGTGTCTCGCGCAGCACAAAAGTCAGTTCCGGCCCGACTTTCAGGATGCGGAAGCCATCACGAACGAGTTCGGAAAGGCGCGTTTCACCCTGGTAGTCGGTGCTGTGCGCCTCGAACACGAGGCCTTCGTAATCGTTGAGAACATGCGACAGGTTTTTTGCTTTGTCGGTATCGTAGAGAATGACGTTTTTGTTGCCGAACTCGACACCCGGTTGAACAACGAGCCCAATGATCCGGGAGAGCATGTCCCGCAACCCATGGTCCGCAAACGTGTGCTCGTGCACGGCGATGGTTCGGCGGGCCGCCTCTGGCGCCGTTGGAGTGATCCCGTCCAGCGCATGATCAGCGCCGCCGGGTGGGGGAACTTCGGTTCCTATGATGTAATGTGGGAGAGGCAGATGTGACTGCGCCACGACCTTTTCGGCTCTTGCAGACAGGAGTGCGGCTCGCCGCGCGGTTTCTGTGTCGTCCAATGCCAACGGTTCGCCGGCGCATCCCATTGATGCATCGAGATGCAGTTTGCGAAATCCCGCAGCAGCAAAGGCCGCGACCATCTCACTCGCTTCCGCCAACGCGACTTCAGCTGGCTGATCCCGCCAGGGGTTTGGGCCAAGGTGGTCGCCACCCAGAACGATCAAGTCCCGGGGGCAACCTTCCTCTTCAGCTAGACCGAAGACCAACTCGGCAAAGTCTGCCGGAGTCATGCCGGTGTAACCACCAAGGTGATTGACCTGGTTGCAAGTTGCTTCGATCAGAACGGTGCTGTCGTGGTCGCGTCCGTGTTGAAGCGCTGCGCGCAGGACGATCGGATGCGCGGAACAAACGGAGGTGATGCCGCCTGGTTCTCTTGCACGATGCAATTGGGCGAGGTCGGTGAGGCCCACGGCTGTCATTTGGCTGTCTCGGTATCGGCAATAAACGCGTCCAACTCGGCCCGTGTGCCCGCGCCCTCCATCGGACCGCGCATGGTCACGTTTCTTGCCCCGGCGGCGTTGCCATAAGTCAGGGCCTGCGTGACAGGCAGCCCGAGGCGGCGTGCGGTGACATACGCGCCGCCAAAACAATCGCCGGCGCCGGTTGGATCAATTTCCTCAACGGCGAAGGCCGGAGCATGGGTGATTGTGCCATCGGCCTGATAGCAGCTCGAGCCGGATGCACCACGTTTGACGATGATCTCCGAGATGCCGTGATCGAGGAGGTGCTCCAACGCCCGGGCTTCACCCAGGCTGGGTGGCAGTTGAGCTGCAATGAACAGCTCTTCGCCGGACGGCAAAAGCAAATCCGCCATCGCCACCATGGCCGCTGCGCGAGCGTCGGTTTCGGCATCAGACCGGAGCTCTTTGCGCATATTCGGATCGAGCGAGATGCTTCCGCCGCGTTCTTTGACCACGTTGGCCGCGCGTTCGATTAGCGGCCAAATTGTCCCATTGCTGAGTAGAGTTCCCATGACGTGCAGATGGCCGGCGCTGTTGACCATCGCGTCGACGGTATCTGTCCAGTTCAGTCGGCCGGCGGCGGACGTCCACATGTTGAAAACGAAATTACGCTCTCCGTTTGGGCGATAGCGGACAAAAGCCGTGCCGGTGGGCAGGGCGGGGTCGATGATAATCGCCGACACATCGACGCCGTCACGCTTCAACCGATCCAGGTTCATGCGTCCAAAATCGTCATCTCCGACAGCGCCTATCATGGCTGCCGCCCCACCCATGCGCCCGCACTGGTCGATGAAAATCGCCGGAGCGCCACTGGGGTAGGGGCCGATCAGAGGGCTTGGTTCGGCAAATCCATCTCCAATGGTCGTGGCAACGATCTCGGCGAGAATTTCACCGATACAGATCGTTGGGCCAAGAGCATTGGGGGACGGAACCATAAGCTTATGATTGTTGTACGAAGGCGCGAGGCGTCACATGGGCAGGAGATTTCGATGAACGTCCGCCGGGGCGACGCATCACGTCACCTCCGGATCGATAATCGAGGATTGTGACGTGGAATTTTCCATGAGCAGGCGTGCCGTCAAATCGTCGGTGACGAGCGTGTCGACCAAACCACGCCGACAGGCTGCCCGGATGATCTCGACCTTGTGCGGGCCCGCTGCAGCCATGATTTTTTCCGGTATCTCGAGAACCATTTCGAGCGACATGCCGATGGTTCGATCGTCCACTTCAGCGGAAACAGACCCGCCATCTTTGTCAAGGAAGTGTCCCAACACGTCGCCAATGGCGCCCCATTCGATCAAGTCGGCCGGGGTGATTTCGCGCGGCAGTCCGTGCTCGACCAGAAAGGACTTCCTGGAGACATTGGAGCACGTCAGCAGGACCGCATCGAGCGACTTGAACTTCTCGTAGTGCTCCTTGAGTGCGTATTGTGAAAGGAACATCTCACGATCGATTCCTTCCGAGAGGTAGATCGGGGCGGTCAGCATGGAGTAGCGGGCGCCGAGAATGTTTGCGAAGCCTGAAGCAATGCCGAACGAATTGAATGTCGAGCCCTTTGCCGTTCCACCCAGAATTGAGACGACCTCAAGATCGGCGTGCGATTGCCGGGTCAGCTTCCTGATGGCGAAATCCAGCGTCAGTCCCCACGAAACCCCAAAGGTTTTCCAGCGATTGCTGGCCAGTCGTTCGGTCAACAGCGCAGCCAAGGCAGCACCCACTGGGCGGTGATAGTCATAGTTCGTTTCATTGGCGGGTGTGATGACGGCCCGTTGCAGTCCCAGAGCCGTCTTCAACTGCTCTTGCATTTCGATGCGCGGCAGGAATGGAGACTCGATATGAACCTTTATGAAGCCGAGCGCCTTTGCCCTTTGGATCGCCTGATTGACACGCAGCCGGGTCACATCGAGCAAGCTGGCGATCTCAGCTTGGGTCATTTCGTTGACGTAGTAGTGCCAGCAGACTTCGGTCACGAAGGCGTCACTATCCTCAATTGGTTCTCGCGGCAAAGCCGAACTCCTCCCAGGCTTCGGGTGCATCGACTGCGGTCAGGTCACCATTGTTTCGCAGTTTTACATTTGGTTTGCAATCCATACATTTGAAAATTTACACTTGAATGGCATATCATAAATATGTAAACAAACGTCATGGCACGGGCTGCTGCCGTGTCGGTCGGAGCAAATCTGGGAGGTAATCCATGAGTATTACGAAACATCTGGGCGCGTCCGCGCTTGCTTTCTCCATCGCGGCGGTTGCGGCCACATCGGCTTCGGCTGACGGCCATGACGCCTGGTGGAAGGAAGCCGCTGCACCTTACAAGGGCGTGACAATTCGCGGCGTAACCGAATCATCACCACCGTCGCTCTACATCCGTGAAGTACTGGCGCCGCAGTTCGAAGAACTGACCGGAATCCGCGTCGATGTTGAAACCACCTCGTGGGATCAGATGTTCGACAAGGCGATCAAGGATATGGAAGCCGGCACCGGCATCTATGACATGGCCTATATCGAGCAGGACATCATCTACTCCTACCTGGCCCGCGATTTCCTGACCAACCTGACGGAGTTTCTGGAAGCCAACCCGAAGCTGAAAGCGCCTTCCTACGACGAGGCGAATTTCACCACCTTCGCCAACTACTTCAAGGATGCCAAGGGTGACCTTTATGGCGTTCCCATGGAAGCGTTCCTGAAGATCTACCTGTACCGGACCGATCTCTTCAACAACGCGGACATTCAAGCGGCCTTCAAGGAGAAGACCGGCCGTGATCTCGTTCCTGCAAAGACCCATGCGGAATATGCCGAAATCGCTCAGTTCTTCACGGACTACGGCAAAGCGAACGACATGGACCTCTGGGGAACCACCGCTCAGGCCCACACCGGTCACGTGGCGTCCTGGTACGAGTACTACGAATCGGTTGCCCCGACCTTTGGCGTCTACAATTGGGGTATCGATGCGGACAACAATTTTGCTGCGTCAGTCGCCAATGGCGGAACGATGAACGGACCGGAAGCCGTCAAGGCAATGGAGTGGTGGCTGTCCATGCGCGATATTGCGCCACCGGAAAGCCCGGCCTCGACGTGGACCGAGGTTGGCACGACGTTCGGTGCCGGTCGCGCTGCACAAGGGCTGGTGTATGGCGAAAATGCCGGGTGGATAGCAGCTGACAAGAACAAGTCTCTTGTTGTCGGCAATGTCGGCGTTGCCTTGCCTCCGCTTGCCGATGGTGTCATGGCTGCGGCCGAAGCCGGCAATGGTTACATTGGCTACTATGATGGTGGTGCATTTGGCATGCCGCATTCTTCCAAAAACAAGGAAGCGACGGCACTGTTCCTTCAGTTTATCGGCCAGAATGATGTTCAACCTGATTGGGCAGTGGCCGCACCGCGCGTGACCAACACGGCGACATATGACGATCCCAAAGTGGTTGCGTTCAACAAGGAACTCGGCGGTTACTACGATCTTATCCGCGAAAAGGGATACCTGTTCGCTGGTGCGCCGCCCTATCCGTTCCACGCTCAGGTTCGTGAGGCGACAGCTCCAATCTTCTATCAGATCCTGACAGGCGATCTGGGTGTTCAGGACGGTCTGGATCAGATGGCTGCTGCAGCCGAAGCGACGCTGAGCGAACTGGGATATCGCAAGTAACCATCCTCCCCATAGGTTACCGCAAAGGCTGTCGCCCGATTGGGGCGGCAGCCACCCAAAAAGAATTCCTGCAGAAAAATTGCCAGTTCGATGCCAAACTGGATCGGAACGAATAGGGGAGGTCCGTCATGCAATCCAGGAGTCTCGGCTGGATTCTATTGGCTCCGACACTGGTCATTCTTTTCTTCTTTGGTGTCGTACCGTTCATCTACGTCGTCTACGTGTCGTTTCATTCCTGGAACCCATTCGCGGTCAATCCGGAGATGGTTTTCAACGGCGCCGACAACTTCCGGCAGATTGTTTTCGACCAGGCCTTCCTGAACTCGCTTGGCGTCACCGTCATGTTTGTGTTTTTCGCCGTGGTTTCGGAGCTGGTTCTCGGATATTTTCTGGCGCAGGCTTTCATGCGGGACTTTCCCGGAAAGGCCATCTTCCGCACCATTCACACATTGCCGCTCATCATGGCGCCGATCATCGTCGGCTCGGTTTGGAAGCTGATGACAACGCCCTCGATCGGGATCATCCCGCACTATCTGGACGAGTGGTTCGGGATTACGATGAACATCGGCACCTCGGCATTTGCCGCCTTTGCCACCATCGTCATAATGGATGTCTGGCACTGGACACCGTTGGTTACCCTCACCTTGATCGCAGCGCTGGTGTCATTGCCGCCGGATCCGTTTGAACAGGCGCAGATCGATGGAGCGGGCAAGCGCCAGATCTTCTGGCATATCACTCTGCCGATGATTGCGCCTGCGGTTGTTGCCACCCTTTTCATTCGCCTGATGGATGCGCTTCGAACCGTCGACGAAGTTTGGATGCTCACCGGTGGAGGCCCCGGATCAGCCACCCGTTTCGTTGGTGTCCACATTTTCAAAGAGGTGTTTCCGAAGACGAATTATGGCTACGGATCGACCATATCGGTCATCGTTCTCTACCTGACAATCGTGTCTTGCTGGTTGCTCTACGTGACCATGCTGGCTCCGCGCAGCAAGAAGGATTGAGGCGATGAGAAAACAAAGCCGCATCATCGGCATCATTTTCTGGACGCTCGTCAGTTTCCTGACCCTGTTCCCGATCTACTGGCTCTTCGTCATTTCAGTGAAACCGGCGGTGCAACTATTCTCCACCCCGGAGTTGATCCTGTCCGATCCTTTCTGGGGCAACTACACGAAGGTGTTGGGGGACCGGTTGCTGCGCAGCTACATGGTGAATTCGATAATCATCTCGACGGGCAATGCGATTTTATGCACCATTCTTGGGTTCTTTGCCTGCTATGCGCTGTCTCGCTTCAACATGTCCGGCAAGGAATCGATCTTTTTCTGGACCATCACCAACCGGATGGCCCCGCCGGCGGTGTTCCTGCTGCCGCTCTTTTTGCTCATGACGCAGGTCTACACCATTGGTGAGTGGAAGATGCTGGACACACGGATCGGCATGATACTGGTGTATTGCACCTTCAATCTACCATTTGCGATCTGGACCTTGCGACCGACCGTGGACGGCATCCCCAAGGAATTGGATGAGGCCGCCTATGTGGACGGGGCAAGTTCGTGGCAGGTCATCACCGAAGTCGTCTTCCCGCTTTGCCGGCCAGGTCTTGCCGTCACTTTGATCCTGACATGGGTCTTTGCATGGAACGAATATCTGTTGGCGGCGACGCTCACCAATTTCAACGCGCGGACCTTGACCACAGGCCTGTCGGAATACGTCACCACGACGGGGACGGAGTGGGGTGTCATGGCAACGATTTCGGTGTTCACCTTGATCCCGGCCTTGATCGTATTCGGCCTGGTGCAAAGGCACATCGTCGCGGGTCTGACCTTCGGGGCGGTGAAAGGATAAGGCGATGAGTGATCACCGTGAAACGCCGCTTGCTTCGACACATCTGGAGGATGATGACGACGTGGTTGTTGCGTCCCACAAAGCCGGGTTTCTGCCAATTGAGACCAACTGGTTTGACCGGCTCTTTATCTCCGTTGTCGTCTGGATCGCTCTGTCTCTGTTCTGGTTTCGATTTTTGGAACCCGCGGGCTTTTCTATCTGGATCTCAAACGCAATCGCCATCGTGTTGGCCTTCATAACAATCAGGAAGGGCTGAAGCATGAAATCGCTTGTTCTGGAAAAGAAAGACGAACTCAGCCTGCGAGACTTCGCCGCAATCGATCGCGTGGAAGAAACGCTGGGGCCACGGGATGTGCGGATCAAACTGCATACGGTCGGCATTTGTGGATCGGATGTCCACTACTACACACATGGCCGCATCGGCCCATTCGTGGTGAAGGAACCCATGATCCTCGGTCACGAAGCTTCCGGCATCGTGATCGAGACCGGCGCTGAGGTTCAGACACTGAAGGTCGGCGATCGCGTGTGCATGGAACCGGGAATTCCCGACCCCAACAGCAAAGCGACCAAATTGGGCATGTACAACATCGACCCCGCGGTGCGGTTCTGGGCAACACCGCCGGTGCACGGCATCCTGAGGCCTACCTGTGTGCACCCGGAGGCCTTTACCTTCAAACTCCCCGAAAACGTGAGTTTTGCAGAGGCGGCGATGGTCGAACCGCTGGCCGTTGGGGTTCACGCAGCAACAAAAGCCCGTATCAAGGCTGGTGACACCGCCGTGGTCATGGGGGCGGGACCTATCGGTCTTGTTACGGCACTTTCTGCGCTGGCCGGCGGTTGTGCCACGGTATATGTCACCGACCTGGTCGAGAAAAAACTGGAAATCGCAGCTTCGCTCAATCCGGCCATCAGACCGGTCAACGTCGCGTCGGAAGACATCACTGAGGTGGTCAAACGCGACACCGATGGTTGGGGAGTCGACCTCGTGTTCGAGGCAACGGGGTCTCCACACGCTGCCAAGACAGTGTTTGAACCGTTATGCCCTGGCGGCTGCGTCGTGATGATTGGCGGTCAGTCTGATCCCGTTCAATACGATGCAGGAGCGGCGATGGTCCGGGAAGCGCGCGTCGAAAACATCTTCCGATATGCACATGTCTTCCCGCGCTGCGTGGGCATGTTGAGTTCTGGCGCCATTGACGTGAAACCGCTCATTACCAGAACCTTTCAATTTTCCGACAGCGTCCACGCCTTCGAAGTCGCCGCGTCCGCGCCGCCGGCAGATGTCAAAATGCAAATCGAACTGCCGCAATAGGGTGAAGCGACATGGCCAGCGTAACAATCAAAGACGTCGTCAAACGCTACGGTTCAGTGCAGGTGATGCACGGCGTCAGCGTCGATATCGACGATGGCGAATTCGTCGTTCTCGTTGGCCCTTCCGGCTGCGGCAAGTCCACGCTTCTGCGAATGCTCGCCGGTCTGGAGGAGATTTCCGACGGGACGATTTCGATCGGCGATCGCGTGGTCAATGATGTCCTCCCAAAGGAACGCGACATCGCGATGGTCTTCCAGAGTTATGCGCTCTACCCGCACAAGACCGTTTACGACAACATCGGTTTTCCTCTCAAGATGGCAAAGACGCCAGCGCGGGAGATGGAAGAAAAGGTCACGAAAGCGGCCGATATTCTTGACCTGACCAAGTACCTGAAGCGGTATCCGAAGGAGCTTTCGGGTGGACAACGGCAGCGCGTCGCCATGGGGCGCGCCATCGTCCGCGATCCTCAGGTATTTCTGTTTGACGAACCGCTCTCAAATCTCGACGCGAAACTGCGTGTAACCATGCGGGTCGAGATCAAGGAGCTGCATCAGAGGCTGGGAACAACCATCGTCTATGTGACACACGACCAGATCGAAGCCATGACGATGGCTGACAAGATCGTAGTGATGCGAGATGGCCGGGTGGAGCAGATCGGAAGTCCGCTGGATCTCTACGACAATCCTGAAAATACGTTCGTTGCCGGTTTTATCGGCTCGCCGTCAATGAATTTTGTCCATGGCAAGATCGCATCGGAAGATGGACGCAAAGTCTTCGCATCCGATGGCGGACTGAAACTTCCAATGCCGGAGACGACAGCGCAGGAAGGGCAAGACGTCACCTATGGCATTCGCCCTGAACACATACTCATTGGTGACGGAGGCGTCCCGATGGAAGTGGTTGTGGTCGAGCCAACCGGATCGGAAACACAGATATTTGCCAGATCCGGCAAGGATTTGATCGACGCGCTGGTCAAAGCCCGCATCAATGCGCGCCCGGGATCACAGTTGGGCTTCCTGATCGATCCGACTGACGTTCACTTGTTCGACCGAAATTCGGGGCACCGCATCTGAGATTTCGTCCGGCGAAGTGCCGCGGGGGAAAGGACACTGCATGCCCGAACTGCGGGGCGTCATATTTGATCTGGATGGCTGTCTTGTGGATAGCGAGCCCTTGTCGCTCGAGGCGATTGCGACGGAGATGCGCGCTCTCGGGATCGATGATGCCACGCCTCAAGAATTGGGCGACAAGTTTCTCGGCGTCGCGATGCCGAAGATTGTTGACTATGTTTCAACCCGACTGGGCGCGCCGGTTCCGAACGGGTTTGCAGAGAAGGTCGAAGCTCGGTTGCTGGCGACCTACCAGAGTGAATTGAGCCGGATACCGGGAGCGGCCGAGTTGCTGGCCAGATTAGAAGATCACGGCCTTGCCATTGCCCTGGCGACAGGAGGGTCACTGCGACGGATGAAGGCAACGCTTGAGATTGCAGGCCTTGCCCCGTGGTTCGAGGGGACTGCCGCGAGTGCGGAAGAGGTTGCGCACGGAAAGCCCGCTCCGGATCTTTTCAATCTCGCGCTCGAAAGAATGGGGTTGGACCCGTCCGATTGTATAGTCGTTGAAGACTCTCCCCATGGCATTCGTGGTGCGGGAGCGGCCGGTGTTCCAGCCATCGGCTTCATTGGCGGCAGCCATCTTGATGGGCAAAGAGACAGGCATGAGGCAGTGTTGCGTGATGCCGGTGCGATCGAGGTTTTTGACACCCTCAGGGAAGTGGAGCGGTTCGTACTGCCGGATGCTGAAAGTGCGAACAGATGATCAGCTTGTCCAACACCACGCTCGCTTCCCTCCCTGAACCAGTCAAACGCCCGTCATACGACCGGAGCAAACTGTCACCGGGTATTGTTCATATCGGTTTGGGTAATTTTCACCGCGTTCACCAGGCTTGGTTCCTCCATCGCCTCATGCAACAGGGCCGGGCACACAACTGGGCGATTATTGGTGCCGGTGTTCGTCCCTATGACTGTGAAATGCGCGCCAAGCTTCGAGCTCAGGATTATTTGACCACTCTCATCGAGCTGAGCCCCGAGGGAACTTCGGCCGAAGTCACCGGTTCCATGATCGGATACGTTCCTGTCGCGGATGGCAACCGCCCCCTGATTGAACAAATGGCCGCGGCCGAGATCCGCATCGTCTCGCTAACCGTGACCGAGGGTGGCTATTATATGGATCCGGCGACAAAAGGTTTTGACGCAAATCACCCCGACATCCAGCACGATGCGGCCAACCCGGAAACACCATGCACGGCCTTTGGCGCCATTGTTGCCGCCCTGAAACTGAGACGGGCCAGTGGCGCCGGCCCTTTCACCGTTCAGAGCTGTGACAATCTTCAGGGCAATGGCGATATCCTTCGCCAAACCGTCTTTTCGCTCGCGCGATTGAGCGAACCGGATCTGGCCGATTGGATCGACGCCAATTGCACGTTCCCCAACTCAATGGTCGACTGCATCGTTCCGGCGACAGGCCAGAAGGAAATCGAACTGGCACGAACGATGGGCATTGATGATGCCGTGCCGGTAACCCACGAAAACTTCCGGCAATGGGTCATCGAAGACGCTTTCTGTGCCGGGCGACCGCAATGGGATGAGGTTGGAGGTCAGCTTTCGAAAAGCGTGCATGAGTTTGAGGCGCAAAAAATCCGAATCCTTAACGGCGGGCATCAGGTCATAGCCAACGTGGCGGAGGTGCTCGGTGTGGAAACCGTATCTCAGGCGGTGGGACACCCCCTGATTTTTGATCTCTTTCGGAAGGTCGAGATGGATGAGATCGTTCCTCACGTCGCATCCGTTCCCGGGATGACGCCGGAGGCCTATGTGAACCTCATCGAAAGGCGGTTTTCGAATCCGCGTATCGTCGATACGATCCGGCGCATAGCCTTTGACGGATCGTCACGACATCCGGGCATGATCGTGCCCACGATCCGTGACGGGCTGGCAGCAAACGCCCCGATTGATGGACTTGCCCTTGTTGAGGCCGCCTGGGCTCGGATGTGCTTGGGCATGCGCGACGACGGCAGCGTAATTGCACCCAATGATCCATTCTGGGATATGCGGAACGCCGCTGCAAAAGCAGCCTTGGATGAACCGATGCGTTGGCTGGAACAGCGCGACCTCTACGGCGACCTTGCCAACGTGGCGCATTTCGCCGAGAAATTTGCACGCTGGTTGAACATCATGCACCGCGATGGAATGGAAACCGCGCTGCAAGTCTATTTGAAGGGCACTTGAATGACGTTTCTGGGCATAGATCTTGGAACTTCCGGGCTGCGCGCGTTGCTTGTGGATTCCGATGGCAACCCAATCGGCGCGACCGAGCGGCACTATGAAGCACTCAATCCCAATCCCGGCTGGTCCGAACAGGACCCCTCCGACTGGATTGAAGCGCTTGAGGCCGCGATCGAAGAAATGCGGGCGACCTATCCGGCTTTCAGGGAGCTTCGCGCCATCGGTGTGGCCGGCCATATGCATGGAGCCACACTTCTTGATGCGGATGGCAGTGTCCTGAGACCCTGTATTCTCTGGAATGACACAAGATCGCATGCCGAGGCCATGACGCTCGATTCAACCCAAGGAGTGCGCGAGCGCTCCGGCAACATCGTCTTTCCCGGCTTCACTGCTCCAAAACTCGAATGGGTCCGAAAGCAAGAGCCCGAGATTTTCGAGAAGGTTGCAAAGGTGTTGTTGCCTGCGGCCTATCTGAATTTTTATCTCACCGGGGACTATGTGGCCGACATGTCCGATAGCGCCGGAACGTCCTGGCTGGATGTTGGTGAGCGTTGCTGGTCCGATCATCTTCTCGACGCAGGCCACATGCGTGCCGATCAGATGCCGCGCCTGGTGGAAGGCAGCGAGCCGGCTGGGATTCTTCGCGACGACATTGCCCGCAGATGGGGGCTGACCGGCACGGTGACAATCGCCGGCGGGGCGGGCGACAATGCGGCGGCGGCTTGTGGCATCGGTGCTTTGGACGAAGGGCAGGGCTTCGTTTCTCTCGGAACCTCCGGGGTTCTCCTTGCAGCGCGAGATGGCTACCGGCCCGCACCAGAGACAGCGGTTCACACGTTTTGTCATGCCATCCCGGAT
This sequence comes from Hoeflea sp., assembly GCA_965228785.1. GTDB lineage: Bacteria > Pseudomonadota > Alphaproteobacteria > Rhizobiales > Rhizobiaceae > Hoeflea_A. The sequence goes on from CBDDIF010000001.1 coordinate 2,934,927, forward strand.
CGTTGGTATCAGATGGGCGTGATGCTTTCCGCCGCTGACAGCCTGAGTTGGCTTGCCAGGAATGTCGGGAGGAAACCCTCGGAGCTTACGGAAGAGCTCGGATTGACGCTGTCCGGACCATCATCGGTTCGGTTCTTTCCGTATCTCTCGGGCGAGAGAACGCCGCACAATGATGCGGAGATTCGCGGTGGATTCGTGGGGCTTTCGACGGGAACAACCAATACGGAACTGACACGAGCCGTTCTGGAAGGCGTTGCTTTTGGCCTGCGCGACAGTTTCGAAGCCCTCGCGGCGACGGACGCAAAGCTGGACGGGCTCATTGCAATAGGTGGCGGCAGCGCTTCGTCCTATTGGCTGCAGCTCATCTCGACCGTGCTTGGCGTACCGCTTTATCTGCCAGCCGCCGGCGAGTTTGGCGCCGCGCTTGGCGCAGCCCGGCTTGGCATGATCGCATCCGGAGGGTCATCGCAAAAGGGCGCCATTACCTCACCGGAAATCCGCACGGAGATTCAACCGGACAGGGACTACAGTGCTGCGTATGACGATGCCTATCTGGCATTTCGCGCGGCATATCCGCATCTCAAAGCACTCCACCGATCCGGGGCAGGGGATTGAAACTGGGAACGCTCTATGGGTTCTCGGCTATGCGCACAGCGTGCAAGTCAGAGGATGGTTCGGTTCGGCCAATCCTTCGACGACGTTGAAGTGGTGACGGTCGGGCTCTTCGATGCTTGCTGTTGCCGCTCCGAGGCCCTTCCAGATGCTTGCCAGCAAGGCGTTTTGCCGAATGAATTCGGCGCGTTCGCCCGCGCCCACCCAGCAAACAAGCCTCGTGTCGCCGACGGGTTCCAGCAGGGCAGGGCTTTCTTTGAGCGCCTCGACGCGGTCGATATTCAGTACCTCGTTCATGGCGGTTCTGATCAGGGGGCGCAGGTCGTGTACGCCGCTGATCGAGACGACCCGTTCGATACGTTCAAGCGTGTCCGGATCGAGCGGTGTATTGCGGCACACCATTCGGGTGGCCAAATGTCCGCCGGCGGAGTGGCCTGTGAGGCGTATGCTTCCGCTGACACGTGAGGCGGCCGTTTTGACAGCAGCTGCAACCTCCTCCGTGATGTCGGTGATGCGTATGTCCGGGCAAAGCGTATAAGAAGGAAATGCGACGCTGAAACCGTGTGCCAGCGGACCATCGGCCAATTGAGACCAGGAAGTCTTGTCGAACGCCTTCCAAAAACCGCCGTGCACGTAGATAACCAGGCCTCTTGGCGTGCTTGCGGGATGAAACAGGTCGAGCCGGTTGCGCTCCCGATTGCCATAGGCGATGTCAAGTTCCGCGCGACCGGAGGCCTGCATCGTGTCGCGGAACGACGCGGCCGCGTTGGTCCATTTTTCCGGGTAGGCGCTTCCGCCGGCAATGTGCTCCAGGTTGGCGTAGGCATCGTCCCAGTCGGTGATCTGTTGCATGAGCATGGTCGTCGGTCGTCCGAAAGATTGCGGATCCGCACAGTGTCCCGAAACAGGCGCTGCTGGCAAGGGCAGCCTTGCTTTGCAGCTTATCGCGATGGGTGTAAATAAGGTCGAGGTCGGATTGAAACCGCCAAGACCAGCCCAACCGAAGTGGGCTCAGACGAGGATCGACGATGAACTGTGTATTTGTTCAGCTGCAGTGTGAAACAGGAAAAACCTATGAGGTGGCGGACCAGCTTTACGAGCGCGAGATCATATCAGAACTCTATTCGACCTCCGGCGAGTTCGACCTGTTGATGAAAATCTACGTTCCGAAAGACAAGGATATCGGCAAGTTCATCCACGACAACGTCCTCAACATTCCCGGCATAGCCAGGTCGCTGACTACGATGACCTTTACCGCGTTCTGACGGCCACGATTTCGAATAGCAGCACTTTTTTTGAATTTGTCAGGATTTTCTTCCGAACCTGAGTGACCTCGGTCGCTCATGGCGGACCCGTTTCGACCTAATGCGTGAAAAAATCGGTTGATTTTTCACGAGCGGTGTTGGAAGGTCTGTTGTCGACATTTGCCGGCAGCGGCACAACGCTGCGCGGACTGTTCGAGGAGCTTTGACGTCATGCCATCGGAACGGGCGCAATCTGCGGCTGCCAATGATGATGCAGACCTTTCGGCTGATATTGGCCGCGACCTGCGAGCGATCCGACAGTCGAAAGGATTGACGCTGGCGGATGTGGCCGAAAAGCTCGGCCGCTCCATTGGTTTCCTCAGCCAGGTCGAGCGCGGCATCTCGGTCTTGTCGACACAGGAATTGCGCAAGGTCGCGGAACTGTTCGATGTGCCGGTCAGCTGGTTCCTGATGCTTTCCGACGTCTCGGAAGACGAACGCGGCATGGTTACCCGTGCCGGCCTGCGCCGACGCAGCGGCGAACCGGGCGACGGACTGATCGAAGAACTGCTGTCACCCGATCTGAGCGGCTCCTACGAGGTGATCCGCAGCGTATTCGCGCCGGGCGCGCGCTTGCCGGAGCCGCACCTGCGGCCGACGGAAGAAACAGCCTACATGGTCTCCGGTGCGCTCGATGTGACGATTAGCGGACGGACCTTCACTGTCCGGGCTGGCGACAGTTTCCGGTTCAAGGAAGAGCCGTTTTCCTGGGCCAACAATTATGACGAACCGGCGGTTGCGATCTGGGTCGTATCGCCGCCTATTTACTGACTCCGGACAGGGGAGGAACCTTCATGGCAGAGCTTGCATCCCACGCGCAGGTTGTCATCATCGGTGGTGGTGCCGTCGGTACCAGCTGCCTTTATCATCTGGCCATGGCCGGAATCACCGACGTGGTGCTGATCGAGAAAAACGAACTGACGTCGGGCTCAACGTGGCACGCCGCCGGTAATACACCCAACTTTACCGGCAGCCTCAATCTGATGAAGCTGCAGCACTACGGCTCCATGCTTTACAATCGCCTTGGTGATGAGGTCGGGTATCCGATCAATCGCCACATGACGGGGTCGGTGCGCATTGCCCATTCGAAAGAGCGCATGCAGGAATTCGAGCATGTTGCGTCGATGGCCAATGTCGCCGGCATGGACATGGCGGTCATGTCGCCGCAGGAACTGCGCGGCAAGCACTATCCGATGCTTGAGTTGCACGACCTCGTGGGCGGGCTGTGGGACAGCCAGGACGGTGATATCGACCCCTCGCAGCTGAGTCAGGCGTTCGCCAAAGGGGCTCGTGACAAGGGCGCCAAGGTGGTTCGTTTCACCAAGGTGACCGGCCTTGCGCAACGCAAGGATGGGTCCTGGGATGTGACAACAGACAAGGGCACGATCAATGCCGGCACGGTGATCAACGCCGCCGGTTATTATGCCGACGAGATCGGTCGAATGGTTGGGCGCGACGTGCCGATGGTGACCATGTCGCACCAGTACCTGGTGACCGAGGCTATCGACGAACTTGTGGAGATGAACGAGAAGATCCCGCTGCTGCGCGATCCGGACGACAGCTACTATCTGCGCCAGGAAGGCAACGGGCTGATCCTCGGGCCTTACGAATGGCAGGCGACGCCGCATTGGCTGAAGGAAGGAACGCCGGAAGACTTCGCCTTTCAGCTCTATCCGGATGATCTGGAGCGGCTCGAGTGGTACATCAATGCCGCCTGTGAGCGTGTACCGATGCTAGCCAAGGGTGGCGTGCAGAAGGTGATCAACGGTCCGATCCCATACGCGCCGGACGGACTACCTCTTGTTGGACCTGCACCGGGGCTGACGAACTTCTTTGAAGCCTGCGTTTTCACCTTCGGTATCTGCCAGGCTGGCGGCGCCGGCAAAGTGATCGCCGAATACATCGCCGAAGGGGAAACCGAGCTCGATCTTTGGTTCATGGACCCGCGCCGCTTCACCGACCATGCGACCAAAACCTTTGCTACCGTCAAGGCAATCGAGACCTATCAAAACGAATATGCAATGCATCCTCCCCATCGGCTGTGGCCGGCGGGTCGTCCGGCAAAAATGTCGCCACTCTACGACAGGCTGGCGGCGAAGGGCGCGCAGTTCGGCTCGTTTGGTGGCTGGGAGCGTCCGGTCTGGTTTGCGCGCGAAGGCGACCGCGCGGAAGATGACAAAACCTTTGGGCGGCCGCATTTCGACAATGCGATTGCCGCCGAAGTCGAAACCGTTACCAAAAATGCAGGCCTGCTCGATCTGACCGGCTTTACCCGCTTCGAACTGTCCGGTGAGGGCGCTGCCGAGTGGCTGGACGGCTTGATTTCCGGCGCATTGCCGCGTGTCGGAAGGGTGGCACTTGCCTATTTCTGTGCCGACAGCGGTCGCGTGGTGACCGAGCTGACCGTCACCCGTTTCGATGAAAACAGGTTTTGGCTGATCGGACCGGCTGCAGGTTACTGGCACGATCGCGATTGGTTGAAGCATCATCTGCCTGAAGACGGCTCTTTGACGCTTGAGGACGTTACCGCGCGTTACGGAACCCTGGTGCTCGCCGGACCCAAATCGCGCGATGTTCTGGCAGCGGTGGCCGACCAGGATCTGTCGAACCAGAACCGACCATGGCTGACAGCCGGCGACATCACCATCGGTATGGCAAACGGCAAGGTGCTGCGGGTCAATTTTGTCGGCGAACTCGGTTACGAACTGCACATGCCGATGGAAACGATGGCCGTTGTCTACGACCGGCTGATGGAAGCCGGCAAAGAGCATGGCCTTGGTCATTTCGGCATGTACGCGATGGATTCGATGCGCCTCGAAAAGGGGTATCGAGGCTGGAAACAGGACCTTTCGTCCGAATATACCCCGCTGACTTCGGGCATGGACCGTTTCGTACGACTGAACAAGCCGTCCTTCATTGGTCGCGACGCGCTGCTAAAGCAGACCCAGGATGGGGTCAAACAGCGCTTTACGGCGATGGTGCTAGAGCCTGGCGACGGTACGGAAGCGCATTACGGCAGTCCGATTTTCGCTGGCGACAAGGCGGTCGGACTGGTGACGTCAGGTGGCTTTGGTCACCGGACGGGCAAGTCGATTGCACTCGGCTATGTCGACACCGAACTATCGGAGGAAGGGCGCGAACTGCTGATCGACATCTTTGGCGAGAAGCGCAAGGCAACCGTTGTGCCGGAGATCCTCTACGATCCGGAAAATGAGCGTTTGAGGGCGTGACCGGGGCTATTTGACCTTGTAGTCGAACTCGCCTCGCAGGAAGCCGTAGAAGAAAACCAGCGTGGCGAGGGATACGAAGACGTATAGCACCCACATGGGCCAGGCGCTTGGTGCTTGAAGCAGCGATGCGGCGGCTGTGAAGCCGGCGCTGACGATGATGAACAGGCCGCTGACCAGCGCATTGGCGCTACCGCCGGCATGCTCGAAACGGGCCAGGCATTTGGAATAGCCGTTGGGCCAGATCATCGCCATCAGGAAGTAGACGAAGCCGGCAGGAACGACCAGCGCGACGACGCTGAAGACGCCCGACAGGTCAAGAACCAGCATGAGCACGCTGACCAGCAGGGAAATCCCGGCCGCCGCCGTGATGATCCTGATCACCTTGATATGCGGGCTGACAAGCCTGTTGAAGAGGTTGCCGGCGAGCCAAAGGCAACCGAGCAGCAGCTGCAAGTGACCGTAGAAAATCGGGCTGTGCTTGAGATCGGTCTGGATGTAGAACGGCGCCAGCACCTCAAATCCGTACATGACGGAAATCAGGCAAGCCATACCGAGTGCAGTGGGCAGATAGACCGGATCGACCGCCATCGTGCGATATACGCCGAAGGCTTTGCCGAACGGCTCCCGCAGCTCCTGCGCTCGGGTTTCCGGCAATAGAAGGAGGGCGACAATTACGACGATGACCCCCCATCCGGCGAGGAACCAGAACGATGCCGTCCAGCCGAACCACACCTGCAGATAGCCACCAAGGGCCGGGGACAGGATTGGACCGGTGGCCCAGGCAATCGTCATCCAGTTGGCGGCCTTGATGCGGTCCGCGCCCTGATAACAATCGGCGACGATGGCGCGGGCGCCGACGGCCGAACAGGCAACGAAGATTCCTTGCGCTGCTCGCAGAGCGATCACCATCCACAGCGGTGGTGCCAGCGCTATCGCGACCGAGGCGAACACGAACAAGATCGTGCTCAAGAGGATCGGCATCCGGCGACCGAGTGAATCCGTCAGCGGTCCGGCGACGATCTGGCCCACCCCATAGCCGGCCATGAAGACCAGCAGTGTTGCCTGAACGGCGAACCGGTCGGCATGAAAATAGCTCTCCATGGCCGGTAGCGAGGGAATGTAGATATCCGTTGCAGCGCCGCCGAGCGGCACCATGACAAGCATGGCCAAAAAGGCATTGCGGCGGCGCCGATTGTCGATAACGGGCTCGGTCATGACGGGGCCTATAAGATTCGCGCGATCAGTGCCGACCCTAACACAGAAGAAACCCCGCCAGAGGCCTGGCGGGGTTTCGGGTGACACTTATGTTTTTGGAGCGATCAGCCCTTGCCCTTCCATGGGATCAGCCAACGCTCAAGGTAGCGCATGAATATTTCGATGGCGTAGCCAATGATGCCGATGATGATGATGCCGATCACCACCGTGTCCGTTTGCAGGAAGTTCTTGGCGATCATGATCATCGAGCCGATGCCTTTGTCGGCAGCGACCAGTTCCGCGGCGACAACCGTGCCCCAGCAAACGCCCATCGAGGTGCGCAAGCCGGTAAAGATTTCCGGCAGAGCGTTCGGCAGGATCACGTGTCTCAGTATCTGCGGCTTTGACGCGCCCAGTGAATAGGCGGCGTGCACCTTGGAGATGCGCACGCTGGAGACGCCAGAGCGGGCTGCTATCGTCATGATGAACAGCGATGCCAGGAACAGCAGGAAGATCTTTGCCGTTTCGTCGATACCGAACCAAAGGATGATAAGCGGGATCAGTGCCAGCGGCGGAATCGGCCGCATGAACTCGACAATCGGGTCGAACAGGCCGCGCGCTGTCGATGAGAGACCCATCGCGAAGCCCAACGGAATGCCGACGGCGGCGCCGAGCAGAACACCGGAGATCACGCGGAACACGCTGATGCCGATATGTTCCCACAGTGATACGTTTCGGAAGCCCTCGCTCAGCAGCAACCCGATGCGTTCGATAGTGCCGCCCACCGTCGGCCAGTAGAACGGCTCGACGAGGCCAAGCCTTGATGAAAGAACCCACATCGCAATCAGCCCGCAGACGATCAGGATGCTGTAGAACCGGCCGGAATTGACGGCACTGGCGTCACCAAACTTGACGGTTTTTTGCCTGGTGAACGTGTTGTCGGCAAGGCCCAGCCAGATAGCGGCTTCGGACGGCTGTTTCTTCGGTGTTTGTGTTGTGTCTGTCATGGTCCTCTCCTACTCGGCCGCGTCCGCTTGGCCCATGATTTCTTCTTCCATTTCCCAGATCATGGAGAGGATTTCCTCGCGCTTTTCAACAAAATCGGCACCGGCTTTGATTTCGCGCGGGCTGCGTGTCATGCCCTCGTCAGCGAAGGGAAGGTCGTAGACTTTCTCGATGCGGCCCGGCCTCGGCGCCATGACGATCAGCTTTTCACCAAGGAAAAGCGCCTCTTCGACCGAGTGGGTGATCAGGATAATGGTCTTGCCGGTCTCTTTCCAAAGCTTGAGCACGAGGCCCTGCATTTTCTCGCGGGTAAGGGCGTCGAGCGCTCCCAGCGGTTCGTCCATCAGGATGACATCAGGGTCGTTGGCAAGGCAGCGGGCAAGCGCCACACGTTGCTGCATGCCACCGGAAAGTTGATAGACGGGTTTTTCTCCGAAGTCCTTGAGGCCGACGGTGTTGAGAAGGTGCTGGACGGTTTCCTGCGTTTCGGCCTGCGGTTTGCCGGCCATGTTGGGTCCGAAAGCGACATTCTGGGCGACCGTCAGCCATTCGAACAAGGCGCCCTGTTGGAAGACCATGCCGCGTTCCGAGCCGGGGCCCGTGACCGTATGGTTGTTAAGTCGAACTTCCCCGGAAGTTGGCGCCAGGAAACCGGCTATGATGTTCAAAAGTGTGGTCTTGCCGCAGCCGGAGGGCCCGAGCACGGAAACAAGTTCGCCTTCCTTGATGTCGAGGCTGACATTGTTGAGGGCGTGGACTTCGCCGCCACCTGGCAGCGTGAAGACCATGGATATGCGATCGATGGCGATGCCGGTCATGGCTCACTCCTGTTTTCAGGCAGATGAGGCAAGGAGGGCGGCCGGTGTTGACCGACCGCCGTCCCATACCGGCTTTATTTCAGATAGTTCGAGTCGACGAAGGCGGAGTAATCGTCCAGAGCCTTGTCCATGCCGCCAGCTCCGACCATGACGTCAGCGACACCCTTTGTCATCTCCTGGACGCCGCCGCCCAGCCAGTTCGCACCAAGCTGATCCTCGGCGGAAGGGAAGCCAAAGTTGGCCATGTAGTCTTTGGTCGCCTGCGTATCCATGCCAGCGGCCTGACCGATGATCCCATAGGCAGAGTCCGGATTTGCCTTGTAGGCCGCGTTGGCCTTTTCGGTTACGTCCATGAACTTCTTCACCAGATCCGGATGCTCTTTGGCGAAGTCGTCGGTGACCGAGACGATGTCGAAGGTATTGATGCCGATTGCTTCCTGCTCGGCACCGGTCATCAGCGGCTCGCCGAATTGGCGCATCCGGTTGAGAGCGCCACCGAAGCCGCAGGCCATGGCCACGTCGCCACGCGCCATCGCGACTGCACCGTCTGGCGGGTTCATCTGCACGAGGTTGATCTTGTTGGGATCGACACCAAGGTGATCAAGCGTGCGAAGCAGCTTGTAGTGGGTGACGTTGCCGATCGGCGAGGCGACTTTCTTGCCTTCGAGATCCTTGGCATTTTCCTTGGTGATGCCGGCGTCCTTGTGGACAATGCACAGATCGTTCTCGGCATAAGTGACTGCGATGCCGACGAGGCGAAGCGGTGCGCCGGTGCTGACACCAACGACGAAAGGAACGAAACCCTGGCTGTAGGCGATCTGGATGTCGCCGGAGACCATGGCCTGGGTCATTTCGTTGCCGTTCCCGAAGGCGCGCCAGTTGACCTTGACACCCAATTCCTTGTCGTAGGTCTGCTCCATCTGGGCGACCTGGTTTGCCGTCGGCCATTCAAGGAAGTAGGCAACGGTTATCTCGTCGAGTGCGTTTGCGGCTTGGATCCCGCCCGCCACGGACATTGCCGCAGCCGCGGCAAGCACGGTCAGTTTTGATTTGAAGGACATGGAATATTCCCCTTGGTTGGTACGTCGTCCTGGATTTTCGCCGGGTTGGCCAGCTGGTTCTTCATTCGGAGCTCGGAGCGCAATTTGGGGTGGCTGAGCCACAAGGCCATCTGATCTTAAACGCCGACCGGCCAGAACTGCGCCTCGCTCCTTTTGCCATTAGGCAATTTTTGTGCTGTCCATCGGTAGTGCCAAGCCTGCAGCCTCAGTAGGGCCAGTTTACGACGATGTGGATTTTCCTTGCGCTTTCATGCGTTTCGTGAAAATCATTTAATATATTTCACGAAACTGGCCCCATTGTGGCGGCACAGATCGTCGGAAATCTGGTTCTATCGATCTGAAATTCCGGCGGATATCGTTGGTTTTCAGGAAGTTCGGGTGGAGGAGCACGCGGATGCCGAGGCTAGTGGACGAAGTGAATGTGCCGGGAACAGAACCCGGCAAACGCCGGTCCGGAGGTCGGGAGGCCAGGCGTGCCTTGCGCGCGGTGTCTCCGAGCGGGGCGCAAAGTCCCGTCAAACCCGGCATGTCATCGGACAACTACCGGCCACTTTCCAGAAACGACATGGAGCGGATTCACGAGGCGGCTCTGACTGTGCTCGAAGAGGTGGGCATGGGGCAACCCATCGACAGCTGCATCGAGGTCTGCGTTGCGGCGGGTGCTGACTACGGCGAGGACGGTCGTTTGCGGTTTCCGCGTGGCCTTGTGATGGACACGGTTGAACACGCAGCGCGCAACCTGACACTCTTCGGGCAGGATCCCGCTCATGACATGCAACTGTCCGGCAACAAGGTGCATTTCGGAACCGCCGGGGCGGCTGTTCATATTGTCGATGTGGAAAAGCGAGAGTACCGCGATTCTGTGTTGGCCGATCTGTACGACGCCGCACGCATTGTGCAGACACTGGACAACGTGCATTTTTTCCAGCGTCCCCTGGTCGCTCGCGATATGGAGGATCCGCTCGACCTCGATATCAACACGCTCTATGCGGCCATCAAAGGCACCACCAAGCACATCGGTACGAGTTTCACGGTTGGCGAAAATGTCGATGAGTGCCTTGACCTTCTCTACACGGCCGCCGGAGGCGAGGCCGCTTTTCGGCAGCGGCCTTTCGTTTCGAATTCCAACTGCTTCGTGGTGCCGCCGCTGAAGTTTGCCGAAGATGCCTGTCACGTGTTGGAAAAATGCGTGCGCGGCGGCCTTCCGGTGTTGCTGCTGTCCGCCGGGCAGGCCGGTGCTACAGCACCGGCCGCAATCGCGGGAGCGGTGGTGCAGGCGGTCGCCGAGGTGCTAGCTGGTCTGGTCTACGTAAACGCCATTTCAAAGGGACACCCGGCGATCTTTGGCACCTGGCCATTCGTCTCGGATCTGCGAACCGGAGCGATGTCGGGCGGGTCCGGCGAACAAGCACTGCTGTCTGCGGCTTGTGCCCAGATGTCCCACTTCTATGACCTTCCGGGTGGTGCTGCCGCTGGCATCGCTGATTCTAAAATGCCGGATGTGCAAGCAGGATACGAAAAAGGAATCACCAATGTCATGGCCGGGCTGTCCGGATTGAACATGGTGTACGAATCGGCTGGCATGCACGCTTCGCTGCTGGGTTTCTCCTTCGAGAGCCTGATTATCGACAATGACATGCTTGGTCAGTGCTTGCGCTGTGTGCGCGGTGTGGAAGTCACCGACGAGACGCTGTCGTTGGCATCGATTGCGGATGTCTGCACGAACGGTCCCGGTCATTTTCTCGGCCATGAGCAGACGCTTGCGCTGATGCAGACAGAATACATCTATCCGCGCATTGGCGACCGCACGAGCCCGAAGGAATGGGTTGAAAAGGGGCGGCCGGACATCGTCAAAACGGCAATTGCCGAAAGGAACCGGATACTATCGTCCGTTTCCCCGACCCACCTGTCGTCGGAAATCGACGCTGTGATCCGTTCACGTCACAAGATCTATCTCGAAGCCTGACCGGCGTGGCAACGCCTCAGGCTCAGGTTGCCATTCCCCGATGATGCGCGCATGCTTCAGCCGTTGCGGCGGCTTCAAGGGAGCTTGCAATGCTGAACGGTGCCATGATGGTTTGGTTCGTGCTGACCGGACTGAGCCTTTTGTTCGTCCTTTGGGATTCGCTGACCAATGGCGTCACAAGCTGGGTTCAGCGGATAGCCTGGATTCTGGTCACCGCCTACACCGGCGTTTTCGGGCTGTTTTTCTACCTGGTCACTTGTCGTCGGCCGTTTCCGGGCGGCCACGACCGCTTCACTCAGGCAACCTGGAAGCAGGCGGTCAATAGCGAGATGCACTGTCTGGCCGGAGACGCCACGGGCATTCTTCTGGCGGCAATCGCCGTTTCGTCGCTGGGTCTCGCGAATGGCTGGGACATCACCGTCGAATACCTCGCCGGTTTCATCTGCGGCCTGTTTATCTTCCAGGCATTGATGATGCTCGGCATGTATCAGGGCAACTATCTTCTTGCTGTTCGAAAGACATTCTTCGCCGAGACCGTGTCGATGAATTTCGTCATGGCGGGCATGATTCCGACCATGGTTTTGCTGGCCCATGCCTGGCAGGGGTCGGACGACCCGACGCATGCATCATTCTGGTTCCGGATGAGCCTTGCCAGCCTGGTCGGAGGGTTCGTCGCCTATCCGATCAACTACTGGCTGGTTGCAAACCATCTCAAGCACGGCTGCATGACTTTGCCGGGGGCCGACGGCCCGGCCGAGGCGCTCGGCCACCGTTCAACCGAACCGGCCATGGTGATGAACGACGGAATGGATGAAGCACCCGGTCAAGGTGACATGCACCATCACATGGAAGGTGGCGGCATGCGGATGGGCGAGTTGCCGCCTGCTATAGCTGCCTTATGGATTGGGCTGTCCTTCGCGGTGCTTCTGGCAGCCCTTTTTGTCACCAGTCTTTACGCGCCTATCCGATTTTGAGGCGAACCGGCAGGCGAGAACCTGCCGGCGTTTTCTGCCTCAGGCGCCGGGCTGCGGCCGCATGTCGGCCGGATCGATGCCAGCGACAGCGACGGGCTTTTTCATGGCGTCGCGCCGGAACGGTTCACCCAACTCCTGGTTCAGAATCACCTCGATGAAGGTCGTGATACCGTTTTTCTGCTCCTGGCATGCAGTTTCCAGCACCGATGTCAGATCCTGCTGATTGGTGACGGTGACGCCCTTCAGACCGCACCCCTCGGCAACTTTGGCGTAGCTCAACTGCGGGTCGAGCTCGGTGCCGACGAAATTGTTGTCGAACCACAGGGTGGTGTTTCGCTTCTCCGCGCCCCACTGATAATTGCGGAAGACCACCATGGTGATTGCCGGCCATTCCTCGCGGCCGCAGGAAGTCATTTCATTCATCGAGATACCGAAAGCACCGTCGCCCGCGAAACCGACTACCGGTGTATCGGGGCAGCCGATTTTGGCACCGAGAATGGCCGGAAAGCCGTAGCCACAGGGGCCGAACAGACCCGGTGCCAGGTACTTGCGTCCGTTTTCGAATGTCGGATAGGCGTTGCCGATAGCGCAGTTGTTGCCGATGTCGCTGGAAATGATGGCTTCCTTCGGCAGGGCCGCCTGGATAGCCCGCCAGGCCTGACGCGGCGACATGCGGTCGGGTTGCCGTGAGCGTGCATCTTCATTCCACTGCGTTCCCGGATCGTCATCTTCGTGATCCATCGAACTCAGGGTCTGCAACCAGGCCGATTTTGTCTGGTGGATCGTTGCCTTGCGGTCCTCCCGACCGGTATCCCCAGCGGAGGGTGACAGTTTTTCCAGGATCTGACTGGCTACATGTTTGGCGTCGCCGCAAATACCGACCGTGACCTTCTTGGTCAGTCCGATGCGGTCGGAATTGATGTCGACCTGGATGATTGAAGCGTCCTTCGGCCAATAGTCGATCCCGTATCCCGGCAGCGTGGAAAACGGATTGAGACGGGTTCCCAGTGCCAGCACGACGTCCGCTTTGGCGATAAGCTCCATGGCCGCTTTTGAGCCGTTATAGCCAAGCGGTCCGCAGGCCAGCGGGTGGGAGCCGGGAAAACTGTCATTGTGTTGATATCCGCTGGCGACCGGTGCATCCAGCCGTTCAGCCAGAGCCTTGCATTCCGGGATGGCATCGCCGATGACAACGCCGGCGCCGGACAGGATCACTGGAAAGCGAGCATTTGAAAGCAGCTCTGCCGCGCGCGCAATGGCGTCCGCTCCACCTGCGGGGCGTTCCAGCCGGACAATCTGTGGCAGTTCAATGTCGACGACCTGGGTCCAGAAATCGCGCGGTACGTTGATCTGTGCCGGAGCGGATCCCCGGATAGCTTTCTCGATCACTCGGTTCAGAACTTCGGCCATGCGCGATGGATCGCGAACTTCCTCCTGGTAACAGACCATGTCCCGGAAGAGTGCCATCTGTTCGACTTCCTGAAAGCCACCCTGACCAATGGTCTTGTTGGCTGCCTGCGGCGTGACCAGGAGCATTGGAGTGTGGTTCCAGTAGGCCGTCTTGATCGGCGTGACGAAATTGGTGATGCCCGGACCATTCTGGGCGATTGCCATGGCCATCTTGCCGCTGGCACGCGTGTAGCCATCGCAAATGATTCCCGCATTGGTCTCGTGGGCACAATCCCAGAAGGTGATGCCGGCCTTCGGAAACAAGTCGGAAATCGGCATCATTGCCGAACCGATAATTCCGAAAGAGTGCTCGATCCCGTGCATTTGCAGGACCTTCACAAACGCTTCTTCCGTCGTCATTTTCATGGGGGCAGTTCCTTTTCTCGCAAAAGGGGGCCGTCTCTGTTGCGGCCAGGCGGGTTTCGAATTTTTGATAGGGTGAAACTGGCACCATTACGTAGAGCCAGATCACGCCAAACGGCTGAACCAGGGAGCAATCCGACCGGTTTCTGGACCGGTCAGGCTGATTGCATGGTCTCAACGATTTGCGCCAGGCGTTCGATGCCTGGTTCGATCCGCTCCTCGGCAATCGATGAGAACCCAAGGCGGAAGTAGTTGCGATGGTTCTGCGGATCGGAGAAATGGATATCACCCGGTTCGATGATGACGCCCTCCTCAAGTGCCTTGTTGGCGAGAAGGTTGCAGTCGAGCCATGGTGGTCCCTTGACCCAGTAGGACGTGCCGCCGAAGCCCGGGGACTCGGCCCAGCCCGGAAAGTGGTGCTCAAGCGCTTTGCCCATGGCTGTGCAGCGGCTGCGGTAGCTGCGGTGCAACCGGCCAATAAGCGTGTCGTGATGGCCAAGAGCCAAAAACAACGCCACTACACCCTGATTGTTCCCTGGAGGGTGGCGCAGCATCAGGCGCCGCAGGGCACGCGCTTCCCGGATCAGCGGCGCCGGTGCAACGAGATACCCCATTCGCAGCCCGGGCATCAGGGATTTCGACAGGCTGCCGACGTAGAGAACCCGCTGTCCGTGGTCGAGCGATTTGAGCGCCGGAGTCGGTTCACCCTCGTAGTTGGTCTCGAACTCGTAATCGTCCTCAATAATGAGGCCGTTGTGGTTTGCAGCCCATTCGAGAAGAGCCTTCCGGCGTTCAAGACTCATCGTCACATTTGTCGGGTACTGATGGCTGGGTGTCACGAAGACCAGTTCGGTGTCATCTGGCAGGCTATCGACGGCAATGCCTTCCGAATCCACGGGGACTTGTCGGATGTGCTCCGTTCTCAGCAGAAAGATGTTTCGTATGTCCGGATAGCCCGGATCCTCGAGGGCGACGGACGTCTGCCTTTTAACCAGAAGGCTCGATAGAAGGTACAGAGCGTTCTGTGCGCCCAGCGTCACCAGAATTTCATCCGGGTTGGCCATAATGCCGCGGCGCGTGAGAATACGCTGGCGGATCTGCTCGATCAGCATGCGATCGTCTTCGGCAAAATGATCACTGGTCCATGCGTCCAGCCATTTGCGGCCCATCGACTGGCGCATACAGTCTCGCCAGGCAGCAATCGGGAACAGCGCAGCATCGGCTTGACCATAGACGAAGGGGTAGGGGTAGTCCGTCCAGTTCGACGGCTTGACGATATTCGATTGGCCGCTTGGCTGGACCCGAAACCTGCTGTCCCAATCCATTTCCGGCCGGTCGGGATCGGGAGCCGGAGTCGAATTGACGCTGGATATGGTCCCATCATGGATCTCGGGTGAGACGTAGAAGCCTGATCGCTCGCGGGCAACCAGATAGCCATCTGAAGCCAGGGCCTGATAGGCCAGCATGACGGTGTTGCGTGAGACTTTGAGCCGCTTGGCCATGGCGCGGGTCGAGGGAATTGGCGCACCAACGGGCAATTGACCCGATAACATGGCAGAAACGAGCATCTCCCGTATCTGCGTCTGCAGCGTTGTCATTTCCATTCGTTCGACATGGAAAAGCGAGTTGCGCATGGGTCCGGTCGTCCGTTTCCGTGTTGGTTTGGCTCGATAATCCGATTCAACTGGCCCTACTATGAGGCCAAACCCCGCTCCAAGATCAAGTCCTGGAACCAAGAATTGTTAAAGCTGGTACCCCTCAGGCAGCCAGTCCATCCATTGGCGCGGGTCGTTCCCGGCCTGAATTCAAAGGCGGGATCGCTCGCATGATCAGCGACAAGGACGTGCAATTGCCAATGGGTCTGATGCATCGCGCCAGCGGTGGTGAGCCTGTCCCTGCCGTCGTTGTCGGTGCACACCAGCCGGTTGTCATGGACAGCGTCAAATCCGCCATTGAAGACGGTTTCATCGACCCGGTGCTTGTCGGTCCCAATTCGCAGGTGCGTGATTTGGCGGAGCAACAGGGGCTGTCGCCACAGCGGTTTGAAATCATCGACGCAAACGGCGACGAGGATGTCGCGGCTGCCGCCGCCGCGCGGGTCAAGGCCGGCACCATCGGGATGGTGGTCAAGGGCCACATTCACACCGATGTCTTCATGGCGGCTTTGCTGAGTTCCAGCACCGGTATCAGGGTTTCCGGCCAACGTATGACCCATTGCTTTCACATGACTGTTCCGGACAGCGATCAGGCTCTGATCATCACCGACGGTGCCGTGAACATTGCTCCGGACCAGGCAACCAAGAAGGCGGCCATTCTCAATGCGGTTGCTCTGGCGCACGCCATCGGCATTAAAGTTCCGAAAGTGGCGATTCTCTCTGCAACAGAGTCGGCGCTGCCACAGATGCCGTCCAGCCTGGATGCGGCCGAATTGACCGAATGGGCACGCGACGCGGTGGCTGACGCGGAGGTTTTCGGTCCACTGGCCTTCGACAATGCTGTGTCTGATGCCGCCGCGCAGCTCAAGGGAATTGACCATCCGGTTGCCGGTCAGGCTGATATTCTGCTTGTTCCCAACATCGAGACCGGCAATGCGCTGTTCAAGATGATGGTCTTTTTCCTGTCTGCCTGTGCAGCGGGCGTGGTGCTCGGTGGGCGTATCCCGATTGTGCTGACCAGCCGTGCAGACCCACCCGAAGCACGGCTTGCGTCCATGGCGCTCGCCAAGCTGGTGGCATCGACTGCACCCGCATCCTGACACCGGAATTCCGGCCCGGTTGATGTGATCTCGGGCTTCGGCGCGGTTTTCGCGCTTTCGCTCTGGACGATCGCTTCGTTTCGTGAAAAAATCGACTAAAATTTCACGAGGGAGAAGGTGATGGCTGAATTTCCATCCCATGCACAGGTTTTGGTGATCGGCGGGGGCGTGGTTGGCTGCTCGGTAGCCTACCACTTGGCTCAACTTGGCTGGACGGATGTTGTCCTGGCGGAGCGAAAGCAGCTGACATGCGGTACGACTTGGCATGCCGCCGGGCTGATCGCCCAATTGCGCGCCACCATGAACATGACTCGATTGGCAAAATACACCCAGGAGCTCTATGGCGGTTTGGAAGCTGAAACCGGGATCGCCACGGGGTTCAAACGCAACGGTTCACTGTCAGTTGCACTGAGCGACGCTCGCATGGAGGAGTTTCTCCGCAACGCGTCCATGGCCAAAACCCATGGTGTGGACGTCAATGTCGTGTCCGCCTCGGAATGTCTGGACATGTATCCCTACCTGAATGCCGACGGTGTCGTGGGCGGTTTGCACATCCCGCTGGACGGTCAAGCCGATCCCGCCAACATCGCCATGGCGCTTGCTCGTGGTGCCAAGCAAAAGGGCGTCAAGATCTTCGAGCATACCAAGGTCGAAGAGATCCATGTCAGCCATGGGAGGGTGACCGGTGCGCGCACCGACAAAGGCGACATCACCGCCGAAATCGTGGTCAACTGTGCCGGCATGTGGGCGCATGAGGTTGGCCAATTGGCCGGTGTCAGTGTCCCGCTGCATGCGTGCGAACATTTCTACATCCTGACGGAAGCGGTTCCGGAATTGCCTGGCAATCTGCCGGTGCTTCGCGTGCCGGACGAGTGCGCCTACTACAAGGAAGATGCCGGCAAAATCCTGCTTGGCGCCTTCGAACCGGTATCCAAACCCTGGGGCATGGACGGCATTCCGGAGGACTTCTGTTTCGACGAGCTTCCGGAAGATTTCGACCATTTCCAACCAGTGCTGGAGAAAGCGGTTGAACGGTTGCCGCTGTTGGAGAGCGCGGGGATCCACACTTTCTTCAACGGACCGGAAAGTTTCACGCCCGACGATCGTTATCTGCTGGGACCGGCACCGGAGGTGGAAAACTTCTTCGTCGCTGCCGGGTTCAACTCGGTCGGAATTCAGTCGGCCGGCGGTGCCGGAAAAGCCTTGGCCGAATGGATCGTTGGCGGCGAGCCGCCATTCGATCTCTGGGACGTCGATATCAGGCGCATGGAGCCCTTCCAGGGAAACCGCACCTATTTGAAACAGCGGGTCAGCGAAACGCTCGGCCTGCTCTACGCCGATCATTTTCCGTATCGGCAGTACGAAACTTCGCGCCATATCCGGCACACCCCGTTTCATGAGAAGATGGCCGAACGGGGCGCCTGTTTCGGCGAAACAGCCGGTTGGGAGCGGCCACACTGGTTCGTGCCCGCGATGGCTCTGGCCGAGGGCATGACGCCCCAATGGGAGTATTCCTGGAAGCGGCAGAACTGGTTCGGCTACGCGGCCGAAGAGCATCTGGCTGTGCGCAACCAGGCTGGTTTGTTTGACCTTTCGGCGTTCGGCAAGTTTCGGGTCGAGGGCGCGGATGCGGTGGATGTACTGCAGCGCATCTGTGCCAACGATGTCGATATAGAGCCGGGCCGCATCGTCTACACACAATGGCTCAACAGCCGCGGCGGCGTCGAAGCCGATCTTACAGTGACGAGACTGGCAGCAAACAGCTTTCTGGTCATCACCGGTGCTGCGACCGTCACCCGTGACTTCACTTGGCTGAAAAAGCACATTCCAGCGGATGCCCACTGCATTGCACTGGATGTCACCAGCGGCGAGGGCGTCCTGGGGCTCATGGGTCCGAATGCCCGGTCCATTCTGCAAAAGATCACGCCCGCTGATCTCTCCAACGAGGCTTTCCCGTTCGGAACGGCTCAGACAATCGATCTCGGCATGGCAAGGGTGCGCGCCCATCGCATCACCTATGTCGGTGAGTTGGGTTGGGAACTCTACGTTCCTTCCGACATGGCCCGCCACGTGTTTGACTGCGTCATGGAAGCAGGCGAAGGCGAGGAGTTGCGCCTTTGCGGCATGCAGGTTCTCGACAGCTGTCGGATGGAAAAGGCGTTTCGTCACTTCGGGCACGACATCACCGATGAGGACCATGTGCTGGAGGCCGGGCTCGGCTTTGCCGTCAAGGTTGGCAAGCCGGAAGGTCGCTTCGGCCCCTTTGTCGGTCGCGAGGCCGTCATCGAGCGCAAGGAAAAAGGCCTGAACCAGCGACTGTTGCAATTTCTGCTGAAGGACCCCGATCCGCTGCTCTACCACGGTGAACCAATTCTGCGCGACGGCGAAGTCTGCGGGTATCTGAGCTCCGGCAACTACGGTCATTCCCTTGGTGCTGCGGTTGGTCTTGGATACGTTCCGGTGCGCGATGGAGAAAAAGCGGCTGACATGCTGGCTTCGAGTTACGAGATCGAAGTGGCAGGCGAGCGTTTCGCTGCGACCGCCAGCCTCAAGCCGCTCTACGATCCGGCTTCGGAACGGATTCGCCTTTAAGTCAGACACTCGCTGGGACCCTGACGGTTCCCACGTGGATCTGTGGACACTTGCAACCTAAACATTTTAAGCTTGAAATAAGTGCCCGTTGATGGCAGCCTGTGGCAGACAAAAGAGGTAGGCCATGGAGCAACTTGCAGGCAAACATGCATTGGTCACTGGCGGCGGAAGCGGCGTCGGGGCGACGATCGCACTGGCGCTGGCCGAGGCCGGGGCCTCCGTTACCATCACGGGGCGGCGGATCGATGCGTTGCAGGAAGTGGCCGGGCAATCGGATCGCCTGAGCGCGGCCGTCTGTGATGTCACCGACCCGGAGGCGGTCAGCGGCCTGTTTGCGGGTTTGCAGGCGGACCATGGCGGCGCTGACATCGTTGTCCCTAATGCCGGAGCCGCCGAAAGCCAGCCGATCTCCAAAATGACGCTGGACGATTGGAACGCCATGATCGGCGTCAATCTGACGGGTGTTTTCTTGACGATGCAGGCCGGGCTGTCCGGAATGATGGACAGGGGCTGGGGCCGCATTGTCTCGGTTGCCTCGGTGGCCGGGTTGAGGGGATATCCATATGTCACGGCCTATTGCGCCGCAAAGCACGGCGTTGTGGGCCTCACCAAGGCCGCTGCCCTGGAGGTCGCCAGGACGGGCATTACCGTGAATGCGGTCTGTCCGGGATACACCCAGACACCGATGCTTGACCGGTCGATCGACAACATCATGGAAAAGACGGGGCGCAGCCGCGAGGAGGCGATGAAGCCGCTGTTGCGGCAAAACCCGATGGGTCGCTTTATCGAGCCGGAAGAAGTGGCTCAAACCATCCTCTGGCTGTGCGGCCCGCATTCCGGATCAATTACCGGGCAGGCGCTGTCGATCACGGGAGGCGAAGTATGAGCGATGCTACCCCGGATGCAGCTGATGTCATCGATCGCGACAAGCAACGGCTGAGGGTCTGGCTGAGGCTTCTGAAGATCCAGCGTTTGATGGAGACCGAAATCCGCGAGCGGCTGAGGGTTGAATTCGCCACCACGCTGCCGCGTTTCGACGTGCTCGCCGCCCTTTACCGCGAGGAAAAGGGTTTGAAGATGAGCGAGCTATCGACGGCGCTGATGGTCTCGAACGGAAACGTCACCGGCATCGTCGAGAGGTTGGTATCGGACGGGCTGGTCATCCGTGTTCCCGTCAGCGGTGATCGCCGTGCCATGCTTGTGCGGCTGACTGAGCGGGGGCGCGCGTTTTTCGCCGAGATGGCGAGCACACATGAGGGCTGGGTGAGTTCGATGCTGAGCTCCCTCAGCGACGACGAAACAGATGAGTTGTTCCAATTGCTCGATAGCGTAACGATTTCAGGAGGCGCATCCCAATGAGTTCCATGGCCGGTCTTTCACCGGAACATTTCGAGTGGCGCATGGAGGGGCGTGTGGCCGTTATTCGGCTGTCGAGGCCCGAGCGCAAGAACCCGCTGACCTTCGATAGCTATGCCGAGCTGCGCGATTGTTTTCGCACGATGACGTATGCGGATGATGTCGACGCCGTCGTCTTCGCCTCTAACGGCGGCAACTTCTGTTCCGGTGGCGATGTACACGACATTATCGGTCCGCTGCTCGATCGCGACATGAAGGGGTTGCTGGAATTCACCCGCATGACCGGTGATCTTGTCAAGGCGATGGTGGGATGCGGCAAACCAATCATTGCGGCGATCGATGGCGTCTGTGTGGGCGCCGGCGCCATCATCGCTATGGCGTCCGATATCCGCTATGCGACGCCCGAGGCCAAGACTGCATTCCTCTTCACTCGGGTCGGGCTCGCCGGCTGTGATATGGGCGCCTGCGCCATCCTACCGCGCATCATTGGCCAGGGCAGGGCTTCGGAACTGCTTTTCACCGGACGCTCCATGTCTGCCGAAGAGGGCGAGCGGTGGGGATTCCACAATCGCCTTGTTGACGCCGCGGAATTGGAGTCGGAAGCGATCGCACTGGCGTCAAAGCTCGCCGCCGGACCGAATTTCGGCCACATGATGACCAAGACCATGCTGAAGCAGGAATGGGCGATGTCGATCGATGAGGCGATCGAGGCGGAGGCTCAGGCTCAGGCCATTTGCATGCAGACGGAGGACTTCCGTCGCGCCTACAATGCCTTCGTTGCCAAGCAGAAACCTGCTTTTGAGGGCAATTGACCATGGCCGACCGTAGCTTTCTCGACTGGCCGTTCTTTGAGGAGCGGCACGCCGTCTTTCGGGATGCGCTGGACAGCTGGGCCGGCGAGAACCTGACCGGTCTCGACCACTCGGATCTCGACGGCTGCTGCCGTGACATCGCCGAAAGGCTGGGGTCAGCGGACTGGCTGTTGCACACGGCTGTCGATCCCCGGGATCGAGACCGGCTGCTTGATGTCCGCTCTCTTTGCCTGACGCGGGAAACGCTGGCGCGGCATGACGGTTTGGCAGATTTCGTCTTCGCCATGCAGGGTCTCGGCACCGGGACGATCTCCTTCTTCGGCTCACCGGAACAGCAGGCGCGCTGGTTGCCCGAGACGCGCCGTGGCAAGGCGCTGTCGGCTTTTGCGCTGTCTGAGCCCCGTTCCGGATCCGATGTCGCCAATATGGACATGACTGCCGTCGCCGACGGTGGCGACTACATGCTCAATGGCGAAAAGACCTGGATCTCCAATGGCGGCATTGCCGATGTCTATACGGTGTTTGCACGCACCGGCGAGGCGCCGGGCGCCAAGGGCATCAGTGCCTTCATCGTGCCGGCCGATACGCCGGGCCTGAGGATCGCAGAGCGGCTTGAGGCCGTGGCGCCGCATCCGCTGGCACGGCTGGCCTTCGAGGATTGCCGCGTGCCGGCAGACGCCATGATCGGCCAGCCGGGCGCGGGCTTTCGCATGGCCATGACTGTGCTCGACACGTTCCGGCCGACCGTCGGTGCGGCTGCGTTGGGTTTTGCCCGCCGTGCGCTGGACGAAACGGTGCAACGGGCCGCATCGCGCGAACTGTTCGGTGCGCCTCTGGCCGAATTGCAAATGGTTCAGGGGCATATTGCCGACATGGCCCTTGATATCGATGCCGCGGCATTGCTGATCTACCGCGCCGCCTGGACCAAAGACAGCGGGGCTGCTCGCATCACCCGCGAGGCGGCGATGGCGAAGCTCTACGCCACGGATCGGGCGCAGTCGGTGATTGACAAGGCGGTGCAGATCCATGGCGGGGATGGTGTGCGCAGGGGCCACATCATCGAGAGCCTTTATCGGGAGATCCGCGCTCTCAGGATTTATGAAGGCGCTTCAGACGTGCAGAAGGTCATCATTGCGCGTCAGGCGCTCGCTTCGGCAGGAGGTGCATCATGACGCAGATCACACTGGGTCCGACCGCCCACACGGACACGTTCGCCCGGGACAACCTGCCGCCATTCGAGCAATGGCCGGATATCAATCTGGAAGGATTCGACTATCCCGACCATCTCAACATCGGTGTGGAACTGACCGATGCCATGGTCGCAAAAGGTTTTGGCGACCATACGGCTTTGATAGGCAACGGTCGTCGGCGAACCTACAAGGAACTCGCCGACTGGACCAATCGCATTGCCCATGCGCTGATCGAGGACTACGGCGTCAAACCGGGCAACCGGGTGTTGATCCGATCAGCCAACAATCCGGCGATGGTAGCCTGTTGGCTGGCTGCTTCCAAGGCAGGCGCAGTCGTGGTCAACACGATGCCCATGCTGAGGGCGGCCGAACTTGGCAAGATCGTCGACAAGGCCGAGATCACACTGGCGCTTTGCGACACGCGGCTGATGGACGAGCTGGTTAGTTGCGCCAAGGACAGCGATCTCCTGCAGAAGGTTGTCGGATTCGACGGCACCGCCAATCACGACGCCGAACTGGACCGTATTGCGCTCAACAAGCCGGTTCTCTTCGAGGCCGTCCAGACCGGTCGGGACGACGTGGCCCTTCTTGGATTTACCTCCGGTACCACCGGGGAACCGAAAGCGACCATGCATTTCCACCGCGACCTGCTGATCATCGCTGATGGCTATGCACAGGAGGTTTTGGGTGTAACCCCGGAAGACATCTTCATCGGTTCACCGCCGCTGGCCTTCACGTTCGGGCTGGGTGGCCTGGCCATCTTCCCGCTTCGCTTCGGTGCCGCTGCGACGCTTCTTGAGAGCGCCACGCCGCCTAATATGATCGAGATTATTCAGACCTACAGGGCAACGATCTGCTTCACCGCGCCCACCGCCTATCGTGCGATGCTGGCAGCGATGGAGGAGGGCGCCGACCTGTCATCGCTGCGCATGGCCGTGTCGGCGGGCGAAACCTTGCCGCCGCCGGTCTATGACGCCTGGATGGAGAAAACCGGCAAGCCGCTCCTCGATGGCATCGGTGCCACCGAAATGCTGCATATCTTCATCTCCAACCGCCTCGGCCATTCGGCAGCTGGCGCGACCGGCACACCGGTCACCGGCTACGAGGCCCGGATCGTCGACGAGGACATGAATGAAGTGCGGCATGGCGAACCCGGAAAGCTCGCTGTGCGCGGTCCGACGGGCTGCCGCTATCTGAACGATGACCGGCAAAAGGGGTATGTGCGCGACGGCTGGAACCTCACCGGCGACACCTTCATGGAGGACGATGGCGGCGTTTTCCACTTCCTGGCCCGGTCGGACGACATGATCATCTCGTCCGGCTACAACATTGCCGGCCCCGAGGTCGAGGCGGCGCTGCTGGCGCACACGGATGTTGCGGAATGTGGTGTCATCGGAGCGGCTGATAGCGAGCGCGGCCAGATCGTCCAGGCACATGTCGTGCTGGTCGAGGGGGTTGCGGCAGACGCGGAAACCGTCAAGCGGCTGCAGGACCATGTCAAGGCGACCATCGCACCCTACAAATACCCGCGATCGATCAAATTCATCGATGCCCTGCCGAAGACGCAGACGGGCAAGATCCAGCGTTTTCGCCTGAAGGCTGAAAACTGAACCTCTCAGGAAAGGCGTGATTTTGGATATTCTGCAACCACCCGGCTGGAAGCCGGCAAAGGGCTACGCTAACGGCATCCGGGCCGAGGGCACGCTTGTCGTCACCGGAGGTCAGATCGGCTGGAATGCCAACCAGGAATTCGAAAGTGACGACTTCGTCGTGCAGTGTGAGCAAACGTTGCGCAACATCGTCGACATTCTAAAGGAGGCGGAAGCTGGACCGGAACATATTGTTCGCCTGACCTGGTACATCACGGATCGGCTCGAATACCTGGCCTGCCAGAGGGATCTGGGAGCGGCCTACCGTCGCGTCATGGGCCGGCATTTTCCAGCCATGGCAGTGGTCCAGGTCACGTCGCTGATGGAGGCGCGGGCCAAGGTCGAGATCGAGGCAACCGCAGTGGTTCCACCCAAGCAGTAGCTGTTTCGGTTTACGTCGCTTCGAACAGCCATTCGTGTTCAGCGGCGTTGTGGAACTTCCAGGTTCGCTTCGGACCGGCCATGACGTTCAGATAGTAGAGATCGTAGCCGTGACATGCCGCGCACGGGTGGTAGCCGCGCGGCACTATGGTAACGTCGCCATCCTCGACCGCCATCGACTCATCCAGCGACCGGTCATCCGTATAGACACGCTGAAAGCCGAATCCCTGTGGCGGGTTCAGGCGATGATAGTAGGTTTCCTCAAGAAGCGATTCATGCGGCAGGTTGTCCTGATCGTGCTTGTGCGGCGGGTAGGAGGATGTGTGTCCGCCCGGGGTGATTACTTCCACGACCAGGAGAGACTGCGCAGGCTGGTCCTCTGGAAGGATGTTGGTCACGTGGCGCGTGTTCGTGCCGTGACCGCGGGTTTCCTTGCTGAGATCTTCAGACCGGATCAGCCGTGGCGGCAGCGATCCTTCGGAGTCCGGCGCCGAGCAGACAGCCAGTTCCATTTCGGTTTCCGCCGTCACCGTCCAGTCGGTGTGGGCTGGAACGTAGATGGCTGCCGGCACGCCTTCGAAGGGTGACATGCGCTTGCCGAGACTGCCGAAGTCCTCCTCCCCGGCCCGGGCCGCGCCCTTGCCGGTGACGTAAACCAGGCAAACCTCGCGGTCGCCCGTGTTGTCGCTGACGGTTTCGCCCGCCTGTAGTCGATGCATGTCAAAGCCGACATAATCCCAACCGGCGCTCTCCGGCGTGATGTGGGTAATGCGGCCGTGCTTGCCCTGGGGCTTCACCAGCAGTTTCGACATGATCGGTTCCTCGAAAAGATGCGTTATTGTCCCAAACCGGCGGCACCGGCCATAGTGCGAAGAGCCTTAAGGCCCATGCGCTGATAGTGCAATGGATCGCGCACGGCTGAATCCTGTTCGGCCTCGATGACAAGCCATCCCTGATAACCGTTAGCGGCCAGGACTGAGAGCACCGGAGCAAAGTCGACGGCGCCCTCATCGTCCCCAGGCACCGTGAAAACGCCGCGTCGGACCCCCTCGAGGAAGCTCAGGTCTTCGTCCCACACCTGTTGCATGACGTCGCCGCGCACGTTTTTGGCATGGAAATGCAGAATGCGGTCGGCGTGGCGTTTGGCCAGCGCCTCGGGATCACCTCCGCCGAAATGCGCGTGGCCCGTGTCGAGCAACAGCTTGGTGGCCGGGCCGGTCATGGCCATGAAGCGGTCGATTTCCTCCTCGCTCTGCACCACCGTGCCCATGTGGTGGTGGTAGACGAGGTCAATGCCCTGGTCGCGGCAAACCTGGGCGATCTCTTCGACGGCTGCGGTGAAGTGCCGCCACTGGTCGGGCGACAGAACCGGTTTTTGCGACAGCGCAATATCATCGCGGCCGTGGATGGCGTTGGATGTTTCGCAGGCGATGCAGACGGTGCTGCCATGGGCCTTGAGAAGGTCGAGCTGCGGCTGGATTGCTGCCTTTTCCACCTCGACGTCCCGGTCGAGCAGGTTGAGCGAATACCAGCCTGATACGAATGTCAGACCGAAGGGGTCCAGCGTTTGGCGCAGGGCTTCGGGATCATCGGGCATCCGGTGACCCTTCTCGATGCCATCGAAGCCGATATCAGAGGCTTCGCGCAGGCATTGCTCCAGGTTGATATGGGCGCCAATGCTGCGGTCGTCGTCATTGGTCCAGGCTATGGGGTTGGTGCCGTAACGTATCATCGGGTGCGTCCTGAGTGTTCAGTCTAAATCTGATCCTTGCGGGCCGTTTCATAGGCCGCGCGGGCATCGCGCACCTGGGCACGCTCGCTCACTTCCGGAACGGCAACATCCCACCAATGGCCGCCCTGTTCAGTCGAGATCAGCGGGTCGGTATCGATGACGATCACCGTGGTGCGATCGTTCTCACGCGCTCGTTTGACTGCGCTTTCGAGGTCGGCGATGGACTCAACCTTCTCCGCGATCGCTCCGAGGCTCTCGGCGTGAGCGCGAAAATCGATATCGGGAAGAGTCACATGCTGCGCATCCTTCAACAGATTGTTGAAGTTGGCGCCGCCTGTGCCCATCTGCAGCCGATTGATGCAGCCGAACCCGCGATTGTCGAGCACGACGAGGATCAGTTTCGCTCCGAGCATCAGCGAAGTGGCGATTTCGGAGTTGAGCATCAGGTAGGACCCGTCGCCTACCATGACCACCACTTCGTCATTGGGGCGCGCCATTTTGACGCCAAGACCGCCGGCTATCTCATAGCCCATGCAGGAGAAACCGTACTCGAGGTGATAGGAGCCAGGTGCGCCTGCGTTCCAGAGCTTGTGCAGCTCGCCCGGGAGCCCACCGGCGGCACAGACAAGCACGGAATTGTCGTCCAGACTGCGCTGAACGGCACCAATCACTTGAGCATCAGAAGGCAGCGGCGCATTGTCAGCGGCAGTCACCGTCGCGACATCCGCGTTCCAGGCAGCCCTGAGGTCCGAGATGTTGGATCCGGGAGCCCGCCACTCGCCAAGTGAATTGGAGAGAGCCGCCAGGCCGGCGCGGGCATCACACACCAGCGGAAGTGCGTTCTGTTTGCCGGCATCGAAGGGCTGAACGTTGAGGCCCAGGATGCGGAAATCCGGATTCTTGAACAGCGCCCAGGAACCCGTCGTGAAGTCCTGGAGCCGGGTGCCCACCGCCAGGACCACGTCGGCGTCCGCGGCCAGGGTGTTGGCAGCCGACGTGCCGGTCACGCCGATGGCCCCGGCAGACAGAGGATGATCATCCGGGAGTGCTGACTTGCCGGCCTGGGTCATGGCGACCGGAATGTCGTGAGTTTCGGCGAACTCTTGGAGGGTGTCGCAGGCTTCGGAATAGAGAACGCCGCCGCCGGCGACGATGAGCGGGCGGTTGGCGCCGGCCAGGGCAGCCTTGGCCGACTGCAACTCCCGCCGATCCGGTTCGATCCGGCGCGGCATCCAGATGCGTTCCTCGAAAAGACCTATGGGATAGTCGTAAGCCTCCGCCTGAACATCCTGGCAGAGGCTCAGCGTCACGGGTCCGCAATCGGCCGGATCTGTCAGGACCTGCATTGTGCGTCTGAGCGCCGGAATGATCTGTTCCGGACGCGTGATGCGGTCGAAATAGCGCGATACAGGTCGCAGGCAGTCGTTGGCAGAAACGGTTCCGTCACCAAAATCCTCGACCTGTTGCAGAACCGGGTCCGGAATGCGGTTGGCGAACACGTCTCCCGGCAATAACAGGACCGGCAGGCGGTTCACATGGGCAACGCCGGCGGCGGTCACCAGATTGAGGGCTCCCGGACCGATCGATGTCGTGCAAGCCATCATGCGGCGGCGGAAGTTCGCTTTCGCATAGGCGATGGCCGCATGCGCCATGGCTTGTTCATGGTGGGCGCGGTAGGTCGGCAGGTCTTCCCGGTGCTGATAGAGGGCTTCGCCCAGACCGGCAACATTGCCGTGTCCGAAAATGGCCCACATGCCCCCGAAGATGGGTACGGTCTCGTCGTCAAGTCGGGTTTTCTGATTGGCCAGGAACCGGGCAACGGCCTGGGCCATGGTAAGACTTACGGTTTGTGCCATCGGAGTGCTCCGCTTGTCGGCGTCAATTGATCAGGCTTTTCGGCTGTCCTTCCAGAAGCGGCAAAGTGCGCCGAAACGGGCGGCCATATCGTCGATCGCTTCATCGTCGGTGATTTCGCTAGCAAGCCATTTTCGCGCCGCGTCCGCAAACAGGGTGCGGCCGACGGCAAAGCCGCGGACCATGTCGGCTCCAGCGCTGGCTTCGAACGCGGCCTGAAGTTCCTCAGCGGGCGCTTCCAGACCGAGAAGTACGATGCCCCGGCACAACGGATCTTGCTCCCGGATCGCGGTTTCGATGTTGTTCCAGGCAGCCGCGGAAGCCTGTGGCTCAAGCTTCCACCAATCCGGCTTGATGCCGAGCGCATAGAGGTCACCAAGGGCGGTCGCAATCGTCCGGTCGTCGAGTGGACCGTTCTTGCCGGCAATGATCTCGATCAGCAGTTCCCGCCCGACCTTGCGCGCCGCCTCGTAAAGCGACAGCAGCCTTTGCTGCTGTTCCAGCTTGAGGGATTGCTCGTCGTCGGGATGATAGAAGCATAACACCTTGATGCAATGATCCGTCGGCCATTCGACCAGTTGCGATCCGATGTCCTGACTGTATTCGAGGCGAAGTGGTCGTGAACCAGGCAGCTCCACGGGGCGGCCCAGCCAGGTGAAGTTCTGCGTGGCGGCGTCAAAGAACGCGTCCCGGCCAAAGCGCTCGTCGATCAGCATTCCATAGCCTGGGCGGCCGTCAGCGACTTTTGCGGCCGCCGCAACGGCAAGCCGTTTGAACTCCGAGATGCGGTCATGGTCCACACCCAGGCTGTCGGCCATGTCGACAAATTGCGACCGGTGATCGATGGCAAACGCCATCAGTTCGGGAATATCCTTCGACCGGGTTGTCGCCCGGTGGATGTGGTTGATGGATTCGTCTTTGCGCAGCGCGTGATGCGGTGAGCCGTTTTCGAGGAAATGCGTCAGTTCCCGCCAAGTCGGTATTTCCGGCGAGCAGAGCAAGCGGGACACGGCAAAGGCGCCGCAAGCGTTGGCCCAGGTGGCGCTGGTCGCGTGGTCTTCACCGCGCAGCCAGCCGCGCAGGAAGCCGGACATGAAACTGTCACCGGCACCGAGCACGTTGTAGACCTCGATCGGAAAGCCCTGGCCGACAATACCGTCTTCCAGCGACTGCGGAATATCGCCGTCATAGACAATGCAGCCCATTGGACCGCGTTTCAGGACTATGGTCGCCTGCGAGACGGACCTGATGGTTTTTAGTGCCGCGTGCAGGTCGCCTTCGCCGGAGGCGATCAGGACCTCTTCCTCGGTCCCGACAATGAGGTCGCATTCTGCCAGCACCGTCTTCATCTTCTCAGACACCGTGTCTGATGCGATGTAGCGCTCTTCACCGGCCGCATGTCCGGCGAGGCCCCAAAGGTTCGGCCTGTAGTCGATGTCGAGTATGACTTTACCGCCGTTTTGTCTGGCGATTGCCATGGCCTTGCGCTGCGCGGCTTCCGGGCCCGGTTTGGAGAAGTGGGTTCCCGTGACAAGTACCGAACGCGAGCTGCAAATGAACTCCGGGTCGATGTCCTCTTCGTTTAGCGCCATGTCGGCGCAGTTCTCGCGATAGAAGATCAAGGGAAAAGTTTCGTCGTTCTGCACCGATAGGAGCACCAAGGCTGTCAAACGTTCCGCATCGGTGATGATGCCGCGTTCATCAACGCCCTCGCGGATCATCTGCTCGCGAATGTAGCCGCCCATCTGTTCGGCGCCGACGCGGGTGATCACCGCGGATTTCAGACCAAGGCGGGCGGTGCCGATTGCGATGTTGGATGGACAGCCGCCGACCGACTTCGCGAAGGAATCGACATCCTCCAGGCGCGCGCCGATCTGCTGTCCATAAAGATCAACGGAGGAGCGTCCGATTGTGATGACGTCCAGCGGACGAGATCCTAGATCGGTCGAATTGTGTTCAGCCATTGCGGCCTCTCTGAAGGAAAAAGGGAGGGAGTGCGACCTGGATCGCTTGCGGAATACGAAACAATAATTCTAGGTATCTGTCAATTCAGAACAAACATTCCAAATCAGTTTTTGTGACCTGCTTTTCGGCGACGCGCTTCTGCGATCGCGACCGGAAAGGCCATGCACAGTGCCATGCTCGCGGACAGGGAGCGAAATCCGGCGTAGTCTGCCTCGGCAATCTCGATCCACTCGGTTGCACATGCCGCCAGAGGCGAGAATGCTGAATCGGTCACAGCAATGACGGAAACGCCCGCTTCTGACATTGCCCGAGCCTGCGAGATGCTGTCGGCAGCGTAGGGGGAAAAGCTGATCGCCAGCGCGGCATCACGATCAGTTGCCATCGCGGCAATTTCGGAATCGATGCCATTGGGCGAACCGACAACGCAATTTCGAATCCGCAGCTTTCCAAAGGCATAGGCCATGTGTGCAATCAGCGGATAGGAGCGGCGTTTTGCGATCAGGTAGATGGTGTCGGCGGACGCGAGACTATCGACCGCCGCACTGATCTTCGACAGATCGACGGTGGACATGAACTCGTCCACAGACTGCCGGGCGGTCGATAGAAACCCCTGCAGGAAAGCGATTTCCTGCGGATGTTTGCCGTTGGGTTCAATCTGCCGAAGCCTGTCCTCGTAACTTGTTGGTCGGTCACGGAGGCGAGCCTGGAATACCCGTTGCAGGTCGGAGAAACCGTCGTAGTCGAGTTGATGGGCAAATCGGACCAGTGTCGAGGGTTGCACATCCGCGGCTTCCGCGATGCTGGCCGCCGTGCCAAAGGCGATCTCGTCCGGATAGTCCAACGCGTATTTGGCGACTTGAGCCAGCCTTTTTGGCAGTTCCGAGCGGCGTTCCAAGATCAAACTGCGCAGGGATTCGAAGTCTCGCGGTGGTGTTTGGATGATTGGTTCTTGATCCAAGGCCGGTCCCTTTCCATGGCTATTCGGATCCCCATATGCATGAAATGAAACAAATATTCTACCGGAGAATGTTTGTTTCGTCATCTGTGTGTTGGCGGCGCTTCTCACCTCTGGAATGAAAAGCTGAAACAGTTCATGACAGGCTTGACCATTTTCAAAGTTGTGGAATAGACATTTCGAACTGATCGATTGTCGAGCTTCTGTTCCAGATTTTCCCTCATGGGACGAGCCGAAATCGGTGACACTGCATGCGGCCAGGCCTTGGCCGACAGTTTCTTGAAGCGAGGAAGAGTGATGGCTGTAGGATTCGGGCTGCTTGGGGCAGGGCGTATCGGTCAGGTGCATGCAAAGGCTATCTCGGCCAATACCGATGGCCGATTGGTGGCTGTCGCCGATGCCTATCTGCCTGCAGCGGAGAGTGTGGCTGCGTTGCACGATTGCTCGGTCGGGAGCCTCGAAGAAATCGCAGCCGCAAACGACATTGATGCAGTGGTCATCTGCACGCCGACGGACACCCATTCCGACCTTATCGAGCGTTTCGTTCGGGCCGGCAAGGCAGTGTTCTGCGAAAAGCCAATCGACCTCGACGTCGATCGGGTCAAGGCCTGTCTCAAGACCGTTGCTGATGCGAACGGAAAGCTGATGGTCGGCTTCAATCGGCGGTTCGATCCGTCGTTCGGCGCGGTGCGACGGGCGATCGATGATGGCACAATCGGCAGGGTCGAACAGGTGCAGATCACGTCTCGCGATCCTGGTCCGCCCCCGGCACAATACATAAAGAGTTCCGGCGGCATCTTCCGCGATATGACTATCCATGATTTCGACATGGCGCGCTTCCTGCTTGGCGAAGAGATTTCAGCCGTCACGGCCACGGGGTCGGTGCTGGTTGACCCGGAAATCGGTGCGCTTGGCGATTTCGACACCGCCAGCGTGCTGATGGAAACGGCGTCCGGAAAGCAGTGCACGATTACAAATTCGCGACGGGCGACTTACGGCTATGATCAACGCATCGAGGTGCATGGGTCCGATGGCATGGTCGCTGCGGAGAATCAGCGCCCAGTGATGATGGAGATCGCCACGGGCGACGGATTTGTCAGACCGCCACTGCATGATTTCTTCATGACCCGTTACACGGAAGCCTATGCCAACGAGATTGCCACCTTTATCGGAGCGCTCAATAGCGGGAGCGAGCTGGCGCCAACCGGCGAAGACGGATTGAAGGCGCTGGTTCTGGCGGAGGCAGCCGTTTTGTCGGCGGCCGAAAAGCGGCGCGTCGTCCTCGACGGCTGAGGCATCGTGTGCCAATCATTCGGCTGTGTGGTGAGTCGGTTGCGTTGCCGTTTTGGCAATGAAACATGCGAATATTTGTTCTTTATTCGAACGCCCGGCTTCTTCATCATTCGCTCGCCCGGCCTGCGCCGGCGTGACAAGAATGATGCGGATTTTGGGAGCACAGTCCATGAACAAACTGACAATGAACCGCCGCGAACTCTTCGGTTATGCGGCTGCCCTCGGCGGCCTGACGGCAACGCACAGCCTGATAGGAGTGGGGCCTTCTTCGGCGGCGGACAAGACGACCGTTCGCATGCAGCTCGGCTGGCTTGCGTCTAACGGCATCCTCGGCGAGGTCGTGGCGAAGGCCAAGGGTTTCTACACCGACAAGGGCATTGATCTGGAAATCACGCCCGGAGGCCCGAATGTGGATGGCGTCGGTGGCGTTGCTGCAGGTCAATCGACACTCGGCCAAATTTCCTCCAGTCCGTCGATCATGCTGGCTCGGTCTGCCGGCATCCCGATCAAAGCCTTTGCCGCCGGCTACCAGAAACATCCGTTCACCTATTTCTCGCTGGAAAACGCTGCGATCCGCGAGCCGAAGGACATGATCGGCAAGACCATTGCCACACAGCCGACCGCATACATCCTGCTGCGGGCGCTTCTGGCGAAGAACAACATTGCCGAGGACCAGGTGACGATCGTCAACATGGGCTCGGATATGAACCAGCTCCTGACCGGACAGGCGCAGGCCGTCACTGGTTGGCTGACCAACACCAATGCTCTGAAAATTTTGGGTGAAGATCGCGTCGACATGATGTTGTGGGACGCCGGCATTCAGCTTTATGCCAACGTCTACTACACCACCGACAAGGAGCTTTCCGACCATTCCGACGTGCTGGCAAACTTCCTGCGCGGCTCGGCCATGGGCTGGGGTTATGCCAAGGAAAATCCGGAAGAGGCCGTCGATATGCTGGTTGCCGCTTATCCGAACCTCAACAAGGAAAGCGAACTTGAGGCGGTCAACGGCGTTCTCGGCTTCAGCTTCAACGACACCACGGCCAAAGAAGGCTGGGCTGCGATGAACAAGGAGAACTGGAAGACCCAGATCGAAGTCTATTCTTCGCTCGGCCAGTTCAAGGGCGATGTGCCGACGGTGGACGATGTCATGACCCTGTCGATCCTCGAAGCCACTGCGGATACACGCAAGAAGGTTGGATAAACCGACATGTCTGTTGTGGATGTCGCTCAGGAGGCTGTTTCCGCGGATGCGGAAACAGCTCTGGCCGTCTCGGCCGCCAATGTCGACGTGCGCTTTGGCAGCGGCGACACGGCCGTTACGGCGCTGAAGGGCGTTAGCGTCGAAATTCCCGACGGGGCTTTCGTCACCATGCTCGGGCCATCGGGCTGCGGCAAGTCCACGCTGCTGCGCGCGATCGCCGATCTGGTGCCGACCTCCGCCGGGGAAATCCGGGTTCATGGTCGAACACCGGAGGAAGCCCGTAAGTCTCGGGATTTTGCCTTCGTTTTCCAGGACGCGACGCTGCTGCCTTGGCGCAGCGCCATCGACAATGTGAAGCTGCCGCTGGAGGTAGGTGATCCGGGTCCGGCCCATGCTGATCCCGTGGAACTGCTCGAACTGGTTGGCCTGAAGGGCCGTGAACAGGCACTTCCCGCAGAACTGTCCGGCGGTATGCGTCAGCGCGTCGCAATTGCACGTGCGCTGGTGACGCGACCGCGTATCCTGTTGATGGACGAGCCGTTTGGCGCTCTCGACGAAATCACCCGTGACAAGTTGAACGAGGAGCTACTGCGCATCTGGCAGGAGACCGGAACGACGATCCTGTTCGTCACCCACTCCATTCCGGAAGCGGCCTTTCTGGGACAGAATGTGCTGGTGCTTGCCTCGCATCCGGGGCGGGTCAAGGAATTCATGCCCGTCGATCTGCCGCTACCGCGCCGCCTGCCGGTTCGCGATACAATGGAATTCGTTCAGATCACCGCGCATCTGCGGCAACTGCTTGAGGAGTGCTGAGCGTGACCGATATCGCCCAAAAAGGGTCGGACGACGTGGCCCCTGCAATGCTCCCATGGCTTGACAAAAGCCGCGAAAAACTCCCGGCGATCGCCGCTGTCATCGGGCTTCTGGCCCTTTGGCAGGGCATCGTCTGGGCGTTCTCAGTGCCGACCTACATGGCACCCAGCCCAATCGAGGTGCTCGCCGCATTTGGCGAGAACGCGTCCGTCCTGATCTCCAATTTCTGGCCGACTTTCTTCGAGGCCTTGTTGGGCTTTATCTGCGGTAACCTGGTGGCGATCCTGCTTGCCGTGCTGTTCGTGCACAGTCAGACCGCGGAGCGGGCTTTCTACCCGATCGCCGTTTTCATCAACACAATCCCGATCATCGCCGTCGCGCCGATACTGGTTCTCATTTTTGGCAACGGGCTGGCCCCGAAAATCATCATCGCTGCGCTGATCTGCTTCTTCCCGACGCTGGTCAACATGGTGCGCGGCCTGAAGGCCGTTAATCCGGCGACGCTGGACCTCATGCGTGTTCTTTCGGCGAGCAATTCGGAGATCTTCTGGAAGGTTCGGCTTCAGAGCTCGCTGCCGTTCCTGTTCGCGGCGCTGAAAATCGCCAGCACAACCTGTGTCATCGGCGCAATCGTTGCCGAGTGGATCGGATCGAATTTCGGGCTTGGCGCCCTGATCATCGAGGCGACGTACAATTTCCGCTCGCCGCTGCTGTACGCCACCGTCTTTACGGCTGCGCTGCTCGCGGTGTGCTTGTTTGCCCTCGTCTCGATTGCTGAAAAACGCCTCATTCGCTGGAAGGCACCGGCCGTTCACTAAGCCGCCGCCGGTGAAACCGAGGCATTGATACCAACTCATTCGGTCCTCGAAACGGACCGGATAAAGGACGGAGTCACTTTGATGACCATAACGACCATTCAGGAAGCGGCCCGGGAGGCCATCATCGTCGATCGCTCTGACGTCGTCGTTGTCGGCGGTGGACCGGCAGGTATCGCCGCGGCGGTTTCTGCCGCCAGAAACGGTGCTTCCGTGACATTGCTGGAACGCTACCCCTATCTCGGCGGTCTCGCCTCCGGCGGTATGGTGCTGATCCTCGATGACATGCACAACGGTCTCGAGATCACCGTGCAGGGCATTTGCATGGAGATGATCGAGCGCATGCAGAAACTGGGCCTGTGCGTGACGCCGCCTGACAGCGATCGCCAGCCGGATGTCGCGGCGACCCAGGCCATGTGGGAGAAGTGGTCGCGCTGGGGCGTGTTCGATTTCCACACCCAGTCCATGCCGCATCCGGTGTGCTACGCCGCGGCTTTCGATCCGGACGGCTACAAGCGCGTTTCCAACGATTTGATCCGCGAAAGCGGCGTCAAGCTTCGGCTGCATAGCTGGTTCTCTTCGGCGATCGTCGAAGATGGGGCCATCAAGGGTGTCATTTGCGAAACCAAAGAAGGGCGTCAGGCGATCATGGGCGATGTCGTCATCGACGCCAGCGGAGACCTGGATGTCGCGGCAAATGCTGGCGCCAGCTTTGTGGAAGGCTCATTCATCCTGACAACGGTGTCGCGCTGGGGCGGGGTCGATACCGACAAGGCCGAGCGCTACCAGTTCGACAATCCGGAAGAATTCGCACGGCTCGACCATGAGGCCAAGCGGCTGATTGGCGGTTGCTGGAACTACTGGTGGCTGAAGACGCCGCTGCCGGGCGTCGTCTGGCTCAACTGTCCACACATCCCCAAGCTCAACGGCCTCAAGGTTGCTGACCTCACTGCAGTTGAATTCGAGGGAAGGTCGAGGATGGACCGGCTCATGTCCTTTGCCCGGGAGAACCTGCCCGGATTTGAAAACGCCTATGTGGTCGACTTCGCGCCGCAGACCGGGGTGCGCCAGACCCGGCAACTGGTGGGTGAATATGTGGTAACCAAGCAAGACGTGATGTCGCGACGCCACTTCGCCGACACCGTCTGCCGAGGCCGCGATTATTACACGCCGTACCGGTCTCTTGTGCCGCAGGGCGTCGATCAGCTGCTCGTTGCCGGACGTCACTATTCCGCAACCCCGCAGGCACAGAAATCCAGTCGCGAAATACCGCCATGCATGGCCATGGGCGAGGCCGTCGGTATCGCTGCCGTGGTGGCGCTCGATGCCGGGACCACCGTTCGCAATGCCGATGTCGGATTGATCCAGAAGAAGATGCGCAACCAGGGGGCCGATCCGGGCGACGTGCCCTCGACCAATGCGCTGGTACAGGAGGCTGCGGAATGACGCCGCTACCGCTCGATGGGGTTCGGGTGATCGACTTCACCCAGGTTATGCTCGGACCGTGCTGCACACAGATGTTGGCCGATTACGGGGCCGAGGTGATCAAGATCGAAAAGGAGAAGATCGGCGATCTTTCGCGCTGGTCTCTCGGTTCGGATCCCGACGGACTGAACAACCCGGTATTCTGCTCGCTCAACCGCAACAAGAAGAGCCTGGCACTCAACCTGAAGAGTGACGGGGCGCGGGACGAAGTCCTGCGCCTGCTCGACAGCGCCGACGTGGTTGTGAACAACTTTCGTCCTGGTGTCATGGATCGCATGGGCTTTGGCTACGAGGCACTGAAGGCGCGCAACCCGCGGCTGATCTTTGCCATCGGAACCGGCTTTGGCCTGGAGGGACCATACCAACACAAAGGCGGACAGGACGTGCTGGCTCAGGCCATGTCGGGTGTTATGGCGCGCAAATCCGATGACACCCATCCGACCGCCATCTACGCCACCACGCTGTGTGACTATTCGGCCGGGATGCATCTGGTGCAGGGCATCCTCCTGGCGCTTCTTCAGCGGGACAAGACAGGCGAGGGGCAGCATGTCGCCGTCAGCCTCTATTCCTCGATGATCGCCATGCAGATGCAGGAAGCGACGGTCCGAATGATGCGCGACAAGGAGCTCAATTGGGCGGCGTTCCCTCTGTCCGGCGTGTTCGAGACGACGGATCGGCCAATCGTCATGGTCGGCGCCTTCAAGCCCAATCCGCTGCAGGATATCTGCAACGCTCTGGAGATTGAGGACCTGTCGCAGCAGGAGCGCTACAAGGATTTCGATTCCCAGATGGCGCACCGCCCCGAACTGCAGAAGATCTTCCGCGAGCGCTATGCTCAAAACAGCAGCGCTCACTGGATCGAGCGGTTGGAAGGTGTCGATATTCTGTGCTCGCCGGTAAAAACGCTGGAAGAGGCATTGCAGGACGAACAGACGCTGATCAACAAGCTGATCCTCGAGGCGGGTCACACCGAAACCGGACCGGTGCGGGTGGTCGGTTCGCCCATCGACATGTCGGCTGCACCTGTCAGCGTGCGCATCAAGCCGCCACATCTCGGCCAGCACAATGATGAAATCCTTGGCGCGGGCGCCCAATTGGAAGCCGTCAAATGAGCGTCGACTACACCGTCTCTGACCGCGTCGCGCGGGTCACCATTGATCGGCCGGAAAGGCGTAATGCCATCGACTCCACGACCGAGCGTGAGCTCGACAGGATCTGGCTGGACCTGGAAACGCGCGACGATGTTTCCTGCATCGTGCTGACCGGGGCCGGAGACAAGGCATTCTGTGCCGGCGCGGACATGAAGGATGTCAGCAAGGAGGGCCTGGAATACTGGGCGGCGCCGCGGCCGAACGGTTTTGGCGGGCTTTGTTTCCGCCGCACTTTGGACATTCCGGTGATTGCTCGGGTCAACGGTTTTGCGCTTGGCGGTGGTTTCGAGATGGTGCTCGGCTGCGACATCGTGATTGCCGCGGACCATGCGAGGTTCGGTGTGCCTGAAGGACGAGTCGGACGCATGCCGCTCGACGGTGGCATGATCGTCCTGCAGCGCAAGATCCCGCACAATCTGGCTATGGGCATGCTGCTGACCGGCCGGCATGTGGATGCCGAAGAATTGTACCGCTTCGGATTGGTCAATGAGATCGCTACGGCCGATGAATTGGACAATGTCGTTGATCGCTGGGCGGCGGAGGTGCTCGCCTGCGCACCCTTGTCGTTGCGGGCCATCAAGCACACGGTCAACCAGACGGCCCATCTTCCGCCGCATGAAGCGCACTCCATGAAGCTGCCGGCCTTGATCCGAGCACTCCAGAGCGAAGACGGGCTGGAGGGCGTCCGGGCCTTCCAGGAGAAGCGCGCGCCGGTCTGGCGCGGCCGGTAGAGTTCCCGTATCGTCCACACCCGATACGTTTCCAGGGCCACAGGCATGCACGCTGCGATTCTGAAGTATTTCTGCGCCGTCGCGCGGGCCGGCTCGATCCGCAAGGCGTCGGAGGAGCTGCATGTTGCGACGTCGGCGCTTAGCCGGCAGATCCAGAAACTGGAGGATGAGCTAGGGACGCCGTTGTTCGAGCGGTTTCCCAAGGGATTGCGGCTGACGCGGGCGGGCGAAGAAGTGCTGCGCCATGCCGATGCGACGCTGCATGAATTCGAAATCCTCAAGGGCCAGATCGCCTCGCTCAAAGGTGTCAAATCGGGCCAGGTGCGGATGATCGCGCTCGACAGCCTTTTGGTGAAATTCCTGCCGGAACAGATCATGGCGTTTCACGCGGCTCACCCGGGCGTCGATTTTCGCGTTCAGACCGGTCCGCATGGGCGGATCGCCGCCCTCGTTGCCGAAGGCGAGGTGGATCTCGGCCTGACATTCAACATTTCGCACCCGGATGATACCCAGCTCATCTCCGATGTGCCCATGCCGCTGATGGCCATGGTCTCGAAGTCGCACCCGCTGGCCCGGCAGAGTTCCGTGACCCTGCAGGAATGTGCGCAATACAATCTGCTGCTGCAGATGGATACGGAACCGATCCGCTCGCTGATTGACGTCGAGCTGTCGGTGCTCCAACGCAGTGGCCGCATTCTCGTCACGAGCAACCATCTGATGATGCTTCGATCGCTGGTGAAGAACGGGCTCGGGGTCGCGTTCTACACGCCGATTGGCTTGATGGAGGAGATCGAGGCGGGTGACATCGTCAGTGTTCCGCTTGATGGCACGGCGCTGGGGCAGTTGCGTCTGGGCATTCTTGTGCCGCGCCGGCGCCAGCTCACCCATGCGGCAAGCGCCATGGTCGAACAGCTCAGCGCTGCATTGGCGGACCTGGAGAAATCGCTGCACAAGGTGACCGGTTAAAGGATGGAATTTTGACCGTATTGTTGCAGGCAGATCGGTTTTGCTTCCAGCCGGGCAAGGACACGGACGCGCGGCACATCAGTCTGGCCGTGTCAGAGGACAAGCTGGTCCCCGCTCAAACAGGAAGTGGGGAACGCGTCGGGCTGGTTGTCGGAAGCCCGGCTAACGCGCATGATCATGGCTATGGCGTGCGCACGCTTGGCTTCGGTCTGCTCGATGATGCACTGGAAACATGGATCGCCGGCCTGCGGCTGAGGCCTAGAACAGATCCCTACCTGGAAACGCTGGTGGCGTTCGGTCGGCTGGCGCTTACAGGTGTGGGCATCACCATGCATTGCCACAACTCGTTGAATGCCGACCGGCTGGTTGACGAAGCTGGTGAGGTGGTGCGGGCAGCAAAGGATGTCGGCATACGGCTTGCGCTCTCCTGTCCGTTGCTTGACCACGATCCGTGGGTCTATGGCGGCCCGGAGCAATTGGCGACGTTATTGCCCGATGTCGAATGGCATGGGCTTCGAAACCTGATTCCGAAATATGCCTCGATTGCGGACCAACTGCAGGCGGTGGAGGAAATTGCTGCCAACCACCATGGCGATCAGGTCAATGTGCAATACGGCCCGATCGGGCCGCAATGGTGTTCGGATCGCCTTTTGGAAGCGATTGCCGAGGCTTCGCGAACCAGCGGCCGGCGCATTCACATGCACCTGCTTGAAAGTCCGCGCCAACGACGCTGGCTGGACCAGCGGTTTCCGCAAGGAATTGTGACCTATCTCGACGAAATCGGTTTTCTGTCGCCGCGTTTGGCGGTGGCTCACGGCGTGCAACTGCGGCCCGACGAGATCGAATTGCTGGCAGAGCGTGGGGTGCAACTGGCGACCAACGCCTCTGCCAATCTGCGGCTGCGGTCGGGCATTGCACCGCTCATGGAAGCGCGCCAGCATGACCTCCACATAGCGATCGGGCTCGACGGGACCGGCATCGACGACGATCAGGATCTGTGGCGCGAAATGCGCCTGGTGCGGCTTCTCCACAATGGTCGAGGCATGGAAGGCCAAACGTCAGCCGCGCAGATATTCGCCTCGGCGATGGAAACGGGTCGCAAGGTAACCGGCTTTGATGCCCCGGCCGATCTGACCATTGTCTCCGAAGAGGCGCTGGCGGGCGATTGTCTTTTCGAGGACATCGACCTCGCCGAGGTGATGATGACTCGCATGGCCGCAGGATGTGCGACCGGCCTGATCGTTGGCGGGAACTGGGTCATGCGCGACGGCCGGCTTGTCGGTGTCGATTTCGAGGTGGCCGAACGGGAATTGATGGCTCAGGCTCGCGCCGACCTGCCGCGTCTGCAGAATGAACGTAACACGGCCGATCGGCTGGCTGGCGCCATCAAGCAGCACTACAGCGCTATAGATTGACTTCTGCCAGCGAGGCCCTTTGATCATCCGTCAGCGGCAGCAGAGGCGGCAAAACCCGTGCAAAAGCCGTTTCATTCAGCCGTCCAGCCACGAGATGTTTCACCGCCGGCACCAGTGGATGGGAGGCGATCGAGCTGCGGCTTTCAGTTACGGAGGCGAGGGCGTCCACATTATTCGGGTCAGCCCAAAGGTCCGCCGCGACAGGAGCGTTGATGTTTACGGTGGCCGAAATGCATCCGACATAGCCGTCAGCTGGCACGCGGGCGAGGGCGGTCTCGCTGCTCGGGAAGACATCAAAGCCATCGATGTCAGCAATTCGGGCTGCATAGTCGAGATCACCTGAGCTGTCTTTCATGCCGACAATTCGATCGGGGAAGGCCGCCGATAGGCGAGCTGCCAGCTCCGCTGAAAAGGCAATGCCAGTCAGTTGCGGAAAATTGTACAGGTAGATCGGAATCGGAGCGTCCGCGGTGAGCGCTACCAGGGTTTCGAACCAGGCAAAAAGCCCGTCATCGGAGACCGGTTTGTAATAGTAGGGTGGCAGCACGAGAGCTGCCTGAAAGCCGACATCATGGGCCAAGCGGGTCAGGTCAACGGATGTGGGCAGGTCCGGCGTGCCGGTACCAACCATCAGCCGGTCCCTGGGAAGCGCTTTGGATGCGGCCTCCATCACCCTCTTTCGCTGTGGTGCCGACAGGGAGTTGGCCTCGCCGGTGGTGCCCAGAACGTTCAGGCCGTCGCAGCCATTGTCCAGCGACCACCGGGTGTGCTTCAGGAAGAGATCGCAATCGGGATCGCCCCGCTCATCGATCGGTGTCGGGACGGCGGCGATGACGCCGCGCAGCTTGGTATCACTCATTCAGAAGGTCCGTTCGCCGTTTGTGCGGCCAGTTCGCTGTTGATGTCCTGCGGCAGCTCGGCGACGAAGGGGTGATCGGCATCGGTGCTGACCGATTCATCCCATCCGCCGGCCGCTCCAAGGCCCGAGACGTCATCATTGAAGAAGTCGCGGTTGATGGCCTCGTAGTGCTTGTACTTTTCCTGCAGTTCTCCGTCCCAAGTAAT
The DNA here is from genome assembly GCA_965228785.1 of Hoeflea sp. GTDB lineage: Bacteria > Pseudomonadota > Alphaproteobacteria > Rhizobiales > Rhizobiaceae > Hoeflea_A. The sequence continues at coordinate 2,977,082 of CBDDIF010000001.1, forward strand.
TGCATCGACGGGACAAATCGACAGGCAAAGACCGCAATTGATGCACTCGTCCGGGTGGATATAGAACATCCGCCCGCCCTCATAAATGCAATCGACCGGGCAGGCCAGGGTGCAGTCGCCATCCTTGATATCGACGCAAGGCTCGGTGATGATGTAAGCCATTCAGCGCGGGTTCCCAACGTTGTTCCGAGGCAAAACTACACGGCTGGGCGTTCTCATAAAGAACTGAATTTCGTAAAGTGCGATGCCGGAACGGCAACGGTCTTTGGCGGATTTCCGCGTTGGTTTGATTCTGCTGTTTCGCCGATCAGTGCATGCGGAGTTGCGGCAGCTGGCTGCGCGCGGTTTGCAGAAAACGGGTGAGTTCTTGTCCCAGGCTGGACTCGATATCGGCCTTCAGCTCGAGGTTGCCCGCACCGAGTTTTTGCAGGTCCTTGAATTGCCAGACGATGGCTCTCGTCGGTTCCAGAGCTTCAACTGTCACAGGAGCTACAAACTGCTCATCTTTGGAGAGATAGGCGGCTGATCCGAGGAATCGCCCGCCTTCAAGCGTGTCGACCTCTGCATCATTTTGCAGCACCTTAACCCTGCCAGTCGATAACAGCGTCAGGGACGTCACGCCATGTCCCTGACTGAGGAGGACCGTTCCCTTTGGCACGGTCGTCCATTCTCCCAGATCGAACAATCGGCGCGCGTCGCGCTCGTCCACGTGGCGCAGCGCTGTTTCGCGAAGGCGCCGTTCCTCCTTGTTGAAGTGAACCGGTCTGCGTTCCATGAAGAGTTTTACGACCCAAAAGCCGTTGATGGAGATGAAAACGAGATTCCAGGCAATGGCTGTCCAAAGACTGTTCACCTGCAAATAATAATAGGGAAGGAGCAGGGCACCGCCGACGATGCTGAATATGCGCAGCCACAATATGTCACGCACGGAATAGGAAGCGAGGTAGACGACATTGGCGACGCTGGCCAGTATATCGAGCCCGATCATTGCTGCGGTCCTTCGGTCCGGGATGGGTAAACCCGAACCATAGGCCAAGCTGGCACGCACTGAAAATGCGGATGTACCGAACTTCTTGAGCGTCGCGAATTATCGGGTGGCGGTGTAGTCCAGCGTTCTGCCGTTCGCGTCGAACCGATAGATGCAATCCGCCTGCGGCGTCGCGTATATCCGGTCGTCGTCCTCGTAATTGTGTTGGCCGAACAGACGGATAGCGAACTGTCCGACCTTGTCGGATTCGGCGAACAGGATGGTGTCGGCGCCGAGATGCTCTGCATGGGTGATGTTCGCAGCCCATTCACCCTCGTTGCGGTCGACGCTGATGTGCTCGGGACGAATGCCGATCGTCTTGGCGCTGCCATCGTCGAGACGCGAGGCATCAATGAAATTCATCTGCGGCGAACCGATGAAACCGGCAACAAACTGATTGGCTGGGTTGTTGTACAATTCCATGGGCGAGCCGACCTGTTCGACATTACCGGCATTGAGGACCACGATCTTGTCGGCCAAGGTCATCGCCTCGACCTGGTCGTGGGTGACATAGATCATGGTGGCGCCGAGCTCGCGGTGCAGGCGAGCGATTTCGAGGCGGGTGTTGACGCGCAACGCCGCGTCGAGATTGGAAAGCGGTTCGTCGAACAGGAACAGCTCGGGATCGCGCACGACAGCGCGGCCGATGGCCACTCGCTGACGCTGGCCTCCGGACAGCTCCGAAGGAAAGCGCTCGAGATATTCCTCCAGCGACAGCATGCTGGAGGCCCGGTCAACTCGCTTGGCCACTTCGGCCGCCTGCAAACCGGCCTGCTTGATGCCAAGCGACATGTTGTTTTTCACAGACAGATGCGGATAGAGCGCGTAGGTCTGGAATACCATGGCGATGCCACGCTTGGAGGGCGGCAGATGACCCACCGGGTCTCCGTCGATGCGAACGGTCCCGGAGGTTGCGTCCTCCAGGCCGGCAATCACCCGCAGGAGGGTGGACTTCCCGCATCCTGATGGGCCCACAAAGATGACGAACTCGCCATTCTCGACGTCCAGGTCGATGCCCTTGAGAACCTCGACGTCCCCGAATGATTTGCGGATGTTTTCCAGTTTTAGCGAACCCATCGGTCACGCCCTTCCATTCTGCAACAATTCAGAGCTTTATCGGCTGTCCCGTCCGCACGCTCTCGTCGGCGGCCAGGCACACCTCCAGTGACCGAACCGCATCTTCCATGTGGCGGGACAGATCGATGTCTTCCTGGATAGCCTTGAGAAAATAAGCCTGTTCGCGGTCGCACAGGCCCTGGTGGTCCGGTTCGCCTTCCATCGACAGCAATTCGTCCGGCGCGGTAAAATTGCCTTCGGCATCCATTTCAGCCCGGTGGACGCGGATCCGCTGGGTCTTTGTGTGGGTGTCGATGTCATCCGACTTGGCGCTTTCGTCCATGACGATCGAGACGCAACCATTCGGTGACATGATGTCTTTGACGAAGAAGGCCGTCTCCGAGATCATGGGCCCCCAACCGGCCTCATACCAGCCGACCGATCCGTCCTCAAACATCACCTGGAGATGGCCGTAATTGTACATCTGCGGACTGATCTCGTTCGACAGGCGAACTCCCATGCCCCTTACTTCCACCGGTCGGGCATCTGTCACCTGGCACATCACGTCGACATAGTGCACACCGCAATCGACAATCGGCGAGGTGGATTGCATGAGCTGCTTGTGCGTTTCCCAGGTCGGGCCGCTCGATTGCTGGTTCAGGTTCATGCGAAAGACGAACGGGCCGCCGAGCGCTCGGGCTTCCTCGATCAGCCGCATCCAGGATGGATGATGGCGCAGGATATAGCCGACCACAAGCTTGCGACCGTTCGCCTTTGCGCAATCAATGACGCGTCTGGCGTCGGCGACGGTGGTCGCCAGCGGCTTTTCGACGAAAACATGCGCACCTGTCTCCATGGCGGCCGTGGCAAAATCAGCGTGACTGTCCGAGTAGGTGGCAATGCAGACGGCGTCCGGTTTCAGCTCGGAGATGGCCTCCGGCAACGACGGGCGGATTGAATGGTGCGCCAGATCGTCGGGCAGGGGGACTGCCGAGCGGTTGACCAGGGCTGCAATCTCGAAACCCGGATTGTGTTCGTAGGCAAGCGCGTGGCTGCGACCCATGTTGCCGAGACCGGCAACAATGATACGGATGGGCTCCTGGGTCATTTGACCGCTCCTGCTGTGATGCCGCGAATGAGCTGACGGGAGAAGATGACGTAGAGGACGAGGACCGGCAGGATTGCCAGCGAAAGCGCTGAGAGCACGGCGTTCCAGTTGGTGACGAATTGGCCGATGAAGACCTGAGCACCCAAGGTCAGTGTTTTTGTTTCCTCCGCCGGTGCCAGAATCAGCGGGAACCAAAGGTCGTTCCAGATCGGGATCATGGTGAAGACGGCGACCGTTGCCATGGCCGGCCGAACCAGCGGCAGAACGAGCCGGAAGAAGATGCGGTATTCCGACAGGCCGTCGATGCGGCCGGCATCCTTCAAATCGGCCGAGACCTGGCGCATGAACTCCGACAGTATGAAGATGGCGAGCGGCAGCCCCTGTGCCGTATAGACGAGGATCAGCGCCGTCAGCGTGTTGACCAACCCACTTGCGACCATGAGCTTGAGGATTGCCACCGTGCCCAATCTGATCGGGATCATGATCCCCAGCGCCAGGTAAAGCCCCATCAGCAGGTTTCCGCGGAAGCGGTATTCGGAAAGGGCGAAGGCGGCCATGGCACCAAACAGCAGGACGAAGAAAAGCGATGCGACCGTGACGGTCAGGCTGTTCTGGAAATAGAGAAAGAAATCACCCTGTGCGAGCACGGTTTCATAGCCGATCAGGCTGAACGTTTCCTGATCCGGCAAAGACAGCGGTGAACGGAAGATCGCCTTGCGGGACTTGAAGGAGTTGATGACGATCACGACGACCGGAAAGAGCGCGATGATCGTGTAAGTCGCGAGAATGGCGTGGGCAGCGAAGCTTCGGCCGAAGGGTGATGTGGCGCGATTCATGGTCACCGTCCTAGAACTGGTAGCGGCGCAGCCGCGTCTGAATGCCGAAGAGATATATCGAGACGCCGACCAGGATGATGAGGAACATCAGCGACGCGATGGCCGAACCCATATTCGGGTCACCGATCTGCAACTGAAACCCAAAGAAGGTGCGATAGAGGAACGTGCCAAGAATGTCGGTTGCATAGTTCGGGCCGGCCAGTGCGCCCTGGGATGAGTAAATCAGGTCGAAGGCGTTGAAATTGCCGACGAAGGTCAGGATCGAAATGATGCCGATGGACGGAAGCACCAACGGTAGTTTGATTTTCCAGAACTGCTTCATTCCGGTGATTCCGTCGCACTCAGCGGCTTCGAGAATCTCATCGGGGATGGACAGCAACGCTGCATAGATCAGCATCATTGGTATGCCGATGAACTGCCATACGGAGATGAGTCCAAGCGTTGTCAGTGCATATTCCGGTTTGCCGAGCCAGGGTGCGAAAAGGCTCTTCAGACCCACAGCGCTCAACAGATCGGGCGCGATTCCCCAGAGCGGACTGAGGATCAGTTTCCAGACAAAGCCAACAATGACGAAGGAAAGGATGGTCGGCACAAAAATAGCGGTGCGGTAGAAGGCGGCGAAACGGAGCTTCGGACTGGAAAGCAGCGCGGCGAACAGGATGCCCAGCGGATTTTGCACCAGCATGTGGATGACGAAGAACCAGGTGTTGTTGCCAAGCGCGTTCCAGAAGGAGTCCGACCAGCGCGGGTCGCCGAGCAATATGCGGAAGTTGTCGAGGCCGACAAAAACCTGCTGTTGGTCAACCTCGCGAAACAACGATAGCTGCAGGGTCCCGAACAACGGGATGATCATGATGGCCGTATAGACAAGCACCGCTGGTGCCAGAAACACGGCAATGTGCCAACGGATCGGCTTTTTCTGTATTTCGGTGTCGCTCACGATCAGTCCGCCTGTGCAACGGGATGCGGACCGGCCGTTTGGCCGGTCCGCGGGCTTTAGGTTCTACTGGTGCGGTGCGTACCAGCTGGCCAGACCGTCCTGCAGACGCTTGCCGGCATCGGCGGCGCTTTCGCTGCCGCGGATCACATTGGCGGACGCGTTCCAGGTCTCGTTCTCCAGGTTCGGCGTGCCACGCGACAGAATCTGGTAGGTCGATCGGATGGTCGAGTTGCACTTTCCGCGCCAGGACACGAATTCCTGGGCCAGTGGATCTTCCATGCTCACATTGTGATCCGACAGTGAGAAGAAGCCGGGCAGGGCATTGGCATAAAGCGAAGCGAATTCATCCGATCCTACCCAGTTGAGGAAGGTCTTTGCCGCTTCCGGGTTCTCGGTCTTCGTGTTCATGCCGATGGCAATATCCGTATGGTCGGATATGTAGCAGTCGTCGCCGGCATTGGGGACCGGCGGCGGGAAGGCGCCCATTTCGAAATCGGCCAGATTGTTGAAGCCGGAGATTTCCCAGGAGCCTGCCGGATAGATGGCGGCACGGCCCAGGGTGAACATGTTCTGGCTATCCGGATAAGTCTGGGCCTCGAAACCGTCACCGAGATAGTCCTTCCAGCGGGCCAGTGTTTCATAGGGCTGGATCCAGACATCATCGGTCAGCTTCTGGTCGCCAGAGATCAGCGCCAGCCGGCCTTCTTCGCCCTTCCAGTAGTTGGGACCGATGTTCTGGTAGCCCATAGTGGCAGCTTCCCATTGGTCGTTTGTGCCCATGGCCATCGGAATGTAGCCGCCGTCTGCCTTGATCTTGTCGAGAGCGGCGAAAAGCTCGGCTTCGGTGGTCGGAACGGCAAGCCCAAGTTCTTCAAAGGCGTCCTTGTTGTAGATGAAACCGTGGATCACCGATGCCATCGGAACACAGAACTGTGCGGAACCGTCATCCGTCGACCAGCCCGACTTGGCAACACTGGAAAAATTCTTCATGCCGTCCAGGTCGGTGACCGGGGCAAGGTGGCCGGCGTCGTAAAGCGCCAGTGAGGCGTCGAACGGACGGCAGGTGATCAGGTCACCGGCAGAGCCCGCATCGAGCTTGGAATTGAGCACGCCGTTATATTCGGCCGGAGCCGACGGGGTGAATTTCACCTTGATGCCCGGATGCTTGGCCTCGAACGCCGGGATGATCTTCTGTTGCCAGATTTCCAGGTCGTCATTGCGCCAGCTTTCGATCGTCAGCGTGACGTCCTGCGCGTTGGCAAGGCCGGCGCTGGCCAGCACTGTCGACGCCAGGAGGAGTCCGGTGAGTGTTTTTTTCATGATGGGTTCTCCCTGTTGATGCGCCGTCAGGCGCGTTGCTGCTCAGGGCCGTGGCCCTGATCAAGTGCGGCCAATGCAGACCGTACGTTCTGGTTGCTGCTGTCGAGCATTTGCTCGGCAGCGCTGATATCCGCGGCTCCCGCGGCAATGAGAATAGCGAGCTTGACCGAACCGTTTGTCCGGCTGAGACTGCTGAGTGCCGTCGCTTCGTCACATTGGCCGAGTGACGCAACGATGCGCGCCGCGCGCGCTTCCAGCTTGGCGTTGTCGGCAACGACATTGACCATATGTCCGTCGACGACATGGCCCAGTTCAAAGGCCATCAGGGTCGACATGAAATTAAGGGCAACCTTCTGGGCTGTTCCCGCGCCCATGCGCGTCGAGCCGGCAATGAGTTCGGGAGGTGTGGGCAGATAAATGGCGACGTCCGCATCCGTGAGCAGGGGCGCGCCTTCGTTGTTGGCTATTCCGATCGTGCGTGCGCCCTTTTCTGCCGCCCGACGGAGCGCGGCAACGGCATAAGGGGTGGAGCCACTGGCGGAAACAGCGATCAGACAGTCTCCTGCGGACAGGCCACTTGCATCAATGTCACCGACACCCAATGTCTCGCTGTCTTCGGGGCCGCCGAAGAAGGTGTCGAGGCTGGGCATTCCTCCCGCGAACAGAATTGCAATGCGGTCACGGGCTATGCCGAAAGTGCCGGGAAGTTCCAGCGCATCGGAGAGGGCCATCAGGCCGGAACTGCCGGCTGCTGCGTAAATCAACCGATGTCCTTCGCGCAACGCAGATGCTGCCAAGGATGCCGCGGCGACGATTCCCGGGGCCGCCTCCTGCACAGACCTGACGGCTTCGATCTGCCCATCAAAAAGGGCGGCGAAAATCTCATCCGCTGCCAGCAGATCCAGACCGTGGGATCGGTCATGCAGTCGTTCGGTCTTAATATCGCCCATCGGGTTCCTCCTTAGTCAATAATGCCAAAAAAATACCAATTGTCCAGAAGTGGTTTACAATTTCCTGAAGAGTGCTCGATTGGTTATAATTTTTAGGTAATTAAATCAACTAGTTAATTTGGGGACAAAAATTTTCGGAATTGGGCTTGGTTAATGGTATTTTATTGGTATTATAGAAAAAGGAGGTCCGAATGGCCAAGTTTTTCATCGGCATTGACGGAGGCGGCACCAGTTGCCGGGCGGCATTGGCAGACGCGGACGGCCGCGTTCTCGGTCAGGGCCGCAGTGGTGCCGCCAACGTTCTGACCGACGTGGACGGCGCCGTTCGGCATATCGTCGAGGCAACCAGCGATGCCTTCCGGGCGGCCGATCTTGATCCCTCGCTGCTTTCTGAAGCGGCCGCACTTTGCGGATTGGCGGGCGCCAATGTCGAAACGACAGTTTGGGCTGCACAGCGGAAATTGCCCTTCGCGCAATGCGCGATAGAAACTGATGCACTGATCGCTGCTCACGGAGCGCTGGCCGACATCGATGGCGCTGTTGCCATTCTTGGGACGGGGTCTGTGTTTGCGCAAAAACGTGGCGGTCAGGTGCGTACGATCGGCGGTTGGGGATTTGTTGTCGGCGACCAGGGGGCCGGAGCGGCGCTCGGTCGATCTTTGCTGCGTGAGGCGCTGCTTGCCCATGACGCCGTGCGTGCCGGATCAGAGGCCACACAGCGAGTGCTTGCTGATTTCGACAACGATCCGCGCCGCCTGTCGGCCTTTGCCCAGTCCTCGGTGCCTGGCGAATTTGCACGCTATGCGCCGCTGGTCTTCGAACTTGCGAAAGCGGAAGATCCCGTCGCCACCCTTGTTCTCAAAACAGCGGCCGCAGAAGTGGATGAGGCACTTGATGTGATTCTGGTGGGCGAGGGCGACCGCCTATGCCTGCTAGGAGGCATCGGGCGGCTTTATGAGCCGTGGCTCGCGACCAGGCACGGCAACCGGATCAAGGAGCCGGATGCCGATGCGCTCGCTGGTGCCACCCGCCTTGCTATCGATCGTTTCTCGGAGCAGGCCCATGGATAAGCGCCTGCAATCCGTCTTTGCGGTGAGGGAGAGCGCTCCCGAGGAGAGCGGTCCGCTCTACCTCAAACTGCGGGGGCGGGTGGAAAAGGCGATCAGCCAAGGCGTGCTCGCCAGCGGCGACGCCTTGCCATCGGAACGCGACATTGCCGAGTTTGCCGATGTATCACGAGTGACCGTGCGCAAAGCGGTACAGGATCTGGTGCGTGACGGAATTCTGGTCCAACGGCACGGGTCCGGCACATTTGTTTCGAAGTCGGATACCAGGGTCGAGCAACCACTATCGCGTCTGACGTCCTTCACTGAAGACATGGCGAGACGGGGTTGGAACGCGCACTCACAGTGGCTGGAGCGGGGCCTGTTCTCGCCGTCGCCGGAAGAGATCGTCGCATTGGCGCTTGCGCCCGGCGACGAGGTGGCACGCATTGGACGGTTGAGAGTGGCCGATGATCGTCCGCTGGCGATCGAGCGTGCATCCATCTCGGCCCGCATGCTGCCGGATCCCGAAACGGTCGACACGTCGCTCTATGCAGCACTGGAAACGCATGGCTTCCGGCCGGTGCGGGCGATCCAGCGTATTTCGGCGACCAATCTGGGCGAAGACGACGCGCAGCTTTTGCAGGTTCAACCCGGCGATGCCGGCCTGAAGATCGAGCGCATATCCTATCTGGAATCGGGGCGGGTGGTCGAATTCACCCGGTCCCTCTATCGCGGCGACGCCTACGACTTTGTGGCCGAGCTGACCATCGGCAAGAACAAATGACAGCGAGGACAATGAAGTGACTCATATGAGGCGCGAAATCGACGAAATCCCGGAGGCCGCGGGTAGATTGCTTGACGGATTTGGTTCCGACGCCCGGGAAATCGGTGTGGCCCTGCGCCGCAAAAACGCGTCGTTGGTCGTGACCGTTGCGCGCGGGTCGTCAGACCATGCCGCATCTTTCCTCAAATACGCGATCGAGCTCAAGGCGGGGCTGCCGGTGGCGTCCATCGGACCATCGGTCGCTTCGATCTACCAAGCACCGCTGCGGCTCGGTGACGCCGTATGTCTATCGGTATCGCAGTCAGGCCGAAGCCCGGACATTGTCGCCATGCAGGCCGCGGCAACCAAGGGCGGTGCGCTCACGGTCTCTCTGACAAATGTCGATGGTTCTCCGTTAGCAGCCGGAAGTGACCATGCCGTCGATATCCGGGCCGGGGCGGAACTCGGTGTGGCCGCCACAAAGACCTATGTGAACTCAATCATCGCCGGACTGATGCTTCTCGCCGCCTGGACTGAAGATTCTGAACTTCAGGCCGCACTTGATCAATTGCCGGGTCAGCTCGAAGAGGCTGTTGCGCTGGACTGGTCGACGCTTGCCCGCAGCGTCGAAAACGAGCCCTCCCTGTTCATTCTTGGACGCGGTCCGGCGTTGGCTATCGCGCACGAGGCGGCACTGAAGTTCAAGGAAACGTGCAATCAGCATGCAGAGGCCTACAGCGCTGCCGAAGTGCTGCATGGTCCCGTTTCGATGGTTGGCAAAGGGTTTCCGGTGCTTGCTCTGGCCGCGCGCGATTCGGCGGAAGCGTCAGTGATCGAAACCGCCCAGAAACTGACAGCCGATGGTGCGGACGTTCATGTGACCTCGCAAGACTCTGCGGGTGGGGCAGCATTGCCCGTTGTGAAAACGGGGCATCCGCTGACCGACGCGCTTGCGCTGATCGTGCCGTTCTACGGCTTTGTCGAATCCCTGGCACGGGAGCGCGGGCTTGATCCCGACAAACCGGAAAAACTGAAGAAGGTGACGGAAACGCTATGACCCGCCAGGCGGCCATCGCGGCACCGCGAATTTTCGACGGATCAAATTGGCATGACGACAGCGCCGTGGTTTTCGATGGCGATACCGTTGTCGGGATCGTCGCAACACCGGCAGTGTCAGCCGATTGCAATATCACGTCACTTGGTTCCGGATACCTGGCGCCTGGCTTCGTCGACCTGCAGGTGAATGGTGGTGGTGGTGTCCTGCTCAACGATGATCCATCCGTCGGGGCGATCGAGCGAATCTGTCGAGCGCATGCACCATTCGGCACCACGGCGCTGTTGCCCACGCTGATCACCGATTCGCCCGAGATCACTGGTTCGGCCGTTGCCGCTGGCGCGGAAGCCCTACGAAAGAGAGTGCCGGGTTGTGCCGGACTCCATCTCGAGGGTCCTCATCTGTCGGAGGCGCGGCGCGGCGCCCATGAGGCGGCACTGGTGCGCACGGCGTCTGACGCCGATATCGAAGCACTTATCGAAGCGCGGGCGGCGATCGGCCATCTGATGGTCACGATGGCCCCCGAATCTGTCACTCTGGATCAGGTGGCTGCATTGGCTGCGGGCGGTGTCCGCGTCAGCCTTGGGCACAGCGCTGCCGGGTTCGCGCAGGCGACGGCCATGCTGAACGCCGGCGCCCATATGGTGACTCATCTCTTCAATGCCATGAGCCCGCTGACCCATCGCGAGCCGGGCGTCGTCGGGGCCGCCCTGGAAAATGGTTCCGTTTATGCCGGTCTCATTGCTGACGGCATCCATGTCGATCCGGCAGCCATGGCCATCGCCATCCGGGCGAAGAAAGGGCCCGGCAAGGTGTTTCTGGTCACCGACGCCATGTCGACCATCGGCAGCGACCTGAACGCGTTCACGCTCAATGGGCGGGAAATCCAGCGTGCTGACGGACGACTGACACTTGCCGACGGAACGTTGGCCGGTGCCGATATTGACATGATCGCTTCCGTCAGAGTCGTGCATCAGGCGGTGGGATTGCCTGTGGAAGAAGCATTGCGCATGGCTTCTCTCTATCCGGCCGAAGCCATGGGTATGGAAGAACGATACGGCAGTCTAAAACGCGGCAGCCGAGCCGATATGGTGCATCTAAGCGATGACCTTGAGGTAATGGGTATCTGGATCGGTGGAGCAACTTCGTGCTGACCTGCGTCGGCGTGCGAATCCTGCTACCTTGATCCAAAGAGGGCGAATCCTTAAACAGGGGCCGGGATGGGGCCTTTGGCATGGACACCGCAGTAAGAAAAGAAAACAGCACGGGCGTGCAACCTCGCCGTGGCTTTGGCGCTCTGGGCGTGTTCGAAAGACTGCGAAACGATATCCTCACCCTTGAACTCAAGCCCGGACAGTTGATCGATGAGGCCAGCTTGGCCAAGCGGTTCGACGTTTCGCGCTCACCAATCCGCGAAGCGCTGGTGCGATTGGCGACGGAGCAACTCGTCAAAACCCTGCCCAACAAGGGCACAATCGTCGCGCCGCTGAACTTCGAGGAATTTCCGGAATATGTCGACGCCCTGGATTTGATCCAACGGGTGGTGACCCGTCTTGCGGCCGCCAACCGGACAGAAGCGGACCTGATCAAGATCAAGGCATCGCAGCAGACGTTCCGTGACTGCCATGGCCGAAACGACGCTCTTGCAATGATCCAGAGCAATCGGGAATTCCACGCCGCGATCGGCGACGCCAGCGGCAACCGCATTTTCGCCGACACCTATCGCCGCATTCTTGATGAGGGGCGGCGAATGCTGCAGCTTTGCTTTCGAGCCGATGACGCTTCGCTTCCGCCTGAATTGGGCCAAGTGCATGAAGAGATCATAGCGGCCATCGAGCTCCAGGATGCCGACCGTGCGGAGCAACTGGCCCACGATCATGCCAACGAAGTACACCGCCGCTTCGTCGACTATGTCAGTCGGCGCAGCATGGTAGACTTTCAGGTGATGCTTTAGGCGGAAACCAAGGCTGGGTTCCGATCGCCGCGAACCGGACATTTGCTTCCAGCCGCCCTACTTAGGCGACAAAGGACAGGGAAGCCGCTCCGGATGTGAGCTGGTTGATGATGGACACTTCGATCGATGATGCCGGTCTCTGAGATTTTCACTAACGGCTGGTCGCTTTCCTGGTTGAGGCAGACGTGACGTCCGGCCTTGGTCTGGAACGCCCAGGGCTTTGGGCTGTGCGCTACCCGGGTGTCGCGGCCTTTGTTCTCCTGGTCGTCCTGGCAGCCTCCTTGTGGTCGGTCCCGAAACTGCGTTTCGATGAGGACATCAACCGGGTGTTTCTGTCGCAAAACCAGACGTCGCAGGATTATCGCAACTTCATCGACAGCACCGGCGGTGAGACCGCCGACCTCGCCCTGTTTGTCGAGAAAGCCGTTCCGTTCTCGGCAACGGATTTCGAAACGATGCGCAGCCTGGCGATTGAGCTTGAGTTCCTGGATGATGCGGCCAGCATCATTTCTCCGTTCTCCGCGCGCTTTTCGGAAGTCGACGAGCAGTTTGCCGGGCAACCGGTGATACCGTCCGATGGCTCGATTGAGGCCATCACCATGCGGCTGGACCGATTTGAGGACCAAAACTCGGTCGTTGGTCCGTTGGTTTCCCAGAGTCGCGATTCAGCTTTGTTTATCGTCTCTGGTCGACAGGGCATGCAAAATGACGACATTCGCGCTCTGATGAACAGCCTTCGGGACCTTTCCGCCCGTATTCTTCCTGCCGACCTGGAGGTTACGATCACTGGCGAAAGCGCCATATCGCTCACTATCGTGGATGCGCTTATCGGTGATCTGCTGATGTTGAACGCGCTTGGGGTGACGCTTGTCCTGCTGCTGGCGATCGCGGTTTTCCGATCTGTTGTCGTCGCGGTTCTCGCCGTTGTTCCTGCTATAAGCAGCGTCACGGTGACCCTCGGTCTGTTTGTTCTGCTCGACTACCCGGTGACGGTGATCAGCAATGTTTTACCCATTCTGATCCTCGTCTTCGGCATTGCTGACAGCATGCATCTGCTGATGGACCTACGCGATCGGGGCGGCACAACCGAACCAACTGAAAGACTGTCAGCCACCATTCGAGACGTCGGCCCGGCCTGCGCACTGTCTGCGATCACGACCAGCATTGGCTTTTTGGCCATTTCGATTTCCGACAACGATCAACTGTTCGAGTTTGCGGTCGCAGGTGGGCTTTCGGTCCTGGCCGCGTTTTTCGTGACGATCACCGCTTTTGCACTGTTGGGGCGGTTTGCCATCCGTAAGTTCCCACCTCGGCATCGGGCATCCGAGCGGACCATCCTGGCCGTCATTGCTGACGTGTCGTGGAAGCGCAACAGGGTGATCATATCGCTGGGTGCATTGGTCCTGGCGCTTGGGCTTTGGGGTTACAGCCAGACAAAGGCCTGGTTTCCCTACGAGGACAATCTTCCTCTGGGCAGCCCCATCATGGTGGCTAATGCAAAACTGGCCGATCAATTTGGTGGAACATACCGACTATGGTCTGAAATGGATCTCGAAACCGGCCAATCACTGGATAATCCGGAACAGTGGTCCAGACTAAAAGAGGTGACACAAGGCATTCGGGAGGCTGCTCCCGGATACATTACTGTTTCCCTGTCCTCATTTGCGCGATGGCTCGGGCATCCTGAACGAATGCCGGATCAGGACGAATTGGCCGACCTGCCTAGCGATTTGCGCTCGCTGCTCCATGCCGAGGACGGCAGAACAGCGCGCGTGCTGACACTTGTCCCCGAGCCAATGCGGAACACCACATCACTGGCGGTGCACGACCGTATCGAACAAGCAGCGCGATCAGCGGGGGCAGAGAGATTGGTGGGGCTTCCCATGATCATGCGCCACGAATCCATTGCCATCATCCGCCAACTGGGCGTGGGGCTGCTGATCGCATCTTTGGCTTCAACCATCGTCATCGCCGCCGCCTTTCGTTGGCCGTCGCTGGCTCTTTTTCTCATCGGCCCGAACATCATACCGCTCGCGGTTGCCGCCGCGGCTCTGCATGTGCTCTCTCAGGGACATCTCACACCCACGGCGGTTCTGGCGCTGACGATTGCATTTGGCATTGCCGTCAACGATTCCATTCACTGCGTGACCCGGTACCGGTTGGAACTCAATCGCGGGCTTGATAGCCGGGCTGCTCTTCGTGCGGCCATCTGCGGGACGGGTCGGGTTATCATGTTGACAACATTGTTGTTGTCGGTCGGTCTGCTGGTTACCCAGTTCAGCACATTCGAGCCGGTCCGGCTGTTTGGTCAGATCATGATCATCAGTTTTGTCACGGCGTTGGTTGCCGATCTCTTTCTCTTGCCGGCCTTGCTGAAACAGGGACGCTCTTCATGAATTGCCTGCGCGCCGCCTTTGTCTTGCTACTGCTTGCGCCACAGATATCGCCGTCCCTGGCAGCCGATCAAATGGCGATGCTCCGGGGTGAATGGTCGGGGACTGGGTGGGCCAAGCGGACGACGGACGGTCCGCGCGAAACAGTTCGTTGCCGTGTATCCAGCAAATACAGTCCTCCGGCAAGGCGGTTGCTGGTCACGGGGAAGTGCGCCGTTCCCGGTCGCAAATTCAATCTGAGGGGAGTGGTCACCAGTGAAGTTGACGGCGGCGCCATCCGAGGCAGTTGGGCAAATCCCTTTGGAGCCGGCAGCGCATCTTTGTCAGGGAGTCAATCCGGAAACCGGGTGACGCTCGACTTCCGCGCACCGCATCCCGACACCGAGGAAGATGTGCCGCAACAGATGGAATGGATAATAAGCGAAAGAACGTTTTCCATCACCACAAAGCTCGGTGACGGCGAGGTGATGAGTGAGTTGAAGTTCAGCCGATAGAGGTTTGTTGGGACATCGATGCTCATTGCCGTCGGTGCTACTGGGGATACCAATAACGCGCTGCGTCTTCACCGCGTCGGATCACGACGAAATTGTTGGCGAACACACGATAGGCGGCGCTCCATTCACCGTCCGGCCATTGCACGCGGATCTGAGCGCGTTCGGCGACACCGGTTCCAACATGGATGAAACCGGAATGGCCCGAGGCATGTCCGCCGCCGACCTGGACCTTGCGCAGCCGGGTGTTGTTGCCGGACTTCACCAAAATGGTCGCGCCGACGGCATTGCGGTTGGCACCATCCTGCTGCAATTCGATCTGCAGCCAGTTGCCCATGGGTCGGCTGCCCCAATGCGTGCGGCCGCCGCGATTGCGGAACAGGCTGGTCGGTGCCTCCCGGTTGACGACGATCAGATCGAGTGCCCCGTCCATGTTGAAATCAGCCAAAACAGCACCGCGGCCGCGCCGATCGAGATCGATGCCCGCCTCACTGCCCACCTCGACGAAGGTGCCGTCGTGCTGTCCAAGCAACAAATTGTCTGGGTCGAAGGCTGCGAAATCTGGCATCCTTTCCACATTGCCCTTGGCGATGAACAGGTCGAGCAAGCCGTCATTATTGATGTCAGCGAATTCCGAGTGCCAGCCCGTCGACGGCTTGATGTCGCTGCCGGTATAGGGTCGGTGCGCTGTGGCATTGCGCTCGAAGGCGATGTCACGATAGACCGGCCGGCCTTCTTCGGCCTCATCATCGAGCGTTTGCAGCTTGGTGTCGCCCATGGAGGTCAGGGCGTATTCCGGAAACCCATCGGCATCGATATCGCCCTCGGCGATGCCCATGCCCCAGATGTTCAGCCGTTTCCAGCCGTCGGCGCGCCGATAAGCACGCGGTGGGCGGTCGGGCTCGACGCGCCAGAGTTGCTCTTCGCCATCGCGGTAGTAGTGGCGGTCATTGGTGATACGCAATGCTGGTGTGCCGGAGCGGTTCCAGTCCGTGAACAGCATCGAAAGCGCGCAAAAGCCCGGCGACAACATGTTCGGATCCGAGTAGTCCGGTCTCTCGCCTTCACCCGGGCGCATCAGCTGGTTGTCGTGGCAGGTTCCCCACGGCGAACCCGGTGCCGTGCGGTCCACGTAATTACCGAAGGCAAGGGTCGGGAACGCATTGCCTGCCTCGAACGTTGCTGCGAAAGCTGTGGTCCAGGCACGCCCACCATCGAAGGCGAAGGCCCGGTTGGCATTTTCGAAACGGCAATCCGGACCGCCTTTGAGAAGGATGTTGCGGCCGACCTTTAACAGAACCAGGTCGCGATGGCCGTCATTGTCGATATCGAGGGCGTAGAGGCCGGTGACCTTTTTCAGGTCGCTTTCCGGCACGCCGAAACCGATTTTCTCGAAGCTCAGTTGGCCGTAGGGCGCGCTGCGATTGACGTAAAGCGCAGAGAGCCCTTCGCCGCCGGCAAGTGCCAGGTCGGGAAAGCGATCGCCATTGCAGTCGAAAGAAGCTGCACCGCCGCCAACGAAATACTCCCACGGACCCGAATAGACATGATTGACCCCGGCATCGCTTGCCTGCTCGGACATCAGTGGAATGTCCATCGGAAGTACTTCAGCGATCGGTTGTGTTGGCTGTGCCGACGCTGCTCCCACGCCGAGAGCGAGCACAGCAAGGGCGACCTTGGATTTGCGAAAATCAATCATCTGCGATCACCAGGGTTTTGAGAAACGCAATCAAGGCGGTGCGGTCGTCATCGGAGGAACCGATGTAAGTGTCTCGGCTCGCCCTCCCGGCACCACCATGCGCCCGGATGACGGCGTCCAATGTCGTCAGGTCTCCACGATGCCCGTAAGGTGCTGTCGAGGCGATGCCCCAGAGTTCCGAGGTCATGAACACATCCCTGTCAACAAAGCGCTGGCCAAGGAGTTCGTTTCCGAGAATGTTGACAGCGCGGTCGGCGATCTTGTGGCGCTTGAGGTCGCCGAACAGGGGAACCAGGACGGCACCGTTTTCGTCACGGGGTAGGGCTGCAACCCATGGAAGCCGTGACAGATCGTAGGTGACCGGCTGTTCGAGGTCTCCGGGGCGCAAGGTTCCTGCTGCATCGAACGATCCCGGATCGGCGAAGACCAGATTGTGGAGTGGCAAAGTCCGTTTGTGGCATTGAGCGCAGCCTATGTCGTCAAAAAGGTCGCTGCCGCGTGCCGCCAGATCGCGCCATTGGGCATTCTGTGGATCGAGCCGAGTGGGGGCACGGCGGGTTGCCTGCCAAGCGACGAGCGCCGAGACATCGCCCGCTGAAATTTCTTCGGTAACGCCGTCCTCATCAAAGTCATTAGTTCCGGTCCAGCGCTGGCCAAAGCGTTCGCTGGCCTGCATGCCATGGTGGTGGTTGAGGGCGTTAACGGTGAACTGCCGCAGTGAAGCAATCACACCCTTCTGGCTGAAAGGCCTAATCACCAGGTCCGTGTCCACGCCGTCGAGATCGGAGAGGTCGACCATTCCGTCCGGGTGTGCGGCGATCTTGCCGAAGGAGACCCCTTTGGTTGCCAGCACGGTCGTTTGAATTTCGCCGGTCGACCGGGCTTTGGCCAGTGCTTCGCCACGCTGAATTTGCAAGTCAGCGCTCATTTCGCGGGCCAGCAGTTCGACCAGACCCGCACCCATGAGGTGATTGGTGTTGCGTTCGTTGGAAAACTGCGGGTCGGTGGTGTCGAAATCGGCGTTGGTAAACCCTTCTGATACAAACACGTTGGCCACCAGATCGCCGGCACCGCCGGTGACCGGGTCGGTGTGGCAGGACGAACAGGCATTGGCATCGGAGCCCGGTAGGCGCTGAAAAAGTTGCGGCGCGGGGCGTTTACGTTTGGTGGGGATGATGGCCTGGGTCGCCATCGGGCGTCCGACGCCGTCTGGATCGGTGAACTTTGCCATAAATAGCGTTTCGCCTTGATCAACCAGGGTCTTGAGTTGATCGTCCGTCAACGATCCGGACAGGGCGGTCTGAGAGAGATGATCGGGAACCGCCTTTTCAGACCAGGGTTCGCCCGCACTCGCTGGAACAACAAGCGTACAAACGACAATCAGCGTTGCGAGAGTTCGATCAGAACGCATGTTTCAGGACCTCGTTTTCCGACGGTGCTGCGTGGGCCAGCCATTCGTCGACCTCGAGTAGTGCGGTGATGGTACAGCCCTCTTCAATCAGTGGGCGTTCGTCCGGATAGCAGCGGATATCGATATCCTGCGCACCGATGGCGAGTTTCATATTCGCAAGCGCCTCACGAAGAGAAGCATCGATGAATTCGTAAGCCTTTGTGCCTTTGCCGACGAAGGCGATGGGAAAGGGATCGACGAGGGCGAACATGTCGGCAAGACCGGTCCCAAGTGCTCGCCCTGCTTCACGATAGGCTGACAGGGCATCGGCATCACCGGTTCGCGCTGCGGCATAGACTGCATCCATCTCCGTATCACTGATGTCATTTCGGGGCGGAGTATCGGCACTCGTCGCAAGTGACCGCCGGTAGATTGCGTAATCGCCGGCATAGGCCTCGATGCAACCGTGGCGGCCGCAGCGGCAAAGCGCGCCCTCAGGAATGTGTGAAAGATGTCCGAATTCCGTGCCCGAACTTCGTATGCCGCTGACCAGCTGGCCATTGAGCATCAGCCCCATGCCGATGCCGTGCGACAGAAGGACCGCTCCGTAGTTGCGGTCGTAGTGCTCCGGTTCGCGCCAGTTGAGAGCCCGCGCGATCATACTGCAGTCGTTGGACACTTTGACAGGTGCGGAGAACGTGCCTTCCAGCGCCTGTTTGAAGGGCAGGTCGCGGTGGCGCGTAATCGGCGACCACAGCATGACGCTGCCGACCACGTCGGTCACGCCCTGAACGCCGAGACGGATCCGTTTGAGCGGTCCTATCGGCGTCGTGATGCCGGCCTGCACGGACTTCAGGATAGAGCTCATCGCCTCGATAAAGTCGCCGGGTTCGGCCCGGCGGGCCGAGTAGGGCATATCCCGTTCGGCGATTCGGTTGCCGGCATAATCGGTAATCGCCACTGAAATGGCATCGAGCTGCAGAACGACCGATGCAACAGAGCCGGCAGTTGGATTGAGAGCCAGTCGGACCTGTGGCCGACCGCGGCCGATATGGGCCGGCGCCTCATCATTCGGCCTCAGGATAACACCCTCTTCCAGCAGCTCGGAGGTTATGGCCGAGACCGTCGAGGCGCTCAATCCGGTGCGCGTCGAAATGCCTTTCCGCGACGCCGATCCGTTGCGGCGCAGCACTGCCAGAACGCGGCTGCGATTGCGCTTTCGCACGTCGTCCGATCGACCGAGTTCAACCACCCTCGCAATTCCTCCCAAATGCGCTCTCTATGCTGCAATGCAAAAATTATTGCTTCATTGCAACAACTTAGCGTCATGTGAAATTCAAGTTGACACAGCTGGAGGAATAAGTCACTATTTTTTTCGAGCCTCGAATTAAATGGCTCATTGGCAATTGTGGGGCGTTGAACGGGAGGTTCCGACCGGCGGCCCACCCACCGGGAGGTTACACTTATGAAACTCTTTAAGGTCGCACTTATGGGTGCGGTATTCGCTGTCTCGTCCGCCGGCGCTGCGCTGGCCGAAGGCAAGACCATTGGCGTGTCCTGGTCGAATTTCCAGGAAGAGCGCTGGAAGACGGACGAAGCCGCTATGAAGGCCGCCATCGAGGCTGCGGGCAACAAATACATCTCCGCGGATGCTCAGTCGTCGGCATCGAAACAGCTCACCGACGTCGAGTCGCTGATCTCCCAGGGAGCTAACGCGCTCATCATTCTGGCTCAGGATTCAGGCGCCATCGGTCCGGCCGTCGAAAAGGCTTCTGCCGAAGGCATCCCGGTGGTCGGTTATGACCGGTTGATTGAAAATCCGGAAGCCTTCTACATCACCTTCGACAACAAGGAAGTTGGTCGGATGCAGGCGAGGGCTGTCTTTGCCGCTCAGCCTCAAGGCAACTACGCCTTCATCAAAGGTTCGTCTGCCGATCCGAACGCCGATTTCCTGTTCTCCGGTCAGATGGAAGTGCTGAAGGAAGCCATGGACTCCGGCAAAATCAAGAATGTCGGCGAAGCATACACTGACGGCTGGAAGCCCGAAAACGCACAAAAGAACATGGAGCAGATCCTGACCGCCAACAACAATGCGGTTGACGCAGTGGTCGCTTCCAATGACGGCACCGCCGGCGGCGTCGTCGCTGCGCTTTCCGCTCAGGGGATGGACGGCTCGGTTCCGGTTTCCGGCCAGGACGGCGACCATGCCGCCCTTAACCGTGTGGCTCTCGGCACGCAGACTGTGTCTGTCTGGAAGGATGCTCGCGAGCTGGGCAAAAATGCAGCGATCGCTGCATCGTTGCTCGCTGACGGCCAGTCGATGAGTGACGTTCCCGGTGCCGTCAAATGGAGTGACGGACCTGCCGGCATTGAAATGAATGCCGTTTTCCTGGCCCCGGTACCGGTTACCCGCGAAAACCTGAACGTCGTCATTGACGCCGGTTGGGTTGCCAAGGACGTTGTCTGTCAGGGCGTTCCCGCTGGTTCGGTCGCAGCCTGCAACTAACGCCAGAGGCGTTGTGATGAGCGCCGCGACCTAGTGGTCCGACCGCAACGTTTGCATCCCCGTGCTGCACGCCTTGTGAGCAAACGTTGCGGACATAGGGACCACCAGAGACATAGTCTTCCTAGTGGATCTTTTGGTTCAGACATTTGATTTTCGACCCGCCACAAATGGGATATCAAATGTCTGAACCGATCCACTAGCTAGGTCGCGGCGCTTTCCTTAGAATTCGTATTTTTCCAGGGGAGGAGCCGTCATGTCCGACGCCACGGACTCACGGCCTGCGGCCGATACCGCTCGCCAAGCCGAACTTTCGATGGTGGCGAAATTCTTCAAGGCCACGGAACTCGATACGCGCATGCTCGGCATGGTCGGAGCATTGCTGCTGATCTGGATCCTGTTCGACATTTTCTCCGGCGGTCTTTTCCTGACGCCAAGAAACCTGTGGAACCTGTCGGTCCAGACTGCGTCGATCGCCGTCATGGCGACCGGCATGGTGCTCATCATCGTTACCCGCAATATCGACCTGTCGGTCGGGTCCGTCCTGGGCTTCATCGGCATGATCATGGGCGTCACTCAAGCCGAGATCATTCCGAGTATGATCGGCTTCGACAACCCGTTTACCTGGATCCTCACGCTGGCCGTCGGCGTCGTGCTCGGTGCTGTGATCGGCGCGCTGCACGGCTACATCATCGCCTTCATGGCTGTGCCGGCCTTTATCGTGACCCTCGGCGGCTTGCTCGTCTGGCGCGGTGCGGCTTGGTGGGTGACGTCGGGGCGCACCGTCGCGCCGATGGATTCGACCTTTCGACTGCTCGGCGGAGGACCCGCCGGTTCAATTGGCGAAATCGCAAGTTGGGTTTTCGCGATCATCGTCTGTATCGCCATCATTCTTCTGATCGCCAACGGACGGCGGCAGCGCAAGCGGTTCAAATTCCCGCTTCGCCCCATATGGGCCGAGACGTTCCTGGCGACGGTTGGCTGTGCCCTGGTGTTGGGCGCCGTATGGATAGCAAATTCCTACTATTGGCCGGTTGGCATCATTCGCAAATACATTCGCGAGAACAATCTGACGATTGCTGAAACCGACCTGGTCGTTGCACACGGCATCGCCATTCCGGTTCTGGTGGCCATCATGGTCGGTGTGGTCATGACTTTCCTGGCCACTCGTACTTCTTTTGGCCGCTATGTCTTTGCGCTTGGAGGCAACCCGGAGGCCGCGGATCTCGCGGGCATCAACACGCGCTGGGTGACCGTGAAGATCTTCATGATCATGGGTATCCTGTGTGCGATCGCCGCAGCCATTTCGACGGCTCGTCTGAATGCCGCGACAAACGCACTGGGAACGCTTGACGAACTGCTCACAATTGCTGCGGCGGTGATCGGGGGCACCTCGCTTGCCGGTGGCGTCGGAACCATTGCCGGTGCGATGATTGGAGCGCTGGTGATGCAGTCGCTGCAATCGGGCATGGTGCTAATGGGGCTCGACACGCCACTGCAGAATATCGTGGTCGGCATTGTTTTGGTTATCGCCGTCTGGCTCGACACCATGTACCGCAGAGCGCAGGCCTAGTAGGGGAGAAAATCGATGACGACTGAATCCGACACCAGGCCCCTCGTGGACATGCGCAACATCTCTATTTCGTTCGGCGGCATTCGCGCCGTCGATGACGCCTCGGTGGATCTTTACCCGGGTGAGGTGGTTGCGCTGCTCGGTCACAATGGCGCCGGCAAATCGACACTTATCAAGATCCTGTCGGGCGCCTATCCGCGCGAAAGCGGCGAGATCCATGTCGACGGGCAAACAGCGTCGATCGCCAATCCGCGCGATGCCAAGGCCTACGGGATCGAAACGATCTATCAGACCCTTGCGTTGGCCGACAATGTCGACACGGCAGCCAATCTCTATCTCGGCCGTGAGCTGCGGACCGCCTGGGGGACGCTGGATGATGTGGCCATGGAGGCCAGGGCCCGTGAGGTCATGGGGCGGCTTAACCCGCGTTTCCAGCGCTTCAAGGAACCGGTGAAGGCACTGTCCGGTGGGCAGCGGCAGTCGGTGGCCATTGCCCGGGCGATCTTGTTCAACGCCCGCATTCTGATCATGGACGAACCGACGGCGGCGCTTGGACCGGAAGAGACGGCCCAGGTTGCGGAGCTGATCCGGCAATTGAAGGCGGAAGGTATCGGTATCTTCCTGATCAGCCATGATATCCACGACGTGTTCGACCTCGCCGATCGGGTGAGCGTCATGAAGAACGGCCAGATTGTCGGCCATGCAAAGGTTGGGGACGTTGATGAGGACGAGGTCCTGGGCATGATCATTCTGGGCAAGTGTCCACCCGGCGCAACGCCGGGACCAGGGGCGCTTTCGTCCTAACCTCCGACTGCGCGAGACGCTTCGGCGCCAGGTTTGTCGCTGAGCAAAAAAACACTCAGGTCACTCTTGGAGGCGCACTCGAATGTGCGGCGCCTCCGGAGTGTGTATGAAGATCCGTGTGGATCGAGATGCTGACCGCGCTGTTGGAGGCATGATGAAGCTTTATTTGTGGACGTCCGGCGTCACGACGGTCCCGATGGACAGAAACCATCGTGCCATTGCCCTTAGCGCCAAGAGACGTTCTGGCAGGCCATTGAAGACCCCAATCAAATCAATCGATAGACACACCCGACAAGACGGAGTTTGAGTTATGAGCACAGGATTTTTTGGAGACATCACACAGATTGGCTACGAGGGGCCGAACAGCACCAATCCGTTTGCTTTCAGGCATTACAATCCGGATGAAGTGGTGCTCGGCAAACGGCTTGAGGACCATCTGCGCTTTGCCGTGTGCTATTGGCACAATTTCGTCTGGCCGGGTCTGGATCCGTTCGGTGGCCAGACCTTCGACCGGCCGTGGTTCGGCGACACCATGGACCATGCTAGGCACAAGGCCGATGTCGCGTTCGAAATGTTCACGCTGCTGGGTGCGCCGTTCTATTGCTTCCACGATGTGGACGTTCGGCCAGAAGGCGCGAACTTTGCGGAGAACACCAGGAACCTCAACGAAATCGTTGATTATTTTTCCCAAAAGCAGGCCGATACCGGCATGAAACTGCTCTGGGGCACCGCCAACCTGTTCTCCCATAGCCGCTATATGGCGGGTGCCGCGACCAATCCGGATCCGGATGTATTCGCCTTTGCCGCGGCTACTGTTAAGACCTGTATCGATGCGACCCATCGGCTTGGTGGCGCCAATTACGTGCTGTGGGGCGGCCGCGAGGGTTATGAAACCTTGCTTAACACCAATGTCGGGCAGGAACTGGATCAATTGGGCCGGTTTCTCAACCTGGTAGTCGAATACAAACACAAGGTCGGCTTCACCGGGACAATCCTGATCGAGCCCAAACCGCAGGAGCCGACGAAACACCAGTACGATTTCGATGTCGCCACGGTGTATGGGTTCCTCAAGCGCTATGGCCTGGAAAACGAAGTCAAACTCAATATTGAGCAGGGCCATGCTATCCTGGCCGGCCATTCCTTCGAGCACGAGCTGGCATTGGCCAATGCGCTTGGCGTGTTCGGATCGATCGACATGAACCGCAACGACTATCAGTCCGGCTGGGATACGGATCAATTTCCCAACAACGTGCCGGAGATGGCTCTGGCCTACTACCACGTGCTGCAAGGCGGGGGCTTCTCGACGGGCGGCACGAATTTCGATGCCAAGCTGCGTCGTCAGTCGATCGAGCCGGACGACCTGTTGATGGCCCATATTGGCGGCATGGATTGCTGCGCTCGCGGTATCAAGGCTGCGGCAGCCATGATCGAGGACAAGGCGCTGTCATCCTTTGTCGACGAACGCTATGCCGGATGGCAGGGTGATGAGGCACAGAAAATGCTGCGTGGCGATTATTCACTTGACGAAATCGAAGCCTATGTTGAATCGGCCGACGTCAATCCAAATGCCCGTTCGGGACGCCAGGAAATGCTGGAGAACATCGTCAACCGCTACGTCTGATCAGCAGTCAGGATCGGTTATCCGTCGCAAATTGGTACTGGCTTTCCGGGTGGCAACGCTCCATAAATCACCGGATGCGAGTGTATAGCGGCGGAGCCGGCATTGATCGAAACACCATATCTTCTGTTCTTGGGCGATGCGCCCGACGCTCTGGCGGCTAAGGTCGCCCAGGGAATCAAGGACTGGCGGCCGGAACTGGCCGTCGGTCAATTGCGACTGTCGGGCTGTAACGCCGACATGGGGCTTGAAGAGCTGACGGTTGCCGAAGCGGCCGACCGTGGCGCCAAGACCATGGTGATCGGTGTCGCCAATCGCGGTGGTCTTATCTCCGACAGCTGGATGGCTGCTCTGAAGGCGGCACTAAATGCCGGCCTGGACCTGGCATCGGGCCTTCACAACCACCTGAACGATGAGCAGGAACTGGTGGACCTGGCGGCCGAGCGCGGCCGCAAACTGCACGATGTGCGCATTCCTCCGGTTGCCTATCCGATTGCCAACGGCGTCAAGCGCAGCGGCAAGAGGTGCTTGTTGATCGGCAGCGATTGTTCCTGCGGCAAGATGTACACGGCACTTTGTCTGGAACGTGAAATGCGCAGGCAGGGCATGAATGCGACGTTCCGTGCCACCGGCCAGACCGGCATTTTGATCACCGGCGGCGGCGTGCCGCTCGACGCAGTGGTTGCCGATTTCATGGCTGGTGCCGTTGAGTACCTGACACCCGACAACGAACCCGATCACTGGGATCTGATCGAGGGGCAGGGCAGTATCTTCCATCCGTCTTATTCGGGCGTTTCCATGGCGTTGATCCATGGGGGCCAGCCGGACGCGATGATTATCTGCGACGAACCAAATCGGCCGCATATGCGCGGCCTGCCGGACTACAAGGCCCAGAGCCTCGAAAAGCTGCGCGATACTGCGCTTGTGCTGGCGCGCATCGTCAATCCGAACTGTCGGGTCACGGGCGTTTCGCTGAACACGTCTGCCATGGGTGAAGCAGAAGCGCACGACTATGCCAAGCGTGTCGAGGACCGCATGGGTCTGCCGACCGTCGATCCTTATCGTCACGGCGCCCAACGCCTGGTCGCTGCGCTGGCATGAGTTCGAGAGGCCTGACAAGCGTCGATGCGGCGGAAACCGTTTTTCCGCTGGCCGAGGCGTTCACCATCTCCCGTGGCTCACGCACGGAAGCGCGGGTCGTGACTGTGACCCTCAGCGACGGCGAACATATCGGTCGCGGTGAAAGCGTGCCCTATGCGCGCTATGGCGAGACCGTTGAAGGAGTCATTGCCGAAATAAGCGCCCTTGTGGATGATCTGCAGGCCGGATTGGATCGTGAAGGGTTGCAGCACAGGCTGTCCGCCGGAGCGGCGCGTAATGCGGTCGACTGTGCGCTGTGGGACCTGGAAGCGCGGCGAAGCGGACACCGCGTGACAGAGATCGTCGGCTTGCCGACGCCGCATCCGATGCAAACGGCTTTTACGCTGTCGTTGGAGGCGCCCGATCTCATGCGACAGAAAGCGGCCAAAAACGCCGGGCGACCGCTCCTGAAGATCAAGCTTGGCGGAGAAGGTGACCTCGAACGCCTCGAGGCGGTGCGCGAAGGTGCGCCCGATGCGGCGATCATCGTTGACGCCAATGAAGGCTGGACGCCGGAAATCTACGAGATGCTGGCCCCGGAATTGTTGCGGCTCGGCGTGCAGATGGTCGAACAGCCGTTGCCCGCCGGAGACGACGACGCGCTTGCTGATGTCAACAGGATCCTTCCGGTCTGCGCCGATGAGAGCTGCCATGACCGCGCCTCGCTTGCCGCGCTCAAGGGCAAGTATGACATGGTCAATATCAAACTCGACAAGACGGGCGGATTGACCGAAGCGCTGAAACTGAAAACCGAGGCGCAGGCGCAGGGCTATCAGATCATGGTCGGTTGCATGGTGTCCTCGTCGCTGGCCATGGCTCCGGCTGTGCTGGTTGCACAGGGTGCGCAGGTTGTCGATCTGGACGGTCCGCTTTTGCTCGCCAGCGACCGCGAGCATGCTTTGGTTTATGACGACGCCGGTGTGCATCCGGCAACGCCGCAACTCTGGGGTTGATCATGCGAACAGTCTATGTGAATGGCGATTATGTCGCCGAAAACGAGGCCAAGGTCTCCGTCTTCGATCGGGGTTTCCTGTTCGCCGATGGCGTCTACGAAGTGACCTCGGTCCTCGACGGAAAGCTGGTCGATTTCGGCGGTCACTGCGGTCGGCTGCGGCGGTCGCTTGGCGAACTGCAGATGAACCTGCATATCGGTGACGAAGAACTTCTGGGCATCCACCGCAAGCTGGTCGACGTCAACGGGATCGGTGAGGGGTTGATTTATCTGCAGGTGACGCGAGGCGCCGCGGACCGAGATTTTGCCTTCCCGCCGGAGGATACGCCGGCAACACTTGTGCTCTTCACTCAGAAAAAATCTCTCGTCGACAACCCGCTGGCAGCGCGCGGTCAAAAAATCATCACGGTTGAGGACCAGCGCTGGATGCGCTGCGATATCAAGACGGTGCAATTGCTATTCCCTTCATTGGCCAAGATGGAAGCGCGGTCCAGGGGTGCCGATGACGCATGGATGGTGCGCGATGGCTTGATCACCGAAGGGTCGTCAAACAATGCCTATATCGTGACGGACGAAGGAACGATTGTCACGCGCGATCTCTCCAATCTCATCCTGCATGGAATCACCCGCAGGGCGGTCCTTGAATGCGCTCGTAAACTGCAGATGAAAGTCGAGGAACGACCATTTGCCTTGGACGAGGTTTTGACCGCCCGTGAAGCGTTCGTGACCTCGGCCTCAGGCTTCGTTGTGCCGACTGTCGCCATCAATGACCAGCCGATTGGCAACGGTTCTGCTGGTCCCGTCGCACGCCAATTGCGGGAAACCTATATCGAGGAAATGCGGCGCTCCGCGGTCTGAGATCGCTTAAGCAGCGTTGATTATTCGTCTGCGGTGCCTGGTTTCGGACTCGGAACCGGCACTCGTCCGGATGTCGACGCTCTTACCCCGTCGTCACCGGCATCCGGGATTTCGCCAGAGTTTTCCTCCGACGCCGTTTCGGTCGCCTGTGGATTTTGCGTCGCATTGCCTGCTGCGGCTTCCGTCTCCACCAGATTGATGTTGAGATCCAGGAGACGCAGGAATCCGTTGACCGGCTCGAACCGCATCCAGAAGGCGACGGTCAGCGGTTGGCCGGCAACCGAGCCGGCAATGTCGAGCCGACCGGCTTCGTCCAGCGTTGGCGCCCGCGACAGAGCGATCGGCAAAACGAGCACCGGGGACAGATCCACGCGGGCATCTCTCAGCGGTTTGAATTCAATGGCCAGGGTTGCGGCCGAGTTCCGTGCCGCGAAAGAAGGTGCGGCAAGGTCCCGCAATACGGTGTAATTGCCGGTCGAATTGGCATGGTCGACAGCACTGAGCGTTGAACGGACCAACCGCACAAGCAACGCTTTCTCGATCTGGCGTACCTGCTGGGTCTGTGCCGGCGGGTTTTCACTCTCGGTTTGTTCCTGCGCGATAGCAGCCGCGCCGGAAAGGGTGAAAGCCAGAAGCAGGGTGAAAAGCGGTGCGAGGGCGGGTTTCAGCGACAAGGAATTGTTCTCCAATGGCACCATCAGGATTACACGCTATTGGCGTTGAATACGAGAACAATCCACCTCAAGGATGAGCCTGGCCGCGTCAGCGGAGCTCCGTTTTCAAGAGGCTCCAACCGGACAGTCGCCAAACGAGCCAGGCGAGCAGCGCACCGGCATACCCGTCGACCACATAATGCCAGGCGAGAACCACGGATCCCAGTAGAATGGCGGCCGCAAAGATCCAGGCCAGTGGCGCGAACCGAGAGCGGCAATGGGTGGCATAGATCGCCAGCAATACCGAAGATGCAACGTGAAGCGACGGGAATGCAGAGATACCCGCGGACCCCTTTCGGGCCCCTGTAAAGCCGTCCCACAGCATTTCCTGGGTTGACAGTGCCCAGATCCGGTACTGCTCGTTTGCAGCCTGGAGCTCGACCATCAACGGTGCATAGTCGGAACCAAACCCGAGGCGCTCGAAATAGACCGGGCCGGCCGAGGAGAATGTGAAGGCGATAAAGACGCCTGCGATCAGCCACAGCAGCATGAAAGATGTGAGGTAGCGCATGCGGTTTTCGCTGTTGCGCGTTGACATGCCGACCAGAAAGTAGCTGCCGAGAATGATGAAGAACCACAGATTGTAGTTGAAGTTGATGAGCCATACCGCGAGTGGCTGGGTGATCAACCAGCCCAGCCAATCGTGGGGCAGGCGGCCAAAGCTGACGGCTATGTCCAGGTCGCGGAAGAACACGTCCCAATCAAAGGGGTGCAGGAGGCCGATGGCCCCCTTGAGGATGCTGAAACCGGAAACGAAGAAGAGCAGCACGATGAAGGAATGGGCTGTATTGACGGCCCGGTCACCGTGAAAAAGCGTCTCCTTGAGCCATCGCAGCATCGCCAGCGAGGGCGATTTGGGTTTTTCAACAAGCGCCAGGTGAAAGAACTTGATGATCAGTCCGGCAAAAATGCCGACACCGGCAGCGACCGCGATATAGAAGCCAAACTGCCCGACAATGTCGAAATCAGGCCAGTTGCCGCTGATGGGAGCCACCACAAGCGCCAGCGAAAAAGTGAACATGGCGATGATGTAGAGGTTCCGATGGGTCGCGAACCCGCGTGAAAACCGGTCTGCCGCGCGTCGAAGCCCGGCACGTTCTATTTCGGGACCAGCTGCAAACTCAGACAATGGACTTATCGTGCCTCCGTTGCCCATGATCCTATAGTCACAAACACTTTAGATTTGGTGTACCGGTTGAACTGAGCCTCAGCAGCTCGAGCGGCTGAGTTGATGCGATATTGGAATGAACTGATGCCGGATTTTGCCTTTACAAGACGAATATCTTCCACCAATAAGCGTTGGGAATTCCAATTGGTAATAATATCGTCCAGCGAAGCCGCGCTGATTTCGACTGCATCTTCCGGCAGACCGGCAACGGTTGCGACCGATTGATTTCTTTGGTTGGAAACGAAAGACTAGACGGGAACGGAGCTCACGCGCCGCTCCCGCACCCAAATGGAGGAAATGCAAGATGCTGGCTGAACTGAAACCGAAGGAATCGCCATCCCTGTCCACGTTCGACTGGGAAGATCCGTTCCGCCTGGATGATCAGCTGACCGACGACGAACGCATGATCCGCGACGCCACCCGTGCATATGCACAGGAAAAACTGCAGCCAAGGGTGATCGAAGCCTATCGCGACGAGATCACCGATCCGGGGATTTTTCGGGAGATGGGTGAGATGGGTTTGCTCGGCATCACCGTGCCTGAAACCTATGGCGGGTCCGGGGCCGGCTACGTTTCCTACGGTCTGGTTGCCCGCGAAGTTGAGCGTGTCGATTCTGGCTATCGATCGATGATGTCGGTTCAATCCTCCCTGGTCATGTATCCGATCTACGCTTATGGCTCCGAAGAACAGCGCAACCGCTTTCTGCCCGGCCTGGCCCGAGGCGAGTTGATCGGCTGCTTTGGATTGACTGAACCCGACGCGGGCAGTGATCCCGGTGGCATGAAGACCCGAGCCGTCAAGACCGACGGCGGCTATCGGCTGAGCGGCACGAAAATGTGGATCTCCAATGCACCCATCGCCGATGTCTTCGTTGTCTGGGCCAAGTCAGAGGCGCATGACGGCAAGATCCGCGGGTTCATCCTGGAAAAGGGCATGGCCGGATTGTCGGCGCCAAAGGTCGGCGGCAAACTGTCGTTGCGGGCTTCCATCACCGGCGAAATCGTCATGGACGGTGTCGAGGTCGATGAATCTGCATTACTGCCGAACGTATCCGGTCTGAAAGGTCCGTTCGGCTGCCTGAACAGGGCGCGCTATGGAATCTCCTGGGGCGCCATGGGTGCAGCGGAGTTCTGCTGGCATGCAGCGCTTCAGTATGGGCTCGACCGCAAGCAGTTCGGTCGCCCGCTGGCACAGACTCAGCTCTATCAAAAGAAACTTGCCGACATGCAGACGGAGATATCGCTCGGTCTTCAGGGGTCTCTGCGGGTCGGACGGTTGATGGACGAGGCCAACGCAGCACCGGAGATGATCTCCATCGTCAAGCGCAATAATTGCGGCAAGGCGTTGGATATCGCGCGCATGGCAAGGGACATGCACGGCGGCAACGGCATTTCCGAGGAATTCCAGGTCATGCGCCATATGTGCAACCTGGAAACCGTCAACACCTACGAAGGTGCCCACGACGTTCATGCCCTGATCCTCGGTCGGGCACAGACCGGCCTTCAGGCGTTTTTCTGATCGGAACAGGCAATGGACCGCGCGGACATTGTCCACGACAATTTTCTGTCTCGGATCAAGGCGGGAGATCTTCCTCCGCCTTCCGACGCCGTTTCATTGGCGGAGGCGGGGCTGTCGCCATCCGATCTGGTGACGTTGTTTCGCAGCCAGGTCCTGTCGCGTCAACTCGATCGGACATCACGCAAATTGCAGGCGCGGGGTGAGGGGTTCTACACCATCGGCTCGTCAGGCCATGAAGGCAACGCAGCCGTCGCTGCAGCGCTGCGACCGGACGATATGGCCTTCCTGCATTACCGGGATGCAGCCTTCCAGATACAGCGTGCAACACAGCGACCGGGCGAAACACCGGCCTGGGATATGCTGCTGAGTTTCGTTGCATCCAGCGACGATCCGATTTCCGGCGGTCGCCACAAAGTGCTTGGATCGGCAGCGCTCAACATCCCGCCGCAGACGTCGACCATTGCCAGCCATTTGCCGAAAGCCGTCGGCACCGCCTATTCGATCGGTTTGGCAAAAAGGCTCAAACCGGAGCATCAGCAACTCGCGGACGATGCCATCGTCATGTGCAGTTTCGGCGACGCTTCCGCGAACCACTCGACGGCTCAGGGCGCATTCAATACCGCGTGCTGGACCGCCTATCAGGGCATTCCGATGCCATTGCTCTTCGTTTGCGAAGACAACGGCATCGGCATATCCACGCGCACGCCGGGCGGTTGGATCGAAGCGACTTTTTCCAACCGGCCGGGTCTGAAATACCAGCGCTGTTCGGGTCTGGATGCCGCAAGTGCCTACAAAGCGGCGTGCGAAGCCGCAGCCTATGTTCGCAAGCGTCGCAAGCCGGTCTTCCTGCATGTCAACACGGTGCGGCTTTACGGCCACGCCGGGTCCGATATGCAGACTGCCTACATGAGCAAACAGGCAATGGAGGCCGAGGAGGCCAACGATCCGCTGTTGCACACCGCCCGTATGCTGCTCGACAACGGCATCCTCGATACGGAAGCTGTTCTGCAGATCTATGACGAGACGGAAGCCCGCTGTACCCGCATCGCCGAACAGGTGATTACCCGGCCGAAGCTGGAGACGCCGAAGCAGGTGATGGCAAGCCTTGTGCCGCCACGCCGCGAGTGCCGGCCCAAAAACGGGCCGTCTGATGAAGAACGCGCGCGTATCTTTGGCGGTGATGCCAAAACGCTCGACAGCCCGCAGCACATGGCGCGGCTGATCAACTGGGCGCTTACCGACCTGATGCTGGAACATGACGAGATCGTCATGGCGGGCGAGGACATCGGTCCGAAAGGTGGTGTCTACAATGTCACGGCGAAACTGCACGCGCGTTTCGGCGTGCATCGCGTGATCAACACGCTGCTCGACGAGCAGTCGATCCTCGGACTCGGAATCGGGCTTGCGCACAATGGCTTCCTGCCGATCCCGGAGATCCAGTTTCTGGCCTATCTGCACAATGCTGAAGACCAGTTGCGCGGCGAGGCGGCGACGCTGAGCTTCTTCTCCAACGGCCAATATACCAACCCGATGATCATCCGGATTGCCGGCCTTGGCTATCAGAAGGGTTTCGGCGGCCACTTTCACAACGACAACAGCCTGGCGGTGCTGCGCGACATCCCGGGCGTCGTGATTGCCTGTCCATCGAATGGAGCAGACGCTGTTCACATGATGCGCGAATGCGTGCGGCTGGCACGCGAGGAACAGCGTGTGATTGCGTTCGTGGAACCGATCGCGCTGTACATGACGCGCGACCTGCACGAGCAAAAGGATGGACTTTGGACATTTAGTTACGATCCGCCTGGCGAGGGACGGGCGATCGGGATTGGCGACATTGGACAGCATGGAGAAGGCGAAGACCTGGCCATCGTCACCTATGGCAATGGCTACTATCTGTCCCGACAGGCCGAACGCATTCTCGCTGAGAGATACGGCCTGAAAGTGCGAGTCATCGACCTGCGTTGGCTGGCGCCGCTCAACGATGAGGCGATCCTCGCCGCCGTCGATCCATGTGACGATGTGCTCGTCGTGGATGAATGCCGGGTGACCGGCTCGCAATCGGAAGCGCTTATGACTCTCCTGGCGGAGGGTACCTCACCGGATAAGAAAACCAGGCGTATCGCCGCCCATGACAGCTTCATTCCGCTCGGAAGGGCCGCGACGGCGACGTTGCCAAGCCGTGACGATATCGTCGAAGCTGCTCTCGAGCTGACGGGACGGCCAGCATGACCAGAACTGCAGTCGTGATCTGCCCGGGCCGCGGAACCTACAACAACCCGGAGCTCGGTTACCTTTCCCGTCATCATGCCGACAAGACCGACTTATTGTCGATGCTGGATGGTTATCGCACAAAGCGAGGTCAGACGACGGTCAGCGAGCTCGACGGTGCCGAGCGCTACTCCCCGTCCGTCCACACACGCGGCGATAACGCTTCGCCTTTGATCTACGCGTGCTCCTACGCGGATTTCCAGTCGATCGATCCTGGCGAAATCGAAATCGTTGCCGTCACCGGCAATTCCATGGGCTGGTACAGTGCTCTGGCCTGCGCCGGCGCTCTTGATGCCGAAGGTGGCATGGCGGTGGTCAATACCATGGGTACTCTGATGCAGGAGAACCTGATCGGCGGCCAGATGATCTATCCGTTTGTCGATGCCGACTGGCATGCAATTCCCGGAAAACGGGATGAACTGCTGGCATTGGTCGGGCACATCGATGCGAAACCGGATCATGCACTATTCGTCTCGATCGATCTCGGCGGGATGCTGGTCTTTGCCGGAGACGAGGCCGGTCTTTCTGCGCTGGAGACTGAGCTGCCACCAGTCGATGATCGTTTTCCCTTACGTCTGAAAAATCATGCGGCGTTTCATACGCCGTTGCTTGAGGGCGTTGCGGAAAAGGGCAGGGCGGAACTGTCGCCCGATTTGTTCCGGCAACCGCATTTGCCGCTGGTCGATGGACGAGGAGCTATCTGGTATCCGCATGGCGTGGACACGGCGGAGCTCTACGACTACACGCTGGGCTACCAGGTGACGCAGACCTACGACTTTACGCAGGCAGTGCAGGTTGCGACGCGAGAGTTCGCGCCCGACCACCTGATCATTACGGGCCCAGGGACAACACTTGGGGGCGCCGTTGCCCAGTCACTGATCGAGATCGATTGGCAAGGCCTCGCCGGCAAGGCTGAATTTGCCGCCCGCCAGGCTGGGTCACCCTTTGTCATATCGATGGGCATGGACGACCAGCGCGCGCTTGTCGCTGGCTGAGGAAACTGCGGGGATTGGAAAAATGCAGAAGGTAGCGGTTCTCGGTTTGGGCAAGGTCGGCAAGCTTGCGGCTTTGCTGTTGCATGAAGCTGGTTTTGAGGTCATCGGGCTTGATGTCAGGACGCCGCGCGAAGAGTTGCCCTTCGGAACAGCTGTCGCCGATGTGACCGATGTGGATGGCCTTGCTGCCCGCTTCGGTGATGTCGATGCGGTGCTGTCCTGCCTGCCGTATCATCTGAATATCGGTATTTCGGATGCCGCCCACCAGGCGGCGATCCACTATTTCGATCTGACCGAAGACGTGCCGACAACCCAGCACATCATCCAGCTGGCCGATACATCCAAACGGTTGATGGCGCCGCAATGCGGACTGGCTCCGGGGTTCGTGGGCATTGTCGGCGCGGATCAGATTGCGCGGTTCGACAGATGCCGCTCGCTGCGCATGCGTGTCGGCGCGTTGCCGCAGCATCCGACGGGCCTGATGGGCTATTCCTTCAACTGGTCACCGGCGGGCGTGGTCAACGAGTATCTCAACGATTGCGAGGTGATCGAGGGCGGCGAACGCAAGTGGGTATCGCCGATGGAATGGCTGGAAACCATCTATATCGACGGGGTCAAGCTGGAGGCCTTTACCACCTCAGGCGGGCTTGGAACGATGTGCGATACCTATCACGGGATCGTCGACAACATCGATTACAAGTCGATGCGCTATCCTGGCCATGTCGAACTGATGAATTTCTTCTTTCACGAATTGCTGATGCGGGACCGACGGGACCTGGCAGGTGAAATTCTTGTCAACGCCAAGCCGCCTGTCGACGATGATGTCGTCTACGTGCATGTGGCGGCAGAGGGCGACAGCGAGGGACGGCTGGCGCGCAAGGAGTTTGTCAGGGCCTACCGACCGATGGAGATCGCGGGCCAGGAGCGCACGGCGATCGCGTGGACCACCTCCGCTTCGGTTGTCGCCGTAATCGAGATGGTGCGGGATGGATCTTTGCCGGATCGCGGGTTTCTCAAACAGGAGGATGTTCCACTGGACGCCTTCCTGAAAACGCGGACCGGCGCGTTTTTCAATCAGGGACACTAAACTGGCACGCCAACTTCCTCAGACCAGTCTGCTTGAGACATTCGAAGCCGCTGCCAAGCGCAACAGCTTCACTTTGGCTGCGGCCGATCTGTACATGACGCAAGGTGCTGTCAGCCGACAGATCCGCACCCTTGAGGAAATGCTCGGCGTCGAGCTCTTCATCCGGCGGCGACAGCGGGTGGTATTGTCACCGGCCGGAACGGCCTACCTGGCGGAGATCAGCAAAGCGTTGTCGATAATCCGCCTTGCTTCCACCTCGCTTCAGGTCAACCCGGAGGGCGGGGTCCTCAATCTCGGTAT
Source organism: Hoeflea sp. (assembly GCA_965228785.1). GTDB lineage: Bacteria > Pseudomonadota > Alphaproteobacteria > Rhizobiales > Rhizobiaceae > Hoeflea_A. The sequence continues at coordinate 3,012,607 of CBDDIF010000001.1, forward strand.
TTTGCCGACTTTCGGAACCCGTTGGCTGGCGCCGCGACTGACCGAATTCCTGCGAGAGCACCCGGGCATCACTGTCAATCTCACCACGAAGCTGCGGCCATTCGATTTCGCCGGCGAGCTGCTGGATGCGGCAATCCATTTCGGTTCCGAAGACTGGCCCGGAACCGAACGGCTGCACCTGTTCGACGAGACCGTCGTGCCGGCCAGTTCGCCGGACTTTCTCGCCGGATTAAGCATTGGCTCCGTTGAAGACATTGCCGATGCACCGCTCCTCCACATCGCGACACGGCCTGATGCGTGGAAAACCTGGTTCGCTCTCAACGGGCTTGAGGTCGACCTAACGCCCGGGACGACGTTCGACCAATTCGCGACGACGGCCCAGGCGGCAGCCCACGGGTTGGGATTGGCGCTGCTGCCGGAGTTCCTGATTGAGGAAGAACTGAAAACGGGCCGGCTGGCGCCGGCGTGGGATCAGGCAAATCGCAGCATTGGCAGTTATTCGCTGATCTGGCCGGAGACGCGCCGGGACCATCCGCCATTGGCACATTTCCGGCAGTGGCTATCAGATATCGTACCGCAAAATGAGGATGTTGTGCGGGAATCCTGAGATTTTGAATCAGATATCAGGGCGCAATCCGGAAATCACCCGCGCCGTTTCATCGCGAACCTCGGGAATGGTGGCTCCCAACAGCGAGATCCGGTCGAACGTGTCGGGGTTCTCGGACATCGTCTGGCGCAGGGCACGGCCAAAGGCCTGCCGCAACTCCGTCCCGATGTTGAATTTGGCGATGCGGCTTTCGCTGGCCAGATTGCGGCGGATCTCCGGTGGAATGCCGCTGCCGCCATGGAGCACCAGCGGCAAGGAGGTTGCCGCTTCTATGGCGCGCAGACGCTCACGGTCGATCTCAGCCTGTGCGCTGGTTTGCAGATGAACATTGCCGACGGAGATAGCCACAGCATCGGCGCCGCTCTCACGATCGAATTGGGCAGCTTCTTCGACGGAGGTCAGCTGGGAGGGCGCGCCTGCAGAGTAGCCGACAAAGCCGACTTCTCCTTCAACCGAGACGCCGGCCGCATGGGCTGCCTCGCATATTTGAGCGGTAATGGCGATGTTTTGATCTATCGGCAGATCGGAACCGTCGAACATCACCGACGTGAAACCCTCGTCAATACCTTCCCGGCATTCGTCAGCGGTTTTCGCGTGGTCAATATGACAGACGACGGGTACCGAAGCTTGATCCGCCAGCGTGCGCAGCATCTTTCCGATGACAGGGACTGGTGTGTGCTTGCGGCAACCGGGACCTGCCTGAAGGATGATCGGTATGCCGGTGGCTTCTGCTGCCTCGACATAGGCGACCGCATCTTCCCAACCGAGCACCACAAGGCCAGCAACCGCGTAACCGACCCGAACCGCCGGATCCAGGACGTCACGCAGCGTTGCGGCGGTCATTTGAATTTCGCGATCATGTCTTTGATGCCGGGGATCGTTTCGATCTGCCAGGCATGATCGGGCTGGAAATATTGCACCAGCGAGCGCTGCGACAGGCCGCCCAGAATGGTGAAGTAGTACATCTCGTAGCCGGGGGCGACCACGCAGGGGTGATACCCCTTGTCGAGAACAATCGTCGATCCATCGACGATGTGATAGGCATCGCCTACGGCCCCGTCTTCGCGCTGGACCAACTGCATTCCAAATCCATTGGCCGGTTTGAAGCGGAAATTGTAGGTCTCGTCGTGGCGCGATTCTTCGGGCAGCCGGTCGGTATCGTGTTTGTGCGGCGGGAACCCGGACCAACCACCCTGACCAACGGTGAACAGCTCGGAAACCAGCAACCGGCCAACCCGATCGTGATACTTGGTGCCGAGAATGTGCTTGATCTTGCGGTGGGTTTTGGTGTCATCCGAACCGTATTGCACAAAGTCGATTTCGTCGGCGCGCACCGCAAACGGCTCCAGCGTACGGTCATAGCGGGCGCCGGCGACGAAGATCTCCGCTTCGTCACTGGTTGCGACGAGCCGGGTTTTGGCGCCGGTCGGCACGTAGACGCCTTCGGGTTCTCCATCCCAGACATCGATGGCGCGGTTCCCGATGGCCTGGAACACCTCGCCTTCGACCTCTATGTCGACAGTCCCCGTGGCCGGGACGATGCAAGTCTCGTAACCGGGCACCGCATATTCGAAGGCCTGGTCTTTCCGAAGTTTGACGATGTTGAAGTAATTGAGCGGTACGCGCGTGTCATCGATATCGATGATCGCTTTGTTGCCGTTGTCAAACGGAGGTATGTGCATGATCAGCCTTCTTTGCTTCGCTGGTCGATGAATGGGTTTGGATGAATTCGTCAAGCTCCTCAGGGCCGGGCATAGCTGGGGCACAGCCGACCTTTGAGACGACGATGGCCGCAGCCGCAGAGCCGCGTCGGAGGCTATCTTTCAAGTCGCGCCCGTTGGCCAGTGCTGCGATGAGATTGCCGAGGAAGGCGTCGCCCGATCCGGTGGGTTTCAATGCCGTGACCCGGTAGATGCCGGTCTCGATCTCCTCCGATCCGGAGAAGGTAACCGATCCCTTTTCGCCCATCTTGTAAATCACCAGCCTGCTGTCGGCCAATTCTCTAGCCAATTTTCGGCCTGCCGCGACGTCTCCGCCCAGTGTGGCGAATTCCTCATCGTTGCCGACGATCATGTCGCAAAGGCGGGCGGCTTTCAGGCAGACCTGACCGGCATCAGCCGGGCTAGGCCAGGTGTAAGGACGATAGTCGAGGTCGAGGATTACAGGCATTCCCGCGGCGCGTGCTTTCTCGACGGCCAGGAGGGTTGCCGCTCTTGAAGGTTCGGAGGCAAAGCAGGTGCCGGTGGCGATCAGGGCGCCGTAGGGTGCGAAATCAGTGTTTTCGATCGTCTCCGGTTCCATCTCGAAATCGGCCGCGCCGTTGCGGTAGATAACTGACTGGCAGTTCTCCAGGCGCGTCTCGACGACCGCGAGGGATGCACGCGCCTGACCGCCGACCTTGCGCACCAAACTCGTATCAATGCGATACCGTTGCAGCTGATTGACGATGAAGCGACCAATAGCGTCATCGGAAACGGACGTAAGCAGTGTCGCGGCTCCACCCTGTTTGGTGATCGCCACGGCAATGTTGGCCGACGAGCCGCCGAGGGCGGAGGTGAAAGCGTCCGCGTGTTCGGTCTCAGCTCCGGGAGGATCGGCATAGAGATCCATCCCCGCACGGCCGATCACCAGAAAGTTGTTCTTGCGCAACCCTTCAAGCATGTCAGATGCCTGTTCTTTGCGACTTGCGCTGCTCGTCAAGTTCCTGACGCGCTTCGCGGACTTCCTGCCGGTCAGAGACCTCCGGAAGACCGACCTCCCACCAGGCATGGCCTTCGCCGGTCCAGCCGTCGAACGCGTCGACCTGCAGCGAAATCAGATAGGTGCGATCCGAGGCTTTGGCGCGGGCGAACGCCTCCTCGAGTTCGGCAATGGAGTGCACTGTTTCGGCGTTCGCACCCATCGCCCGGCCATGGGCTTCGAAGTCGACCGCAAACGGTTCGACCGCCAGATTGCAGTCGCGGATCAGGTTGTTGTAGGAGGCGTTGCCGGTATTATTCTGCAGCTTGTTGATGACAGCGAAGCCACCATTATCGCAGACGATCACGATCATCTTGCGGCCGCTGAGGACCGACGAATAGATGTCGGAGTTGAGCAGCATATAGGAGCCGTCGCCGGTAAAGACGATGGTGTCCTTGCCGGGGGCCGTTTCCATCTGACCCATGCTGGCTCCCCAACCGCCGGAAATCTCGTAGCCCATGCAGGAAAAGCCGAATTCGACGTCGACCGAGCCGATAGACTTGGTGCGCCAGTTGGCCGTGACCTCGGCCGGCAGGCCTCCGGCGGCCGCAACGACCCGGTCTTCCGGATCGCACATCCGGTTCACGGCGCCGATCACCTGGGCGTAGGACATCGGTCGGTTGCTGCCTTCCGCGGTGACCGGGCTGATGTTGTCGTCGACATAGGCATCCCAGAGGCGCCGCTCTTCCGCGGCTGTCTGTTGCCAGGTTTCCGGCGTTCTGTAATCACCCATCGCGTTGGCCAGTAGGTCCAGTGCGCGTTTGGCGTCTCCGACGACCGGTAGGGACCGGTGTTTGGTTGCATCGAATCGGGCCGCATTGACTCCGATGATGCGGGCGTCGCGGGCGAAGGCCGACCAGGAGCCGGTCGTAAAATCCTGCAGCCGTGTACCAACGGCCAGAATCGTGTCCGCCTGACCTGCAAGGGCGTTTGCGGAGTTGGATCCGGTCACGCCCACGGGGCCGCAGTTGAGCGTATCGGAATGCAGGAGATTGGCTCGCCCGGCAATCGTCTCGACAACGGGAATCGCGTGATGGTGGGCGAATTCAGTCAATTCACCCACCGCGCCGGAATATTGCACACCGCCGCCGGCAATGATCAACGGTCGTTCGGAAGATTGCAGCAGTGCAACGGCTTCAGCGATTTCGGCCTCATCGGGTGTTTGCCGGCGGATCCGGTGCGTGCGCTCTTCGAAGAATTCCAACGGATAGTCGAAGGCCCAGCCCTGGACGTCCTGCGGAAGGCCGAGAAAGGCCGGACCGCAATCGGCCGGATCGAGCATGGTCTCAATGGCACGCGGCAGCGACTGGATGAGCTGCGCCGGATGGGTGATCCGGTCCCAATAACGGGTAACCGACTTGAAGGCGTCGTTGACGGAAATGGTCGGGTCGCTGAAATGCTCGACCTGCTGCAACACAGGGTCGGGCAGGCGGGTGGTAAAGGCGTCGCCGCACAGAAGCAGCAACGGCAGGCGATTGGTGTGTGCAATCCCGGCCGAAGTCAGCATGTTGGTTGTTCCAGGACCGGCCGAAGAGGTAGCGAACATGAACCGCCGACGCAATTGCTGTTTGGCATAGGCAATCGCTGCCATGGCCATGGACTGTTCGTTTTGTCCGCGCCACAGGGGCAGTTCGTCGCGGAAGGCATGGAGTGCTTCGCCAAGGCAGGTCACGTTGCCGTGGCCGAAGATGCCGAATCCGCCCGCGCACAGCCGGGTGCGTGCACCGTCGATTTCGATATACTGAGCGGCCAGATGGCGGATCAGCGCTTGTGCCATTGTCAGGCGGATTGTGGTGTCGGTGCCGGTCATTGGATCTCCACCGGTGGTCGTTGGATTGTTTTCTGTGGGGCGGTTCTTGACGCCAGAGCGTAAATCGAGTTTATGAATTTTGCAACCGGTTGCAAAATCAAGCCAGGGAGTGAGCGATGCGGCGCATTGGCATCGGTGTTATCGGCGGCGGCTACATGGGCAAGGCGCACTCCGTGGCGATGAACGCGGTGGGTGCGGTTTTCGGCACAAAGCTCCGGCCGCATTGCGAAATGATATGCACGACTACGGAGGAGGGAGCCGCCCGCAAGGCCGCAGAACTCGGTTTCGACAGGTCGACGTCTGATTGGCGCGTCTTGGTCGATGATCCGGCCATTGAGGCCATCATCATCGCAACCCCCCAGCATACCCATCTGGACATCGCGCTGGCCGCCTTTGAACGAGGAAAGGCGGTGTTCTGCGAGAAGCCGATGGGGCTGGGACTGCATGAAACCCGCGAGATGGTTGCTGCGGCTGAATCGAGCGGCGCGGTCAATATGTGCGGTTTCAACTACATCCGCACGCCCGCTTCTCAACTGGCACGGCAAATGATCGAGGCGGGTGAAATCGGTGACATCACCTATTTTCGCGGCGAGCACACCGAGGACTTTTTTGCCGATCCTGCGGAGCCTGCAACATGGCGCGTTTTCGGGCAGGCGAATGGCACCATGGGTGACCTGGCGCCCCATATGATCAATGGCGCGCTGGCGTTGGCCGGTCCAATCCGCTCGCTGGTGGCCGACATCGAAACGGTCCACGCAAAGCGGCCGAGAGAAGATGGCGATGTCGAAGTCACCAATGACGATCACGGGCAATTCCTGTGTCGCTTTGATAGCGGTGCCATGGGTGCGCTTTATTTCAGCCGTGTCGCAACAGGCCGCAAGATGGGGTACGCCTACGACATTTATGGCACGAAGGGTGGTCTGCGCTTCGACCAGGAGGACCAGAATGCTCTCTGGTTCTATGACGGCGCCGCGCCAAAGGGGCGCGAGGGCTACACCAAGCTGTTGACCGGTCCGCAGCACCCGGACTACGAGGCGTTTTGCCTCGGACCGGGACACGGCACCGGCTATCAGGATCAGATTATCATCGAAGCCAAAGATTTCCTGGCGGCCATCGAGAGCGGAAAGGCCGTTTGGCCGACTTTCCGCGACGGGTTGATGGCGGCCGAAATCGTCGAGGCCGCCTGGCTGTCACATCGTGAGCGGCGCTGGGTATCGGTCGACGAGGTTTGAAAAGCTCCAGTCATTTGGGCGTCACTGAAAGTGTAAACACATGAGCATCAAGATCGGTAATGCGCCCTGCAGCTGGGGCGTCGAGTTTGCGGACGATCCGCGCAACCCGCCGTGGGAAACGGTCCTCGATGAGTGCAAGGCAGCTGGCTATCACGGTATCGAACTAGGACCCGTCGGCTTCATGCCGGAGGACCCGGCGCTCCTGGGAGATGCTCTTGCCGCCCGCGATCTGGAACTGATCGGCGGTGTGGTCTTCAGACCGTTTCACGATCCGGCGCAATGGGATGATGTGCTGGACGGAGCGGTGCGCACTTGCCGCGCCCTCAAGGCGCACGGTGCCAGGCATTTCGTGTTGATCGACTCGATTTCTGCGGACCGGGCGCCAACGGCCGGCCGGTCTGAGGAAGCGGTGCAGTTCGACGCCAGCCAGTGGTCTGCCTACGTCGGTCGGATCGAACAGGTTGCTCGCATGGGGTTCGAGGAATACGGCCTGACCGCATCCATTCACCCGCACGCAGGCGGATTTTGCGACTTTCTGCCGGAGGTCGAGCGTCTGCTGGATGAGATCGACCCGAAGCTGTTGTGGCTTACACTCGACACCGGTCACTCCCATTACGCAGGTTTTGATCCGGTGGCATTTATGCGCAAGTACATGGATCGTATCGCCTACGTGCACTTCAAGGATATCGAACCACAGGTGAAGGAGCATGTGATCGCCAATCGCATAGACTTCTATGAAGCCTGTGGAAAGGGAATCTTCTGCAATTTGGGCGATGGCGAAACAGATTTCACGGGCGTTCGTGAATTGCTCGTGCAATCGGGCTTCAGCGGTTGGTGCACGGTCGAGCAGGACTGCGATCCAACAGGCGACACGTCGCCGGTGAGTGACGCGCGGGCGAACCGCGATTACCTGAGAACAATCGGATTTCATTGAGGATTGGCCCATGACCAGATTAAATTGGGGCATGATCGGTGGCGGCAAAGGCAGCCAGATCGGACCGGCACACCGCATCAGTGCGGGGCTGGATGGGCTATACACCTTTGCGGCCGGGGCGCTCGATGCGGATCCTGAGCGGGGCAGGGCCTATGCCATTGAATTGGGCGTCCCGAAGGATCGCGCCTATGGCGACTGGCGTGAGATGCTGGCCGGTGAGAGCGGCCGAGAGGACCGTTTGGACCTGGTGACCGTGGCGACACCGAACGCCACTCACTACGAGATTACAAAGGCATTTCTCGAAAGCGGCTTTCACGTTCTGTGCGAGAAGCCCATGACCATGAACGCGCGTGAAGCCGAAGACATCGTGGCGACTGCTCATAAGGCAGGCCGGATCTGCGCGGTGAATTACGGCTACAGCGGATACCCGATGGTGCGCCACATGCGCGCAATGGTGGGCCGCGGCGATCTCGGGTCTATCCGCCTCATCAAGGCGGAATTTTCGCACGGCTTTCATGCCGATGCCGCCGACGCAGACAATCCACGCATTCGCTGGCGGTATGACCCGTCGCAGATCGGTCCATCGGCACAATTTGCCGATTGCGGTATCCACGCCCTTCACATGGCAAGTTTTGTTGCCGGGCAGGAGGCGGTCGAATTGTCTGCGGACTTTGTCTCCACGATTGAATCCCGGCAGCTGGAAGACGATGCCATGCTCAACGTTCGCATGGATGGGGGTGCCCATTTGCGGCTATGGACCAGTTCGGTCGCTGTCGGACGCATGCACGGGCTGACCCTTCAGGTGTTCGGCGAGAAGGGCGGTCTGAGCTGGGAGCAGCAATGGCCGGATCAGCTGCACTGGACCAGTGTTGGCGGGCGCACCCAAATCATCGAACGAGGAGAACCCAACCTGTCGGCCGAGGCCGATCGGGCGACGCGTGTCACCATCGGACATGCCGAAGGGATGCCGCTGGCCTTCGCGAATATCTATGCGGATCTGGCTGAAGTAATCGCTGCCGGGAAGCATGGCCGCGACCCCGATGCGGCGGCCAGGTTCTATCCGACGGCCGTTGACGGCATGCGTTCAATGGCGGCGATAGAGGCGGCTGTCGACTCGGCCAAGCGAAGCGGCACCTGGGTCGATGCCCGGCCACAGTCGCTACGGTAGCGGTCGTAACGAACTCCGCTCGACGATCGAACAGGGGAACAACCTCGACTCGGGGCTGCGCTGTGGTTCTTCGACCATGGCCACCACCAGGTCGATTGAGCTGAGGATGATGTCCTGTGTCGGTTGACGAATGGTCGTCAGGTCGTAGGCCGCCCAACCGGACATCGTCATATCGTTAAAGCCGAGGAAGCCTATATCCTGCGGAATGGAGAGACCGTTCGATCGTGCCGCATCCATGGCGCCCATGCAGATCAGATCGTCGCCGCAAAACACCGCGTCGACCGTGGTGCGTTCGAGCAACGAGCTCATGGCCGTTTTCCCGGCCAGGTAGGAGTAATTGTCGGCAAAGGATATGTCGGCGGCCTCGATGCCGTGTTGCGCGAGGCAGGTGGTAAAGCCCTGAAGTCGGTCCTGTGTGGACGTCGCAGTTTCTGGGCCACCGAGAAGTGCCACTGACTGGTAACCTCTGTCGAGCAGGGTCTGCGCTGCCATTTCGCCGCACCGCTGGTTGTCGATCCCGACCACATGCGCATCCGACTGCACATCGAACTTCCCAAATGTGTGGATGACCGGAATCCCGGCCTTCCGAAAGGCGCTGGTGAAGGACGGCGGCAGCGTGGACGTTGCGACGATGACGCCGTCGACGCGGTACTGCCGAAGCATATGCAGGGATTTGAGCGGGTCCGTCTCAGTCGTCAGATTGACCAGGAGGGGGCGAAACCCGCGTTCCTGCAGCGCCGTCGTGAAGAGATCGAAGACTTCGAGAAAGAGCGGGTTTTGAAAATTGTTGGCCACGAGGCCAATGAGTTTTGTCCGATTGGTCGCCAGGCTGCGGGCGATGAGGCTGGGCTGATAGCCGAGATCGCGGGCCGCTCGCTCCACCTTCTTGCGGGTTTTATCGGAGACACTGGCGCCCTCCGTAAAGGTACGCGAGACGGCGGACCGGGAAACGCCGGCGCGTTCTGCAACTTCTTTTAGCGTAACCGCCAATGGGGCCTCCGTGCGAGCGGTCCAGTCGACGGCCGTTCCATACACCGAACACTGCCCGAGCTCAAAACAGAGTAATCCGATCGAAATATTTTGCAACCGGTTGCAAAATATTCTTGAATTTGGTTTAGTGTCTTGGGGATGGCCCGGACCGGGTCGTGCCGCATGAATGACTAGCGGAGGAACTCAACAGATGAAATCGTTGAAGAAGGTATTACTGGCGTGCGCGATCACGGCCGGTACAGTGCTGGGCGTATCGACAACCGTGAGCGCTGAAGGCGAACGGATTATTCTTGTCAGCCATGCACCGGATTCGGATTCCTGGTGGAATACGATCAAGAATGGTCTTGCTCTGGCGGGCCAACAGGTTGGAGCCAACGTCGAATATCGGAACCCGCCGACCGGCGACATTGCAGACATGGCACGCATCATTGAGCAGTCTGCAGCATCCAACCCGGACGGCATCATCACGACGCTGGCGGACCCGGATGTGTTGAGCGGCCCGATCCAGAATGCCGTCGCAAAGGGTATTCCGGTCATCATCATCAACTCCGGCACGCCGGAGCAGGCAGCTGAAGTCGGTGCGCTGATGTACATCGGACAGCCGGAATACGATGCTGGACTTGCGGCCGGTCAGCGCGCCAAGCGCGATGGCGTCGGCTCGTTTCTGTGCGTCAACCACGTCGTCTCGAACCCGGTTGTCGGTGAGCGCTGCCGCGGATTTGCCGATGGTCTCGGCGTCGATCTGGGCAGCTCGATGATAGACTCGGGCCAGGACCCGGCCGAGATCAAAAACAAGGTCAAGGCCTACTTGTCGGCCAATCCGAACACCGAAGCGGTCTTGACGCTCGGCCCGACCTCGGCAGACCCGACGATCGAAGCGCTGAAAGAAAACGGCATGGCCGGCGACATTTATTTCGGCACATTCGATCTGGGCACCGAAATCGTCAAAGGCATCAAGGACGGCACGATCAAGTGGGGCATCGACCAGCAGCCTTTCCTGCAGGCCTATTTGCCTGTGATCGTTCTGGCCAACTACAAGCGCTACGGCGTTCTGCCCGGCAACAACATCAATTCCGGTCCTGGTTTCGTGACCAAGGATGCGCTGGGATTGGTTGAAAAGCACGCCGGCGAATACCGCTAGGCGCTGGCAACAAGGGTCGCGGTTCCAGGAGCCGCGGCCCCATCCTGCAGGCTTGAGCCGTGGGATGATCGGTAGAGCTGCAGACGATGCGGCTTTTCCGCGTAACGCGGCCGATCGAATGAGGTCGCAATCGAACAGATAGAGATAAACAGGCGTTGACGGCTTGCAGCCGCAACGCGCAAATGGAGGCTATCATGTCCCAGGCCGAGACCAAGGACGACGGGTCGGCTGGCGCCGACGAACGCGTCCGGGAAATGTCGCCGCTGCGCAAGGCGCTGGTGCGACCGGAACTCGGATCGATATGCGGGGTTATCCTCGTCTTCATCTTCTTTTTGGTGATTGCACCCGACTCGGGAATGTTCTCGGCCGAGGGCATCATGAACTGGACCGTGGTTTCGGCGCAGTTTGCGATCATTGCAGTTGGCGCGTGCCTGTTGATGATTGCCGGCGAGTTCGACCTTTCGGTGGGCTCGATGATCGGTTTCTCGGGTATCATAATCGCGTTGTTCTCGGTGACGCTTGGCTATCCGATGTGGATCGCCATTATTGCTGCTTTCGTGATTGCGATGTGCATCGGATGGCTGAACGGTTTTCTGGTGATCCGCACGGGCCTGCCATCTTTCATCGTCACGCTGGCGTTTCTGTATATCCTGCGCGGGTTCACCATTTTCATTCCGATCAGCACGACCAACAAGACGATCATCGGCGGTCTTAAGGATGCGGCCGAGGGGGATTGGCTTGCGGCGGCGTTCGGCGGCAAGATCCTCAAAAGCGTATTCGTTTGGCTGGCAGATCTCGGCCTGATCGACACATTCGTCGCCGGTAACCGCGCAGGAGAACCCGTCGTGGACGGGATACCGATGTTGATCGTATGGGCGCTTGGCCTGATCGTCTTCGGCCACCTGCTGTTGACGCGCACGCGGTTCGGCAACTGGATATTTGCTGCCGGAGGCGATGCACAAGCTGCTCGATATACCGGTGTGCCGGTAAACCGCGTGAAGATCCTCATGTTTATGTTTACGGCCTTTTGCGCAACCGTGTTTGCAACCTGTCAAGTGATCGAGTTCGGCTCCGCGGCGGCCGACCGGGGGCAATTGAAGGAATTCGAGGCCATCATCTCTGTTGTCATTGGGGGAGCGCTGCTGACCGGCGGCTACGGCTCCGTGATCGGAGCGGCCCTGGGTGCGCTGATCTTCGGGGTGGTGCAGCAGGGACTGTTCTTCGCCGGGGTGGAGAGTTCGCTCTTCCGGGTGTTCCTGGGTGTCATTCTGCTGCTGGCAGTGATCCTCAACACCTATATCCGTCGCATGATCACGGGGGAGCGTTGATATGAGCACGCCACTGATCGAACTGAAAAACATCGAGAAGCACTTCGGTTCCGTGATTGCACTGAACGGGGTTTCCGTTTCGGTGAACGCCGGGGAATGTCATTGCCTGCTTGGCGACAACGGAGCCGGCAAGTCGACCTTCATCAAAACCATGGCGGGGGTCCATAAACCCACGCGTGGCCAGATCTTTATCGACGGTAAGGAGACGGTGTTGAACACCGCACGCGATGCGATCGATGCCGGAATTGCAACGGTCTACCAGGACCTGGCGATGATCCCGTTGATGTCGGTGACTCGCAATTTCTGGATGGGTCGCGAGCCGCTTCGCCGGGTCGGACCGCTGAAATTTATCGACTTCGATAAGGCGAATACCGTGACGATGGAAGAGATGGGCAAGATGGGCATTCATTTGCGCGAACCGAACCAGGCGGTGGGAACGCTGTCGGGCGGCGAGCGACAAACGGTTGCCATCTCACGCGCGGTCTATTTCGGCGCCAAGGTGCTGATCCTCGACGAGCCGACCTCTGCGCTGGGTGTCCGTCAGACGTCAAACGTGCTGGCAACCATCGACAAGGTGCGCAAGGCAGGCATCGGCGTGGTGTTCATCTCGCACAACGTGCGTCATGCCATGGCCGTGGGCGACCGGTTCACGGTGCTCAATCGTGGCCAGACGCTTGGCACGGCGGTGCGCGGCGAAATCGAAGCCGACGAATTGCAGGACCTGATGGCGGGTGGCAAGGAACTGGCGACGCTCGAAGGATCACTCGGCGGAACCGTCTGACCGCCGTCAGCGCGGAAAGTGTGCTTTGGTCAGGCCTTTTCCGGTCACCTCTGACAGGGCGAGTGTCTGGTCAAGGTGGCCGGACCGCCAGGACAGAAGCTTCTCGGCCATGTCGATGCGGGCTTGCAGATAATCCGGGTGATCGACAACATTGTCGAGTTCACCCGGATCATTCTCGAGGTCGAACAACAGCGGTGGCAATGCACCAAAATGCACATACTTGAGCTGTCGGCCGCGGATCACCGCCATGTTGCATTCGGTGGATTCCAGACCGAACTCTCGTTCGGCGGAGCGTTTGGTAACACCCCGGAAGTCAAACTCCCAATGCGCTTCGTCCCGCCACCTGTCGAGTTCCTTGCCGTCTATCAGCGGCAACAGCGATCGGCCATCGAGCCCATTCGTGGGCTCCTGCGCCATCATGTCGAGCAAGGTGGGGAAAATGTCGGAGGCTTCGGTGAAGCGGTCGATGCGCATACCGCGTTGCTTGCGGCTGGGATCGCGCACGATCAGCGGTATTCGGTAGCTGGCGTCATGGTATCCGCCTTTGCCGAGACTCCAGTGATCCCCCATCATCTCGCCGTGGTCTGAAGTAAGAATGACGACGGTATTGTCCCAATGCCCCGTATGCCTGAGCGCTGCAAAAATCCGGCCGAGCTGCGTATCGACCTCGGTGATCATACCGAAATAGATGGCGCGCAGGTTCTCGTAATCGCGCGTTCTCCAATCGCGGACCGGACCGCTTGCGCCAGGCACGAATTTGGCTTTGTTCAGCCCGTTTAGTTGAAAGGCAATGTAAGGGTGCACGGCTGCTTCGAGTTCGTGGGATTGCGCCCTGACGAATTCCGGTCCGTGTTCGGGATCGTACATGGTGTTGAATGGCTCCGGCACCACGAAGGGCGGGTGTGGGCGCAAGAATGAAATATGGGCAAACCATGGTGCCTCATTTTGCTGCTCGTCCATCCAGCGCAGGAAGCTTTCAGTCAGAAAAGCCGTCTCGGTCTCATCGCGGCCGAAGCGCGGTGGTGCCCTGGTGATCGAGTCCGCTGGAGCTCCCACGGGAAGATGTACTGTTTCTTCATCGACATCGTCGTGGCCACGCGCCTTCAACCAGGAAAGCCAGGGCCGTCCATGCTCCGGCAAGAGCTCGCGTACCGAGAAGCCTGGCAAAATGGCGCCATCGTTCGATAACCGCGGGTCGTTTTCGCTGGTTGTTCGCGGATCGATGGTGACGTCGTTGTAGCCGAACAGTGTGGGATCGTAGCCGGCGCGCCTGGCAGCACGGGCGATGTTGTCGAAGCGGTTGTCCAGCGGTGCGCCGTTGCGCACCACTCGGTGGTTCATCTGATAGAGGCCGGTGTAAAGGCCGGCGCGCGCCGGGCCGCAGGGAGCTGCTCCGGCATAGTGGTTTAGAAACAATGTTCCGTCGGCGGCCAATGCATCCGCGTGCGGCGTTTGAACCACCGGGTGGCCGGCGGCACCGACGCAGTCTCCGCGCCATTGATCGGCTGAGATGAGCAGAAAGTTGGGTCGCGATTTCATATCGATCCGATTTGATTCTTGAATTGCAAATTCTGCGGGAATCACGCGCTCTTGTCATCGTCGTGCAACGGCATGACGGCAGACTTACCGGTGCCGGACAATAGGTGAGGGCCCCATGAAGTTGGTTCATATTTCGGATATTCACATCAATTCAAGCCCGATTCTCCAGGCCGACCCCGTTGAGAACTTTGCCAGATGCCTGGCACACGTGGAGGCCTACCACCAGGATGCCGACCGGGTTGTGATCACTGGCGACCTGACCCATCACGGGGAAACAGAAAATTACCGGACCCTTCAGCGGCTGCTGGAAGAGAGCCGGCTGAGCGGCCAGCTCCAGCCGCGCTTGTTGATCGGAAACCACGACGACCGTGGAAATTTCCGTGACGTATTCGATGGAAAATCGTGCGACGAAGACGGTTTCGTGCAGTGGACGGAGCTAACACCCGTTGGTCTGTTCGTCTATATGGACACGAATGAACCGGGGACTCATGAAGGACACTACTGTGATAAACGTCGCGGTTGGTTGAAGCGGTCGCTCGACCTCGCGCGCGAGAAGTCGCAATCTGTGTGGCTCTTCATGCATCAAAGCCCGATCAAGGTTCATGTCGCTTGTGCGGATGTTACCGGTCTCATTCATGGGTCCGAATTGCGGTCAATTCTGTCGGACAATGCCGACATCATACGTCATGTCTTCTTCGGTCACTGCCACTTTACGCTGAGCGGTTCAGTCGACGGCATTCCCTATTCTGCGCCGCGGTCGACAAACCATCCGAGCTGGCCGGAGTTTTCCGGTGATGCCGAAGTCATGGGCTATGGTGGTATCGACCCCAACTACAATGTCTGCTTCCTGTCGCAAAAGGGTGTGGTGGTGCATTCGATCGACTTCCTACAGGAGGATCGGGTGAACTGGCAGCGGCTTTCTGGCGACGGATGGTTCAACGGGGCGCTGGCTGGTTAGGCCCGCCGGTTGGGCTGAAGTGCCCGGCTTTTAGGGCGTTGCCAAGGTAAAACCCGGTAGTCTGTCACATTGCACAAGTTTTGGCCTGTTCGCTCGCTTCTTGGTCATCTGCCCACCAAGTCAGCTTGAGACAAATTCGATGTCTCAGCTTAACTGTATGAATTCATGTGTTGAATGTGTTTCCGCCATTGTGGCATGCGACTTGCTTCGTCCAAAGCAGGTCCAGAGGGGACCAACACGGGCGTCCGAAACCAGGCGCCACTTTGTGCCGCCAGTCGGACGCGCATCAGAATCGGGTCAACCGGTCGCGTATTCCGGCTGGCGGACTTTTGTGTGGAAACGGTGGGCGTCACACGCTCTGCGGCATTTCCGCCGCCACGCGGCGCAAAATGTCGGCAAAGGTCTGAGCTGCAGGCTCGAGCGCAGCCTGGGCCCTGGTGTTCAAGCCGACCGAACCGATGGTCGATTCCGTGTCGATGGGAAGGGTAACGTATTCGCCGTTATCGACTTCGTTCGCAACCACGCCACGTGATATGATCCAGATGGCCTGATAGCGCCTGACGAAGGCGTGGCCGAAGGGATCAGACACCGTTTCGATGGCCTTCAATGGTTGCGAAATACCCTGTTCAATGAACAGTCGATCGACGAAGGGACGGATGATCGACTGGCGCGGCGGGACCAGCACCGGGTAGTCGTTCAATGCCTCGATCACGAACCTGCGACGGCCGGCCAATGGATGGTCGGCATGGGTGGCGAAGATCACCTTGTCTCGGAACAGAGGTTCGAAGACCAGGCCTTGCATGTTTTCCGGGGCCGGCAGGCGCCCCATGACAAGGTCAAGCTCGCCGACCCGCAGTTGGTCGAGGAGCACTCGGTTCTCTCCAGTTATCACCGTAAGGCGATTTTGAACGCCGGCCTCGATAAAGCGGGCGACGGCTGTGGGCACGATCGTTGCCGAAACCGTGGGCAGCGCACCAAGCCGAACCATCGGGCCGTCCGAGAGGCTCAATTGAGCCAGAGCATTGATGCCGCCGCGGGCGGAGGCAAGGCTGCTGCCGGCGAAGCGCAGGAATACTTCGCCATATTCGGAAATGCGAATGCCGCGTCCGTCCTTTTCGACGAGCGGCTTGCCGCAGATCTCCTCCAGCTCCCGAATTGTCCGCGTGACAGCCGGCTGTGTCAGATGGAGGATTTCGGCGGCGCGGCTTACGCTTTTTTGTCGTGCGACTTCAACGAAGGTTTCAAGGTGTCGGAGTTTGAGGCGGCGTAAGATATTCATACCAGTTTCGATATTTGAATAGTGCCTTAATTCATTTTTCATCCCGATTTAAATATGTAAATGTGACTTTGTCGAGCATTTTTGGGACATAGGCATTTCTGGTGCTCGGCACTGGTACGAAGTCCGGTTCGGCGTTTTGGAGAAGGCCATGAACGATCAAGCATCCGGGACCAATTGGCATCAAAAGGGAATGGCGACCCGACGAACGGTGCTGGGCAACGCCCATGTCGACCGGGCCGAAGCCAACAAGACCGCATTCGATGCGCCGTTTCAGGACATGATTGTCGATGCTGCCTGGGGGCATGTGTGGTCTCGGCCGGCCTGGACCCTGCGAGAGCGTTCGATCGTCACGATCGCGCTGTTGGCGGCTCTTGGCCATGACGACGAGGTCGCGATGCATATCCGGGCGACTGCCAACACAGGTGCAACCCGTGATGACATTTGCGAGGCGTTGCTGCATGTCGGTATCTACGCCGGTGTTCCGGCGGCGAACCACGCGATCAAGATTGCCAAAGCGACGTTCGCGGAAATGGACAAGGCGACAGAAGAGGAGGGCGATCATGCGTAACCCGATACCGGAGAACGGCGCGTTTTTTGTCCGCGACCGCCAGTGGCATCCGAAGGCCTACACGCCCGACTACAAGACGAGCGTCACCCGCTCGCCCCACAAGGCGCTGATTTCCATGCCAAACGGCATCAGCGAAATCACCGGCCCCGTTTTCGGTCACGACATCCTCGGCGAGCTGGATGACGACCTGATCCACAACTTCGCCAAGGCTGGCGAAAGTGCCATCGGCCCACGCATCATCGTCCATGGCAAGATCCTCGATGAGCGCGGCAAGGGCGTGCCTGGCGTTCTGGTTGAGTTCTGGCAGGCCAATGCCGGTGGACGATACCGTCATGTGAAAGAAGGCTATACGGCGCCGCTCGATCCGAATTTCGGCGGCTGCGGTCGAACCATCACCGATGAGGAAGGGTACTACACCTTCCGCACTGTCAAGCCAGGACCTTATCCCTGGCCCAACGGTATCAACGACTGGCGGCCGGCCCACATCCATTTCTCGCTGTTCGGTTCCGGTTTTGCGCAACGGCTGATCACTCAGATGTATTTTGAAGGCGATCCGCTCATTCCATTGTGCCCCATTGTACGCACCATCACCGACCAGGCGGCTATCGACCAGTTGATCGCGCCGCTCGACATGTTGAACACGATCCCCATGGATGCGCGTGCCTACAAGTTCGACATGGTTCTGCGCGGGCGCCGCTCGACGATGTTCGAGAACCGGCCGGAGGGCAACTAGATGGTACAGAAACTCGATCACCTGAAGGAAACGCCGTCGCAGACCGCGGGCCCTTATGTTCACATCGGCTGTGTGCCGAATTTCAGCGGCATCGAAGGCATATTTCCGGAAGACCTCGGCAACTCCATGGTCAATGACCAGACTCGAGGGGAGCGAATCACAATCATCGGACAGGTTTTCGACGGCACCGGCACACCGCTTCGCGACGCGATGCTGGAGATCTGGCAGGCGGATAGCGAAGGCCTCTACAACAGCCCCTCAGAGCTGCGCGGCACGGCCGACCCGAATTTCGCCGGTTGGGGACGCCAGCCGACTGATATGGAATCAGGCGCTTTTCGGTTCGAGACCGTAAAACCAGGGCGCGTCCCGCTTGCGGACGGTCGCCTGCAGGCGCCGCATGTCAATTTCTGGATCGTCGCACGCGGCATCAATCTGGGCCTCAATACGCGCATGTATTTTGCCGACGAGGAGGTCGCCAACGCAGAGGATCCCATTCTGCAGCGGGTCGAACACAAAGTCCGGGTTCCGACGCTGCTAGCCGCGCGGGATGGCGACGCATACCGGTTTGACATCCGCCTTCAGGGCGACGACGAAACCATTTTCTTTGATATCTGAGGGAAGCCGTCATGGCTGAGTTCTGTTCGCTTCAAAAGGCGGTTGCCGACAATCTGCACGATGGTGATGTGGCGGCCTTTGAAGGCTTCACCCATCTGATCCCGCACGCGGCCGCGCATGAGGCAATCCGCCAGGGGCGCCGTGATCTGACACTGGTGCGCATGACGCCCGATATGGTTTACGACCAGATGGTCGGTATGGGCATGGCGCGCAAGATGATCTTTTCCTATTCCGGCAATCCTGGGGTGGGCCTGCTGCGGCGGGTTCGTGATGCGGTCGAGAACGGCTGGCCACACCGTCTGGAATTGGAAGAGCATAGCCATGCAGCCATGGCCAACGCCTATGAAGCCGGGGCCGCCGGACTGCCGTGTGCTATCTTTAGAGGTTATCGCGGTGCTGAACTGGCCCGGGTTAACTCCAACATCAAATCTATTACCTGCCCCTTCACGGGGGAGAATCTCGCTGCTGTACCGGCGCTACGACCCGATGTGAGCTTCATCCACGCTTCGAAGGCGGATCGTAAGGGCAATGTGCTCATCGAAGGTATTGTCGGGGTTCAGAAGGAAGCTGTTCTTGCGGCAAATCGGTCGGTGGTCACTGTCGAAGAAGTGGTCGACGACCTGGAGGCGCATCCGAACATGTGTGTGCTGCCTCACTGGACGGTTTCCGCGGTTTGTGTTGTGCCCGGCGGCGCTCATCCCTCCTATACCCAGGGTCATTATCCACGTGACAATGCCTACTATCTCGCTTGGGACAAGATTGCGGCCGACCGCGATCTGTTTCGCAGTTGGATGCAGGAGCATGTGTTGGACGCAACGCCCGAAGTGTTTGCCGAGCGGGTGGCCAAACTGGAGAGTGCGACATGAGCGAACTTGGCTTCACACCCGACGAGATAATGACCATTGCCGCGGCACGTGCCCTCAAGAACGACGATGTGTGCTTCGTCGGAATCGGCGCACCTTCGGCGGCCTGCAACGTGGCGCGTCTGACCCACGCACCCGATATCACCCTGATCTACGAAAGCGGGACAATCGGTACCGCGCCGGATGTCCTGCCTCTGTCCATTGGTGATGGCGAGTTGTGCGATACGGCGCTCACCACGGTTTCGGTTCCAGAGATGTTTCGATACTGGCTGCAGGGCGGCCGTGTTACCATCGGATTTCTCGGAGCTGCGCAGCTCGATCGTTTCGGCAACATCAACACAACGGTAATCGGCGACTACGAGCATCCGAAAACGCGTCTGCCAGGTGGAGGAGGTGCTCCTGAAATTGCCTCTTCGTCGGGAGAGATCTACATCACCATGAAGCAGTCGCTGCGTGGCATGGTCGAAAAGATCGACTTCTTCACCTCGTTCGGCCATGGCGACGGCGGCGATCATCGCCAGCGCCTTGGTATTGAAACAAAAGGCCCAAGCCTGCTTATTACCGACCTGGCGATTTGGCGACCGGATCCGGAAACCAAGGAATTCACGGTGGTGTCGCTCCACCCCGGCGTGACCCGCGATCAGGTTCAGTCGACATGCGGCTGGACCGTCAAATTCGCGGAAGGGGTTGAAGAAACGCCCGCGCCAACTGAAATTGAGCTGAATACCTTGCGCGATCTCAAGGCGCGCACCCAGGCCGCCCATCAGGGCAGCAAAGCGTCATAAAGGGACGGAAGAGTTTATGCCGGAAGCTTTCATTTGCGATTACATCCGTTCGCCCATCGGCCGGTTCGGAGGCAGCCTGTCCACTGTGCGTGCCGATGACCTGGCGGCGGTGCCACTGAGTGCACTGCGTGAGCGCAATCCTGACCTCGACTTCGAGGCTGTCGATGAAGTGCTCTACGGCTGCGCCAACCAGGCGGGTGAAGACAACCGGAACGTCGCCCGTATGGCGCTGTTGCTGGCTGGTTTGCCACAAAGCATTCCCGGCGGGACCATTAACCGGCTCTGCGGATCGGGCATGGATGCGACGATTACCGCCGCGCGGGCCATTCGTGCCGGCGAGGCTGAGATGATCATCGCAGGCGGTGTGGAATCGATGTCGCGGGCGCCGTTTGTGATGCCCAAGGCCGACGCAGCGTTTTCGCGCAAGGCGGAAATCCATGACACGACCATCGGCTGGCGCTTTGTCAATCGTTTGATGAAGTCGCAATATGGCGTGGATTCGATGCCTGAGACCGCCGAAAACGTGGCTGAGGATTTCAACGTTTCGCGCGAAGACCAGGATGCCTTCGCCCTGCGTTCTCAGCAAAAAGCAGCGGCGGCCCAGGCGAACGGCCGATTGGCGCAGGAAATCGCATCGGTGACCATCCCCAAGCGACGCGGCGACCCGGTAGTTGTCGATCGTGACGAGCATCCGCGCGAAACGTCGTTGGAGAAACTGGCGGGGTTGCCGGCACCATTTCGCGACGGCGGATCCGTCACGGCGGGCAATGCTTCCGGAGTCAACGACGGTTCTGCCGCTTTGATCGTCGCTTCGGAAGCTGCAATTGAGGCACACGGTCTGAAGCCGATTGCCCGCATCATGGGTGGCGCTACGGCAGGTGTCGCTCCGCGCATCATGGGTTTCGGGCCAGCACCGGCTACGAAAAAGCTGTGTGCGCGATTGGGTCTGTCGCCGACCGATTTCGAGGTGGTCGAGCTGAACGAAGCCTTTGCCAGTCAGGGTATCGCCGTGCTGCGCGACTTGGGCATCGAAGAAGATGCCGAGTTCGTCAACCCGAATGGCGGAGCGATTGCGCTCGGACATCCGTTGGGCATGTCGGGTGCGCGTATTACGGGCTCTGCAGCGCTGGAATTGTTGCGGCGTGGCGGAAAATATGCCTTGGCGACAATGTGTATTGGTGTCGGGCAGGGGATCGCGATCGCACTTGAGCGCGTCTGATGCGTTCGAAAGTCTTTTGATTGCAGCGTGTTATGAGGCGAACTTGAGAGCTGGATTCCAATCGGTTGTTATTGTTTTGCGAACTGTTCCCGTCCGCTTGGCAGCGCGCCGCCACCGCTATCACTTTCGATGATTTCGAACAACTGCACCAGCCGTTCCTGCCAGCTCGGCATGAGACCGGTTGTTGCCAGGGTGACGCGCTCGGTGCCCAGGGCAAACCCCATCGACTCACCCTCGTCTAGTGAGGCCTCCCCGATTTCCGTCCAAACCTGCGAGGGCGGATAGCTTTCCGGGCGCATCGGAATGCCTTCTCCGATCCAGCAGTAGATGCCAACTGTTGCGAATGTGTCGGCGTTTTCATCGCCGGGAAATCGGAAATAGCCGGATCCGTCAGCGGCGGCGAGTGCCTCGGCGTCGTCGCGCAGCAAAACCTGGCGCGCTACGTCAATCTGCGCGCGCTTGAGGACTGGCGCATACTTTTCGAGCCTTGGCGTGCTGATGAGGCAAAGCCTGCCTGTGTCGATGGCCAGTGTCTCGGTCAGATAGGTGAGGGCCTGTGCCAATGTTTGCTGTGATTTGAAGCCAAGCGGCTTGTTGCAGCGGAAAATGTGAAACAGCGGCAAGACGTCACGATGATGGCGTTTGCCGATGTCTTCCAGGCGCGTGCATTGCTGAATGGCCATTTGCCCGGGCTGATCAATCAGACCGGTTTCATCGTATCGAAGACCACCATTGAACGATTCGTCGCCTGTGATGATCGGCGAGGCATCGACAGGTGTATAACCCATCTGGGTAAAGTGGTCGGCCAGAGCGTCCTGCAATGCGCCGTGCGCTTTGTCGAAATCCGTGCCGACAACGTTTTCGCTCGACAGCGCCCCTTTCGGGAGCAACGAGGCCGCGGCAAAAAGGGCACCGCCCTTAAGGAGATCGCGTCTTGGATTGGTCACGGGCTACCCCCACACATGCTTCACAAACCGCCCGGCTCGAATCTGGGCGCTATATTAGCCCGAACACCGCAGGGCGCAATGCGTCTCCTCGGCTAATGCCCCGGTTCTGTGGAGCAATGGAACAAGCCGGATCATTGCGTTATATTGTAACGCATGCAATAGAGATTCGAGCTGGAAGGTTTGGATTTGCTTGAGACTTCGCCCGCATTGGTAACGCTGGAAAACGCCGGACTGCAACGGTCCGGTCGCTGGCTGGTGCGAGGCGTGGACCTCATCGTTCGCCAGGGGGAGATCGTTACCCTGATCGGACCGAACGGATCGGGCAAGTCGACAACGGCAAAAATGGCGCTTGGAATTTTGCCGCCGAGCGAGGGAACGGCGCAACGACTGTCGACTTTGAAAGTCGGTTACGCCCCCCAAAAGGTGGCGATCGACTGGACGCTTCCTCTTAATGTCCTTCGATTTATCAATCTGACCGAACGAATTCCGACGCGCGAAGCTCACGAGGCACTTGAGACGACAGGTGTTGCACATTTGGCAAAATCTGAGGTCCGAACGCTGTCAGGTGGTGAGTTCCAGCGTGTGCTGCTGGCCCGAGCCATTGCCCGCAAGCCGGATCTTCTGGTTCTCGACGAGCCGGTCCAAGGGGTCGATTTTTCTGGCGAAATTGCCCTCTACGAACTGATTTCCGATGTGCGAACTGCGCTAAACTGCGGTGTTCTGATGATCTCGCATGACCTCCATGTTGTCATGGCCGCCACCGACAGGGTCATCTGTCTGAACGGACATATCTGCTGTCACGGGTCGCCCGACACGGTTGCCGAAAGCGAAGAATATCGTCGGTTGTTTGGTGACAAAGCCGCGGCGGCGATTGCGATTTACAAACACAAGCACGATCACACGCATTTGCCCGATGGCCGTGTTCAGCATGCCGATGGCAGCATCACGGATCACTGTCATCCCGGTGACGGTCATCACGATGTCGCTCATGAACGCAGCAAAGGCGATCGCCATGCTGGATGATTTCTTTTCACGGGCGCTGATTGCCGGTATCGGAGTGGCGATCATCGCCGCACCGCTCGGTTGCTTCGTCGTCTGGCGACGGTTGGCCTATTTCGGCGATACGCTGTCCCATGCTGCCCTCCTGGGAGTAGCGCTGGCATTTCTGCTGGAGCTCAACATAACCTTTGCCGTGTTCCTTGTTTGTGCAGCGGTAGCTGTCATGCTGGTCATGCTGCAGCGCCGTTTGACACTTTCTTCCGACTCGCTCCTTGGCCTTCTTGCCCACTCTTCGCTTGCGTTGGGACTTGTTGCGCTTGCATTCATGAGTTGGGTGCGCGTGGATCTGTTGGGTTACCTTTTTGGTGATATTCTCGCCGTATCGAGGACCGATATCGCGATCATCTATGCCGGTGGCGCCGTGGTGTTGGCGGTTCTCTTTTTCACCTGGGATGCGTTGTTCGCTGCAACAGTCAATCCGGAGCTTGCGGAGGCCGAGGGGCTGCATCCCCGGCGCAGCAACTTCATCTTTGTATTGCTGATGGCGACTGTAATTGCGATTTCGATGAAAATCGTTGGAGTGCTTCTGATCACCGCGTTGCTTATCATTCCGGCGGCCGCGGCGCGGAGGTTTGCAGGCGGACCGGAGCAGATGGCGTTACTCGCCGTTGTCATTGGAGTCGCTGCGGTGGTTGCGGGCCTCTACGGTTCGCTGGCATGGGACTCGCCATCCGGTCCGTCGATCGTCGTTGCAGCTTTGCTGCTATTCCTGTTAAGCATCAGCCCGTTCGCTCGTCTCGTCGGCGGTAAACGCCTTACCGGACAGGATGCAGAATCATGACAACACATCGGCACAGGTCTCCGTCCGGCCTGACAAAGAACCAGAGCCTGGTGTATGGCGCACTGTCACATGCCACCGGGCCGCTCAGCGCTTACACCATTCT
The DNA here is from genome assembly GCA_965228785.1 of Hoeflea sp. Classification (GTDB taxonomy): domain Bacteria; phylum Pseudomonadota; class Alphaproteobacteria; order Rhizobiales; family Rhizobiaceae; genus Hoeflea_A. Next base: position 3,036,786 of record CBDDIF010000001.1, read on the forward strand.
CGATCAACTGCGCGAGCACGGTTTTCGGGCGCCACTGCAAGTGTACAGGGCGCTCGACAAGCTGATTGATCTCGGATTGATACACCGGTTGGAAAGCCTGAATTCGTTCGTGGCCTGTCGCCAACCCGATTGCGAGCATCGCGAGTCGATTGTGTTTGCGATCTGCGAGCTTTGTGGAACCGTGGCGGAGATGGCTGACGATACGGTCGACACTCAACTCCACCGATTGGCGGAACGAGATGGTTTTGTCGTCGATACGTGCATTATCGAATTGCGTGGTCAGTGTCGGAAATGCCGGCAGAAACCGAGCTGACCGATCAGGACGCCGCAGGCGTGTCGGACCAGCCGCCGCAGGCAATGAATGGTCCGTTTCGATATCCTGATTTGCCGTAGACAAGGGGTTTGTGGTCCGGTGTTCGAACCGAACCGCCGGCGGCCCGCAGCACGGCATCACCGGCGGCGGTATCCCATTCCATGGTGGCGCTGAAGCGAGGATAGACGTCGACTTCTCCGCAAGCGAGCAGACAGAATTTCAGTGACGAACCGATAAAGATCGTCTCGGAGACATGCTGGTCAGTCAGCCAGCGATCGGTGGTCTCCTCTCGGTGGGAGCAACTGGCGACCGCAACCGGTCCTTTTTTCGGACATTTGCGAATACGGATGTCGCGATCTTTGCAGCCGATGGTTTCTGTGGCGCCAAGACCCTTGCCGCCGGCAAACAGCCGGTCGAGGGCAGGGGCATAGACCACGCCAAGTACCGGCTCTCCCCGTTCGATCAGGGCGATGTTGACCGTGAAGCATCCTTCACCGTTGTTCTTGAGGAACTCCTTGGTTCCATCCAGCGGATCGACCAGGAAAAACCGCTCCGGGGCTGAAGACCGGTGGCTCGCGGCATTTTCCTCTGAAACCACATGAATGTCCGGCTCAAAGCGATGCAAATCCGGCAAGATGATCGCTTCGGCATTCTGGTCGGCTCGGGTAACGGGCGATCCGTCTTTTTTGATGCACGCCTTCGGATCTTCGCCGTAAACCTGCATAACGACGCTTCCGGCGCTACGGGCCGTCTCGCTGATGCGTTTCAGAAGTTCTGAGGTTTCCATCGGATCACGAAAGCAACGGAGCTCCGCCAGTTATCATCTTTGTTCTCACCGCCGTCATGCCCATGCATGCCGTGCACCTTGAAAAACCTGTCGCCGCGTCATTTTCGTCCAAATCGATATGCGTTACATCGCACACAGATTCAAGGGCAATGCGCACCCGGCCCGCAACTTTCGTAGCAGTAGACTGCCGAACCAAGAAAACGGTGCGCTCAAATCATTGCAAAGTGCTTAAGAATCCGACGGTAAAACGCCCATCTGGCGAATGGCCAAGTCTTTCATGATCTCTTCAGAACCGCCGCCGATGGCCATGACCTTCACTTCGCGATAGACGCGTTCAACGGGATTGCCGCGCAGGTAGCCGGCACCGCCGAATATCTGCATCGCCTCCGATGCGACATATTCCAAAGTCTTGGTCGACAGGAACTTCGCCTTGGAAATTTCGGCAACCGGCATGGCGCCGTTTTCCGCAAGCCAGCAGATCTGGTTGAGATAGGCTTCTATGGCGTCGATACGGGCCGACATGTCGGCGATCTTGTGGGCAATGACCTGGTGGCGGATCAGCTTTTTGCCGAAGGTTTCACGCTCATTGGCATAGGAGATCGACTCGCCGAGGCAAAGCTTTGCCATTCCAAGGGACTGGGCGATCAAAGCAATGCGCTCGTAGTTGAAATTCTCGACGATGGCCAGGAAACCCATGTTTTCGGGTCCCAGTAGACTGTCGGCTGGCAGGCGGCAGTCATCGAAGAACAAGGTGGCCTGGTCCGAGCACCACCAACCCATCTTTTTGTCCAGCGCTGTGCGGGTGAACCCCTGGGTCTCCGCCTCAACGAAGAATAGGGAAATGCCCGACAATCCCGGGCCGCCGGTTCGCGCTCCGACGACGAAGTAGCGACTGGTCATGCCGCCGGTGATGAACGTCTTGGAGCCGTTGAGTACCCACTCGTTGCCGTCGCGCTTTGCCGTCGTCTTCAGCCTGGCGACATCCGACCCGCCAGACGGCTCCGTGATCGCCAGGCTTGCTCCGACCTCGCCAGATAGAATTTGTGGCAACACCGCCCGTTTCAATTCCTCCGAGCCAAGCTGGGCAATTGGACCTGTCGATATGTTGCGAGCTCCCAAAGCCGCGCCGACACCAGATGCACCACAGCGACCGAGCTCTTCACCTGTTGTTGCGCGCATGAAGCAATCGTCGAACCCGACACCGCCATAGACTTCGTCGATGCCGAAGCCGAACATGCCGAGATCGCCGGCCTTGCGATGCAGTTCCCAGGGGATGGAGCCTTGTTCATCCCATGCGTCGACGTGGGGCCTCACCTCGTTTTCAACGAATCGCTGGAGGTTTTCGCGATATGCTTTGCGCTCATCGGTATCGAACGGGTTATCCATTGTGGCTTCCACTTGGTGTTGCGCCGACGCGCGTCGATATCCATCGGCGTATCACGGTCCAAAACACCTAACAAGACGAACGTTCTGTCTGTTTTAGTCGAGAAACCTGGCGTCCGGAGGATTGGAGATCAGAGGCCGAGTTTGCCGGCGATCTTGGACAGCGCAACCGCATTGCCACCGCCGGTCTTTTCACGAATCGACAAGCGATGGCTTTCGACCGTGCGCACGCTTATGCCCAACTGCATGGCGATTTCCCGGTTGCTGTGGCCTTTCGACAGGGCGGCAAGCACTTCCTTTTCGCGCTCGGTCAGGCCGAAGTCGTTGGCGACGGGCCGGTCTGCCGCGGCCTTGCTGGCCAGCGACGCGGCGGCTTGCGGTCCGAGATAGGTCGCACCTTGGGCGACCGACTTGATGGCGTTGATCATCTCCGCCTTGGAGACATCCTTGAGCACAAAGCCGTTGGCGCCGATCCTGAGTGCCTCGCGCACATATTCCTCGTTGTCGTAAATGGACAGGAAGAGGATCTTGGTAGAGGGAGAGGCCAGTTTGATCTGCTGGGCCGCCTCCAATCCATTGAGTTCCGGCATTGAGATATCGAGAAGCGCCATGTCCGGCTTGAGGGCCGTTGCCAGTTCGACGGCTTCGAGGCCGTTTCGTGCCTCGCCGACAATGTCGACAAAGTCTTCGTCCGACAGGCGAGAGCGTATGCCCTCGCGTACCAGATCGTGATCATCCGCGATGACGAGTCGAAGCCGGCCGCGGTTTGATCCAGCGGACTGCATGGGTTCCCCTATGTGGCGTTCTTTTTGCTTTGCCCTTTGCGCTTTACTATCGGCAAACTGACTTTGATTGCAAGTCCGCCGGAACGGGCGCGGGAGAACCGAATGGTCCCGTCGAAGGAATCGATCCGTTCCTGCATGTTGCGGATGCCGAGGCCGCCGCCCGGCGCCTGGCGTTCAGAGCCTTGCGCCATACCGATTCCGTCGTCGACAAGGTCCAGTTCCACCCGTTTGCCGCGACGACTGAGCCGGATGCTGACGTGCTTGGCTCCGGAGTGCTTCGCGACATTCGTCAATGCTTCCTGGATGACGCGGAAGAGCGCGGTCTTGGCTTCATCCGACAACAGCTCGCGGACCTGTTCCGTGTCCACTTCGACCTCTATCCCGGTCTGTTTGGAAAAGTCGTTCCCGAGACTCTTGACGGCGGCGGCCAGGCCCATGTCGTCCAGAACCGAAGGACGCAATGCCATCGATATGCGCCGGACCTCTGAAATGGCCTCGCTCAGGATATTCATCGACTTCTCGAGCGGTTCGGCTGCCCGTCGGTTTTCACCCATTTTGCCCAAGGCCGATTCGAGGCCGTATCGGGATGAAACGAGCAACTGACTGATACTGTCGTGGAGCTCGCGCGATACGCGTTTGCGCTCCTGCTCCTGAAATTCCACTTGGCGCGCGGACAATTCCTTCAGGCGTGCGTCGGCGAAACGCTGTTCGGACAGCCGGGCCGCTCCGATGATCGCGCCGGTGAGCACGAGTGCTCCAAATGCAATGGCGAAGAGCACGAGCCGGGTCTCGCGAATGTTGTTTTGCAGTTCGGCTTGAACCTTCGCCACCTGTTGCGACACGTCGTCCAGATATATGCCGGTCCCCAGCATCCAGTCCCACTTGTCGAGGTAAACCGAATAGCCAAGCTTCTCGACATATTCGCCGCTAGAGGGCTTCTTCCATATATAGGAGTAGAACTCTCCACCTTTCTTGGCACGATCGATAAGATCCTTCACTACCTGACGACCATCTTCGTCTTCGAGGCCGATCCAGTTGCTGCCAACGAGGTAGGTAAGGCGGGGATTGACGATGTTGGTTCCGTCTTCCTCGTAGATAAAGAAGTAGCTGTCTTCGCCAAACGTCATTTTTCGAACGATTTCAGTGACTTCCCTTTGTGCCCTTCGCTTTGTCTTCAGGTTTGAGCCGTAGATGGGAGTGAGCGCGTTGCGCGCCAGCATCACATAGTTCTTCAGTTCGGCATGCTTGAGGTCGAGGAACAGGTTCTCAACCGTCTGCGCCTGTGACTGGGCCAGTCTCGATGACTGAAAATTGATGACGAGCAACGTGGCTGCGGAGATCAGGATCACCGGCAGCAGCGTTATCAGGAGAAGTTTGGTTTTAATGTTCATGCCAATGGGTCCGAAAATGCCAGGCGGACGCCATAAATTGCATATGCGGCGGTTGTTTGCACCCGCGCGCCGCGCGTCTCAGTAGTAGTACGGATAGGGGTAGTATTTGCACGAATTGTGAATCTAATGTCATATGCCTATTGAGGCACGATAACGGGCGGGAGGCCCGCACCGTGTCTGGCATTTAACGGGAGGAACACAATGCAACGTCGTAAGTTTCTGAAAGGCGCCGCTGTCGCGGGCGCCGCCACAACGCTGGCTGCGCCCGCAGTCGCACAGGCTAAAAAGGAAATGGTCATCGTTTCCACTTGGCCGCGCGACTTTCCGGGTCTTGGTCTGCCGGCTCAGCGTCTGGCCGCGCGGATTACCGAACTGACTGACGGTTCGATCGATGTTCAGTATTTTGCCGCGGGTGAGCGCGTGGGTGCGTTCGATTCGTTTGACGAAGTCGCATCGGGCAACGCACAGGCTTATATCGCTGCCGACTACTACTGGAAGGGCAAGCACCCGGGTTGGGCTCCGTTTACGGCCATTCCGTTCGGCATGACCTATACCGAGATCGACGCTTGGATCAAATATGGCGGCGGTCAGGAGTTGTGGGATGAACTGGCTGGTGAATTCGGCTTGAAAAACCTCGCCTGCGGCAACACCGGCGTCCAGATGGGCGGCTGGTTCAACAAGGAAATCGAAAGCGCCGACGATCTCAAGGGTCTGAAAATGCGCATTCCGGGCCTCGGCGGCGACGTCATGGCCAAACTGGGCGCATCTCCGGTCTCGCTTCCGGGCGGCCAGATTTATGAAAACCTCGTCTCCGGCGCCATCGACGCCACCGAGTGGGTTGGTCCTTACAACGACTATTTCATGAAGTTTTACGAAGCCGCCAAATACTACTACTGGCCTGGCATGCATGAGCCGGGTGCGCAGATTGCCTTCGGCATGAACCGCGCATTCTGGGATGGCCTGACCAAAACCGAGCAGGCAATCCTTGAGGCAGCATGTGCCGAAGAAAACGCCCGCACAATGGCTGAAACCAACGCATTCAACGGTGAGTATCTCAATCGGCTGATCAACGATCACGGCGTACAGCTTCGCGAGTTCAACGACGACGTTTACGACGCGTTTGGTGAAGCTTCACAGGAAGTGATCGAAGAGGCGCGTGATCACAGCGATCTGTCGAAGAAGATCTACGACGCAGTGTTGGCGAAGCGCGCCGAACTCGGTGCCTGGACCGCTCTGTCCGACACAGCCTATGTGCAGAAGCGCAACAACGTCATCAACCAGTAAGACGCGCTGACGTAAACAAGCTAAGAATGGGGCGGGGATCATCCCCGTCCCATCCAGTCGATTTGACCGGCATGTGATCTGGCGGCAAACTTCTCAGATCAATCGGAAAACAACAAGACGACATTCAACCGGCACCCATAAGCCGCGAGTCGCAAACCGAATGCCGATACTTGAATCGCTGGTTTCGGGGAACAACACAGACGGCTAGCGGGGAACAGCCATGTCGGATACGACGCACGCCGGGTATGACCATACCCTGTCGTTTCCTAATCTCGTTCGGATGTTCGGGTGGTGTGTGCTGGCGTTGATGGTCGCCTTCCTGATCAACAATTTCATGACCTTCTGGGGCGGGTTTCCGGGCGCCAACGCGGCTTTCGGCGACGGTGGCTCCTCCGCCATGATCCAGGCCGCGCTTTATCCTCTCGGGATGGTGTTGGCGATTGGCTATGTGGCGACCCACCGATCGACGTCACTACGAGAGAACGCTTCTACGGTCACCGGAATCAACACCTACTTCATCAGAGCTGCTTTTTGGGCGGTGCTCATTGTCGGGGTGGCAGACGTCGCGATCTCATTCTTGCGAGTCGAAGATCTCCTACCGGCAGTGGTCGGTGAGGAACTGACCAAGGATCTGGGGCGCTCCCAATTCCGCGGCCTCTACGTTCATGTGCCGCTGATGGTGGTCAGTCTGGTCCTGGCGGCTTTCACCCGTACGCTTGGTTTCCACTGGCTGGCGCTTTTGATCGTAATTGCCGAACTCGCGATCGTATTCATGCGATTCATCTTCTCCTACGAACAGGCTTTCATGGCCGACCTGGTGCGGTTCTGGTATGGCGCGCTGTTCCTGTTTGCCAGCGCCTATACTTTGCTGGAGGAGGGGCATGTGCGGGTCGACGTGTTCTATGCCGGCTTTGCCAACAAGACGAAGGCGGTGGTCAACGCCGTCAGCACCATTGTCATGGGTTTGACGTTCTGCTGGACGATCCTCATCGTTGGCATGGGCCAGAAATCCTCGATTATCAACAGTCCCTTGCTCAGCTTTGAGGTCACTCAGTCTGGCTTCGGAATGTATGTGAAATACATGATGGCCGGCTTCCTCGGTGTCTTTGCGATATCCATGATGATCCAATTCGTCGCGTACCTCATGGACGCGGTCGCCGACTATCGCGGCGAACCGGGATCAAGGGTTCCGTCGCAAGAGTCGGTGGGGCACTGATCGATGGAACTCTACTTTCTCGCTCTTCTGATTATCTTGATGGCCGTGGCACTGGGGTCCGGCTACCCCGTGGCTTTCGCTTTGCCGGGTTCGTCGATCATCACCATTCTGATCGCCGCTGGCTGCGGTTACCTCTTTATCGGCGAAACCGACGCATTCTTTGCCCAGGGCGGGCCATCGCAATGGCTTAGCGCGGGCGTAACCAACCTTCGCGGGGTCTATTGGGAACCTGAGCGGGATACGCTCATAGCCATTCCGCTATTCATCTTCATGGGCATCATGCTTCAGCGGTCGAAGATTGCTGAAGACTTGCTGATCACCATGGCGCAGCTGTTCGGTCCGATCCCCGGAGGTCTTGGGATTTCGGTTGTGTTCGTGGGTGCGTTGCTGGCGGCGACAACCGGTATCGTCGGCGCAACCGTCGTGGCCATGGGCCTGATTTCCCTGCCGGCCATGCTGCGAAACAACTATTCACAATCCCTGGCGACAGGCACGATTGCGGCCTCCGGCACACTGGGCCAGATCATTCCGCCATCGATCGTCCTGATCATTCTTGCTGACCAGTTGTCGAGTGCGTCCGACCAGGCAGGGACAGCGCGTAAGAACCTGTTCAAGGATTCGACCGGTGAACTGACAATGCCGTCGATCTTCGACGTCGGTTCGACCAGCGCCGGCGAAATGTTCCTCGGAGCGTTCCTGCCCGGCCTCGTGCTGGTCGGGCTTTATATGGTCTTCATCCTCGTTTTTGCCTGGCTCCGACCGAAGCTGGCGCCGCCGGTTCACCATGAGGGCGAGTTCAACCGGAAGTTCTGGCTCAAGGTCATGGTGACCTTGTTTCCACCGCTGGCACTCATCATTCTGGTGTTGGGTTCGATCATCGCGGGTATCGCCACGGTCAACCAGGCTGGGGCGATCGGTGCCGCCGGAGCGCTTATCATGGCCGGCTATCGGCTGAAGGATGGGCACAAGGACGCCTTCTATCCCGCGATACTGGCAATCGTGTCCCTCGTGCTGGTTGGCTTTGTCCTGGCCAACTTCAATACCAACATCAAAAACATCCGGACGAGCTCTGATGTCACCGGCGTCGTCCTGGCGCTGATCGCCGTGGCTGGGTTGACCATATCGCTGGTGTGGAGCGGAATTCGAGCCTTTCGTATCGAAGACACGCTCAAGGGCGTGATGATCGAAACCGCGAAGACCACGTCTCTCGTCTTTATCATCCTTCTTGGCGCGGCCATCCTGACCGCTGCGTTCCGCGCCTTCGGGGGCGAACATCTGGTGAAGGATTTTCTGGAGGGGCTTCCGGGCGGTTTCTGGACCAAATTCGTCATTGTCATGGCGGTGATCTTCGTCCTCGGGTTCTTCCTCGACTTCATCGAGATCGCGGTCGTGGTCGTACCGATTGTTGCCCCGATCCTGCTGGCCGATCCTTCAGCCAACATCACCGCCGTGTGGCTGGGTGTCATGATCGGTCTCAATATTCAGACGTCCTTCCTGACACCGCCTTTTGGCTTCGCGTTGTTCTACTTGCGAGGGGTTGCACCGGCGGCGGTCAAGACAATTCAGATCTATCGAGGTGTGATTCCGTTTATCTGCCTGCAACTGGTTGCCCTGGTGATCGTCGGCATGCTGCCGCAACTGGTGAACTATCTTCCGAACCGCGTCGCGTTGCTGTCAGAAACAGCGCCGCCGCCGCGCAACCCGCGGCTGACCTATTGCGTCGACCGCTATGTTACGGAGCAATTGGCTGATGGGCGCAGCACGCTCCTTGGTGCGGTCGACAAAGCCAGGCAGCTCGACTTCAGCGTCCTGCCTAGCAAGATTGCGAAGTCGACCGAGAGCAGTTTCGACGAGGTAGCCAATGCCATCGCCCTGCTGGATCAGGCCAACCAGGCGGCTGACGACATCGAATCGGCTTCCGATGCCTATCGGCCGTTGCACCGGCGTGTTCGGGACATCGAACGCGACGTGAGGGCTATCGACGCAAGGGTTGAAGATCTTGACGTGTTGATCGGCAGGATGCGCGATCCGTCGGAGGAAGCACTCAAAAGGAGACTCGAGGAACGCGTTTCACGGTTGAATGCCGACAGGGAGATTCTGGCGGCTACAATTCCGGCGGAATGGGCCGACAGCTATGCGAGCTTCGACACGCTGAACGATGCGGAGGCCAATTTGCGCCGCCAGTACAATCAGGCGGCCAACAAAGCTTATGAGCCAGTGGCAACGTTGCTGGCCAGCCTCAATTCCTATGAGGCTTTCCAGGCGCTTGGAGACGATCTCGCGGCAATCAGCGATGCGGTCGTTGCCAATGAGCCGGCGGAGATGACCGAGCCCTTGAACACGCTGGCGAAACAGTTCGGTGCAATTGAAGGTGCCGACGACATCAAGTCAGCGTTGTCGAAAGCACGCCGTGCGTTGCGGTCGAAAACACCCGACAAGGACAAGGCGCTTGGTGAAATCGACAAGGCACTGGAAGCTTATGCCGAGCAAAGCGAGTGGCGCGAAGCAGCCGATGGGGTATTGAAAACCGGCATTGGTGAGTACGTCCAGGCCATGGCACCCACCGTCGGCATTCGCTCCCAAAACAAGCTGACCCGCGAACAGGCCCTCTATGTGGCGGCTTGTTCTTCCGGCCACCGTGATATCTCGCTCAACTTCTGAGGCGCTCTATTCGAAAGAATAGGGCACCGTGTCGCGAGCGTTGTGATCGACCGACAGACGGCGTTTGAGCGGCGGCACGGCGCGCTGGTGGCAATTGGATCGTTCGCAGATGCGGCAGGATATGCCGATCGGCTGAAAGGCTGTATCGCTTTCCAGATCCAGATCGTCTGCATAGACGAGGGCACCGGCATGTTTGATCTCACAGCCGAGCGCCAGCGCGTAGCGTTGCACCGGATCGCGATATCCGCCTGAGGATTTGGTCACTTCAGTGGCAAGGCAAAGATAGCGAACGCCGTCGGGTGTTTCAGCGAGCTGGCGCAAAATCCGCTGTGAATTGGCGAAGGCATCATGCACGTTCCAAAGCGGGCAGGCCGATCCAAATCGGGCAAATTGCAGTTTTGTGGCGCTGTGCCGTTTGGTGATGTTGCCGGCCTGGTCCACGCGGGCAAAGAAGAATGGAATGCCCTTGTTTCCCGGACGCTGCAACGTACTCAGTCGATGGGCCACCTGTTCGGTGCTGGCGCCGAAGCGGTCCGCCAGCAACTCGAGATCATGGCGCAGTTCGCCTGCGGCGGCCAGGAATTCACCGTAGGGCAGGAGGATGCTTCCGGCGAAATAGTTGGCAAGTCCGATGCGGCAGACCGAAGCTGCGTCTTCTGTCTGGAAGCCGGCCCCTTTGATGATCGCTTCAATTTCCGCCGTATGATCCATCAGAGCGATCTGATGGGCGATCTGGAAGGCGTGTGTTGTGGGTGCGGCCCTCGGATTGAGTGAGAGAACCCTGGAAACAGGATCGAAGCGCCGAACGATCGTCGGCTTGTTGGCCGCGCCGCCAATCGCTACTCTCACGCGGTGAAGTCGTTCCAAGTGATCGGCGAGAGTGCGCACGCGGTTGCGGGTGGCACCTGCCAGTCGTCCGGCCAGCGTTTCTGCCGCCACGTCCAGGTCGTGCACATAGTTGTCGATGTAGTGAAAGAAGTCGCGGACCTCTTCATAGGGTGTCGGTTCGTTGAGGCCGCCGGTTCGTTCCAGCGTATCGTCGAGCTCTGCCAGCTGTTCACCGGCGCGTCGCAACGCCTGGTGCATGGCCAGGAAGGCGCGAGCGACGGAGGGCGTATTTTGGGTAACCTGCTTCAGATCCTGCGCTGACGGCTGTTCTCCCTTGAACATGGGATCGACCAGAGCTTCCGCCATGTCAGCCAGCAGGCGATCGCTGTCATTGACCGAGAGCGTGGCGATGTCGACGGAAAAGGCTTCTGCCAGAGCCAGCAACACTGGTGCAGTGACGTGGCGCTGGTTGTTCTCAATCTGATTCAAGTAACTGGTTGAAATGCCCAGCTTCTTTGCGAAATTCGCCTGTGTCAGCGCTTGGTTTTCGCGGATCTTGCGGATGTTCTGGCCAATGAAAAGCTTGCGAGCACGCACGTTTGCAACTTTGCAATTTCACATTTGCAATATTTGCTAATGTAGCTTTGTTGCTTTTTCAAGCCTTTTTCGGTGACTGAATCAGGCGTAGAGCCAAGTAGGATCCAAATCGGGAGGTTACTTCGATGCGTTTCATTTCCTCGGTCGACATTGCTCCATCTGCAGGAGGAGAAGCATAATGCGCGACATCCTCGACCAATTGGAGGCCAAACGTTCCGAAGCGCAACTTGGAGGCGGCCAGAGACGAATTGATGCCCAACACGCCAAGGGCAAGCTTACGGCGCGAGAGCGTATCGATATCCTGCTCGATGAGGGTTCCTTCGAAGAATACGACATGTACAAGGCCCATCGCTGTACTGATTTCGGCATGGAATCGCAGCAGATTGCCGGCGACGGCGTGGTGACCGGCTGGGGCACCATCAACGGCCGCCCGACCTACGTGTTCAGCCAGGATTTCACGGTTTTCGGCGGTTCACTTTCGGAAACCCATGCGGAAAAGATCTGCAAGGTGATGGACCTTGCACTGCAGAACGGTGTGCCGCTTATCGGGCTCAACGATTCCGGCGGCGCGCGGATTCAAGAAGGCGTGGCGTCGCTGGGCGGTTACGCCGAAGTGTTCTGGCGCAACGTTCAGGCTTCTGGCGTGATTCCGCAGATCTCTGTCATCATGGGCCCTTGTGCGGGAGGCGCGGTCTATTCGCCGGCCATGACGGACTTCATCTTCATGGTGAAAGACACGAGCTACATGTTCGTGACGGGCCCCGATGTGGTCAAGACCGTCACCAATGAGGTCGTTACGGCTGAAGAACTGGGCGGCGCCAGCACTCATACAAAGAAGTCTTCGGTCGCCGATGGCGCCTTTGAAAACGACGTCGAAGCGCTTCTGGAAGTGCGGCGCATGTTCGACTTTCTGCCGCTCTCCAATCGCGAGACGGCGCCGGTGCTGGCCACCAGCGATCGGATTGATCGCCAGGAACCGAGCCTGGATACGCTGGTGCCGGAGAACCCGAACAAGCCCTACGACATGCACGAGGTCATCGTGAAGATCGCCGATGAGGGCAATTTCTACGAAATTCAGCGCGATTTTGCCGGCAACATCCTTTGTGGTTTCATTCGGTTGAACGGTTCGACAGTCGGCGTCGTCGCCAATCAGCCGATGGTGCTCGCCGGCTGCCTCGACATTGACAGTTCGAAGAAAGCTGGACGTTTCGTGCGTTTCTGCGATGCGTTCAACATTCCGATCCTGACACTGGTCGATGTTCCGGGCTTCCTGCCTGGGACCGCGCAGGAATATGGCGGCATCATCAAGAACGGCGCCAAGCTGCTGTTTGCCTATGCCGAGGCAACCGTGCCGAAGGTGACAGTGATCACCCGTAAAGCCTATGGCGGCGCCTATGACGTCATGGCCTCGAAACACATCCGCGCAGATGTCAATTATGCCTGGCCGACGGCTGAAATCGCTGTGATGGGAGCAAAGGGCGCGACAGAGATTCTCTACAGGTCGGAACTGGACGATCCGGACAAGATCGCGCAGCGAACCAAGGACTACGAAGATCGCTTTGCCAACCCGTTTATTGCCGCCCAGCGCGGCTTCATCGACGAGGTGATCATGCCGCACTCGACGCGCCGCCGGGTGGCGCGTGCTTTCGAGATGCTAAAGACCAAAGAGGCCAAGGCTCCGGCCAAGAAACACGACAATATTCCGCTGTGAGGCCCGTGCAGATGTTCACAAAAATTCTCGTTGCCAATCGCGGTGAAATTGCCTGCCGGGTGTTCAAGACAGCCAAACGCCTGGGCATCGCCACAGTCGCGGTCTATTCCGAGGCCGACAAGAATGCCCTGCATGTGGAAATGGCCGACGAAGCCGTTTTCATCGGCGCCCCGCCGGCGGCCGAGAGCTATCTGGTCATCGAGAAGATCATCGAAGCGTGCCGCGAAACCGGCGCCGAAGCCGTGCATCCTGGCTACGGCTTCCTGTCCGAGAGGGCCCAGTTTGCCGAGCGACTGGCCGCTGAAGGCATTGCCTTCATCGGACCACCGCCCGGTGCCATCAAGGCAATGGGCGACAAGATCACGTCAAAGAAGATCGCTGCCGAGGCGAACGTATCGACGGTCCCCGGTCACATGGGCCTGATTGACGATCCCGAACATGCCGTGCGCATCGCTTCCGACATCGGCTATCCGGTGATGATCAAGGCCAGTGCCGGCGGTGGCGGTAAGGGTATGCGTATCGCTTGGAATGATGACGAGGCGAGGGAGGGCTTCGAACGGTCGAAATCGGAGGCCGCCTCGAGTTTCGGCGATGATCGCATCTTCATCGAAAAATTCGTCACCGAACCAAGGCATATCGAGATCCAGGTGTTGGCCGACAAACACGGCAACTGCCTCTATCTCGGCGAGCGCGAATGCTCGATCCAGCGACGCAACCAGAAGGTCATCGAGGAGGCGCCGTCTCCGTTCCTCGACGAGGCGACGCGAAAGGCGATGGGCGAACAGGCCGTGGCTCTTGCCCGCGCCGTGGACTATGCCAGCGCGGGTACGGTGGAGTTCATCGTCGACAAGGACCGAAATTTCTATTTCCTTGAAATGAACACGCGCCTGCAGGTCGAGCATCCGGTGACTGAACTGATCACCGGTGTCGACCTGGTCGAGCAAATGATCCGGGTCGCTGCAGACGAACCGCTGGCTCTGGCACAGGACGATATCCAACTGAATGGCTGGGCGGTTGAAAGCCGGCTCTATGCGGAAGATCCTTACCGGAATTTCCTGCCCTCGATCGGTCGTCTGACCCGCTATCGTCCGCCGGCCGAAGGCTTCGGTGCGGACGGCACCATAATCCGCAACGACACCGGCGTCTTCGAGGGCGGCGAGATCTCGATGTTCTACGATCCGATGATCGCCAAGCTTTGCACCTGGGGCCGAGACCGTGACCAGGCCGTCTCGGCCATGGCGGATGCGCTCGATGCATTCGAGGTCGAGGGGATCGGTCACAATCTGCCGTTCCTGTCGGCAGTCATGGGTCATGAGCGGTTCCAAGCCGGGCGTTTGACGACGGCCTTCATCGAAGAGGAATACCCGGAGGGTTTCCAGGGTGTCGAGCCGGATGACGCGCTGAACGCCCGGTTCGCGGCTGTGGCAGTTGTCCTGGATGCGCGGGAGAAGGAGCGTCTGACGTCGATCGCCGATCCGCGCTTCGGTTCCGAGGCTTTGGCGGATCGTGTCGTGCGAGTCGGACGCGACAACCATCCGGTCGAACTCCAACAATCGGACGAAAGTACGCTTGTGATTGTCAACGGACGAGAGATTGAAATCGTCTCGCAATGGACCCCGGGTGATCGCTTGGCGCAGGTGCGTATCGATGGCACTGATGCCGCTTTCAAGGTCGACCCGGCGGCCGGCGGTTACCGGTTGCGCGCTCGTGGTGTCGATCTGGTGGTGCAGGTGCTGAGCGCCCGTGTTGCCGAGCTTGCTGCGCTGATGCCGGAGAAACTGCCGCCGGATACGTCGAACATGCTGTTGTGCCCGATGCCGGGCCTGGTGGTGAAGTTGCACGTGAGCGAGGGCGAAACAATCGTCGAAGGGCAGGCCCTTGCCATTGTCGAAGCCATGAAGATGGAAAACGTCTTACGGGCGCAGAAAGCCGGTGTTGTCGCCAAAATTCCCGTCAAGGAAGGCGACAGCCTGGCCGTCGATGAAGTGATCATGGAATTCGAGGCCTGAGGCCGCAGGAGTTGGACATGAGCAAGACAAAACGCGACTGGATCGATCTGGCGAGCAAAGAGCTGAAAGGGGCCGATCCGGCCACCCTGAACTGGCAGACGCCGGAGGGTATCACGGTCAAACCCGTTTACAGCAGTGACGACGTTTCTGCGGAAGCAGCGGCGGAGCTCCCGGGGTTTGCGCCGTTTACCCGCGGGGTTAAGGCGACGATGTATGCCGGGCGACCCTGGACCATCCGCCAATATGCGGGATTTTCGACGGCTGAGGATTCGAACGCTTTCTACCGAAAAAACCTGGCGGGCGGGCAGAAAGGCCTGTCGGTTGCCTTCGACCTGGCTACCCACCGCGGCTATGACAGCGACCACCCGCGAGTTGTCGGCGATGTCGGCAAGGCGGGGGTCGCCATCGATTCCGTCGAGGACATGAAAATCCTGTTCGACGGGATTCCGCTCGACGAGATGACCGTGTCGATGACCATGAACGGTGCCGTCATCCCGGTTCTGGCGATGTTCATCGTTGCGGGCGAAGAGCAGGGTGTTGCCCGCTCGGCGTTGGCCGGTACCATTCAGAACGACATTCTCAAGGAGTTCATGGTCCGCAACACCTATATTTACCCGCCAGAGCCGTCGATGCGCATCGTTGCAGATATCATCGACTACACGGCGCGGGAGATGCCGAAATTCAATTCCATTTCCATCTCCGGCTATCATATGCAGGAGGCCGGAGCGACGCTGGCCCAGGAACTGGCCTACACGCTGGCGGACGGCATGGAATATGTGCGGGCTGCCAAGCGCAAAGGTCTTGATGTCGACGCTTTTGCCGGACGGCTGTCCTTTTTCTTCTGCATTGGCATGAACTTCTTCATGGAAGCCGCCAAACTGAGAGCGGCCCGGCGCCTATGGGCGCGCATCATGACCGATTTCGGGGCTAAATCGGAACGCTCGAAGATGTTGCGCACCCACTGCCAGACGTCGGGCGTTTCGCTGACGGAGCAAGATCCTTACAACAACGTCGTGCGCACCGCCTTCGAGGCCATGGCAGCGGTGCTTGGCGGCACACAGTCGCTGCACACCAATTCCTTCGATGAGGCCCTGGCCCTGCCGACCGAGTTTTCCGCCCGTATCGCCCGCAACACCCAACTGATCCTGCAGCACGAAACGGGCGTCGCCAATGTGGTCGATCCGCTGGGCGGTTCCTACTATGTCGAAGCCTTGACGGATGCCCTCGCCGACGAGGCCTGGAGCATGATCGAAGAGGTGGAGAGCCTTGGTGGCATGACCAAGGCTGTGGAGCAGGGGTTGCCGAAGCTGCGAATCGAGGAAGCGGCGGCCCGTCGCCAGGCACGCATCGACAAGGGCGAGGACGTGATCGTCGGCGTCAATCGCTACCGGCTGGATGACGAACCCATGATCGACATACTGGAAATCGACAATGCCAAGGTCCGCAATGCCCAGATCGCCAGGCTGGAACGAATCCGGAGCACCCGCGACCAGGCGAAGTGCGATGCCGCACTCGAAGCGCTTCAGGACGTCGCGGCGAGCGGATCGGGCAATCTGCTTGACGCGGCCGTCGAGGCGGCCCGGGCGCGGGCATCTCTTGGCGAGATCTCCGATGCCATGGAGACGGCGTTCAATCGCCACAAGGCGACGACGCGGATGATCAGCGGAGTCTACGGCGACGCCTATAGCGGTGACGCGGAATACGAGGCTGTCCAGAAAAAGATCGCCGCGTTCTGCGAAGAGCGGCAACGCGAGCCACGCATACTTGTCGCCAAGATGGGCCAGGACGGCCATGACCGAGGTGCAAAAGTCATTGCGACCGCTTTTGCTGACATGGGATTTGCCGTCGACCTTTCCGATATGTTCGAAACGCCGGAGGAGGTAGCAACAAAGGCAATTGATCTCGGTGTTGACGTCATCGGCGTATCATCGCTGGCGGCCGGGCATCGGACCCTGGTGCCGGAACTGATCGAAAAGCTGAAGAAGCTTGACCGACATGACATCATCGTCATCTGCGGCGGAGTCATTCCGGAGCAGGACTACGGTTTCCTTCGCGATGCCGGTGTCGCCGGAATATTCGGCCCGGGATCCAACGTCATCGAAGCCGCCAATTCGGTGCTGGCCGAAGTCGCCGGATTGCGTCGCAACCGTTAGGGCTCATCCCCAACGAGCTACCTGTCGTCAGTAGGTGGCGCGGCCACCGGACAGGTCGAAGGTTGCTGCGGTGGTGAAGGAGTTTTCCGCCGAAGCCAGCCAGACGATCATGGCTGCGGCCTCTTCAACCTCAAGGAAACGGGCGCGGGGGATCTTCGACAGCATGTAGTCGATGTGTTCCTGTGACATCTGGTCGAAGATAGGCGTGCGGGCCGCAGCAGGGGTCACGCAGTTGACAGCTATATCGTGGCCGGCCAGCTCCTTGCCCAGCGACTTGGTGAAACCGATCACGCCCGCTTTCGAGGCACTGTAGGCGCAGGCATTCGGGTTGCCTTCCTTTCCGGCTATCGAGGCAATGTTGACGATGCGGCCGTAGTTGCGCGCCTTCATGCCGGCAAGAACAGCTTTGTTGACGAAGTAAGTGCCGGTCAGATTGATGTCCACAATGCGGCGCCAGGCGTCATTGTCATAGTCTTCCACCGGCGCATTGGGTCCGGCAATGCCGGCACTGTTGACGACAATGTCGACAGGGCCAAGGCGCGACTCGGTTTCCTCCAAAGCGGCGGTGACACTCGACCAGTCCGCAACATCGCAGGTCAGGGCAATTGCGTTGTCGGCTGAACCCAATTCAGCGACGGCCGCGGTATTGACTTCCGGGTTCATGTCCCAGCTGGCAATCTTCGCGCCTGATTGCACCATCAGGGAGGCGACTGCATAGCCGATGCCCTGGGCTGCGCCGGTGACCGCGGCCACTTTGCCGGACAGGTCGTAGGTATTCATGTGTGCTCCTCACTTTCAATCGGAAAGAGCCCTACCACGGATCGCAGCTCGGTGGCTTACCTCGAAGTCCCTTTTTTGACACAAATGAGCGCGCCCCCTAATCGGTCTTTTTCGCCCGCAGATCGAGCCGCACGGAAACGGCTTTCTTGAGCCAGCTTTCATCCGGGGCACCGTTCGCGCCGATGCCAAATGCTGTCCGGTCGAGCGAGGCTGAGCCAGATACCCGGGCTGTGTCCCCATCCTGCTCGAAAGAGAATGGTATGCTCAGCGGAACGCTGATACCACGCAATGTGAGCACGCCATCCATGATGAAGCCTGAAGTATCTTCGCGAAACGCGGTGCTTTCGAAGCTTGCAGTCGGAAAACTGGCCAGCGAGAACCCATCGCTGCCCTCGGCCTGTGCCTGCAGGTAAGCATCGCTGATTGTGTAGCTGGCCATATTGATCTCGACCGTCGCGCTCGCTGCGCCCAACTTCTGCGGATCGAACGTGATGAAACTGGTCCAATTGGCAAATCTGCCGGTAACCTCAGCGCCGTTGTAGGTCGCCACAAAGCCAAGAGAGCTTTCTTCTGGCTTGATCGACCAGTCGCCGGATGTCGTGTGTGACGGCGTTGCAGCGGCTTGGACCGAGGGACTGTCGCCGGTTGAGGCCGAATATAAGCCAGCACCCATGAGCGCCACGGGCAACACCACCGCAGCGATTCCGAACCCTGCGGCACCGGTTGTGGGTGCTGCCGAGCGACGACCGAAACGCATCCGGCTGAGAATTCGGTCGCGATCGATGAACTGATGTTTCAGAGCCGCGCCAACATGCAATAGCAGAAGCCCGATCGTAACGTAGCCCAGCAAAGTATGCAGTTGTTTCAGCAATTCCTCTACGGATTCGCGATCAACAGGATCGAGCCCGGCAAATCCTGGCAAATGTGCAAAGGGCAGCCATTGCTGTAGGAAAAGGAAGGTCGGGATATTGGTCGGTGAGGCAGAAGCCATGGCCCACCCGCTCAGCGGTGCCGCGATCATCACCACGTAGAATGCAACGTGAACGGCTTGGGAGGCTGCGTGTTCAAACGGCGTCCAGTTCGATTGCGGGGCAGGGGCGTGATGCCCAAGCCGCCAGCACAGGCGGGCCAGCGACAGTGCCAGGATCATTAGGCCGACGGTTTTGTGGATCTGATACATGAAGAAACGCAGAGCGCAGTTTTCTCCGGCGAAGTCCACCATCCAGATCCCGCCCGCGAGCTGGAACAGGATCGCGGCGGCGATCGCCCAATGCAGGACGATCGCAACCGACGAGTAGCGGAGGGCGACTGCGGTGTTTTGTGTCGTATCCGCCATGGTTCGACTACTTCTGTTCAATCAATTCGGTTTCGATGACCAACTGCACTTCATCGCCCACATTCGGAATGAACGTGTTGAGACCGAAGTCGGAGCGTTTGATCGAGCCCTGAGCAGAGAAACCGATGGCGGCACCAGGGGCGAAAGGGTGCTTCTCGAGTTGGCCGACCAAAGTCACATCAAGAGAAACCGGCTTCGTTACCCCCAGGAACGTCAGCTCACCGTCGATCCGACCGGATTTGTCTCCAGTCAGTTGGATATTGGTGGACTTGAAGGTCGCCTGGGGGAAGGCTGCGGAATTGAGCCAGGGCTCACCGCGAAGTTCAGCGTCGAAATCGGCCTGCTCAGGCAGCGGATGCGCGGTCACGACCGAGCTTGAATCGACGTTGGCAACCAAGGTACTTGCAGCCGGGTTATCGACATCGAGATTCAGGGTGCCGGAAACCTTGTTGAACTGGGCTGTGAAGTTTGAAAGGCCGAAATGATTGACCTTCCAGAAGACACGTGTGTGGGTTGGATCAATTGCGTAGGTTCCTGACGGAACGTTGATTTCGGAAGCAAATGCCGGGACAGCAATGATTAGTGCCGTCAACGCCGTGAGTGCGCGCTTCATGGAGAACTCCTCTAGTGGTTTGGTCCTGTCCACACAGCTGACAGGCTGCGTGACGGGCCTTATATGGAGTCCGATCAGCGCTCTTTAAGATTGCGGAAAAGAGATGGATTGTTCGATATTAGTAGACAATGGTCCCTAGATCGCAGTTAAAGTTTGTAACGGTTCCAAAACTCCTCTGCGCCGTCGCTAAAGCCGGTAGAACCGCCTGGCAGTGTCTCCAAAGATATCGCTTTGGTCGCGGTCCGGAACGAGATCCTCGTATGCCTCGAAAAGTGTCGCATAGGTGGAACTCAAGCTGTCGACGGGAAAATTGGAGCCGAACATGCAGCGTTCCGGGCCGAACCGTTCGAGGCAGGTCTTGACGATCGGCCGAATGGTATCGAGGGTCCAGTCATGCTCAAACATGCCAAGGCCTGAGAGCTTGCATGAAACCTGGGGCAACGCCGACAATTGTCCGAGGGCCTGAGCCCAGGCTCTCAAACCGTCAGCAGAGCGGTCATAAGGTGAGCCGGCGTGGCATAGGGCCACTGAAATTTCTGGCACGGCGGCGAAAACGCGAGCGGCGCCCGCCATCAATTCCGGCAACAACTGAAGATCGAATGTGAAGCCACGGGCGGCTGCCTTTCGAAGGCCGGCTGTGAAAGCCGGGTCTTCAAGCAAAGCGTTGGTCCCGGTTTTTGCGTCTTCGCCAGGCGCCCGGCCGACGATTTGCCGGACGCCGCGCACGGTCGAAAGCGCGGCAAAGTCGTCCAGCTGCGCATCGAGATTGTCCTCCGTTAGGTCGCAATGCACAACCTGCACCAATGGCCACTCGGGATGAGCATCGGCCACCGACTGAACCCAACGTGCCTCGGCGAGGCCGTCCGCAGCGCCCACCTGGATGTGGACCGAGCCGGAAATGCCGTATTGGCTAGCGCCCTGGCGGAACTCATCGAGGAGATAATTGCGCTGAATCGGAGCCGGGTCGCCGAAGAACCGGACCTCACCCTTCGCCTGCAGCCACGGATAGTGAACGGCTTCGAGATCCCACAAATGGTGATGCGCATCGATCCTCATGAGCGGGCCATGCTTTCCGATTTGGCGATGAGGTCGACGCCCAGCTGGTCGAACAGATCGAGGTAGTCGAGCAGCACCCAGTTCTCCATGATCTTGCCACCGGCGCAGCGATAGAAGTCCATCACCCGAAGTGTCAGCGATTTGTCGGATGCCGGAACGCCCAGATAGTCGCCGCGATGGGTCATGGTCATCGATGGCCAGCCAGACACCGCCGCGTAGTCGCCATTGCCGATGCGGCAGTAGTGGTTGCCGCCTTTGCGGTCAGGGAAGGCGCGCAGGAACGATTCACGGTGATCCTTGACGAAACCATCCCAGCGATAGTTGGAGCCGATGCCTGCAGGCCCATACCAAAGCATGTCTTCGTGCCAGTAGCCATTGGCGCCGGTCTGGTCGCGGGAGGTGAAGGTGACGGGATCGAAGTCGTGCAGGTCGCGCAACATGCCCTCCACCACATCCAGGGTTGCCTCACCGCGCTCCAATCCGTCGGGCAGGACGCCGTCGTGGGTTGCCGGACCGGGAAACAGCATCTCGGTGCCGAGCAGTTGGGGAAGGGGACAGCGCCCGGACTGGCGCATCAGGTCGATGAGGTCGACGATCAGTTTCGCTTCCGTGATCTTGCCGTCTTCGATGCGGTAGAATTCACCGGAGCGCAGGAATGCCAAGTGGTCGCTGGGGCTGATCCCGAACAGGGTGTTTTCGAAGTTGCCGACATAGTGCGTCACGGCGGCAACCCAGTGTCCACCAGCCTCCCGTCGATTGCTGCCGCCGATGAAGATTTCGTCCCGGCGCTTGGCCGATGTCAGCGCCCGACGTATTGGACGGATCAACCCCTGCAATACCGCATCTGGACCAATCAATTGTCCGACGGGTGAGGAAACGTCCCACACGGCGCCTTCTGCAAGGCAGTCGGCAGCGCGTGCATCGAGTTCGGATTCGGGGCAAGAAATCAAGTGGTTGAGGTGGCCGCGCGCAACCGCGCGAAAATCGTCTGACATGAATGTTCCTATAGTTTTGCATACGAATGCAAAAAAACCTTGCCAAAGTTGGCATTGTGAGTCTAGCCTAATTGCATACCTATGCAAGATTGGGTTTGCGGGAGGACGGGATGGCCGAAATTCAACTGCGAAATATCTCCAAGCGCTGGGGCAGTTTCATCGGGGTCGACAAATTCGACCTGACGATTGCCGATCAGGAATTCCTGGTGCTTCTGGGGCCTTCAGGCTGCGGCAAGACGACAACCATGCGCATGGTCGCCGGGCTTGAGGATGCCACCGAAGGAGAGATCATCGTTGATGGGAAGGTGGTCAATGATCTCGACCCCAAGGACCGGGACGTCGCCATGGTGTTCCAGTCCTACGGCCTCTATCCAAACATGAACGTCTACGAGAACATTCGTTTCCCACTGAAGGTTCGCAAAATCGACCCGTCGACCCATGACGAACGGGTCATGCGCGCTGCCAAGATGGTCGAACTGACGGAGTTCCTCCATCGCAAACCGGCTGAACTGTCCGGCGGTCAACGCCAACGCGTGGCGCTGGCGCGCGCCATCGTGCGCGAACCGAACGTCTTCCTGATGGACGAGCCGCTCTCTAACCTGGATGCCAAACTGCGTGTCTCGACGCGGGCCCAGATCAAAAACCTCAGCCACGAACTGAAGGTCACAACGATCTACGTCACCCACGATCAGATCGAAGCCATGACGCTCGCCGACCGGGTGGTGGTGATGAACAAGGGTGTCGTCCAGCAGGTTGGTTCGCCAACGGAGATTTATGACAGGCCGGCCAATACGTTTGTTGCTGGCTTCATCGGTTCGCCGGCAATGAACCTCGTTGAGGGCACTCTGCAGGACGGTCTATTTGAAGCTGACGGAATGAAGATCTCTGGTCTGCAGGGACCCAATGGGCCGGTCACACTGGGTTTCCGAGCTGAGGACGCGTCGGTGTCTGACAGCCCGGCCGAGATCAACGCTCCGGTCTATACGATGGAACTTCTGGGTGATGCGACGATGATCACTCAGCGCGTTGGTGGCGCACTTGTCTCGGTCAAGGCCAGCAAGGAATTCCGCGCGGAGATCGACGATGCCGTCTCGATCTCGGTGCCCACCGCGATTTGCCATCTGTTTGACAGTCAGACCGGCAATCGAATCGCGGGTTAAGCCCGCGAAACGGTCCAGGCGCGCTGTACTGGACCAGAAGGATGCTGCGCGATTCGAAGGTGCAGCCCAAACTCAACCGGGAGAACACAATGATACTCAAGAAACTGGCATTAGCGGGCGCGATATCGCTCCTGTCCACGGCGGCCTGGGCCGACTGTGCGTTTGAAAACACGGTGCCCGTCAAGTCGCTTTCTGCGGGCTTCGAGGCATGGAAATCAGTGACCTCGGCTATGGCCGAATGCGGTAATTTTGACGCTGAGCTTGATCAGGAGTTTCGGACAAAACAGCCGGCTGCCTTTTCCGCCAACCCGTCTCTCTATCAGATCGGTGGCGTTTCCAACGGCACGATCACGCCGTTGCTCAACGAGGGAACCATCCGGCCGCTCGACGATCTGGTCGAAAAGTACGGCCAGAACCTGACCCCCAATCAGCTCATTGCCATCGACGGCAATGTCATGGCGATCGCCATGATGGTGAACACGCAGCACCTGATGTATCGCAAGGATATTCTGGAGAACCTCGGCATCGATGTTCCGGCCACCTGGGATGAAGTCCAGGCAGCCGCTGAAAAAATCAAGGAAGCCGGTGTTGTCGATTATCCGCTCGGCGGAACAATGAAGACTGGCTGGAACCTGGCTCAGGATTTCAACAACATGTTCATGGGTTACGGCGGCAAGTTCATCAACGACGACAGCACGCCGGCAATCAATTCCGAGGCCGGGGTCAAGGCGCTCGAAACCATGAAGAAGCTGACCGCGTATATGGACCCGGAATATCTGGTTTCCGATTCCACCTATGTCCAGCAGCAATTCCAGCAGGGTAAGATTGCCATGGCTAACCTCTGGGCCTCACGCGCCGGCGCCATGGACGACGATAAGGAATCGCAGGTTGTCGGTCAGGTCGAAACAGCTGCAGCGCCGACCGCAATGGAAGGCGGACCGCCGGCCACAACGCTTTGGTGGGATGGCATCGTCCTGGCCAAGAACCAGACTGATGAACAGGCCGAAGCAGCCTTCCGCGTTGTCATGGAAGGGTTAGACAAGGATATGGTTTCCGGTGCTTCTGACCAGGCGATATGGCTGGTGAGCGGCTACGAGCCCAGCCGTCTGGCCAATGGTGCCATTGCAACCGCGACAGCGGATCCTGCACCGCGGCCTTATCCCTCGACGTCTCAGATGGGCATGATGCACACCGCGCTCGGAAATGGCCTCCCGGCCTTCTTTACTGGCGATGCGACCGCAGAAGAGGCACTGGCCGCCGTTGAAGCGGAATATCTGAAGTCGGCCAAGGAGGCCGGCCTGATCAAGTAGCAAAAATTGCGGGAGGGCTTCGGCCCTCCCGCTTGATCGTCAATCGGGAGGACGGGCCGATGAATTTCAAGACATTCGCCGCCTTTGTGGGACCATCGATTTTCATGATGTTCCTGTTCATTGCGGCGCCGCTGGTTAGCGTCTTCTCGCAGTCATTTTACCTGACGCAGCCTCAGTTTGAGACGGTCGAAGTCGAAAACTGCACGGCCGGTTTCCTCAAGCAAACCTGCACGACGGAGCTGAAGACCCGTCCGATCCTTGGTGAGGACGGCAAGATTATCACCCAGACGAAATATGTCGGCTGGGAGAGTTACATCAACGTGCTCGAGCCGCAACGGGCGTGGGACGCCATTTCAAGCGGCAACTTTTCGGGCCTGTTGTCCATCGATTTCTGGAAGGCCCTGCGTTTCACGCTGACCTTCACGCTGATCACCCTGCCACTTGTTATCGGTGTTGGCCTGGTGTTGGCCGTGGCCGTCAACAACGCGACCCGCTCCATCCGTGGTCCGATTATATTTGTTTCGCTGCTGCCCTTCATCATCACCCCCGTTATCGGCGCATTGTCGATCCGCTGGCTGTTCGTGGGCGACGGCATTCTGACCGCACTTATCGAATGGTGGTTGCAGCAGGACATCGCCATGTTCGCTCAAGGCTGGACCATCGAGTTGCTGATGATCTTCTACCGGGTCTGGCACGTTGCACCCTTTGCGTTCGTGGTGCTCTATGCCGGCCTGCAGACAGTCAACCAGGACACGCTGGAAAGCGCGATCATCGATGGCGCCAGTCGATGGGAACGGCTGCGCTATGTGGTTATTCCGCATCTGATGCCGCTGATCGTTTTCCTGGCGCTGATCCACTTGATGGATGCCTACAGGGTGTTCGAAGAGGTGATTGGTTTCCGCAGCGAAGCGCACGTGATTTCACTGCAATGGCTGACCTACGATTTCTTGCAGCCTGACGACAGTGGCAACCGCTCCATCTCGCGAGCGTCCGCCAGCGCCATGCTGACCATGATCGGCATCGTCATCATCCTCTATCCGCTGTTGCAGCGTACATGGCGGGATCACAAGGGAGCAGCCCGATGAGCACGCCACGCGCCTTCCGCCAGTCGACGGCCTTGCAAATGACAACCGCCGGCTTCCTGACTTTCTGGTGCATCCTGGCCGCGTTTCCGATCTTCTGGGTCGCGGTCATGAGCTTCAAGGAGCCCATCGACGCCTTTTCCTCGAACCCGCTGAACGTGATCTTCGGCCCGACAACCCGGGCCGCTGACAAGGGGCTGTCGATCCCGGATATCCTCGCCGGTATCGTGCTCCTGGTGCTGACCGCCCAACTCGCCATCAAGTGGCTGCCCAACATGGTGCGACAGTATTCGCCCTACGGTCAGGTGTGGTTCGGCTGGATCATCGGTTCGCTGGCTTTGGGCATTGCCTTCTGCCTGATCCTCTTCGGGGCGTTGCCACCTATCATGGGTGGCATCAATTCGGTGCTGGGGCCGATCGGCAATCCGATTATCGGCCTGACCACAGAGCACTATTCTGCGGTCTGGTGGGACAATGAGTTCTACCGCAACTTCATCAATTCGCTGATCGTCACCACCGGCGTTGTCACCGTTTCGCTTACGGTGGGAACACTGGCTGGCTACGGTCTGGCCCGGTCGGGGTCAAACCTGGCCTTCTGGATCCTGATCATCGCCCTGGTCTTCCGGGCGCTGCCACACTCTGTTTTGGTGGCGGGTTATCTGCCCTGGTTCATCAATTCGGCGGAATTCCTGCGGCCGATCCTCGGCGATGCGGCACCGACACTTTACGGCAAGCCGTTCGCGGTGATTGCGGTTCTGGTGGCGATCAACCAGCCCTTCACGATCTGGATGCTGCGCTCGTTCTTCCAAAACATCCCGACGGAACTGGACGAGGCGGCACGTGTCGACGGTTGCACCCATTTCCAGGCGTTCCGCTGGGTCATCATGCCGGTCATGTGGCCGGGCGTGATCACCACCGGTCTGTTCAGCTTCCTGCTGGGCTACAACGATTACCTGGTGACGTCACTGCTACTCGATGCACAGAACCAGACCATGGTTCCGGCGATTGCCGGCTACTTCAACCGCGAGACCACCACCACCGACCAGGTCGAGGCCGTGGCCGCCGCCGTATCGATTACCGCGCCACTTTTCCTGCTGGTCATGATTTTCCAGCGCCAGATCGTCAGCGGCCTGACCGCCGGCGCCGTCAAAGGGTAAGGCGGTCGATCAATGTCAATCCGATCCGAAAGCAATCAAAAGGAAGCCCAATGAGGGGATCGCGTCCGGAGCAGGCAATTCTGTCGCGGGACACCGACATGTCCAAAACCGATGATACCAGGTCGGTTATCGAAACCATGGTGGATGGTCTGAACGACCACCGCATCAACGATATCGGCGAGTTCTTTTCAAAGGACTTTCGCTGGATGGGCAATTTCGGCTGCGGCACCAAGGATGGCCTGAGGGCGTTTCAGGAGAACTGGCAGAAGCCGTTCCAGGCGGCTTTTTCCGACAAGAGCTGCGTCGATGAAGCACGGCTCTACATGGGCGAATGGGCGGCCGCCTTTGGTCGCCAGGAGGCAACCCATTCGGGGCAGTTCATGGGTGTGGAGCCGACCGGAAAGCGGATCGAAATTCGTTACATGGACTTCTGGAAAGTGGTCGACGGCCAGATCGTCGACAATTGGGTGATGGTGGATTTCCCGCACGTTCTGTCGCAGCTCGGCGTTGATGTGTTCAAGGGAGAGGGATGGGAGGCCTTCGATCGCGGCGACAGGCAACCTCCGCAGCCGAACTAGAGGATGAATTATGGCGATTGACTATCTCAAACGAGGCAAGCCCGATGCGGAGCGCTCAGAGGACGATGCCAAGGTTCGTGGCATCGTCGAATCGACTCTGGCTGAAATCGAGGCCCGCGGCGACGCGGCCGTGGGCGATCTGTCGGAAAAGTTCGACAATTACCGGCCAGCCTCATTCCGGCTGAGCGAAGGCGAGATCGAGGCGCTGATGAACAAGGTGTCGGCGCGCGACATGGAAGACATCAAGTTCGCTCAGGAGCAGGTACGAAGTTTCGCTCAGGCCCAGCGCGATTCCATGCTCGACATCGAGGTCGAGACGATGCCTGGCGTCATTCTCGGTCACAAGAACATTCCGGTTCAGTCGGTCGGCTGCTACGTTCCTGGCGGCAAGTTTCCTATGGTGGCCTCGGCGCACATGTCGGTGGCGACGGCGTCCGTGGCCGGTGTGCCACGCATCGTTGCAGCGACGCCGCCCTTCAAGGGAGAGCCCAACCCGGCTGTTATTGCCGCCATGAAGCTCGGCGGTGCGCATGAAATCTTCGTCCTTGGCGGCATACAGGCTGTTGGAGCCATGGCAATCGGCACCGAGACCATCGATCCCGTGCACATGCTGGTTGGCCCCGGCAACGCCTTCGTTGCCGAAGCCAAACGCCAGTTGTTCGGCCGTGTCGGTATCGACCTCTTTGCCGGTCCAACGGAAACGATGGTCATTGCCGACAATACGGTCGATGCCGAATTGTGTGCGACCGACCTGCTGGGCCAGGCCGAGCATGGCTACAATTCTCCCGCTGTACTCGTCACCAATTCGCGTCGGCTGGCAGAGGAGACGCTCGCCGAGATCGATCGGTTGCTGAAGATTCTCCCGACAGCCGAGACGGCTTCCGCCAGCTGGCGCGATTATGGCGAAGTGATTGTCTGCGACACCTATGACGAAATGCTCGAGGTCGCCAACGATATCGCTTCAGAACACGTCCAGGTGATGACCGATCGCGACGACTGGTTTCTCGAAAACATGACTTGCTACGGCGCGCTGTTTCTCGGCGCTCGGACCAACGTCGCCAATGGCGACAAGGTCATCGGCACCAACCACACGCTGCCGACCAAGAAGGCGGGCCGCTATACCGGTGGTCTCTGGGTCGGCAAATACCTGAAGACCCATAGCTACCAGAAGGTTATAACCGACGAGGCGGCGGCAAAGATCGGCGAATACTGCTCGCGGCTCTGCATGCTCGAGGGCTTCGTGGGCCATGCCGAACAGGCCAATTTGCGGGTTCGTCGCTATGGAGGTCGAAACGTGCCTTACGGAGAAGCCGCTGAATGATGGGCGGCATTCAAGCAGCCATCAAGGCCCTGATCGACCCTGTTCGCATGGCGCTGTATGACTTTGAAGAAGAGTGTGCGAGAGCTGCTCTTCTTCATGCTTTTCATCCGGACGAGCGGGGCAACCGGATCGAGGTTGAAGTGTTCACCCGTCTTCGCGAATTCAACACGGCACGATCACCAGCGAGGTATCAAGTCTGATGACAGCGCTTCCGAAAACGCCATCCTTCCGCCTCGACGGCAAACGGGCGCTGGTAACTGGCGCCACCTCGGGAATCGGCGAAGGCTGTGCGGTGGCACTTGCCGAGGCCGGAGCCGAGGTGTTTGTCGCCGCCAGGAATATCGAGCGAGTTAACGCCTGCGTCGATGTATTCGAACAGCAGGGCTGGAAGGCCAGGGCGCTGCCATTGGATGTCGGTGATGTCGAAGCTGTGGCGGCTGCAGTTGCGGCTCATGGTCCCTTCGACGTTCTCGTCAATAGTGCCGGTTTGGCGCGTCACGCACCGGCCCTGGACACCACGGTCCCAGACTTCGAATCGGTCATGGATGTCAATCTGAAAGGTGCCTATTTTCTGGCCCAGGCGGTGGCCAAGGGTCTCGTCGCGGCGGGTCGTCCCGGATCGCTAATCAACATATCATCGCAGATGGGACACGTTGGCGGCATCGACCGGGCGGTCTACAGCGCGTCCAAACACGCGGTCGAAGGTTTCACCAAGTCGATGGCCATCGAATTCGGGCCGCATGGCATCAGAGTCAACACGATCTGCCCGACGTTCATCCGAACGCCGCTGACCGCGACAACCTTCGACAATCCTGAGCGGGTGCGGTGGATCGAGGAAAAGATCAAACTGCGGCGGGTTGGCGAAGTTGAAGACGTCATGGGAGCGGTGGTCTATCTGGCATCTGACGCCTCGGCGCTGGTAACCGGGACAGCGTTGCTGATCGATGGCGGGTGGACCGCGGGCTGATGGCAGGAGAAAAGGTCACGGCAACCCAGGTGGCGGAACGGGCCGGCGTCAGCCAGTCGGCCGTTTCGCGCGTTTTCACGCCTGGTGCCAGTGTTTCGCGCAAGACCGCTGAAAAGGTTCGCAAAGTGGCCGATGAGATGGGCTACCGGCCGAATGTGTTGGCGCGCTCCCTGATTACAGGCCGGAGCCGCATCATCGGGGTGGTGGTTGCCTATTTCGAGAACCAATTCTATCCGGATGCCGTTGAAAAACTGTCCAATGCCCTGCAGCGTGAGGGTTATCACGTGCTCATTTTCATGGCCTCGCAGACAGCCGGCAACATAGACGGGGTCCTGGACGAGATCATCGACTATCAGGTCGATGGGCTGATCATGGCGTCCGTCGCCATGTCATCTGAGCTGGCAGAACGATGCGGAGCAGCCGGAATACCGGTGGTCTTGTTTAACCGCAGCCAGAACGGAGAACAGGTGTCGGCTGTTACCTCGGACAATGTTGCCGGTGGCCGCAAAATGGCGGAATTCCTGCTGGCGGGCGGCCACACTCGGATTGCCCATATCGCCGGGTGGGAAGGGGCGTCGACACAACGTGACCGCGCACGGGGCTTTGTCGAGGGCTTGCGGGCCACTGGTCAGGATCTGTTCGACCGCACAGTTGGCGATTTCCATTTCGATAGCACCATGCAGGCGGCACGCGACATGTTCTCCAAGGTCGAGAAGCCGGACGCAGTCTTTGTGGCAAATGATCACATGGCGTTTGCCGTCATGGATGTGGTTCGGACAGAATTCGGCCTGCGCGTTCCCGAGGACGTTTCGGTCGTCGGTTACGACGATGTGCCGATTGCCGCCTGGCCGAGCTACGACCTGACCACCATCCGACAGCGTTCCAACATCATGGTCGAAGAGACGGTCGAACTGCTTATGACGCAAATGGAGGATGTCGGTGCGGCGCCGCGGCACATTACAGTCGACGGCCCGCTGATCGTCCGAAGTTCAGCCCGTAAACCCGAAGGATGGAACAAATGAGGGGCTTCGATACCAAGTTCAAGGACTTTCCCGATTACATTTTGGGTATCACCAAGGAAATCTGGGAGGATCGCGGCATTGCGACCCTCAACAAATACTACGCCCCGGACATCATCGTCCGCTCGCCGGCATCCATCGTGCTCGGAAACAAGAATGTCATCGCTGCCACAATGGCAACGATCGCAGAATTCCCCGACAGAACTCTGTTTGGTGAGGATGTCATCTGGTCCGGCACACCGGAGGATGGCATGCTGTCCTCACACCGGCTGCTGTCGACGGCGACCCACCTCGGCGACGGTGTCTACGGCAAGGCAACTGGAACCAAGCTGGTCTATCGCATCATCGCCGATTGCCATGCCATCAACAACCAGATCAACGACGAATGGCTGATCCGCGACCAGGGGGCCGTGGTGCGGCAGATGGGCTTCGAGCCGCAGG
Organism: Hoeflea sp.; assembly: GCA_965228785.1. Lineage (GTDB taxonomy): Bacteria > Pseudomonadota > Alphaproteobacteria > Rhizobiales > Rhizobiaceae > Hoeflea_A. Next base: position 3,067,719 of record CBDDIF010000001.1, read on the forward strand.
ACTACGCGCGCGACCTGATCGCGCGGGAAGGTGGACCGGAGAACTGCGTGACGCCGTTCACCCCGGACGTCGATCAGCAGGGCGCGTATCGCGGCAAAGGCAATGACAATGAGTGGGGTGCCCGCTACGCCGACATCCTGACGAGCATCATGAACGCCGACATGGCGGTCATCAGCCGCGAATACGACCGGGCCTGCCAGCTCGAACATCCCGGTGGCAAAACCGGACATTCTTTTGTGGATGCGGATCATTTCTGGATGGGCCTTCGCGCCAGCTTCCCGGGCGCCGAGTTCCGGATCGACCATCAGATCGGTCTCGACGATCCTCTGATGCCGCCGCGGGCGGCGCTGCGCTGGTCAATGCATGGCAAGCACGACGGATGGGGCAGCTTCGGCACACCAACAGGAGCCGAGGTTTACATCATGGGAGCCTGCCACGCCGAGTTCGGGCCCTGGGGTCTGCGCCGCGAGTATGTGCTGTTCGACGAGATCGCAATCTGGAAGCAGATCATCCTGAAGACCGGATGACCGGATACGCAAGTTGCCCGCTGGCGGCCAGCTTGCAAATGACAGCTCTATTCGAGCAGAGACCGTGCACTCGCCGCCTGCTGGTAGTCGCTCAGCGCTTCGCCAAACTGCTCAAGGTTCCACTCCAGCCGCCAGTCCTTGCCGTTCCGATCTTTGAATTCCTGAACAAGTGTGCCGCCGCCTGAAAATGACTCGAGCAAGTCGGCAGCCACGTCACCGGCAAGCTCGCATTTCGCTGCCCGCAGACATTGGTTCTCCAGTGTCCAGGTCGTTGCACCATCGCGCTCGATGCGGAAACCCTTGGGATTGAAGTGAGTTCCGCGTTCGAACCCAAACTCGACGATCGTCGAGCCGTCTGGTGGATGGATGAAGGCGAAGGTGGCGAGAAAATCCGGTCGCGGCGAATAGACGTCGACGTAGCGAAGATAACAGCGCTGCTTGAGTTGATTTCGTTCCACCCGCTCATCGCAGATGCTGTCCCACAGTCCGAACGGCTTGTAATGTTTGACCACCCAGTCGGATGCCGTGTCACGGCCAGCCCGGTCCTGGGCCGCAGCATTCAATGGCAACAGAAGCAGAGCAATGGCGATTGTCGGTCGGTTCATGAGGTCAGCCTTTTTAACCGCTGAATGCTTGGGCGGTGTGGCACCTCAAATCAACAAACACTGACACACAGTTGCGTGAGCGACGGGCTTCAGTCAGATGCAAGGTAGGGGCTGACCATTTTTCCCGGATCGACGATCCGGTCGTAGTCTTCGGCCGAAACATAACCGAGTTTGAGGGTTGCTTCGCGCAAGGAAAGGTCGTGATGCAGCGCATAGTGCGCCACCTCCGATGCCTTGTCGTAGCCGATCACCGGGCTGAGGGCAGTAACCAGCATGAGCGAGTTTTCGAGATGGGTCTCGATCTGCTTGCGGTTGGGCTCCATGCCTTCGACCAGATAGGTTCTGAAACTGCGGCAGCCGTGGGTGAGCAGTCGGATCGATTGCATGACATTATGGATGATCAGCGTCTTGTAGACATTCATTTCCAGAATGCCCGAGCCGCTCCCGAGCGAGACGGCGGTATCGTTGGCCATAACCTGAATCGAGAGCATCGAGAGGGCTTCGCACTGGGTTGGATTGACCTTGCCGGGCATGATCGACGATCCAGGCTCGTTCTCGGGCAGGTGAAGTTCACCGATGCCGCAGCGCGGGCCGCTGGACAGCAATCTGATGTCGTTGGCGATCTTGAACAGTGAGGTTGCCAGCGTCTTGAGCGCCGAGCTTAGAAAGACCTGATCGTCATGGGCTCCCTGGACGGCGAACTTGTTCTCTGCGGTGATGAATGGCAGGTCGGTGAGGCGAGCGATTTCGACAGCGGATGCTTCGGCGAAACCCGGGGGCGCATTGATGCCGGTGCCTATGGCCGTCCCGCCCAGGGCCAGGCGGAAGACACCTTGCAGCGCATATTCGATGCGCGCGATGTCATCGTCGAGCATGCCGACGTAGCCGGAGAACTCCTGACCCAGGGTGAGGGGGGTTGCGTCCTGCATGTGGGTGCGGCCGATCTTGACGATGTCGTCCCAGGCTTGTGCTTTCTTTGACAGCGCGTCACGCAGTCGTCCGACTTCAGGCAGCAGCTCCTCCGCAGTTCCGATAGCTGCGGCAATATTCATGGCCGTCGGAAATGTGTCGTTCGACGACTGCGACATGTTGACGTGATCGTTCGGGTGCACCGGCTCCTTGGAGCCGAGGTCGTTGCCGGCCATCTGGCTGATGCGGTTCGAAATGACCTCGTTGACGTTCATGTTGAACTGGGTGCCACTGCCGGTCATCCAGACATAGAGCGGAAACTCGTTATCATGCTTGCCCGCGAGAATCTCATTGCAGGCGCGGACGATCAGATCGCGTTGCTTTTTTTTGAGGTGCCCGCCCGCCTGATTGGCAATCGCCGCGGCCTTTTTGAGTATTGCATAGGCTGCAATCATTTCCGGTGGAATGCGTTCGGCACCGATGCTGAAATGTTCGAGCGAGCGCTGTGTCTGGGCGCCCCACAACCGATCCGCCGGGACCTTGACCTTGCCGAGACTGTCGGTTTCGGTACGGTGCCGGGCCATGGCCTTCCCCTTTGCTATTTGCGCACCAGCCTCATGACCGTATCGATGTTGAAGCGAATGCGTTCATCGAGGTTTTCCGGGCTCATGAAATCCCGCTCGAACAGGAACGAGCCGGTGAAGCGGTTGGTCAGATAGTAGTAGCCGATAGCGGCAATCGTAATGTTGAGCTGGACAGGGTCGATACCGCTGCGAAACACACCCTTGCGGATGCCCCGATCGAGAATGTCGGACACCATATCGACCATTCGACGGCTCACTTCCGGCAGCACGGTAGACTTCTTCAGGTGCTTTGCCCGGTGAAGGTTTTCGCTGTTGACCAGCGTCAGAAACTGCGGGTTCTTGATGTAATAGCGCCAGGTGAAAGTGACCAGCGTTTCCAGTGCTTCCTCCGGTTCCAGATGGTCGAGTTCCAAACCCTGTTCCGCGTTGCGGATATCGAGATAGGCGTCCTCCAGGACCCGCTGGAACAGCTTTTCCTTGCTTTCGAAATAGTGGTAGATCATGCGTTTGTTGGCCTTGGCGCGCTCGGCGATGACATCGACCCGGGCGCCGGCAAGCCCGTTAGAAGCGAACTCTTTCTGGGCCGCAGCGAGGATTCTCTTCTGGGTGGCATCCGCGTCACGAACGCGTTTTGGCTTGGTTGCTAAGGCCATGTGTTCCCGCACAATCCTGTTCAACTCGTCGACAAACTACCTGATTCCCGTTTGCAGCGCATATCGACTCCAAAACCGCTGCGCTCGGGGCGATCCTTAGCGCTGCAAAAGTCCGAGATATGAAATAACCAGTCCGTTATTTCGGACTATTCGAACCCTTGAGATGCAAAGCAGCGTTTGATCCAGTTGCAGCATGTGTTTGCTCGCGGGTCAAGCTTGACAGAGGATGATTAAGGAAGTAACTAGTTAGTGCATTATTCGCGAAATCCCGAGGTGCTTCTTCAGGATTCAACCAAGGCGCACCGCCGGGATTTAACAAATGTCGATCCAAGGGAGAGAGAGATGTCATTCATTAAAAAGTTCATCGAGCAGGAGACGATCAATCGTCGCAACTTTCTGCTTGCTTCGGCAATGGGGCTCGGTGGCGCCGCAACCGCTGGCGTATTCGGTACGGGCACTGCACGTGCGGCGCTAACTGATCCGGTCATCGCTTGGAGCTATCGCAACCGCACCAACCCCTACTGGAACGAAATCGTTTCCGGCGGTGAGGCTTTTGTCGAAAGCCTCCGCAAACCTAAGGGTGACATGGTTCACCTGATCAATGACGGCTCCAGCGAAAAATCGCTCGCCGACGTCAGGGCGCTCCTGTCCAAGGAAAACGGTAATGTGGCGCTTGCCATCGACACGAATGACGCGCCGAATTGCCGGCCGGTTGTGGAAGCGGTTGCTTCCTCGAAGGGATATGTGTCGACGATCTGGAACAAGACCGACGATCTGCACCCGTGGGATTTCGGCGATCACTACGTATCGCACATGACGTGGTCTGATCTTGGGCCGGCTGAGCAGACGGCTCGGATTCTGTTCGACAAGATGGGTGGAAAGGGCGGTGTCGTCGGTCTGGGTGGTATTGCGTCGAACAACCCGGCGATCGAACGCAAACAGGGCCTGCTCAATGCCATGAAGGACTACCCGGACATCGAGCTGCTCGACTATCAGGCCGCCGACTGGGATACCCAGAAGGCCAACCAGATCATGTCGAGCTTCCTGACCCGCTTCGGCGATGAGATCAAGGGTGTGCACTGTGCCAATGACACCATCGGTTACGGCGTTCTGGAGGCGCTGCGCGCCGAGGGACTGCAAGGTGTCATTCCGATCGTCACCTATGACGGCAATCCGCAGGCGGTCGAACTGGTCATGAAGGGCGATATCGAGGCGACCGTCTTTACCAATCCGCATTGGGGCGGCGGCATCACCGCGGCGCTGGCTTACTATGCGGCAACCGGCCATTTCAAGCCCTCGGACGAGTCACACGCCAATCGCGAATTCTATGGCCCGACGATCCTGATCACGCCTGATGATGCCAAAGCCTTCAAGGCCGAATATCAGGACAGCGTCCCGACCTACGATTGGAAGGACTTCTGGGGTCCGACCAACGGTCAGATCAAGTACTGACCTCCCAAGACGGTCGCCCGTGCGCTGCGGCGCGCGGGCATCCAACAGTTGAATCATTGAATTGCGACGGGAGGGCACCGTGTCGGGTGTGATGACTCGCGAGAACTTGCAGAAATGGGCACCAGTCTTCGTACTGATTGCCCTGATCCTGTTCTTCTCCATTGCCAATCCAAACTTCCTGTCGGTACGCAATTTCGCTCGCATTGCAATGGCGGCGACACCGGCGCTGATGATTGCGCTCGGGATCACCTTCATCATCATCATGGGGTCCATTGACCTCTCGATGGAAGGCGCCGTGGCGGTATGCGCGGTTGTCTTCGCATTCATCTTTCTGAGCCTTGGCGGCGTCGTGAACAGTTGGGCGTGGATCGCTTTCCCGGCAACGCTTTTGGTCGGCGCGTTGTTCGGTTTGGTTAACGGCTTGGTCCACGTGCGTTTGAAGATCCCATCCTTCATGGCTAGTCTGTCGATGGGTTTTGTCGGCATCGGTTTGTCTCTGCTGATGACTGGTGGCGACCGCATCCGGGTCGAGGACCCGATTTTCCGGTCGCTGTTGACCACCCGCGTCCTGAATTTTCCGCTGATGGTCTATTTCGCCGGACTGGCTCTGCTCGTGGCCTGGTTCATCCAGAGCCGCACCACTATTGGTCGCAACTTCTATGCCGTCGGCGGTGGCGAGGAACTGGCCCATGCGTCGGGTCTGAACGTCAATCGCGTGCGCATCCTGGGTTTCATGATTGCCGGTGCATTCTATGGTTTGGGCGCGCTTTTCGCGGTGGCCCGTATCGGTATTGCCGAAACCGCGACGGGATACAATCTCATGTTCCTTTCGATCACATCCGTGGTGGTCGGTGGAACGGCCCTTTGGGGCGGTATCGGCGGCGTCTGGAACACGCTTGTCGGGGTATTGATCGTCAACGTGATCGGCAACGGAATGATCGTCATCGGCCTGCCGCGCTACGTCCAGGATGGTGTTCTGGGACTGCTGGTGATCATCGCGGTTTATCTTTCCACCGATCGCAAATCGCTGGCCTTCGTGAAGTGATCAGCCATGTTTGAACTTCAAAAAGTCGAAAAGACCTTTCCCGGCGTCCACGCTCTGAAGGCCGTGGATTTCAAGATCAACCGTGGCGAGATCGTCGGTCTGGTCGGTGAAAACGGCGCCGGCAAATCGACCCTGATGAAAGTCATCTACGGTGCCTATCAGCACGATGGCGGACAGGTGCTGGTCGACGGAAAGGCGGTGCGGTTCCACAATCCGCGCCAGGCCATGGATATGGGCGTCGGCATGGTGTTTCAGGAACAGTCGCTGATCCCCAACCTGACCGTCATGGAGAACATCTTTCTCGGCTTCGAGAAGCAGTTCGTCACTTTCGGCGTGATCGACTGGGGCAAGATGGCTGACGCCGCACGGCATCAGTTGAAGAAGGTCAAGCTGGACATCAATCCCGGCATGACGACCTCTCAGCTTTCCTTCGCGCAGCGACAATTGGTGGAACTTGCCAAGGTTCTCACGCTTGAAGAGCGAGTGCAGGGCGATCTGGTGATCCTGCTGGATGAGCCGACCTCGGTGCTCGCCAAGGAAGAGATCGAGTTGCTCTTTGAGCTGGTCCGCGATCTGCGCAACCGTGCGTCTTTCATATTCGTCTCGCACCGGCTCGACGAAGTCATTGAACTGTCGGACCGGATCTATGTTCTCAAGGACGGCGAGGTGGTCGATGTTGTCGACTCAAAGGACGCCAATGTCGACTCGATCCAGCGCGAAATGGTCGGTCGCGACGTCAACAAGGAATACTATCGGGAAGAAAAGCAGCAACCTTACGATACCTCCAAGGTTTTGCTCGAATTGAACAAGGCCGGCGTCGAGGGACGTTACAACGATGTCTCGCTGAAGCTGCATGCCGGTGAGGTGCTGTGCCTGGTGGGGACGGAAGGGTCCGGGCGGGAAGCGATCCTGCGTACGATCTTTGGACTGCAAAACCCAAGCAGTGGCTCCGTCCAGATCAATGGGCAAGGCGTGAAGAGCTTCAGTGCGCATGGCGGCGTGGAACGCGGCGTCGCCTATATCCCGAGAGAACGCAAGGTCGAGGGTATCGTCGGCGGCATGACGGTCTTTGAAAACATGACGCTGTCGCAGATGCGGAACTACTCTCGCGGTGGGGTGCTCGACATCGGCAAGGAGAAACAGCTGGCGCGCGACTGGATCGGTAGGCTGTCGATCAAAGCGTCCTCTGAAAATGCCGATTGCGGCAATCTGTCCGGCGGCAACCAGCAGAAAGTCGTGCTGGCCAAATGGCGCAGCGGCGGTTCCAACATTATCCTGCTTGACCATCCGACCCGTGGGCTCGACATCGGCGCCAAAGAGGACGTCTACGAGATGATCCGCGAAATGTCTGCGGACGGAATCGGCATCGTCCTGGTCGCTGACACCCTGGAGGAGGCGATCGGTCTCAGCCACACCATCGCTGTCATCAAGGATGGCGTTTTCCAGAAATGGTACGACTGCAAACCCGGCGCCAAGCCGTCGCTGTTCGACCTCATCCACTACATGATCTGAGGACGGCCCCATGGATCTCGAAAAACTCAAGATACACTTCCCCTGGATCACCTTGGTCGTCCTGATCCTGATTGTCGGCTTCATGGACCCCAATTTCCTGCGGCCGCAGAACCTGATTCAACTGGCCGGGGATATCTCGACGCTGTTCATCATGGCGTTGGGCATTACATTCGTCATCTATATCGGCGGCATCGACCTTTCGGCCCAGTCGGTTGCCAATATGACGACGGTGCTGGCGACCATCTCGCTGCCGCTCTTCGGCGTCTGGACCGGTCTGTTGTGCATTCTGGTCGGCCTCGGATTCGGAGCCGTATCCGGTTTTGTGACGACCCGACTCAAGGTGCCGTCCTTCATTGCCACGCTGGCGGTTGGCGGCATAGCGCTATCTGTCGGACAATACGCTTCCGGCCAGCGGGCGCTTTATATGGACGCTGAGCTTCGCGACAGGGCTTTTGGTTGGATGATCGGGCAGACAGGCGGGCTTCCGAACGAGCTGATTATCGCGCTCGTGTTGCTGCTGCTTGCCTGGTTCGTTCAAAGCCGCACTACCGTCGGGCGGGCGCTCAAGGCGATCGGCGCTGGTGAGCTGGCGGCCGTGGCATCGGGCCTCAAGGTCGATCAGTACAAGATCCTCGCTTTCGCGATCTCGGGCATGTTCGCGGCGATCGCAGGACTTCTGTTTTCGGTCAAGCTCGCCGGCGGTTCACCGACGCTGGCCGAGGGGTTCCTGCTGCCGGCCATCGTCGCGGTGCTCGTCGGCGGAACGCCTCTGACCGGTGGCGTGGGCGGTGTCGTCAACACGCTGATTGGCGCCATGATCGTGGCAGTCGTACGGACCAGCATGCTCTACCTGGAAGTTCCGGCAACGAGCCAGCAGATCTTCTTCGGTGTGGTCCTGATTGCGGCCATCGCACTGACCATCGATCGCCGGAAAATGCGGATCGTCAAATAGGGTCACGAGCACCATGTCCGGTATGAAAGCAGCCGTCCTCGTTGAGCCGGGACGCTTCGAAATTTCCGATGTGCCGATTCCGACAGTCGGCCCAAACGACGTGCGTATCCGGGTTCATCGCTGCGGCATTTGCGGGACCGATGTGCACATCTTCAATGGGCATTACTCGGCCGACAAACTGCCCTTGATTCCAGGTCATGAACTGGCCGGAACTGTTGTCGAGGTCGGTTCCGCTGTGGATGGGGTGATGGTCGGCATTCGGGCCGTTGTGGACATCAATCTCGGTTGCGGCACCTGTTTCTACTGCCGCCGCAACGAGGTGCTGAACTGTCCGCATGTCTCGCAATTGGGCATTGGTCAGAATGGTGCCTTTGCGGACTACGTCGTTGCTCCGGCCAGTCACGTGATCTTAGCGCCCAACGATATGCCTTTCGAGCTCCTGGCGCTGACTGAACCGCTGGCCTGCGTGGTGCGGGCGACCAACAAGGCTCGCGTTGAACTGGGACAGGCTGCCGTTGTCCTCGGAGCCGGACCGATCGGCAATTTGCACATCCAGGTCCTGCGCCTTGTCGGGGCAGCACCGATCGTCGTTCTGGAAACCCAGGAGACACGCGCTGAAATGGCCTTGGCAGCCGGTGCCGATGCGGTTGCCTCCAGTGCCGAAGAGCTGAAGCAGATCGTGGCGGACCTGACCGACGGTCGTGGCGCTGATGTCGTGGTCGAGTGTGTTGGGGTGGTCGATCTCTACAAACTCGCCTTCGAGGTGATCCGCCCTGGCGGGCATGTATCGGCTTTCGGCCTGACCGGGGACGACGCGCGTTTGCCGCTGCCGCTGCTTGAGACCGTTCTGAAAGAGAACTCGCTGAAGGGATCTGTCGCCGGCATGGGGCAGGACATGCATGACGCTTTGGCGATGTTGCGCCATGGGCGGATCCAGACCGGTGCATTCACGCAAAACACGGTCGCGCTCGACAAGATCCAGAGCGCCTTTGATGCCGATACCGGAGCGTCTGAATATCTCAAGACGTCCATCATCTTCGACACCGCCGCATAACGGCGGACAACCGAACTGGGAAACAACATGACCGACAGTAAAACTGTGCTTACGCCGCCTGACAGTCCGCGTGTCTTCGGCTTCTTCGCAAATGGCCGATATCAACCGGCGGACGGACGCCAAACCATTGATCGCCACAGTCCGGCCCATGACGTGCCAGTGACGCGGATCACCCGCTGCACGATCGACGATTTGAACGAAACGGTGGCTGCTGCCCGCGCAGCCTTTGCCGATGGGCGCTGGTCATCTTTGACAGGTGCGGAACGCGCAGCCGTCTTGCTGAAGGCAGCGGCAGGGATCCGCGAGCGGGCCGAGGAATTGGCCTATTTCGAAACGCTGGAGAATGGCAAGCCGATCAGCCAGTCGCGAGGCGAGGTCGAAGGGGCTGCCGGTATCTACGAATACGCCGCCGGCGTCGCCAGATCACTCCACGGGGAAACCTTCAACAATCTCGGCGACAAGATGCTGGGACTGGTGACACGCGAGCCCATTGGTGTGGTCGGGCTGATCACGCCTTGGAATTTTCCCTTCTTCATCCTGTCGGAGCGAATACCGTTCATTCTCGCCTCCGGTTGCACCATCGTCGCCAAGCCCAGCGAGGTGACCTCCGCGACCACGCTCATCATGGCGGAAATTCTGACGGAAGCGGGATTACCGGATGGCGTTTACAATGTCGTGACAGGCACTGGAAGTGAGATCGGCCAGGCCCTGATCGAGCATGATGATATCGACATGGTGTCTTTCACCGGCTCGACCGCTGTCGGTCAGCGCCTGTTGGAGGCGGCCACTGGCAACTTCAAGAAACTCGGGCTGGAGCTGGGTGGAAAGAACCCGCAGATCGTGTTCGCGGATGCCGATCTGGAGGACGCTGCCGATGGCGTTGCTTTCGGTCTCTGTTTCAATGGCGGACAGTGCTGCGTCAGCGGTAGTCGGTTGGTTGTCGAGCAGTCGATCGCATCGAAGTTCGAGGCAATGGTGGCGGAGCGCCTGTCAAAAGTGCGGATCGGCGATCCGCTTGACCCGGAGACGCAAGTCGGAGCGATTACCACGGATGCACAGAACACAACGATCCTGCGCCATCTCGCTGGCGGCCAGGAGGAGGGGGCCCGGCTGGTCTGCGGCGGTGCCGCGATGGATTCGGAAAGGGGTCAGTTCGTGCAACCGACGATCTTTGCCGATGTCAGCCGTGAAATGTCGATTGCCCGCGAGGAAATTTTCGGTCCGGTGCTGACGGTACAGACCTTTGAGACGGTTGATGAGGCGGTTCGTATCGCAAACGATACGCAATACGGGCTGGCTGCGAGCATCTGGACAAAGAACCTCGATCGGGCGATTGAAATGGTTCGCCGGGTTCAGGCCGGGCGCGTCTGGGTCAATACGACGATCACCGGTGGACCGGAGCTGCCGATCGGCGGCTTCAAGCAGTCCGGATGGGGCCGTGAAACGGGCGTTTATGGGGTGGAGGAATACACCCAGGTCAAATCGACCCATATCGAGCTGGGAAAAAGACAACACTGGATTTCATGATGGCGGACAAGGGATACGACTACATCATCGTCGGTGGCGGATCGGCCGGCTGCGTTCTGGCCAACCGGCTTTCGGAGATGCAAAACGCGCGGATCCTTCTACTCGAAGCCGGCGGTCGTGATCGACATCCCTATATCCATATGCCGGTTGGTTTCGCCAAGATGACCACCGGGCCGTTCACCTGGGGTTTGACAACGGCGCCGCAAAAGCATGCCAACAATCGCGAAATTCCCTACGCTCAGGGGCGCGTTCTTGGTGGTGGCAGCTCGATCAATGCCGAAGTGTTCACCCGCGGCAATCCGGTCGACTACGACCGCTGGGCCAAGGAGGAGGGGTGCCCCGGTTGGTCCTTCAAGGAGGTTCAACCCTACTTTATTCGGTCTGAAGGCAACAACCGCCTGGCCGGTGACTATCATGGTATCGACGGGCCGCTCGGTGTTTCCGATCTTGCCTCGCCGCAGCCGCTGACACTGGCCTTCAGCCAGTCGTGCCAGCAGCTCGGTATGCCGTTCAATCCGGATTTCAACGGTGCGGTTCAGGAGGGCGCCGGTCCCTACCAGACAACGACGCGAAACGCGCGGCGCAGTTCCGCGTCGGTTGCCTATCTGTGGCCTGCCGAGAAACGCTCCAACCTGACGGTTGAGACCGGATGCCTGACAACGCGGATCCTGTTTTCCGGCAACCGTGCCGTCGGCGTGGAATACCGTCAGGGCAATACAACCCACAAGGCAATGGCCGATACTGAGGTTCTCGTCACCTCGGGCGCCATCGGGTCGCCGAAGATCATGATGCTTTCCGGGATCGGGCCTGCCGATCACCTGAAGTCTCAGGGCATCGACGTCATCCACGATCTCCCCGGTGTCGGTCAGAACCTCAATGACCATTTCGGTATCGATATCGTTTGCGAACTGAAAGGGCCGACGAGCCTCGACAAGTACAACAAGCTGCATTGGATGGCGTGGGCAGGGCTGCAATATGCGCTTTTCCGATCCGGTCCAGTGGCTTCGAACGTCGTCGAGGGCGGAGCCTTCTGGTACGCGGACCACGATCAGAAAGTGCCGGACCTGCAGTTCCACTTCCTGGCCGGAGCGGGTGTCGAAGCCGGTGTGCCGGCCATCCCGTCAGGGTCGGGCTGTACTCTGAATTCCTATACATTGCGGCCAAAGAGCCGCGGCAGCGTGACCTTGCGGTCGAACAAGCCGGAAGACAATCCGATTGTCGATCCGAATTTCATCGCCGACCCGGACGATTTGAAGACTTCAGTGGAAGGCGTGCGGATCAGCCGCGAAATCATGCGTCAGAAGGCGTTTGAGAAATACGTCAAGCGCGAGCACTTTCCGGGAGACAAAGTCACATCAACGGCCGACCTGGAAGACTACGCGCGGGAGTTCGGACGCACGTCATACCACCCGAGTGGAACCTGCAAGATGGGATCCGGTGACATGGCTGTCGTTGATCCTCAGCTGAGGGTCCACGGCCTTGAGGGTATTCGGATCTGCGATTCGTCGATCATGCCAAGCCTGATCGGGTCGAATACCAACGCACCGACCATCATGATCGGTGAGAAGGCCAGCGACCTCATTCGCGGAAATCAATAGGCTTGGACTGGAGAAAGCGGCGACTGGATTGAACCGACAGTTCTTCACCAATCGCCTCCAGGCTGGTTTAGATCAAAGGGCGATAAGTTTGGATCATTTGATGGCTGCAGATCGGCTCCACTCGGCCAGGCGCGTCGCGCAGCGCGATGTGGTGCATCGGGCGAGCGACGCAACGCAGCCGATGGGCCGATATGCAGCCACCCTTCGGGCCGGGCGCTTTTGGCCCCTGGCGTCGTTGGCTTGCACTTGTGGTGGGATAGCACCACGGCCTGCAATCCGCCTGGCCAGAGACCAAAATCGCCACGGTCAAATGGTGCAAACTTATCGCCCTTTGATCTAGTCCCACTTTGGGGCCCAGGGGACCAGATCCTCGCCGACGATACGGTAGTCCGTGGCGGTCAGCGCATCGATGCGCGCCATGTCGACGCTCGAGAGGCTGAAATCCATGATGTCGAGATTGGCGTTGATGTTGACCGGATTGGTCGACATCGTGTTGACAGAGACGCCTTTCTGGAGAATCCAGCGCAACACCACCTGGCCGGCGCTCTTGCCGTAGGGTTTTCCGATATCTTCGAAATCCGAATACTTGAACACCTCGCCACGGGCGACCGAACTGTAGGACGAAAGCGGAATGCCCGTTTCGGCTGCCGCCGCAAGCAGAATGTCCTGGTTAAGCAGCGGGTGGAACTCGACCTGGTTGGTCACCAACGGCACGCTGACGATCGACTTGGCGTCGCGCATCATTTGGGCGGTGTAGTTGGATACGCCGATATGGCGGGCGTACCCTCGCTTGTGGGCATCTTCGAGCAGTTTCAGGGACGGTGCGATGTCGCCGCCGACGGGCGGCCAGTGCAGTAGCAGAACATCGACATAGTCGGTCTGCAGGTCTTTCAGACTCTTTTCCAACGACTCCATAAAGCGGTCTTCGGAAAAATTGTCAGGGTGGACTTTGGTCGTCAGGCAGAGTTCCTCGCGGGGAATACCGGATGCCGCCAGCGCTTCGCCGACCTCAACTTCGTTGCCATACATCTGCGCGGTGTCGATTGCCCGGTACCCAACGTCCAAAGCGGTTGTCAGCGCCTTTTTCAGCTCTTCGCCCTGGAGAGGATAGGTTCCGAAAGCGCGCTGGTGAGTCTTCTGAAAATAGATGTTCATGGCTCGCTCTTTTTCACTAACTGGTTACTTACTTATAGCTCGACTGCCGGGTTTGGTCAATCTGGACCCGCTGACCTGCATTGGTGGGCGGATACGGTCAAAGGCCGCTCAGAACCACTCCTGAGCCGGGTCCGGGAGAGGGATCGCCGCCAGAAGTTCCCTCGTGTAGTCGGAGGAGGGTTTGTCAAATATCGAAGCCGTATCGGAGTATTCCACGATCTTGCCGGCGTGCAATACGGCGACAGTCTTGCAGAGCCGGCGAACCACGGAGAGGTCGTGACTGATGAAAGCCAGGGTCAAACCGAGGTCCGACACCAGGCGTTCCAGCAACACAAGCACCTGGGCCTGGGATGACACATCGAGGCCGGAGAGGATCTCGTCGGCCAGAATGAATGTCGGCTCCATGGCGATAGCTCGCGCGATGCCAACCCTCTGACGCTGGCCGCCGGATAGTTCCTGCGGATAGCGGTTGCCGATGACTTTGGGAAGGCCGACATGCTCCAGCGCCTCGGATGCACGCTCCGGCGCACGGTCGAAACCGTGCAGCCGCAAAGGCCCCTGAATGATGGTGGCCACGGTGTGACGTGGGTTGAGTGAGGACATCGGGTCCTGGAAGATCATCTGGAACTTGCGCCGGAGCGGGCGTAACTGCGCCTCCTGCATGTGGCTGATGTCCTGACCTTCGAAGTGAATGCTTCCTCCGGTGGGTTGAAGCAATCGGATGATCGCCCGACCGAGCGTGGTTTTTCCCGAGCCCGATCCGCCGACGATGCCCAGGACATCGCCACGTGGTATGGTCAGGTCGATGCCTTTCAGGATGTCGATGCGTGGAGCCTGGCCAAGAAGCGGTTTATGAGCAAGGTCGGGCAGCGATAGATGGAGATCGCTTATGGTGTAGAGAGCATCAGCCATGATCGGTCCCCATTCCGAACGCTTGTACCTCGGCGTTCACCTTCCGGATGGTATCTTCCGGGATCGGCGTCAGGCTGCTGTCTGGGTCCGAATACTTCGGTGTCGCGGCGAGAAGAGCGGCCGAATAGGGATGGGCGGGCGAGTGGAAGAAGTCTTCGATTGTCGCGGTCTCGACGATTTTGCCGCCGTAAAGCACAGAAAGCCGCTGACAGATTTTCGATGCGACACCAAGATCGTGCGTTACGAAGAGCAAAGCGGTGCCATGACGTGACTGCATGTCCCGGATCAACTGCAGGATCTGCTTTTGAACCGTGACGTCGAGGGCGGTCGTCGGTTCATCCGCAACGATCAGTTTGGGCTCCGCTGCAAATGCTGAAGCAATCAACACCCGTTGCCGCATCCCCCCCGACAGTTCGTGCGGGTAGCTGCGCATCACCCGAGGCGGGTCCGGCACGCGAACTTCTTCGAGCAGTTCGAGCGCTCTGGCCTGTGCCTGATTGCGTGACCAGCCGAGGATATCCACCAGGCGACGCGTGATCTGCGGGCCTATGCGCTTCGATGGGTTCAAAGCCGTCAGCGGATCCTGTGGAATCAATGCGGCCTTTGCGCCGATCACTCTGCGACGTTCCTTCGGGTGCAGCGTCTGAAGGTTCTGCCCGTCGAGCTCGATGGCTCCCGTGGTGATGGTGATTGCGTGCGGCAATATTCCGAGGATCGCCTTGCCGATCATGCTCTTGCCGGCGCCGCTTTCTCCGACGAGGCCGTGAACTTCGCCGGGCGCCACATCGAGAGACACGCAACGCAAAATCGGCGAGTCGGAACCGAGGACGGCGTTGAGGTCGTTGATCGACAGATACGGCTTCATCGCAGCACCGGATCAAAGCGGTCTTTCAGGCCTTCACCCAGTTGGGCGAAGCTGAGGACCGTGAGGAAGAGGGTTACCAGAGGAAACACAAGCACCCACCAGGCCTGGTGTATCGAAAGCCGGCCTTCGGCAATCATCCCGCCCCAGGTCGGGGCATCGGTGGAAATCGACAGATTGACGAAGCTCAAGATCGCCTCGACGATCACAGCGATGCCCATCTCCAGGGTCAGCAACACACCGACGGTCGGCAGAACGTTAGGCAGGATTTCGCGGGTCATCGTACCAAACCTGCTGAAACCAGCGACCTGCGCCGACGCGACATAATCCATCGCCGATTGAGACATGGCCTCGGCCCGAATAACCCGGGCAAACCGGGTCCAGTCGATCACCACGATGGCGACGATGATGGAGGTCAGGCCGGTTCCGAGCACAGCGATGAGCAGGATGGCGAATAGGACCGGCGGAAAGGCCATCCAGATATCAATCAGGCGCGAAATCGCCATGTCGACCCAACCACGGTAGAAACCCGCCAACAGACCGAGGCAGGTGCCGATCAGGCAGGTCAGCCCACCGGCGACAACGGCAACGATCAACGCCACCTGGCCGCCATAAAGGGTGCGTGAAAGCACGTCACGGCCGAGCGAATCCGTACCAAGCCAAAACCCGGGTTCCGATCCACGCTCCCAGAAGGGTGGCAGACGCGCCGCGAACAGATCCTGGGCAAGAGGGTCCTGAGGACTGATCAGCGGTGCGAGCAGCGAAGCAACCACCAGCAGAAGCAGCCATCCGCCGGACAACCAGAGCCGCGCGCCGGCCTTGCGTCTCGTCTGCTGGCGGCCATCAAGCATGGCGCAGCCTCGGGTTCAGCGCGGCGTAAGACAGGTCGACCAGAAGATTGACGACGGTGAAGATGACGGCAAACAGAATGACGATCCCCTGAATCAGTGGCAGGTCGCGGTTGATGACGGCGTCGATCGCCATGTTGCCGAGGCCTTCGTAGGAAAACAGGCGCTCGATGATCACGGTGCCACCGATCAGGAAGGTGAATTGCACCCCGATCAGCGTCATCGTCGGCAGAACCGCATTGGGCAGTGCTTCGCGGACGATGACGCTGGATTCCGGATAGCCTTTGGTGCGTGCCAACGTCACGTAATCGAGATGCATGGTCTCTTTCAGCGACTGTTTGAGCAGCTGGGCGATGATTGCGGCCAGCGGGATGGCAAGTGCGACCGCAGGCATGAACATGTGTGAAATCAGGTCGGCCGTGATGTCGAAGCGAAACCGCACCAGGCTCTCGAACAGGTAGAAATTGGTGGCAAAGGGCAAGTCGAGGGAGGGTGAGACGCGCCCTGATATGTGGAAGATCGGAACCAGCACTCCGAACAACAAGATCAGAATCAGACCCCACAGGAAGTCAGGCACGGAAAGTGCGACCCCGTTGGTCACATCGATGGCCGCTTCGGTTCGTGTGCCGCGCATGCGGGTTCCGATCAGTGCCAGCAGGCCGCCGAATGCGATGGCTATGAGAAGCGCGAAAATTGATAGCTCAAGGGTTGCCGGCAGACGGCCGAGCACCAGCCTGGCGACCGGTTGTTCGGTGGTGATCGACGTGCCGAAATCCCCCTGCAGCACGCCCCAGACCCAGATCAGGAACTGTTGCGGGATCGACTTGTCGAGCCCGTAGAGTGCCTTCAGACGGGCGATGTCTGCTTCAGTGGCGCCAGGCGGCAGCATCATGGCAATGGGATTGCCGGGTACAATGCGGATGACGAAAAAGACAATGATGGCGACGCCGACAAGCGTCACCAGCATGGCAGCCAGTCGAACAAGGATCTGACGGAAAAGCATAGGCGAAAGCAGGACGGGGCGGCCGAGCCGCCCCGTCTATTGTCTCGTATCTAGTTGCGCGTCATCAGGTGCGGAAGGAGCGCGCCCGATGCGTGAGGCGTCACATTGACGCCGGATGCGTGCAGGATCGGCTGCGTGTACTGGAAGAGCGGCAGTACCAGCGCGTTGTCCGCGATGTATTTATCGACGGCCTTCCAACCGGCAATGCGCTTGTCTTCGTCGGTCTCGCCCCAGAGAGGTCCGATCATGCCAACGAGATCCTCGCCGTCCCAGACCGAGTGAGGTGAGGGGCCGAACATGGCGAAGCCGGTCGAAGTGGTCGGATCACCAATCGAGTTGCCCCAGTTGTAGAAGGCCGCCGGAGCCAACTGATCGGCCGCGCGCAGTTCAAAGTGCTTGGCGACTTCATAGACTTCGATCTCGGCCTCGATGCCGACACGGCGCCACAGGCCGACGATTGCCTGAATGATCTCATAGTCCTTCGGCTTGAAGCCGCGTGTCGTCTGGATGGTGAACTTGACCGGGTTGTCGGCCGAATAGCCGGATGCTGCCAGCAAGTCCTTGGCCATATCCGGATCGTAGGGCGTCTTGATGCTCTCGTCGTATGCCGAGTAGGACGGCGTCTGCAGCGTGTCGATCGGTACCGCGTAGCCTGAGAGCAGCCGATCCACAATGGCGTTCTTGTCCACCGCCATGACAGCCGCCTTGCGGACATTTGGATCGGTCATGGCATCAACGTCGTTGAAGAAGATCATGCCGATATCGGAGACCGGTGCGACCGTTCCCATGAGCTTGCCGCCGTCTTTGAGACGGTCGTATTCCTCATAGGGCATTTCGAGCGTGACGTGCGAATTGCCGGATTCAACCTCGGCCACACGGGCCGCGGCATCGGTCACGAACTTGATCGTGACGTTTTCGAATTCCGGCTTGCCACCCCAGTAATTGGGATTGGCTTTCAGGCGAACGAAGGCGTTTCGCTCATACTTGTCGACCATATACGGGCCGGAGCCGATCGGTGCAGCCTGGAAGCCTTCCATGCCGACCTTCTCGATGTAAGCTTTCGGCATGACATAGCCGGTCAGGAAGCTCATCCATTTGAAGATCGTCGGGTCGAAACGCAGCACGTCTGCGGTGATTTTGTTCCCGTCGATCGAGTAATTGCCGATGGTCGACCAGATGAACTGGATCGGGTTTCCGGTATCCGGATTGCCGGCGCGTTCCAGCGACCAGACCACGTCTTCCGCGGTCAACGGACTGCCGTCATGCCAGGTGACGCCGTCACGCACCGTCATGTGGATTTTGCTCTTGTCTTCGTTCCAGCCCCATTCGGTCAGGATGCCGGGCTTCTGCTGAAGATCGGGCGCCTGGGCGATGAACTGGTCGAAGACCGACTGGTAAATGCCTTGAATCGTCGGGTTGACGGCTGAGGGGCCGACGGTCGGGTCCCAACTGGGCAAATTGACGTTGTAGGCGATCACCAGCTCGTCTATTTCCTGAGCCGGTGCGGTGGTGACCACCGCGCCGATACTGAAAGCGGCTACGGCGAGCCGCATAAGCCCGCGTCTTGAAAAATAGGTCATGGCAGTATTGCTCCTCCCTTGGATTTCCTTGGTTATCGTGTGAGTTTCTGGCCGAGCATGGTGCCCGATCCGGCTCCGGTGCCGGCGCCTGGCCAGACGCTTGCACCGGTATGAAAAAGGCGGTCGATCGGCGTGCGACCGTCGGTGTATCCGCGCATTGGGCGAAACAGAAAGTTCTGGAACAGGTGATGGCTGCCGCACACCTGGTCGCCGCCGACGAGATTGGGGTTGTCGGCTTCCAGCTCGACGGGTGTCACCACGCGGCGCGCGATGATCTTGTCACGCGTTCCGGGAGCGTATTGCTCGACAATGTCGAGTGCGCGCTCGGCATAGGGTTCGGCAGCATCCGCCCAGTCCGTGGCGGCGATTTTGCCGGCCGCGTCATCTTTGATAACTCCGGGAACCATCCGGACCTGCAGCCACAGAACATGCTTGCCTTCCGGTGCACGCGAAGGGTCGATGACGGTCGGCTGTCCGGTGACGATGATCGGCGTGTCGGGCAGAAGTCCCGCTTTCGCCTGCTGATAGGTTCGCGCCATCTGATCGAGCGATGGCGCAAGGTGGACGTATGCGAATTCACGCAATTCAGGTACCACCCAATCGGGCAACGCCTCCATGGCCAGATGGATCATCATGGTGCCCGGTGCGTGCTGGAAGCCGGCCATCCGCTCGTCATATCGGCTGTTTCCGGTGCCGCCGGTCAGTTGCATCAGAGCGGCGGGTGCAACATTGGCGATGACCGCCTTGTTTGCGCGGATGTCCCGGCCGTCGGCCAGTTCGATGCCGACCGCTTTGCCGCCTTCGACCAGAATGCGGGTAGCGGCGGCGCCACACTCGATCGTACCGCCCGACGCTTCGATCCGCTTCACCATGGCCTTGATGATGGTATCGGCGCCGCCCTGACCAAGCGCCATTCCGAACGCCTGGTTGGCATTTGCTTCCAGATAGGGAAACAGCGCGCCGCCGGCGATGTCAGGGGCAAAATCCAGATGCATGCCCCAGGCAGCCAGCGTCGCTTTGATCTGTTCAGTTTCAAATGTCTCGTCCAGCCATTCGCGTGGAGACGAGAGCAGGAAGCGGGCGAGATCCAGGCTTCCGGATACTCCCTTCTTGCGCCACACGGACCACAAGGTCTTGGCGCTGGCACGCTTGCCAAAACTGCTTCCGAGAATTGCGAACAACACCTCGGCCTCGGCCGGGAACGCCTCGCTCATGGTTTTCCAGGCGGCGGCATCCTTTTCCGAGAAGGTCGCAACGCGCCGCAGATTTTCCTCGGGATCATTGCTCACGCCAAACCAGGATCCGTCCGGATAAACGCTGGAAAAACAGTGTTTTGCTGCAACAAACGCAGCACCGTCGCCGGTCAGCTTTTCACCGTGTTGTCGAAAGAAGGCTGAGCCAGCGAACAGCGACAGGTTCATGGCTGCCCAGTCGTGGCGAAAACCAGGAGCAGTATATTCTCCCGTTTTCACTGCGCCACCAGGCTCAACATTCTGTTCCACGACATGCACACGCCACCCGGCTTCCGACAGGCAAACGGCGCATGCCAAGCTGTTATGCCCGGCACCGATGATCACCGCGTCCGGCGCGTTCTGACTCATCCGCAAAACTCCATGCTCTGATATTTGCAAAAGCAAATAATCTTGTCTAGCATCCATTTCCGAAGACGCCTGAAGCGCGCCAACCAACTTTTGGAGGAATCGATGAGTTCAGAAGCCCTGCTTTCAAACCTTGCAACCGCACTCACTTCCGGCGGTGTGGAAATCGTCGACTGTACGGGGGTGCTCGGGCCTGAAACGCCGATCCTGCAATTGCCGGAGGATTTTGCCAAAAACACCCCGAAAGTCGAGATCCACAAGATCAGTGAATATGACGAAGATGGTCCATTCTTTGCCTGGAACTGGATGGTTCTGGGTGAGCACTCGGGCACCCATTTCGATGCGCCGCACCACTGGATCACCGGCAAGGATTATGAGGACGGTTATACCGACACTCTCGACGTGCAGCGGCTTGTCGCTCCCGTAAATGTGATCGACTGCTCCCGCGAAACGGCGGAAAATGAAGATTTTCTGCTCACCGCAGACCTGGTCAAGGCGTGGGAAGCCGAGCATGGGGAGATCGGCGAAGGTGAATGGGTTGTCATGCGCACCGATTGGGACAAGCGCGCCGGGGACGAAGCCGCCTTTCTCAACGCCGATGAGACCGGCCCGCATTCGCCAGGGCCGACGCCGGATTGCATCGAGTATCTGCTGTCGAAGAAGATCGTTGGCTGGGGAAGCCAGTGCATCGGCACAGACGCCGGACAGGCCGGCGGTATGGAACCGCCATTCCCTGCCCATAACCTGCTGCACCGCGACAATTGTTTTGGACTGGCGTCGCTTGCCAATCTCGACAAGCTGCCGGCCAAGGGAGCGATCCTCGTTGCCGCGCCGTTGAAGATCAGCCGCGGCACCGGCAGCCCGATCCGGGCACTGGCCCTGGTTCCCAAAAGCTGATCGCTTCGCCATGGCTTCGGTCGATGTCGCGATCATCGGCTCCGGCATCAACGCGCTTGTTGCCGGAGCGTTGCTGAGCCGCAGCAACAAGCGCGTCCTTGTGTTGGAGCGGGAAGCTCACCCGGGCGGATGCATGCGTACCGAAGAGGTGACGCTTCCGGACTTTCATCACGACGTCATGGCTGCGACGTTCGTGCTGTTCCTGACGTCGCCGGGCTATGCGGAGCTGGCCGAGGACTTGGCCCGCCACGGGCTCGAATTTTGTCAGAGCCCGCATCCCACCGCCGTGCTGCGACCCAACGGCAAAGCGGTCGTGCTCAACATGGATCGTGCGGCCAATGTGAATGCCTTCAATACCCTTGGTCGGGGCGACGGCGACAGTCATGCGGCCGATGTCGGGCGGGTGGAGCAGGATGCAGAGTTCCTGTTCGCGCTATTAGGGGGGCATTTGTGGACCCGGGCGACCGCCATGCTGTTTGCCAAACGGGCTTGGAAGCATGGCCTCAACGGTCTGAAGACATGGCTCGGGGAAGGCCTTCAGCCGGCCCGCGGCTGGCTTGAAACAGGCTACCGATCCGAGGACGTCCAGGCGCTTTGGGCTCCCTGGGTCCTGCATGCCGGTCTGACTCCGGAAAGCACGTTCTCCGGCCAGATGGGCAAGGTGATTGCTTTCGCGCTGGAAGCGGCCGGAGCTCCGGTCGTCAAGGGTGGGGCTGCCCGAGCCGCAGATGCACTGGTGTCGCTAATCAAGGAGAATGGTGGGGAGGTTCGAACGGGCGCCGATGTCGATCGCATTCTGGTCAGGGATGACCGCGCTTCAGGCGTCGTCCTGGCCGGCGGCGAAGAGGTCGCGGCCGGAACGGTGGTCGCCTCGGTTGCTCCGGGGCAGCTCTTCGAGAGACTATTGCGCGACCACGACCCCGCCGAAAAACCAGACCACTCGGCCTATCGACACGGTCGCGGTAATTTTCAGCTGCACTACGCCCTGGATGGGCAGCCCGAATGGGTGGCGGAGGGTCTCGAGGACGTCGCCCTCATTCATCTCTCGGATTCGATCGATAGTGTCTCAAAATCGTCAAATGAGGCTGAGCGCGGCCTGCTGCCGGAGTGTCCGACAATCTGCGTTGGCCAGCCTCACAGGCTGGACCCAACGCGTTGTCCGGAGGGGAAGGGGGTCCTGTGGCTGCAAATCCCCGACGCTCCACGCGTTATCAAAGGCGATGCCGCAGGCAACATCGAGACACAGCCGGAGTGGTCGGAGACGGTACGGGAAGCCTTTGCTGATCGGATCGAGGAGATCCTGGCACGCAGCATACGGAACCTGGATGCCATCAAGCTGTCACGCCGCGCCTTTTCGCCGGCTAACCTGGAGAACATGAACATCAACCTTGTTGGGGGCGACCCCTATGGAGGCTCCTGCACAATCGATCAGTTTTTCGTCTTTCGACCGTTTGCCAGTTCGCGCAACTCGGACACCCACGTCAAACAGCTCTACCAGATCGGTGCTTCGGTTCATCCTGGACCGGGGCTTGGCGGCGGGTCGGGCTATAACCTGGCGAAAAAGC
Organism: Hoeflea sp.; assembly: GCA_965228785.1. Lineage (GTDB taxonomy): Bacteria > Pseudomonadota > Alphaproteobacteria > Rhizobiales > Rhizobiaceae > Hoeflea_A. The sequence continues at coordinate 3,090,557 of CBDDIF010000001.1, forward strand.
TCGGCGCATGACGGAGGAAACCGAAAAGACGGCATCGCGTAATCTCGGTGAAATCGGGCTGGAGAATTTTGCTCCTTATCTGATGAACCGCATCATGGGGCGCTACAATGCCAGCCTGCGTGACGAGATGGCCCGGCTTGGACTGACAACGCCCAAAATGCGCTCACTTGCCGTGCTGTCGGTGGTCGACGGCTTGTTGATCGGAGAACTGGCCGTTTATGCAGTGGTGGAGAATTCGACCCTGAGCCGCGCCCTTGATGGGTTGGAGGCAGACGGGCTTGTCAGGCGGCAGTCCGACAGCGCCGACAGCCGGGCCACGCGGATATATCTGACCGAACATGGACGCTCGACCTTCGATCGGATCTGGCCCCACATGGAGGTGAGTTATCGCCACATGTTTCGCGGGGTCGACGAAGCGGAGATGCATGCGTTTGTCGGGACGCTGCAGACCATATTGCGGAATATCCGAAAGCACGACTTCTGAACGGTACTGCTGACTGGCATGGAAAACGCCTTGATTTAACCCCTCGTTTCGCACTATAAATAACGAACTAGTTACTTAATAAGTGTCGGCACGGGGTGGATCATGAGCAAGATCAAAACAGCCAGCGAAGCGGCAGCCTTGATTGAAAACGGAGCCGTCGTCGCCGTCAACTCTTCCAGTGGCCTGTGTTGCCCGGACGCAGTTCTTCAGGCCATTGGTGAAAGGTTCGACGCGACAGGCGCGCCGCGCGACTTGACCATGATTCACCCGATCGCTGCAGGCGATATGTTTGGCACCAAAGGCATCGATCACATCGCCAAACGCGGGCTGATTTCGACCATTCTCGGCGGTTCATACCCCTCGGGACCGTCGTCAGCCGAGCCGCCGCTGATTTGGCAAATGCTCGGTAACGAGGAAGTGGCGGCCTACAATGTTCCGAGCGGTCTCCTGTTCGACATCTTGCGCGAAGCTGCCGGCAAGCGGCCTGGTGTGATGACAAAGGTCGGCCTCGATACTTTCGTCGATCCCGACCTTGAAGGCTGCGCCATGAATGACAGCGCCAAGGCGCGACCCATCGTGCGAAAGATCGAGTTCGAAGGTGAGGAGTGGCTCTATTTCCCGGCCATTGCACCGAATGTCGCCGTCATACGTGCCAGCACGGCCGACGAACGCGGAAATCTCACTTTCGAGCATGAGGGTGCCACGCTTGGTGCCATGGAATTGGCGCTTACCGCCCACAATACGGGCGGCACCGTGATTGCCCAGGTCAAGCGGGTGGCGCAGTCGGGCACGCTTAAGCCTCACGATGTCCGCGTGCCGGGCATTCTGGTCGATGCCATCGTTGAGGCGCCAGACCAGTTGCAGACGACCGCTACCGCTTATGATCCCGCGATTTCCGGGGAACTGTTCAGGCCGCTGGACAGTTTCAGAACGGGGGAATTTGACGTCGGCAAGGTGATTGCCCGCCGTGTGCTTCGGGAACTGCAGTCCGGCTGGGCCGTCAATATCGGCTTTGGAATATCCGCCAACGTACCACGCATCCTGTTGGAAGAAGGCCGGCATGGCGAGATCACCTGGGTGATCGAGCAGGGCGCCGTGGGCGGCGTGCCGCTGCTCGATTTCAAATTCGGTTGCTCGTCCAATGCCGAGGCGTTTGTCGCTTCACCGCATCAGTTCACCTATTTTCAAGCGGCGGGTTTCGATGCTTCTTTGCTATCTTTCCTGCAGATCGATCGCAACGGTTCGGTCAACGTCTCGAAACTTTCAGCCAGGCCGCATGTGACCGCCGGTGCCGGCGGCTTTGTTGACATAACGTCACGGGCGTCCCGCATTGTTTTTTCCGGTTACTTCAATGCCGGCGCCCGGCTCGGCGTTTCCGATGGCGCGCTGCAGATCGAAAAGGAAGGTCGCATTGCCAAAATCGTTGACGAAGTCGAGCAGGTCTCGTTTTCGGGAAAACGCGCCATGGCCCAGGGGCAGGACGTGACCTATGTTACCGAACGCTGTGTGATGAAGTTGACGCCGGACGGACTTGTCGTTACGGAAATTGCCCCTGGCGTTGATCTTGAACGGGACGTGCTGACGAAGGCCGAAACGCCACTGAAAGTGTCTTCCGGTCTCAAGGAAATGGAGGCCCGTCTGTTTCAACCAGAGCCCGGCGGTTTGGCGCTGTGGCCAGCGGCTTGACGGCGAAGGAGTTTGTAATGATACGCCATTTTGTACTGCTGCGGTTCCGCGACGATGTATCGGCAGAGGTCAAGCAGACCCTGTTCGAGGCTCTATCAGACCTGCAGGGCCACTTGCAGGGTGTGCGCCGTTTCCATGCTGGTCCGAATGTCAGTGCTGAGACTGACCTGATCCGTGGCTTCAACGATGCTTTCTGGTTTGATTTCGAAGATGCAACGGCGCGCGATGCTTACCTGGTCGACGAGCGCCACAAGGCCGTTGGCGCGCAGCTGGTCGCCCACACCGTTGGTGGGGTGGACGGTGTTGTAGTAGTCGACATGGACGTTTAATCGCTCTGGCGCGTTCCCGTTACCGGATCAACAGTCTGGCGACACATGGGATGCACGCAATTAGACTGAGAACCAGGTTGGCACGACAACGCCGGCCTGCTTGGCGATCCAGTCGAAAACCCTTTGGGGCGCCTGGCGAACACCGTCGCTATCCTGGGACATGATGTAGCCTGCCTTGCTGACAACGACATCCGGTGTGGCCTGAACCAGCGTCCCCTGGTTGAGAAGGCCGTCAATCAGCCCCAGCCAGCCAAGAGCCACCCCTTCGCCAGCCACCGCGGCCTGGGTGACCATGTCGTAGTTGTTGAAGCTCAGGTAGTTGTGTGTTCGGTGATCGACGATTCCGAGACTTCGGAACCAACCCTGCCAGGTCTGCCATTCCGCAGTTGGCGGGCGCGACAGGCTGACCAGTTGCGTGTCGAGCAGGTCTTCCGGACCCGAAAATGGGCCGTTTTTCGCCAGATAGCCCGGACTGCAGACGGCGGCGACCCGTTCTTCCAGAATCAGGGTGCCGCCCCTGTTCAGTTTCTCGGTGCCACCGACGTGGATAGTAATGTCACAATCGTCCAGGTTGTCCTGCGGTGGAACCTGCGAGGCCAGGATCTGGATTTCCACTTCGTCGTTGAGTTCAGTGCGTAAATGCGACAGGCGCGGCAGTAGCCAGAATGTTGAAAAAGCGAAATCGGCGCTGATTCGAACCTTTGGTTTGAGTTTTCGGTCGAGAAGCGATGCCACTGAACTCTGAATCTGGTTCATCGCCGGAGCGACAACGTTGAGCAGGCGCATGCCCTCATTCGTTAGCGCCACGCCACGATGTTCGCGTCTGAACAGCAAAACGCCCAATTCGGTTTCAAGGCTTTTGATCCGCTGCGAAATCGAGGACTGCGTCTGACCGATCGCAGCAGCAGCATCGGTGAAGTTCCCGTGGCGTGCCACCAGATGGCAGACATAGATCCGAGATAGGTTCTGATAGAACTTCACATTAGTATGGCTAATATCACTCATAATAAATGACCCTCTGCAAAATCCCGGAAAACTGTAACACACTCTCGGGTCTGGAATTACGTTTCCGAATGTCATTGTAAAATTCGATGGCTTTGATTTCAAACAGGAGGGGGTCGATGGCCATCAAACCAGCTCTTACAGATCTGCCGATTGCGACCGCGGACAGCGGATTCTATGCGGGCTTCAGTCATATGGTGACGATTTGCTCGAAGATCCTGATCGGGGGGCTCGTTGTGTGGGCGATTGCCTTTCCGGAGCAATCGGGAGCGGTCCTCAACGGCATCAACGGTTTCATCCTCTCGTCTTTCGGCGCCTGGTATATCTGGACCGTTACATTGTTCGTGCTGGTGTGTATCGGATTGGCAATCTGGCCGGCGGGCGGCCGCCTGAAACTTGGGCTGGAAAGCGACGTCCCAGAGTTTTCGAATTTCTCCTGGTTCTCCATGATGTTTGGTGCAGGCATCGGCGTTGGTATGCTGACATGGTCGGTCGCCGAACCGGTCTATCACTTCAACAACAACCCTGAGGTGATTCAAGGCATTACCAATGCCGGCAATGTGGACAACATCCGCATGGCCTACAAATGGTCGTTCCTTCATTGGGGACTGGGTGCCTGGGCCTGTTACGCGATTGCCGGACTGGCGCTCGGATTCTTCAGCTATCGCCGAGGCCTGCCGCTGACGATGCGTTCGTCGCTGACGCCATTATTCGGTCAGCGCCTGTCCGGGTCGACCGGCAATCTGGTCGACATCGTAGCAGTCGTTGCCACGATTCTTGGCGTGGCGCAGACGCTCGGCTTCGGCGTCGAACAGTTCGTTTCGGGGCTGACACGCATCGGGATCGGCGGTCTGACAAATGAGGCGGGAACAGCCAACACCGCCGGGGTTCTCGTCGCCATCGTTGTCATCATGGTGGCCTCAACGTTGTCGGCGCTATCCGGCGTGGGCAAGGGCATCAAGTGGCTCTCCAATCTGAACATGGGGCTCAGCATCGCCTTGCTGACGTTTTTCCTGCTGTTCGGCTCGACGTTCTTCGGGCTCAAAGCGCTTGTCGTCGGGCTTTGGGACTATGTGATCGCGCTGCCAGAAATGAGTTTCCAGGTGTGGCGCGGCGACGGCAATCCAGACAGCGTGGCGACAAAACTGGAAGGCTGGCAAGGCGGCTGGTCGGTGTTCTACTGGGCCTGGTGGATCGCCTTTGCACCCTTCGTCGGGTTGTTCCTGGCGCGCATTTCCAAAGGGCGTACCATTCGGGAGTTCGTGCTTGGCGCGATGATCGTGCCGTCACTGATGTGTTTCGTTTGGTTTACGTGGGCCGGCGGGACCGCCATCGATCTGACATTGGGACAGGTTGCATCCGGTGCGATCGACACCGTCAAGGATGGTGAAATCTTCTCGGTGCCTGACGGTGACAAGATTTTCGCCATGACCAATCTGATGCTGTCGCCGATCTCCAGTTCGCTGGCCTGGATGATGGCATTCATGATCGTGGTGCTGCTGATGACCTATCTGGTGACGACTGCTGATTCGGCCGTGTTGATCGTCAACACGATCAACGCCGCTGGCGACGAAGGTCCGAAGGCTCGTCCGCACATCATCTTCTGGGGTGTTGCCCTTGGCGCCGTGGTGGCGGCTCTCCTTCTGGTCGGCGGCCTCAAGGCGATCCAAACCGCGATGGTGATCGGTGCGTTGCCATTCTCCGTGGTCATGGTCCTGCAATGCCTCGCCCTGATCAAGGCGATCTACAATGACGGTCGACGCGAAAAGGTTGGAATCGCGACGACCTTTTCATCCGAAGCGGCGGAGTGATTGGCAATGGGAGGGGTCTGCACAACCGGTTTAGAGCGCACGGCAAAGTCAAAGGAGACAAGCATGGTTTCTAACAAGCTGGTGGCGCTAGGCTGCGCGTCTGCGATTGCACTGTACGGGTCTGCGGCGATGGCCGCCGATATCGTCATTGGTGTGCCCAACTGGCCGTCCGTGCGGGCAACCGCGCATATCCTGAAGGTCGCCCTTGAAAACAAACTCGATCTCGAGGTCGAGTTGAGGGACGGTTCCAATACCCAGGTTTTCGACGCCATGGACGCGGGAACGATGCATGTGCACCCGGAGGCCTGGCTGCCCAATGTGGATCACCTCCGGCGTAAATACGTGATAGCCAACAAGTCGGTGAAGATGCATCCAAGCGGCGCCACCGGCGAGCAGGGCATGTGCGTCACCAAGGGCACCGCCGAGCGAACTGGTATCAAGGGCATCAAGGACCTGCGAAACCCTGAGATAGCAAAGAAATTTGATACCAGCGGGGACGGAAAGGGTGACGTCTGGATCGGAGCGGACGGCTGGGGCTCGACGCCGATCGAACAGGTGCGGGCGCGCTCATATGGTTACGACAAAACCATGAATCTGCGGATCATGGAGGAGCGGGAAGCGCACGCTGAGGTCGACGCAGCCGTCGAGCAGGACAAGGACATCGTCTTCTTCTGCTACACGCCGCATCACATATTCGCCTCGCACGATCTGGTGATGCTGGAAGAGCCGGAATACGATGCAACCAAGTGGATTATCGTGCCACCGTCTCCGACGCCGGGCTGGTTGGAGAAGTCGAGTGCGCCGGTTGCCTGGGATACGGCGCGTCTGCACATCAGTTATGCGACCTCACTCGAAAAGGATCAGCCCGAAGCGGCTGCAGCACTCGAAAAGGTTTCACTCAGTACGGACACATTGACGGCGATGACCCACGCTCTTGAGGTCAAGAAGAAAGATCCGGCCGAGTTCGCCGCCGAATGGGTCGAGCAGAACAAGCCGATCGTGGATGCCTGGTTCGAGTAGGTGAGCCCCGGTCGCGCAGCGCACGGGCGACAAGCCCCATGATCCGTGTGTCTACGGACTGGCCGTGATCGGCGTTGTTGCCGGCAAACACCGTGATTGCCAGTCCCGCTTCCGGCAAGATGAAAACTCCCTGGTTGCCGTAGCCGGCGGCGCGGATCACGCTGGTGCCTGATATGGGCGATCGGCAGTCTCTCAGTGTCTATAGGTGCCGCCGGAGGGCAGGGGGCACGGGTCTCGGGTGCTTGAAGTGCGAAGCCAGTCAGCGGTCACCAACTGCGGGCTTTCCACTATGGCTCGTGATATTCGACGCGATGCCTGCGGAGTAGTATTACATACGGCGGGCCTGATGACGGAAAAAACGCGTGGCCACCTTATGCCAAGGTTTCAGCAACGTGTTGACCCGCACGTTTTAGCATCGAGATCGAGCTGATCTGAGATTTTGTCAGTCCTATTGCGATTGATCGGGCACGCAGCGGGTTTGCATCGGACGCTTTAGTGTTGTCTCCTTCGCAATCTTTCGAAAATTGGATGTACTGCTTATTGTCGCCATTTTTTCTATAAATGTAGCGATTTCTTGAATATTAATGTCGTTTTTTACAATGATGTCTGCGTTATCTGGAATCCCTTTCGTCGCCGCAGTTCATTGTGAATAACGCTGGAATAACGCGAGACGCAATAATTGAATCCAACAGGTCAAGGGGGCGCACATGTCAGGATCACATGGAGACTATGAGAAAACAATCCGGTTTCGGTTCACTGAGGAAGCGCCAGAGGATTTTTACCAAAATCCAGCCCTGATCAACTTTCACCACATATTTGGAAATCGTGAGATCCAATTTTTTGAACTGCTCGGTTTCTCCAAGAACAAGCAGCAATGTTTGAAGATTCTGGACCGAATCTCTCAAATGATCACCAGAAACCATTTGCAGCCCTCACAAGAAGATGAGTGGGCGAATATGGTCGATAGCGAGAGGTGGACAGATACCATACACAGCCATGATGTTTGGGATGAAGACGGATATCTGATGGCTGGTCGAAACGGAGCGCTTGAGGGCATTCCGGCCGGTTACACTTATCTGTGGCAGATCTCCCTGCACGACGTCTCCCACACATCAATACCGATAACGGGCTTGAGCACGAACAGGCACCCGATCATCAACTCACGCAGCGTGGGATTGAATCTGGAATCGATATTCGGAGGAGGACCTGCTGTCTGCCCACGAGCCTACGTTCAAAAGCGGCCAGCCGGATCAAAGGCACTTGTCGGAAGTGATCTCAAGATCATACGCGGACCTGGGTGTGCGGAATTCGACATAGTGCGGTATCGTAGCAAGGATGACGACGAATGGAACGAGGCCCACATTGCCGATCCGAGAAATGAAGACAACAAGATCATCGGCCAACTGACCGGATTGATTCATGCGTTCCACAACTGCGTTTTGCAAAGCTTGGGCAATCTCGCCGAGGACGCAGAGCAATTCGAGAACAAGGAAGTCATTGCACGCGCAATTGTGGCCTTCATATTTCGGCGCATAGTCGTGCAAGATCTTATGAGTAGGCTCCTCGATCGTCGTGTTTTTGAGTTTTACGCTACCCGAGAAAGTATCGATGTATGGGGCTACCTCGATGATGGTCATTCGCGGAATTCCGTCCCGGTCGAACTCGCGCATGCGGTTGGTCGCATTGGCCATTGCATGGTCAGACCAAAATACAACCTCAGAGAAAACGCAGATCTATTCCTGCAGAACGTATTTACAGAGACAGCGACCCGTGATCCGGTTCAAGCATCGCTAACGCAAAGTTTGAAGAAGTTTGTCGATTGGCGATTGTTCTTCCCGATCTCAAGCAGTCAGCCGGATAAATTCAACTGGAGCGCCAAGTTTGATCTGCACACCGCGGCGTTCCTGAACGACAAAAATTGGTTTGCTTCATCAGATGAATTGTATGACGGCACACCTTCGGTGCAAGTTCAGGACGATTCTAGTGTTGTTTTGCAGGCAACCGACAATCCCACAGGCCTGATATACAGGGATTTTGTACGTGGCGCCTCTGTGGGGAACAGATCAATACCCTCAATTGCGGGCAAACTAGACGAAGTCATCGGCGATCGAGAGATAGAGCAAAATGGTGAGAGGCATCCGCTGAGAGAGGCTTTGGAAGAGCTATTGGACGCCAGCCAAAGGAAGCAAATCGTTCTCGCCGGACTGAACTCACTTATCGAAAAAGCCGGCGGCGAGCCCACGGGATCACTGCATCCTCGTAAGATATCCGGCAAACGGATATTCCGTTTTGACAGCAGCGGAGAGCTGGTGAACAGCGACCAAACACCTGCAGGTGGCACTCAGGAAACTGAACTCGACATCATAGCAAACGATCCTCCCTTGTTACTCTATTGCATTTGCGAAGCTCGAGAAGCACGCGGAGGACGGCTGGGACCACTGGCTTCTGTGATTCTCGCGGAGACCTTCTTTGGGGCATTTGACCACCGGCAAGGCGAACAGAGCGATGTGATCAGCCAATGGAACGATGACGTTCGAAAGGAAGCGCGCAAGGTTTTCCCAGAGAAAGTGTACCCTCGTTTGCCCGCATCGATGTCGGATCTCATTCGTATCGTGAAGCAAGATATGGCGCCCCCGAACGGTAGTTCGTCGGGTTAGGAAGCATCAATTCCGAAACTCAGACAGAAAAGGAGAGAGTGATGAGTTTGGACGAGTGGATTGGAGTATCGAATTATTCGGCAGTTGGAACGGTCATTAGGGATATCGCGGCGGGGACAATCGCCAGACCGGGTACTCCTGCAGAGTTTCAGGCCCTGTGTAACGGTCGTGGAGCCGGTATGGCTATTAATGACCCTAACGTCACCAAGTTGCAATATGTGGAGCAAGTGCCTCTCGACACGATGCTGGTCATCCTGCCCAACATCGGTTTCCTAAACACGCCAATTGGTGGAAACAATCCCAGAGGCTATCCGATTGGTGCTTACTACAAGGATGCATTTCGGAGCATTGGTAGTGACAATCTTCCGAGTGACAAGCCGCCCATACCGCGGGAAATGAGCAATCCCGACGATATTGAAAAATTTCGAATGTTCCGCATCGGCGAATATTGCACCAACAAGTGCATGTAACGTCGATTACGGCATTGGCGGTTCCAACTTCGGCACCGCCAGGCCGGCCTGGGAAAGGCCATCGCGAAATCGCTGCCAGGACATGGCATTTCGAAACGGATAGCAGCTGAAAAGCCATTCAGAAATCTGTATTTCGTTGGCCGGATGGTCCGAGGCCCAGTGGCTTTGCGCTTGTTCAACGAATTCTCCAAGCACACGCCTTGCCTCCTTTCCGCGCCCGAGTTGCATCAGAGCCGCGGCATGCCAGGCCCGAGTGTCCGGAAAAATGCTCCCTGCCAGCTCGCAGGCTTCAGCACAGCGTTCGAAATCCTCTTCTATGAAGTAAATGACGGCCTGATATGACCAGTGCGCCTTCGAAGGCACGAGATCCATGGAGAGCGCTTGTTTCGAGAGCTCCTTTGCCAAATCCAATCGATCGCAAAAGGCCAGGCCCACGGCTGCCGATACGATTGTCCACGGGTCGTTGATGTTGTTCTGGTATGCGAGCTCGAACGCGATTTCCGCCCGTCCGAATTGACCCTGCATCGCACAGCTCCAGCCGAGGCAAAGTTGCGACCGGCTGTCCAGGGGATCCAGTTCGACCGCTCTGCGGGCGTAAGAAAAGGCTGCTGCTTTGCTCTCTTCCCCTGGGGTCAGCCCTGGAAAGGTCAGGTGCCGCACGGTCTCTATCTGCGCCAGACCGCTGTAACCCCGGGAGAAATCTGGGTATCGGGTCGTCACCTGCTGAAACATCTCTGTAGCATGTGACCAGCTTTCAGGATCTTCGTCGTGAAGCATTTGCTGACCGAGAAGCCACTTGTCGTAGGCGTCCAGCGATACTTCATCATTGACGGCTATTTGTTCCAGCCGATCGGCGGAGAGGTGGATGTTGAGGGCAACGGCAATCCGTCGGACCAACTCACCTTGCAGCCCCTTCCAGTGTTTGATTTGGCGTTCGGTTCGTTCGCTCCAGACAAAAATCCCGGTGACCAAATCCTTGAACGTCAGGGTCAGATGGATGTCGCGATCGTCGTTGTAACCTCCAAGAGCGAGGACATAGCTTTTGGATGTCATCAAGGCGGCGACCTTGTTCTTGGGCATACCCACGAGATCGATGACCTGCCACTCTCTGAAGCGGATCAGGCTGACAGCGAGATCCTGCCGAAAACCTTCCAGAATATGCCTCCATTTCTGATCGATCCCCGATAGGTCTGCGCGTTCCACAAAGATCCGGGGTCTTGGCTCTTCCTCCAGCTCAACAACGGCTTCGGCTGCATCTCGGTCTCTGGTCGCAGGCAGCTTCTCAGCGATCTCGGTCTTTACCTGAACGATCAGCTCCTGGGTCGAAGGAGATGGTTCCTCGCCATACGCTTCGTCCAACTGGTTCCAAAGCGACTGGTAGACGCTCAAAGCGTTGGCGTTTGCACCGGTGGCGTGATACGCGCGGATCAGAGCCTGGGCGGCTTCTTCGTTCAATCCATCATTTTCTACCAGCAGTTTTGCAACCGGGATGGAACGACGCGGATCTATGTCGTCGCTTCTGAGGAGAGTTTCGAGCTTGTTCACCATCTCCTGCTGAAGTTGCGCACGGGTTTCGTGCAGCCATGAATCGTAGCTCGGATCAAGTCCCTCGAAGCCGTAAAGCAGTCCAGCAAAAGCATCAGGCTTATCGCGAAGCCTGGCATCGATTTCAAATCCGCTCAGGCTCTGAAGCAATGCCCGCGCATCAACTCGGACCGTGGATTGCTCCAAACGCATGTTTAAACGGTCGGCTTGGAAACCCGGGTAACCGACTTCTTCGAAGGCGGTCTTGATCTGCCAGATGGTGTTGCGAAGGCTGAACTGGGCACGATTTTCGGGCGAGTTGGACCACAGAAGTCCTCTGATACGTTCCCGCGACACGCTTCCGTGTGGACTGAGTGCAAGAGCAGCGAGGACCGCTTTGCCTTTCTTGGTCTTTATCTCGAACGCCCGACCTTTGAATTCAGCGTAAAAGCCGTCAAGCAGATGTAAGTCCAGTACATCCGCTTTTTCTTCAGAAACGTAGCGACGCGCGGACAATCCAGAAATGACCTACTATCCCCATCGGCAACTCCGGGTTTAGGCTACAATAGAGTCAAATCGTGTGTAAACCTCGAGGTTCCGCCGTACTCGGCGATTGTTTTGTCAAAGCGTTTGGTTCGCGTGTTTGTATTTCCAGGCTGCAGATCTGGAGACAGCACCTTGACGATTTGCCAGTTGGCATATGTCGACTCGAGCTCTACCGCATAGACCTGAATTCCCTTGCAATCCAAGCGCCTGACCAACTCGGCAAGTGAAGGACAATCGGGCTCTGTTTCAAACCAGCCGTCGACTTCATCGACATGTTCCGGATTTACCATTGGAAGTTCTTTGGCATTGAAAATGTCCGCTTGCCGCAGCTTGGCCTGGTCGTGGCGATCGAGCGCTGCAAAACCGTGCGATCTGCGCCGAAACTCCGCCACGTGATAGCCGAACTCAAGCTGGCACATTTCCCGAAAGGCCGCTTCGATAGCAATTGTCCGGTCGGAATTGGCGGCGGTTCCGCAAGCGATCTGCGATCCGTCCTGTGCAAATGATACCGCAGCAACACAGGGAATTCCCAAATCGGTTGTTATGTCCAGGATGACATCTTCGCGGGAGCAGTCTTCACCGCGAATGCGTTCCCTGAAATTACGGAAGCTCCCAAGACCGCTTTGCGGAAATACGAGCTGCCTCGCTGGGCGCGCGGCGAACCACCATTGGCAATAAGCGTCACGTTCGATCAGCTCAAATAGCCCGTGCTTCAGAGCCCATTCCTTGACAAACGCCGCGCCGCAGCCTTCGGTAATAGGAACAGGTGACGGTCGATTTTCTGTCTGCCCGGGCAATTTGATGCAGAGCGTCGCCGGGACCAGTGCCTCCGTGTTGTCGGTAAGTCTCCTTGCGGGCAGCCAAGACTCCGTTGTCTCGTCTCCGTCAAATCCGTGCCGGCCACGAAACAATATGCGATTGTGTTCCGAATGATCCGCCGCCGTGTTGCGGAGCATTCGTGACAGCATCCTTTCGTCAGGACTGAACAAGGCAGAAAGTTCCGCGCATTCTCCAGCCGTTCGGGCCAATGCCGCGAGCACGGTTTCGCCAACCCCGGTGACGCTGAACCCCATTTGCCCAAGCGGTGTTTCGGACTGATTGCGTACTCCGCCGACGTTGAGGTAGCCGGGAGCATCGGGAAGCTGCATCACGAAGGCCTGATCGAGCGCTGCCAACACCGCGAAGGGGCTCCTTGGCAATGTTTCTTCGGGTGTACCGGGGAGCTTTGACTCAGCCTCGCCCCGTAAGCGGCTCGCTTCGAGAGATTCCAACCGCTGGTAAACGTCCAACTCAGTGACCGACCTTGCACCGGTTCGGTCGTTATCCTGAAATTCAAGGAGGTCCTGCTTCGACAGATTGATAATCACTGGATTCGCCGAAAATCCTGAATAACCCCGGCCTCGGTCAGGAAGGGGATCCAGTGTGGTGGGATTGGATGACAGAGCCGATCCTCCGAGAGACCGTCATTTTCTAGTGGTGCTCCTGCGAATTTGGCGAGGTGTTCCGCAATGGCCGGCGGAATCGGAATCGCACCGCCAAGACGGCGTGTTGGAAAGTATGGGGCGCGTTCAAGCAGCTGCGGATTGTTCGCCAGTACATCCGAATATTGATCCTGAAAGACGGACTTCCGGGAATCAGACGTTTTTCGACCTTGCGACACCGGGGCATAGCGAGTGATGACAAGCGTTGCCAAACCGTGCCTCAACAAGGCGGCTTGTTCAGTCTCCGTCAGCTCGCACACTTCTGGATACTGCCGGACTTCTCGCCAAGACAAGGGGCCGTCAAGAAACACTCTTGCGATACGTCCCGTAGCCGAGCTCCGGGTCGAGATCTCTTGCATCATGTCTGTCGCGGCTGGCCAAATGAGCCCGAAATGGTCATCGTCCGGAATTCGGACCACTTGCGGTTCAGACGGTATTTGGCGGGAAAAAACATCACTTCTAAAGGGTATTGAGTGGACGAAACTGGATATCTCTTCTGTCAGAACGCTTTCGTAGGTCGTGGGGCTGCCGGTGTGATGCGGCTGATCGTGCAACATGGTGTCACCGCAGAAAGAAAAGCCTGCGTCTGCCATGAATGACACCACTTCAGAGAGGTTCGAAGGATACCAATCCGAATTGAAGTACTCGTGAAAGAGATATGCCGGATCGCTGTTTTTCCAATTTAAAATGATGGCGCGCGCTTCCGGATTCTTCAGAAAGAACGGACCGCCGGCCTCTGCCAGATCCTGCATTGCCCGGATGGCCTGTTGCCGTCGGCTCACCACGGAACCGCTCGCGTGTTCGTACAGACTACGAAGGAGTGCTCTGACCGGTAGCATCTGACAGTATCCGGCCTGCGTATTGTATGAAATCAAGGCCAACCCATCAGGGTTGAGAGTAGCTGCCATCAGGTCGCGAACGGCGCGTCGGACGTTTGAAGAAACCCATGAGTAAACGCCGTGAGCAACTCCGAAATCGAGTTCGCCTAAACGCGCCGGATCGATGTCCAGAATGTCGCCCTGGATGAAATCAACATTGCGCAGAGCAGCGCGCTTTGCGTGCTGCCGCGCTGTCGCTATGTGATGCGGGTTCAGGTCCAAGCCAACGAACTCGCTGTCGGGATACGCGGCCGCAAGCACGAGCAGTGTCAGTCCCTGGCCGCAGCCGAAATCGCCGAAACGGAAGGACTTATCCACCTGCGGTGCGACAACACCCCGCGCTTGTGCCATTGTGGCCATTTGCGCTGGGGTGCAGCTCGAATTGAAAACGGCGGCGTAGGGACTGTCTAGGATGTAGTTTTCCAACCCGAACTCTTTTTTCGTCTGATTACTTGGACATTACGCTTTGGGTGATCGTTATACTCTAGGCCTAATCAGTGGACGGGTCGAGAACGCCGCAAAGCGTATCTGCAAATCCACATTCCGAAGTAACGCATTCCCAAGTGGACGGATAACCTCTCGGTCAACAGCGTCACTCCGGCCAACTGTTAACAGCAATCACCCACTGCAGAAGCGTTTTTGTCCCTCTGCATTCTGCTCGGAAGAGACATTCGCAGAGTATACGTGAGCGAGCCGTGAATCCTCTTTTTGCCAGTGAATTGCTCCTACTCACGGACGAGTAACGCACCAACGGTGAATCTGCATGCCTGCCGCAAGAACGCGGAGCTGAACAGCGAATTTCAAAGGCTAAGGAGCTGACGCATGTACGACATTATAGATGTTCCGTTGGATGTGGCTGAATATGCGGATGACATTTCCCGTCGGGGAGTCAAAACCGTAATTCGCTACTACAACCACCGCAACAGCAGCAGGCTTCCCAGCAAGCGCCTGGAACCCCATGAGGCCACTGCTCTTGAACGGGCTGGTCTGTCACTCGCTGTCGTGTTCCAGCAACGCGGTGGTGCTAGTGGCCATATTGAAGATCTGGACGCACAAAGCGGTCGAGCGGATGCTCAACGGGCCCTCGAACTCTCAAACAATATCGGGCAGCCGAATGGCTCGGCGATATATTTCGCAGTGGACCACGACTATTTCCGGCAAAGCGAGATCCAACAGATAGTGCCCTATTTCGAGGAGATCAAAAGGGCTCTTGATGCAAATTTCCGAGTTGGCGTCTACGGTTCCGGCACAATCGGCCGCGCCATGCTGGATCGCCAACTTGCTGACCTTGTATGGCTTGCGGGTGCCGCCGGATGGTCCGGAACACGCGACATGTTGTCGACTGACGATTGGGCCATGTTTCAGAAGTATCCTCACAAAACATGGCCTGGCGGCGCCTTTCAATATGATGGCAACATAGTGAGTCCAGCGCACGCTGACTTTGGTCAATTCCGCACCAGCGGCCAAGTAGGGGAACCCAGTTCCGCATCGGTCGTGCTGATGGAGGTTACGGCACGATCTGGCCTCAAGATCCGTAAGGGTCCTGGAGTTGAATTCTCGGACGTTAGCAGCCTACCGCTGGGCTCCATCGTCTCCGCTCTTGGCAAACTCGGACATTGGGTCCAGGTGGATGTGGAAGGAGATGGCAACGCCGATGGTTTCATGTACGGGAACTTCTTGACGCCAGTGTCCGGTGGTTTTCCGGTTAACCAGAATTTCGAAATTCCGCTAGCCGTTGCACGCTCCGAACTGGCCCTGGGTGTCCGCGAGGTATCCGGCAGCAGACACAACCCGAGGATCGTGATGTACCACGCAACCACCCGCGGTGGGGTAGCGCCTGACGAGACAGCCTGGTGTTCGTCATTTGTGAACTACTGTGTCGAGCAGACTGGGCTTGAAGGCACCAACAGCAAGTCGGCCATGTCATGGCACGATTCCGCGTGGGGCAGCGAATCGACAACGGTGCCGCGAGAGGGTGATATCGCAGTTTTCCGCCGTCGAGAGGGTTCAAGCAACGGCAGCGTGATTGGCGGCCATGTAGGATTTTGGCTTGGGAGCGAAGATGGGTTCATCACGCTTCTTGGTGGAAACCAGAGCAACGCCGTAACAATCAGCAAATATCCCATGAACGGGTTGCGCGCTGGAACACACTACGAGTTGCTCTCCGTTCGTCGGCCGTAGCTCCGAACAAACGCCTGAAGCACGGCACGTCAGGCGTCATGGTCAGCGTAGCGCACGGGCGACAAGCCCCATGATCCGTGTGTCTATGGATCGGCCGTGGTCGGCGTAGTTGCCAGCAAACACCGTGATTGACAGACCCGCTTCCGGGAAAATGAAAACTCCCTGGTTGCCGTAGCCGGCCGCGCGGATCACACTGCTGCCTGATATCGGCGATCGGCCGTCTCTCAGTGTGCCCGGATACCAGTAGTAGCCGTAACCATAGGTGCCGCCGGAAACCCAGGGAATGTCCTCCACATGGCGGTTGGTCGAGATTCGAAGCCAGTCAACAGGTATCAATTGTCGGCCTTGCCACGCGCCGTCATGCAGGACGAGCGAAGCGATTTTGGCGAGGTCACGGGCTCGCAGTCGTAATCCGGCGCCAGCGCTTGGAAAGCTGTCCGGCGGCCAGGCGCGGGGACGGAGCCATTCATAGTCGGTGATGCCGAGCGGGCCGAAAAGCACCTCGTCGGCGAAATCCGTCAGGGGCTTCCCGGTCAAGTGTTCGATAACACCAGCGGTGACGTCGGTCAGCCCGCTGTTGTAATTCCAACGGCTTCCGGGCGGATCCTGAAGCCCTTTGGACAACACGTAACCGACAGGGTCGCTGGTCGAGTTGTACCGTTTGAAATCGTTTCGTTCATCAGAATAGGACGCGATCGTCTCGTTCCACGCAAGCCCGGCTGTCATGGTCAGGACATGATGCAGGGTTACTGCGCTCAGCTCGCTGTCGAGATCATCCCTGTCCGGAAAGAAGCTCGCAATAGGGCTTTCAAGGGCATCTTCGGCGGCGGCACCAAGAGCGATGCCGAGCAGCAGCGACGTCACGCTCTTGGTGACGGAGCGAATATCGTGTCGGGTTGTTTGGCCGTGTTCGACCAGGCCAAGGTCTCCGGTCATGCTGATGTCTTCGCCCGGCCGGTAATGCTCAAAAACCAACCGTCCGTCGTGTTCGATCAGCAACGCGTGAACATTGGGGACCCAGCCGCTGTCAATCTTCTCGGCGAGTTCGGAAAGTGCCTTGGTGTCAAATCCCGCATCTGTGGGCTTGGCAACCTCCCACCCATCAGCGAGTGCAGCAGGAGCGGCGTCGATCTCCTCCGCGTTCGATGTCAGTGGCAAACAGAGTGCCAAAAGGCCGTACAGAACGTGACGCCGGTTGAACATGGGTTGCCTTTTCAATCAGATGGCAGGGTATTCAATTGGATTGGCGCATACAATGAACGATCAGGATCGTCGGGACACAAGTTTTCGCGCTTCGCAACGCACCAATGGTGTCAGATTTCCAGGCTGCTGGCGTAGGCAAACAAGGCCGGAGAACCGCCGGTGTGAATGAAGATGACGTTATCCTCCTTGCTCCAGCGTCGCTCCCTCGCCAGGGCTATCAGACCGGCCAAACCCTTGGCCGAATAAACTGGATCGAGCACCAGGCCTTCCAGTGAACCGGCAATCTTGAGGGCTTCGATGGTTGCAGTGTGGGGGACGCCATAAGAGGGTCCGGCGTGTCCAGCCACAACCTCAACAGCGGATTTGCGAAAATCCGCGTCCAGCAATTCAGCCGCGCCCGTTGCAAATCGAGTGACATCGTCTCCGACGCGGGTCGGCTCCGCATCGATGTCGATCCCAACGATATTTGTCGCCGGCAATTCCAAAGCCGCGCCTATGGCTAGGCCTGCCTGGGTCGCGCCGCTGCCGGAACAGTGAACGATTGCCGCCGGTGTGAATCCCAAGGATCTCGACTGTGCTGCCAGTTCGGTCACAACGGAGGCGTATCCGACCGCGCCCAGCGCGCTGGAAACACCATACGGCACCATGAATGGTCGTTTGCCCTGATCGCGCAAGCGATCGCACAGTGAAGTGATTGCCGCATTGCGATCGCCGTCCCAGGTTACGTGGTGAAGCTGCGCGCCAAACAGGCGGTTCAGCAATGCATTGCCGGACGTTTCGTATTCAGCAGAAGGAGCGGTAACGCGTCCATGGTAGACCGCCAAATGGCATTCAAGCCCCAATCTGGCTGCCGCGGCTGCGACTTGTCGCTGACTGTTCGATTGGACGACACCGCCGGAGACCAGAGTATCGGCACCTGATTCCAGCGCCTCGTGAAGGACGAAATCAAGCTTTCGCAACTTGTTTCCGCCGAAACCGAGGCCGGTCATGTCTTCGCGCTTAACCCAAAACCGTGGTCCGTCGATATAAGCGCTAAGTCGCTTTAACGGCTCCAAGGGGGTGTTGAGCCGGGAGATACCCACGCGGGGAAAGCGTTTGAGCTTTTCGGACAGAGATTGGGTCATCGCCGGCAGGGTAGGGCATTGGCCCACCGGCGGGAAGTCAGCCTGTTATTGGTCGACCGGCTGGCGTTCCTCGATACAGCATCAGTTGATTGTTGCCCGACTGTACCGTCTCACCATCCTGGTTGACGACGTCACCCGCAAGCCGAACGATGCCTCTATCTGCATGTCGGGTTTCGCGTTTTTCAGCGATGGTCAACGTTGCCGTGATAGTGTCGCCGATCAGCGCCGGTCTTTGGAACGACCAGTCCCAGCCGAGCGAGGCGATGGCATCGAGGCGCGCTTCGACCTGGTTTTTCAACCCGTCAACGAGCGAAAGCACCAGAAGTCCGTGCGCCACACGGCCGCGAAAACCGTGTGCCCGAGCCCGATCGTCCGACATATGTATTTCAAAGCGGTCGCCGGTCAGGTCAGCAAACCGGTCGATTTGGTCAGCGGTGATTGTCAGTGTGGAGGTGCGGAACCAATCGCCGACCTCCACCGTGTCGAAGTTGAACGAGCCCTCTGTGAGTTCGCGGCCGTCGGACACGCCGTTCAACCCTCCTGCGGGACCGGGGCGTCCTCGCGCAACAGACCCTTGTGCTTCAGTGTAGTCCAGAAATCGGCAGGGATGGGGTAGGTGAACCAGGCCAGGTTTTTCTCCAGCTGCTCAACGGTCCGCGTGCCGGCCGCAAATGACGGCACCGCCGGGTGGGCGACAACGAACTGCAGTGCCGCAGCCGGAAGCGGCACATTGAATTCGGCACAGACCGCTTCAATGCCCGCCACGCGTTCCATGATATCCTGGGGGGCAGGGGCATAGTTGTATTTTGCCCCTTCGATAGCTCCGGTCGCCAGAATGCCGGAGTTGAAACCGCCGCCGACGACAACGGCGGCATTGCGCTCTTCACACAATGGCAGGAAGCTGTTGAGCGAGTCCTGCTCCAGCAGCGTGTAGCGGCCGGCCAGAAGGAAGCAGTCGAAATCGCGCTGCCG
Organism: Hoeflea sp.; assembly: GCA_965228785.1. Lineage (GTDB taxonomy): Bacteria > Pseudomonadota > Alphaproteobacteria > Rhizobiales > Rhizobiaceae > Hoeflea_A. Next base: position 3,109,925 of record CBDDIF010000001.1, read on the forward strand.
CAGGGCCTCCTCGCACACTTCCCACTCGTTGACGCCGACACCGATCGCCTTGACCAGGCCCTCTTCACGGAGTTGCACCAGGGCTTTCCAGGCGCCGTCCATGGCCTGTTTGAAGACCTCGGGCTGTTCGTCGCCACGGGTGAAAACGTCGATGTCGTGAATGAAGCAGATGTCCATACGCTCCAGGGCCAGGCGCTGTAGCGAGTCCTCGAAGGCACGCATGGTGCCATCATAGCTGTAGTCGAAGATCATCTCATTGGGCGCCGCGTCGGTCCATGGCGTGAAATCGATCTCCGAGCGCCGCTTTGGCTTGAGGATGCGGCCGACCTTCGAGGACAGCACGAAATCGTCCCGGTGCCTCCAGCGTAGCGAGTGGCCGCAACGCAATTCGGACAACCCGTGGCCGTACATCGGTGCTGTGTCGAAGAAGCGAACGCCGGCATCCCATGCACTGTTGATCATTCCATCCGACGTTTCTTCGTCGATCGGCCGGAAAATATTGCCGATGGGCGCGGCACCGAAGGCGAAAGGCGTGACATTCAGGTCGACCCTGCCGAATTTCTGCTTGTCGGATATCTTCACGGTCGTTCCTCCAAGTAACTGTTTAGTTATTAACGATACAGGTTCCGCGGACTATGGCAAGTCCGTTTCGTTTGCCCGGGCAGCGAATCCGTGGGCTCCCGATGGACACACATCTGAAAAATAGGCAGACGACTTCGGGTAACTTGACGCTGCGATGCAAGCTTGCTATTTAAGTAACCAGATAGTTACAACCTTGTAAAGTGCGATGTTTCTCACAAACACCCATGAGCAAGTCCGCGACATGGCGCGGCAGTTTTCGGAAGACGTCGTCCGCCCGATGGCGGAGGAGCTTGACCGTGAGGAGCGGTTTCCGGCAGAAATCTATGAACAGATGGGAGAGCTGGGGCTCTTCGGCATCGGCGTTCCCGAGGAACTTGGCGGTCCGGGCTTCGACACGCTCTGCTACGCGCTCGTTATGGAAGAGCTGTCGCGTGGCTATTCGTCGGTCGCAGACCAGTGTGGACTTGTCGAGTTGATTTCAACACTTCTGGTTCGCCACGGCAGCTCCGAACAGCAGCAACAATGGCTGCCGGAGGTGATGTCGGCGCGCAAGCGTGCTGCCTACTGCATCACCGAACCTGAGGCGGGAACGGATGTATCTGGCATCCGGAGCATTGCTATGCGCAATGGTGATGGCTGGGTGCTGAATGGCGGCAAGATCTGGATCCACAACGCGCCGGTTGCCGATGTGGCTTTCGTTTTGGCGCGGACCGATCCTGAAGCCGGTCGCCGCGGCATGAGCATCTTCATCGTCGATCTCGACCTGCCTGGCGTCGAACGTGGTCCCAAGGAACACAAGATGGGGCAGAGGGCGAGCCAGGTCGGTGCGCTGACCTTTACCGATGTCGCTTTGTCGTCTGATGCGCTGCTTGGCGAGGAAGGGCGCGGCTTCCACATGATGATGAGCGTTCTCGACAAGGGGCGGGTCGGCATTGCCTCCCTGGCCGTCGGGATCGGGCAGGCGGGCCTGGAAGCGGCTCTGGATTATGCGCAGCAGCGCAAGCAGTTCGGGTCGCAAATTGCCGAGTTTCAGGGCGTTCAGTGGATGCTTGCCGATATGGCGAAGGATGTCGAGGCTGCAAGACTTCTCGTGCAAAGTGCAGCGGTTGCCATCGATCAAGGTCGGGATGCAACAAAGGCCTGTTCAATGGCGAAGTGTTTCGCCGGTGACATGGCGGTTACCCGCACCGCCGACGCGATTCAGATTTTCGGCGGCTCCGGTTACATTCGCGGATTTGAGGTGGAGCGGCTTTACCGCGATGCCAAGATCACGCAGATATACGAGGGAACCAACCAGATTCAGCGCATGATCATCGCGCGTGAACTGATCAAGCACGGAGCCCGAACATGAGCGCAGGCCGCCAGGCAGCGTTGATCACAGGATCGAGCAGGGGAATTGGTCTCGGTATCGCGACAGAACTGGCGCGACGAGGCTTCAGTGTTGCCCTGAATGCGCCTGAGGAGGGGGAGGAACTCGACTCAGCGGCCGAGGCCGTTGCCAAGCTTGGCGGCGATGTCGTCAAGGTGGTGGGAGACGTCACCGATCTGAAGGGACACGCTGGCATGCTGGACCGCGCAGAGGCGGCAATCGGATCGTTGTCGACGCTGGTCAACAACGCCGGTGTCTCGGTTTTGCAGCGCGGTGATCTTCTGGAGGCAAGCGAGGAAAGTTACGATCGATGCATGGCTGTCAACGCCAAGGCCATGTTTTTCCTGAGTCAGGCTTTTGCCCGACGACTGGTTGATCGAAATCGCTCCGATGGCCGGTTCTATAGCCTCGTCAACATTACTTCATCGAATGCAAACGCCGTCGCTGCTCCACGCGCTGAGTATTGCGTTTCGAAAGCAGCTGCTGCGATGGTTTCCAAGGCGTTTGCAGTCCGGCTCGGCGAAGAGGGGATCCCTGTTTACGACGTTCAGCCCGGCCTGATCGAGACCGACATGACGAAACCAGTCAAGCACACCTATCAGAAACGAATTGTTGAGGAAGGGCTGACGCTGCTTCCGCGCCTGGGACAACCGCAGGACATGGGTCGTATCGTGGCCACGCTTGCGTGTGGCGATCTGCCTTACACCACTGGCCAGACCATTTCTGCCGATGCCGGCATGCTTGTGACACGATTTTGAGATGCGACGATGAATATCGATCTTCCTGACGCCGAGGGGCGCTTGCAAAGCTATCAGATGATTGGCGAAAGCCCTGCCGTGATGCCCATGCCGCAGGACGCTAATCGAGTATTTTATTCCGCCGCTCATGTCGTTGCCGATTCGTATTCGGATACCGATCCGTCCACCGTTCCCGCGATCGACTGGGATGCGACCATGGCCTTCCGCCGGCACCTGGCGGGTCTCGGGCTTGGAATTGCCGAAGCGATGGATACTGCCCAACGCGGCATGGGACTCAACTGGGCGGGGGCACTGGACCTCATTCGACGGACCAAATCGGAACTGCCGGATGCGCTGGTCGCAAGCGGCGCGGGAACCGATCATCTGTTGCCACGCGATGCATCCTCTCTGGACGAGGTCAAACGAGCTTATCTGGAGCAGGTTGAAGCTGTGCAGAAATGCGACAGCCGGATCATCCTGATGGCTAGCCGTGGCTTGGCGGCGGTTGGTAGAAGTCCCGAGGATTATGTCAGCCTCTATGGTGCTGTCCTGCAGCAGTGCGACAATCCGGTCATTCTCCATTGGCTCGGATCGATGTTCGACCCGCAATTGGAGGGCTATTGGGGCAGTGCGTCCTTTGAAGATAACCTCGAAACCTGCCTGCGGATCATCTCCGACAACGTGGACAAGGTGGACGGCATCAAGATCTCCCTGCTCGACAAGGAAAAGGAAATCGTCATGCGGCGTCGTCTGCCAGACGGAGTCCGGATGTATACCGGTGACGATTTCAATTATCCGGAACTGATCCAAGGCGATGAAGAGGGATATTCGGACGCGCTTCTCGGGATCTTCGACCCCTTGGCGCCATTGGCCTCGACCGCCGCTGCACGCATGACGCAGGGCGACCGTGACGGTTTTCGGGCGCTCCTTGATCCGACCGTGCCATTGGCCCGCCACCTGTTTCGGGCACCGACCCAATACTACAAGACCGGCGTGGTGTTTCTGGCCTGGCTCAATGGCTTCCAGGACCACTTCGTGATGCTGAGTGGGGCCCAGGCCTTGCGGCCGCTTCCCTATTTTGTCGATGCATTCAAGATGGCCGACCAATGCGGCCTGTTTGCGGATCCGGAGCGGGCTGCAGGTCGCATGCGTAGCCTGCTCAAGGTGTACGGCGTCTGATATGCCGGGAACAAACCTGCGCGATTTTTCGACCGACCATTCGGCACTCGCGCTGAACACGGCCACGCTTGGCCACAATGTCGAGGGGCAGGGCGCGGGCTGGAGTCCGGAACGGGTCATCGATGCCTGCGCAGAGCGCGGTTTCGGCGCCATCACATGGTGGCGGCGGGAGCTGGCCGATCGCGCCGCCGAGATCGGCGAGCGGACCCGTGCCGCCGGCCTGCAGGTGGCAGGCCTTTGTCGCACGCCATTTCTTGTCGGCCCGCTGGCACCGCCGACCAGGCGCGCAATGATGGATGACTTCAATGCCTCGATAGATATGGCTGCGGATTTGGGTGCGCCTTGCGTCACCATTTGTGTGGGGGGCGTCGTTGAAGGCACGCACAGCATGCGGGACAGTCTGGATCGTGTTGCCGAGATCGTGGCAGAGGGCGCACCGCGGGCTGCGGCCGGTAATGTTCGGCTGGCGCTTGAACCGCTCAATCCGGTTTATGGCGGCAATCGTTCATGCCTGGTGACCGTGCGTGATGCCGTAGACCTGTGCGTGCGGATCGATCATCCGGCGATCGCAGTCGCCGTCGACGTCTACCATGTCTGGTGGGATCTGTCGCTCGCAGCGGAATTGCAGCGATTGGGTGGAGATCGCCTCGCCGGGTATCACCTGTGCGACTGGCTCGCTGATACTCGCGACGTGCTCCTCGATCGCGGCATGATGGGTGATGGTGTTGCAGACCTCAAGCATATCCGGACAGCGGTTGAAGGAGCCGGATACGACGGTTTTTGCGAAGTCGAGATTTTTTCCGCCAACAACTGGTGGAAGCGTGACCCTGAAGAGACGCTGGACATGTGCGTCGAGCGGTTCCGGACGGTGTGCTGACATTCGGAAAAGAATTGTATAGATATGCAATTAAATCAGAATTCGCTTGTCCGATAGCGGGCTGCAAGCCGTTTCTCAGGCTTGGCCGCTGTGGCAGGACACCGCGAATTCCGTTTAATTCGGTTCACTCTATCTACGCGATTGCCAATGCTCGACACAATCAATCCGACCATTCGTCTCAATCCCGAGGACGATGTGGTCGTTGCTCTGCGAAATCTGGATGGCGGCGAAAGGGTTGGCGACACCACGCTGCGCGATCCAGTCCACTCCGGACACAAGATCGCCGTGCGATTTGTTGCGGTCGGCAATCCAGTGCGCAAATACGGCCAGATTATCGGCTACGCGTCGACGGACATCGAACCGGGCAGCCACGTCCATACGCATAATCTCGACTATCGGCCGACCGACCAGGATTATGAGTTTTGCGACGCGGCCAGTCCCCTGGAGCCAATCGAGAGCGGCCAACAGGTAACATTTCAGGGTTTTCGCCGGCCGAATGGCAAGGTCGGAACGCGCAACTATATCGGCGTGCTCACCAGTGTGAATTGTTCGGCGACGGCGGCCCGCCTCATCGCGTCGGCCTTCACGCCGGACGTGCTTGCCCAGTATTCCAATGTCGATGGTGTCGTCGCCTTCGTGCACGGCACAGGATGCGGCATGGCCGACAATGGCGAGGGCTATGAAAACCTGCAGCGGGTTCTCTGGGGCTATGCGCGCAATCCGAATCTGGCCGGTGTGCTGCTTGTTGGTCTGGGCTGCGAGGTCAACCAGATCGATTTCCTGCTGGAGGCTTACAACATCGAGCGCGGGCCGCTATTCCAGACGATGAATATCCAGACGACCGGCGGACTGCGCAAAACCATCGATGCGGGTGTCGACATCGTCAAGTCCATGCTGCCTATCGCCAATCAGGTGAAACGCGAGACTTGCCCGGCCTCCGAGTTGATGCTGGCACTGCAATGTGGCGGTTCCGACGGCTGGTCGGGGATTACCGCCAATCCGGCCCTTGGCTATGCCGCCGACCTGCTGGTGCGTCATGGTGGTACCGCGGTCTTGGCTGAGACACCTGAGATCTATGGTGCCGAGCATCTGTTAACGCGGCGTGCCGCAACGCCGGAGGTCGGTCGAAAACTGGTCGATCGTATCCGGTGGTGGGAAGACTATACCGCGCGCAATTTCGGCTCAATGGACAACAATCCGTCGCCCGGCAACAAGCGCGGTGGCCTGACTACTATATTGGAAAAGTCTCTCGGCGCCGTCGCCAAGGGCGGCACCAGCCCGCTCAACGGTGTTTATCTTTACGGTGAGCCGGTGGATGCCAAAGGGTTCGTCTTCATGGACAGCCCCGGCTACGATCCGTGCTCGGTAACGGGGCAGATTGCCAGCGGTAGCACCATCGTCTGTTTCACAACGGGACGCGGGTCGGCGTTTGGCGCCAAACCGTCGCCTTCGATCAAGATCGCCACCAACGATGCAGTGTTCGAGCGCATGTCCGAAGACATGGACATCGATGCCGGGCGTATAGCGTCGTCAGGAGCGGGGATCGAGGAAGTTGGCGAAGAGATATTCCAGCGCATCCTCGCCGTTGCATCGGGCCAGCAGACCCTGTCGGAAGCCCAGGGGCTGGGCGATCTGGAATTCGTTCCCTGGCAGATTGGTGCCACCATGTAGCCGACCTGCTGACAGATCTTGACAGGATGGATCTGACAGCACTCTTTGATCGGTCTGGCCTTCACACTACGATTGCATCCACAATTGGAAGCAAGGAGCGGATTGTTGCAGACCCATGCTGAGATGCCGGCGGACGTCGCCGGGGCCTTCGAGGCGCTGTCCGATGATGCGCGACCCCGCTTGCTTTCGATACGAGACCTGATTTTCAAGGTTGCGGCCGATACCGATGGCGTTGGCGAGATCGTCGAAACTCTCAAATGGGGACAGCCAAGCTATCTAACTGTTCGGCCGAAATCCGGCAGCACCGTCCGCTTGGGTGTCAGCAAAGATGGAAGGCCGGCGCTGTTTTGCCATTGCCAAACCACTCTCGTTAAAGAGTATCGCGACCTTTACGATGCCGATTTCGACTTCGAGGGAAATCGGGCGGTCATCCTGAGGGACGATCCGTCTCTTCCGGTTGCGGAACTGGAGCACTGCCTTGCCTTGGCACTGACCTACCATCGCCGCAAATAGCTTCTCTCTTGTTTAATCGAACATCGCGTTCGGGAGCATCAGGGCGATCTCCGGGAAGATCACCAGGATGACCAGCGCGATGGCCATGGCAAGCCAGAACGGCATGATCCCGGCGAATATCGTCTCCATCTTGACGTCCGGCACGATGCTCTTGACGACGAAGACGTTGACACCGATGGGCGGCGAAATGAGGCCCATTTCAAGCACGATAACCATGATCACACCGAGCCAGATCGGGTCGAAACCGAGCGAAACGACTAGCGGAAAAACGATCGGTAAGGTGATGACCAGAAGCGACAGGCCTTCGATGAACATGCCGAGCACGACGTAGCCCAGCAGGATCACAGCCAATGTCCCGTAGGCGCCGAGCGCCAATCCGGTCATGGTCGCCGCGATTGTTTCGGGCAGGTGCGACAGGGCGACAAAGGGAGCAAAGACATTGGCCCCGATCAGGATGAAAAAGGCCATGCCGGTGGTGCGCAATGTTTCGGCGCTGGCATCCCACAGCGTTTGCAAGGTGCATTTACCGCGAATGATCAGCATTAAAAGGGCAAAGCAGGCGCCGACCCCGGCCGCCTCGACCGGGGTGAAGAACCCCGTGTAGATGCCGCCGATGGTGATCACAATGATCGTCACGATCCCGGTCGCCCGCACCATGCCGGAGAGCTTTTCGCGTAGGTTGAAGACCGGTCCTTTTGGCCCTTCTTCCGGCGTGAGCAGAGTGACCAGCGCTATGGCAATCAGAAAAAGCGTGGTCAGGAGCAAACCGGGAAGCACGCCGGCCATGAACAGGCGGCCGATGGATTCCTCTGTCAGCACCGCGTAGATGACGAAGCCGGTGGAGGGCGGAATGAGTATGCCCAGCGTTCCGCCCGCCGCTATCGATCCGGTGGCCAACCTGGCACCGTATCGATAGCGGCGCATTTCAGGGTAGGCGACTTTGCCCATCGTCACGGCTGAGGCGATCGATGAACCCGAGAGCGCAGCGAAGCCGGCGCAGCCCAGGATCGTTGCTGCGGCTAAACCGCCACGCAGGTGGCCGATCAGCCGGTAGGCGGCGTCGAACAGATCGCGGCTCAAACCCGCGGCCGACGCAAGATTGCCCATGAGGATGAACAACGGAATGATCGACAACTCGTAGACTGTCACTGTCGCGAAGGCCTGGCCGCTCAGCGTATAAGCGGCCGCCTGGAAGCCATTCAACAGAAAGGTGCCGCTGAAACCGACGATCAGCAGTGCGATGGCGACCGGCGTTCCAAGCGCCATCAGGCCAAACAGCACGCCGAAGCCGACAAGCCCCAGCAGTTCAGTGCTCATGGCGTCCGCTTTCAGTCAGAAGCAAAATCGCCGAAAGTGCACCGCCAGCGGCTATGGCGTAGTAGGATGTGTCGAGTGGCAGCTGCAGTAGAAGGGTCGTTTCTGCAAATCGCGCCGCTTCGCGGGCGTTCAGGAAGGCCCGCCAGGCCAGATAGCCCATCATAACCGCGCCGGCGATCGAGACGAGAAGGTCGATGGGCCGGCGCAATCGGTCCGGAAACATCGCAACCAGCGTGTCGATGGCGATCACCCGTCCGGCGAGCACGCACAGCGGCAGGCTGATGGATACGGCAATCGACAGAATGATCTGTGTGTAGTCATTGGCGCCGAATATCGGCGCATCGAACAGCGAACGCAGTAGAGCGTCGCCAACCGACAAAAACATCATGGCAAAGATGGTGATTGCGCCGCAGGCGATCAGTGGCGCCTGGACCCACCGCCGCCAGCCGTCCGGGATTGCCGGACGGCTGTCAATCTCCTGGTCCTCGTTTGACACCCTTTATTGCCCGGAGAACCCGGCAACAATCTTACGGGCGTCGGCGCCGGTTTCCTCAGATGTCTTGTCCATCAACGCCTCAAGGGCATCGGCCATTGCGGCGCGGAACTCGGCATCTGCAGCGGCGTCGATTTCGATGATCTCAACGTCACTGTCACGGGCGAGTTGAATGCCCGCCTGACCGGCCTTGTAGAAGGCTTTTGCACCGCGAAGGCTCAGATCCCGCCCGGTCAGTTCGTTCAGCTTGGCCTTGTGCTCGTCGCTAAGACCGTCCCAGCTCTGCTTGTTCATCAGCAGGTAGAAGCTGTCGACGGCCGACGGAATGTTGATGGTGGCGTGCTTGCCGATTTCGTTGAGCTTGTACGAGCGAATACCGGATGGTCCGATCATGACTGCGTCGATGACGCCGGTGTTCATGGCATTGTAGATGTCAGGTGTCGGCATGGAGACCGGAATGCCGCCCCAGGCCTTGACCACTTCCGCCATAACCGGATTGGGGGTGCGCACCTTCATGCCTTCAATGTCGGCAAGGGTGCGGACCGGCTTTTCACGGGTGATCAGAACGGACGGGTTGTTGGCCCAAAGGCCCAGAAGCTTGGTTTCGGCGTACTCGTCTTCGATCGCACCGAGGTTGTCCCACAATGCGTTGGTCGCATCCTCACCGCTTTTGAACAGACCGGGCATGTGAACCATGACGGTCTTGCCGAACTGGGTAGGCGTATAGGCCGGGATGCCGAACGCAATATCAGCGACACCGGTAACGACGCGTTTGTACTGTTGGACCGGACCCTTTCCGAGCTCGCCCGCCGGATAGATGCGAATGGTCAATCCACCGTCAGTCGCCTTGGCTAACTCTTCCGACAGCGGCGTCATGACCCCGCGGTCCATGGGGTGCATCGGTGGCATGAAATGCGCCGCCTTGAGCTCGTCGGCTGACGCATTGGCGATGGGCAGCACAGCGGTAGCGGTGATGGCGGCAACAGCGATCAACGCGCCCTTCAGAGATTGAATGGTTTTCATTTCGGTTCCTCCCAGACCAGATAGCATGTAGTTAACAATGATAATTATCTATGTTAATGAGATAATCGGCATTGGCGGCAAAACTGTCAACTGGGCATTTGACAGCGATCGTGGGGAGATGCATTGCAAGATTTCACGCTGCACAACCGAATTGGCTACAAGGTCACGCGACTGGCCCGGCTGATGGAGGCACGGCTCGAAAAGCATATCGACGAGCACGGGATCACGCGGCTGATGTGGTGCGTCCTTCGAGGAGTTGGCATGGAAGGCGTTACCACGCCCTCCGGGCTCGCGAGCTATATAGGCATCGCCCGGCCGGCGATATCCCGCCTTCTGAAGACCATGGAGACCCGCGGCCTGCTCGAACGCAAGGGCACCGGTTCGGATGGCCGGATGACCGAGGTGTGCCTGACCCAGGAGGGCAGGCGCATTATGGAAGCCTGCCATTTGCTGGTACGGGAGTTGAACTCGCATTTTTCAGACAAGCTCGGTCCGAAGGACTATGAGCACTTCATGCGGTCGGTCGATCGCCTGACCGAAGGCGAAAACGCCACTTTGATGCGGCTGTAGCGAACGCTAGCCCAAAAGGCCTATGCCAAGACAATAACCGTTGCTATGACGGTTGCGGCCGGGATGGCCGAACAACTGCCGATGGCCGGCTTCAGGGACGAAACACCACATGCAAACGCGCGCACCGGGCGACGCCGAATTCGTTTTGTTGATCGCTCTCCTGATTTCGCTTGTCGCGCTTGCAACGGATGCCATGTTGCCGGCACTGCCGAACATCGGCTCCGATCTCGGTGTGACCGAGGAAAACGACCGTCAGCTGGTCATTACGGTGTTTTTCCTCGGGCTGGCCATCGGCCAGATCTTTTATGGACCGCTGTCCGATAGTACCGGTAGAAAGCCGGCGATTTATGCTGGCCTGGGTGTCTTCCTGGCCGGAAGCCTGTTGTCTGCGTTTGCCTACGATTTCGATCTGATGCTGATCGGTCGGTTACTACAGGGAATTGGGTCAGCCGGTCCTCGGATCGTTGTTCTGGCGATGGTGCGCGACAGGCATGAGGGCCGGGCGATGGCCCGCATCATGTCTGCGGTTATGGCGGTGTTCATCATCGTGCCTGCCGTCGCGCCTGCCGTCGGGCAGGGGCTCATGGTCATTTCGGGATGGCGCTCGATTTTCGTGGTGTTTTTCGCGATTGCTGTCCTCGGGTTTACCTGGCTCTACCTACGGCAGCCCGAAACACTTGCGCCGGACGACAGGAAAGCGTTCTCGCCCCCCAATATCTATGCGAGTGCAAAGGAAGTTTTTCTGAACAGCAGAGCGCTCGGCTACATGCTTGCAACAGGGGCCGTGTTTGCCCCGTTCATCGGTTATCTGATCTCATCCCAGCAGATTTTTCAGGAATTGTACGGGGCCGGTGACCTGTTTTCGCTCTACTTCGCCATCCTCGCGCTGGCCATCGGTGTGGCGTCGTTGGCGAATTCCCGCCTGGTCATGCACTACGGAATGCGGGCTTTGTGCAAATGGGCGCTGATCGGCGTCACGATCCTGTGCACCGCCTACACGGTTTACGCCTGGGCTCTGGCTGGTGTGCCGCCCCTGTGGAGTTTCATGGCCTGTTTCATCCTTAGTTTCTTCGCCATGGGCATCCTGTTCGGCAATCTGAATGCGCTGGCCATGGAACCGATGGGGCATATCGCAGGCACGGCGGCGGCCGTTATCGGATCCGTTACTACCGGTATTTCCCTGATTTTCGGAGCGGTTATCGGAGCTCTTTACGACGCAAGCGTAATTCCGTTGGTCGCCGGCTTTGCCCTGTTCTCCTTCATTGCGTTGGTCATCGTGATTTGGACCGACGCGGTACGTGCCAGAACGGAATGATCCGGCGCTGGCCGGTTCCGATCAGCTGCTTCGGGGTGGAGTTTCCGGCGGTCGATTCTGCGGCCACATGGTGCGTTCGTGATAGCTCTGGCCGAGACCCAGCAGCAGGCCGTCCTCGCCACGCCGCGCAATCAACTGCAGTCCCATAGGCAGACCCTGATCGCCGAATCCGGCCGGTACGCATAGCGCCGGCAGCCCGATCAGGGAGGCAGGCAAGACGATCTCCATCCAACGGTGGTAGGTGTCCATCGACCGGTCGGCGATGTGCTTGGGCCAGTCCAACTCAGGCTCAAAGGGAAATATCTGGGCCGAGGGCAGCGCGAGGATATCCACATCCGCCATATCGGCCACAGCGGTGAACCAGTCCGAGCGGGCAATGCTGGCATCGTGGATTTCGCTTGCCGTCAGCGACAATCCGTTTTCGATTTCCCAGATCGCTTCGGGTTTGAGCAAGTCACGAGTTTGCGGATTTTCGTAATGTGGCCTTAGGCGCATGGCGGTTTGCCAACCGCGCAGCTTCACCCAGCTGTCCCAAATGCGCTCAGGCGGAAAGTTCGGTATCAGGGGCTCGACAACATGGCCAAGGTCACCGAGCACGCCAAGAGCTGCCTCGCATAGCGGGAGGATGCCGGTTTCCATCGGATAATAACCGCCCCAATCGCCGATCCATCCGATCCGCAAGGGAGGGACCTCCCGCAGTCCATCGAAGGCCGATCGGGCATGGGGGTGGCGCCGGTCGGGACGGCCGATCACTTCAAGCAGAAACCCAAGGTCGGCTGGTGACCTCGCCATCGGGCCGAGAACGGCTAGCTGGTGCAAGAAATTGTCGCCGATCGGTTCGTCCGGCACCAGGCCGAAACTGGGCCGCAGACCATAGACATTGTTCCAACCGGCCGGGTTGCGCAGCGATCCCATCATGTCCGAACCATCGGAGATCGGCACCATGCGAGCAGCCAATGCCGCGGCAGCGCCACCGCTTGAACCGCCGGCTGAACGCCTGAGGTCGTAGGGATTGCGGGTGACGCCATGGACCGGGTTGTAGCTGTGCGAGCCGAGGCCAAACTCTGGCGTATTGGTCTTGCCGATGATCAAGGCACCGGCAGTGCGGATCCGGTCTGCCAGAAGGGCATCTTCGTCGGGAATATGCTCAGCAAAAATCGGCGATCCCTGGGTGCTGCGAAGGCCTTTGGTATTGACGAGGTCCTTGATGGCGATCGGCAGCCCATGCAGCGGGCCCGTAGCGGGTTCCTCGTCCATTCGTGCCGCTTCGGCGATGATTTCGTCTCGCGGGCGCAGAGAGACGATCGCATTGACAGCGTCGTTGCAGGCATCGATGCGATCGAGATACGCATTGGCGAGGTCGACCGCTGAAATGCGTCGCTCATCAAGTGCCTCGCGCAACTCCAGCGCGTCCCGATCTACCAGTGCCTCAGACATGCTCACTCCTTCACTCAATCGCAACAGCGGTTCGGCTGGTGCGTATATCTTTTAACCGGAATGGGGTTCGTCATGAAGAAAATCGCCGGAGACTCACAAGTCCGTTGCTGTTAGCACACGCCAAACGCGATCTGGCGTAGTTGACTATATCTCGGCAGCTCTTTATATAGTCACATGGCTATATTTTATAATCAACCGTTGGACCGGACCTTTCACGCATTGGGTGATGGAACCAGACGCGAAATATTATCTATGCTTGCCACCCGCGGAATGCTGTCGGCAAACGAGTTGCGTGCTCCCTTCAATGTGGCCCAACCAACCATATCAAAGCACTTGAAGGTGTTGGAGCGGGCCGGACTGGTCCGTCGAGAAATAGAAGGGCGAACCCACCGGTTCCAGTTGGATTTGGTGCCAATGAAGGAGGCCGAAGACTGGATCGTCCGACATGAGAAGTTCTGGGAAGGCACATTGCAGCGTCTGCATGATTTCGTCCAGACATTGCCGGAGGAGGGGAAATGACCGCGGTAGGTGTTCCACTCCTTGTCCGCCGGCTGATCCCGGCGCCGAGACGCCGGATTTTCGAAGTTTTCAGTCGTGCCGAGCTGCTGGCTCAGTGGTTCACGCCGAGCCCGGACATTGACCTCGACATTCTCGATTTCAACTTCGAGGAAAACGGTATTTTCCGATTTCGCTACGTCATGCCAGACGGTCGTCGCCCAGTGGTCGGCGGTGCCTATGAGCGCATATCAGCTCCTGAAGAAATCGTCGTGTCGTGGCTTTGGGAAGCTCCCGATCCGCTTCAGGGTCTGGATATGCGTGTTCTTTTCCGTTTCCACGAGCGCGGCAACGCAACGGAGGTTGTCATTCGGCACGAGAAGCTGCCGTCCGACACCGCCTGCAGTATCCACGAAAACGGTTGGGAAGGGTCACTCGACAGCCTTTGTCGCTTTCTGATCGAGCCGGTTCAGAAGAGCGGGGGCATTGAATCATGAGGGAACTCGCCATCATCACCTTCGTCACGCTCGATGGCGTGATGCAGAGCCCGAGTTCGCCAGATGAAGATCCGTCCGATGGCTTTACGGGAGGCGGCTGGGCCGCTGATTACTGGGGTGAGGTCATGGGGCAAGTGCGTCGTGAAGCCATGTCCGTCCCCTATGACATGCTGTTTGGTCGCAGAACCTTCGAGATCTTTGCCGCGCACTTTCCCACGGCTGGCAGCGATGATCCCGAGAGCCGCATGATGGACGAGGCAACAAAATACGTCGCCACGAACACGCTCACATCCTTCGATTGGCGAAACACGATCGCAATTGCCGGCGATATCGCCGCCGGTGTTGCAAACCTCAAGCAAAAGGATGGCCCCTTGATTCAGGTTCATGGCAGCGGAGCGCTTATCCAATCGCTGTTGGAAGAGGACCTCATCGATGAATTCCGTATCTGGACCTTTCCGGTTGTCGCCGGAAGCGGTAGGCGGTTGTTTGAACGCGGTGCCAAGCCTCGTAGTTTGTCCCTGCTCAAGACCGAGCCGTGCACGAATGGTGCGGTCATGACTATATATCGGCGCGCTGATTGTCCGGCTGACTGATTGGCCGGACAGCTATTTTCCGGAAGGCCCGGTTTCAAATGTAGACGCCGTTCTCCAGGAAGATGTCGGTGGTACTGCCGCCTCAATCGCCGCCACGACGGTGGCGACCACGAGACCCTTTTCCGAATCACAAGCTTCGACAGGCACCCTTTGGTGTTCCACCGGGGTTGGTTGCGTTGACTCCTTGGCTGAAATTCGAGCAGCTATTTCAACAAGCGAAATGAAATCAAATTTGGTTTTTGCCCGTTGTCCGCCTGTCTTAGGACAACTCCATGGAAGCTACACAAGCAAACGGAATCAGCCCGGGCATCGGCGTGGCCGGTTTGGGAAAGATGGGCAGTGCGATCGCGGGGCGTTTGGCCGCCGCCGGCCTGCAAGTCAACGGCTGGACGCGCAGCGGCGTGACGCCCGAACAGGCAGCGGCATTGGGGATCGCCGCACGGTCGGATGTTACGACTCTGGTAGAAACCTCCGGGATTGTGATGCTGTCGCTGTCGGACGACACCGCGGTGGATGCCGTGCTGACGGAAATCGTCGGCTGTGACCTTTCCGGCAAGCTCATAGTCGATACCAGCACCGTCAGCCCACAGACCCTGAAAAGCCGCATGGGCGAGATCGAAGCGACCGGAGGTGCGGCAATCGACGCGCCGATCTCCGGCTGGCCCTCCATGGTGGCTGAGGGCAAGGCTGGGTTCTATGTCGGCGGCGAGGAAGGCCAAGTGCGTCGGTTGATGCCGGTGGCCGAAGTGCTGTCCAACCGCATTCACCACGTCGGCCGCCTCGGTTCGGGCGCTGCCATGAAGATCGTCAACAACATGATGCTGACCGGTTACTGGCAATGCCTGAAGGAGGCTCTGCAGGTGGGTCGCAAAGCCGGACTCGACGCCGAAACCATGCTCGAGATCCTTTCGGGGAGCCCCGCTGCCAACGGTTCGCTGAAGGCGAAGGCTCCGGTCATCCTCGACCGGTCAGACGCCGTCAGCTTCACCGTCGACGGGATCGTCAGGGATCTGGCGCTGTTCGCCGGCACCGCCATTGGGCTGGGCATCGCGGCGCCGACCATCGCCGCCGCCCTCGAGAGCTTCGAAGACCATCGGGCCAGTGGCCACGGGGACGAGGATTTCGCGACCATGCTTCGGGTGGCCTGTCGCGACACGGAATCGGAAGCGGCGGAACATGTTCTTTGAACCCGGAAACGGCCACGGTCTGCCGCATAACCCGATCGCCGCCTGTGTCGCCCCGCGCCCGATCGGCTGGATCTCGACCGTAAGCCGCGATGGCGTCGGCAACCTGGCGCCGTTCAGCTACTTCAACCTGGTGCACAACTTTCCGCCTACCGTCGCCTTTGCCTGCAACGGACTGAAGGCCGACGGAGCGCCCAAGGACAGCTGGGTGAACGCCAAGGACACCGGCGAGTTCGTCTACAATGTCGCCACCTATGCCTTGCGCGACAAGGTCAATCGGTCCTCGACTTCCTGGTCTGCCGATGTCGACGAATTGCGCGAGGTCGGTCTCGCACCGTTGCCGTCGCGGTTCGTGACGCCACCACGCGTCGCCGAATCGCCCATTCACTTCGAGTGCCGCACCATTCAGGTCATGCATCTGCCGACGGAACGGGAAGAAAATCCGAGCACCGTGGTCTTTGGCCAGGTGATCGGCGTGCATATCGACGATTCCTGTCTGACTGATGGTCTCGTCGACTATGACAAGGTGCAGCACCTGACCCGGCTCGGCTATCTGGATTTTGCCACGATCGGTGAACGCTTTCCTATGCCGCGCCCCTACCACAAGGTGGAGCAGGACTGAGCGATGATTTCCTGTGAGCAGATCAAGGACGTCTCCGCCGATCTCTACGAATGGTCGCTGAAGAAGATCCCGGAAGACACCAAGACACGGCTTGCCGAAGCCTATGAGACGGAGAGCGGCGAGGGTGCTCGCAAGGTGCTCGATTTCATGATCCGCAGTGCTGCGCGGGCCGAGGAAAAGGACCGTTTTCTGTGTTCCGATGCCGGCGTACCGGTCTATTCGGTGAAAATCGGCTCGCAGGCGGTGTTCTCCGGCGACATCAAGCGGGCATTTGTCGACGGGTTCGACGAACTCGTCGGCCGCATCGATCCGCCGCTGCTGAAATTCGTCCAGAACCCGCTGACCAACGAACGCTCCTACAAAGGCAAGGACATGCCGATTGTCAGCTGGGACATCGTCGACGGCGCAGACTACATCGACATCACCTGT
The DNA here is from genome assembly GCA_965228785.1 of Hoeflea sp. GTDB lineage: Bacteria > Pseudomonadota > Alphaproteobacteria > Rhizobiales > Rhizobiaceae > Hoeflea_A. The sequence goes on from CBDDIF010000001.1 coordinate 3,126,828, forward strand.
TCGCCCAAGGCGCTCGGCTCCGGCCGCTGGGCAGCACTTGAGATCTTCGTGAATCCGGAGCTGGAGGATATCGAGCGGTACATCATGGAGACGGTGGTCCGCGCCGGGTCGCAGCATTGCCCGCCGGTGATGATCGGTGTCGGCATCGGCGGTTCCTTCGACCACGCCGCCAAGATGGCCAAACAGGCGACGTTGCGTCCGATGGGCACGGACAATTCGGAACCGATCCTCGCCGACATGGAAAAACGCCTGTTAAGGGCGATCAACAAAACGGGGTTCGGGCCCATGGGGCAGGGCGGCGACACCACCGCGCTGGGCATCCATATCGATTTTTCCGCCGGTCATGGATTCACGCCGGTCGCTGTCTGCTTCAATTGCTGGATCAACCGGCGCACCCGGGCGCGCATCTACAATTCCGGTAACGTGGAACGCATCGAATAGGGGCCTGCGGATGCTGAAGACCTGCGAACTGTCACTGCCCTTTTCCAAGACCGAAATTGCCGAGCTGGAAATAGGCGACCAGGTCTATCTGACCGGCGAGATCGTGGTCACCGTGGGGCTTCCGACGCACAAGCGGCTGGCCGATTTCATCGATCAGGGCGAGGATCTGCCGATGGTGTTCGCCGATGGCATGCTGTGTCAGGTCGGCTGCTATGTTGAAGAGACGGCCGGCAACAAGGTCTGCCGTTACCTCAATCCCTCGACCAGCACCCGGTTCGAGCCGTTTTTGCCGACGATCATCGCCGGATCTGGCATCCGCGCCGTCGGAGGCAAAGGCGGCGTCGGGCCGGAAACCGTCGCCGCCATGCGTCGGCACCGGTGCGTTTACCTGTCCTTTATCGGCGGTGCCAGCGCGCTGACCTCGGAAGCGGTGTGCGATGTCGTCGATGTCGCCTGGACGGACCTGATTGAGCAGTTCCGGCTGACGCGATTGCGGGTCCAAAAGCTGGGGCCGCTTACGGTTGGTGTCGATGTGCGCGGCAACTGCCTCTACAGTGATCTCAAGGGCAACGCGCAAGCGAATTTCGACCGCTTGATGGACGAACTCAATCAGGGTCGCTCAGCGAGCTCCGGCGTTTAAGTCGCCGCATCTGCCGTTGCATCGACCTTCAGGCGCCACGACCCAGCCGAGGCCGGCCGGCCGCATCGGCAGGTAGTGCACCGGATCTTCGATGCAGTATCGAGCTAGTCGTCATTCGCAGCATCCGACAGGCCGGAGCCACGCCAGTTCGGATCGGGCTCATCCGGTTCGGAGCGAAGGCCAGTGGCTTTGATGCCGCATAACGCGCAGTACTCGTCCCTTTCCGAACTGTCGCCGCTGATGCCGACGGCACCGATGGTCGCGCCGTCCCCGTCCTCGATCAGCACGCCGCCCGGAACGGGGATGAACTTGCCGTTGGATGCTGCGGCGAGAGCATTCTGGAAGGTCGGCCGCTGCCCGAGTCGGTCGCGGATCAGGCGGCTCGAAATGCCCATGCCGAGCGCACCCCAGGCCTTGCCGAGGGCGACGTCGAAACGCAGGATACCGGATCCGTCCTCGCTCTTGACGGCGACGATCTGGCCGCCGGCGTTGATGACCACAACCGTCAGGGGAAGCATGGATTCGTCGCGGCCAGCCTGTAGCGCGTTGTCTACGATTTTCTCCGCGAGTTCGAGAGGCAGGGTGGTTTTGAGACGCATCGCTATGGTTCCGTTTCTGTTGTTTTGTCAGGTCCGGTGGCCAGGTGACGATACCGGTAAGTCAGGGAGCAGGGTGATTGTAATGACGTCGCCGATGAAGAACAGGGCCAAGCCGCGGAATATCCGTCCGAGCGGGATATCCCGGCCGCACGCTGTTGACGACGAAGCGGTTGAGGCCGACTGCAGACGGTCGATGAATTCTCCGTCGAAGATTGCAACCCCAGTGTGCCCGCGATGAAACGATCACGCTAGTTCTTGTCAGGAGCCACCGGCGGTGTCCCATGGGTGTGGAAACTTTCGATGGTCTTCAGTCCCCAGGCCTGGCCTTTCTTGCGCTCTTTCTCGGTCCAGACAACGGGCTCCCAATCGGGTTGCAGGATCAGGCGTGCACCGGCATTGGCGAGTTCAACGCGGTTGCCGGCGGGCTCGTAAACGTAGAGGAAGAATGTGCCCTGTACTGCGTGCTTGTGCGGGCCCGTTTCGATGAACACGTCGTTTTCGAGGAAGATGTCGGCGGCGCGCAAGATGTCCTCCCGCTGGTCCGTGGCGTAGGTGACATGATGAAAACGGCCGCTGCCGCCGCCATGTTCCTCCGTACAGGCGAGATCGTAGGTCTTGTTGTTCACCGAGAACCAGCAGCCGCCCAGGCGACCGTTGTCGAGCTGGATCATTTCGGTGATCCGCGCGCCTAGGCAGGTGACCATGAAATCCCGGAATCGACTGACATCGTCAGACAGCAGGTTCAGGTGATCCAGCCGCCGCGGGCAGCAGCCGCGACCGTGATAGCGCTGAGCGACATTCTTGAGCGCCGGTTGCTCGTCCTCCGGCGCCTCGTAATTGACGGTATCCCAGTAGAGCTCGAAGACGTGGCCAAACGGATCCTCGAACCGGTAGGCCATGCCGTGGCCGAGGTCGCCATCGACCCATCCGATCCCGTAGCCGGCTTCCTCGATGGCGCGAACCCGTCTCTTCAGCGCCTCCGGCGAGGACACCCGATAAGCGACATGGCCGACGCCGGTCCGATGGTGGCGGGTCAGCTTCAGCGAGTGAAATTCATAATCGTCCCAGGCGCGCAGATAGGCGCTGGCGTCGTCGCGGCCGCTTTCGGTCAGGCCGTAGACGCGGGTGAAAAAGTCGAGGCTGTCCTCGAAACGATCGGTGTAGACCTCGACATGCCCGAGATGGGCGACATCGTGGCAGGGTTCCGACATGGGTCCGTTCCTCCGGGCAGGGGCAGTTGAGGCTAATATACCAAGCCGTCCATCAGTTTGCGGGCGGTGCGCAAAATGGCTGCGCTGACGACAGCGCCGTCGTCGTCGAGGGTGGCGATCACCGTCATTTCGCCGGTGGGGTGTTCGACGGAAAGCCGGCGCTCCCGGCCACCGCCGCAGTCGGCAAGTTCGTGAACCGGCGATCCTTCGAGCAGGCAGGCCGTGGCAACGCTGACCGCACCGAGCACACCGATCGCCTTGTGACAGCTGTGCGGAATGAAGGTTCGGGTGGCGATCGCGCCGCCTTGCCTGGGCGCCGACACCATGGTCATCTTGGGTACCGTTTTCTGCGCCACATCGCCGAGATTCATCAACGGGCCGCAAGCGAGGCGGATGGTCTCCAACTGCTCCCGCAGGGCTGCGTCGGCCTCCAGGTCTTCCGGCGACTCGGTGCCTGCGACGCCGAGGTCCGCGGCCCGCAAGACCACGCAGGGCATGCCATTGTCAATCATCGTCACGGCCACACCCTCGACGGTATCGACGACGTTGCCGGTCGGCAGGAGCGCACCGCAGGACGACCCGGCCGTGTCCCTGAACTCGATCGGGATGGGAGCCGCCGTTCCGGGCACGCCGTCTATTGCGGCATCACCGGCGTAGCTGACGTGGCCTCCCGGCGTTTGCACCCGGGCGACCGCCGTTTGTCCGGTGTTCTCCATGAAAATGGTGACCGGCGTCTCCAAGGGATCGGCTTCGACCAGGCCGCGTTCGATGGCAAACGGTCCGACGCCGGCCAGAATATTGCCGCAGTTCTGGGCATCGGTCACGACGGGACGGTCGACGAAAACCTGCAGGAACAGATAGTCGACATCAACGCCGAGACGTTGCGACGGGCGAACGACCGCCACCTTCGACGTCAGCGGATCGGCGCCGCCCATGCCGTCGATCTGGCGGATGTCGGGCGATCCCATGATATGCAGCAGCAGGGCGTCCCGTTTGGCCGGGTCGGCGGGCAAATCCGCGGCGAGGAAGTAGCCGCCCTTCGAGGTGCCACCGCGCATCCACATGACGCGGGTGCCGTCAGACATACTTGAGACCCTTGGCCGCGAGCCTTTCGCGCATGCCGTAGATGTCGAGCCCCAGTTCACCGGCTTCGAAGCGGGCTCGTTTCTCGGCCTCGTTGGCCTCCCGGGCGCGCGCCTTTTCAAGCACATCCGCGGCCTCTTCGCGGCGCACGACGCAGACCCCGTCATCGTCTGCGACGACGACGTCACCGGGATTGACCAGCTCGCCGGCGCAAACGACAGGAACGTTCACCGCGCCCAAGGTTTCCTTGACGGTGCCCTGGGCGCAGATCGCCTTGGACCAGACCGGAAATTGCATCTCGGTCAGGTCGCGCACGTCACGAACGCCGGCATCGATCACCAACCCGCGGCAGCCTCGGGCTCGGGCGGATGTGGCGAGCAGGTCGCCAAAATAGCCGGCATCGGAGGGCGAGGTTGGCGCCAGCACCAGCAGATCACCCTCTAGAATTTGTTCTATGGCAACATGCAGCATCCAATTGTCGCAAGGAGGAGCCGTGATGGTGACCGCCGAAGCTGCGAGCCTGGCGCCGGGATAAATCGGTCGCATATGTGCGGCCAGCAGGCCCTTGCGCCCCTGCGCTTCGTGTACGGTGGCAACGCCGCATTCGGCGAGCCCGGCGATGACCGTGGAATCGGCGCGTTCGATCTTCTGGATGACGATACCGCTCATGTCAGTTCATCCGCGGTTCGCGGGAATACCGACTGAAATCCTTCCGCATAGCGGGCGGGACGGCCACCGGCCATGCCGCCGGAATTACGGCGGAAATGGTTGCCGCGATTCTCCGCAACATTGGTGTAGTAGTTCCACAGGTGCTCCTGACCCTGCATGCATTCGATGGCCGCGCGCTTCTTTTCCCAGACATCGGTGATGTCGAGGAAGACGTCCGGCTTCCAGCCCATCTGTTCTGTCTGGTGCGGCTCGAACAGATAGAGCTGTGGCGCACCCAGGACCTTTTCGCTGGGATTGTGGCCCCAGGCCTGAGCGATCATGCGGCACTCCAGCGCCACGTCGGTCGTATACATGTGGTCGGTGTTGTAAGGATCCCATTTGGAATGGCTCATCATCCAGCGCGGCTGGACGGAGCGGATCAGATCGACCAGCCGGTACTTGTCGTCTCGATCGAGAACCAGCGGGTAGTCGCCGAGATCGAAAAACCGGATATCGTGGACATCCAGCGCCGTCGATGCCGCTTCGGCTTCCTTGCGGCGGGCCGATTTGACGGCCTCCAGCGTCACGCCCTCCTGCTTCCACAGCTTGGCGCTTTCGCCGCGCTCGCCAAAGGACAGGCAGGCGACAGTGACCTCGTATCCGAGTTTCTGATGCAGGGCGATCGCCCCGCCGCAGCGCCAGACGAAATCGGCAGCGTGGGCGCTGATCACAAGAGCGGTTTTGGTTTCGGCCATGCCTGAGCTCTCCCGTGCGATGAGAAGGTGGCGGCCATTAAAGCGCGCATTGGTTGGAACCGCCATTTCGAACCTGTGTTCAATCTATAAGAAATAGCTATAGTAATGCTGGAAAATGGATCGACCGGAAGGCCGCCGATGGAGCCTGCGGATTTCAATTTGCGCCATTTGAGGGCGTATTGCGCGGTTGCCCGCGGCGGCAGCCTCTCATCGGCATCTAAGGTCGTGTTTCTGTCGCAGCCCGCGATCACCCAGGCGATCGCGAAACTGGAGAAGACGCTGGGCACGCAGATGTTCGTCCGCAAGAGCCGCGGCGTATTTTTGACCGAACCGGGCGCCTTGTTTCGAAACCGGGCAGAACGGGCGCTCTCCCGTATCTCCGATGGCGTGCAGCGAGGTACAAGATCCACCCGAAACTCAGGAATTCGGGGGTTCCGGCAATTCGATCTGCTTCTCACCAGCGCCCAGCTGCGGGCCCTCCTGGCGGTCGCGGAAACCGGAAACTTCAGCTGGGCAGCCAGAAAGATCGGCGTTTCGCAACCCAGCGTCCACCGGGCTTCGCGCGATCTGGAGCGATTGTCCGGCATGGTCTTGTTCGACAAAACCGCACAGGGAATCGAACTCACTGCGGCTGCGAAGTTCCTGGCGCGTCATGCGCAACTGGCTTTTTCCGAGCTCGAACAGGGGCTGGCCGAGGTCAATTCCTGGCTGGGCCACGACACGGCTCGCATCGCCATCGGTACGCTGCCTCTGATCCGCAGTTACATTCTGCCGACGGCGATCAACGAATTCGCAATGCGGAGACCCGATGTACAGGTTCGCGTGTTGGACGGCGCCTATGACGGGTTGCTCCATGGATTGCGGCACGGTCAGATCGACCTGCTTGTCGGTGCTCTGAGGAATCCGGTTCCGGTCGACGATGTCGTGCAGACGGAGCTGTTCGCCGACGAGCTCGCCATTGTCGCACGCCTCGGTCACCCGCTGGCGAACAGGAAAAATATCCCGGTTTCCGAGCTGTCCGGCTATCCCTGGGTGGTTCCCAGACCGGGCATTCCAACGCGAGTCTATTTCGACGCGATGTTTCGTGACGCCGGTCTGTCGCCGCCGACACGGCTGGTGGAATCGAGTTCGCTCGCCTTGACGCGCGGGTTACTGCTCGGCAGCGACCGGTTGACGGTCATTTCGGCGCATCAGATCCGACACGAGATCGGCCCCGGGCTATTGCGTTATCTGGATGTCGCGTTGGAGCATGCGTCGCGCCCGATCGGCATGACCATGCGGCGCGACTGGCAACCGACGGCGACCCAGTCGCTGCTGGTCCATCTGCTGCGCCGGGTCAGCCTGGACCGGTAGTACGGGGTATTCGAAATAGGAATAGGGGCCCCAGAACTTGGTGTTAGCCCAGCCGTCTGATGTCCCTTGAGATACGGTTTACCGCAGTCTGCAACTTGCCGCAGAATTTTCCGACCGCTTCCTGCCGCCGGTGGGCGGCACGGTAGTAGGTGATGCCGAGTGTACCGAGGACGCGATCTTCGTCCATAACGGGCATGGCGATTGTGTTGGAGGATCGCGGCTCCTGGTCCGCGTCGCGGTCGGCGAAGCCTTGATCGCGCACGGACCGCAGTTTCCGGTGTAGCACGTTTTCTTTTTCGGTGATCTTGCCACGGCTGCCCGTTTCCCGCTGCATCAGCATGCGAACGATCGTGTTCTGCTGTTCCTCAGGGCAAAAGGCCAAATAGGCTAGTCCAAGAGCATGGCGATCCAGCGTCAGGCGCATGTTGACGGTGGCATGAAAGGGCGAATTGGGGCTGTCGGGAATGGTCGAGTAACGAACCACTACGGCGTCGTCGTGAAAAATGGCAATGGCAGCCGGCCACATGAACTGTTTGGTCAGCGCCGCGGCGTGCGGCCGGCTGGCCTCGACCACCAGCGGGTCGCCGTGGAAACCGGCGCTGAGCGACGTCACCCGCGACGTGACCTGATAGCCGCCATGACGCGAATCGTTCACGACATAGCCGGTTTGCTCCAGCGTCTGCAGGAGCCGGACTATGGTCGGTTTCGGCAAGCCGGTCTCTTCGTGCAGATCGGAAACGCGGGTGACCCGGTTGCGGTTGAGACACTCCAGAATCAAAAGAGTTCGTTCGACGGAGCGGACTGGGGCAAAGGACGTCATGGCTGCTTTTCCATGGTTTTCTGGATCCCGGACGATCCGTGGATTTCGTAGTGTGAAACGAGGTGATTTGCAAATTGCACCGGATCGGGGCTCTGCCTAGCGTTTCGGCAAGCCGGGCGGTCGTCCGGAATTTGTCATCGGGAGTACAGGATGCTGGACCACAAAATGGACGACGAAATCGCTTCAGCCCAAGCGGCGCGGATCGATGAGCTGATGCAGGGGTCGTTCGATCTGCACGTGCATTCCGGCCCGTCGGTGATGTCGCGCAAGCTCGATCATATCGAGGAAATGAAGGCGGCGGCCGAGGCAGGCCAGCGCGGCATCCTGATCAAGGATCACTATTATCCGGGCACGCCGGTCGTCAATCTGCTGCGCCCGCACATGGAGGAATACGGCGTTGAGCTGTTTTCGGGCATTCCGCTCAACAATACGTCAGGCGGGCTGAACCCGTACACGGTCGACACGTTTCTAAAGATGGGCGCCAATCTGGTGTGGATGCCGACGTCGTCGGCGGCCAACCACATGCGATCCACCCACCGCAAGACCCGCTTGGCAACCGCGCGGCCGATGCGGCCAGCCGAGGCTATTTCGGTTGTCGATACGCGCGGCCGTCTGCTCGACGAGGTCAAGGAAATCCTCGACCTGATCGCCGAGTTCGACGCGGTTCTCTCCTCCGGGCACCTGCATGTCAGCGAGATCTGGCCGCTGTTCGAAGAGGCCAAGGCGCGCGGCGTGAAACGCCGCCTGGTCAATCACCCCACCTATGTGGTGGGCTGCAGCCTGGCTGATATCGCCGAGCTCACCGAGGGCGGCGCGATCGTCGAACATTCGGCTTCGTTCTACATCGACAGCAAGTTCAAGTGCTTCACCGCAGAAGAGCTGCGCCAGCACATCGATGCCGGCGGTATCGACAGCACAATCCTTGGATCGGATCTCGGCCAGGCCGGTAATCCGGCCCCTGTGGACGGCATGCGCGCGCTGATCGGCATGTGCCTCGACCTCGGCTACAGCGATGACGACATCCGCAAAATGACCGCCACTAACTGCGCCCGCATTATCGGATTCCAAGGCGCCAATTTCGAGCGCGCGGCCTGATCGATTTAAAGGAACGACTGCCATGAAATTCTGCCGGTTCAAACGCGACAATGGCGATATGGCCATCGGTCTTGCCTGCCAAAACGAGCAGGGGATCGCTGATCTGGCGCGCATCCACGACATGCTTTCTGGCGGCAACGGTGCCTACCAGTTTCCGGCCAGCCTGAAGACCATGATCGAGGATGGCCGGCAGGCACTGGATGCAGCCTGGGCGGTTCAGGCTGCGGTGACCGGCGAAGAGGGCGGATTTGCCGGTCACATTCTGCCCTTCGATACAACCGACGTGCTTGCGCCAGTCGACGACCCGCAAAAATTCTTCGCCATCGCCATCAACCGGCATGGCGGTTGGGATACGGCGATCAAACCGGACAATCCGCACACCACCTATTTCGTCAAGCTGCCGTCTTGCATCGTCGGCCCGCGCGATACTGTGCGCATTCCGGACGTTGGCCAGGTCGGGCCGGAAATCGAGCTGGCCATAGTCATCGGACGCGGCGGGCAGGCCATTCCCGAAGAGGAGGCGCTCGACCACGTGTTCGGCTATGCTGTCCACAACGACATTACCGCCCACCAAATGCGAAAATCCACCGAGTGGATCCGCATGAAGCGGGCTGACGGCAGTGAGGAGCACCTTACCTATCCGGGACGCTACAAGAATTTCGACACGTTCTCGCCCATGGGGCCGTGGCTGGTGACTCCTGACGAGGCGCCGCACCCTGATAGAGCCGTTCTCGATGCTTGGCTGAACGACGATCACGTGCAGCACGGAACAACAGCGGAGCACGTTTTCAACGCTGCTCAGCTGATCTCGTACCTGTCCCGGGCCCATGCGCTGAAACCGGGCGACATCATTTCCACCGGCACCGTAGGGCCTGTGAAACCATGGACTATGGCGACGATCGACCTCGGTAAGACCGGCGGAACCATGCATTCAGCCATCGAGGGGCTGGGGCGCATGGCAAATCCCATCGAATTCGTACCGGGCCTCAAATAGACCACGAGGCCCAACCAGGCCCACCGGACAAAAGCGCCGATTGGGCTGACAATCGGGAGGAAGCAAAGTGAAGAGACTTCTCGCACATCTGTTGACCGCGGCGGCGGTCGGAGCGTTGGCATCGGGCGCCGCCATCGCCGGTGGCAATGTTGAATTGCCGAAGACTGTTTCGTGGACGGCCTACAATGTGGGCAGCACGGGCTACGGCCAGTCTGTGGCCATCGGTAAGGCGCTACAGGACGGCTACGGGACGACGCTGCGTGTGGTGCCAGCCAAGAACGACGTTTCGCGCGTCATTCCGGTTATGAAAGGCCAGATTGACTTCTCGGCAGCCGGATCTGGCGTTTTTTACGCCGTTGAAGGTGTGCTTGGCTGGGCGAAACCTGAACTCGGGCCGCAGCAATTGCACATGGTCATGAGCTCGACCGGAAGAAATTGTTTGGCACTGGGTACGGCCAAGGATGCCGACATCAAGACAGCGGCGGACCTTAGGGGCAAGCGGTTGCCATGGGTGCTCGGCTCTCCGTCGCTGCAAACCAACGTCACGGCCTTTCTGGCATATGGCGGTCTGACCTGGGACGACGTCACCCGCGTCGACGTCTCGGGGTTCGATGCCGCCTGGAAAGCGATCATAAATGACCAGGCTGACGCCATGACATCGTTCACCACCAGCAGCGGACCGACCGAACTGGACGCTTCACCGCGCGGTCTCGAATGGCTAAGCACTCCGCATGGCGAAACTGAAAACTGGCAACGTATGAAAGCCGTAGCGCCACACATGGCCAAGCGGGTCGCGACGGCCGGCGCCAATCTGTCCTCCGACAATCCGCTCGAATGCGGCGGCTTTCCCTATCCCATTCTGGTCACGGCGCCGGATCGCGATGCGGAGCTGGTGCACAACATGGCGAAGGGCGTCAGCGAACAGTTCCCGAATTTCAGCAAAGCCGAGCCCTCGGCCAGCGGCTGGGCGGACGAGCGCCAAAACTTCCAGTGGGTGCTGCCATATCATCCGGGTGCAGTCGCCTACTGGAAGGAAAAGGACCTGTGGTCTGACGAGGCCGAGGCCCATAATCAGCAGCTGATGAAACGGCAGGCGGTTCTTGCTGAAGCCTGGAACGGTATGGAAAAGAAAAGCGGCGATGACTTCAGGGACCGCTGGATGGCAACGCGCGCCAAAGCGCTGACCGATGCCGGTCTGGCTCCGGTCTGGGACAAGTAGAATGCAGGATGATGAAGCGAAAGCGGCGCCCAGCCGCTTCCGTTCCCTGCCTGCGGTCTGGCTTTGGCCGGTCAGGATCGGGGCTGTGGCTCTGGTCCTGCTGGCTGTAAACCAGGCCTTCAACCTGCATTTCTTCGTCGGCTACACGCTGCTGGCGAACCGCTATATCTACACCATCCTGCTGATCGTCATTCCGTCGATCTACATCTTGCTGCCGATGCACAGCCGAGCACCGAAAGACCGGGTGCCGTGGTACGATGTCGTGCTGGCCGCAGCGTCCGCCGCCACCATCTGTTACCTGGTTGCCAATTCGCTGCGCATGATCGAGAACGGCTGGGAGCTGGCGGCGCCGCAAAACGCCGTCTATGTCGCCCTGGTCTTCTGGGTTCTGATCTTCGAGGCCTCGCGCCGCGCCGGCGGCACCGCGCTGGCGATCATTGTCGGCATTGCCTCGCTCTATCCGCTATTCGCCGACGTCATGCCGGGACCAATCGCCGGGTTCTCCTTTCCGATCGAGACGGTCGCCGCCTATCACGCGATGAGCAATGAAAGCGTGATCGGCATTCCGATGCGCGCCTTTGCCAATCTCGTCATCGGCTTCATCATCTTCGGCGCGGCGCTGCAGCACACCGGCGCCGGCACTTTCTTCATCAACCTGGCTTTCGCGCTCCTAGGGCATATCCGTGGCGGCCCGGCCAAGGTCGCCATCGTCGCCAGCGGCCTGATGGGCTCAATGAGCGGCTCGGTGGTCACCAACGTGATGACTACCGGCGTCATGACCATTCCGGCCATGCGCCGCATCAAGCTGACAGCGCCGTTCGCGGCTGGTGTCGAGGCGTGCGCTTCAACCGGCGGGGTGCTGATGCCGCCCGTGATGGGCGCCACCGCCTTCATCATGGCGAGTTTCCTCAATGTCTCCTATGCCAGCGTGGCGCTGGCCGCCGTCATTCCGTCCTTCCTTTATTTTTTCGGCCTGTTCGTGCAGATCGACGCGCGCGCCGCACAGGAGAAGATCGAGGGGCTCGACCGCGCCGAACTGCCGTCGCTCGCCAAGACGCTGAAGAGTGGCTGGTACTACCTGTTTGCGTTCGCGCTGCTGGTCTACCTGCTCCTGTACCTGCGTCGCGAGATGCTGGCGCCTTATTATGCTGCGCCCGTGCTGATCCTCATCAACCAGTTCGCTTCCCCTGAAACCCGTTGGGGCTGGAAGGAACTGTTGGCTTTCTTCGACACATTGGCCAAGTTGTTTGCCGAACTGGTCGGTATCTTGGCCGGCATCGGGCTGATTGTCGGGGCGCTGTCCATGACCGGCCTGGCCGGCACGCTGGTCAACGATCTTCTGTCGATTGCTGGCGGCTCGCAGTTGTTGCTTCTGATCATCGGCGCCGCGACGAGTTTCGTGCTCGGTATCGGCATGACGGTAACAGCCGCCTATATCTTCCTGGCCATCATCTTGGCACCAGCACTGATCGCAACGGGGCTGAACCCGCTGGCTGTGCACCTGTTTATCTTCTACTGGGGCATGCTGTCCTTCATCACGCCGCCAGTAGCGCTGGGTGCCTTTGCTGCCGCCTCGGTCGCAAAGGCTTCGCCCATGGTCACCGGTTTCGAGGCGATGCGCCTGGGCAGCGTGATCTATTTTATCCCATTCTTCTTTGTGCTCGATCCAGCGCTCATTCTTGCGGGGTCGGTTGGCCAGACGCTGTTTATCCTTGCGCTTGCAATCGCCGGTATTCTGTTTTTCGCAAGCGCCATGCAGGGCTATCTGATCGGTGTCGGCCGTCTCAACCCAGTCGAGCGTCTGTGCCTCCTGGCCGGCAGTCTATTACTGCCATTGCCCGGCGAAAGCGTCTTGCCATTGGCGAAGATCGAAATATTGATGCTCAGCGCGGCGTTGATCATGCCGATGATCGCATTGGCGGCCCGGCGCAATCTGAGAACCAGCGAGCTCGTCAGCGCCTGACGGGCTTTTCGAACTTCAGGAAAGTAGCAGCAATGACGCTTGCCAATGGTCGCGAGTTCGTCCTGATCCCGGGACCCTCGATCTTGCCGGACCGCGTACTCAACGCCATGCATCGGGCGGCGATGGACATCTATGCCGGACCAATGCTTGATGTCACCGACGATTGCCAACGCGGCCTGAAGCGGATCTTCAACACGGAATGCGACACCTATATCTACGCCGCCAACGGTCATGGTGCCTGGGAAGCGTCATTAACCAATCTGTTTTCCAGGGAAGACAAAGTCCTGGTGCTTGAATCGGGACGCTTCGCCACTGGTTGGGGCGAATTCGGCACCCCACTTGGTCTCGATGTCGAAGTATTGACCTGCGATTGGCATTCGGCGATCGATCTCGATGCCGTTGAGGAACGGCTGCGCCGGGATGGTGGACAGGAAATCAAGGCGATTCTGGCCGTGCAGGTCGATACCGCCAGCGGCGTCGTCAACGATATCGGTGCCTTGCGCCGTCGGATCGACGCGGCCGGACATAGCGCGTTGCTGATGATCGACGCCGTGGCGTCGCTCGCCACCATGCCCTTCGACTTCGACGGATGGGGCGTCGATGTGGCGCTCGCCGCTTCTCAGAAAGGCCTGATGGCGCCGGCGGGCCTTGCATTCATTGCAGCCAGTGCCCGTGCGAAGGAGGTCCACAAGTCGGCACAACTGCGCACACCCTACTGGGACTGGACGGCACGCGACGGCACAATCCATTACCAGAAGTATTGCGGCACGCCACCGGAACAACTGCTATTCGGTCTGCAGGAAGCTCTGGCGATGATTTTCGAGGAGGGTCTGGAGAGTGTTTTCCGCCGCCACGACATCATTGCGGAGGCAACGCAGCAAGCTATCTCCGCTTGGGAGAGCTCCGGAGCCCGCTTCAATATCGACGATCCTCAGGCGCGTTCCAACTCGGTGTCGGTGTTCCGCTTTGACGGCGACCTGGCGGCCCGTGTCATCGACTACTGCAAACAGCAATGCGGTGTGACGCTCGGTGGTGGTCTCGGCTACCTGACCGAGGAAACCATCCGCATCGGCCATATGGGTCATGTGAATGTACCAACGATCCTGGGCTGTCTCGGTAGCATCGACATGGCGCTGACGGCGCTGAACAGGCGTCCGGAACAAAGCGGAGCCGGCGCGGCCGCCGCAGTTCTTGCAGAGCTCGCTGAAGGCGAATGAACCTCTGAACAAGGCCGCGGAACATTATACCGCGAGTTTTGTCTCCAAAAACGTTGACAACTCGTCTGCAACGCGACTCGTCTGTTCCAGGTGCAGGTAGTGTCCACAGTTTTCCAGACCAACAAACTTGGCGTGTTTGACGGCGTCCGCCATCTTGCGACTTACGTGATGCGGTACCATACGATCTTCGTTGGAAGATAGGACCAGGACAGGGACGTCGACCTCGTTCAACCGCTTGCTGAGGTCGAAGCGGCTGCACGCGAGGAAGTCATTGTATACGACCTCCGGTCCTGCATCGATCAACCGCTGGCGGTTCTTTTTCTTCAGAGAAGCGTCGGTGGTCTTGAACCAGGAATAATTGACGATGGAGTCGATCGTTGGTTCGAAATTGGTCTGCAAGCCGTCGAGAATGGTGTCCGAAACGACCAGCCGGCTCGACCCTCCGATCATCGCAATTCCCGCAATACGCGGGTGATGTTCAACCGCCAATGTCAGAGCGATTGCGGCGCCCATGGAGTGTCCGACGAGCAGTGCGCGTTTCAACTCGAGTGCATCGATGAAGCCGCTGATGCCTTCGGCATAAGCATCGACTGTGTCGAAGCCTGAACCGGCCGATTCGCCGTGGCCGGGCAGGTCGGGAATATAGTTCGGGTATGCATTGAGCTGATTGCCGAGTGATTCACTCTGGCCTCCGCACCAGGCGGTCGGCCAATCACGCCCGGAACATCCGGCACCATGGATGAGCACAAGTGACAGGCCGTCGTCTCTGGGCCCCACGCCATTGTGGCAATAGGATAGGTCGTAGTCGCCGATCGAAACACGTGCCATTCAATAAAGTCCTTTTGCCCAGAGCCTTACGCCGAGTGTCCAAACAGATGCAAGACACATGGTTTGGTCCGAATTGTCGCGTAACCCGATGTTCAGCATCGAAAACTCGAAGTGGTTGTCGGTCGCTCATCGCTTGGCTAAAACCGGACCAAGGCATCTGCCCCAATCGATGAACCGAAACAACCTGGAGGGTGAGCTGTCGATGGAGTCGTCCGAACCGCTGATATTCGACGGTCACAACGACCTGTTGCTCAAACTTTATGAGGCCGGGGGTGTTGACGCCGCCGAGACTTTCGTGAATGGGCGCGAGGATCATATCGATCTGCCGAAATGTCGCGCAGGCGGCTTCGGTGGTGGCTTCTTTGCGATTTACATATCGACCGATCATGCGTTGGACATAGACCTTGAGGCCATGGCACAGCCGGCCTACGATCTGCCGCTGCCTGCTCAGATCGATGTCACTGAAGCATTGCCCATCGCCCTTTGCCAGGCGGCCATCCTCAGCCGGCTCGAAGCCATCGGTGGGCTGAGGATCTGTGTCACGGTTGAGCAAATCAATCGGTGTTTTGCCGAAGGGCAGATTGCCGCGATCATGCATATGGAAGGCGCGGAGGCGATAGACCCGGATTTCAACGCGCTCGACGTGCTCTATCGTGCCGGACTGCGCTCTCTGGGTCCCGTCTGGAGCCGTCCGACAATTTACGGGGACGGTGTTCCTTTTCGCTTTCCGAGTAACGGAAACATCGGGTCCGGTTTGACCGAAAAGGGCGTCGAACTGGTCAGACGTTGCAACGATCTCGGCATCATGGTCGACCTCTCGCATCTCAACGAGGCGGGCTTTTGGGACGTTGCACGGATCAGTACTTCCCCGCTGGTCGCTACCCATTCCAACTGCCACGCCCTGTGCCCGCATTCGCGTAACCTGACCGACGAACAGCTCGCTGCCATTGCCGAGTCCGACGGTATGGTCGGGCTCAATTTCGCCGCTGCGTTCCTGCGCGAAGATGGGCAGATGATTTCCGATGTTCCGCTGGACATCATGTTGCGCCATATCGACCACCTGATCGAAGTGCTGGGCGAGGAGCGGGTCGGTTTCGGCTCCGACTTCGATGGTGCGACGGTGCCAGAGGAAATCTCTGATGCGTCCGGTCTGACGGCACTGCGCGAGGCAATGCGGGCGCACGGTTACAATGAAGCTCTGATGACGAAGTTGTGCCACGGCAACTGGCTGCGCGTGCTGGAGAAGACCTGGGGTGCGTAATCCGTCCTAGACTATGTCGTCCGATCGTCGATAAGGGTGTTCGGCTTGGCGAGTTTTTTCAGCGAGTCAACGTCGTCCAGGCGAATGGTTAGCCCGTCGACAGCGACCCCGTAGGGCTTCAGCGTATTGAAAGCGCGCGACAGGTTCTCCGGCGTCATGCCGAGGAGCGAGGCGAGAGTGCGCTTGTCGTAGGGCAGGTCCAGACTGCCATTGGAACCCTGATCATTGTGGTAGCGAAGAAGACGGTTTGCGAGGCGTTCGACGGCGGTGCGCAGCTTGATGTCCTTGTGTTCCTTGACGACGGATCGGTAGCAACTGGCCAATTCGACCACGATAGCGCGTGCAAAAGCCTCATCCTTCTGGAAGATATCCCGAATGTTTCCGGACGGCACCATCAGGACCTTTGAGCGCCTTAAGGTACGAGCCGACATAAGATAAACGGCGTCCTTGAGGACAGCGGCAAGAATGAAGGACCCGACGGGGCGCACCATCCCCATCGTCGACTCGCGCCCGTTGGAACGGGCAAAGAGTTCCACGCACCCCTCGATCACCACATAGAGAAAATCCGCAGGGTCTCCTTCGGTGATGAGTTCCAACTGAGCTGGAAAGACCTGCAGATAGGCCGCCTGCATCAGAGCCTCGAAGTTCGAGTCGGCCATGCTCTCAAACAATGCCAGAGATCGAACCTGGGGCAGATCAGAAGAACGCACGTCAGCTAGCCTTGATATTTGTCAAGAGGTTGTTTGACGTAATTAGCATTGGATTTAGAAGCTTTCAATTGTCCGTGTTGATGGCGTCGCAACATAGCCTTGCTGAGTTTCACCGGACCTCTTGTTTCTCAAACCGTTGAAAAAAGCTTGATCTGGATCAAGCCGATTTCGACCGAGCGCGCGGAATTTCCCCTTGTCACTAGCAAGGAGCGGATTGTGCCGCTCATGAAATGGGGGTCAAAGCCATGCATTCCCTGGAAGGCGTTACCCGGTCGGACCAATACCGGGCGCTCGGACTGAGCACTTTCGCTTTCACTGTCTGTTTCGCGGTCTGGACGATCTTTTCCATCATCGGTGTGAAGATCAAAGGCGAACTCGGCCTGTCGGACACGCAATTCGGCCTGCTCGTCGCCACGCCTATCCTGACCGGTTCCGTCAGTCGCATCTTTCTCGGCGTCTGGACCGAACAGTATGGCGGCCGGATCATGTTTCCGTTGCAGATGATCATCACCGCCGTTTGCGTTTGGCTGCTCACGTCGGTGCGAACATACGAGATCTTCCTCGTGGCAGCGCTGGGCCTCGGCCTGGCTGGCGGATCATTCATCGTCGGTGTCGCCTATGTCTCGCAATGGTTCGACAAGGCTCACCAGGGGACAGCGCTCGGAATCTTCGGCGCCGGCAATGTCGGCGCAGCGGTCACCAATTTCGCGGCACCATTCCTGGTCGTGGCGCTGGGCTGGGAAGGCACAGCGCGCGTCTATGCCATTGTGCTCGCGATCACCGCGGTGCTCTTTTACCTGCTGTCCAAGGACGATCCGGCTCAGGCCGACCGCAAGCGCACCGGCGCAAAAGCGGTCTCGGCGGCCGAACAGTTGGCGCCGCTGAAGAACATCCAGGTCTGGCGTTTCGCAACCTATTATTTCTTTGTCTTCGGCGCTTTCGTCGCGCTGGCCTCCTTCCTGCCGCGCTACTATGTCGGCGCGTACGGCCTGGAACTGACCACGGCCGGCGTGTTCGCCGGGCTCTACTCGCTGCCGGGCTCTGTCTTCCGCGCACTGGGCGGCTGGATGTCGGACAAGTGGGGCGCGCGCTTCGTGATGTACCTCACCTTCATCGTGTCGCTCGCCTGCCTGTTCGTCATGAGCTACCCCGACACAAGCTACACGGTGCAGGGCATCGAGGGCGCGATCACCTTCGATTTCGGTATCGGCATCGCCTTCTTCGTCTTTCTCACTATCATTCTCGGCTTCGTCATGAGCCTCGGCAAGGCGGCTGTCTACAAGCATATCCCTGTCTACTATCCCCATCACGTCGGCGCTGTCGGTGGTCTGGTGGGCATGATCGGCGGTCTCGGCGGCTTCGTCCTTCCGATCGCATTCGGCATCCTGCTCGATTTCACCGGCGTGTGGACCGCCCCGTACATGCTGATGTTCGTCATCGTCGCAGTGTCGACGATCTGGATGCACGTCGCCATCCGGCGGATGGAAATGCGGCGCCATCCGGCGCTGGGCGAAGAGAAGTATCTCTCCGACGTGCCGGACCAGCCCTTGCCCAAGCCGCAGGCTGATGCGGAAGCGGTTGCGACGCCGAACCGCCCCAGTCCCGCACAATGAAATCCAGCGAGGGCGCTTCAGGCGCCCTCCGTCCCCGACGACAATCAGGAGTGCTCCCAATGGCACAGACAAGCACCGCGCAACCCGTCAAAGGCCATGTGCTGACGGAATGGCGACCCGACGACCCGGCGTTCTGGGACCAGACGGGGCGTTCTATCGCCAACCGCAATTTGTGGATCTCGATCCCAGCCCTGTTGCTGGCCTTCTCGGTCTGGATGGTGTGGAGCGTGGTGGTCGCCAAGCTGCCGGCGATCGGCTTCAACTACACGACGGGCGAATTGTTCTGGCTGGCCGCGCTTCCCGGCCTGTCCGGTGCGACCTTGAGGATTTTCTACTCGTTCATGGTACCGATTTTCGGTGGACGGCTGTGGACGACCCTGTCGACCGCATCGCTGTTGATCCCGGCCATCGGCATCGGCTATTCGGTGCAGGACCCGCAGACACCTTATGTCGTCTTCCTCGTCCTGGCGCTTCTGTGCGGCTTCGGCGGCGGCAACTTCGCCTCGTCCATGGCCAACATCGCGTATTTCTTCCCCAAGAAGGAGAAGGGCAACGCTCTAGCGTTGAACGCAGGACTCGGCAATCTCGGGGTCTCCGTCATGCAGTTCGTGGTGCCGCTGGTCATCACCATGAGCGTGTTCGGTGCCGTCGGCGGGGAACCGCAAGCGCTGAGCGACGGCGAGACCCTGTGGCTGCAGAATGCCGGTTTCGTCTGGGTACCGTTCCTGGTGGTCGCCACCATCGCCGCCTGGTTCGGCATGAATGACATCGCCTCGGCCCGAGCCTCCTTCGCCGAGCAGTCCGTCATCTTCAAGCGCAAGCACAACTGGATCATGTGTGTGCTCTACACAGGCACCTTCGGCAGCTTCATCGGCTATTCGGCCGGGTTCCCGCTGCTGATGAAGACCCAGTTTCCCGAGGTCAACGCGCTGTCCTACGCCTTTCTCGGGCCGCTCGTAGGAGCGCTGAGCCGGGCGGCCACCGGGTGGGTTTCGGACCGCTATGGCGGCGGTCGGGTCACCTTCTGGACGTTCCTGTTCATGATCGTCGCGGTCGGCGGGGTGTTGTTCTTCCTCGGCATCAAGGACCAGCCGGGCGCGTTCTGGGGCTTCTTTGCCTGCTTCATGGCGCTGTTCTTCCTCACCGGCGTCGGCAACGCATCAACCTTCCAGATGATCCCGACGATCATGCGCCAGGAAGTGCCGCGCCTGATGCCGCAGCTCGACGAAAGTGGGACACTGAAGGAATCGGAACGCGAAAGTGCCGCCATCATCGCCTTCACCTCGGCGATCGCGGCCTACGGCGCCTTCTTCATCCCCAAAGCCTACGGCACGTCGATCAGCATCACCGGCGGTCCCGATGCCGCCCTGTGGACGTTCGGCATCTTCTACGCCGTCTGCGTGGTGATGACCTGGCTCTTCTACACGCGCAAAAACGCGCCGGTTCCCTGCTGAACGCGGCCTAGAAAGGATCGATCGATGTCACATCTCCTCGACCGCCTGAATTTTCTGGCGCGTACAAATAACGGGACTTTTTCGGAAGGCCACGGGGTCACAACCAGCGAAAACCGCGACTGGGAAGACGCCTATCGCAAGCGCTGGCAGCACGACAAGATCGTGCGCTCCACCCACGGTGCCAATTGCACCGGGTCGTGCTCATGGAAGATCTACGTCAAGGGCGGGATCGTCACCTGGGAAACCCAGCAGACCGACTATCCGCGCACCCGGCCGGACCTGCCGAACCACGAGCCGCGCGGCTGCTCGCGCGGCGCCAGCTATAGCTGGTACATGTATTCGGCCAACCGGGTGAAGTATCCGCTAGTCCGCTCGCGCCTGCTGAAGCTGTGGCGCAAGGAACGGGTGATGAAGACCCCGATCGGCGCTTGGTCAGCGATCCAGGAGGATCCTTTAAAGCGGGCTGAATACATCAAGGTTCGCGGTCTCGGCGGCTTCGTGCGAGCTCAGTGGGACGAAGTCAACGAGATCATTGCCGCGGCCAATGCCTATACGGCGCGCAAATGGGGACCGGACCGGGTGATCGGTTTCTCACCGATCCCGGCAATGTCGATGGTCTCCTATGCGGCGGGCTCGCGCTACCTATCGCTGCTCGGCGGTGTCTGCATGTCGTTCTACGACTGGTATTGCGACCTGCCGCCGTCCTCGCCCATGACTTGGGGCGAGCAGACCGACGTGCCCGAATCGGCCGACTGGTACAATTCCGGCTTCCTGATGCTGTGGGGCTCCAACGTTCCGCAGACGCGTACGCCGGACGCCCATTTCTATACCGAGGTCCGCTACAAGGGCGCGAAATCGGTCGTAGTCTCGCCCGACTACTCGGAAGCCGCGAAATTCTCCGACATGTGGCTGCATCCAAAGCAGGGCACCGACGCGGCGCTCGCCATGGCGCTCGGGCATGTCATTCTGCGCGAGTATCACCTCGACCGGCAGGCGGACTATTTCGAGGATTATTGCCGCCGTTACACCGACATGCCGATGCTGGTGCGCCTGGTTAAGAAGAACGGCCACTACGTTCCCGACCGGTTGTTGCGTGCCTCCGACTTCAAGGACGGTTTGGGCGAGGACAACAACCCGGATTGGAAGACCGTCGCGTTCGATGGCAAAACCGGCGAGATCGTCGCCCCGAACGGCTCGATCGGCTTCCGCTGGGGCGAAAAGGGCAAGTGGAACCTGGAGGCCAAGGACGGCAAGGGCAGGGATACCGAGCTCGACATGAGCCTCATCCTCGATAGCGATCATGACGAGGTCGCGCCTGTGGCGTTCCCCTATTTCGGCAATCGCGAACACGACCATTTCGAGGGCACCGATCACGAAAGCGTGCTGGTGCGGTCCGTGCCGGCGAAAAAGGTGGCGCTGGCCGACGGCGAGGCTTTGGCGGCAACGGTGTTCGACCTGTTCGTCGCCAATTATGGCCTCGATCGCGGATTGGGCGACGGATCCTGTGCCAAGTCCTTCGACGACGATCTGCCATATACGCCGGCATGGGCCGAACAAATCACCGGCGTGCCGCGTGACCAGATCATCACGGTCGCCCGCGAATTCGCCACCAATGCGGAGAAGACCAACGGCCGTTCCATGGTCATTCTCGGCGCCGGCCTCAACCACTGGTACCACATGGACATGAACTACCGGGGGATCATCAATCTCTTGGTCATGTGCGGTTGCGTCGGCCAGTCCGGCGGCGGCTGGAGCCACTATGTCGGGCAGGAGAAGCTGCGGCCGCAGACCGGCTGGCTGCCGCTGGCCTTCGGTCTCGACTGGGGACGCCCGCCACGGCACATGAACTCTACCTCGTTCTTCTACGCCCATACCGACCAGTGGCGCTACGAGACGCTGGAGATCGACGAGATCCTGTCGCCGACGGCGCCGGAAGGGCCGTGGGACGGGTCGCTGATCGACTACAATATCCGCGCCGAGCGCATGGGCTGGCTGCCGTCGGCACCGCAATTGTCCACCAATCCGCTGGATGTCGCCAAGGCGGCGGAGGAAGCCGGAGAGGAAGCCAAGGACTATGTCGCGGCTGGTTTGAAGTCGGGCGATCTACAGATGTCCTGCGAAGACCCGGACTCGGAAGCCAACTGGCCACGCAACCTGTTCGTCTGGCGCTCCAACCTGCTCGGCTCGTCCGGCAAGGGGCACGAGTACTTTCTCAAGCACCTGCTGGGAACAAGCCACGGCGTGCTCGGCAAGGACCTCGGCGACGAGGGCCGGCAACGCGGCACCGACGTCGTCTGGCACGACGAGGCGCCGGAGGGCAAGCTCGACCTGCTGGTCACGCTCGACTTCCGCATGTCGACCACATGCGTCTATTCCGACATCGTACTGCCGACTGCCACCTGGTACGAGAAGAACGACCTCAACACGTCCGACATGCATCCCTTCATCCACCCGCTGACCAGCGCCGCCGATCCGGCCTGGGATGCGCGCAGCGACTGGGACATCTTCAAGGGTATCGCCGAGAAGTTCTCGGAAGTCGCCCCCGAGATACTCGGGGTCGAAAAGGATGTTGTACTGGTGCCGATCCTGCACGACACCCCGGCGGAGATGGCGCAACCGTTCGACGTCAAGGACTGGAAGAAGGGCGAGGTCGAACCGCTGCCCGGCAAGACCATGCCCACCGTGGCGGTGGTTGAGAGGGATTATCCCAACCTCTTCAAGCGCTTCACCGCTCTCGGGCCGCTGATGGACACGCTCGGCAATGGCGGCAAGGGCATCACCTGGAACACCGAGCACGAGGTCGAACTGCTCGGACGGCTGAACGGTGTCGTCGCCGAGGAAGGCCCGACCCAGGGCCGGCCGCGGATCGATACCGATATCGACGCCACCGAGGTGATCCTGACTCTGGCGCCGGAAACCAACGGCGAGGTGGCGGTCAAGGCCTGGGAAGCGCTGTCGCAGAATACCGGCCGCGATCACGGCCATCTGGCGCTGCCGAAGGAAGACGAGAAGATCCGCTTCCGCGACGTGGTGGCGCAGCCGCGCAAGATCATTTCGTCGCCAACCTGGTCGGGGCTGGAATCGGAAAAGGTCTGCTACAACGCCGGCTATACCAACGTCCACGAACTGATCCCCTGGCGGACGATCTCAGGCCGCCAGCAGCTCTATCAGGACCATCTGTGGATGCGGGCCTTCGGCGAGGCGTTCTGCGTCTACCGGCCGCCGATCGACACCAAGACGATTAATCCGGCCATCGAGGCGAAATCCAACGGCAAACCGCAGGTGGTTCTGAACTTCATCACGCCGCACCAGAAATGGGGAATCCATTCAACCTATTCCGACAATCTGTTGATGCTCACCCTCAACAGGGGCGGTCCGGTGGTCTGGCTCTCCGAGACCGATGCGGCCAAGGCCGGCATCGTCGACAATGACTGGGTCGAGGTCTTCAACATCAACGGCGCAATTGTCGCCCGTGCGGTGGTCTCGCAGCGCATGAAGGACGGCACGATCTTCATGTATCACGCACAGGAGAAGATCGTGAACACTCCGGGATCGAAGATCACCGGCCAGCGCGGCGGTATCCACAACTCGGTCACGAGGGCGGTCACCAAGCCGACACATATGATCGGAGGTTACGCCCAACAGTCCTACGGCTTCAACTATTACGGCACCGTCGGCTCCAACCGCGACGAGTTCGTCGTCGTGCACAAGCTCGACGACGTCGACTGGATGGAAGGGCCGTATCGGGAAACCATCAGCAAGGAGGCGGCAGAATGAAGATCCGCGCTCAAATCGGCATGGTGCTCAACCTCGACAAGTGCATCGGCTGCCACACCTGCTCGGTCACCTGCAAGAATGTGTGGACCAACCGCGAAGGTGTCGAATACGCCTGGTTCAACAATGTCGAGACCAAGCCGGGCATCGGCTATCCCAAAGAGTGGGAGAACCAGAAGAAGTGGAACGGCGGCTGGGTGCGCAAGGCGAACGGCCGGATCGAACCCAAGATGGGCGCCAAATGGCGGATCCTGGCGAAAATCTTCGCCAATCCGGACCTACCGGAAATCGACGACTACTATGAGCCGTTCGATTTCGACTACGGCCATCTGCAGACCGCCGGCGAAAGCCAGGCAACGCCGACGGCGAGGCCGCGCTCGCTGATCAGCGGCGAGCGCATCGACAAGGTGCAGTGGGGGCCGAACTGGGAGGAGATCCTCGGCGGTGAGTTCTCCAAGCGCTCGGTCGACACCAATTTCGAAGGCATCGAAAAGGAAATCTACGGCGAGTTCGAAAACACCTTTATGATGTATCTGCCGCGGCTGTGCGAGCACTGCCTCAACCCGACCTGCGTGGCCGCCTGTCCGTCCGCTGCCATCTACAAGCGCGAGGACGACGGCATCGTGCTGATCGACCAGGAAAAGTGCCGCGGTTGGCGCATGTGCGTATCGGGCTGCCCGTACAAGAAGATCTACTACAACTGGTCGTCCGGCAAATCGGAGAAATGCGTGTTCTGCTATCCGCGCATCGAAGCCGGCGAGCCGACCGTCTGTTCTGAGACATGTGTCGGACGTATCCGGTATCTCGGCGTGGTGCTATACGATGCGGACCGCATCGCCGATGCCGCATCCACGGCCGACGAAAAGGACCTCTACGAGCAGCAATTGGGTGTCTTCCTTGATCCGAACGATCCCGAGGTGATCGCTCAGGCACTCAAGGATGGCGTGCCGGAAGCCTGGCTGGAAGCGGCCCGCAAGTCGCCGGTCTACAAGATGGCGATGGACTGGAAGGTGGCGTTTCCGCTGCATCCGGAATACCGGACGCTGCCGATGGTCTGGTACATCCCGCCGCTGTCGCCGCTGCAATCGGCCGCCGAGGCTGGCAAGATAGGCGTCGATGGCGCCATGCCCGACGTGCGCTCGCTGCGCATCCCGGTGCGCTATCTCGCCAACCTGCTGACCGCCGGCAAGGAAGAGCCGATCGTTTCCGCACTGGAACGCATGCTCGCCATGCGCGCCTATATGCGGGCCAAGACCATCGATGGCGTCATCGACGAGGTGGTAGCCGAGAAGGTCGGCCTGAGCGGCGAGATGATCGAAGAGATGTATCACGTGATGGCGATCGCCAATTACGAGGACCGCTTCGTCATTCCGACATCGCACCGCGAGATCACAGAGGACGCCTATGACGTGCGCGGTTCCTGCGGTTTCTCGTTCGGCAATGGCTGTTCCGGCGGCACGTCCGAAACCGATCTTTTCGGTGCCAAGCGGACGCGGACCGTGCAGACGCCAACCGATGTATTCAAGGAGAGAGTTTGATGAACAGGACGCTGAAAACCATCTCGCTGCTGCTGACCTACCCGACGGCCGAACTGCAGGACGCGGCGCCGGATCTGAAAGCGGTGCTTGCCGAAGAAGCGGCGCTCGGTGAACGCGAACGCTCACTGCTTGCCCGCCTTATAGACGATATCGCGACACTCGATCTCTACGACGCCCAGGAACGATACGTTCTGCTCTTCGATCGCACCCGGTCGCTGTCCCTGCACCTGTTCGAGCATGTGCACGGCGAAAGCCGCGACCGCGGCCAGGCGATGGTCGACCTGATGGCGATGTACGAGGCCGACGGGTTTGCCGTCGACGTGAAGGAGCTGCCGGATTATCTGCCGCTGTTCCTCGAATATCTGTCGATGAAGCCGGCCGACGAGGCGCGGGAACTGCTGGGTCAGACCGCCCATATCGTCACTGCGCTGAAGGAGCGGCTGAAGAAGCGCAAATCGGTCTATGTCAACGCCTTCGGGGTGCTTGAGGCGCTGGCGTTGGGAAAGCCGGACGAGAAGCTGGTGCGTGAACTGCTCGAGACGCCGGAAGACGATCCAAGCGATCTCGAGGCGCTGGACCGGATCTGGGAAGAGGAGGCGGTCACCTTCGGCGGCAATGCCGGCGAGAACGCCTGCGGCCCGGATCGGCTGCAACGCCAGATGCGGGCGCATGCCCGCCCGCCGTCCGGCACGACACCCAATACCCACGCTTAGGAGAAGGCACGATGTCAGGCACTATCAACACGCTTTTCTTCGGGATCTATCCCTACATCGCGCTGGCCGTGCTGATCCTCGGCACCATCCTGCGCTATGACCGCGAACCTTATTCATGGCGTTCCGGATCAAGCCAACTCCTGCGCCGCAAGCAACTGATGTGGGGATCGGTGCTGTTCCATGTCGGCGTGCTGGTCATCTTCTTCGGCCACCTGATCGGCCTGCTGACGCCGATCGCCATCTTCGACGCCATGGGCATCAGCCACAGCGCCAAGCAGATCCTGGCGATCGTCGCCGGTGGAATTGCCGGGCTCATGGCAATCGTCGGCGCAACCCTGCTGGTGCACCGGCGATTGTTCGATGCCCGGGTGCGGGCCGCATCCAGCACCTCCGACACGCTGATCATCATCCTGCTGTGGATCCAGCTGGCGCTGGGGCTCGCCACCATCCCCGTGTCGCTGCAGCATCTCGACGGTGAGGAAATGGTGCGCTTCATGAACTGGGCGCAGGGCATCTTCACCTTCAATTTCGATGCCGCATCCTACGTTGCCCATGCTTCGCCGATCTTCAAGGCGCATTTGTTCCTGGGTCTCACCATTCTGCTGATCTTCCCGTTCACCCGGCTCGTCCACATGCTGAGCGCGCCGGTGCAATATCTGTGGCGGCCGGGCTATCAGGTCGTGCGTCGACGCAATAACCGGGCAACCGCCCGCATCGCCGGGAAGTGAGTCATGGTTACAATCTACGACAAGACAGCAGAGCCGGAAGGCGCGCAACCGAACGGCCCCGACCTGTCGGTGCCGCCGAAGGCCCGGCCGGTGCTCGACCGCATTTCGGTCAACGGTATTCCGATCGCCGAGGCCGATGTTCTGGCCGAGGCGCAGAATCATCCGGCGGAAACGCCGGGCGAAGCGCTGCTGCAGGCGGCGCGGGCGCTGGTCGTGCGCTCCCTACTGCTGCAGGAGGCGCAACGGCTCGGGTTGGAACAGATGCCTTCAGAGGATGATGACGGGCGGTACCTGACGCAGGAGGATACGGCGGTCCAGGCTTTGATCGAGCGAGAGGTCGACGTGCCGACGGCCACGGAGGACGAGTGCCGGCGCTACTTCAATCTCCATCCGGACCGGTTTCGGTCTGACACGATCCATGAGGCGCGGCACATCCTGCTCACAGCTCCTGCGAGCGACACGGATGCCCGCAAGAAGGCAAAGCTGCAAGCTGAAGAGCTGATTGCCAGGCTGACCGAACAACCGGCCGATTTCGAGGCGCTGGCGCGCAAATACTCCGATTGTCCCTCTTGGGAGGTCGGTGGCAGTCTTGGCCAGTTGACCCATGGCAGCACCGTTCCGGAATTCGAGCGTGCGCTCGACCGGCTGGAGGAGGGGGCCTTGTCCCCAAATCCGGTCGAAAGCCGATTCGGCTTTCATGTGGTCCGGCTGGATCGCTCGGTCGCGGGAACGCCACTCCCATTCGACCTCGTGCAGGACCGCATTGCCGCATGGCTCGACGCCTCGGCCTGGTCGAAGGCGGTATCGCAATATGTCGCCGTTCTCGCCGGTCGAGCCCGGATTGAAGGGATCGACCTGCAGGCAGCGGACGGGCCTCTTTTGCAATAACGGAGCCGTGCGATGAACAAGCAGCAGGAAGCCAAAGCCATGGCCTTGCAGGCACTGGATACGATGCCGCCTGCTGCGCAACTGACCATGCCGCTCGACTACATCTTCGCCGATCATTTTCGCCAGCGGGTGCTGTGTTCCGTGCTCGACGACATTGCTGAAACAGGGATGGTGGATCGCGATCTCGCGGCCGCCGCGCTGCGGTTTTTGGAGACAGACTTCACGACGCATGTGATCGACGAGGAAGAGGATCTGTTTCCGCTTCTACGACGGCGGTCCCAGCCTGAGGATCGCATCGAGGATGTGCTGGGCGATCTCAGTCAGGAGCATGCTTCCGACAAGATCGACGTCGATGCTATCGTCGAAAGGCTGCAGGCCGTTGTCGATTCCGACGACAATGCCGCCGGCGACGACTTTCGCAGCTTGCTGCGCCGGTTTGCCGTCAGCGAACGCCGCCACCTGATCGTTGAAAATGCCATCGTCATGCCGCTTGCCCGCGCCCGGCTGACCAGAGACGATCTGCGCAATCTCGGCCGCCGCATGGCAGCGCGGCGTGGCCTCGACTATCCGGATGTTTCAAATGCTGACTGACCTTCTCGACCACAATGTGCGCTGGGCGACCGAACGCCGGCGTGAGGATCCCGACTATTTCAACCGGCTGTCGGCGCTACAGCGGCCGGACTATCTGTGGATCGGCTGTTCGGACAGCCGCGTGCCGGCCAATGTGATCACCGGGCTGCAGCCGGGCGAGGTGTTCGTCCATCGCAATGTCGCCAATCTGGTTCACCGGGCCGATCTCAACCTGCTGTCGGTGCTGGAGTTCGCTGTGGAGAGCCTGGAGATCAAGCACATCATCGTCTGCGGGCACTATGGATGCGGCGGCGTGAAGGCGGCGATGGACGGCGAGAGGCACGGGATCATCGACCACTGGCTGCAGCCGATTCGCGACGTGGCCGATGAAAATGAGGCGGCGCTCGACAAGATCCGCGATCGGGACACCCGGCTCAACCAGCTGTGCGAGCTGTCCATCAAGGCACAGGTCAACGGCCTGGCGCGCACGCCGATCATCCGTTCGGCCTGGAAGCGCGGCCGCGAGCTTGCCATTCACGGCTGGATTTACGGGCTCAAAGATGGCCTATTGAGAGATCTCGATTGCGGGTGCACGACACCGCATCGAAGCGCAGAGGAAAGAAAAGCATGAAGAACACCTCGGTTTCACGGCTTGCGGCCGTCCGCTTCGAGCACACGGACGACATCGACGCGGTGCTGGAATCGACCGTGCGCGCTCTGCAGGCGCGGGGTCTTCGGGTCTGCGGGTTTGTGCAGCGCGAGACGGAGGATCCGGCCAGCTGTTGCAACATCACACATCTGGAAGATGTGGCGACCGGCACATGGCACCGGATCTCCCAGCCTCTGGGTTCCGGCTCGCGCGGTTGCCGGCTCGACCCGCAGGCGCTGGCGGATGTCAGCGGGCCGCTGCTGGCGGAGCTTGAAACCCGCCCGGATTTCCTGCTGCTCAACCGCTTCGGCAAGGGTGAATCCGAGGGGCAGGGGTTCCGCGCCGTGATCGAGAAGGCCTTCGAACTTCGCATTCCCGTTCTGACAGCGGTGCGTGAAGCCTATGCGGAGGCCTGGGCGACCTTCACCGAAAGCAGTGCGCATTTGCTACCGCCAGACACCGAAGCGGTGCTCGATTGGGCTGACTCCGTGGTCGCGGCAACACAGACCGACCGAACCGCCGCCTGACATCAAACATTTTATTTAACAAATTTATTGAATAACGCTCGCCGCTCTGATATTTAACAAAATTGTTGAATATCAGCGGAGCAGGGCGTTGGTCAGGCAATCGAGAGGCGGGCTGGATGAGGTTTTCACGGCGTTGGCGGATCCGACGCGAAGGGCGATCCTGGCGCGGCTTGCCACGGGCGACGCCTATGTCAGCGAGCTTGCCGAACCCCACGACATGTCGTTCGCGGCGATCTCCCGGCATGTCCAGGTGCTGGAACAGGCCGGTCTGATGCGCCGGACCCGCGAGGGGCGCAAGATCCGATGCCGTTTTAACGCGGCGCCGTTCGACGAGGCCGTCGGATGGATC
Source organism: Hoeflea sp. (assembly GCA_965228785.1). Classification (GTDB taxonomy): domain Bacteria; phylum Pseudomonadota; class Alphaproteobacteria; order Rhizobiales; family Rhizobiaceae; genus Hoeflea_A. Next base: position 3,156,468 of record CBDDIF010000001.1, read on the forward strand.
GAGTATCATCGCCGGCTGTGGGAAGAAAAACTCGGATCCCTTGGTGAGTTCCTGGAGGATGAGCAATGACCGCCGGGATCCACGAGACCGTCCGGGTCAGCCGGACGTATCGTGCCACCGTCGAGGCCGCATTCGATGCATGGGTCAATCCGCAAAAGCTGGAGAGATGGTTCGGCCCGAAGGGGTATCGGGCGGAAATTCTCGACCACGACCTCAAGGTCGGCGGCCATTGGCGGTTCCGGATGATCAGTGATCACGGCCAATCGTTTCATCATTTCGGTACCTTCGTCGAGATCGGTCCGCCGCGCCGCCTTGTTTTCACCTGGGCCTCCGAAGAACAGGTTGAAGGATGGCGCGACGAGGACGGTAATCCGACCCTGGTCACGGTGGATTTTGCGGCAACGAAGGACGGTGTCGAAGTCAGCGTCACCCACGAGCAGCTGCAGTCCGACCTGGCACGCCGCGGCCTCACCGCGGGCTGGGGCGGGGGCCTGGAGGCGCTCGCCGATTTCCTCGAGACGGAAGGTTGAAGCCGTGAAGCTCTACAACGCCAATTCAGGCAACACCAAGCGCGTACGTATCTTCCTGGCGGAGAAAGGGGCGGAGGTGCCTCGCGTTGAAATGGAGCTCGGTGTCGACACCCGGACGCCGGAATTCCGCAAGCTCAATTCCCTCGGCGAACTTCCGGTCCTGCAACTCGATGACGGCCAGGTCATCACTGAGAGCTTCGCCATCTGCCGCTATTTCGAATCGATCTTCCCAAATCCGCCGCTGATGGGGAGCGATCCGGTCGAACAGGCGCAGATCGACATGTGGAGCCAGCGCATCCATTCGCAACTCTTCATGACCTACGGCAATTTCGTCCGCCACTCGATCAGCCTGTTCGCTGACGTGATGGAACAGGTGCCAGCCTTTGCCGACGCGCAGCGCCGGGCAATTCCGGAAAAGTGGACGTGGCTGGACACCGAGATGTCGGACGGACGTGCCTTCATCGCCGGCGACGCGTTTTCGATGGCCGACATTCACGGCATGTGCGTGCTGATGATTGCCGATGGGTTGAAGCTTCCCATTCCGCCCAAGTGCCGTAGGATCAATCGATGGGCTGATCGGATGCGTGAGCGCCCTAGTTTTACCGCCTAACCGGCCTCAACGGCTGCGACTTTGGTGGTATTTACGATCGAAAGCCGAACATTGCATGCTTGTCGTCGGGCGTATTGGTGACGACGGGTGTGTGCGGAATGAGCTTTGCTCTGATCTGGACCGGCGTGTTCTTCCTGGTGATCACAGCGTTTCTGACGTTCGGATCTTACTTTCTCGCTCGATTTTTCCTGATGGCGCGCAGCGACGATCAGGCGCGAGATCTCGCATCGTCCGTCATCTTTCGCGTTGCGGCGTTGCATGGCCTGATCCTGGCACTCGTGTTTGCCAAGGAGCTGGGAAACTCGGATGAGCTCGCAAGGGCGGTCAACAACGAGGCCACATTGCTCGAAAGCGTCTATTTCGACGCGGCGCGTCATGACGGAGAGCAAACGGATGCAATCCGCAACGCGATTGCCCTTTATGCGCAAGAGGTGCTGGAGAACGAATGGAACCTGCTTTCCAGCCAGGGTGAACTGAGCAACGTCGCCTGGCAGCACTTTGAATCGACGATCCAGATACTGCTGGACCTGGAGGAGGGCTCCTCTCGTCAAACCTGGTTGCGGCAGCGCATGCTGGACCAGATGGTGACCATCGAAACCGAACGCAACCGACGGGAAATTGTCGCTGCGACCGATGTCAGCATGCTCTTCTGGGTCATTGCGTTTATCGGGATCGCGTTGGTGGCGGCCCCCTATTTTCCATACGCACCCACTGCAGCCAATCTTTGGTTGCTCGCGATCTATGCTGCCTATACTGGTCTGGTGCTGTTCTTCATCTATGCGTTCGACAACCCGTTTGACGGGATTGGCAAGATAGATCCCGTGCCGCTGCAGCTGTTCTACGACAGGTTCCTGCATGAGGTTGTCGCCGGGATAAGGAACGGGTGAGCGCGGGCCCACTCGGAGTAGACGCTTAACCCTTCACTGCTCCGGCCGTCATAGAACCACTGATCTGTCGATACATGACCAGGCCAAGGAGCACCGGCGGCAGTGCGGCCACGATCATTACCGCGGCGGCAACACCCCAGCGGATGCCTCCGCCGCTTGCTGAAAAGAAGAAAGACGCACCGACGGTGACCGGTACCGCTTCGCGTGTGGTCAGCATGAGACCGAACAGGAATTCGTTCCAGGCGGTGATGAAACCGAAGATGAATGTCGTCGCAAGCGCCGGGCGGCAGAGCGGAAAAATGATACGCAGGATGATCGATGTCACTGGCGCACCATCGACCCGGGCCGCTTCATCCAGTTCTGGTGGGACATCGTTGATCGCGTTCACAAGAACAAGCAGCGCAAGCGGCAGATTAACGACAGTCAGAATGAGTCCGAGACCGAGACGCGTGTCGAGCAATCCCAACCACTGATACATCATGTAGAGGGGGATGGCGAAAATGACCAACGGCAAGGCCCGGAGATTGACGATGACCGGCAGCAAAAAGTTCTGCCCATAGCCGCGCCTCGCAATTGCGTAGGCCGCTGGAAAGGCCAACAGGATCGGCGCGATCGCGCCTATCAATGACGCCACGGTGCTGTTGAACAAGTAGGAGTAGATATCCAGACGTTCCGTGACCTCGAGTACACGCGCGTAGTTTTCCAGAGTTGGCTTTTCGATCCAGAGGCCGGGGTTGCTGCTGATTTCGGCATTGCTCTTCAAGGAGGTGATGAGCGTCGAAATGACCGGGAAATTCATCGCGAAGGCAGCGACGCAGAAGACCGCCCAGCGAAGCGCTGAATTGAAGTGATTCATGCAGTGCTTCCTCGCCGGCGAAGCCGGCCGACCGCGACAAGAACCGCGAAAGCAGCCAGAAAGAGCAGCATCGATGCGGCGACTGCTTTGCCAATATTGCCGAGCTTGAAAAACGCCAGGTAGATGTAGATGGACATCGAGGTTGTCGATCCGCCGGCGCCGCTGCCGGTGAGCACGAATATATTGTCAAAAACCCGAAAACCGTCGATGAAACGAATGAAGAAGGCGATGGCCAGGACCGGCAGCATTTGCGGGAGCTCGATGTACCAGAACAGTCGCCAGGATCTGGCGCCGTCAACCCTTGCCGCTTCCCTTGTCTCTACCGGAATCGATCGGTAGGCGGCGTAAAACAACAGCAAGGCGAACGGCGTCCACTGTAGCGTTTCAATGGTAACCAGGGTCGTGAAAACATTGTCGGGATCGAGGAAAGCGGGACTGTCGCCGAACCAAAGGTAGAAATAGTAAGGCAAGGGGCCGACGAATTCGTGCAGGACCAAACGGTACATCAGACCGACCATCGCCGGTGCAACCATCATCGGCATCATCAGGATTGCCAGCAGCCAGGACCGTTTCTCCAACAACGGCGAGAGATAGACCGCCAGGAACAAACCAAAGAAACACTCCAGGACGGCGGTTAGCAGACCGAACTTCAGGGAGAAGAGTGCGGCCTGCCAGAACTCGCCGTCCGCGAGAACCTGCCTGTAGTTGTCAAATCCGCTGAGGCGCGGTGACCGCAGGGTCTCGAATGAGACCTCGGAAAAGCCGTAGATGATGTCAACGACTGCCGGGAAGCCAAGGAAGGCCAGCAGGAACAGGACCATCGGAGCGGCAAGAAACGGATTTTCGTATTGCCTGCCGATCCGCACTCATCGGACTCCCGTTGCTGTTGGGTTTGGTGGAGGGAGAACTCCCTCCACCGCTGGCGATCTACTTTAGCAGGTCCTGCATTCCGGACTTCGTGTTGGCCAGGGCTTCATCCAGCGTCTGCTGTCCGGCCCAGTATCCCGTGAACTCTTTGGCTTGCAGCTCATAGACGGGGAGTGCCTTTGCTGAAGTGCCGCCACGCATAACGAAGCCGTAGTTCGAGGCATAGTCGCCCAATGGTACAAGATCGGGCCGCTCGTCGGCGAGTTGCGAAACGATGTCTTTTGTCAGGCCCGGGGCTCCACCGTTGCGCGCATATAGGCTTGCGGCTTCTGGGGTCGACAACCATTTGAGAAACTTACGGGCACCGTCCTCATTCCTGGCATTGGCGTTCAGACCGAGACCGAGACCGTGAATATGGGTAAACCGACCTTCCGGCCCTGCCGGGGGCGCTACTGTGGCAACCTTTTCGGCAACGGCGGGACTTGTCTCAGGATTGGTCAGATCTCCCGCTGCTGCATTCCACTGAACCATCGCCGCAACCTGACCCGAGCCGAAGGCTGCGTTGGCTTCCGCATATTCGTAAGATAACGAGTCTTTCGGCGTTGCGCCCTTGTCGGTGAGCAGTTTGTAGAGTTCCAGAGCCTGTCGATAGGCGTCAGAATCCACGGTTACGTTGCCGTTATCGTCAAGCCAATCGGCTCCATAGGAGCGTGGCAGCGAATGGAAAACCATCATATTGAACAGCAGGTTCTTCATTTGCAGCACTGTGCCGTAGCGGGTGGGGCTGTCCGGGTTCACGGATTTGGTGAAGTAAAGCGCATTGGCGGCGAAGTCGTTCCACGTCCAGTCATCAGGATGCCTGGGTTCAAGTGCTTCGCCGAGGTGCTCCTTGGCAATCTCTGAATAGCGGGCCTTGGCGTCAGCATCGGCCAGCAAGGCGTCGATCAGATCCTTTCGGTAGTAGAGAAAGTGCAGGGACAGGTCAGTCGGCACGCCGTATTGTTGGCCGTCGAATTGCATGGTCGACAGGACGGAATCCCCGAAAGTGGCACCGGCGTCATCCGACAATTCGACCGGCTTCATGAATGGTGCGTAGCGGCCGATTGAATAGGTGGCGAGCAGGTTGAGATCGAACGCATCTGTTCCGGCGGCCAAATCCGCCTGCAATTTGTCGAAGAAGCCGTCACGATTGAAGAATATGAGTTCAACCTTGTCTGCATCGCCGACATCGGTCCGAGCGTTGTAGGCCTTGGCAGCGGCGCGTAACGCGGTTTCCTCGGGCCCGCCCGGCCACCCCAGAACGGTGACTTCGGCGGTCGCAAATCCTGCGGATGCAATCAGCACGGAGCAGCCCACGGCGGCGGATCGTAACATTTTAAATAGTTTCATAAGGTCCTCCCGGTGTTTTGATGGATGTTCTTGAGGGCAAGATCAGCGACACCTACGATGCCAGCATCTTTGCCCAGCGATGCCGGCCTGAAATTCGGTTGGTAGTCCGCGGCACTTTCGTTGCAATGCCGTTCGACCCGTTGCAGATATCCGTCCGCCAGCCCGATCCCGCCGCCAATCACGATGTGGTCCGGATCGAGCATCAGCTGGATATTGCGACAGAGCAGGGCGGTCCTGGTTGCGGAGACACTGACGATCGTTTCAGCCCAAGCTTCGCCCTTGCTGGTGGCGTCAAAAACTGCGATCGCATCAGCGGAATGACCAAGCCTAGCGGCCTCTCGGGTCATCCATCCGCCGGCCACGTGATCTTCCACCGGCCCTTTCAGGGATCCGTCGACAGAAATCGTCTGTCCAAAATGACCGGCCAGGCCATCTCGGCCGACAACCAGTCTGCCATCCATCACAATGCCGCCGCCCAATCCGGTCGAGATGGTCACAAAGACCATGCTTTGTCCGCTTGAGGTGCCAGCCAGATATTCGCCCCATGCGGCAGCCTGAGCGTCGTTGACGGTGTAGATCGGGTGGCTCATACGGTTTTGGAGCTGCTCGACGAGCGGGAAATTTTCCGGGAGGTTGAGTGTCGCTCGGTTCAATGGAGACCAGTTGCCGCAGCTCACCCGGCCGGTCACGGCGACACCGATCGCCACATAGCGTCCATCCCATCGACCGGCCGCTTCCGCGAGTTCACCGATCCACCGGTCCGGGCCGGCATCGCGGTCGGTCGCGTATTCAGTCTTTTCCAAAACTTTGCGGCCGGATATGAGCGCTGCAATTGTCTTGGTTCCGCCAAGATCGACTGCGAGCACCGTTTCGTTTGGCGGGTTGGCGGTCACAGGGAAACATCCTGCAGACTGCCCGCGGTTGTAACAGCGTCGCAAAACCAGCTGGTGACATGTTCTGTTCTGGTGATTGCAGAGCCAACCACAACCGCCAGAGCGCCATGACGCATCGCTCTGGCGGCCTGTTCCGGTGTGCGATATCGCCCTTCAGCGATGATATTCGGAGAGAAAGCAGCCAGTGCGCCGACAAGTGTCAGGTCAGGGGTTTTCGGTTCCCTGTCACCGACGTAACCGGACAAAGTGGTCCCAATCAGGTCTGCTCCAAGGTCCAGGGCCCGCTGACCGTCTTCAAGCGACGAACAATCCGCCATGGCCAGCTTGCCGCCGCGGTGAACAGTGTTGAGAAGATCGCGGATCGGTTCGGGACGCGGACGATCAGTGGCATCGAAAGCGACGATGTCCGCTCCGGCCTCGATCAGGGCCTCCACATCGGTCTGAAGCGGTGTAATTCTCACCGGGCTGCTCTGCAGGTCACGCTTTACCAAGCCGATCAACGGTGTCTGCGTCGATTTTCTCATCGCATGGACGTTTTTGTGTCCCTCGACCCTCAAGGCAACGGCGCCGCCTTGAATGGCTGCAAGGCCGAAGGCGGAGATTATGTCCGTTCGATCCATCGGACCGCCCGCCACAGGCTGGCAGGAAACAATCAATCCGCCGCGGAGTGCGCTAATGATCACCGTGAGTCCCTTCCGTCAGAAAGAGATACCAGATCAATACCAGTACTGCAAGTGATCAATCACTGGTCTATGACGATTGCTCAATGACGAAGTCGTAGCGGTCGCCGTGATAACGGGTTTCGGTGAACTCGACGATCCGTCCATCGTCAAGGAAGCAACGTCGTTCGACGATGAAAATCGGCGTGCAGGGAGGGCATTCCAGCAAGTCGGCCTCTCGCTCGTTGACGACGCCGGCGCGCATTCTCTGTAACGCTCTTTTGGGAAGCGCATCGCGTTTCGCCAAGGCTTCATATAGCGAATCGCGAACCAGTTCGGCCGAGGGCAGGAAAGTGCGAATGACGGCCGCGCGTTCCAGGGCAATCGGCTGAGAATCAGCCAGACGGAGGCGCTCGAGCCTCACCAACTGTTCGGTCGGTGATATGCCTAAAGCCATGACTTCTGTGGGCGACGGTGTGGTGATTTTGCGCGAAAGCCAACGGGCGCCAGGCTCCATTCCTCTGGAGCGGATGTCTTCGGAAAAACCGGACAAGCCCGATAGGGCCTTTTCTACGCGTGACGCGACCTCTGTCTTGGAGCCATGGCGGCGGATCAGCAGACCCCTTTCTGAAAGCTCGTCGATAGCCTTGCGGACGGTGACGCGCGAGAGCCCCAACTCGTTGGCGAGCACACGCTCGCTGGGGACAAATGTCCCTTTCGCCAGCCGGTCTTCCGATATGGCCAATTCCAGTCCGTCGCGCAGTCTGCGATAGAGCGGCCTTTCGTCACTTGCCTCCGCCAGGCTCCGACGCAGGTATTCAACAATTTCGTTTCGATCCAAGGCAATCTCCGTTCAGTCGGCCAGAGGCGCACTGATATCATACTGGTATCATAAAATTCTTAAGTGGTCAGCAATGCCCAACTTGGTCGAGGGCCCCTGTGTCAGAAATCGTCGCTGCCGCGGTTAACTGTCGACTTTGTCACGCACCACAAGATGCTGCGACATGATGCCGGCGAAGCGGTCCATCATGCGTTGCAGATAGGCGGGATTGGAGACGAAGCGCTCGTGTATGATCAATCCGCGCAGGAAAGTTCGGCAGATGCTCCACAATAGCGCGGCGTCATCCTCATCGGACGTGTTCGAACCGCGATAGAGTTGACTGACTGAAGCGCCGCTTTCGGTGTCCCAGGTATGCAAATCATCCGCGAGGACAGCATAAAGTTCACGGTCAGTGCGGCACGCAATAATGATCTCCTGAAAGGCGCGGCCTTCTGCGGTGTCGACGATGCGGTTCCAACTGTCGCGGATCAGTGTCTCGGTTGGCGGCGTTTCACCGCCCTGTTTTCGCATATTGATCGGCCGCAAGGCCGCCTGTAGCAGCCGCATTGCCGTCTCTGCCACAAGAGCCTGTTTGGTCGGAAAGTGATGGGTGAGGGCGCCGCGTGAGACGCCGGCGCGTGCCTGGATGCGATTGATCGACGCTTCGGCATAACCGAGTTCATCAATGCAGGCCACAGCGGCGGTACAGATTCGCTGCTTCATGGCCTCTGCCTTGAGGTCCTTTTTGGACGGTTTCGCCGGGCTGTCCGAGACGGCTGGCGCGCTCATTTTACGAGTCCCCAAAATCGGTTAGGCTGACGTCCTATAGCGCCTTGACAGGCGAAGAGGCAAGCAATTAAAAACAGAATGTTCGGTCTGTAATATTGATTTGCGAGGAGGCGGGCTTGGCTGACAATCCGTTGATTATCGGTGGCGCTTCAGGCTTCTGGGGAGAAGCGGCGCATGCCACGCCGCAGCTGCTCACAACACCGGGCCTGAACGTACTCGTCTACGACTATCTGGCTGAAATCACCATGTCGATTATGGCGCGAGCGCGGCTGAAGGATCCTGCGCTTGGCTATGCCGTCGATTTCGTGAGCGAGATCATGGCGCGGAACCTCCCGGACATTGCCAACAAGGGCGTCAAAGTGCTTTCCAATGCTGGAGGCGTCAATCCGCAGGCCTGTGCCGCCGTGTTGCGCGAGGCCATCGACAAAGCGGGCCTCAATCTCAAGGTGGCTGTCGTCAGCGGCGATGACCTGATGGAGCGCAAAGGCGACTTTGCCGACACAACTGAAATGTTCGACGGCTCGACTTTCCCCGATCCGGAAAAGCTGGCCTCCATCAATGCCTATCTCGGAGCTTTTCCGGTTGCCGCGGCGCTAGATGCCGGGGCGGATATTGTTGTGACCGGACGCTGTGCTGACAGCGCGTTGGCGCTGGCAGCTTGCATTCATCGTTTCGGATGGACGCCGAATGATCATGACTTGCTGGCCGCGGGCTCCCTTGCTGGCCACTTGTTGGAATGCGGTCCACAATCGACCGGTGGTAACTTCACAGATTGGGAAGCTGCCGGAAAACTCGCGGACATCGGCTATCCGGTGGCCGAAGTCGCTGCCGACGGCACGTTCGCTGTTACCAAACCGCCAGAGACGAGTGGGATTGTCAGCCCGGCATCTGTCGGCGAGCAGATGCTGTACGAAATCGGCGACCCTCAGGCCTATATTCTGCCGGATGTCATCTGTGATTTTTCCGATGTGACGTTGCGGCAGGACACACCGGATCGGGTGCATGTCGCTGGCGCCCGGGGTCGCGCACCGACGGGCCGACTGAAGATCTCTGCGACCTTCATGGACGGGTTTCGAGCAGGGCAGGTCCTGCAGTTCAATGGGCGTAACGCAAGAGAGAAGGCTCATGCCTTTGTCGAGATGGGTTTGGAACGCGCGCGCCGGCGGATGACGGCATTGGGAGCGCCCGACTACGACGACGTTTCGATCGAGCTGTTCGGGGGAACGCCACCGGGCGCTGCCCATGAGGAAATCAGCGTTAAGGCAGCAGTCCGTCATTCGGACGCGCGTGCGGTCGGATTGTTTCTGAAGGAATTGATCGGCGGCGCGCTGGCAACTCCGCCGGGACTGCATTTCTTCACAGGCGGCGGGCGATCACGTCCATCGCCAGTTGTGCGCCTGTTTTCGTTTCTGGTTGATGCGAAGGATGTGGCGGTCTCAATCGGTATGGACGGAACGGATATTGCCTATGGCGTCGCACCGCCGGCTCGGCACGACGACAAGCTGCCTGAACGGCCGGTTGTCTCGGAACCGCATTCGGATGAAACCATGGCGACCTGTGCACTGGAGTCACTGGCCTGGGCGCGATCCGGCGACAAAGGCAATGCGGCCAATATCGGTGTGATTGCCCGTCGCCCGGAATATCTGCCCTGGATTTGGCGAGCCTTGGATGATCCAGCGATCGCCCAAGCCTTCGAGCCTTGGTTGAAGGGCGATATCGGGCGGTTCTACCTGCCAGGGATCCATGCCATAAACATCCTGCTGCACGATGCGCTCGGTGGTGGCGGTGTGGCAAGCCTGCTGAACGACGCGCAAGGCAAGAGCTATGCCCAGATCCTGCTGGCCTTGCCTATCGACCTGCCGCTGTCATTGCTGCCTGAGGCGGCCAGAGAGGAACCGTGATGGGCTTTGTCAGCCAGATCGATACCGGGTCGGATGCCTTCGCACAGAACCGCGCGAATATGCTGGCTCTTATCGAGCGCCTGCGAGCCCTTGAAGCCCGAGCGGTTTCACTGTCGGAGAAGCGACGGTCCCGTTTCGAGGAACGTGGTCAGATTACGCCGCGGGAACGGCTGGCGCGCCTGTTGGATCCCGGCATGCCCTTTGTGCAGTTGCACTCGCTCGCCGGGTATCTCATGGACAGCGATGCCCCGGAAAAGACCGTTCCAGGGTCATCCCTGATAATCGGTATCGGCTTCGTCGAGGGCGTGCGCTGCATGATCTGGGTGGACGACAGCGGCATCAAGGCCGGGGCCATGGGCAAGATGAGCCTGCCGGCTGTGCTAAGTATCCAGGAGATGGCGCGGCGCCAAAAACTGCCGCTTATCCACTTGGTCGAGAGCGCCGGCGCCAACCTGATGGAGTACAAGGTGGAGTTCTGGGCCAAGGGTGGTGCGTTGTTCCGCAACCTGGCTCTTGCAAGTGCAGCCGGAATTCCGTCAATCGTCGTGTTGCACGGGCCGTCGACAGCGGGCGGCGCCTACATGCCCGGGCTCTCGGACTATGTTATTGGCGTCAGGAACAACGGCATGGCGGCGCTGGCCGGTGCGGCCTTGGTCCATGCTGCCACGGGCGAAAAGGCCGATGACCGCGAACTGGGCGGTTCGGAGATGCACGCTTCGACCTCAGGACTGGTCGAATACCTGGCAGATGACGATGCCCATGGTGTGGCGATTGCGCGCAACGTTGTACGGCGTCTCGACTGGAACAGCCGTTTGCAACCCATGCAACGCCACGCCTTCGACGAACCGCGCTACGATCCGGACGAACTCGCCGGCGTGGTGCCGACCGACTACAAGATCCCATACGACATGCGTGAAGTGGCAGCGCGCGTCGTTGATGGTTCGGACTTCGAAGACTTCAAGCCGCGCTACGGCGTTTCGACGGTCTGCCTGCAGGCTTCGATCAACGGTATCGCCTGCGGGTTTATCGGCAACAATGGACCCATCGATCCGAATGGTGCGACCAAAGTCGCGCAGTTCATTCAGTTGTGCGATCAGGCCGGACTGCCGCTGATCTTCCTGAACAACACCACCGGTTACATGGTGGGGACTGAATACGAGCAGGCGGGCATGATCAAGCATGGCTCGAAGATGATCCAGGCGGTTTCGAATGTTCGGGTGCCGCGGATTGCGCTCTATATCGGCGCCAGTTTCGGCGCCGGCAATTATGGCATGAGCGGCTTCGCCTACGAGCCGGATTTCCTGTTTGCGTGGCCGAACGCCACCACGGGTGTCATGGGCGGTGAACAGGCGGCCGGAACCATGACAATGGTGGCTCGGGTCGCGGCGCAGCGGAAGGGGCTGCCTGTTGACGAAGAAGCCCTTGCGGCCCAGCACAAGGCAATTGCCGCGCATTTCGACAGCCAGTCCGACGCGTTTTACACCTCAGGTCAGTGTCTTGACCACGGTGTGATCGACCCACGCGACACGCGAAAGATCCTCGGCTTCTGCCTCGAAACGTGTCTGGAAGCGAGGAACCGGACCCTGCAACCCAACGCCTTCGGCGTGGCACGGATGTGAGGCAAGCCATGAGCGAACTGCCTAAAACGGAAGCGATCGACCTTGAGCAAGACGGCGGCTGGCTGACCGTCTGGTTCAATCAGCCGGAGATCCGCAATCCACTCACTACCGAACGGGTTCGGGATCTGCTGGCGCTATGCGCCGCGCTTGAAGATCGGCGAGATATACGTGGCGTCACGTTTCGCGGCCGTGGCGGGATTTTCTGCGCCGGCGGCGACCTGAAATCGTTCAAAACGGCCTTTCATGGCGGTGGCAGCCGGGACGATGTCATCCGGCTGAGCCTGGAGGCTGCGGATCTCTACGACGCCGTCAATGCCTTGCCGCAGGTAGTGGTGATGGCCGTCGAGGGCGCTGCCATGGCCGGCGGTTTTGGCCTGACCTGTGCGGGAGACGTCGTTCTTGCCGAGGCAGAAACGCGCTTTGCGCTGACCGAGACCATGATCGGCCTGACCCCCGCGCAGATCGCACCCTTTGTGCTCAAGCGGCTCGGCACCCGGGAAGGACGGCGCATGATGCTGCTTGCAGCCCGGCTCGATGCCGAACAGGCTCAGGCTATCGGCCTGGTCGACCGTGTAGTTTCCAGAGCCGAAGAACTGGAAGCGGAAATTGCGGCAATTCGCAAACAGGTCGAGCGTTGTGCTCCCGGTGCTGTGGCCGAGACCAAACGGTTGATCCAGGCGATGCCGGACCTGTCGCGCGATGAGCAGAAGCGGATTGCCGCGGAGAGTTTCGCAGATCGCATGATGTCGGATGAGGGTCGGGAAGGGATCGCCAGTTTCCTGGAAAAACGCAAACCAAAATGGGCGGAGGGCTGAGGCACGTGGATTTCGACTCGCTGCTTGTCGCCAATCGCGGTGAAATCGCCTGCCGGATCATGTGCACGGCCCGCGACCTGGGCCTGCGCACCGTTGCCGTTTACTCCGAAGCTGACCGGGATGCACCGCATGTGGCCCTGGCCGATGATGCGATGCTGATCGGACCTCCTGCGGTCGCGGAAAGCTATCTGAACATCGAAGCGATATTGAAGGCTGCCCGCAAGACCGGCGTTGGAGCGGTTCATCCGGGCTACGGTTTCCTGTCGGAGAATGAGGTCTTTGCCGAAGCGGTCGAAGATGCCGGGTTGGTGTTCATCGGTCCACCGGCGAAGGCGATCTATCTGATGGGCAACAAGGCGGAAGCGAAGCGGCTCATGATCGCTGCGAATGTGCCTTGTGTGCCTGGCTACCAGGGAACCGTTCAGGAGGACGCAACCCTCACAACGGCGGCAGACGAGATCGGTTATCCGGTGATGGTCAAGGCTGCTGCCGGCGGCGGAGGTCGCGGCATGCGGCTGGTCGCCGAGGCCGCGGGCATGCAGGCGGCACTGGCCGAGGCGCGATCGGAAGCCGCCAACGCTTTTGGATCCGGCGAACTGATCATCGAAAAGGCTATTGTGCGGCCCCGCCACGTGGAGATCCAGATCTTTGCCGATCGCCACGGGAACTGCATTCACCTGGGCGAGCGCGACTGTTCGGTGCAGAGGCGGCATCAGAAGGTTATCGAAGAGGCGCCGTGCCCGGTCATGACGCCTGATCTGCGCGAGCAGATGGGATCGGCCGCCGTGGCCGCGGCAAAAAAGGTCGACTATTGCGGTGCCGGCACCGTCGAGTTTCTGCTCGACGAAACCGGAAGCTTCTACTTCCTGGAAATGAACACACGGCTCCAGGTAGAACACCCGGTGACGGAAATGGTCACGGGTCTCGATCTGGTCGCCATGCAGATCGCAGTCGCACAGGGTGCCTCGCTGCCGTTGTCCCAATCGGATGTACGGCTCGACGGCCATGCCATCGAAGCGCGCCTTTATGCAGAAGATCCGGCGAACGAATTTCTGCCCGCCACCGGCCGGATTGGTCTTTGGCGGCCTGCCACCGGCGACGGTGTACGCGTCGACGCAGGTATCGCAACCGGTCAGGAAGTTACGCCCTTCTATGATCCGATGCTGGCCAAGATCATTGCCTGGGGCGAGACGCGCGAGACGGCTCGCTCGCGCCTGGTCCGAGCCCTGGAAGACACGGTACTGCTCGGACCGGTGACCAACAGCGGGTTTCTGGCCGATATCGTGCGCGACAAAGGGTTTGCGAGGGGTGAGGCAACCACTGCGTTTCTCGATGAGGCGTTTCCCAACGGCGTCGCCGCGCAGGAGCCAGGTCCAGAAGACTTCGTGCTGGCGGCTGCAATCATGCTTGATGCCGACCGTACGTCAGCCTTTGCCAATGCCGGATACGTCTCGTCTGGCCAGCTTGGCTGGTCCAGTGCCGAGCTTCCGGCAACGCCGCTACGGCTTTCGTGTGTCGGATTGTCCATTGACTTGCAGGCCAGAAATTCGGGCGATCTTTGGGTATTTCAAGTCGGCGATGACAGGTGGGAGATCGAGCTTGAAAGGCACGCCGATCTATCCATCAGAGCAACAGTCAACGGTCGACGCGTTGCTGGAATTGCCAGCTTTTCCCCAACCGGGAGCCTCGGGCTGGCCGTGGGTGCGAGGCGTCTGTCGTTCCATCGGGTCCGCTCAGGAGCGGAGGATGAGGCGGGTGCTGCAGGTGGTCGGGTCGCCGCACCGATGCCCGGTGTCGTGATTGATATCCTCGTGACAGAAGGGCAGTCGGTTGAAAAGGGCGAAGCCCTGGCGGTGTTGGAGGCGATGAAAATGCAGCACCGGATTGCCGCGCCGGTTGCCGGTGTGGTCGAGGAGATCAGTGCGGCGAGCGGCGACCAGCTCGGCTCCGGCGATCTGATGATGGAAATTGCAGAGGCCGCCGAATAGGCGGTCCGATTGACTGGAGCAAGCCATGGAACAGGCGCGGGACTTTTTCGATGAATGTGAGGCATTGGCTGCTGTCTTGGATGGTCTTGATGCAGCCGATTGGGATCGCACTACGCAATTCAAAGGCTGGACCATCAACGATGTGATCGTACACCTGCATTATTGGAACCGCAGTGCGGATCTCGCCTTGACGGACCCGGATGCGTTTTCCGAGGAGCTTGGAAAGCTGAGGGAGGTTCTGGCTGGAAGCGGGCTCAGGGGATACGAAAACGGCGCCATCAGCGAGCGCGGAGCGGAGTTGTTTGAAACTTGGCGGAGGCTTTATTCCGACATGGGTGAACGTTGGGCGAAGCTTGATCCCAAATTGCGCGTCAAGTGGGCGGGGCCGGAAATGTCCGTGCGTTCATCGATGTCGGCCCGGCAGATGGAAACCTGGGCGCATGGCATGGAAGTATTCGATCTCCTCGGCCAAAGCCGCGAAGAGCATGACCGGATCAAGAACATCGTTGTTCTCGGGGCCAATGCCTTCGGCTGGTCGTTCAAGGTTCATGGCCACGACGTTCCAGAAAAGATGCCGTTCCTGCAACTGACCGCGCCGTCGAGTGCCGTTTGGGAATTCGGCGAAACCGACCAAGCGGACCGTATTACGGGTCCGGCTGTCGATTTCGCCCAGGTGGTGACGCAGACCCGAAACGTGGCCGATACAGCGCTGGTTGCGGAGGGCCCCGTTGCCCAGGCCTGGATGGCCCAGGCACAATGCTTCGCAGGTCCTCCGGAGACGCCGCCGCCCTCTGGAACTCGATTTGTACAACCCTGAAACGTACCCCCAAGCCGTTGGCTAAAAGCAACAAAAAAACAAGCGGATCACGAGTTTCTCTGACAAAGGGAATCAGTGTTGAGGAATTCGACAGCGCGTATTTCTACGCTGACGATCTCAAACAGTTTGCCCGCGAGATCGGTATTGTCGTTGGCAATTTCCGCAAGCTGGAACTTGAAGACCAGATCCGTGAGTACCTGCAAACCGGGCGGGTTTCAGAACGGCGTTCCGTTCCGAACCGCAGAACCGGCGCACCACGGGACGAACTCGCCGCAGACCGGCCGGTACAGAACTATGTCGACGACAAATCGACCAAGACTTTCCTACTCGACCTGGTCGCGATGAAGGACCCCGATGTTCGGCCGAAGTCGGGGCAGTGGTACTGGCTGAATGATTGGCGCCGCTCGCAACTGGCATCAGGAACCCGCATCACCTATGGAGACCTGGCTCGCAGGCTCCTGGAACTGATGCGAACCAAAGGACGATTGCCGCAGATACCTTCGGCGCGGATGAACAATTTCATAACTGATTTCCTGCAGGATCCGATCAATCGCAATGTGCCGCGAAAGGACATCCTGCGGGAGTGGGAACGGCTCAAGGCTCATCCCGGCCCAAAGACCTATGCCGAATACAGGAATTTGATCGGACGCGCATAGCCGCCGGTCGTGGCGGGCCGTCCGCCACCGTCACCAGACTGCAGTCGTTAGGAAGGGCTCCAGACTGTGTTGAGCCCGTGCGCCGTGATACCAGTCCGAATAGGTCGAGAGATGGAATCATGACTGACATTCTCGAAAAAGACATGCTCCGGCACATGAGTGACGCCGACATCGTGGCCGAGATCAATGGCCTGCAGCCCGACGATGCAGCCCGCCTGCTGCGCAAGTTGCCGGCGCGGCGCCGAGGTGCCGTCAAGGCTCGAATAGCAACCGATCGGCGTGCGGAAATTCTTCGACTGGCTGAATATTCCGAGGATGTCGCCGGTGGTTTGATGAACTCGCGCTACGCGGATCTGGACGCGACAACGACATGCGGGGAGGCGGTCCGCCAACTCGCCGCCGAAGATGACGCTGAAACGATTTACGAGGCCTTCGTCGTCGACGGAAACCACCGGCTTATGGGTGCTGTTGGCCTGCGCGATCTGATGCGCGCACCGAAACAGACCGTGGTCGGTGCGGTCATGCGGCGCGACATTCACGCTCTCAAGGATGATATTCCCGCAGAGGAGGCCGCGCGCGAACTGTCCGCCAGCGGTCAGTCAGTTCTGCCCGTTGTGGATGCGAGCGATCGATTGGTCGGGATCATCACCCATGACGATGCCTTTCGGCAGTTGGAGGAGGAGGCTTCCGAAGACATGGAACGGTTCTCCGCAGTCAGCGGAGACACGGATCAGGATTATCTCGATGTGCCGATCCGGCGTGACTTCCTTCGCCGAGCGCCCTGGATCCTCGGGTTGGCCATTGCAGGCCTGATGGCGGGATACATCGTGCACGTCTACGAAAGCGCGTTGGATACGCTCGTCATCCTGGCGCTTTATATGCCGATGGTGGCCGATACCGGTGGAAATGTCGGCACTCAAACATCAGGGCTGCTCATCCGCTCCATCGCGACCGGTCACATCGCTGCAGGTGTTGGCTTGCGCGTGCTATGGCGGGAGCTTCGCGTATCGTTGATGCTGGCCGCGATGCTCTTCCTTTTTGCCTGGGCGAAGGTGATGTTCATCTCCAACAGCGCCGATGTGCCCCAGGGGCTGACCATCGAGATGATTGCCTTCGCCATCGGGATCGCCATCGCAGTTCAGGTAGTGGTTTCAGCGGTCATTGGCGCAGTATTGCCCCTGTTGGCGATCGCCATCAGACAGGATCCTGCGATCATGGCCGGGCCCGCGCTGACCACCATTGTCGATACGACTGGTCTGCTGCTCTATTTCCTGATCACAACGTCTATCCTCGGCCTTTGATCGGCGGAACTACTCCGTGTCTTCAGTCCGCGGGCCTTTGCCGGCCGGCAGAATGCTGTTGGCGCTGGCGGGCATGCCTATCAGCCACACGATGGCGCTGACTGAAACCAGTGTTGCGAAAATCAGGGCAATGCGGAAATCGACCAGCGCAAGCTCGCCGCCGCGCAGCGCACTGCTGACCTGCAAGACGGAACCGGCCAGCGCGACTGCGAGCGCGATACTTATGTTCTGAGCGACGGAGACGATTGCGGAAGCCTGTGCGGTTTCCTCCTCATCGACATCCGACAGGGCAAGCGCCGTCGCTACCGTAAAGAAAGCCGACCGCGACAGTCCCGCAATGAAGAGCGCCACCATCAGCAGGATGGGCGCTGTAAGCGGCGATATGAAACCCGCGAAAGCAAGCGAAGTCGCCGCACAAGCGACCGCGGCGGTCAGGGCCCAACGCAAGCCCAGGCCACGATAGTAGCGCTGGGCAATGAATTTGAACGCGATCGCACCGAGCGCACCGACGAAGGTGACCAGGCCAGACTCAACAGGTGAGAGACCGTAGCCGACCTGCAGCATCAGCGGCAGCAGGAAGGGCGATGCGCCGATACCCAATCGGAAAACGAACCCGCCGACGATGCTGCGAAAAAACAACCGGTTGTTGAAGATGGCTGGGTTGAGAACTGGTGTCGGATGAGCCTTCGCGCGCCGCCAGTAAATGCCGCCGGCGAGGACGCCCACAATGACCGCCAGAATTCCGTAGCCCGGATGGAGCGCCGGCAGGCTGATCACCGATAGGCCGAAGACGATACCCGCAAACGCGGTTGCCGCGAGCACAAAGCCCGAGAAGTCCAAGGGAGTTTTACGTCGAATTCCGAGGCGTGGAATGAAAGTTCTCGTCATGAAAAGACCGAGAATTCCAATCGGAATGTTGACGAAAAAGATCCACTCCCAACTGAGATAAGTCGTCAGAAACCCGCCGATGGGTGGACCCATCATCGGACCCATCAGCGCCGGCACGGCCAGCCAGGCCATCGCGGAAACCAACTGGTCACGCGGGGTATTGCGGACCAGCAGGATCCGGGCAACTGGCGTCATCATGGAGCCGCCCATGCCCTGGATGAACCGGGAAAAGACGAAACTCTCCAGCGAGTAGGAAAAGGCGCAGGCGATCGAACCCAGCATGAAGACGATGATCGCCAGACTGAGGAGATTGCGGGCGCCGATGCGGTCGGAGAGCCAGCCACTGATTGGAATGAAGACGGCAAGGGCGACGAGATACGCGGTCAGGGCCAGTTTCAGCGAGACAGGATTGGTGCCGATGTCCATTGCGATGGTTGGAAGCGCGGTTGCGATGACCGTCGAATCCATCATTTCCATGAACAACGCCGCCGCCACGATCAGGGATGTCGCGCGACTGAGACCCTGAGGCGCGGATTTGGTGGATTCGGCCGTAACGCTCATGCGGCGTTTGTTCTCCTGACGACAATTGTGTTTCAGGGCAGCGCCGGCGGGAAATTGGGAGGGCTGGCCGACGAAGGACAAGGTGGGATTATTCGTTTGAGCATGGTTGAGCTGGAATTTCCAATTCAATCTGTTGATCGGCGACCATGTGGGATGGAATCCGGGGCCTTCCGCACTATTTTCAGGCCATAAAACCGCAGAGGATTTGGCATGAGCGACCAACAAAACACCGATCTCACCGTGGACATCGTTTCCGATGTTGTCTGCCCGTGGTGCATCGTCGGTTACAAGCAGCTGGTTCAGGCCATGGCCCAGACGGGTCTCGTGGCAACTATCCGATGGCACCCGTTCGAGCTTAATCCGAACATGTCCGAAGACGGTGAAAACCTTCGGGAGCATCTCGCGGCCAAATATGGCACGACGCCGGAGCAAAGCATGGCTGCTCGCGAGCGGCTGACGGCACTCGGCGCTTCACTGGGGTTTGTATTCGACTACGGCGACGATATGCGCATGGTCAACACGTTCAGGTCCCATCAGCTCTTGCATTGGGCAGCGAAACAGGGACGGCAGCACGATCTGAACATGCAACTCTTCAGCGCGTTCTTCACCCATCGGCGGGACGTCAACGATCCTGAGATATTGGCCGCGCAGGCAGCGGAGATCGGGCTTGATCGCGAGGAGGCGCTGGCAGTCCTGGAGGATGGTCGCTTTGCAGATGAAGTCACGGCGGATGAACAATTGTGGACGTCGCGTGGCATTCAGGGCGTACCGGCAATGATCTTCAATCGCCGTTACCTGGTCACCGGCGCGCAGGGTGTCGACAACTACGTCGCAGTCATGCGGGAGGTGACGCAAGGTCACGCCGCATAAAGCAACCAGCAGAGCTCGACGCCGCGGGGTTATCCATGACGATTATCTCGGATGAGGTCGCGACCACTGCTTATCCGCCGCTAGGCCAGCTAATTGACATCAACGGATTGAAAGTTCACGCCACCGACAGTGGAACAAGCGGTCCTCCGGTCATTCTGTTGCACGGCGCCAACGTCAATCTGCGCGATTGGACCTTTGCCCATGTCGATATGCTGAAGTCAACAAACCGGGTGATCGCCATGGATCGCCCGGGATTCGGTCATTCACAACGTGATCGAGGTCGGTGGACGCCTTTGCGCCAAGCCGAACAGTTGCGCGGTGCCGCTGAGGAGTTGGGTACCAGACGCCCGATTTTGGTTGGACACAGTTGGGGTGCTGTTGTCGCGCTCAGTTGGGCTCTGGAGTGGCCGAACGAGGTGGCAGGTGTGGTCTCGGTGTCCGGAGCAACCATGCCCTGGGGGCGGGCCGCTGACGTCCTTGAAGGGTTCGGTCTGACCCGCGTGACAGCCAGGTACTATATGTCGCATCTTTCCCGACGCGCCGATCGTGGAGCGGTCGAAGCATT
Source organism: Hoeflea sp. (assembly GCA_965228785.1). GTDB lineage: Bacteria > Pseudomonadota > Alphaproteobacteria > Rhizobiales > Rhizobiaceae > Hoeflea_A. Next base: position 3,176,749 of record CBDDIF010000001.1, read on the forward strand.
TGTCGCGCGGGCGTTCTGGCCGCAAACGGCGCCTGAGGGCTATCTCGACTATGTCGGCGTTCCGCTATCGCTGCGCGCATCCGTCATCCGGGCAAACAGCGAGGATCTCGGCCAGACTCATGCCGCGCTCTCGGCAATGTCGAGGCGGTATTCGGAGTTGAAGCTTCCTGTGGAGATCGTGCACGGTGAGCGGGATTGGTTGCTGACGGTGCCGCGCCACGTGGATGGCTTCGCAGCGCGATTACCCAATGTTCGGGTCAGCATCGCCGAGGGTGTCGGGCACATGTGTCACCACGCGCGTCCCGACATGCTAAAATCTGCGATCGCCAATATCTGTGAAACTGTGTGTTAGAGAGTGTCCCCATAAACGATTGGGAGCGGATGGTCGCTTTTGGCGAACCCACAGTGACTGATCAATCGACTGCTCGCGCGAATTGATGATCCAAACTATCTCAGGCATGCTTTTGGCTTCCACACTGGAACCGATGCTACCGAGTTAGGAAATCTCATCCAGAAGCCGCTTTGCCTGGGTGAGATCCGGGGTGTCGTGACCCTCGGTGAACCAAGAATAAATGGGCGTCAGCAGTTCGCTGGCACCGCTGGTGTCACCCTTTTTGCGCATCAGGCCTGCAAGCCCGACCGAAGTTCGCAACTCCCAGAGTTTGGCCTTCTGCTTCCGGGCAAGTGTTAGCGCCTGGAGATAGAACTCCTCGGCTGCCGCATCGCTGCCTTGTCCTGCTCGTTCGGCGTCGCCGAGCAAGCGGATCATCTCGGCATTTGCCCACCGCTCCGAACCCCGCTCGGTCATGGCGATGACTTTGTCCCGTGCCTCAGCCGCCTGCTCATAACGGTTCACGGCCAACAGATTGCCGACATGATGGGAATAAAGATAAGGCACATAAACATGTGTGTTCGATTCTTCGCATCGTGCCATACCTTCTTCCATCAGATCGACGGCTTCTTCCGGTTGGCCCCTTGACGGCAACACAGCCGCAAGAACCAGCATGGCGATCCCCTTCCACATCACCAACCCGTGCTCTTCCGCCACTTGGATCGCTCGGCGGCTGAATTCTTCGGCCGTTTCGTGCTTGCCGAGCAACCACGCCAGCATGCCGTAGTGAGTATAGGCGTACCCGATGGTGTTTGAATGACCCAGTTGTTCGGAATGCTCCGGAACACCGATCATCTCTTCCCATGCCTTGGTTGGAAATCCGCGGCAGGCCAGACCGATCGCACGGTAACACCGCAGACCCAGATGGGGACTCTGGCCGTACTGCCGCGTCAGATCCGACTCGCGTTCTGGGTCGCACAGCTCAAGCACACTTTCGTAGTCTCGCTCGGCAGTATCAAAGGCACCGGTCATCGTTCGGCTCAGGTAAAAGGACCGGGCGGACATGAACGAATAATCTGAGTTGCGGTCGCCCGTTGCCGCATCGAACATTTCCTCGGCTATTTCGAGTGCATTCGCCTGTTGACCGCTGACATGACAGATGACCCAGTTGCCATAGTATATGGGGAACCAGTGTGGCGACTCGCCGATGGAATTGACCAGACGGCGCGCCTCGGCAAAACCGTCAACCGTGACGGGATGCGCGTAGCCACGCCCAGCCATGTTCGAATGGTTGAGCCGCAGCAGCAGCTCCAGTTCACGTTCCCTGTCGCACTGGTCGTCCTTGGCATTGCGCACCAGACGCAACGCGCTTTCGAAGTGGCTCACGGCTTCGCGGTGAGCCGGACGTGCAAAGGCCTCATCGCCAGCCTGTGCCCAATATCGGATCGCCCTTTCCGTCTCAACGGCCTGCTCGGCATGGTAGGCGAGGATCTCCGGCTGTTTGTCACTTTTTGCCTCAAGCGCGGTCAGCAGGTCGGCATGAATTGACTGTCGACGTGATTTCAAAAGGCTCTCGTAGGCTGCATCACGCACCAGCGCATGTTTGAAAAGATAGTTGGCTTCGGGCGGCGTGCCGCGGCGGAAGACCAGTTCCGCTTATACCAGGCGATCCAGCGCCGCTGCCAACTCGGTATCCGACTGAGAGGTTATGGCAGCTAGAGTTTTGTAGTCGAAGGTCCTGCCGATCACTGATGCAATCTGAGCAACTTCCTTGACCGGATGCAGCCGATCCAGGCGAGCCATCAAGCTGTCGTGGAGCGTTGCCGGGATGGAGAGCGCGCTGTGTGGTCCTGCCAGGACATAGGCCCCGTTGACCTCTCGCACGGCGCCGGACTCGAGCACCACCTTGGCTATTTCCTCAACAAACAGGGGGACGCCGTCGGTTTTGGCCGCGATTTCGTCGAGCACTGGATCGGGCAGGGGCTTGCCGCCACAAACACGCGACACGATGTCAGCGACCTGGGATCGGCCGAGTCGGTTCAGCATCAGGCGGGTGACGACCGGATGTCCGCCGAACCCGTGTTCGAAGGTCGGGCGAGCGGTCATGAGAACCAGGATGCGTGAATGTGCAACAGCATTCAAAGCCAGCTGAACGAGCTCAAGCGTTGTTGGGTCAATCCAGTGGGCATCTTCGATGACGAAGAAGACCGGTCGTGCCTCCGCCAAGCCCACGAGCTGATCGATCAACGCCTGGAGCAGGCGTGAACGCAACTGTTCCGGGCTGAGATCGGACGCTCCGTAGCGGCTCTCCGCGTTGAGGGCCAGCAACGGTGCAATCAGCGCCGCGTGGGCGGCCATGTTCGACGTCCCTTGTCCCAGCAAGGCTTCGAGCTTGTCCAGCCGCGCTTCGTTGTCGTCTTGCGCGACGAACTCGGCAGACAGGCGCAACTGCTGGATCGCCGGATAGAGGGCGCTGTCGGTGTGGTAGGGTGAACACTGGTAGCGAATCTTCGTGTGGTCGTGGTCTTGCAGTTCGTCGAAAAGGGCCTGTGTTATGCGCGACTTGCCGATCCCGGCCTCGCCAGTCAGCAAGACCATTTGTCCTTCGCTGTTGCTTGCTTGGTCCCATCGCTCCATCAGCAACGCCAGTTCCTGGTCCCGGCCGACGATCTCTGACAGAACCGCAGAACCACGCCCAGCAAACCGGCTCTCCAGCGTCCGCTCACCAATCACCGCATAGGTGGCGACTGGATCTCCGAGGCCTTTTAGCTCCTGTTGGCCCAGGTCTTCCAGCTCGAACAAGCCACCCAGCAATCGAGTGGTCGTTTCGGCCACCACGATCTGGTCCGGTTTCGCCAGCGCCTGAAGGCGCGCTGCAAGGTTTGGTGTGTCGCCCACCACGGCTTCTTCGCGCGCCGATCCCTCGCCGACAAGATCACCGACCACCACCAACAATCCGGTTGCGATTCCGATCCTGGCTGACAGGGTCGTTCCGTCCGGTGCACGCAGGCGCCCGATGGCCTCGAGCAGCGCCATGCCCGCCCGGACCGCTCGCTCGGCCTCGTTTTCGTGTGCCCTCGGCCATCCGAAATAGGCCAGCGCCCCGTCTCCCATGAACTTGGCAACGTGACCGTCAAGGCGTGCAATCTCGCCGGCAACGGCGTTCTGGAAGTCCCGGATCACTTCCCGCATCTCCTCGGGATCGAGTTTTGCTGACATGGATGTAGAGCCGACCAGGTCGACGAACATCACGGTTAGCTGGCGTCGTTCGGCCGATTGGTCGGCCGTGGGAACTGTGGGGCCGCTTTCTTCTGCAGATGGTTCAGGGCTCTGATGTGCCAACTTGGCAGCGTGCGCCAGCAATCGCCGACGGGGCCCTAGCGGCAGCCCCAAATCTTTCAGATCCAGTTCGGTGAGATGAGGAAGATCCAGCAGGGCGACCTCGTTTTCCACAAGCAGATCGGCATATTTTGCGAGCTCCAGCCGCTCCAGCCACTGTCTGAGATCTTCTGCCATTCGAGCCCTCCCGTTGACATCCTACCAGATAGCAAAGATTAGGCGAGGCTTTGCCGATAGCGGTTTGACCCGGAGTCTGTCGGAACTTGTTTGGCGCGACGCGAGTCAAACAATGGAGTTCGTGAGTTTACGCGGAGGGTGGATGATAGGTGCCGAGCTGCCGTGGCGTCGTTCGGGCGGAGCCAAGGTTGGTAGAAAGATCAATGGTGGGCCGGTTCCGCTGTCTGGCCCGTCCGGCATAGAGCAATGCGAACATAGCCGGCGTGAAGTAGAACGACACGACCGTCGACAACAAGACACCTCCGGCAACCGCCATGGCGAAGGGCGGCCAGAAGCCGCCGCCATGCAGGATCAAGGGAAGGAAGCCACAGAATGTCGTGACGGTCGTCGATACGATATGACGGCTTGCGTCCATGACCACTGATGTCATTGCGCCGCGCTCCCCGGCAAGCGCACCGGGATCGGTCCTGAGCCCGGCAAGGGTGATGATGGCCGCATTTATCGAAACGCCGATGGAACCGATGACACCGATCACAGCGTTGATCCCGAAAGGGTAGTTGAAGACGGCCAGCGACAGAAGGCTAAGTCCGACAGCCAACCCGGCCACGACGATGACAATCAACGACAGCCGGAAGGAATTCAGCACCAACACGATGGTTGCGATCGATAAGGTGACGACCAGTCCGGCCGAGGCCATGAGATGACGTAGGGTCGTATTGCGTGCATCCGCATCGCCGCCGAATTCCAGCCGATAGCCGGGCGGCAGCGTAAATCCCTGTCGATCGAGTTCCCGCTTGGCGGCTCGCAATGCTTCCTCGGGCAGAACGCCATCGACCAAAAATGCCTGGACAGTGTTGATCCGTTCGGCGTTGCGTCGGGTAATCACGCTTTCGCCGGGTTCCAGCCGAATGGCGGCGACCGATGAAAGAGGGATGCCGGGATAGTGACCGTTTGCGGCTGCGTCCGTTGCATTTGGCGGCAGTATTGGAAAATTCGAGATCGCGGCCAGGTCGCTCCGGGTTGCCGTTCCTACGCGAACTCGAACAGGCAACCGCTCCGTCCCTTCCAGTAGAGAGCCGCCCGTGACACCTTCCAATCCGGCCTGTAGCTGTCGCGAAATGTCCGTCAGGTTCAGACCGAGCAGCCGGACCTTTGTTTCGTCAATGTTGAATTTGACCGTTGGCGCACCGCCGGCAGCCGAGTTACGAACCGCTGCGATGGTCTCGAGACCTATGATAATCCGCCGGGCCTGGTCACCGAGCTGGCGCAGTACCCGCGAATCCGGACCGACAAACCGCAACTCAACCGGAGCGTTGACGGGCGGTCCCTGGACCAGGCGACGCACCAGAATTCGGGCTTCCGGAAAAGTCTCCTGGAGATGTCGACGCAAATCCGGGACAAGCATAGCTGTGGCTTCTGGCGAAGCAGCGGTGATCATGGCCTGTGCGTATCCGGGTGCTGCGTCGCGGTTGGAGGCAATGTTGTAGTAAAAGGCCGGCGCAGAGCGACCGATGACCCAGAATATGGATCGAATTTCAGGTTCCTCGTGCAGGATCGCATCGATTGCGAGTGCCAGTTCATGTGTTTCTGAAATGGCGGTCCCGTCGGCCAACTCAATTTCGATGTAGAACTGATCGCGCTCGACTGTTGGAAAGAATTGGGCGATCAGCAAGGGCAGGCTGGCGAAGCCGATGGTCGGCAGAACCAGCGCCAGCAGGATTGAACGGACCGGGTTGGCCAGGGAAAGTTCGATGGTCTGCTCGAACAAGCGCCCAAGGAATCCGCCGCTTACTCCCCGGGCCAATAGCGAAGTGCCATCGGCCGATCGCAGCATCCAGCCCGCGATGGCCGGTGTCACCGTAACGGCGATGACGAAGGACCAGAGCAGCATCGTTACGACAGAAATCGCCACCGCGCCGATGAAGTCGCCGGCGGGTCCGGGCAAGAGAACCATCGGCGTAAACGACAATACCGTGGTTACAGTAGAGGCGAGCAGGGGTGCAAAGAGTCGCCTGACTGAGATTCGCACGGACGCAATCGCCGAAAGGCCCAGACGAAGGTGCCGGCCTATGTCGTCCGTCATCACAATGGCCGCATCGACCAGCATGCCCAGGGCGACCACCAGCCCGGTCACGGACATCTGATGGATCGGAACGCCGATTGCTTTCATCGTGGCAAGTGTCGCCAACCCGACGAGCGGTAAAACGACTGCAACCACCAGAGCGGATCGACCGCCGAGTGTGACAAAGAGAACGCCGATTACCAGAGCGGCGCCAAGTGCCATATTGCCGGACACTTCGCTCAAGCGCTCCGCTGTATATCGGCTTTGGTCAAACACAAGATGCTGTTCAATTGAATGGGGTAGGGTCGGTTCATAGCCCTCCAGAGCCCGACGGACCCGGTCCATCCAGGCATCGACGCGTTGGCCATCCTGTATGTGGGCGGCGATCAAGACCGCTGGCTGTCCGTTGTGAAGAGCCATCTCCGCCTGTGGCCTTTTCGGCCCCCTGGATACAGATGCGATGTCCAGCAGCCGAGCCACCCGGCCGGACTGGTCTTCTCTGATGGTCACGCGGCGGATACGATCAAGTGCGGTGAATTCACCTTCGATATCGATAAGCCAGTCGCTTTCGCTCGACCGAAGGCGACCTGACTGCACCTTGCTATCGGCGGCCTGAACGAACTGCGAAATCTGATCGGCGGTCAGTCCAAGGGCTGTCGCGGAGGCCGGATCTAAACTGATGAGGACTTCCTCTTCAGGCGCCCCGAATAAATCCACCAGTTTCGTTCCAGGAACATTGCGCAACAGGTCGCCAAGATCCTCGCCGTAACGGCCAACAATCGTGGTCGGCACATCCGAATGTCCTGTCGTCAGGGCAATGACAGCGGCATAGGCACCATCACTGTTGGTGGCGAAGTCAGGCTGTCCGACGCCTTGAGGGAAGACCTGGGTTGCGTCGTCAAGCGCGTCGCGAACCTTTGACCACGTCTGTTCGATGGCGTCGTCCGTCAATTCGTCTTCCAGTTGGATTGAGACGATGGACAGCGAGTTGATCGAACTGGAATCGATGTGCTTGATGTCGGGGATTTCCCGCAGTTCACGCTCGATCTCGACGGTGACGAGAGCCTCGACGCGCGCCGGGTTCGCGCCCGGAAAAGCGGTTTTCACGGTGGCGAAGACATTCGTGATCGTCGGATCTTCCTGGCGGCCGATCGATGTGAAGGACGATATTCCGGCCGCAAGCAGGACGAGGACGATCAGCGCAACGATCCGCGGCTGGCGGTAAGTCAGCGTCTCCACCGATCAACTGGCCTTGTCTGCGACCCTGACGGTCTGGCCAGAGGTGATCCGATGCGGACCGGCAGGGATGAAACGGGCACTTGCCGGGAACGTGCCGCGCACGAAGGCTCTCTTTTCGTCAGCGTACAGGATCTCCACGGCCTCGGTCGAAACGGTCCCATGGTCGGTGTTGTAGATGGGGCGCACGGTCAGGATCGTCCAAAGCCCTCGGGAGCCTTCCTGCAGCGCCGTCACCGGCAACCACGCGCCGCTTTGCCTGATCGTCTGCGATAGGATCACGGTCCCGGTCTGCCCGTAAAGCGGTGCGACTGAACCGTCACCGAGCTTCAGTTCGAAGATCGCCGTTCGCGTTCGTGTTCGTGGATCGACATCCGCACGCAACTGGGCAAGGACGGCGTTGTAGTTTTCGGATCCGATGCGAGCGGTAACTTGGTCGCCGATCGACAGACGATCAGCCATATCGTCGCTCAGCCCGACCCGCATTTGCGGCGCAACACGCTGCAGGACGGTCATAACCGGCTGACCCGTGGACACGGTGGTCCCGATATCGATGAAGCGGTCGGCGATTTCGCCGTCGAACGGAGCCCGAATGGTAGACTTCTCGATCTCAATATCGATCCCAGTGATCGCTGTGTCAGCTTCGGCGATCATGGCTTGCAGCTCGGCGAGACCAAGCCTCGCCTGGTCAAGCAACTGGTTAGCCATGAATCCCTTCTTGTTCAGCGTTGCGCGTCGATTCATCGTCAGTGTGGACAATTCCACACGGGCCTCCAGCGCCTTGCGAACGGCCATTTGTGTTGCACGGCGGTTTTCCAGGATGCGCGTGTCGAGGCGGGCCAGGATATCGCCCTTGTTGACCACCGTGGCTTCATCGACCGGCAATCCGAGAACCTTTCCAGGCAACTCGAAGGCGATTTTTGTGGTCTGAGCCGCCTCCACCTGGCCGACGAACTTCCGCGGTACCGTAAATGAATCGACCAATTTGATGGTTTGCGTTTGCACAGGCAGCGGAAGAGCGGAGTGGGGAAGGGGAACGGCCGCTGCTCTGTTTTGCAAGGTGGATGTCGCTGCAAGCACCATGGAAACGGAAAGCACAGCCACGACCAGAGTTCCAAAAGCCGTCAGCAATCGGTTCGTCGAAGGTTGGGTGACGTCTCTGTCTGCGGTCTCACAAGCATGCTTCTCTGTGAGTGGTGGGTCTCCTCGCGGAGTTGCAATTGTGGGGACTTCCAACATGGATCGGTGACTTTCAGCGTACTCGGTTGCTCCAGCTCAAACCAACGCACCGGCTTCGTCCAAGCTGTCCCGCAAGGTCGGCAAGGTCGGGGAACAACTTAGGGGCGCGGCCCAATAGCATTTTCGATGCTTCGATGTCCTTGGAAACTGTCAGGACTGACAGGTCGGCTATGAAAATCGGCCCATATTGCCAAAAGCCGCCCAACCACCGCTCCGGTTCAGAGCGGTGTGAACAACCTGGTTCAGGTCATCGACCGCCATCTGATTTTGCAGCTGTTTCGAGCGCTTCGCAGATGCACTGCCCGAGATCCTCGAACTTGTACGGCTTGCGAAACATCCGAGCGCGGCTTTTCGCGTCGCCCGGTGATGACCCAAAACTGGACGTGTTGCCGCTACAAAAGAGAACCGGGAGACCGGGGCGCATTGCGCGCGCCTTCTTCGCCAGGCCGTAGCCGTCAAGATTGCCGCCGAGTTCGATGTCGGAAAACACCAGCGCAATAGTGGCGTCGGCCTGGATCAGCTCCAGCGCGTGTTCGCCATCAGCGGCCTCCAAAACCGTATAACCCAAATCGCGCATGGCTTCGGCGGCGATCTCCCGGATATCGGATTCGTCTTCCACGATGAGGATCGTTTTGTCGCTCTGGGCCGGTGAAGCCCGCGTGGCTTCGCGCGATAACGTTTGAAGTTCGTCGGCCCGAGGCAGGAGGATGGTTATTCGGGTGCCCTGGTCGATTTCGCTGGCGATCCGAATATGCCCACCGGACAATTCAACGAACCGGTGGACCATGCTGAGTCCCAATCCGGTTCCGGCTCCGGTTGGCTTTGTGGTGAAGAACGGCTCGAAAATCTGGTCCAGCAGATCCGGGGACATTCCGCAGCCCGTGTCTGTCACGGTTATCTCCACCCACGCAGCGTCGTCTTCTGCGCTTGGTGATGGCATCGCATCGCAGTTTCTCGCCTGAATGGTCAATCGGCCGCCCTCGGGCATGGCGTCGCGCGCATTCAGCGCAATGTTGAACATGGCGTTTTGCAATTGCTGAGGGTCGGTCTTGAGCGGCCAGAGGTCCGCTGAAAACTCTGCCTTTACCTCAATGGATGCGGGTAGCGTTCGAAACAGCGATTTGACCATCCCGTCCACCAGTTTCGGAAAATCGACCGGTACCGGAGCCAGTACCCGCGGGCGAGCAAAGTCCAGCAGCTCGCTGGTGAGACTGGTCCCCATGTTGGCGGCCGTCTCGATTGCGCCGAGATGCTGTTCAAGATCGGGATCGAGCGTTCCCTTGCGTCTCAAAAAGAGCAGATTGCCGTTGATGACGGCCAGCAAATTGTTGAAGTCGTGGGCTATCCCACCGGTCAGACGTCCGACGGCCTCCATCTTTTGGGCCTGCCTCAACTGCCGCTCTTGCTCCTTCGCCTCTGTCACGTCGAGGCTGGTTGTCACGATAAACCGAATCTTGCCATCGACGATGACTGGCACTTTTGCCGAAAGCCGATGTGTCATTTGATGATTGATCGGGATCTGTTCCACATATTGCGTGAGCGGCTCGCCGGTTTCGATCACCTGACGGTCGAGTGCCATGATGCGTTCGGCGTTTTCCGGTGACATGATGTCTTTCGGAGTCTTGCCGATATAATCCTGCCCCTCGACACCGAAGGTCCTTAGTTCGGTGGGATTGATATAGTGGTAGCGAGATTGGGGGTCCTTGACGGTGATGCCCATCGGCGCGCTGTTCATGATCGTCTCGAGGATTTCCTGATGATCACGTAGGGCTTTCTCCTGTTGTTTAAGTTCGCTGATGTCTGTTGCGATACGCCCGACCGCAGCCCCGCCGCCGGCAAATTGCGGGATCCTGAACTTGACTGATACGAACGTGCGCTCCAACCCGTCGCCAGATCTTCGCGTCTTCTCTCCGGTAATGTCTTCTCCGGTTTGCAGAACCAACTCATCGTCGGCGTTGCAGATCTTGACTGCTTCGGGACCGAAAAAATCCTTCGGGGATTTGCCAATCACCTCTTCGCGCGACGCGCCGAAGAGAGCCTCCATCTGACGGTTGATGAGGACGAACTTTCCGTCTGCATCTTTGACGTCGATCTCTGCCGGTGCGTGATCGATGATCGCCATCAACAGGTCCTGATTGTTTCGCAGGGCAATCTCGGTTGTCTTTTGCGCCGTGATGTCCTGGATTGTCAGATATTCCTGGACAACGTCACCATGCTCGTCGAAGACCGGCTTGACGATGGTGCGAACATGCCTCGTTCCGCCATCTGCCAGGCGCAGCCGGTATTCAAGTCCGAAACCACGCCCTTCATTCCTCAGTCTTCGCGTGGCGTTGCGGTAGACACTCTGGTCTTCGGGGTGAGTAAATGGACAATCCTCGTCAGCTGGTCTGGCGGACGCCAGATATCCCTGAACGGTCGTTCCGTGAATGCGGGCAAATTCTTCTGAACAATAGAGGCACGTGTCGGCGATAGAGTCCCAGATGCAGTAGCCGATTCCGGCGAGCTCGGCGGCCTGTCTGAGCCGATCTTCGCTCTCGGCAAGCGCCATTGCGGCCTGCTTTCGTTCAGTGATGTCGGTGCGGACGCAAACCAGCCCGCCTTCGGAGGTTCTACGCACATTGGCCAGTGTCCACCGTCCGTCGGGAAGCTGTTGCTCGTAGTTGACCTCGTGTTTACTCCTGTATTCGCTCAGGCGACGGATGACCCAGTCTTCAATCGACCTGGCCTTGCCAAAATCACCGATGTTTTTGGATGCTGCCCGGATCATTTCCTCCAGCGTGGTTCCGGGCTCCACATGTCCAGAAGATGCGGAAAACATCTTACGGTACTGGTTGTTGCACAGAACGACTCTTTCATCTGCGTCGAACAGCAGAAAACCGTCCGAAATACTCTCGATGGCATCGTTCAGCCGCGCTTCGCTTTCGCACAGGACCCGGTTGAGGCGTTCGAGTTCAGCGGTGCGGTCCTTTACCTTTGCTTCCAGCTGGTCATGAGCATGTCTCAATTCCTCCTCCGCAGACCAGCGGTCAGTGGTATTGATGACAATTGCGCCGAGGCCGGTAACTTCGCCGGCCGCGTTTCGGATCGGGAATTTGGTGGAGTGGAGGCACTGTCGACCCACGGCCGTGTTCACAACGTTTTCCCGCTGAATCATACGTTTTTCTCGCAAGACGGCGAGGTCGTGCTCGCGGGCGTTTTTGGCGTAGGCGCTGTCGTAATCTATGTCGGCCGGTACCTTTCCGCGGACGTCTTCCCTTCGGACGTCCCACAGTTGCTCGAAATGTCGATTGATCTCGAGATACCGGCCGTCCTGGTCCTTGAGAAAAATTTCGGCCGGAGCGTGATCCATGATGGCCCGCAAGCGGGCCTCGCTATCACGTAGATTGTCTTCCGCCAGCTTGCGTTCCGTTATGTCGATAACGGTGGTTTGGAGCGCGCTATTTCCTTCCCACTCGATGATGCGATTAATGCACTCGATCCAGATAATCGAGCCGTCGCTCTTCAGGCACCGCAACCTGTGCCGCGTTGGCAGTAGATCGCGGCCCGGGCTGGCTTCGCGCAAAGGCCGAATTTGGGCCCAATCCTCTGCGTGAAACAGGTTTTCGATCGAGTCCAGCGCGAGGAACGCGTCGGTATCGGTAAAGCCGAAGGTTTCGGCGCATGCCTGATTGGCAAAAACCGGTACCCGGTCGATTGTAACGAGAATTCCCTGAATCGATCCTTCGACCAGTTCCCTGTATCTCTTCCTGCTCTGTCTCAGCGCCTGCATGGTGGTTGTGGAGTCGGTCACATCGTACGCCGTTCCGCGATAGCCGAGAAACTCGCCGGTATCGCCGTAAAGCGGTGAACCGCTGATTGAGAGATGGACCGTCCCGCCAGAAGCGCGCGGCCGCTCAATTACGATGCCCGCGAACGGCTCCTGACGTTCCATCACTTCGAGATTGGCTTCGAGTGGCACAGCATCGATTGTTTGCGTGTTTGCGAGCTCACGGCGGGTCTTGCCAATAAATTCATCCGGATCCTCGCCGGTTATCCATCGGATGCCATCTGATACGTAGCTGAACTTGTGGTCAGGGCCCATTTCCCAAAGGAAGTGGGTTGCGCTGGCTGCGAAGTGTTGAAAATGCTGCTCGGCCCGGATTTGTTTCTCCCGAGCGAGCCGCGCTTCCGTTACGTCGCAAACAAAGCCGCGTGATCGCACCAAACGACCATATTCATCCTGGACCGGTTCCCTTACCTCGCGGAGGAAGATGGTTTTTCCGTCGGCTGTCAGCAATCTATATTCGACTTCGAACGGTGAATTGCGCAGTCGCATCTGATTGAGCAGACGGCCGTAGTGTGGACGATCGTCGGGATGCAGACACTGCAGCAGTGAATCGGATGATCCTAGCGTTTCCTTTACGCGATCGGCGGGGTGTTCAAACAGTGCTGCCAAGCCGGCCGAACATGTCGTACATTGATCGGAGACCTCGTCCCACTCATAGAAACCAGAGCGCAACAAAATGCTGGATCGTTCTGCAATTCCGTCACTTGTCGGGCGAATGTCCGGCGACATTTTCAGCCGACGATTTTCTTTTTCAAGGTCTGCCAGTCTGGTCTGGAGCTCGGCAATCTGTTCCTGTGCCGAACCGACTGCCTCAAGCTTGCTCATGTCGGGCACCACTTCATTGATTGTCTGGCCAACATCACCCGCGTGTCCGGTCAACGTTATGGCGAGGCTGCACCGAATCCGCTACGCGCACAAGATGCAACGGTCCCGCTGGTTGCTCGGATCCGCGACGAAAATCTATGCGCGAATCAGTTATCACCTTAGCGACACCAATCTGATCAGGCCTTCTGATCGATCTCTCTGCTGGATTCATGTCTGCAACCCAAAATAGAATGTACCGACCAGTGTATCCGGATGGCAAGGCGACCGGTTCTCGAAAATTCGCCATGTCCAGATCTCGAGCATAAACCGGATGGCGTCGGTCAAATGCATCCATGGAACGTTGGTTGCGCAACTCGGTGTCATATTCGGTCCTCGGGGTGCGGCAAACGGAGGTTATGCCTCAGTAAATGACTCTGGCTGTTCGATTATAAGTTGCAAATACGTGAATTTGGAGTACAATTGAGCTTAGGAAGTATTTGTACTTCACATTTCTCGAAAATTGAATCTAATTTTAAGAATTTCTTCAGAAAATTGACTTCGGTTTTCCAGTGAATTTTTATGATATCACGCAATTATTACGTCTAGAAATTTTTTGAGACATCTACTGCACTATAAGAACTTATAGTTTTTTTTGTGCTATGCATCAATCTTGATAGTTGCGCACAAGCCACAAACCTGAATAAAATTCATATTAGCGCCGGTCAAACTGACAGGTGCGGTGACATCACCGGCCGGATGTTGACCGGCTAGCGGCGGAGCCAACTATGGGGGACTTCATGACGAGTGTTCTTCTGGCTGACCTGGACGACTGCACAGCAATCGGTCAGGAAATCGAACTACCTGGATCTGGCGCGATGGAAATCGCGTTGGATCTTCAACCGTATCGAGAGGAGAATGCGCTCGACGCACTGGCAGTAGCCTTGTCAGGGCGTCTTGATGCGTTGTCTGATTCACCACTGGCTGGAGACATTGTCTGGGGTCTGCGGACGCTCGCCGACCATGTTCGTGTAGACAGGGTCTCCTTTGTCGAACTGCCCATTCACCAGAGCCCCGGTCGGGTGCTGTACAACTACCGGCGTACCGGCAGCAAGCTCGGCGAAAAACACGCTTGTCAAAGCCTTCCGTGGATTTGCGCGGAGCTGAAACGAGGTAACGCGAAGATCCCGACGCAGGTTGATGACCTTCCGCAGGAAGCATCGGCTGACCGGGCGGTTTTCAAGGCGGACCGAATTGGCAGTTGTATCGCCGTTCCGCTCAAGCGGAACGGCGATACGGTTTTTGGACTCATCTGTGAGGCTACCGGTCGACGTCCCGGTTGGTCCGCCGAAACACTCAGCTACGTGGCGCTGGCTGGCGACATCATCGCCCACGCGGTCCAGCGTGTGCGCGCCAACGAGACGATTATTGAATTGCGAGGCCGCCTGGTGGACGCCCAGGAACGCGAACGGCGACGCATTGCCCGCGAACTCCACGATGATGTCAGTCAGCGAATGGCCCATTTGTGTCTCGACCTTGTTCGGCTCAAAACGCAATGTGAGGTGGGCAATATCGACGTCAAGGAGGTTGCGGAAGAACTGGCCGATCGGACGCGGAATCTTTCTTCGGATATCAGTCGAATTTGCCGCGATCTCTACCCAAGCCGCCTTGAGCATATGGACTTGGTTCCGTCGCTTCTTGGATTGTGCGAGGGTTTTTCAAGCCGATACGATCTCGATGTTCAATTCATCGATGGGCTGGGCGGGGCGAAGGTTTCCGGCGGAACCACGTTCACACTTTATCGCATTGCTCAGGAAGCCCTCCACAATGTGGTCAAGCACAGTGGATCCAGCGATGCCATTGTCGGGATCGGCGATCGCGACAATGGCATCGAGATGTCGGTGACTGACTACGGTTCTGGTTTTGATCTGGACGGCATCAACGCAGCTGGCGGTGTTGGGCTGAATAGCATCCGCGACCGACTTCAATTGATAGGTGGACGCCTGCACATCGACCCGGGCCCAGGGAATGTGGGAACGAGTCTGCGAGCCTGGGCTCCGGCCATCGAATCCGCCAACTAACGAAGGAGGGGGAAATGGTTCCTTCTGGTAGACGACATGTACTCAAGTCCGATCTGCGCAGCACAAGTGCCCGGCCCGAAAGGCGATCGCGAATCCTGTTGGCCGACGATCACAAATTGATTGGTGCGGCCTTCGAAAATCTGCTGGAAACCGCTCATGATGTCATCGGATTGTGCGATGATGGGTTGGCGCTTCTTGCCGCAGCAGAAAAGGCCAAACCCGATATCATTGTTCTGGACATTTCCATGCCGCGTCTCAATGGCCTTGACGCCGCACGTCGGCTGAAAAAGGTCCTGCCGCAATGCCGGCTAATCTTTCTGACCATGAACGACGACCCTGAGATGGCTGCCGAGGCTTTTCGGGCCGGCGCTTCAGGATATTTGCTCAAGACTTCGGATCCGGACGAACTGTTCCAGGCAATCGCCCAAGCGCAACTGGGTCGGACCTACATCACACCGTTGATCGCCGAAGGCATGGTTCGCGCAATGGCCAACTACAGGGAATCCGAAGATCAGCGGAGCAAGATATCGGCGCGTCAGCGTCAGGTGCTGCAGCTTCTGGCAGAGGGCAACTCGATGAAGGAGGTCGCGCGTTATCTGAAAATCAGCCAGAGAACTGTCGCATTTCACAAATACCGCATCATGGAGCAACTCGGGCTCAAGACCACCGCGGATCTGGTCCGCTTTGCCGTTCGAGAGGGAATTGTTGCAACTTAAGTATGTATTGCTTGATAGTTTGTGGTCCGATACCGAGTGGCTGACGTATGGTAATTGGGGACGGCGGTCGGAGAAGCATCACTTCGACGTTGCCAAAACCCGAGCCACCCCATAATCTTTGGTTTGGGACGGGAAGTTACGTTGGGCCGCAAACAGTGTTGCATGAGCGGTGCCAGTGTCGAATGGCGGTTAAGACATGCGGCTTGTTCTTGCGGACGACCACGTTCTGTTTCTGGACGCGCTCGAATCCTATCTGAACATAATAAAACCAGGAATTGTGGTAGAAAAGGCGCCCGAATTTGAGGCGGCCTTGGAGGTATCAAGGCAATTCGAGCCAGATATAATCATGCTCGACCTCAACATGCCCGGCATGAATGGGTTCGAGGGGTTGCGGGAGATGCTGCGCGCTTGTCCTGACGTTCCGGTTGTATTGATGTCGGGGCAGGCCGACGCTGGCCAGGTTCGAAGAGGCCTGGCGCTTGGTGCCGCCGGCTTTATTCCGAAGGACCTCGACGGACCTGCCATGCTGAAGGCCCTTGAGTTGGTCCTCAGCGGTGGCGTCTTTGTTCCGACGCTGGCCTTGAGGGACGATGGGGGAGGGGTGAATGATGATGGCCAGGCCTTTACGCCGGATAATCCCCTCAGCCAGCTCACGCGAAGGCAATTGGATGTTCTGAGACTTCTTTCCCGCGGTTTGACGAACAAGGAGATTGCGCGGGAGCTTGGTGTTAAGGAAGTCACGGTCGCCGTGCACCTGGGAAGCATATTCCGCAAGCTAAACGTTTCGCGACGCACGGAAGCGGTGTCGGCGTCCGTCAAGCTCGGCATGCAAGTCTGAGAACCGCGGTCCGATCACGGTCATCCCCCGGAATACCATAGTATCTCGGCGCCTGATGCAGGTTGCGCAGCTCTACGCGATGGGCAACACTGGCTCTTCTTAAGGTGGCATG
Organism: Hoeflea sp.; assembly: GCA_965228785.1. GTDB lineage: Bacteria > Pseudomonadota > Alphaproteobacteria > Rhizobiales > Rhizobiaceae > Hoeflea_A. Next base: position 3,193,507 of record CBDDIF010000001.1, read on the forward strand.
GTCGAGAAGCCCTGTGACCCTCTGGACGAAGCGAACCTTTTCAAGACGCTTTCACGTCGACTTCGACCAATACGGGGCCTTGGTGGGTCGTAGCCCTCGCAACCGCTGCCCGCAGGTCTTCTGCTGTTTTGCCACAGCGCTCAAACGGCATTTCGCAAGCGGCAGCGATGGCTGAAAAATCTGGCGGCGTGGGATCGCAGCCGATAACAGCAACGTCTGCTTCGCGCATCCAGTTGGCGATTTCCTGATAACCCTGGTTGTTCCACACGATGAAGACGATCGGCAGGTTCTCGTCCTTCGCAACCATCAGTTCCGAGAGCGTGAACTGAGCTCCGCCATCGCCGACAAGGCAAAGCACCGTCGCATCAGGCGCGGCAAGAGCCGCGCCAATCGCGGCCGGGATGGCGTAGCCGAGCGCTCCAAATCCGGTTGCGGCGTTGAACCAGCCGCCGACGCGGTCATGGTCGTAGTAGGTGTTGCCGGCGTAGATGAGTTGGGTGGAATCACCAACCATGATGGCCCCCGGCACGGCCTCTCTCAGTGCGTCGAGTAGGCCTATCAGACGGCGCGTCTCCGAGCTCAGCTCTGCCAGCGCCTGTTTGCGCGTTGCCGCCGCGCGGTCGGCGCCACCACGGGTCCCACCAATTGCAAGAAGGCCCAATAGAGTGCCGATGGTTGGGCGAGCATCGGCGTGAATCGCCAGTTGCGCTTTTGGCTGCATCAGCTGAAATGGACAGATGTCGACACGAATGAGTGTATTGAATTTGGGGTGGACGTCGGCCTGGTTGAAGCCGTAGTCGGTTTCACCGATTTCCGTTCCCAGTGCCAGAACCATGTCTGAATTCTCGATCAACTGCCGGACCACATCGAGGCTTGGACTTGCCGGTACGGCCAACGGGTGGCCATGCAGTGCACCGCGTGCATTGACAGTCAGAACCACCGGTGCGTCGAGACGCTCGGCCAGGCGTTGCAACTCCGGTACCGCGCCGCGGGTGCCGCCTCCCGCCAAAATGACCGGCTGTTTCGCCGCGCCCAGCAGATCGGCAGCCTTTGCAAGCAAATCGGAATCAGCCTCCAGTGGAATCGGAGCGGATGCGACGGTGACGGGCAGGGTGCTCTCGTGTCCCGCTACGTCAAGCGGGATCTCGACGTGCGCCGGGCCGGGACGTCCCGTAGTAAATGCCGCAAAGACCCGGTCCAGCATTAGCGCGAGGTCGGTCGGTTTCTCCACTCGGTCGGACGTCAGGGCCACACTGCGAGCCAACGCTTGCTGGTCGGGCAACTCGTGCAACAGTCCGAGGCCCTTTCCCAGGTTCGCAAGTGCATTGACCCCGGACAGCACTAGCATTGGAACGCTGTCGGCGCGTGCCTGTGCCATCGGAGTGAGCGTGTTGGTCAGTCCGGGACCGGTAATCACCAAGGCAACGCCCGGTTTCCCGGAAACGCGGGCATATCCGTCGGCCATGAAACCGGCGCCCTGTTCGTGCCGCGGCGTGATGTGGCGAATACCTGATGCGGCAAGGCCACGGTAGAGTTCGACGGTGTGGACGCCGGGGATACCAAACACAACGGTCACGTCGCGCGCAACCAGATGCTCGATCAGCGCTTCTCCGATCGTGCTCATGGTTCTTTTCTCAGATTTTGGGCATGGGTCACAATGCGGTCACACGCTGTTCCAAAGCTGTTGTCATCGACAGTCAAGGCTATCCTCACCCAGTTTAGGGCGCCTTCACCGAAGGAACTCCCGGGCATGACCGCGACGCCCTGCCGCTCTAGTAGGTCCAGCGCGTAGGCCTGCCCGTCGAGACCGGTGGCTGAGATATCAACCATTGCGAACATTCCTGCTTCCGGCGGATGCACCTTCAGGTCAGACCCGGTGTCGAGCCGCTGTTTTAACATTGCAGCTCGCGCTGCGTATCGCTGACTCATTCCAGCTGCCACTGTCGATCCCTGCCGGATGGCCTGCTCTGTCATGTCGGCCGTAAAGGGCGGATTGCCGAACAGCATTGTCTCTGAGAGCGGCAGCAGTGACCGGGCGAATTCTGCGGGGCCGACACACCAGCCGCTGCGGAAACCGGGTGCGGCATGGGATTTCGAGATGGACGACGCGACGATAGTCCGGTCGGCAACTTCCGGCAAAGATAGTGGCGATGGTGGATCGGATCCGTCGAAGGTCAGTGCTGCGTAGACCTCATCGCTGACAATCCAGAAATCATGCTGGAGTGCCAATTCGCCGATCGCACGCAGATCTTCATACGTCATGATGGCGCCGGTCGGATTGTGAGGCGTGGTCAGCAGTATCGCCCGGGTTCTCGGCGTTAGCCGCTCTTTCACATCGGCCGCTCGCATCCGAAACCCACTTTCCGGCCGCAATGGCACAGTTGAGAGATCTGCGCCGGTGGCGCGGATTAGCCCCTCGTAGGTCGCGTAGAAAGGATCGCTGACGAGGACTTCATCGCCGACCTCAGCGACTCCCATCAAAACCGCAAACAGTGCCGTCTGCGTGCCGGGGAAGCACAGAATCTGCCCGGCTCCGATCGGACGACCGGACTTTTGCGAGTAATGCTCAGCCAGCGCGGAGCGAAGGCTGAATTCCCCCTGTCCGCTTGAATAAGTGGTCCTACCGCGCCGCATGGCGTCACAGGCCGCGTCGACAAGTTCCGTCGGCGCTGTAATGTCGGGTTCGCCGATGGTAAGTTGGATTATTTGCCGCCCGCTGGCGGAGAGCTTGCGAGCGCGTCGGTGGACATCCCATTTGTCGCTGCCGAGTCCGGCAAGCCGGCGGGTAATATCCGTTTGCTTCATGTTTGCCTCGCAGTGTCGCTCAGGTTCAGTCCGACGATGTTCATGCCAACCTGCTCAGATCGGCTTGCTTTGATCCGGCTTCGGCTTTGGCGACGGACCGGTGTCGAAGCGCGGATTGGCGGTGCGCAGGACGGGGCTGCGTTTGGATACGTTTTCACGGCTTTCGCGCCAGACAACAAAGACACCGGATATGATGATCACTCCGGAGCCGATGGCGACGAAGATGTCGGGTCGCTCGGAAAAGAGCAGGGCACCGAATGCGGTTGCCCAAATGATCTGACTGTACTGGGTCGGTGCAACCACAGCAGCAGGCGCGGACCGATAGGCCGCGATGATGCACAACTGGGCAAGAATGGAAATCAATCCGACCATCGCCATCAGGCCGAGATGCGGCAGGTCGACCGGCACGTAAACGAACGGAAGCATCACGGCCATAGCCAACAGCGACAAAAGCATCGGATAAAGGATCAGAACCGCAGAGCGTTCCTCGCTGCCGATTTTGCGAATGACGATCGCAGCGACGGCGCTCGTGCAGGCGGCCGTAAGAGCCGCCAGGTGGCCTAATGTGAACTCCGATACGCCCGGGCGCAGCACGATTATCACGCCAACAAGACCCACTCCAACCGCGGCCCAGCGCCTGGCCCGTACAACCTCCCCCAGCAGCGGAACCGAAAGAGCAGTGACCAGCAACGGCACCGCGAAAAGCAAGGAGTAAACCTCGGTCAGCGGCAGCGTGACAAATGCGTAAAACGCGCTCGTCATCGACACGATCATCAGCGCGGATCGCAAAAGTATCAGCCACGGATGGTGTGGTCTGAAATTGTCGACAGCCCGGTCAGTGAGCATCATCGATGCCATCGGCACGAAAGCGAAAAGCACTCCGAAAAAGATAATCTGAAAGACGGAGTAGGTCTCACCCAGCGATTTGATGATCGCGTCATGGCTTGCAAACAGGGCAAAGCCGAGAACGGCGAAGCCAAGTCCGCGCAAAGGGGTGTCTTTTGAAGGTGTCGGCAGTTGGTTCAATGGTGACATCCCTGCAAGCCGGTGATGGCGGCGGAGAATCGGAAAACGGTGGGGTGGCTCGCAGTTTAGCAACAAACCGTCCGGGTTCCAGCCGACTGGTATTGTTTTGTGCGATGACCTATTCAGACCTTCAATATGATCATTGTTTGAAAGGTGCGAGATGAATCCCAACCAACTGAAGAAAAAATGGCAGGACGGGCAGGCGACGATCAATGGCTGGTTGTCCATTGGCAACGGGTTCACCGCCGAGATCATGGCGGCACAGGGCTATGACAGCCTTACAGTCGATATCCAGCACGGCTTTCTCGACTACCATGATGCAAAGGGGATGCTCCAGGCCATGCGTGCGAGTGGAGTGACGCCGATGGCTCGGGTGCCGTGGCTTGAATCCGGGATCATCATGAAGGTGCTCGATGCGGGTGCCTATGGCGTCATTTGTCCGATGGTGAATACCGCCGACCAGGCCGCCGCGCTTGTCGATACGATGCGCTACCCACCGCTCGGAAATCGTAGTTTCGGGCCGACAAGGGCCAATTTCTCCGCTGGAGCCGGCTATGCCGCCGAGGCCAATGACAATCTCCTCGCCCTGGCGATGATCGAAACCGCCGAGGCGGTGGACAATGTCGAAGCGATCTGTTCCACGCCCGGTCTAGACGGCATCTATGTCGGTCCGGCCGACCTGACGCTGGGTGTGAAGCAAGGGCAACTGGCACCTGGATTGGACCGCGAGGAAGCGGAGATGATCGAGGTGATCCGCCGCGTTCTCGCGGCGGCAAAGGGTGCTGGTATCAGTGCGGGAATTCATTGCGGAACTCCCGCCTATGCGGCCCAGGCAATCGGCTGGGGTTTCGACATGGTTACTCTGTCGAACGACGTTCGTATCCTCGCCGCAGCGACGTCGGCTGGAATCCGACAGACACGTGAGTTGATCGGTCAGTCGGTGTCTTCGGTCCCAGAGGCGGACATGAAGACCTACTAATGAACAAGCTGCGCTGGCTGCCGAATTGGTATCAGTCGGCGCTGCCAGGCGCATTCAGCGACGCTCGTTCGACAATGTGCGTCTTGAACTTCTTGCTTCTGGTTTTCTGCTCACCCATTGCGGCGAAAAGGACGGCCGCAGCGGAGGTTCCCATGCGCCGATGAGGAACATGCACCGTGGTCACCCCGGGTTCGACGACGGTTGATAACTCGATGTTGTCAAACCCGGTTACCGACAGATCCGCCGGTACGCAAAGGCCTTTTGCCTTGGCCCGAAGAATGGCTCCGACGGCAAGAACATCGTTGCCGCAAATCACCGCGGTTACGCCGGGATGCCGGTTAGCAATCAGGTCCAATGCGTCGCCGGCAGCATCGAGACCATAAGGGGCTTCGGTTACGAAGAAATCCGATTCATCGATTCCGTGATCGGCGATTGCTCGCCTCACGCCCCGTAGCCGGTCCAGCGCGCGGTCGTTGCCGTCCGTAATGCCTGCAATCATACCAATTCGGCGGTGACCGTGGGCTATGACCAGGCAAGTCATATCGTAGGCGGCCTGGGCGTTGTCGAAGCCCACATAGGTGTGGGGCGCGCGTGCTCGAAAGTTCCAGGCGAGCACATAGGGCACAAGCCGCTTGTCGAGGTAGTCATAGACGTCGGGACTTCGCGCATCTCCGATCAGCAGCAACCCGTCGACACCACGAGCGATCAGCGACCTTATCTGCTCCGCTTCCCGCCCTTTCTCGTAGGATGAACTGGCAACCAGCAGATTGGCTCCCCGTCGGCTGATTTCCTCCTGAAATGCCTGTATACCTTTTGCAAAAATGGCGTTGTCCATGGTGGGAATGACTGCGCCGATCGTTCCAGTGCGTCGGGACGCCATGACCCGTGCACCGAAATTCGGTGTGTAGCCCAGTTCCCGAACAATATTCAGGACCCGTTCGCGCGTTGACCCTTTGACGGTCTCAGGCTTGCTGAGACAACGTGAGACCGTGGCCGTGGAAACATCTGCCTTCCGGGCCACGTCCTCTAGCGTCGGAAGCTGCTGCCTGTCCAATCGATTTCCTTTTCCACCGCTGTAACGGCCTCAGTCTAGTGGCTGGGGCCTCATTGGGGCAAGGCCCTGTACATTATCGATGTAAGCGCTTGCATTTTGAAATGTAAGCGCTTACATTTGGCCGTCTCCTAATACGGAGCGGGGTCAGGGAGGACGCCGATGCTCATTCTTTCAGCAGCATTGTTTGCCGTGTTTTTCGCCAACGTTGCAGTTGGTGCGGCAACCGGAACACCGTTCCTGAATGACATCAGCGAAATGCTTCTTCTGCTGGCGTCATCGATCAGTTTCGTCGCTGCCATCCTCATCCGGGAGCAGCGTGAAAAAACCCATCACAGCGAATGACAGGGAGGAATTCATTCATGAAAGATGATCTGAAGTCGGTAGAGCGCCGCAACTTCATGAAATTGGCGGGCGCCGGTGCCTTTACCGCCGCCGTCGTTGCGGGAGCTGCTGGAGTGCTCTCTTCGTCGGAGGCCGTGGCCCAGACTGCGAAGGAGGAACGTGAGCGCGAAGCTGCGGCTGAGCACACGATGACAATCGCGACGGCATACGTGCTTGGTGCATCGCGCAGCTATCCAATCATGCAGCTGGATTTCAAGGAAAACATCCAGAACGCCACAAACGGCAAGGTTTACGTCAAGCTTGCGCCGGGCGGTCAGCTCGGGGCAGGGGGCGCGCTCGCCCAGAAGGTTCAAGGCGGTACGATCCAGGCAGCGCAGCACTCTTTGTCCAACTTCGCACCGTTCGCTCCGGCGGTGGACCTGATCAACCTGCCGTACTTCTGTGGTGCGAACCAGCGTTTCGTCAATCTGGTCAATTCCGACGCCTGGAAGGCCGAGGTGCACCCCAAGGTCGAAGCTTCGGGCTTCAAAGCCTTGTTCTACGTGGTCATCGACCCGCGGGTCGTTGCCGTGCGCAAGGGAGACCTGGGGCCTATCCTGACCCCATCGCAGATGTCGGGCGTCAAGTTCCGCGTCCCCGGCTCGAAAATGCTGCAACAGTACTATCGGCTTGTCGGTGCCAATCCGACACCGGTCGCCTGGGGTGAAACACCGTCGGCGATCAAGCAGGGTGTGGCCGATGCCCTCGATCCGGCTGTCGGAGCACTGTTCGTATTCGGCTTCAAGGATATCCTCAGCAACGTAACGTTCACCCAGGCTGTGCCGGATAGTCAGGTCTATTCCTGTAACCTGGAGTGGTTCAATTCGCTGCCGGCGGACGTTCAGGAGGGGATCGAATTCGCTTCCGAACTCACCGCCCACCAGAACCTCGCCAAGGTACCGTCCGCGCGGGCCTACGCCATGGCCGAACTGACGAAATCCGGCGTCGACTTCCATTCGTTGTCGCAGGATCAACTTGCGGAATGGCAGTCGGCCGGCGGTTACCAGCGGACCGAGTGGGACAGCTTCAAGTCGGAACTGGCCGGTTCGATGGATGCGTTCAGCAAGCTCGAAGAAGCTGCCGGAACGCAGAGCCGGTACTACGTCCACGACGCGTAAGTGCGTTTTGCCCGACCGCCTTCAAGGTGCGGTCGGGCGGTTTGCCAAAACAGATGAGGGAAGGCCGCTCGTGAGCGCTTTGCGTCGCGGGGTGGAGGAGCCATGTCCGAAACACTTGCCATTCTAAACCGCAACGCTGAACGCTGGGCCCTGTTGGTATTCTACGTCATGCTCGTGGGTACCATGGCCGTAGAGGTCATACGCCGAGAAGTCCTGGCCTACTCGTCCATTTGGGGCGAGGAGATCGTTCGCTATTCCTTCATCTATCTGGCCTGGATCGGCGCTGCGGCCGCAGTTCGCGAGCGGGCCCATATCCGCATCGACGTGATGATGCATTACCTTGGACCACGGCTGAAGGCGCTGCTCTACATTTTCGGCGACCTGGTGATGTTCGCCGTCGCTCTAGTTGCCCTCTACTGGTCATTTCACACCGTCACCGTGTCCTTCGAGTTCGGTTCAGTCAGCCACGGACTGCGCATCTCGATGGTGTGGTTCCTGATGGCAGTGCCGATCGGGTTTGCGCTGATGATTTTCCGGCTGACGCAGTCGTTGCTGCGCGACATTCGCGATTTGAGAACGGGCAATCCCGTTTTCGAAGGCGACCGTCTGTTCGATTGAGGTGATGTGATGTTGTTCCAACAGTTACAACAACAGACCGTCGAGCTGGGTTGGGATTTCTATATCCCGGTCATCGCCTTCGCCGTGCTGTGTGCCTTGGCCGTTCCGGTCTGGGCGGCCATCGGCTCCGCCGCAATCCTGATGCTTCTGATGTCGGGCGCCTTGCCGTTGTCATTGATCGGGGAGTCGTTGTTCGACGGCATCGATGCCTTTGCTCTGACAGCGGTGCCGCTTTTCATCCTGACGGGTGACGTGCTGGTACGAACCGGCCTCAGCCGGAAGTTTCTGGATGTTGCCGATGCGTTGACCTGCTGGAGCAAGGGCGGCTTCGGATCCGCGACCGTTCTTGTGTGCGGCATGTTCTCAGCGATCTCCGGTTCGGATGCCGCGGGAGCGGCCGCCGTCGGCCGCATGACCATCGACCGGCTTGTCGAGTCCGGTTATCCGCGTCCCTATGCATGTGCCCTGGTGGCTGCCGGGGCTTGCACCGGCATCCTGATACCGCCGTCGATCGCCTACATCATCATCGGGCTTGTCCTGGGCATTTCCGCTTCGACCCTGTTCCAAGCAGCGCTGATCCCGGGAATCGCCATCCTGGGATCGATCCTGATCACCAATATCGTGATGAACCGGATCCATGCCTATGAATCCGGCGGTAACATCCCATTCAACGACTGGCTTGGAAATGTCGGCCGCTCCATCCGCTCCGGCTGGTACGCATTTCTCGTGCCCGGTATCATATTCTACGGGATATTCTCCGGTCACCTGACCCCGACGGAAGCGGGTGCAACCGCCGTCATCGTCACCATCATCATCGGCTTTGTGATGGGTACTCTGAAGCTCGCCGACTTCCCGGCCATGCTGGTGAGTTCAGCCAAGGTCAACGGCGTGATCCTGCCGATTATCGCTTTTTCTCTGCCGCTGGCCCAGGCGCTCGCCATTCTCGGTGTGCCACAAGGTTTCGTTGGGGCGGTTACATCGATCACGGATCAGCCGGCATTCCTCATTCTGCTGATGATTGGAATACTGATTGCAGCGGGCTGCGTGATGGAGACAACCCCCAACATCGTGATCCTGGCACCGATCCTGAAGCCGCTGGCCGACGAGATCGGCATGAACGAAATTCAGTTCTGCGTGATGATGATCACGGCACTGGGCGTGGGCTTCATTACGCCGCCATTGGGGTTGAACCTCTTCGTCGTGTCGGGCATTACCGGCGAGTCGATCCTGAAGATCGCCGCCAGGGCCGTGCCGTTCGTTTTCTTCATGCTCATCGTCGTGCTCTTGATCGCGTACATTCCGGAAATCTCCACGACGCTGCTTCCAGATATCTACAAATAGGACCGGACATGCGCGAATATCTGAAAAAGGCTCCCCTGACGTCATCAAGCGACGCCCAGGACGTGCGAGCAACCGTTCAGGGCATCTTGAACGATATCGAGGCGGGGGGTGACGAAAAGGCTCTCGAATATGCTGCCCGTTTCGATAAATACGACGGCAATGTCGTGCTTACCCGGGAGGAAATTGACGCTGCGGGCGAAATGGTGCCGGAAAAGCTGAAAAGCGACATTCGGTTTGCCCACGACAATGTGCGTCGCTTCGCGGAAGCTCAAAAGGAAACCTTGCGCGACATTGAAGTCGAAATCGTGCCCGGGCTAATCGCCGGCCAGAAGAGCATTCCCTGCAATGCGGCCGGATGCTACGTGCCCGGCGGCCGTTACAGCCACATCGCGTCGGCAATCATGACGGTGACCACCGCCAAAGTTGCCGGTTGCGGGCACATTGCTGCCTGTTCGCCGCCGCGGCCGGGCGTCGGTATCGCGCCGGCCATCGTTTACACGGCCGATCTGTGTGGTGCCGACAGCATCATGGCGCTCGGTGGTGTACAAGGTGTTGCCGCCATGGCCTTCGGGCTGTTCGGTCAGCCAGCAGCAGATATTCTCGTGGGGCCGGGAAACCAGTTTGTCGCCGAGACGAAGCGCATCCTCTTCGGGCGGGTTGGCATCGACATGTTCGCTGGTCCTACCGACAGTCTGATCATTGCAGACGGTGGAGCAGATGCGGAGATTGTTGCGTCCGACCTCGTCGGTCAGGCCGAACACGGCTACAATTCGCCGGTCTGGCTGGTGACCGACACGAAGGCGCTTGCCGAACAGGTCATGGCCCGGGTGCCAGCCCTGATTGCCGATTTGCCGGAAACCAATCGCGTGAACGCGGAAGCGGCCTGGCGCGACTATGCCGAGGTCATCCTGTGTTCGGATCGGGAGGAAATGGCGGCCACCGCCGATGAATATGCGCCGGAACACCTGACCGTACAGGCCGATGATCTTTCCTGGTGGCTGGAACGGCTGCAATGCTACGGGTCGCTGTTCCTCGGTGAGGAAACGACGGTCGCGTTTGGAGACAAGGCGTCCGGCACAAACCATGTGCTGCCCACTTCAGGTGCGGCCAGTTACACCGGTGGATTGTCGGTACACAAGTACATGAAAATCGTCACCTGGCAGCGTGCGACGCGGGAAGGGGCCAAACCGGTCGCCGAGGCGACGGCAAGAATCTCCCGTCTCGAGGGGATGGAGGGACATGCGCGAACCGCGGATATCCGGCTGAAGAAGTATTTCCCCGACACCGCTTTCGACCTGTCAGCGCATGAATGACGTCAGGTGATGGAGCTGTTTGATCTGTCCGGGAAGGTTGCTTGTGTCACCGGAGCCAGTTCCGGTCTCGGCCGGCGTGCCGCGGATGTACTGGTGCGGTCTGGCGCGCAGGTCGTGGGCGTCGCCCGTCGCGCCGACGATCTTGAGACTTGGCGGTGTGCTGCGGAAGGTCAAGCCGCGAGCGTTCCATTCGACCTTCTTCAGCGTGACCGCCTGGGCGAGTTGGCTGATTCCGTGACAAGCGCTTTCGGACCACCGGACATCGTGGTTCACGCTGCCGGCGTCAATTTGCGGCAACCCGCCGATGATGTGACCCTTGATGGTTGGGATATGACAGTCGACCTCAATCTCGGCATTCCGTTCTTTCTCAGCCAGGCATTTATGCCGGCGATGAAGAGCAAAGGCTGGGGCAGGATTGTCAACTTCGCATCCCTGCAGACGACCCGCGCCTTTCCGGGTGGAGTGGCGTATGGGGCTTCAAAGGCCGGCGTCGGCCAATTGACCCGGGCGATGGCGGAGGCGTGGTCCCGCTTCGGTATCAACGTCAATGCCATTGGACCTGGTTTCTTCCGAACCGAGTTGACGGCCGCGGTTTTCAACGACCCGGAACGAGCCAAGCGCAATGCTGAGCAGACCTGCATCGGCCGCAACGGCGAACCGGAAGATATCGACGGACCCATCCTGTTTTTCTGTTCCGATGCTTCAGCATATGTGACAGGACAGGTGCTGATGGTTGACGGAGGGTTCACGGCCAAATGAGGGCGCTGGTCTATACCGGAGAAAAGACACTTGAGATGCAGGATGCGGACGAGCCTGTGCCGATGGGCGATGATGTTCTCGTCAGGGTCGAAAGTGTCGGCATTTGCGGATCCGATATGCATGCGTTTCTAGGACACGATGAGCGTCGGCCTCCGCCACTCATACTCGGGCATGAAGCAGCGGGGATCGTTTTGTCGGGCCCTATGGAGGGACGACGGGTTACGGTTAATCCGCTGGTGACCTGCGGTGTCTGTCCAGCTTGCAGATCGGGAAGGGAAAATATCTGTCCCGATCGCCAGATCATTTCGATGCATCCGCGACCGGGTGCTTTTGCCCAGCTTGTTGCGGTACCGGCGACGAACCTGGTCGAAATTCCGGATGACCTCTCGTTTGATACCGCGGCTCTGGTGGAGCCATTTGCCTGCGGTTGGCATGCCATCCGGCTCGCAAGCCGCGCTTTGTCCGTGCCGCTGGAAGATGCCCGGGTGCTGGTGCTTGGCGGTGGCGCCATTGGTGTCGGGGCAGCGCTTAGCCTGGCAGCAGTTGGTGCCGGTGACGTGCAGATCTCGGAGCCGAATGCCGCAAAGCGCGTCTATCTGGAGCGCAACTGCGGGCTGCCGTCTGCTGCTCCGGATGCAATTCCCTCTCAGCCCGGTTTCGACCTCATCATAGATGCGGTTGGCATCGATGCGACCCATGCTCAAGCCATTTCAAGCGTGCTTCCTGGAGGGGTGGTGATGCATATCGGTCTCGGCGGATCGAACGGCCAATTCGACATTCGCCGGATGACGTTGCAGGAAGTTACCCTGATCGGGACCTACACCTACGCCCGGGAAGATTTTCAGGCGACCTCGGAGGCTATCATTGATGGCCGAATGGGACCACTCGACTGGATGGAGATCCGGCCGTTGAATGCTGGTCAATCGGCTTTCGAAGACATCCTTGCCGGCGAAGCCGCAGCACCCAAGATCGTTCTGAGACCCCATGAGCGGGACTAGCTCGTCCAGTCTGATCTGGGGCGCGGACTCATAAGAAGCGAATCGACCATCACAAAGGCCACTCAGCACGGCAAAGCAGTCGCCCAACAGAAACGCTCAGATGACGTGTTGATCCCAATCTTAATGCTGCTACGGCATGGACGAATGGCTGCTCCGCGCTTCCCATTCCGACGTTCGAAAAGCTACAAATATCTTTGAACGCAGACGTTTGCGGCGAATTCGCGAACTGCTATCTGGTATCCACGCTTTGGAGAAAATCCCCATTTTCAGACGATACTGCTTCAGCGCAGCGTGAGGTGAATGGTCATACTCTTTGTAAAATGGAACGGTGCGGCGCGCCGTGCTGGCGTAGTCTGGTTTTTCTTCAGTTCACTCCAGCTGCCCTAAGTCCATTCTGAAAAAATTCTCGTTCTGTTGTCGCCATTGGCAATGCACGGTTGATCGCATCGAGCGAAGAGGGAACACTCAAGCTGTTGTGACGGTCTATTGCCGACTTGGCTTCTGTCTCCTGCCCAGCTAATCCATAGGCAGATGCCAAAAACAGGTAGGGAATATGGTAGCTTGGATAGGCAGCAGACCATCTTTGCAGATCGCGGACGGCCTGTTCTGCCTTGCCAGACAATAGCAGTGCCACACCGGATGCCGCATAATACCAGTCGGGATGCGCGGGATTGAGCTTCATTGCTTGCCGCACAATTTCGACAGCATCATGCGGTCGCCCGTCGAACGGTAAAGTCGTTGCTAGTTCCGCTAGAAGATCCGGGTCCCCCGGTTGGAGTCGACGGGCCGCCTCCAAATGGCGGAGCGCGGCCTTGGGATTTCGCTGATGGTCAGCTGAACTGAGCAAATTGAAGTGTCGTTTTGATAAGGTGCGATGCGCCAATGCGTTTTCGGCGATTGCCATCGATCGCATTGCCAAATCATAGGCAATCTCGGGACCGTTATAGTAGTTAATGGTTTCGAAATAGATATATTCTGCCCAGGCTAAACCGCCATAGGCCAAAGCGTAGTCTGAATCGAGGAGGATGGCCTCCTTGAAGGCCGCACGCGCTTGCTGGACGGCCTCAACATCCAGATGCCGCCGCGATGCGATAGATCGCATCCCGCGCAGATATGCGTCAAAGGCCGCCGGATTCTGTGTATCCACATCGCTGACCGCCACTGCCTCAACATCCGTCAGCTTGATGCGCAATGCCGCAACGACAGCCGCACGGATCTGATCCTGAAAGCTAAAAACATCGCCGACGCGACCGTCAAAGCGTTCCGCCCAAATCGGGACATCTACACCCACGTCAATCAACCGCGCAGTGATACGCAAGCTGTCTCCCGCACGCCTCACACTACCGGACAAGATGTAACTGACATCCAACTGCCGGGTAATTTCGATCATCGGAAGATTTGGATCCACTGCAAAGGATGAGTTCGGCGACAGAACCTCGAGCCCTTGAATTCTGGTGAGATCGGTTATCAGATCCTCGGCGAGTCCTTCGCCAAAGTAAGCCTGCCCAGCATCCGAAGAAAGGTTCTCAAAACGCAGTATTGCGATACGGGGTATCTCGTCCACCGAGCCGGAATTGTTGAGCCACAGATATGGGATCGCAGAGAGCAACAATGCCGCGAAGACCAGGACGATCAGAGCAGCTGGGTGGGCAGTGATCTTTCTCCGAGAAGAAGATCCGGCCTCCGTTGGGTTGAGGCAATAGCCTTTGCCAATATGGGTTGCGAGCAAAGTCTGATCCACGTCACCGATCGCGCGGCGGATTTCTGCAATGCACTGCGTGAGACTTTCATCAGACACGGTCACGTTCGGCCAGACCCCTTCCATGATCTGCGATTTCTGGACGATCTGCCCTGGCTTGTCAGCAAGACAGGCCAGGACCTCCGACGATTTGTTGCGAAGCTTGATCCGAACGCCGTCTGCATCGCGTAAGTCGCGGGTCGTTATGTCGAAATCGACATGACCAATGCGAATTTCACGTCGATCTAACAAGAATTCACCCCGATTTCAGGACGACATCGTCCACGATAGCTAAGTGCAAGGTTATCGAAAAGAAGCCTTGGTGCGCAACGACGCCAAGCCAACCCGCTGAAAGGGAACAAGCATGAAGACACAGTGTATCCTCTCGATTGCGATGGTGATCGGCGTAGTCGGATCGACGGTCGTCCAGGCGGCCGACGAATGGGTGTCCGTGACCGATCCAAGCGAACTTAGCAATCTCATCATTGGCAAGACGATCAAGCATGGCGATTACGTAGATTTCGTTCGCCAGGACGGTGCGATGGGGAGCCTGAACATTGTCTTCAACACAGTCGTGGCGCGGACTTGGGCCATCCAGAATGACGGACGTTTTTGCTACTACGTTTATCAAAAACCTGATCGCTTAGTCGATTGCGTCAAATTCAGCCAATCCAATACCGACCCCAACTTCGTAAAGGTAACGGTTCTGCGGGATGAAGGGTCGTTCAGCGAAGCTGGGTTCCTTTCGGACAACCCACCGCCTCCCGAAGTTTTTGACGCAATCGCCAAGGTTGTCGGGCCGGTTGACTAATGCCGAGAACGCACGTTTTGAGAGGCGAGGCACTATCTTGGAGAGCTCTAAAGATTGGGGAATTGAGCGAGGTCGGCTCGCATCATTGAAGACAATAAAATGGTCGGTTTCACTGGGAGCACGTTGTTTACGCAGTGAGCTTTTTCTGGACTGATTGCGGGGCCAATTAACGAGTAGCAAATCTCGACAAAATCAAACACTGCAGATTCCTGCAAAGGTGGGCGGACCGTGCCTGCGATTGCAACAGACATGTCCAATCCTCTTCCGGTATTAGAGGTCGTTGTTTTTCGCCAGCGTCTGCTTTGGGTCGAAGTTGCCGTAGAGATCGCGTTCCGTTGACCGGTCCAGAGCCCAGTTGGGCGCTGACTACAGTCGTGGTCTGATACTACGGCCGGTCACCAACGGCCGGTTTCTAGCGGCCTCGCGATTGAGGATATAGAGGCCGCTACCAATGATCAGCATGACGCCAAAAATGGTCGTTGGCGCGGGAACCTCTGCCCAGACCAGAAGGCCCCAAAACATGGCAAGCGGCATGGCTACGAATTCGAACGGTGCAACGGAACTCGCCGGAGCAATCCGGTAGGCCTGGGCCAGGCAGAAAAAACCCACCGCGGCGATCAAACCGCAGATGCAAATCAGCAGAAGGTCGAGTGTTTCTGGCAGTGACCAGGCACGGAACAAGAACGCAATGCTTGGATGCTCGAATGAAGCGTATCTGCCATCTCCGATCAGCGCTCCGAACGCACCGCTGAGCACGACAAACACGGACATGGCGTAGAAGGCCATGCTGGCCCCGGTCTGGGCGCGGCCAATCCGACGCGTCAAGATGGAACTTGCCGCATAGGTGAAGGCTGCCACCAGCGGCAGAGCCACCACCGGATCGAACAACCTGGCCTCCGGCCGGACGATGACCAGCACGCCCACGAACCCGACTATGACCGCGGCCCATCGCCGAAAACCGACCGGTTCTTTCAAAAACAAGGCTGAAAACAAGGTGACCAGCAGCGGCGACATGAAGAAGATGGCCGTTGCTTCGGCTATCGGCATGCCCATCATCGCCATGTAATAGGCCGTGTAGGACATCATGGCGAGCGCGCCGCGCAGCAGGTTCAAACCCGGATAAGCTGTCCGCAGCGTACCGAAACCGCCACTGAGCCAGACCATCGCCCCGATGGGAACGAGTGCAACACAACCGCGAATGAAGACGATTTCAAACGCCGGATAGCTGTTTCCTATCCAACGAATGATCACATCCTGAAGACTGAAGAGTGTCATTCCCAGGGCAACAAGAAGAATACCCTGGACGGGCGAATCCGCGAGCGCGGGCGACACGGCTGAAGGCGCAGCCGAAAATCTCGGATGGGCAACTGACATCGGGTCTCACCGTTCTTGGGAATGTTCGATTACAGGTTGCCGCCAAACAGTTGATTTGAGAAGCGAATATTTTTAGTGATCTTAATCGAGAAACTCGATTGGTGCTTTCAATGAACCTGGATCACATCTGGACCTTTCTCGAGGTCGCTCAAACCGGCAATTTCAATCGTGCGGCGGAGAACCTCAATATAACCCAGTCCACGGCGAGTGCTCGCATCAAGGCGTTGGAGGACCGGGTCGGGCATCCGCTTCTCAATCGCAGTCATTCCGGTTGTGAAGTTACCGCCGCTGGTGCCCAGTTTTACGAATACGCAAGCGGGATGCAGCGCCTTTGGCAGAAATCGCAGCAGGCTGTGGCGCTGGAGCCTGGCTTTCGCAGTGTCCTGTCCATCGGCGCGCAGGTTAGCCTGTGGGAGCAATTGGTTCTCGACTGGATGGCCTGGATGCGCAGTGAGATGCCGGATGTCGCGTTGCGTATCGAGGCTGATTATTCGCCGAGCCA
This sequence comes from Hoeflea sp., assembly GCA_965228785.1. Lineage (GTDB taxonomy): Bacteria > Pseudomonadota > Alphaproteobacteria > Rhizobiales > Rhizobiaceae > Hoeflea_A. The sequence goes on from CBDDIF010000001.1 coordinate 3,210,324, forward strand.
GATGCGGCAACTATCCGATGGGCTGCTCGACATCGGCATCATGTACCAGCCGCGGAGGGTTCCCGGTCTGGAGATCGAAAAGCTGTTGGAGGAGAAGCTCATCCTGGTCGCCACCGATGATCGCGATCTCAACCCGGCTTGGGTGGAAGACTACGTGTTTGTCGATTGGGGCGATGTGTTTCTTGGAGCCCATGCCGAAGCCTTTCCGAAAATGCGAACGGCGGCCGTTTCTGTAGGGCTTGGGGCTCTGGGTCTGCAGTATATTCTAAAGAATGGCGGGTCGGGATATTTTCCGGCGCGCGTTGTGCAACCCCTGATCGATGAGGGTCGACTTTTTCAGTTGAAGGATGCTCCCGAATTGAGGCGCCCCGCCTACATGGTCTATCGAACGGATCCGGTGGACCAGGATGTCCTTGATACCGCGATCGAAGGCCTGCGAGGTATTGCTGCTCAGGACAGCGATTGAGGCGGTTTTCCCATGACCTGTCGATTGACGACAAGGTCGGGATCCAGTGTGCCGTCGATGCCGGCAAGAGCGTTTTCGATCGTTTTCATGCCCATGGCGATTAACGTTTCCTCTGTCAGCGACGCCGAATGGGGGCTCAATACGATGCGTCTTTCTCCGATGAGGGGAGAATCCGCCGGTAGCGGTTCCTGCTCGAAAGTGTCCAGCCCGGCTCCATGAAGCGCCCCTGAACGCACGGCCTCGAGTAATGCGGCTTCGTCCAGCAAACCACCTCGGCTGGCATTGAGCACGATGGCCTTGGGTGGCAACAGCGACAACTCTCGGGCACCGATCATGCCTTTTGTTTCCGCCGTCAGCGGCACGTGAAGCGTTACGACATCAGCCCTATGCAAACCGTCATCGAGGTTCTCGATCAATGTCATCCCGTCATCGAGTGAGCCCGTTAGGTGCGGATCGTAGACACAGATTTTCAGTCCAATTGCCTTCGCTCTTTCGGCGACACGGCGTCCGATGTTGCCGTATCCGATGACCAGTAGCGTTTTGCCGTACAGTTCGACGTAGCGCACTTTGCCGCGGGCGGAGAACCGTCCTTCGCGAACTGCACTGTCCATATCGACGCCCAGCCGGGCCACTGAAAGCATCAGGAACAACGTATGTTCGGCAACCGAGATAGAATTGACCGGTCCGACCAACGTCACCGGGATGCCGCGACTGGTGCAGAAATCCACTGGGATGTTGTCGTAACCGACACCATGGCGGGAGATTACTCTGAGGCGAGGGGCGGCGGAGAGCAATCGCTCGCTGAGTTCCGTCATCCGCACGGTCATCGCATCCGCATCGGCGATGTGACGCAAGAGATTTTCCTCGCTGTCGTCCATGACCAGTTCTGCGGCGATATCCGGACGGTCTTTCAAAACCTCCATCGCCTTGTCATGTACGGGCTGGATTATGAGCAGCTTTTTCATTCAATCGGCGTCCGAAGGAAGTTGACGGGCGATCGAGTTTGGGCGGAACGCGGACGAGTTTCAAGTCCGCCGAAGGTGTTAGGCTTGCGGCTCAACATTAAATGCGCCCGCAGGGAGATTGATCGGCAGGAAGGCCAGGCTGTTGTCGGAATGTCAGGCCGCAACAGCTGCCTTTCCGCCAACCTTTGCTGTCTCGACAAAGCAGGTGGAAGAGCCGGCAAGGAATCCCTTCCCGTGAGCTTCATTCAATTCGCGCAGATAGTCTTCTGCTGCATCGCTTGAATTCAGGAGGACATCCGCGACACCGTCGATAGGTGCTCCGTCGTAGGAGTCAGTTCCGCAAAACGTCGAATGCCGCTCGACCACCAGGTGTTGCCTGAATCCGAGAATATCAGGCCGTTGTGCGATGATTTTGGTATTACAGACCTGCCACTCGCGCCTGAAATCTTTAGGAGAGAGGTCCGGGTTACGCTTCAGGAGTGAGAGGATTCTCGTCTTTGGCCCGTCGCATTTGACGGTCGGAACAAGGGCGTGGCTCGCGCAGATAAGCGATCGAATGCCACTCAGGAACCAACAGGAGTCCTCGACAATACGGGCATATTCCGAAGAGGAGAGGGCGGCCCTCATCGAATCGAGGTCATGGAAATGCTGCTCCTCAACACCGTCCGGGGTCCAGGCTTCTTCCTCTTGCACGTCGTTGCGCCGAATATCGTCGATCCGATGGTGGTAGCATGCCTTCAGTCCGGGCAACCGGACTGTCAGGCGGCCATGGACTTTGCGCCAGTGGGCAAGAAAGGCTTCTTTGCTCAATCCCGATTTGCGCTCGATCAGTGAAACCCTGCTGAACATCCGCAATCCTCCTTCGCACTTTTTGGAGGTCGTGATCAAATTATGGCAATACAAGTCCTACTTGCGGAAATATTTGGTTTCTGACTTCTGTCCAAGTGCATTTGTTCTTGTCCGACCCTGGGCTGCGGCCGCTCGGCGATCCGCGGAGAACTATGCTGAACAGCACCACCGGTCGATTCCTAGTGCTTGCTATTATCGCCGGCAGGTCGGTTCTGCTCACCCTCGTAGATCCAGCGGGCGGCCAGCACAAACGCGCCCGTGGCGAAATCCTTGCCATGCGCCGAGATCATTTCGTCTCCAATCGCCGCGATCCGTTTGAAAAACGCGTCCTTACTCTGTTCCTCTTGTGTCAATTGCGGTTCCATTGCCAACTCCTCCTTCGCGGATCATTTGAACATTCCAGCCGGAAATTCTACCAAAGCCGCTCTGCCGTTTGCCATTCCGACTGCCAGAAACGACCCGTCGCTCGACCAGGACAGGGCTGAAATGCCGGTGTTGTCGTCCTGCCGCAGCAGCATCTCCTCGCTGCTGCCGATCTGGGTTATGCAGAGAAGCCCATTGGCATACCCGACCGCCAGAAGATCCTTGTCGGGGCTGGCCGCGATACTGTCGACCGGCACAAATCCGGGTTTGCCGGAAGGCAGCGCCCTGAGGGTTTCCCGGTCAGAGCTTGGAGGGGGGAGCGACCAGGCTGCTGCCCGAAAGGCGCCTGACGTGGCGACTGCGTTGGCCGGATTGCTGAAAACAATCGACCTTGTGGGCGTCGGATATTCGTCGAAGTTTCGGATCCGGTTGTTTTCGAGATCGATCAGGCAGAAGCCAATTGCTTGCGAAGCAAAGGCGATCCATCGACCATCTTGACTCCACCTCATGCTTTGTGGCGCAGAGCCGTGTAAATGTTGCACGGAATGGATTGGATTGCCTGCAGCGTCCCACACCGAGACACTTTCGTCGTGAATGGCGGCAAGATGGCCGCCGTCGGGGGAAAATGCCAGGTCGCTCACCGGTGAATCCACTCTGATTTCGCACGCCGCATCCGTGCTGTTCCATCGGCAAATGCGGATCGTGCGGTCCGTGGCTCCGGCGAATAGCGCCGACAGTCCCGAGCCCGAAACCGCCGTGATAGGACCGGCCATCCTTTGTTCACACCGCGAGAGGTTTCCGTCGGGTGTGACTGTGATGAATTCACCGCCCTCGCATCCGATCAGGAAGTCTCTCTCACCGAACGGCACCACCGCGGACGTGCGGACCTGTGGAAGTCCGACCTCCGTCAGCGGTGGCACCGGACCACCGCGACGGTGGATCGTTTGTCGGCCGCTGTCTATCGCTGTGCGCATGCGCGCTGTTGGCGAATCATCGTCGGCAGTTTCGGCCAGCGCGATGGAGCCGTTTTCGCAGGAAATCGCGAGGGTCTCGCAATTCCGGTTGAAAACGACTCCATCGACGGGGGAGGACAGGGACCATTCCCTTGCCAGAAGGTCGAAAAGTTGCGGTGGTCTTGCACAGCTGACATCCATAGTTGTGCCTCCGGTCATTTGTTCTGGGTAACGAGTGCGGAAATGACCGCCGCCATGCGGTCTTCCAGATCCAGTATGCGTTGTTCCGTATCTGAAAGCTCACGGCTCGCCGCAGCTTCCCGTTTGCGCAGCTCGGCGAGATCAACCGTGTCGTCGTTGAGCTGTGCTGCGAGGACCTCGATTTCCACTCCACTGGCTCTCTGGCGAGCAACCAGCAGTCGCGCATTTTCCTCGCTCAATGTAGCCACGATCTCCTGCCTCTCTTGATGCAGGTGCTCTAATCGCAAGTCGGATTCCTCGCTTCTCGACTGATCAGTTTCCTTCCTTGGCGCGGTCATGTTCGAGCCGCCCCCGTTGACTCGGACCAATGGCGGGTAAGCTGCTGCGGCAGATCGATCGCCTGGGCATGGAAATTCTCTTCGGCCGCTTCAATGTATCGGGATAAAGCGTCCCAGATATCGGTGCGGAAGACATTCGTGTGGTCGCCGATCAGCTCTTCGAATTCACCCAGCCGCACCTGCCTCGATAGGGAAACGCCGGTAAATACGAACTCTCGCAGTTCAGCCGCGTGGGTGTCGATGAAGGCCTGAAGCAGCGCGTGATCGTTGCGGTTGATGCCTTGTTTTTCCAGTTCCGCTTCGATGAAACTTTGGAAATGACGGTGCACGAGATGCTGGCTTTCACCCAGGAAGGTCATTGCAAAAATGATGTCCTTGTCCGCCCGGGCAATAACCTCGCCGGCCAGGCCTGAATCGGTGTTCCAGCGCTTGGGCGAACCCTGTTCCGAAGGCATTGCAGTCACCACCCCTTCTGCATCCTAAGACACTTGTTAAGGCCGTTACCGGCCCGGTTGCCGGGACGATACAACGGAAATCGCAGCGCTGTAGAAATTCCGAAAACTGTAACGATTCGTTCCAGCGCACGGCCTTGGTGTAAACATCCATTACAGATTATTTTTGGTTTGGATCCGCCGGATTACTCCCCTTAGATTGCCGTCAAACAGAAGAAGCTCTGCCGCTTCATCGCGGTGGCGAAAGAACAAAGGAAGGGATGCCCGATCGCAGCCGGCAACTGCCGGACGCGATCTCGGAAAGCAACGCTGACCCGCTTGGATGGTGCTGCGTTGCGTCGGGTTCTCTGACCTTTGCCGTAAGCAACGAGGTTGAACAGCCATGGGCTGCGCGTCGCATTAGCGCGTGCCGCAGCGTGACGTTGCGACCTCATGATCACCGCGGAATGGCGCGACGCAGTCGTGCATTCCGTCAGGCCCATATCAAGAAGGTGAACGGCAATGTCGTCTTTGACACTGAACAAGATTACCTCCCAACGGGGCATCCCCGTCGGTGAGGCGACCAAGAAGATTGCTGACCTCGGTTGGAACCCCTCCTATGTCCAGGAGGCGATGGTCTATCCGACGGATTACAAGATCTCAAAAGCCCCGCGCGATCCGATGAAGCAGGTTCTGCGGTCCTATTTCTCCATGCAAGAGGAAAAGGACAATCGGGTCTACGGCGCGCTCGATGCCGCGCTTCGCGGTGATATGTTCCGCAATGTCGAACCGCGCTGGGTGGAGTGGATGAAGCTGTTCCTGGCGATCATTCCCTTCCCGGAAATCTCCGCCGCCCGCTCCATGGCCATGGTTAGCCGCCTGGCGCCGGGAGAAGACCTGCGCACCGGCTTTACCATGCAGATGGTGGACGAGTTCCGGCATTCGACCATCCAGATGAACCTGAAGAAATGGTACATGGAAAATTATATCGATCCGGCCGGGTTCGATATCACCGAGGAAGCATTCGGCAAGTGTTACGCCACCACGATCGGTCGCCAGTTCGGCGAAGGCTTCATTACCGGCGACGCGATGACGTCGGCGTGCATGTATCTGACAGTCGTTGCCGAAACGGCGTTTACCAACACGTTGTTCGTGGCCATGCCGTCCGAAGCCGCTCGAAACGGAGACTATGCCCTGCCGACGGTGTTTCTGTCAGTTCAGTCGGACGAAAGCCGACATATCGGCAACGGTCACTCGCTGATGATGGCAGCTTTGAAGGAGCCGGAAAATCATCAGCTGATCGAACGGGACATGAAATACGCCTTCTGGCAGAACCATGCGATTGTCGATGCGGCCATCGGAACCTTCATCGAATACGGCACCACCAACCGCGACAAGGACAAGGAATCCTATGCGGAGATGTGGCACCGCTGGATCCATGAGGATTACTACCGCACCTACATGCTGCCGATGGAAAAATACGGCATCAAAATCCACCACGATGACGTACAGGAAGCTTGGGATCGCATTACTAAACGGCACTATGTGCACAAGGTTGGCCAGTTCTTTGCGGTCGGATGGCCGTTGAATTTCTGGCGTATCGAAGCCCAGACCGAAAAGGACTTCGAGTGGTTCGAACTCAAATACCCGGGCTGGTACGCCGAATTCGGCGAGTTCTGGAAGTGGTATGCCAAGCTCAGCAAGCCTGGCCAGAAGGTCGTCACTTTCAATGAGGAAGTTGGCTACGTCTATCCGCATCGCTGCTGGAGCTGCCTGGTTCCGTGCCTTATCCGCGAGGACATCGTCGTCGACGAGATCGACGGCCAACTGCACACCTTTGCCCATGAAATCGACCGCTGGACCGCTGTGGAGGCATTCTCGAACGAGTATCAGGGCCGTCCGACGCCGGCCATGGGCCGTTTCTCCGGTAAGCGCGAGTGGGAGACCGTCTATCACGGATGGGATTTGGCAGACGCCATTGTCGACCTGAACTTCGTCCGGTCCGACAGCAAGACACTGATCCCGCAGCCGCATCTGCGCTTCGACGACAAGGACATGTGGACGCTCGACGACGTGCGCGGCCACACCCTGCAGTCGCCGCTGACTCTGCTGCGCGAGATGTCGCCTACCGACCGCGAGGCGCACCTGGCCGAGTATCGGGCCGGCTTCACGATCAATCCCTGCAACTGATCACCGAAACGACTGCAAGAGCCGGAACGGTTCCGGCTCTTGCATGGAACCGGGCGCCCTCGGCGCATCCGGATGGCGAATGAGTGGGAAGGTCCGAACGGATGACCGAAACATACACAGTGCGATTGGAGCCGGTCGGCGTCGAGTTCGACGTGGAGAAGGAAGAGACGATCCTCGACGCGGCGTTCCGCCAGGGGATCACCCTGCCGCATGGCTGCAAGGAGGGACAGTGCTCCGCCTGCAAATGCAATCTCGTGGAGGGCGAGGTCGACCTCCTGAAATATTCGACCTTTGCGCTCAACGAATCCGAGCGCGAGCAAGGCGGAATTCTACTCTGCCGTTCGAAGGCGCTCGACAATATCGAAGTGGAGCTCCTCAATTATGACGAGGAACTCCTGTCGAGATCCATCGCGGTCAAGGACTTCAGCGGCCGGATCGCTCTTGTCGACCGCCTCACGCACGACATCCGGACCATCGAGATCGAGCTCGATGCACCCCTAAAATTCTGGGCGGGGCAATATGTCGACATCACGGTCACCACGCAGGAAGGGAAGACGATTACACGCTCGTTTTCCATGGCAAATACGCCGGACCAAGCCGAAAAACTCAAATTCATCATCAAGAAGTACCCCGACGGAGAGTTCTCCGGCGAGCTCGACTCCGGCGGAATCCAGGTCGGAGCCGACGTCCGTGTCCGCGGACCCTACGGCACCTGCCTCTACCGGGAAGAACGGGAAGGACCCATAGTCCTGGTCGCCGCCGGCTCGGGCATGTCGCCCATCTGGTCGATCCTGCACGAGCACATCAACAGTGGCGAAGAGCGGCCGGTGCATTTCTTCTACGGTGCACGTACCCAGGCCGACCTGTTCTACGTCGACAAGATCCGCGAGATCACCGACCGGAACCCCAACATATCCTTTATTCCAGTGCTGTCGCACGCAGACGATGACGACGGTTGGGACGGTGCGCGCGGCTTCGTTCATGAGGTCGTGCAATCCGAACTCGACCGCCTCGGCGTCGACGGCGAGGGCGACGTCTATGCCTGCGGACCGCCGCCGATGATCGATGCGCTGACGCCGGTCCTGTTCATGCAGGACTTCGATCCGGACCGGATCTTCTACGACAAGTTCATTCCGTCGAACAGTTCGAATGCCGCCGGCCACTGATGACCGGCGGAGGGCAAATCCATGTCACGAAAGGGAGACAAAAATGCCTGCAATCTCAAGCTCTGTCGGATCCGGTGCGGCCGGTGCGGCGCAATTCGCGGACTCGGAAAGCCGGAGGTACCGGTACTTCGATCCGAAGGGAAAACGAGCGACCCATTACGAAGACGTGACGGTCGACGTTCAGCCCGATCCTGAACGCTACCTGCTGCAGGACTGGATCATCTCGTTTCCGAACGGCGAAGGCGCCTATATCAAGGGCGCCACCCAGGCCAAAAGCTCCAACTGGCATGCGTTTCGCGCTCCCGACCAGGAATGGGAACGCACCCACTACCAGCGCCAGTCGAAGATCGAGGTGATGATCCAGAGCATCATTGCCAATGCCCGCAAGGCAGGCGCCCACAAGGAGTTTGACAGCGCCTGGAACAAGATCCTGCAGACCCATCTCGGCGCCTGGAAACATGCCGAGTTCGGTCTCGGGACGGCGCTGATGCAAGCGCAGCGCGGCGGTTACACGCAGATGATCAACAATGCGACGCTGACCAACTCGTCTTACAAACTACGGCTTTCCCAGGACATCACGCTCTATCTCGCCGAAATCGGCATGGACATCGATGGCTGGGACGACCAGCGCGGCAAGCAGGCCTGGCTGGAGGACGACATCTGGCAGGGCATCCGAGAGGCGATCGAGGCGATCATGGGCTCGAGCGATTATCTCGAGCAGTACTTCGCGATCAACATCCTGTTCGAGCCGCTGGTTGGCGAACTGTTCCGCTCCGGCTTTCTGATGCAGGCGGCGGCCGCCAACAACGACTTCATCACGCCGCCGGTGATTTCCGCGGCGGAAGCAGACTACGAGCGCAATCTCGCAAACGCCATTGAGCTCAGCTACCTGCTGGTCAAGGACGAACAGCATGGCGAGCACAATCGCGGCCTCTTCCAGAGCTGGATCGCCAAGCACGGCGCGCTCGCCGACAAGGCTGCTCAGGCTCTGCAGCCCATCTGGTCGCAGCCGCATTCCAAGCCGGTCTCGTTCGTCGACAGCCGGGCGAAATCCGAAGAGAGACTTCAGAAGATTCTGAATGAGCTCGGCCTGAAACGTTGAGACCGAAAAGGAAAAAATCATGTCTACTGCAGCACGCGATGCCTCCAAGGCCAATATCTTCAAGTCGATGAAGGACATCACTCTCGAATCGACCATCTCGCACCAGTGCGGTGTGACGATGAGCGACTCGGTCGAAGCCCGGGCGATCGCCGAATTCATGGACGAGAAGGAGGGCATCACGGTCACCTACAACCCGGCCCTCATCCGCATCGACGGCAACGGCAAGCTGATCTTCAAGATGGACGAGATAGGCGAATATCTCGGCCGCGAAATGACCGCCGAGATCTTCGAAGTCAACACCTCCACCCACTACGGACGCATGGTCCGCGTCGACGACAACACCGTCATCCTGTTCGGCAACATGGATGAGGTGATGGACTACATCTGACCGGATCTCCCAGTCCGGGCGCAACCCCGGCGCCCGGACCATTCCAACCCGAAGCAGCTGCCCGTCCGCGCGCCGCTGCAAGCGACAACAAAAAGAGGCCAGCGATGTTTATTACACCCGAGGGAAAAGAGATTTTCGTGGTCGACGGACACACCCATTTCTGGGACGGCAGTCCAGACAACCAGAAAAACGTTCACGGCAAGCAGTTCATCGACTGTTTCTATGCCTATCACACCTCCCTGAGCCCGCCCGAGCAGCTCTGGGAGAAAGCGAAATTCGAGAAATACAGCGCAGACGATCTCTATCGCGACCTGTTCGTGGACGGCCCCGACGACATGGCGATCGTCCAGTCAACCTATCTGCGCGATTTCTACAAGAAAGGCTTCAATACGATCGAGCGCAACCATGCGGTCGCCGAGAAGTATCCGGAGCGCTTCATCGTCAACGGCGCCTTCGATCCGCGCGACGGCGAAAAGGCGCTCGAATACATCCACTTCATGAAAGAGACCTACGACATTCAGGGCGTGAAACTCTACACGGCCGAATGGAATGGCGACTCCAAGGGATGGAAGCTCAACGACCCGGCAGCCTACAAGTGTTTCGAGCTCTGCGACAAGCTGGGCATCCGCAATATCCACGTTCATAAGGGACCGACGATCATCCCGTTGAACAAGGACGCCTTCGACGTTCATGACGTGGACTACGCGGCCACCGATTTCCAGAACCTCAACTGGATCATTGAACACTGCGGCTTGCCGCGGCTGGATGATTTCTGCTGGATCGCAGTTCAGGAAAACAACGTCTATGGCGGCCTCGCCGTGGCGCTTCCGTTCATCCATTCGCGGCCGCGCTATTTCGGCGAGGTGATTTCCGAGCTGCTGTTCTGGGTCGGCGAGGACAATCTGCTGTTCGGATCGGACTATGCGATCTGGACGCCGCAATGGCTGGTGGAAAAATTCTGGGCCTACGAAATTCCGGAGGACATCGCCCGGGAGCGGGGCGTCGAACTGACGCCGGAGATCAAGGAGAAGATCCTCGGTCTGAATGCCGCCGCCCTCTACAACATCGATGTTCAGGCGAAAAAAGCCGAACTGGCTGCTGCGCCGCTGAGCGTCGCGGCGGAGTAATGGTCATGACCCGTGCATCCGCCATTCGGCCCGATACGAAGCAGGTCTGGGACCGCCTCGACCGGGTCATGGACCCGGAACTCGATGAACCGATCACCGATATGGGCTTTGTCGAGGACGTCGCCATCCTGGATGGCGGCGTTGTGGAGGTGGCCTTCAGGCTGCCTACTTACTGGTGCTCCCCCAACTTCGCCTTCCTCATGGCGGAGGGCATTCGCCGCGAGGTGAGCGCATTGCCCTGGGTGGCGGATGTGCGGGTGCGCCTTGAAGATCACATGGCGGCGGACGAGATGAATGCTGCCGTCAACGAGGGTCGCGATTTCGCCGAAGTGTTTGCCGGACTGACCGACGGCGAGGACCTCGAGGCCCTGCGCGAAAAGTTCGACATCAAGGCGTTCCAGCGGCGGCAGGAGGCGGTCATCAACGCTCTGATAGACGCAGGGCACAGCCCAGACGACCTGTCTCGCATGACGCTGGCCGAACTGGAGGCCGTCGAGATCGACGATCCGGAATGGGACCGCCTGAGACTGCGCTATGTGGACATCCTGACATCTCTCGGCGTCGCCTCCGGTCCGCTCGATTTCGCCATGCGCACCCATGAGGGCGAGCCGCTGCCGACGGACGGGTTCCGCGACTATCTGAATGCGCTGCGCAGTGTCCGCATCAACATGGAGTTCAGCGGTGCGCTGTGTCGGGGCCTGAAGCAGACCCGCTACAAGCAGGTCGAGACCTGCGACGGCGAGCCGACACTGGTCGACTTCATGCTGGATCGCGTTCCCGGAGCCAGGCCCATGACCTAGTTCCGGGCGCCGCGCCGAACCTCAAGCCTTTCAACCGAACACCGATTTGCGTCGACATCTCAGGACGCAGGGAGAGAACCATGCCCAAATTGCTCGTACACAACACCGACGCCCGAAACGCCCTGGCGCGCGGCGTCCATCACCTGGCAGCCGCCGTCGAGCCGACACTCGGCCCGAAGGGGATGAACGCCATGATCGATCGTCCCGTCGGCACACCGCTGATCAGTCGGGACGGTGTGTCGATCGCTTCCGAAATCGAACTCTTCGACCGGTTCGAGAATATGGGCGCCCAGGTCGTGCGCGAAGTGTCGATGCAGACCAATGACGTGGCCGGAGACGGGACGACGACCTCCATCGTCCTGGCCAACGGCCTCATCCAGGCTGGCGTGCCGCTGATCGAGAAGGGCGCCAAGGCGGTCGATCTGTGCAAGGGGATCACGCTGGCCATCGATCACACGGTGAAGACGCTGCGAAGCATGGCCAAGCAGGTCACCGGCGACGATGACAGCCTGGCTGCGGTAGCGACTATTGCGGCGGCCGATCGCGATCTCGGTGCGCTGGTGACCGAAGCCTTCAAGCGGGTCGGGCCCGAAGGCGTGGTGACGACCGAATACGGTGTGACCATCGAATCGACCCTCGAAGTGGTGGAAGGCATGTCGTTCGATCGCGGCTATATTTCTCACCATATGGTCACCGACCAGGAGAAGATGCGGGCGGTGACCGAGAACCCGTACCTGCTTCTCACGGATATCAAGACGACCTCTTCGGAACAGCTGGTTGCCGCCAAGCAGATCGCCGAGGAAGACAACCGGCCTCTGGTGATCATTTCGGAAGAGACGTCACCCGAGGTGCTGGTGACGCTGCTCGGCGATGACGGGCCTGGAAAGTACCTCGTTGTGCACCCGCCGGAGTTCGGCCACTGGCGCCGGGCGATGATGGAGGATCTCGCCATACTGACCGGTGGACGGGTGCTGGCACGTGACCTCGGCCATCGCCTTGAGGACGTCACGCGTGAGCAGCTCGGCAGTGCCGAGCGTGTCGAGGCGACGGCCAGCGACACGACCATCATCCGCGGCGCCGGCGATCCGAGCCTGATCGCCGCGCGGCGGGACCAGGTGCAGCGCCAGTACGACATCGCTCCGCCGAATATCGAGCAGGACAAGCTGCAGGAACGGCTCGCCAAGTTGTGCGGGGGCACCGCCGTGATCCTGGCCGGCGGCGTTACGCCCGTCGAACAGAAGCGCACGATCCAACTCATCGAGGACTCGCTCAATGCGGTGCGGGCCGCTTTCGAGGAGGGAATCCTGTGCGGCGGCGGTGTGGCACTGGCGCGTGCCGCGCCCGCTCTCGACGCCCTCGCCAGGGAAGCAGAGGGCGATGTGAGCCAGGGGGTTCTCCTGGTGCAGTCGGTGTTGACGACGCCGCTCATGCGGATCGCCTTCAATGCGGGGGCGGAGGTCAACGAAGTCGTCGGCCGGGTCGGCGAGTTCAGCGGCAATGTCGGTTTCAATGCGGCAACCGGGGCCTATGAGGATCTGGTCGAAGCCGGGGTCGTCGATCCCGCTCGCGTGACCTGCTCCGCACTTCTGAACGCCGCGTCCGTCGCGACGCTGATCCTGACGACCGAGACACTGATCGGCGATCTCGCCGAGGATGAGGATCCGACTGAGGGAGCGTGTCGCGGCGGCGGCGCCGAATTGCTCGGCCGGCCGTGATGACCGGCCGGTTGAACAAGGAAAGGGCAGTACAATGAAGGCAGCACGCCTCTACGAATACGACCCGGCGATGAACGTCCAGCTCAAGATCGAGGATGTTTCGGCGCCGACCATCAACGGACCCGACGAGGTGATCGTCAAGGTCGGCGCCGCGGGTCTGTGCCGCACCGATCTGCACATCATCGAGGGGGTCTGGAAGGATATCATGGATGAGGGAGGCAGCCTGCTCCCCTACATCATGGGCCACGAAAACGCCGGCTGGGTTGAGGATGTTGGCAGCAACGTCAAATCGGTCAAGCCGGGAGACGCCGTCATCTGCCACCCGCACCGCACCTGCGGCATTTGCCTCAACTGCCGGTATGGCGAGGACATGCACTGCGAGAACAGCCTGTTCCCCGGCCTGGGGCTGGATGGAGGGTTCGCGGAGTATTTCCTGACCAGCGAACGCTCGCTGATCAAGCTCAATCCCAACGTCACCCCGCTCGACGTCGCACCGATGGCCGATGCCGGCATAACCGCCTACCGGGCCGCCAAGAAGGCTGCAAAGCTGCTGCGGCCCGGAGCCTATTGTGTCATCGTTGGCGTCGGCGGGCTGGGGCACATCGCCTTGCAGTGCCTGCGCGAGATCTCCGGCTGTAGAATCATCGCCATCGACCGCGAGCCGGCGGCGCGGCTTCTTTGCAAGGAACTCGGCGCCGATTTTGTGCTCGACGGCGGACCGACCGTCGTTGACGAGGTCAGGGAAATTACCGGAGGCGGTGCCCAGGTGGTCATCGACTTCGTCGGCGAGCTTGGCGTCGAAAATATCTGCTGGCAGATGGTGCGCCAGGGCGGCCAGATGTTCGTCGTTGGCTATGGCGGCAAGGTCGAAGTTCCGACGGTCCACCTCGTCATCGAGGAAATCAATATCGGCGGAAGCCTTGTCGGCAACTACACCGAACTGGTGGAACTAATGGAGCTCAATGCCGACGGCAAGGTGCAGATGCACTACACGCAATACGGCCTCGACGACATCAACACGGCGCTCGACGATTTCAAGAACCGGCGCTTTGCTGGCCGTGGCGTTATCGTTCCCTGAACCCGATGGATGCCGCCGGGGAGGGGCTCTCCCCGGCGGTTCCAGTGAATACACAGTGGGATCCTTATGAGCAAACCAGTTCACGCAATGATCCGAGTGCTCGATGAAACGCGCTCGGTGCGGTTTTACTCCGATGCGTTTTCGATGGGCGTGGCGGACCGCTTCGACTTCGACAACTTCACACTGATCTACCTGCGCAGCCCGGAATCCGGTTTCGAGTTGGAACTGACGGTCAACAAGGACAGGACGGCCCCTTATGACCTTGGAGATGGCTACGGACATATCGCCTTTGTCGTCAGTGATCTCGAGGCCTGTCGATCAGGACTGATCGAGAAGGGTCTTGAGCCCCGGAAGATCGTCGAATTCGAGCACGCCGGCGGGCCCCTTGCGAAGTTCTTTTTCATGCAGGATCCGGACGGCTACCAGATTGAAGTACTGCAGGAATTCGGGCGCTACCGGTAGACCCGGGCGAAGCCGACGTGTCTTGTGCTTCTGCCAGAAGGCGAAAGTGTAAACATTCTTTACAACATCCGCCGGCAGCGCTCGTTCTGAACCGCCGGTTTGGGACGATATCGGTGTCGATGTATAGTGCACCCCGGTGGGAGGAAAATGATGGTCCATATCATATCGAAGCGCGAAGGACCGCGCCGCGAGGACATCAAGGCGAAACGCCTCATTCAGGAGAATTGGGGCACGATCGAAAAACTCGCCGACCGGATCAGCGGCGGTGCTTATTCGGCATCGAAGGTCAAACAGCCCACGCCGGAAGCGAAGGGGCTGATCATCAATATTCCGTCGTCCGGCGGCAGCAGTGATCCTGAACCCCATCTTCGAATCAGCGGCAATGGTCGGGTAATCGTGATGGATCTTAACACCGGGCGGCAACTGCATTTTCTCGGCCAGATCGCTTGGCGTGACGGAGGCCGCGTCTTCCTTCTCGCCACCCGGGAAAACGGCTTCGTGTCGCCGGTTGACGACTCCATTGGAGATCGGTTGACGGACTTGGACGGAACCCCAATCGCCACGGAATTTTCGGAGGACCACCTGGTAACGCAACTCAACGAGCGATTGGAACTCGCATAGGACTGATTTCCGCCAGCGGCGCCGATTACCTGGTAAATCCAGACTGGCGCTACAAAAACAACACAACGCAGGCGGTGTTTCGGGGGAAACCCATGGGTAATGCCACCAGTCAGCGCGCAAACGTTGGCTTGAATTCGGTGTATCAATTCGAGGACATAGGTCTGCGCGCGACGTCGCGCGCCCGTGAGAAATTCCTGTCGAACCGGAATGCACCCAGCCTTCCTGTATCCGGCGTGCGCGGGCTTATCTACAATTCCTGGCTACGCGCTGACTCGAAGGGTATCGAGGCGGATCAGTTCGCCGCACCCATCATCGAGTCGTGCGACCGGGTGAAGGAATTGCGCTACGACAACAATCAGCTTTGTCGGGCGGCGCGCAAGTCATTCGCTCAAATCGGCAAGATGCTGAACGACGCCGAAATGATGCTCGTACTGACAGATCGACATGGCGTGGTCATCGAGACGACCGGTGATCGATCCACACTGGAACGCGGCCGCAAGATCAACCTCGATGTTGGTGGCCAGTGGAGCGAGGATTCTGCGGGCACCAATGGCATCGGAACAGCACTGTTCGCCGGGAAACCGGTCTTCGTGCACGGCACTGAGCATTTTTGCGAGGGGATGAACGCGTGGAGTTGTGCGGCGGCGCCGATCCGCGACCCGCGGGACCAGAGCATCGTCGGCGTTGTCGACCTCTCCGGTTTGACAACGATTTTCAAAAAGCACAATGCAGCATTCGCCGCCGCGGCTGCGGGCGAAATTTATGCGGCACTAGCCCATGAGCAGGACGTCGAGAGACTTCGGCTGTTTGAAGCCGTTTTGCGGGATCTGCCGCCCGGCGGTCTTAACAGCGAGGCGCTGGTCGTCGTCGACGGGGCCGGTCGGCTTGTCTATGCCAAGGATCTGGCGGCAACGGAGTATTTCGCAAATTCGGAGTCGGGATTGCACCATGGGCAGCGGTTCGTGGACATGGGCACAGACATGTCGGTGGATGAAATTTTCGCCGCCCTGCCGCAAGACCTCGAATGCAAGGATGTCCGCCACCTTGAGATCGACGGCGAGATCAGGGGCGCCGCGTTCGTGATTCCGACCCGCCATTCGGGCAACGGCGTGCTGATCGATGTCGAAAGGTTGCCGCAACCAGCGGTCCTGCGGACCGGCTGGGGCGGCAAGTTCCGAGAGAAGATGGTTGGGAAGAGCGAACCATTCCGAGAGGCGCTCGACGTCGCTCAGAGGATTGCCCGCGTCAATGCGCCGACGCTCATCGAAGGTGAGACTGGTGTCGGCAAGGAAATGTTTGCTCGCTTTATCCACGCCAGAGCCGCGCCAGGCGATGACAACCCGTTCGTTTCGATCAACTGTGGTGCCGCGAGACAGTCGTTCTTTGTTGATGGCTCCACTCCAACGGGCCGGGAAGGGCTGATTGACCAAACAGAACCGCCAACGTCAGAGGAGCCAGGACTCCTTTGTCTGGATAAGGTTGGCAAACTGCCGTTGGAGATCCAGTCCAGCGTGCAGCGGCTGATCGAGAATGGTCAAGTCTCCGACTACTTGCGTCAGCTCGGGTTGGCGGATGGCTTCAAGGTGATTTCCTTGACCAGTCGGAACCTTGCGGCTGAAACGGAAGTCGGTCGATTTGAGAAAGATCTCTATTATCAGATCGGTGCGATGGTTTTGAATGTTCCACCGTTGCGGGACCGCGGCGAAGATGCCCTGCTTTTAGCTGAACATTTCAACGTTGAAATCAGCGACAAGATGGGTACCAAGCAATTGATCCTTGAGCCTGCCATACAGGATATTCTGCTGGCCTATCGTTGGCCGGGAAATGTTCGCGAGTTGCGCAATCTCATGGCACAACTGCACTGTCTCGCCCGTGAGCGCCGTGTGACGAAGGACGATCTGCCCCGCGATATCATCGACGCCGTGGAGCATTCAGGATCCCTCGATCAATCTCAATCGCCAGATCACCTGAAGACGGTTGGAGCACTCGCCCTGAAAGACGCGGAAAAAGCGGTCATACTGCAAGCGTTGGGCGAACACGGCGGCAATTTAAGCAAGACCTCTGAAGCCCTCGGTATTTCGCGGCCGACGCTCTATCGCAAAATGAAGATCTACCACATCGAGCGGTGAACGGGTTCGCGCCAACATTGGCTTTTGACTACCGCAGGAACGAGCCGAGCAACTCCAGAAAACGCTCGACCTCGCCCAGCGTGTTGTAGTGCGTGGGGCCCACACGAAGCACCCCGCTCTCCAGAACACCCATGGCCTGGCACGGCTCGACCCCATAATTGTGGCCGTTCCAGACGTAGACGCCGTTGTCCGCCATAAACCGGGCAATGTGATCGGGTGAGGCACGGTCGGTCACAAACGATACGGTCGGGACACGACGATCGAAGGTTGCGGGATCGGTCAGTCCGAGAACCCGGATATCAGGGAGTTCTACAAGTCCTGCGATCAGCCGTTCGACGAGGGCCCGGTCGTGAGCCATCATCGCTTCATAGCCGGCGACGATCCGAGCTCGACGATTGTCATTGGCCGGCTGGCCGAATTGGGATCCGACCCAGGCGAAGTAGTCGATGGCGCCGGCGACTCCTGCCAGCGCTTCCCGATTGGTCGTTCCGGTCACGAACTTGAACGGCAAGTCATCGGTCGAAGCACGGACCCGGTAGGCATCGAGAAGCTCCAAAACCGCGCGCCGTCCCCAGGCCAGACCGTAGTGCGGACCGTAAAACTTGTAGGCCGAGCAGATCAGGAAATCGCACCCCAGATCTCGAACGTCTATGGCGCAATGGGGTGCATACTGAACGGAATCGACAAAGACCAGCGCGCCATACGCCTTGGCCATCGCCGCTGCACTTTTGATATCATTGATGGTGCCGGTGATGTTGCTGGCGTGGTTGATTGCAACGACCTGCGTGCGATCGCTCAAGAGCGTCTCCAGCCGACTCAGATCGAATTCGTAGGTGTCGGTGTCGAAATCAAGCCATCGCACCACCAGGCCAAGATCTTCAGCGAGCATTGTCCACGGCGTGACATTGCCGTCATGGTCCATGCGCGTCAGGATGATCTCGTCGCCTGCTTGCAGTTTTCGACCCATGGCGCGTGAGATAGCGAAGGTCAGGGTGGTCATGTTCTGGCCGAAGAAAATCTCGGATGGATCGTCTGTGCCGACGAAATCGGCGGCGATCCGGTGAGCGTCGAGCACGCCTTCCTCCGCGACTTGTGATGTCGTGAAGAAACCTCCGAGATTGGCATTGGTATGCACCATGGTATCGACCATGCGGTCGATCGCCGATTGAGCGATCTGGGTGCCTGCCGGGTTGTCGAAGAACACCACCGGACGATCACCTTCCATCCGTTTGAGACCCGGAAATTGCTCGCGTATTGCCTCGACGTCGTATGCCAAACCCTTGTGCTCCTTAGCCAACAATCGGGGCGATCAATCGCAGAAGCCGATGTCTCGGTCAAACCGTAACTCGGACAAGATGATGCGTGATGTGTTTTCCACTCCAAGCTCTATCGCGCCATCAAATTCTGTGGCATCGAACGCGTTACCGATAGTTCGTCATCGTCTGAATGAAACGCGGAGGAAGACCGTGGGCGCTCTTGCAAACGAGAAAGTACAGTTACTCCTGACCGAGCTGCACGATAAGGCGTCCGGCGACACGCTCCGATGGGCCGAGCGCAGGGCTCGCAATGCCGGATCCGAAGATGGTCTCATGCGCTTGTCCGAGTTCTACCTGGCCGTTTCGCCCGAGGAGGGGCAGTTGCTTTACATGCTGGCGCGCGCGTCGAAAGCCCGCAAGCTGGTCGAGTTCGGCGCTTCATTTGGAATCAGCACCATCTATCTGGCGGCGGCGGCTGCCGACAATGGCGGTCACCTTACGACGACCGAAATTCAGCCTGAAAAGTGTGCGGCAGTTCGCGGCCACTTGGAAAGGGCCGGGCTTTCGCGGCACGCCACTGTCGTCGAGGGAGACGCCAGGGAGACGTTGAGGGATGTAGTTGGGCCGGTGGATTTCGTGCTGCTCGACGGCTGGAAAAGCATGTATCTGCCAGTGCTCGAATTGCTCCGGCCAAAGTTGTCCGAAGGAGCGGTTATCGCCGCCGACAACCTGGATCACGAGGGCGTCGGCAATTACGTTGCCCACGTTCAGGATCCGGCATCAGGCTTCACAACCCATGTGATGGGCACGATGGGCTTGAGCTGCCTGACGGGTTAGTTGCCCTGCAACCGGGGACGATGATGAACGAGACAACCGCCAGTTTGCGCCCGTCGGCGACGATCCTGATGCTTCGGGACGATCCGGATCTGCAGGTGTTGATGGTCAAAAGGCACCAGGAGGTGGAATTCGCCGCCGGCGCCATGGTCTTTCCCGGCGGAAAGACGATGTCCAATGACCGGGCCGATGGATGGAGCACAAGGACTGACGGCGAGTTCAGCGGCGATGCCTTGGAGGCGCGCGTCGGCGCCATCCGTGAGGCATTCGAGGAGTCCGGGCTTCTGCTGGCCCGGCATGCCTCCGACCGTGGCAAAGATGCGCCGCTGGTTGGACCCGATACCGCCACTCAGATGGCACCGATGCGCGGAGCGGTCGACCGGGGTGAGGTGGATTTTCTCACGGTGATCGAGGAGCACGACCTGGTCCTGGCTCTCGACCGGCTTGTTCATTTCGGACACTGGATCACGCCTGAATTCGTGCCGAAGCGGTTCGATACACATTTTTTTATTGCCGCTACGCCGCCCGGACAGGTCGCGGAGCAGGATGGACGGGAAACCACGGAGGCCGTGTGGACGACACCGCAGGCGGCCCTGGAGGCCGAGCGTGACGGAACGGCCACGATCTTCTTTCCGACGAGGATGAATCTCGACCGTCTGTCTCTGGCGCAATCGACCAAGGATGCGCTGCAACGCTTTGCATCCATGCAGGTTCCAACCGTGCTTCCAGAGATGACAAGGGATGCGAGCGGTGTGCCGTGCCTCAGCATTCCCGAAATCGAAGGCTACAGTCAGGTGCTTGAGCCCATCGAGAAGATGAAAAACGTTGCCGGGCGGCAGCGCCCACCTGCTGATTGAGAACGCAATCGACCCTTGCTGGCAAGCTGGGCTGGACGCTACCTGTCAGAATGATCGATTACAGCATTGACTTGCGGCCGGTCGTCCGCAATTCATGCGTCCGAATCCCAAGATTACGGCTCTGAGCCTGAATATTAACGCCAAGGGGACAACCGGAACATCGGATGACCGGTGCGGTGACCTGGCCAGAAAGAAAAACGAACAAAATGACTGAGCGCAATCCTGAATCCGAGGCTGCCGAGCGCGAAGGCCCGGATCACTTTATCCGCGATATCATTCGCGACGACCTTGCGTCTGGGCGCGAAAACGAGGTGGTCACTCGATTTCCACCCGAACCCAACGGCTATCTCCACATCGGGCATGCAAAGTCGATCGCTCTGAACTTCGGTATGGCCGGTGAATTTGCCGGTCGCTGCAATCTTCGACTGGACGATACCAATCCGGTCAAGGAGGAAGAGGAATATATCGAGGCTATTCAGGAGGACCTGCGCTGGCTGGGTTTCAATTGGGGCGAGGAGACGCTGTTTGCCTCGGACTATTTCGAGCAGCTCTACCAGTGGGCCGAACATCTGATCGAAGCGGGCAACGCCTATGTCGATGACCTTGATGCAGAGCAGATTCGCGAGTATCGCGGCACGCTGACGGAACCCGGTCGCAACAGTCCGTTCCGGGACCGTCCGGTCGGGGAGAATCTCGACCTTTTCCGACGCATGCGGGCAGGCGAGTTCCCCAACGGAGCGAAGACCCTACGCGCCAAGATCGACATGGCGTCAGGCAACATCAATTTGCGCGACCCGGTGCTCTACCGGGTTCTGCATGCGCATCATCCGAGGACCGGCGACGCCTGGTGCATCTATCCGACCTACGACTTCGCTCATGGCCAGTCGGATGCGATCGAAGGCATCACCCACTCGCTCTGTACCCTGGAATTTGCGGACCACAGGCCGCTTTACGACTGGCTGATCGAGCATCTACCGACGAACAGCCGGCCACACCAGTACGAGTTCGCACGGCTCAATCTCACCCACACTGTCTTGTCGAAGCGCAAGCTGATGCAGCTGGTGCAGACCGGTACGGTCAGCGGTTGGGACGACCCGCGCATGCCGACCCTTCGCGGCCTACGCCGCCGCGGCTTCCCGGCGCAGGCGCTTCTTGATTTTGCCAGAGGCATCGGTGTGGCCCGCGCCGATAGCGTCGTCGACTACGGCTATCTGGAATTCTGCACGCGCGAGGTGCTGAACAAGATCGCCTTGCGTCGCATGGCGGTGATCGATCCGATCAAGGTGGTGATCGAGAATTACCCCGAGGGTCAGACCGAGTTGCTGGAAGCTATCAACAATCCGGAGAATGAGGCAGACGGTACCCGAGAAGTTCCGTTCTCCCGCGAGATCTTCATCGAGCGCGCCGACTTCATGGAGGATCCACCGAAGAAGTTCTTCAGGTTGGCGCCGGGCAAGGAAGTCAGGCTGCGGTATGCCTATTTTATTACCTGCACCGACGTTGTCCGCGATGAAAACGGCGACATCACCGAGCTGCGGTGTACCTACGATCCGGCCACCAAGGGTGGCGATTCACCCGACGGCCGCAAGGTTCGCGGAACCCTTCACTGGGTCGATGCGGGCAGTTGCCTGACAGCGGAGGTGCGTCGGTACAAGCATCTGTTCAGCAGTGAAAATCCCGGTGCCGAAGCTGACGTGATCGCTGCTGTCGATCCCGAGTCCAAGACCGTGATCGATGATGTCAAAATTGAACCGGCTCTGGCCGATACGCCGGTCGGTGCACAGGTTCAGTTTGAGCGTCTTGGCTATTTCTGCACCGATCCGGATACAACGGCGGACAAAACCGTTTTCAACGAAATCGTTCCGTTGCGCGACAGATGGAAGAAAATCCAGAAGGCGCAGGGCTGATTGGGCTCAATCGGCCTGGAGGGGCGGTTACTTCTTCTCCACGGCCTCAATCGATTTGTCAGCTTTCTTCCAGGCCGTGAACCCTCCGGACACGTGGCAGACCGGTTCAAGCCCCATTTCCTGTGCCGCTTGCGTCGCAAGCGCTGAGCGCCAACCGCTGGCACAATAGAAGACGAACCGTTTCGGTTCCGCGAAAACGGATTTGTGGTAGGGGCTTTCAGGGTCGATCCAGAATTCGAGCATCCCGCGCGGGCAATGGAAGGCGCCCGGGATGCGGCCTTCGCGTTCCAGTTCGCGCCGGTCGCGAAGGTCGACAAAGAGCACGTTCTCGCTTCCGTGCAGCGCCGCTGCTTCCTCCAGGGTCAACGTTTCGATCTTGTCTTCCGCTGCAGCCAGCAACTGTTTGTATCCGCGCTTCATGTCTGCCTTTCCTTGTTTGGCCCCATTCGCGTAACTCTGCCATCGAAGCGAAACCCGATCCAGCCCTGCCGGAGTTTGGCCCCTGT
The DNA here is from genome assembly GCA_965228785.1 of Hoeflea sp. Lineage (GTDB taxonomy): Bacteria > Pseudomonadota > Alphaproteobacteria > Rhizobiales > Rhizobiaceae > Hoeflea_A. The sequence goes on from CBDDIF010000001.1 coordinate 3,233,028, forward strand.
GGCACCGTCGGTGCGATCGGGGTAACCTCGTTTTGGAGATGCGTTCAGATATGGAGTGACAATGCCTGCGAACCCGATTGACGGATTTGAGATCGATCCGGAGACCCTTCGGCACGTCGGAGAGGATTTGCAACGCCCCGAGTGTATCCTGTCCGAGCCGGATGGTTCGCTCTGGTCGGCCGATGCCCGCGGCGGCGTGGTTCATATTCGTCCCGACGGTACGCAGCAAATTGTCACGCAGTCTCTGGATTCCGGCTTTGCAGAGTCAGCTGAGGGGGCCGAGCGTTTCGTCAAGGGGACGTTACCCAATGGACTGGCGTTTGCCCGCAACGGTGACATTTTGATTTCAAATTTCGGTACCGACCGGCTTGAGCTGATGACGCGCGACGGTGAAACGAAAGTTCTTTACGACAGCATCGACGGTAAGCCGATCGGCAAGGTGAATTTCGTCCTGCGGGACAGCCGGGACCGGGTCTGGCTAACGATATCCACGCTTATTCAAGACTGGATGCAGGCGGCCGCCAGCCCGGTTCATGATGGCTACGTCGCGGTTGCCGATGAAAGCGGTCTGCGGATCGTCGCGGACGGCTTTGCGTTTACCAACGAAATCCGCCTCGATGCGCGTGAAGAGTGGCTTTATGTCGTCGAAACGACCGGTATGAAGATCACCCGTCTGCGGGTTGGTGAAGACGGCAGTCTTTCCGATCGCGAAACGTTCGGTCCGGAAAGCCATGACGCCTTCATCGACGGGATTGCCTTCGATGATTTCGGCAATCTCTGGGGAACCCACATCATGACGGACCGGATATTCGCCATAACCCCGGATGGCGATCTGCGGATCCTGCTTGACGACGATCGCGGCTCGCAGGAGGGCAGGGACCTCCATGCAGCGTTTCTTAGAGGCGAAGCAACGCCTGAGCTCATGATGAAGTGCGGCGGAACCATCGCACCCTGGATGGCAAGCCTGACCTTCGGCGGAGAGGATCTGCGCAATGTCTACATCGGCAGCCTGCGCGGCACGACGATCCCTTGGTTCCGCTCTCCCGTGGCCGGTCTTCCAATGGTGCACTGGAATGAAACCTGGAAATGATCGGCCGCGATCCAGCGACTGAGAATTCTTCGAAATTTTCGATGTCTATCCGGCGATTTGAAGTTGTCAGTGAACCGTCAGCGCCGGAAACGCGCTGAGAAGAACAACAATAACGGCCGTTACCAAGACAAATGGTAAGGCGGTGCGAAAGATTTCGCCGGGTTTCGTGTTGGTGACGGCGGCGGCGACATAGAGCGCGACCCCCACCGGGGGCGTCACCAATCCCAATGTCAAATTGATGCACATGACGACGCCGAAATGGTACGGATCGATCCCATAAACACGCATTGCCACCGGGAGCAGGATTGGCACGACCATGATGAGGGCCGGTATGCCGTCGATGACCATACCGATCAGCAACATAAGAACGTTGACAATCAACAGGAACGTCAGCGGGTCATCGGTGATGGTTTGTACCCAGACGGAGAGGTTCTGGGGAATTTGTCCGTAGATAAGCACCCAACTGAACACTGCAGCCGTAGCGACCATGAACAGCACCATGGCTGCGTTGGTCCCCGCCGTTTCGAGCATTTGCGGAATCTTGCGGTGGTCAAATTCCCCGGTAACAAACCGTCCGATCAAATAGGCCATCACGCTGGCGATCGCTGCAGATTCGGTTGGTGTCGCAAGTCCACCAATGATGCTTCCGATGATGGACACCGGAATGGCAAGAGTAATGACACCTTCCTTGATCAGCGTCAGTCGTTCTCGCGCCGTCAGCTTTGTTGCCTCGGGGTAGGGGCGTAACAGACCGATGACGAAGATGATGGCGATGAAGCCAAGTCCCATCATCAGGCCCGGGATGATGCCCGCAATGAACAGTTCGCCGATCGAGATCTGTGCCAGAACGCCGTATACGACAAACATCATCGAGGGCGGAATAACCGGCGAAAGCAGTCCCGAAGCTGCCGTTGTCGCCACCGCAAACTGCTTTGAATATCCTTCCCGGGTCATTTCCGGAACCATGACCTTGGACATGATTGCAATTTGCGCGGTGGCAGATCCCAATATCGAGGCCATCAGCATGTTGGCCAGGACGTTGATATAGACGAGACCGCCGCTCAAGGTTCCCACGAAGGCGCGAGCCATCCCGACAAGTCGGCGGGTAATGCCGCCATTGTTCATGATTTCGCCGACAATCATAAACAGTGGAATTGCGAGCAGACCGTATTTGTTTATGCCGGAAAACAGCTGAAGGCTGTATGAGGCGAGAAGGCTGACGTTGCCCGTGGAAACAATATAGACGGTCGCGGACAGCGCCAGAACGATGCCGATAGGCGCTCCGACAAACAGCAGCAGAGCAAAGGCAATTCCGGTAATCATGTCTCTGCCCCAGGCTTGGACTGCATCCCCGCGGTATTTTGTGCGTCAACTTCGGACAGATCCTCCGCCAGGCAGGCGAGGCAATGAAGTGAAAGCGACAGCGAAAACCAAGGCATGACCAGGAAGAACCAGAACCTGCGCAGGCCAATCGTTGATGTCATTTCCGTGTAAACGCTGTTGAACGTGCTACCGAAAAAACGCTCCAGGTCGAATCCATTGGCTGCCAGTGCGACCGGGTCGAACCAGATCCAGGTGACTGCGACAAGAAAGAGCGCGAACGCCAGATTGATCAGTTGGACGCCGATGGCCATCCACCGCTTCGCCGCGCCGTGCAACAGATCGGATACTATGGTTACGGCAAAATTGTTCCGCCTGCGAAAGATCACACAGGTCCCAATGAAGGCCGAAACGATCATGAGGTTGATCGCCAATTCGTCCACCCAATAGAGTGAGACGTTGAGTGCGCGAGTGCTGACGTTCAGGACCATCAGCCCCAAAATCGAGGCAATCAGAGCCATGAGCACGATACGCTCGATCCGGGTGATCGTATCGGAAATTCGCATCAGAATCCGCATGACGTCCCTCCCGTGCCGCTTATGGGCGATGTGGACCATGGCCTGGCCGGCTTCAAACAGGTGAGGCCGGCCGAGGCGTGCATTGGTAACGCGAGAACTAAAGGCTGGCGGCTTCCGCTCTAAGGCCGGCAATTGAGGGGGCTTTGGGCTCCCAGATGCTGGACCATTCATCAAGAACCGGGCCGAAGAACTGCTGATCGGCCGCTTGAACGGTGATGCCGGTGCCTTTCAGGTCATCAAGCCATTTGGGATCGTGGGTGCTGTACTGGGCAAACAGCCAACCCAGTTCCTCGTTCACCGTATCTGCGACAAGCTTTTTCTCGCTGTCATCAAGCGATGCCCAGGTGCGTCCCGACATGACGGCGACGTTGGGGAACATCATGTGGTTGGTCGTTGTCAGGTTGCGCGCTTTGTCGAAGAGCTTCAACTTCCACGCCAGTTCGAGGTCGATATCGGCGCCGTCGACCTGTCCGTTTGCAAGTGCATCGAACAATCCGGGAAGCGGAATGGGAGTCGGCGCCACGTTCATGAGGTCGTAGAAATCTCGCAGCGGGGCAAAGGGCGTTATTCTGAATTTCTTACCCGCGAGATCGTTGGCAGTATCAGATTGCGATAGCGCGATGAGATGCCTCATTCCGCCGAGCCCGAAACCAAGACCCTTCATGCCGAGCTTGGTATATTGATCCAGCATGGCGGTGGCGGTCGGACCCTTAAGCAACGCTGCCGCATCGTCGACGTTGCTTACCAGATAGGGTGCAAACAATGAGGCCTGGTCGTCGATGCGATTCGAAAACTCGGCGACTGTGAGGAAGCCCATATCCAGCGATCCGGCCTGAATCTGTTGAATCATCGTTGGTTCGTTGCCCAACTGGCCGGACGGAAAGACGGTTGCCTCGATCGCTCCCGATGTCTGGTTGCTGAGGGACTCGCCGACGCGAACCATGCACTCGCTCCAGAAATGACTGGCTGGTGTGATGACCCCGATCCTCAAAGTACGCTTGCCGGCGGCTCTGAGTACGGTTGGCGCGGCCAGGACAAATGGCGCTGTCGTGACTGCCTTGATGAATGTTCTGCGTTTCATGGGTGTATTCCTCCCTTCGGTTTTCAGTTCCGTTCTCGCCTAGTTGAAGTAGGCGCCGCCATCGACAACGAGCGTTTGACCCGTGACAAAGGCAGATCCCTGCGAGGCGAAGTAAATCACTGCTCCCACGACATCCTCGGGGAGTTGATCGCGTTGGATGACGCGCGATTTCAGCGAGATTTCCTGGAGTTTTTCCAATTGAACCGGATTGGAAAGCACTCCGTTCGACATCGTGAAGCCAGGAGCCACCGCGTTGACCAGAATGCCTGCGGCGCCGAGTTCCTTTGCCAGCGCCTTGGTCATGGCGTTGATGGCCCCTTTGCTGGCGACGTAGTGCAGCATGTAGGGAACGCCCTTGAATGGCGTACCCGATGAGATGTTGATGATGCGTCCGTCGCCCTGCGCACGCATCGTGGGAACAACGGCGCGGCTCGCCAGCGCCTGGCCAAGAACGTTGACCTCAAGGACCTGCTTCCATTCCGCGATGTCGAGGTCTTCGAATGGTTTCGGTTCCAGCGAAGAGTAGATCCCTGCATTGTTGACGAGCACATCAATTTTGCCGAATGCATCAAGTGCGACCTGCGCCATCTTCTCGGTGTCGGCCTGGCTTGATACGTCACAGGTGACGCCAGTAACGCGATCGCTTCCGTCGTCCAGTTGGGTGGCCGCCTCCAGGGCGCCGGCGCGGTCGGCGACGACGACCTTTGCGCCTTCGTCCAGGAAACCTTCAACGATCGAACGGCCGATCCCCATCGCTCCACCGGTCACAATTGCTACCTTTCCACTGCAACGCATGATTTTCGTGCTCCTGCTGGACTGTTTGCCGTCGACTAACCCGCCAAAACGGGGTTGGCCGCTAGTTGTGCTTCGGCTTCGTTTCTGATCTCGCTCAAGGTTTTCGTCGGTGTCAGCGCCTCGGCGTCGATGCGAAGTTCGATGACGGACGGCCCATCCGCGGCGATCGCGCGGTCGAGGGCGGCCTCGAACTCATCCGAATGCTCAACCGTTTCGCCATGACATCCAAAAGCCTCTGCCAGGGAGGCGAAATCGGGATTGGTCAGGCTGGTCGCACTTTCCCTTCCGGGATAGTGTCGTTCCTGATGCATGCGGATGGTTCCGTACATGCCGTTGTTCACGATCAGGACAATGATCTTCAGATTGTATTTGCGCGCCGTGGCCAGCTCCTGACCGTGCATCAAGAAACAACCATCTCCGGCGAAGCAGACGACGGGGCGGTCGGGATACACGCGAGCAGTTGCGACCGCCGCGGGAAGTCCATAGCCCATGGACCCCGAGATCGGCGCGAGTTGTGTGCGAAACATGCGGTAGCGATGGAATCGGTGAACCCAGACCGTGTAGTTGCCCGCGCCGTTGGTAATGATCGTTTCGTCGGGCATCGTGTTTCCCACGACGCGCATGACTTCGGACATTCGGACGGTGCCGATGCCGTCTGGCAGCGAACTCCAATGGTCGTAGTCGGCACGGGCGGAGGTTGCTTCTCTGGGCCTTGTGCGCGGCTTCACAGGCGGCGCCAGTTTGCCAAGCCGGATGGCTATGTGGATTGGGCTCGCAGGGATCGCGAGTGTCGGAAAGTAGACGCGGCCCAATTCACCGGCATCCGGAAAGACATGAACCAGTTTCTGTTGCGGTCTTGGAATGTCGACGAGCGAGTATCCGCTTGATTCCATCTCGCCAAAACGCGTACCCAAAAACACTAGGAGGTCGCTTGTTTTCAACCGCTCCGCCAGCTTAGGATTGATGCCGATGCCGACATCGCCCGCGTAGTTGGGGTGCTCGTTGTCGAAGAAGTCCTGACATCGGAACGAGGCCGCCACCGGTATGTTCCAACGGGCGGAAAACGCTTCCAGTGCATCCTTGGCATCGCTATTCCAGGGGCCGCCTCCAACGACGACCAATGGCCGATCAGCGTGGATCAGCAGTTCCTGAAGGGTTTGCCAATCCTCCGGAAGAATATCGGCCCGCGGGACATTTATCGGCGGCAATGGGGGAGCAGGCGCACTTTGCTCGACAAGCATGTCTTCCGGCAGGGCCAACACCACAGGCCCGGGTCGTCCGGAGCAGGCCACATGAAAAGCGCGTGACACGAATTCCCCGATCCGGTCGGGCGTATCGATTTCCGCCACCCATTTGGAAACCTCACCGAACATTCGCCGATAATCGATTTCCTGAAAGGCCTCCCGTTCGCGCATGCCGCGCGCGACTTGACCGACGAACAGGATCATCGGTGTGGAATCCTGAAAGGCGACGTGCAGACCCGCCGACGCGTTGGTTGCACCGGGGCCGCGTGTGGCCATGCAAATTCCAGGCTTGCCCGTCAGCTTTCCGTGGGCTTCGGCCATCATGGCCGCGCCGCCTTCCTGGCGGCATACCGTCAGCGCGATTTGCGGTTCGTCAACAAGGGCATCCAGGACTGCAAGATAGCTCTCACCTGGAACAAGAAAGGCGTGTTGCACGTCCTGCTGACGGAGACAGTCCACCAGAATTTGTGCGCCGGAGCGGTATTTGTTCATCGACATTTCCACTCAACCAAGGCTTATCGGCATTTCCGAAAACACCCGGTAGGATTGGGATTTCGGCATGTTGCGATCGTCGTCGTTCACATATCGAATGGACGAAGCGCCGAGCAGCGACCGCGGCAGCACCATGGCGCGAATGAACCTGCTGGACTTGTCGGCTGCGGCTTGCGCGAAGACGGGTTCAGGGCCGCCTTCGAACCAGGCGCCACCGGGGCAATAGGAAGAGGAGCGGCCTTCGGTGTCGATCCTGATCGAGCCTTCGCGAAGGCACCGGATTCCCGGTCCTTGGTGCGTGTGTAACAAAGCCGTGCCCCTCGGTGGGAATGCGACGCTATCGAGACGGATCAGCAGTTCTTCGGCGATCGCGGGCGGATCGATCACGCCAAAAAGGCGCAGTGTGCTGCGTGAGCCGTTTGTAACCCTGGGCTCTGAAGATGAGGCCAGTTCCCAACGCCAGATCGTGGCACCTTCGTCGCCGGCATGAATCGTCGGAGAGTCGGTCAGGACCGTGCCTTCATCCGCCGGAAGCGGCTTGCCGTTCACGTGAATACTGCCGGCGGAGACGTAGAGGGCCCTAGCTATCGAGCCGTTCAAGCGAACCTCATCGCCGGCAAACGGAGTGTCTTCATAGAGTCTCAGTTCAAACGACATTTTCTTGCCCTGCGCTCATGTTCTGATATTTCGCACTCGTTGGCCTACAGCGCCTCTGAAGGCACCGGAGCAAAGGAGGTCGGTTTGAGTATCTTGTTTTCCTGCAGGAGAACCAGCGGCCTGATTTTCTTGACATACTCCTGCCAGACCGAGCTGGAAGCGAGCTCTTTGCGTCGCTCTGCCCGTTCTTGAAAATCCTCATAGGCCCACAGATGGACAATCTGGTTTTGAGGTCCGCATTCGACCTGAAAATAACCGATCATCCTGCCGAGGATGCTCTTCTGGACCTCAAGCCCCTCGGCTTCGTAAAGCCTCAGGTATTCGGGAACCTTTCCGACGTGCAAAGTGTAGATGCGCTCTTCGACGATCATGCGGCTTCTCCGATCCCGGAAACGCAGATGTATTTGAGCTCCGTCCAGTCATCGATGCCGTACTTGGACCCTTCACGCCCGATACCGGACTGCTTGGTGCCGCCGAAAGGGGCGATCTCCGTTGAGATCAAACCTGTGTTGACGCCCACGATTCCAACGTCGAGGGCTTCGGCGACGCGGAAAATCCGCCCCACATCACGGCTATAGAAATATCCGGCCAAACCGTAAGGTGTCTCGTTCGTCAGCGTGATTGCGTCAGCTTCTCGCTCGAACCGCATAACGGCAGCGACGGGGCCGAAGACCTCCTCGTGCGCGATCGCCATTTGTGTCGTGACGTTGCTCAGGACCGTCGGCTCATAATACGTACCGCCAAGGGAGGCCCGTTTCCCACCCGTCACAAGATGCGCGCCCTTGTCGAGCGCATCGGCAACGAGACGTTCGACCTTTTCCAGGGCCCGTTCTTCAATAAGCGGGCCTTGGGTAACGCCGGCCTCCAGTCCGTGTCCCAGGTTCAGCGCGGTGGTGCTTTCTGCGAGCGCATCAACGAACCGGTCGTGAAGACCCGACTGGACAAGGATCCTGTTTGCCGAAATGCACGTCTGCCCTGAGTTTCGATACTTACAGACCTGCGCGCCGGCCAGGGCCGCGTCGAAGTCTGCATCATCGAAGACGATGAACGCCGCATTACCACCGAGTTCGAGGCTGACCTTTGTCAGATCGTCCGCGCAGGATCGCATGAGATGTTTACCGACAGCCGTCGAGCCAGTGAAACCGATCTTCCTGACGAGCGAGCTGGTTACCAATGTGTCTCCAATTTCGGGTGCGTCCTCGCGTGCACCTGTGACGATATTGAACACACCTGGTGGAACACCCGCCTCGACGGAGAGCGCTGCAATGGATAGGGCTGAAAGCGGCGTCGTTTCAGCCGGTTTCAGAACCATGGTATTGCCGGCAGCAAGCGCCGGAGCTGCCTTGCGGGTCACCATGGCGGATGGAAAGTTCCAAGGTGTGATGCCGCCGCAGACACCGAGCGGCTGACGTGTCACAAGAATGCGGGAATCGGTGCGGTGGGAGGGGATCGTGTCGCCATAGACACGCCGACCTTCTCCGGCGAACCAGGAAAGGAAGCTTGCCGCATACTCCACCTCAGCACGTGACTCGGTGATGGGCTTGCCCTGCTCCAATGTCAGTAGGCGCGCCAGGTCCTCTGCCTTGTCCCGCATCTTTTCAGCCCACCGGTCAAGGACGTTGGCACGGGCGGCAGCGGTCAGCGACTTCCATTCGGGATAAGCGGCGTTGGCTGCATCAATGGCCGCTTCGACATCGCTGCGTGCCATTCTGGGAACGTGAGCCAGAATCTCTCCAGTGGCGGGATCGCGGACCTCAACCGTACGACCGGACATCGCGTCGACCCACGTGCCTCCCACGAGACATCCGGATTTTAGAAATTCCGGCAGCGAATGCCGCATGTCTTTTCCTCCACACCCCTGTGGCGCCCCGAAGTGCCGGGCTCGCCGAAGATGGAGAAAATGTTGCAGGTTCGATCGGAAACGTCTTTGCCGGCCAGTTCCTGAATTTACCGATTTGTCCGATAATGCTACGGTTGCGTCATGTCCAAGGCTCTAGGAGTTTTTGTCGGCCGCTTTGGCAGGGTCGCGCTGTTGAGCGCGGATGAGCCGGTAAGCGAGCACGCGCATTCCCAACTTCACGTGTTGATCAAGATCGATGGTGCCGATGGGTTCTACGAGGTCGACGGTGAGATCGCTTCCATCACTGACGACCTCATGGTCATGGTGAACCCTTGGGTTCCTCATCACAATCCGCGCGTCTCCAAGGCGCCGGCGACAGAGCTCCTGGCTCTCTATCTGGAGCCGGTCTGGCTCGGGATGGTGGACAAGAACATTACCCTGGGCCGGACGAATTCCCTGTTTGCGGGCGTGAACGGAGAAATCTCAACGGACATTCGAAGATTGTCGCGCGAGATGGCCGACCTGATGCGGGATTCCATCGGGCAGGAGGAGTTTCTCGAAGACCTGCTATTGTCATTGATGCGAGAAATCGTCGGCCGATTTTGTGATCAGTCCCTAGGATACAGGCTTCCGCAACCCAATCGGCAGATCGATTATCGTATCAGAAAGGCCGCCAGGTACATGCGAGATCATGCAAGCAAGATGCTTGAACTCAATGAAGTAGCCTCGCATGTTGGCCTTTCCAGGTCGCGTTTTTATGAACAATTCAGGTCCTGCGTTGGCGTGTCTCCGAGGGTATATCTGGACGCACTTTGCATCGAAGCCGCCATGGTCGAGCTTTCCTCGCGAAGTCGCAGTCTGGCTGAAATTTCAGAATCCCTCGGTTTCAGCGCTCAGTCACACTTTACAAGATTTTTTCGATCGAAGATGGGGGTAACGCCCAGCGATGTGCGCACCGTCATCTATGATCTGGTCGGCTCTCGGCAAATCTTAATTGCTGAAGATGAACCCTCCTAAACGGATTGAGCCGGGCAGGACTCATGTGAATTCCGGCTGAAAACACAAAAAAATCCTCTCGAATCAGTCCCGGGGCGAGGATCAGGATTTTGCATTTTGGCAGTTCCAGAGCACTCACAAGTCACCGAAAAAAATGAGACGATAGGGTATGACACCCAACGTCAAGGCGTCCCGCTCCACCTCAGAACGCACTACTCTGATCGCACCGACGGCGCCTCCAGTTTGCAGGTATTGGGGCGGCGTAACGAGCTTGGAGTGCCTGCGGATGAATATGGGAGGAAACTCATGAAAAAGGCGTTGATTGCCTCGGTTTCTGTGGGAGCTCTTTTGCTTTCGACAGGGGTCATGGCGCAGGAAGACACCGTGAAATTTGGTATTCTCGTTGCGTTGGAAGGTGCGTTTGCAGAGGGCGGTGCAGACGGTGTGCGCAACGTTGAGCTGGCAATTCAGCAAGCAGGCGGCATGGCCGGCGGCAAGAAGATCGAAGTCGTCGTTGCGCCGACGGATACCACCCCTGATACAACCGTCCGACAGGCGCGAAAGTTGATCGAACAGGATGGGGTCGACATCATCCTTGGCCCGTTGTCCGGGTCCGAGGGTATCGCAATGCGCGACTATGCGAAGACGATTCCCAACAATACGGTCATCAACGGCATTTCGGGTGCGCTCGAAACGACTTGGGTCGATCCGGCCGAGAACTTCTTCCGCTTCAACCTTGACGGGGCCCAGTGGGGTGCCGGGCTTGGAAGCTACGTCGTGAACGAGAAGGGCTGGAAAAAGGTCGCGACCGTCGCGGCAGACTATTCGTTCGGCTACACCAACTTCCTCGGCTTCGCGGTCGATTTCTGCCGCTCGGGCGGCGAGATTGTGGAGCGCTTCTGGGTTCCGCTCGGGTCGTCTGACTTCGGTGGTGTCATTGCGGCGCTGCCTGAGGATGTGGACGCGATCTATCTGGGTGTTGGCGGTACCGATGCCATCAACTTCCTGAACCAGTACAATCAGGCTGGTGCTGAGACGAACCTGATCGGTGGTACGATCATGGCCGACCAAACGGTTTTGACATCGCGGGGGAGAGCCAAGGAAGCTCTGATCGGGACACCAACGTCCGGTGCGCTTGCTGAGGACAATCCTGATCCAGCCTGGACGGATTACGTGGCAGCCTATCAGGCGGCCTTCCCGGAAGGTGAGCGCTTCCCGTCGCCATCGCTCTTTGGCGTCGGTTATTACGTGGCCGCATTGGCTGCAATCGACGCTCTGAACGAGATCGACGGTGATCTGTCGGATGGGCAGGTGAAATTCCGCGCCGCGCTTGCGGACGATCCGCTCGACACACCGCTTGGCCCGGTCACTCTCAATGAGAACCGGCAAGCGAGCGGCACGGTCTTCATCAACGAGGTCCAGGAAGACGGTCAGGGTGGTCTGAAAAACGTGATGGTTGGCAAGGCCGAGAACGTCAATCAGACGCTTGGCATGACTGCCGAAGAATTCCGGGCGATGGGTCTGCCGTCGCGTGATACGCCGGATTGCGCCGCGCTCGCCAAAGGCGGCTGACGCTGCGCAGAGAATAGGCGGGGCCCGGAAGCGGGCCCCGCGCTGGTTCCGGCGGCCGCGAACGCCGCCTTGAGTACAAGAGGTTTGGGACCGGGTGAAACGTGTCTCTCATCTGCTATCTGACCAGGGTTCATTTCGCCGATCGTGTGCTTGAGGACGCGTTGGGTGAGGAACTTTCGCGACAAGGGATTACGCGCGCCCTTGTCGTTACGGATGAGGAGGCGTCGGCTAGTGACGGACTGGACCGACTTGATTGCGCGTTGCCTCCGGATGTTGACGCCGTTTTCTATGCAACCGACAAGACTGCTCCCCTCAGGGAGCATCGACTTCGGGCGACGGCGTTTCTGTCGGAGCACGACTGCGATGGAATTGTCGGGTTTGGCGGGATGGCCGCGCTGGATATGGCGCGCCTCGTGGGGGATGACTCGCTGCCACTGCTGACCATACCGACGCGAACCGAAACTATTGGTTTGGGTCCCCTGGGTCAGGCGGGTGTTCAAACAGGGCATCAGACGCGACTGCCATCCGCCATTCTTTGCGATGCGACACTTACACTGGGTGCGAGCCCCGCCGCGACGGCGATTGGCGGGATGGATGCGCTGGTTCATTGTCTTGAGTCTTTTCTGAGTCCGGCATTCAATCCGCCGGCAGACGGCGTGGCGCTCGACGGTTTGCGCCGCTCGATGTCAAACTTGGAGGTTGCTGTCCAGGATGGCGCCGACCTGTCGGCGAGGAGGGAGTTGCTGGTGGCCGCGTTGAATGCCGGTCTTGCCTCGGAGAAGGGGTTTGGTGGGATTGAGGCAGGGTCGCATGGTCTTGAAGCTGTGACCGGGTCGCGGCACGGTGTCTTTCACGGTGCGCTTCTGTCCGAGGTGCTGACTTTCAATGCGCCGGCCGTGTCCGACCGTTTCGACCAGGTTCGGACGTCCCTGATGCTGCCGAAAGGGGCCGATATCGGGGAGCAGTTGTCCGATCTTGCCGAACGGGTCGGTCTTCCGCTCAGTTTGTCTGAAATCGGGATCGAGGCCGATGTTCTGCCCGGTGCGGCTCGCAGGGCGGCGGAGGACCCGGCAAACCGGACGAATCCAAGACACGCGACGGCGCAGGATTACGAAATGATCCTGCGCGCTGTGTTGTAGGTTTTTCGAATTAGTTTGCCGAGGCGAGGATTCAGGGTAGCATCCAAGGGCCCGACGCGACCAATGACGCTGCGCGGCGCCAAAAAAGGATAAGACGGAAAGTCTTAGGGAGGAAAAAATGAGTGACTCGCTGGCCGTGTTCCACGGGCATTTCGGTCGTGTTTGCCTCTACAACATGGATCGGGGCATGGTGCCTCATGGTCACCGCGAAGGCCATCTGATATTTCACGTTCAAGGTCCGCCCGGGACCGTCATGGTGGATGGAAAGCATTGGCCGATGGCAGCCGGACAGGCTGTCGCCGTCAGCCCTTGGCAGGCGCACTTCTATGAACCGATCCATTCCTCCGAACCGACACTGGCGCTGGTGCTCTACATCCGTCCGGCCTGGTTTCTGGAGGCATCACGGCGAGCGTCCGCATCGATCTGCTTCGGGCGCAACGGGATCGAGGTCACCGACCACCTCGAAAGGCTGGTATTCGGAACCGCACAGACCATGCTGGACGAAGACCGCGAGGACGTGATGCTGGAGGATCGGCTTTGCGAGCTGACGCAGTTCGCCTTCGACCAGTCCTGGCAATGGACGCCGCGGGGGGCCGAATTCACCGGTCCGGATCTGCCACGTCGCGATTTCCGCATTCGCAAATCGTTGAGGTACCTTCAAGACAGTGTTGGTGAAGCCGTCGCGCTTGATCATGTAGCGCGTGAAGTGGGCTTATCCCGCCCCCATTTCTACAAGCTATTTCGAGCGCAGATAGGCTTGACGCCAAACCTTTACCTGAATGCGCTCAGGATGGAGCGGGCAATCGACATGCTGGCAACTTCGGATGAACCCGTTGCGAATATCGGCTTCGATCTAGGCTTCTCAAGCCAGGCGAGTTTCTCGCGCTTCTTCATCAGCAATGGCGTTGTGCCGCCTTCGGCCTATCGCAGGAGTGTGCACGTCGCCTGAGCGCCGATCGGCTGCTAAAGCCTCTGTCTGCTGTTCGTTTCCTGGCTTGTGAGATCAAGGATCAGACCCTCGGGTATCTGTTCTTCGGCCTTTGGACGCTAGGGTCCTGACGTGCCGTTGAGTGGCGATAGGACAGTAGGGGACGCATGCAGGGCTTCGTACAGCGCAATCCGTATTGGTCGTTTTTGATCGCGCTTGTCGTGGCTATTTTGCTGTGGCTGATCTTTGTCCCTTGGACGGACGAGATGGTGGAGGTGCTCGGCCGCAAGCGCGTGTTCCTCAATGCCGTCTTTGGCGGGATAACTCTGGGTGCGCTCTATTTTCTAGTCGCCTCGGGATTCACTCTGATTTTCGGGTTGATGCGCAATGTGAACCTCGCGCATGGCTCGCTGTACCTGCTTGGCGGGTATGTGGGCTTCGAGATTTCCGAGTGGACAGGATCGTGGCTTCTGGCGTTTCCAATCGTATTTGTCATCGTTGCTATAGTCGGCATGGTCCTTCAGAATCAGGTCTTCCGACGCATGGAAGGTGAGGAACTGCGGCAAACGATGGTGACCATCGGGCTGTCGGTGGTCATTGCCGATCTGCTGCTTTGGATTTGGGGCGGGCAATCCTACACGATCTATTCGCCGGACTGGCTTTCGGGTCCCATGACGTTGCCGGTGATTTCGAGCATCAACGACGAGGGGGTCGTCCGATACCTGAAATATCCCGCCGTGCGGGTGGCGATATTGATTGCCGCTATCGTGATCGGGATCGGAATGTGGTTGGTCCTGAACAAGACTCGGCTCGGGATGCTTGTGCGTGCTGGTGTCGACGACCGTGAGATGCTGGCAGCCTCCGGAGTGCGTATCCAGTACGTCTTCCTCGCCGTCTTCGCGTTTGGTGCCGGCCTGGCGGGCATCGCGGGGATTGTCGGCGGCACGTTTCAATCGCTGTCGCCGGGGGAAGATACGCGGTTCCTTCTGGCCAGTCTCGTGGTCGTCATCGTGGGCGGTATGGGCTCGATCCCCGGCGCAGCCATTGGCGCGTTGATCATCGGGTTGTCCGAGCAACTGGGTCTTGTCTACGCGCCGACTTATTCGGTTGTATTCACCTTCCTCATCATGGCAGTGGTACTTGCTTTTCGCCCGCAAGGCCTGCTGGGGCGGGGTTAGGGCATGGCAGTGGTCGAACAGAGAAAGACGGTCGTCCAGCCCTCGTGGTTCGAGCGCATCCCGGCACCCTGGTGGTTGCTGGCAGTGGTGATTTTGACGATGCCCGCCTGGGCGAACGACTTTATATTGTTCCAGGTCATGGGCTGGACCTTCATCCTGGGCATGATCGCGCTCTCACTGATGTTTCTGGCTGGCTATGGCGGCATGGTCAGTCTGATCCAGATGTCTGTCGCTGCGATGGCCGGCTACATGGTTGCGATCTTTGGAACGTCCGGCATGGGCGAGATCAGCATGGGGTTGCCCTGGTGGCTGTACATCCCGATCGCCATCGTGGTCGCGGCCATTTTCGGCACCGTCGTGGGGGCTTTGGCGGTCAGAACCGAGGGCATCTACACGATCATGATCACCCTCGCGATTGCGGCCGCGTTCTTTTATTTCACACGGCAGAACTACACGATTTTCAACGGCTATTCCGGGTTCAACCTGGTTGTGCCGCCGATGCTATTCGGTGTCGACTGGCGAGAGCCGATGCCGTTCTTCTACCTGACGCTGGGATGCGCGGTGATCTGCTATCTTGTGGTGGTCTACGTTTCCCGCTCACCGTTCGGGCTGGCGCTTCAGGGGGTGCGGGATAATCCGCGGCGAATGGCGGCGCTTGGCTTCAATGTCACAGCGCACCGGGTTGCAGCGTATACATTCGCGAGCGTGATCGCGGCCATTGGGGGTATCCTCCTCGTCTGGCAGAACGCCCAGATCGCGCCTGGGACTGCGGGCATTCCGGCGGTGATCGACATTCTGGTGATTGCTGTCGTAGGCGGTATATCGCGGCCCATCGGTCCGTTCATCGGGGCTCTGATCTATGTGCTTTTGAGGACCTTCTCACCGGATGTGCTGCTGGCATTCGGCATGTCAGGAGAGCGGTTCAAGCTGCTGATCGGGATCGGGTTCCTAGCGGTCGTGTTCTTCTCGCCAGATGGCGTGCTGGGTCTCTGGGATCGTTGGCGGGAGCGCCGCGCGAGGAACCTTGATCCGTTGACCGGAGACTCCGAATGACGCTCGTTGGGGAAACCCGCGCGGCCGATCGGCTGGGCTCGGTCAGTTCCGGAAACGCGCTTGAATTGAGGGGCGTGACAAAGATGTTCGGAGCACTTGCCGCTATCGCCGACGTCACCCTGACGGTGGGTTCTGGCGAGCGTCGAGCGGTGCTCGGCTCAAACGGTGCGGGCAAGACGACGCTGTTCAACTGCGTAACTGGCGATTTTCTGCCGACGAGCGGAACCATCCGGCTATTCGGAGAGGATGTCACCCGGTTTCCGGCCTATGAGCGTGTCCGGCGCGGGCTGCGACGAACCTACCAGATCAGTCTTCTGTTCAACGGCCTGACAGCGGCGGACAATGTCTACCTGGCTTGCCGGGGGGTGTCGCGGGGGCGGTTTTCGTTCCTGAGGCCGCGCGAAAATGATGAACTTCTGACCCGTGCCGACGAGTTGATCGAGGCGGTTCACCTGACCGAGTGGCGCGATACATCAGTGGCCAACCTGAGCTACGGTCAGCAGCGGCAGTTGGAGATCGCACTGGCGCTGGCAGGCGCGCCGCGCCTCATCCTGTTCGACGAACCGGCTGCTGGGCTGTCGCCGACCGAACGCGCCGAACTTGTCGCGATCCTGAACGGCCTGCCGAGCCATATCGGTTACATCATCATCGAGCACGATATGGACGTCGCCCTTCGCGTCGCAGAAAGCGTGACGATGATGCACAACGGGCGCATCTTCAAGGAAGGGACGCCTGAGGAAATCGAGAACGACGAGGAGGTGCAGGAGCTGTACCTGGGTGACGGCCATGAGTGATCGTCGAGAAGGTCGCCGTGCGGCACCTGCCGCGCTCGAAGTGCGTGGGCTGAATGTCTATTACGGCGCATCCCACGCGCTTCAGGGCGTGGACCTGCAGTTGGAAACCGGCGTGCTTTCGGTTGTCGGTCGAAACGGCATGGGCAAGACGACGCTCTGCAAGACGATCATGGGCCTGGTGCCGGTTGCATCCGGTTCGGTGAGCTATTCCGGTCAACCGCTCGCTGGTCGGTCGGCTGCCGAAATCGCGCGCATGGGTATCGGTTATGTGCCCCAGGGACGGCGGCTTTGGCGGTCGTTGACCGTTGATGAGCATCTCAAGATGGTCGAGAAGAAGGGCGGTGCGTGGAGTTCCGAACGCATCTATTCGACCTTCCCGCGCCTTGCCGAGCGGAAGCGCAACGGCGGTGCCCAATTGTCTGGTGGCGAGCAGCAGATGCTGGCCATCGCACGGGCGCTTCTGTCTAATCCGCGCCTTCTCATCATGGACGAGCCAACCGAGGGTTTGGCCCCGGTGATTGTAGCGCAGGTCGAAGAGATGCTGCTGGCACTCGCCGCCGAGGGCGAGATGGACGTTCTCGTCATCGAGCAGAACATTGGCGTTGCCTGCGCGGTGGCCGACCAGGTTGCGATCATGGTGAACGGTCGGATCAACCGGTTGGTTCCAGCGGCAGAATTGGCTGCGGACCGCGATCTGCAGCAACGGCTTCTGGGAGTCGGGCGGCACGCCCACGACGAAACGCCGGAGCCTGCATCGCCGTCCGGAGGAGGTGAGGGGCGCCAGCCAAAAGGGCCGCAGCCGGTCAAAGTCTACATGTCGAACCCGAAGCCCCCGACGCGCTGGTCCACGCCGGTGCCGGTGCCGCAGATCGAGCGCGCGGCGCGCGTCATCACAACCAGTGCACCGGTTACGGGCGGTGTGGAGGCGGAGCTTCGTCCTTTGGCTGCCCCGGGCGAGAAAGTTGTGCTGGTAGCAGGCACGCTTGACACCAAAGGGGACGAGTTGCGCTTCATGCGGGATATCATCCGCACTGCAGGTCTGCCTGTCCGGATGGTCGATCTCTCGACTAGCGGCGGGCACTCGGGCGCTGAGATCCCGGCGCATCAGATTGCAGCATTTCACCCGAGGGGTGCTGCAGGCGTCTTTACCGGCGATCGGGGCCAGTCGGTGGCGGGAATGACTGAGGCTTTCACACGCTGGATGGCGCGGCAGGACGGCGTGATGGGCATTCTCTCGGCGGGCGGATCGGGTGGAACGGCCATCGTGTCCCCGGCGATGCGGACGCTGCCCGTGGGTGTGCCCAAAATGATCGTATCGACAGTCGCTTCCGGCGAAGTGTCGAAATATGTCGGCCCAGCTGACATCACGATGATGTATTCGGTCGCTGACGTGCAGGGATTGAACGCCATCACCGAAGAAGTGCTGGGCAATGCGGCGAACGCGATTGTCGGCATGGTGAAGGCGCGGCAGGGGTCCCCAGCACGGCAAGCGACAAAACCGGCCATCGGGTTGACCATGTTCGGCGTCACGACGACAGCCATCCAACAAATCACGAAAGAACTGGACGAGGATTTCGACTGTCTCGTCTTTCACGCCACCGGCATCGGCGGACAGGCCATGGAGAAGCTGATTGATTCCGGCAAGATTAGGGGCGTCATCGACCTGACGACCACCGAGATATGCGACATGATGATGGGCGGCGTATTCCCGTCTACCGAAGACCGGTTCGGCGCGGTGATCCGGCGCAAGATGCCCTATGTCGGCTCGGTCGGTGCGCTGGACATGGTGAATTTCGGCGCACCGCAGACGGTACCGGAAAAGTATCGGAATCGAACGTTCTACGAACACAACCCGCAAGTGACGCTCATGCGAACGACCGCGGAAGAAAGTACCCGCATGGGTCGCTGGATCGGCGGGCGGTTGAACGAGATGGAAGCTCCCGTGAGGTTCTTTCTCCCCGAGGGCGGGGTCTCTGCTCTCGACGCCAATGGCCAACCCTTCGACGATCCCGAGGCGCGGCATGCGCTTTTCACCGCACTGGAGGACACGGTGCGACAGACCTCAAATCGGCGGCTGATCCGGCTGCCTCGTAACATCAACGACCCGCAATTCGCCGCGGCGGTTGTCTCCGCCTTCAGGGAGTTTCATGGCGGTCGACCCAACAAACGAAAAGAGGCGCAGAGATGATGGACCGCAATAGCATTCTTGCAAGGTTCCGCGAGATGGTGGCCAGGGGCCAACCCATCGTGGGTGGCGGCGCGGGTACCGGGCTTTCGGCCAAGTGCGAGGAAGCTGGTGGGATCGATTTGATCGTCATCTACAATTCGGGCCGCTACCGGATGGCGGGACGCGGGAGCCTTGCGGGGCTCATGCCCTACGGCGACGCCAATGCCATCGTGGTCGAGATGGCTGCCGAGGTTCTGCCGGTCGCGCGGAAAACGCCGGTTCTGGCGGGCGTCTGCGCGACGGACCCGTTCCGCTTGATGGACAAGTTTTTGGACGAGTTGAAGCGGATCGGCTTTGCGGGCGTGCAGAATTTCCCGACTGTTGGTCTGATCGACGGAACGTTTCGCGCGAACCTCGAAGAGACCGGGATGGGATTCGGGTTGGAGGTCGACATGATCCGGATGGCCCGCGAGAAGGACATGCTGACGACACCTTATGTCTTCGATGAGGAAAGCGCAGCTGCCATGGCGAAGGCGGGCGGGGATATCATCGTCTGTCACCTGGGTCTGACGACCGGTGGATCCATTGGCGCGGAGACGGCACTGACGCTGCAGGATTGCCCGGATGTAGTCAATGCCTGGTCTGAAGCGGCGTTGAAGGTCAATCCGGACGCCATCGTCCTTGTCCATGGCGGGCCTGTTGCTATGCCCGAGGACGCAGAATTCATTTTGAAGAACACGTCGCATTGCCACGGTTTCTACGGCGCTTCGTCGATGGAGCGTCTGCCGACCGAGGTCGCGCTGACGGAACAGACGCGCGCTTTCAAGGCCATTAAAGGTCGCTGAGGCGTAACGCGGGGAGGTGAAGATATGAGTGGCCAATTGATCGGACAGTTAATCCTGTGGCTGATCGTAGCCGTGGTGGTGATCGCCATCATCTACTGGGTGATGCAATGGCTCTACCGCCGTTCGACCAAGGAGGTTGCGTTTGTACGAACCGGTTTCCTTGGGGAGAAGGTGGTTATCGATGGCGGCGCGTTCGTCTGGCCGATCATCCACGACATCACGCCGGTGAACATGAACACCTTGCCGTTGGCAGTGGAACGGACTCGCGATGAAGGGCTGATAACAAAGGACCGGATGCGCGTCGATGTCGAAGCGGAGTTCTACGTGCGGGTGCGGTCAGACAAGAACTCCGTGTCGAAAGCTGCCTCGACCCTGGGTCGCCGGACGCTTGAGACCGATCGTCTGAACGGTTTGCTTTCGGGCAAGTTCGAAAGCGCCCTGCGCGCCGTTGCGGCCGAGATGGCGATGAGTGAGATGCACGAAAACCGCGGTGCCTATGTGACGCGGGTGAAAGAGCAGGCTCAGGAGGATCTCGACAAGAACGGGCTGGAACTGGAAAGCGTTGCGATCATCGACATCGACCAGACGGCCCTTGAGCACTTTAATCCGTCAAATCGGTTCGATGCCGAGGGCCTGACCTCCCTCATCAAGGATATCGAGGAGCGGCGGAAGCTCAGGAACGACATTGAGCAGGACTCGATGATCAAGATCCGTTCGCGAAACCTCGAAGCCGAAAAGCAGGTCCTGGAGATCGAGCGTGAAAGCGAAGAAGCGCGGCTCAGCCAGGAGCGCGATGTGGAAACCAGGCGTGCCCAGCAACGTGCGGAACTGGCCCGAGAGCGCGCAGAACGCGAGACTGAGGCGGAATCAGCCCAGATCTCCGCGCAGGAGGCCATCGAGAAGGCACGAATTTCGAACCAGCGTTCCGTCGCGGAAGCACGGATTGCGTCGGAACGCGCCGTGCGCGCACGCGAGATCGAGCGACAAAAAGAGATCGACGCGGAGGAAATCGCCGCGACAGAGGCCACCGAGACGGCGCGCATCCTGCAGGAGCGCACGGTGCGCGAGGCGCGCATCGTAAACGAGCAGGAGACTGAATCTAAAGACATCGAACGCCGGCGTACCATTGACGAGGCGGAGATTGCCGCGCGCGAAGGCACGGAACGGGCGCGCATTGCGCAGGAAAAAGCCCTGTCAGAGGCCAGGATCGCCAAAGAGCGCGAAACGCAGGCACTGGAAATCGACCGGCAGAAGTCGATCCGAGATGCCGAGATCGCCGCCAACGAGGCCAATGAGAAGCGGCGGATGGCGCAGGATCTTCTTCTTGCCCAGACCCGCATCAAGGGAGAAGAGGATATCCGGCAACGCGAGATCGCCCGCCAGCAGTCGCTGGACGAAGCGGAGATCGCGGCGCGTGAGACGGTCGAACGGATGCGCATTCTTCAGGACGCTCAGGTCAGCGAATCCCGTATTGCAGAAGATCGGCGCATTCGCGAGTTGGAAATCGAACGCAGGCAAGCGGTCGAGGGTGCTGAGATCGCCGCGGACGAAGCGGTTGAGGCGGCGCGGATCGCCCGGGAGAAACAGATCGCGGCTACACGGATCGAGGCCGATGGCGAAACCAGTTCGAAGGAGATCGCCCGGAACCAGGCCATCGACGAGGCGCGTGTCGCCGCTGACGAGGCGGTCGAGCAGGCGCGGATCGCGCAGGGGCGGGCGCTGGAAGCCGAACGCATTGCCGCCGACCAGGAGGTGCGCGCGAACGAGATCGAACGCGATCGCAAGCTGGAGGCCGCTGAAATCGCCCGGCGCGAGGCGGTTGAAAAAGCGCGTGTTTCCTCGGAACTCGCTCTGGAGCAGGAACGCATCGCCAGCCAGAAGGTGCGTGAGGTGATCGACATCGAACGTCGCCGCAGCGTCGAGCAGGCCGAAGAGAAACGTGTCGTCGAACTCGCCGAAACAAAGGCCGAGCGCGCTGCCGCGGAGGCCAATGTGAAGGAGGCCGAGATTTCGGCAGAGCGCGCGATCCAGGTCGCCGAGGTTGAGCGTGAAAAGGCGATTGAGAGCGCCAGGCTTGAACGCCGTCGCGCGCTGGAACAGCTCGAAGTGGCGCGCGTTCAGACGCTCCGCGAGGCCGAGATAGCCAGCCAGGAAGAGATCGAACGGGCGCGCGTTGCATCCGAGCGTGGTCTCGATGAGATCCGGATTGACCAGGAAACGATACGTCGCAAGCTGGAGGTCGAGCGCGAGCAGAATGTCGAGACGGCTCAGATGGATAAAGCGATCGTGCTCTATCAGAAGTCTCTTGCGGAAAGTGCCGCCCGGGCCGAGGCAGATGCGGCGCGCGCGAAGGCAGCCGTTGCCGAGGAGAAGGTCAAAACCGTACGCGAGACAGAAGCAGCAAACCGCCGCAAGTCCATCGATGTGACGATAGCCGAGAAGGCGGCGGAGGAAGCCAAGCTTATCGCCGAAGCCGACAAGGTGCGGAAGGCCGTTGAGGCTGAGGCGCAGAAGCTTATCAACGAGGCCGAGAATGTCCTTACTGATCCGGCGCGGTCTTCACTCTTCCGCCGGAAACTACTGGAGCATGTGGAAGGCATCGTCTCTGCGTCCGTCAAGCCGCTGGAGAAAATCCAGGATATCCGGATCATGCAGCTTGATGGAATCACCGGGGACGGCGGCAACCGTGACGGTAGCCCGACCGACGAGGTCATCAACTCCGCATTGCGATACCGTGTGCAGGCGCCGCTCATCGACACGCTTCTTTCCGATATCGGGATTGACGGCGGCGGGCTTGCCAAACAAGGCGGGTTGATCCGCGAAGCGTCCGACATGCAGCGGATCACGGATGCCGTCAAGAAGGCTGTGGGCGAAAGTGGCGGTGATGAGGAACCGCCCAAGGACGACAGCAGTTCCTCCCGCGGTCGGGGTAAGAAGTAAATGCCGCGTGTTTACATCTCATCGGTGATCGACGCACCTGCAGCACGGGTGTGGGAACGGGTGCGCGACTTCAACGCCTTGCCGCGCTGGCATCCGCGTATTCGAGACAGTCGGATCGAGCAAGGCGAGCCCTCCGACCGGGTTGGTTGCATTCGCGACTTTCACCTTCAGAACGGGGACAGGATCCGGGAAAAGCTTCTGGGTCTGAGCGACTACGACATGTTTTGCACGTATTCGATCCTCGAAAGCCCGATGCCGCTGACCGATTACATCGCGACGATAAGGTTAACGCCGATCACGGACGGCGACCGCACTTTCGCGGAGTGGACAGCGGAGTTCGAATGCGATGAGAGCGAGGCCGAGGGGCTCGTGAACGGCATCGGTTCGGATGTCTTTCAGGCGGGATTCGCGGCACTGCAACGGAGCCTTGCAGGCTGATGGTGAAGGTCGTGAAAAGCACGGTTCTGGATGCGCCCGTCGAGGCGGTGTGGGATGTGCTTCGCGATTTCAACGGGCACGACCAATGGCACCCCGCCGTGGCCGACAGCAAGGTCGATCGCGGCGAGCCGGCTGACAAGGTGGGTTGCGTGCGGCGCTTCCATCTTGCTGACGGGTCTGAACTTCGCGAGCAGCTTCTGACACTTTCGGATGCCGATATGGCCTTCAGCTACTGTCTTCTGGAAACGCCGGTGCCGCTGCTGAACTATGTGGCGCATGTCAGACTGGCCCCGGTCACGGATGGCGACCGGACCTTCTGGCACTGGGAATCTCAATTCGATACGCCGAAGGGTCGCGAGGACGAACTGAAGTCGATGGTGTCCGAGGACATCTATCAAAGCGGGTTCGACGCAGTGCGCGCCCATATGGGATTGGAGGGATCATGACGGTGGTCGAGACCTATCCGACACTCGATGCGGCGGCGCGCGCCATGGGCGGCGATGCAGCGTTTCTCGGTGGCGGGACGATTGTCATGCGGGCGGTCAACGAGGGCGCTGCGCCCGCGCGGCTTATCCGCGTGACGGACCGGACCTTGAGTGAGGTGCAGGTGACCGGCGGAAGCGTTCGGATCGGCGCGAGCGTTACCATGGCGGGTGTGCTGGCGACACGGGACCTTGAGTTCCTGCATCCGGTGGCGCGGCTGATCGGCGGGCCTCAGGTGCGCAACATGGCCACCGTTGCTGGGAACCTCTTCGCCGCGCACCCATACGGCGATTTTGCCGCCGCGCTTTTGGCACTCGATGCCCGGGTGATAGGAGCGGGACAAGGCGGCGTACGGCCGGTGGCCGAGGTGCTGCGTGACCGGGATCGCGCCGGGTTGATCATGGCCATTGAGGTGCCGCGGCCACAAAATCCGAGGGCATTCGGGTTCCTCAAGGTAAGCCGGGTGAAGCCCAAGGGCGTATCAGTGCTCTCGATCGCGGCGCATCTGCCGGGCGAGGGTGGGCGGATCAGAGGCGCAAGGGTCGTCTTTGGTGCGATGGGGCCGACGCCGCTTAGGGCCACGGGAGCCGAACGCGCGCTGGAAGGCCAGTCCCTGAGCACAACAGTTATCGACGGCGCGGCGGCAGCGGCGGTTGAGGGGCTGGACCCGCCGACCGATGAGATTGCAAGCACCTGGTATCGAACAGAAGTCGCGGGCGTACATCTCAAGCGGCTGCTGGCTGACATGGAGCGGCGTTGATGGCGAAGACACCGATCACCTTCACGCTTAACGGTCAGTCGAAATCGGCCTTCTCGGAAGCGGGTGAGAACCTGCTCGACTTCTTGCGCCGAGGTGTCGGCGACCTGACGCCCAAGTTTGGCTGCGGCCAAGGCACCTGTGGTGCTTGTACCGTCACCATCGATGGGGAGACACAGCTCGCCTGCCTCGTCCTTGCGGAGGCCGTAGACGGGCGCGAAGTGGGCACGGCGGCAGGCTTGGCCGATGGCACTACCCTCGATCAGCTTCAGACGGCTTTTATGGACCATTTCGCAGCTCAATGCGGGTATTGCACGCCGGGGATGCTCGTCTCCGCGCGGGCGCTGCTCGACAGCAACCCGCGTCCGAGCCGAGACGAAGTCATTGAGGCGATCTCCGGCAATCTCTGCCGCTGTACCGGATACGAGCCGATCATCACTGCGATCCTCGCTGTCGCGGAAGGGAGGACGCGCGTATGACTGACATGACCGCTAACGGACCCATGGTCGAGTTCCGCAAGGACCTTTTCGCTGACGAGCGTGACGACGATCTTAACGAGATCGGTCAGCCGACGCGGCGACAGGATATTCCGGGCCACGTCACCGGTCGCTCGCCGTTCTTTGACGACCATTTGTTCGATGGCCTCTTGCACATGCGGTGCGCCCGCTCGCCACACCATCACGCCCGCATCCGCAGGATTGATACCTCCAACGCTGAGGGAATGCCGGGCGTCGTTCGGGTGCTGACGGGACGGGACGTGCCGGTGAACCTGAACACGCTTCTGTCGCTTCTCGATTTCGGGTTGGACGACGAGCCGATTCTCTCTGAGAAGAAGGTCGCCTACCGGGGCGAACCAGTCGCAGCAGTCATTGCGGGGACCGAGGCCGAGGCGCGTGCTGCCGTTGCCGCCATCAAGATCGACTGGGAAGTGTTGCCACACGTCATGGACGTGGAAGAAGCGATCAAGCCCGGCGCACCCGCTGTGCTCGAGATCTATCCGGACAACAAGTTCGTTTATCACGGCAAGTATGACCATCAGAAGCTGCGTTATGGCGACGTCGACCGGGCAATGGCAGAGGCTGACCACGTGGTTGAGGGCCGCTACCAGATGTCCCCCATTGAGCAGGCCCCGATCGAGACCTGCGGAGCAATAGCGGCGCCCGAACAAAACGACCGCTATGTCTGCTACACCTCGACGCAGGCGCTGTTCTTCTCGCTCGGGACGGCGGCGAAAGTGCTGTCGCTCCCGTCCTCGCGGCTGCACTTCATCGGTGGAACCGTAGGCGGCGGCTTCGGTGGCAAAGTCGACAGCATACATGAACCGCTTGCGATCCTCGGCGCCATGCTGACCGGGCGGCCGGTAAAATATGCATGGGACCGGGCGGAAGAGATGCAGGTCGGTGCGCCCCGGGGGGCAGAGCGCTGGTACATTACCGACGGTGTGATGAATGACGGGCGGATCGTGGCGCGGAAATTCACCGGCTATTTCGACGCAGGCGCATACACCCGGCTCTCCTCCTACGCGATCATCAAGGGCGTCGGACACCTGCCGGGTCCCTACACGATTCCGAATGTCTATGCGGACGTCTATTGTGTCTACACCAATCGCACACCCGCCACTGCAATGCGCGGCTTCGGTATCACCGGCGTGGATTTCGCCATCGAAGCGCATATGGACAAGGTGGCCGAAGCGGTGGGTATGAACCCGGTCGAACTTCGTATCCTGAATGCCTATCGCGACGGCGACATGAAGGCGCATCGTCGCGTTGCCAAGAACTGTGCGTTGATCGAATGCGCCCAGGTGGTAGCGGAGAAATCAGGGATCACGGTGTCACCGGAGATGAGGGGAGCATCCTCATTGAAAGACGGCGGCGGTGCGCGGGCTGAATTGCCCCGTCACACCGCCACAGACGAGGACGGACGTGTCAGCGGTTTCCAGGCGACGAGTTATGCGCGGAAGGGTGGCGCGAGCGAAGGGGCGACGCCGCCACCGCGTCAGGCGGCGCCGGAAACAGCACGTCCGTTGCCCGCACACACGGAGCCTCCGCAAGGAACGCCTGATCGACCTGTGCAAAGCGACGCAACGATCGAAAGACCGCAAGAGCCGAGGAAACCCGCGCGGTCTGGCTCAATGCGGTTTTCTTCCCTTTCCGGGTTCAGGAGGCGCTGATGGCCATCCACAGGGGCCGTGGTTTCGCGGCGATCAACTATCCCATCGGCATGAATCTTGGCGGCGACCCAAGTCAGGCGCTGGTGCACTCAAATCCGGACGGCAAGTTCACCGTGGCGCTTTCCGCAATCGACCTCGGACAGGGCATGAAATCCGTTACCAGGCAGATCGCGGCAGAGACGCTTGGAGTGCCGATCGAGGACGTCTACGTGGACACCGCCGACAGCGATACCGGCCCGCACGACATGGGCAGTTTCGCCAGCCGTGGGACCCACAGGATGGGAAACGCGGTGATCCGCGCCTCTGAGGAGGCACGCCAGGTGATGCTGGAGGCAGCAGCGGAGGAGTTGGAGGTCGATGCAGGCGATCTGGCCACCGACGGCAAAGGAAACATCCATGTAAAGGGCGCTCCTTCGCGCTCGATCACGAGCATGGCCGCGGCGCAGGCGGCTCAGTTCAAGCAAGGACGGACAATCGCGGGCAGGGGAATCTTCCTCATTCCGTTGTCGGACGTCGATCCGGAGACCGGGGAGATGTCGCCCGTCACCACCTTCGCCCATGCCGCGATGCTGGTCACGGTGGAGGTGGACGATGAAACCGGCGAGGTGACGGTCACCGACATGCAGTCCGCCTATGAGGTCGGGCGTGCGCTGAATCCAAAGTTGGTGGAGCAGCAGCTCCGTGGCGGGGCCTGGATGGGCATGAGCCACGCGGCCTGGGAGACGACCGAGCCCTACTATCCGGCGCGAGATCATCTGCCCGAAGATTTCAACACGTACCTGATGCCGGGTCCGGGCGACTTGGCCCCACACCATATCAGCGTGCTCGAACGGCCCGCTGAGGACGGACCCTATGGCGGCAAGGGGCCGGGTGAGATGTGCGCCAACCCGGTTCTGCCAGCAGTCGTGAACGCCGTGTATGACGCGGTCGGTGTTCGGATCGACGAGTTGCCTGTGACGCCCGAAAAGGTCCTGCGCGGTATCCGGTCATTAGGCGGTGCGAAACCGCGGCAGGCTCTTTGATGACGGTCAGGCAATCCATACAGGGTATCGACGGGCCCGAGCCGCTGGCTCGGCTTCTGGCAGATGCCCAGTATATTGCCGATGACGGAATTTCGACTGCTGCGTACCTTGCGCTTGCGCTCGGAAAGCCTTTGCTGCTCGAAGGTGCTCCCGGCGTCGGCAAGACGGAGGCGGCGAAGGCACTGGCCTCCATTCTCGGGCGCGAACTGGTGCGGCTTCAGTGCTACGAGGGGATCGATGCGGCAGCGGCCCTGTACGAGTGGAATTTCCCACGACAGATGCTGGCTATCCGGCAGGCGGGTGAAGACTACGTCAATCTGTACGAAGACCAGTTCCTGATAGCCCGACCTATCCTTCAAGCGCTGGAAGCACCGCGTGATCGGGTGCTCCTGATCGATGAGATCGACCGGGCGGATCATGAGTTCGAGGCGTTCCTGCTGGAATTTCTCTCTGACTTTGCGGTTTCGATTCCGGAAAGGGATACCGTTCGCGCCACGGAACCGCCGGTCGTGGTTCTGACCTCGAACCGTACGCGGGAGCTGCACGAGGCGCTGCGGCGGCGTTGTATCTATCACTGGATCGGATATCCCGACCGTGAACTGGAAGCGCGGATCGTCATGATGCGCGCCTCGACGGTCGCCGAGGACACCGCGCGCCGTGTGGTGGCGGCGGTCGCTGCGCTCCGGGAGGAACCGTTGGCGAAACCGCCTGGCGTGGCGGAAACCGTCGAATGGGCAGAAGCGGCAACCCTTCTCAACCAGCAGGGTGATGCCTGGCCGCGTGCGTTCGCGCGGGCGGTGGGCGTGGTGCTGAAGGATCGGGATGATCTCGACTACATCGCGCCACGCCTTGATGCGATCCTTGCGGACAGTGCAGCATGACACCGCGTGCGCTGACCCCGTTCCTCGATTTTCCCCAGGCGCTTCGGGCGGCAGGGTTTCCCGCCTCACCCGATCGGACGGAGACTTTTATCACGGCTGTTGGTCTTCTCGGACCAGGCCGGATCGGCGACATCCGTCGCGCGGCACATGCTGTCTACGGTCCCGGACCTGACAGGCAAGCGATGTTCGATACGGTGTTCGACATGGTGTTTCTCGGACGCCACCTGGCTGCGCCTGCGCCCGGTGAGCCCGACGAACTGCCGCAGAGTTACGATGCGGGCGCCTTTGAGGAGTTGCCTGTGCCGGATGAGGAGGCCCCCTCGGGCGGCGAAGCGACGGCCGCGGAGCGGCTTTTCACTCGTGCGCTTTCGGCGGGGGATGAGGACGTGGTGCTGCGGGCCTTCACCAGAGCCTTGCCCGAACGCCTGCCGCGCAGGCGGTCTCGTCGGATGCAGTCGGGCAAAGGGCGACTGGCGGATGCACGCCGTGCCTTCCGTCAGATGCTACGCCGCGACGGAGAGATCACACGGCTGCCGACGTGGCGACGCATGACCCGCGAGCGACGCGTGCTCATGCTGATCGACGTCTCCGGCAGCATGAAGGAAAACACCGACGGTGCACTTCGTCTCGCCCACGCACTCCAACAGGGAGGCGAGCGGGTCGAGTGCTTTACGCTTGGGACCCGGTTGACAAGGGTCACGCGCGCGCTTCGCCACCAGAACCGGGATCAGGCGTTGACCCTTGCGAGTGGGCTAGTCGCCGACTGGGACGGCGGCACGCGGCTGGGTGAGGCGCTGGCGGTGTTCCTTTCGATCCCTCGCTTTGCCGCCCATGCAAGAGGCGCGCTGGCCATCGTCATATCTGACGGGCTGGAACGGGGAGGGCCAGAAGCGCTCGTCGCCTCGATGGAGCGGCTCTCGGCGCTGGCCTGGTCCGTGCTCTGGCTTTCACCGCTTGCTGCCGATCCCTCCTATCGGCCTGAGACCGGTGCCATGCGGGCGATCTTGCCGCTGCTTGACCGGCTTGGCGACGGGAGCACTCCGCCCGCCGTCGCTTCCGAGATCCTTGAATTCCGAAAGGGAGCGCGGTGATGGAAGTGATCGACGCTCATTTTCATGTTTGGAAGCAGGCGGACCTTCCCTGGCTGACCGGGCCGATGCAGCCTCGTATTTTCGGTCCTTACGAGTCGATTCGGCGGGACTATCCGATGTCGGAGTATCTCGACGACATCGCTGGGACCGGGGTAACGAAATCGGTTTACGTGCAGGCGAACTGGCCTGTCGAAAGAGTGGAGGACGAGGCTGCCTGGGTAGAGAGCCTGATCGCCGAGACCGGCTGGCCGCACGGTCTGGTCGCCTATGCCGATATGACGGTTGCGGATGTGCGCCCCGCACTCGACCGCCTGATGCGCTTTCCCCATCTCAGGGGCATCCGTCAACAGCTCCACTGGCACGAGAATCCCGCATACCGCTTCGCGCCGCATGCCGACCTATGCCGTGATCCGGTAATCCAGAAAAATGTCGCGCGGTTGGCCGACTATGGTCTGGTCTTCGACCTTCAGGTGTTCGATGACCAAATGGCGGGGGCTTGCGAGTTGGCTGATGCCTGCCCCAATGTGAATTTTGTCCTGCAACATGCTGGAATGCTTGAGGATATCTCCGATGAGGGCCGCGAGAAATGGCGGAGTGCTATGTCGACGCTCGCAGGGCGGCCGAACATTGTCGCCAAGCTCTCCGGCTTCGGCACGTTCCAGCACCGGCTCGACCCCGATCTGATCGGGTGGCTCACATCTGAAACGGTTACCATGTTCGGCGCGGATCGCTGCCTCTGGGGATCGAACTTTCCCATCGAAAAGCTCTGGACCAACTACAACGCGCTGATCGACGCGCATCGTGCCGCTGCAGGAAGTCTGAGTGCGGCCGAGCAGAATGCCATTTTCAACAAGACAGCAGCCCGGGTCTACCGGCTGACGTGACAGGGAGGAGACGCAAATGGGACTGGAAATCAAGATACTCGATTATGGCGACATCGAACTCGAATCGAGCTTTCTGGTGCTGGGCCGCGATTGCGGACGGGTGCGGCGAGTGCCGGTCTACGGCTTTCTGATCCTCGGAGGTCAGTACCCGATCGTCGTCGACACAGGTTATCGCGACAATGCGATCATGGAGACGCTTGGTATGCGAGGTCTTCAGTTCCATGAGAACATGATCGAGCGGCAACTGGCCAATCACGGGGTCAAGCCGGGCGACGTGCGCTATGTCCTGCACACGCACCTGCATATCGACCACGCTGGCAAGGATGACCATTTCTCGATGAACACGACCGTGGTCATCAATCGGCGTGAGCTCGAGTACTCGGTCTCCGGCCTGATGCACCCGCAATATCCGAAGCCCGACATCATCCATCT
This sequence comes from Hoeflea sp., assembly GCA_965228785.1. GTDB lineage: Bacteria > Pseudomonadota > Alphaproteobacteria > Rhizobiales > Rhizobiaceae > Hoeflea_A. The sequence continues at coordinate 3,263,895 of CBDDIF010000001.1, forward strand.
GGTCGAGCGGCTGCACCATCCGGGCGCGTTAAGGCTGGAGGACCTCGAAATCTCGGGGCCGGTGGAACTGATCCCCGGTGTCTTCCTCGAGGCGGCGGGGGCACATACGGAAGGTTCCATGAATGTCCATGTCGATACGGTCGATGGACGGGCGACCATCTGTGGCGATGTGATCTATGACTTCAACGATCAGATCATCAATCCGATGCGGTCTTTCGGACCGGAAGAATACCAGGTCACCGGTAACCACGGCGGCTCCAAGCGTGGCGAGAAGGGGGCGATCCGCAAGCTGATGTATTCGGGCGCAAAGTTCCTGCTCCCAATCCACGACAAGCCCGCCAAAATCGAGCACGGTCAGGTCGTCGGGCGGCTCGATATGGCAATACCGGGGGCAGTCAGCCAGTCGGTGCCGCGCCGCGACTGGTTCCCGGCGTGAGGATACGCCATGGCACATGAAGCCCTAGATCCCGATTTTCGCAATCTGATCGACGAGCACGCCCCCGTCCGGCAGGAGGGGTCGGGCTTTACCTTCACCGAAGGTCCGATCTGGCATCCGGTTGACCATTATTTGCTGTTTTCGGACATGCCCGGCGACGTGCGGCGGCGGCTGGACCGGGCAGGTGTTCGCGAGGTCATGAACCCGTCCCACAAGGGCAACGGGATGACCTATGACGCCGACCTGAACTTGCTGGTCTGCGAACACGCGACCTCCAGCGTCGCGAGGTTCGGCCCGGATGGGCGGCGCGAGGTGCTGTCTTCGCATTTTGAGGGGCGTGAGTTGAACTCGCCCAACGATATCGTCGTGAAATCCGACGGGTCGGTCTGGTTCACCGACCCATGGTACGGGCGAATGCCCGGTTACGGCGTCGAACGCCCGCGGGAATTGGGCTGGCAGGGCGTGTTCCGCCTGCCTCCGGGACACAAGCCCGGAGACGAGCCGGAACTTGTGGTTGACCGGTATCTTTTCACCATGCCGAACGGTCTTTGCTTCTGCCCTGATGAATCAAAGCTCTACATCAATGACACCGAACAGGCGAACATTCGGGTCTTCGATGTGGAGGGGGGCAAGCTGGTCAATGGAAGGGTCTTCGCGGCCGGTATCCGCGATAGCCTCAAACCCGGTGTGCCGGATGGAATGAAATGCGACGCGGAAGGAAACATCTGGGTGACCGCTCCCGGCGGCCTCTGGGTGTACGACAGCTCCGGCAAGCTCATTGGCAAGGTCTCGATCCCTGAACTTCCGGCCAATCTGAACTGGGGCGGCGAGGACTGGCGCACGCTTTATGTTGCCGCCTCTACAAGCGTCTACTCGGTGCCGGTGAAGATCGGCCCCAGAAACGAACCCTTCATGCGAGCGCACAGATCTTCCTCCGCAACCGCAAGCACGACCGCAACTGCAACCACGTCAGAGGGTGGAGAGGCACTCCGCCTTGACGCCTCCCGTTGTGCGCTGATCATCCAGGACATGCAAAACGACGTGGTGATGGAGGGCGGCGCCTTCGCCGCATCCGGAAGTCCTCAACACTGCAAGGAGCAGGACGCCATCGCCAACGTGGCGAAACTCGCCGCCCGATGCCGGGAGATGGGTGTTCCGGTGATCCACGTCCATTTCCTCGTCCCTCCTGGCGCACCCGGACTGACGCTGAACGCGCCATTGTTCGAGGGGGTCATGGATGAAACGGCACTTGTACGAGGGACCTGGGGTGGAGCTGCGGTCGATGACCTGACACCGCAGCCCAACGACCACGTGGTTGAGAAGATGCGAATGAGTGCGTGGGAAGGAACCTCGCTGGAGACAATCCTCAAGGCCGAGGGTCGCGATATCATTATCGAGACCGGAGCGTGGACGAACATGTCGGTCGAGCACACTGCTCGAACCGGAGCCGACAAGGGCTACGTCATGGTGATCCCGGAAGACGGGTGTTCGACGATGAATGCCGACTGGCACCGCGCAAGCATCGACTACGCGATGCAGAACGTTGCATTGGTCACCAAGACAGCGGACGTGATCGAGGCCATCTATTGATCGGTCCATCTGCGTCTCGCTCCGGCGCGAGAATGCAGAGGCAGGGGCTGTGCTCCTCGATCTCCTCTGTGCTCGAATTGACGGGATAGAAGGGTCCTTCAAACCCTTCCTCTTGACAGCGACTTGGCGTCCGTGGCCCAACCGTGAGAGCGGCATACAGACATTGCCGGAAACCGAACACCCATCCGTCGCGCAGGGTTCGAGGCAGATAGCCATATGACGATCCAACTGGACGATCTTTACCGGGCTCAGGCCCGCATCGCACCGTACGTTCAACAAACGCCCTTGCGGCGTTCGAAAGCCCTCAGCGATCGTCTTGGTCGACCCGTTTGGCTGAAGATGGAGACCATGCATGATACCGGCGCCTTCAAGATCCGCGGTGCTGCCAACAGGCTGCTGTCGCTCAGCGAGGCCGAACGCCGGCGTGGCGTAATTACGGTTTCAAGCGGCAATCACGGCAAGTCCATCGCCTATATGGCCGAGCGGCTGGGTCTTCGCGCTGTGGTTTGTCTCACTCACCTGGTTCCGCCGGAGAAGGTTGCAGGGCTGCGCTCCTATAGTGCAGAGGTCGTGACCCATGGTGACAATCAGGACGAAGCGGACGCGAAAGCCCGGGAACTGGCCGAACGGGACGGCCTGGTGTTCGTTTCACCTTTCGACGATCCCTTTGTCATAGCAGGGCAGGGCACACTGGGGCTGGAAGTTGCCAAGCAGTGCCCGTCTTTGGAAACGCTGTTGGTCCAGTTATCCGGTGGCGGCCTGATGAGCGGAATTGCCATCGCGATGAAAGCGCTCAGACCGAGCGTTCGTCTCGTTGGAGTATCATCGCTGCACGGGGCGGCCATGCACGAAAGCGTCAAAGCCGGTCGCATTGTTCAGGTCGACGAAAAGCCTTCCATCGCAGATGCTCTACCGGGGCCTATACCACCGGACAATGTTTACACCTTCGACCTGTGTCGTCGTCTGGTCGACGACTACGTCCAGGTGGACGACGCCGCAATCGAAGCGGCCATGGCATTCGTTCTGAGACATGAAAAGTGCGTTGTGGAAGGTGGGGCGGCTGCGGGTGTGGCGCATCTGCTGACCCAAGGCGACAGCGTTACAGGCGATGCCGTGGCTGCGATCTTGACTGGCGACAACATCGCGGTTGAACGTGCGCTCACCGTCTACGCGAAAGCCGGGTATTGACGTCTTTGAGTGTCAGACTTCGATGCTACAAAACCGGCAATTCGGGTTTGGCACGCTCGGTAATCAACCTGGCGCCGTTCGGACCGACGACGATGTTCTCTTCGTGTACCATCATCAGGCCTTTGCCATAGGATAATGAGGGTTCGAGGGTCAGAACCATGTTTTCTGCCAGAATCGTTTTGTCAAACCGCGCATGGGATGGTTGTTCTGTCAGTTGCATGCCCAACCCGTGCCCCAAACGCCCAACGCCTCCTCCGCTTTCGTCCATTTCGGACAGGACGGCGGACATCGCTTCAAAGAGGTCGCAGCAGGTGTTGCCCGGTTTAGCGGCTTCGATGCCGGCTTCTGTCGCGCGCCACAAAACATCATAGGCACGGCGCGCCGTGTCGTCCGCCCGGCCTATGGCCCAATTGCGGTCGAAGTCGCAAAAATATCCATCCCACGTCAGACCCGTGTCGAGCATCAAAACATCGCCGGCTTGCAACGGCTGATTTGAGGGTGGAGAAATCACGTCCCGATAGCCGCCCTGGTCGGCACCCCCGACCAGATAGGGTGCATCATCTGCCCCTTGAGCCAACGCCTCGCGACGGAATGCACGAAAAACCTCGTCCAAAGGCTGTCCTGCTGACACAATATCCGGCACCCGTGCGAACGTGCTCGATCCGATCGCACAAATATGGCGCAGCTTTTCGATTTCGGCTGTGGACTTCACCATGCGCAAGCGCTGGATCAGTTCGGTAGCGTCCTCAATCCGGAGTCCGGGAAGCCTCGAGTTTAGACGCTCCCAATCGCCCAGCGGCATGCGCAAATTCGTTTCATGACCTTTCATCATACCGATCGATGCGCCTTCTGCTGCCAGGGATGACAATAGCTCAGCCAGCAGGGAAATGCCGTCATCTTCCGGGTTCGGAGCACTCCAGGTTCGAATGTCATCCAGCCATGTTTGGCGTATCAGTGCTTCGCCTATCTCAGGGATGACGGCTACCGGTTTGCCGAACGCGGGGACGAAAAGAAACCATGGACGGGTCGGACTTTGCCAGAAAAGGGTGTGAAATCCGCTGAAGTAGCGGAAGTCGGCCTCGGTGGTGATCAGAACGCCGGCCAAACCGTCAGCTGCCATGCCAGCCTGGGCTTTTGCGGTGCGATCTTCGTATTCGCGCTTCGGAAATCCGCGTTGCGGTGTCATGTCAGGCGAGTTCTTTCTCTTCCATGATCATTTGAAAAACCTCCGGATCAGTCACACCTTCAGTGCCGAATAATAGCACGCTCGAGGTCATGTCCAGTTCGAGCCTGGACGCCAAAGCCGGGTCCGAGCGTGCAGCGACCAAGGCTGCCAATCCCGCCACGGCGCTTTCTCCGGCGTGGACTACGGGATCGTTCCACAACGGATGGGCCAGCAGCCTGACAGCGGGACCAACCAATGCCTCGGGGATCGTCAGGTAGTCTGTGACCTCTTCTGCAAGGATGTTCCACGCAATTTCCGATGGTTCCCCACAGGACAAACCAGCCATCAGGGTTTCCTTTTCCACTGTCACACGGGTGGCATAGCCGGTTCTTGCGCTCTCAAACAGGCAAGCCGCCAGTTCGGGTTCAACAACGATTGCGCGTGGAGAGACGCTGCCCCAATGTTGGCGCATGGCGGCGATCACACCGGCGGCCATCCCTCCAACGCCGGCCTGCAGAAAGACATGGGTCGGCGGTGTCGTCAGTCGGTCGCAGACCTCCTTCACCATCACACTGTAACCCGACATGACGTCACTTGGTGGCGATGAATAACCTGGCCAGGACGTGTCGGAGACGATGAACCAATCATTGTCCAAAGCGTCCTTCTTGCACCGAGCGACTGAAGCGTCATAGTCACCGTCAATGCGGATCACATCAGCACCCAAAGCGGTCATCGCCGCCTCTCGGTTTGCGCTGACTGAAGCATGAATATAGATGCGGCAGGGGACACCAAACCGCTTACACCCCCAAGCCAACGACCGGCCGTGGTTCCCGTCGGTGGCCGACACGAGGGTGAGGGTCGCGCATTGCTCCGCGTACATGCCTTGGCGGATGTCAGCGAGCGAAACCTTAGACCCCAAACGTCTGGATATTTCGCGTTGCAGCACGCGCAGTGCAGCGTAGGCGCCACCCAACGCTTTGAAGCTTCCAAGACCAAAACGCGGACCTTCGTCCTTGTAGAACACTTCCGCTACACCGATCTCCGCCGCCAGAGCGTTAAGAGACACGAGCGGCGTTTCGGCATAGCCCTGCCAGGCGGTGATCTCCCTTTGAGCGATCGTAAACTCGTCTGCCGGCAACAGGCGAAAGGCGGCATCGCCTTTTTTGCGCGATGCGGTGACATGACCAAGTGGCAGATAAGGCAGGAGAGGGGACATCAGCAGAGACTCATCGACTGGTGAAGGATGTTGGAGGGTGGGCCGAATGGTGCGTCGGCGCGCATAACTGCTTGGGCGGGTTCCCTGACGATGACGGTATCGACAAATCCCGATGGGCGGCGAACGTTGCGCTCACTCATGTCGATGATCTCTTGTATTGCGCGGGCTGAATGTTCGGTGGTTCGAAGGCCTTCAACGTGCCGTTCGGCTCAACAGGTTCGATCGTTACAAGGCAAGAGAGCGCCGAAGGACCTTGAGCTATCACCGACGTGCCGTGATCCTTTGTGACGGTATTCGGGTTGCCATGACGACATAGCAGTGTGCCATCGGACTGGGGCACCGCATCCAGCCAGGCGCCAGTGCTGACTTGAACAACCCCACGCAGGAGGCCGCTATCAAGAACGGCGGTGGCCAGAAAGGCTCCGCGCCGATTGTGGACGCGAACGCAATCGCCGTCCGTTATGTCGTTCCGAGCCGCATCCTCGGGGTGAATGCGCAGGGGTGAGCGGCCATTGATCTTTGCGCCTCGGCTGATCCGACCGTTGTCCAGTTGTGAATGAAGCTTGTCCGCTGGCTGGTTTGAAATCAAATGCAGCGAATGGCGCCCCGCGGCGCCTCCCAGCCATTCTTCCGGCTCATACCAAGCTGGGTGCGGAAGGATCCCTTCCATTTCAAACGCAGCAATTGCCTGCGACATGATCTCGATCTTGCCGCTCGGTGTTTTCAGAGGGAATTTCTCCGGGTCAGACCGAAAACCGGTGAATGCGTCCGACAGTTGGTCAGGTGGATCAGTTTCAAACCAACCGGTCTCGAGAAACTCCTCATATTCCGGCAGCAACACGCCAGAGTGCTCGGCCATATTGCGGCTTTCCGCATAGATCCATTCAAGCCACTCCGGCTTGGATCGCCCTTCCGAAAACATCGGTTCAACGCCCATTCTGGTGCTGATGGAACGCAGGATGTCGTGATCATCGCGGGCGTTGCCGACAGGGGGGACCGCTGCTGCCATCGACACGATATAGCGGTCACGCGGAGTGATCATAATGTCATCGCGTTCCAGCGGGGTGGTGCAGGGCAAAACGATATCGGCCCGTTTCGCCAAGGCATTCCAGCAATAGTCGTGAACGATGATTGTCTCAGGCCTTTGCCACGCTTTGCACAACCGCGTCAGATCCTGGTGATGGTGGAACGGATTGCCCCCCGCCCAGTAAATCAAACGAATATCCGGGTATTGGCGGGTTTCGCCATTGAAGCTGTATGTGCCGGAGGGATCGAGGAGCATGTCGGCAATCCGAGAGACCGGGATCGCTGAATTAATCGGGTTTCTGAGCTGCGGCAGAGCCGCGTAACGCAGATTGCGACGTTCGTTTCCAACGGAATTGGCGGCGCCATACCCAAACGCAATTCCCCCGCCGGGCAATCCGATTTGCCCCAGCATGGCAGCCAGCGTCGTCGCCATCCAGAATGGTTGTTCGCCATGATCCTGACGAGTCAGAGACCAACTAACCGAAATCATCGTGCGCGTACCGGCCATCTCCTTGGCCAGTGAAGAGATGCGATCAGCTGAAATGTTGGCGATTGATGCCGCCCATTCCGCGGTTTTTGCCTGTCCATCCGACTCACCGGTCAGATAGGCTTCGAAAGTGTCGAAACCCACCGTGTAGCGGTCCAGAAACTGCCGGTCATGCAGGTCATTGATCAGAAGCTCGTGGGCAAGGCCCAGCATCACCGCTGCATCGCTGCCCGGTCTTATCGCCAGCCATTCTGCCGCCAGGTTATCGGATACGTCTTGTCGGATGGGCGACAGGTTTACGAAGCTGACGCCTGCCTGTTTTGCCTGGCGCAATCCGCCACCCGTACTGTGATGTCCCGTGCCTCCGGCGCTGATTTGACTGTTGCGTTCCGCAATGCCCCCGAAACCAACCACCAGCTCTGTATGCTCCACCACGGCTCTCCAGGGTTGCGGTGCGTGTATGAAACCGACCGCATCGCCTAAAACATGCGTCAGGATCACTTCACCGGCCGCCAGCGAATAGCTATTGACGGATCGCGTGTATCCGCCGATGCAGTTTAGAAACCTGTGCAGTTGACTTTGAGCATGATGAAACCGTCCGGCTGAGGCCCAGCCGTATGAGCCGCCATATATCGCCTGATTTCCATGGGTCTTGCGCACCCGTTGCAGCTCGTCGGCGACAAGTTGTTCGGCCCTGTCCCAAGTGACGCTGACAAACGGTTCGTCGCCGTCGCGCCGGTTGTGGGTGGAGCGCGCTCCGTCCAGCCAGGCTTTGCGAACCATGGGTGTCTTTATGCGCAGCGGACCGTCGAGAGCATCCATAAACCCCTGTGCGATTGCAGATGGGGCCGGGTCGCGTTCAAACGGGTGCAGTGCGACCAGCTTTCCGTCGCATGTCTCCGCACGATAGACGCCGGAATGTGTCGCGGTGAGGGGAAGATCGCTGCGGTCCGCCACCGTCTTACTCCGTGTTGAAGCGATCGATCATGCCGTCCCAGATCGGCACGAGATCAAGCAGTCCATCCCAGAAAGACTGATCTCGGCGACGGTCGAAATCTTCCAGGGTGGTGCCCTGTTGTTCGACCCAGGTGTAGTAACCGAGGTTGAACACCCGTTCCCGGTCGAAGCGCGTCAATTCGATCATATTGTCGGTGCCTGCGCCCAAAACTGATCGGCCAAAGCACTCGGCGGCCTTTATCTTGTCAAAGCCGTCGGGGAAGAATTTGTGGCGCGTGGTTTTCAGCTCGGTCTGATACATTTGAGCACCGTCGGTTGCCACGGTCAGAATGACATCGTCTGGGCCGAGGTCATTGTATTTGGCGTATTTGATTGCACCGATAATGTTGGCCAGCGACGACAGCCCGAAATGTGAGAGTTGGGAAATCGTTTCCTGTCGCATGCCGCGATAGGCGGACAGGTAGTCCCGTCCCGCTGTAGTGTTCGCCACCAGATTGATCGCGTCGCTGGCCGTATCAGAAACACCGATAATGAAGTCGGCATTCATGACATTGTGTATCAAGGGCACGTGTTTGTCGCCGATGCCCTGAATGTTGTGTTCGCCGTAACCGTTTTGAAGCAGCGTGGGGCATTCCAGCGCCTCGATGGCTCCAATCTGCATCCCGAGCGCCTGTTTCAGGTGATCGCCCGCGGCGATGGTTCCGGCCGAGCCCGTGGCCGCAACAAAGGCTCGGGCTTTCAAACTGCCGTTGGCGTTCAGATGATGGAAGATCCGCTCCAGCGATGGGCCGGTTACGGCCCGGTGAATGATGTAATTGCCGTATTCTGCAAACTGATTCAAAATCAGATTGTTGGGATCCTTGGCCAGTGCGTGGCAGGCGTCGTAAATCTCCTTGACGTTGCTTTCGGTTCCCGGGGTTCGAAAGATGTCTTCGGGGTCGGTCAGCCAGTCATTGAGCCAGTCAAACCTCTCCTGGCTCATTCCCTCCGGCAACACGGCAACGGACCGACACCCAAGGAGGTTTGAGATCGCAACACCTCCGCGGCAATAGTTGCCGGTCGAAGGCCATACCGCGCGGTGCCTGGTGGCATCAAAAACACCGGACAACAGCCGAGGGATCAGACAGCCATAGGCTGCCAGTACCTTGTGGCAATCGATCATCGGGAAACGGTCGCCCAAGGCAACGACAATTCTGGCCTGCACTCCGGTGACGCTTTCATCCAGGACAATATGTACCGGAACATCGGTTACGGCTTTTCTGTCCTGCGCGTTGTGCCAATGCACCCGAAACAAATTGCGTGGGTCGGCAGAGTTGGGGTCAACGTCGCGCAACGCATTCGAATTTGGCCCAATGCGCGTTGCCGGATCAGCGAGTTCAGCGATCTTGGGCAAGACGACATCACGCGCGCGCAAGTGCTCCAGGTTGCGCTGATAGGCGTCGCAATCGACAACAGTATCCTCTAGTCCAGGCGTCACAGCACTGACCTTTCGTTCCGTTCAGTCGTTTGGCGGCGTTCACCAAACCCGGTTTTAGACAGTTAGTTTGCGTCCAGCACGGCGTGCAGGAACTGCTTTGTTCTCTCGTTCTGTGGATCGCCAAACAATTCGCCCGGCGTTCCCTGCTCGGCAATTTTCCCTTCGTAGAAGAAACAGACCCTGTCCGAGATTTCTCGAGCAAATCCCATCTGGTGGGTCACCATGATCATCGTCAGGTTATGTTCACTGTTGAGCGAGCGAATGACATTCAGGACCTCTCCGATCACCTCGGGATCAAGCGCTGAGGTCACCTCATCCAACAACATGATCTTGGGCCGCATCGCCAAGGCACGGGCAATTGCCACCCGTTGCTGTTGCCCACCGGACAGGCGGGTCGGATGTTGGTCTTTCTTGGCGGTCATTCCGACCATGTTCAGAAGGTCCAGGGCGCGCTCCTCCGCCTCTTCGCGGCTCAATCCGAGCACCTTCATTGGAGCCTCGGTGCAATTCTGCAGGGCTGTCATATGCGGGAACAGGTTAAACTGCTGAAAGACCATGCCAATTTTTGAGCGATGCTGGCGTAGGTACTTTTCGTTGGCGGTTTCCAGTCCGTTGCCCGACGGCATGTGGGTTAGCGGTTCTCCTTCAACATAGATGACTCCGTCGTTAATTCCTTCGAGCGTCATCAGAACCCGCAATACTGTCGTTTTCCCAGATCCCGAAGGCCCGATGATCGAAACCATCTCGTTCTGGGCGATGTCCAGGTTCAGACGATCCAGGACCGTAAGCGCACCATAACTTTTGGTGACATCGGCAAAGCGCACCAATGGGCAGCCATCGGGGAGTTTTTGCGGATGAAGGGTGTCGAGAGTCATATCTGCTAGTGCTCTTTATTTGCCCTGCGCGCGATTGACAGCCGCTTCCAGACGGCGCAATCCCATTGCGGTCGGCAGAGAAATGATCAGGAAAATGAAACCCACCATCGTGTAGGGCTCGAGGTATCGATAGGTTTCGGCGCCCAGTGCATTGGCCGTGTGCATGAGCTCGGCCACACCAATTGTTGCCAGGAGCGGGGTGTCTTTGAATATCCCCACCAGGTAGTTGCCCATGCCGGGCAACGCGATCGGGAAGGCCTGCGGCAGAACGATCCGGCGATAGGTGTAGACCGTTGAAAAGTTTAGGGCACGACAGGCTTCCCATTGGGATTTCGGCACGCCTTCCAGTGCCCCGCGATAGACTTCCGACAAATAGGTCCCGAAGTGCAGTCCGATCGTCAGCATGCCGGCGGTCCAGGCCGACAGCTTGATGCCGAATTGCGGAGCGACAAAGAAGACAAAGAAGAGTTGTACAAGCAGCGGTGTGGATCGAACGAACTCGACAATCTCACGGACAACAATGTTGACGATCGGGTTGGGCGTTCGCTGGCCCAGCATAAGCAGAAGACCAACAACGACCGCAATCAGATACCCGACACCCGCAGCCAAAAGCGTGTTGCCCGTTGCCCAAAGCATGCGAGGCAGGATTTCCCAGGCAAATTCCCAACGCCATTCCATCAGAGCACCTCTACGCCTTGCCGACCATATGCGCGGCCCGGGTCTCGAGCCACCGAAGGAAGGGGACCAGCCCAAACCGTGCCATGACATAGTAGATAATCAGCGCCGTGCCGAAGACCTGAGCGGACAGCCAGGTGGTCGCATTGATCTGCTTGGCGACGAACATCAGATCCACCACTGTAATCAGAGCCACAAGGGCCGTTGCCTTGAGCAACTCGACCGCAAGATTTGCCGCCGGCGGAAGGATCAGCGGAAAGGTCTGTGGAATAATGATGCGTCGCATTCGGGTTGCCGGTGACATGTTCAGCGCCAGCGCCGCTTCATACTGTCCGCGGGGCACGGATTGAATTCCACCCCGGACGATTTCGGCCCCGTAAGCGCCGAAGTTCAGCCCAAGGGCGACAACGCCAGACACAAATGGCGTCAGGGTAAGCCCCATCAAGGGCAGCACGTAGTAAATCCAGTAGATCTGCACCAGCAGAGACGTGCCGCGGAAAAACTCGATATAGACCGTTGCAGCACCCTGAATGGCAATGCTCGAAGACACGCGCATCAGGCCGAATGTCAATGAGATCAAAACCGCAAGCAGCGTCGAGCAAATCATGACCATGATGGTGGTTCCGGCACCGCTCGCCAGCTTCGGCAGATACTCGGACAGGAAGTCAAGATAACTCAAAATGTGCCTCCAACGGTCGGTACCGGGCGCGGGAGAAGTCGCCCGGTACCAGCTTCATGCATCTAACGGTTTGCGCACGCGTATTCCGTCGAGGCATCATCTCCGGGAAGCTGGAATTTGGTGTAGCCATAGGGCGAAACCGCTTCCATCCACTTCTCGCCGCCGATCACTTTGGCCATGGCTTGGTTAAAGGCCGCCAGGAATTCCGGATCGGACTTGCGCATGCCAATGCCGACCCAATTCTGGGTCCATTCCGGCATGTCGGCCGGATCGGTGACCTCGAACTGGCCGTTCGACTTGTCGACATGTTCTTTTGCGCCAAAGAAGGTCTGCACCGCGGCATCGGCGCGCCCAGCCTTCATCGCAGCGAGGATTTCCACTTCGCCTGCGACAAGCATCATTTGGTCCTGAGGGACACCCTCTTTCTTGGCCGCCTCAACTGTGTTGAATCCGGCGCCGGTTACAAGAGTTGCTCCGGTTTTGATCACATCTTGGTAGTTGTGAATTTTCTGCGGGTTGCCCGCGGGCACCAACATTGCGTCGCCGAAAAGTCCAATCGGATCGGTAAAGTTGATGTTCTCGCAGCGGCTTTTCAGGATGTACATGCCACCTGTGATGATGTCGTAGCGGTTGGCCTGCAATCCGGGGATCAGACCGGCCCATTCATTGACCGAAGTTTCGTAATTGGTGATGCCCATCTCTTCCAGCACGACCAGCGTAAGTGCGTTTACAAACCCCAGAGGTTCGCCTTTTTCGCCCGGATAGGCCCAGGGAATGGCTGTAGCAAACCCAAGTCGGATGGGTTCGCCGGCGTTGACGCGGTCGGTCAGTTCATCAGCATTTGCGACGGTGGAGGCAGCCAGGAAAACTGCTCCGCCGATCGTGGCTGTCACGAGTGATTTTAAAGAAATGGTCATTCCATGTCCTCTCTGGTTGGCGCATAGCACAGGGTCCCATAGGCAATTGCGCTCTTGATGTGTGTTCTGTGGCACATCCATCACCTTACCGGGCTTTGGTGATTGCTTTTTGTCAAATTTTCGCAATTGTACACCTATCGGGAACAAAATTTTGGAGATTTTGATGAAAAAAAGTCAGGCTGAGTTGTCGGAACTCGACAAGGCAATACTGCGCATCATTCAAGAGGATTCCAACACAAAGCTGGAGACGATTGCCGACCAAGTCGGTGCTTCCGGAGCAACCGTGCAGCGTCGTTTGCGACACTTTCGGGAGACGGGTATCGTTGAGGGCGAGGTTGCCTTGGTCAATCCGAAACTGGTCGGGCAGGAGATGACATTCCTCATTCTGGTGGAGCTTGAGCGCGAGCGGATCGATATCCTCGATACGTTCCGAAGAAAGGTTCAGGCCGAGCCGCAGGTTCAGCAGTGCTACTACATAACCGGCGAAGCTGACTTCGCCTTGGTCGCGATGGCCAGCGACATGGACGAGTATCGGGAATTGAATCAACGCCTGTTTTTCGATGACACCAATGTCAAACGGTTCAGAACATCGGTCGTCATGGACCGGAGCAAGGTCAGCTTGAATGTGCCCTTGTAGGCAGTTTCTGGGCGAACAAACATCATTGACGACCTGGTCAGCGTTATCCGTTAGTTGTCCGTATGTTCCAAGTTAGACCTTCGGCTTGAAGGCATGACCGGGCTGATACGAAAGCACAACAGCTACTTTTGCCTCCGAGCTGACGAGTTGCTCCGCGATGCTGGCGCAGGCGCGCATCACAAAGGGTTTCGGCCGATGGCGAAGGCGGGGTGCGGAAGGCTTCAGGCCGGATTCCAATCTTCATTTTCAATGTGTCAAGCGCAGCCCGGCCAAGTGAGTTCTTTGGCTAAAAATCGGTATCCATTTGCTTAAATGCGGCATAATCGATCTAAAAACGACGTATTTGTGGCGCGCGCAAGAATGTTCCGTGTGTAGGCTGTAGGGCGCAATAAAAGCAAAATTTTTGATGTTCAACAGAGGGAGGAGGGGACTCAATTGACCCGACGCAGATCCGGAGTGCTCATTCGGCCGATTTGGTTTTTAGCAGCTATATTCGTTGTTGCTGTGACAGGCACCATTCAGGCGCAGGAAAACAGCAGCGAACAGCCCGCGGCGGTCCAGCCGAAGCCGGCTATTACTTTTACATCTTGGACCGGCCCGTACATGCGCAGTCAGATGCTGGGTTTTGTACGCCCTTACGAGGCAGACACCAATTCCAAGGTGCATGTTGAACACTACAATGGCGGCATCTCGGAAATACGCGATCAAGTCGAAAGCGCCAATGTGATTTGGGACGTGGTGGATCTGACCCAGGCAGATTCACTGCGTGCATGCGAAGAGGGTTTGCTGGAGGACCTTTCCGACATTGAGCTGCCCGACGGGTCTGACGGCACTTCCTTCCGAGACGATTTTGTTGAGGGTGCACTGAATGATTGCGGCGTCGGTGTCATTGTCTGGGGTACGGCGTATGCATACAACACCTCACAATTCGCAGACTCACCTCCGACAACCATAGCTGATTTCTTCGACACCAAGACGTACCCGGGTCCGCGCGCCGTTCGCAACGATCCCACTGTGATCATGGAATGGGCACTGATGGCCGATGGCGTTCCACGCGAAGATGTCTACTCCACGCTGGAGACCGAGGAAGGTGTCGCGCGTGCCCTGAAGAAGATGGAAGATATTCGTCCTGGTTTGCAGGTTTGGGAAACCGGTCGCGAGCCGGTGCGCATGCTGAACGCGGGCGACGTTGCCATGTCTTCGATCTGGGCCACAACCGGCGCGACGGCCGCGCTGGAAGAAGGCGCCGATTTCACGGTGAATATGGATGGCCGCGTCATCGAACTTGACCTCTTCGGTATTCCCAAGGGCAGCCAGTACAAGGACGCTGCCATCGACTTTATCCGGTTTGCCAGCAGCTCAGAATCCCTGGCTAGCATGGTCGGTTACCTGCCGAATGGACCGACGCGTAAATCCTCTATGGCGCTGCTCTCCGATGATGTGCTGCAACGCATCCCGAACGGGCCGGCTTATGAGGACAGCCTCTATATCCTGTCGGATGCCGAGTGGTGGGCAAAGAACCATACTCGACTGGAAGAAGCCTTTCAGCAATGGGCTTCAGCCTCCGCACGCAGAGGCGCTGCAGGATCCACACGATAAGCCGAACAACATGGCGCAGAGGGATAAGACATGAGTACTGAATCCGCGAAAAAACCTGATAATCTTGTTGCTAAAACCGGCTTGTTCAAGGGTATGAACCCGACAATGGGCATCGCCTCGATGGTCATGATCCTGGCATTTGTGTTCTACACTATCCGCGATGTGGAAGTCTCGAGCGCCGTGTTTGCCTCGGGCAAGGACTTCATTATCGGCAGCCTGGATTGGTTTTATGTACTGGTCGTGAATGCAGCGCTGTTTTTCGTGTTGTGGCTGATGGTCAGTCGGTTCGGCCACGTGAAACTTGGCAAGGACGATGACGAACCCGATTTTTCAACCTTTTCCTGGGTCTGTATGTTGTTCAGCGCGGGATTGGGATCAGGCCTGATCTACTGGGGCGTGGCAGAGCCCATGTTCCACATTCAGGGCAACCCATTCATCGAACGCGCGGGCATCGAACCCGGTTCGGTCGATGCTGCAGTGTCGGGCGTTGTGATTACCAACTTCCACTGGGGTTTTCATGGCTGGGCACTTTATGTTCTCGTTGGTCTTAGCCTGGCCTATTTTGCATATCGCCACGGCCTGCCCCTGACGCTCCGTACCGCGCTTTATCCGGTTCTGAAAGATCGGATTTATGGTCCCTGGGGGCACTTGGTCGATCTGATCGGCGTGTTTGGAACTATCTTCGGCCTTGCGACTTCGCTTGGTCTGGGGGTCACGCCCATCGCAGCGGGTCTGGAGGATCTGGGGTGGCTGTCAAACACGCAGACCAACCAGTTGATCCTGGTGGCGATAATCACCTGCATGGGTACGGCGTCGGCTGCGTCCGGCGTGGGGAAAGGCGTGCGGATATTGTCGGAAACCAATGTTATGGCCAGCATCGTGTTGTTGATCCTGTTCATTGTGTTGGGACCCACCGCCTTCCTGTTGGGTGTTACCATTTCAGGCTTTGGCGACTATCTTTGGACCGTCATCCCGATGGGCTTCTGGATTAATGGCGAACCCGAAAACCAGTGGCAGAGTTGGTGGACCATCTTCTACTGGGGCTGGTGGATCGCATGGTGTCCGTTTGTCGGCCTGTTCATCGCCCGCGTTTCCAAGGGTCGCACTATCAAGCAGTTCTGTTACTGCGTGCTGCTGATCCCGACCTCGGTCGTGATGCTGTGGATGGGAGTTTTTGGCGGCGCGGCAGCTGGGGTAGACCTTTTCTACAACGCAGGCGTCGCGGAGGCGGTCAATAACGATTATGCCGCCGGGGTATTCCAGACCGTCAAAGGATTTGGTTATGCTTGGCTGGTCTACCCGCTCACGGTACTGATTACCGTACTGTTGATCTCCTGGTTCGTTACCTCATCGGACTCGGGCACTTTGGTGATGTGCACCATGCTCTCGATGGGCGATGAGCACCCACCGGTGAAATTCCGTGTCTTCTGGGGCTTGACGGCCGGCGTTGTCGCCGGTGTCCTCATGCTGGCCGGGGGGCTCAGTGCGTTGCAGACCGCGTCTATCGTAGCGGGCCTGCCAATCGCTGTGATTTTGCTCTTTATGATCTACGGCATTGTGCATTCACTGCATCTCGAACACCCACTGCCCGATGTTGAGGACAAATATGACCTGGAGTTCCTGAACCGTTAAGCGGGACAGGTTACTAACTCAAATGTAGCAGGCGGTTGTCACCGCCTGCTACATGTTGGAGTGCCAGATCCTCTGGCGACAACATCGCGGTTGAACGTGCGCTCACCGTCTACGCGAGATCCGGTGATCAAAATCGCAGTGAGACCCGAGAGACACATTGCTCAGTGCCACACCGGCTCCTGGGAGAGATCGGAACGCTGTTTAGAACGGTGCGGACTGGGCAACTGGACGATCCGATCCAGATCTGCATAGCAGTGCTTTCGTGCCGCTGTTGGCTGGCGGTCAGTTCAGGTCATCTTGCGCCGGTATTGACCTGGCGTCATTCCGGTGCGCTGCTTGAAGACGCGGGAGAAATGCGCCTGATTGGCGAAGCCCGCATCAAGTGCCGCCTCCGAGAGGCTCATCTTGCCTGCGCTCAGCAGCTTTTGCGAATGCTTGAGCTTTTGGTCGAGCACATAGAGATGGGGCGTTTTTCCGGTCGCCTTCTTGAATGCGCGCGCAAAGTGATGGCGGCTGAGGCAAGAGACGTCGGCCAGATCCGCCAAGGTGATGCGTTCAGCAAGATGCGCATTTATGTATTCGACAACCCGGTTCAGGCGTCGAGCATCAAGGGCCCCGTTTGTCGAGGGTAGGCGACGTTTGCGCACACTGCCGTAACGGCTCATCAAATGTGTTGTCAGGCATGCTCCTATCGTTTCAACGCGCAATGCACCGACCGGACTTTGCTGCTCTATCTCGTCGAGAATGGCCACTCCCAGTTGGCGGATGAATTCGTCATGAAAGCCGCCTTCATAGCGCAGGCATTCACCAGTTAAATCCATGTCCAGCTCGGATACCACGAGCTGATCAAACGGCAGCGCGGGCAAAAAAATGTGCAACACCTCGTGCATGTCGTCATGGATGCAGATGTTTCGCTCTTCGATCCCCGCTGGGCAGAGCCAGATCGTGCCCGGTTTCGCGTTGCTGATCTGAGTCTGGCCATCGCCTTTGCGGCTAACCCTTGAGTTCCCGGAAAGCAGAATGGCAACTTCGGTATCCCGGGGCAGGGTGTCTGGCAGTCGGCCCGCCTTGTGGTGCCATGTCTCCGCCAGAAGCGATCTCCAATCACGGCCCGCGCTCGACGAGAGCTGTCTGCCCGTCGTGTATTTCTCCTCGCTGTGGCCATCTATCGTCATGATGTGTTCCCCACGCGTTTCAGGTACTGCCGCGACACCCTGTTTTCAAAAACATGGTCCGAATTTGTCCAATCCCGGCTTCAAGGCAGTTGATCTCCGTTCTTTGTGACGAACTGAGCAACATCGGACAACGCCGGAGCACTCTTGGACAAGATCGCCGCGTTCGCGCCCACTACCGTCGCACATATCGCCGGCGACAACATGCCACAAAGAAACTTGAATTGGAAAGTAAATTTATTTGAAGTGGAAAGTAAGTCCGCTGGAGGCCCGTTCCGGGAGGTGCGTGTTGCGGATGGACCGCTGCGAAACTAGGCGAAAGGCGGGGCTGCTCCCGTTCAAAGCGAAGACAGGGAGACCCGTATATGACCATCAAACGGCCGACGGTTGAGCAGCTTCACGAGATTGTCTCGGACCTGGGCATGTCTATGAACAGTGAACGCGTGGCCGAGTTCCTGGAATGCATGGAGCCGAACTTTCAGGCCTATGACCTGATCGAATCGATGCCGGATGAAAAACCGGTGGTGCAGTACCCGCGCACCCCCGGATACCGGCCGTCGGGCGAGGAAAACGAGCGCAACGCTTGGTACGTCAAAACTGAAATCAAGGGCGCGACGGACGGACCGCTCAAGGGCAAGACCGTCGGGGTCAAGGACAACGTGTGTGTCGCGGGCGTGCCCTTGATGAATGGGGCGTCCGTACTGGAAGGCTACATGCCGGATCTCGATGCCACGGTCGTGACCAGGTCATTGGATGCGGGCGCAACCGTCATTGGCAAGACTCATTGCGAGTACTACTGCCTTTCAGGCGGGTCGCATACGAACGCGACCGGGCCGGTTCATAACCCACACAAGATGGGATATGCCTCAGGCGGCTCCTCTTCGGGCAGCGCAGTTGTCGTTGCATTGGGCGAGGCAGATCTTGCTATTGGCGGCGATCAGGGCGGATCAATTCGTCTGCCCTCTTCCTTCAGCGGCACCTACGGTATGAAAGGCACGCACGGGCTTGTGCCCTACACCGGGGCGATGCCGATCGAAGCGACAATCGACCACTTGGGTCCTATCACCAATTCGGTCGAAGACAACGCGCTCTTTCTGGAGGTTCTGGCCGGGCCGGATGGGTTGGATCCGCGGCAATACGACGTGAAAACAGCCAAATATACCGACGCGCTCGGGTTGGGTGTGAAAGGTCTCAAGGTCGGCCTCCTGAAGGAGGGTTTCGGCTTTGAATCCAGCGAAGCCGATGTCGACACATCCGTCATGGACTTGGGCAAAAAGCTCAAGGACCTGGGCGCTGACGTTCAGGAAATCTCCGTGCCGATGCACCTGATGGGGCCCGTCATATGGACGCCTATAACTCTCGAGGGTCTGCAGTGGCAGATGATGCACGGCAACGGAATGGGCATGAACTGGGAGGGGCTCTACACAACCAGCCTCATGGATGCGCATGCCGCCTGGCGAGAACGTGCGGATGAGCTTTCGGACTCACTCAAGGTTTCGATGTTTGTCGGAGAGTACTTCATCAGGCAGTACCGTGGCCGCTACTACGCCAAGTCCATGAATATCCTGCGGCGTCTGAGAGCCGCCTATGACGCTGCTCTGACGCAGTGTGATGTGCTGTTGATGCCCACCACACCAATGAAGGCCACACCGTTGCCGGATGCGGACGCACCGCTGGCTCTCTATCTGCAGCGCGCTTTCGAGATGATCCCGAATACCGCGCCCTTCAATGCGACCGGCCACCCGGCCATGTCATTGCCGTGCGGCATGAGTGGCGGTTTGCCGATCGGGGCCATGCTGGTCGGAAAGCACTGGGACGAAAAGACAATTTATCAGGTCGCCGACGCCTATGCGTCCGCGACGCAATAAGCGCAAAGGGAGAACACACTGTGCCTCACGATCACCATTATCAACCGTTGCCTGACACCGAATTGAGGGTCCGGGCGCTGGAGTCAATTTTGCAGGAACAGGGCCTGCTTGACCAGGACGTCACCGATGTCCTGGTTGACACCTACGAAACGAAAATCGGCCCACGAAACGGCGCCAAAGTCGTCGCCAAGGCCTGGACCGATCCAGAATTCAAGAAGCGATTGCTGGAAGACGCAACCGCCGCAATTGCAGAACTCGGGTTTTCCGGTGTCCAGGGCGAGGACATGGTCGTCGTGGAGAACACCGAAAAGGTTCATAACCTCATCGTTTGCACGCTGTGTTCCTGCTACCCATGGCCAACACTGGGATTGCCGCCTGTCTGGTACAAGGCCGCACCCTATCGTTCACGTGCGGTCAAAGATCCTCGCGGTGTGCTCGAAGAATTCGGGACAAAGCTGCCAGAAGACGTGGAAATCGCCGTTTGGGATACAAACGCCGAACTTCGTTATATGGTTCTTCCCGTGCGGCCATCCGGGACTGAAGGGTGGAGCGCTGAGCAACTCGAACAGCTCGTCAGTCGCGATTCGATGATCGGCGTCAAACTCTGTGAAACACCAAACTAGATCGGGAGGGATACATGAACGGCATTCACGACCTGGGGGGCATGGATGGTTTCGGGCCAATAAATCCCGAGCCTGAAGACGCCCCCAAATTTCGTTTTGAATGGGAGAAAAAGGTTTTCTCCTATTTCTTTCTGCTTCTCGCCGCCGGCAAGTTCAACATCGATCAGTTTCGCCATGCGATCGAGCGGTTGGGGAACCTGCACTACCTGGAAGGAAGCTACTACGAACATTGGCTTGGCTGTTACCAGATACTCCTTGATGAAAACGGCACAGTTCCGAAGGAGAAGCTCGAAGCCCGAATGGCTGAACTCGCGAAGGAGGCAAACTGATGGCCGCACTTACCGCTGATATCATCCCGGATCTGGTCACCTCCAGGCAGTTGTCCACGCGCGTCGAGCATGACCTCCCGTCTCCCTTTGAGATTGGAGACAAGGTTCGTATCAAAAACCGCAACCCGGTCACCCACACGCGGATTCCCGGTTACACCAAAGGCAAGGCTGGCGTGGTGCATCTCTTCCACGGCACCTTTCATTTCAACGATGCTGTAGCCCACGGATTGGAAGATCATCAAAATTGCTACTCGGTGAAGTTCACCTTCAGAGAGCTATGGGGCGATGATTATTCGGAAACCGATTACGTCTATATCGACATGTTCGATGAGTATCTGGACGAAGTATGATGGTGCTTCAGGTCTCTCAAAACGAGTTGAACGAAACACCGCTCATTCCAAAGGATGACGAAGGGCCAACCTTCAGGGAACCATGGCAGGCACGCGCCTTTGCCATCACCTTGCAACTCGCTGAAGCCGGCACCTTTTCCTGGAAAGAGTGGTGTGAAGCCCTCTCAGGACAAATCAAGCTGGCTCAGTCACAAGGTGATCCGGATCTGGGCGATACCTATTATCTTCACTGGCTTGGCGCACTGGAAAGGCTGGTGGTGCAAAAAAGGGTCTCCGACCGGGGCGGGTTGACCATGGCCTTCGAAGACTGGCGCGCCGCCGATCGTGCGCGCGTTCATGGCGAAGCGCCGGTTTACGTCAAAGGCGCGAGCCGGAGCTCAGACACACACCATTGAGAGAAGCGGCTGGCCAAACCATTACGGGCTGGCCGCTTTCGCAATCTTGGGCAATGCGTCTCGCAAGGGCGGCAGCGCACGCGTAACGATATGCGTTGCGCAACAGGGGTAAGCTCAATGAAAAACCACCTGCACAAAACGCCGGAAACCGAAGGATCGCGATTTTGTCTTACTGAGATCAGCGTTGCGTGGCTGATTGCCGTAGCCGTTCTCTTTGCCGCTTTGTTGTGGCGCATGATTGTTCAGGTTCTCTGATGGGCTCCTTGGTCAGCCTGCGGCGTATCGCGTTGGGATATCCGGGGCGAACACTGTTTCGGAATCTCTCCATGGATCTCGAATCTGGCACGAGCCTGGCTGTTTTGGGTGCCAACGGGTCTGGCAAGAGCAGCTTTGTCAAATTGTTGCTCAATCTGATGGCGCCTCTGGCTGGGCAGGTCTCGTGGCCCTCGGGGCATCCGCCGGTCATTGGCTATCTTGCTCAGATGACAGAGTTCGATCGCCGTTTCCCGCTTCGCGTGAAGGATCTGGCAGCCATGGGCGCCTGGCGAGAGATGGGATTTTGGGGTCAGCTTAACGGCACGCGGCGCGCGCGTGTTGAAGCCGCTCTGGATGATGCAGGTGTCGCTGACATCGCGGATCAGCCCCTTCACACATTGTCCGGTGGTCAACTGCAGCGCGCGCTCTTTGCCCGTGTGATTGTCCAGGACGCTCCGCTTATCTTGCTAGATGAGCCTTTCAGTGGGGTGGATCAAAGCACAGAGGCGCATCTGCTTTCGATCACGCGGCGCTGGCGCAACGAAGGCCGCGCGGTGGTGCTCGTTGTGCACGACCTGTCATCGGTTCTGGATCATTGCAACGCTGCGCTTTTGCTGGGCCACGGTGAGGCCTGTTTCGGTTCGGTGGAGGAGGTGGTGACACCAGACCGTTTGATCGAGCATGGCTACCTTTCTGAGAGTCAGGTCGCCTGGATGCTTCGCGCACCTCAGCCACGATCTGTGGAGGTCGGTGGTGTTTGACGTTTTCTCAGAAATGTGGAGCTACGCTTTCATGCGGCGCGCGTTTGTCGCGACAAGCATCCTCTCGGCCTCAATTGCGCCAGTAGGGGCATTCCTCGTCTTGCGACGGCTGTCTCTTGCGGGCGAAGCCATGGCCCATGCAATCACACCCGGGATCGTCATCGGCTTTGTGTCCGCCGGCCTTTCCGTCGTATCGCTTTTGGTCGGTGGATTGATCGCGGGAGTCGGGGTCGCAGCTCTCACAGCATTTCTGGCGCGTCGGACCATTCTGCGAAGTGACGCCAGTCTTGCCTCGCTTTACCTCATTGCGCTGGCCGTGGGCATTTTTGTTCTGTCGACTGCCGGGTCCGCGATTCCGCTGAAGAGTTTCTTGTTTGGCTCAATCCTGGGAATTGACGATGCTTCCATGATCCTGCTCGGGTGTGTAGCCACTGTCACTCTTGTGTCATTCGCGGTGCTGCTCAGACCCCTGATCATGAGCACGATCGATCCCGTCTTTTTCGAAACGCAGGTGCGGAGACCCTGGCTGATTGAGCAAGGCTTTATGCTGCTGCTGGTGCTAAATCTTCTGGCTGCCTTCAAGACTTTGGGCACGCTGATGGCAGTGGGGTTGATGATCCTGCCCGCGACCTCGGCGCGTTACTGGTCCAACACAATCACTTTGCAGATGGTCCTGGGATTTCTTCTCTCGCTGATCAGCTGTTGGCTGGGACTGACGCTCTCCTATCTTTTCCCAAACACCCCGTCCGGGCCGAGCATCGTGTTGGTGGCCGGCGCCATTTTTACGCTGTCGTTCATTCTGGGACCCTTGGGGCTGGCGGCACGACTGACGCGCAAAGCGGCGCCGACAAGCCGCGCACCATACTTCATTACCAAGACAGGGAGATCCCGATGAGTATTCTGAAGTCTACCTATGCGATCGCCATTTCGCTGGCCGTTGCAGCCATGCCGTCGGCGGCTGGCGCAAAGGATCTGAAGGTCGTCGCCAGTTTTTCGATCCTCGGTGACATGGTTGAGCAGGTTGTCGGAGACCATGCGACCGTGACCACTATTGTCGGTCCGGATGCGGACGCGCATGTTTACCAACCCTCTGTTGCGGACGTCCGCGCAGTGGCGGATGCAGATGTGATCTTTGTCAACGGGCTGGGATTTGAGACCTGGTCGGATGCGCTGATCAAGGAATCCGGATCCAAAGGCAGCGTTCATGTGGCAACCGAAGGCGTTACGCCGCTGCTGGTTGACGGAATAGTCGATCCTCACGCTTGGAATGCGCTGACCAATGGCGTCATTTACGTTCGTAACATTGCTGCGGTCCTGTCGCATACAATGCCGGAGCATGCCGATGACATCGCGGCGAACGCGGCAAGTTATATCGCCGAATTGGAAGCCCTGGATGCGCAAACCAGGACACAGCTCGCAACCTTGCCGGCTGCCATGCGTACAGTCGTCACGGCGCACGATGCCTTCGGTTATCTCGCCGATGCATATGGGTTGAATTTTCTCGCGCCGGTTGGCATTGACACGGAAGCCGAACCGTCAGCGCGGGAGCTGGCTGCATTGATTGATCAGGTCAAGGCTGAAGGTGTGGCAGCGTTGTTCGTGGAAAACATCACCAGCCCGGCGCTCGTGCAACAAGTGGCGGATGAAACCGGTCTGAACATAGGTGGGCGCCTCTTCTCTGATGCCCTTTCAGAGCGTGGCGGCCCGGCGACGAGTTATCTTGCGATGTTCGAGCATAATCTTGGAACACTGGTAAAGGCCTTGAAGTCCGGACAAGGCAGCTGAGGCCCGACAGACAGGGAAAAGGCTCCTACCGGGTGGATAGGAGCCTTTTTTTGTCCTGGTCGCCTGGATCAGGATTCTCCTGCCATCAGCTTTTCAAAGTAATCATCCATGGTGATCACGCCACCTTCGCTTTCAGTCTTGCCCTGGTCCTTCTCCGGTAGAACATCCTGCATGATGTCCAGGCGTTTCCAGCTGGGGAAAGGTTGCGAGCCGTCCTTGGCGGGCACGTAGGGGCTGGGCTCGACCCGCTTGTGTTTGTGAATGTACCGGGCGCAGTTGATCCAGCATGATGTTACTTCGACCCGCGCGATCATGCTGGCCCCCGGATAGCGCGCCATCTCCGGATCATCGAAGGACAGTTGCGCGTTGCCCTGAATACGTACACGGTGCGGTGTTTCGAAATCGATCAGCAGTATTCCCACTTTGCCTGACGACTGGATGTTGCCCATCGATTTGAACATACCGTTGCCGTCATAAGCCGGGAAAATCACCGTCTTCGGATCCAGTACGCTCAATACACCGGGTGATCCGCCCTTGTAGCTGACCGTGGGTTCGCCGGCTGCGTTGACTGTCGACAGAAAGAAGAAATCGCGGCTTTCGATGAATGGAACATGGGGTTCCTCGATTTCTTCTCGGATGACGGCGTCAAATACGGTGTTGGCGAGTTTTTCGGTGCCCTGGGTCCTTTGCAGCTCTCGCTCGGCGTCGGAGTAAAAGGAGTCGGAGGTTAACATGTTGATCTCCAGGTATTTCGTCGGGTGGGAGGAGGTCTGGTGGGCAGTCCGCCGGCCGGGGACCTTCCTCGCAACGGAAAAGGGCCACGCTGTTCTTGCGCGGCCCTTTGAGAATTCAGTCTCGTTTGGCCTGGAAGATGTCCATGCCGCCTCGACCGCCTTCACGGTCGGATGCGAAGGCGAGGTATGTGCCGTCTGCGGTGGCCGATGGCATGTGCTCTTCTGCTGGTGTGTTGATGGGAGCAGCGAATGCGACCGGGTTCACGAACTTGGCCGGATCGGGTTCGGTATGGGCGTTCTCGAACTGCCACAGATCGCTGCCGCCCACACCGCCCTCAGGGTAGATGGCCCAGATCAGACCGTGGAACGGGTCGAAATGCGCGTCCACGTGTGGTGTGCTGTTTGGCAGAATTTCGGCCGTTGATGCGGTCATGTTTTCGCGCGAGAAGCTGGTGCGCTTGAATTCCAGCGTGCCAAGGTCGGTTGAAGCCGCAGAGGTAAAGTAGATTTTGTCACCCATGAGGATCGGGCAACTGTCGAACCCAGCTCCATTAACGCCGCCGTCCTCCTGGCAACCGAGGTGCTTTGCGGGTTCCCACGCCTGATCATCCGTGATGTTTTCGCGGTAGCTGGCGTAAAGGTCCAGCGAACCACATCCGCCGGGGCGGTCGCTGGCAAAAATCAGATAGTGACCGTCTTCAGACAGGACCGGACTGTGATCGGTTGTGCTGCTGTTGATTGTGTCCGGGAGCAGGGCAGGGGCTCCCCAAGGCTCGGACGGAGAGCTTCTGTGCGAGACATAAATGTCATACCGGGTCTCCGACCCGTCCTTGCGGAAGATCCAGCCGTCCTCGATATCCGCATCCTGGTTCTTGTTGGGCCGGTTTGACGAGAAATAGAGCGTCAGCCCATCTGCCGTCATAACCGAAAATGCCTCGTGGTACTCGGTGTTGATGTTGTCACCGATGTCCATGAGGTTCCAACTTCCCTGGCCGGCGGTTGCGGCGGAGCCAGACAGTGCTATCGCACAGGTCGCAGCCAAGAGTTTCAATGATGTTTTGTCCATGGTGTCCTCCCTTTGGAACAACATGGTCTGGTGCCCTCCGTGCCCAGATGCGTGCCAACCGGCTACGGGGAGAAGGCATCAGAGGGCACCAAACCAATTGATTGGAAGAGAGTGCCAAGTGATGTCAGATTTTGATTTCATCTGTTTGCGACGTTCTTGCCTGATGTTGCTCACATAGGCGGCCCAAGCAGGGATGAAAAAACCCATGGCGTCGTCAGACGCCATGGGCCAACGTGTCGTCGTGTGTGGTGGGATCAGGTCTGTCGCAACTGAACTCGGCGGATTTTGCCGGAAATCGTCTTGGGCAAGGTCGTTACGAATTCTATTTTGCGCGGGTATTTGTAGGGGGCCGTCAGCTTCTTGCAGAAATCCTGGATTTCCTCAGCCAGCGTGTCGTCACCCGCCGTTCCTTCTGAAAGAACGATGAAGGCCTTGACCAATTGGCCGCGCGTCTCGTCCGGGATACCCACGACCGCGCTTTCAGCGATCTTGGGATGCTCCAGCAATGCACTCTCCACCTCGAAGGGACTGATCCGATACCCCGCGGACGAGATCAGGTCATCAGACCGGCCCTCGAACCACAGATAGCCGTCGGCATCGCGTGAAGCGGTGTCTCCCGTATAGTACCACCCATTTCG
The DNA here is from genome assembly GCA_965228785.1 of Hoeflea sp. Taxonomy (GTDB): domain Bacteria; phylum Pseudomonadota; class Alphaproteobacteria; order Rhizobiales; family Rhizobiaceae; genus Hoeflea_A. The sequence goes on from CBDDIF010000001.1 coordinate 3,290,427, forward strand.
GAACGGCTCGGTCACAAGCGAGCCGTCTTGCAGATAGCCGTGAAACAGGCCCGGTGGCCAGGCGTCAGAGGTGCGAATGGCGATATGTCCGATGGTGCCATCCGGAACGACATTGCCATCATCGTCGACGACATCGACGTCAAAGCCCGGGACCGGTTTGCCCATGGAACCCAAACGCGTCTCTACATCCGGAAAGTTCCCGACGATGTTGATGGTTTCCGTCTGGCCATAACCGTCGGCGATCACGGAACCGGTGTGCTCTTGCCAATAGCGAATGACCTCGGGATTCAGCGGCTCGCCAGCGCCGAGGCAACGGCGCAACGACGACAGGTCGTATTGTGTCAGGTCCTGCTGTGCGAAAAGCCGGTAGACCGTGGGCGGTGCGCAAAATGTCGTCACACCCAGTTCGGCAATGGCTTTCAGGTGCGCTTCGACGTCCATGCCAGGCGCATCGTAGAGCACGGTGGTCACACCCATCAGCATCTGCGGGAACAACATCCCCCATGCAGCCTTTGCCCACCCGGTGTCCGTCAGGGTCCAGTGCACATCGCTTTCGCGCAAATCCATCCAAAACAGCGCTGTCGCCGCATGGGCCAGGGCGTAACCGAAATTGCGCGGCACCATTTTGGGCAGGGCGGTGGTGCCGGATGTGAAATAGATCATCATGGTGTCTTCGGATGAGAAAGGAGCAACATCCTGAGCAACCAAACTGCCGTTCTGCGCCTCGCAAAGGTCCGCGAAAGACAGCCAATCGTCCGATGCGTCCCCAACGACAATAAGGTGGTCGAGTGTCGGGCACTCACTGCGGATTGCATCGACCTTTTCGACATGTTCGGGGGAGACGATCGCTGCCTTGGCGCCGGCCTGATTGATACGATAGGCGATGTCCTTGGCAGTCAGCAGATTGGTGCCCGGCATTGAGATCACGCCGGCTTTCATGCAACCAAACAACACTTTGTGCCATTCCGGTCTGCGTCCGATAACCAAACAGGCGGCATCCCCGCGTTCCAGACCAAGAGCCAGTAGCGCTTGCGCAAACTGTGCGGAGGCCAGAGAAAGATCGGAATAGGTCAGTGTGGTTTTAGACCCTGCCACGACATCGATCGCCAGAAGGGCATCCTTGTCCGCCTCCCTGGCTCGGGCGTCCAGGACGTCAAACGCGAAATTGAACGACTCGGGGATATCGACTTTGAAGTTACTGCGTGCCGCCTCGTAGCTGCGGTCAATGTGGTCGAATGTGATCATGGTGTCCTCCCTCAGCCGGTATTGCGCAGCACATCGCGCGCAATGACCAGCTTCTGCACTTCGCTGGTGCCCTCGTAGATCTGGCAGATACGCACATCGCGATAGATGCGCTCCACCGGAAAATCGCGCAGGTAGCCGTAGCCGCCATGGATCTGAATGGCGGCGGAACAGACGCGCTCGGCCATTTCCGAGGCAAAGAGTTTTGCCATGGAAGCCTCGCGCAGGCACGGTGCGCCAGTATCCTTCTTGCTGGCGGCCAGCATGATAAGACCGCGCGCAGCTTCGATATCAGTCACCATTTCCGCGAGTTTGAAGGAAATGCCCTGATTGGATGCGATCGGCGCGCCGAAGGCCTGACGTTCCGAGGCATAGTCGCGAGCCACCTCGAAGGCCTTGCGGGCCATGCCAATGGCTTGCGATGCGATGCCGATGCGTCCTCCTTCCAGGTTCGCCAGCGCGATCTTGTAGCCGTCGCCTTCCTCACCCAACCTGTTCTCGATCGGGATCCGCATGTCATTGAAGCTCAACTGACAGGTGTCTGAGGAGTTGATCCCGAGCTTTTCTTCAACCCGCACCACTTCATAGCCAGGCGTGTCCGTGGGCACGATGAAGGCGGAAATCCCTCTTTTACCCGCAGATTTGTCCGTAACGGCAAAGACAATGATCACCGAACCGTTCTTGCCGGAAGTGATGAACTGCTTGCTGCCGTTGATGACGTAATCGTCGCCGTCTCGCACTGCCGCCGTGCGCAGGTTGGAGGCATCGGAGCCCGCCTGAGGCTCTGTCAGGGCAAACCCGCCGATCCATTCTCCGCTGGCCAGCTTGGGCAAGAAGTTCTGTTTCTGGTCCGCGGTCCCGTAGCGAACAATAGGCACACAACCCACTGAGGAATGCACTGAAAGAATGGTTGAACAAGCCCCGTCGCCTGCCGCGATTTCCTCAATCACGCTGGCGTAACTGACCATGTCGCTGTCGATGCCGCCATATTCTTCGGGCACCAGCATGCCCATAAAGCCAAGCGCGCCCATTTCGTCCAGTTCTGCGCGAGGAAATCGGTGATCCTTGTCGCGCGCTTCGGCACCGGGCCAAAGCTGCTCTTGCGCGAATTGACGCGCGGTTTCCCGAATAGCCAGTTGTACGTCGTCCAAAACCAAAGGTATTACTCCATCAATTCAAGCGAAACGGCCGTTGCTTCGCCGCCGCCGATGCAGATGGCGGCAAGGCCTGATTTGACATGCCGACGCCGCATCGCATTCAAAAGCGTGACGATGATCCGTGCACCCGAGGCTCCGATCGGATGTCCGAGCGCACATGCGCCGCCGTTGACATTTGTCAGATCGTGCGGCAACCCGAGCGACTTCATTGCGGCCATGGCAACAACGGCAAAGGCCTCGTTCACCTCGAACAGTCCGTAATCACTCAAATCACTGCCGGTCTTGGCCAAGAGCTTCTGGACCGCGCCGATGGGTGCAACAGGAAATTTATCAGGTGTCATGCCGTGGCTCGCATGACCGGTGATGCTTGCCAGCGGGGTCAGCCCTTTCGCCTCGGCTGCCGATGCGCGCGTCAGGATGAGTGCTGCCGCCCCATCGGAGATGCTGGATGCATTCGCGGCGGTCACGGTTCCATCACTGGCGAAGGCCGGACGCAGCGATGGGACCTTGTCTGGTCGCGCATTGCGCGGTTGCTCATCACTGTCAACGATCGTGGTTTCCCTGCGGCCCCGCACCTCCGTCAAGGCGATCTCATCGGCAAAGGCTCCGTCGGTTTGCGCGGCAAGAGCGCGATCCAGCGAGGCGATGGCATATTCGTCTTGTGCGTCGCGGGTGAATTGGTAGTCGGCCGCGCAACGTTCGGCAAAGACGCCCATCAGCGTACCTTTCTCATAGGCATCTTCAAGCCCGTCGAGGAACATGTGGTCCTTGAGCTCAGAATGACCCATGCGCAACCCGCTCCGCACCTTTGGTAACAGGTAGGGAGCGTTCGACATACTCTCTGTGCCGCCAACGAGTGCGATGTCGCAGCTTTGTGCTGTCAGGCCATCATGGGCCAACATCGTGGCCTTCATGCCAGAGCCACACATCTTGTTCACCGTGGTCGCGACGGCTGTCTCAGGCAGACCTGCACCCAAGGCGATTTGCCGGGCAGGGGCCTGGCCCTGACCTGCGCTCAGAACATTGCCAAAGATCACCTCGTCAACGTCGCTGGCTGCGGCACCGGCTTGGGCAAGCGCGGCTCGTGCCGCTACGGTACCAAGCTCGGCAGCGGTCAGGCCCTTTAGCTCACCACCAAGCCCGCCGATGGGTGTGCGTTTCGCGCCGACAATCACAATTGGGTCGTTCATGAGGCTTCCTTTACGGTGGTGTAACTGTGAGCCTGTCGTACAGTCGGGTGACTTCCCAACGCATAAATCCTGTGGAGGCTTCCGGTTTCAGGGATGGCCGCGGTTTCCGATACATCCCATTCAATCACTGAAGTGCCATGACCATGCCGCGCCGATGTTTGGCATGCTTTCTGACCCAGGCCAAATGGGCCACCTGTGACAGCGGTGGGATGTGTCTGTGCCATGAAGCCTTATCCATCCCCCCACATAAAGCTTGCGTTCCTGCGACACAGTGCCAGTATTGGTCAACGTGATGACACAAAATGCCACTACCAGGATCGCCCGGGTCTTCGTTGACGAAGTGTTGGAATGCGGACAGCGGGAAGGTGTCGATGTTCGAACCCTGCTCGGCGAGCTTGGCTTCAGCTTCGCCGACCTAGACGCCATGACCCCGGCAGACTTCGCGAAGTTATGGCTTGAGATGGCCTTTCAGATCGGGGATGAGTTCTTTCGTCTGGGCAAGCGCCCCATGGCGCCGGGCAGCTTCACCCTGATGGGCCATGCAGTGCGTGGCGCGCCGACATTTGAGGTTGCTCTCAGACGAGCGCTGCGTTTTCTTCGCGTTGTTATTGAAGAGCCCTTCGGCGTGTTGGAGATCGGAAATGACCGATGCACCGTGCGGCTTGTCGAAAGCGGCGCCACTCGATCGGCCTTTGCCTATCGGACATTTTTTCTGATCCTGCACGGCCTGAACTGTTGGTTGGTGCGCGAACGGATCTCGCTTATGCACATTCAGTTTCCCTGTGCACCGCCCAGCGGGCAGGACGATTACGGAGATTTTTTCGGGCGGCCTGTTGTATTCAACGCAATTGAGGCCGCGATCCAGTTTGACGCGCGTTTTCTCCAGCGCTCTGTCCAACGAACCGAGGAAGACCTGAAGGTGTTTTTGCGCACGACACCCGAAACGCTTTTGCGTGGATACCGTCCTGTTTTGAGCCTGAAGCGACGGGTTCAGGACTTGTTGGATGGGTATGATCAATCGGACTGGCCGTCGACCGAGGACATTTGCGCGGCCCTGAACATGTCCAGATCGACACTGCATCGCCGGCTGAAAGCCGAGGGACAGACGCTGCGGCTGATAAAGGGTGATAAACACAAGTCTCAGGTCACATATCTGCTCAAGTCAACGGAGATGCCGGTGGCCGAAATCGCGCGACGTCTCGGATATGCCGAGCCAAGCGCATTTCACCGCGCATTTCGAAAATGGTTTGCAACCACACCAAACGCCATGCGGAAGGGCTTGGCCAGATCCGTTGGGAAACAATAGCGCATGCGTTTGGGCGCGGCTCGCAAGGCGGGCTTTAGAGGCTTGCCAAAACGACCTTCCTGCTCTTTATTTAGGCGCGTTGAAAAGCACCAGAAATCAATGAAAAATCGAGAAAAAACATTCGCCGTCGCGCCGATGATGGATTGGAAAGACTGTCCAAATATTTCAATCACTTAAACGGTTACGTGTACAATTCCTGTACATCAAGAGATCAAAGAAAATCCGGTACTGTTGTATTTTCTCGGGCCTGTGGCCGTGGTTTTGAGTTGCCGTATCGGCATGTGAACACAATCTGATTGAGTACATAAAATGAGGGTAGGGCGGTCCCAACTCGATTGATTGGAAGGCGGAAATTTGCCAGCAAGCGGAACCTGATTCGAACTTAATTTCGCAAGCACAACTGCCGACATGAAAAACAGTCAGGCTCATAGCCCGAATGTCGCAAGTTCAAACCCTGCCCCCACAACAAAGTTGGTCTAAGATCATCCAATCGAAGAAAAAGCCAACAACCAAGGGTTGGTGGTTCGCCTTTTAAGGCGCGCTTGAGAAATTCTCAGCCGCCGCTACCGGGCAGTAACATTCCAAGACCGCAGGTGAAGCGGGCACCATTCACTTGCGGTCACCAAAATGTTGAGCAGACATTCGCTGCTGGTGCACTGAGCCGCTGCAGACCACTAATCATGCGACATATAAAAGGAAGCCGCTTCAATCCGTCGCCTGTGCGCTTGGAAAGTTCGCCGATTGAGAGCATGAAAATTTCCCCTTGAAGCTATAGCCACTAGAGAGATTATATTTAGGTCAGCTTGATGTTGAAAGACTGAGTATGATGGTACCACCACTTGCGTTGCTTTTCATTTGTGCAGTGTGCGCTTTCGCGCTCGCAAACCTCATTCCCATTGTCACGTTCACCGCGCCGCTTTGGCTGGTGGCGTTCGAATTGGTCATTGGAGCCGCATTTCTGCTGCCTGCAGTGACCATTTTTGTGAAGCATGAGACGACGGTCAGTCCGCTGTCGCCGAGTAGCGCAACAACCTTGGTGACTAACGGCGTATTCGGTATGACGCGGAACCCGATGTATGTCGGAATGCTCTTGCTCTTGCTGGGCTTTGCGCTCTGGTTGGGCGCCATAAGCAGCCTTGCCATGGTCGTCGCGTTTTTCGCTCTGGTGGATCGAAAACAGATCCCTGCCGAAGAGCGATCCCTTCTGGATAATTTCGGAGATGACTACCGAAGCTATTGCAAGCGCGTGCCGCGTTGGCTTTTCGTCCATCAGGAGATGGCGAAATGAGCAAGGAAAATGAAGCCTGTGGCTGCTCTGGCAATCCTAAATTCGACGGCATTGATCCAACCTACAAGCGCATCTTGTGGGTGGTCATTATTATCAATGCCGCGATGTTCCTTGTCGAAATGTCAGCGGGTAAGCTGGCGGGGTCTCAAGCCCTGCAAGCCGATGCGCTGGATTTTCTCGGTGATGCATTGACCTACGGCCTTAGCCTTGCAGTCATCGGAATGGGCCTGAAAGTTCGCTCAATTGCTGCCCTTCTCAAGGGGCTGAGCCTGCTGGTCATGGGGCTTTGGGTTTTCGGCTCGACCGCCTATCAGTTCTTTGTTCTTGGTGTACCAAAAGCCGAAATCATGGGATTAATCGGCGTTCTCGCCCTTGCCGCGAATGTCGCAAGCGTCTTGCTTTTGATGCGCTACAAGGATGGTGATGCCAATGTTCGCTCTGTCTGGTTGTGCTCACGCAATGACGCTATCGGAAATGTGGCTGTCATGATCGCCAGTGCCGCGGTATGGCTGACAGCAACAGCATGGCCTGACCTCATCGTTGCGATTGTCATGGCGGGACTGTTTTTGCGTTCGTCGCAACTCATTCTCGTTCAGGCATGGCAGGAGTTCCGCAGCGGAGTGGATTCGGGTGCACTGGAAAGCCATGGACATGACCACGCGCATTGAACTGCACATTCTCGTCCTCCTGGTTGGTGTGGCAGCGGGGGCCTACATGTTCGGCATGTTGCTCTGGTCGATCGCGCAACCACAAAAGCGAATGTGGCCGCCTGTTGAAGCAACAACAGCCGTCAAGCTCCACGTCTGGTTCATGACCACCCTGATATTTGCGTCTGCATTTGTTTTGGGCATTCTGGATTGGAACCGATTTAATTGGCCCGCGCCCCTGAGGTGGACAATTGGTTTGCCTCTAATCTTGATCGGAAACCTGATTGTTTGGCGTGGTGTTCTCAAGATTGGAATGGCTGCGACGAGTGGCGAGGCGACAGGGCTTGTTAGGACCGGTCTTTATCGTTGGTCCAGGAACCCTCAATACGCGGCTGACATCGCAATCCTGATGGGCTGGGGTGTTCTTTCAGCCTCAATGTGGGTACTTCCAGTTCTTGGAATTGGGATTGCGGTTTTGGCTATAGCACCGTTGGCGGAGGAGCCTTGGCTGGAAGAGGTTTATGGCGAAGAGTATCGAAACTACAGAACATCCGTCAGACGTTTCATCTAATGGTGTGAATTCGACCAGCGCGCTGCCAAGCGAAAAAAGCAGCCAGCAAAAACAACAAGAGCAGCGCAACGCTGGCAAATCCCCAACCGTCTTTGACGGCCTCCTCGATCGCCGAACCGAACAGATAGCCAGCACCCACAAGCAGCCCTGTCCACAAAATTGCAGATGCACTATTGAGAAGCGTAAATTTCTGCCAGTGCATGTCGGTGAGGCCAACCGGAAGTGCGCCGATTGTTCGCATTCCCTTTGGGTAGCGGTACAAAAATATATAGGCAGCGCCGTATTGTTCCATCATGACTTTGGCTTTCAGGAACAGATCTTTCAACCAAGGTTTGGTTTCGAAAACTCCCACACCATAGTGTCGGGCTATTCGAAACCGCACTTCATCTCCCAAATACCCACCTGCGAAGACGGCCAAGGCAACATAACCCAGGTCCAATGCACCTGCTTGGGCAGCATATCCTCCGAACAACGGAAGCGCACCGCTCTTCAGCGCACAGTAGCCGAAAAGCAACAGGTAGATCATCGTTCCGTATTCGTTGATGAGCGCAAGGATTGTGTTCAAAACCGGTTTCCAATGAGTTGCAGCGACACCCAAGTCGGCTCCGCAGAAAGAACACATGGCTGAAGGCCGCACTTTAGTTCCAACCCTCAGATGGAGCGACGATCTGATTATTCAATATCAGCGCGGTTGACTTAAGTCGCAACGTCGCTTTGCGAAAAAATACAATTTTCAATCGATAACTTTGTCCCGCTAAAAAAGGCGATCCTCGGAGCTCGATGTTTCCCGCAGAAGCTTTTTCACTACCGCGAGTTATTGTCGAACGGAGTTCTACGTTCGCTGGCGTCCTCATAGTGCATATTCAGTCACTAGTATGAATATTGCCAATGACGGCAGAAGAACGATGTCCGGAAGGATATCAGGCGCTGTGAAAGCAAAACCGACACCGGCCAGTATCGTTGTAAAAAAGGCGTGCACTTTGAATTCTCCAATCAGCGATCCGGTGACCAGCAACCAAGCCAATGCCGCATTATCGGCCAATGAATTACTGGAGGGATTCGCATCTTTTTTGGCATCCCATGGTGGTCCTTGCACATAAATATATTCTCTCCAGGGACTATCGGTTCAACAGGGTATTTCACGTTTCCGATCTGGGCTTTTTGAGTGGCAACAATCACTGTCGGAATACATTCAAATCAATTAATTTCTTGCTATTGCAAATCATTATCATTATTAAGAAGTGGCGACAATTTGATGGAACCCGGCTATGGTGACAATTCGATTTCTGGCATCTGCACTTGCCGCGCTCGCTGCTGTCGTCCTTTCAGTGAATGTGAGCTGGGCGACGGTTGCTGTTGAAAGGAAATGGGATCCGTTTGCCGGATCGTTTCAGACCATTCTTTTCATGGCGGATCTGACGCCGGTTCCGTGGGAAAAGATCCGGGTCGCCTTCGAGCAACCGCTTTCCGCGTCGGAAATTCCGGTTTCCGGTCAACAAAGGCTGCAGGAGCTCCTTCCGGACAACGGTGCCGACCTGTCAGCGGCCCTTTCCAAGGCTATTTCGAACAAGGACCGGCAACAGCTCTATGAAGCAGCATCGCGCGCCCTTGGCGAAGCCATTACAGCGTCACTCGAGCGTGCCGGCAATTTGCTGGCGGATCCGGCGGCGGCACGGCTCGACCTGCTCGATGCCCAGCAGCTCTACCGCGCCATCGAACCCTTCGTGCGCCAGACGGATCCCGAAAATGCCCGCGCCATAGGCCGCGCCTGGCTCACCCTGACAACGGCAATGGGTTCGTCCGGGGTCTTTGGTCTTGGCAGCCACGACGCCGACACGGAGCGCTATCTAGACGCGAGCAACACGATCATCAGCTATGTCAGAAAAAACTATGTGCCCGCACGCTTCGCCCCGAGACGCTCGCTTGCACCCGCACCGGAAGGTGCATTGCAGCGGCTTGCGGAAAATCCCGTCCAACCCTGGTTCCCGCCCGGAACCGACATTGCGGACCAGGATCCGCTGCCGCTTCTGGTGTTGAATTTCGAGGAAAAGGGCATCGACGAAGCCGATCTGCCGCTAGTCGCCTATGGCGACATGCTGTTCGACAGCCCTGAAATGTTCGGTGATCCGGCCAGGTCCCTAGGGGTCAGCTGCGCCACCTGCCATAACCGCAGCGACATCAACAACCGCTTCTTCATTCCCGGTGTCAGCCACCGGCGCGGCGGCGCCGACGTCGATGGCGGCTTCTTCAACGCCATATTCAACGATTTCCAGGACGATGCGCTCGACACGCCGTCGCTGCGCGGCATCCGCTTCACCGCGCCCTATGGCCGCGACGGCCGCATTGCCAGCCTGCGCGAATTCACCCGCAATGTGATTGTCAGCGAATTCGGCGGCGACGAGCCGACGCCGTTCATGCTCGACGCGCTGATCGCCTATTTAAACGAGTTCGATTTCCTTCCCAATTCCAGGATTGACGGTTTCGGGCAGCTCACCGACCGCAGCGATGTGTCGGTTGTACGCGGCGAGGCGCTGTTCAACACGCCGTTCGAGGGCATGGCCGGCAAATCCTGTGCATCCTGCCATGTTCCGGCGACCAACTTCACAGACAACCGCCGCTACGATATCGGTTCGGCCAGGGGCAATTATGACGGCAGCCGTGGCGGCCAGTTCGACACGCCGACGCTGATCAATGTGAAATACACCGCACCCTATTTCCACGACGGGTCGCTGCCGACGCTTGGCGCTGTCGTCAATTGGTTCAACACCACCTTTGCTCTCGGCCTCGAAGCCGGGCAACGCGCCGATCTAACGGCCTATCTGGAGACCGTCGGCGGCGCGGACGAACCCTATGAGCGGTTCGACGACAGGGCGACACCCTTTGCGCTCGCCTTTGCCGAACTCACCACGTTCGCAACCACTCTGGAGGCGTTGATCCCGGCAAAGGACAAATTTCATGCAAACCTGATGCTGGAAACGGTGATCACCGATCTGCGCCAGGACATCAGTGCCATGAACAATCGCGATCGGATCGATCAGGTCATTGAACTGGCCGACGGTCTGAGTGCGATAAGGAGCGCCATCAATGCGGATGACTGGGATCTTGCCGAAGCCGAATGGCAGGCGTTCAAGCACAAGAAAACTGCCTACGAAGAAGCGATGTACTGAGCAAGGGTCTGGGATCATGAAACGCAGAAACATCATTGCATCAGCCCTTTTGGCCATAGCCGCGGTCCTGTCTTTCGTAATCGCGCCGGCGGCCACCCAAGAGCCCTCGATCACCATGGCCTTCGTGCCGCAGGAAAATCCCGACAAGCTGCTGGGCGACATAGAGCAGATCACCATCTATCTCGCCGAACAGACGGGCGTTCCGGTCAAGGGTTTTGTGACCTCCGACCACGCCGCGGCCGTCGAGGCGTTGCGCAACGGCGATGCCGACATATCCTTTATGGGCGCGCTGCCGTCGATCATTGCCAGGCACCGCATCGGCGCCGAACCCATTTTGCTGGAAGTCTATCGCGGCCAGCCCACTTATCGTGGCCGCGTCTTCGTGCGTCGCGACAGCGGCATCGAGTCGCTGGCGGATCTTGAAGGAAAATCCATCGCCTTTGCCGATCCGATCTCCGAATCTGGCTATCTTTTTCCGCTCAAGACCTTTGTCGATGCGGGTCTTATCGAAAAAGGCGCGGATCCCAAGGGTTATTTCGGCGAAGTTTATTTTGCCGGCGGATACCAGCAGGCCATCCAGGCGATGGCCAACGGCCTGGTTGATGCCGCGGGCGTCAGCCAGTATGCCGATCTGCTCCTGACCCCCGACCAGCAGGCTGAAATCCGCTGGATCGCCGAGAGCGAGCAGATTCCATCCCACACGGTCATCGCCCGCAAGGGTTTTGATGAAGACCTGAAGGCTCGCTTCATCGCCGCCATGATGAAATTGAACGAACCGGACTACCGCGCCTATCTGAAATATGTCTACGGTCCGGACGGCTATGTTGTCGCCGACAATTCCGCCTTTACCAATCTCGAGGCGTTGGCGAAGACCTATGGCTTTATCGACTGAGTAAGACAGAAGGAAACCGCCGTGCAAGCGCTGTCGCTTGAAAATATCCATTTCGGCTACAAGTCCGGCGATGAACCGGCGCTGGATATCGGCAGCTTGAAAATCGGCGCCGGTGAGCGCGTGGCACTGATCGGGCCTTCCGGTGCCGGAAAATCAACGCTGTTGCGGTTGATCGACGGCCGGCTGAGAAACTGGTCGGGCAATGCCGAGGTTCTGGGCGAGACGATCAGCAGCAGCAAATCGCCGGGCCGCGCCTTTTCGCGCAGGATCGGATTTGTCTTTCAGGAATTTGCCCTCGTCGAACGACAGACCGTATTTGAAAATGTCCGCAACGGACGCCTCGGCCATCTGTCGACCATGCGCTCCGTTTTCGGCCGGCTGACGCCGGAAGACTACAAGCAGATCCTGACGGCGATCGAGGAAACCGGCCTGAATGAATTCATGCACCGGCGCGCCGACGAACTGAGCGGCGGACAGCGCCAGCGGGTTGCGATTGCACGTTGCCTGGCGCAGCAACCGGGGATGATCCTCGCCGACGAGCCGATCAGCAACCTGGACCCCGTGCGTGCCCGCGAAATCCTCGATCTGCTGGTCAGGGCCTGCGAACACCGCAAGGCAACGCTGATTATCACCACCCACCAGCCGATGCTGGTGCGTACCTATGTGGACCGGATTGTCGCCCTTTCCGAAGGGTCTGTCATACTGGATGAAAAGAGCTCTCCGGCGAGCGCCGCTCAGGTGATGGCGGTCTACGAGAAAATGGCCGATCCGTTGGTGGACCAGAACGAACCCGCATCGGCATGAGGAAGGCAATGTCCACGCAATCTGCAGGCGGCAGCGGCCGCTACGGGTTCCTGATGACCGCGGCGATCGGGATCGTGGTCGTTGTCGCCTGGTATGATCTCGGCATCGACACCACCCGGCTTGGCGCCAGCGGTGGTCGGTTACTGGATTTCCTGCAGCGCATGGTGCCGCCCGATCTTAGTGTCCTTGGCATCGTCACGCAGGCGGCTTTAGAGACAGTGGAGATCGCCCTGATCGGAACAGCGCTCAGCATCGTCGTGTCCATCCCGCTCGGATTGCTCGCCGCCGGCACGGTAACGCCGGCTTGGGTGCATGTGTCGGTCAAATGGCTGCTTGCCGCAATCCGCGGGATTCCGCTTATCCTGGTGGCGATGATCATGGTCGGCGCCGTCGGTCTCGGACCGTTGCCGGGCGTTCTTGCGATTGCCTTTCATTCGACCGGCATGCTGGCGAAGTTCTTTGCCGAGGCGTTCGAATCGGTCGACAACCGGCCGATCGCCGCCCTCAGCAGCGCCGGCGCATCGGCAATCCAGATCCACTGGTTCGGCACGCTGCCGCAGATTGCACCGGATCTGCTGCGCGATGTGATGTTTCGCTTCGAACTGAACCTGCGCGAAAGCCTGGTGCTCGGTCTCGTCGGCGCCGGCGGGATCGGATTTTACATCCAGACCTATATCCGCTCCTTCCAGTACCAGAAGGTGGCGACCCTTACGATCGTGATCCTCATCATGGTGATCGCCATCGAGGCCATTACTTACGGGCTGCGGCGCTTTCTGCGATAGACAAGTCGTGTCTCCTGCGCAAGAACTACAACAGCAATTCCCAGGTACAATACTTCAAAATCTTAACGCAGATTTTCAAGTTTTTTGACCGCGACATCTCCATCTTCGCCATAAGCGATTGTACCGCGGAATTGACCGTTTCTGTCGAGGAGGAACACAGAGGCTGTGTGATTCATAACGTAGTCGCTATTCGGATCATTCGGATCAGTCGGCACTTTCTCCAAATAAACATTAAATCCCCGGGCCATTTCCCGCACCTTTTCCGGATCGCCGGAAATGCCGACGATGCGGTCGGATACATTTGAGATGTACTCTCTCAACAACTGATAGGTGTCGCGCTCGGGATCGACTGTCACCATGAAAGCACGCAGTCTCTCGCCCGACGGATCGGCCTTTCTCATCCAGGAATCCAGCTCGAATAGCGTGGTAGGGCAAACGTCGGGGCAGTGGGTGAACCCAAAAAAGAGTGCCGTTGGTTTTTCCTGAAAAGCCGTCTCGGTAACAGTATTCCCATTCTGATCAACAAGTTCAAATGCGACACCATAGGGCTTGGAAGAACTGTTGGATTCCGTTCGCGCCCATTGCAGTGAGAACCAAGAAAATACACCAGCCAGCACAATTAAAAGGACAAAAACCAGTGCTCGTAGTGCTGTCATCAAAGCCTCCGTGTACGATAAAATTTCTGCCGGGAGCGATGCGGAATCGGACCATTGGAGATCATTTTTCGTCCATATTACAATCTCAACGCGCCGGAGATACCCGATGCGTGCGGTGTGGACTGGTCAGCAGTGCCTGTCGCTATCCGATATCCACGAATCTGTTTCATGGTCATCAGTATCTTGAGCAAAAATCAGCATCAACTCCCAACCATTTCAATGCGGACGCTGCGTATTGCGCTCGCGGTGAAAGATCGACTTCTAGTGCGTTCCGCGTATGGATCATTGCAATATTCACGCTCAGCGAACACTTCTAGATTGACTACTGGCAACCTAGCACCTCTAGCTGCTGTAGGTTCAAGGGTATTTTTGAGGAATTGGGCGTTGCGTCGATGCGACGGTCCAGTTAATGCCGGTGGCTTCGAAAATGCCTAAAATGCTGGACCACGGATCAGAATTGATCCTGAGATTGTGGAGTCTCTGGCATTATTTGTGCCGCCGCCCGTTCTGAATTTGTCCGAGAGCAGGCAACAAGTCACTCCATTTTCTTCTTGCAGCTCTTCGGTCAATCAACTGTTTCCATCTCCCAAAAATGCGCTGGCCGATACATGGTCATCCGCCTCGAATCGGTGAAGGCCACGTTGCCCGTTTCTCTGGCATCGATGCGGTTCGACATTCAGTGTGTCATGTATACCAGTAGTTCCAAGAAATTCCCGCGCTACAACCATATCGGATGGCCGCTTGTCGTCATCTTGCTAGACGGCATCGATCATGGAGCGAGATAATTGAAATAATGGGTGTCCTCGCGGCCAAAAATATAGGCTTCAACATTCTCTTCATTGAGGCAGCGGCGAGGAGTATGGCGTGTCAATTATTCAGGAATCGAACCCACCATCGGCTCGTCACCCCTGTCGATATCAACCCAGCGCCCAGCATGAAACGAAGCTTGGCGTTTAAGATACGTGTACGGCGTTTCAGACCAGATTTTTACTTCGTCAGTCAGATTATCCAGTACAAAATCGCCATCCGATGTACGCAGTGTCAACACTGCGTGTCCCTCGCCATTTTGTTTGCGGACTACAGTTATCAAGAGGTCAGATGCAGAAAAGCCTTCTCCGATCAGCCTAGCGCGTTTCAAAAGTACATAGTCTTCGCAGTCACCTACAGAATCCGGGTAAGACCACACTTCCTCTCGCCCGTGGATTTGGAAGTCGGTCATGGGGAGAACTGAATAATTGGCCGTCTCGTTGATTTCTTTGACCACAGACCAACCATAACTGGTGACTTTTGGTGCAGCAGTCACTTTTCCCGTGCCCGTGCATTCCCCCGGGCGACGCTTGCAAAATTCGTAATGGCCGATTGGTTGTGAGGTGATATTACCGACCGGCATCGTTGTCGCACCTTGCTGTGCCGCAATGACAATGGGAGTCGGAAATGCCGCAACCATGACAGCGGCGAGCGCTGTTCTGACAACAAAATTCTTCATCGAAGCCAGCCCCTGTTCACTCTCTGTTATCCTTAACAAACAATTAAGAGGCGCGATGGGGCTTGAGTCAATTGTTATATCTATGAAGTTCAGATCATGGTTACCATCGTAAAACTGGCAAAAACATAATTCCGATTCGGAACGACCGAGGTCGGCTGGTAGATCCTGAGATTTGCACCGGTCATCCTCGATCCGTTCATTTTCGTACCAAGCAGGGTTGCCTTTTCCGGGCCTTTGCCGGCCATCCTGGACTCGCGCAGCAAGTTGATTTCAGATGGGCTTCCGTCAGCGTGCTGCTTGTGAGGATGAGATCGAGCTTGCGGTGGCCAGATCGGTTACGCATTTATCGGACCCGTTGGAAAATATTCTTCAAGTGGCAGTGGTGACATCAACGGTGTGGGTAGTATGTGACTGTCGATCGCCTCAAACATACCAATCGGCTCGGCCGGGTTCGTCCGATTGATGCCAGTCGGCACTCATATCTGCGTCGGTTTTTTTGATAACGCTTGCGTCCGTGGCGCTCCCTGCATCTGCTATATTAATTCCGCGCGATATGAGCAAATCGATCAAGCAAGGGTATGGCGGCGAATTGGATTGTCAGTGCCCAAGGTCAATAGAGGGTATCGCAGATAAAGCACAGCAATTGGTAGCTCAGGCGATTTCAGCCATCGCATTGTGACGGTTTTCACCGGCCAAACTAACCTGTTGCGGTCCGGAATAGACGCTTGCACGAAGTTTCTTCAATCAATTATGCCGGAGATCTGACAATCAATCTGGGCGGTACGGGTCTGCAAGTGCCGCATCCGGTTTGCTGACAGGCACTCGGTCCTTTGATGTTAACTCAGACAGTTTTTTTGTGCCATGCTTGCCCAGCACGCTCCGAAACGTCGGGTGCATGCCTCCGTCGGAATAAGAGGATGCCGACACATTGGATGGAAGCGTCAGAATTGCCTCAAACATTTCCCTGTCGGAGTGGCTCTTTGCCAAAACAGCCTGGTTTTGGTCGTCACGCCTTGCAGGGCATGCCGCCAACGGTCCGTCCGGGCTCACGTTTCCAAAGTCAGCGTTGAAAACGTAGCGCCCGCCACAATACGATACATCGGGTGCTTGCCGTGTAACCTCAAAATAGTCATTGCCCGTCTTCAAGTTCTGCCAGAAGGCGAGGTTCGGGTTCGAGCTATGTAATGCCATGTTTTCGGGCGTCATGCGAAATGGGTATGATTGTACCTGGAATTCTGTCTGACCACCGCGGAGAGCATCGCGCGCGATCGCGTAAACTTCCGCAACATGTTTATCCGTAATTGCAAAGCAGCCGGAAGATGAGCAGGCGCCATGTACCATCAATGCGTTACCTGTATATCCAAGTGCTTTTTCCAGGCTATTTGGGTAGCCGAGATTGAATGACAGGAAATATTTTGACGATGGGTTAAGCATGGAAGCAGAGACCATGTAATATCCCTCGGGTGCCTGCCGGTCGCCATCCGCCTTTTTGGGACCCAACTTCCCGGACCATCTGCACATCGGATAGGTCTTGAATAGGACGTATTGACCAGTGGCGTTCATCTTCCAGAGTTCCAGCTCGCTTTCCCTTTTGAATATTCGCACCAAGACCGGACTTGTTGGCGACAGGCCCCGCTTTTTCATTTCGGCTTTTGCTTTGGGTGGAACCGGGATGTCGCCTCGGTCTGCGACGTCGAGCACGCTGGTGGTACAACCCGACATGATTATTGCAAATATCGCCAGCACGAAATGAACCAATAATCCACGCATCGTTCGATGTATCCAATCCGGTTCTGGTTCGATTGCAAATGACGGCAAGCAGGCCATGCAGCTTCACTTTACACTAGTTGTAAGATTATGGATCAGCGACCTTAACCATGAATTGATCAAATTTGTGTTCGTCATCGGCTGTTAGAGATAGTATTGGGCAGATCTAAATCGAATGTAAAAGCAACAAGTCGAAATTTGGGCGTGAATCTGTTGGACGCCAAGGTCAGAACGCGCCCTCACAGAATGCCTGCTGCGTTGCTTCCGGCGAATCTCGTCGTTTGTGGATTTGGCCGATTGCGAACTATGCGAAATGGAATTGGGAAGCGGCTTTCCGCATGCTATCGGGCAACGCGAACTGACACGCCGATAGCTTTGGGAACTCATTTTTGTAGAAACGAGCAGTTGTTTCCCACGGCTACCAGGATGGCTTTGGCGGCGTCGCTTTTTAGGCGTGAGCCAGGAAGTCTCGGCTTATCCGGTGGTGTAGACCCAGATTCGGTATCGGCGAGAATGCACTCGATCCCTTTGATGGCCTCTTCCATGCCGCGGATCACAGTTGCCGAAAATCCGTGATCGGGTTTGCCACGAAGCGTCATTGTGTACACGATAAACTGCCAGCCCACCGAACGCCTTGATGAATTCGCCACCGACAGTTCACCTTGAACTCGTAAGGTGCACTCCACTTACCTTCACGATGCCTTCGACATTCGACAAAAATGGGCTGTAGGTCTCGCGGTCTCACCGGCGTCACTTGCGCTCTAAGCAAGCCGACACCTTTATTGAAAGACAACTTGAAAATCCCATTCGGGTACTCATCGCCCTTGACCTGTCGCGCGTTGTCGCGCCCGATGCGCGCCAGGCCAGGTCTTGAATATTTATTGCACCTCGCTGGACACTTAGCCCCTGGTTAGATCAACCCAGGTGTTAGGATTTTTTTGGGATTGGCGTTTGAGATAGTAGAGCTCGGCATCGCGCCATTCCAGAACCTGCGAGTTGACGTTATCGAGAATAAAATCGCCCACATTCGTTACAACGGTCAGTACAGCATGCCCCCCGCCATCGGCATCGCGCGCAACGGTGATAAGAAGAGAGCTAAGCGGGTATCCACGTTCGGCAAGGAGCTGGCGTTTCAGAAGAACATAATCTTCACAATCACCGACATTTTGTGGAAGCTCCCAGCGCTCTTCAACACCAAAGATCTCTTGATCTGTTGCGGGGCGGATCCGTTGGTTAACACTGCTGTTCACCGCGATGATTTCTTTCCATCGTGCACGCGTGAGATTGACCACAGCTGGTTTGCTCTTCTGCCGGCACCGTGCTGAATAGCGGTTGCAGTATTCGTAATAACCGATCGGTATAGAGGTTTTACCGAATGTTTTCATTTTCGGGGAATCAGCGCTTTGTTGCGGATTCAAATGCAATGCATCGGCACTTGCCGGTTGTGCAAAAACAGTCAGCGACAATGCGATGATAAATAAAAGTCTCATCCCGTATTCTCCCCAGAAGTGGTGAGAACACCATAGATGGGGTCTGCGAAAATTATGCAAAAACAGCGACTTACATTTTAATAAAGGTTGTCGAAAATACGTTCCTATTCATTTTCGTACTATTAACCTAGGCAATTCCATTTGATTTAAATAGCAGAGGTGGGACTGGTGCTGTGACCTGATCGCACCCGCAATATTTCCTGGCGCGCGGCAATTAAATTCAGGGCGAATGTTGGCACGTTGAACGGTGACGAATTTTCAAGCTCCGATATCTTCGTGATCGGTCAAACACTCGGAATGATCACGCAGCACCTCAAGCACGCGGCATTCGGCAACACTGTCACTGGTGCAGTCCGCAATCATTCGCTTTAACTCCTTCTGCAGTGCTTGCAGCCTCAAAATGCGCTTTTCGACCTGAACCAGCTGCCGTCGCGCAATGGAATCTGCGTCGGCGCAAGAGCGCTCGGGACTATCCGACAAATCCAGAAGTTCACGTATGGCAACCAGAGAAAATCCAAGCTGTCGGGCGTGGCGAATGAACGCTAATCGATCAAGGTCGTGTGAGTGATAGCGCCGCTGTCCACCTTCGGTGCGGCCGGGCTCACGCATCAACCCGATCTGCTCGTAGTAGCGGATCGTCTGGACTTTGGTTCCGGTCTTCTTTGAGAGATTTCCAATAGTCAACATGGATTTTTCCTAACACTAAAGCCTCGAAAAAATCTAGTCGGCGGCAATCAATGAGCCGCCCCCCAAGTTCTGATAAATAGGTTTGCCTGCTAGATTTATCTGTTGAACCTCTACCTGCTGTAGCTTGTATCATTATTTTGTCACCGCACGCGATGGTTACGGGGTGAGCTTTCCTGTGTTGAATATGTTGTCGAATAACGATGGTCATTTGTCCAATGTTTGGAGCGGCAGTGGGCCTGAACACTGTGGCTGATCTGAATTGAAGGTTGGAAATTAGATGACACGCGATGGTGGGCTCACAATTTCACTTTTTTTGGCTTGGGTCGTGGCTCTTGTCGCATCACTCGCCGTTCTTTTTGTCGGTGAGGTGCTTGGGCAAACACCCTGTGTCCTGTGCTGGTTTCAAAGAGCATTTATGTTTCCGCTTGCCATAATTCTGGGCATTGCGTTCTGTTTGTCTGACACACGTGTTTGGCGCTACAGCATGCCGCTTGCTGCAATAGGCGGTTTGATTGCTGCTTATCATACGCTTCTTTATTTCGGTGTGTTTCCAGAAACGATTCAACCTTGTACAGCCAATGGACCGTCCTGCACCGATGCAGGCATGGTTGTTTTGGGTTTGCCAATTCCGCTTCTTGCGCTTCTTGCGTTCGGAACGATATTTGCCCTTCTTCTACAAATTAAGCGAGGAAT
Organism: Hoeflea sp.; assembly: GCA_965228785.1. Lineage (GTDB taxonomy): Bacteria > Pseudomonadota > Alphaproteobacteria > Rhizobiales > Rhizobiaceae > Hoeflea_A. The sequence goes on from CBDDIF010000001.1 coordinate 3,310,252, forward strand.
CCAACATGAACCGTAAGCAACTTGTGTCGGTAGCAATAGTGACACTCGCGCTGGCTCTCATAGCGTTTGCCGGCGCGACTTGGTTCGCTACCAAGCCCGTGGAGCAAACATCGGCGAAATTGGCCGTCGAGCAAAACGACCGTCTTGTGAGGGCTTATTCTCCCGTTCTCGGTCCACGGGACGCCCAGGTGACGATCGTTGAATTTTTTGATCCGGCCTGCGAAGCCTGCCGAGCATTTTACCCGATGGTTAAGGAGATCATGAATAAATACCCAAAGGATGTGCGCCTGGTATTACGCTATACTCCATTTCACGGAAGCGGGTCCGAGACCGCAATCAAGGTCCTTGAAGTCGCTCGTTTGCAGGATGTCTATGTTCCTGTGTTGGAAGCGTTGCTCAAAAACCAACCTGTCTGGGCTGCGCATGACGCACCCGCGGAGGAGCGTATTATGCAAATTGCCGGCGAAGCAGGATTGGACATCGATCTGGCCGAACAGCAGGTGAAAATGCCTGATATCGTTGCGATCGTGAACCTGGATCGTGCCGACGTGCAGGCTATTGGCATCCAAAGAACGCCCACATTTTTTGTCAACGGCAAGTCCTTGCCGTCTTTCGGGCCTGAACAACTTTCATTACTGGTCGATTCTGAGGTCAGGGCCGCGCGTGGCTTTTAGTGCCATTGTAAAAATACAACAGAAAGTGTGTTCACATGCCTGGCTATATCACTCGCGGTTGCATCTTTTTTTCACTCATTCTGTTTTCGATACCTGCAGTGTCACAACAGATGTCAGGGGACGAATCCATATTCATTGAGGCTCCATGGGCTCGCGCCAGCATTGGGACTTCGCGCCCCGTTGCCGCCTATATGACAATTCGCAATTCGGGCACTAAAGAGATCACTCTTACGACCATGAGAGCAGATGTTTCTGCGAATGTCTCGATCCACAAAACTGAGGTGGACAGCAACGGAGTGAGCAAAATGTCCCCGCAGAAATCCGTAAACATTCCCGCTGGTGAAAGCATCTCTCTCGAACCTGGAGGTCTGCATGCGATGATGATGAATCTGCGGGCACCGCTCAATGAGGGTTCTGAATTTCCACTGACACTCATGTTTAAAAATGGTGAAGAGATAACCATCTCTGTTCCGGTGCTGGGTATCGGTGCGCGAGGTCCTGATGGCTGACGCAGGGGGGATATGATCTCCTGCTGTCCTCAGATCTTCGGTGTCTGAGGACAAAAACGTTCCCCTCGATCGAATGATGCAGCTTGGTCAATCTCGGCGTAGAAATACCGCATCACACCAAACGTCGTGGATATAAAGTACGGCTGGATCGGACGACACCAACTCGTTTACGCCAGATTTCGCGCTTGAGTCAGCCGATGGCTTTTTCGTGGCCCTGCGTCAGCGTGCCGGCAGCCCCAACATCGTCGATCCTGTGGCTATCGGTGGGAGTAGAATTGCTACCACTCGCATGTAACAACCGCAGGGCATTGGCTACCACCAAAAGCGATACACCGACATCGGCCGCGATCGCACCCCACATAGTCGCCAGGCCGAACGCAGTCAGTCCGACAAACAGCGCTTTTGTCGCCAATGCAACGACTATATTCTGGTGAATAATGGACATAGTGCGCCGTGAGTGGTCCACTAGCCACGGCAGCTTACTGATATCGTCACTCATCAGAGCGATATCGGCGGTTTCAATCGCCGCATCAGATCCCACCGCGCCCATGGCAATTGCGAAGTGAGCCCTGGCCATGGCCGGAGCGTCATTCACACCATCGCCGACCATCGCAACAACGTTGTATTTTGCAGTCAGTTCTTCAATGGCTTTTACCTTGTCCTCTGGAAGCAGTTCAGCACGTACCTCGTCTATTCCGACCTCGTTGGCGACGGTGTTTGCGGTGCGCTCATTGTCGCCGGTGAGCATGACTATCTTTTTGACACCCTTGGCGTGCAGATCGGCGACGATGCCAATGGCATCGCGCCTAATGCCGTCGCGCAATTCGATCAGGCCAAGAATATCTGTTTCATTGCCAACGACGACTAGAGTGTTGCCCATCCCTTCTATCTGTGTCCGCAGATCGTTCGGTATAGCGTCTCCAAGCTGCTTCTCGGTCGCAAAGCGGTCAGAACCCAGCCAAATAGCACCCGCCTCATAAGTTCCCTCAACGCCACGGCCCGGGACAGTGCGCGTGTCAACCGCCGGCGTCAAAGGCAGACCATCACGTTCGGCCCGATTGACAATGGCCTGCGCAAGCGGGTGCGAGCTGCGGACCTCTAGTGCCGTGGCTGCGGCGAGCAACTCTCGTTGGCTCGTTCCTTTCAACGGAAATAGATTGGCGACCTCTGGCTTTCCCATTGTGATGGTGCCGGTTTTGTCCAAAGCCAATGCCTTCAAGTTGGATGGCGCCTCCACATACGCACCACCCTTGATCAGCACGCCATTGCGGGCTGACGACGCTAGCGAAGCAACGATGGAAACAGGCGTTGAAATCACCAGAGCGCAGGGGCAAGCGATCACAAGTAGGACAAGAGCGTTGTACAACCAGTTCGACCAGTCCCCTCCGAAGAGGAGGGGCGGTATGATGTAAATCAGGAACGCGAGCGCCATAACGGCAGGTGTGTATATTCGAGCGAATTTTGTGACCCATTGCTCAACTGGCGCGCGACGGGAATGAGCGTCGTCCACCATCCTGATGATGCGCGACAGAACAGTATCGCTGGCCTCTTTCGTTGCGCTTACGATCAGCGTGCCCTCTCCATTGATCGTGCCAGCGTAGACATCATCGCCCGCCTCCTTTGGAATCGGCGCACTTTCCCCCGTTATCGGCGCTTGATCGACTGCGCCTGCGCCAGAAACGACCTTGCCGTCCAGTGCTATACGGTCGCCGCCACGGACAATGAAACGATCGCCAATCGCGACGCTCGCAGCAGGAACTTCCGCCTCGGACCCGTCCTCTCGCATTATCCGGGCTGTCGGTGGTGCAAGATCTAACAATGCTGAAACAGCGTTGCGCGCGCGTCCCACGCTCCAGCTTTCCAACGTCAGCGACAACGCAAAGAAAAACGCCACAGTTGCTGCCTCGAAATACTCTCCAAGGCCAATTGCACCGGCGACCGCCACCACAAGCAGAAGGTTCATGTCGGGCGCAATTCTGTGTGCCGCAGACCAGGCTTTTGGGGCTACCAGCCAAACGCCCAATAGGATTGCTGCCAGAAAAAGACCGATTTCGGCGGGCGGCATCGGACTTTGACCGTGGCCAGAAAACAGACGCACAGCCCCAGCCGCTCCTGTCTCGGCAACGTGGTAAAGGAAACCGGCGGCCCAGAAACTGCCACTGAGACCGGTAAACAGCTTCAGGCGTTTTAGATGTACTGCCTGATCGGCTTCGGCATTTTCGTAATCCCAAACCTTGGCCGACATCCCGGTTCCGTTGATCACCTTGATGATACGATCATCTGTTAGCTCGCGTGCGCCTTCCAGAACGGTCATCCTAGCGTTCAAGACGTCAAAGGCCAGATAGTTCTCCCCCCCAACCTCAGGTCCCACAACCTTCCGCAAAATTGATACTTCATCAGCACAATCGAGACCATTCACCCTGAAGCTGCGGCCGGTACCGGGCGCCGCTGCGACACTTTCAGAAACCTCAGCCATCTGATCGCAACAGCTGCCACGTTCATGCTCGTGATGATGGTTCTGCACATCGTGCTGCATTTTGGTTTCCTTTGCAGATCTTCAAATCGATTACAATATAGGAGCTACAGCCGCTAGAGGTTCAAGGGGAAATACGCGCCGACCGCTGCAAATTTGGTAGCCTTGCGCATGAATATGATGTCATGGAGTGAGACAAGTTGGATTTTTGTGGTGGCTGCCCGCGAACGACCTGAACTGGAGCATTCAATTGTCGGAGACCCAAGGCCGGATAATGTCCGATGAAGGCGTTTATTACTGTCTAACGACTGTCTTGTGGGCACATGCTTTGGATACGGGCTCCGCTGTGCTTTTTAGGAATGGCGCGAATTTTGTAAGAATAATTTCGAAATGATACCGGTTGCCGGTCGCTCGACATATGGCGTCATGCGGCAGGCTTTTATCTTTGGGTGGAAGCAATCATCCAGGTGTTGTGAGACTTCGGAACGTTCGTCCTGGCCTTAACGCCAAAATTCAACGCCCTTCACACATGTCGATCAGTTGCAGTGGTTTAGGTCACGCATGGACGCATTCCAGCGCAAGCATGGATGCAAGCCCTACCTGGCGGTCGGCGATGTACACGCACTCCTTGTTCTTACATAATGCACAAAACATGGTTGCGAAACACGCCGCAACTTCCTGTCATTGTTCCCAATTTTAACGCCGCATCACGCAAAAACAGGGCTGAGGGTGTCGATTCCGCATTTCGATGAAATAATAACACAAAATTGAATTAGCGCAGTATTTTGACTTAGGTTTGTTAATTGATGCACGATAAGCTGAGGCCATGCGAAAACTGATTGCCACAGTGTTAATATGTATATTTGCGTTGGTTCACAACGCTGTCGCAATGCCGCTGGAACTTGATTCTAATGCAGAGGCCCACAAGAATCTTGAGGTGCAGGTGGATGATACTTGCCCACATTCTTTCGATTTTTCAACCGCAGCAACGGATGGCAAGGCCGACAGTTCGAAAGAAAGTTCATCGGCTGGATCCGATTGTTTTCTCGACTGCGTCCATGCGCTGCCGGCAATAAACACCTCTCTTGTACATTGCCTGCCAGTGCATGGTTATGTGGCTAGTATTCAGTTGTCAGACCAATTTCTCGACTCACATCGACCTCCTCCAAAACTCGTTTGAACAGATTTGCAGGCGCTATTCAGCGCTAGTGTTCAAATTATAGTTGAGGATTAAGTCGATGATCTCCAAACGTAGATTGCTATTGGGCCTTTCGGCCAGCATCGCGCTTGCCGTTACTCCGGCCGCTGCCCACAAGCGCAAGAAAACTCGAACCTTTAAGCTCGACAAGCGATACCGGCCCCAAACCGTCCGCTTTTCAGGATATCCGCCAGGAACAATCGTGGTCGATCCTCGCAACCATTTTCTTTATCTGCAGCTCCGCGGTGGAAAGGCGCGGCGCTATGGAGTAGGTGTCGGCAGGGCGGGATTGGCCTTCAGCGGAACTGCAACTATAGGCCGAAAAGCAAAGTGGCCGCGGTGGACACCGACGAAAAACATGATCCGTCGAGAACCTAAAAAATACGCAAGGTATGCAGGAGGAGTGCCAGGTGGGCCGCAAAATCCCCTTGGCGCGCGTGCATTGTACTTATACCGGGGAAAGAGGGATACAATGTATCGTATCCACGGTACTACGGAGCCATCATCCATCGGTCGGTCTGTTTCCAGTGGGTGTATTCGTATGATCAATGATCACGTGATAGATCTGTTTGAGCGAGTTCCTGTCGGCGCGAAGGTGGTTGTTCTATGAGCTCTAACATTACTCGCCGCCAATTCGGAATTGGTTCGGCCAGCGTTTTGGGCTTGGTCGGCGCTGGTTGTACGACCGTTGTCACTCCCCCGGAAAGTAACGAACCTAGACGACCAGAAGTTAGCCCAAACTATCGACTGATGTATGGTCCGATGCCTGCGGAACGATTTCCACTGCCGGCAGTTCCCATCAATGAAGTTCCGCGCCGGTATTGGCGCAAACAAGTCAACTTCAGAACGGATCACCCAGCTGGAACTCTGATTGTCAATACAAGGACCTTCTACCTCCATTTGGTTCAGGGTAATGGACGAGCAATGCGTTATGGCGTTGGACTTGGTCGGGCTGGTTTTGCATGGTCCGGCAAGGGCCGCATCGCCTGGAAACAGGTTTGGCCGAAATGGACGCCCCCTGAGGAAATGATCGCGCGCCAGCCGGAATTGGCAAAATGGAGCGCCGACAATGGTGGCATGCCTCCTGGTATTTCAAATCCATTAGGCGCTCGGGCACTTTATATCTTTCAGGGCAATGTCGACACGCTATATCGGATTCATGGTTCCCCTGAATACCGATCAATCGGCAAAGCGGTATCAAGCGGCTGCGTTCGGTTGCTGAACCAGGATATCATCGATTTGTATGATCGGGTTCCAAAGGGATCAACGTTGGTGGTGATTTGATAATCTGCTTTGGCAGTTTGATCTGCTTCACAGCGGTGCAAAGCCTTTTGCACGTGCGGAGCATTGATTTCATGCTGCGACGTGGGGCACGAACGAGTGTTGTAGCATATGCAGCGAATCAATGGAGCCGTTGCAATTGATCGTTCAAAAGGATTGCGTTTGCTAGTTGATGTTTCAGTTCGAGCAAGCCTGCATTTTGTGCAACTCGATATGTCAATCACAGTGTGAAACTTGTACGATATGGATTGATGATCATCTTAAAAAGCAGCATTCTGCGGGCTTGGGGGAAGGGTTGTCGTGCGGAACGGCACCCCTTCCAAATTCCTTCTGCCCGGTGTTGCATCATGGGGCGGCAACTGTTGGTCAGGGCTGCACGCTCCTGATCGGATCCACCGGGTAGTTGTGCCTAATTTGTTGGGACATGCTGCGCTTTTTGCGCATTGGAAGAATCGACGAATACGGAGCCTTCATGAATTTTCGAGGAATAGTAGATACTTTTATAATTGGATTGTTGTCCCAAACTCTACTTGTCGGAGCCGCCTATGCGGATCGCAAAACCACTCCAACGGATCTTGATCGTCAATTGGTCGTAGAGCACGCAGAAATTGTACCTGGATCTATTGGCTCTTTTGAAATGCCCGGGTACATAACGATTTGGAACGGAACCAACAAGACAAGGTTTTTGATCGGGGTAAGCAGTGACGCATTCGAGACGATTTCGCTGTACCGGACTGTTTTTCTTGGCGGAAAGGCTGAGTTAAGGGCTGTGCAAGACGGCCTCTATATTCCCAGACGCTCAGAACTTGCCATGAAGCCAGGCGGTGTTCTTCTCAAGCTTTCCGGACCAGATCCGACGCTTGTCAGCAACGAGAATGTTGGCCTTGTTCTGAAATTTTCTGATGGCACCCGAATAAATATCAAAGCCAATGTTTTGTCACCAGGGACTCCGGTTTCTGACCATCATCATGGGCGCAATCAAAAGGAATCCTTGCGACGAGTGTTGCCGATAATAGAGTGAATACGTCCAGCGAGCGCGATCTCAAAATTTGTTGTGTTAAGTCCGCCATTGCGTCCGATTTCTCAAAACCTATTCAATATGACAGGAAATTAAGGTCTGATATGCAGCGACGCCGGAACAAAAGTGACGATCACCCCAGCACAAACCGCCAAAACAAAACTGGAGGTGTAGCCGTAAAGATATTCGGTGAAATTGTGCCCAAAGCTGACACAAAATGCCCAAAAAACCATCGATAGGGCGATATATGCAACCGTGCTTGAGCTCAAAAACACCAAAGTACTTTTGATAATATGCATGCTGCTCCCAATTGTTGGACATCAGATGAGGGCAGTCTAGCACATCGATTACTCACGCACCTTCAACAGAAGGTGACATAGAGTATTAGTCGGCCAGTTTTGGTTGACATTTTTCCAATGCTCCCGCCCGCAACGCCGAGACACGGTCATGCGCAACAATGGTGCTGAACCATCCAGGACCAATTCATCCTAAAAGAGAATTGGGCCCAAATACAATACTAAGGCGAGAAGCAGCGGCTGGTGGACCAGGTATATGATCAGGCTGTGGCGGCCACACCAAACCATACCTCGCAATACCGTGCCATGTGGCATAGGTGTGCGCAGGCTTTCTACAATGGAAAACGATATCGCAGCTCTCGCCGCCGCCAGGCCAACCAATACCAACCCGACCCAGGGGAACACGGGAACAAAATCATTGCTGCGCGGTGGCTGTTCAGCAAAACCGATCCATGCAAGCCATCGACTGTTGAAAAGTTCTGCGGAAAAGAAATAGGGGAGAGTCCATACAGCCATACCACAAATCAATATTGCCATGATCGGGAGCCTTATGAACAAGATGCCGATAAGAGACCCGACTACGATGGCGTGTAGAATTCCAAAATAAATATAGGCCTGCGGAAATGTCCAGATGGTGGTTAGGGTTATTATCAATGCAGCCACCGCTACAACACAAATTCGTTTCAAAAAGGCATGCCAACGAATCTCTTTGTTGTGCGCGAGAGCCAAACTGACACCCACCAAGATCATGAAGGTTCCAGCGAGCAGACGCCCAAACAAAAGCCAAGCTGGCGAACTTGCAAGGCCCTGTGGAATTGCCCCGGCAAGATCCAAATCCCAAACTAAATGAAACAAAACCACGCCAAGAATTGCGATGCCCCGAACCACATCGATGGCTACTATTCGACCGCTTGTGTCTGATGGCATCGGTTGTGTGATTGTGGCGCATGGACTGGCGGAAGCATCTCCCATTCAATATTCCTTGTCCGTCAGTTGTCGGCTTCTCTTCGTCGATAAATCGAAACTGGTAGGTTATAGCTGGCTTCCCGCTTCGGGTAACTTTCGCTGAGATTGGGTGGCCTGTCTCAGAAAAACTTCGACCTCTTATTCGCATTATTCACAGCGCAAACGGCATCTGCGGATTCGGATTATCCTTCTTTTTTCAACGCCGTTCGTGATCGGGCTCCCCAAAACCGCAACCGGGTCGATCATGTTGTATCACCTTAAATCCTCTAGCACCTTTAGGTTCAAGTCTTTTTGTTCGTACCACTGGTCAACATGCTTGGTTGGCGGTTTTCCTCACGCTGATCAGTGATGGCTTTTTGAATTGGTCAAGTGGGATGGCACTGGCAATCAATGTTTCGCCGATGGTGAAGGATGCTGTTCCGCTAGCCACAAGGGCCTGTGTGTATTGATGTTGAAATGTCGATGTGCTGGTCAATTTCGGGTGCTTTCATGTCTGCTTTCAGCCCTTCGACATCTAGTTTAGGTCCTCCGCTAGCCTTACCGCGAAACGCTGAAAGCGAGTCGATCCTTTCGATTTAACAGTTCATCAAGGTTAACAATCCATTTTGTCATAGAATGACAAATTATTACCGGAGACAATCATGGAAGGGGACAACCGAAAAGGAAAGCAGCCGTCAGCTTGGACACGGCGCTTCCTGGTAGTTCCAATATGCATGGCCATATGGGGTATTCTTGTCGCCGCGTCGCCCACCGATAAGCAGGTAGCTGTTGAAATCGACACGCAGCAAGCTGGCGTGATTTTTCCTTGGCAGTTTTTTGGCTATGCCAACTTTCTGGGTGTTCAATCCAACACCTTGCAAGGGACTTTTGGTGAGCAAACCATTCGGTTGGAGAAGGGCCCCCGAATTAATCAGGCTACATTCCCAACGCAAACAAAAAAGTCTGATTCCGAACCAAGTCTGGCAACGCAAAATTATTTGCTACGCCCGACACTTGTCGAGACAGCAGGCGACCGCTCGAAAGTCAAATTCGAACCGGCCAGCACATTCCATAGCCCGGAAGATGATCGCCTTGCTGGGGTACCACCTGTCTTGGCCCCATTTGTGACCAATGACGGGGCAGACGTTCTTGCTACTGCATATGCGCCCACAGATCCCTATCATCCGCCAACCACGCCATGGGACCGTTTGCTTCAAATTGACACGGGTCGCTTCCTACCTCCGATGACAAAAGGCGACCACGACTGGATGAACAACCCGCTTCCTCCCAAAGTGTTCTCCAGACAGGAACAAGAATGCTTGGCAACAGCGATATATTTTGAGGCGCGCGGTGAAAGCATCAAGGGTCAAGCCGGCGTGGCACAGGTCATCCTGAATAGGGTCCGAAATCCGGCATACCCCCGCTCCATTTGTGGGGTTGTGTATCAAAACGCAAATTGGGCCAATCGATGTCAATTTTCATTTGCTTGTGATGGCATCCCAGATTTGATCACTGATCGCAGGTCGTACCGCCTGGCGAGTGATATCGCGATGGCTGTGTCGGGAGGTAAGATTTTTCTTCCTGAAGTTGCATCATCGACGCACTACTACGCAAACTACGTGAATCCAAAATGGGCCAGAGCCATGGAAACGATGGCTCAGATCGGTTCTCACCTTTTTCTACGTACTTACGATGGAAGCTGGGGTTCAATCTGAGAGATCTGATTCTCAACTGCCTGCGTCTTCGAGGATCAAACAAAGGCAGAGACGAGTTACAACGCGCTGCCACAGCACAAAAACTCCGAGATCTTTGCCAAGTTGATCCCGCAACCACCGAAAAACCGACCCGGCCAGCCACTGGACGGCCGCACATCGCGGGCCGGCGTTCTTCGCCTATTCCAACAATTACCTCATCGACGCCGACCACGCGATCATCGTCGAATTCAAGCCGGCCGGTCAGTTCGCACCGGTGAGACACATGCCACAGGGACAATGATCGACCGCGTTCGCAAGCATTTTGATCTTTGGTCTGAGCGTCTGGTCGCGGACATGGCCTACGGCTCCGGCGAGTTGTTGGGATTGTTGGTCCACAAGCGCGGGATCGAGCCTCATATCCCGGTCATTCATTGTCCTGCAAGCAAGCGAAGCGTCGCCGATAGGGGATAAGTCGAAGCAGGATGATGGGACGTTCTCCCTTGAGGACTCCGCCTACGATGTCAAAGCGGATGTCTGCATCTGTCCGGCCGGCAAGGAACTGCTCCGGAGCAGGCGGATCTTTCAGACCATTCGCAATGAGCTGAAGGACACGAGCTTCATCAAATACGGGGCGGCGAAAGCCGACTGCGAGACCTGCCAACTCAACAGCGATGCTCTCCGAAGGAAACGCCGCGGCAGGTCTTGCGATCGGAGCATGAAGGGACACACCAGTAGGCGCGGGATATCTCTAAGACCGAAGAACAAGCGATCTCATGCAAGCTGCGGAAGAAGGTGGAGATGCTGTTTGCTCATCTCAAGAGCACCCTGAGTCTCAGACAGCTAATGCTGCGCGTCCCATGCGGCGCATACGACGAATTTCTCCTCCCAGCCTTCGCCCAGAACCTCGGAAAACTCACCAAGCTCTTTCCAATGCCTGACGTGCCCAAACCGGCGTGATCGGCACCCGCTCGCCCATACATGGGGCACCTCTCCGACACTTCGTGAGACGACTTTTTCAACGGTATCGACTGAAAGTCGCAAACTGGATCGGTTCAACAACGACTGGATTTTATTCGGATGCGTGAAGAAGTTCTTCCACAAATATGCTCATAAGCTGCGCCCGGCCATCGACGTCGGCCTTTGCATAAATACGGGTGCATTGCGCACGAACGGTGCTTGCCGCAGTTCCCCGCATTTTGGCGATTGATTCATTGTCAATTCCTTTGAGGACCAGTTGCGCTATCTCTCGTTCTGAAGGGGTCAGCCGCCATTCATCGAAAAACCTATCGATGAGATCTGCCATCTCTCCGCGTGCCGCACGGATGCCTAGTTCCATGGCTGCCATGCGATTGAGTAGGTCGCGCAGTTCGCACATGAGATAAATGACGCCAGCGCTTAAAGCTAGGGCAGCGACAGCCTCAAGTGCAAGGTGCCTATCATCAAGGTAATCGCCCTGATTCATGTCAACGATCACATCACCCACAAAAAAAATGGCAGTTAATGCCTGCACTAGAATGAGAGCGGCGAGCACCATTGCCCGGCGCTCTCGTTTCAGTTCAGAGAAAGTGCTTCCTATCATTCGATTGACGTGCCCTCGGGAATGCGTTTTCGCCCATCAATCACAGCCCGGATAAGGGATATGCCCGTCCGCCAGCTATCAAACAAAACGCCTCCGATATGTATCGCGATTGAAATCATCAGCCAGTTGAAGGCAAGCTCGTGGGCCTCTTCCACCCATTCGACACCGAAGAACCGGATTGTGCCCATCATGTAGCCTGTTACTCCCAGGATCAGCACCATCACCCAAATATTGTAAGCCATCAATGCACCCAGTGGATTGTGAGACAGGTGCAGTGTTTTGTCACCCTTAGAAAGGGCTACCAGATGGCGCAGTGCAGCGGCGGGGTTGGGCGGAAATATTGAGAACCTTGCATATCGTGGGCCAATCAGTCCCCAAATCAATCGGACTCCAACCAGGCCAACTGCGATATACCCGATCCACTCATACAGATTGCTTTCTTCGTCTATGATCGTGCTGTTCAACAGAATACTCAAGACAAGGCCCCAATGGATGAGCCTGACGAGCGGGTCCCAAACCGTGACATAGCGGGCGCTTGAGCGCCCGCTATCAATTCTTTCGCTCACCAACATGGCCGGCCTACTTCATCTCAATCTTGGTGACTATTCCGGTCGTCGTGCTGACATAGACTTCACCCATTTGGTTGCCCTTGACGAAATAGACCTCGATCTTGCCGTCCTCCATTTCGGATTTGCGGACCTGGTAACCCAACTCTGCCAGGTTTGCTTGAACTTGTGTGATCGAAGTTCCCAGTACCGTGCCCTTGGTCAATTCAGCAGCGAGAACCGGGGTGGCCGCAGCCAGGACGGCTGCAATGATCAGAGTACGCATCGTTATATCTCCTTCAGATTTCGAACGCTGACGGTCTTCCGTCTGCACAACTGAAATGGGCGCTTGCAATTGATTTCTGTATTGCAGGCGAGCTTATATCAGGTGATTTAAGCTCGCGCTTACGGGATGAGCGCAGCACCATCGGCACAATGTGCAATTCCTCGTTTTGTGTCTGCTGTTCGCCAATTGTTGGAGTTCTATTTCCGGTCTGGTGTTCAACAAATGAAATTCCCGAAAGGTCGCAACAAGCCCGGACCAGAAACAGGGTGAACTCCAAACACGGGATCTCCTAACGGGGCAGTCGACCAATCTAGGGGGAGAGGGTCACTGGGCGTAATATTGAAATTTCTGCTTCGTTCAGTTTGATTGATCACCACCTGTTTGAAATCGAGATGCATGATCAGATGGGTTCAGCCTCACGACTGTTGCTCGTAATTTCGATAGCACCGCGATACGACATTTTACCTATGGGTAGCGCGGTTTCAGTTTGTCGTGATGGACCCAATTTGCTGAGACTGCATAGGATTGTGGTGTGTATGACTTGAGTCAAGAGGCGGTCTGTACCAAATGAGAATCAACCTCTTGACCTTACCGTAACTTGAAGCAGTAGGTTGGAATCGAATCAGGCCCCAGAGATGTTTTCACTTCGGCTCCTAAACGACATGTTGGCTGTCGATAGAAGGTAGAACTATTACCACCGACACTCACTTCAAATCAGAATTATCGGAATGCCATCTATTATGACCTCAGCCATCCCCTTTCCGGATATTGGTGCTGAACTCTTCTCAATAGAGATCGGTAATTTTACCTTTGCGCTGCGTTGGTACGCGCTGGCTTATATCGTTGGCATATTCATCGGTTGGCGAGTCTGCTTGGCGGCTGTCACACGATCTGCACTCTGGTCGAAGGCTGGACCGCCGCTTCATCGTCAACAGATTGAGAGCCTTGTAACTTGGATGGTAATCGGAGTGATCGTCGGTGGTCGCTTGGGTTTCGTACTGTTTTATCAACCGGCATATTACCTAAGAAATCCGTTGGAAATTCTTATGGTTTGGAATGGCGGCATGTCGTTTCATGGTGGTTTCCTGGGTGTAGTGATTGCAGGATTGCTGTTCTGTATCCGCCAAAATACGTCCGTATTAAGCACAGCAGACCTCCTTGCTCTTGCGACGCCGCCCGGGCTGATGTTGGGCCGGCTCGCCAATTTCACAAACAACGAACTCTGGGGGCGCCCGACGGATGTTCCCTGGGCAGTAATATTCCCTGGAGAGGCAGCGCAGGCTTGTTTTGGGATAGTAGGTCTTTGTGCGCGGCACCCCTCACAAATCTACGAGGCACTCCTTGAAGGGGTTCTGCTTGGAGCACTGCTTCTATATCTTGCTTGGCGCCGAGGCTGGTTGAAGATGCCAGGTGCGCTGACTGGGACGTTTCTGACCGGTTATGGGCTTGCCAGGAGCTTTGTAGAGTTCTTCCGACAGCCGGACATGCAGTTTGTGACCAGTTCAAATCCGATTGGTCACGCGGTTCACTTTACGGATTGGGGGCTGACAATGGGGCAGGTGCTATCGGTTCCAATGATTGTGACTGGTTTGGTGCTGATTGTGTGGTCGCTAAATGGACAACGAATAACGGACAACCCGGGATCCAGTTCTAATCCGGCTGCCTAACCTTTCAACTGCCGAAACGAATAATCATGACATTCGTGCAAACAATCACGATCGTTCAGGCAGTGTCGAGTTTGACAGCATATCAAAACCTTCTCGGTCAAACCCATCGGCTGGTGGTACTACCCTGAAAAAGTGACTGTGCTGCTAAATCATCCCGATCGGGTCGGACCGATAAATGTGAGTTGCCGATTGGCGATCTGTTCTGTAACGCCGCGCTTCATGCGACGTCTATAGATCGAAAACTCAATAAAGGAGGGTTTTATGGACCTGAAGACACAAACCAAACCGGACCCCGGGGGTGACAAGATATCCTCCAGTTGTTGCGGTGGCGCAGGAAAAAAAGAGAGTGAATCTCTCGCAGTTACCCGACCCGAAGCCACGGCACCAACCAAAAACTCAAAAGTAGATGTCTGCTGCTGCAGTCGGAACTAGTGTGCCGAGAGGCAGAACATGATCCGACTTTCACTGTCGCCTCCGTCGGTTTTTGGGTGATCGGCGCGCGGTAGTTGATTTTTTTCATCCTGACCCTCGTGGGCGTAAACATAAGGGAATCCCAATGAATAACCGTCATACGCTTTGGTTGTTGGCAACCCTTTCCACCATGACACTGACCGGTGGGCCGGCTCTTGCTCAAACGGTCTTTGTGCCTGAAGGCAGCGCGAACTCGGTTCTGATGGTGGATGTAACCACCGGCACTGCGATCAAGCGTATTGAGGGGCTTGAGGCGGTTCATGGCCTCTCTGGTGCGCCCGGCGTGCCGGTGCTGGTCGCGGGTAGCTACGCCGAAATCGACCGAGATGATGCAATGGCGGCGGAGCGGCCCGATAGCGTAAGCGTAGACGAGCATTCCGCCCACCACGCTACTTCCGCTGACAGGTCAGTTGATCGTGCAGACAACGGATTGAGTTTATTGAGCATCCTCGATGTGAAATCCGGCGAGATCCTGCGAAGGATCGACGTACCTGGTGCGGTGCATCACACTGCCGTTTCGCCTGACGGGCGGTTCGCGGTTGCAACGCATCCCTCGACTGGTTCTATTTCTGTTGTGGATCTGACGAGCTATGAAGTGTTTTTCTCCGTGCCAACCGGTCCAATGCCCAACTATGCCGTCTTTGGTTCGGATCCAGGTGTCGTCTATGTCTCAAACGCCGGCAACGGCACAATTAGCGAGGTTGATTTGAAGCGGGGCATCGTCCGACGTAACATGATCGCAGGCAAAACGCCCGAACACATGGCGATAAATACCGGTTCAGGCACGCTCTACGTAGCGGATGCTGAAGCGGGTCAGGTTCTCGAACTGGCGCTCAACAGTGGAGAGTTGCGTCGCAGCTTCGAAATAGGCGGAGAGATACATGGCATCGATGTAACTGAAAACGGGTCGAGACTAATCGTAGCCGGACTAGGTGAAGACAAGTTAGCTACGATCGAGATAGCAGATGGTACAGTCAAGACCGTGCCTCTGGCTCCACAACCCTATCACGTAACCACCGTCCCCGGCGTTGACAAAGTCCTTGTGTCGTCACGCGCTGAGCCGAAGGTCTGGATAGTCGATGCAAGCGATCTCAGCGTCGCCATCCAGTTCGAAACTCAAGGTGAGGGGCACCAGATGGTGGCGCTAAGCCCCTAGGCCAAATATACTGCGACCAGAGTGAATTGAGTGAAGATTGGATATGCCCAATCTGACCCTAGCCCCGGAGCACGGCTACGCCCGTGCGCTGAAACTGACGCTTCTGTTTTCGATCCTTGGCGAGGCGGTCATTTTTCTTGTTTGGGGGCTCTACCTTTTCCCCGATGGCAGTTGGTTCAATAAGTTCATGTGGACAATCGTCTATTGTGGCTTGGGTATGGGTGGAGCGTTTGGTGCGGTTCTTGTTTTGGGGTTCTTTGGCCGGGTTGATGGTTTGCTGGCGGTTGTGCTGTCGGCACTAGTAGCCACCCTCATGTTGGGTCTTATCTGCAACATCCTTTGCCTGCGTCTCGATATGATCTTCAATTATTTCGGAGCAAGAGGTTCCGGCGGATTGTTCCTGTCAAACGGGTTGGTCATGTCTGCTGCAGGTGGCGCCATTCTTGGTTGGCTGATTTTCACGGAACGTGGCAGGAACTACGGTCCGGATTGGCTGAAATGATCCTTTGATCGACGTTGTTGGGGAAAATCCCTCATGAAAGGTACATGGCTTCCAGGGATGTGCTTTGCAGCAGGGAGCAGGAGTTAGGGGCACAACTCATTGATTGATCCAGAAGATCAGGGGTGCAGCAGTCAAATATGTGTATTTTCTCCTGACTGTCTGAATCATTTCTTGTTCAATTGTGAATTCATTGCATTTGCGAATGACCGAACTGCGGGCTTACAGCGGGTCATTAGCTGTAGATGCTGACGAGAAGAACCCCAAAAGAGAGCCGACCCAAATGAAGCAAGACAGGAAAAAGCATTGGGATGACATCTACAGTCAAAAAACCGCATCGCAGCTAAGCTGGTATCAAGATAAGCCGTCGGTTTCTCTTGAACTCGCGAAAGAGGCTGGGTTGACATCAGATTCTTCAGTTATCGACATCGGTGGCGGAGCATCGCGATTCATCGATTGCCTCATTGAACAGGGACTAAGTGACCTATCGGTGCTCGATTTGTCTCAGGTTGCACTAAGTCTTGCCCGTCAACGGCTTGGAAAGCACGGGGACAAGGTAGAGTGGATCGCATCCGACATTACAGTTTGGTCACCGGTGCGAGACTACGATCTCTGGCACGATCGTGCAGTGTTTCACTTTCTCGTCGATGCGCAGGATCGTGGTGCGTATATTGACCGGCTTGCCCAATGTGTCCGGCCCGCCGGACACGCTGTCATCGCTACATTTGCACTTGATGGGCCGGAGACCTGCAGTGGATTGCCTATCGTAAGATATAGTCCTCGAAGTCTGGGTGACACGCTCGGCCCGGATTTTGCGCTGCAGACGCATCGAATCAGTGTACATCGCACCCCGTCGGGTTCGCCGCAATCATTTCAGTTTAGCTTGTTTCGTAAAATGGGTTGACCGGAAGCCCGATTTCCAGCCTATTCGGGGCGGATCGATTGTGATGCTCACGAATCGATTTCATTTTCGACTTCATGAACGAACGTCGTCACTATTTCGGCACTCGATCCCGCGAAGAAACGAAACCTGACCAATCGCTGCCGCGCCGGCGAAGAGGAAGACAGGAACCGTTCCGTAGTGTGCAACGACGATTCCCCCCAATAGAGGCAATACAAATGCCGGTGCGGTCAACGTATTAAAATAGCCGCTGTATGCAGGCCGCCGGTCATCGGGTGATATTTCCATCAACAGGCCAATGACTGCTATGGTCAGGCCGTTTGCGAGCGCACCGAGTACAAAGAAAACGGCGGTGAGACCAATAAGCGCTGTCTGAGCAGGAGGGTCTATGATCATAAGGACAATCAGGACCAGTGGTGGTGCGACTCGCAGAGCTGCGACTACAAACATGAGGCTCAATTTGCCCATCCGGTCGCCCCACCAACCCCATAGCGGGTTAAAAATCAGCGCGCCGGCAGTTTGCGCCCCAAGCAGAAGCGCTGCGTTATCAAGTCCGACACCAAGATCTGCGGCGGCAACAATAAAAAAAGGTGCTGCGACAAGAACCGCTCCGCTGCACCATTGAGCGAAAACAAAGCGACGAAATTGGCGGTCTGTGTAAAATGTCCCAATTCCCTCCCGCAAATACGCGGAAAACTCTGACATCGGCCTGGATGCGGCCGTTCGCTCAGGCTCTCCCATTACAACAAACACGACGGACGAGACAAACATAAGAACGGCAGCCAGTCCCAAGATTGCAGCGTAAGATAGCGGCACATCTAGTGTTCGAAGAAGGCGATCGGCCGCTGCGGCTACCCCAAGCGCCAAGAGGCCGCCGCCGAGAAATCGCAATGCAAGCAACCGGCTTCGCTTTTCTGGAGGCACTGATCTTGCGACGATGTCGTTATAGGGAACGCCAACGATTCCGCTAAGTGCCGCATAAAACGCCCAGAGTGCCAAGGACACGACACCGAGCAGACCAAATGACCAGCCGGCAACTCCTCCGAGCCACAGTAGCGCTGCCAGCGCAAATATCGCTGCGGTTCTGCCAAATGCACCGAATATGTAGAATGGCATTGACGAGCCAGACTTGCCGATGAGGTATCCCACAAAAATCTGCGGCAAGAGCCACCCCAGTCGCAGGACAGTTGGCACCGCGCCCACCGCCAGCGGACTCCCCGTCAATTGCAAAATGAGGGCGGACATGACAGTCGCACTGTCAACGGCGGAGGATCCTGCCTGGAACACTGCCCCAGCGCCCGCTACGTGCCAGAATCTGCGGTGCGGTGTCATTGACCACTCCATTCTTCGGGATTGACATAGAGCCCGAACCAGATCGACCACAGTCCCAGAAGAACGAAAACCGCACCGAGAACCCAGCGCCGTTGTCGCAGCCAACCGGACAGGTGCTCGAGATGCACTGAGAGGCGTGGATATAAGGACAACGGCAAGAGCGGAAGTGACAATCCCAGGGCAAACGTTGCCATGAGGATCGCGCCTGAAGCCGCGGTGCCGGTCAGTGCAGCGGCCCCTATAAGCGCAAACATTATGGGCGCAGCGCAGGCTGGAATATTGAGGCCAAATACCAGGCCTTGCAAAACTGGCTTCTCGGAAAATTTCCACCGGTCCGGCCCAATCCCGATATTTTTGCGCAAATACCTGTCAAGCCCGGTCAGCATCGTGATCCCAAGAACAAGATATAGCCCACCGAATATCGCCCAGAATCCGGTTTGCACCGAAATGAATCCCGAACCAACAAAGACGATTCCGACACCGATTCCGCCCATAATTACAATTCGCCCGACAATGAAGCTTCCCACTGATACCAGTCTTTTGTTTGGAGAGCGTGCAAGTTGTCCGTCAAGGAAGAGGATGTGCGCGCCGATGGTGCAGGGCTCAATGAAACCCAAAAGCCCCAGGCCGAAAGCAAGCAGGAAGGTCTGGTAGGTCAGTTCCAAGAATTCGGATCCCTCTGGCAAAAAGCCCCTCCGGTATATACTCGACCGGAGTGTTTAAAACCACGCGCAGGATTTGGTAACGGCCTGGCTTCAACGCGAGCGTTGCGCGACTGCACGAAGTGCGGATTACTCATGAACCAACAAAACGCCTCGATCGTTGGTAAAAACGGTGGGTCGGTATTCATTTTGGTCCGGGTTGGCACGAAATCCAGCGCGAGGTTGCGGCCCAAGAAGGCTGTCAGGTAAACTGCCTCTCGGCGGACAAATTCGCATATAAAAATTTTGCGCAGCCCAAGTCAGCGAAGTGCGAGTCTGCCCAGAATTTGGTATGTGTCGCTAAGCGCCTTTGCGCATTGATGCCGGGTCCTGATTGGACAAAACGACCCGTACGATCAGGACGTCCTTTTCCCTCAACTGATAGTAAATTGAGTGCGACATGTATTCAAATCGCAGGAGGCCCGGCAAGATGAAACTGAAGTCTTCGCCGCTTATTTTGCCGTTGTGCAGCGCTTCGATCCGTTCCTGCAAACCGAGAACGTACTGCTGAGCGATTTGCAGTCCAAAATTCGTAAGTGTGTATTCGTAAATTTCATCGATTTCGGTTTCGGCTGTATTTGTGAGCTTATAGTTTTTCATTCTGCTGACCGAGCCTTCTTGTCAATTCGCGCCATAATTTCAGAAATTGAAAGGGAACTTGTCCCACTCTTGATGCCCTCATCAACGAAGGATCTGAGTTGCTCCTCAACCTGCCTCCTGCTCATATCAAGCGCGATCAGCTTGCAGAAATAATCGCTGACATCAACAAAGCGGCCACCTTGAACTTGCTGTTGGACCCAATCGTCCATTTGTCGAGGAATACTAATTGTCTTTTGCATCATAGTCATTTTGCGACCTTCCATAGGAAGTGTTTGTATTGATTGTTCCCATGCCTGAACAAACGCGTTGTCTCAGGCATGCTGATCTGCAGATCAGATGAATTGGCGTAATTGAGCTGGATCATACGGGTGAAGATCCCGCAATCGGCCCTCGAACAGTTCAGCTTTGCGGCGGGCGTTCCAGTCTGGAGCTGAAATGCATAGAGCATTCGTTGGCAGGAACTACGGAAAATGACTGTTTGGGATTGGGGCCAAACGCACTTGAAAATAGGATGTACTTATGTGTGTCATGGCAATGATCGGCGACGTCGTGATCTTGAATGTAACCGGCCGCCGGCCTTTTGTGATGGCCGTATTTGTGCGCACATGTCGCGTGCCGATGCCGAATGTTCAGCGCAGTTTGACGATCGTTATCAATCATCGAAAGCTCAGTGCTTTCAGATAGCGCAGACTTTGCGGATGGCGCAGATGTAATGGAGAGTGCGATCATAAACGCCACAACAACACTTAAAAAGTTGGTCAGAATTCGAATCCGCATAAAAAGTGACCGCCTTCGGTGACCGTAGCAACGGGTATGCAGAAGTCTTGCACAAGTTGAGCCACTGTTCCACCAACACAGGAACGTGGATTCGATTCGCTGATGGATATCCACATTTCACATAGAAGTTGAGCAGCGAATAGTGCGGCTTCATCAACAATGCAGGGGTTGGTGTTGGGAGTTGGCTGGTTTGTGCCGTCTCGATCGAATGGTGCGAACAAAGCACCCATCCAATCCGCCGTATCAGTGCCCGCTTACCGCAAATTGGGGAATTGGAGCGCACTGTTAACCTTGTCCACCGTCGACAACGCACAAAACTTGGTAGCCGGAGCAAACGAAGAATCTCGCATGACGATCTGGTAGAAGTGTTTAGGAAAACCGACGCACGGGTGCCAATCAGAATACACTGCGCATGACGGCAAGGATTTCCGTTGTGGGGTTGAAGTGTCTATCGGTAGATCAATCGAAATCGAGTGGCTTCGGATAATTCGCGATTTGTGGAACAAGGCACCTGGCGGCAATCACCAAAAGGACCATTTCGAAAATTAGTGTTTCTCATGAAATAGGGAGCAAACAACACCGTCAACTAGCAAGTGACTGGCAATGCGCTTTTCGTGAATTCTTGCCATCTGATTTATTGCAAGTGCAATCGCGATAGTCATTTTCACAGCAGCTTCCGCAACATTCTCCTAGAGCCTTGCGCAATGCGCTACGCGCGCGATGCAAGCGGACCCTTACATTGGCTGATGTGGTACGCAGGTCTGCCGCCACTTTCTCGCGAGGTTCGCCCGCAAGATCCACACGCCACAATACGTCCGCATATTCGGGTCGCAATTTTGGCAAGAGATCAAGAAAGCACATACAAAGAGCTCCTTCGGGCTCAATATCAACGTGATTGGTACCAAGCACAATTTGTTCTTGGGCGTAATGATCATCTCGTCTTTGTCGGGCCGCCTCGCTGCGGTAGTGGTCTGTCAGAACCGATCGCAATATCCTGAAGAGCCACGCCATGACGCTGCTGTTGTCGTTAAGATTTGAGCTCTTGGTGATGGCCCGAAGGCAGAAGGTTTGAAATATGTCCTCGGCTGTAGACCTGTTTGCAACACGCCGGTTGAGAAAATTCACAAAAGCATTTTGGTTTGCAATCAATGCCATCCTCACAACGCCATCGGAGGTCGCAGACGGTGGTACGTTTGATTGGTCGCTTCCTATTTCGTCAAAAGAACTAATGGTCATGACCACGAAACCTTTGTTTGTGAGGATCTAATTAGGAGGCCGGCAAATCCCACATTTGACGACCATCCACCAGTCCAGATTCCAATTGACATCGCCATTGCGGTCAAATGCAGCGCAGGAAACCAACAACTTCTGCACAGTATATTGCGGATTTTAGCGCGAAAATCGTTGATTTGAATCAACATCAGTTTGGCAGCTTGTTCAAGAAAACGTTATTTGTGCCCTTTATCGGCGCGTGGAACCACTCTTTTTGCGGGGTCTTCCGGTTGGCTACCAGCGGAGGAACTGGCGCTTAACTCGACTTGCTGTCGTCCTCGCGTCACCATCGCAACTCCCAATATTGCAAGTGCTATGCCGACCAATTGGGTCCATTTCAGGACCTCCCCATAAAACATTGTGCCAATGGTCAATCCAAATATCGGGATCAGGAAACTGAACGCGTTTGCCTGGTTGAGAGGTGCCTTCTCGAGCACCAAAAACCACAGCCAATACACCAGTGCCGATCCGAAAAGGCTGAGTCCGAGAAGCGATGCAACAAAAGTCGGCGACCAGCGGATCGAGCCCGGATCTTCGACGATCCAGGCCGCAATCGCCAATGGTACGCTTCCGATAAGTAGTTGTATGCCCATTGCCATCATCGCATCAATGTTCCCGGCAACTCGCTTTATAACGACATTGCTTACCGTAACACCAAGCGCAGCCAATATGATGTAAGCCACTCCTAGAACGTAGTTGGCTTGTGCATTTGTCAGTAACTGGGGCGCTGTAATGACCAGGATACCAACAAATCCCAGTGATAGCCCCAATTTTCCCTGCCTCGAGATCCGCTCGTTAAGAACGATGACCGCCAAACCGGCAGCCAATAACGGTTGAGTGTTCGCGACGACTGTCGCTATCCCTGGCGAGACAAACTCTGCGGCATGAAACATACCCAAAAATCCAAGGCTCGTTGCTCCAACACCCACGATGGATAACAACATCCACAATCTCGGGTTCTTAGGTAGCGGCCTGCGCAGAGCAACTGCAATCGACGTCAAAACAACGCCGGCCAAAACAGCACGCATCGCAGCAAATGTAAGGTGCGGTGCGTATTCAATTCCTAGTGTTATTAACGGAAAACACGCTGCCCAAAGTAACATGGCCAATACGATTTGCAGGATGGTTCCAATATTCAACGGATGAACTCCTTTCGAAGTGTCTACGCAGTTATCCGGAATGTTTTGCGAGACGCAGTGGGTCTGTGTGACATCCCCTCTTAATGACTACAACAACCTCCTCGGGGGGAAGGGAGGCTGGTCGGATTTTTCCGGCTATCACGCACAATCCACAAACCAGCCCCGTGTAACGAAATAAGTTGGTGCCCGTCCATTCGCTATGGGACTGCCGCTGTTTTGGCCCAGATGGTGCGGGCAATGCCTGGAGAAAGGCACTGTTGTCCGTTTGAACTATGCAGATCCAAGTCATTGCTCATCAATCCAGGAGGAACGGATGTTTACCGCAGCCTTGATGGCAATATTATTGGTCGGCGTTACGTTCATGCTGCACTACACGGTTTTGCATTGGCTCTCGGATGGAATGGCACGATTTCCAATGCCCGCCAAAGTGCGAGTTTTGGTGATCGTTCTTGTCGCGCTGACCGCTCATGTCGCCGAGGTGGTGCTTTATGCTGCGGCATTTGCGTACGGGGACCGCGTGGCTGCTATCGGAAGCTTTGGAGGAATAGAGGTTTCGGAACCTCTGGACTATTTCTACTTTTCGATTGTCAGCTACACCTCACTTGGGATTGGCGATGTTTTTCCAAGAGAACACCTAAGATTGTTGACCGGCATAGAGGCATTGAATGGGCTTTTGTTGATTGCTTGGTCAGGGTCATTTGTTTACATCGCGATGGCCCGTCTATGGCCATGGCGTTCGTGCGCGAGCCCAGAAAAGTAGCCATCCGCAAGCGACCGGCTTTGGTCAACTATTAGTGATGTGCAAAGTTCCACTGGGTTTAAATTTGGATAAGGCGCCAGCGACATGGCACTAAGGAGCTATTGCACCGCTTTTCAGATGTTTTTCATCATAGGCAAATATAAGTTGCGGATCAGCGGCTGGCATATGCTGGTCCTTGTCAGGACAATCGACACTGGAGAGTATGTGGCGGATTACATTGAGCCGGGCTTTTTTCTTGTTGTCAGATTGGACGACATACCACGGTGCGTTCAAAGTGTGAGTGCGAGCAAACATTTTGTTACGTGCGAGGCTATAGTCGTTCCAGTGTTCGACAGCAACTTGGTCGACGTCGCTTACTTTCCATTGCTTGAGCGGATTAACGCGACGATCCGTGAGACGCTGCTCCTGTTCCGCTTTTGTAATATCCAGATAATATTTGAACAGTTGAGTGCCCGATTGAATAAGCATGTCCTCGAAGAGTGGAACTGACGACATAAAAGACTCATATTCGGTGTCGTTGCAGTAGTTCATGACCTGCTCGACACCTGCTCGATTATACCAACTCCGATTCATCAACACCATTTCCTGTGAAGAAGGAAGGTGTTGGACATAGCGTTGGAAATACCAAGAGTTGCGGTCGCGACTGGATGGTTTGCCCAAAGCGACAATCCTGACGTCACGTGGACTTAGATGTTGGGTGATCCGTTTTATTACGCCATCTTTGCCTGCCGCATCACGTCCTTCGAATACGATAAGAATTCTGAGATTATTCCTGATCAGGTGCCTCTGTAACTTAACAAGCTCGATTTGAAGGTGACGCAGGGTCTCTTTGTATCCGCGTTTTTTGTGCCGCTGGCCTATTTTGCTCTTGCTCATCTGGAAGCCCCATTGCAACCACCACCAGCAATTTTCTTCTGATTGCCTTCATAGTGAATCAGCGCACATATTTTCGGTCGATTTGGCGGATTTGCGGACGCGGATTTCAAGGGTACGGTCTGTGGTCCGTGGGTATCACGAATAAAGGCAAGCGATGCCATGGATCGTGATAGTTCAATTTCGCGATTAACGGACGCTTTCTGATTTGCCCTTATGTTGTATTGAAGCGCACGCAATGGCTTATTCTTCTTCGGTTTTGAGCAGGGATGCATCGCCATTTTCTTTGGATCCGATCAAACAACGATCAGCGCGGGCAAGCGTTTTTCGTAGTTTTCGTGCCTCAACACTGCACCCAAGGCCTCGTTGTTCGAGCCTGTGAAGTTTTTCCCGGAATATTGGCAGGTAGAGTGTTATCAACTGGCCATCAGAGCGACTGTCCCTTTTGTTATGCATTGGATTGCTTTCAAACCTGTTTTTGCGTGCAGACCTGAATCTTTGGTGCGATCGGGATTGAACATCGTGGTGCTCCAACCGCCGGAAGCACTCCTGTATCCAGACAGACGGGTTTGGTGACGGAGTGTTACAGTGATGTGGCTGCTGTATTGATCCCGGCGCATCATTTCAGAAGACCGCATGTCGGATACGGCGGCTGCTGCAGCAAGTTAGCGGGTTCCTCGCGTACGCTTCCCAGACTGCCCGATCATGACAAGGTTGCCATCACCGAGCCTTTGCACTTTGATTGAAATTTACAACTTGCTTAGAACGTCAGCGTGGAGCCGACGGGAATCCATGGCTACAAGCAAGTAAATCTAATCCCCGCTGGTCCTGAAATGAAAATGTGACCGGCCCGTCGCGCGCCGCCATGGATTGTTCTCGAATTGGGCCCTGTTTGTCGGAGGGTTCTCGCTTGGCGAGGGGCCTTCACATTATGCACGGTGTAACGGCTTTTATGTCACACCGTCTTTACCCAAAGCGCTCCGATCGGTCGAAACTTTTGTGCTTTCTTATGACAGCAGCGATGGCTTCCGATGGTCGTAGTAAAGTCACTTTGCTTGACGTCACTTTTTTGCAGCCACGCGGGATTGAACATGAACAAGACTATCCGTCATCCTCAGCAAGATCAGCACTCAATGGAAGCTGCTGAAACAGTTGCGCATGAAACAACCAAAGATCCGGTCTGTGGAATGAGTGTGGAACTGGACGCCGACAATCCAAGCACCGTCCATAAAGGCGAGATCTACCACTTTTGCAGTCAACACTGCCACGAGAAATTTGTTGCTGATCCATCGTATTTTCTATCCGATCGCCGAAAAGAAGAGACTCAGCCGGCAGGCACGAAATACACATGCCCAATGCATCCGGAAATAATTCGCGACGAGCCAGGTGACTGCCCGATCTGCGGGATGGCGCTGGAGCCAATGGGTGTTCCGGCTCCGGATGGTGAACCAAATCCCGAGCTCGTGGATTTCAAGCGTCGTTTTGCAGTGGGAGCCATACTTACAATTCCGCTACTGGTTCTAACGATGGGTCCACTTGTCGGTCTCGGTTTCGTCCGAACCATATTCGGGGAAGAGACGACGCTGTGGATTGAACTTGTTTTGGGCACTCCCGTAATTTTGTGGGCCGGTTGGCCATTTTTTGTGCGTGGCGTGAAATCGGTGGTCAATCGAAACTTGAACATGTTCACCCTGATCGGCATGGGCGTCGGCGCGGCATACATCTTCAGTGTCGTGGCTGTGCTTATGCCGGAAATCTTTCCGGATGGATTTCGCGACGACGACGGACATGTCGGCGTGTATTTTGAGGCGGGTGCTGTAATCGTTGTCCTGGTGCTTCTTGGTCAGGTGATGGAGCTGGGTGCTCGTGAGCGAACAGGCTCGGCGATTCGAGCCCTTCTTGACCTAGCGCCGAAGACAGCGCGTGTGATCCGATCGGATGGGCAGGAAGCGGAAATCCCGCTTGAAGACGTGAAGGTCGGCGACAGATTGCGCGTGCGTCCGGGAGACAAAGTTCCGGTGGACGGAAAAGTTCTGGAAGGCCGTTCCTCCATTGATGAATCGATGATATCTGGCGAACCGGTTCCTGTGGAAAAAGTTTCGGGCGACGACGTAACTGGAGCCACGATTAATGGCACAGGCAGCTTGGTTGTTGTGGCGCAGCGGGTTGGAACAGATACTATGCTGAGCCAGATCGTCGAGATGGTCGCGAACGCACAGCGAAGCCGTGCTCCAATTCAAAAACTTGCAGATGCAGTAGCCGGTAATTTCGTCCCGGCCGTCATTCTGATTGCAATCATCTCCTTTGTTTCATGGGCTGTCTGGGGCCCGGCGCCAGCATTAGCCTACGGACTGGTTTCAGCCGTCGCGGTCTTGATCATCGCTTGTCCATGTGCGTTGGGTTTGGCGACGCCAATGTCCATTATGACCGCGACCGGCAGGGGTGCCCAGGCTGGAGTGCTGATTAAAAATGCCGAAGCTCTGGAGCGTTTCGCTCAGGTCGACACGCTTATTGTCGACAAAACCGGTACCCTTACACTTGGAAAACCAAAGCTTGTGGCAGTCCTACCGGAGGAGGGACACGAAGAATTAGAGGTCCTACGATTGGCAGCCAGTCTAGAACGCGGCTCCGAGCATCCCCTTGCCGAAGCCATTGTCTCTGGAGCCC
Source organism: Hoeflea sp. (assembly GCA_965228785.1). Classification (GTDB taxonomy): domain Bacteria; phylum Pseudomonadota; class Alphaproteobacteria; order Rhizobiales; family Rhizobiaceae; genus Hoeflea_A. Next base: position 3,337,565 of record CBDDIF010000001.1, read on the forward strand.
AAGACCGCGGTGTGAAGCTTGTCGGTGCCGACGAGTTCGAAGCTCTCACGGGAAAAGGTGTGACTGGTCGGGTGGAAGGTAAGGAGGTTGCACTTGGCAATGCAAGGCTGGTCGCTGATTTGGGTATCGACGGCGGGCACTTGGCGGAGGCAGGCAATGCCCGTCGGGATGAGGGCGAAACAGTGATGTTTGTGATCGTTGATAAATGTTTGGCCGGACTCGTCTCAGTTGCAGACCCGGTCAAGGAAACTACGCCTGATGCAGTGAAAGCACTGCATCAGCAAGGTTTCCACATTGTCATGGCGACTGGTGACAATGAACGCACAGCAAAGGCAGTGGCAGGCAAACTCGGTATCGACGAGATACGTGCGGACGTTCTGCCCGAAGATAAGGCTGCGCTCATTAAGCAAATGCAGGATCAGGGTCGAAAGGTTGCCATGGCGGGCGACGGTGTCAATGATGCGCCTGCGCTGGCGCAGGCGGATGTCGGTGTGGCCATGGGAACGGGCGCCGATGTCGCGATCGAAAGCGCTGGTTTTACCTTAGTCAAGGGTGATCTCAACGGTATAGTTCGGGCGCGGCGGCTTTCACGCGCGACGATGCGCAACATCAAGCAAAATCTCTTTTTTGCGTTGGTTTACAACGCTGCGGGGGTGCCGGTGGCCGCCGGGGTGCTGTACCCATTTCTTGGCATCCTGATTTCACCAATTTTTGCCGCCGCAGCTATGAGTCTTTCATCGGTTTCCGTCATTGGCAACGCGCTTCGATTGCGCTCGGTGAAGATTTGAGATCCACGGTGCAAGTGGCTGCCTGCGACCATCTTCGAACGGCGTACGATTGTTGCTGTTAGGTAATCTTCATGTGGCCTTCCATTTGGCGGCAGAGTACAAACAAGGTTCAAATTATTTAGCGAAAACAGGATGATAGAATGAGCACCATAACGAGCCTTCATGGCACAACACCGGCTGAGATATTTCAAAGCGGACTGGAGAACATAAGTGAAATCGAATCGGTTGCCGTATGCGTTCGATGGCGAAACGGTGAAATTACAACGGGGTGGTCGAACGCGGATCCAGGTACAATTTCTCTGATGACAACTATGCTTGATGAAAGGCTTCGGATGCAGTTCCTGCGTGGTGTGGCAGACTGAGAAGAATTTTCCGACACCAATAAATCCGGGCAAAGATGAAACCAAGCCCAAGGAATTCTTATGCTTACACGGAATTCTCACGATCCCTATTTGTTAATTGCATCTACCAGTTGAGCACCGGGTATTCTGATTCGGCGTTTATGTGATGAAGACACACAAGGAAATCTGGCTTGTCGGCGGCTATGGAGATGTGGGCCAAAAAACAGCCGCTCATTTGATAGCAGCAAGCGATCTTTCCGTTGTTGTCGCCGGCAGGAATCGTCAAAAGGCTCAACGGGTCGCAAACATTCTTGGATCAAGGGCCAGGGCTGTTGTGATTGATGTCGTGAAGCCGGACGCGTCGTCATGTTTTCCGGCAGGATCTGTTGTTGTCAATTTTGTCGATAATGCACCTGCAAGTTTTTGCCAGTCCACAGTTGTGAACGGGGGAATCTATCTTGATATCTCGGCATCGCCGCAATATTTGAAGTCGCTTGAAGATAAACTAGTCGCGTCAGAGCCGACCGGTTTAGCAGTTCTGAGCGTCGGCGTTGCGCCTGGCTTAACAAACATCCTCGCGGCAGCACTGGTGGACAGGGATCCAAAAACCGAACAGATCGACATTTGTATCGAAATGGGGCTAGGGCGGCATCATGGCCGTTCCGCCACCGAATGGTTTTTGCGAAATTTGTCAGAGTTCTATCCATACTTTGAGGATGGGATCATGCGGGAAGCGAAAACCGGTCGGGTTCACAGGCGTTTCAGGTTTGAAAAAAACAGTCCGCCCATCCTCGGTATCGGTTTTGGGTTTTCGGATCAGGTCAGTATCGCAAGAAGACTCGGAATTGGTTCTGTCCATAGTTTTGTTGCACTGGATCCACCCTGGGTAACGGGCATGGTCTCCGGTTTGATATCCTCTGGTCTTGGAGGTTTGATCTCACGAAACGCCGGGAAAATTTGCAGGTTGATGGAGATGGCTCCTTTGTTTGGAAAGGTGAGGACACGTCTGTTACTTGAGGGTCGGAACTCCGACAGAGATCCTCCATCCCGGTGGGTTGTCATCGCGGGCGACCAGTCGGATTTGACAGCCATCATTACCGGAGAAACACTAAAAGCTGCACTCAACAGTCGCAAAAGTGGAGTTGTCCATTCAGAAGATGTAATCGACGCCCGAAGAATTTTGTACGCACTTCACCAATACTCTCCGACAATACGCAGCTGGTTTGAAAACGCCACGGACAAACTGAAATGCTCTTGAGCCAGTTTCAGACTTTAGCAGTCTAAACTCCCGATCCTGCTTGGATGCTGGCGGCGAAATTGAGGCTCCAAGTGTTTGTATACTTGCGAGGATCGGGGCGACACACTAACACGATCGATATTCAAACCAGATGAAGATCCCGATCGCAGTTGTTTCCTGCATTTCCGCAAACAGTCTCTAGTGAAGTTGACCGGATTTCGAAAGCAGATGATGTAAGCGTGTGGTCCCGCAAACGGGCTGATTAAACAAAGCAATTTGAAAACGTGTCGTTTTTCAGAGCGGTGTTTCGGGGTTTTGTGTGGGCTGCCAAAACATGCATCTATGCATGTCAATTCTTGAGTTGGCCGGCACGCAGATAAGATCGCTAAATTCCAATGCTGCTCGTCCGGAGAGGAACAACTGCATTCCTGGTGAGCAAATAACGGTGAAGTAACAAAAATGTTTGCTGCGCCACAAAATGGTCACTTGACTTCATAGCTCCACGGTCCATTTTCGAAACATGGTTCGAGGCATGACATATTCGCGGATGATTCGTATTGCCGTCGGTTTCCTGATGGCAATCATGTTCGTCTTGTCACCGATATCAACTGCACAAAACGCGGCTGCAAAAAAGTTTTCAATGCACAGTAGTTCGTCGATTGCAATTAGTGTTTCCGCCGATTGTCCTTCGCACGAGCCGCCCTGCATGGTGGATGTCGATCAGCAGAGTTCGGCCACTGACGACGAGGATGTTTCTGGTGCCAGTTCAATTGGCTGGTCGATCAAATCCGGACTGTGGTGTGCGGAGTACTGTGTCAGTGCAGTAATTGATGATGCGCCTGATCAAAGCGTTCTTTACGATGGCGGTAGCGAATTCCCGTCTGCCGTCGTATTGGCCACCGGGGAGCATGCGGTCCCCTTTAGACCCCCTACCACCGCCTGAAATCAGTTCCTCTTCCATGAAAGAGGTGTGCGTTTGCGGTTGAAGATACACCGCAGACAATAGTCAATACGTTTCAGGTTCCAAATCAAATGAAAAAAATTGCCCTCGCCGGGCTTGTGCCGGCGTTTTTAAGCGGTTGTGTCTCAACGCTACCGCCCGAGGTATTTACTCATCGTTCTCCGGCGGATGCTCATCAAGAAATCCGGCAGACTCGCTATGAGAACGTCCTGAGCGGTTATAATCACCGTCAGCCAATTGAACCCAAGTCTTGGCGGGAACTCAATGATGATCGTGCTCCCAAGGAAGGCAGCGACTCATGAGATATGGCCGTTTCCTCAAGCTAGCAGTTGTGATTTCCCCGGTCGTCCTTTCAGGCTGCGTGTCAGCTTTTGATCGGTCCCAATATTCGGCAATCGATGCAGGCTTCCCGAGCGTATCTGCAGAGACGGCACGAGCCACCGGCAAGCAAACCGTCTGGGTGCAGAACAGCGCGCAGGCAGAAGCGCTGTCCGAACGGGTGCATGGCCTTGTTCATAAACAGACGATCGATGCGGATACGGCGGTACAGGTCGCTCTTCTTAACAATAAAGGCCTTCAGGCTGCTTATAGTGACGTCGGCATGTCGGCTGCGGAAGTGTGGCAGCAAACCATGCTGAAAAACCCGACAGTATCGATCGGACTGCTCGGGATAGGCGCGCCTGAACTCGGCGCATATCGTGCCATTGAAGGAATGATCGCCAACAATGTCCTGGCGCTTGCAACCCGTAAGCGTCGTGTGGACATCGCTGACACACGCTTCAGACAGACACAGTTGAAGGCGGTCGTGGAAACACTGCGCCTTTCGGCAGACACGCGTCGCGCGTGGATCAAAGCCGTGGCTGCCTTTGAAACCGACGCCTATTTGGGTCAAGCGCAAGCGGCCGCAGATGCGGCGTCCGAACTTGCCAAGAGGCTTGGAGAAAGTGGTGCCATGCCAAAGGCAGGCCAGGCGCGGGAGCATGCCTTCTATTCGGAGCTGACCGGTCAAAAGGCGCAAGCCCGGCTCAATGCAAGATTGGCAAAGGAAGAACTTACCCGGCTGATGGGGCTCTGGGGAAAGGAGGTCGACTTCTTCGTTCCAGACAAGCTTCCTCGCCTGCCAGGAAACGTAAGCCGGAAAAATGCCATTGAGGCTGAAGCGTTGCGCCGGCGTGTAGATCTTCAAGTCGCAAAACTGGAATTGGAAGCCGTCGCAAAAACCTATGGTCTCACCGAGGCCACCCGGTATGTGACGGATCTGGAAATCATTGGCGGATTCGAAACCGAACGAGAAGTCGAGGACGAAGTAACCAAGACGGTCAGCACGCCCCAGGTAGAACTGGAATTCGTCATTCCAATATTCGACAGCGGCAAAGCGAGATTGCGCAAGGCCGAGCTTGCCTACATGCGGGCGGCAAATCTGCTTGCTGAAAAAGCGGTCAACATTCGTTCAGAAGCACGATCCGCCTACACAGCCTATCGGTCGACACACGATATTGCCCGCCACTATCGAAATAATGTTTTGCCGCTGCGTATCAAGATCGAGGAGGAAGCCCTTCTGACCTATAACGGCATGATAACAAACACGTTTGAGTTGCTTGCCGACACCCGGGCCAAGATCAGCACGATCCTGCTGGCGACCAACGCAAAACGCGATTTCTGGCTAGCGGACGCAAACCTATCAGCAGTGATCTATGGCGGCGGCGCGGCAGCGGGCGGCGGCGGAGAACCAATGGCTGTCGCGGATGGCGCCGCTGCACCTCACTGAGAAGGAGAAAACCATGTTGAACAGACGTCAAATCCTTGGAGCCGGTGCCGCAGGTGCCGCGCTGGTTTCAACAGTCGCCTGGGCAAAGACTTCCAATATGGGGCTTCCTGAAGCCGCCTTGATGGAAAGCGCAGCCACCCAACCGCCACTTCATCCCCCCACCGGACGCGAATACCAACCGGTGGTGACGCTAAATGGTTGGACCTTGCCGCACCGGATGAACAATGGCGTGAAAGAGTTTCACCTCATCGCCGAGCCGGTGGAGCGTGAGATGGCGGAGGGGATGACCGCCTATCTATGGGGCTATAACGGACAGTCAACGGGCCCGACCATTGAGGCCGTGGAGGGCGATCGCGTTCGGATCTTCGTCACTAACCGGCTTCCCGAGCACACGTCGGTCCATTGGCATGGAATGATCCTGCCTTCTGGAATGGACGGCGTCGTCGGACTCTCTCATCCGGCTATCCCACCGGGGAAGACCTTCGTTTACGAATTCGATCTAGTTAAGAGCGGAACATTCATGTACCACCCGCACGCCGACGAGATGGTGCAGATGGCTATGGGAATGATGGGTATGTTCGTCATCCATCCCAAAGACCCGACGTTCATGCCGGTCGACCGCGACTTTCTCATCATGCTTAACGCCTTCGATATTGATCCGGGGTCCTATGTACCGAAGGTCATGACGATGACAGACTTCAATCTTTGGTGCTGGAACAGCCGCCTTTTCCCGGATATCGATCCGCTCGTGGTCAATAAGAATGACCGGGTCCGAGTCCGGGTCGGCAACCTCACGATGACCAACCATCCGATCCACATGCATGGCTATGACTTCGAGGTGACATGCACTGATGGCGGGTGGGTGCGCGAGGAAGCGCGCTGGCCGGAGGTTTCCATCGACATCCCTGTTGGTGCAATGCGAGCCTATGAGTTTGACGCGAAATACGCTGGCGATTGGGCCATCCATTGCCACAAATCGCACCATACGATGAATGCAATGGGACATGATGTTCCAACCTTCATCGGCGTCAATAAGTCAGACTTGACACGCAAGATTCGCGGATTGCAGCCCGAATATATGCCGATGGGCACCGCAGGCATGGCTGATATGGGCGAAATGTCGATGCCACTGCCAGACAACACAGTGCCGATGATGGCGGGTTGGGGGCCGCATGGGGCCATCGAGATGGGGGGTATGTTCTCGGTCGTCAAGATCCGCGAAGGCATTGCCTCCGGCGATTATTCGGACCCCGGCTGGTACGAAAACCCGCCCGGCACTCAAGCCTATGAATGGACCGGCGAACTTCCTGATATCGAGAAGGTCACCGATGCCAACACAAAAATCACGCCGAAAACGGCCTCAAACAAAACAAATCGTGTCGGCCACAGCTAGTTCCGCAAGCGGAACAGACTGTTCAATCGTTTTGAAAGGGAAACAACAAAATGAAAAGTCATTTTGCACTGTTAGCCGGCGCTGTTTTTCTCGCCGTCATCGGGATCGCAGCAGGGGTGGGATCCGCTGCGGCCAGTCCTGGAGCAGAAAAGCACACCGAGTCAAAGGATTTGGCGGTCGGCGTGCCGGGTAGCATCAGCGATGCTCAAAGAACTGTCAGTATCGCCATGATTGAAACATCGGGCGGCGACATGCTTTTTAAACCACGACGCGTCGAGGTTCAGAAGGGAGAGACGATGCGCTTCATCATTATTAACATGGGAGAGATAGATCATGAATTCGTCTTGAATGACCGTCGTGGCATGGCGCTACACAAAGAGTTGATGGAAGAGCTCACCGAGATGGGGCATGACGACCCGAATGCGGTTCGGCTGGTACCAGGCGAGGCCGGCGAGATCATCTGGAAGTTCACAAACAGCGGGCAATTCGAATTCGCCTGCCTCATTCCCGGTCACTATGAATCGGGCATGAAGGGCGACATCTCAGTCGTCGAGAAGTCAGCATAACGCTGATCAACACGATCGATAGCGTTGAATGGAGATAACAATGAAAACGCTTCTGAAGACTATGTTTGCAATATCAGCCTTTGCGATCATTTCCACGCCGGTACTAGCGACCGATTACACTAAAGGTGTGGTCAAAAAGGTAGATTTGAATGCTAGAAAGGTGACGGTCAAACATGAGGAACTGAAAAACCTCGACATGCCTGCGATGACGATGGTTTTTCGTATTTCTCAAGATGAGATTTTGGATCAGCTTCAGGTAGGTCAAGACATAGAATTCGTTGCAGAACGCATCGAAGGCAAACTGACTATGACCAACGTCAGATGAGCTCTCCGCCGGCTGAGCGTGTGATCCACAATCAGCGAATAGGAGATGGGTTTGGTGATAAAGGGGTCATCCCGCCAGGTCGGCCTTTGATCTGGACATCTAATCGGAAAGGCAAGCATGCAAAGTTGTATCTGCCAAATTTACACCCGCAGGCCGAAACGGGTTCGCTGTGTTGAAAAATGGAGAATTCAGAAATGAGATCGCATCGTGACTTAACCACTACGCCCAATTCACATCTCAAACAATTCGGCAGCCTCTATTTGTTTCCGATTGCCGCTATCGTGATGGTTTATTCAATAGCCGGGAGCAATGCTCATGAATCAACAGAAATAGCCGATAACATCATTGTAGAAAATGCGGCCGTTGAGATCGCAGAGTCGGGTACAAGACACCAACTGCATTTCGACATTGTTAACCTCAGTGCAGATAACATCATACTCTACAAGGTTCGGACAGATGCAGCAAAAGCCGTTGAGTTGAAAATGAACCTGCCTGGGCAAGGATATACAGTCGTTTCAAGTATTCCGATTTTGCGCGAAGAGAAGTTGGATCTGGACACCACACATATCAAAGTCGAACTGACCGGCACTGCACGTAGATTATCCCGAGGCACTGAGATTGAATTTGAACTGGTCTTTCAGAATTTCGTGAAGACCGCGTTCGCGGATGTGCACTAAGTCATGACATTTGTGACAGACCATATGATTCATGACCTCCAACACCTCATGGCCACGGTGTTGGTGCTCTTGGTCGTTCTGTTCCTACTTGGCCTGCCACTATACAGGCGATATTCGAATTGGTTCGCGTCTGCATTCCATCAGTCCCATAGCATCTTGACGCCGCTGGTAGAGACCAGTCGAACAACTGACTCTAACTTGGGTGCACCGATGGAAAAGCCAGATGTATCGGTGCACGATACCATTTTCATACTCCCTGATATCAGTAACTACACACGCTTCATTGCCAGCGAGCACGTCACGGAGTCACGGGCTCAGGAGACTATTTTCTCGCTGATGAATGCCATGATAATTGCCGGAACCAAGACCGTTGAGCTGTCGAAACTTGAAGGTGATGCAGTCCTTTTCTATACCAATGCAAACCAGAAGACAGATCTGGAAATTGGCAAGACGGTCATGGCCATTTTTGACGCGTTCTTTGAGGAGCGTCGGCGCCTGATTGAATCGGATTTTTGCTCATGTGGCTCTTGTCGGCATGTCTCAAATCTCGATCTAAAGATTTTCATCCATCGCGGACAATCAAAACGATTCAATTTTCGCGGCTCCATTGATCATTTTGGGGCTGACGTTACAATTCTTCATAAATTGATGAAAAACAACATACGGGCTGACAGGTACGTGATGGTTACAGCCGCGGCAGATGACAACGTCAAACTCCCTGGTGATTTCGTTCAACATCAGGTTGAAGAGGATCTTGAGCACGTTGGAAAAATTGTCGCTACAGTTTACAGTTTCGGTGATCGGTTAACCGAGCCGGCATTGACCGACTGCACCAGTCAATCAAACGTGCTGAATCGGCAAAATGATGAGTCGCCCACCAACGTTTCCGGTCACTGCTAACTTGCCGCTGATAATCAATTGTGTGATCATCGAACAGTTTCCAAAATATCAATGCAATTTACGGTCGATCGGCAAATAAAATAATTGCCATTGATCGAATTTCAGTGATCGGAATGCCCGAGAGGCTTCACGTTTTTTCTGAGAACCGGCGACTTTAAGAAGTCCAGCGCATTGGCTTGCTCTTCATCAAGGCACTCCGTTTCCAACTGAAGTGTGGACAGATGAAATCCGAAATCATTACGGAGAAGTTCATTTGCCTCTCTAAGTATGCGTGGCGCAGCAACGGCGTCGCCAGTCACGAGGTGTGCTGAAAACACGTGAATGTTTGAGGTCAGGGTCCATGCGTGCACGTGATGTACATCTTCTACTTCCGGCAGTGCCTCCAGCTGCGCTATGGCCTGCTTGATGTCTATTCCTTCGGGCGTGCCCTCCATCAGAATACTTATCGCTTCCGCCATTATTCCCCAAGATGCATAGAGCAGCACAAATCCGAACGCCATGCCGAGGATGGGGTCAATCGCATGAAAGCCTGTGAAGCGTATGACGAGCGCCGCCACAATGATCAATAAACTGCCCACAAAGGTCTGCACCACATGCCAGAAAGCGCCTTTGATATTAAGATCACCCTTTTGTCCGGAATAGAGCAGTCGCAATGAGATAATTTCTGTGATCAGACCACCGAATGCAGCGAGCAGCATTGGCGTGGTGGGCAGTTCTATTGGATTTTGCAAACGCATGAAGCCCATTACCAGAACAACCAAAGCCATCGTGCATAGAAACGCGCCGTTCAACAGTGCGCCAATGATCTCCGCCCGCAGCGAGCCATAGGTGCGCAGTTCGTCAGCTGGCCGGCGCGCGATCCGCGCTGCGACCAACGCAAGAACAACACCCCCAACCGCGGAAAATGTGTGAAATGCGTCTGATATGACCGAAACAGATCCAGTATAGAGGCCAATCGTCATCTCGATTACAAAATACACACCGGTCAGCCATCCGGATATCTTCAGTGCCCGAGAGTTCGCACCCATCTTCGCCAAATTATGTCCAGAGTGGTTTGCCATCATTTTAACCCTTGGTGACACTCTCTTTTGAAGCTGGATGGGAACGGGAATGACATTCGCCTTGCAGGCCAGCCTTGTTCATTATGGGCCTTCCTGCAGATGGAACGTCAATAGATCAAAGTGCGTTAGTGGCTGTTGTCAGGAAGCTGATTTGACCGAGCGAAGGCATCACTAGAGCCGAGGCTGCTGTTGCTTCAAGTTTGCAGAAACGGGCTTTTTGTTGTTGAAGTCGCGTCAGAAGCGGTCAGTATCCGCAGTAAATGGTGCCGGGCCGGTCACTCAAACTGTTCGTTCAAAATGGCAGTCGATTTCCGTAAACAACAAAGGCCGTCTGCTAACGACCTCTAATTGACCAGGTTCCCGACGGGCAGGACAACGGCGAGGAGCATCGGTTGTTGGACCTGACAAAGGACCAGACTATGCCTACCGCACCACAGGGCAACCGTTTGATGAAGTCAGCTTTAACTGACGATTGCCGGAAATCCCGCTTCTTCCAGAGCTTTGAAAACTGTAGCGTTTGAAGCACGAGTGTCGACCGAGACGTTTTTTTGTAACGGGATCGGCCTGTATTTTTGCGTTGCTGTTCAGTCCATGAAGAACGTTGGTGATTGCGTCGGCGTATCTGCTGCAATTCATGTTAAGTACCATGAATTCAATCATTTGCTGATCTCCTTCTCGACCAAAACCGGGAATAGCGGTTCCAAGACTTGTAAGGTAATGGGCCTGAAACAAAGTCTTGACCTTCCCATTGTTGGAAGCCCTATCTACTGCGGTAACTGGCCAATCCGATAGGAGACACAAGATGCCAAACACCGCCGCCCTCAGGACTGCCCGGTCTATCAGCCTTACGATAGACGGCATGAGTTGCGCCTCATGCGTTGGCCGTGTTGAGCGTGCCATAGGCGCGGTTCCCGAAGTTGACAGCGTCACCGTGAATCTGGCGACGGAGAAAGCAAATGTTACTTTTCGGGAGAGCACCAACATCGATGCCATCGTCAAGGCCGTTGATAAGGCGGGTTTTGGAGTCGTCCTCAAGCAATCCAATTTGCGGATCCAAGATATGTCGTGCGCTTCCTGCGTCGGCCGAGTTGAGCGCGTAATACAGAATGTTCCAGGCGTCGTTGATGCCTCAGTAAACCTTGCGACTCAAAAAGCGCGGGTCACATACTCGGATGGGTCTGTTGATCCAAAGGATATTGCACGTCGTGTTACAGAAGCCGGCTTCGCTACAGTAGCTCTTGGCACGAAAACAGACCAAGGCAACATCGATGATAAGCGTGTGGTGGAATTCACATTGCTGCGCAGGGACTTGCTTCTGGCGGCCGTATTGACTCTTCCGGTGTTCGCAATCGAAATGGGCTCTCACTTCGTTCCCGGCGTGCACGAATGGGTCATGGCCAACATCGGCGCCCAGAACAATCGTGTGCTTCAGTTCGTGTTGACAACAATGGTATTGTTGGGACCGGGATGGCGTTTCTTTAAAAAAGGTTTCCCGGCCCTGCTGCGCGGTGGGCCGGATATGAACTCGCTCGTGGCAATCGGTACCGGGGCCGCATGGAGTTTTTCTGTGATCGCAACCTTCCTGCCGGCGTTGCTTCCAGAGGGAACACGCAACGTCTATTTTGAGGCGGCCGCGGTGATAACAACATTGATCCTGTTGGGTCGCTATCTTGAAGCAAAGGCAAAGGGGCGCACCAGCGAGGCGATCAGGCGATTGGTCGGTCTGCAGGTCAAGACGGCGCGGGTCTTATGCGATGGTGAAGCCAAGGAAGTTGACCTGAGTGAAGTTATTGTCGGCGATATCGTGCAGGTTCGCCCAGGTGAGCGCATTCCGGTCGATGGCGAAGTTCTTGAGGGATCATCTTTTGTGGATGAATCGATGATCTCCGGCGAATCTCTTCCGGTGTCCAAAAGCCCGGGCGATGAAGTTGTTGGCAGCACGATCAACAAGGCCGGAAACTTCATCTTCAAGACAACCCGGGTTGGTGCCGACACGGTGCTGGCTCAGATCATCAAGATGGTCGAGGATGCCCAAGGTTCAAAAATGCCGATCCAGCAACTCGTAGACAAGGTCACGGCTATCTTCGTTCCGTTGGTCATGGGCCTGGCGACCTTGACGGCGCTCGTCTGGTTATTCTTCGGACCAGAACCCGCATTGACTTTCGCGTTGGTGAATGCGGTCGCTGTCTTGATAATTGCCTGCCCCTGCGCCATGGGTCTGGCCACGCCAACGTCGATTATGGTGGGAACCGGGCGTGCGGCTGAAATGGGAGTCTTGTTCCGAAAGGGAGAAGCGCTCCAGTCGCTTCGCGATGCACGGGTTGTGGCATTGGACAAAACCGGAACCCTGACGAAAGGCGAGCCCGAGCTGACGGATTTTGAAGTGACCGCTGACGTAGAGGACGACACAGTGCTGGCTCTTGCCGCTGCGGTCGAGGATCTTTCAGAGCATCCAATCGCCGAAGCCATTGTGCGGACCGCGAAAGAAAAGGGATTGCGTCTTGGCAAAGTGTCCGATTTTGAAGCTGTTCCCGGATTCGGAGCTTCAGCGATAGTAGATGGTCGTAAAGTCGATATCGGCGCCGATCGTTTCATGGAGAAACTGGGACTGGACGTTTCGCGGTTCGCGCAAGAGGCACATCGGCTTGCTGAAGAAGGCAAGACCCCAATCTATGTGGCACTTGATGACGTTCATGTTGCGGTCGCCGCGGTCGCTGATCCCATCAAGGAAACGACCGCGCAGGCAATTGCCGCGCTACATGGCCTGGGCCTCACGGTTGCTATGATAACCGGAGACAACGCCGGGACAGCGAATGCGATAGCCTGGTCCCTGGGTATCGACGAGGTTGTATCCGAGGTTCTGCCGGACGGTAAAGTGGAGGCACTTGCCAAACTGCGTGATGAGCACGGAATGGTAGCTTTTGTGGGAGACGGTATCAATGATGCGCCCGCACTGGCCGCGGCGGACGTTGGCCTGGCGATTGGGACAGGCACCGATATTGCAATTGAAGCTGCTGATGTCGTTCTCATTTCCGGAGATCTGCGTGGCGTGACCAACGCGATTGCGCTGAGCAAGGCGACCATCCGTAACATCAAACAAAACCTGTTTTGGGCTTTCGCCTACAATACAAGTCTCATTCCTGTGGCTGCAGGTGTGCTCTATCCCTCTTTTGGGATCCTCCTGTCTCCGATCCTGGCGGCGGGCGCGATGGCAGTCTCGAGTGTTTGCGTGTTGGCCAACGCGTTGCGGTTGCGCCGGTTCAAAGCGCCAAGGTTGAATGAAACCAGCGTTAAACCTATTTCTCAGCAGATCGCTTTGGAGCCGGCAGAATAGCACACGAGATTGGATATTTGGTGCCCTGAATCGGATGTGGTTCGCAGGCCGGATATCTACGGCGCATTTGTGTTTGACCGGGACGCAAGGATTACCGGCTCGCCCAGCCGGCATGTCTGGTCCGGTGAGTCTGGTCAGTAGCAAACAGATTGTCGCGTGTAAAAGTCAGGGAATCTGCTGAAATATCGGAGAAACATATGAATATTGGAGATGCCGCCTCGGCAACAGGGATCAACGCGAAGATGATCCGCTATTATGAGTCCATCGCATTGATCCCGGCGCCCAGCCGATCGGACGTGGGCTACCGGTCATACAGCGAAAACGATGTCAATCGGCTTAGGTTTGTCCGCCGAGCGCGGGATTTGGGGTTTTCCGTTGAGCAGATTCGCAATCTGCTGGCACTTTGGCAGGACAAAGGTCGGTCGAGCGCAGACGTTAAAGCCCTTGCAATGCAGCATATCGATGCACTCAACGAAAAAATCGGCGAACTGGTTACGATGGTGCAGACTCTGGAGCATCTGGCCGAAACATGCCATGGCAATGATCGCCCGGATTGTCCCATTCTCGAGACGCTTAGTGACGGTGAGGCCATACAAAACGGGATCGCTATAAGGCGTATGAAATTGCCGACGTTCACACCAACGGCTGGCCATGTAGCAGCCTCCAGAAGCAAACGGTAGCCGATCTATCAAAGCCGGACACAGGTTAACTCGCGCGGAGAAATCTATATAAAGCACCCGGCGAAACAGGAACGTTACCCCTTCAACACCCGTCGGACTTGATAAGCGTATCGGCGCAAATCCGATGGGCGGCACCTTATAAGGTGCCGCCTGGATTACTGTACACCGGTCAAATAATTGAACAGATCCTGATCCATCAGACGATCGGACTTTTGGTCACTCAAGAGTCCCTCGATGGTGTCATGCATCTTTCGAAGCTCGAGCAACTGTCTTGCGAGATCCTCCTTATGAGACTTGAACACGTTCGATACTGCTCCGTCGGTGGAACCCTCGACTTCGAATAGGGTAAGCAGGCCCTGACAATCGCGAAGGCTGAAGCCCAGTTTTCTTGCCTGAGCCAAAAACCGCAACTTCTGAGCGTCACTTGTTCGATAGGCCCGGTAGCCGTTTTGATCCCTCAAAGGCTGAACCAAACCGCGTGCCTCATAGTAACGGATCGTTTTTGCAGACAGACCGCTGTATTCTGCAACATCTCCGATATTCATATCGTTTCCTCAATTCAACGTGATATCTCTGGCGGCGACATTCATCCGGAATGACGCTCCAACGAATTGAGGCAATTGATCTGGCGGTTCGACGCATGCACTGGCCGCTTATGGCGGCTCGCGTGGATTGCTAATTTCTTGGAGTTGGCGATACCGCTTTCAGACAATCGCCTGAAAGGGAAACAGCCGCGGCGGTCTTAGCAGTTCATCCAGTGACTGGCCTGCAGCCGATTCGTCCAAAACCGGGTGCCGGTAAAGTGTGTATCTTAGTGCAATCTGTGATCCGATGGGGTCGAGAGCGATGAAACATGCTGTGGCGCAAACCACTTCATGCTTTTTAATGTCACAACAATTTTTGGATTCCGGGTCAGTTTCCGCCAGAAGGCGTTCTGTTGCGGCGAGTTGTACATCGCTGCTACTATGCGTCATCGTTGCCGCCAGCACACTGGCTGCCACCACGACTGATATGATCACCGCTATGAAAAGGCGGTAGGCGTTGCTCGATTTAGACACGCCGCCAATATAGGAACTTTCCGTTCAATCTACCAGCCCGCGATCCAAGAAGATCTCAGGTGAGTACAAAGTATCCACGGCCAGTTGCAATTTTGGTATCGTGTTGGGTTTGAACAGCGATTGGCGTGCTGTTTTGGGAACCGTTTACCGCGAGCCCTGGTGATTTTTCCGCGGGAAGGTTGACCCGGCACTTTGGATATACCGCCAGCGATCTGTTCACCTGAACCTTGGGAGCTGCCGAATATGATCGTCAGCTCGGTTTCCGGAAATACGGTTTTTGCCGTTTAAGACAATGGAGCAATTGTAATCTCTAAGCCACTGAATAATTAATATATTTAGATGTTGCGGTGGCTTCTGGGTCTATGGTTTTTCGCTTGCCTTTGACAGTGCACCTTACCTTGCGCTGGCAAATTCTCCGTTTACCCCACTTGGCTTACATCAGATTTGCGCACTATCCATAGCGATTTCACGTGAGGCCACCGAGCCTGCTGATTCCAAAAAGCCCGCAGAAACGCCGCCTCAAAATAGCCCTGACAGTTTTCCTCCAGATCGCCCTTACTCAGCTGTGTTGTGATCAAAAGATTGTGACAATTCGCCTCGGCAGTGTAGCGGATCGAAATCCAGACCGTCTTAAACAGTCATTAAGCCAACTGCTAACCGATCAACTCAGGACAAATAGGATTGTCACACAGATACAGTCGGCTCGTGATTGGAACAATTTTCTCGAGTGAAGGCGTATCAAACCGAAGGATTAATGGATGTTCAGCCATGGAATACATGACTTATTTTACAGTCTGGGCCTTAGCCTTTTTCCTGGTGATGTGGTTTAGGCTACGAGCGGAGATCTCCAGCCAACAAAAACTCGCCGGACAACAAGAGGGCCGTTCAGGCACCCAGAACCAGGCGCAACCGATCTGGATCGCGCCGAAAACCGATATTGATCCGGTGTGTGGCAAGACTGTGCAAACGGCAAATGCAAAGCCGTCCGTTTATGCGGGCATGGTTTACTACTTCTGCTCGCGTGATTGTCGTGAACGCTTCGAGGCAGCGCCGCAAAGCTATCTCGCCGCAACGGTTGCAAACGTCACAAATGAAAAGGAGACCGTTCATGGCTGAGGTTTCACACACCGGAGGTGCACAGGTAAGGGTCGAGCCAAAGGTGAGCCAGGGCGCTGTACGAATTCCATTGATCCCCTTTGGCATGGCGCTCGGGGCGTTTCTTGCGGTCACATACGTGCTTTGTGTTGGTTTCGATTTACTGTTTCCGGGGCAGGCAATGTATCAGGCATGGCTGAAGTTTCTTCCAGGATTCACATGGCTTTCTTGGCCCAGTTTCTTCCTCGGCCTGGCAGAAAGCTTTGCTTACGGATGGTACGTGGCGCTTGTTTTTGCTCCGCTCTTCAATGTGTTCGCGTCACGGTGGATCCGATGAGCGGTCTTTTGATGGTGTTTCGGACCTCGCCGCTAGGAAACCAGGTTTCAATACCTTTTCATCCATCAAAGGAGGAGTGCCATTGTGGAAAATGAGAACCGGTTGAACACCGAACAAAAAAAACCTGTCGGTTTCTGGAAAACACGGGTCGGAATCTTTCTTTTAGCCTTCTTGATCATTGGTGGAGTGCTTCTGGCCTATGAACACAGGATTCACGTCTTTAGCGGCAACGGCCTACTGATAGGTCTGCTTGCGGCCTGCATCGTCATGCATCTGTTCATGCACGGCGGTCATGGCGGCCACAGCGGAGGTGCCGATAAATGACTGGTGATACAGATTATGGATTATGGGTTCTTGTGGTCGTCAACTCGGCGGTTTTCATCCTTTTCGCGTTTAGTTTCTTTAAACCTCAGACCGGCCGAGATTGGCGCAGTTTCGGAGCGTTCAGTGCGTTTCTGGTCGCCCTCTTCACCGAAATGTATGGATTCCCGCTCACGATCTACTTTCTCTCAGGTTGGCTACAAAGCAGGTTTCCGGGAATCGATTGGTTTTCCCATGATGCTGGCCATCTCCCGGAAATGATTTTTGGCTGGCAGGCGAATCCGCATTTCGGACCATTCCACATAGTCAGCATGCTGCTTATTGGTGCCGGGTTCATCCTGATCTCGGTGTCATGGCGGCATCTCTATGCGGCACAGCGTTCTGGAACATTGGCCGTTTCCGGGCCTTATGCACACATGCGCCATCCGCAATATGCAGGATTTGTCATGATTATGTTCGGCTTCCTGCTGCAATGGCCCACTGTGCTGACTCTGGCCATGTTCCCAGTACTGGTTTGGATGTATGCGCATCTTGCTCGCCAGGAGGAACGCGAAACGCGTGCCCGGTTTGGTGCAACGTATGATGCCTACGCCGACCAGGTTCCGGCTTTCATGCCGCGCATGGGGCTTGTCCGAAAGGACCGTGTCCATTGACCTTGTGACCATCTGCATAACCACTTCAACCAAGGAGAAGAAAAATGAACATGTCTTCAATTCGGGTTGCACTTCTTGCCGGCATTGCCTCTCTGGCAGTGGCCTTGCCAAATGCAACTTTTGCGGAGGATGAACACCACGAAGACGACTCCGGACCAACGGCAGAGGCACCAATGACTGACAAGTCGCCAACGGTCGGCATGGACAGCAGTACGTCCTCGATGCAGGGCATGATGTCGCCCGACATGATGCAGATGATGGAAGCCATGATGACGCCGGAAATGATGAAGGCGATGCATCAAATGATGAGCCAGGGCGGGATGAAAGGCATGCGCACGGCCAGCCAGGGTATGATGGGGCAGGGTATGATGGGGCAGGGTATGATGGGGCAGGGTGCCATGGGGCAGGGGATGGCTGGTCACGGCATGATGCCAATTTCAGGCGCAGGTGCCATGATGCCAGGTATTCAGTCGGGTGTGCCTAATATGATGGGCGCACTGGGTGCGATCTACGGAATGGCTGGCGAGAACCAGAAGGAGATGACGCCGGAGCGTGTTCGAACGTGGCTAGAAACACGGTTGGAATGGCACGGCAATCCACGCTTGCAAATTGGCGAAATCGGAAAGGCGGCCGATGGAAGCATTACCGCAGAAATCATCACCATCGATGGCTCGGTTGTGCAAAAACTCGCGTTTAATCGTTATCCCGGACTTGTGCGGCAAATAAACGAATAGAGGAAACCGCCGGTCAGAGGTCGGCCAATGATGATGGTGGAAAGCGCCGTCAAACAGCGCCCTGACACACCATTGGTCGACCACAATAGCAGTAATTCAGTCGCATGCTCACACAGCTTCGGGCAAGTCGGATTCAGTTGGCGGCGCGTTGATCAGCGACAGCCTTCTCGAGTTGAAACAAGGGGACCGCGCCCGCGATCAAGGAATCGCCGATTGTAAAGGACGGAGTGCCGGTAATGCCAAGTGCTTGGGTTATCTGATTTGAAATATCGATGTGTTTGTCGATTTCCGGCGCATCCATATCTGCTCGCAGTTTTTCGATATCGAGTCCAAGCTCCGCTGCCACCTTGAGAACATTCCGTTCGTCGGCCCGTTTCAACGACATCAAAGCCCAATGCATTTCCTCATATTTACCCTGTTGCCGCGAGGCCAAAGCGGCGCGAGCGGCAAAAACTGACCCTTCTCCGAGAATTGGCCATTCGCGGTAAACCAGGCGAATATTGCCGTCATCCTCGATGAGTTTTTTCACATCGCCGGCGACGCGCTTGCAATAGGGGCAGTTGTAGTCAAAAAACTCCACAAGCGTCACATCGCCCTGCGGATTACCGAGGACGGGTGCACCGGGATCGCGCTCAATAAGGGCCCTGTTTTCTTGAAGGAAGGAAACAATTCGACCGGCCTCGGCCTGCTGCTCGCGCTCCTGTAACAACGTTATCGCTTCTCTGATGATTTCAGGATTTTCCCGGATGGTGTCCAGAACCAGTTCACGAACCTGGTCTTCGCTTAAACCTTCGGCCTGAGCTAAGGGGGCAAACACTAGAAGAAGACTAAAAAAAATGCCGACAAAAAAGCGCATCTGAGGCTCCTGTTGAAGGGCGCGTCGCGCGCCATTTTCGTTTTTTGGCAGACCGCAAAACAAACCATTGTCTCAGCTTTGATGCAATGCTGTTTTTTGCCTGAAACGCCTGCCACTATTGCCACTGTAAATACGCCGACGTCCAGTGTACGACACCATAACTCACCGAGAATTGACCGAGAGTCCAGAGTGCGGACTTGACCTTCTAGCAGCTGGATACGCGATGGTGGACTCAACCCAATCGAACCACCTGGAACAGATGAAAATCTTTCAACATGCTATTGCATTCCTGTTGATCACCATTGGCCTCATAGTCGCCGGTGGGTCGGCGGTTGCCTCGTCGTCACCTTCATTCACATCCGGCGCTGTGGAAGCCCGTCTGGTAACGGCGCAAAACGGTGTACCGGAGGACGCGAAAACACTTTCAGCGGCCCTACACCTGAGGCTTGAACCGGGCTGGAAGACCTATTGGCGCTCCCCAGGTGAGGTGGGGATTGCTCCTTCGATTGACTGGTCAGAATCGTTGAACGTGTCGGATGTCAACTTTTTTTGGCCGGCGCCAACACGCTTTCGCGCGTTCGGGATCGAGAACTTCGGCTATGAAAAGGAAGTGGCCTTTCCGCTTCAAATTGTGCTCGCCGATCCTGGTGCACCTGTGGCGTTGCGCGCCAAGGTCAACCTGTTGGTGTGCTCAACCGTGTGCGTCCCCGAAACCTTTCAACTGGCTCTGACACTCGGCCCTGGCGATGGTATTGACGCCGAATCTGCCGAACTGCTTGGAATTTACTCAAACCGGGTTCCCGACGACGGCATAAATTCAGAATTCACATTCGAGTCAGCCGCATTTTCACGGGACAAGAGTTTTTTGACAGTCATAGCGCGCGCAGGCGAGGCGCTTCAAAGTCCTGACATCTTCCCGGAAATGGGAAAAGAAGCTTCCTTCGGGGCTCCTGATATTCGGCTCGGGGAAGATGGTCGGTTGGTTTGGGCCCGATTTCCGGTCCTTGCTTCCCCCAAGGGCGATGCTGAACTGACAATCACGCTCGTTGATGGTGGGCGTGCCGCCACCATACCTGCACAATTGTCTCAAGAGGAACCGCCGCCGCCCTATCTTCGAACGGGCTTACCGCGCGGGTTCGCCGTCACTGTCGGCATTGTGTTCGCCGCGTTTTTCGGTGGACTCATCTTGAACGCGATGCCATGTGTGCTACCCGTTCTGTCAATAAAACTGAACTCCGTGATCAAGGCAGGAACCCAGTCTCGGCAGCGCGTGCGAGGCGGGTTTTTGATGTCGGCTGCCGGCGTCTTGGTTTTCATGTGGCTTCTCGCCGGTATTTTAATCGGCGCCAAGGCGGTGGGAATAAGCGTGGGTTGGGGCTTGCAGTTTCAAAATCCGGTATTTCTTGCTGTGATGATTACGATCCTCGCTGTTTTTACAGCCAATCTAGTGGGATTGTTTGAGATCACGATTCCGGCGGGGATACAAAAGACGCTTGCGCGGGGCGGTGATGGCTATGGCTATGCCGGGGATTTCGCGACAGGTGCATTTGCAGCTGTCTTGGCAACACCGTGTTCCGCTCCGTTTTTAGGAACGGCGGTGGCATTTGCACTAACTGGAGGCCCCGCAACCATTTTGTTGATCTTCTCCGCGCTTGGAGTCGGATTGGCCCTGCCATATATTGTGATTGCCGCAATACCATCGCTTGTTCATGCGATCCCGAAGCCCGGACCTTGGATGGTGGCCCTTAAGGCCATGTTGGGTTTGGCATTGGCGGGTACGGTGGTTTGGCTGATCTGGGTGTTGGCCGGCGTTGCCTCAACGACTATCGCGGCCATCATTGTGGGCGTCGTGTCGCTCGCTGTGGCGCTGCTGAGTGCTGGTCAAGGGGTTTTACCAAACTCAGCGCGTTCAATTGGCCTGGTGGCAGTCGCCGCGGCAATTATTGCCGTCCCACTGCTGTTTACCCCGGAAGGTAAGGCCTCAAATGGTGGCGAAATTCGAAGGGGGAGTGCGGACCAATTCGTTTCGTGGCGTCCGTTTGAGCGCGCCTCTATCGGACGCCTCGTATCTGAGGGAAGAACCGTTTTTGTCGATGTGACCGCTGATTGGTGCATTACCTGCAAAGCCAACAAGGCACTTGTGCTCGAGCGTGGACCTGTCGCAGATGTGCTTAACGAACCTGATGTAGTCGCAATGGTTGCGGATTGGACCCGGCCTGATGAGAAGATTGCGCGCTATTTACGATCTTACGAACGATTTGGCATTCCGTTCAATATCGTTTATGGCCCGAATGCGCCCGAGGGAATCGTACTCAGTGAAATACTGACGGTTTCAGATGTCCTGAATGCAGTGGATCGTTCGCGTGCAACGCCATTGCAAACGGTGACGAAACCATGAAGCAGCCATCACGAATCGATAGTCCGACCAAGTGGAAGACCACCAAGCGTACCATATTGCAGGATACTCAGCCTTTAAGTTGGCTCAAGCCGTCGCTGACAATGCGACGCCGTTCGTCGTCGGCGGGTAGGGGAGCAAGAAGCTTTTGGGCTGACTTGTAGGCGTTCAGTGCTTTCGCTTTGTCGCCAAGAACCACATAAGCGCGAGCCAACCGCAGCCAGCCGTCGAGATCCCCCGGTTCATCTTCAAGCCGTTCCGCAAGCCTTTCCACCATCGATAGAATGAAAGCCTGTCGGTCCTTTGGGTTCATATCACTCGCGGCTTCGACATCTGATGCCGTCGGTCCCGGTGCATTCGTACTTGCTACTGGTCCGATCTGGACCGGTGGCTCTCCTATTGCGGCCGCTATCCGGTTCGCCTGCGCCAGCAGTGCGGGCATCCATTGAGCAAAGGAGTTCTCCCGTTCCAACCTTTCTTTTAGCATGGCGAAAGCCTGCCTTTGTGCGCCGGACTGATCAAGCGCCAAGGCCTTGTAGTAAGTGCCAGCCACATTGTCTGCGTCGAGTACCAATGCTCTGTCGGCGGCGGCTTCAGCCTTCGGTGTCACAATGCCGCTCTCGGCGGCGAAGAGCGCTTCAGCCAATTGGGAATATGTACCCGAAGTCGCATCCGGTCGATTGATGAGCTGTGCGAACGCATAGACGGCATCGTCATACCGGCCCATTTTCATGTAAGTTTGCCCGAGAAGGATCCAAGCTTCTGTTGGGCTCTTTGGATCCGCTTCCAGCCGCTGTCGCAACCTTTTCGTCAGGTCTGCAATGCGTGCGGCTTCCTGAGTCTCAGCAGTCCTCGAAGCGTAAGCTCGGCTCGGAGTATCCGGACTACCAAGCATGGCGTAAAGGCCGATTGCGAATATGGGAATAAAAACAGCGCCCGAAATTGGCAACCACCACCCCGATCTGGAAGGTTTGATTGTCCCGTCTGCCTGCTCATCTGCAGCGTTTTCCAGCTTTTCCAATGCCAGAATCCGGCGTTTGATTTCAATCCGGGCGCTTTCTGCTTCAGTCTCAGACAGCACGCCGCGTTTTATATCCGTGTCAATTTCGTTCAACTGATCGCGAAATATGGCCATTGTGCCGCTCTTTCGGCCGACAATTGTTTTTTGCTGCCACAAGATCGGAAGTATCAGAGCCGCAACAGTAGCCAGAACCAAGAGTGTTGAGAGAAAAATAAGCATCAAGCCTCGTCGGACGCTTTGTTGCCCGTCATTGTCTCAAGCGCGATCTGTTCTTCGTCGCTGAGAGCAGGCGGGTCTGCAAGTGAGGATTTCCGAGCCCTCAGAAGCACAATTGCTGCTGTGCCAATGCCGATTGCGGCAAACGCAGCAGGCAACAGCCACAGGACATAGGTTTTTGGTTTAAAGGGAGGGTTTAGTAGGACATAGTCTCCGTAGCGTGCGACGACGAACGCGTAGACCTCTTCATTCGTGTCTCCAGATTTCAGTCGCCGGCGAACGAGGAGGCGCAAATCTCGAGCGACGCCGGCGTTGGAGCTGTCTATGGATTGGTTGAGGCAAACGACGCAGCGCAGGTTTGCTGATATTGCGCGTGCCCTCGCTTCAAGGGCGGGATCAGAGAGGACCTCATCCGGCTCCACGGCTTGGACAGTTGCAACACCCGCCACCAGAAGGGCCACGACAGCAAATAGCAGTTTCAGTTTGAACTTCATGAGTCGGCTCCGCGCGCGGTTGCCTTCTCAAGCGCTTGCAGGACCCGCCGTTGAGCTTTTGCTCCGATTATCGGACCAACATAGCGGAACGTTACAATCCCATTGGCGTCAACGACAAAAGTCTCAGGCACACCCGATATTCCCCATTCAATTCCTACCAATCCGTCAATGTCCGATCCGATGATCTGGTAGGGGTTGCCCATCTCAGCCAACCAAGTGCGTGCGTCCTCCTGTTTGTCCTTGTAGTTGATGCCAGCGAGCCGCACGCCGCGGTCTTTGACAAATCTCGTCAACACTGCGTGCTCTGCACGGCAAGGAACACACCAGGATGCGAACACATTTACCAGGGTCGGCTGTTTGGTTCCGACAAGGTCTTTGCGGGCAAAGCCGTCAACGCCGGTGCCACTGATCGGCGGCAGGTCAAATTCAGGTGCCGGTTTGGAAACAAGCGCCGATGGCACTTCATTCGGATCGCGGTCTGGATTGAGCCCCCACAACGCGAAGCCCCCGATAACCAACACCATCAACAAAGGCAGAGCAAAGAGGATTCGTTTCATTGAAATCCCTATTCTGCCGGGGCCGGCGTATGTCCGCCAGTCTTGGGTTGCATCGAGCGCTTCGGTGCTCCGACGCGAAGGCGCCGATCACTAAGCGATGTGAGGCCACCCAGAATGAGAAAACCCGCACCCAGCCAAATAAAATTGACCAAAGGCTCGTAAAGAATGCGCAATGTCCATTTGTTTCGTTCGCTTTCGGCCGCTGGTTCTCCAATGGACGCATAAAGATCACCCGCGAGGGTCGACCTTATTGCGGATTCTGTCGTCGAAGAACCTGCGACGGGATAGGTTCGCCGCTCCGGATAAAGAGTTCCAATCATCTTAGCGTTTTTTCTGACGATCAGCTCACCGCGGTCGGCGAAAAAATTTGCGCCGCGAACACGTTGCACTTCTACAAATTCGACTTCAAATTCGGCAATTTCGACTTTGGTGCCGGCTTCAACAAACGTTACAATTTCGGTTTTGAAGGCACTGGAACCGACAAATCCGAAAATGCAAATTGCCAGACCGGCATGGGCAAGCGTCATCCCGTGAGCTGCTCTGGGCAGGTTGCGCACCCGGCGCATGGTTTCGGACAACGGCACGCGCAGGAGTTTTACCTTGTCCGCCCACTCCATGGCGGTCGACAGAAAAAGCCAGGTTGCAAGACCAATCGCGATCACGGCGAGCAGCGGCCCGCTGGTGTTGAGATACCATGTGACCAGCGCTGCGAGTAGCGACAGGAGCCCAACCCATTTCAACCGTGCCAGAATGCCGACGAGATCGGCTCGTTTCCAGGAGAGAAATGGCCCAATAGCCATTGCAAACACAAGCGGCATCATCATCGGAACGAATGTGGCGTCGAAGAACGGTGGGCCGACCGAGATTTTGTCACCGGTCACGGCCTCTAAAAAGAGTGGGTAGAGTGTGCCGAACAGCACCGTCGCCATGGCGGTTGCCAACAGGACGTTGTTGATGAGCAATCCGGATTCTCTGCTG
This sequence comes from Hoeflea sp., assembly GCA_965228785.1. Classification (GTDB taxonomy): domain Bacteria; phylum Pseudomonadota; class Alphaproteobacteria; order Rhizobiales; family Rhizobiaceae; genus Hoeflea_A. The sequence continues at coordinate 3,362,311 of CBDDIF010000001.1, forward strand.
ATGGGAGCGAAGATCCCGCCTTTGTCCATGGCTGGTGCGCGTGCGGCAAAAAGTGTGAGGGATCCGACGATGGAAATGCCGAGCAGTGCAAGAATGTAAAGTCCGCGTTCGGGATCCACCGCAAACGCGTGAACCGACGTAAGAAGACCCGAGCGTACGATAAATGTGCCGAGCAGGCTCAGCGAAAACGTCAGGATGGCGAGCAGAATTGTCCAGCTTTTGAACGTATTGCGTTTTTCGGTGACGATCGCGGAGTGTAAAAGTGCGGTGCCCAACAGCCAGGGCATGAATGAAACATTCTCAACTGGATCCCAGAACCACCATCCGCCCCAGCCGAGTTCGTAGTAGGCCCACCACGATCCAAGTGCAATTCCAGCTGTTAAAAATACCCAGGCTACTAGCGTCCAGGGTCTGACCCAGCGGGCCCATGCCGGATCGACACGCCCCTCGATTAATGCGGCGACAGCGAAGGAAAATACTATCGAAAACCCAACGTAGCCTAAATACAGCAATGGCGGATGCATCGCGAGGCCGATGTCCTGCAGTAAGGGGTTGAGATCTTTACCCTCCAGCGGTGCGGGGACAATCCTGTTGAATGGGTTCGATGTGAACAGCATGAACGACAGGAAGCCGACACTGATCCAGCCTTGTACGGAAAGGGTTCGTGCCTTGAGCGCAAGCGGAATGTTGGAGCCCTTCAAGGCAACCATGGCGCCAAATATGGAAAGTATGAGGACCCACAAAAGCAAAGAGCCTTCATGGCTGCCCCACGTGGCTGAAACCTTGAATATCATTGGTTTCAGGACGCTGGAGTTTTCCACGACATTCAAGACGCTGAAATCACTGACGACGAAAGAGCGCATCAACGCTCCAAATGCAACTGTCAAAAGCAGAAATTGGCTCACCGAAGTAGCGTCGGCGATACGCATCCACATTACGTTGCCACGGGTTGCACCCAATAGCGGTATGGTTGACTGCAACAATGCCACTGCAAGTGCGAGCGTCAGTGCAAGTTGCCCAAGTTCAGGAATCATGGCGCTTCCGGATGCTCAAAGGTACTTCACGTTGAGGAAGATGCCACTTCCCGCAGGTGGAAGGTCAAGGTGTCAGTTTGTATCGATTTGGTTCCTGACAAAATGCCGCACCAATGGTTCTCTCCTCGGCTCCAAAAAGTTCTTGACCTTACATCAGGTGGAACGGGTATCGGTGCCAGGAATACAGGTTGTGAATATTGATCAGTTGGCCGAACGCACCTTCCTTCCGTTCACGTGTGATCGAGTTGGCGAGGCGTGACAAACTAACAAAGGCGAGTGGAGAATACATTGAAAACGACACCTAGTATTAAACCCCAAGCGGCGACTATTTCCGAGGAAAAGGCAGCAAAGCCAAACCGATTGATGCACTACGGAATGATGGCTTGTTGTGCCGTGATGCTGTTGCCGGTCGCTGCATATTTTGCTGCCGGTGGAACCGTGTCCGGGGCCCTCAACAGCATTGGTCTTTTCGCGCCGCTCCTAGCTTGCGTTGGAATGCACCTGGTGATGCATAAGATGATGGGTAAGTCGTGTCACGGCAAGCAGGAAAAAGCAGAGCATACAAACGAACCGGTGCCGGCGGAAAGACCGCTACAGACCGAAAATGCGCAAAGATGAGTTTCGCACGACGTAATCATATACTTAACGGCGAGAACATTCGGCCTTTTGGCCGAAAGGTGGGCGACCAGAAGAGCAGGGGACCTTGCCTTTGATCCAGCCAAAGAAAACCTTCATGTCCGACCTGCCCAAATATGCTGTCATGGGCGTATTTGGTTTGGGCCTAATTGTGGCTATAGCTCGCGCCTTTGGACCTGACGAAAACACGATTCCAATCCAGGTCAAGACAGTTGAACTATCAGGACTTGCCGCCGCTGGTAAGCAGATTTTCGATGAGAACTGCGCTGCCTGTCATGGCAACAATGCTTCCGGAACGGACCAGGGACCGCCTTTGATACATGATATCTACAATCCTGGGCATCATCCGGATGAGTCATTCCAACGGGCGGTTTCACAAGGTGTGCGGCAGCATCATTGGCAATTTGGCAATATGCCCCGGCAGCCGCAGATGCCGGTAGAGCAGACCGCAATGGTCATTGAGTATATTCGTACTCTGCAGGCCGCCAACGGGATCGTGTACCGGCAACACAATATGTAACAATTTCAGAGCCGGCGTTGGAATACTTGGATAAAGGCGGGAACTGTTGGCAGGGAAGCACTGCTTTGCGCTTCCGCTCGAATGACCGGTTCGGCAAACTTGCCACACAGAATCATTTTAGCAGTCCATCACGTTTGATTCTCACATCGAACCGAGCGACGCTGAGGAACCGATGAAATCCGAATATCAGGAAAATAGCATAACGCTTGCCGGTGGTATCTCGATGGGAACTGGCGTAATGATCGGTGCCGGAATTTTCGCGCTGACGGGTCAGATCGCACAATTGGCGGGACCGTTGTTTCCACTTTCCTTCGTTGCGGGTGCGGTTGTCACTGCGTTTAGTGCGTATACCTACATAAAAATGTCGAATGCCCATCCCTCAGCGGGTGGCATCGCCATGATTCTTCAAAAAGCCTATGGCCCGGGCACGGTTGCCGCATCGGCGGCTTTGCTGATGGCCTTATCCATGGTTATCAATGAGAGCCTGGTGGCTCGTACTTTTGGCACATATGCCCTGCGCCCATTTGATCTTGATCCAAACAGTTACCTGGTGCCTGCGCTTGGTGTCGGATTGATAATATTTGCCTATGCCGTAAACACATCCGGCAATCGCTCAGTCGGCTTGTTCTCACTCGTCATGGCGATCCTAAAGGTTGCCGGTATCGCGGCTTTCGGTGCGGCTGCTTTATGGGCGGGCGGTTTTTCCTTTGAGGCTGTATCGCCGGGCGGGCAGGGTTCGACGTTTGGAGGATTTGTCGCCTCCATCGCACTTTCAATTCTTGCTTACAAAGGTTTCACGACAATAACCAATAGCGGTGGCGAGATTGTAGATCCCCATCGCAATGTTGGACGGGCTATCATCATTTCCATCGCCCTGTGTGTTGTGGTTTATCTGATTGTCGCTTTCGCAGTTGGATCAAGTCTGTCACTGGATGAAATCATCGCGGCAAAAGACTCTTCGCTGGCAGAAGCCGCCAAGCCGGCGCTAGGCAGTTATGGCTTTTACTTCACGATATTGCTTGCAATCGTCGCGACCGCGTCTGGGCTGCTAGCTAGTGTTTTTGCCGTATCGCGAATGTTGGCAATGCTGACGGACATGAAGCTAATCCCTCACAGCCATTTCGGTATGTCCGGGAGGATTCAAGAACATACTCTGGTGTATACCGTCGTTCTCGCGTCGATACTCACGGTGTTTTTTGATCTCAGCCGAATTGCGTCGCTAGGCGCGTTCTTTTATTTGGTGATGGATATTTTGATCCATTGGGGTGTCTGGCGCAATTTGCGTACGGAAATTGGAGCCAATGGTACTATCCTGATTGCTGCAATTGTTTTGGATGTGATTGTTCTCAGCGTTTTTACCGCCATGAAGCTGCAGTCCGATCCGCTGATTGTTGTACTCGCCATCGCAGCTATGGCTTGTGTCTTTGCTTTTGAGAAATTCTATCTTAGGGGACTCCTTGCAAGCAACACGGGTAGCGGACATCATCATTGAGATGCCTAAGTCAATCACATTAATCAGAAACGGGCGCCGCATCCTTGCCGAATTCATTCGCTGCCGATCAGATATAATCTATTGTCTCGGAATCGGCCGTCATCTCAAACGAGCAAAAAAACCATTCATTCGGACAGGAAGCGCTTGCGCTCGTTGAATTCCTTAGCGTCGATTTCTCCCTTGGCGAAACGCTCCTTCAGGATATCCAGTACAGCATTTCTGGCTTGGTTTTGATTGTAGTCCGAACGGGCTGAGCCGAGAATGTTCATTGATCGTAGCAAAAGCACGACCAGCAGAACAATTCCCGCTATCAGGAGCAACATAAAGAGAAGCCCGAAAAACATGCCAATTCCGCCCATTGAACCACCTCCCCACATCATTCCGGGACCGTGATAGTATCCACTATCCCTTATTGGGGCAGTAGCTTGGGCCATGCCCACCCCTCCGGTTTTCGCAAGAAACAGGACAGATGCCACGGTTGTTGCCATTGATGAGATCAGACGTCGCATGTCCTTCTCCTTCGTTGAGGAATTCTGGCCCCTTTTTTGGTGTTGCTATTGATCGATCATGATCGATAGCGGTGGAACAATCTTATTGATCGGGATGAAGTACACCTTGATATCGATCAATTCAAATCCGACTGATTGGATTCTTTCGTAAAATCAGATGTCTGCAACAAATGGCTAAATCGCTCGCCGGCAAGAGCTTTGACTGAACGCTCTTTGTTGAATCAAGTTTCACCAAAGCGTGACCAAAAGTCAGGTTTTGTGTAATGAAAATAAGTGATTGACTGGTGTATTTTAACTCCCGGAACATCGTTTGTGGAGACTGCCTTGAAGTGCTTTCGCTATCCCGCACCGCCTCCCTCGGAGATTACACCGAAGTCCGTTTTTCTGAACCGACGCGCGTTCGTGGCAGGAGCGTTGGGGGCAGTGCTTTCGTCCCCGGCAGCCAGCGGCTTTGCACAAAGCGAAGGATTTGGCGGGACCAAACTTCAGACAGTTTCGAGCCCTTTCTCAACGCAAGAAGAACCCAATTCTTATGATGACATTACTTCTTACAACAATTTTTACGAGTTCGGCACAGCAAAGGAGGATCCGGCAAAATATGCTGGTGCTTTGACCACGCGGCCCTGGTCAATAAAATGTAGCGGACTGGTCAATAATCCCGGCCGGATTGACATTGAGGATCTTCTGAAACGTTACTCACTTGAGGAAAGGATCTATCGGTTGCGCTGTGTGGAAGCATGGTCGATGGTCGTGCCATGGGTCGGAATTCCACTCGCGAGTGTCCTGAAGTCTATTGAGCCTCTGGGAAGTGCCAAATATGTGGCGTTCGAAACGTTGGTTCGACCCAAAGAGATGCGCGGTCAACGAAACCTTTTCAATCTTTCCTGGCCTTATGTTGAGGGCCTTCGCCTCGACGAAGCCATGCATCCGCTAACAATCCTGGCCGTTGGCCTCTATGGTGAGATCCTGCCCAACCAGAACGGTGCTCCTGTCCGTCTTGTGGTTCCTTGGAAATACGGTTTCAAGAGCATTAAGTCGATTGTGAGCATCCGGCTGACCCAGGAGCAACCGCCTTGTACCTGGAATATCCAGAATCCCCGCGAATATGGATTTTATTCGAATGTCAATCCTAGTGTCGATCACCCGCGTTGGAGTCAGAAAACACATCGTGTCATCGGTGGTGGGTTGTTTGCCAAGCGCGTCGAGACACAAATGTTCAATGGCTATGGTGAACAGGTTTCGTCATTGTACGAAGGCATGGATTTGACAAAATACTACTGATTCAATGACCCAATCGAGATATTGGACAATATTGCCCACATGGGCTGTGTATGTCATTGGCCTTGCGCCGGCATTGCATCTCTTCGCAGCAGCGTTAACTGACAGGCTTGGGCCCGATCCGCTGAAAGTTCTGGAAAATGGTTTAGGGGAATGGGCGCTGCGTTTTCTGATTGTTGGACTAAGCATCACACCAATCATGCGGTTTGCCCGCATCAGTCTCATCCGTTACCGGCGCTCAATTGGCCTGGTCGCGTTTGCCTACGTTTTATTGCATCTGAGCGTATATATGGCGCTCGACAAACAACTGGATATGCCATCAATTTTGGCGGACATCATCAAACGGCCCTACATCACCATAGGCATGACGGCCTTCATTTTGCTTGTCCCCCTGGCCGCAACATCCAACAACTGGTCGATACGCCGTCTGGGGCCAAAAGGCTGGCAAAAGCTCCACAAGCTTGTTTATCTGGCAGCAATCCTTGGAGCTGTTCACTATGTGATGCTGGTAAAGGCCTGGCCGCTTGAGCCGATTATCTACCTTGTCATCATTGTTGCTCTGGTTGCTCTACGAATGGTTCATCTTCTGCGCAAGATCCGTATTGCCGCGTGATCATGAAACAGTAAGCTGTCCCATCATGCCAGCGTCTTCATGCTCGAGTATGTGGCAGTGATACATATATGGCGTCTGTCTATCCGCCGGATGATCGAAGCGGACCAGAAGCTCCGCTTCACCATCAATTAGAACAGTATCCTTCCAACCGCGGCTTTCTGGTCTTGGTGCACGCCCATTTTCGCTGGCGACCTGAAATGAGGCGCCGTGAATATGGAAGGGATGGGTCAGCATGTTCGAAGAGACGATCCAGCGCTCGATAGCACCGCGTTCAATCTCGATATCGATCCGGTTCATATCGAAAGGCTTACCATTGATTGCAAATCCGCCCATCATGCCTCGACCGCCCCCCATGCCTCTTTCCCCCATCATGCCGCCACCCATCATGCCGCCCATACCCATATCCAGCGTAATATATCGAGTGCGTATCTCCTGGTCGGACAGGTTTGGTTCATCTCCATCCAGATCGCCGGGCAGTTGCATGATGCGTGTAGGAAGCGTGTCGTCGACAGCAAGCGGAATGACCGAATAAGACCGGTCAACGAGTGTATCTGCCAGTCCGCGAAGGCGGCCTATCATCCCGACAGGTCCGACATTTGGATCTCCGGCGCTCATTAAATGCATATCTTGCCCGTTGGAAAAATCGACAAGCACTTCAGCACGTTCACCTGGAGACAGTCTCAAAGCGGTAATTGCGGTGGGCGCGGGAGTGAAACCACCGTCGGTGCCAATCAGGTGTAAAGGACGGTCGTCATCCGCAAACAGCAAATAGGTTCGGGCATTGGAGGCATTAACAAGACGCAATCGCACAAAGCTCTTTGGAACAGCGGCCACCGCGCCGATTTGGCCATTGATGAGCATCGTATCTCCCAAAAAGCCGTGCATGCGGTCCATCATCGAAAAGTTGTAGATCATTCCCCCGACGCCATCGAAACGGCGATCCTGAAGGATAAGTGTCAGATCATCGACGCCATATGTCGCTGGAAGCCCGCGGTCGTCATCACGGCCATCAGTAAGGTGTATAACACCTGCCAATCCTGCATAAACATCGGGCGCGGTTCGACCGTGTACATGGGTGTGAAAGAACGCCGTTGTGGGGCGTTGGGACACCTCCATGTCTGGTCGCCACCGCTCTCCCGGTGGGATGGCAGAATGCGGACCGCCATCGTGTTCGCCTGGCACCATGAGCCCATGCCAGTGCGCAGTGATAGGAAATCCCAGATTGTTTTGAACGCTCACGTCGAGCGCACCATTACGCAGGCGCACCAGCGGGCCAAGATAGGGTTGATTAAAACCAAGTGTCTTGGTGTCGGCCTGCCGAAAGAAGCGAGTTGTCCCGTTTAGGGCGGTGAGCTCAAGACGGCCGCTGGTTGTCGTGTCAAGGAGTTCCGGCATCTGAAGTCTTGGCATTGTTGAAAGATCAACTGGCCTGGTTTGACCGCGCCGGGAAAGAACAGCCGCGCCGACTCCTGCCGCGGCGATAGCCGCCGCTCCGGTGATAAATGTGCGCCTTTTCATTGTAGCGATAACCTTCCTTCAAACTGGGATGGCTGATTCCGGTCATGCGTCCAGCACACCGTTTTGAGGCGCCTGGGTTCTCACGAAACCGCGCGGATATACCAATCCTGCCGCTCCAGTATGACCATATGACTGCTCCAGTTTTATTCTGGACTGCATCGCCCTGCTTTCGCCGCAGGCATTGCACTGTCAACAAGATCAAATGCGTAGGTAGCGTCTATGTCAGACAACCACCAGTGTAGTGCCCTTCGGAACCCGGCCGTAGAGATCAATTATGTCCTGATTCATCAGACGAACGCAGCCACTTGAAACCGCCTTTCCGATCGATTGGTACTCCGGTGAGCCATGGATCCGGTAAAGAGTGTCGACATTGCCCTGGAATATATAGAGCGCCCGAGCACCGAGAGGATTGTCCAGACCTGGAGGCATTCCACCGTTTTCGGCACTCCACTTCGCGAGTTCTGGCTGCCGCTCTATCATCTCCTCAGGTGGTGTCCATTTAGGCCAGGCCTGTTTCCAAGCAATGCGACCAGTCCCGGACCATGAAAAACCTGCACGGCCAAGCCCGACGCCATATCGCATTGCTTTGCCGTTCTCCTGAACCATGTGCAGATAAAAGGTTGACGTGTTGACGATCAAAGTTCCGACTGGATACTTCGTTCGAAAATTAACCTGCTTGCGCCAAAAACGGCGCGGCACTTTTTCAATTGGAACCGCCGGGACCGGAAACCGCTCCTGGGGCAAAGCCCTATACATCGTCCTGTATTTGGAGCTGATTTGCTGTTCCTTAGGCTGTTCCGGTTCTGTTGGAGGGGTCGTTGTTGTGCAGCCAGCTGCAACAAGACCCAATAGGCAGGTTGAGCCGACTCCGAATTCACGGCGTGTTATGCGATAACTCACAGGACAACCACCTTTGCACCCACAGGCACCCGATTGTACAGGTCCTTTACGTGAGCATTGATCATTCGAATGCAGCCGTTGGAGACAGACCGGCCAATGGATGATGGCTGATTCGTGCCGTGAATCCGGTACATGGTGTCCCGTTTGCCACGATAAAGGTATAAAGCGCGTGCGCCCAATGGATTGCTGGGGCCACCGGGCACTCCGCCTGCAAATCGAGCATACTTCTTTGGTTCACGTCGGATCATGTTCTTTGTCGGCGTCCAACGCGGCCATTTTGCCTTGCGACCGACGACCGCAATGCCCTTGAAAGCAAGGCCTGCCTTACCCACACCGACTCCGTATCGTCGGGCCTTTCCCCACCGAAGTTGCAAGTAAAGGAAGTGGTTCCTCGGATCCACAACAATTGTGCCCGGAGCATAGCCCTGATATCTGACTGTTTGTGGTTCGAACCTCGGATCAAGCTTAAACGAGGTTCTTTTTTTGGTTTGGTGAGCGGTAACCGGCGTAATGGGAAGCACTGAAAATGCCAAAAGCCCTTGCAAGATCATGCGTTTTGTTAACATGGGATTTCCCCAACAGGTAAAAGAACGTTCGCGCCCTATTCGGCGCGCTTAGCGAATCTCAAACTTGTTTGGGAGGGGGTTGGCGTGAGCCAACGTCATTGTCGAAAAAAAGTTCGTTGGCTAGTTGGTCGTGGCCGTTAACACCCCGCGTCAACGTCACAACATATGTCGAAAACGCCAAAACGCAGTCCGCAAGGCAGTGATTCCCGCCTGTCGACTCCTTATCAGCACTGGTCGATTTGCTGACCGCCAATCGTTCAGAATAAGCAGGCACAAGATCGAGGCCATGAAGTTTCTGAATGGTTACTTGTGTAATTGTTTGCGAGTCGGCGGCATTTAAGCTAACACGCGGTGCCGCGGTGGAGTGCACCACGGCAAAAAGCATGACCAAGGGTATGATTAGCAACCTGCGCATAGACCAACGGTATACCAGCTTTTTTGACAAATCTAAGTTAATGTACACCGAAGCTTCAATTTTACGTTATCGTGTTGATTTATTGCCACGTTTGGCCTGTATGACGTCGAGTTTTTTGACCAGATTTGTACTCAAAATGCTGCTCTGCCTATCCCCATCTGTTATCTCAACTTAGTTTTTATGGTGCCAAAAATTGATTTTTTGCTTCACTTTCCAGTGGCGTGTTCGGAGATAGAACGACCGCGAGTTTTGGCCGTGTCGCTTTGGAAGAATCACCCGGAACAACCTGTATATTGGCTTGACCCTCCACTAGGGGAAAGGTGTAGGCAGGAATCATGCAAAAGCTGGTAAACCTACCCGAGTTTGGGATCGCTACATTCTCGTTTGTGTTGCACTTTATTTGGGAGTTCATACAAGCGCCGACCTATGCAGGCATGGTCGAAATGAACCACTGGGACGGTATAAAACTTTGCACCTCAGCAACGTTCGGAGATGTTGGGTTTGCGCTTACGGCGTATTGGGTTACATGCCTTGCGTCAAAATCGCGGTGGTGGTTTGTAAATCCCTCTGCATGGCAGATGCTACTGTACATCGCCATCGGTATTGGTCTGACAATTGGATTTGAATACTACTACACAACGATCAGCCTTCGTTGGACCTACTCAGAACTGATGCCACGCGTCCCACCTTTTGGCACGGGCCTAAGCCCGCTCCTGCAGTGGTTAGTCATTCCACCGCTCGTTCTCTGGTTTACAAAACGGCATCTGGGAGTTGGCAGGGAAGGGGAACCAAAACAGTGAATGGCTCAGGCGAAATGATGGGGGCCATATGGATAAGCTGGGTTGGATCACTCGTAGTCGTGACACTTCTAATTGTGCTTTTTGTCGTACTGATAAAATATTTTCTGAAGTAAAAGTTTCCGACGGTGAGTAAACGTCCCGCAAAGGAGCTCAGCAAGGGCATAAAGTCGGTGATCAGAGAACTGCTAACGCCAATTTCCGTCGCCTATCAATTCACTGCCTAGTTGGAATCTTGGAGATTCAATTGATCGTGGCGACTTCGTATCTGAGCTGGCCATTGTGCCTTGATGAATGAAAGTACGGCAACAATCTCCTCGTCAGAAAGAGTATCCTTATACACCGGCATATCGGTTTCAAAATTCTCAAGTCCCGAAAATTCCGCCACTCCGTATTTTGTAATGCCGAAGAGTACATTATCGGTATGATGCCAGGTGTGGCCGCTCTCATCGTGAGGCGGAGCCGGAAGACGCCCTTTTGGACCGGGTGATCTCCAGTTCGGCTGGCCCTCTAAATTGGCACCATGGCAAGAGGCGCAATTGTCAGCATAGATCTGTTGTCCCAGGGTGACGATCCCGGGATTGTCAGGTTTTAATCGAGTACTAGTGTCCGTGGAGCGTCCAACAACTAAAAAGACAATTACCGCGGTGACGACGACGATCGTTGCAATAAGCAAATTGCGGGCCATAAAAATCTCCCCGACTAGGATGTGTTGTCAAGACGCCAAAAGGTGCAGAAAGCTTTCCCGGAGCGGGCCCACCCGGGGCCCTTCTTGCACGGTGTTATGAGCTGGAATTGCAAGTTTGAATTCCTAAGCTTCCGTTTCGTTGTTTGGACTGCGTGTTGAAGCTCAAGCGCATCTCGGCCTGTCAGGTGACTTCAAACCATGTATTCATACCGGCCGCTGCATGTTCAAGCATGTGACAATGAAGAAGCCATTTTCCGGGATTGTCCGCCACGAAAGCTATAGTCGTGGTTTGGTCCGGTCCGACCAGAAATGTATCGCGCCAGGGATTTCCTTCATCAACCGAGCTTCCACCTCTTTCAATGATTCTAAAGTGGTGTCCATGCACATGCATGGCATGTACGAAAGCGGTTTTATTAACCGTTTCCAAAATGATTGTTTCGCCCCGGGCAGCGCTGAAGAAGGGGTCATCCGCAAGATTGGCAATTCCATTGAATGCCCATACTTGACCTGTCTTACTGTAATCAGACCCCTGAAGCTTTTTGCCATTGTAAACGGTGTCACCCATGGTACCCATGGCACCACCAGTCATATGCAATTGAATGCGCTTCGCGCCTATGAGATTCGGCTCGGGCAGTCGGTTGGGTGTCAAATTTGGTGGCTTTGTCGTCTGTTTGCTGGTCCCGACAATTTGTAGCTGCGCAAAAGGAAAAGGCCGGTCCCCGGAAAGCTCTTCAAGCATGAACGCGCCTTGTTCAGTCGGGCTTATTATGAAATCGACACGCTGAGCCGGTCCAATCATCAGAGGCGAATATCCTGGTTCCATCGGACCTGCGAGAGCTTGTCCATCATATGCGATGACATAAGCTTTGAAACGCCCAGGATCCATTTCCAGTATCCGTGCGTTAGATGCATTGATTACGCGCAGTCTATATGCTTCGCCTGTTCTGAGTTTGAAAGTGGGTTGGCTGTAGCCGTTTACGGTAATCCAGTTTCCCAGTCGACCACCATGGCTCCAGTCCATTAGAGACCCGATACTGGCAACGTCCAGGGTCCCATTTTGGTTAAGCCGCCAGTCGTCGACAACAAGCGTGAGGTCGTGATCGTCATCAAACGCTGGATCATCTTCTAGGACGACCAGTGGCCCATAGAGCCCCCTGGCCACCTGGTTCCAACTTCTGTTGTGAGCATGATACCAATAGGTACCGGCATCCGGTGGAATAAAGTCATATTCGAAAGTCGAACCGGGGTCCACAGCCTTCTGTGTCAGACCGGATACACCGTCCATTGCGTTTGCGATACGGATACCGTGCCAGTGGATCGATGTTGGTTCATCAAGCTCGTTCTTCAACCGAACTCTAATGCGCTCGCCGCGTTTGACCCTGATTGATGGACCGGGCGAGCCTCCATTGTAGGTCCACAGGTCCGAGGCGGGGGCATCGCTTTGATAAAGCCTTTGTTTGGAAGGTTTTGCCGAGATCTCCAGAACTTTGTCGAGCGCATATGACAAATCGTAGGTAACCGGAAAGGCCGCCATAGTTGCCGCCGTCATTGATGAACGCAGGAATTCTCGGCGTTTTATCTTCATTGTGCGTGATCCTGATCTAATAAGAATGTCGCTATTGCCGTTAAATCATCATCGCTAAGAAATGATGTTCCATCTCTAACGACTTCGCCCATCGATCCACCAAAGGCGTCCCCGTCCGGCAATACCCCGGTTTTTAAAGCATACTTCAAATTTTTCACTGTCCAGCCTTTTTCCAACAACTCACTGCTGATGATCGGCGGTGCCTTGCCACCATCAGGAAGACCTTCTGAACCGTGGAGTTCAAGTTCGGCCTGCCTTGCGCCGGCAAAATTTCTTGGAGTGTGACATGCTCCACAATGGGCCGGCCCTTCGACAATAAATTTGCCCCGGTTCCAGCTGTCACTTTTGCCCTCAACCTTTTCATAGGGATTCGTATCCAAAAAAACGGCTCGCCAGAATTTTAGACCGCCGCGAAAGTTGAAAGGGAATAGCATATCCTGGGGCTTAGATGGCTCTTCCACCGCAGGCACAGTCTGGAACGCGGCCCAAAGGTCCGCGACATCCTGATCCGAGAGTTTTGCATAAAATGGGTACGGAAAGGCTGGATAGTAGGAATCTCCCTCAGGTCGTATACCCTTTCTGACAGCGGCGGCAAACTCTTGGATCGTCCAGTCACCAATGCCAAATTCCTTGTGAGTAGTCAGATTTGGGGAATAGAAAGTTCCAAAATCAGTTTTCAGTGCCAAGCCTCCGGCAAGAGGCGCACCACCTTCTTCAATGTTTGTGTGGCATGCTATACAGCCAGACATGCGGGCCAGATAGGCACCCCTAGAAACATCGCCATTGGGAAATTCGGCAACTTCTTCATTGTCAAGCGGCCACACGGCCACGGTCGCCATCCCGGCCCCTGCAAACGCCAGGGCCAGAACGAGCATCACCTTGACTTTTTTCATGGCCTATTTTTTTTCCAACCGAAACTTCGTGTGGCAGGAGGAACAGGTTTGTGCGAGCATATTGAACACCCCGTCAGCTGGCATTTTTGCCAGTTCTGCAACATCCAAATTAGCCGATCCACCTCCCATCATCGAGGCACCTCCCATCATGGTCGAATTGCCGCTCCCCATCATGGTGGTGGTTTCCGTCCCCATCATGTTGCCTGTGTCAGCCTGATCCGATTTCATCATCAATCCATTCGCGGCCGCCAACTCAAGACCGTCCGCCTGAACTGAAAGCTGGTCCGCGAGTTGCTTGAATTCGTCCCACCTGGACCAGATTTCTGGCTTTGCCTCCGAAGCTTTCTGGAGGCTGTCTTCGGGAAACAGTTTCGTCATGGCTTCACCAGCATGGGACCTGATCAAGGCGGCACCCTGCTTTACCATATCTGCGTTGTATTCCGTTTCCCCCATCATCATGGATGAAATTGTTTTGACGGCCTTGCTCATGGCCGACATCGCATCCATGCGTTCCTTAACTATCCCTGTTGCTCCACCATGAGCCATGGCCGCGATAGAGATTGCTGTCACAGTCGCCGCTGTGAGAAAAAACACCAGTCGTTTCATTAAGTTCATCCCTCTTGAAATCAATGCAAGTCAGCTGCCGCTGGCAGCTCAATTCGTTGAAACTCAAGAGGTTATTCGAGGCGGCGGAGGATCCCATTCCGGGCTGAGGGAAAACCACTCTTTTTCTTTGCCGAGACAGCTGGCACACATTGTGTTCATAGGCTGAAATTCACCTGAGCCGATATTGGCCGAAATATCGGCGCCACAATGGATAATCAGGTCCGCACCAGGATGCTTCGACATCGGTCCGGATTCAAGATGGGCATGTTCCTGTACTTGAGGATCCGTAGACTCAATAGTCGTTGCGTGCTCGTGGGTTTTCGAAGACACATCCTCATGGGATTGAACACCTCCGGCCAAAAGCAATCCCGCGACTGCTAGCCAAATCATGAGCAATACCGATCTGTTCACAATCGGTCTCATTGACACGGACAAGCCTGTCATCGTGTCAATTCACCGGTAGAGTCTGATGTTGTGTATCGCAGCATGTTTTTGAGCCTTGCATGGTTTGTGATGTACACTTGTACTTTGCCAGCGGCGCACTTCAAATTGGGCGGTTTTCAACTGTGTGTTTAGCCTATGCGTATTTTTGCCTCTGAAATGAATTTATATTGCGGCACCGCAAGATTTGTTGGTGCCGGACCTTTCCGTATCCTGCCCGACTGGTCGTAGTGGGATCCGTGACAGGGGCAAAACCACCCGTCCCACCCACCTCGATCGGAGCCCTTTGCCTGACCGAGTGGAATACAGCCCAGATGGGTGCAAACGCCAACTACAACCAGCCATTCCGGCTTAACCACGCGATCCGCATCCAGTTGTGGATCTTTCAGGTCGGAAATAGGCTCTGAGCGAACCAATTCGACGGTCTTTTGTGTTCTACGGTCAATGAATACGGGTTTTCCCCGCCATTTAACCGTGATGCGTTGTCCGAATTCCATCGAGGAAAGATCGACCTCGGTGCTTCCCTGGCTCAAGACATCCGCAGAGGGATTGAGCTGATCAATAAATGGCCAAATCGCCGCTGCCGTTCCGATGGCCGCCATTGCCCCGGTTGTCAGATACAGAAAATCCCGGCGATCAGGATTTTGCCTTGCCGTAGCAGCGATATTCACTTCCGTCATACTCGTCTCTTTTCAGCGAATTCTCGTTCACCGAGTTCATCGAATTCCGGTTATTGGGAGATAAGTGAAAGCCTCCAGTAGTGTGTTTAGTGTTTAGGTGCCAACAGGTTCGCCGATATCATTGATCACGGGGTAGTGGGGTTTGTTGTGCCCACCGCATTTTGTTGCCAAGGCGGAAAGGGTCATTCGCAATGATCCCAAAGCGGATTGTTTACTGTCGATCTTCCCTATCATTTCGAGAACAATCGATCTGATTTCAGCACCGCTAAGGTTTTGGTCTTGGTAAAGAGACATTAACAGCCGGCATTCATCGACAGAGAATCCCAGACTGCGCGCGCATTGAACAAAGCGCAAAAAATGTATGTCCTCTCTCGAAAAACTTCGGTAGCCATTGGCGCGTCGTTCAGGAACCACGAGTTCAATATCCTCGTAGTAGCGGATAGTTTTCGGAGGAAGATTTGTGTGTTCTGCTGCTTGACCAATATTCATCGTACTCGTCCTGTCCCGATAGTCGTCGGTCACGGTCTATGCACTGTCAGAGGACCCGATGAGAGTCGCAACAGTGCAGCTTTTCGTTTCAGCGTTTGCCTTTGAAAACCGTTCCGTGCCGTTCAGTACTGCCACGCTGGATTTCACGCGACGCCTGAAATCAGACTAGCGGTTACAGCAGGGGTAAGGTCAATAGCCGTTGCCCACGCAATCAGTTGGATACTGTTCGGGGCGTGTTGAGGCTATGCCGATCGCTGACTCAGATTAAAAAAGCTCGGCAAAATACCGGACAGATTTGACAATATGATGCACTAGAAGGATGCAAGAAACTTAATGGCGAACCGGAACGCTTAGTTTTGGCTGTAAACGGCCTGTCAGGTCGATATCGACTACGGATTACAAGCACCGCGGCTATTATTCCGATTGCCCCAAGCGAGATCCAAGGCATAATGCCGAGGACCTCGCCAGCTAGAATTGGCTTTCCAATTTCCAGATCATTGACCCATCTGCATGAAGACCGTCGGATGATCATCGCTGCGGCCAGAATAGGCAAATACTTTGTATTGGGCAGTCATATCGAAGCCCATGCCCAGCGACCCCTGTGGCATGCCGGGCACGGCTAAACCGCGAATATCAGGTTTCTCCGACATAAGCTTTTCCACCGCATCAATTGGAACGTGCCCTTCGAGCACGTACTTGCGTTCGTCGCCGATGACCGAAGTATGACAGCTGGCCAACTGGTCGGTTACGCCGCCCTGCTTCTTGATTAGCGACAGGTCATCCATATCGCGGGTTTCGACTGTGTAGCCAGCCTCAATCATCTTGTCCGCCCAAACCTGGCAGCAGCCGCACCAAGGCGTTTTAAAGACGAGGATGGATTTTTCTGGATCAGCCTCCTGTGCGGAGACTGAGGCGAGTGCTACGACGTTGGCCGCAACTGCAATAGCGATTATGGTTCTATACATTTTTAAGTGTCCTTCTTCGAATTTGTCGGATTAGCAACTCATGCCAAGTACATGCAACACCAGATGCAAATTGAGACACGCCAGAAGCGGCGAGGCTACTCAGAGCACTTGAGCAAGGGGTTGGTCATTCGGCAATGCCAGATTGATCAGCCCGACCTGGCGATCATTACGACGCAACAAGCCATCATCAGCCATTGGAACGCTGACTGTTCCCTTTGCATGTCAGGGCGTTTATACGGCGTATTCACAGTACGAACACATTGGCGCTGACTGGCACGCGCTTTTTGATCATGAGAAGCCTCGATTGGCTGATTTCGTGTTGGCACCCGTACGGGCGATGACTATGAGACATCAAGCAGCATTCGGAGGCCGAAATGGGGGTAGAGCGACATCGTCAGGTACGCCCCCGGAACAGCAGATCCTCAAATCGGCGTCCGGTTCGGCAATATGGGCGATAATGGAGGGTACAGCGTTGTTGCAATCTATGGAACAACCGTCCATGGCATGCGGCCTCTTACTTTTCTTTATGCCACAGCAATCGGCAGGTAAATCCACCAAGGCAAAATCAACCAATTGGCCATGACCAGCGGCCTCCAACTTGAAGGGGGCGCCATCGAGCGTATTGCCGGGGACGGCCATCACCGCCACCAACGCCAGCATCACAATCATGCTCAACACGCGCTGCATATCCGTTTCTTACAGCAGTTTGGCTCAGTCTTCCACTTGCTCAGCTTCACATCACCTTGATTTGGATCATGTCACCGTGAACTGTATTCATACCGTCTACTGAGTGTTCGAGCAGGTGGCAGTGTTAGTGCCAATTGCCGCGGTTGTCGGCAACGAGGTTGATCTTGGTTATTTGTTGCGGCCGGCAAGGACCTAGCCCGCCAGCGCGTGCCACTATTGCTTGTCGCGCCTCCCGTCATTTCGACGCGCCTCGTGTTTGCGCCCTTGGGAGCTTATTTTTTCAGCTGCTAGTTAGGCAACGCCGAAAGATAGGCAGCGTCTATCGGTCGAGTATGTCCCTTAAGCTGTTGCGGAGGCAGTTTTATCCAACCCGGATCGTTGCTGGATCTGCCCGCAGCTTTAAGCAAATCCGCCGAAAGGATTAGCGAACTGTCAACTTCTCGGCTGAGTTTTTCCAACCTTTCGGCGACATTAACTGTGTCGCCGATAACCGTGTATTCCAGCAGTTGGTCGTTGCCAAGCGCACCCGCGAACACTCTGCCGTAGTGACCTCCGATCCCGATGCTGATCGGTGGCAGACCTGCCTGTGCGCGTTCGCTGGACCAGCGTATCGCCTCCTCGAGAATGTCGAGTGCACACTCGACAGCGCGTGCGGCGTCATCCGGCGCGGTCTTCGGTGCGCCGAACACAGCCATGATGGCGTCTCCAATGAATTTATCAATTGTGCCGTCATGCGCGAATATCGGCTTTGAAAGCCGGTTTCTGTATTCGGTCAGAAATGCTCCCAGATCACTCGGGGACATGGTTTCACCAAGTCCCGTGAAACCGCGGATATCCACGAATAGCACAGCCGCGGATTGTCGGCAGCCAGACAAAGCAGGTGGTTGATCCGTGGCGGCTAGTTCAGCAGCGAGGTTTGGTGAAAAATAGCGTGACAATCGCGCTGTACGGGCGGCTTCAAGAATGGAACTCATCAACAGCTTTCTGGTCCGCCGTCCGATGGCAAAGAGAAGCGCAGCGGCCAGCAGGACCATGGCTGGCGGAAGTATCTGAAAGATGATCATGCCTGACATTCCGGCGTGCGGTGTCATGGACATCTGGGACAAATGGTTTGCATTGTCTGCGGAAGAATTGTTAGCCATTAGCACCAATCCCAGTTCAACCGAAACAATAAACAAGACGGCCGCGTAAGCGATCAGCGCTGGCTGATAGCGCATCGATGCGTGGATGAGCACAACAAAAATCAGAGCGGAGACCGGCATGGCGAAGACGTTCGTTGCCGGCATTCCCATCAATCTGGATAGAATTAGTACCTGAATTGCAACAAGGATAACGTCAAAAGTCACAAACCCGTAAGAGATCACCGGATGATGAATTTTGCGCCACGCGAACAGCAACCCCACCAAGGCTCCGATGCCGTAGACGACAACAAAAGAATAGGCAATGAGATTGGTACCCCGTTCCGCCGAGGCCAACGCAATTGCTATGGCTAACAGGATAAAGACCAGCAACCGAAATATGGATGACGTCTTTTCCGCTGCCAGCTCGGCACCGCGAATTTGGTCCTCAACGTCATACATCTGTTTCAATCGTATTTAATTTCGTGTCTGCACAAGGATATCGTGTCCGCACAAGGATATTATGTATAGTCTTGGACAAGGATTGCGGCTGGCGGCGCAACGGAACGCTCGCCACTGGAAAAATGGGAGCAATTGGCCAGTGACCTGCTCCGCTGATCATCGCGCTCATAAGTTAGTTCTGTTCACGTTGCGATCCCTGTTGGACTGCGTTGCAAATTGAACGGGTGTAAGCCTTCAAGGCACGAATGGGTACGGCTGCATATAGGCACGGCCATTTGTTCGGTCTTGCACGAATTACTGATCGGTCAGTAGGCGCTTACGTTCATCAAATTCTTTCTTATCAATTTCACCTTTGGCCAGCCGCTCCTTCAAGATGTCGAGTGCTTTGGTGGAATTGTGATCGGAAATTGTGTTGGTTGCCGATCCCCAAACGCCAAGAGACCGCAATATGAAAACTATGCCTACAACTACCGCTATAAGCACCAAAAGCATGAACAGTGGTCCGAAAAACATGCCATATCCTCCCCACATCATTTCGGGGCCACGAAAATATCCGCAATCACCAAGTGTACGGGGAGCTGACGATTGGGCAATTGCCATGCCTCCGGTGGCAAAAAGAGCAAATATGCTCGATGCAACGGTTGTAGTACTTCGGTTTATTCTCATCACCAGTTCCTCCGCGCGATTCAATTTTGCCGTCAGTTCAAAGTGCTGTATCGCTTTGCACAAATAAACTTCATTGTGAAATTCGCTTTGAGGCAGATCAAGAATTTACCAGATACAAATGGTTCAATCTCCGAACAAAATGTACTCCAAACAGATCACACGTTTTCGTTTTCCCAATGGTTGTTGCAGCGGTAAGTGAAAACTAGCGAATTGGCGCATTGTGCCCCAATCAGACCTGCCCAATAAACTCAAGCACTGACCAATAAAACTCCAACGGCGCACCTTCTTGGACAACGTGGGACGTCCGTTCGATCTCACAGTCGCTCGCATTTGGAAGGTGTTTCAGTAAAGCGTCTATCACTATTTCGAAGATGGTTGGACTTTCAGTGACAGACACCAACATCGCGCCCGCAGGGGGGGCGGCGAGACGCGGTCCCAATCAACTGCAACCCGACCAGAGGAGACGTGAACTATGGCCACGATCAGTGTTTTACCCCGGCAAGGACGGATGTATCCGCACCCTGATGGTCAAAGTGAAGGCGAAGATCGTCGCGAACGATGCCAGGAAGGGCGAGGGTGCGCCGGATTGCCGAGACAATACCATCAAAGTCGCTGCCGTTTTGCTGGCGAATCGCGTTGCTACCAAATAACTATTTAGGTTATCGGGACGCGGATGCTGACACCGAGATGCCGTCAGCAATCCTGGCTCACCGACGTGCTGGGCGTTTCGCGGATCTCAAGATTAACAGGATTGGCTAGCCGCTGCCCTGGAATTCTTGTTTAGATGAGTGATCAGCAGGACGCTTTCTTCGGATTTTATATTTGTGTGCGTACGTAAGTCCCGGCAAGGCTGCGGAATGTGGCTATTTCCGACAATAGGGGACGAAGAACTGCAAGAAGTATAAGACTACAGCGCAGTCACACGTTACGCTTGAGAATGTTTCGACAATATTTCGACTATCCGGCATTCAGCAATGCGACCGCCATGACATGTTGCGACCATACGTTCCAGTTCGCATTTTAGCGCCGTCAGCTGATTTATCCGCCCGATGAGGCCGTCGAGATGTGCCTGGGCAATGGTGATAACGGCATCGCATGACCAGTCTGAATGATCTGTTAATTCCAGCAGTTCACGAACCGCCGCTTGCGAGAAGCCAAGCTCCCGGCAATGTCGTATGAAAGTGAGGCGCGCCACGTGCTCCGGACCGAACAGCCGCGTATTGCCGGAGGAGCGATGCGCCTCAGGCAACAAACCAACTTGCTCGTAGTAGCGGATGGTGGTGACTTTGCAGCCTGTCTCCCGCGCCAAGTGGCCAATAGTGAATTCCGCTGCCGACATTGAATAAACGTTTGCATCTCTAGTGACTATAGATCGTAGATTAATAACCACGAGTTTGCAAGATTAGGCATGCGCGCCCGGGAGCCTTCCCTAATGGCTGACTGCTTTGAAGACGTAAATCCAATCGACAGTGAAGTCAGCGGTGGCTTAAAGTGAGTAGCCGTCACACCGTCGCAGAGCTGAACGATGCGTTTCGCTCAACTTTTCAGACTGGACCAGTAATCCTCTCGAAAGGCGTTGCATCCCTTGTTGAAGAAGATCGAAATAGTGTCATAGCCATGGTGAACCGGTTTTCAGAGTTTACTGAAAGCAACGACCCAGATGGACTGCATAACTTCGGCGTGTGTGAGCACGCCCATATCGGTAAGGTCTTGTGGCAAATTGACTGCTATGATCGCGACTATCGCGATACCAGCCGCGATCCGGCCGATCCTGACATCACACGTCGTGTTCTCACCATCATGTTGGAAGAAGAATATCAAATATCGCGCGGGATATTACAGATGAATAGCAGCTTTCATATGTCTCGTACCCCCATGAAACAGAAAAACAGATTATCATCGGTCATCTGGAAAGTCGGGCGCTGGGTAGCCAGCGCTTCCAAGTTGGACGGATAAGGTAACTGACTGGGGTCGGTTTGGTACTTGCCCTTATATTCCCGGCGCAAGCGATAGTAACTTTGATCCGACACCCCGAACCCTTGGCAGATCTCATTCATAGACTGGCCTTGGCTCAGCCGAACCTCGGCTTCTTGCAACATTCCGATGATTTGTTCTGGTGTACAGCGTTTCCGGTTCATCTTGATCTCCTTCAGGAGCTTCGAATAAGCCAGATTCTTACCCTAGAGGCAGACCACCCACTCGGACCCAGGTCATTTCCCATCATGCCCAATGAAACAAAGTCGGAGCCGATCGACGCAATATATGCAATTAGAGAGCGCCTAAAGGAATTATATCAAGCTCGCTCCGCAGCCGGTGAACCGACACCTGGGCATGCATTGTGCGCACATTTTGGCAGAGTCCTGTACGGGAATATCGGGTCCAGGGTGAGGCTTGAATTGAAAACAATCAGTGAGATCGTCAATGCCGCCGCTCGAGGCGTAAGCACCGCGAAGCTGCTGGGAAAAGACTATATTTTCACGCACACTTTTATAAAGCAGTTCAAAAGTAGTAGAGCTGTGTCGATCGGCAGCCACGTCTTCAAGGGGATCGCAAAACCACAGGAATTATATGTGCTTCCGGTTGGTGCAATCGAGGAGGCTGATGCGGCGGGCCGATCAAAATCGAGAGCATCCGATGATGCCAAGATGGATTGACGGTTCAATATCCGGTTCGCTCAGATTTGGGCAAAACGCCAAGGCGTGAGTTCGCGAAGTCATCAATCTTGGAATCTGCGATGCGGCTGAGAGTGACTGGCTACGTCGGCTTTGAAACTCAATAAGATGCCAATAGCAAAATGTTGGAACGTGTGTGGATGCACTATCACGCCATGTATGGAATAAACATGGCTGCACCCGCCTGCAGCGCCTGGTGAGGAAGCAGCCTGAAACCAATCTGATTGGCCGGTTGGATACCTTTCCACTGTCGAAGGTGGTCATCGCAACAAAATAGAAGCATGGATTGACACTGGGTATTTGCAGCGCATCCATCAATGGCTTGTACCCCCGCCCATACAATTGCCGCAGCGGGCGTTATCTTACCGATGGACAGCCCGAGCTTTTCGGTTTTGATCTCGATTTCAGTTTCACATACTGGGCAAGACGATGTCACTTCCGTTGATGAACCGAACATTGATCCAGCCCCAAGAGCATCTATCGCGCAAATGGCGGGAATGACGCGGTTGTTGATCTCTACAGCGTGTCGCGTTATCGCCGTTGAGAACGGATAGGCCGCAGAGATTTCCCCATCTGTTAGTAGAACCAAATCTCGCTCGGCAAGGTCGTCCACAACCTCGGCAATCGCTTGATCCGAGAGCTGTTTGGCATCCCGCAGTTCTTTGAGAGTTGGTGCTCGGCCGTTCTGCAAATAGAAATGCAGGACATGTTGAAGGATACCGCGTGCTACCGACGTCAGGCCATCCCATTGCTTTCGCATGCGCTCTTCTTTCAAAAGCGCCTGCACGGCTGCTTCGACGTGGGGGTCGTTGACAACCGACCAATCAGGGAAAGTCACCCCTGGGGCGATGGTCAGTTCGAACCGCGTCCCCACCTCAATGTCATCCCGCACAACAGGACAGCATTTTCACATCCATGTCGAACGTTTGAGCCGCCAGCTTCAAGCCCTCAACAGTGGTCAGATAGGGAAAGATCGTCGCGCCGAGTTCCTCGTAGGTCATGCCCATTTTGATGGCAAGAACAGCGGTCTGGATACTGTCTGATCCCTCGGGTGCAAGTATATGCGCTCCGATGAGTTTGTTTGTTTTTCCGTCAGCAACGAGCTTGATCAGGCCGCGAGTGTCACGCGCTGCCAGAGCGCGAGGAACATTATCGAGTGTCAGAACCGAGGTGCGCACCTCAATGCCCAGCTCCTTTGCTCGTGCTTCTGTCACGCCAACGCTAGCCACTTGCGGGTCAGTGAACACCACAGCGGGCATTGTTGTATTATCGTAGGAAAGTGAATTGCCGTTCATGGCGTTCTTGGCGGCGATTTTTGCGCCATAAGCGGCCATATAGACAAATTGATCCTGTCCAGTCACGTCACCCGCCGCATAAACCCCTTCGCGTGTGGAGCGCATATGAGCATCCACTTTCACGCCACTATTGGCTGAAAGCTCGATGCCTGCCGCTGCCAGATTTAAACGATCTGTGTTCGGTGTCCGACCCGTGGCAACAAGAACCTTCTGAGATGCGATTTCCCTTGTTCCATTCTGATCTCGCACAGTCAAAATGATGGAACCATTCTTCGCGTCGATACGATCGTAGGTGATGCCGTTTACAAGGTTGATTCCTTCTTCCATGAAATAGCGAGTCAGTGCCTCGCCGATTTCCGGTTCGGCTTCCGGCAACAATCCGCGCCGACTGATGATCGTGACCTTCACTCCTGCGCGAGCAAACAGCTGAGCAATTTCAGCACCAATATATCCCGCTCCTATCACCAGCAAAGACTTCGGTAGCGTTTTGAGCTCCAACGCTGTGGTGCTGGTCAGGTAAGGTACATCCTCGATGCCTTCAATCGACGGCATGGCAGGCCGCGTTCCCGTGGTGATGATGATCTTTTTTGCATCAATGGCTACTCCATTGACGGACAGTACACCATCGCTCGAAAATGCGGCTTCGCCTTCCAGATAAGCAACAGAATTATAGGCCGGCAGAACGTCGGTGTATTTCGCCTTGCGTAAATCATCAACCAGATCTTGCTTTTGCTTAACGGTGGCGCTCCAGTCATTGACCCGCGCGGATGCCTCTATTCCATTGAAGCGATCAGCGGCGCTTGCGCCATGAAGCGTTTCTGCTGCTCGTATGAGGGCTTTGGACGGGACACAGCCGACATTGACACAAGTACCGCCAATTGTTCCGTAGCCGATCAAAGCCACTTGTGCGCCTTCGTCAGCTGCAGTAATAGCGGCGGAGAAACCCGCCGAGCCGGCGCCGATGACGGCAACATCGTAAGAACCATTATTTTTGTTGTCGCAGCAATCGGACATAAAACTTCCTATTATTCGATAAATTGATGGATTACTGCCACGATACGCGCTCGTCCTGCAGAGATCGGATAATGGACATGGCGATAAAGACCGAAATTCCGATCGCGGCTGCCAGTCCGAGCAAATGAATGCCACTCATGAACGACATGGATAGCGGGCTGAAACAATTTGCCATCATCATTTTGAACCTCCTGTGTGTTTATGCAGCCTGCGATTTGGTTGATCGCAAATAAAGACCATAGATTGCCACAAGGGCGACAGCTGCGATGGAAATGCGCACGGCATATCTGAACTCAATCCAGATCAGCAGGGCTGAGAACCCCAAAACCAAAACCGCAATAAGCGTCTTCGGTGAATATCCTCTGTTTCCGGATCGCAGATAAAGAGCATAGGCGACTAATCCGAGTGATGCGAACATGACCGGGAAAACGACATAATCGATGCCGCCCA
This sequence comes from Hoeflea sp., assembly GCA_965228785.1. Classification (GTDB taxonomy): domain Bacteria; phylum Pseudomonadota; class Alphaproteobacteria; order Rhizobiales; family Rhizobiaceae; genus Hoeflea_A. Next base: position 3,387,300 of record CBDDIF010000001.1, read on the forward strand.
CGAGTCCTGTAAGTCCGGCTCCTACGAACACCAGAACGAGCAAAGGAGTAAAACAGCAGATAGCTGCTATCAAACTTCCCACAATTCCCACCTTGAGCAGTTTCCGGCTTTGCTGTTGGGCGGATTCATTCATACCTTAACTTTCCATTCGACCGACTAGGTGCTCGGTTTCGAGGTTGTATTCACATGATCAACGGCGTGGGAAACTGCAATCGTACCAGCAAGCAACCTTTCCAACACCGAGCCGATAAACGCCTCTACAAGGCTCTTCTTGTACCGCTCGTTATTTTTGGTTTCTGAATTGGTTTCATCTCTATTCACTCTGCTTTTGTGCCGAATGATTGAGATAACAATCACGCCAGGAACTGCTACCGAGAGTATCGTTAGTAAACTGACCCCACCGAAAAAACCGGCAACTCCACCGGCAGTTGCTGTAACCATCGCAACACCGCCGACGCAGCACACAATCATTAACGGCGCGGCAATGAGAGTCGTTACAAAAATGGCGCCTGGTTTGTCTGACATGGGCCAATTTCACTGCATTATGAATGACACATATCCAATGTCGGCTGTCGCCTGTTGGATCTCGTCAACATTGGTGATGGAATCATCGAATGTAACTGTCGCGGAGCGATCAATCATGGTGGCGTCGACTGCCACGATCCCATCAATCTTAAGAATCGATTGCTTGACCATATAAGGGCAGCTGGCGCAATTCATGTCGGGTACCGAAAGCTTGATAGTTTTCTCACCGGCAAAAGCAGTTATAGGCATGAGTATGATGGCGGCAATAATTGCGGATGTTATTTTCTTCATAAGGTCATCTTTCTTATCCAAGAATGAGCGGAACAATGTACGGCCATGCGATGGCCAGCCCGACAAGAAGCGTCGCGAGCCAAAGCCCGCCTTTTACCAAGTGGTTTGGCAGGGGCCTGGCGCAAGCCTCGCCTTCTTCGCAGGCTGCCTTCGGCTTGCGGTAGACCAGCCAGTAGCCATATCCAAGAAACCCGAGGGTTAGGGTAATGAATATCGGTTGGTACGCTGAGAGAGCCGTCAATTGACCGATCCAGGCACCGCTGACCCCAAGGCTGAAAAGAGCCAGCGGCACAATGCAGCATGTTGAGGCGGCAATAGCCCCAAGAATGCCGCCCGCAGCCATCCATCTTGCCTTTACCGTTTCTCCTCCCGGAGCAGCGTCTGAAACCTGCTCATTGGAAACGTCGCTCATAAATATCCTCGCCAAGATTCGATCATGTGCCTAAGATAGGACCTGTAGTAGGTACAGATGCAAGGAATTAGTTAGATGTCGGAAATCACAAAAAAGAGAGGCTACCCAATCGGTGAAATGTCGCTCAAATCAGGCGTCAATATTGAGACCATTCGCTATTACGAACGCATTGCCATAATGCCTAAACCTGACCGTACCGCGGGCGGAAACCGGCAGTACAACCGCGACCAACTCAAACGATTGTCATTTATTAGACGCTGCCGTGAACTGGGTTTCAGCATCGGGGAAATCCGCGCACTTCTGGCGATGGTGGATGGCAAAAATTTTACCTGTGGCGAAGTCCATGGAATGACCATTTCACATTTGGAAAACGTTAAAAAGAAGATCGCCGACTTAACGAAGCTCAAAAAAGCCCTCTCGAACATGGCTGCGGAATGCAGCCAGGGTGATGTTCCCGATTGTCCGATATTGGACACTCTCTACGATGTGGCCTGATAAATTGAATTGAAATACCATCAAGCCCTGTCCCTTTCGATATGCGCTCTGTCGCACATCTCAACGGAGTTTCTCAGTATTTCCGCAAACATCGCGAATATCGTAAAGAATTTTGTCAAAACACGGTCTCATCACGCCATGTAGAATTTGATCGTCGTTATGAAATGCTCGGTCCTCCCCGCTACCGCCCGATGGTCCAGGAGATGCCGCCGCCCATGACGCCCAAGACCCGTTTGCCGATGCGGCGTTCGAGGACGGGACAACGGGGCACGAGGATGAATTCACGGCTTTTCTCGACGAGTGCATATTTGCCGCTGGCGAGTTCGACGGAGCGGCGAAGCGTGCTTTCTGTGGTCTTGATCCCTGAAACTGGACCACTCAGGTGGGGCTGATCAATACTAAAACCCTTGATCGAAGTTCGCCTTTCTACACCTTCACCCACTTCGAGGTCATCGTTGTTTCCAATCCAAAAGGTACGGCAGGGTGAACATCCCGTAAGATTGACTAAGGGTAGATGAGAGGAAAGTTGAAGCAGTTCGGATTGGCGCCGGCGACTTGTTCGTTCACACATCGCAAGGGCCACTGCCGCCCTTGATACCATCGGCAGCCAAGACGACATGTCTTATGGAGCAGGGCTAGTCATTGCCTTGATCTCAAAAACGAGCGGGCGATTGTCACCATGAAAGCTGGCGATCATTGCGTCCATGAACCGTTCCGGGTCCAACCGGTCTTCATCAAGCTCGCGTCCCGTTAATCTTAAGAGAAGGCTGAGCAGAGTCAGCTGACATCTGCCATTGCCTTCCCGAAACGGATGGATTGCGTTGATCTCGGCGATATAGTGGGCTGCCCGATCGGCAAACGGGCCGACTTCGTCGATTCTGGTGAGGTGATCCTCCCGCGCGAGCTGCGCAAACAGCTTTTCCATCTCCGCATCGATGTATTCCGGATGACAGAACCGGTTGCCGCCTTTGGCCGTGCGGATCTGCCGAATCTCGCCTGCCCAGTCATAAACATCCTGGAAGAAATGCTGGTGGATGAGCCGGTAATGTGCATAGTCCAGTTCGCCCGCTGGCAGGTCCTCTTCCGCCCGGGTCGTGAACATGAGCTGTTCGAACTGATCAAGTTCGTCCTGGTCGCGGATGTCGGCCTTGTTAATGAGGACATTTGTTCCGGGATAGCAGAGAGGATCGTCGACCGCATCGTAGCGGTTCATTTGCGCTTGCTGGCCTTGAATGAACCCGAGATAGCAGACCGCAACGCATCGCCCTTCAGCCCGCTCGATTTGAACGTCCTGTAATGCGCGGCGTTCTTGCGGGTGAGAACCATGCCCTCCACCGCAGAGAATTTCTCCGCCTTTGAACCGCCAATGGCCTTGGTGACATATCGACCGGAAACAGCGGAGCGTTTTGCTGTGTGGTTTTTGCTCATTTGTCTAATTTAGCACTCCAATCTGAACATTGGTATAACGAAGATGACAAAGGCCTATTTTAGTACTCAACAGACTCGCTTTAAGTGCGGTATTTACCAGTTCTCCATTGGTTGAGGGGCCACTGTGCATCGACTGCGCAGACCAGGCTGTTTCAAACAGAGCCCGGTCGAGGGGGATGGTTTCGGCTGCCCGGCGTCCATATTTGAATATGTTCTTATAAGCTTGTTTGAAGGCGACCAAATCGGCGGCGCGCTCGGTCCCGGACCCGCTTTCGCGGAACCTCCTGCGGGTGCGCTGTTCACGCCGATGTGGCCAGACACTCGGTCCCGCCACGTCGCCGGCGGTGAGGACCTGTAATTCGGTCGCCGGCTTGGGCTCCTGCGGGTGTCCATTGTTGCATCGGCCCGCGGGCGTCGTTAAAGATCATTCTCCTGCTTCTTTCTCCAGTTTTACCAAATGATCCTTGCAAAGCTGTTCCACCAGTTTGTGTAAATCGGCGGTGCGTTCTCCGAGCCAGATGAGTGCTTCCTCACTGATTTGGTAGTGCTCTGAATAGCGTGCCTTCACGTAAGCTTCGTTGAGGGTGTTGAACCAAGCCTGGTACCGTCGTTGATCGCGCGGCCAGGCTTCCACCAGATGCCGGTCCTGTTCCTCCGCCAGTGAGCGCAGGAAGGATATATTGTGCGAGTAGGGATCGTAGTTAGTAAGGGTGAGCAGCAGAGTAGAATATGCCTGTTCCACCGCTTGGTGGAGCTCAAAGGCGGAATGGTTGTTCCACCCCTTCTCCAACGTAAATTTGGAAACTTCCAAAAATCTTGTTGCAGTTGGAAACCTGTCTTCAAAATACCTATTGGACAACTGATAGAGCTCTTGTGGATCCAGTGGCTTGGGTTGGGGCAGGGGGTCGTCGTCTAGCTCATAGAGCACGATGCCGTCCTTGCGGATGTCGGAAAAGAAATACTGGCCCTCTCTCAGGGCAGTGTTTACCTGTCTTCTGGAATGGACGATGAACCCAACCTGCGGCTTGATCGCCTTGTCGCGGATAAAGCGGTCCTCCGCTTTCGCCCAGTAGTCGGCAAAGTCCGTCAGCTTCTTGTTGTTGACGATGACCAGCAGATCGTAATCCGAGCGGTAGCCTTTCATAGTGTGCGGTTCATCCACCCAATCGCCACGCGCATGGGAGCCGAACAGGATGATCTTCAATATCCTGCCTTTCTTCTTGAAGTCGGCCGTTCCACCGTTCAACGCATCCTCGAATTCCTCGTGCAGGATATCGACGATGCGGCTGAGCTCACGCTGTTTGCGCAGGGGCAGATGATCGATGCTGGATTTCATTATCGGGCAGGGCTCTTTGATGATACGGCGATGGCAGCAATTCGAGTTTTGTCCGCCGCGCGATGGTGAATATCGGGACAGGCCGCCTTCAAGGCCAGTGTTCCACTGAGTTCAAGCAAGCCACATCCCCCGGCACATCCCGTTCCGCGTATAATTTGGAATTGTCCGGATTTGTCAAAACAATCCGTAATGGGGATTCAAACTGGCATCGATTTCAAACGATGACAAATCCTGGATTACTGAAACGCACTGGTGTTCTCTGGATATCTAAAGTTGTATTCTCCGTATCATGTATCATAAAAGGACCAGATTTCACATCCAGTTTAAGCTGATGGGTTTTCGCGAATGGTGAAAACGAGCTAGGTGAACCAATGATCGATCGCGCCCTATAACGGGCCTTTGAAGATGCATCCGAGCGGGTTGATTTTTCATTTCCAATAGGGCGCACATTGATGAAACCGTTGATTTTGATCCACTCTGAGGACGCGGATTTTTATCTCATATTATGCCACATACTAGAAGTCGAAGGCTTCAGAGCAAAATTGGTCGGCAGCTCAGACGAAACAGTGCATGGTGCAACAGAATACGATCCCGCAGGGATTGTCCTTGATTGCAGACCAGGCTGCTGTTCACACTTGGAAGTCTGCGGTCGCCTGAAGCAGGATCCGCAAACCTCCGGCATAGCTACAGCCGCGCTCGTAAGTCCGGGCGCCGAAAATCAAATTGTCGATTTGATCAAGTTGGGTATCGACGAGTGCTTCGTCAGGCCGATCGCACCGATCAAGCTGTTGGATTTCCTCAAGACAAGTCTGAACCGCGACCAAAAAGAATCCCGTGGCGCAAATCCTGACCGGCTATCCTTGAACTACTCGGATATAGAGATGGATATTTGTACGCGTCGCGTGCGCCGAAACGGTGAGGATATCCATCTGGGCCCCATTGAATTCAGCATCTTGCATTATCTCCTTCAAAATCCCGAGCAGGTTTTCAGCCGCGACGAGCTCATAAAGGTGGCCTGGCCTGAAAATGTTCATGTTGATTTACGAACCGTCGATGTGCATATCGGGCGACTTCGCAGGAACCTCATGACGGTATCGAATTCCGACATCATCCGAACCGTCAGGGCTGCCGGTTATGCCCTCGATGAGCATGCCAGATAATGTCAGGCGTGCTCGCTGTGGATCTGAATCCAAGCACTGGATACCATCGGCTGTTGACAGTGTGTTTCAGCAGCCGCTGTAACGTAGACTGGCGGCTGTCTTTCCAAGCGAACCGGCCGGATGCAGACGCGCGAAATCATCACGCGTGAACCCGCGTTGTTCAAGAATAATAAGCGCGAGCGCATCGCCAAGAGCCATCATCGTTGTCGTACTTGTGGTCGGTGCCAATCCAAGGGGACATGCCTCCTTGGTTCGGCCGATGTCGAGGACAATGTCAGATTGCCGAGCCAGGGAAGATTCAGCGTCACCGGTAATCGCGATAATCATGATTGGGAGCGCCTTTGCGATATCCACTACTCGGGAAAGCTCTGCGGTCTCGCCGGAATTGCTGAGGGCAAGCATTGCGTCGCCACGACTGACCCGGCCCAGATCGCCGTGCAGGGCATTGGTTGGATCGAGCGTGAAGGATGGCGTGCCGGTAGACGCCAGTGTTGCCGATATTTTCTCACCCACAAGTTGAGACTTGCCGACGCCGGATACCACGACTTTACCGTCGATTGACAATATTGTCCGTGCCGCCGTGCAGAGTTCGCCGGTCAGATTTTCAGCAAGGATTGAAAGCGCGCTCGCTTCAACGCGGATAAAATCTTTGGCGCGCTCCAGTGTCAGGGGGGAACCGGATTGACTTGCGGCTCTTGCAGAATGTGAGTCGGGCATAAGATCTTCTACCTCACGATGAGCCGACATTCGTCGAGCATGGGTGGAGACGTACCTCGGCAGACCGCATTTGATTTGTGCTTGTATTAAGTGCTCGTATGGTTAGCGGTTTCAAGTGAATATGTGTGTTAAATTGATGAATAAATTTGGAATTTTACAATTATATTGATGTATATGTAAATAAAATTACTGATTATATTATACGATCGCTGTTGTGAATCTAATATGTGAAATTGTCGTTCACTACGAAGTCACCACCGGCCGGGGGAGGGGTTTGCGGACTGTGTTGGAAAAAAGCCAGTTCACTACAGGCGAGTTTGCGTGCCCTTAAACGAAAGAAACTTTTGGAGCTTGATGCGCGAAATGACCAGAAGTTTCATTGTCAGGCTGTTCGCCACGCGCGGCCCTTTGATCTGAGTAAACGTCAGCCGGAATGAAACCGACGTAGACACTAACCAGAAGCTTGCGAATTCGTGTTCACGGCCCAAATCGAACGTTTGAAGAGGTCTCGGATGTTGCACCTCACTTTCCATCGGTGCATTTTTCGACTGAATCCAGTTTAGATCTGCGTCTGATCAGCCGCGATATGGACAACGGTGACCCTGCTGGTGAGAAACTCCTTTGCGACACTTATAGCAAATGGGCAGGCTTCCATCTGAACAAGATTTTCTCATACTCGGTCACGGATTGAGCAAGCCATCGCATGAAGAGCTTTGATGCTGGCCGAAATGCCCCGGGCAGCGTGACCAAATAATACCCGATTTCAGGGATGGGATCGTCAAACAATGCCACGAGTTTCCCTGACTTCAGTTCATCTGCAATAAATGCGGGCACTGTCGCGCCAATACCATCACCTCGGCGAATGCCATCCAGCAGCATATTGCCCGGTAAGCGGATGACTTTTCGTTTGGTTTTCGGCGAAATGCCCACTTTCTCAAGCCACAAATCAAACTCGACCGAGGCATGTTCCTGGAGCAATGGAAAGTCCAGAAGCTCGGAAGGGTCGGAGAACACACGATCACCGATCAGGTCCCTCGAGGCGACGACCGTCAGACAGCCGGGTAGCAAAAGTTGCGATTGAAGCCCGGGCCAATGCCCGGTTCCATAACGGATCGCCAAATCAACGCCTCCGGGCTTCAGGTCGACCGCCTCGATCGTCGACTCGATCCTCAGCTCGATATTCGGATTATCGACCATGAAATCAGATAGGCGGGGCATCAGGAAGGCACTGGCAAACATTGGCGTGGCAGAAACCAGAAGAGGTCTTACCGCTTCAGCCTTTGACATATTCTCGGTCAAGGTGGCGATCGCGGCAAAGGCCTCAAGCAGCCTAGTAGAAAGGTATTCACCCTGCTGCGTCAATGAGATTCCGTGTTGCGTGCGGATGATGAGCCGGGTTCCGAGACGCCGCTCCAATCCCCGGATTTGCTGGCTGATCGCGGAATGCGTAACATTCAACGCTGTCGCGGCCTTGGTCAGATTTCGATGCTCGGAGGCGGCGGCAAAAGCCCTGAGCGATGTCAGCGACGGGAGTGTATGCCAATCCATACGTTAGATCATCTTACAACAAAGACAAATTTACAATTACGAAAAATCCCCGTTCCGTCGCATGCTTGGCAGGCTATACGTTACCAGCTGATGGAGGAAAGAATGACGAAACTTGCTGTGCTGGGTCTCGGTTCCATGGGGTCTGCGTTGGCGCGTTGTCTGCTCGAGAACGGTTACGAAGTCAGCGTCTGGAACCGCACGCCCGGCAAGTCCGAGACGTTGGCAAATGCAGGCGCACAGGTCTGCACCTCGGCGGAGGACGCTATAAGCGCCAGTGATTTCGTAATCATCTGTATCAAGAGCCACAAGGAAACCGTTGATTTGGTGGATGGGTTAGGCATTTCGCTTGAGGGTAAGACCGTCTGCGATATGAGCACGGGCGACACATCGGATGCAGAAGCGCTGGTCTCGATCCTTGACAGGCGGGGGGCCGATTACATGTTGGGCATGATCAATGCTTACCCTTCCGGAGTCGGCAAGGAGGACTCGACAATTCTAACAGTCGGGAGCGCCGGTGCTTGGGAACGATACGGCGACATCATTCGAGTATTGGGTGGAAAATCAACCAATGTCGGTGAGCAGCCATCTGCTCTCGCCGCGCTATTCGCCGGACTATTCACCGTACGTCAGGGATTCATGTTCGGGATGATCTATGGCGCACTTGTCTGCCAGAAGGCAGGTATTCCGATGCAAGTCTTTTCAGACCAGCTTCCCGCGACACTCAAACTGGTCAATGACTATCACGATCTCTTTGCCAGGACCGTCCCCGCAGAAGACTATGACAATGCCGAAGCATCAATTAAAGTTTATGCCTTGGCCCAAGAGGATGCCTTGAAGACCTTTGAATCTCTGCATGCGCCAGCAGAGTTCATGCAGCTCATGTACACGCAAACGAAGTCCGCGTGGGACGATGGATTCGGCGACAAGCAATTGACTGCGTTGGTTCAACATATGGCAGGCGAGTGATCTCCGCACGCTGACCATCATCCAGCCGGTAAGTCGGGCCATTGCGGACGCAAAGCAGCCATTAGTCGTGTATTGTGGATGTCGAAAGGGGGCTCGGAGCTGACCTTCGTTGCGTGGCAAAAGTTCAAGCCGGGGAAATCCTAGTGATTTATGTCGGCTATCCGGACTTTTCAGTCATTCCAGAGGTTGTGGGACCGACTTGCTGAACACTTCACTTAGCGGCAGCAATGGGCGACAAAGGCAACAAGGCCAACAACAGCTATACCGCATAGGAAGGATCAGTGATGGTCGTATGTCTAATGCTCGATGTGGATGGCGTCCTTGTTGATGGCCGTCCGGGTGATGGGCTTCGGTGGGATCACAATCTGCAAAAAGATATGGCCGTGCCGACCGACGCCCTCATCGACGAGTTCTTCAAGGTAGAGTGGGACGACATAGTTATTGGCAAGAAAGAGTTGCTGCCAACGCTTGACGTGGTTCTAAAACGCATTGCACCGACCGTTTGGGTCGAGGATCTGGTAGAGTATTGGTTTAAAATGGATTCCCGCATCGTCGAAACCGTTCTGTCAGACGTTCGTGCAGCAAGACGGTGCGGCATTCCTGTTCATCTGGCAACAAATCAGGAGCACATGAGAGCGGGCTACCTAATGAAAACCATGGGCCTATACAACGAAGTTGACGGTATCGTGTATTCGGCGGAAGCAGGGACCAAGAAGCCAGAACACAAGTTCTTCAAATTTGCAGAGCAGGCAATAGGTCGTCACCCGCAAGAGCTAATCCTGGTCGATGACACGCAGCTAAATGTTGAAGCGGCACGAGCCGCAGGATGGAATGCAGTTCATTGGAATGGAACCGAGCGCTTGTCTACCATACTGCATCGCGGCAATCAGCAATAGGGGCTCTAAGCATGCGTAATTGGGCTGCCTTAACGCCAAGGTCAAGCTCCCGATAGGATCACAGTTATCTGTGAACAAGGGAGACAATTATGGATTACTTTGCCGGTTTGGATGTGTCGCTGCGTTCCTGCGCGCTTTGCATTGTGAACTCCAAGGGAACGGTGGTTTTCGAGCGTGAATTGCTTTGCGATGTTGATGATATTGCACACTGCCTGATCAACTTCTCGCATCCAATCGTTCGCGTTGGCTTTGAGGCCGGCACAATGAGCCAGCACCTGTTCTACGGCTTGACTGGCAAGGGCTTTGATGTCGTGTGCATGGAAGCCCGCCAGGTGAATGCCGCTTTGTCTGCGATGCGCAACAAGACAGACAGGAATGACGCTCGCGGTATCGCGCAGGTCCTGCGCACAGGGTGGTTCAGCCCTGTTCACATGAAGAGCCGCCAGGCGCATGGTATCCGCGCTTTGCTGAGCACGCGCAAGGCACTGCTCAACAAGACGATCGATCTCGCCAACGAGGTGCGCGGACTGCTGAAGATCTTTGGCATCCGCCTGCCCAAAACCGTCAAGCACGGCAGCTTTGATGGTGTGGTCAGGCCGATGATCGAGATGGACGAGGTCCTGGCGCATGCCTTGCTTCCCCTGCTTGATGCCCGGCTGGTTCTGTATCAGCACTTTCTGGAGCTGGACCGGCGCGTCAAACGGGCCGCCACACACGATGATGTGTGCATGCGAATGATGACGGTCCCAGGCGTAGGACCTATTGCTGCTCTGACCTTCAAGGCTGCGGTTGATGATCCGGCACGCTTTAGAAAATCGCGCACTGTCGCTGCACATTTTGGGCTCACACCGCGACGATATCAATCAGGCGAGCAGGACAACCCTGGGCGCATCTCGAAAGCAGGAGATCGGGATGTGCGCGCCACCCTCTATGCAGCGGCCAATGCACTGCTCATGCGAACCATGGCGGGTTCGCAGATCAAATCCTGGGGCATGCGGTTGATGCGCACCAAGGGCCGACGGCGTGCCGTGGTTGCTGTCGCACGCAAGCTCGCTGTGCTGCTTCACCGGATGTGGGCAGACGGCACGACATTCCGTTCAAAGACTGTGGAGGGCAACGCATGATCTAGACGCCCAACATATCTGAACGGGGTCGTCCTCACCGGACGAGGTTCGTGGATGAAGCCGAAAATGTCTGCTGCGCAACGCGAAGCGCGTCTCTAAGCAAGGTTCTCCACAACCAATCCGACACATGCGTGCAGCGGTGCCACACGGCATCAATCAGACTGCGAAGAGAAGCGTGACCCGGATGAGCGACAAAGGCCCGAGAAGGAAGATGAATGAGCTTGACTGAAACGCCCAATTAGAGAAGCAGCCGTTCGCCGCGGTGCAAAAGGTTCAACCAAGAAATATCGAGTGGTGAAGGTCGGCTGTTTAGACAATTTGACCAAGGTGATACGCCTCAGATGCCCAGACAGCGTTTTGTGCCACTCGGACTGTTTGGGCCTCGAGCCGCCATTTTACATCTACAATGACTGGGACCCCACCGGCACAGCTCGACTACCCTTCTCCTGCGTGGAGAAGTTCCTCAATAAAGACACTGAGAAGCTGCGCACGGCCATCGACCTTCGCCTTTTCATAAATCCGGGAGCATTGCGCGCGCACGGTGCCGGGCGCTGTCCCGCGCATTGTAGCGATTGAATCATTGTCGATGCCCTTGAGAACCAGAAGTGCGATGTCACGTTCCGATGGGGTTAGTCGCCATTGATCAAAAAAGGAATCTATCAGGGTGGCCATCTCTCCGCGCGCCGCCCGGATGCCGAATTCCATTGCAGACATTCGATTAAGCAGATCGCGCAGTTCGTGCATCAGGTAGATGACGCCGGTGGTCAATGCGATCGCAGCCAACGCTTCTAGCATCAAGTGTATGTCATCCAGGTGATCGCCCTGATTCAGGTCGTAAAGCACGTCACCGACAAAAAACATCGCACTCAGCGCCTGTAGAAGAATGATAGCGGCGAGCATCATGGCCCGCCGCTCACTCCTAATCGCGTGGAACTGCCGTGCAATCATTCAACCTGCCTGTCGCCGGGTATGCGCTTTCGTCCGTCGATCATGGAACGAACCAAGGGTACGCCGGTCCGCCAAGTTTCGAAAATCACGCCACCGATATGTAGCACGATTGAGACAAGAAGCCAGTTGAAGGCGATCTCGTGTGCCTCTTCCACCCATTCGATGCCAAAGAACCGGATCGTGCCCATCATGTAGCCTGTTGCGCCGAGGAACAGTATGGTCAACCAAATATTATAGACCATCAAGGCGCCCAGCGGATTGTGGGATAGATGAACGGTTCTCTCGCCCTTGAACAAGGCGGTCAGGTGCCTGAGCGCTGCAACAGGGTTGGGCGGGAAAACGGACATCCGCGCATACTGAGTACCAATCATGCCCCAGATCAACCGGACGCCGATCAGGCCGACCGCTGTGTAGCCAATCCATTCATGGAGGCTGCTTTCTTCGTCCACGAATGCGCCATTGAGCATGATGGTCAGCGCGAGACTCCAGTGGATCAATCTGACGAGCGGATCCCAGACTTTAATGTTGCGGGCGCCGGAGCGCCCGCCATCTATTATTTCGCTCACTGACATGACGTTGTCACTTCATTTCAAGCTTGGTGATTTTGCCGGTCGCGGTGCTGACGTAGACCTCACCCATTTGGCTGCCTTTGATAAAATAAACCTCGATCTTGCCGTCTTCTATCTCGGACTTGCGGACCTGATAGCCCATTTCGGTAAGATATGCCTGCACCTCCGGCATGGTGGTTCCCAGATACATTTCCGTCGTCAGTTCTGCTGCGAATGTCGGCGTTGCTACCATCAACGCAGCTGCAAGTATCAGTTTACGCATCTTCATTTCTCCATACGGTTCAAATGCTGACGGTTCTCCGTCTGCCATGTTGAAGATGGTGATTGACTGATAATGTCTGCATTGCATGAGAGCTTATATCTGACGAAATAAGCTCGTGCTTATAAGAATTCAGCTCAAGCCAATCCGCTGGTGCAGATCCAGTATTGCCTGCTTGCTAAGGACCAATCCCGCACATTTAGGCGTATCTCATCATGGAATCTGCGACATGGCTTCAGGGTCGCAGAAAGGTTTACGGCGGACCTTCGCGGCAGCTCGCACTGTTGAGATGAAGGATTTGTAAGCTTGAATGGCGGCCGTGCGGAACCTTCTTGCCGTTCGCTTTATTCGAACCAATAACAACTCCAGTTCAGTGTACCAACCACGTACATGCAGGAGGACTTGGAGGCGCGGCAATAAAAGAGAATAGATAATGTATGTTCCCTTCACCTGGAATGTTGGTTAGGAGAACCAAATGCTCGCAAAAAATCGCACGCTTTATGCCGTCCTGATCGACGCAGACAACATTCCAGCTAAGTATGCTGAGCCAATCCTCAAAGAAATAGCAAAGTTTGGAGAACTGGCGTTGCGACGTGTTTATGGCGACTGGTCCAGTGGGAAACTTCGAGCATGGACTGAAACCGTTCGAGAGCACGGGCTAGTTGCGCATCAAGAAACTGCAAATACCAAGGGTAAGAATGCCAGTGATATCGGTTTGGTGATTGATGCCATGGATATTCTGCATGCAGGCCGTTTCGACGGTTTTGTTCTGGTTAGTTCAGACAGTGATTTTACAGCACTCGCCAATCGCATACGTGAACAAGGTTTGGATGTTATCGGTATTGGTGAACGCAAGACTCCTGAAAGCCTCCGTACTGTTTGTAACCGCTTTGTTTTCATCGAGAACATTATAGACGAAACCGCCCCCGCAACAGCCGGGACTCAAACCAAAAGCAACAAGCTTCCTGCAAGAAATGCGGCTCCCTTGATCATTGAGGCGATGGATAAAATCGAACAAGAGGATGAATGGTATTCGCTTTCGGCTTTAGGCAAGCTGATAATGGCTGCAAACTCAGATTTTGACACTCGCACCTACGGGTACAAAAATCTTAGCGCTCTTGTCCGCAGTCTCAATCAGTTTGAAATCCGTAAGGACGGGCAAACTCTTTATGTTCGGCAAGTGAGCTAGCCGAACTGAATTTTTTGTTGTTTGTGCTCTTTGCAGAACCGCACAATTCTGGATGTCAATTTTGTAGTCTAAAGAACAGCTGTGTGGAGATTGCAGTGATGCGCGAGAGCTTATCGATTTCCAACATGTGAACGCTTTCGAGCGACTGAAACAAAAAGGCAGAAATCCCACCTTTTAGGCGGCACATTTCGATTGATGCCATTTGCTCAATGGTTCGCTTTCCAGACAGAGGCAGGCCGTCCGCCCACGTCTGATTCAGTTCTGCAACCGGATCCCGCAGTTTGATGAGTACACGTGCTAGACAGCAATCGGACTTTGTTTAGCGAGCTTGTCAAATTCGAGCAGTGTCCACATCAGTTCTTTCATCCGGCTGAGATGAACCATGTTTGGTCCGTCACTTGGCGCGTTATCGGGATCCTGATGTGTTTCAACAAAGAGCGCGGCAACACCGATCGCCGCGGCGGCGCGGGCGAGAACTGGGACCATATCCCGTTGGCCCCCCGACATTTTGCCTTTGCCGCCCGGTTGTTGCACTGAATGGGTTGCGTCAAACACGACCGGATATCCCGTTTTTGAAAGGACCGGCAACGAACGCATGTCCGATACAAGCGTGTTGTAACCGAAGCTGGTGCCGCGTTCGCACAGCAAGATGCGTTCCGTACCGGATTGCTCCAGCTTGTTGACGACATTTTCCATATCCCAGGGCGCCAGGAATTGACCCTTTTTGACGTTCACGGCGCGACCGGTCTTCGCAGCGGCAGCGAGCAGATCCGTCTGGCGGCACAAGAATGCCGGGATTTGTAACACGTCAGCTACTTCGCTGACCGCAGTGCATTGCTGTGGTGTGTGGACATCGGTCAGCACAGGGCAGCCGAAGGTTTCCTTCAATTCTGCGAGGATTGGAAGCCCTGCCTTCAGCCCAATGCCGCGATCGCTTGCGATGCTTGTCCGGTTGGCTTTATCAAAGGACGTCTTGTAGATCATGTTCATGTTGAACCCGGCGGCCAACTCGACAAGGGCCTGGCACATTTCCATGGCATGGTCGCGGCTTTCGAGCGCGCAAGGGCCTGCAATCAAAGTCAGCGGCAGATCGTTGCCGATATTGAAACTGGCCACTTTCACATGTCTTGACGTCATAGTGAGTCTCTAACGCTAATCGGATGGTTGTTTGTCTTCAGAATGCCTGGCAACTTTTTGAAGATGCTGAGGCTGTTATCGAATGTCGATATCTTCAACCCTCGACACGCTCCAACCGAATGTATGTGTTGCCGCGCGGAGGGTGCGGATGGGGCGCAGCTCGTATAATTCGTCCCTGGGGCTCTGGAAAAAATTCAGCTCGGCGGTGGCGGCGTGAAATGGGCCGTGTACGACATCGTCCGCCGTGTGGCGGACCAGTTTCAGGTCCGCGGGTGATGGCGCTCCGATCAGATTTGCAAATCCGACAAGCCCGTATGTCGGTGCGGAAAAAAAACCCAGCTGATCGCCCTTGGCGCCAGTAAGTTTTAGTTCGACCTCAGCAAGGCGGCGGTCCTTGACCGATAGAGACCCACCGAGCATTGTTCCGCTCTTCAATGGCGCAGAGGCTATATGGTCAATGCCGAAACTGCGGGTCATCCAAACCGATCCCAGTTTCTTGGGTAGTCCCTGGAGCCAACCGCGCATCATTGAAAGATCCTGATCCACGTAAATGAAGGGACAAAAATTGGCGAGTGCTTCGTCAGCCCGCTCAGTCTGGATATGGACGAAGAATTCCTTGTATTGCGCATATACGGGATCACGGAGTTCCGACCCGTCGGTTGTTACCTGCCACTCGACAAAGTTCGCGGTGGCAAGTCCCGTGGCGCCGCCAATTCCGGCAGGCAGAAACTTTTGAGCCGTGTTTGAGTCCAGCTCATATTCAATGGTGAATATCCAGGCCGCATAATGCCACGGCGGCGAGGGCACAAGGGAAGAGCGGCCTGACGGCGTGTATGGAGCGGTAAAACCGTGCTGCATCTTGTGAACTCCGGTGGGAACCAAAGGGACAGGGAGGGCGGCATTCGCCCCTCATGGGTAGTCAACTGAAATGGATGCGGCGCAAAGTGTTACGCATGGATCTTGCGTTGTGTAACACCGATTGGCTCACGAATCGTGCGAATGTTGCAAAATAAAACCGTGTAAAAATTTGCCAAATTATTTTATATATTTTTCATTCGATGTAATATTATTGCATATATTTTGTATTCCTGGCAATTATGATTTTTTTTATGTAGAATTTCTTACGAGTTGAGATGAGATAGTATTTTATTTAAGCTTCCGTTTACGATATATACTTAAAAATTTGAAATATTATTTCAGTAATTCATTGTAGGCTTGCTTGCCGGACGGCGTCACGGTCCGGTTTCAGTGGGAACCCGGCTCACAAATCATCATGATTGCATGCAACAAAACACTCAGCCGTTGCAAAGGACGATTTGCCGGTATCGCGTTGATGTGCGGCGCACTGTTTTGTTTTGCCTGTCTCGACGCCAGTGCAAAGTGGCTCAACCAGTATATGGAGCCGATGCAGACCGTTTTTTTGCGCTACGCGGTGAGCCTGGTCCTCGTGTCCCTGCTTCTCAATCCCTTTTCTCTAAAGAACCACATCCGGACATCCCAGCCCCTTGTGCAAATTGTACGGTCCACGATGCTGTTGTTTGCAACAGCACTCAATATCGTTGCGCTTCAGTACCTTCAGCTTTCCCAAACGATGTCGATCATGTTCACGACACCCTTCTTTGTTGCTCTTCTTGCAGGGCCACTACTGGGGGAGTGGGTCGGAGGGCGCCGCTTGTTCGCGATTTGTGTAGGATTTGTTGGCGTCCTCATCGTAACGCGTCCCGGCTCAGGGGCTTTGCATCCATATGCCATGCTTTCGGTGCTGGGCGCACTCTTTTATGCATTTTACAATCTGGCCACACGGTTTCTCGCGGCCCACGACGCATCCGAAACAACTGTTCTTTATTCTGGTGTAGTCGGAACCTTTCTCGTCGCACCGCTCATGCCAATTATCTGGACGATGCCGGCAAAGCCGGCGGTCTGGCTGGTCATCGCCTTGATCGGCGCATTCGGCGCGAGCGGCCACTGGCTTCTAATCCTGGCGCACCGCCATGCGCCGGCCGCGGTCTTGGCGCCCTTCATTTTTACGCAGATTGTCTGGATGATCGGGCTCGAGAAATTTGTGTTTGGCGAGACACCCGATATCTACACGCTATCAGGCTGCCTGGTTGTCATCATTGCCGGGCTGTATCTGTTATTCTCAGAACGCGGGCAGATGGCAGGATCTCGAATCGCAGCCGATGGATCCATTGCGTCTGTTCGAGATAGGGACCGCCGGTCGAAGGGGTGAGCAGGGTCAGCTACTTGCCAATTATTATTACCCAGCGCGGTTGTACGAACGGTTCCGCCGGAACTCTCTTGGCGAAAATCTGAAAATAGATTATATCCCGTAATACGGAACATAATCCCAAAAATTTTACCCATATCGTTTTTCAGGAGACCGAAATTGAAAACAATTGTGGAGCCATCAAGGAATATTCCACTTGTCGAACAATACGATGTGCTGGTTGCCGGCGGAGGAACCGCCGGTATTATCGCGGCCGTCGCCGCGGCAAGAAACGGTAGGAAAGTTCTCGTTTTGGAGCGGTCCGGCTTTCTTGGAGGGCATATCGCCAGTCAACTGTTGGAACACAGTGCGGGCTGGTTTGATGCCTCGGGACGGCAGATAGTGGACGGATTGCCCGAAGAGCTGGTGAAACGTCTGATCGACGCCGGAGCGTCTCCCGGTCACGTGCGGGACGATACCGGCTATACCCCATACCGTGTTCCCGTGAACCACGAGGCCTTCAAGTCGATTGTCACCAAATGGGTTTCGGATGCGGGTGTGGACTTTTTGCTGTTCGCCCCCGTTTGCCGCGCACTCGTCGCTGACGGCAAGATCGAAGGCGTTGTCGTTGAGAGCAAATCCGGACGCTTGGCATATTCAGCAAGTGCCGTGGTCGATTGTACCGGCGATGCGGATGTTGCGGCGCTGTCGGATTGCCAAATGCTCAGCGAGCAAGGCGATGAAACCCAGCCGGTCAGCCTTTTGTTCAAGATTGGGGGCCTCAATTACACTGCGCTCTTGAATTACGTGGAAGCCAATCCCGGAGATTTCAAACTCGGGCTGGAGCCGAAAGATCTGCGCGAAGAGCCCTTTGTGAATTTGTGGGGGTTCGGTCAGTTGCTCGAAACAGCCCACGTCGAAGGCGTTCTGTCGTTCAAGCGAAATGAGTTGCATCTGGCTGGAGCGGTTCAGGAATGTGAAGCGGTCGTCAACCTGACGCGCTGTGTGGCCGATGCCACGCAGCCTCGCTCCCTTGCGAGGGCGGAGCATATATTGAGAAATCAGATTTTGGAAAGTCTCGAATTTTTCCGCCGCTACGTCCCGGGATGCGAACAGGCGCACCTTTCAGCGACAGCCTCGTGTGTCGGCGTTCGTGAAAGCAGGAGGATCAATGGCGTTTATATGCTCACAGATGAGGATGTCCGGTCCGGACAGCACTTCACCGATACGGTGGTTTTGGGTGGATTTCCCATTGACAGTCACGATTCCAAGGGGCCGAGCATGGACGGCACCGAACATCTCAAACGCGGCTACGGTATTCCCTACCGCGCTTTGATCCCGAGCGATGTGGATGGATTGCTGGTTGCCGGTCGGTGCATTTCCGCTGAGCGCAAGGCGCTCGCAAGCGCCCGCATTACAGGAACATGTATGGCAATGGGCCAGGCCGCCGGAACGGCGGCAGCCCTTGCAGTAACATCAGGCAGCGGTACCCATCAAATCGATGTTGCGGAACTTCAAAAAATACTTGTCAAACAGGGGGCTGTCTTGCAGCTTTCATAAAGAGATACGAAATCGGTCAATCGCAGCCGGTGAGATTTGCGCGTAGAAGAAAACGCTAGGAAGATGAACTTCCTTGGGATTGTCTAAATCGATCCGGTTTCTTCAAGCAAATCCTTTGGCGGTGAATATCCGGGCGGAGATTCTTTGGTGCGTACAGGAATGTTTGTTGTGGTGCCAGGCGTTCGACATTTACTTATGTCCCGTTCGGAAAGCGCGGCAACGATGAGCGAAATTCATCCTGAACAACGGGATATTGTTCCGCATTATCAGATCGGTTAGTTTGAGGCGGACTTGGTCGAAGTGATTTGTCTTGACCACGGTGCCCATCCGGCAAAGCGCGGAGAAGAAATGAAAGAGAGCGAAAGCTTGAAGGATGCAGCGGCCTCAAAGGGGCGGACGAAATCCGTTCGCAATGCCGATGAATCGCTGAAGTCCCTGGCAAAGATCATGCGTATCCTGGATAGCTTTTCCACTATCGACCGGAAGCTGTCGGTGGCGGAAGTCTGTCGCATCACTGGCTTTCCAAGAAGTACGACGCACCGCCTGCTTGCCTCGCTGAGGGAGGTGGGCCTGCTTGATCAGGACAGGCAGCGCGATCGCTACAGGCTGGGATTGAAACTCTTCGAACTGGGTAACACCGTGCTTGCCAATATGGATCTCCACAGAGAAGCCGGACCTTATGTCAAAAGACTGGGGCAACTGACCGGTGAAGCGGTGCACCTGGCGATTTTCGACGGCAGGCGCGCAGTTGTGGTTCATCGAAACGATCCATCAGAAAATTCTTCACCCTTGGCGCTCACCGAATCCGCGCCTGTGCATTGCACGGGTGTTGGCAAGGCCATATTGGCCTTCCAATCGCAGGATACAATTGACGCGATCGTGAAGGCAGGCCTGCAGAAATTTACCGAAGCAACCATAACCGATGGCGAAAGGCTGGCTCAGGAACTTGATCTGGTTCGCGAGCGCGGATATGCGCTCGATGAAGGCGAGCACCAGCCGGGACTTAGATGCTGCGCTGCACCCATACGTGATCACGAGGGCCGTGTTTTCGCGGCCATCAGCGTCAGTGGGCCTGCGTGGAAAATCCCTGTAAGTGAAACGCAATCAATCGCGGAAATCGTAATGCACACCGCAGATGCGATATCCGCCAATCTTTAAAACTCCGGTTTATGAATTTCTTGCTCGTGCTCCAGCGCCTTTAGCGGCGCCAGTGGCACATGGATATGTGCTGCGTCGAACTGCTTCCGCACTGATTGTGGCGCGGACGGATCGGCCGAGTTTCAGCTGCGACAACATTTCCACCTCTCAATAACCACCGCAATTGCAGCTCGACGAGCCGTATTGGCAGATGTCGATCTGCCGCGTCATCCATGCGGATTCCGGCTTGTCGATCAGCAATTTGTTTGTATATCCCATATAACGGGACAGAAAACCATTTGACAGGATAAAAACAATGTGAAAGATTTATGAAAATTTTGCAAAACGCCGCACCTCCCGATGTGTTCCTAAAGCAGTTCACCGCAGATTTTTTCGGAGAAACAAATGTTCGAGGCTAAGATTCGAAACGCCAGAAATACCCTGAAGGGCGTTCTGCCGCCGCTCACCGTGCCATTTGATGCGAAAGGGGAAATTGCCTACGCCGCGCTGGGCGAGCAAATTGACCACGCGATCTTGAGCGGTGCCAACGGGATCGTTGTCGGCGGGAGCACCGGCGAAGGTCACACTTTGGACCGGGACGAATTTGCACGGCTGATGCAGGAAAGCGCAGGCGCGTTGGCGGGCAGGGGTGCTTTTGTGGGCGGCTTGATCGTCAACAGCACGCGCGAGGCTGTTGCGCGCGCGAAACTGCTGGATGGACTTGACGTCACCGCTTTGCAAATCACGCCAGTGCACTACCTGTTTCAGCCGGATCTGGAACAAACGGTTCAGCACTTCCGAACCATTTTCGAAGAAACGGGTCTTCCAATCATCATATACAACGTCGTGCCTTGGAACTATCTCAGTGTTGAGGTCATGCTCACGATCATGCGGGAGGTGCCCGGCGTCGTCGGCATGAAGCAGAGCTCCGGCGACCTGAAATCCGTCTCGGATCTGCTTGCCGGGGCGCCACCTGACAATGTGGTCCTCACCGGCATCGACGCGCTTCTCTATCCGAGTTTTGCACTTGGCGCGCATGGCGCGATTACAGCACTGACGGCGGCGGTTCCGGATATTTGCGTACAGTTGTGGAAAGCGGTTGAAGCCGGCGATCACACAACAGCCCTGGATATGCATAAAAGGCTCAACGCTCTTTGGAACGTCCTGAGCCATGACAATCTTCCGGCCTGCGTAAAATACATCCAACACAAAAATGGCCTTGGATATCATCTGCCGCGAGCGCCGATGCAACATTGCTCGGACCGACAAAAAGCTGCCATCGACAAAAAGCTCGAGACGCTGATGGACAGCGATTTTGTCAAAGCGGTGAGGGCGCCTCAAAGCGCGGTGGCCGGGTAGTCAAATTCAACAGGGATTATCGTCGCCCGGTCGACTGGGCATCCGGGATATTGCTGCACGGATGCGGTAAGTTTGGAGCGATATTGTTGGATAATTTCGCTTTAAAACAAAGCTTTATGGGAGGATCATATGAAGAAAGATGAACGCAAATCCAATTGGAACACGCTACGACGAAAATCAAAGCTTTCGCCGCATTTTCTTGGCTCGGTCCTTGCCGGACTGCTTGTTGCCACAGGCACCGCAAGCGCAACGGAAATCAGTTTCTGGACGAATCTGACAACCGCGTCGCAAGCAAATGTCATCAAAAAACAGATCGACGAATGCACTGCCAACCAGCCGGATCTCAAAGTAAATTTCGAGACCGTACCATTCGGTGCCATGTATACACGCCTGATCACGGCGCTGCGTAACGACGATGCACCCAATATTATGAATACGATTGAGGGTGCCGTCGCCTTCATGCAGGCAAAGGGCGGACTGGAGCCTGTGACCGACGTTGTCGATGTCTTGGGCCGGGACGACTTTACCGCTTCCTATCTCAAAGCAGTCAGCAAGAACGGCGAGATCTGGGGAATTCCCGACTGGGCCCTGCATCAATCGGTCTGGTATCGAAAGGATCTATTCGATGCCGCGGGGATAGACGTGCCGAAATCCTGGGAGGAATTGCTCGTCGCCGCCAAAACCCTGACAAAACCGGCAGCCGATGGCTCTCCCGCGCAATACGGATTTGCCGTCCCGATGAGCCGTTCGCTGGTGGCACCGCAAACCTATTTTCAGATCTTCTATTCAGCCGGAGGCTCAATATTTGATCCGGAAACCGGCGAATATGTCTTTGACGACTATAAGCCCGTCGCGGTCGAGTCGCTGGATTACATGATCGAACTTTACAAGGAGGCATCGCCGCCGGCCAGCATCGAATGGTCCTGGTCGGAATACCGGACTGCCTTTGTCAAGGGGCTGGTTGCCATGACCAACGAATGGGGGGCTGTTGTACAGATGGCGTCGGAACAGAACCCATCGGTTCTGGCAAGCTTTGACGTTTTTCCGTTCCCTGGACCGTCGGCCGAAACAGCTCCGGCTGCGTCACTTGGGGGCGGGTATTACTATCTTGTCGGCAAATCATCGCCTGACAAGGTCGAGGCTTCAAAGGACCTCCTTCGTTGTTTTTACGAGCCCGAACGCGTTGCGGAAAGGGCAAATTCCCGCCCTGTGTTTGCGATACCGGCCACAAAGAGCGCCTTTGAAAGCACCGTATATCAATCGAATGAAACCGTGCAGCAGTTCCAGCCGCAGTTGAATACGATTTTCAATGAGGTCATGCCGCACTGGTACCGGTACGGAATGGAGGCCGGTCTCAATCCGCTGGCCGGTCAGATTGAGGCAACGACATTCATAGGCGATGCAATTCAAAACGCGGTTCTCGGCAATATGACGTCCGAGGAGGCCATCGACCGGATTGCGACCCAGTTGAACTTCCAGGTTGAGTTGCTCTCACAATGACGGTTCAGCCCGATCAACAGGTGACGATGGGGCTTGCCCCATCGTCACGGAGCATTCGTCGCAGGGCAATCAGCTGGTGGCACGAAAATCTCGAGGCAAGAGTCGGCCTGTCATTTCTGTTGCCGGCGGTTCTCTTTCTTTTGATGTTTGTTGCCTATCCGGTCTTTGACGTCTTCAGACTGAGCCTTTATGCGGTGGATTTTGCGACCGACAGGGAAAAGTTTGTCGGACTTGGCAATTTTACCCAGATTTTTCAGGATTCACGACTACCGGTAATCGCCTGGAACACAGCGGTCTGGACCCTGTTTTCACTGATTGGGCAGTTTGCCCTGGGGCTTGCGGCCGCCCTGTGCATCAACCAGAATTTGCCGGGTATGAAGGTCATACGGACAATTCTCCTGTTGCCTTATGTCGTGCCCGTCATCGTTCTGGCCCTTTTTTGGCGGTGGTTGCTCGACGGTTCGTTCGGCATCGTCAGTGCAATGCTGCAATCGGCCGCTTTGCTGGAGCCCAATCAATCCCTCCTGGCACTGCCCGACGGTGCGATGGCCAGCGTGATCCTCGCCAACATTTGGCGCGGATTTCCCTTTGTCATGATTTCCTATTGGGCTGCCCTGCAGGCAATCCCGCGGGAGCAATATGAAGCGGCGCGTGTGGATGGCGCGAACGTCTGGCAGGAGTTTCGGTATGTGACGATGCCAAATCTGCTGGCCATCACGAAGGTCATGATCATACTTCGCTTTATCTGGACGATTACGTTTTTCGACATCATCTGGCTGATCACGCGAGGCGGGCCTGGTAGCGCCACCGAACACTGGCCGATCTGGATCTACCAGGAAGCGATGGGCTATTTCCGTTTCGGCATGGCGGCGGCCCTGGGGGTCGTGCTTGCCATGCTGCTGATTGCCTTCAGCGCTCTCATGCTCATGGCATTCAAGCAACGGGAGTACCGATAATGGAATCCCCGATTTCTTCCCGGATAGCGACCTACAGCGTTGCTGCCATTCTGATCGGTTTCATCGGATTTCCATTGTTCTGGATGGTGATTTCCTCGTTGAAACCGAGTTCCGAGCTTTTTGTCTTTCCGCCTTCAATCCTGCCGAGGCAGATATCCTTTGAGTGGTATGTCAATCTGTTGGCAGACTCAGATGCCATCACTTTGTTCAAGAATAGTTTGATCATCGGGATAGGAACAACGGTGATCTGCCTGGTCATCGGGACATTGGCAGCTTACAGCATCACGCGCTTCGATTTTCCAGGCAAGCGTCTCTTTATGCTCGGCGCATTGCTCAGTTATGTGTTCCCCGCCGTTGTTCTGTTCATTTCGGTATTCATGATCGTGAATGCTATCGGACTGACGAATACGCTGTTCGGTGTGATCCTCGCCCACAGTATCCTGACATTTCCTTTTGCTCTTTGGATGCTGAAGTCTTTTTTTGACAAGATCCCGCGCGAGCTCGATGAAGCCGCATGGGTCGACGGTGCCACATACCTTCAGGCTTTTCTGAAAATCATACTGCCGCTTGCCCTTCCAGGATTATTTTCAGTCGCCGTTTTCGTCTTTGTCCTGTCTTGGAACGAGTTTTTATTTGCAAGCGTTCTGATCACCAGCGGCGACATGAAGACGATTCCCGTCGGCATCGCGGAATACATCACATCATTTGACATTCGCTGGGGTGAAATCATGGCCATCGGAACGCTGGCGACCATTCCGGTCGTTATCCTGTTTCTGTTCGTTCAGCGGTATTTCCTGAGCGGCGTCATGTCCGGCGCAATCAAGGGGTGAACCCTTCGCCACCTGTTGTCCGACCGGATGGACCTCGTCGATGGGACCGTAGCGGCATTCGGATTTGTCAATGCGGTTCCGCCTGGCCATTGAGGCTGTGTCACAAGCCAATCAAGGCTCGGCCGGAGCTGAAAGTAAACTTGAGGAAAATTAATGAACAAGCTGATGAATAAGCCGGACCGGTTTGTCGATGAAATGCTGGAGGGCCTGTGTGCGGCGATCCCGTCCCTTGTTCAGGGACAACCGGGCAGCCGGGTCGTTCGTGCCGCGCACGCACCGAAGACGGGAAAAGTGGGCATCGTCTCCGGCGGCGGTTCGGGGCACCTGCCGTTGTTTACCGGCTATGTGGGGCGCGGTCTGATTGATGCCTGCGCTGTCGGCGATGTTTTCGCCGGCCCGTCAGTCGATTCCTGCTCAGAGGCGATCAGAAGCGCCGATGGTGGCCGGGGCGTCTTGTGTCTTTACGGCAATTACGGCGGAGACAGGATGAGCTTCGATATGGCGCGGGATATCGTCGGGTCAGAGGGTATTGCAACAACGTCCGTGCGCGGAACGGACGATATCGCGAGCGCACCGCAGGAGGAGACCGACAAGCGGCGTGGAGTCGCTGGGCTTGTCTACGCGTACAAGATCGCCGGTGCACGTGCGGATAGGGGCGGCGATCTTCAAGACGTCACGCGCGTGGCGGAAAAAGCTGTCGCAAGCACCCGGACAATTGGATGCGCCCTGGCACCCTGCCAGATACCGGGTGCCTCGGAGCCTACATTTTCCATTGACGGTCAAATCGAGATGGGGATGGGCATTCACGGTGAGCCGGGTATCTGGCGCAAGGAATTGGGCATGGCCGATGATATCGCCGATGAAATGGTCGAACGCCTGCTCGATGAGGCCGTTGCTGAACCTTCTCATCGCGTTTCGGTCATGGTGAACAGTCTTGGGGCGACTTCCCTTGAAGAACTCTTCATTCTTTATCGGCGTATCGCCGGTGAAATCGACAGGGCTGGCCTCGAGATTGTCTCGCCCTTGATCGGACGATGGGTCACGTCAATGGAAATGGCCGGCGCATCCTTAAGCCTGGTTTACCTCGACGAGGAACTGGAGGGCTTACTTGGCTCTCCCTGCGCCTGTCCGTTCTGGGTGGTGTAGCGCGATGACCATCAAAAGCGCGGATGTCGTGGCTGCTATAGGGCGGGCGGCTTTCGCCGCCCGGAAATCACAAGATGAGTTGAACGCCGCGGACAGCAAGCTTGGCGATGGCGATACCGGATTGATGCTTCGCCGCTGGCTTGCCCGAATTTCAAACTCAGCTCCCGACGATCAGGATGATCTTGGAATGCTGTTTGCGGCTCTCGCCAGTGAAAGCGGAAAAGCGACCGGTTCCAGCCTTGGATCGCTCGGCACCATAGGGCTTTTGACAATGGCCCGCGAACTCAAGGGCCGGACCGAACTCGAGCACCGCGATCTCGGCGGTCTTTTGAAAAAAATTCGTGATGCAATGCTTGATAGGGGCGGCGCAAAGCTTGGCGACAAGACGGTTGTCGATATTGTCGACCGGGTCGCAATCGCGATTTGCGCCATGGATGACGGCCAGACGCCTTCCGCCATTGCTCTGCTGGAGGCCGGTAAGACACTTGATGAATTTAGATCCCGCCCAAGCAAAATAGGGCGGGCACGGATGTTCGGAGATAAAAGCACGGGTCTGGACGACCCGGGAATGCTGGCGGCGGTCCGGTTGATCGAGGCGATCTGCGCGCCGCGATAAAATACTCGAACCGATCTTGAACACGTTTTGGGGAGATGCCTGTGGCTCAGGTCCAGTTACATAATATTGTGAAGGAATATGGTGCGGTAAGGGTCATTCACGGTGTTGACATCAATATTGACGATGGCGCGTTCGTCGCGCTTGTAGGACCGTCCGGTTGCGGAAAGTCGACGCTGCTGCGGATGCTCGCCGGCCTTGAGAAAATCAGCGGCGGCGACATTTTTATTGGCGAGCGCAGGGTCAACCGCGTGTCATCCAAGGACCGCGATATCGCAATGGTTTTCCAGAACTATGCGCTTTATCCGCATATGCGTGTTTTCGATAACATGGCGTTTTCATTGAAACTGCGCGGTGACGATCGAACGTCGATCGATCATCGCGTTGAAAGGGCCGCACGCATCCTGGGGCTTGAGGAATTGCTTTCGCGCTATCCGCGCCAGCTCTCCGGCGGGCAAAAACAGCGTGTGGCGATGGGGCGGGCAATCGTGCGCGACCCGCGGGTATTTCTGTTCGACGAACCGTTGTCCAACCTTGACGCCAAGACACGC
The DNA here is from genome assembly GCA_965228785.1 of Hoeflea sp. Taxonomy (GTDB): domain Bacteria; phylum Pseudomonadota; class Alphaproteobacteria; order Rhizobiales; family Rhizobiaceae; genus Hoeflea_A. Next base: position 3,414,158 of record CBDDIF010000001.1, read on the forward strand.
GTCCAAATGCGTTCAGAAATACGGGCGCTGCATCAGCGCCTTGGCACGACAACGATCTATGTTACGCACGATCAGGTCGAGGCGATGACAATGGCGGATAAGATTGTTGTCATGAACAATGGCTACGTCGAACAGACCGGAACGCCGCTTGAGCTTTATGATGAACCCAGAAATACCTTTGTCGCTGGTTTTATCGGCTCACCGTCGATGAATATGCTCAAAGGGAAAATATCGCATAACGGCACTGCAAAATTTACCAGCGCGGGCGGGTTGGAATTGGCGTTGCCGGAACTCGGGCGCTATCCGCAAAGCGATTCAGTGATCCTCGGCATCCGTCCTGAGCATTTTGAGATTTCCGATCATGGCACGGAGGTGGAAGTGCGCGTCATCGAGCCGACAGGTTCGGAGACTCATATTGTGGTGGGATCATATAATGACGAGATCGTTGCCGTCCTGAAGGAACGCTTTCCGGCAAAGCCCGGCGACAAAATCCGCCTCATGATAAAACCAAATCACATCCATGTCTTTGATGCCGAGACAGGCAGGCGGCTTTGACCGCCGCTGCCTGATATGCAAGGACGGGATCGTTGCCGGGATTCTGCTGCAACGGTAACCGGCATGCTTTGTCAAATCAGACATAAGCCGTTGGCCTCCCACCGTGCAATCGCCAATTGACGGTTTCGCGATTGCGTTTCCTTTATGCAGGACAGTGCTGTCGTCCAAAAACGGAAATCCTCGTTACGGCCATCGGCAATTGCCGCAGATGCGCAAGCGGACGCGGCTCTCGCTGCCGCGGCGCCGTAGAATTCCATCAGAGCAATTGATGCGGTTTCCGGATCGGCGAGATCCCAGAAGCTCTCCCACTTGACATTGATGGGTGCCAATTCTTCATTATGATGAGGGCGCTCAGCGTTCGTGTTGCTATTTTGAAACCGCATTGCCGCTATTGATCCTGCCCCAATAAATCCGTGACCGGCAATTGGGCAGTTTCGAACAAACACCTGCGAAACAAACTGATTATGGCGTGGCGTATTTACGCGTCCACCCAGCAACCCTGCAGTCAATTGCTATTACAGTTCAGACAATTGAGCGCTGCAATGTAATTATTGTCCCACAATTTCGTCAGGAATTTCGGGGTAACAGGTGATTGGAGTTGAAGCTGAGACCGTCGGCAATGATCTTCAAACCTTCCTTCAGGCGTGTTATTTCCGGCTCGGCGCCCATGGCAAGGCGAAAGGCATGGGGCGCTGAGCTGCGATCGACAGAAAACTTGTCCGCCGGTGAAATCAACACGCCATGCGTTCTCAACTCGGCGGCAAAATCATCGGCCCGCCATGGTTCGGGAAGATTGATCCAGCGATGATAACTCGACGGCAACAGGGTACTGTCCAGGCCAAGAATGTCGCATGCCAGCAATTGGCGGATCCGCGCCTGATCGCGATGCCATGAAACGATTTCGTCCGCGCTGCCCTGTTCGATCATCAATGCGGCCAGTTCACCTGTCAGTGCCGGTGAATTTCCATGTATCTTATTCAGGCTGTTAATAAGCCGGTCCCGCATCGACGGGCACGCCAGAACGTAACCGAGCCGAAAGCCGGCCGCGATGCTCTTAGACATCCCGCAAACATGGATACAACGATCCGGCGCGATCGTTGCATAGGTTGGCGCATCGTTTGCCGACAGATGGCCGAACGTGTCGTCCTCTATCAAAAACAGGCCTGTCTGACCGGCGAATTTCGCGACAGCCAATCGCCGTTCCAGTGGCGCATGAGCATTGGTTGGATTGTGGTTTGTCGGGTTGGCGAGAACCGCCACGACTTTTTCCTCATGCCGGTAAGCATGCTCCAGAGCGTCAGGGATCAGGCCTTGGTCATCGGTTTCAACGCCGCGAAGATTTAAATGCAGAAGATCGGCAATATAGCGGATCCCGGTATAGTTCAGTTGTTCGGTCAGGAGGGTGTCGCGAGGCCGTGTGATCGCTGAAAGCGTTGCAAAAAGACCCTCTTGGGCGCCATTGCACACAATGATCTGGTCCGGATTTGCGTCTATCCCGCGCCGTTTGAGCCAGCGCGCGCCCGCGGCGCGATGCCGATTTGCTCCGGGGTTGGGCTGATACTCCAGCAGTCCGTGCAGGGAGCCGCGACGGGATAAAGCTCCAAACAGTCGATTGAATATCGGATTGAAATGGGTGCTGGATGTTATATTGCGTTCGAGATCAATCGTCACCCTCGGCAAATCAGCATCGTTTTCCATTTCTTCCGGAAAACTTTTGACGAATGTTCCGCGTCCGGTCCGGCTGACGACAAGATTGTTCCGCTCCGCCTCGGCATAGGCTTTGGTAACGGTATTGACCGTAACCCCAAGCTCACGGGCGAGCACCCGGTGCGTCGGCAATTGTTCCCCGGCGCTCAATCTCCCTGACTGAATGTCGCGGGCGAGTGCCGCCGAAATGCGCCAATAGAGGGGACCGCGCGCCTCGTCCAAATCAGGTGTCCATGTAACCATCAATTTTCACCCCATGAGCCTTGCGGGCATGGTTGCCTGCTGCATCGGCTACAACGCGCGGCGGGTCCTGCTTGTGTTGATAGGCATCGTTTTGTGCTCCGATAAACAACCGAATTGAATGTGGTGGTTATTTGCGTTCGAAATTCGCGTCCGGGCAATATTAAAACATGCCAAGACGCACCGGTTTCCAGCACTCCAGTGCGCTCTAAAACATCGCTCGTATCGGGTGCCGGTTATCGCCATGGTTGTCATAATACAGATTTTCGCCTTACTGGGCGACAACAAACCGGTGATCTGTTTGTCATATAACCAAACACCAATCGCTAGAGGGGGACAATTCAAAAAGATTGTTTGCCATTGATAATGATTCGGTGCATCTTATGATTGTGAAATGCGCGTCCTGGTCGAAATTCATTTTGATCTTCAGGGGATATTAATGACGCACCTATCCGGTTTTCGGACCCTGTCGTTCCTGACAACGTTGTTTTTTGCCTTACTGACCTTTGCGGCAACAGATCTCAGCCACGCTGAATCGACATTGGAAACCATACAAAAGCGCGGAAAGCTGCTGGCCGGCGTGCGTTTTGACATTCCCCCGATCGGCTATGTTGACGCACAAGGCAACAATGTCGGCTTTGGCCCCGATATCGCCCGCGAATTTGCCAAACATCTCGGTGTTGAGGTGGAGTTTGTGCAGGTCACGTCTCAAAACCGCATTCCGCTGCTTTTGAACGGCCTGATCGATGCGGAGATCGGTGGAACCACGCCAACGAAGGCCCGTGATGAGGTGATCGATTTCGCCTACACATACGCCCTCGACCAGTTGCTTGTCATCGTGCGCAAGGGCGACAGCACCGACCCGGAGGATTACTTCAACACCGATAAAATCGTTGGCGCTCTGCAAGGGTCATACGTTGTTTCATTGTGGAAACACTTTTCGCCGGACGCCAACATCAAGGAATATCAGGCGTTCACCGATGTCGTTCTCGCTTTGGCGCAAGGCAAGGTCGATGTCGTTACAGCATCAACCTTCACGGGGCCGGACATCATCGAGAAGCTCGGCAAACGGACGGAGAACCTGGTTGTCGGCGGCGTTTACTTCGACGATCCCTGGGCAATTGGTCTGCGAGAAAACGATTCCGACTGGCGCGACTGGGTCAACTGGGCGCTGCAGCGCATGTGGATCGACGGGACATTCCAGGAAATTTACGAGGCGCACTACAAAACCGAGCCCGCCTTCAAACTGGGCGATGCTGGCAGGCTGCAACCTGGCGTGAAAAAAGTCGGTGAGGAAAACGACCGCTGGTAATCAATCCGTCCTCACGGCGGGAGAGCCGGCTTGATGTCTTTCGGGCAAGGTTAAGCGCCCGAAAGCCATTGCTTCAAATCGCCGCCGGGGAGCATGTCCTATGGATTTTGACTGGCATGTTGTGTGGGAATACCGCCATGACCTGCTGAGCGGGCTAATCCTGACAATCCAAATTTCCGCCGCGGCAATCTTGGGCGCTACGATTGTCGGCGTCCTGATTGGTTTTGTTCAATCACTACCGTCATTCGTTCTCAATCGCCTGTCCGGTCTTTACGTTGAGCTGTCGCGCAACATTCCAATCGTTGTGAAACTCTTCTTTGCCTATTTCGTGCTCGGTCTTGACGCGTTGCCGGCCGGCATCATCGTGCTGATCCTGCATCAAAGCGCCTATATCGCCGATGTCACCACTGCCGGTCTGCGTTCGGTGCCGCTTGGTCAGACAGAGGCGGCCAGGGCAAGCGGGCTCCGCGGGCGTCACGTGTTTCTTTACATACTGCTGCCCCAGGCAACCCGGACAATTGTTCCGCCGATGACGACACAGTACACCCAGACCGTCAAGAATTCCGCGGTTGTCATGTTGATCGCATTGCAGGATCTGACCTTCATGACCCAGAGGATATCGATCGACACCTACCGAGGCGTCGAGGCGGCAACGGCGGTGACGGTCCTTTACCTGATAATTGTCCTTTTTGTTGCCGCGGCCATGTCTGCCTTGCAGCGAAGCCTTGACCGGAGATTTGCATGAGGATTGGCGTGCGGGAAAGATTTGCCGGCACACAAATTTCCAGGGAGTGGTACTGGCGGCTTTTCCTTTTCACCCTGTTTATATGGGCGGCATGGTCAGCACGCGATCTTCGCTGGCATGTTGTATGGGAGAGCGCGCCATTTCTTCTGAAAGGTCTCGCCACATCCTGGCTTCTTGCGCTGATATCCATCGCGATCGGCGGACTTGCCGCAATCCCGCTTGCCTGGGCCCGGGTTTACGGGCCGCCAGGTCTTCGCCACCTGGCAATTTCCATCATCGAGATTGTCCGCTCGACGCCGGAATTGATGGTCGTGTTTTGGATATATTTCGCCTTTCCGGCAATCGCCGGCTTTGCCGTATCCAACTGGACAGCGGCGATCATGGCCCTGAGCCTGCTCGCAGCCATATATTTGGCTGAGGTCATCCGGGGCGGGATCTACTCCGTTTCGCAGGAACAATGGGACGGTGCACTGTCGACCGGGCTGAGCCGACTTCAGGCCTTTTCATATGTGATTCTGCCCCAGGCCGCCCGCAACATGGTGCCGGCGCTCATCACGCAGATCATCATTCTGTTTAAGACGACGGCGCTTGTCTATGTCATTGGCGTGATCGAGTTCTTCCGCACGGTCACGCTGGTCAACAATTCCGCCTACGCGCCCTTTGCCCTTTATGCGACAATGGCCGCCGGTTATTTTGTCTGCTGCTGGATGCTCGCACGCGTCGTCAAATGGTTTGATCCGAACTACCGGCTCGTTGAGTGATGGTGTCGCCCAGCGGACAACGATCACAACAGCTGACGTCGATGGTGTCAGCCGTATAGGAATGATTGTCATGGACCAGCCGCTTGTGGAAAGCCCAGCCGACGAACATGCGTCACCGGTCATCGAATTCGTCGGCGTCAACAAACATTTCGGCGACCTGCATGTTTTGCGGGATGTCAGCCTGTCGGTCAGGCACGGCGAAATACTGGTCGTGTGCGGGCCAAGTGGTTCCGGCAAGAGTACGCTGGTGCGCTGTATCAATGGACTGGAACCGATCGGTTCAGGGCAATTAAACGTCCTCGGCTTGTCGCTGAGTGGCTCAAATCCGGACCTTCAGCGCCTGCGGTCAAAAATTGGCATGGTATTTCAGAATTTTAATCTCTATCCGCACCTGACAGCGATCGGCAACATTACGCTGGCTCCGGTCAAGGTCCGCGGCCTGACGAAAAAGGACGCGGAAGAACGCGCCCATGCTTTGCTTGCCCGCGTCGGTATCCCGGAAAAGGCGGCGCAACGTCCGGGCCAGCTTTCCGGCGGCCAGCGCCAGCGATTGGCGATTGCCCGGGCGCTGGCAATGGATCCAAAGATCATGTTGTTCGATGAACCGACGTCGGCGCTCGATCCCGAAATGATCAAGGAAGTTCTTGACGTCCTGGGCGAGCTGGCGGCGGATGGCAGGACGATGATAGTGGTGACTCATGAAATGGATTTTGCCCGCCGGGCAGCTGACCGTATAGCCTTCATGGACCGGGGCCGCATTGTGGAAGAGAACCGGCCGCACGCGTTTTTCGAAGCGCCGCGCGATGAGCGCACGAGACTGTTTCTGAGCAAAATACTGTCGCACTGACCATTATATTGTTGCATAATCACGAGCGCGCAACAGTTTGAATACCTCAAACCAGAACCGGTAATCGTGGTCCCGCCCGTCACACCTGGCGGACAAGGCGCAATGGGCCGCCGCGACTGAGGCGGACGGGCCATAGAGCCTGATTGTGGCACTGGCGGCAACATCCGGACTTGCCATATCCCACACCGCCAATTTCACTTTGCCTTCGGTGTCATCTCCAAAAGCAACGTCATCGCTTGCCAGTGCGCCAATGTTCTTAAAGCCAGATTTTTGCATACCGGAACCTTCCGTGGACGTGTCCGGCACGGAGATCAAAAACCAGAAGGCCGGACGTTAGAACCCACATGAAGATGAGCCACAGTCGTCAAGCTTGCGCCGTCAGACCTATCGTGTCGTCCCTGGCCGGTAGACATTTGGTTCGGTAAAGCCAAAAGAGCTTTGCAACGCGAATTTGCGTGTAGACCAGCAGTGTCGCAAAAGCTGTTTCGTCGCGCAACCAAATAAGTGGGCGCGGTTGCAACTTATAGACGCAATCGAACGTTTCCGCCACGTTCTCGCAAATCAAGGTTTGGATTCTCAATGAGACCGCTTAGAGAGTTTTCAATAGGCGACCGTGCGGGTTGACCGCAGCGATCAGCCACTGGGACCAACTACCTTCTGATTGGCGAATCTTTATTGCCGTCTGTTGGCGACAAATCAGCGGCGATGGGCGAGCATTTTACGACCCTTGGCGTTTGTTCGCCGCAACCAATGATCACTGATAGTCTTTGTGCCACTAAGTGTTGGCAGAGAACGTGGCCGGATCAGTCTGCCATGCTAATCATACATTTCGGGCCGAGAGATCGTCACATTCTGTTACCGGCCATCGCGCAAGACGGTATAGTTACGACACGGACATTCCTAATGAGCTGCATTCTAACTCGATTATCAGGACATGATTGATTGCTGGTGGGATTTCAATAGCGAGCGATGCGTGTTGTTGCGATCAGGAGTTGAATAATGGCACAAACCTAGCTACCCTTCGTCAAGCATGCGACATCGCAAACGCGCCTCCAACCAATAGGCTTGCCGGTGTCACTTGTTGGACGTAAATAACGGCTTTCGCAGACCGGTGCCCGAAGTTTGGACAAGGTATCGATTGATGAAACCATTGATATTGATCTGCACCGCGGATGCCGATTTCTATCTGCTTCTAAGCCACATTCTTGAGGTTGACGGGTTTGCTTCGGTTCTGGCCGATACGATCGAGGAAACGTTTGTCCTGGCCGCTGAAAAGCGACCCGAAGCCGCTATTTTGGATTGTCAGCCGGATTCGTTTTCCGGGGCCGAGGTCTGTGTAAGGCTTAAACAGGATCCCCAAACTCAGGACATTCCAGTTGTCGCGTTGATTGGAGCGGGAGCTGAAACGCAGCACGTCGATCTGTTGAAAGCTGGCGTCGATGAGAGTTTCATCAGGCCGGTCGCACCAGCTAAGCTCCTCGGATTCCTGCGGACAAACCTTGCAGAGCACCCGCTTTCGGATGACGCAAATGACGGCGGAAAGTTTTTACATTACGGCGATATCGAAATGAGCCTGGTCCACTATCGCGTCAGCCGGAGCGGCAAAGACATTCACCTCGGGCCGATCGAATTCCGCCTGCTTCATCACCTTCTCCAAAATCCCGGGCAGGTCTTCAGCCGCGATGAGTTGATCAGCGCGGCATGGCCGGAGAACATCTATGTCGAACTGCGCACGGTGGACGTTCATATCGGACGGCTGCGGAGAGCCTTGGCAACCGTTGAAGGCACCGACGTCATCCGCACGGTAAGATCGGCTGGCTATGCGCTGGGGGGCCCCGTGCCGGAACAACCCTTGCGATGATTGGTAGATTCTCACGCACAAACGTTGCTTAGCGGCATCAATGAATGTGACTGGAAGCCGCAATGACACGGAAGCGGTCGGGACAAGCTTCAAAACCATAATAACCAAATTGATATGGAACAGATTCTGTCCCCTGCGCCGACACGCGATGTTTACTGTTTCCAAGACCCTTAAAGCCCCTAAAATCTGCCTGAAAACGTCCATTTTCGACTGGAATAGCCCCTTGGCCTTTGAAGAAAAAAACGCTTAGATGGGTAGCCGGGATAACATCAAGACGCTGTAAGCACATACTTTTTGGCGTTGCGGTTGCCGGTTGCATTGCATGAACATGAAAAGGCAACCCACTGGAGCGATCGATGTCGGTTTTGGCAACACCTGAAAGTTCTCTGCTTCTCCTGATCAATCCGGTTCAGCGAAATCTCGGAATTCTGCACAACGGGCTTGCTGATCATGTATCGCAGCAGTTCAAATGGCTGACTGCAGCCGCAGATGAGGCATTGGTCCCGCGCTATTTTGCGATCTCGCGTGATTTGGAAGAACAAGGTCAATGGCTCTCCAGGCCATGCAAAAAAGGCAAACCTCGCATTTTTTGTTTCGAACCCGACAGGTCGATCTGGTCCAATGTCGAATTGCTTTCAGCAGTTCAGCGGGAAAACCGATCGCAGCTCTACGTCTGCGGTTTCTGGCTGGACGATGTGGTCTCCGCGGCTGTCCTCGAAGCACAGATTTACGGATTTGATACGCATGTTGTCGTGGATCTGTGCCTGGCCCACGACCGCCGTAAACATCAATCATGCCTTGAGCGAATGGGCAGCTACGGAATTGTGCCGATTCACCTGCGCAACCTTCTTTATGAATGGATGGCCAAATCGGATGATGCCGGCCGCCGAAAGCAGTTGAAACGGTTGTGGCAGCAGCAAAAGTCGTTCGATGTGCAAGGCGCCTCCGCTCCGCGGACAGGGCTAACGTGAACCAAGCCCGCCATTTCCGTGAACTGGCTGGTCTTGGCCATCCGGCTTTTATCCCTGGCGCAAGGCCGGTCCGTTCGGTCCGGCACAAGGACGCCGCCCTTGCGGCCAGCGACATTTTATGTAGCTCATCCCGTTGCGGGGGTCGGGCGGACACTTCCTTCTAGCCCCGCCGGGGCAGTCCGCAACCGCCTTGGGTTTGTATTCAATCCAGTCGTCAAATTTCTCCTACCAAGACAATTGCGTTCAGCCTGATCCGGCGTGGCTGCCGGTCGTTTACCGCCCGACCCCCTTCCGGGGAAGGACGCGCGAGTTGGACGGAGGACGCCGCAATGACGCAGGACAAAACCGCAAACTGCAACGATTATGGAGGCACTGGGAGCCACAGTGACAGCTGCCCTCGCATCTATGTTGCGTGCCTAGCCGCCTACAATAACGGTTATTTGCACGGACGCTGGATAGATGCGGCGCAGGATGCCGACGCTATTTTATCAGAGATATCCAAGATGCTTGATGCCTCACCCACGGCCGATGCCGAGGAATGGGCAATTCACGATTATGAAGGTTTCGAAGGGGTAACGATCCACGAATATGCGGGGATCGAAAAGGTCGCTCTGATCGCCGAATTTGTTGCAGAGCGCGGCAGGCTCGGGGCCAAGGTTCTGGAGCATTGCGGCGGCGATCTCGATGAAGGCCATGCCGCCTTTGACAATTACGCCGGTGCCTATGCAAGCCTTGCCGATTTCGCACAGGATCTTTTCGAGGAAACGACGGAAATTCCCGAAAACCTAGCCAACTACATCGACTATTCAGCCATCGCACGGGACATGGAACTGAATGGCGATGTGTTCACTGTCGAACTCGGGTTCGAGAATGTCCACGTCTTCTGGTCGCGGTAAGGCACCGGTCACCTGTTGATTTCGCTGCCCGCACGGGCGGTAAAACCGGTCCCTTCCAAGCCGCCTGAGACACGCCGGAAGGGGCTTAAATCCCAAAAAAGGAGCAATCCCATGCAACTGCAACATATCGATCTTGGCAAGCTGAAAGACACTGCCATCAATATGCGCCACGGCAAAAAAGCGCCGGACGTCTCTGATATCCTGCCGAGCATCAAATCGCGCGGCGTGCTTGTGCCGCTTCTCGTGCGGCCCAATGGTGACGAAGACACATTCGAAATCGTTGCAGGGCGGAGACGTTACTTCGCCGCCAAAGCAGCGGCCGACGAGGCTGGAACCGCCGATCCGCTGCCCTGCGCCATCATGGAAGCAGGCGATGACGCCGCAGCGCTTGAAGCCTCGATGCTGGAAAACTTCGCCCGGCTCGATCCCGACGAAATGACCCAATATGAAACCTTCGTACGTCTGACCAAGCAGGGCAAATCGATTGACGACATAGCCCGGACATTCGCCATTACCGCCCTTATGGTCAAACGCCGTCTTGCGCTCGGCGACCTCCTGCCCAAAATCCGCAACGCCTACCGCGACGAAAAACTAGATGCGGAAACGGCTCGCCACCTGACCATGGCATCAAAGCGTCAGCAGCGCGATTGGCTGAAACTGTTCACCGACCCCGAACAACATGCTCCCTGCGGACATCGGCTGAAGCAATGGCTTTTTGGCGGTCAGCAGATCGCAACCGATGCAGCCCTGTTTCCGCTCGAAGACTATAAAGGCCAAATCGTATCGGACCTCTTCGGCCAAAAAGCCTATTTTTGCGATCCGGATCAATTCTGGAACCCGCAGAACGCGGCAATTGCGGCAAAACGCGACGCGCTCGTGGAAGACGGCTGGTCCGGCGTTGAAATTCTCGAACCGGGCGAACGTTTTTATTCGTGGGATTACGAGCAAATTCCGAAAGGTGAGGGCGGTCAGGTCTTCATCACCGTTTCCCATTGCGGTGAGGTGGAGGTTCACGAGGGATGGCTGACCCGCAAACAGGCCGATGCCAAGCGGCGGGCCGGTCGCGCGAAGGATGGCGCGAATTCGGATACGAAATCCTTGCGGCCCGAACTTACCAACCCCGCCCAGAACTATGTCGAACTGCATCGTCATGCCGCCGTTCGCCATGCGATGCTTGTCCATACAGGAGCAGCGCTGCGGATGATGGTGGCGCATGCCATTGGCGGCTCGGCCCTGTGGCGCACAAGTGCCGATCCGCAAACAACGCGCAAGGAAAAAACGGCAAAGAGCATCGCCGAATGCAAAGCCGAAGCGGCACTTGCCGAAGAAAGAAAAGCGGTTCTCAAACTTCTCGGCTTGGCAGAAAATGGTCATTCTATCGTTCGCTCAAATGGTGATGACGCCCGAGTGGTCGAGGTGTTTGCGTCGCTGTTGAAGCTCTCCGATGAAGACGTCATGCGCGTACTTGCCATTGTCATGGCCGAAACCCTGCAGGCAGGATCCGCCGTCGTTGAAGCCCTGGGAACGCATCTGAACGTCGATATGCGGTCCTATTGGGAACCGGATGACGCATTTTTTGATCTTCTGCACGACAGATCGGCGGTCAATGCCATGGTCCGGCACATCGGCGACAAACGCATTGCCGATGCCAATGTGACGGCGACGACGAAGGCCCAGAAAAAAATTGTTCGCGACTTTCTTGCGGGCGATGGCCGCGAACAAGTCGAGGGCTGGCTTCCGCCTTACATGGAGTTTCCCTTCAAGGCCTATACGAAAGGCGGCGGCGGTCGGTTGAGCGAAAATGCTGCCCGCATCAAATCGCTGCTTTCCTGAAATCCGTTGGGGCGGGAGCGGCCCTCTCACCAAAAGGGAGGGCCGTGAGCGCATGCGTATTTTCCACGAAACGGTCAAAAAAATTTGCCCCGCGCCTTTCTGCGCGGGGCGAGTTTCCGCACGGTTGGGCTGTTTTCAGAGGATTGTATTGGCGGCCCAGCTATCCCGGTCAGCAGCGAATTTGCGGGGTGTGTGGATTTGATGATTCTCAAGCCGGATGCGGGCGTGCCGCATTTTGGCGTGCTGCCATGCCTATGATCCTCACTTCCACAACCACCGGTCCCGTTCGGTTATCCGGCTAAAACGCTTGCATGCAGGCCTGAATGCGTCTCATTTCCTGGCGAAAGGATGTTGCGGGCGGCATTTATCCCACTAGCTCGACCTCTCGGTTTCTTGCATGGCGCCATTGCGCGATGCCGCACCCATCCAGGTGCTCCTGCCAAGCTGTCTCCCGGCCCGGGGCTTGCGGAACACCAATTCGCCCTGGCTTTGCTTTTGTGACCTATGGCGAACACAAGCCGCATGAAACCGGCGGGCCAAGCTTTTTTCCCCGATCTGCGATCTTCCTCGCGCACGATGCCGCGCATCCAAAAAAGCTTGGCCCACCGGTCCTTCGCTTTGCTGCGGCCACTTTTCATTTCATTGGTGGTTCATGCGGCTTGCGCCCGCCATCAACGGTCCCGCGTCAGCAGGGCGATTGGCGCCCGCGACAGCCAAAATGGAGACAGAAAAATGGCACAAGCACTCGGATATGTAACGAAAACGGACAACGGCGGATTTGCCGGCACCCTTGCAACAATGAGCCTCAAAAAGCGCATCAGCATCGTGCCCAACAACGCCAAGGAAACCGGCGCACAACCCGATTACAGGGTGTTTACCGAAGACCGCATCGAGATCGGTGGGGGTTGGAACAAGGTCGGAAAGACCAGCGGCAACGAATACGTCTCACTGACATTCGCCGCACCGGAATTCGGCCCTTCGAAAATCTACGCCAATCTCGGACGTGCCGCGGGCCAGGATGATGAAGCCGTTATGGCTATCCTCTGGAACCCCGCAGACCGTTAAAACAGTGACCCCCGCGATCCCGTCGCGGGGGTTTCCCATCGGGTTTAAATCGGGCGTGACACACAAGATCACAAAAATGTAACACTTATTATTGGAAGTGTTGCCAAATCAACAATCAAAAGTTGCAAAGTTTATTTGCCGAATAAAGCGCGTTTGCGTGAGGCCGCGTAAAAATAACGAGCAATTCTTACGGCATGTTACGGCGTGATCGGGGTTTGTGGCGGCGCCGCGTTGAGCGCCGTTTGAACCTGAAAGGACGAGACGTTGATGGGCCTGATGAACATTCCACAAGCAGATAATCTGTGCCTCAAGGATTACGATTTTGTGCGTTGCCTGACCAGATCCGGCATTGCGTGGGAGTACCTGCGGCGCAATTGCCGATACAGAGCGGACTGGCGGTTGTCCTTTCCCGGCCGGCCCCTTCCGCTCAAACTGGTGGACGGGACCGTATTGCTGCGGGCAAGGCGGCGCTTCTCGCGTGCCGAGAGCTGGGGCTTGTGTATGTTTCGCCGATCCTGCGAAATCGGCACAATCAACTGAAATATTCTGGCTTGCTGACGACTGTCGCGATTCGGTTTCCGCCTATGTGCGGGAGGCCTCGGATCCAGGCCTTGGCAGCGTTATTAGTCTCGGCGAAACCAGTTGCTCGAAGGCGCTATTGAAAACGTCCTGCGGCAAGCAGTTTATACTCTTGCGCGCTCCGCATGACAGCATGCAGATACAATGTGTCGGTGACGATATACGCGCGCAGCCGTTTTCGATTGAAATCGTCATAGGCTCGTTTCCGGATGTTAAAAATATCCAGACAACGATAAAACGCACTGCCGACGTCTACAGTTACACGCAATCGAGCGAAAAGGATCGTGATTGGACCGTCGAAGCGATGCGTCATCGCGATGCCATCGCGGCACACGATCTGCAGTTGCGGGAAAAAAACTATCAGGACATCGCACGTTTTTTGTTCGGGGACCGGCTCGTCGACGAGGACTGGTCCAACCCCAACAGGACCCTGAAAAACCGCACAATCCGAAGCTGCAAACGGGCGGCCCGGATGATCGATGGCGATTACCGACTGCTCCTCAAATGACAAGGATAAAGCCGTATCGAATTAGCCTGGGCCCGCGAACGATACTCCTACACGACTGTCACCTGCCTCATGTTTCTGACGCATAGCCCAAGCGCGCTCACGCCGGAGGACACATGACCGAGTTAGAAGATTCGATCGAAGACAGATCTTTTTTGACAACAAAAGAAGCGGCGCGGTTTCTGCGGCTCAAACCCAACACGCTTGAGAAAATGCGCGTTTATGGCGGCGGGCCGATCTTCCGCAAGCACGGCCGTCATGTGCGTTATCACATTGACGATCTGAACAATTGGTCGGATATGCGCAAGAAGGATTCGACCTCCGATGTCTGAGCCCATGACATCCGTCGAAATCACCTTTCTTCCCGACTATCTGAACAACTGGTTGCGCTTCGGCGTGCCGGACGAACATCAAATTCTTGACCGGCGGCGTTCGCTTCTCCTGTTCAAACCCGACCGGCTATTTGGCTATGTACGCTGGCAGGCGAGTGAGTACGGTACGCGAAAATGGCGCTTCACGATTGTCCGAACACACAAGCCGTCTGACTTTTTGTGCCGCGTCGAAGGGGTAAATCCCGGTGGTGAAATTCTGCTAATGGTTTCGGGAAAGTCCAGAGTTCAGCGTGCGCTCCTTCTCATCGATACGCTCGAAAGATCCGGTTTCGATCCGGCCTGCATCTCGCCCGCATACTACCGTAATGTCCACAACCGCATAACGGTCGGGCGGCCGGTTCGCACCTATTCAGCCGATCAGCATGCCGCACATCTGGCCTCAAAGAGGGCGAATGAATGAGGTGGTGTGTGCCCGTCACGGTGGCGATATCGGTGCTTGCACTGGCTGCCGCATCGACATTCGATCTGCCAAAAAAGCTCGTTTTTAACGCCACAAACAGCGCGCCCGTCGGCTTCTATTGGCTCGATAAGCGGCGAGTACGAACAGGCGATTATGTGTTCGCACACGTACCTGTTCGTGTACGAACTCTTGTCGAAACGCGCGGGTATTTGCCGCCAGGTATTCCCCTCATCAAACGCGTCGGTGGTGGTTACGGCGATCAGATTTGTCGTATCGGACAGGACGTATTGATCAATGGCGTTCGAGCAGCAGTAGCTCTCAGATACGATGGACAAGGCCGCGGAATGCCGCAGTGGTATGGCTGCTACGTTCTGACCGAAGGGCACATTTTCCTGCTTCAGGATCACCCCCGGTCTTTCGACAGTCGGTATTTCGGGCCGGTCGGTCCGGACCTGATAATCGGCAGGGCGGCGCGGATGCGTTTTCCATTATGGAAGGATGACGAAGGATAATCCTGGAAGGTCAAGGATCAATTGCGGGAAGGGGCTGAAATCGGCGGAGGGCAAGATAAAACGTAGGCGTGCAAACCGGCGGTTTTTCCTGTCTGCACATCGGGTTGGCTTGCACAGAGTTTTGTAAGTTACGTGCAAGGAAAACACGCTAAAGGGTTGTATTAAAAGTTGAAAATATGGTGCAATGAGAGAGAGCCAGTTTCAAAGACGGTTGAGTGATCCTATGTCACCGGCAAACCATGACCGACGACAAAGACGATATTTTCAAACCAAAACTGGGGCGCATCCGTAGCCGGGGTGGAGCACGTGCCAAGACCTATCTCAATCGTGTGCTCAACCGGATTTCGGCGGCGGGTGGGAAAGGCTTTGGGGCAGACAATGCCAACCGTCGTTTTTCCGGCTATCGGATCGGACGCGGCAACGATGCGCTTCGCCATCGCCGCGTTGGGCATCGCTTTGGTCCGTCTTACCGCCGTGTTGTCATCAAGTCGCGGATCGTCAAACTGGCCGGTACCGCCGGTGGCAAAGGTGTTGGCGCCGCACGGGCGCATCTCCGATACATTCAGCGCGACGGCGTGTCCAGGGAACATGATCCGGGCCAGCTCTATGACGCAGAGACCGATGCTGCCGATGGAATGGAGTTCCTTGAGCGCAGCCAAGGCGATCGTCATCAGTTCCGGTTTATTGTTTCGCCCGAAGACGCCATTGAGCTTGGCGATCTCAAACCATTCGTCCGCGATCTGATGCGGGGAATGGAGGAGGATCTTGGCACCAGACTTGATTGGGTGGCCGTCGATCACTTCAACACCCAAAATCCACACAGCCATATCGTGCTGCGTGGCAAGGATGACCAATGCAAGGATCTAGTGATTGCGCGCGACTACATCGCCCATGGCATGCGCCGGAAGGCGAGTGAGATTCTGACACTGGAACTGGGGCCGCAAACCGAACCGGAATTGCGCCAGAAACTGGAGCGGCAGGTCGATCAGGATTGCTTCACCGATCTCGACCGCGAACTGGTGCGGGATGCTACTGACGGCATGATCGACGCGCGACCGGATTATGCACGTGATGACCGGGTCAAGCAGGTGCTGCGGATCGGTCGCCTTCGCGCTCTGAAAAAGCGGGGCCTCGCGGAGGAAACCGCACCTGGCCGGTGGCAGCTCTCGTCACAACTCGAAGAAACCTTACGGCGCGCGGGCGAGCGCGGCGACATCATCAAGACGATGCATCGCAGTCTTAAAGCAGCGAGGCTGGATATTGGTGCTGCCGACTATTCGATCTTCGATCCCGGCGATCCGCGTGCCCGAACGATTACCGGACGGATCATCGATCGCGGCCTGCACGACGAATTCAATGATGGGTACTTCATTGTGGTAGATGCTACCGATGGCCGTCTGCACTATGTCGCGATTGATCCGCGCAACGATGTGGACGATCTGCCGATTAGTGCGATCGTCGAAGTCCATCCGGCCGCGCGCGGCCTCAAACCATCCGACCGGACCATCGCAAAGGTCGCGCACGGCAACAACGGTTTCTACACGACCGAGGCGCACCGCGCTGCTGATCCCGAAGCGCCCAACGAATTCATCGAAGCCCATGTTCGGCGGCTCGAAGCCCTGCGCCGCCAGAACATCGTGCGGCGGTTCCCGGACGGGTCCTGGGACGTGCCGGAAGACTTTGGCGAGCGTGTTTCGGATCTTGCGGAGAAGCAGACGCGATATCCTGGCCGCGTGGTCACGCTGTCCTATCTTTCGTTGGAAGCACAGACATCGGCGGGCGGCGCGACATGGCTCGATCGGCAATTGCTTGCAAAAAAGCCGCTATCGTTGCGTAGCGACCGCTTGGGGGCGGCTGTCACCGAAGCACTCGAACGGCGGAGGGATTACTTGGTCGCGGAAGGACTCGCCCAGCGCGACGGTCAGACACTCCGCTTCCAGCGCAATCTTCTGCGCGTCTCGCGGCAGCGGGAATTGGCGGAGACTGGAGAAAAGCTCGCTAGGGAGTTGGATCTGGAATTCGCCTCGCCACAGGATGGTATGCGGATCGAGGGTGTCTATAAACGTTCGATCCAGCTTGCAAGTGGCAAGTTCGCAGTCATTGCGAAGTCCAAGGAATTCACCCTGGTGCCCTGGCGGCCGGTGCTGGAGCGTCAGCGCGGAAAGATAGTCAGCGCTATGGTGCGCGGTTCGACGGTATCGTTTGAATTTTCAAAACTTAGGGGTATTGGGATCACATAGCACCCGTCAATTTGTTCAGTTGGTCAGGAAGTCCCTAGTATATCCACGTTTGAACCTCTTTGAACGAGAGAAATATCCGATGTCGGTGTCGAACAGCGCGGTCACTTTCTTGAGGTTGCGCTTTAGGTCGGCGTGCGACATCGACTCGTCATTGTTGACGAACATCAAATGATAAATCGCCGGCCAAAAAACGGCAGCCGTAGTGAATGCGATGTCCTCCCGCGGGCCGACAACCGAGTAACAGCCGGTCTTTGGGATGATTTCCTTGGCCATGTCCTCGTGCACCATGGAACAGGCTGACAAGAACAGCCTTCGTCGCGACAAAGTTGGTTTTAGAAGGTCAGCAAGCTCGTCATAGTCAATTTCGTCTTGATTGGTCGTACACATGCCCTCGGTGTCGCCATGAGCCGAAATATGAAGATATCGGTAGTCTGAAGCATTGAATTCATCGATTGCTTCGATGAAATGGTCCCGCGTCCGCACATACCGATAGCGGGGCGCTTTTCCATGAAGTCGCAGCACATGTGAAATGCTGGCTCCCTCGAAACGGCCGTTTCCTTCATCGTCCGGATCTAGAGACTCAATGATAAAAACGTCCGGATGTGTGCCCATCTCCGTTCTCCGAATAAGCGCTGGCAAGCCTAAGCTGCCGCTTGGGCGTTTTCGCCATTGTCGCCGACGCGGGTCGAAGCGACCAGTGAATCGAGAATGATTTCCTTCCAGATCTGGTTGAGTCCGCTATCGATTTGTCGCCGGGCTTGATCGAGATCAGGTTCGGTTTCGAACCAGTCCTGCAGCATATCCGCAATCTCGTCCCGGTACCCTGGACCTTGACCCCAGCGAGTCATGCAGTTCTTCCAGAGATCATTTGCCTCATCCAGATTCCGCTTGAAGGCGGTCCGGCCAAGCGCGAGTGCCTGACCAAGATAATCCTGTTCCCATTCCTTCAAGTCCTCGCGCAACGACGTGATTGATTGTTGCACGTCGGCCAGGTGTTCAAACCGGCTCTCCAAATCAGCGAGATGTTCGTCGATAGCAGCAATCAGCCCGTTGCTCCGGGCAGCGGCATCAGCTCTGACCCCTACGCCAAGCAAGTGGTGGATGGAAAAATTCGACCATCCGCCGCGACGAAACATCGAGGCGGCTATCGAGCTGGCATTGCTGGTCCGGGCTTGGTCGACAACATTTTGATGAGCCGCGCGTATTTGCGTCGGCAATTCGCCATGTCGCACAACGAGACGGTCGATCGTTTCAGCAATTCGTCCGCGTGCCTCAAGTGAAGCAGCGGCATCTGCATCGCTAATGAGGGCGTCCGCGGCCACCGATAGCTGATGGGCGCGTTCGCGATGACGGTCACGCATCGCTGCAAGCCGCGAATTCAGTTGATTCCAGATCGTCTGAGAGCTTTCGTGAAGCGCGTTGTAGAAAAAGATCGGAACGTCAGGAAGGCTCTCGCGTGCGAGCGCTTCGCGCGCCTGCTCCTCCCGCATCAGATAACCGTCTTCGACAGTCTCAGGCGTCATTCCGCCATCTCCGTGGACACCTAGCGCTTCATCCCCACGCGCGAGAGCGAGAACGCAGATTCGTCCCCTCTCTGCGGCATCCGACCGGGTATCTTCGACCTCCCGCAGCAAGGCCATTGGCTTTTCACCGGGAGCATCATTGAATCCCGTGCACAGGACGGTCAGGGTGCGTGGGTCGTCAATCAACGCCCGAAGGTCCGGGCGTTGTGTTGTACCTTCGATGCCTTTCGTGTCCAGAATGCTGACGTCAAAGGGTGAGCTGCTGAGTACCTTGGACGGCAACAAAACGGTTATTTTCGTCGGTACACCGAAATCGGGATGCTGACCGAAATTGATCTTGACGACATTCTCGGCGATCCATTCCATTCCCCGATCCTTGCCCTGGGAGAGGATGATTGAGTTTCTAGTGCGCGTCTCGAGATTGAGCCGCGCCATCATGCGATTGACAATTTCCTCAAGCTGATCGCCATTTTCAATCATCACCTTGATGGGATCGATGAACCGCTTTTTGCCGTTTTCGACCACCGTTTCCCTGTGAATGCCGGCCATGGCGCGGATTACACGGTCCATCTCTGTCGACACGCCGCTTTCACGCTTCGCCAAACCATTCACAAGGTCGGTGACGAGACTGCGTACATCGTCGACGCCGAGACAATCGACTGCCAGCCCAAATGTCGGTGCAACCTTCACCACGACTTCGCAAAGCGTCATCCGGCCGCTTCCTGTCGGAAATACGCTTCTGCGCCCATCGTCATCGGGAAGGGTAAGACCTGTCGCATGCGACAGCGCCGTTGTCTTGCCGATTCCGATCTCACCGAGCCAGGCGATGTTATGATCGGTGCGAGCAAGAAATTGGGCAGTCGCGAGCAGTCTCGAGCGTAGCGTCTCAGTTGGGCGCGCAAGAATCGGATCGAAATCGTCTGAACCTTCGAACAGAGCCAGATTTTGAAGGGTGCTTTCAATATCCCAGAGCGTTTCCTGATCGGGGTGCAAGAAACTCGGCCGGTCCGAGACTGTCCACTCTCGCTCATAGAATTCGCGAATGGTAGTGCATTCCGGCGTACCGACAGCAGTGAGATACCGCCATGCCATCGCACGATCCGTATGATCCGCCTTTTCCATTCGACTGACAACACTTGGCGTCACTCCCAACCGCGGTGCAAGCGCTGATTGGGTCAGGCCTGCATTCTCGCGCGCAGTCTTCAAAACGATAGTGGGAATCTCGGTTCGCATTGACGAACTCCTAGTTTGAAAAACACGTATTCGCACATGTGTTGCACCTCTTATGAACAATTGCAATAGCTAATACGAACAATTGCAAAAAGATCAACTTGGCAAGGTAGAGCGGCGCTCTAGCGTCGATCTGTTCCTTCCGATTGCGCCTCGGTACTGCAAACTGAACTGGTTTGGTTTGGACGCGGTTGGATCGGCTTGGCGTGTATTGGGTAAGTTGGACCAAGATGGACTCTATCATATTGATTTACATATAGAATTTCAGCGATCTTATGTCGACTTCAACGAGCCTTCGGGCTCATAGGCGGCGAACAAATCAATGACTCCCACAAAGCTTATAATCGGCCAAATCCTGATCGTATTTGCGATCGTTGTCGGCGCGGTCTGGGGCGCGACGCAGTGGGCGGCAGGTCGGTTGGATTTCCAGGCTGGACTCGGCCCGGCCTGGTTCGAGATCGCGGACTATCAATTCTATTTGCCGTGGCGGCTGTTCCAGTGGTGGTATGCCTATGAGGCTTATGCTCCGTCAGTTTTCAATTGGGCAGGGGCGGTGGCTGCTTCAGGCGGCGTTCTTGGCGTTATCGTCGCAATCGCAGGTTCGCTGTGGCGGGCCCGGCAATCCCGGCTGGTCACGACCTATGGTTCATCGCGCTGGGCGGATAGCGCGGATGTTAAACGCTCCGGTCTGTCCGAGACAGCCGGGGTGTTCCTCGGTACCTTCAAGCGTAACTATCTCCGCCATAACGGGCCCGAGCATGTCATGTGTTTCGCACCGACCCGTTCGGGTAAGGGAGTCGGACTTGTCATTCCCACGCTGCTGACCTGGCCGCATTCAGCCGTCATTCACGATATCAAGGGCGAGAACTGGCAGCTGACGGCCGGTTGGCGGGCTAAATTCTCCCACTGCCTGCTGTTCAACCCCACAGATCCGGTGAGTGCCAAATACAATCCGCTGCTGGAAGTGCGCAAGGGCCGATTCGAGGTTCGCGACGTCCAGAACATCGCCGATATTCTGGTCGATCCCGAGGGATCGCTGGAACGCCGCAATCACTGGGAGAAGACCGGTCATTCGCTGCTCGTCGGTGTCATCCTGCATGTTCTTTATGCTGAGCAGGAAAAGACGCTGGCACGGGTCGCGGCCTTCCTGTCCGATCCGTCACGGAGTTTCGAGCGCACGCTACGCGTGATGATGAGCACAAATCATCTCGGCACAGAAAAGACACCCGAAGTCCATCCCGTGGTCGCGCAGGCCGCGCGCGAGCTGTTGAACAAATCGGAAAACGAGCGCTCCGGGGTCTTATCGACCGCTATGTCCTTTCTCGGACTTTACCGCGATCCAACCGTCGCCGAGACGACAAGCGCTTGCGAATGGCGGATCGCCGATCTGATGGATGGGGAACGACCGGTATCCCTCTATCTCGTTATTCCACCTTCAGACATCTCACGCACAAAGCCGTTGGTGCGCCTGATCCTTAACCAGATCGGCCGACGTCTGACCGAACGCCTCGAATGCGAGCCTGGCATGCGGCACCGGCATCAATTGCTGATGATGCTTGACGAGTTTCCGGCACTCGGGCGGCTGGATTTCTTTGAAAGCGCGCTCGCTTTCATGGCCGGATACGGTGTGCGTTCCTTCCTGATCGCACAGAGCCTAAACCAGATCAACAGAGCCTACGGCGACAACAATGCGATCCTGGACAATTGCCACGTGCGCATTGCGTTCGCCGCCAACGATGAACGCACGGCCAAACGAATTTCGGATTCCCTCGGTACAACGACGGAACTGAGGGCCCAGCGCAACTATGCCGGCCATCGGCTTGCACCATGGCTTGCCCACGTCATGGTGTCCCGTCAGGAGACAGCCCGCCCACTGCTGACCCCGGGTGAGGTCATGCAGCTTCCGGCGCACGAAGAGATCGTCATGGTCTCCGGCCGGCCGCCGATCCGGGCCAGAAAACTGCGCTATTTCGAAGATGGTAACTTTTCCCGTCGGGTGTCCTCCCCGCCCGACTTGGCGGCGGATGGTCCTTATGTGGATCGTCCGCTGTCCCGGCCCGACGATTGGTCCGGGCAAGTTCGCACCACCCATGCCGGACTCGTCAATCCCTGGTCTGAACTGGTTTCCGGGGGTGAGGACGATGATGGCGGCCTCAAACGCCATCCCGCTCTGCACGCAGAGGCGCCGGTACCGGACGAGCCCGATCAATCCCCCGACGGTGGGCTTCTCGATGACGACTTCGATACCGCCACCGGCAAAGAGATCGACCCACCTGCAAAAAACTCCGCCGCGATCGCGATCCGTCGTGCCCATGCAATTGACCAGGCAGATGACGATCTGATGCCGAGTTTTTGAGAGGAACCAGCCCCATGAAACCACGCCTCAACGTCCATGTCTCTCACAAACTCTCGGAAAAGGTCGAGTTGTTCGCCAAACGCCCTGGCGTCACCAAGGCGTCAGTGGTGGAGGCCGCACTTATGGGTTTCTTCTCCAAGGAATTCGACGATCAGCGCGACGGCGCCCTCATTCGCCGGCTGGACCGGCTCACCCGGCAGTATGACCGGCTGGAACGCAACCTCTCGATCACCACCGAGACGCTTGCGCTGTTTGTCCGGTTTTTCCTGACAGTAACACCGCCCTTGCCGAATGCGGATCAGGATGCTGCCCGGGCGCTCGGCAAAGAGCGTTTTGAATATTTTACCACACGGCTCGCACGCCGATTGGCGGGCGGCAAGAACATGATCAAGGACGTGCTCGAGGAAATCAGCGCCGAGGAAGCGGATTTCTTCACGGAGGAAGAGATCGACGCCCTTCGTGCGGTCCGGGAGGGGCTTTCCGTTCATGACGGTGAGCAAACCGATGAAGTAGCCCCTGATGGTGTTGATGGAGGTGCGGCCAATGAGTGACCGCTTCCATCCCGCCACACTCGACCGGCAACGCACCATGCTTCGAACCGCGATGGGGCCGGCCATCGCAATGGCGCTTGCCGATCCGGCAGTCATCGAAGTGATGGTCAATCCGGATGGCAAATTGTGGCTCGACCGGCATGGCGAGGGCCGGATCGATACCGGCGAGCGCCTGCATGTGTCCGAGGCCGAGCGGATCATTCGTCTGGTTGCAAGCCATATCGGCCAGGAGTGCCATGCCAGGCGGCCGGTGGTATCGGCCGAGCTTCCGGAAGGCGGGGAACGGTTTGAAGGTCTGTTGCCGCCGGTGTCAATCCGGCCCTGTTTCGCCATCCGAAAACCCGCCCGGCTGCTTTATCAGCTCATTGACTACGTCGAGGCGTGCATCATGTCGCCTCACCAGGCAAGGGCGCTGTCGGAAGCGGTCGCCGACCGCAAGAACATTGTCGTCGTCGGCGGCACCAGTTCCGGTAAGACGACGCTCGTCAATGCGTTGCTTGCGGAGGCAGCAACAGGCGGTGACCGGGTCATCCTGATCGAGGATACACGTGAACTGCATTGCTCAGCTGAGGATTGTGTCGCCCTTCGCACCAAGCCTGGCATTGCCTCGCTTGCCGATCTTGTTCGCTCGACCCTGCGTTTGCGTCCTGACCGCATAATCGTCGGCGAGGTGAGGGGACCGGAAGCCCTCGACATGCTGAAGGCCTGGAATACCGGCCATCCAGGCGGAATCACGACCCTGCATGCCAATTCCGCCCGTGCCGGACTCTACCGGCTCGAGCAGCTTATCCAGGAAGCAGTTGTCACCGTTCCCCGGCGCCTCATTGCCGAAGCGATCGATGTTGTTGTTTTCCTCAAGGGCCGCGGTTCCGGCCGCTGTGTCGAAACGGTCGCGGCGCTCGAATGCCTCACAGCCGACGGGGATTATCAACTGCGCCCACTGCCATCCATCGAACTTGTTCCATCCGCCTGATCAGGAGAGATTTGCATGACCCCATATGCAGACAGAGAACCATGCCTTCGTGTCCGTCGTGCGTTGATCGCCGGATTGGCCGCGGGACTGGCCCTTGCCGTATCCGACCCGGCTCTTGCCGCCGGATCCGGAATGCCGTGGGAAGCGCCGCTGACATCGATCCTGGAATCAATCGAGGGACCGGTCGCCCGGATCGTTGCGGTGATCATTATCGTCATCACCGGCCTGTCGCTTGCATTCGGAGAAACCTCCGGCGGGTTCAGGCGGCTTATCCAGATCGTTTTTGGACTGTCGATCGCTTTCGCGGCGACGAGCTTCTTTCTTTCGTTCTTCTCGTTTGGCGGCGGAGCGCTGATTTCGTGAGCAACGCTGTATCGAATATCGAGGGATTCGAAATCCCGCTCCACAAATCGCTGACCGAACCCATCCTGATGGGCGGGGCGCCGCGCACGGTTGCGATTGTCAATGGCACGCTTGCTGCAGCATTGGGGCTTGGCCTGCAGCTTTGGATCGCCGGCATTGTCGTCTGGATCGCCGGTCATGGCGCCGCCGTCTATGCTGCCCGCAAGGACCCCGCATTCATGGATGTGCTTGTTCGGCACATCCGTCACAAGGGGGCGTATACATGCTGAATCTGGCCGAATACCGCAAATGCCCGGCACTGCTGGCGGACTACCTGCCATGGGCCGGCCTGGTCGCACCGGGCGTGATCCTCAACAAAGATGGCAGTTTCCAGCGCTCCGTGCGCTTTCGCGGTCCTGATCTCGAAAGCGCCACCGAAGCCGAGTTGGTCGCAACATGCGCGCGTATCAATAATGTGCTGCGCCGGTTCGGTTCCGGCTGGGCGCTGTTCTTTGAAGCTGATCGGCACGATGTGGGAGACTACCCGCAATCGGACTTTCCCGATCCTTTGTCTACATTGGTGGATGAGGAACGCCGTGCAGGGTTCGAACAATCGGGCGATCTTTTCGAAACGGACTATCTTCTGACCTTCGTCTATCTGCCTCCGACAGAACAAGTCGGACGCGCTGAGCAATTCCTGATCGAAAACACTGGCCGGAAATCCGGCCCTGATTATCGCGATCATCTGGAGAAATTTGTCCAGCAAACCGATCGCGCCATCGATCTGTTAGGGCAGTTGATGCCCGAGGTCACGCCGCTCGATGATAGCGAGACGCTCACCTATCTGCACAATTGCATCTCGAACCGGCGACATAAGATTGCAGTTCCGGAAGTCCCGGCCTATCTCGACGCGGTTCTTGTGGATACGCCGCTCACAGGCGGGCTTTCACCGTTGCTGGGCGATGCGCATTTGCGCGTGTTAACGGTTCTCGGGTTTCCCGGATCAACGACACCCGGATTGCTCGATGCCCTCAATCATCTCGGCTTTGAATACCGCTGGATGACGCGGTTTGTGCCGCTGGACAAATCGGCAGCGGAAAAGGTGATCCGCCGATATCGCCGCCAATGGTTCGCCAAACGCAAATCCATTGCTGCGATTGTCAAGGAAGTGCTCACCAGCGAACAATCCGTGCTTGTGGACACAGATGCTGACAACAAGGCTGCCGATGCCGACGCGGCGCTGCAAGAGCTCGGCGCCGATCTCATCTCCTACGGGTATGTGACGACCACATTTGTCGTCATGGACGAGGACGAATCCCGTGTCCGCGAAAAGATCCGTGCCGCGCAACGCATCATCGACGGGCACGGTTTTGCTACCATCGAAGAAAGTGCAAACGCGGTCGAAGCCTGGCTGTCGTCATTACCCGGCCATGTATACGCAAATGTTCGGCAGGTGCCGGTCAACACACTCAACCTCGTTCATATGATGCCGCTCTCGGCGACGTGGGCAGGTCCAACGCGCAACGAACATCTGGACGGACCGCCGCTTCTGACCGTCAGGACAAATGGAACAACGCCGTTTCGGCTCGTCACCCATATCGGCGATGTCGGGCACACTTTGATCGTCGGCCCAACCGGCGCCGGCAAATCTGTGCTGCTTTCGCTCATCGCTTTGCAATTCCGGCGATATCCAAACGCTCAAATCACGATATTCGACAAGGGTGGCTCGGCACGCGCTGCGGTGCTCGGCATGGGCGGGACATATTTCGATCTTGGAGCTGCGGGAGAGGGCGTAAAGAATGCGCTCGCATTCCAGCCACTCGCCAACATCGATGTCCTGGCAGACCGGTCTTTCGGGCAGGAGTGGATCCTGGGCCTCTTCGCCCATGAAGGCATCGCGATCACGCCTGACATTAAGGATGCGGTTTGGTCGGCACTGTCCAATCTTGCTGCTGCTCCGAAATCGGAACGCACACTCACCGGTCTTGCAACACTGCTGCAGCGAAACGAACTGAGGTTGGCGCTTCAGCCCTATACGCTCGAAGGTCCCCATGGCCGGCTGCTCGATGCCGATGAGGACCGTCTGACCCTTGGCGCGATCCAGTGTTTTGAGATGGAAGAACTGATGCATGACAATGGCGTCGTGCTTCCGGTACTCACCTATCTCTTCCACCGGCTTGAAACAGGTTTCGATGGCCGACCGGCACAACTTATTCTCGACGAGGCCTGGCTCTTCCTCGATCATCCGGTGTTTGCCGCCCGCATCCGCGAATGGCTGAAAACGCTGCGCAAGAAGAACGTTTCCGTTGTCTTCGCCACCCAGGGACTTTCCGACATTGCCGGCAGTTCAATCGCACCTGCGATTATCGAAAGCTGCCCGAGCCGCATTTTCCTTCCCAACGATCGCGCTATCGAACCGCAGGCCAAAGCCATCTACGAGGCCTTTGGTCTCAACGACCGGCAAATCGGCATCATCGCGCGGGCGGTGCCGAAACGCGATTATTACTTCCAGTCCCGGCAGGGCAATCGTCTGTTTGAACTGGGCCTGGGTCCGGTTGCCCTGGCATTCACTGCCGCTTCCACCAAACAGGATCACGCACTGATTAACGAACTTGTCGCCGCCCATGGCGTCGATGAATTCGCCGATTCCTGGCTGCGGGCAAAAAAGCTCGACTGGGCGGCGGATCTGATTGCCGCCGGCGGACCGGAAAATTCACAACCTAACGAGGAGATCACTCATGCGAATTAAGTTTTGTATCGCCGTTGCCGCGATTTGCCTGGCGTTGTTGCCGATACATCAGGCCCGCGCGCTCTTCGGTTTTGGCGACATTGTTTATGACCCCACGAACCACGCGGAAAACCTGCTGACCGCAGCCCGCACGCTGGAGCAGATCAACAACCAGGTCCAGCAACTCGCCAATGAGGCGCAGATGCTGATCAACCAGGCGCAGAACCTGACCAATTTGCCGTCTTCCATCGCGGCCGAACTGCAAACGTCGCTGCAGCAGGTCGATGCGCTGATCAGCAATGCCGAAGGTCTTGCCTATGATGTTTCCGCGATTGACGCCGAGTTCCAGAGACTGTTTCCCGAAGACTATGCGGACGCCGTCTCCATGTCGCAGATTGTACAGGATGCACAGGAAACCTGGGCGCTTGCCCGCGATGGCTTCAAGCACAGCCTGGAAGTGCAGGCTGAAGTGGTGGGCCGCATTCGCGACGATGCGCTGGCCATTGACGGGCTGATTACGGACAGTCAGGGCGCAGTGGGCAATCTGCAAGCGCTGCAGGCCGGCAATCAACTGACGGCCCTTGCCGCAAAACAATCCATGCAACTGCAAAGCCTGCTTGCCGCATCCGCCCGCGCCGACGCGCTCCAAAACGCCGATGCTCTGGCCGCCCGCGAACGTGGTCAGGCCCGTTTCAAGCGGTTCATGGGCGACGGCTCTGCCTACACACGCTGACCTTGGATTGGAAACAATTGGATCGGAAACCGGGCAATGGACGACCTCAACGTTATCGACCAGTTCACGGAGATTTTTGTCACCTATATCGAGTCCGGCTTCGGGCTCCTGAGGCCGGACGTTGCCTTTTTGACCACCGTCCTGATCGGCATCGATATTACGCTTGCCGGTCTTTTCTGGGCACTGGCCGATGACCGAGCCATCATACCATCCCTTGTTCGAAAGGTGCTCTATGTCGGTGCATTCGCATTTATCCTGAACAACTTCTCCGATCTTGCGACGATCATCTTCGATTCCTTCGCGGGCCTTGGACTGCGCGCCACCGGTTCCCCGATCTCGGCTGACGATCTCATGCGGCCGGGATTTGTCGCCGCTACAGGCTATGACGCCGCCGAGCCGTTGTTGGAAGAAGTCTCCGATCTGATCGGGCCGATCGCCTTCTTTGAGAATTTTGTGACCATCGCAATCCTGATGTTTGCCTGGGTCGTGGTGCTGCTCGCCTTCTTCATTCTGGCCATCCAGCTTTTCATCACCATCCTCGAATTCAAGTTGACGACCCTTGCCGGGTTTATCCTTGTGCCGTTCGCGCTGTGGAACAAAACTGCGTTCCTTGCCGAACGTGTCCTCGGTAATGTTGTCGCCGCCGGCATCAAGCTGATGGTGCTTGCCGTGATTGTCGGCATTGGCTCGACCCTGTTCGGTACGTTCGCGGCCTCCTTTGCCGGTGGCGACATTACGCTGGAACAGGCCGCGTCCACCGTACTTGGCGCGCTCTCCATCTTCATGCTCGGCGTTTTTGGTCCCGGTATCGCGGCGGGCTTGGTATCCGGCGCGCCGCAGCTCGGCGCAGGTGCGGTCGCCGGATCGGCAGCGGGGCTTGCGCTCGGCGGTGCCGCCGCTGCCGGTGTAGCCGTTGGAGGGGCAAGGACAGTTGGTGCTGGGGCAGGCGGCGCGATACGGGCAGCATCTTCCATGGTCGGGGCAGGAAGTGCCGGCGGAACTTCGCACACACCATCAAACATATCGACAGCAACAGCAACAGGTGCGTCCGCAGGAGCAACTGGAACCCCCGCTGCTGGCGCAACCAGTTCGGCTGCTGCGTCCGGCACACCTGAATGGGCGCAAAAACTGCATCGCCGGCAACGCCTGCGCGAGGGGGTGACGATTGCCGCACACACGATCCGCGATGGTGACCGTCCGGCCGCCGGTGAAAACCCGAAACTGAAGGATGAGGACTGATGTTCAAACGCGCGACGACCGCCTATGGCCGGACACCGCAGCCGGAAACCCCATACCAGAAGGCCGCGCAGGTCTGGGATGCCCGCATGGGAGATGCCCTTATTCGCGCCGGGAACTGGCGGTTGATGGCCTTCGGGTGCCTGGCATTGTCACTGGGACTTTCCGGTGGGGTGATCTGGCAGGCCGGGCGCAGCACCATCACGCCCTACGTCGTTGAGGTCGACCGGCTCGGGGATGTACGGGCGGTCGGATCGGCCACCGAGGCGTATGAGCCATCGGATGCGCAGATCGCCTATCATCTGGCCCGTTTTATCGAAAATGTCCGGTCGCTTTCGATCGATCCCATCGTAGTGCGCCAAAACTGGCTGCGCGCCTATGACTATGCCACGACACAGGGCGCCAACACACTCAACGAATATGCCCGCGCCACCGAACCGTTTTCCAGGGTCGGCAAACGCACCATTGCCGTTGAAGTTAACAGTGTGGTCCGCTCTTCCAGCGACAGTTTCGATGTGCGCTGGCGCGAGCAGGCCTTCGAGAATGGATCGCTCGCCGGCACCACTCGCTACACCGCTGTCCTTTCCATCGTCACACAGCGCCCGCGCACCGAAGAAGCGCTCAGGAAGAATCCACTCGGCATCTATGTCCATGGCCTCAACTGGTCGAAAGACCTTATCGCAGGAGACAATCAATGACCCACACACGTCTATCGAAGTTCGCCGCGATAAGTGTCTTGGCACTATTGGCCGGCTGTGCATCCAAGAAACTGCCACCTGTCATCGACTTTGATGCGGAGGAATTCGACACCGCTGTCCTGACAGCCGAGCCTCCACGCCCGGTTGAGATCGTCGAACTGCCCAAACCCCTGCCGTTGCCCGGACAGTTGAAGCCCATTCCCGGTAAATTTGTAAATGGGAAAGCCGACAATCGACCGCCGCAGGAGCGCATCACCGCGGCGAACGCTGCCGCGAAGGTGGAGCCGTCACGGGACGGATATGTGAATGCCATCCAAGTCTATCCCTATTCGGAAGGCGCGCTTTATCAGCTTTACGCCGCGCCCGAACAGGTTAGCGATATCGCCTTGCAGACCGGCGAAAAGATCGTCTCCGTCTCAGCTGGCGATACGCTGCGCTGGGTCGTCGGCGATACGGTGAGCGGAACCGGAGACAAGGCCCGTGCTCATGTTCTGGTCAAACCCACCAAGGAGGATCTCAAAACCAACATCGTCATCGTTACCGATCGGCGCACCTATCATCTGGAGCTTCAAAGCACGCCGGAAACCTATATGGCGTCGGTCTCGTGGCAGTATCCGCGTGACGAGCTGATTGCGCTGCAGCGCCGGAATGTGAGTGCTGAGGCATCAGCGCAATTGGTTGCCGACACCGGATTGAACATCGACAGGCTTCGTTTCCGGTACAGGGTCACGGGCGATAGTCCGCCCTGGCGTCCGGTCCGTGTCTTCGACGACACGAAGAAGGTCTATATCCAGTTTCCGGCACGGCTCGATCAGGGTGAGGCGCCGCCACTCTTTGTTGTTGGTTCGAACGGCCAAAACCAGCTCGTTAATTACCGGGTAAAGGGTCGCTATTACATCGTCGACCGCATGTTCGCGGCGGCCGAGCTCAGGCTTGGCGAAAACCCTCAACAGGTTGTGCGTATCACCCGCACCGATGGCCGCTCTGCAAACGCCGGGCGCAGAGGTCTTGGTGTCTTCAAGGTGAGTAGCCGAAATCGTGACGAGGATGAGGGCTGGCGATGACTTCGGCAAGCGACATACAATCAGGCAACAATGTTCCGCCACCCAAGGTCGATCCGGAAGATCTGGTCCTGCGGTCAAAACCGCGTCCGGTCAGGCGGATCAACCGGCGGGTACTGATCGCCTTGTCCGGGACCGGGCTGATGCTGATCTTTGGTGCGACGATATTCGCGCTCGATCCGCCAAGTCTCTTCGATCGCAACAAAACGGGGCGCGAACTCTACCGCACGGAAAACAATCCGACGGCGGAGGGACTGGACAATCTTCCCCGCCGTTACAGCGATCTCGCCAAATCCGCCGTTGAACTGGGGCCGCCACTATCCGGTGATATCGGGCCGGCCGTCGTCGGCAAGGAACGTGAACTTGGCATCCAATCCGCTCATAGCCTGCCGTTTCGGCCTGATCCGGAGGAAGACGCGCTGCGGGCCGAACGCATCCGGCAGGCGCGCCTGGCGCAGCAGGCCAGGGAATCGAATGTGTTCTTCAAGCTGACATCTGGATCGACCGATCAAATGCTGGGCGGGCATGGTCAGTTGAATATCACCGCCAATCAACCGACAAATGCTGGCACATCGAAAGCGACGAACAGCAACTTCAATCCGTTTGAAATTGTCCGAAACGAAGGAGGGCCGGGCCCACTCGAACTCGATCTTCAAAAGGATCAGAACCTGCAGGTTCGTAGACTCGAATTTCTGAACCAGGATGCGGATGAAGCGATCTACAATCCGCATAAGCTGCAGGATCCAGCGTCGCCCTATCAAGTTATGGCAGGCACCATTATTGCTGCCAGCCTTGTCACCGGGATCAACTCAGACCTTCCGGGACAGATCATCGCACAGGTGACGGAAAATGTCTTCGACACGGTCTCCGGGCGTTATTTGCTCATACCGCAGGGCACACGCATCATCGGCACCTATGACAGTGTGATTGCATTCGGGCAGGAGCGAGCATTGGCCGTGTGGCAACGGCTCATCCTGCCGGACGGGTCCTCCGTCGTAATCGAAAACCTGCCGGCGACCGATACCGCCGGCTATGCCGGTCTCGAAGACAAGGTGAATTTCCACACCTGGCGGCTTTTGAAGGGCGTTGCGCTGTCGACTTTGCTCGGGGTCGGGACGGAACTGACATTTGGAGACAATGAAAGCGATCTTGTCTCTGCCATCCGCGGATCTGCCCAGGACAACGCCAATCAGGCCGGCCAGACCCTCACGGAACGCAATCTCAATATGCAGCCGACCATCACCATCCGTCCCGGATGGCCGCTGCG
Organism: Hoeflea sp.; assembly: GCA_965228785.1. Classification (GTDB taxonomy): domain Bacteria; phylum Pseudomonadota; class Alphaproteobacteria; order Rhizobiales; family Rhizobiaceae; genus Hoeflea_A. The sequence continues at coordinate 3,446,277 of CBDDIF010000001.1, forward strand.
CATCATCGTAAACAAGGACATGGTGCTGCGGCCTTACGATACGAGGGGAGGGCTTCAATGACCCTGAGAATAGGCAAGCTCCCTGACAGAGAGGCGGTGAAGATCTCTTTCACTGCAAGTCCCGAGCTCAAGGCTGCCCTCAACGACTACGCTGAAATCTACCGGCGTGCATACGGGCAAAAAGAGAGTATCGCCGATCTTATCCCGTTCATGCTGGATGCGTTTATCAGCAGTGACCCGGGCTTCAAACGGGCACGCAAAGAAATCGCGGATACGCGACCATCTTCTCCATCCATCAAATCAACGGAGGCTTAAGTTATGGCCACGATCGGTAGTTTTACGCCAGGCAAGGACGGATATGTTGGAACGATCCGGACCCTGACGATGAACGTCAAGGCAAAGATTGTCGCGAACGATCAAAAGAAGAGCGATGGCGCGCCGGACTTCCGCATCTATGCCGGGCGCGCCGAGCTCGGCGCCGCGTGGAGAGCTCAAACAAATGGCAAAGAGCCGCGGGACTACCTCAGTGTCCAGCTCGACGATCCGAGTTTTTCCGAACCCATCCGCGCTGCGCTGTTTGAAGAAGACGGTGCGGCGTTTCTTGTCTGGAACAGGCGAGGAGGACGAAGTTGCTAAGTTTGTTGAGGCAACCTATTCACTGGTTTGCCTGTTCCCACTTTTTGAATAGCGCTCTCGACTAGTTCCAGCGCCACATTCAGACGATTGCGCAGAGTCTCCAGCTCTTCAGCCGGATGATTCTCCATGGCAAGCAATTCCGGATCGAGTGCGCTTTGAATGACACCGTCCAATGGCAGCCGTGTCCGTGACCCCGATGCAAGTGTTTAATTGGCCGCATGATCACTCTCCTCAGCTTCGATTAGCATCAGCCCATCGGGCTGCATGGTAATCGAGAAAGTCTGGATAGGGTCAGCTACTCGACCGAGCGTATCAACATACGCTCTAGCGATGCGACCATCAAGAATTTGTCCAGCATAGCGTCAGCACTAACTAACATGCATCCTGCAACCCTATGTTGGCCGCTCCTGCGGATCCCTGCCAAATAAGTCGTCCAAAGCTGGTTGACTTCCACATCAACTTCCTTAGACTTCCAAAAAAATGGAGCTGTTGTGAGCGGGAACTTTTATACCTTTGCTGCTATTCGCGGTGTCCAAGCCGGATGCGAATATTACGTCATCATGGTGCCGCTCAAACTCGTGTCAAAGATTTTTGAATTTGATAACGAACAACTGCCAGCTGATTTGAGAGCCCAGCGCGTACTCTCAAAAGTGAGGGTACCGCAAATAGCAAGTTATCTGGCGAATAATTTTGAAGAATACACACTATCTTCATTGTGCGCATCAATCGACGGCCTTACGGAATTCACTCCTGCTAGCGAATCAAAGGAGTTTCGAAATGTAGGGACGCTGTCGTTTGCGATGGACGGACGAATAATTCTCAATGATGGTCAGCATCGGCGTGCTGCGATCGAAGAAGCCCTTAAGACCCGACCGGCTCTTGAAAACGAAGCAATATCAGTGGTTGTTTTCCCGGATCGCGGCTTGGAGCGCAGTCAACAAATGTTTGCTGATCTGAACAAGAATGCGCTGCGGCCGTCCAGTTCACTAAACGTACTTTATGACCGTCGGGATCCGTTATCCCGGCTCAGTATCGCTGTATTGGAGGGTGTCGAGTTTTATCGGAATTTTGTGGAGTTGGAAAAAACGTCATTCTCCAATAGAGCGAAGAACCTGATTACTCTTTCGAGTCTCAATCAAGCCAATAAGTGGCTTGCTGGTCCTGATGCAGATCGTTTTGGAAGAGATACTGAGACGATTGTTGTCGGTTTCTGGCGCAAGTTGGTCAGCGTCATTCCTGATTGGCAGAAACTTGAGGCCGGAAGGGTTTCCTCTTCTGATTTGCGAAAAGAAACGGTGCATGCGCATGGCGTAATGGTGCAGGCTCTTGGCCTGTTAGGTTCAAGATTGATTGCTGCCGAACCCGAGAAGTGGGAGGGGAGACTGGAAGCCTTGTCAACTATTGATTGGTCGAAGAGGAACGCTACAATCTGGCAGGGTCGCGTCATGCGCGACAATAAAATAGACGCGAGCCAGCGGTCCATCCACTTGAGCGCAAACGTATTAATCAAGGCAGTAGGTCTGGATCTAGACGACAAACAACAAGACTTGGAGGATGAATTCGAGGAGACGGCTGATGAACATCGGGATGCTGTCGGAGCCAAACGATGAAGGATGTTTCTGACAGCAAAACGTCAAATCAATCGAGACTGTCGTTTGCAGCAATAGAAGCTCACATTAAAAATGTCTATTTGCGGGATGACCGCCCATGGGTAATTGGATACAGCGGCGGCAAGGATTCCACTTGCGCTCTGCAGCTCATTTGGAGTGCACTTACCAAGATACCTGCAATCGACCGCAAGAAGCGTATTTTTGTTTTAAGTTCCGACACGTTGGTCGAGACACCAGTCATCGTGAATTATATTGATGAATCGTTGGCCGCCATCAATATGGCGGCGGAAGAGCAGGGTTTGCCGATATCCGCGCAAAAAGTTGTTCCTGATGTCTCGGATAGTTTCTGGGTTAATTTGATCGGCCGCGGATACCCCGCCCCTTCGAATAAGTTTAGATGGTGTACGGAACGTCTGAAAATCGACCCAGCCAACTCGTTTATAAAAAAGCGTGTTGCCGAATACGGCGAGGTTGTGATGATTTTGGGCGTACGTTCCGCGGAGAGCGCTACTAGGGCACAAGTCATGTCGCTACATCGCATAAAGGGATCAGCCCTGTCGCGACATTCGACATTACCAGGTGCCTTTGTTTTCACACCCATAGAATCATTCACAGTCGATGATGTCTGGGCTTTCCTGCTGCAAAATCCGTCACCATGGGGATCTGACAATCGGGATCTCCTTGCCATGTACCGTAGTGCACAAGCCGGCGAGTGCCCGTTGGTTGTGGACAAAAACACTGAGAGCTGCGGCAACTCAAGGTTTGGTTGTTGGGTTTGTACGGTCGTCACAAAGGATAAGGCGATGGAGGCAATGGTAGACAATGGTGAAGATTGGTTGGAACCGTTGTTGGATTTGCGTGATGAACTTGCCGAAACGCAGAATCCCGAAAAGAAACGGCAGTTCAGGGATTTCAAACGCCGCCATGGTGGTGTGACATTTGTCGGCAATTCGAAAGAGCCCATTCCTGGCCCGTATCTGTTTGAGTTTCGAACGGCATTTCTGCGAAAGCTATTGCAGGCACAGTTGCAAGTGAATGCAAAGGCCCCACTTGGCGAAACGGTGACACTCATTCAGGATGAGGAACTCCGTGAAATCAGACGAATTTGGCGACGAGAAAATGGCGATTGGAGAGATACCGTTTCTCAAATCGTCAAGGAAGAATATGGGCGCGAACTTGAGACAAGTGGCACTGATCTATTCGAGTTTACAGCTGGCGATGCGGACATTCTGAAGGAGGTATGTGAAGACTTCAATGTACCGTCGGGTCTTCTTGCACAACTGTTGGAAGCGGAATGTTCTGTGAGGGGGTTGAAAAGACGCACATCCATTCACAGGAAAATAGCCTCTATTTTCGCCAAAGAATGGCGTGATGAAACTGCCGTAATCGCAGAACGCGTCACCAGGTTGCAGCACGTATCTGACGAAGAGCCGAGTCTCTTCGAGGACCAGTCATGATTCTTGAGTCGCTCTCTTTGTTCAATTTTGGCCTCTATCGCGGTTTACACAAATTTGACCTGGGGTCAGAGTTGGCGGCAGACAAGCCCATAATACTCATCAAAGGCCACAATGGCGCCGGTAAAACCACTTTCTTGGAGGCTGTTCGTGTTGCGCTTTATGGAAAGAGAGCTTTAGGGCCGAGAGTTAGCCAATCTGACTATGAAGCTTATCTAATGCGCCGGATTAACAATACTGCATCCGAGCGTCACGCTCAGATCACGCTGACATTCAGCAGCAGATATGACGGCGATAATGACAGTTATTGTGTCAAGCGCGCCTGGGCAGCACGAGGGACAGCTGTTGTCGAGACCCTAGAATTAACACGCAACGGGGAGGCCATTAAAGATATTCCAGCCGAGGACTGGGAGCACTATGTGGAAGAAATTATTCCAACAGGCGTTTCGCAGTTGTTTTTCTTTGATGGAGAGAAGATTCAAGACATAGCAGATGATCATGCTAACGAGGGCCTTGTGGACGCGATAAGATCCTTGCTGGGGCTTGATCTAATTGACCAGCTTCGCGGCGATCTTGCTCTCTATAAATCAAGGGCGGGTGGGGCATCATCCAACGATTATGATCTTGTTGCGATTGCAAGAGATCTACAAGTTGCTCAAACTGAGTTAACGCTCGCCGACGAAAAAGCAGCGACACTCACCACACGACGTCATCAGCTCGCAAAAATAAGTGAGCGAGCACAACTGGTGTTTCAGCAAGAGGGTGGTGGGATTGCGATAAACAAGAATACTCTTTCGGAAGAGTTGAAGGCTGTAGAAAGCAGATACAAAGCGTTAGAGAGTGCTCTGCGAAATTTAGTTAACGGAACTGCCCCGTTTGTTTTAGCACCGAAACTGGTGAAGCGCTTTGTCAAACAAGTTGAGAAGAAAAGTGGTTGTTTGACTGGGCCAGCGGTCAAAGGTTTTCTGGGCGCCTTTGAAAAAGCGCAGCGCGCTCAAGGAAAATTGCTAAAGCCTTGGACAAAAGAACAGATTGAGGCCCTGATCGATTTCGCGGAGCGGCAAGCATCATTGAGTGATACTGTGGATCTTGGGGCAGAACCAGATTGGATTGTAGAGCAGCTTTCAAATTTGTCTACCGATCAAAACGAGGCATCAAACATTGGGCATGAGCTTGTTGCGGTCCTGAACAAGCGCACACAACTGCGAGAGCAAATAAAAAACTACCAACCCGGAGTTGCCGCAGAAGCGTTTGAAAATCTTCGAAAGTCCGAATTTGACATGGGCGGTGTGGATACAGAGCTCAAACAGACCAAGACTGAAGTGGATCGCTTGCGAGTGCTGGTTGCGAAGCTCAAAGCTGAGCGACAACGAGCGATTGAGGCACAATTCGACCAAACCAATCTGTCTGAAAAGTTGGATATGGCAACACGTGCACAAGCGGCACTTGCATCTTACGAAAAGCGAATATTGCAGAAAAGACTGGATTCACTTTCGACCCACTTTATTGAGGCGTTTAGCGGACTGGTTGAGCGGAAGAAATTGGTGAGGGATGTTCAAATTGACCCTCAGACATTTGCAATTCACTTGATCGACTACGACGGCAAAAAAGTTGAGACCAACAGCCTATCTGCCGGCGAGAGGCAGCTGTTTGCGGTTGCAATGCTGTGGGGATTGGGCAAGACCAGTGGTCGTGAGCTTCCAATGATCATAGATACGCCATTGTCGCGGCTGGACAAATTACACCGGCACAGACTTGTTGGGCGTTATCTGCCCAAGGCGAGCCGTCAGGTGATCATGCTCTGCACAGATACCGAACTCACTGAGGATCTATCACATCTACTGCAGCCGTTTGTTTGCAAATATTATGAAATCGGAGTGCAGAGGTGGGGACGGGAAAGCGTAATTTCTAATCGGGCAGCGATAGAGGGTGAAAAACCCAAGGACTTTGTCGATGCACATAACTAAACTCAGAATATCTACCGAATCGACAGGCAAAGTACGTGCTCTTTCCCAAAGGGCGGGGCTAACCCCAAATCTGGTTTGCCGGATGGCGATGATGGTGTCGTTTGAAAATGGCGCGATAAAGAATGAGCACCCTATGACTGCTGATGGTCAGGAATTCAACGCCTATACGTTGTTTGGAGCACACGAGTCTATTTATCTTGATATGCTGAGATTTGTAGAGGCTGACGCCTCGGATAAAGCTCTGTCAGACGAGGATTTGCTTGACCGTCTTGGACATCACATTGATAGGGGTGTTCGTCAACTAGCACCTCGTATCAAGACACCTGCAGATGCCGCGTTCTTGTTGGCAAGCGAGGATGTCGTTGGATAAGACGCCGATATATCTCGATCACAATGCGTCGACGCCAATGGATCCAGAGGTTCTCGAAACCGTCATCCAAGTAATGCGGGATTTTTATGCTAACCCGTCAAGTGTGGAACATGGAGCCGGTTCAGCTGCGGCGCGCATCGTTGAATCTGCGCGGGAACAAGTGGCTCAAACCCTTGATTGCAGGCCACGAGAAATCGTGTTCACGAGTGGTTCTACCGAAGCAAACAACCTTGCAATTTTGGGTCTGTTCCCGGAGTTGCTTCGTTCAGGACGTACCCACGTGATTACGTCTCAAATCGAACACCCTTCGGTGTTGGCGTGTTTTGAGCAATTGGAAAAACGAGGCACAACGGTAACAAGGATCGGTGTGAACGAAGAGGGCGAAATTCGCTTCGATGAACTGCGAGAGGCGATGTCGGATAATACCGGCCTCGTTTCCATTATGGCAGCTAATAATGAAACCGGAGTGCTCCAACCCATTGCAAAGATCGGTACCCTCTGCGAAGAGTATGGTGCGCTGTTTCACACCGACTATTCTCAGGCGTCTGCTTATGTTTCGGTCTCATTGAAAAATGAGCCGATACATATGGCCAGTTTTTCTGGGCATAAGGCATATGGACCTAAAGGAGTGGGTGCGCTTTACCGGTCATTGCGGAAGCCACACGTTAGACTGGAACCTGTTTTGCGTGGTGGTGGGCAGGAAAACCAGCTTCGGTCTGGCACTTTGAACACACCAGGAATTGCTGGCCTGGGCGAAGCCTTTTGCATTGTTAGAGATCGATTACCGCATGACCACAAATTCTTGTCAGGAATGCGCGATCAACTTCAAGCACACCTCAACCAGATGCAAGGTGTCCATATAAATGGTGCATTAGCAGACCGACTGCCGAATTCACTCTCTGTCTCAATCGACAACATTGAGCCGTTAGCACTGATGCATGCCACTAAAGAGTCGCTGGTGTTTTCTGCTTCAAGTGCTTGCACAACCGGTAAAGTGGAAACTTCGCACGTCTTAAAAGCCATGTTTGGAGATCAGCCTAGGGCTCGTGAGGCGTTTAGACTGGGCTTAGGGCGGAGCAACAGCACAGCCGACATAAGTTCAGCAGCCAAAATATTGGTACAAGCGGTGGGGCGGCTTGGCGGTCAGCGAATATAGGGAGAAGGCAAGGTTCTTGTTCCCGAAATGCGATCTGATCAGATGCAGCTAGTTCGTCTTTTACGTCGGTACGCTAGATTTGTTGCAGATCGACTCAAGCACGCCAAAAAAGGCCATCAAGAACTCTTCTTCGCTGGCGGGGGGAACAAGCATTTCATCTAGGATAATCATACCCCCTGCGGCATAGGCATCAAGCAGCCGATGTCCTTCCGTTGTCAGGCGTGACTCGGAGTTGAGTTTGAGTAGGCGCAACATTATCATTTCGAGCTGTTTCGAATCTGTAGCCGGGATTTTCTGCCGACTCAACTCCGCCTCGACTAGCATTCCAGCGAATACATCTGCTTGCTCTCTGTACTTAGTGGGATAGTCTCGGGTTATTTCTCGACCAATTTCTTTTTTTGCTTGATCATTGTCCACCAATCGTTTGGCCGCCAATCCTATCACTGCGCAAGCGTAATATCGGTCGAAATCCAATCCAAGTTGGGGTTTACCATCGGCAAGCCTCTTCATGCTCGCAAAAAATCGCTCCGCCCGTACTGGAAGATTGAAGCTCATGCTCGATCGCCCATACTGATGATTTTGCCTTCATCTGTCGACTGAAAGGTCTTAAAAAAAGCCAAGCCCTCTTCGATCTCAACTGAGGACTGGCTCTGCCAAATCGTCAAGTACTTTACGTCCTTGCGATCATAAAAGGTTTCAGCAAATCCCTCACGTTCGCTGGAAATCACGAACATGATCATCTGCTCAAATATATTTGGCAGCAGAGAGGACACCTCGCGTCGGGTTTCAATGTCTAATGGGACCGCCGGACTGTCGACTACAAAAGGCAATCTGTAAGAAGCTTCAGCAAACAGAGCGGTCAGGAACGCATAAGCTACGCCAAGGCTTTGGCCTTCACTGACGTCACTCCGAATGCGAGAAGAGGGCCCTGAAAGTTCGAGCGCACTGTCGATTTTCGAAACAATGAGGTCTTCAGCAATTATGACCGCTTCAAGCTGGTGGTTTGTTCTTTGCCGTATTTTCTCTCGAATTCTCCTGACGAGGCTGCTTTCTATAGATTCGAGGATATTTTTGAATGTCTTAACACGCGCGGCGAGTTGTGAAGTTTCAGTACCCTCTTGAAGCGCCTTTTCGCAAGCTTCGAGCTCTTGTTCGCAAAGAGGGATGTTGTTTTTCCAACTTTGGCCAAGCGACCCATCACTAACCGCAGATAATTTTGTCAGGGCTTCTTCAACTTGTGCCACTTTGGCAACTAGGTCTGATTCCTCTTCTCGCAAAGAATCTACATCACCGCCTGCCGCCTTAATTTTCTCGTTTTCAAGTTCCTGAACTTTCTCGGAGTGAAAGCGCCAGCGTGATACCGCATCGTCAAGATTGGGTACCAGATTTGAATCGAGTGGCGACGCGGCGCCCCCACGCCTCAGCGCATCTTTGATTTGACCGATGACACCATATTGCTCGTCACCCAGATACTCTTGTGACCGATTGAGAATGTCGGGACGTTCGGTATCATGTATAGTTTTTCCGCAAACACATTCGCTTTGCTTGGACAGCCAGTGAAAGAATTCCGATGAGAACCGGCCCGGCAATTTTGCTGCATCCAGGCTTTGCCAGCAATCTTTCAACCGGACTGTCAGCGTCGCATTAAGGCGTTGCGGTGCAATGAACTCCTTGGCCAAACTCACATGATTTAGTTCTATATCCTGGGCTGCTTTGCTTCTGTCAGCTTCAGCTTTTTTTAACTCATTGTCTAAAGCTTGGGTCGCATCAACCAAGCGTCGAATCTCGGCTCGCAAGTCCTCAAGATCATTGCTGAGTTTTTCTTGTTCGAGTTCCTTTGCTGATCTGCTGGATCGGAGCGCGTTAAGTACCGTCAGAGCTTCATCGCGTTTGCTTGTGAGGCGAGAAATCCCAGCGGGTTCACTTGCCTTGGTGTGACGCCCGGCTCGTTGTTTTTCGCTTAGAACAAGATCGCCTTGGGCCGCGAGCGTTTTAAAAATGGACAGCCTATATAGGACCCCAATTGCGTCCTCAGCCTTGGTAAGTTTTCTGTCTCGCAGTTGCCGCGCAAGTTCACCGTCAAATACAAACAGACGGGTTAGGTCCTCAGACAATATGCGGTTATAGGGATCCGGTAGCAGGCGACCGCTCTTCCTGCCCCCTGGCACCAACAACGTCCACCATTCGATCGTGTTTGCCAAAAAATCAAACGCGATACCCAAAGTAACCGGCATACCGTTGACTTCCAGACGAAGCTTGAATTCCCCACTGTCTGGCATGCTTTCAGCTCGAAAGTCTTGAATTTCGTCTTCAGCCAACTCCGCACCAGAAAGAGCCAAACGAAACAGTTTCATTGTCGTAGTCTTTCCAGTGCCGTTCGGCATCTGGATAATCGTCCAAGGCCTTAAGTCGTCGCTAATATCTATTTCAATATCTTCCAGCGAACCGCGAAGGCCTGTGGCGTTCCATCCCTTAATCTTAATCTGCATTGCGATCTTTCGCCGCAGTGACTATTTCCAATATCGATCGAACGTCGTTGTCTCCCAAGTTGCCTTCGAAAGAGTTGGAAATAAGTTGCCTTAATTGTTCCCCGAATTGTTCGCTCTGCTGTGCCTTGCTCAAGGTCTCTCCAATAGCCTCCTGCAGTTCAAGAAATTCCGTCGCTTTCATGCGTCTCTCCTTATTCTTGAAAGGTTCTCAAGCCAGGTTTTCCGCTCTCTGTCAGCGGTATCGACTTCACCGTTGTCTGTGCACGTAAAGTCGATCACACGCGCCCTCTTTTCTTCATCATTTGGATCGAAGCGCAAGCAGCGACCAAGACGCTGTATTGTTTCCAATCGTGCCCGGTCTGATGAAACGAGGATGACTGACCGCACTGACTGAATATCGATGCCTTCTGAAATCCGGTGACACGTGATCAACGAGTTCAGTTCACCATTTGCGAATCGAGAGAGATTGCTCTGATCATCGTCGTCGTAATATGTATGAAATCTATCGTTGTATCTGGCCACGATTTTTTGGATCTCCACACCGTACTCTTTAGTGGCGACAAATATTAGTGAGCGGTCCAGAATTTCTGGTAATCTAGACATCAACTCGGACAGCGGCTTGAGTTTTTGAACAGATAGCTTTTTCACATTCGCCAAATCACGATAAAGATCGGAATCAGGGCGAATTTCACCGCGCGCCCTTGCGCCTTCATGACGCCTGATGGCCTCCTGCTTCTTCTTGCGGTCTTCGTCCGATAGCTCAAACCGTATTGAGATGTAATCAACCTCGCACAGCACTCCGCGCTTGATTGCGTCCTCTAACCCAAAACTGTAGATTGTAGGGCCAATTTCCGTCTCAATAAATCTGTTTCCGTCATCATCGTATTCTCGCTCCGGCGTGGCACTTAAGCCCAGACGATACTCGAAACTGCATAATTTCCCGGATAGGTCCCTCACCATAGCAGGAGAGCCCATTCCGTGTACCTCATCACACACGAGTAGAGTGCGAGACACTTTTACTGGATCCAGTCGCATAAGTAATTCGGGCAGTTTTTGGCTTGAACACAATAGCAACTTGTCTTTTGGTCGACTCACAAACCCCAGAGCATCTCTGTGATTGTGGTAGGCCTTGAATATGGGCAGTTCTGGACCTTCCAACGTCAAAGTCTTGCCCCATTGATTGAGCAAATCCGTTCCTTTTGTTGTAACGACAACTGAATCGATGACTTCACGCTGAAGGAGTTCGTTCATTATGCATAGGGCAGTTCGGGTTTTTCCGGTGCCGGTTGCCATCTCCAGCACGCCGTTTTTCTTGTCGAGAAAACAACTTACAGCTTCGGCTTGATGACGCCATTTTTGAGACGTTGAAACACTGCTTCTTTCCGGCTGATTATACGGACGGTCACCGGAATTGGTGAATTGGATCAAGCGTTTTTTGATGGCTGAAGGTAGCGAAAAACATCTAATGTTTGCATCTCTTTGATCCCAAATTTTGTTGAACTTTTCCCGGTGTCTAACCGCACGTTGCCGGTCACGATCGTCCATCCAACTTGGAAATATGTCCAACGTTTCAAAATTCTTGAACCCCCTTGCAGACTCGTTCTGCGAGCCGTGGAAAACCAAAAAATCACCGTATTGATCCGTGAATATTCCAACCTTGGAGTGATAATCTCCACTCAAATCCGCTGTTGGTACAGCAATCTTTATGTCCAGAAGGCCGTCAGCTACCATCCAGGACAAAACCTTTAGTGGCTCTGATTTTATGTTCGCCTCGATTTCGTCCATGCAGACACGCAGTGCTTCAAGCAAAACGGCGTCCTTTTTGGCCTTCTCACCCTCCTGAAGAGCAGCAGCGTCATAGGATGCCAAATGGGGGCTTGCGATCAATCTGACCTGTCCGCCACGTTCGGCAAATGGTGCCAGCCCGTCCGCCACCATCTGCAACCAACCAGAAGAAAAGAAGCCAACACCGCGATCATAGGTTTTGGATGCCGCCAACCCAGGATTGAACAACTCTTCGGCCACATTGTGAGCGGAGCTATCCAAGTCAATTGGGAAGTGAACGTCTTTCAGAGAAATCATACGCAATCATTATCCTGGCTGGACAACTAATCAATCCATTGTTTTATATTTACGATTGTTGGTTTCGTTTTCGATAACCTATCGGGTGCTGCTGCCCTGTATTGGTGATGGATCAAATGAAAAAACTCATATAAACCACAACCAGCGGCATTGGGTGGCATTTGGTGCCAATCGGTTGACAGGCTATTGCGTAATTTCATTTTGCTATCGGAGATGTAAGTTGGAAAACTCCTGGAGAACATTGGGACGGGATCTTTGGGGTCGACTACGGCGGCCGATGGGACAGGTATCGTTCGTATTCTATTTTATCCTGGCGACTTTTCTGGCTGCGATTGGGGTTTGGCTAGCATTGGCTGAGGCTGTTTTGACCAATTGGCCCGACGGATCGCAGCAAGCGGTTTTCAAGGCCTCTCTAACATACTTTCCTGCGATGGGATCGCTTGCGTGCCTCCAAGTTGTGGTGATGGAAGACGAAAAAAAGTACCTTCGATCGTTCTTTTTCTTCCTATTGATATTTTTTGTAGTGCTGGCTGTTCTCGCAGGGGGGGCAACAATATTGAATGACAGCTATATGGCATGGTTACTTGTGATAATAGGTACGGTCACGGCCCTACTGAGCTATTGGATATCCATCAGCCAAGAAGATCGGTTGATGGACAACGCACCGCCAAAAGCTGTGTTGGGCGGTGATACAGAAGCTGATCTTGTTGGGGATACAGCCGGTTTCAAGGTTTGATACAGCATGCCGAATTTTTTCCAAACGAAAGCTATCCGTGTTGAGCAACCAATTGGCGTATTTTATGCTGCCGCAATTCCGGCTGAAGTTCTACTGCAAGTGTGTTTTGCAGATCGATTGAAGGCAACACAAAGCGGCAGTTCCTACGAATTGGATGGTGCGCAACGAGCGCGGGTAGAATCTCGGATTAGATCAATCGGCAAGTTCCTTTCTACCTCTGAGGCTGGATTTCCTAACTCAATTATACTCGGAGCAAACTACCGTATTGAAGATGGCCTTATCGAAAAGGACGACGAATTGAGATGGACCGTCTCCGGAGATGCGGATTGTTTAGATCTCGCTATTCCCACAGCCAACAAACTTGCAGCCATAATTGACGGCCAACATCGAATTTTCGGGTTTACTGAACTAAATTCAGAGAAACGAAATATGCCCTTGCTTTGCTCCGTGTTTGTAGATTTGCCTAAGCAATTTCAAGCTTTTTTGTTTGCAACAATCAACTCAACACAAAAGCCCGTTGATAGAAGCTTAACCTATGAGCTTTTTGGATATAATGTTGAAAAAGAAGAGGAAATTTTTTGGTCACCAGAAAAACTGGCAGTTTTTTTAGCGCGAAAACTGAACACGGATCCAGATTCGCCATTCTTCCAACGAATTCTTGTCGCCGCAGAAAATGATATTGTGTTATCTCGGTCTGAAGCTCGAAAAGAGCAACGCTGGATGGTTTCTATGGCAACAGTAGTTGATGGTATTTTGGGATTGATTTCCTCAAATCCAAAGGACGACTCTTATGTGCTGAGGCCTGCTTCGATGTCTGCAGATTCGCCGCGAAGAAGCGGCCTTGCCCGATCTGCGTTAAAGGAGTCTCGTCGTAGAGACACATCCCCGCTAAGGACGTTGTACTTTGAAGCAAGAGACAAGGTTCTGTATCTGGCAATCTACAACTTCTTTAAGTCAGCTCTGGAAATTACGGGACAAACCGGTGCGGATGCCTCAAGTGACAGCTACATAACGAAGACCGTTGGATTGCAGGCGCTATTTGATATTTTGAAATTGATGGCTCCCGAAGCTCTCGAGGAGGCTGATTTTACTGAGGAATATTTCAGATCCCGTCTAGAACCTATAGGCGCTATTGATTTCGAAGACGAGATTTTTAAGAACGCTTCTGGATCTGGACGCACCTTTATCAAGAAGATTTTGGCCCATGTTATTTTGGGAGTTGAAGCCCCAGAATTGGCTCCACAAATTGAAGCGCTGACAAACAAGGGCGATGCCTGACAACATTTATTATGTGCCAACGGCTGAAATCTTGCCTCGGCCGACCGTAATTTGGAGTATGGCAGTGTTCACCCTTTTTCGTTGGCAAAGGCTGCAACAAGCTTATCGGGTGTTTTCCAGGGACCGCGAACTTTGTGTTGTACAAATCGATATGTCGCGTCGTCCTTTCTACAAACTATGCCCAAATTACCAAGAGCTTCCCGTTCCGTGTAACATTCAATGAGTTTTCGAACGATGACGGGATTCATCTTGCTATTTGGACCAAAATGCGTTTCATCGTGACGACGCAATTTCATCATTAGCGCTTCTTGTAGTGTGTTTTTGGAAAATGTTGCGTGGGCTGGACGGAACTCATGCATGAAAAAGTGCCATGCCTCAGCCCGCACGGGATCAAATGTCAGTTCCTGGTGCATAAACCACTGGGTAACATGATGTTCGAGCAACGGATCATGATCCCAAACAATCCTACCCATTTCAGTTAGTTGAAAAGGCCGTCGAAGCTGAATTATCCCCGTCTTGTGAAGCCAATACCTGTATTTGGTTGCAAACGGGGCACCATAATCAAACGGCTTTGCAAGCTTCGCGTCACTAAGGTCTGGGATAGATATGCCTAGTCTCATGATTTCAGCCATGCGACGCCGATTGAGGCCAAAGTTACCGTGGAAGAATATGGTCATCGAATTCACCCGAGAATGCAGCAATCAACAAGCGAGCAGAAGTAAATCGCATGGAATTCGTAGCACGATGAGACAACGACAGAAATGCCTAACTTGGTGGTGAAGATGGGTCACTTACTGATCGTGAAATTGCCCAAGTCAGATTTGTATAAAGTATTTCTGTGTCCATTGCTGCTGAGCGAGCCTATACGTAACTGGGATAATCTGAAATGTCTGCGATTTTATCTTACGGTTTGGTGTTTTTGTTGCTTATTTTCTCTGTCTGTGTCGGACCTCAACAAAAGCGGTCAGCATACAGATTCGACGCGGTATCATTGTCGAGGAAATCGATGTTCTCAGCGGTGGAGCAATTGAGCAGATCGCGATCCTGACCCGATTGGCGTTCGCCAGGCTCTATGCCCGGCAGGGTAGGCAGTTATCAGTGATCCTTGACGACGCCCTGGTAAACTCGGACGACGATCGGATCGTCCGGATGTTCACGGCTATCACCCGAATCTCGCGCGACCAGCAAATCATCGTCTTCAGTTGTCTGAGTCAGCAATTTCGATCGTCGACCGAGTCAAAGCTCAAGTCCGCAATCGTTCAGAGACGCGCCGCGCTTGAGCAATATATATACCAATATATTTGACGACGTCAGACCGATGCAGGCACATGAGCTTCAATCGGTTTACAGTCGAGTTGCCCGAAAGCCGCCATAGATTTCTACCCGTCAGCAAACGTCATGTGCTCATATGTTTTGAGCACCTCGACATCTGGAATAGCGCGAACATCCCCCGAATCGACCGTAGCGGTTCGGACGTCGCCTCATTGGAACTGACGCTTTCTGTCTGATTAAACAGATCCGGCAGACGACATCGGCACTTCTGACTGACCAATACACTGTTTGCTAGACCGATACCTGCTGATTGCGCGCACCTTATTCATTTGCGCTCTTCTCAAAATTCCTCGCAGCAGCTGTCAATTCTTTTAGTTTCTCCTGACAGACCTGTTCGACGAGCCGATGCAAAATCTCGGTGCGTTCGCCGAGCCACAGAAGTGCTTCTTCGCTGATCCGATAGTGCTTTGAATAGCGCGCTTTTACATATGCTTCATTTAATGTGTTGAACCATGCGACATAAGGACGTTGATCGCGGGGCCAAGCGTCAGCCAGACGCCGGTCCTGATCTTCCGCCAAGGAGCGCAGAAATTTGATGTTGTGCGAAGGCGGTCCGTAATTGGTAAGGGTAAGCAGCACTGTAGAATAGGCGTTTTCGATGGTTTGATGGAGCTCGAAAGCAGCAACTTTGTAGTCTTTCTCGCCAAGGTAGAATTTAAAGCCCTTTGTGAAAGTGCGAGATAGCGAAAATCTGTCCTTAAAATGCTCTCTTGCCACCCGGAATCGGTCCTGTGGTGTAAGTGGTTGCGGCTCGACCAGTGGCTGATCATCGAGCTCATAGATGACAATGCCCTCCTTGCGAATATCAGCGAAGAAATACTGGCCTTCCCTCAGATAGGTGTTCACCTCGCGCCGCGAATAGACGATGAAGCTGACCGGCGTCTTTATGGTCGGCTCTCGAATTAGCCGGTCAGCCGCTTTGTTCCAGTAAGAAGCGAAGTCGGTCAGCTTCCTGTTGTTGACGACGATCAACAGGTCAAAATCCGAGCGATAGCCCTTCATCGTGTGCGGCTCGTCGACCCAGCCGCCGCGGGCGTATGACCCAAACAGAATTATCTTGAGAATCCGGCCCGTCTTCTTCCAGGCTGCCGAACTGCCACCAAGCGCATCCGCAAACTCTTCGTGCAAGATGTCGGTGACCCGTTCCAGCTCCCGCTGCTTGTTCTGGGGCAGATGATCGAGGCTGGATTTCATCATTTCTGGCAAGGGGCTTTCAAATCGGTCAGGTTGCAATGAGCGGACTATACATGCGTGCTGCATTCGAACAATGAAAGTTCCATGATTTTTTTATTGGGGTGATGTTCAGCTGCTGTGTAAATCGCCAAAATGAAACGGCACCGCTCGTGAAAGTCTCTGTAACGAAATCAGCCATGCCAAATCCCGACAGTTACAGTTGTGCCAAGGAACACCGGCATCACGTGCTCGCGTTCAAACACTCCGAACCGTGTTTCCTTGATGCGAAAACAGCAGTTCGGGTTGCAGATGAGTATAGCGCCGAAGCATTTTCCAATCCTTGTGACCGGTCACCAATGCCACGCGCTCAATCGATAACCCGGCTTCGAACAGGCGGCTTGTTGCTTCATGCCGGAGATCGTGAAAATGAAGGTCATCGATTTTGAGCGATCTGCAGGCACGGCGAAATGCTGTGCCAACGGATCTTTCATTGTAGGGAAAGATAAACTCGTGATTGTGTGATGCCCGCTTTTGTTCCTGAAGAAGCTCCCAGGCGTCGTATCCGGTGAGATCTAGCAGGGGGATACGTTGGTGGTTGCCTTCTTTTTTCTGAGGGTCTTTCCGATCTCTGACAACGACAGTCCGCTTTCGATCATCTACGTCAGCCCAACGTATCCGGCAGATCTCCGCCTGCCGCATCGCGGTCGCAACCGCAAAGCGGACCATTCGGCCTACCGGGATTAGCTGAAGTACATTGCCATCCAGATATTCGACGATAGCATCAAGTTCCTTCTGGGTGGGACGGCGGTCGCGTTCGTTGCCACGACCGACAAGACCCAGCCTTCTAAGAGCAACCCTTGCCAGGTCCACCTGTTCTTTCGAGACGTCTAATCCATGGACGGCTGCTGCATGCGTTATGACCGTGTTGATGTATGACAGCTCGGCAGCAACTGTGACGGGGCCAGCGCCTTCTTTGGCCCGAAATCGGCCATATTCGATCAGCTTGTCACGATTGAGCTTATTGAAGGTCGATCTCCCCAAGTGTTTCTTGAGCTTTTTAAGTGAATAAGCTTTCGACCGGCGCAGTGGCTTGTTGACCTCGTGCATGTCTGTAATGTGGAGATCGACCAGGTCGGCAAATGTTTTAATATGCTTCGGACGCTTCTTTGAGGTGCTTTCGCCCCGATCGATGCGACGTTCGGCTTCCAAAGCCCATTCTTCCGCATCGCGACGACGGCGAAAGGTCTCCGATACGTAGTTGCCTTTCCTGCGAACGAGCGCGCGCCAATTACCGGATGGGAGCTTTTGGAATGCAGCCATGTTTGCTATCCAGCGTGTACCCTACATGTACACCGGGAGATCAAAAGGGGGCCAAACGTGTACAATTTGGTCCAATGTGTTGCATGAAAGTTCTCGATTAGTTCGTTGAAGATAAATAAATAATGTATAAAAATCAAGAAGTTAAATTTTCCGTTGCACCTATGATGGATTGGACGGACCGGCATTGCCGCTTTCTGCATCGGCAACTGACGCGGCGGGCGTTGCTCTATACCGAGATGGTGGTTGCCGATGCGGTCATTCATGGTGATCGTGAACGGTTGATTGGTTTCGATCCGGTGGAGCATCCGGTGGCGCTGCAGTTGGGCGGGTGCGATCCGGACAAGCTGGCCGAGGCGGCGCGCATTGCGGCTGGTTTTGGCTACGACGAGATCAATCTCAATGTCGGGTGCCCGTCGGACCGGGTGAAATCCGGTCGTTTCGGAGCTTGCCTGATGCGCGAGCCGGATCTTGTCGGCTCTTGCGTTCGGGCGATGGCGGCCGTGGTCGATATCCCGGTCACCGTCAAATGCCGGCTGGGCGTTGATGATCAGGACATCGAAGTGGCGCTTGACAGGATGGCGGATGCGGTCTTCGACGCCGGATGCGATGCGTTGTGGGTGCATGCGCGCAAGGCCTGGCTGCAGGGGCTAAGCCCCAAGGAGAACCGGGATATTCCGCCGCTCGACTACGAACGTGTGTTCCGATTGAAGGAGAGATTTTCGAATCAATTCATAGGGATAAACGGCGGTATTGAGAGTTTGAATCATGCGCTTGAATTGAGTAAAGGCACGGACGGCGTCATGCTCGGGCGGGCGGCTTATCAGAATGCCGGACTGCTCAGCGATGTCGATCGGATCTTCTATTCGGAGCCGACACTCGCGTTCGATTGGACCGCGTTGCGCGATGCCATGATGAACTACGCCGATCGTCACATGGATAACGGTGGGCGGTTGATCCACGTGACCCGGCATATGGTCGGGCTCTTCCACGGATATCCGGGCGCTCGGCGTTATCGTCAGATCCTGTCAAACGGCGCCACGCGACCAGATGCCGGTGCAGATCTGATTGCAGAGGCTTTTGACGCAGTTAGGCTGGAAGAACCCCTGGTTGCCTGAATTGTCACCATTATGTGACCTGATCTCGACTTGAATCCTGTAATCTGTTTGGTTGAAAAAGGCACGGATCTGCGCCTGAAAGCGACTTGGAATTCCGATGGACAGCACACCCCTGACATTTGACCTCGAACAGGCTCTCGCCGATTTCTCGACTGAAGAGCTCGACCGGCTGGCCGCGGCGGGAGAGGCCGTTAAGGAGCACATCCGCCTGTTGAAGAAGTCGGGGCAGAACCCGGTGGGTCAATGCCTCGCCAACCAGGGCACATTCTTTGAAGAAGAGCATTACCCGCAGGGGGACGTGTACGATTCTGAATCGCACGCGCAGTACTATTACCACGCTCATAGGCCCGATAGCGGTGAGCACGGCCACTTTCATACCTTCCTCAGGGCGAAGGGCATGCGGCGGTCTGTCAAGCCGGTACCCTATTCCGGTGACGCCAAGCGACCCAAGGGCAAGGATGCGCTCTCCCACATCGTCGCCATCTCCATGGATCGGCCCGGCATGCCCATCGCGCTCTTCACCACCAATCGCTGGGTGACCGGTGAGACCTTCTATGCGGCCGAAGACGTCATTGCGATGATCGACCGGTTCAGCATTGAGCAAAGTTACCCCTGTCTCGCGACAAACCGGACCGTCTCATCCATCGTTCATCTGTTCAGACCTCAGATAGCGGCGTTGCTTACACAGCGGGATAAAACGCTTCGGGCGTGGTCGGACCTGCATCCGGATCGCGATATCTATGAGGACCGGGAACTGGAAATCACATCGATCGTCGACATCGATATCGATCGGCAGATCAAGGCGGTCGCCAGAGCCCGCCGCAAAGGGTAAGCGCGAGGCAGACTGTGATCGAGTCTGTTGCGACCCGCGCACGCCCAATCAACTTTAGCTCTCTAAAAGGTGACCGAACCGTCACCAAATCGTGAGGCTGACCTCCTTGGGATCATTCTAGGGTGTTTTCCATGCGCTCGGATTGGTTCCGAGTCCGCTTAGGTGAGGAGGAATTCATGGCGACACTCAAATCGAAACTGCTAACGACGGTCGCGGTCGTGCCGTTGGCGCTGGGAGGGCTGGGGGCAGTCTCGCTGGTACTGTCGGCTGGTGTCGCCACTCCAAGTGTGGCCAGCTGTGCGGCCAATCCGTGCGCGGCCAAGAAACCGGCTTGCGGGGCTTGCAATCCCTGTGCGGCAAAATCTGCTTGCGGTGCCTGCAATCCGTGTGCTGCGAAAAAGGCATCGGCCTGCAATCCTTGCAACCCATGCGCCGCCAAGAAAGCTTCAGCCTGCAACCCATGCAATCCTTGTGCCGCCGCAGCTTGCAACCCCTGTAATCCGTGTAACCCCTGTGCGGCGACCAATGCTGGCGCAACCGAGTGCTATGTACCGCGCCTGTGGAATGCTTCGGCCTGCAATCCGTGCAATCCCTGCGCGGCCAAACAGGCTTCGGCTTGCGGTGCATGCAACCCATGTGCTGCCAAGACCGCGTCCGCCTGCGGAGCCTGCAACCCCTGCGCTGCGAAAAAGGCCTCGGCCTGTGGAGCTTGTAACCCGTGCGCGGCCAAAAAAGCCTCGGCCTGCAATCCCTGCAACCCGTGTGCGGCCAAAAAGGCGTCCGCTTGCAACCCATGCAATCCCTGCGCGGCGAAGACTGCCTGCGGCGCTTGCAATCCTTGTGCAGCCAAGACCGCTTCGGCTTGCAATCCCTGCAACCCGTGCGCGGCAAAGAAGGCGTCTGCCTGTAATCCCTGTAATCCCTGCAATCCTTGTGCAGCGAAAACTGCGTGTGGCGCATGCAATCCGTGTGCGGCGAAGACCGCATCGGCCTGCAACCCTTGCAACCCATGCGCTGCCAAGAAGGTATCCGCGTGCAATCCTTGCAACCCCTGTGCTGCCGCAGCCTGCAATCCATGTAACCCGTGTAATCCGTGTGCAGCCAGCGCCGCTGCCGATCCGGACGACCTTAATCTCGGTCCGGATGAATTGGTGGCACTCTATGACTGTCTGCAGAAGACCATTGGCTCGTCCTACAAGGGTGGGGGGCATTGGGCCGTCAACAAGTGGCAGGGTTTTGACCACTTCTCCACGCACGCTTATCCAAGCGCGACCCACGGCAACCGCTTCGTGTTGAACTATGTCAACAAGCTCGGCTCCAAGGCCTATGCCAAATATGGCGGTGTGAACCCGATGCCGATCGGAACCACGGCGGCCAAGGCGAGCTTTACGGTCAGTGCGTCCGGGCAAGCATCCATCGGGCCGCTGTTCATCATGGAAAAGATGGTCCGTGGCTTCAACAGCGAAACCGGTGACTGGCGATACGCTTTGGTCATGCCTGGCGGGCAGACTGTCGGGCTGACAGGCGGAGCCAACAGCGCGGCCATGACCTTCTGTCATGATTGCCACGTGGGGGCCGAAGACGACGACTTCCTGCTCTTCCTGCCGGAAGAGGTCAGAGCGCGTTAGCAAGCGGCCGTCTGTGCAGCAGTTGAAAAAAGCCGGAGGGACCATCGGTCCCTCCGGCTTTGAACTTTTGATGAAGAGTGGGCTACTTCGACGCGTGGATTTCACATTTGCCCTTATAGGCGTATTTCCACTTCTTGGTGCCGTTTTCGCAGGCTCGAAGCGCCAGTGTTTCGGCTTCCTTCACGGACTTGCGGTTGATTGCCGATCCACAGATGTAGTTCGTTGCATTGAAATCATTAATCGAAGTCGACGCATAGGCCGAGTGACCTGAGGCCTTGATGTATTTCTTGACGGCATCCGGGCAGGCTCCCTGGCCTCGTGGCAGGCGCCGCTTGACATTGCCCTTGCTGCCGGCAAGGGAGGTTGCCTGGGCCTGAGCAGGTTCGAGGTTGAGTGCCGGCGGAACCACCACCGCAGTTGCTGCGATGGTTGCTGCGATCATGCCGGTAAAGAGTTTGGTCTTCATTGTATTTTTCCTTTGATTGGGACCACGTTTGCGGCGCTCACTAAATGTGAAATCAGGCAACACTTTGTTGATGACGTGTATTGTTTGAACCAATACAACCGAAGCATGGGGGCCTCGTGCACTGCCCAGAAGTGGTGTTGCTTCTGTTAACCGATTACGGGTTCCCCGGGTGCCGTCCCAAGGGCTGCGCATGAAAACCACCGCGTCCGATCAACAGGCGGGGTGGGCCTCCGGCGGATGGCCCGGAGATCTATTCAACAATGAGTGGAAGTGAGTGCCGTGAGTGGAGGCGGTCGCTACTCGTCGGTCGCCGAGAAGGAATTGAGATAAGCCAGCACGTCGATGCGCTGCTGTTCTTTCTTGAGCTTGAATGTCATCTTGGCTTTGGCTTTTGGATCGTCCAGATATTCGCGTAGGAAGGCCTTGGGGTCGGTGATGTAGTCGAGGATCAGCTCTTCGGTCCAGACCAATCCCGCGGCACCGGCCTGTTTCATCCCGGTTCCGTATTTGTAGCCTTCCACGGAACCGGCCGGACGACCGACCACACCCGTGAGATGTGGCCCAACGCCGTTTTTCGAACCGTCACCAATCTTGTGACAAGCTTTGCACTTCTTGAAGACTTTCTCGCCGGCGGTGACATCCTGTGAATAAGTCGGGAGGGCAGATCCAGCCAACGCCGCAATCAGAGTGGCGGTCGCGATGATTGTCTGCTTCATTTGTCTGGCTCCCCTCCGGCTGACGTATTGGCGAGCTTCATTCTGCCTCACCGGAGGGACGGGGTCGCGTCACGTTGGATTACTTTCCCGTGAGCCGCGCTTCGCCGGCGTTCACATCGATCTCGTGAGGAACAAGACGGCCGAACAGCTTGACCAGGAAGGCGGTGCTCAGCCCGAAAACCAATAGTCCGGCAATCGCGGCGAACGCTCCAAAAATGCGATATTCGGCCTCCAGGACCACGTCGCCATAACCCAGCGTGGTGTAGGTCACCAGCACGAAATACACAGCATCCGCCATGGTCGGTAGGGCGCCGACCGCATGGACTGTAACGGCGAACAACCAGACCTCGATGGTGTTGGCGACAATGATGGCCGTTAGCGCAACCCCGAGGATTATCAGCCATCTGCGCAGGTGAGGCTGTGCCGTCAGCCAGGGTCTCAGGGAAATGAAGCTGGCAATGGTTGTCGCAAGAATGAAAACGTGAATGGCAACGCAGGCGAGCAACAGAATACTACCGCTCAGGATTTGCATGGTCATGGACATCGGGGAGCCTTTGATAGTGCTACACTGGCAAAGGCCTATAGCATACAGAGCATTGATCGACTCCGTACCGCGCGAAGCCGATCATCGCCCTTTACCTGGCGACTCGAGGTCAAACAGCGTGTTTAATGCGAATGCCGTTGCGGATCGAGAGTCACCGACCATAGTTCGGTATCCGCACGGTCCATCAGCCGAACCGTCATCTGCTGCGTATCGCCATCAATGTCGACCAGGCCGAAGAATTGAAGGCCGGCCGATGGGGGAAGGTTGACGCCCTGATCGGGCGAGGGCGCCTTGACGAATCTGACCTCCGGACCAAAGGTGGCGTCCAGTCCGTTGGGGCCGAACGTTCCTGCATGGAGCGGACCCGACACAAACTCCCAGAACGGGTTGAAATCCTGGAATTGGGCCTTGGAAGGATCGTAATGGTGAGCGGCGGTGTAATGGACATCGGCCGTCAGCCAAACGGTGTTGCTGACGCCGGCGTTCTTGATGAACCTCAGCAAATCCGCCACCTCAAGCTCGCGCCCCTTCGGTGTTCCCGGGTCACCGTTGGCGATCGCTTCGGCGCCGGCCTCTTCGCGCCAGTTGTCCCAGACGATCAGGCCTATAGGCATGTCGGAGGCAATCACCTTCCAGGTGGCTTTTGATGCCGCCAATTCACGTTTCAGCCAGTCGAGCTGTTCAGCGCCGAAAATGCGTGATGCGTCCGTCATCTCGGCTTCCATGGACGCTCCGTTGGGACCGCGATACGACCGCAGGTCGATGAAAAATATATCGAGCATCGGGCCGTAAGAGATCTTGCGGTAGACCCGACCGGGTTCGGCGGCAGTGTAGCGAATTGGCGTCATCTCATGGAATGCGCGCCCGGCGCGTGCGGCCAGTGTGTGGACCGATTTTTCGCTGTAGCGATCGTCGCTAACAAGGTCCTTTGCGTCCGACCAGTTGTTGACCACCTCGTGATCATCCCATTGGAAGAAGGTCGGAACCATGGCGTTCATGGCCCGCACGTGATCATCCATGAGGTTGTATTTCCACTGGGCGCGGAATTCATCCAGAGTTTCGGCAACCTTGCGCTTCTCATCAATCAGGGTGACGTTTTTCCAGACCGTACCGTCTTTGAGTTCAACCTCGTCCTTCATCGGCCCGTCAGCATAGATGGTGTCGCCGGAATGAATGAAGAAATCCGGATTGTGGCCTGTCATTGCTGCGTAGGTCTTCATGCCGTCACCGTCGATACCCCAACCCTGGCCGGCGGTATCTCCAGACCAGGCGAAACGGATGTTGCGGCGCGAAGAGGGCGCCGTGCGGAAACGACCGATGATCGGCTCCGAAACAGTGTTGATGTTATCCAGATCGGCAGCGGTGAAGCGATAGAAAATCTCCTGATCGGCCGGCAGACCTGTCAGCAGGCGCTTCACGGCCAAATCTCCGTCAGGCAGCGTGTTGAGCGGTGGTAGTCTGCGCGGGTCAGCAAAGCTTTCTGTTGTGGAGATCTCCATCATGACCCGGGCAGGACGATCTGTGCGTGTCCAGATTACTCCGCTGGATGTATCCACGTCGCCTGACTGGACGCCATGGGTGAAGGTGGGGCGGCTGGATGCGTAGGATATGGCCGGAAGGGCAAGGCTGGTGCTGAGAGCGGCACTGCCGGCCAGAAATGAACGGCGGGTGGAGCGAAGCGATGCGGGCATGAGAGTCTCCATGTTCAACTGAAATGCCGCCGGACATTCACTGACATTCACTACGCTAGTATGGCGCTTTTTTGAATGATTCTTGACAGGCGACCACACCCGGTCGGTCGCCTGATATTGAATTGGTGAGGAAGCGCGTTATGCACCCCTCTCGTCATCGTGTTCGATTTTCTCGAGATAGGCCGCCACCTCTCGGCAATCGGTATTGTTGGTGACTTCTACTGACACTTCGGCCCATACCCGCGGCGTTTTTCCGTGCTCATCGTCCAAAGCCGCCGGGTCGGCGCCGTTGGCTAAAAGCAGTTTCACCATTTTCAGGTCGCCGTTCCAGGCGGCCGAATGCAATGCCGTATGCCGCGAAAGCTGGTCAGCGCGTGCATGAGCGCTGGCACCTTTCGATAACAACCACGCGACCAGCGCGTGGTGGCCGAAATCGACAGCTCCCATCAGAACGGGATCGGAGCGGAGCGTTTCCGGTAGATCGGCGGCAAGCGCCTCGAGCGCGTCGCGCTCGTTGAGGCGGGCATATTCGGCAGGCTCCGCCGTGACACCCCGTTTCATCATCTGCAGCACGAGCGGACGGCCCTTCGGACCAAGCCGGCTGAGGGTTTCGATCGCCGTGGCGCCCCATTGGTCGGTGCCATCCGGAGACATTCCAATATCGAGCAGCAGGTCGATAGCCCTCGTCGTTCTCGCCAATCCCAGGATGGATCCGCTCGGGCGCTCGTCCGGCACGGCTGACAAGCCGCCAGCAAGCAGGGACTCGACCCGGCTGTCGTCGGCGAGCAGAAGTGCTTCTAGAAGGCCAATTCGGGCGCCGCGATCGATCAGGGCCGCGCCCATGCCAGGCTGTTCGCGCACTACGGTCAGCATGAGCGGTGACCAGAACTCGTAGAAACGGTTGTCGCCGTCGATATCGGCGCCTGAAGCCAGCAGGAGATCGAACATGTCCCTGCGTCTGGTGTCGATGGACAGGTGCAGGGCCTGCAGCCGGCCGCCCCAATAGGGATGCGGACCTATGGCATTCACAAGGTCGGGATCGGCCTCAAGCCTTTGGCGGACCTCGGATCCGTGACCGCCACCTACCTGACGCAGGAAGCCGCCGACAGTTTCGTCGTCGACCGATCGGGCGCCATCAGCATTTCGGTCGAACTCAGCCTTAAGGGCCCGCCAACTGGGAAATCCGTAGTCTCGTGCCAAGTGTAATTGAACATCGGCCAGTTTGGCTTGACGGCCGTCGCTGTGCCAGGCGCGCAGCTGTTGCTTGGCGGTCTTCCTCAGCCATTCGAGATTCGCGTTTTCAGGGAGTGTCTTGCTCATGGAACACCTTCTTCCGTTCGTGCCCGGTGTCCGCGTTCACGGGCAGAAAAAGGTGATCGAACAGTTTGTGAAATGGCGGGTTCAACCCTTTTCGCGGACCGAAGGCCTCCAGTAGGGCCGGTCGAACCGTAGCCGCGCTAGCCAGAGGGAGTCAAATGCATAAAGGGAACGCCCGGACCAAGCCGGACGCTCCTTTTTCATTTGTGCTTCTGTTTCGGCCTGCGTCCCAGAGCCGATTTCAGTTCGGCTTGCCGTTTGTGATCCCAGTAGTAGCGGCCGAATGCCGAGCGGGTCATTTCTCTGGCGAAGCGGTCGCGGCGTTTTTCTTCCGGCGATCGCTCTTGCTGTGCGGAATGGTTTCCGCTCCGGTTCTTGTGCGACATCATTCTTCCGTCCTTTGCACCACGAGGTATCCGCAGCCGACACGGCAGCGGACCCGGCGAACGACGGGCGCAAGTAGACGCACCTGTTCCGTTGACCGGGGCGAGACGGAAGAAGAAAGATGGAGTTAGTCGTGAAAATGAGCGACGTTTCGCATGCCCTTAACATAAGCACGTTCAATGGGCGATTCAACGTCCGGTAAGTGTTTGGCAGTGATGTACGGTCGCAGCCGGTTTGCATCGGAATATCGGAAGGCTGGCGGTTCATGGAACGTGAGAGCGAAACAACAACCGGTGTCATACTGGCGCTGATCGCCGGTGTGGCGATTTACGGTTTGGCGATGGGCACCACCTATCCGCTGATCGGGATCGTTCTGTCCGAACAAGTCTCGGGAGTTTGGAACGGCATCAGCGCGGCTGCCACCGGCATAGGGCTCGTTGTCGGTGTGGTGCTGGTTTCGCAGTTTGGCCGGCGGTTTGGACCGGGCATTCTTGCCCTGATTGGCGTCGCCATCATGGCCCTCTCGCTGGCTGCCCTGTCAGTCGTTCAGGATTATTGGATCATATTTGTGGCGCGGCTCTTCCTCGGTTGTGGAGCCAACCTGCTGTTCGTGGTGTCCGAAACAGCCCTCAATGTTTTCACGTCGGACGAACGGCGCGGCCGGGTCATGGGTATCTACAGCGCTTCTGTGGCGTTCGGCTTCGTGGCCGGGCCAGCCGTCGTGGCCGGCTTCTCGGACTGGCCGGGACTTATTCTGGGGGGGTGCGCCGTTGTGACGGCGTTGGCGTTGCTTCCCATCGGTGCGATCAAGACACGGGTCGATCGGCGAGTGCAACCTACGCGTATGGGGGAAGTCGGGCCTGCGTTAGCCGCATACCCCTTTGCATTCGGATTCCTGCTGGTCGCCTCCGCGATCGATGCCGTCGCCATCAGCCTGCTTCCGGTGATCGCATTGGACCAGTCGTTCAGCACGGAGACCGCGGCGCTGTTCGTGGCGGTTTTCCATATCGGTCTGCTGGTCGGCCAACCGCCCATCGGATTCGCACTCGATCATTTCGGCCGGAGAGTCACAGTACTCGGTTGCTGCCTTTGCTCACTCGCCTGCGCCACCCTTTTGATCTTCGGGGGGCAGTGGGGCAGCCTGCCGACCGCTGGATTGCTGCTAATCTGGGGTGGTGCCAATTTTGGGCTCTACACTGCCGGTCTGGCGCTTATCGGTGATCGTTTCGTTGGCTCTGCGCTGACAGCTGCGACGGCCGCGTTTGCTACCGTCTATGCAGTGGCGTCCGCCGTCTCGCCCGTGTTGGCCGGCGGCGCCGTCGATACGATCGGAGCCTCCGGCTTCTATGGAGCGGTCGCAGCCATCTACCTGATCACGTTTCTACTTGGCGCTTTCCGGTTCCGGCCGTCTGAGCCGAGCTTGTCGGGGGCATCCAGTGCCCACAAGCGTGTTTGACGCTGTGGTGGTCCAGAGATAGACAACGAAATTTGAGACAGGGCTCCTACCTGAACAGATCGGCAATGAACATGGTCACATACCTGGTCACCGGCGGCTCCGGGTTCGTCGGTCGGGCGCTGGTGGAAAAGCTGCTTGAGGACGATGCTGCAAGGGTCGTGGCCACTTCGCGCGCCGGTCTGAACGGTCAAAGATCCCGGCTTGATAACAGGCGAGTTGATGCACTCTCAGCGAGTACCGATTGGACGGATGCCTTGAAAGGCGTGGATGTGCTCTTCCATTGCGCCGCGGAGACGCCCGGCAAACGGTCGGATCCGGCAAGCTTAATGGCAGCCAACCGGGATGGGACGTTTGCTCTGGCGCGCCAGGCCGCAACTGCCGGTGTGATCCGTTTTGTATTCCTGAGCACGGCTCAAGTGCACGGAGTGTCGACGCACGGCAAACCGTTCAATGAAAAGTCATCGCCAAATCCGCAATCGCCCTACGCAGTCTCTAAATGGGAGGCGGAAGCGGGGCTGTTGGAGATTGCCAAGGAGACCGGCCTGGCGGTGACGATCGTCCGGCCACCACTGGTGTACGGACTGGGAGTCCAAGGCAACCTGGCCCAACTGGCGAAGCTGGCCAACCTGGGCGTGCCGCTCCCTTTCGCTTCCGTTGCAAATCAGAGGAGCCTGGTCGCCCTCGACAATCTGGTCGATTTTCTCTGCCACAGCGCGCATCACCCGAATGCATGCAACGAGACCTACCTGGTTTCTGACGGGCAAGATCTTTCAACGGGCGAAATCCTGCGACATGTTGCCGGCGACCGCCGAGTCCGCCTGTTCCGATTTCCGACCGCCCCCGTGCAAGCATTGCTGAAAATGGCAGGTCGGGGCGGTATCGCGGAACGGTTGCTCGGCTCGTTTCAGATCGACGAGACAAAGGCGCGGAATCAAACGGGGTGGGCGCCCGTCGTTACGCCCGATACCGCGCGCTGGATCTAGTGTCCTGAATCTGAAGTTCGTCACATTGTACAGCGGGCTCCGAACGAACTTCAGATTCATACAGGACACTAGCAAGATTATGATTCTAGTGTGGTTTATGGATTTGAAGTTCCTACCGGAGGTCGCTGCAAATAGTCATAGGAACTTCAAATCCACCACACTAGTCCAGAGTTCATTCACGGGTTGGTTGTGTGGTACCAACTCAACCGAAGACCGATCGAATGAGGTGCAAATGATCGACAACCGGCCGTTTCCCGAGGCTCTTGAGCACGGCAATCTCAAGGAGCTTTTTCCGGGCATCCATTTCGTGACAGGCACGGTTGCCATGGGCGGCCGTTTGCCGATGCGATTCAGCCGCAACATGACCGTCGTCTGCCAGAATGGAAGCTTGACCCTGGTCAACACGGTTCGGCTCAACCATGAGGGACTTGCCGCTCTGGAGCGGCTCGGAACGGTAGAGAACATCGTCAGGCTGGCCGGCTTCCATGGCATGGATGATCCGTTTTACAAGGATCGTTACGGAGCGAAGGTGTGGTCGGTCGATGCTCCTTATTTGACCGGTTTTGGCGCCGGACCTGAGCCTTACTTCACGCCTGACGTGATTGTCGGATCCAACACGAGCCTGCCGATCGACGATGCCCGGCTGTTCCTGTTCGAAACAGCGCAGACTAGCGAGGGGGTTTTGCTGCTGGAGCGAGAGGGTGGCGTTGTCGTTGCCGGCGACTCCCTCCAGAACTGGGCGACGACCGACCGGTTCTTCAGCCTTCCGGCAAAAATCATGATGCGGCTGTTTGGCTTCATCAAGCCCAACAATGTCGGGCCAGGCTGGCTCAGGTACGCGAAACCCGACCCGGCCGAAGTCAAGCGACTGCTGGACATGGAATTCAGACACGTTCTTCCGGCGCACGGCACTCCGGTTCTCGGTGACGCCAAGGAACGTTACTCGCCGGTTATCGAAGCGCTTTAGGGCATCTTCAGATTTTGATCTGGTCGATCATCGGCCAGATTCCCTCTGATCCTGGCAATTTCTTCGGCATAGGTGGCAACAGCTTCGTAACCTTTCGGGGTCAACCCATAAATGCCCGTTTGCACCCGCTCGAACCATCCATAATGATCGTCGGCCATGATGCGTCTTGCCTTGTCGGTTCCAGCTGCCTTGGCAACTGAAGACGCCTTGGTTGGGCCCTGGTCGACAAGCACGGCAACACAACGCAGCGCGTCCTGGCGATAGGCCGTCATCAGGCCGCGACGGGTGGACCCTCCGCTGTTCGGGTCACCGACCCGCCTGGCAAACTCACGCAGCAGCCGGGCCTTTCGCGGCTTTGACTGGCGCGGCTTGTAGGGCGCCGGATCGAGATGGACTTCGACCAGGCCGTCCTTCAAACGAACCGTCATCAGGCCCAGGCCGAGGCGTCGGCACAGCTTCCGGTTTTCTTTCAGTGACTTGAGAAACGGTCGGCTGGAACCGCGTGGAACCGCCAGGTAAACAGCATCGGTCAGCGCCTGCCGCGCCACACACTGGTGAAAGAGCGTCAGGGAGAAGCCTGTTTTCAGTTCGACGATGACCGGATCCTCATCGTCGCGCACCGCAACGATGTCGGCGGCGCCGATTTCACTCTTTACGGTGTAGCCTTGCCCCTCGAGCAAAGACTTGACCGGGGAATAGAGGTCCGTTTCGCGAAGTTTCGACCGTGCCATCCCGGCCCAGTTATCAGAGTCGCGACGAACGGTAAAAGTGGTTCGACGTTTTGGCCGCCGGCGGGTCGGCGTTATAGGCGCCGGCCCGCCGGATCAGAACGGATCAGTCGCTGGCCTGTGCCGTCGCTCCGTTCTCATCGGTGCCGGACTGGGTTGTGGCACCCGGCACCTTTTCCTGCTGAGCAGCCTGGCCCGCATCGCCCTCGGTCGCGTTGTCGGTGCAGGCCGCCAAACCCAGCAGCATTAATGTCGATAAACAGATGAGCAGTCTTTTCATGGAACCACCTCCTGTTGGATCGCCGCATTTGCTCTCAGGCATCGGTCTCTTTGGAACCAACGCCCGTGCTCGAATGTTTTATGTAAAAGGCGGCGGTAATCAGGCTTTTGTGAGTTTATTATTTGAAGTATGTGATTACACGATAAACTAATGTAAATATAAAAAACAATATATGTTAGATTAGTAATTTGAACATGCTGGATAAGTCATCAAAAACAAAGACTGGCAAACATATCGTGTGAAGCATGCAGTGCGGTACCTTCACCGGTTTTGTGGGTGTGGACCAGCACCTCTCATGACATACGCGGATCGTCGCGGATGGGTTCTCAACGCCCGGGGCGGCCGTTCTTGCGGCGCTTGTCGGATCGGCGGCGTTGTTCGCCGGGATCCTCGTAGGAACCGGCGCCAACCTTGCCTCGGCGCACGGGACCAGCATCTTCCTCGGTTGGCTTTTGCGGTTTTCGATCGGTTCCGACGGGCCTCGCGACATCGCTGCCGGGCCCCATTTCGTCCAGACTGGGCTTCTTGAAGTAGCCTGTGTCCCGTTCGCTACGCGGGAGGGGACCTTTTCGCCTTCCCTTGAGCTCACGTCGGGCGCGGGGGCTGGCCTCCATGTCTTTTTCGAGCCGGGCGAGGGGGTCGTTCATGACGGCAAGTTCAGTATCGCGCAGTCGCTTGATCTCGTCACGCAGCCGCGCGGCTTCTTCGAAATCGAGATCGGCGGCCGCGTCGCGCATCTGTTTTTCCAAGGCTTCGAGATGCGTTGCCAGATTGTCGCCCACCATGGCGCCGCTTTCCTTGAAACCGGAAATGTCGGCACGGACGTGGTCCTTCTCGTATACGCTGTCGAGAATATCGGCGATCCGGGCCTTGACGCTTTCTGGCGTAATGCCCCGTTCGGTATTCCAGGCCATCTGCTTGTCGCGGCGTCGGCTCGTTTCGCCCATCGCCCGCTCCATCGAACCGGTCACATTGTCTGCATAGAGGATGACCCGGCCGTCGACGTTTCGAGCGGCACGTCCAATGGTCTGCACCAGCGATGTTTCGGATCGCAGGAATCCCTCCTTGTCAGCATCGAGGATGGCCACGAACCCGCATTCCGGAATGTCGAGGCCCTCTCGCAACAGGTTGATGCCGACCAGCACGTCGAACGCGCCGAGCCGCAAGTCACGGAGGATCTCGATGCGCTCAAGCGTGTCGATGTCTGAATGCATGTAGCGCACACGAACGCCCTGTTCGTGCAGATACTCCGTAAGGTCCTCTGCCATACGCTTGGTCAGGACCGTAACAAGTGTACGGTAGCCCTGCTCGGCGGTGACCCTGATTTCACCCAAGACGTCATCGACCTGGCTCTTGGCCGGGCGGACTTCGACAGGCGGATCGATCAGCCCAGTTGGCCGAATCACCTGTTCAGCGAATACGCCGCCTGACTGTTCCAGCTCCCAACTGCCGGGGGTTGCGGAGACTGCGACACACTGCGGCCGCATAGCGTCCCATTCCTCGAAACGCAGCGGCCGATTGTCCATGCAGGACGGCAGGCGGAAGCCGTATTCCGCAAGCGTCGCCTTGCGTCGGAAGTCGCCGCGATACATGCCACCGATCTGCGGCACTGTCACGTGGCTCTCGTCAATGAAGATCAATGCGTTGTCGGGAATATATTCGAACAGCGTCGGCGGCGGCTCGCCGGGAGCGCGGCCGGTCAGGTAGCGAGAATAGTTTTCGATGCCCTGACAGGAACCGGTCGCTTCCAGCATTTCGAGATCATAGCGTGTGCGTTGTTCCAGACGTTGCGCTTCCAGCAACCGGCCGGCGTGCTCCAACTCGGCGAGGCGATGGACCAGTTCCTCTCGGATCGACTTGATTGCCTGATTGAGCGTCGGTCGAGGCGTGACATAGTGCGAGTTTGCATAAATCTTCACTGACTTCAGCTGGTCGGTCTTTTGCCCCGTCAGTGGGTCGAATTCCGTGATCGCGTCGATCTCATCGCCGAACAGCGAGATCCTCCAGGCTCGATCTTCCAGGTGGGCGGGGAAGATCTCGATGGTGTCGCCACGCACCCGGAATGTGCCACGGACGAAATTGACGTCCGAGCGGCGATATTGCTGTGCCACAAGGTCAGCCAGCAGCTGCCGTTGGTCGATCCCGTCGCCGACCTGCATCTGGAAGGTCATCGCGGTGTATGTTTCCACGGACCCGATACCGTAGATACACGACACCGAAGCGACGATGATGGCATCGTCACGTTCCATCAGCGCGCGAGTCGCTGAATGGCGCATCCGGTCGATCTGCTCGTTGATCGAGGATTCCTTCTCGATATAGGTGTCCGACCGGGGGACATAGGCCTCCGGTTGGTAATAGTCGTAGTAGGAAACGAAATACTCGACCGCGTTGTCAGGGAAGAAGTTCCTGAATTCGCCGTAGAGCTGCGCGGCAAGCGTCTTGTTGGGTGCCAGGATCAACGCCGGGCGTTGTGTCGCCTCGATGACCTTTGCCATGGTGAAGGTCTTGCCCGATCCGGTTACGCCGAGCAGGACCTGGGTCCGGTCTCCGTCCTCCAGGCCTGAGACGAGATCGGAGATCGCGGTGGGCTGGTCGCCGTTGGGCTCGAACTCCGTCTTCATGTGGATTTCGATGCCACCCTCGGACTTTTCCGGTCGGGCGGGTCGGTGGGGCACCCAGGCATTGCCGTCGCTGAAATTTGGATCGCCTCCTTCGATCAGCTTTGACAGGGCCTCAACCGTTGCGGTTACAGCGCTCGATCCACCCTTTGCAGGCTGGCCGTCGCCGGTGCCTTTGACCCCCAATGCTTCGGCGTCTTCGAGGCTGATATCGAGCCCGGCAACCGGATTGAGGCCGGCCGCCGCACGGGTTTTCGGATCGGTGCTTCCACCGATCGACGTGCCGCGCGCGGTTCGGCCGGTCGTTGCTTTGCGATCCTTGGTGCCTCGCGGCTTTTCCGACTTCTTGGCCTCGCGGCTGATTTCCTCGGCCCATTCGCCGACGGGGCCGGTGAGCGGTTCACCTTCCAGTGGCTTTTGCGGTGCCTCGCCAAAGCCATTGGATTCATCATTTCCGGTCTTGGAGCTCATGGGACGAATATGGCTGTTGAGTCTTAAAATGGAAAGGGCGGTTAACGGTCAATCAAGGGCCTCCTGACACTAGGTTGTCAGGAGGATGACCTCATGGGTCGGACGCTGAAGACGGTATCATCGGTTCCTCAAAGCGATGTTTGTCTTTTGTCCGGCCGGTCAGTAACAATAGCCTTGCCGGGAATCAGCCCGTAGAGCGGGATTCTCGCGGCCGTGGGATGGGAACGGAGTGGTCACGATGAGCGATGCGTCGGCAGCGAAAGAGCAGTCCGGGACTCAGAAAAAACGGCCAAGCCGATTGCGCGAAGCCCTGATCGTTGTGGTTGCTTTTGCGATCGGTGGAGTTCTGCTGTTCGCGATCTATGCCTATTGGAATTTTGAGCGAGATCATCCGGCTACCGACAACGCATACCTGCAGGCAAATTACATTTGGGTTTCGCCGCAGATCGACGGGCAGGTCGCTGAAATCCATGTGGTCGACAATCAACTGGTTGCCAAGGACGACCCGCTGTTTACCCTCGATCAACGATACTACGATGCGGAATTGCAGGCGGCGCAGGCCAATCTCGTTCTGGTGCAGCAAGACATCAAGGCTGGCAAGGCCCGGGTTGACGCAGCAAATTCGCTTGTAACGGCTCAGGAGGCCGTGGTTGCACTGGCGCAACAGAAGGCGGATAGGTCTCGACCGCTGGTGACCGACAATGTCGTTTCGGAAGTGCAGGGGATCGAACTGGATCAGACGCTTGCTGAAGAGAAAGCCAAGCTGGCCGCCCAAAAAGCTGATCTGGTGGTGGCGCAAGTGGAGTACGGAACACCGGAGACCATCAAGGCACAACTGGACAAGGCAAAGTCTGCAGTGGAACTGGCCAAGCTCAATCAAGAATGGACCGTGGTTCGGGCGCCCGCAGCGGGATATGTGACGAATTTCGCCATGCGGGTCGGCGATGTGGTCGAATCCGCTGATGACCTGTTTCCATTCGTCGAAACCGATGAATGGTGGATTCAGGCGAATTTCAAGGAAACGAGCATCGATCGCATTACACCCGGCCAGCCGGTCACCGTGACCGTCGACATGTATTCCGACAAGCAGTTTACCGGAACCGTGCAAAGCCTGGGCAGCGCTTCAGCCGCATCATTCTCTCTGCTTCCGGCACAAAACACGACGGGCAACTGGGTCAAAGTGACCCAGCGGATGCCGGTGCGGATCTCGCTTGAGGCATTCGATACGGCCTTTCCCTACAGGCTGGGCGCCAGTGCATCCGTCGAGGTCAACACGGATGCCACAACCAGCGACGCGGCAAAATCCAACTAGGGCCGAGCCCAGCAATGGCTGACGAAACGCCGGAACCACCTGTCCACATCAAGCCGCTGCCACCCGGGTTTCAGCGCAACATGATCATCGTGACGACTTTGTTCGTCGCGCTGCTTGCATCCATCGATCTGACCATCGTCACGGTCGCTCTGCCTTACATGGCAGGCAATCTGAATGCGACGCCAGACGAGATCACCTGGGTGGTCACCATGTTTGCGGTCGGGCAAGCAATCATTATCGGAATCACGGGTCACCTATCGAGATTGCTAGGGCGCAAGACGCTGGCGCTGACAGCGGTCGTGGGCTTTGTCCTGTCTTCGGTTGCCTGCGGCCTATCGCAGGATCTCGACATGATCGTGTTCTTCCGGTTTGTCCAGGGCCTGTTTTCCGGCCCGCTGATCCCACTCTCCCAGGCCATGCTTATCGATGCGGTTGAAGAGGAGGAACGAGCCAAGATCCTGTCCTTCTGGGTCGTCGGGGTGATGGGAGGACCAGCGATCGGTCCGTTGCTTGGCGGCTATCTCGCGCAGGATCTCGATTGGCGATGGAATTTCTGGGTCAATATTCCGGTTGGCGCGATTGCGGTTGTCCTGCTGATCTCATTTGTGCGCAAGACACCGCACCTCAATGTGCGAACGGACTGGCTTGGTCTCGGCTTTCTCTCCGTCTGTCTGGCGAGCTTACAGATCGCCCTCAATCAGGGCGATACACTGGACTGGCTGGGCTCCAGGACGATTGTGCTGCTGTTTCTGACGACATTCGTGACGGGGCTTGTCGTCGTGTTCCGTGGCCTTTACCTGGGTGAGCGCCACATCATCGACGTTCGCCTGTTCGGCGATCTCAACTTCAGTCTGTGTTGCGTTGTCATCGGCGTATTTGGCAGCGGCTTTCTGGCGTTGATGATCCTGGGACCGCGCCTTTTCGTGGACGGACTGGGATGGGAGGCGTCAACCGCCGGCATCGTGATCGGTATTTACGGCGTAGGCGGAGTTACCGGCAGCTTCGTCTCAAGCCGGCTGCAGGCTTTCATGTCCATGAGGGCCATGTTCTTCCTAGGCTGCCTGCTCTATTCGATCGGCTGGTACCTGTTCAGCCGACTCGATGAAAACATCAGCATGTGGCAGGCGGTTCCGGCAGGTGTATTCATTGAATTCGGCATGATGATCGTTTTCCCGCAACTTGCCGCCCGGGCATTTACCTATCTGGAACCAAGCCAACGGGATGAGGGCGCCGGATTGTTCAATCTGGTCAAGACCCTGGGGTTTTCCTTCGGAACAACGGCGGTCGGTACGCTTCTCTATCAGGGGCAGTTATCAAACTGGAGCCGGTACGTCGGCGATCTTTCTGCCTCAAATCCAGCAATGAACCAATACCTGGACGATCTCGGCGA
Source organism: Hoeflea sp. (assembly GCA_965228785.1). Lineage (GTDB taxonomy): Bacteria > Pseudomonadota > Alphaproteobacteria > Rhizobiales > Rhizobiaceae > Hoeflea_A. The sequence continues at coordinate 3,482,778 of CBDDIF010000001.1, forward strand.
AAATGTGGGTTACGACACTCAGATGGCGTATGTCGTCGATTTGTTCGAGGCACAAATGCAAATCCTGACGATTACACAAATTGCTGAGAAGGTGGCGCTTGCCACCTTCCTGATGGCCTTTTTGGCGATATTCTTCGGCAAGCCCAAACCGGTCCTCAAGCCTGCTTGAACAGACAACTATTCATTGGCGATCGGTTTTGGCTGTCCGTTCTCGTCAAGTGCAACCATGACGAAACGGCCGACGATGACCTTCTCCCGATGCGGCTTGAGATAGCGTTGCGCCCAGGCTTCGACATTTAGAATGATCGAGCTACGGCCTGATCGATCGATATCCGTGTATACGCACAGCGTATCGCCAACCTTGACTGGTTTTTCGAATACCATTTCATGAACGGCCGCCGTTACGACTCTGCCGCCGGCGTGCTCGGCGGCTCGGATGCCGCAGGCAAGGTCCATTTGGGCCATAACCCAGCCACCGAAAATGTCGCCGGCCGCATTGGCATCGCCTGGCATCGCCAGTGTCCGCAAAGTCAGGCTGCCGCAGGGTTCGCCCGGCTCACTTCCGGTCATGTCAAGCCTCCGCTGTCCGTCTTTGGCCACAGCTATACCGTGGCCAAAGCTGTCACGCGAGACTCTTCGTTTTGGATACACAGCGTTCAAGCCTCAGCTGAACGCTTTGCCTGACATCAATCGTCGAACAGAAAGTTCTGGTCACGATCGGCGCATTTGTAAACGAGGCAAGACTTACGATCGCGTGTTGGCACGTAGGACCGTTGGGCATATTCGGTCGCATCGCAGAAAAGCCGGTTGCGCACATAGCGATCGTAGAGCGGCAGGGTCGGATTTCTGGCGGATTTCCAGCGCAAAATCGCAGCGCCGTCCCGCTGTACGACCTGTTGGACTGCGGAGCAGTTCATGGTCTGGATGTTGTAACGCTGGATTGCCGCTGCCGGCAGCGCTATGGCGGAGATGCACAAGGCCAGGATAATCTGTTTCATGTTTCTGCCTCCCAGATGGGTTTCGGGGTCGGCCGCGCACGGCCGGAGGTAATGCGTCTTGTCCACTTCCAACTATCGCCGGTGGCTGCATTTGGAATGGCTTTCACAGAATCTCTATCCCTGACTGATAAAGTTTCCCCGAGTCGTGATTTCAAGCCGCACGAACCAGTTTCTGGTTGCAGAAAGCGGCTTTATTGATGGTAAAGGGCATAGATTTTGTGAAAACTTGCCAATTGTGTCGGATTTCGAGCTTTCCGGACGTCCTTGCAGAGGGGCAAAACCAAGTCCGCTGACCGAAAGGAGCAGGAAGTGCAGTACGCGATCTTGATATATGCATCTGAAGGGTTTTTCGAGCGCTTGCCGGAAGAACAGCAGGAAGCGGCCTTGGACCGTCATCGGGCGTTGCAGCAGGAGCATGGGGAAAAAGGGACCCTGGGCGCCGTTGCCAAGCTGATGGATACCTCGGCTGCCATGACGATACGCAAACCGGGTGACAATGTCCTCGTGCTCGACGGTCCGTTTGCCGAGACGAAGGAGCAGTTGCTGGGGCTTTACATCCTCGATTGTGAAAGCATCGATGATGCCATTGAACAGGCCAAAAAGCTGCCACAAGGCATGGCTTCCTATGAGGTGCGCCCGATCGATTGGGGTGGCGGTTCTTTGGCTGATTCCGAGGCCTCAGAATAGGAGTGGCGGTTTGAGCGGCGAGGGCGTTGGGATTCGGGACCATCGCGTGTTGCGATCCGAGATAGCTCGTTCGCGCGTTAAAGCGTCGGAAATCGCAGCACCACCCGCTGGGAGGGTCTGGAATGCAGGCTAGCATTGCGGTGCATTTGTCGATGGCCCGCCCCAAGGTGGTGGCGGCTCTAACTCGGCAGTCCCGCAGCCTGGAGAGTGCGGAAGAAGCCTTTCAGGAAGCCTGTGTCCGGGCACTGGTGAAGTGGCCCGACCATGGCTTGCCGCGCGATCCCACCGGTTGGTTGTTGATGACCGGGCGCAATGCCTGGATCGATCGAATACGCAAGGACCGGCGGCTGGTGTTCGACGGCCGCATCGAAGAGCATGAGGAAACGCCTGACGATGTTGAGCTCGACCTGGTCGAGCAACTCGATATGTCGGAGCTGCGTGATGATGTTCTGCGCCTGATGTTCATGTGTTGTCATCCGGACCTGTCGCTGCAGGACCAACTGGCATTGGCGCTCAAAACGATCGCCGGCTTTTCGGTGGAAAAGATCGCGCGTGCCTTTGTTGTGCGGCCCAAAGCGATGGAACAACGCATCACGCGGGCCAAGAAAAAGGCATCGGCGACGGCCGAGCACCTTGAAACGCCGAGCCTGCAGGAGCGGGCCGCCCGCCTCGACGCCGTCTGCGTCATGATCTATCTGCTCTTCAACGAGGGATATGCCGCGAGTGGTGGCGACATTCACATCCGTGAGGAGCTGTGTGAGGAAGCGATCCGTCTTCTGCGCCTTGTACTCACCCTTTTTCCGGCTCAGGCGGAGGTCATGGGACTTCTAGCACTTTGCCTTTTTCAGCATTCGCGTCGGCGGGCCCGACTGGCGGAAGACGGGGGTCTTGTGCCTCTGGATGAACAGAACCGCAATCTGTGGCGGCAAAACGAGATTGCCGAAGGCGAGGTGCTGCTGCAAAAAGCGTTGCGCCATGGTCGCGCGGGTCCATATCAGATTCAGGCGGCGATCGCGGCAACCCATTGCAGGGCGATACACGCAGCCGATACAAACTGGACAGAGATCGAAAAGCTCTATGGTGCACTTGAGCATGTACAGCCATCTCCGGTCGTGTCGCTGAACCGCGCCGTCGCCGTTTCGAAAGTCCATGATGCGGGTCTGGCGCTAGATCATCTGGACGGTCTTGCCGAAAGCCTTGCAGGTTATCTCTATTTCCACACAACGCGGGGTTCTTTGCTGCTCGAAGCCGGGAAACCGGAAGAGGCTGCGGAAGCCTATCGGCAGGCGCTGTCGATGAATCCAACCGGTCAGGAAGCGAGCCACATTCGAAAGAAAATTGCCCGCTGCGATTTTTCCTAATTTTTTTTTGAGGTGTTGTCGGAATCCGGATCGGTTGTTCGTCCTTGATGCATAGACACTAACCAAGGAGGACGAAATGACCAATCCAATGCAGACACACGGTGCAGCGAGCTGGATCCAGCACAGCGGCAGCGATCCGGCCGCCGCACGCAAGTTCTATGAAAATGTACTTGGCTGGACCGTAAACGACATGCCGATGCAGAACGGCTCCGCCTATGCCGGGATCGTTGTCGGCGAGAATCCGATTGGCGGTTTCATGCCGCAGCCTGTTCCGGATGGACAATGGTTGATCTACATCACTGTGGATGATGTGGATACGCGCTTCAAATCGGCGCTGGACAATGGCGCTGAGGGTATCAGCGAGCCAGCCGATTTTCCAGGCGTTGGCCGCATGGCGACAATCAAGGACCCGCATGGCGCCTCGATCGCCATCATCACCTACGAAAGCCAACAGGGCTGAATGGATGCCGGCGCGGAGCTGTCGCGTCGGCACCCCGCCCGTGGCCGGTTGAGGACAACATCATGCTGCCTATCACAATGACATTTACTGGGATCCTGCTATTGGTGCAGGTCGGGCTCTCGATCACCACCAGTACCTATCGCGCCAAACTCGACATTGCCCTTGGCGATGATGGCAATCCCGCCATGCTCAAGGCTATTCGCGCCCACGGCAATTTCATCGAGTATGTCCCGATATTGCTGATTGCCATGGGCGTCAGCGAGAGTGCCGGCGCACCAAGCTGGCTGCTCGTGATCGCAGGTTGCGTCATGGTCGTTTCCAGATTGTCGCACGCCGCCAATATGCTCGGATATAGTGGACAATTCACACGCCTTTTTGGTGCCGGACTGACGACGTTGCTGATGTGCGCGTTCGCCATCTACCTTCTCGGCCGGGCATCCGGCGTGCTTGCCTGAGCCGATTACTGAAAAAGGAGGGCGTCATGGCCCACGATCCACATCTGGCCGAACTCATGCGTGAAGCCCTGGCTGACCGGCCCGGGATTACCGAAAAGAATATGTTTGGCGGGGTCTGTTTCCTGCTCAATGGCAACATGTTTGCCGGCGTGGCCAATCATGACAGTTTCATGTTTCGGGTCGGCAAGGACCTCGAGGAAGAGGCGCTGAAAAAACCGGGTGCACGCCCGATGGATTTCACCGGCCGCAAGATGGGTGGCTTGATCTGGGTTGGCGTCGATGAAGCTGTTGAATCAGGGCTCGACAAATGGCTGGATTTCACCGCAACGTTCGTCGGCGGATTGCCGCCAAAATAGGAGCCGTTTGATGTTTCAGGGATTTCCGAAAAAATCCGTTTCCTATCTGAAGGCGCTCAAAGCCAACAACAACAAGGAGTGGTTCGAGGAGAACCGCGCTGACTACGAGGCCTATTTCCTCAAGCCGGCGCTCGACCTCATCGACACCCTGGGTCCCGTGGCCGAAGCGCTCGATCCGCCCCATCACGCGGTTGCCAAGGTCAACAAGTCTTTGCGCCGGATCAATCGAGACACGCGATTTTCAAAGGATAAGTCTCCCTACAATGCGAGCATTCATATTGTGTTCTGGACGGGTGACCATCCAAACAGATCGGCCGGCACGCATTTTGTCTTGGCTCACGATCATTTCGGCTTCGGAGCCGGGCATTGGGCCTTCGAGGGTGCCGGATTGGAACGGTACCGGGAGGCAGTGCAGACCAAGAAGGACAGGACGGATTTAGAGAAGGCTCTGGAGTCCGCAGCGACCGTGGGGTGTGGTTTAGGCGAGCCGGCCCTGAAAAAGGTACCGCGCGGCTTCGATGCCGACAGTCCAGCTGCTGATCTGTTGCGCCGCAAAGGAATCGTCGCCATGGCGGACAATGGCACCGGTCATGACAAACGGTTGTTCGGGCCGGGCGCACACGCGTATCTTGGCGAGATCCTGACGGCGCTTGCGCCGCTCAATCGTTGGATTTCACGCGTCGTCGGTTAGTCCTGTCGCGCCTGTCTCCCAATTGGCCGCAGACTATGCTATCGCTGGGCATGCGATGGGGCGCGCCGTATCTCGTTTTACTCCTGTTGCTCGGTGCGATTCCGGGCACGGCCTCAGGTGCCGACAGGATTCCTGTACCCACTCCACGTCCTCAGATCACGCAATCAGCCGTTTCATCCTTCGTGCCAGTCCCGATGCCGCGACCCTCTGCTTTCGACGTGGTTCGGTTTCGGACCGAGCAGCCGAAGGTAGCAGGTTTGCCCAAGGAGGAGCGCCTCTGTCGCCAGCGGTTGGAGCAATTGGGTGTCACGTTCAAACCAGCCAAGAGGATTGTCGGCAAAGGTGCATGCGGGGTTCGCTATCCGATTGAAGTCCGCGGACTTCCAGGCGGAATCAAATTGTCCGGTAAAGCGATGATCAATTGTCGGACGGCAGAACAGCTGGCTTTGTGGACCAGTGAAACGGCGGCGCCGGCTGCCAAACGTGTCTACGGATCAAGGCTGGTCGGTATTGACCAGTTTGCTTCTTATGTGTGCCGCACACGAAACTCACAAAAGGGCGCCAAACTCTCTGAACATTCAATCGGCAACGCCATCGACCTTGGGCGTTTCAGGCTGGCCGATGGCACGACGATCGAGGTCGGTTATCCGGCGAAGAACGAAAACCGACGTCGGAAATTCCTGAAAGCGTTGCGCGATTCCGGATGCACCTACTTCACAACCGTTCTGGGGCCGGGAAGCGATGCATTCCACGACAATCATTTCCACTTCGATGTGGCCCAGCGCAAGCGTGGCTATCGATACTGCCGCTAATCCCCGACCGACCTAGTCCTTGTCGCTGACGCCAGCCTGATCGAACGTTGCCATTCCCGTGTGGCACTGCGCTGCGGCCTTGACGATGCCTGCGGCGAGAGCAGCACCGGTTGCTTCACCCAGCCGCATCCCGAGTGAGAGAAGCGGTTTCTTGCCTAGTTTCTCAATGACCCTGATGTGGCCGGGCTCCGCCGAAACATGGCCGATCAGGCAATGATCGAGAGCGGTCGGGTTGGCAGCGTGCAGCACTGAGGCGGCTGCGGTGACGACATAACCATCCAAGATCACCGGAATGCGTTCCATGCGAGCCGCCAGAATGGCACCTGCCATCGCAGCCAACTCGCGGCCGCCGAGGCGACGAAGCACCTCCAGCGGATCGTCAAGATGGGAGCGATGAAAAGCGACCGCCGTTTCAACAGCCTCGATCTTGCGTTTCAACCCTTCGCCCTGGGCTCCGGTACCGGGTCCAACCCAATCCTCCGCTCTGCCGCCAAACAGGCCGTGGCAGATGGCTGCGGCGATGGTCGTGTTTCCGATACCCATTTCACCGACGCAAAGGAGGTCTGTCCCGCCGGCGATCGACTCCATGCCGAAGGCCATCGTTGCAGCACAGGCACGTTCATCCAGGGCGGGTTCGCAGGTGATGTCTCCCGTCGGCATCTCGAGCGCCAGGTCGAAAACCTTGAGACCCAGGTCGTGGGCAATGCAAATCTGGTTGATGGCGGCGCCGCCGGCAGCAAAATTGGCAACCATCTGTGCTGTCACTTCCGAGGGAAAGGGGGAGACGCCTTGCCGAGTTACGCCATGATTGCCGGCAAACACGGCAACCAATGGACGGGTGACGGCAGGTGCGCGACCCGACCAGGCGGCCAGCCACTCGGCGATTTCCTCGAGGCGACCCAGTGCTCCCGGCGGTTTGGTGAGCTGTGGATCGCGGTCGCGCACGGCCTGAATTGCCGCCTCGTCCGGGCCGGGCATATTGGTCAGCAGGTCGCGAAAGTCGTCGAAGGGAAGGCCCGAAACAGCCATGGATTTTACCTCGGTTAGGTCGATAGCGGTTGTTGCCGGTCTAGGCTATATGGATATAAATGCAAACGAATTTCGTCGCTGTCATCGAACCGTCCTGCCGCGCCGCCCGGAGAACAGCATGCGAGGCTTCATAGCCGAAACCGGCCGCGCCGTGGCCTTCCTCAGCAGGTTGCCGGTCCCAGACAGTTTCTTTCCGGAAGATCCGATTCCCGTGTCGCAATCGGCGCGCGCCTATGCGCTCGCCGGGGTCGTTATCGCGCTTCCCGCGGCTGTGCTGTTGCTGGTGTTGCTGGAAGCCGGGTTGGATCCGCTGTTTGCGGCCGGATTGTATCTAGCCTGTAGCCTGCTGGTTACCGGCGGGTTGCATGAGGACGGGCTTGCCGATTGCGCCGATGGCTTCGGCGGAGCTTCGAACAGCGAGCGCGCTCTCGAAATCATGAAGGACAGCACCATCGGTGCTTATGGCGGTCTGAGCCTGGCCATGTCGGTCCTGTTGCGCACGGCCGGCGTTGCCGCGATCGCAACGAGTGTGCCGCCTTGGGCCGCGGCGATGGCGGTTGTCGGTGTCGCGGCGCTCAGCCGGGCCGCCATGGTGTGGCACTGGCGCGTGCTGCCATCCGCCAGGGTCGATGGGGTTGCAGTGGCCGCCGGACAGCCCGATGGCACGACGGCAATCGTCGCAGTTGCCAGTGGTGCGTTTCTGGCCTCTATTCTTGTAGCACCAGCTGGCGGTGCTGCCGGGGCTGCATTCTCGTTGCTTTTGACCGCTGCAGCATGTGTCGCCTTTACTCGTCTTGCCAATGCGCGCATCGGGGGACATACGGGCGACACGATCGGTGCCTGCCAGCAGATTTGCGAAATCGCAGCGTTGTTGGGTCTTGCTCTTTGGCTCTGACGCCACAATATGCTGGGAAGTGAAATCGCGTGGACGCCGATGAGCAAAGTTGAATCGCCCTGCATCCTGGTGTGCTCGATTGACCGCAAGACCGGCTATTGTTTCGGTTGTGGACGCACCGGTAACGAGATTGCCAATTGGCTGCGCTATTCGCCGGCCGAGCGACAGTCCGTCATGGGCGTGCTTGCCGACCGCCTGGAGACACTGGAACGCAAGCCAAGGCGCGAGACTCGTCGACGCAAAATGGCGCGCGAACGCGCGGAGGAACAGCCGTGAACAGGATGCTGTGGCTGGTTTTCGGCGCGATTGGTGTCGGGCTTCTTCTGCTTCTGGTCAACCATCGGACCGGCGAAACCCTGGGGCTGCCGAACGATGCGTTTGCCAGCACGCTTTACCTGGGCATCTGGGGCGCAGTCGTCGCAACCGCGGTGATTGGATCGGGGCAAAGGCTTGGTGAAATGGCGCGGAACGCGGTCATCTGGCTGATGGCGCTGCTGGTGCTCAGCACCGTCTATGTCTATCGGTTCGAGTTGCGCGATGTAGGCATGCGTTTGGCCGGTGGCCTATTGCCCGGCACTGCGGTCAGCCGTGTGTCAGAGGACGGTGTTCGTGAAGCCGTTCTGACGAAGGGAATGGGCGGCCATTTTCAGGCGCGCGTGGAAATTGACGGCCGGCGGCTCAACATGATGGTCGACACCGGCGCAAGCACCATTGCGTTGTCCTATCGCGATGCCGAGAGCATCGGCGTCGACGTCGATGGCCTGCGCTTTGTACAGCCGGTACGAACGGCCAATGGTGTCGCCATGGCGGCGCCGGTTACCCTGTCGAACGTATCGGTCGGCGGCATCACCAGACAGAATGTGCGGGCCGGTGTGCTGGAACGGGGAAAACTGTCGGAAAGCCTGCTCGGTATGAGCTACCTCGGTTCGCTGTCATCACTTCAGATGACAGGAGACCAGTTGATCCTGCGGGATTAGACCAAGCTCCAGGCGAAGCGCGCCGCTACTACGAGCAGAAACAGGCCGAAGGCCGTCTCAAGCTGTCGTCGCTTTAGCCGATGAGCCAGGTTCGCCCCAATCGGCGCCATGACCAGGGTCAGAGGAATCGTCAGCGCGACGGCGATCCAGTTAACGTAGCCGGTCGAATAAATCGGCAATTCCGGATTGCCCCAGCCGGCCCAGATAAATCCAAGTAGGCCAGGCACCGAGATCAGGATGCCCACTCCGGAGGATGTTGCGACGGCCTGGTGCACCGGTCGTCCGTAGAGCGTCATGAACGTGTTGTTGAGAATGCCGCCGCCGATGCCGATCAGCGCGCTCAGGAAGCCGATCAGGAAGCCGGCGGCCAGCCGAAACGGGTTCTTCGGCAGGTCGTTGCCCAATCGCCACGTGTCGCGATTGAAGATCATTTTCAGCCCGACCACTGCGGCGATGACAGCGAAAACAATGCGCAGAAAAGCGCTTGATGTGTCAGCGACGAGAATCGATGCCAGGACGACGCCCAGCGGCACGGCAATGATCCAGCTTCGAAGCAGTGAGATATCCGGTGCCTTGCGCTTGTAATGCGCTCGAAATGACGAGATCGACGTCGGAACGATCACCGCTAGCGATGTGCCGACGGAAAGGTGCATGCGAACGGAATCGGACGTTTCGAGAAGGGTGAACGCCTGATAGAGCACCGGCACGATGATCGCACCACCGCCAATGCCAAACATGCCCGCCATCAATCCGGCCAGGGCACTGGCAATGGCGAGCACCGACACGAACCACAGCAACTCGTTTAGAGGAACCGACAAAGGTAGAATTCCAGCTTGTCCCAGAATGCCGGCGGTGTTTCACAGTCCCGCGTCCACTTGTCAAGCGAGCAGCGTGCGATATGCCAAAGCGCGGTGGTCAGGCAAAGGAGCGGCGGCGGTTTCGATCCGGATCCGGCATCTCGATGCTGGGGGCGTCGACCAGGACCCGGTTGCGCGGCAGGATGGCGGTGGCCTCCGTTCCCTCGCGCAGTCTCGATTTCAAGGTGAGTTCGCCGCCATGCTCAGCGAGTATGGCTTGAACAATCGGCAGCCCGAGGCCGGTGCCCTGCTCGGCGCTTTTGATGGCGATCGAACCCTGACCAAAGGCGGAGAGCACCACCGGTATTTCATCTTCGGGGATGCCGGGTCCATTGTCCTTGACCGAAACATATTGCCCACCGCCAGCCGTCCATCCGATCTTGAGCACGATTTCACCGCCTTGCGGGGTGAACTTCACGGCGTTGGACAGCAGGTTGAGCACCACCTGCCGGATCGAACGTTCGTCGGCCCAGACGCGGGGCAGGGCACGCTCGAACTGTTCTTTGATGGTGATATCCTTGTTATTCGCCTTCATCTCAACCATGCCGATGCAATCTTCGGCGATGTCCTGGATGCTGATCGATTCTTCATTGAGTTCGTAGCGACCGGCCTCGATACGTGACAAGTCCAGGATCTCGTTGATCAGATGCAGAAGATGGCCGCCTGAGCGGTGTATGTCGGAGATGTATTCCTGGTAGGTCTCGTTGCCGAGTGGCCCCAGAACCTCGTTTTTGATGACTTCCGAAAAACCCAGAATGGCGTTGAGCGGCGTTCGCAGTTCGTGGCTCATGGATGCCAGGAAACGAGACTTTGCCAGGTTGGCCTCCTCGGCGCGGCGCCGCGCCTCGTCGGAGGTGGATTTGGCGATTTCCAGCTCGGCGATCAACCAATCCTTCTCGGCCTGGATCGACAGCATGACCAGGTTGGCCTTGTAGAGCCGGCTCGAGACAAACAGAAAGAATGTGAAGGTGGCGATCAGCATCGCCACCATGACCATCTGGATCGGATTGCTAGGCGGCGAACCAACAAGGCCGGCCACGATGATCGGTGTGGTGAAGATCATCAGCGGAAGCCGGCGCAGCGTGAAACTCGACATCGCTGTCACCGCGATGGCGATCAACAGGACAATCCCCTTGAAGAAGGCGAATTCCTCACCATTGCAGGTTGGACACTGCTGGTAAGCAAACACCGCCCAAGACAGCCCCGCGACCCCGTGGGCGATGATAAAATTCCGCTCCCAGCGTTTTGCGCTTTCGAATGTGATCTTCTGGCGGTCTGCGCGTTTGGCCATAAAGGCCATCAGCGCATAGGCGGCAAGCCCGGCCATTGTCCAGGCGAAGACATTGGGACTGTTGAAGAAAAGGATGCTGAAGCCGGCCGTCAGCAGTACGAGGGCAGGCATCGCCGCCGCGCCCTGGATCGCCGAGCTGATGAACATGGACATCATCTCGCGGTCGTACTGCACGTTGCGTTCACCATCCGTCTGCAGACGATCACGCGTCGCACGCAGCGTTCTCGCGATCGCTGCATTGCGGGAATTGCGCGACTTGTCGACGATATTCTTGTCTGCGCTGGCCTTGGACAAACTTACAACCGAACTGAACTGTAGCTACTGTCCTGCAGATTATGCGGGAATGATTAAAAAGGTCCTTCCGATGCCGCTGGGAATTTAGGTTGTCGCAGGTCCGCCAAAACTGCCAAAGAGTATGAATTTGCTGGTGTTTCAGACGGATGTCCGGCAATTTGTGGACTTTATCAGGATCGATGATTTCAGGAGTGGATGATGTTGCTTTACGATGGCGGGAGAGCGCCCAATCCGCGTCGCGTTCGCATCTTCTTGGCCGAGAAGGGCGTCGAAGTGCCTATGAAACCGGTCAATATGGGTGAACTGGAACACCGGTCCGACGAAATCACCTCGCTCAATCCATTCCAACGCCTGCCGGTTCTGGAGCTGGATAATGGAACGATATTGACCGAGTCGGTGGCAATTTGCCGCTATTTCGAAGCGTTGCATCCGGATCCGCCTCTTATGGGCTACGATGCGCTCGACAAGGCAGTGGTGGAAATGTGGAATCGCCGCACGGAATTGCTCCTGTTGGCAACGGTTGCCAATGCCTTCCGCCACACGCACCCGGCCATGCAGGACTGGGAAGTTCCGCAAGTTCAGGAGTTTGGTGAAGCAAACAGGCCCAAGGCATTGAATGCAATGGAATTTCTTGATGGCCAACTTGCCACACGACAATTCATCGCGGGCGACCGGTACAGCATCGCCGATATCACGGCGATGATGGGGATCGACATGCTCAAACCAGCGCGGATCGAACGCCCAACACACCTGCAGAACCTGATGCGTTGGTACGAGGACGTGTCGTCCCGCCCCAGTGCGTCCGCATGACGGACAATTCCCTGCAGGAGGGCATCGCAGCCTGCCGGATTTGCCGAGACACGCCGAAATATGGGAAGCCGTTGCCGCATGAGCCTCGGCCAGTTTGCGTGCTGTCACGGACGGCCCGGGTGCTGATCAGCGGTCAGGCGCCGGGCACCCGGGTGCATGCCTCCGGTATTCCGTTCAATGATCCGTCTGGCGACCGGTTGCGGACATGGATGAATGTCGACCGAAACATCTTCTACGACCCGGAGAAGATCGCAATTGTCCCGATGGGCTTCTGTTTTCCTGGGCTGGACAGCAAGGGCGGCGACCTGCCGCCGCGACGCGAATGCCGCGAGCAATGGCATGATCGGATCATGCAGGAGTTGCCGCAAATCCAGTTGCTGCTCGTCATCGGTCAGTATGCTCAGGCCTATCATCTCGGGAAGCGACGCCAGAAAACGCTCACCGGGACGGTGGCCGACTGGAGGCGCATTCGCGATCAATCGGACGGACGTCGGATATACGCATTGCCGCACCCGTCCTGGCGCAACAATGCATGGTTAAAGAAGAATCCCTGGTTCGAATCTGACCTGCTGCCTGAAATGCGTGCCGACGTGAAAGCGCACATCACTTAGGTCGCAGAAAAAAATTCCGCAATTTCCCCTCTCAGGGATTGAATTTCTACAACGCACTCAAATATGCAGTGTCTGCCAGGAGGAAAGTCTCCTGGGTACAGAATTATGGTCGGTAGCCATCGACCACGAAGGAAAGGTCATACGATGGACAGGCTCGACCGCAAGATCCTGCGTCTGCTGCAGGAAGACTCAACCCTGGCGGTTGCAGATATCGCCAAAAAAGTCGGGCTATCGACAACACCTTGCTGGCGCCGCATTCAAAAACTCGAGGAAGAGGGGGTCATCCGGCGACGGGTCGCATTGCTCGACCAAACCAAGATAAATGCAAAGGTTACCGTCTTCGTAGCCATTCGGACCAACTCGCATTCTCAGGAATGGCTGTTGCGCTTCTCGGAAGTCATTGCCGAGTTCCCAGAGGTTGTGGAGTTTTATCGCATGAGCGGGGAAGTCGATTATCTCTTGCGCGTGGTGGTTCCCGATATCGCCGCCTACGACTCCTTCTATCAAAAGCTGATCCAGAAGATCGAAATCCGTGACGTTTCGTCATCTTTCGCCATGGAGCAGATCAAGTATACGACCGAGCTGCCGCTTGATTACATGGTTCTGGATGCAGGTCGGTCGGGTGAATAGACGATTGAGTCCAGTGCCTGGCGCTAAGCGTTGATCAGAACCGCGAGGTCTTCCAGGCGATTGGCCTCGGCAGCCGGTTTGTCCCAGCGTATCCTGCTGATGCGGGGAAAGCGGAGCGCATAACCCGATTTGTGGCGTTTGCTGATTTGAGCACTGTCGAAGGCGACCTCGAAAACCAGCTCCTTTTCCACCTCCTGAACCGGCCCGAAACGCTGCATTTTGTGATTGCGGATCCAATTATCGAGCAGTTTCAGCTCTTCGTCCGTGAAGCCAAAATAGGCCTTGCCGATCGGCAGCAGCTGGCCTTCGGCACCCCACAGACCAAACGTATAGTCGGAAAAGTAGGAGGACCGCTTTCCATGGCCGCGCTGGGCGTACATCAGCACGGCGTCGAGGAGATGTGGGTCGCACTTCCACTTGTACCAGGCGTGCTTCGGGCGTCCGGCGACATAAGGCGATGACACGTCCTTGATCATCAGGCCTTCCATCAGGCCGCCGCTATCCGCAGCCTGATCGCGCAAACGCTCGAGGTCCTCACGGGTCTCGAAGGCGAGCGTTTCGGACAGAGCGAAACGCTCGGGATCACAGGCCTGCATCAGTTCCCCAAGTGCATCACGACGTTGCCTGAGGGGCAGGGGGCGCAGGTTGTCGTTCCCGCAGCGTAGAATGTCGTACGCAATGAGATAGGCGGGCAAACGTTCAATCAGCGCGTTTGACGGCTTCTTCTTGTTCAATCGCTGCTGCAGGTCGTTGAAGGTGCCAATCTCACCGTCGCGGCGGATCAGCAATTCGCCATCGATTACGGCATCGAAGGAGACGGCATCCACCAGGTCGGGAAAGCTGTGCGAGATGTCATCCCCCTTGCGTGAAAACACCTTGGTGCCGGTGGCATTGGCGGCGACCTGGACCCGGATGCCGTCCCACTTCCATTCGGTCTGGTGGGTCTCGGATGTGATCCGGTCGAAATCCTTCTCCACTTCGATGGGGTGAGCGAGCATGACCGGAGAATAGGTGATTACGTCGCCCGTGTCGGGCTTCGGGCCTTTGCCGTCGATCCAGGCGAAGAGGTCTTTATAGGGTGGGCTCAGGCCGTGCCAGAGCTCCTCAATTTCGTCCAGTTCGACCCCTTTCATGTTGGCGAGCGTCTTCTTTACGGATCGCGCCGACATTCCGATGCGCAGCCCGCGCGTTCCGAGCTTCAGGAGCGCCCATCGCTGAGGGGGTGTCATGGCATCGAGCAGGGTCACCAGATAGTCGCGAATTCCGATCTTTCCGAGGCTGTTAAACTCGGCAATTACCTCGGCCAGTTGCGGCAGCCGATTGAGGCGCCGTGGATTCTCTGAAACCGGCCAGGCCAACGCCACGGTTTCCGACAATTCGCCGATATAGTCATAGGACATCGCGAACAGGTCCGGATCCATGCGCTCGGTAATGAGTGTCGCGATGATGTTGCGCTTGAAAAGGTCGAAGCTGAGCGTACCGCCGAGCGCTGCCAGAGCCCAGCCGCGGTGAGGGTCCGGGGTCGTTCTCAGATACTCGGCAAGGATGGTTTCCTTGGCGCGATTCGAGTTGGTGAAATACAGATCGTCCAGAAGTTGGGAAAAGCGCTCCATTACTCCGAGTCTTCCTCCCTGCCGATCAGGTTGAGCGCCTTTGCGCGGATACCGCGCTGTCGCAACGCGTGTTCAAGCGCTTCGACCCTGCCGTGCGTGATCCAGACATCGCCGGCGCCGGTTTCCTCGGCCGTACGCAGCAGATCGTTCCAGTCCGCATGGTCCGAGACGATCAGTGCCATCTCCGCCCGACGCTGACGGGCACGGGCGCGGATCTGCATCCAGCCGGAAGCCATGGCTGGCAGGGGATCGGGGAGCTTTCGGCTCCATCGGTCGGCAAGTGCTGAGGGCGGACATAGCACCACCTTTCCCCGCAGAGTGTCCCGTTCGTCGTTTGACAGTTCCGAAACCGGTTGCCACGGTCCGAAATCCTGACCGAGTTCCTGATACAGCTCGATCAGCCGTATCAAGGCGCCATGGACGTAAAACGGATGGACGTATCCGGCTTCGCGCAACGCAGCCATGATGCGCTGGCACTTGCCCAGCGCGTAGACACCAACGAGATGGGTGTGATCGGAGAGGGCGGCCATGGATCGCATCAGTTTGGCCATCTCATGCTCGATCGGCGGATGTGAAAAGACCGGCAGAGCAAACGTCGCCTCGGTGACGAAAACGTCGCATTCGACAAGTTCAAAGGGCTGGCAGGTCGGATCGCCGTGGCGCTTGTAGTCACCCGAAACCACCACACGCCTGCCGGCATATTCAATCACGGCCTGGGCACTTCCGAGAATGTGACCGGCCGGTGCCAGCCACAGCGTCACGCCGTTGCCGAGATCGCGACGCTCGCCATAGGCCATCGGTGCTCCACCGGCCACGGAATCATCTTCATATCGTGTGCGCATGATGGCGATGGTTTCCGGTGTGGCGAAAACCGTCCGGTGCCCGGATCGCGCATGGTCTGCATGTCCGTGCGTGACGATGGCGCGGTCAACGCCCTTATGCGGGTCGATGAAGGCATCTGCCGGCACACAGAAAAGCCCCTCCGGGCGAACCTGCATCCAGCTTTCGGGCGAACTCGAATTCATCGGCTGACCTTCGTGTGAGCGTCAAAGCCGATAAGATAAGTCAGCAGGGTACCGAAACAAACCGTAACTGCACCGGGCCCGATGCCGATCCTGTCATCAGGTGGCAGCAGCCTTGGACTGCAGACGGTCCAGGGTCTTTTGCGCGGTCAATTCCCGCACAGCGTCCCGCCCGACCCAGCGGGCGGCTTTATCATCGCTCGCGCTGAGCCGTTCCGCAAGATCCAAAGCCGGTGCATGCAGGGCTTGCGACCGTTTGCCTATCTGTCTGAGAGCCCAACTGACGGCCTTCTTGACGAAGTTTCGTCCATCGCCGGCATGACGTTCAATCAAGGGCAGCCAGGCTTCCATCACGGTGTCCGGTTCTTTTTTCAGGTGCACGGCGCACCAGGCCATCATCGCGAATCCCGTGCGGCGGACGAATTCCCGCTCGTCTGCCACCATGGTCTCGATCAACGCGTCATGTAGACGCGCGTCCACGAACAGGCTCGCCGCATGGTCGACAATTTCCCAGGAATTGAATTCCGCTGCCCAGCGCATTGCCTGCTCGGCAGTGACTTGCTTCGGCTCGTCGGAGAAACAGGCGAGGATGCGAGCCTCTCGAATGCCGCTTTGCCACAGCGCTTCGGCTCTTTCGTGATCGCGCTTTATCTTGCGAGACAGAGGGCGCAGCAAGGAATTGGGCACACCGAGGGCGGCCTGCGTTTCGATGCCGAAGCGGCTCATGCCTGCCAGGTTGCCGGGATCGCCACTGTCTTTCAGCCAGGCAAGCACCCGGTCAGCATCCCAATCGGGCGCCGGCTCGGCCGTCGACATGTCAGCGCTCGAGGAGAGCAAGCAGCGAAGACGTGTCCCAGCGGTTGCCGCCCATCTTCTGCACCTCGCGGTAGAACTGGTCGACCAATGCCGTGACCGGCAGACTTGCACCGTTGTTGCGGGCTTCGTCGAGTACGATAGAGAGGTCCTTGCGCATCCAGTCAACGGCAAAACCGTGATCGTATTCGCCACGGTCCATCGTTTCGTGGCGGTTTTCCATCTGCCATGATCCGGCCGCGCCCTTTGAGATGACATCGACGACGGCACTGATGTCGAGGCCTGCTGCTTTGCCGAAATGGATGCCCTCCGAAAGACCTTGTAAAAGGCCCGCAATGCAGATCTGGTTGACCATCTTGGTCAATTGTCCGGCGCCTACGCCGCCCATGTGGCCAACCATGCGGGCGTAAGCCTCAATTACCGGCTTGGCCCTGTCGAAGACCTCGGTTTCGCCGCCGACCATGACGGTCAGAACGCCATTTTCGGCGCCGGCTTGACCGCCGGAGACCGGGGCGTCGAGGAAGCCACAGCCACGGTTTTCAGCCTCTGCCGCCAGTTCGCGGGCGACCTGCGCCGATGCCGTGGTGTTGTCGATGAAGATTGCACCCTCCTTCATGCCGTGGAAGGCGCCATCGGGTCCTGTCGTGACCATGCGAAGATCGTCGTCGTTGCCGACGCAGCAGAAGACGAAATCGGCACCTTCGGCCGCCGCGCGCGGTGTAGTTGCAGCGGCTCCGCCGAACTCATCGGTCCATTTCTGTGCCTTTGCGGGCGTGCGGTTATAGACGCAGACTTCGTGATTGCCGCGCGTCTTCAGATGGCCCGCCATGGGGTAGCCCATCACACCGAGCCCGATAAAAGCAACTGTTGCCATGTGATATGCCCTTCTGCAAAGTGCGGTTGACGATCCTTGGAGGGAATAGATCAATGCGGCGGATCCTCAAAGCCCTTATCCGATTTATTTTTGTCGCCGTTCCGGTGATCCTCCTGGCGGTCGGGGCCGGGTTTTTCTGGCTTGCCCGGTCGTTGCCACCGGTCTCTGGGAGCATGACACAGCAGGATCTTGACGGTCCTGTTACGATTTCTCGCGACACCTTTGGCGTCCCCCATATCGCAGGCGAATCTCTCAACGACGTCGCGATGGGTCTTGGTTTCGCCCATGCGCAGGATCGGTTGTGGCAGATGGAAGTGTCGCGGATGGCGGCACAGGGACGCCTGTCGGAAATGTTCGGTGAGCCGACAATCGAGACCGACATCTGGTTGCGCACGATGGGCATCCATGAGGCAGCCGCTGCCTCATACGAGGCACTGCCTGATCGCGGCAAGTCGTTCCTTCAGGCCTATGCCGCCGGCGTCAATGCCTGGCTTGAGCGGGAAGGGCGAACGTTCGCCTCCCGGTTGCCACCGGAGTTCGTGATTTTGGGGCATGAACCGGAAAAGTGGGAACCTGCTCATACCATGGCTGCCGTAAAGATGATGTCCGTATCCCTTGCGGCCAATTCCAGGTTCGAGATATTCCGACTGTCATTCGCCCGGCTAGGTCTGACGTCCGACGAGATGCTCGACCTGCTGCCGACCGGGCCTGGCGATAATCCGCCGCCATTGCCCGATCTTTCTGCTCTGCTCAACCTCGACAGTGGGCCTCTGAAACTGGAAGACGATGATGAGCGGACCGAAGCATCACTTTTCGTTCCCGCGATTGGTTCGGCCGGACGGGGTGCGTCAAACAATTGGGCGGTGTCCGGCGATCGGACATCGACAGGCATGCCCATCGTCGCCAACGATCCGCATCTGGAACTGACGGCACCGTCGATATGGTATCTGGCGCATTTGCGGGTCACCGACGGTGACGGATCCCGCAACCTTGTGGGAACTACACTCGCGGGCACACCGCTGGTGCTGCTGGGGCGAAGCGATAGCGTTGCCTGGGGTTTCACCAACACCGCTTCGGATGTCCAGGATATCTTTGTCGAGCGCGTCAATCCGGACAATCCGGATGAATACCTGACGCCGGACGGCTGGAAACCGTTCGGAACCAAACAGGAAACGATCAGGATCAGTGGTGGCGGTGAGCGGACGTTCACACGGCAATGGACGCGCCACGGACCGGTTTTGCCTGCTGGTTACCGGGATATAGGCTCTTATCTGCCAGAAGGTACGGTTGCTTCGCTGCAATGGGTCGCGCTGGCTCACGACGACACCACCATCATGAGTGGGCTGAACATCTGGAATGGGAAATCGGTAGCGGATTTCCAGGAGGCCATGCGTGATTACGTCACTCCGATGCAGTCCATGGTGGCGGCTGATACGCAAGGCAATATCGGATTGATTGCCCCCGGACGCGTTCCGGTCCGCGATCCGCAAAACACTGTTATGGGGCGCGCGCCGGTTCCCGGCTGGGACGCTGTCTATGATTGGAAGGGAAAGATCCCATTCGATGGCCTGCCACGCCAAAACAATCCCGCCATCGGCGCCATAGCGACTGCCAACGCCAAGATTGTCGGACCAGACTACCCCTATTTCCTGACGTTCGACTGGGAGGAAGCCTGGCGACAGGACCGCCTCGATGAGTTGATCGTCGACAATGCCGAAAAACAGACGCCGGGAAGGTCACGAGAAATTCAGGGCGATGTCTACTCAACGGGCATTGCCGCTTTCGGACCCGAAATGATCAGGCTGGTGAAAGGCAAGAAAGATGTCGATGACAACGTTCTGACCCAGCTGTCGCAATGGAATTTCGCCATGGAACGCCAAAGTGCTGCCGCACTTATTTTCATGGCCTGGTTGCGAGAGAGTATGATTGATATCTACAGCGACGATCTGGGGCCGGCTTTCGAGCCCTGGTTTCGGGCGCGCGGCAATGTCATGCACCGCCTGCTGCTTGGAAGTACCGCACGCAACTGGTGCGATGACCGGTCGACTCCTGGTGAGGAAACCTGCGCCGACATTCTGGCTGCAAGCCTCGGCAAGGCACTGGTCGACCTTGAGCAACGCTACGGTACCGATCGTGACAAATGGACCTGGGGGGCTGCCCATGTCACCACCGGCAGCCATGCTCCATTTTCCAACATCCCGTATCTCAACTCCTTCTTCGATGTCCGCGTCTCAGCCGGCGGCGGGCCTTTCACGCTCGATCGGGGCGTGACACGGCTGAGAGACGCCAAAGCTCCCTTTGCCAGCGTCAGCGGACCAAGCTTTCGCGGCATCTACGATCTGACCGATCTGGAGAAATCCACCTACATCATCTCGACCGGTCAGTCGGGGAACCCATTTTCGAGGCACTATCGGGACTTCGCCAAACCCTGGTCTGACGTGGAGTCGATCTTCATTCTGACCGATCCGAAGCTCTATGAGCCTTCGGCGATCGGCAGTTGGCAATTGCTGCCGGAGTGAGGAAGCCGGCGGCTATCTCTTCAAGTGACGCGTGAGGCGAGCTTCGAGCAAATTCCACAGGTTGCGCAGAACCTCGACGATGATCAGGTAGAAGATAGCTGCCCAAATGTAGGTCTGGAAATCGAACGTGCGCGAGTAGGCGCGGCGGGTCTCGCCGAATAAATCAAATACGGTGATGATGGCGACGATGGCCGAGCCCTTGATCATCAGGATGATCTCATTGCCGTAGGGGCGCAGTGCAACAATCATCGCCTGAGGCAGAATGACTTTGCGATATGCCTGCAAACGGGACAGGCCCAGGGCCATCGCACCCTCGAACTGTCCTCTTGGCACGCTTTGCAGGGCACCGCGCAGGATTTCTGCCTGATAGGCGGCGGTATTGAGCGTAAAGGCCAGTATCGCGCAGTTCCAGGGATCGCGGAAAAAGCCCCACAAACCGATGGCCTGCAATTGAGGACGAAACTCGCCGAGGCCGTAATAGATCAGGAACAACTGGGCGATCAGCGGTGTGCCGCGGAAAAAATAGACATAGCCATAGGCCGGGACCGACAACCATCGGCTTTTCGACATGCGGCCGTAGGTCACTGGTAGAGAGACCAGGGCTCCGAGCACAATCGAAATGCCGACCAGGGTGAGTGTGACCTGCAAGCCGGAGAAATATCTCGGCGCATAGCGATCAATCTTTTCTGGATCCCATTCGCTCGTCAGGAAGAGGATGATGCCAACCCCGACCAGCAGCCAGATGGCCATCATGAAGGTGCCGGACACACGACTGGCGTTCCAGCCGCCAGCGGCCTCGGGTGGAGCAGGTCTGGCGTCAACCATCTTTGCGGTGATGCTCACAGCCGCACCTCCGACTGTTCAACACGACGCTCAATGGCTCCGATGACGATAGAGGAAAGAATTGCCAACAGCAGGAACAGCAGGCATGCGATACCGAAAAAGAGAAACGCCTCTTTGCTGACGCGTGCGGCGATGCCGGCCTGCCTCAAGATATCTTCCAAGCCTATTACCGAAACTAGGGCGGTCTCCTTCAGCAAAATCATCCAAAGATTGCCAAGACCGGGCAGAGCGATGCGAATGAGTTGCGGTAGAATGATCTTCCACATTGTCTGGAACCTGCTCAGCCCCAGCGCGTGTCCCCCCTCGTATTGGCCGGCGGGGATTGCCTTGAACGCTGATACGAACACCTCGCTGGAGAAGGCCGAGAAAACCACACCGAGGGCGATCATGCCGGCGACGAAGGAGTTGATCTCGATCGCAGATTCGTATCCCAGCGCCAACAGAAGTTGACGAATACCGATCTGCAGGCCGAAATACACCAGAAACAGTGTCAGAAGTTCGGGCAGGCCGCGAAAGATCGTGGTGTAGATTTCTGCGGCCATGCGAATGGAGCGCTCATTGCTCTGTTTCGCCAGCGCCAGAAAAAAGCCCAAGGCGAGCCCGAAAGGCAGGGTACAAACCGCCAGGCTGACGGTTCTGAGAACGCCGATAGCAATCTGATCTCCCCATCCATTGGGTCCGAAACTCAGCAGGGTGAGTGTCTCTTGCATCGCTATCCGTTACGGCTACGTCGCCGCTTTTCCCCTCAATATTGGGATGGCGGACTATTGCCCGCCATCCCCACTCGTTGGAAGCCCTGTCAGTCGCCGTAAACGTCGACTTCGAAGTACTTGTCGTTGATTTCCTTGTATTTTCCGTTAGCCCGGATGGCGGCGATTGCCGTGTTGAACATTTCGCGCAGATCATCCTCACCCTTGCGGATCGCGATACCAGCCCCTTCGCCATTGATGACCGGGTCCGGTGTCAGCGTGCCGATGATCTTGCAGCATTCGCCGTCCGACGTTTCCAGCCACTCCGACAGCACGATCACGTCGTCGATAACGGCGTCGATGCGGCCACTGGCAATGTCGAGCTTGTACTCATCCGGTGTCGGGTATAGACGCAGATCGGCGGAGCCCAGCTTCTCCTCGGCGTAGTTCGAGTGGGTAGTGGAGCTTTGCGCACCCAGGATCTTGCCGTCCAGCCCGGCGTCGGTCGCATCGGTGATGTCGGAGTCTTTCGGCACGGCAATCGCGGGTGGCGTATTGTAGTACTTGTCGGAGAAGTCGACCTTTTCCTTGCGCTCGTCGGTAATCGACATCGAGGCGATGATGGCGTCGAACTTGCCGGCAATCAAAGACGGAATGATGCCGTCCCAGTCATTCGTGACGAATTCGCATTTGACCTTCATTTCATCGCAAAGCGCTTTGGCAATATCGACATCGAAACCAACCAGTTCACCGCTGGTGGTCAGATTGTTGAAGGGTGGATAAGCGCCTTCGGTTCCGATCTTGATGGTTTTGCTGTGATTGTCGGCCTGAGCGGCTCCCAAGCTCAGCGCCAGGGCGGCAACGGCCACAGTGATTTTCGTTACATTTCGCATTGTTGTCCTTTCTGCATTGTGCCGAGTGTTGATTGATTTTTGGCGGCACACAACGCGGCTCCTCCCAGACCCGCGTAAATGCCGATATTCCCACTGTTTTCGAAAAGAATGCAACCGTAAAAGTGCGGATGGGTTCAGGGTATTTCCGAGCCCGGTTTATGCGGACTGTCTTACCGTTCAACCTGCGGGAATACCGAACTCCGAAAACGGGATATAGGAGACCATATCGCCTCGCGTGACCGCCGAAACGTCCTCGGGAAGTTCGATGAGACCATCGGCGCGGCGCAAGCCGGAAATGAGTCCTGACCCGTCATGTGGGAATTTGCAGGCCAGGGGACCTGCTGCCGTCTGTTCGAGCCAGCCGCGCAGAAATTCCCGCCGATCAGTCTTCTTCCGGGCAATCTCGAAAGCGGCGGGTACGGGAATGCGCAAGGGAAGACGGTAATTGCCGCCGCCCAGAATGCGCAGAACGGGAATTGCATAGAGCAGGAAACAGACGAAGGCCGCCACCGGATTGCCTGGTAGCCCGAGATAGACACAATTGCCGATCTGCCCAAACGTCATCGGCCGACCGGGTTTGATGGCGATCTGCCACAGGTGCCGTTGTCCCAGTTTGTCGAGGGCACTCACCATATGGTCTTCATCGCCGCGTGAGGCTCCACCGGTCGTCAGAATGACGTCGCATTCGACAGCTGCTTCAGCCAAGAGGTTCTCGACACCGACCCGTTCGTCCTTCAGGACACCGAGGTCGCTCACAGTGACCGGCTGCAAACGGCACAGCGCATCCA
Source organism: Hoeflea sp. (assembly GCA_965228785.1). Taxonomy (GTDB): domain Bacteria; phylum Pseudomonadota; class Alphaproteobacteria; order Rhizobiales; family Rhizobiaceae; genus Hoeflea_A. Next base: position 3,506,046 of record CBDDIF010000001.1, read on the forward strand.
GCATGTGGTGGTTGGAATCGAAAACCTGGCCGACGTCGATCGTTGAGCTGGAGCCGGGCCGCAACAATTCGTTCCCGGAAGAGATCAGGCCAACACGAAGTTTGCGATAAACTGAAACCTCAGCCTTGCCCAGAGAAGCCAGTGCCGCGATGTCTTGCGGGCGGAGCATCCGCCGAGCTTCCACGACGGTGTCGCCCGCCTGGACGTCTTCACCGGCGCGACGTCGGTTGGCACCCGGTTTGAGCCCGGGTGGCAGATCGACCGCCCGGCTATCGTCCGACAGTTTGCAGTCTTCCTGCATCGCCACGGTATCCGCGTTGACCGGAATGACCGCACCAGTGAATATGCGTGCGGCGTAACCAGGCTTCAGAGTGACCTGTCCCAGATCTCCCGCGGCTATCCTCGGACCTATGCGCATTTGGGTCGAGGCAGCGTAGTCGCCGTGCGCAAAAGCATATCCGTCGACCGCACTGTTGTCGTGCAAAGGCACATGGCGCGGCGCTGCGATCGACGTGGCGAGATGTCGGCCGTAAGCCTGGTCCAGCGGTATGGTCTCTTCGGCAGCTGTCGCGGACAGTCGAGAGCGTAACAGGTCGATGACCTCGTCGTGACGCATTCGGTCTTTGTCGTGCAAGAAACAGTCGTTGATGAGATGTGCCTGGTCAGCCATTCATCGTGCGCCTTTCAAGACCGGTGTGCCGTTCGACGAAATCGGCAATTGCGTTTGTGTCGTCAAGGTCGAACACTGGCAGTGACGTCGATCCGACACGGTGATCTGCGGCGATGGCGACGATGGATGGATCGCTCTCGGACAGAGGCGTGCGATCTGCGGCCTCAAGACGCCGCGCTTCAAGCTTGTTGTGGCCTTCGCGCTTATAACCCTCGACTACAACGAGGTCGCACGGGCCGAGCTTCGCCAGAATGTCGGAAAGCGGCGGTTCCGCCTCGTCGCGCAATTCGTGCATCAGTGCCCAGCGACTGCCGGAAACAATGGCAACCTCGGTCGCGCCCGCCTGGCGGTGACGAAAGCTGTCGGTGCCTTCGGTATCAATGTCGAAGCTATGGTGGGCATGTTTGACCGTCGAGACATTCCAGCCGCGCCGCGTCAACTCCTCCACCAACCGAACCGTCAGTCCGGTTTTGCCGGAGTTCTTCCATCCGGTGATGCCGAAAATACGTCCGGTCATGCCGGGCCCGCCAATGGCGCGGCCAATCGACCGTGAACCGCTTCAGCCGTTCTGAGGTCCTGCGGTGTGTTGACGTTGAAGAACGGATCGACCGATTCCCATTCATGCTCGATCAGTGGAAACTCAACCATGCGGAGGTCATGACGCCGCGCCCAGGCAACCACTTTGTAGGTTTCCGTCGTGCTCATCCAGTCTTCGAGATCTTTGAGCAGTGCGACCGGCCAAAGCGCAAAGACCGGATGGCGGTTGCCGCCGGTCGTTGCCATGCCGATGGATCCGTCAGCAAGTTTGGTCGCAGAGGCTAGACGATCGACCAGATCAGTCGGGAAGAATGGCGTGTCGGCAGCGACCGTGACGATGTGCGATACCTCGGGTTCCTGCTCGGCAATCCATGACATGCCGGCCGCGACGCCGGCGAGAGGTCCCGCAAATCCTGTAATGGTGTCAGCGACGACGGGCAGGTTGAATGCGGCCAGGCGACCGGGATCGCCATTGGCATTGAGCAGAATACGACGTACCTGGGGCGCCAATCGATCACGGACCCGGCCCATCATCGGCTTGCCACCGATCGGAAGCAGTGCCTTGTCGCCGCCACCCATTCGGCTCGACCGTCCCCCGGCCAAAATGCAACCGACAATCCTGTCCTTGGGGTTCATAGCAATTGTGTCCGAGCCCTAACGAGAAGCGAGCGCGCCTTTGCGGTTATGTTTCTGATCCTCTTCTGAGACCTGCTTCGGATCAAGGTCATAGTGAATCCGCCCCTGTCCCGAAAGTGCCAGGAACCGTTTGCCACGGGCCCGGCCAACCAGCGTCAGGTTGACCTGGCGGGCGAGATCGACACCCCATGCGGTAAAACCGGACCGCGAGACCAGGATGGGTATTCCCATGATTGCCGTTTTGATCACCATTTCCGACGTAAGGCGGCCGGTGGTGTAGAAGATCTTGTCGTCCGCTTCGACGCCGTTGAGAAACATCCAACCGGCAATCTTGTCGACCGCATTATGCCTGCCGACATCCTCCATGTAGACTAGCGGCCGGTCCCGCCGGCACAGGACACACCCATGGATTGCTCCCGCGGTCAGGTAAAGGGAGGGGGCAGTGTTGATTGTTTTTGTCAGCGCGTAGAGCCACGAGGTCCGCAATTGTGCTTCGGGCTCTAGCGTGATGTCGTCGAAACCGTCCATGACGTCGCCAAAAACTGTGCCTTGGGCGCAGCCGGATGTCCGCACGCGTTTCTGCAGCTTTTCCTCGTAGTCGGTCTGCCTTTCGGTCCGCACCACTACCACGTCGAGATCGTCATCATACTCGATATCGGTCACCCGATCGTCGCGCGACAACATGTTCTGATTGAGCAGATAGCCGACCGCGAGTAGGTCCGGATAATCGCCGATCGTCATCATCGTGACGATCTCCTGGCGGTTGAGATAGAGCGTCAGCGGTTTCTCAGTCACCACCCGTGTGGTGACCGGAGTTCCGTTCTCGTCGACCCCCTCGACTTCGCGTGATAGCCGATGATCTTCGGGATCCGGCATGATCAGGAAATCACAGTCAGCCATGTGTCAAACCCTATTGCCCTTCCAGTGCAACCTTTCGAGCTACATGGATAACGTAGAGCGCCATACACGCGCCAGCAATTGCCGCAGCCAACATGAGATAAAGCAAGGGGTAGGGGCCCGTCTCGGGACCAAGCAGCCAACCGGACAAAATCGACAAGCACGCCCCGCCGCCGATCATGAGAGCACCGCCCAGACCTGAGGCCGAACCGGCGAGATGCGGGCGTACGCTGACAACACCGGCGTTGGCGCTGGGCAAGGTCAGGCCGTTGCCAAGGCCAAGGAAAATCATGAAGCCGAAAAACGTGATCGGGTGGGTCAGGCCAAGACTGAAGGCGGCGATCGCGCCGACCATTCCGAAAATGACCACGAAGTTGCCAATCAACATCATCATGTTGATTCCGACCCGCACCGCATAGCGTCCCGATAGAAAATTTCCGAGCAGGTAACCGATGGCGGTAATGCCGAAATAAACACCCAGTTCCGATGGGCTAAGGCCGAGCATATTGATCGAAACGTAGGGTGCACCGCCAAGAAAGGCGAAGAATGTTCCGGAGGTACAGGCGGCGGACAGCGCGTAGCCCCAGAACCGCCGCGACCTGAACAATTCCGGATAGGTCGCCAGTTGTGCCTTGAAGCTGTCGGAGGGGTGATGGTTCGTTTCGCCCAAGTCGAAGAAGACGAGCGTGAAGACCAGGATTCCGAACGCCAGTGAAAGCGCAAAGGCAGACTGCCAGCCGTAGATTTCTTCCAGAAAGCCGCCCGCCATTGGCCCAATCATGGGAATCAAGGTCATACCCATGGTGATATAGCCGATCATGCTGGCCGCTTCGTTCGTGGAGACCATGTCCCGAACCGCCGCGCGTGCCAGCGCGAAGCCTGCAACAACCGAGGTTTGGGCCAGCCGTGCGACGAGGAGCGTGTTGAAGTCTGGTGCGAATATGCAAACCAGCGTGGAAACGAGAAATATAGTCATGCCGACCAGCATGACCGGCCTTCTGCCATAGCGGTCGGATAACGGGCCGACGATCAACTGCGTGAACGCGGTCGCACCCAGATAGGCGGAAACCAGCAGCGCCGCGAAGCTGTAATCGACCTGAAAATGATCTGCGATGCCAGGCAGGGAAGGAAGAATCACGTTCATGTTGAGCGCACCGGCGCCGGTAACGACGACGAGCGTGCCGATATGTGGCGGCGTCGTGCGATCCAGAAACCGTGCTTTTTCCATGCCAATGGCTCCCCTCGGCCGGCTGCCAGATTCAGTTGGAAGTCGGGAGATTTGCGGAAGGAAACGTCGGATCGAGCGATCCGGCGCGGGCAACGCAGAATTGCAACTAACGATTTCTCGCCACCCTGTGTTCGCGGTATAGCGTATAAAGACCAGTCACAACAACTACAGTGCTGCCAAGAATAGTTGCCGCGTCCGGGATTTCGGAAAAAAAGATTGCACCCAGAAGAATGGACCACAGAAGGGCGGTGTACCGAAACGGGGCGACGAAAGCGATATCACCCTCGCGCATGGAGAGGACGAGGAACTGATAACCCACTAGGATGAAGACCGACGCCGCCAGAATCTGGATCCAGTGCAGAATCGTTATTGGGGCAAAGGAGCCGTCGACAATCCACATGCCGAGGCCAGTCACCGTGACGCCGATCGACGTAATTGCCGAAAGAAAGAGGGATGGCACATCTTTATCCATGACCCTTGTGGCGAGGTCTCGCACGGCAGCGGCGATCACAGCGCAGGCGACCAGCAGCGAATAGGGCGAGTATCCAGTCAAGCCCGGCTGAATGATGATCAAAACGCCGCTGAAGCCAACCATGATCGCGAGCCATCGTCGCCAGCCGACGGATTCGCCCAGAAACAGAGAGGCTCCCAGCGTTACCGCCAGCGGGAGCGCCTGCAGAATGGCCGATGCACTGGCCAGTTGTATGTGCACCAGGGCCGTCAGGAAAAATATCGTTCCCAGTGCCTCGCAGGTTGTCCTCAGCGCCGGCATCGGCTTCAATGCGGTCCGCATGGGGCGCATATTATCGCTGCGGTAGGCGATGAAAGTAATCAGGATGGTGGCGACAGCGCCGCGAAGAAAGATGGCCTGCCCCATGCTCATGTCCTCGGCCAGCGCCTTCATGAACACGTCGTTGAAGACGTAGCCCGCCATCGACAGTGACATGAAGAGGGCGCTGCGAAGGTTGGCTGAGGGCACGTTACGGCAACCGCGGATTGCGGCGCTTCAATCCATAACGCATCGAATCAACCGCCGGTGACGCTCATATGGCGAGAAACCGCGGGGCGGTTGTTGCGACGGTCGATGATGAAGTCGTGTCCCTTGGGCTTGCGCAGTATGGCGGCATCGATAGCTTGCGCCAGCAGTTCGTCGCCCTCAGATGCCCGCAAGGGAGCGCGCAGGTCCGCTGCATCGTCCTGACCGAGGCACATGTAGAGTGTGCCTGTGCAGGTCAAGCGAACGCGGTTGCAGCTTTCGCAGAAATTGTGAGTCATCGGCGTGATGAAGCCCAGACGACCGCCTGTTTCGGCAATCTCCGTATAGCGGGCTGGTCCGCCGGTCTTGTAGGGGATGTCGCGGATATCGAATTGTTTCGACAACTCGGCACGCACCAGTGAAAGCGGCAGATACTGGTCCGTCCGGTCCTCGTCGATTTCACCCATCGGCATGGTTTCGATAATGGTCATGTCCATCCCGGCACCGTGAGCCCAGCGGATCAGATCCGGAATTTCCTTGTCGTTGAAGCCCTTCAATGCAACCGTGTTGATCTTGACCTTGAGCCCCGCGGTGCGGGCAGCTTCAATGCCCTCCAGAACGCGATCCAGGTTACCCCATCGGGTTATCTTTCGAAACTTGTCCGCATCCAAAGTGTCAAGCGAGACGTTGATGCGGCGGACGCCGTTGGCAGCCAGATCCGCTGCCATGCGGGGAAGTTGCGATCCATTGGTCGTCAGCGACAACTCGTCAAGCCCGTTGCCGATGTGCCGCGAAATGCCGGCAATGAAGTGCATGATGTTCTTGCGGACCAGCGGCTCACCGCCTGTCAGTCGTAAGCGACGGACACCCTTCTCGATGAAGACTGTGCAAAGACGATCGAGTTCCTCAAGCGTCAACAAATCCTTCTTGGGCAGAAAGGTCATGTTCTCCGCCATGCAGTACGTGCAGCGGAAATCGCAACGATCGGTCACGGAGACGCGCAAATAGGAGATCGCCCGGCCAAAGGGGTCGATCATCGGTGCCCCGTCCGTTCCGGAAATCGTGCTTTTGGTATCCATCTTATCCCCTTGCAAAGGCTGGCTTATTGCCTGCCTTCAACCAGAAACGTCATCGCTGTAGTCGAGAGCCTAACTATGTTGCGCGCATGGTTATAGTCGTCAAGGTCTCGGCAGGCGAGAAAAATCCTTTGCGAAAGCACCCATTGGAAGCACCAGATGATGGCGCCGGCCTGAACATCCACAGTCGCGATATCTGGAAATCCTGATCGGTTCGTACTAAGTGCCGTCGGAGCGTGCAGGCAAACGACATGAGGTGAATGGTCTCGATGACAGCTCGGCCAACAGAACTGCGGGTATCAAAGGACCGAAAGACGTTGACGGTGCGCTTCGAAGACGGGCAAGACTTCGCATTGCCTGCGGAGGCATTGCGGGTGATGTCCCCATCTGCCGAGGTCCAGGGACATTCCGCGGAACAGCGGGTGACCGTGCCCGGAAAGCGTGACGTCCAGATTTCCGGTTTGGACCCGGTGGGCAACTACGCAGTCAAGATCACCTTCGACGATGGGCACAATACCGGGATTTTCTCCTGGGTCTATTTTCGTGAAATGGGGTCCGAATTCGATAGCCGCTGGCAGAGCTATCTGGCCGAACTTGAGGCAAAGGGAATGAGCCGAGACAAGGCTGAGAATCCACGCTGATTGATCCGATCAGCGCTCGGAAGCCTCGAACTCCTCCATTCGCGAGATCATCCGCTTCATGACGTCGCCGACGTGATTGCATTCTTCTTCGCTGGTGGTCGACATGGAATACTCGATCAGTTCCAGTTCGATGGCCAGTGCCTTGCGCGTCAATTCGCGGCCCTTCTCAGTCAGGTGAAGGCGCAGAATTCTCTTGTCTCTTTCATCCGGCCTTCTTTCGATCAAACCCCGTTTCTCGATCTGCGGCAGCAGCATACTGATGTTGGATCGTCCAACGAGCAGCTTGCGTGCAAGGTCCTGCTGAGAAATTCCCTCAAACCGATAAAGGTTGGCCAGTATGTCAAGGTGCGGGACCTTAATGTCCAGCGATGTCAAGGCCTTGGCGAGTTTTTGGTGGATGATCTGACTGGCTTTTGCCACAGCGATCCAGTTTCTGAATCGGGGATTGTCCCAAGGGAGGCCTTGATCTTTGTTCATAGTTGTACAATTATGTTCATGGTTGAACTTATTTATCGGAACCCGACTATGCCATCAATACAGCAAAAGGTCATCCGTCTGGGGTTTGGGCTCACAGAACGATTTTCACCCGGTCTGGCGGGACGGTTGGCGTTTCGTCTTTTTTGTCGGACCCCTTCATCTCGGCCCGCAAGCGAAAAGGCCCGTCGGGCACTGGCCGATGCTGCGCCGGTCATGGCTCGCGCTGAACACGTGACATTGGCAACGTCGTCCGGCACCGTTGCAAGTTATCGGTTCGCACCGATAGCTGGTGAGCCGTCGGAAACAGTCTTTGTTGTCCATGGCTGGGGCTCGCGGACCGAGCACATGCTCCCGATCATCGAAGCTCTCAGGGCAACCGGGCGTGCGGTCGTCGCAATCGACCTTCCGGGACATGGCGCTTCGTCTGGCCGCAAGCTGAATATGGCGATCGCGGTTGAGGCGGTGGACGCAGCCTGGCGGCAATTCGGCCCTTTCGCGACGATGATCGGACATTCGTTCGGCGGGGCGGTGATCGTCAATGCGGCGGCCGGGTCGGTTGCCCACGTTCCGGCGCGCAAGCCGGATCGGCTGCTGACTATCTCAGGGCCCAATTCTTTACCCGATTTCTTCAATCAATTTGCCGATTGGATCGGCTTGTCGGGTGGGGGTCGCAATGTGCTCTTCTCAGAGGTTGGTCGCGTGACAGGCAGCCCGCTTTCTGATTTCGTCAGCGCTCGGCAGATTGCCGAAATCGGTGTGCCGACCCTGGTGATCCACGCCCATGACGACAAGGAGGTTCCGGTCGACAACGCCTATTGCCTTGTCGGTGCTGGACCACATGTCCGGGTTTTCTGGGCTGACGGATATGGTCACCGTCGCATCCTTGCTGGGCGGGATGTCGCCCAGGTGATCAACGACTTCGCCGACCAACAGACTGTCACGGATGCGGAACCAGGCACTGAAGCCTTTTCGCCCAAAGCGGATACCGTTACACATTCCTGACATACGGGCGGGCGATCCCAATTGGGATCGTTTGCCCTGTCAGGAGATTTGTCGATGAGCATCGTTGCAACCGTGGAAGAACTGGAACGTCTGTATGGTGTTCCAGGGCAAACGTCGCTGGTCAAAGTCGCCACGTCGATGACCGATCAATACGCCCGTATTCTGAAGGCGTCGCCCTTCTGCGCCCTGGCCACGGTTGGCCCAGAAGGCCTCGACTGTACCCCGCGTGGAGACGAGCGCGGCTTTGTGCGTATCCATGACGAAAAGACACTGATGCTGCCCGACCGCCGTGGCAACAACCGTATCGATTCCCTGCGCAATGTCGTGCGCGACCCCCGGGTGGCACTGATGTTCCTGGTGCCAGGGTCAGGCAACGCGTTGCGAATAAATGGCAGAGCCCATATCGACGTCGACCCCGAGTTGCTGGAGAGCTTTGCCGTCAAGGAAAGGGCGCCGCGCAGCGTGCTGATCATCACGATCCACGAAATCTATTTCCAGTGTGCGCGTGCTATCATCCGGGCACGTCTTTGGGATCCGAACATGCAGATTGAACCTGCATCCCTGCCGACGCCCGGGGAAATCCTCGATTCGATGAGCGAAGGGGAGGTTGGTGGCCAAACCTATGACGACGAATGGCATGGCCGCGCTCAAAAGACCATGTGGTAGCCGATCAGACGCGCCACTCGATCCAGCGGCCGTGAAAATCGACTCGTGCCAGCTCTGTGCGTGAGCCTCCAGGCCAACTTTCCAGGTGCATAGCCGCTCCTGGGCGACCGCCATCATCCTCCATTGTCACCAGAAAGACGGGAGCTTCCTCCGTAGCCCGGGCACCGGCGGCTTCGATGTGAGATCGACCCGCCCGCTTGGCCGCATCCGGGAGGTATTGCCAGGCGATCGTGTGATAGACCACGTGGGCTTGACCGGGTGTCGCCGTTCGCAGGCGCAGATCGAGCCAGTCGACGGCGTCTGCCTTGTCGACCTGAGCCGGCGATTGCGCGGCCAAATCAATGGCGGCCCGCATGCGATCCAGGCGCTCCGTCTGGTCGGCCCAGACATAGGAAAGCAGTCTCGTCCGGTCATCGGCGGAAGTCAGATCGAAGGGTGACAGATCGCAGCCGCGACGGTCTTCGATCGTGACGTCTGCAGCCATGGGCGTGAGTCCTCGCCATTCAGGTGTCAGGCGAACGGACGAACCGATCAATCCATGCTGCTTGTCGCCCAGGTCATGATGGAACCGGTCGAGCAGCAGATTGAGTCCGGCACTGGCCCCGACCTCGGAGAGTTTCAGCGGCATTCGAGTGCGGTCGGCAATGTGCATCAGCGCTGCATAGATCGCCGTCGACCGACGGATTTCGTTAGTCTGCGGAGGACTTGAAAGGCGAAAGGTCAGGAACCGGTCATGGGTGCCGATTGTGTTGCTGAGTGCGGCCAGCAACCGGCCGTCATCTTCTCCGTGATTGGGAGGGTAGACGGCGGCAAGGTCAGCATCGTTTCCGGCCAGGACCAGCTCGTGCAGAGCTCCGCAGAGCCGTACGGGCAGGGCATCGCCGCTCGACGTCGGGTCTTCCTGCCAAGCCATCATCTGCTCGCGGAGACCAGTTGGCGGCAGTCCGTGTTGAGCAAACAGCCCGCACAGATTTGCCGTGAATGGTGATCCCAGGCTGTTACAGGCCCGCTGTTGGCGCTCGAACGCGGTGATCAGATTGGATGACAGCGGTTGGAAATCATCCAAGATTGAGTTCCTGGAAGAAGTCGTTGCCCTTGTCGTCGATCACGATGAAGGCGGGGAAATCCTCGACCTCGATCTTCCAGATCGCTTCCATGCCGAGCTCGGGATACTCCACGACCTCTACACTCTTGATGCACTCCTGCGCTAGCAGTGCGGCCGGGCCGCCAATCGATCCGAGATAAAACCCGCCATGACGTTTGCAGGCCTCGCGCACCGTGCGCGATCGATTGCCCTTGGCCAACATCACCTTCGAACCGCCAAAGGATTGAAACTGGTCGACGTAACTGTCCATGCGCCCGGCGGTCGTCGGTCCGAACGAACCAGACGCATAGCCCTCCGGCGTCTTGGCCGGGCCGGCATAGTAGATCGGATGGTTCATGAAGTAGTCGGGCATGTCGTCGCCGCCTTCAAGGCGTGCACGGATCTTGGAATGCGCAATGTCGCGGGCAACGATGATGGTGCCTGAGAGTGAAAGGCGGGTTTTGATAGGGTGTTGTGTCAACTCGCCGAGTATTTGTTCCATCGGCTGGTTGAGATCGATGCGCACGACATCGTCAGTCAGCGCCTGCTCGTCGATTTCCGGCATATAATGCGCCGGATTGGATTCGAGCTCCTCGAGGAAAATGCCCTCGCGGGTGATCTTGCCCTTAGCCTGTCGGTCGGCTGAACAGGAGACGCCCAATCCAATAGGCAGCGATGCGCCATGGCGTGGCAGGCGGATGACACGAACGTCATGGCAGAAATATTTCCCACCGAACTGGGCGCCGACACCCATTTGCTGGGTCAGTTTGTGAACTTCGGCTTCCATTTCCACGTCGCGGAACGCGTGCCCGTCCTCTGAACCTGAAGTGGGCAGGTCGTCGAGATATTTTGTCGAAGCCAGTTTGACCGTCTTGAGGTTCATTTCGGCTGATGTGCCACCGATCACGATCGCCAGGTGGTATGGCGGACAGGCGGCGGTGCCGAGGGTGAGGATCTTCTCCTTGAGGAATTCGATCAGGCGGTCATGGGTGAGCAGCGACGGAGTTCCCTGGTAGAGGAACGTCTTGTTGGCCGATCCGCCTCCCTTGGCGACGAACAGAAAATTGTAGGCGTCTTCGCCTTCCTCGTAGATATCGATCTGCGCCGGCAGGTTGTTGCGCGTGTTCTTCTCCTCGAACATGGCGAGCGGCGCCAACTGCGAGTAGCGAAGGTTTTTCTTCTCATAGGCGTCGAGGACGCCCTTCGACAGTGCATCTCGGTCGCCGCCTTCGGTCCAGACCCGACGCCCCTTCTTGCCCATCACGATGGCCGTTCCGGTGTCCTGGCACATGGGCAGAACGCCGCCAGCAGCGATGTTGGCGTTTTTAAGCAGATCGTAAGCCACGAACCGATCGTTATCGGTTGCTTCCGGATCGTCGAGGATCGATGCAAGTTGCTTCAGGTGAGCAGGCCGGAGAAGGTGGTTGATGTCGGAAAACGCGGCCTCGGTCAGAAGCCTCAATCCCTCCGGTTCGACCGTCAGAATATCTTGCCCGCGAAAGGTGTCGACTGATACGAAATCGGATGTCAGTTTCCGGTAAGGCGTCTGGTCGGGGCCGTGCGGAAAAAGATCTGCTTTAGCGGCTTCGGACATGCAGCTTACCCTCCAGTGACAGGCATGAAACAGGCCATCATCTAGGCCGAAGTGCCGGCGATTGCAATCTTCGGCAATTGACCGAAAACGTAACAAATCGAAAACGGGCGACCCGAAGGCCGCCCGCTCGTTGTGCTGTCGAATTGATTGGCGTCAGCTGTCTTGTTTCTTGATGAAGTCAGCGATTTGTCCGGACAGTTCCTGGTACTCGCCACAGTCACGTCCCTGGCATAGCCGGCGGATTTCGGCCAGTTGCTGAAGCGCACCCGTCAGGTCACCCTTTTGGAGCAGGGCTTCGCCCATGTACTCGCGCACCAGCGTATATGTTGGATCGATTGCCAATGCCCGGCGGTAATAGGTCAGACCAACCTCGATGCGGCCCGCCTTGCGGTGCGAATAGCCAAGATAGTTGAGGATCCGCTTGTCGCCACGATCGACGCCGATCGAAAGAACATCGATGGCCTCATCGTAGCGGCCTGCTTCGGCCAGCTGGCGTCCGGTGCGATAGAGACTTTCATCATCGAGACTGGAATTGCGGGGCACGCATTTGCGCTGCTTCCGGTCATAGACCTCACCGCGGGGGCAGTTTCGGGTTGAGTCGGATTCACCCCCTCCAGCAGAATATGCCGGAACAGGTGCCATCAGGCCCACGGATACAAGCAATGTAAATGTCGCCAGAGCAGTTTTCATCGGTATTCCTCTGTTGGTTCAAAGTCGATCGGCATCATACACACATTCATCCAAGCCGCATTCACGATCACTTCAGTATACGAACACACTGTCTTGATCGGATCTTGTTTATGTGTCCCGCTTGAAACGGGATTCAAGTCCGCTACCCGAATTCAAGAGCAAGGGACGGAGTGTGAGGTCAGATTCGCAGGCCTAAAGTGCGGCCATTGATGTATGGTTTCGCTATGAGGAAGAAAATGACCGAGATGTCAGCTGATATTCGCATCGCGGCGGCGCAGATGCGCGATGCCGAGCGCTGGGAAGCGGTGGAGAACCGTGACAAAGCCTCTGACGACCGTTTCATCTACGGCGTCAAAACCACCGGAATCTATTGCCGCCCCTCCTGCGGCTCCAAGGCTGCCCGTCGCGAAAATGTGGTGTTCTTCGACGATGCGGCCGCGGCGCGGGAAGCGGGCTTTCGGGCCTGTAAACGCTGCAAGCCCGACGAGCCAAGCAGAGAGCAAAAGAATGCCGATTTGGTCGCCGCCGCCTGCCAGACGATCGACGATGCTGAGGAACCACCAAGTCTCGAAGCCTTGGCCAGGCAAGCCGGCGTCAGCCGGTTCCACTTCCATCGGATTTTTCGCGAGATTACCGGCGTAACGCCCAAGGCATATGCCGCGGCGAGGCGTGTGGGAAAGCTGCGCGGTGAACTGGAGGCCGGCGCGAGCGTGACCAGCGCGATCTTCGATGCCGGTTACAATGCCAGCAGCCGGTTTTACGAAGAATCGAGCAGCCGACTGGGAATGCGCCCGAAACAATATCGTGACGGCGGACGCGATACCCGCATCAAGTTTGCCGTTGGCGAGTGCTCGCTGGGTGCAGTGCTCGTGGCGGCGACGGAAAAAGGCGTCTGTGCCATCGACTTCGGTGATGATGCGGAAACCCTGCTCAACGATTTGCAGGACCGTTTTCCGAATGCCGAACTGGTGGGCGGCGACAGTGAGTTCGAAGCGTTGGTCGCGAATGTGGTCGGCCACCTTGAAACGCCCCAGGTCGATCTTGATCTGCCGCTTGATATTCGCGGGACAGCGTTTCAACAAAAGGTCTGGGAAGCTTTGCGTCAGATTCCAGCCGGCTCCACGGCGAGTTACGCGGATGTTGCGAAGCAGATCGGCAAGCCATCAGCGGTTCGAGCCGTGGCACAAGCATGCAGCGCCAATCGGATCGCAGTGGCAATTCCCTGTCACCGCGTCATTCGTCGTGACGGCGACCTGTCGGGATATCGCTGGGGTGTCGAACGAAAACGGGCGCTTCTTTCCCGTGAGGCGCAGTCATGAGCACGATTGCTGTCAGTGAGCACGTCACAGGTGCAACCATCGAGCCGGACACCATTGACCGGCTCGACTGGTCCCGTCTCGAAGCGGATCTTTGTCAGCGGGGCTTTGCCACAACGGGCCCGTTGCTCGAACCGGAAACCTGTCGCACCATCGCCGGGTACTACGCCGACGATCGCCGCTGGCGCAGTCACGTGAGGATGGCTCGGCACGGATTCGGGCAGGGTGAGTACAAGTATTTCAATCATCCACTGCCGGAAATCGTCGCCGCGCTTCGAACGACCCTATACCCACGTCTCGTGCCGACTGCCAATCGCTGGCAAGAGCAGACAGGTCGGGACGAGAGGTTCCCGGCCTTGCACGATCAGTTCCTGCGTCGGTGCCACGATGCCGGTCAGAACCTGCCGACACCGTTGCTGCTGCGCTATAGGACCGGCGATTACAATTGCCTGCATCAGGATATCTACGGCCCTCTCGTGTTTCCGTTGCAGGTCGCGATCCTGCTGAACGATCCGTCCGTTGACTTTTCCGGAGGAGAATTCGTGCTCACCGAGCAGCGGCCGCGCATGCAGTCGCGCGCCGAAGTCATTCAACTCCGGTTGGGTGAAGCGGTTATTTTTGCGGTCAACGAGCGACCGGTGGAAGGCAAGCGGGGCGTTTACAGGGTGCGCATGCGCCATGGCGTCAGCCAGGTGCGCAGCGGCGAACGTCACGTGTTGGGCGTCATCTTTCACGACGCCGCCTGAGGCTAGCTTCTTTTTTCGCTTAAGGCTCGTCCGGTACCGCCGGTGGCGGTCCGGCAGCCTGTTCGACCGCCTGCTGCGCGGCGCCGGCGATGGCCTGTCTGGCTTCCTCGCCGATGGGCTGATCGCCGACCACTTCGACTGTCACGTTGCGCTGTGCGAAATTGATGCCGTTGGCATCGAACGCGTCACGCACCTTTTGATAGGCGTCCCTGCGGATGAGCCACTGCGCCCCGGGTTTGGCCATGAACTTAACGCCGACCACCATGTTGAATTCTTCCATGCGCCGTACGCCCTGGGATTTCAACGTCTGGATGATGTGCTCGCCATAGGCTTCGTTTTCCAGCAGCTCCGCACCAATCTTCTTGACGATCTTCTTGACCAATTTGATGTCGGTGTCGAAGGGAACTCTGAACTCGAGCCGCATAATGACCCAGTCGCGGCTGTAATTGGTGAGCGAGGTCAGTTCTCCGAAGGGAATGGTGTGAATGGCGCCCAGGTGATGACGCACACGCAGTGAGCGGATCGACATGGACTCCACAGTACCGCGAAGCGTGCCGATCTCGATATATTCTCCAATGCGGAAGGCGTCGTCGATCAGGAAGAAAATGCCGGATACGATGTCCTTGACCAGCGCCTGAGCGCCGAAGCCGATGGCGATGCCGACGACACCGGCTCCCGCAAGCAGCGGTCCGACATTGACGCCGAGAGACGACAGAATGGTCATCAGCACAACCGCAATCAGCGTGACCATCAGGGTCACTCGCAGGATTGGCAGGAGCGTTGCCATCCGGGCCTCAGGGCCGGGCGCCTCGCTTCCCTGCGGCGGAACATAATTGGCCAGTCTGCGATCGATCGCGGATTTTGCCCATATCCAGATCAGATCGGCGATGAGCAGAACCAGGATGATATCCGCCAGTACACCGACAATCCGACCGGTGACGGTTTCAGATCCAGACAGGCTGAAGATGTTGCCGCCCCAGGTGGCGAGCAATGCAACGATCGCGCCCATGACAGCGACGAAGCGAACGAAGCGACGAGCGATCGGGCGATAAAGCTCGAGCGAAGGTACGATTTCTTCATCCTCGTCAACGTCGGCCGGTTCTTCGATTGTCGGCACGACGGCAGTGTCGGTTTCAGGAACGGCGCTATCATTTGCCGCCATTGCGACTGGTTCCAGAACCACCGTAGCCTCTGGTTCTGGTGTGTCGGGAAGCTCCTTTTCCTGCTCCGAATTCCTACCCTCGGCCTGATCGAAAAAGTAATCGATGCAGCCGTTGCAAAGCCGGGTGAGCGGGAACAGCAATCCAAGAATGATCACCGTCCACATCATTTCGGTCGCGTCGAGCAGCCAGAGAAACCAACCGATCAGCGTGAGGACCGAGAGATATCCGGGCCAGAACCGGGGCATTCCTGCTGCCACATTGTCCGGGCTGTTTCTTTTTGCGATCAGCCAGGACAGATGCCAGATGGCCAGGATGATGGCCAAAGCGCAGAGCGCACCCTCGGCAACGGCGATGCCCAATGTTGCTCCAAGGGCGTCCGTATCTCCAGCCAGGTGCTCGAAAATGTCCGTCATTGTCAGTGCCAGGATCAACAGGGATGCGACCGCGACGGTCCAACGATGCAGTGGGCGGGCAATATCGTTGCCGAGCGGAACCAGACGCAACTCAGGCACTCTTGGAGCCAGCACGAAAAGGGAAACGGTGGCGGCTGCCCGAATGGCAATGACAATGGTCAACAGGTTGAGGACGGTATTTTCGACGAATGGCGGCCAGTCGAAGCTGAGGAACGTGCCGATGGTGCCGATGGAAAAGACAAACAGGCCGGCGAAGATCAGCAAGGCGCGCTGGGCTGCGGCTTGCAGTCGCTTGCCGAGGGACTGGGCATGGCTGAATTCCAGGCCAAGCAGCATTTGCTGTGTGTATTGTCTGAACAGCCATTCCAGGCCGCTGCCGATGACCAGGAAGATCAGCATATAGGTGATGGTTCGCAGCGACTGTTCGGCCGACAATTGCTGTTGCCAGGATTGTGCCAGAAAGTTCGGAGCGTCCGGCAGGTTTCGCCAACTGACCGTCAGATCGATAAGTCGCTGGCGCACCCTTTCGACCCTTCGAGCGATTTCCTGCTGGAAGTTCTCGGCCGCCTCTGCTCCGGCAATGGAATCACTATCCGCCTCCTGGCCCCTGGCTCGCAGCCACTCGACCATCGACGGGTCTGACAGCAGACGCATCAGTTCTCGGACATCGTTGGGTGAGGGTGGTCCCGGCTCGACCTGGGTTTCGACTGGTTGAGAGCTGCCCGGCATGAATTGCGCGAGACCAGGGTTGGCCAGCGCCAGGCACATCACCACGACCATGAGAGGAATGAGCCAACGATGTCTGAGATCAAGCATCGACAACCTCCGCAACGGTGTCTTCCGTTGCATCGGCTCGGGCAGCTGCCTTTTGCCGCAAGACCATGTCCTTTGGAGAGATGTCGGGTGCGACAAGCCGCTCGACGGTGAGCCGCCCGGCCTGCGGCTGAAGCTGGCAGGCAAGGCGCACGTCGTCCGGGGCATTCAGTCTGGCCAGCGTCTGCCGCTCCACCTGGGTCGGTTCGTTGAGATCGGCTTGCGTTTCGAGGATCCGAACACGGCAGGTACCGCAGCGTCCGCGACCGCGGCATAAATTGGCATGCGGTAGATCGCTTATGCGCGACAATTCCAGGAGGCTTGCACCGGATTCGGCTTCGATGGTCGGCCCGCGTAGATAGTCGATGACGACCAGACCGTGTCTTCGAGCCCGCAGGCGCAACCATCGCAGGACAAAGGCAGCGATCACCATTGCGCCATAGATGTACATCGTTATCCAGAAGATACGATTGGCCAAAGCCAGGTTCGCAAGAACCTCTGCCTGCTGCTCGGCGGCCGCCTCCTGTTCTGCCGCCGTGAGTTCGACCGGCGGGGCCGCCGGCTCCCCGGCGACGATGGCAGCGTCGCTGATGACTTCGTTACCGGCATCGACAAAACCGAGCAAAGCGAAAACCGGAACCGCGACGAATAGAGGATAGACCATCCAGGCCAAACGATCCCACCAGCTTTTGAGCCGGATCCAGCTGAAGATCCCGATGCTGGCATGGATCCAGATCACGATGACGACGAGGACCTGACGCAGACCTTCAAGCGGATTGTCCAGCCAGAAATACGTGAGGATGACGCGATAGGTTGGTTCGAACTGAAAAAAGTTCTTGAGAGCGTAGATGCCGATCACGTGGGATGCGAGCAGCGGAATGATAAGCAGTCCAAAGACCAGTTGCGCGCCGTCATAGCCCGACATGCGTAGCGTGCTTCGGTGATAGAGTGCATGCAAACCGAGAACCGTGTGCACCAGGAAGGATAGCATCACCAGGAGGGACAACGGCGGAAATGTCCAAGGCGCCGTCAGATAGGCGCTCGCCGCGTCTGTTGCCTCCACGGAGAAGAGCCCGAAGGCCATGTTCAGCAGGTGGCTCGTTACGAATATGTAGAGGAACGAGCCGGTCAGCATTCTTAGATTTCGTATCATTGGTCTTCTTTGTCCCCCAGGCCCTGACAGCGAATTTGGGGGCATTACCGGGACAGGTCAAATTTTCTTTGCGCGGTGCCCATCGCTGTTCTTGATCTTATCCATAATTCATGATTTCTGGATATTTCATCGAAGAGGGCAATTCTGTCAGATAAGCGACTGAAAAGTGCTGGTTGAGCGGCGGCGATCCGGAATCGCCAGGGTCGGCTGGAGATCGGGGGATTACGATGGACGAGCGGCTTTCGAAGCAACTGGGTGCGGAATTTATCGGCACGGCGTTTCTGTTAGCCACCGTGGTGGGCTCAGGGATCATGGCGGAGGCTCTGGCTGGCGGCAATGTGGCCATAGCCTTACTCGGAAACACGATCCCGACCGGTGCTATCCTGGTTGTCCTGATCACGATGCTGGGGCCGATATCCGGTGCGCATTTCAATCCAGCCGTGACAATGGTTTTCGCGATCCGTCGAGAGATTTCACCGCCACACGCGGTCGGATTTGTCCTCGTACAAATAGTTGGTGGACTTATCGGGGTCTGGGCGGCGCACCTCATGTTTGATCTGGAAGTGATGCAGTTTTCCCAGAAGGTGCGGACCGGATCGGCTCAATGGTTTGCCGAATCGGTGGCGACGTTCGGCCTGGTCTTCACGATTCTTGCCACGTTGCGATCCAACGAGAAGGCTGTAGCGATGAGCGTTGGGCTTTATATTACGGCGGCCTACTGGTTCACTGCGTCGACGTCTTTCGCTAATCCGGCCGTGACCATCGCGCGTGGATTTTCCGACAGTTTTGCCGGAATTCGGCCGCAGGACGTTGTTCCATTCGTCATTGCTCAGTTGTTTGGCGCATATCTCGCATACGCGTTTTGCCGATGGCTGCTTGCCGCGAAAGGTGAGGGTGCTAAGCAACACCATTGATCAATTTTTTAGGAAATGGACCGTATTTTACCAAATTCGACCGCCAACTGCTTGCGCTTGACATTCCACAATGCGTAGCTATGGCAAATTGAGGACACTTCCGGCGATGGGGCGCCAGGTGTCCCGGAAATCGTCGGAGGGCACAGGTTTGAAAACCGGAAAGATTGGATTGTTCTGTAGCGCGGCGGCCGTGACGGGGATGCTGTCGACCGGCTTTGTACTGTCAACCACCGGAGAAGTTCAGGCGCAGCAACGCACGTCGCTTTTCGAGCTGATCTTCAATCCGCGGGCGCGTGAGAAGCGCCGCCTGCGGCAGCAACATCATGAGCAGCAACGGCTTAAGGCAAAACGTAGGGCCGCTGCGCCAAAGGTTCGTATCAGCGCTCCAAAGGTCTACACCTACAAGCCTGATACCATGAAAACGGTGGACCTGACGCCGCTTTCGACCGTCGAGATAGCCTCGGCTGACCCATATGCTGGTCCGTTTATAACCAGCGCTTTCGACGAATCGCGTCGCTTTCTGGAAGGCCAGAAGATCACGGCGACCAAAGAGGTCGGCGAAGCGTTGATCGCGTACTACAGCGAAAACCATGATTTTGTGTGGATCGATGGCACCGCACCGAACGACAATGCCCGCGCCGCACTCGCGGTGATGGAGCGAGCTGCCGAGGTTGGCCTTTCTCCGGCTGATTACCGTATCGAATTGCCAACGGACGGTTTTGATATGACCGCGATGGCCGACCGGCAGCGCGAACTCATGCTGTTCGAAATGAACATGAGTGCAAAGGCGCTGACTTACGTGTTGGATGCCACGCGCGGCCGCATCGATCCCAACAGGCTGTCGGGCTATCACGATTTTGAGCGTAAGAAAGTCGATCTGGCCTCGGCTCTTGGCAATCTTGCCGCTACGGCCGATGCGGGGGTTTATCTCTCCGGTAGCAATCCGGGCAACGACAAATTCAAAGCCCTTGTTGCCGCGTTAGCTGAAATGCGCGGAGCTGATCAGGAAGAAATGATCGTCATTGCCAAGGGCACGTTCCTGAAACCAGGCACAAAGAATCCGGAGCTCTCGAATGTCGTGGCGGCGATCCGCAAACGAGGATCGGACAAGCTGCTGGTCGACCACGGCCTTACGCTCTATGAATTCGAGACTGGCGGCAGCGATCGCTACTCACCTGAACTGGTCAAGCTCGTTAAGGATTTCCAGCGCGAAAACGGCCTGTCGGTCGATGGTATCGTCGGCAAGATGACCATCAGCAAGCTCACGGACATGTCCAACGAGGACAAGGTCGATAAGCTAGTCCTGGCGATGGAACGGCTGCGTTGGTTGCCACGCAGTCTTGGTACCCGTCACGTTTTCATCAACCAGCCGGCCTACCGGGCGACCTATGTCGCCAATGGCAAGGACTCGTTGTCGATGCGAGCCATTGTTGGCAAGCGCTCCAATCAGACGAGCTTCTTCCAGGACGAAATCGAGAGGGTGGAATTCAACCCTTATTGGGGTGTTCCGGGTTCGATCATCGTCAATGAGATGCTGCCGAAACTGCGTCAGGATCCATCCTATCTCGACCGGCTCGGCTACGAAGTAACCGATCGACGCGGCCGCCGCATTTCCTCACGCAGCGTCAACTGGTGGAAGGTTGGGGTGAACGTGCCGGTCGACGTTCGCCAGCCTCCAGGACGCAACAATGCGCTGGGCGAATTGAAGATCCTGTTCCCGAACGAGCATGCGATCTATATGCATGACACGCCGACAAAAAAGCTGTTCGAAAGGGATGCCAGGGCCTTCAGCCACGGTTGCGTCAGGCTTCAGGACCCTCGTGGGATGGCGGCGGCTGTGCTTGGCAGCACGCGCGAACATGTCGATGCGCAAGTCGAACAGGGAAGCAATCTGGCCGAACATCTGCAAGAGCGGATTCCGGTCTATGTGTCCTACTTTACCGCCTGGCCGCAGGACAATGGCGGCGTGGAATACTACGCGGACATGTATGGACGCGACAAACGGCTGGATGAAGCGATCGCGCGCACGAACAAGGCACGCGGCAACGGCTGACCAGATCAGACGGCCTGCTGACCGGTTTCGGCGAGCAAGCCGTCAATCAGATCCGCTGTCAATTCGTCATAGTGATGGATGATGTGGTTGGGAGAAAGCTCCTCGACTGCGGTATCCGAATAGCCGAATGAAACGGCAATAGATGGAATTTCGGCGTTGCGTGCCGCAGCGATATCGTTGACGGAATCCCCGATCATGACAGCGGCAGTTCGATCGCCCTGGGCGCGGTCGATCGTGCCCTCTATGTGGCCGCGGTGCGGTTTGCGCACGGAAAAGCTGTCTCCACCGGTGATTGCTGCAAAACTGTCCGATAGATCGAGCAACCCGAGCAGGCGAGTTGCCAAAGCCTCCGTTTTGTTTGTGCAAACCGCCAACTCCATTCCGGCCTCTTCGAGACGGCGCATTGCCTCGGGAAGACCGGGGTAGGGTGCAGACGATCCGGGCATCATTGCGCTGTAGTGGTCGAGGAAACGGTTGAAGAGCATGTCCATCTCTCCATTCGCCGGCTGGTGTTTTTGCAGGTCGAGAGCCCGCTCGATCATCGCACGGGCGCCTGAGCCGACAAGGTATGTCATGTCTTCGTAGGCAACGGGATCAAGTCCAAGTGCATCGATTGTGTGATTGAGGCTGTCCATCAAATCGGGAGCGGTGTCCAGCAGCGTTCCGTCAAGATCGAATATGACCAGCGGTTTGGGCATGGTTCCCCCGTCCAGCAAAGCGTTTATGTGTTCCGCCTAGGCCAGCAGGAAACGGATTGCAAGGGCGGAGGGTAGAGCAGGTGCCTGTCGATCGAGTTGCTGACCGGTGAACCGGGTTCTGATTGCCGCAAGCTTGCAGCGCTTGGATTTACGGCTTTGCTTGGCGCGCCGGCCATGGTAACAGCGCGGCAGTCAATTACTGGGAGCGGACGGCGGATGGACGCCCGTCAACTGAAAATCGAGGCCGCCCGGGTCGCGCTCGACAGTGTCGAAACCGGCATGAAACTGGGCATCGGAACGGGAAGCACGGCGGAAGAGTTCGTCCGGCTCCTGGCTGAGAAGGTGGAGGCTGGTCTGACCGTTCGTGGAGTGCCGACATCGGAACGAACGGCTGGCCTGTGTGTTGAGCTCGGTGTCCCCATATTCTCGTTGGATGAACTGCCACATCTCGACTTGACGGTGGATGGTGCGGACGAAGTGGATCCGGAACTGCGTCTGATCAAGGGCGGGGGAGGTGCCTTGTTACGCGAGAAGATCGTGGCCGCAGCATCGGACCGGCTGATTGTCATCGCTGATGAATCCAAGGTAGTCGACGTCCTCGGCAATTACCCATTGCCGATAGAAGTGAACGTTTTCGGCTTGACGGCGACGCGTCTGGCAGTTGAAAAGGCCGCGGAGGCTCTCGATCTTGCCGGTTCAATAGATTTGCGCATGGATCGTGATGTGCCGTTCGAAACCGATGGCGGAAACCAGATCCTGGACGCATCATTTGGCCGCATTCCCGATGCAGAAGCGCTGTCCGCCGCGTTGCAGCAAATTCCGGGGGTTGTCGAGCACGGACTGTTTCTCGACCTGGCATCCGCAGCCATCATAGCCGGTGAGACCGGCATCAAGACTTTGAAGAACTAGAGGGAAACCAGAAGCGATGAAACAGATAAGTGGGGCGATTGGATTGCGCACGACCACGCTGGCGTTCGCGGCGTTTGCAGCGATCAGCCTTTCCAACACCGCCGTGGCGCAGGAACCGACTGCCGAACACCTGAAAAGCGCGCGCCAGGCGATCACCGCCATTCGCGCCACCGACCAATTCGATGCGATACTGCCGACAGCGGCGCAAAATCTGAAGACGACCCTCATACAGACTGCACCCAACTTGCAGGACGTTATATCGGTCACCGTCGATGAGACGGCAATCGAGATGGCGGGCCGCCGAGCAGACCTGGAACGTGAGGCAGCCACCATTTACGCCCGCAATTTTTCCATCGAGGAACTCGACGCCATCCGCTCATTTTACGAAAGCGCGGCGGGTCAAAAATTGCTCGAGGGCGGTCCAGTTGCGACCCGTGAACTGCTTCAGGCGGCGGAAGTCTGGTCGAATGGTATCGCTCGCGACCTGGCAACAGCCACTGAAAAGGCCCTGACGGCCCGATTGGGTGAGAATCCAACCGGTGACGGCAGCGACGGCCAATCTCAATAGCATCCGGTCACGGCGAGTTGAGAAAGCCCGGTCAGAGCCGGGCTTTTCTTTTCGTGCAAGCCGTTTATCTAGAGTGTCGCTCGCTTGCGCAATCCGGTGCAACGGGCCGAAGATCAGCGATCAGCAAGGAGAGGCGCCTCGATGGCCGACTATGACTACGACTTTTTCGTGATCGGTGGTGGATCCGGTGGGGTTCGAGCTGCGCGCCTGGTGGCCGGCATGGGAAAGAAGGTCGGCATTGCTGAAGAGTATCGCTATGGCGGGACCTGTGTCATCCGGGGATGCGTGCCGAAGAAGCTCTTTGTCTATGCTTCGCACATCTCCGAAGAAATTGACGACGCGGCGGGTTACGGCTGGACCATCGGAGAGAGTACATTCGATTGGCCGACACTGATCCGCAACAAGGATCGTGAGATCGATCGCCTCGAGGGCCTCTACAAGATGGGGCTTGGCAATGCGGGAGCGGAGATATTCGAGACCCGTGCCGAACTGGTTGACAGCCATAGCATTCGGCTATTGTCGACCAATCAGATCGTCACAGCGGACAAGATCCTGATCGCGGTCGGAGGCCATCCGAACCGTGTTGAAGGGCTCGTCGGACATGAGTTGGCGATCAGTTCCAACGAGGCGTTTCACCTGGAAGAACTGCCGAAAGCCGTGCTGATAGCGGGCGGCGGGTACATCGCCGTGGAGTTCGCCAACATCTTCCACGGTCTCGGTGTTGAAACGACACTGATCTACCGCGGTGTCGAAATTCTCAAGAACTTCGACATGGATATCAGGCGAAGCCTGCACAGAATGATGGAAGAAAAGGGAATTCGCATCCTTTGCGGCGAAGTGATCCGCGAAATCGTGCGCTCTGCCGACAATCGGCTGGATGTCACCACATCGGATGGCAAGAACCTCAAGGTCGATCAGGCCATGCTGGCGATCGGCCGGGTCCCCAATACCGACGGTCTTGGCTTGGATCGCGCTGGCGTCGAACTCGATGGACAGGGAGCCGTTGTCGTCGACGGTCTCATGCGCACCAATGTGGACAACATCTATGCCGTTGGAGATGTGACCAACCGCGTACAACTGACCCCGGTGGCGATCCATGAAGCCATGTGCGTGGTGGAGACCGCATTCCGCGACAATCCCACAAGTCCGGATCATGATATGATCGCGACGGCGGTCTTTTCACAGCCCGAGATCGGGACGGTTGGGGTGTCGGAAGACGAAGCAGCGCAACAATATGAAGATCTCGAAGTCTATCGCGCCGAATTCCGTCCGATGAAGCACACTTTGTCCGGTCGTCAGGAGAAATCGATCATGAAACTGATCGTCAACGCTGCTGACCGGCGCGTGATCGGCGCACATATCCTTGGACCTGACGCCGGAGAGCTTGCCCAGGTACTTGCAATTGCGCTCAAGGCTGGATGCAGCAAGGACGATTTCGACCGGACCATGGCCGTCCATCCGACCGCTGCCGAGGAGCTGGTCACAATGTACCAGCCGACCTACCGGGTGAAGAATGGCGAACGGGTTGATGGCTAAAGTCAGCTCCTGCTGATTTCAAAGTTATTGATGGTCCTCAGCCGACCCGTGCCGCATGTCGCCTTGTCCGAGAGACTGCGTTGCCATCAGTACGGCATTAGGTTTCGCCCCTCTGTAGCCAGTCGATCACCTCAGGCCAAAGCGTTTCCCGGAAGCGCGAGCGGAAGAAACCCAGATGGCCAATCGGTTGGCCGCCGGCGTCTTCCGGAGACAGCCAGCGTTCCGTGATGTCGGCATTGACGTAGTGTTTCATCAATCCGTGCACTGCCCGCGGGGTACCCCAGGGGTCGTCCGTCATTCCGACAGTGAGGATGGGCAGTCGCACCGTGGCATAACCCTCCCGGGCACCAACCGTCGGGTCGTCGAAGAAATACTCCGGGTGATTGCACCAGCGGGTCCAATCGCGGAATACCGTCGCAGGTATGCTCTCGCCCAAACCCATCCATGGCGCCGTTTTTCCAAGGATCGCCGTTGTCGGTATTCCCAGAACGTTCATCATGAAATAGTTGCGCCATGGGGTGTCTGTGCCGCGGTAGTAGCCGGACAGGCTGGCGACCATGCAATACCGTTCGAAGCGCATCGGATTGGCGCATATGCCCAAGGCCTGGCCACCAAAGGACTGACCCACGCCGACCATCGAGTGTCCGGGAGACTGTTGGTCAAGAAAGTCCGTCGCGGCGGACATGTCCTTGTGCGCCCAATCACGCATGTTGATACGACCGCTCCATCCACTGGGTGCGGGCGATTCCGGCATTCCGCGATAGTCATAGGTGAGCACGGCTCGGAACCCGGACTGCACCAATTCTCGTGAGAAAGCGTGGTAGAAACCACGAGGCGCGCCGGTGGCCGAGGAGATAAGAACCAGGGGTCCTGAACCTGCGGGTGTTCCCTTGAACAACGTTCCAGCGAGCGGGAATCCGTCTTCTGCGAGGATGGATACCGTTTGTTCAAAAACCTCACTGGTTGCCGGGAGATGTTGTTTTTCATTAAATGAATCAGATAGTTGCGAAGACATGCTCATGAATCGAATCCGATTTCGGCGGTTGTCTGGGCTTTTATGATTCCGCACGTTACCATTGACGTTTACGTCAAAGTCAATACAGCATCTGATTTTTGTTGAAGAATTCCGCTTGGCCCTGTAGCTGGACTGCAGCAAAGGATTCCTTCCACCATGACTGATATTTTCGATCGCCTCGGACGCGCGATGGATGAGGGGCCGATCATCGCCTATTTCGGCTACGGGTCTCTGGTCAATCGCACGACGTTGCGGACGGACTACGTTGCTGCTCAACCGGTGCGTCTGAATGGATGGCGTCGCTGCTGGCGGCCGCGCACCAACGGCGACCCCGTCGATCCTCGGCGAAACTCATCGATGCTCAGTGCCAGGAAACGCGACGGGAATGCCATCGACGGCCTTCTTGTTTACGACCGGCTTGATCATCTGCCGCAGATCGATGAACGCGAAGCGACGTACGACCGGGTGACGGTGAGCCTCGACAGGTTGGAGATGGAGGGCAGCGTTCCCGATGGTTGTCCGATCTACATCTACGAAGCACACACCAACTGCGCGCCCC
The DNA here is from genome assembly GCA_965228785.1 of Hoeflea sp. GTDB lineage: Bacteria > Pseudomonadota > Alphaproteobacteria > Rhizobiales > Rhizobiaceae > Hoeflea_A. Next base: position 3,532,076 of record CBDDIF010000001.1, read on the forward strand.
ATGATCCCGGCGCACCCATCCTTCAATCCTATCTGGATGCAGTCATGCAGGGATTTCTGCATGAATTCGGCGAAGAGGGTGTTCACGGGTTCCTGCACAGCACTGACGGCTTCGATCGTCCCGTTCGGGCTGATCGGCACGAACCGGTCTATTCACGAGCCGTGGAGCTTCCCCATCACCAGCGCTCAATGTTCGATTCCCTTCTGGAAGAGAGGGGCGTGACCTTTCTCTGAAGGAGGTTTGCATTGTCTTCGCTGCTGCTGGCGAAAGTTCTCTCGACCGTATTTGCCGTGCTTGGCCTGTCTGCAATCGCGGAGCGTGGCGGTCCGACCCTTGCCGGCATTCTGGCAGGTGTGCCGCTTGGACTGGCAATCATCTTTTTCTTCATCGGGATCCAGCAGGGCCCTGAGTTTGTTGCCGAGGCCGCTCCCTACGCTTTGGGTGGGCTGGCCGCAACGGTGTGTCTCAATCTCGCCTATTGGCGGTTTTCAAGCCTGGTTCATCGATATCGTTTTGTGACTGCAGTGATCGCGGCAATATCGGGGTTTCTCATTGCCGCGTGGGTGATCGCGAAGCTCGATCTGACCGCCCTGGGCGGTGTAGCGCTTGTCGCTGTCTGTGCCGTGATTTCGGTCTTTGCCATGCGTGGCGTTAGAGCAACCGAAATCGCGGCACGCATTCCCACCACCTGGGTCGTCGTCGCCATGCGGGCAGGCCTGGCTGTTGCCGTCGTTCTGGCGGTCACGGAAGCCGCGGCGGCGATCGGCCCGCAGTGGTCAGGGCTGTTGGCCGGTTTTCCGGTGACCCTTTTCCCGGTACTGATGATCGTTCATCTGAATTACTCCGCCGAAGACACCTATTCGATCCTCAAAAGTTTTCCCTTTGGAATACCCAGTCTCGTGATCTTTGCGGTCTGTGCGCAGCATTCGTTTCCGGCGTTCGGTGTGGTTCCCGGGTTCCTGGTTTCGATGGCTGCCGCATTGCTCTGGCAAGTCGGCCTTTTTGCCTTCAATCGCCTGCGTTCTGCCAGGCCTCGTGCCGGCTGATTTTCTTCGCTGATCGGCTACGATAAACTGCCTGCAACGCTGGCATTCCAAAACAATTGCCGTTATAAGCCCGCCCTTGGGATGGAGCGCATCGTAACCCCGTGAATTCAGGTGAGTATTATGGCACAGAACTGGACACCCGACAGCTGGCGTAGCAAGCCGATCCTTCAGGTGCCGGACTATCCGGATCAGGACGCTCTGGCAGCAACGGAAGAACGCCTGTCGTCCTATCCGCCGTTGGTTTTTGCCGGTGAGGCCCGCCAGCTTCGCGAGCGCCTCGGCGAGGTGGCAAATGGACAGGGCTTCCTGCTTCAGGGCGGTGACTGTGCCGAGAGCTTTGCCGAACACGGTGCGGACAATATTCGCGACTTTTTCCGCGTCTTTCTCCAGATGGCAGTGGTTTTGACGTTCGGTGCGCAGCAGCCCGTCGTCAAGGTCGGCCGAATTGCCGGGCAGTTCGCCAAGCCGCGATCGTCCAATGTCGAACGCAAGGACGACATTGAACTGCCGAGCTATCGCGGTGACATCATCAACGGCATCGAGTTCAACGAAGCTGCCCGTGTGCCGGACCCGCAGCGCCAGGTGATGGCCTATCGCCAGTCGGCTGCGACCCTGAACCTGCTTCGTGCCTTCGCACAGGGCGGTTATGCCAACCTCGACAATGTGCACCAATGGATGCTTGGCTTTGTTCAGGACAGCCCGCAGGCGGAGCGCTACCGCAAGCTGGCGGACCGTATCTCCGAGACCATGGATTTCATGCGCGCCATCGGGATTACCGCCGAAACGCACCACCGGCTGCGCGAGACCGATTTCTTCACAAGCCATGAGGCTTTGCTGCTCGGCTACGAGCAGGCGCTGACGCGCACGGACTCGACCACCGGAGAGTGGTACGGGACGTCCGGTCACCTGATCTGGATTGGCGATCGCACGAGACAACCCGATCACGCCCATATCGAATATTGCCGCGGCATCAAAAATCCGCTCGGCCTCAAATGCGGCCCCTCCATGGAGCCCGATGGCCTGCTTGAGCTGATTGACCTGCTCAATCCCGAAAACGAAGCGGGCCGGCTGACGCTGATCACGCGCTTCGGCCACGACAAGGTTGTTGAACACCTGCCCAAACTGATCCGCGCTGTTGAACGGGAAGGCAAGAAGGTCGTGTGGTCCTGCGATCCGATGCATGGCAACACGATTACGCTCAACAGCTACAAGACGCGTCCCTTTGAACGGGTCCTGTCAGAGGTTGAGAGCTTCTTCCAGATTCACCGCGCGGAGGGATCACATCCGGGTGGCATTCATGTCGAAATGACCGGCAAGAACGTGACCGAGTGCACCGGTGGTGCGCGCACGGTCACGGCCGAAGACCTGTCGGACCGCTACCATACCCATTGCGATCCGCGGCTTAATGCCGATCAGGCACTGGAGCTCGCCTTCCTCGTTGCTGAACTGATGAAGGGCGGCAGGGATCAGGATTCCCGGGTCGCCGCTATTGGCTGATCGGCCGATCTGGCGTTTGCTGAAGGGCACCGCAGTGCCCTTTGGCGCTTGTCGCCTTCAGCCGTCTTGAACGAGCCTTTAATTTAATTCGATTGCTTCGCGACACCGCGCATTCCAGGTTCCCGTCATGGAACGATGGAGGAATGCATGGACGAAAAGCACGAGGGATCCTGCCTGTGCGGCGCGGTGCGTTACACCGTGGTTGGCCCGCTGAGCGATGTGGTGGCCTGCCATTGCAGTCAATGTCGCAAGCAAACGGGCCATCATTACGCGACCATGAATGTGGCGGATACCAGCCTGACTGTCGAAGGTGATGCCAGCATTGTCTGGTATCACGCCAGCCCCGATGCACGGCGCGGCTTTTGCGGAACCTGCGGATCAGCGCTGTTCTGGAAGCACCGGAACGAGGATTGCACTGCGCTTCTTGCGGGCAGCCTCGATGGCGATACCGGCCGCAAGCTCTCGAAGCACATTTATTGCGCTGACAAGGGTGACTATTACGACATTCCGCCGGACATGCCTCAGACGCCTTAGCCGCTCAAACTTGGATAGGCTTCCGGTGTCCGCTAGCGTGCCACCCTGATTGACAACGATTCGGGGCCGTCATGCAGAGGATCCTCAACGCATTCCGCAACTCCTGGAACGGTTTGATGCACGTGGCCCGCCATGAGGCGGCATTTCGGCAAGAGGCACTTCTGTTCCTGATTTCCATCCCGCTCGCGGCGATGATTGCCGACGGACTGTTCGTTTTCCTGGCGCTGACCGGTGCCATTGTCCTGCTGATGGTGGTGGAGCTTCTGAACACCGGCATCGAGGCGGTCTGCGATGGCCTCTCACAAGACTATATGGAAGAGATCAAGATCGCCAAGGATTGCGGTTCGGCCGCCGTATTGCTGTCTTTCGTGTTGGCCGGCGCTATATGGATATCCGTAATCCTGGATCGGTTCTTCTGGTGAGTGAATGAGCAACGAGCTGTTTGAGCGGAAAGGCTTACCGGAAGACCTGCAGTTTTTGGTTCATCGCTATCCGCGTGATGATTGGCGCCGTCCGGGCGCGCTATCCTCCATGGGACGCTTCTGGCTCAAGCGACACAGCTTCTTTCGCGAGCTTTCTGCAGCGCTGAGCAGCAGCATTGAGAAGTTGCGCGAGGAGAGCTTCGAGCCGCGCGCCTTTGCCGAATGGTTTGCGCCAAGGCTCAATTACCTGTTGTCGGATCTGGATGGGCATCACAATATCGAGGATGTTCATTACTTCCCGATCTTCATGGATGCCGAGCCCCGGCTGCGTCGGGGTTTCGACATTCTGGATGCCGATCACCACACGATCCACGATTTGCTGGAAAGCAATGCGATGGCAGGAAACCGCTTCCTGCAGGGGCTGAATAGCGGTGGTGATGCGTTGCGGTTCGCCGCCGAGGCCTACGGGACGGAGGCGGATCGCCTGGTGAACGGGTTGATGCGGCATCTTGAGGACGAGGAGGATCTGATCGTGCCGCTTTTGATGCATCGCGCTGACAGCGGCGACGCCTTGATGTAGTGCCCACTTGCACCACTTGTCATTGAAGGTTACACGGCGACCATGACCGAGACAGCCGATCCGAGCGACATTCTCCGCATTGCCATCGTTCAGGAAAACCCGACCGTGGGCAACGTGAACGGGAACCTTGAACTTGCGCGCCGCGCCAGGGCGGATGCCGCCCGACACGGCGCCGATCTGGTGCTGTTCACGGAGTTGTTCCTGTCGGGCTATCCGCCCGAGGACCTGGTGCTGAAGCCGGCCTTTCTTCGCGCCTGCGACCAGGCGCTGAATGCGCTCGCGCAGGACACGGCCGATGGTGGCCCAGGCGTCGTCATCGGTGTGCCGCGTCAGACGGACGAGGGGCGTTTCAATGCGGTGGCCTTGCTGGACGGCGGCAAAATTGTCGCGGAACGCTACAAGGTCGATCTACCCAACTACAGCGAATTCGACGAGAAGCGGGTCTTCGACGTCGGTCCGATGCCTGGACCCGTCAACTTTCGCGGTATTCGCATCGGATTGCCGATCTGCGAGGACATCTGGGGTGATTTCGGGGTTTGCGAAACCCTGGCGGAGACCGGCGCAGAACTTCTCCTGGTGGCCAACGGATCACCTTATTACCGCGACAAGACAGACGTGCGCCAGCAGGTGGCACTGCGGCAGGTGATCGAAAGCGGCCTGCCGCTGATATTCGCCAACCAGCTGGGTGGTCAGGACGAACTGGTGTTCGACGGTGCCAGCTTTGCGCTCAATGCCGACAAGTCTCTGGCCTTCCAGATGAGCCAGTTCGAGGCGCAGACGGTTGTGACGACGTGGCGCCGCGGCCCGGATGGCTGGGCCTGCAGCGACGGTCCAATGTCGCGCCTGCCGGAGACAGAAGAGGCCGATTACCGCGCCTGCATGCTGGGTCTGCGCGACTACGTCAACAAGAACGGCTTCAAGAATGTCGTGCTCGGCCTTTCTGGCGGCATCGACAGCGCGCTCTGCGCCGCCCTGGCGGTCGATGCGTTGGGCGAGGAACGGGTGAGGGCGGTTATGCTGCCCTACCACTACACTTCGGACGATTCGATCCGTGACGCCGAAGAATGCGCGCGGGCGCTGGGTTGCCGCTACGACACGGTGCCGATCCATGAGCCGGTGGAAGGGTTCTCCCACGCGTTGTCCAGCCTGTTCGAAGGCACCAATGAAGGGGTGACCGAGGAGAACCTGCAGAGCCGAACCCGTGGCACCATCCTGATGGCGATCTCCAACAAGTTCGGCTCGATGGTGGTGACGACCGGCAACAAGTCGGAAATGTCGGTGGGCTATGCAACGCTCTATGGCGACATGAACGGCGGCTTCAATCCGATCAAGGATCTGTACAAGATGCAGGTCTACGGATTGTCCCGCTGGCGCAACGCACAGATGCCCCCGGGAGGCCTGGGGCCGTCCGGCGAGGTGATCCCGGTCAACATTATCGACAAGGCCCCGTCGGCGGAATTGCGCCCCGATCAGACGGACCAGGACTCGCTGCCCGAATACGACGTTCTGGACGATATTCTGGAATGCCTGGTGGAAAAAGAGATGGACGTCGAGGCGATCGTCGCCCGCGGCCATCCACGTGAGGTCGTCAACCGTATCGAACATCTGCTCTATATCGCAGAATACAAGCGCCGCCAGTCGGCGCCCGGCGTGAAAATCACCCAGAAGAACTTCGGCCGCGACCGCCGCTATCCGATCACCAACGGCTTCCGCGACAAGTAGGCGGCGCGTCGCCTGGTTCCGCTTCGGACGGACATGGTGTCACCTGTCAGTTTGGTGACAGCTTGGTATAGTGTAAATCAAGGGCTAAAGGGCTGGCTGCAAAGGACCATCAGCAATGCCGTTTGAGGGCATCGTTCAGGCTCAGACCAGTGTCATTGATTCGCGACAGCTGGACACGAGACACCATCCGCACCACTCGCGTCTGCAAGCTTTTGAAAGACTTCTCAATGGCGGCTCGATGCCGACAAGGACGGTGGCGGACATTCGACAGTTGGACGCCGACAACCAGAATGTCATCATAGGAGACCTGCTCATAGGTGACCGCTGCAAGTTTATGCGCCTGGAATCCAGCGGTTACTCCATTCAGCCCGCCCACGATGTGGGGCACGACGCAAGGTCGGACATGATCATGGTCTCCATGATTGAAAGGGGGCGTGTTGAAGCGAACAACAGACTTGGTGGAATATCGCTCGGCCAAGGTGACATTTACATCACCGCGACAAACGATTTCAAAAACGTCATTTCGGATTCGGAAATTGCTCGTTTCATGTTTTCGTCGCGCTCACTCAAAGAGCTAGCAAGCAGGTCCGGAGAATTTGTCGTCATACGCGACGGATCACTGATGTCAGAAATGATGAGATCGGCGGTTTCAGGTCTGGAAAGCGTGTTGCGCGACAACGCGCCGAACCAGGCTCTTATGAGCCGGATGGCCACCGGACTGGTTTCTCATATCATTGAGGACCACATCTCAAATTCATCGGCCAGTGGTGTCGACATTATCCGTGAACGAGCCCTGCGATATATCCATGAAAACATCACGAAGGTGGATCTCAGTGTGAACGAGATTGCGCACTATGCCTGTACATCCCGAGCCAATTTGTATCGTGCGTTCGAGCTTCTGGGCGGAGTGAGCAACCATGTTGCAAACACCAGAGTTGAACTGGCCCATCAGATGATTGACGGTTCACTGGACCGGAAGGATCTTTCCCAGATCGCGTTCACCTGCGGCTTCTCCTCGGCCAATCAACTCCGCAGAGCCTACAAGAAGCGGTTTGGCCTATCTCCTTCGAAAGCGTAGCAAGAGCGACACGCCCGTCGGGTGAGATGACCTGATCAGTATGATCGACAAAGTGCCGTCGATGGAATTGCACTGAGATCAGACGGAGCAGGACTCTCTGCCCGAATACCCTTTGGCTGACTTTCCCATCCGGCTTCAGACCTGGCGCCGGGTCGGCTCGCGGGCACCATTGAGGCATGGATGCTCGGACAAAGATCCCCGCTAACATCCTGAGTTGGTTGGGTTGTTTGCTGTGTGGAATGCGAATTTGTAGCGGATTTGCGTTCCCGGGATGTCATCAGGCCGACAACCTTTGCTCGTGAGGGCGCGCCGGATTCCCTCATGTGTCGAAAAAACACCCGGATTGAGACAAAACGCCGGGTTGTTGAGACGGACTGACAGGACGCGCTCGGGATCAATCCCGTACCTATGAGCCCAAAGGTCAAGCCGGCGATTCACGGTGGGGTTGAGCAGCTCACCATTGGCGGCTTCGAGATAATTGATGGGGCTTTCGATGGCAATTGCTGCGGACCGCGCTTTTGGAGCAGTTCGAGTTCGGGTCAGATCGAGCGAGCATGCCGGAACGGCGCGCGCGCCTGATGCGATCCTGAATGACTGCGGCGATTTTGCCCCCTCAGCGGCTCACGTGAACGAAACGACAATGGGCTGCGGCACTGGCTTTGGCGGTCACGCGCTCAATTTCCAACAGCCAACCAACGGTGAGGGGAGACAGCTCTCCGCCACCTTTGAGACCCGATCGGAGATGCGGAGGGCACCAGTCTGCCCCGGGGGTGAAGTGTTCTTCATCCCCGACCGGTCGAGATCAGAATTCATCCCAAGAGGACAAGTATAATGGCAGACATCACTATCACTGTTACCACACTCGACGACACAACGAATGGGGTCGGGATCAGCCTGCGCGATGCCATTGCCACCGTCAATGCGAACGCTGGTTCGTCGGACAATTACACGATCGAGTTCGACTCGTCGCTACAGCCCGCCTCCGGAACGGAGTCCGTCATAACGCTCACCCAGGGTGAGATCACCATCAGCAACGATGTGATCATAGATGGTGATATCGACGGCGACGGCCGGGCCGACATCGCAATTCAAGCGGCCGTCTCTCCCCCAGCGCCGCACCGGATATTCAACATCGACGGCGGCGGCAGTAACATTCAGGTCGAGTTGAACTCGCTTGTCCTGGAGAACGGCGGGGGTGTCGACGGGGGCGCGGTCTTCGTCGGAGACGACGACACGCTGATTGCGCGCGCAGTGACATTTCAGAACAACGATGGCACCAGAGGGGGCGCGCTGTTCCTGAGTGAGAATGCCGACGCCGAGATCCATGACAGCGTTTTTCAAGGCAACGAAAGCGCGGGCAGTGGCGGCGCAATCTACGCGGACAACGCTGATGACGTGACGATCGTCAACACGACCTTCTACCGCAACGAATCCACGGATTCCGATACAGCCTCGGCATCAGCAATTTACAGCTTCGATACCGATCTCACGATTCTGAACAGCACATTGGTCCAAAACGGGCTCAATGAAGCCGCAAACGAAGGTGAGTACGTAGCACTGGTCGTGGACGACGGATCGGTCGAGATCAAGAATACGATCATTTCCGGCAACGGCTCGGGTAGCCCGTCCTCGGCCGCTGACAATGTGCGGTACGAGAACTTAGATTTAACAAAAACAAATGAATACGATGTTGGATCTAACCTGATTGGCGAAGATCCGGCGAATATCTTCGAAGACTTCGATCAGTTCACAAGATCCGACGAGGCTGACGACGTTGCCAGCCTGGTCATTCAGGACGGTGGCCTGGCCCACGACGCCGGTGACAACTCGGAGGTGACGACCGAATTTGACGCACGCGGCGATGGCAATTTCCGCACCGCGGGCGATGACGTGGACATTGGCGCCCACGAGATCCAGGGCAGCGGTCCCTATTTCCTTCCTGATCTGATTGGCAATTTAGTAACGGTCAGTGGCATTACTGAAAACACCGCCGAAGGTGTCAACACTACCAATGGTACCGAGATCTTCGACGTCGATGCGGTCCTCAGCTACGGCGACACCGTGGATGACTCCATCAGCTACACTATTGTGTCCGGCAATGTCGACGTGAACGGCGACCAGTCGGGGGCGTTCGCCATAGACGCAGACACGGGCGTGATCACCGTTTTGGATGAGGGCGACCTCGACTACGACTTACTATCCTCCTTCACGCTTGAGATCGAAGCATCCGGGGGTGGCGAAACCACCACCGCGAACGTGACGATCAACCTTCAGGATTTGGCGGAAACCTTCGTCGTCACCACGCTCGAAGACGAGTTCGATATCGACCCTGAAAACCCGGGCTTTACCCTGGATACCCCGGGTGGCCTCGGACTGTCCCTTCGCGAGGCGTTGGAGATGGCCAATGCCGGTACCGGCTCGCGGGATACGATTGTTTTCGCAAACGATTTGGAAGGCACGATCCGGCTCAAGGCCGATCAGGATCCGTCAGATGATGAGAGCAATGGAGAGGACGAAGACAATTCGGACTTTGGATCGCTTGGCTTCGCGCGCAACGTCATCATTGATGGCGACAACCGGATCACGATCTCGGGCGACACAGCCGGCAACGACGTCACGACCATGCATGGCGATGTCGAGGTCACCGATTTGTCGCAGATGGATGCGGACAGCCCCCTGCTCGATGACAATGTCGGGATTTTCTACAGTATCGGCCAGGGCAGCTCTGTCGGCAGCATAAATGTCTTCTCCGGGTTAACACTGACGGGGGGCACTCGGGGGACGGGTGGGGCAATCTACGGCGGTAGCATAGATGTCCTGGTTCACGACAGCACGCTGATCGGCAACCAGGCGACAACGACAACAGAGGACGTCGGCGGGGGGGCACTTTGGTCAGATAGGGGGCTGCTCTACGTCCTGGACAGCACACTCAGCGGCAACCGTTCCGAGAGCGCCGGCGGTGCTATCGCAACAAAGATGTATAGTGATTTTGCCGGGCTCCTTATTCACAATTCAACGCTAACGGACAACCACGCCGCCGGCGACGAAGGCAAAGGCAAAGGCGGCGCCGTTTATATCTCCTATGGAATTAGTGAGTACACAAAAGCCGCCACCAATATGAGGTCCCTCATTCTGAACTCGACTATTGTTGGAAACAAAGCCGATTCAGATGGCGGCGGCATCGCTACCGACAGGGTCACATACCATATCGCTAACTCGATCGTTCTCGGAAACGGGACTGAAAATGGAGAGAACGATATCGGAGCCGGGACTCAGCCCGTGTACTTTGGTGACAACCTGATCGGCGGAGTCAACGGGCTAGATTCCACGGATCTGGCGGATATCTTTGCTGCGGTGCAGACTTACAACCTCACTGGTTTGAGCGGCGGAGAGCTTGCCGACAATGGTGGAAATGTCTGGACGATGGCGCTCAAACTTGCGGCAGCCAATCCAGCACTCGATGGTGCGCAGATCATCGAACTTGTTGAGGCTGATCTGGGACTCGAATTTTCCAATAATGGTAATTTGAACCAGGTGATCAACGAGGCGCTGGTCAGGTTCGATGCGAACGGCGATGGCGACACGAATGACTTGTTAACCGGGTTTGACGCCCGCGGAGTGGCCCGTGCCATCGATGTCCCCAGCGCACCCGACGATGGTGCCAAAACCACCGATATCGGCGCATTCGAGCTGGAGCCTTCTGCCCCGACTGACCTGGATCTGATTAACGTTAATTCGGTTGATGAGAATGATGCTGCCGGTGTTGATATTGGCGATGTGACGGTCGTCGATGCGGATACCACCAATATAGACGACTTCACCTTCACGCTTTCCGATGACCGGTTCGAGGTGGTGAGCGGTCAGCTGAAGCTGAAGGCCGGCGAAGCGCTGGACTATGAGGTGGATGGTGCAAACGTCTCGCTCACCATTACCGTCACGGATCCTGATAATCAAAGTTATAGCGAGACATTCGACATAACGGTCAACGATGTCAATGAAGCGCCGACGGCGGTCAGCCTGACGAACGTGGTGTCCGACCTGGACGAAGACGCAGACACGTCATCACGTCGGAAGATCGCCGATATCGTTGTGACGGATGACGCTCTCGGGACCAACACTCTGAGCCTGAGTGGGACGGACGCGGCCTCCTTCGAGATCGATGGCACCGAGCTCTACCTGAAGGCCAATACGTCACTGGATTATGAAAGCAAGTCGCAGTTCGACGTGACGGTCGTGGTGGACGACACATCTGTCGGTTCGACGCCGGATGCCACAACGACGCACAGCCTTGCCATCAACGATGTCAATGAAGCGCCGACCGTGAGCCTGACCAACGTGGTGTCCGACCTGGACGAAGACGCAGACACGTCATCGCGTCGGAAGATCGCCGATATCGTTGTGACGGATGACGCTCTCGGGACCAACACTCTGAGCCTGAGTGGGACGGACGCCGGCTCCTTCGAGATCGACGGCACCGAGCTCTACCTGAAGGCCAATACGTCGCTGGATCATGAAAGCAAGTCGCAGTTCGACGTGACGGTGGAGGTTGACGACACATCTGTCGGTTCGACGCCGGATGCGACAACGACGCACAGCCTTGCCATCAACGACATCAATGAAGCGCCGACGGCGGTCAGCCTGACGAACGTGGTGTCCGACCTTGACGAGGACACGGACACGTCATCGCGCGTGAAGATTGCCGACATTGTTGTGACGGATGATGCTCTCGGGACCAACACTCTGAGCCTGAGTGGGACGGACGCCGGCTCCTTCGAGATCGACGGCACCGAGCTCTATCTGAAGGCCAATACGTCGCTGGATCATGAAAGCAAGTCGCAGTTCGACGTGACGGTCGTGGTCGACGACACATCTGTCGGTACGACACCTGATGCGACAACGACGCACAGCCTTGCCATCAACGACGTCAATGAAGCGCCGACGGCGGTCAGCCTGACGAACGTGGTGTCCGACCTTGACGAAGACGCAGACACGTCATCGCGTCGGAAGATCGCCGATATCGTAGTGACGGATGACGCTCTCGGGACCAACACTCTGAGCCTGAGTGGGACGGACGCCGGCTCCTTCGAGATCGACGGCACCGAGCTCTACCTGAAGGCCAATACGTCGCTGGATCATGAAAGCAAGTCGCAGTTCGACGTGACGGTGGAGGTTGACGACACATCTGTCGGTTCGACGCCGGATGCGACAACGACGCACAGCCTTGCCATCAACGACATCAATGAAGCGCCGACGGCGGTCAGCCTGACGAACGTGGTGTCCGACCTTGACGAAGACGCAGACACGTCATCGCGTCGGAAGATCGCCGATATCGTTGTGACGGATGACGCTCTCGGGACCAACACTCTGAGCCTGAGTGGGACGGACGCCGCCTCCTTCGAGATCGACGGCACCGAGCTCTATCTGAAGGCCAATACTTCGCTGGATTATGAAAGCAAGTCGCAGTTCGACGTGACGGTGGAGGTTGACGACACTTCGGTCGGTTCGACGCCGGATGCGACAACGACGCACAGCCTTGCCATCAACGACGTCAATGAAGCGCCGACGGCGGTCAGCCTGACGAACGTGGTGTCCGACCTTGACGAAGACGCAGACACGTCATCGCGTCGGAAGATCGCCGATATCGTTGTGACGGATGACGCTCTCGGGACCAACACTCTGAGCCTGAGTGGGACGGACGCCGGCTCCTTCGAGATCGATGGCACCGAGCTCTACCTGAAGGCCAATACTTCGCTGGATCATGAAAGCAAGTCGCAGTTCGACGTGACGGTGGAGGTTGACGACACTTCGGTCGGTTCGACGCCGGATGCGACAACGACGCACAGCCTTGCCATCAACGACATCAATGAAGCGCCGACGGCGGTCAGCCTGACGAACGTGGTGTCCGACCTTGACGAAGACGCAGACACGTCATCGCGTCGGAAGATCGCCGATATCGTTGTGACGGATGACGCTCTCGGGACCAACACTCTGAGCCTGAGTGGGACGGACGCCGGCTCCTTCGAGATCGATGGCACCGAGCTCTACCTGAAGGCCAATACTTCGCTGGATTATGAAAGCAAGACGCAGTTTGACGTGACGGTCGTGGTGGACGACACATCTGTCGGTTCGACGCCGGATGCGACAACGACGCACAGCCTTGCCATCAACGATGTCAATGAAGCGCCGACCGTGAGCCTGACGAACGTGGTGTCCGACCTTGACGAAGACGCAGACACGTCATCGCGTCGGAAGATCGCCGATATCGTTGTGACGGATGACGCTCTCGGGACCAACACTCTGAGCCTGAGTGGGACGGACGCCGGCTCCTTCGAGATCGATGGCACCGAGCTCTACCTGAAGGCCAATACGTCGCTGGATTATGAAAGCAAGTCGCAGTTCGACGTGACGGTGGAGGTTGACGACACTTCGGTCGGTTCGACGCCGGATGCGACAACGACGCACAGCCTTGCCATCAACGACGTCAATGAAGCGCCGACCGCGGTGAGCCTGACGAACGTGGTGTCCGACCTGGACGAAGACGCAGACACGTCATCGCGTCGGAAGATCGCCGATATCGTTGTGACGGATGACGCTCTCGGGACCAACACTCTGAGCCTGAGTGGGACGGACGCCGGCTCCTTCGAGATCGATGGCACCGAGCTCTACCTGAAGGCCGGCACGACGCTGGATTATGAAAGCAAGTCGCAGTTCGACGTGACGGTGGAGGTTGACGACACTTCGGTCGGTTCGACGCCGGATGCGACAACGACGCACAGCCTTGCCATCAACGACGTCAATGAAGCGCCGACCGCGGTGAGCCTGACGAACGTGGTGTCCGACCTGGACGAAGACGCAGACACGTCATCGCGTCGGAAGATCGCCGATATCGTTGTGACGGATGACGCTCTCGGGACCAACACTCTGAGCCTGAGTGGGACGGACGCCGGCTCCTTCGAGATCGATGGCACCGAGCTCTACCTGAAGGCCGGCACGACGCTGGATTATGAAAGCAAGTCGCAGTTCGACGTGACGGTGGAGGTTGACGACACTTCGGTCGGTTCGACGCCGGATGCGACAACGACGCACAGCCTTGCCATCAACGACATCAATGAAGCGCCGACGGCGGTCAGCCTGACGAACGTGGTGTCCGACCTTGACGAAGACGCAGACACGTCATCGCGTCGGAAGATCGCCGATATCGTTGTGACGGATGACGCTCTCGGGACCAACACTCTGAGCCTGAGTGGGACGGACGCCGGCTCCTTCGAGATCGATGGCACCGAGCTCTACCTGAAGGCCAATACTTCGCTGGATTATGAAAGCAAGACGCAGTTTGACGTGACGGTGGAAGTTGACGACACTTCTGTCGGTTCGACGCCGGATGCGACAACGACGCACAGCCTTGCCATCAATGATGTCAATGAAGCGCCGACGGCAGTCGGCCTGACGAACGTGGCGTCCTCCCTGGACGAGGACACGGACACGTCATCGCGCGTGAAGATTGCCGACATTGTTGTGACGGATGATGCTCTCGGGACGAACACTCTGAGCCTGAGTGGGACGGATGCCGGCTCCTTCGAGATCGACGGCACCGAGCTCTATCTGAAGGCCAATACGTCGCTGGATCATGAAAGCAAGTCGCAGTTCGACGTGACGGTCGTGGTCGACGACACATCTGTCGGTACGACACCTGATGCGACAACGACGCACAGCCTTGCCATCAACGATGTGAATGAAGCCCCGACCGCTGTGAGCCTCACGAATGTCACGTTCGCTTTGCCGGAAGATCACGACACGACATCCCGAGTGAAGGTCGCCGACATCGTTGTGACGGACGATGGTCTTGGGACCAACGACCTGAGCCTGAGTGGATCAGACGCAGGCTTTTTCGAGATCATCGGCACGGAGCTCTATCTGAAAGCCGGCACGTCACTGGATGCCTCGAGCAAGTCACAGTTCGACGTGACGGTCGAGGTAGACGATACGACGGTCGGCGCGACGCCCGACGCAACGACTGCCTTCAGCCTTCAGATCACGGACGCGGCTGGAAACGCAGCTCCGACATCGGTCAGCCTGACGAACATCACCTCCGCCCTGGCCGAGGACTCGGACACCACATCGCGCGTGAAGATCGCTGACATTGTGGTGACGGATGACAATTTTGGGACGAACAACCTGAGCCTCAGCGGAGCAGACGCCGACTTCTTCGAAATCGACGGAAATGAGCTTTATCTGAAAGCCGGGACTTCGCTTGATTATGAAAGCAAAACCCGGTTCGACGTGACAATTGAGGTCGATGATCCAACCGTCGGCGCGACACCGGACGCCAACACGGCCTTCAGTCTTCAGATCACGGACGTCGTCGAAAACACACCACCGACCGCAGTGAGCCTGGCCAATGTGACATTCGTTTTGCCGGACGATCACGACACCACGTCGCGTGTGAAGGTTGCCGATATCGTGGTGGCTGATGACGGCCTCGGGACAAACACGCTTGGCCTGAGCGGATCTGATGCAAGCTTCTTCGAGATCGACGGCACAGAACTTTTCCTGAAAGCCGGTACGTTGCTGGATGCGTCGACCAAGACACAGTTCGACATCACGGTAGAAGTCGACGACACGACCGTCGGCACGACACCCGACGCAATGACGGACTTCAGCCTTGAGATTACGGATGCGACCGGAAATGCCGCTCCGACAGCCGTGAGACTGACCAATGTGACGTCTGCGCTGACGGATGGTACCGACACGACATCCCGCGTGAAGGTAGCGGATATCGTGGTGACGGATGACGGGCTCGGGACAAACGATCTGAGCCTGAGCGGTACGGACGCCGGCTTCTTCGAGATCGACGGGACGGAGCTCTACCTGAAGGCTGGAACGTCGCTGGACCACGAAAGCAAGACGTTGTTCGACGTGACGGTCAACGTGGATGATGCCAGCGTCGGCCCAACGCCAGACGCGACAACAGCCTACAGTTTGCGGATTACGGATGCGGGCGAGAATACCCCGCCAACATCGGTAAGCCTGGCGAACGTTACGTTCGTGTTGCCGGAAGATCATGACACGACGTCCCGTGTGAAGGTCGCCGACATCGTGGTGACGGATGACGGTGTCGGGATCAACACTCAGAGCCTTAGCGGCGCGGACGCTGGCTCCTTCGAGGTCGTCGGCACAGAGCTTTACCTGAAAGCCGGCACGTCACTGGATGTCTCGACAAAACCTCTGTTCGATGTAACGGTCGAGGTGGACGATACGACGGTCGGCACGACGCCTGACGTCACGACAGACTTCAGCCTCTTCATCACGGATGGCGCCGGAAACGCTGCGCCGAAGTCGGTCAGCCTGTCGAACGCCACCTCCGCCCTGGCCGAAAACACCGATACAACAGTGCGTGTGAAGGTCGCCGATATCGTGGTCACGGATGATGATCTTGGCACGAACAATCTCAGCGTGAGCGGCGCGGACGCCGACGTCTTCGAGATTGACGGCACCGAACTCTATCTGAAGGCCGGTACGGCACTGGATTTCGAATCCAGGACGCAGTTCGATGTGACGATCGAAGTCGACGATCCGACCGTCGGCCCAACGCCGGATGCCAACTCGGCATTCACTCTGGAAATCACCAATCAGCCGATCACGGACATCGAAATCGAAAGTGGTGGATCGGTGGATGAAAATTCAGCGGCGGATACGGTGGTCGCCACCTTCCAGGCATCCGAGAACCCGGTCGAACCGCTTGCGCAGTTTCGCCTTATCGACGATGCCGGCGGTCTTTTCTACCTCGATGGCAGCACGCTGCGTGTCGCCGACGGTGCCCAGTTGGACTTTGAGAGCGCAACGCAACACACTGTCGTCATTGGCGCCACGGATGGGACCGGACCTGAGATTTCGGAGACATTCAACATCCAGATCAACGATGTCTCCGGGGAGTCAATCATCGGAACGCCCCTTCCGGACAACCTTGAAGGAACTCCCGAGAATGACAGTATCTGGGCACTGGCCAGCGACGACCGGATCCTGGGCAGTTTGGGGTCCGACTTGATCAACGGCGGAAGTGGAACGGATACCGTCGTCTATGACGGCAACAGATCCGAGTTCGAACTGACACTACTGTCGGACGGGCGCATCACGGTGCTGAAGCCGGATGGTTCAACCGATACGCTGACCAGCATCGAGCGCATCGATCTCGTCGATGGCGATTATGTCTATGACTTTTATGGTCCGAACACGGAATTCGGCTATCTGATCTATCAGGCTTCGTTCGGCCGCGTACCGGACGAAGAGGGGGTCAGATTCTGGGTTGATGTCCTGGACGATCTGGATCAGCAGGGGTGGAGTGAGTATCAAAAAGAGCAGTTTCTGGCCCGCCAGTTCATCGAGTCGGATGAGTTCAGCGATCTATATGGAACCAACCCGACCAATGAAGACTATATCAACGCCATGTATCAGAATGTTCTGGGACGCCAGCCGGATCAGCCCGGCTATGAATTCTGGCTCGGTGGAATGGAAGAGGGCCTGACGCCTGTCGACATTCTGGTGGCTTTCACGGAAAGCGATGAGAACGTCGACCGCAACGCCGACAATCTGGATGACGGAATTTGGGTGGTGTAGTGGCCTGACCAGGAGAGTGGCAATGTGCGATTGCCACTCTCCCGGCTCAGACTCTTGATAGGGGAGGGCCTTCTGCGTTATGCGAAGTCTGCCGAGCCCACTCACGGGCAGGTGATGAAAGACAGTGTCCAGCGGCCGCGAACCTCAGTGCAGGATCAGAAGCTCATCTGGATGGTGCCGCCCTGCGGGCGATATCAACTGAATTTTGATCTCATAAGTCAGAAACCGGCGCTGGAGCGAACAGCGCCGGTTTCTGTTTGTCCTTCGGTCAGACGAACACTTCATATGCGCCTTCTATGGACCGAAAATCGTAGCTACCGGCCGGCTGGATTGCGGTTTGTGCTGTCACTGGTTCGGTGTGTCGCTGATAGACACTTGGCAGAACTGCCAGAAAAAGTTGACCCGCAAAAGCCGTGTTATGGAAGACGCCGAAGGGGCCTGGCGCGACCTGGCAGCTTCTTTGCGCCTGCATGTAACCGTTTGGCAGACCTCGGTTCAGGATACGAAGGACGTTCCCATGCCCGCGCTGTTTCCTGCAAGCAAATCAAAGCGAGCTGAGAAACGAGCGGGCCTTCTCGACCGGAGCCGACCAGTCGCCAAATTTCTCCTGCCTGAAAACCCTCGCACTCGGATACCACCGGGTTGTCTCAACAGGCTCATTGCCCCAGCGCCAGTCCGGCGGAAACTGAACCAGGAGAACCACAGCCTTGCCCATGGCCCCGGCAAGATGGGCGACCGATGTGTCGACAGAGACAACGACATCCATCGCGGCCAGCGCCCGTGCAAGCTCGGGGAATGACCCGTTGCGCGAAGAAAGGTCGATGATCCAGTCACCGGCGCCGGCATCCTGAATCTCCTTGGAGTAAGAGGAGAGCATGAGACTGTAGAATTGACAGGTCTCGACCGTCCGAAGAGGAAGGAGTTGAGCGAGGTCCATCGATCGCCACCTGTCTCCGGAGTGTTCGGGATTTCCTTTCCACACCAGTCCAACCCGGATCTTGCTGCACGCATTGCCCGATAGCACGAAGGGATCGGACTCAACCGGAGCAGACAGATAGGGGCCGGGATACGTGACCTGCTGATATGTCGGAGCGAGCATCGGCAGCAGATCGGGAAGCAGGCACCATTGCCGGATCGACGCTTCGTCGTCGACGAAGAGCATATGTCGGAAAGCTTGATTCTGCGCCAGCAGCCCCCGCAAGGCCGGCTGCAGATACAAACGTATGTCGAGGCCACTCTCACGAACCTGCAGGGCATATCGCAAATATTGGATCGTGTCGCCAAGTCCCTGTTCGCCGACCAGGACAAGGGTATCGCGGATATCCCGGTCCTGGCCCATCCATCGCGTCTCCTGGGGCAATGTTTGTGCTTTTTGCGGCGCTTTCCGCAGCGCCCAACGCGCCGTAAAATGCGGCCAGGCATCCCGGTATCGGCCTGCCTCCATCAGCGCCAATGCAAAGGAATAATGCGCTCGGGGATCCCTGGGATGGTCCTTCAGCAGCGCCTCGGACACCGCCATTTGTTCGGCGAACTGACCATTTGCGCGCAACGCCGAGCTGAATTGCGTTCCAATCGATAGGTCCTGCGGGGATTTCTCATGGGCGCGCCGACAAGCGTCGGTGTAGGTTTCGATATCGAGCGTTTTGTCCAGAAATGCGTTTCGTCCGTCCTGGCTTGTGAGATCAAAATTCACTGTCATCGTTCGGTGCTTCCAATGCAGCGCCTCACATCCAAGGCGCCGAGCAGCACGATATAGCCCAGGTAGAACATCCGTTTACCTGAACTCGTATTCGCAAGATTACAAAAGCCTCTCCAGCATCCGAGGTTCACACCAGGTCAATTGTCCAACCATAGTCATTGACGAGCCGGTCAAAGGCGACCTGGTCGGTGTAGGTCAGTCCCAGCGCTCCCAGAGTGACGCTGGTCGGAATATCGTCGATGCCGTCGCCCTCAACTCCGGAACTGTCAGTGGACCAGCCGGCTAGGAGATAGTCGAAGTTCGCCGCGCTCATGCCAGAATCGTCGAGCATGTAAGCCGCATTAGTTAGGGAGGAGATGTCCCAGTCGCCGATATTTTGGTTGAAATCAGAGGCTTCACGGAACATCCCCGACATATCGGTGACCGAACTCACGTCCCAGTCGCCGATGTCCTGGTTGAAGTCATAGGCCATAAAGAACATAAACGACATATCGGTGACGGAACTCACATCCCAATCGCCAATGGATTGGTTGAATGTCGACACAAGTCGATAATCATTGTCGTCATCGCCCCTGAACATATTGGACATATCAGTGACTGAACTAACGTCCCAGTTTCTGATATCCTGGTTGAATTGAAGGGCTTCATCGAACATTGATGCCATATTGGTGACTGAACCAACGTCCCAGTCACCGATGTCTTGGTTGAATGATATGGCTTCATCGAACATCATCGACATATCGGTAACAGAGCTTACATCCCAGTCGCCGATCGCCTTATTAAAATCATAGGCACTGCGGAACATCTCCGACATATTGGCAACGGAACTCACGTCCCAATCGCCAATCTCCTGGTTATAGACTTCCGCACCTCTGAACATCATCGACATATTGGTAACAGAGCTTACGTCCCAGTCGCCGATCGCCTGGTTGAAGAAATCGGAGTGCAGGAACATCCCCGACATATCCGTGACCGAACTCACATCCCAATCACCGATGGCCTGATTGAAATCGGCAAAGGCGAACATCCAGGACATATCGGTGACCGAACTCACATTCCAACCGCCAATGGCCTGGTTAAAATCATAGGCCCGGTGGAACATCTCCGACATGTCGGTGACAGAGCTGACGTCCCAATCATCAATAGCCCGGTTAAAATTCTCAGCCCAGTAAAACATCGACGACATATCGGTGACCGAACTCACATCCCAGTTAACCACATAGGCCGCATTAAACTCCGAACGGATAGCGAACAATTCGCTGAGGTCTGAATTTACTGCGTCGATAACTGCTTGAATCTCATCCGCATTTGGTAGGTTGGAAAACCCCGTTTCCGCCTGGATTGCCGCCTGATAACGGGTTTCCATTGGCGACGTAGCATTCCCACCGGCCAGCACACGTTCGGCTACTCGGGAAAGTTGATTGTCCGTTACGGTGATATTGTTGGCATTTCCCGCCCCACCGACCGAAACCGAGTCCTCCAGAATTTCCAAAAAAACATCCGTCTCGGCGGAATTCGACCTCACGCTATTGGTGGGGTTCGAAGCAATGTTCTCTGAGTGGCTATCGCCATCGGTATAGCTGACAACAACCCGCAGCATCTGGTCGACCTGGGCAGTGCCTGGTAAGAAGCTTGTTGACGTGGCGCCAGCTATGTCTGTCCATTGCGCACCATCGGACGAAGACTGCCATTGAAACTCAAACGTCCCAGGACCGTCCGGATCGGAAAGCGTTGCCGTGTTGGCAGTCAGTGTCTGTCCTTCTGCAACGGCTCCGACGATCGTCACGCTGCCAGTTGGATCATCATTGACCGGGCTGATGGTCAGTGAGAACCTCTGGGAAGCCGGTGTCGAGCCGGTCTGTCCGTCACTGGCCGAAACCTTGATGCTCAGTGTTCCGTTGTAGTCCTGCGGCGGCGTGCCGGAGAACGTGCGTGTCGACGCGGTGAACGTCAGCCAGGAGGGCAGGGCGGAGCCGTCCGCCAACGTGGCGCTCAGGGTCAGCGTGTCGCCATCCGCATCGGTGAAGGCGTCCGACGGCAGCGTGAAGCTGACAGCGGTGTCCTCGTTGGACGACTGGTTTTGCAGGGTCGTGCCCGTTTCCGGATCATCATTGACCGGGCTGATCGTCAGCGAGAACGTCTGTGTCGCCGGCGTCGAACCGGATTGTCCGTCACTGGCCGAAACCTTGATGCTCAGTGTTCCGTTGTAGTCCTGAGGCGGCGTGCCGGAGAACGTGCGAGTCGACGCGGCAAACGACAGCCATGTCGGCAGGGCAGAACCGTCCGCCAACGTGGCGGTCAAGGTCAGCGTATCGCCATCCGCATCGCTGAAAGCATCCGACGGCAGCGTGAAGCTGACAGCGGTGTCCTCGTTGGACGACTGGTTTTGCAGGGTCGTGTCCGTTTCCGGATCATCATTGACCGGGCTGATCGTCAGTGAGAACGTCTGGGAAGCGGGTGTCGAGCCGGTCTGTCCGTCACTGGCCGAAACCTTGATGCTCAGCGTTCCGTTGTAGTCCTGCGGCGGTGTGCCACTGAACGTGGTGCCGTTGAAGCTCAGCCAGGACGGCAATGCGGAATCGTCCGCCAACGTGGCGGTCAAGGTTAGCGTATCGCCCTCAACATCGCTGAAAGCATCCGACGGCAGCGTGAAACTGACAGCAGTGTCCTCGTTGGAAGACTGGTTTTGCAGTGTCGTACCCACTTGCGGACTATCGTTGACCGCGTTGATCGTCAGAGAGAACGTCTGGGAAGCCGGTGTCGAGTCGGTCTGTCCGTCACTGGCCGAAACCTTGATGCTCAGCGTTCCGTTGTAGTCCTGCGGCGGCGTGCCGGAGAAGGTGCCGGACGATGCGGTGAACGTCAGCCATGAGGGCAGGGCGGATCCGTCCGCCAGCGTGGCGGTCAACGTCAGCGTGTCGCCATCCGCATCGGTGAAGGCGTCCGACGGCAGCGTGAAGCTGACAGCGGTGTCCTCGTTGGACGACTGGTTTTGCAGGGTCGTGCCCGTTTCCGGATCATCATTGACCAGGCTGATCGTCAGAGAGAACGTCTGGGAAGCCGGTGTCGAGCCGGTCTGTCCGTCATTGGCCGAAACCTTGATGCTCAGTGTTCCGTTGTAGTCCTGCGGCGGCGTGCCGGAGAACGTGCGAGTCGACGCGGCAAACGACAGCCATGTCGGCAGGGCAGAACCGTCCGCCAACGTGGCGGTCAAGGTCAGCGTATCGCCATCCGCATCGCTGAAAGCATCCGACGGCAGCGTGAAGCTGACAGCGGTGTCCTCGTTGGACGACTGGTTTTGCAGGGTCGTGCCCGTTTCCGGATCATCATTGACCGGGCTGATCGTCAGCGAGAACGTCTGGGTAGCCGGTGTCGAGCCGGTCTGTCCGTCACTGGCCGAAACCTTGATGCTCAGCGTTCCGTTGTAGTCCTGCGGCGGCGTGCCATTGAACGTGGTGCCGTTGAAGCTCAGCCAGGACGGCAATGCGGAACCGTCCGCCAACGTGGCGGTCAAGGTTAGCGTATCGCCCTCAACATCGCTGAAAGCATCCGACGGCAGCGTGAAACTGACAGCAGTGTCCTCGTTGGAAGACTGGTTCTGCAGTGTCGTACCCACCTGCGGATCGTCATTGACCGGGTTGATCACCAGCGAGAACGTCT
Organism: Hoeflea sp.; assembly: GCA_965228785.1. Lineage (GTDB taxonomy): Bacteria > Pseudomonadota > Alphaproteobacteria > Rhizobiales > Rhizobiaceae > Hoeflea_A. Next base: position 3,554,928 of record CBDDIF010000001.1, read on the forward strand.
GGGTTGCCGGTGTCGAGCCGGTCTGTCCGTCACTGGCCGAAACCTTGATGCTCAGTGTTCCGTTGTAGTCCTGCGGCGGCGTGCCGGAGAACGTGCGTGTCGACGCTGTGAATGTCATCCAGGAGGGCATGGCGGAGCCGTCCGCCAGCGTGGCGGTCAAGGTCAGCGTGTCGCCATCCGCATCGGTGAAGGCGTTCGACGGCAGCGCGAAGCTGACCGCGGTGTCCTCATCGGAAGACTGGTTTGGCAGTGTCGTGCCGACTTGCGGGTCTTGATTGGTGATGGACAGAACAAGCTCGCCGTCCACGAAGTCGTCGATGCTGATGCCGCCGTGGCCGATATCGGTCAGGGTGATCGTGACTTCGTCGGTGTTGCTGCCCAGGCCATCGCCGTCGATCACCAGCTTGGCGTCGTTGTTGGTGCCTGCCTCGATCCAGACGAAGTCGGACAGGTTGGACACACCGTCCTCGTAGCCGATGATCAGCTGACCCACATCGACGCTGTCCTCGCCGACCACGAAGTCGGTGATCGTATCGTCGCCGGCGTTGGAGAATTTGTAGACGAAGATATCCGCGCCGTCGCCGCCGGTCAGCGTGTCGTTGCCGGCGCCGCCGACGAGAATGTCATCGCCATTGGCGGTCTCGACGGTATCGTCGCCACCCAGCGCGTGCACGGTCGCGCCCGTGGGGTCCACTCCAGGCAGTATGATGGGCACTATCAGGAAGTTTTCTGCCTGGTTCGACAGCTCTTTGATTGTCAGGTCGCTGGTCAGCGTTCCAGTCGTCGTCCAGCCATAGACCTGCTCAAGGTGGTTGAGCGACGTGGCGTCCGTGTACGTCAGTCCGTCGGCGCCGAGGGACACATTGTTCTGGATCGTCGTCTCGCCGGCCGCTGTATCAAGCGTCGCCCAGCCCGCCAGCAGACTGTCGAAATTCGCCTCGCTCATGCCGGACCCGTCCAGCATGGACGTCGCATTCTGCACGGAGGAGATGTCCCAACCGCCAATGTCCTGATCGAAGGACGATGCCCCATCGAACATCCCTTCCATCGAAGTCACGTTGCCGGTGTCCCAAGAGCCGAGATCCTGGTTGAAGGACGTGGCCTCTTCGAACATGGCGTTCATGGAGACGACATTGCCCGTGTCCCAGGCGTCGATGCCCTGGTCGAAACTCTCGGCTCTCCGGAACATCGCGACAAGGGAGGCCGCGCCGCCGACAAGCCAGCCACCAATGTTCTGATCGAAGTTCGTCGCGCCTTCGAACATGGAGGAAAAGTCGGTGACGGCACCGACACCCCAGCCGCTGATATCCTGGTCGAAATTCTCCGCGTCCTCGAACATCGATGACATGTCGATCCCTGAACCGACATCCCAGCCGCCGATGTCCTGGTCAAAGCTGATGGCGCCTTCGAACATGGACGAAAAGTCGATCCCCGAACCGACATCCCAGCCGCCGATGTTCTGGTCGAAGCTGATGGCGTTATCGAACATTGAGGAAAAGTCGGTGACGGCACCGACATCCCAGTCGACCACATAGTCTTCGTCGAATTCGCTGTCGAAACCGCCTCTCACTCCGTCGTTGACGGCATCGATGACGGTCTGCACCTCGTCGAGGGTCGGTAGGTCGGAGAACCCGGTTTCCGCCTGGATCGCCGCCTGGTACAGCGTCTCCGTCTCACCGCCGAGGATCACGCTGCTCGCCACCAGAGCCAATTGATCGTCGGTGACGGCGACACCGTTGGCGTTGCCGGATCCGCCGGTGGAGGCGGAATCCTCCAATACCTCTTGCAGAACAGTGTTCGTGACCAGGGCCAGATCATACGTGGCGCCCTGGATCGTCCAGCCATAGTCGTCGACCAGACGATCGAAGGATGTCTGGTCGGTATACTTCAGCCCCTTAGCTCCGAGGTTGATGTTCCTTGGGATGTCGTCGATGCCATCGCCATCAACTTCGGAACTGTCCGTCGACCACCCCTCCAGAAGACGGTTGAAGTTTTCGGTGCTCATCCCGGAGTAATCGAGCATGCCAAACGCACTGGTCAGGGACGTGATGTCCCAGTCGCCGATGTCCTGGTCGAAATCGTCGGACAGGCTGAACATCAACATCATGTTTGTGACGGAACTTACGTCCCAGTCACCAATGTTCTGGTTGAAGCCATCGGAAAGATAGAACATGAACTCCATATTGGTGACGGAACTCACGTCCCAGTCGACCATGTAATCCTCGTCCCCATCGAAACTGTGGAATAGGAAGAGCTGACCTAGGTTGGCATTTTTAGCATCGATGATGGCTTGCACTTCCGCGATCGTCGGCAGATTGGAAAACCCTGTCTCCGCATGGATGGCGGCCTGATAGCGGGCTTCCATCGGTGAAGCATCTGTATCGCTGCCGGCCAGCACGCGGTCCACGATCAGCGCCAGTTCGTCGTCGCTGACGGCCACGCCATTGGCATTGCCGGCGCCGCCGGTCGAGGCCGAATCCTCCAGGATTTCGGTCAGGATCGCATTCTCGGGGTCGAATATTTCGAGCACCGGAACCACGAAGGTTTCCGAATAGGTGTCGCCATCCGTTTCGACGGCGGTCACCGTCACCGACACCACAGTCTCCGTCCCGTAGTCGAGACTGATGCCGTCCTTCAGCTTCAGTTGCCCGCCGACCACTTCAAATCGCGCGTCGTCGACCGTGTAGGTCACGCCCGTGTCGGTCGCGTCGATGGCGGTCAGGAAGCCGATCACGGCACCCGCGACATTCTCGGGAACCCCGACCTTGATCAGGTCGATGGTACCTTCGCCTCTCTCGCTGATCAGGACGCTGCCATCGGCCAGCAATGTTACGGCCGGATTGTCCTCGCTGTTGATTGCCTCACCAACCGCAAATGCCGGCCCGCGCGGCGTGCCATCCGCATCGAAATAGCGGGTCAGGAAGCCATTCTCGCCGGCACGCATGACTGCCGCAAAGCCGCCATCTGAAAGGCTGACGAGCGTGACCTCTCCGCTGTGCGCGAACCTGCTGTCGGTCGCCCTTGATATCAGGGTCAGAACATCACCCGTCGTAGCTCCATCCGAGCCGACGATCTGGGCTTTGGCGTTTGCATAGGTCGACCAGGCCACGATATAGGACCCGCCCGACAGGGCCGTCACGCTCGGTTCGAGCGCTGAATCAGCAGCGTGTTCGATCGCCGTGGACCGGGGTTGGCCGGAACTGTCATAGCTTCGCGAAAAGATGCTGCCGTTGGCTCCCTCCCAGCAAATCACGTAGCCGCCATCATCCAGCGCCGTGATATACGGATCGCTGGCAGCCCCGGTGCTGACCTGCGCTTCCGTTCCATCCAGCCGGGTTCCCTGCTGGTCGAAGCGAACGGAGTAGAGGCTGAACGTACCCGGAGATTCATGGTCCGATACCCAGGTCACCACGAAGCCACCATTATCCAGCGCCGTTACCAGGCCGGCCAATTCCGGGTCATACTGATACTCTGCCGGCTCGAAGCTCAACGCGATCGTGTCCCCGGCGGCGTTGCCATCGGCCTCAAAGCGCCTGGCAAAAACATCCGTCTCGCCGCTGGTACCGTCCACGGATTGCCAGGACACGACGAAGTCGCCCGACTGAAGCGCCGTGACCGATGGATAGATCGGATTTGATGTGGTCGTATCGACGGTGATCTGATCGCCAACCGTCGTCCCGTCCGCGTCGAACCGCTGCGCAAAGATCTCACCGCTATTTGTTGTCCAGACCACCACATAACCGCCGTCATCGAGGGCGGTGACTGCTGTCTGTGTTTGCGGCGAGCCGCCTTGCGGAACAAAACCTGTCACCTCAAAGGCACCTCGCAGGGTCATGTCCTGACCGTCCTGCACCTGGATGTTGATTTCAAAATTGTTTGAGGGTTGCCCGCCGACGAGCGACTTCACGGTGACCGACGGCTCCGTCTCATAGTCGAGGCTAATGCCGGGCTTGAGGTAAAGTTTGCCGTCGACAATCGTGAATCTATCGTCATCCGGAGTAACTCCGGCATAAACGCCCGCGGGCAGATCGGCCACAAATGCGCCGGTTGCATTCTCGTCAACGGTTGCTGTCACGACAGTCATGGGCCCTCTCTCCTTGCTTGATGGCAACACTCGCCACGAGCCGGAAGACGTCGTCCCCGGACGTCTTGCCTTTTGCGAATGTGCGCAACTATTCAGAGTCCAAAGAAGGCAATGCAATTTTTGATGCGTAAACCGTGAGTCGTCTCAAGTGACGGCCACATCGTCTCAATTTAGCCGGTTATGCTTTCCCGGCGGCGCGAAAGCTTCGATTTGCGGTGAGGAAATATGCCGGACCGTTCGTCGGCGATATCGGGCGGTTCTGACGTCCGAGATGGACTGACAAACAGGCCCAGATGGTGCCTCCTGAACGCATCTCGATCGACGGGAGCACCCAGGACGATGGATTGAGACATATTGACTGCATGTTGAGACAGATTGACCGTCGCATTTGCTGAAATGAACACGAAATTGAAGGATATCACCGAATTCGAGACGGCCGTGGCTGCGTAAAATCGCGGGGCACGGGATAGGGAAGGCGAGAAAAATAATGGACGTTGTGAGCGATATCCTCGGCAACATAACGGTGAAAAATCATGTTACGGGTTTGCTGCGGCTGAACGGGGATTGGGCATTTGAATCACCTGCCGCGGATGTTTCCGTTTTCCATCTGATATTCGACGGGACGGCCCACGTGACGTTCAACGGCAGGACCGAACGGCTCGAAAAGGGTGACATGGTTTTGTTCACCCGCGGGCACGGGCATAAATTGGGCAGTGCTCCGGACGCGCCTTCGGTGACATTCGCCGAAGAAGACACACGAGTCCGGATGCACTCGGTGGATGATGGCCAGGTATCAAGCGTCGACAAGCGGGGCGATGGCCCTGAAACGTCGATCATCTGTGCACGGTTCAATTTCTCAAGCCGGTTGTCGCAGGAACTGGTGCGGGAATTCTCTGATCAGGTCCTGCTTCGTGGCATGGGACAGGAGACCTTCTCTGCCTTTGAGCCAATGTTGCTGAGAACCGCGCAGGCGGCGCATTCGAACGAACCGGGTGCCCTGGCGGAACTCGATAGTCTGGTGAACTTCCTCTACCTGTCCTTCATGCGGAACTGGCTGACGAAATTTGCAGAGGATCAACCCGGCTGGATTCGCGGGCTCAACGATCCGAATATCTCCAGGGCGCTCAAGGCGATCCACGCGGATCCGACGCGTAAATGGTCCGTTCAGGACCTCGCCGCGGAGGTGGGCATGTCACGGGCCCGCTTTGCGGCTCGTTTTTCAGACGTGGTGCGGGATACGCCAGCCCGGTATCAGCTTCGCTGGCGCATGTCATTGGCTGCCAGGCAACTCGAAACCCATCCACAGCGTCCCTTGAACCAGATCGCGTTCACCGTGGGGTACGAGACGGAAAACGCGTTCTTCTCCTCGTTCAAACGCGTATTTGGCAAAACGCCGAATGCCTGGAGACGGGACTTCCAGCTCTCGCACGCGATGGAGTGATCACTTCGGTATTGACCGCCGCACTTCAGAAGTCATACTAGTGGGAAGAAAGTGGGAAGCCATGGTCCTTGCTGACCAGGGGAGAGCGAATGGCTGCCTCAGCAACCGAGAATACCGGCTCTGGTGGCAAAGGCCGTTATGACGCCATCATCGTCGGTGGCGGTCACAACGGACTGACCTGCGGCGCGTATCTGGCGAAAGCAGGGCTCAAAACGCTTGTTCTGGAACGGCGGCATATCGTCGGCGGTGCGGCGGTGACCGAGGAAGTGCATCCGGGATTTCGCGCCTCTACCTTCAGCTACATCATGGGGCACGTGCACCCGAAAGTGATTGCTGACCTGGAGCTCTCCCGATACGGGCTCAAGCACCTGAAAATGGGCGAGGTTCTTCATCCGCTCGAGGGTGATGATTCGATCATATTTTCCACCAATATGGCCACGACCCAGGCAGAGATTGCTCGATTTTCAACCAAGGATGCCGAGGCCTATCCGCGGTTTTTCAACGACATTACCCAGACAATTTCAGTGCTGCGGCGGCTTTTGCTGGAGACGCCCATTGATCCCGGCGAACGGTCCTGGGGGGCGCTGGTTGATGTGGCGCGGATGGGCTGGCGGTATCGCGGTATCGGCGAAGAGGTTTACCGCATCACGGATGCGATGACCCAAAGCGCCTATGACTTCGTGTCCCGCTGGTTCGAGAGTGAAGAGGCCAAGGCGCTCTTCTGCTACTGGGCGGGGATCGGCAACTTCAAGGGGCCGCGCGGGGCGGGGACGGCGTACTCGATCCTGTTTCACCTGATCGGAGAAAACGGCCTGGGATTTGCCAAGGGTGGCATGGGAGCGATTTCGGACGCCATTGCGGCGTCGGGGCAGGCCAACGGCATGGAGATCGCCACCAAGGCGGCGGTGTCCGAGATCCGCGTGAAAGGCGGCAAGGCCGTCGGCGTCGTCTGTGAAGACGGCCGGGAGTTCGAGGCGACGATGGTTGCCTCCGGCGTTGCGGCGCCGGTGACATTTGGGCAGATGGTGCCGCGCAAGGATCTGCCAGAGGACTTCATGGTGGCCATAGACCGCTGGCGCTGTCGAGGAGAGGTTTTCAAGATCAACTGCGCGGTTGATCGGCTGCCGCAGTATCGCGGCTACAAGAATCCGCGAGCGGGTGTCGATTACCCGGCCTATGCCCATATCGGTCCGACGATCGACTATATGGAGCGTGCCTACGACGACGCGAAATATGGCTGGTACTCCAAACGGCCGTTCGTGTCGCCCATCGTACCGACGGTTGCGGATCCGGAACTGGCTCCTGAGGGCAAGCACGTTGTAACGCTTTCCGGAGGGCATGCTCCCTATAATCTGAAGAACGGTGACTGGGCTGACGAGAAAGACAAGTTCGTGGCCAATGTCTTTGCCGTCATGGATGACTTCTGTCCGGGGTTCAGTGACAGCCTGATTGCGTATGAAGCCTATGTGCCGCCTGATCTGGAGCGGGTTCTGGGCATGCCGGGAGGGCATGAACTGCACGGGGACGTCGCCCTCGATCAGCTGTTTTTCCAGCGACCTGCGCCGCATTACTCAGACTACCGTACGCCGATCCGCGGGCTTTACCAATGCGGGTCTTCGACTCATCCGGGAGGCGCTGTGTCGGCGGTTCCTGGCCACAATGCGGCGCGGGAGATCTTGAAGGATCACAAACGCCTGGCTCGGGCATGACTGCGCCCTTTAGAGCGCCATTACCGATCTGGTGACGATGTAGATCCCCAGCACGCCCAGCGACACGAGGAATACCAGCCGGAAACTTCGCTCCGATGTCCGTTTGCGAATGCGGGTTCCGAGATACACGCCGACGGTGGTCGGAATGACGGCGGCCAATGACGCCAATCCCAGTTGCGCCGTCAAAAGGTTCTGGCCGGCCAGCGAAATGCTGAGGCCGATTGTTGCCAGGGTGAACAGCATGCCCATCGCCTGGATCAATTCCTCGCGGTTCAGGCCCGTGGACTGCAGGTAGGCAACACCCGGAACGGTGAAAACACCGGTCATGCCAGCCAGGATACCGCTGATCGCTCCAACGAGCGGATTGAGGCGCCCCTCCAACGTCTTCGGGACCTCGAACTTCAGCCGCGAAAGACTGATTGCCGCGTAGGCTATCAGCAGGCTGCCCAAGAGCGCGGTCAGATAGGCAACATTCACGCGGGCCAAGGCAAAGGTTCCCGGCCACGTGAACAGCATTGTCGCGATAAAAAGGGGCCAAAATCGCCTGAAAATGGCGCGGGTGTGTTCTCCGGCGAAGCTTTGCCAGACATTGGTCAGGAAGGAGGGTACCAGCAACAGCGCCAGCGCCGGCTTCAGGCCGATAAAGGCCGTCAGCAACCCGACTGTCACCAGCGGCAGGCCCATGCCGATCGTTCCCTTGACGCAGCCGGCCAGGAAAAACACAGCAAAAACGACAAGCAGAACGAAGGGCTCGGACATGGATTCTCTGCGGGCAGGGCGGGAGTATTCCTTCACTGGGTGCCTGAATTTTTTCCAAATCGCAAGCATGCCACGAGGTGGATGCCAGGCGCACGGCCAAACATTGATGGGCCGTTCGGCCAATACCGTAGTCGTTACAGTCGAGCGCAGGTCCTTTGATCGGACAGTGCGGTTGCTTGACCTTGTCCCGTCTGAAGGTGCATAGCTGGGTGGTTCAATTCTCGACAGCCCATCGCTTCTGCGCCGTTTCTTGCCCGGACTGTCCGTCACACTTGGGTTTCCTGATGCCGTTCCTCGCTTTCCTGCGCGACAACGCCCGATGGCTGGCCGGCGGATTCCTGCTGACTTTCTTCTCGAGTTTCGGGCAGACGTTTTTCATCGGCCTTTCCTCGGGCGGTATCCGCAGCGATTTTGGCCTGAGCAATGGTGAATTCGGATCGATCTACATGCTGGCGACATTGGCCAGTGCACTGACGCTTTCGCAATTCGGCAAGATCGTCGATCATTTGAGCGTTGCGCGGGTTACCATGATCATCGTTCCGCTGCTGGCCACGGCAGCAATCGGGATGGCGTATGCCGGCAACCTGGCAATGCTGGTGATCGTGATATTCGGCCTTCGGCTCTTCGGTCAGGGGATGATGACGCACACAGCGATCACCGCCATCGGCCGCTGGTATGTCGCCCAACGCGGGCGCGCGGTTTCGGTAACAACCATGGGGCATCAGGTCGGAGAGGCGGCATTCCCGCTGATTTTCGTGGTCGTTGTCGCATCCGTGGGATGGCGCAACACCTGGCTCTTGGCAGCATTGATGCTGATGGTCGTCGCCTTGCCGATGATCTATTGGCTGATGCGTGTCGAGCGAATACCACGCTCAAGCGATGGCCCTGTGCAGGTCGGTGCCGATCGCAGTTGGACGCGGCGGGAAGTCATGCGGGATCCGTTTTTTTGGCTGATTCTGGCCGGTGTCCTGGCCCCTGGATTCATCGGAACGACGATCTTTTTCCACCAGATGTATCTGGTTGAATTGCGCGGTTGGAGTGCGGGCGCTTTCGCCGGATCCTACGCCCTGAGTGCGGCATTCACCATCTGCTTCGCACTCGTCGGCGGTGTGCTCATAGACCGGTTCTCGGCGCTGGCTCTGCTGCCTGTTTTCCCGATTCCGCTTGGAATAGCCTGTATCGTGCTGGCTTGGGTCGAACAGACATGGGGCATCTATGCGTTCATGGCTTTTCTGGGCGTGTCCTATGGGCTGTCCTCGACGCTGTTCGGCGCCATCTGGCCAGAGATTTACGGAACGCGACACCTCGGTTCGATTAGGGCGATCGTAGTTGCATTGATGGTGTTCGCCACCGCGCTGGGTCCCGGTGTGACCGGTGTCCTGTTGGACGTCGGAGTGGCTTATTCGACGCAAATCCTGGTCATGGGGCTATATTGCGCCGCGGCCTGCGTGTTCATGAGCGTCATCAGCCGAAAGGTCGCCAATCGCAATCGGGAGTTCTTGACCGCTTCGGCGTGAGAATCTAGTCGGGAACTGGCGCAAGAAGATCGATTGTGTCCGAGTGATCCGGTAAAAATGTCGGGCCTATCACCCTGACCGGTTTTTTCGGGTCGATTTCACGCGTCGGGGCCGGCGGAACTGCAGCCTTTGGCGCCGTGTCCGCAATTCTATCCTCGTCTTTATCGGGTGCGTCCTCCGTTGGGTCCGGAATTTGCAGGATAGACGATTGCGGGGCTGCCTTGACCTCCTGGGGCGGTCCGGAGGGGAGGGCGCAACTGCACTGTCGAGTCGTACCGACCTTGCGATCGCGATAGGCGAAGGCGTTGGGAAGCGATGCATAGGGCATCTGGCCTGCAATCGAAACCATGTCTTCGCTGTCCTGGTCCGGAATCCGGTGGAAGAAGAGTTTTGCCTCGCTTCCCGGGCACATGGCACTGCATCTGGCGGCGTCGCGCTCGAAGTCCAGCGGTGAAGCCGAGTAGGAGATGGGGAAGTAATACCCGTCGCAGGATCTCACACACAGGGTGCGGTAACGCGTCATCGGATTTTTGAGGTCGTGATAGCCGTCACTGCTGCCGTCCACGCCGAGGGTTGTTCGGATCCGCACTCCGCCCGGGACATCACAGCCATTGGCACGAAGAGCGGCAATCACGCGCTGACGGGCTGTGCGCCCGCTGCTTCCGGCATGCGCATCCCGCTGGCGCACGAGACGACCCAGTTCTGCTTGCATGCGCTTGAGGTCGATCCCAAGCCGCCGGCAATCGGACCGACGACCGCCGCCATAATCAATCACGCTGCCGGTAGCGCAGCCCATGCGCACCAGATCGTGCCGGGTGCGATCGATCAAAAGCGCCTGGTTTTCCACCGCCGCCGCGTAGCGTTGGTAATGGCGTGACGGTGGACGATCGCCGATGTAGTCGTGCAGTTGAGCGGCAAGCCGAGCGCACAACGCAGCATCCTGGGCGTGCGTTCCGGTGCCCGTCGCCAGCAGACCCGCCAACGCAACGAGCGCCAAGGTGGCCGGATATTTGGCTGTCGATCTGAAAGCCATTACGCCTCTCGCTCGCGATGAGTTGCAGGCAATTCTCGCTCCTTGAGCAGTGCAACCCGTAAATCCGGCGAAAGTGTAGCAGGTCCGGGTAAAGCCGGTCTTACCCGAGAGCCTCCAATGTCAGCCGGGAAAGGACGCTTCGACCACTGCCAGGGTCGACATGTTGACCACGCCCCTCGACGTCACTGACGGCGACAGGATGTGTGCGGGCCTGGCGCCTCCCAACAGGATCGGGCCGACATGCAGGGCGTCGGTCATGGTTTTCACCACGCCCAGTGCGATATTGGCCGCATCCAGATTGGGAAACACCAGCAGATTGGCCTCGCCTGTGAGGTTCGAATCCGGCATCACGCGATTGCGCAACGCCTCCGATATGGCGGAATCGCCGTGCATTTCGCCGTCGGCCTCGAGTCCCGGTTCCATCTGGTGGACAAGGTGAACCGCTTCCCGCATTTTGTCTGCAGATTTGGAGTCCCGTGTTCCGAAGTTGGAATGGGACAGCAATGCGGCTCTCGGTGTGATACCGAAGCGCCGAATTTCCTTTGCTGCCATCAGCGTCGTCTCAGCAATCTCTTCTGCCGAGGGGTCGTAGGACACATAGGTGTCTGTAAAGAACGTTGCGCCGCGTTGGGCAATCAGCAGGCTGAGAGCGGAGAAATCCTTGACGCCTTCGCGTTTGCCGATGACCTGTTCGACCACCTGCAGGTGCTTTGCGTAGCGCCCTTCGACACCGCAGATCATCGCATCAGCATCGCCTCTGCGCACGGCAAGAGAAGCAATTACGGTTGTGTTGGTTCGCACGATAGTGCGGGCGGCTTCCGGGTTGATGCCGCTGCGGCCGACGAGCGAAAAATACAGATCGACATAGTCGCGGTAGCGCGGGTCGTCCTGGGGATTGGTGACGGCGAAATCCTTTTCAGGTCGGATCTTCAAGCCGAACCGCTTCAGGCGGGTCTCGATGATGCTGGGGCGGCCGATGAGGATCGGCTCAGCGATGCTTTCCTCCAGCAACACCTGCGCGGCTCGCAACACCCGTTCGTCTTCACCCTCGGCGAAGATCACCCGCTTCCTGCTGGCGGTTTTGGCAGCGGCGAAGAGCGGCTTCATGATCAGACCGGAGCGGAAGACGAAACGGTTGAGCTGATCGAGATAGGCCTCATGGTCGACAATCGGTCTTGCCGCCACGCCCGATTCGGCGGCGGCCTCAGCAACCGCCGGAGCAATGCGCAGAATCAGCCGGGGGTCGAAGGGCGAGGGGATCAGATAGTCTGCTCCGAAGACCGGCGTGTCACCCGAATAGGCCTTGGCGGCGACATCCGACGCTTCCTCCCGGGCGAGGCCGGCAATGGCCTGGACTGCGGCCATTTTCATTTGTTCATTGATGGTGCTTGCGCCGCAGTCGAGAGCGCCGCGGAAGATGTAGGGAAAGCAGAGGACGTTGTTGACCTGATTGGGGAAATCCGACCGGCCGGTACAGATCATGGCGTCCGGGCGCACGCTACGGGCGACCTCGGGCATGATTTCCGGAACCGGATTGGCGAGCGCCATGATGAGCGGCTTGTCGGCCATTTCCGTCAGCATTTCAGGTTTCAAGACATTGGCGGCGGACAGGCCGAGAAAGACGTCCGCGCCGGGAATGTTCTCCGAGAGGGTCCGGGTTTGCGAACGCTGAGCGTAGACCGACTTCCACTTGTCCATCAGCTCGGTACGACCCTCGTAGACGAGCCCTTCGATATCGTGCACCCAGATGTTTTTCCGCTTGGCGCCCAGTTCAACCAACAGGTTGAGACAGGCGAGCGCCGCCGCACCGGCGCCGCTGGCGACGATTTTGGCTGTCGTGATGCTTTTGCCGGCAAGTTCCAGGCCGTTGAGCACTGCGGCGGCGACGATGATGGCCGTGCCGTGCTGATCGTCGTGGAAGACGGGTATGTTCATCTTCTCGCGCAGTTCGGCTTCGATTTCAAAGCACTCCGGGGCTTTGATGTCCTCCAGGTTGATCCCGCCGAAGGTAGGTTCGAGCGCTGCCACCACCGGTACCATCGTGTCGACAGTTTCCGCATCGACCTCAATGTCGAACACGTCAATACCAGCAAATTTCTTGAACAGAACCGCCTTGCCTTCCATCACGGGTTTGGATGCCAGGGGACCAATTGAGCCGAGGCCGAGCACCGCAGTTCCATTGGTTACCACCGCAACAAGATTTGCACGCGCGGTATAGTCTGCGGCCGCCGCCGGGTCGTCCCTGATGGTCAGGCAGGGTGCAGCGACACCGGGTGAATAGGCCAGTGCCAGGTCACGCTGGTTGCCGAGCGGTTTGGTTGCCTGGATTTCCAATTTCCCAGGCCTCGGGTGGCTATGGTAAAAATGGGCGTTCTCGTCGAGGTCTCCGCCCTGGTCTTCAGGGCCTGTTTTCTTGCTCTTAGCGTTCATCGCTCACCATTTCCGACGTTCATCGGTCGTTCGTATTGTTGTCAGATTAGAATGCGGTCGGGACGAGCCCGCCATCGACCAGAATGTTCTGACCGGTGATATAGCCGGCCTGTGCTGAACAGAGAAATGCGCAGGTATCACCGAATTCCTTCGCTGTTCCCAACCGGCCGGCTGGCACAACCTTGGCTACTTCCTGTTTCGCCGCGTCGAAACTGATGTCCAGGCGCGAAGCGGTTTTCTCGATCGAGCCTGTCAGGCGATCCGTATCCATCTTTCCCGGCAGAAGGGTGTTGATCGTGACGTTTCTGTCAGCGATCGGCCGTGCAACGCCAGCGAGGAAAGACGTCAATCCGGCGCGGGCCCCTGAAGACAGGTCGAGGCCCGGGATCGGCATATAGACTGAAGAGGACGTTACGTTGACAATCCGTCCGAAACCACGTTCGCACATGCCGTCAACAACACGCTGAAGCAGTTCGATCGGAGTCACCATGTTCTGGGTGACGCCTTCGAGAATTGCCTCCCGGTCGAGCTCACTGAAATGGCGGAAGGGCGGTCCGCCATTGTTGTTGACGAGAATGTCCGGATCCGGACAGGCGGCCAACAGGGCATCCTGGCCCGATGGTTGCGAAACATCCACTGCAACCGCGATCACCGATACCCCGGTGGCAGCGCGAATTTCGTCTGCCGTTGCGTTCAATACGTCCTCGTTCCGGCCGTTGACGACGAGGTCGCAGCCCGCCTCGGCCAGCGCCATCGCGCATCCCTTCCCAAGCCCGCGGCTCGAGGCGCAGACAATTGCCCTCCTGCCGGAAATGCCCAGATCCATAGGTGGTTTTCCTCTTACATTTCAATCGGTTTCGGTGCCTAGCATACAGATAGGACCGCAGAACTCCACGGCCATTGTCATCCGATTGTTGCACGACTCTGGTTAGCCATCTACCAGATTCAATGTGGTGCTGGCGATGACCGATACTGCCAATGCTTTGAAGTTCAGAACGCTGTTTCTTTCCGATATCCACCTCGGTTCGAAGGCGGCAAAGGCAGACGACCTGATCGACTTTCTGCGTTGCCACCAGGCCGAAACGATTATCCTGATCGGTGATATCGTCGATGGTTGGCGATTGCGGAGAAGTTGGTATTGGCCGCAGACAGCCAACGATGTTGTACAGAAACTGCTGCGCCAGGCCCGAAAAGGTACCCGCATCATCTATATCCCCGGCAATCATGATGAGTTCCTGCGGGCCTTCCCAGGCACTCATTTCGGCGGCATCGAGGTGGCGTTGTCGCATATACACGAAGCGGTCGATGGTCGGCGCTATCTTGTCATGCACGGCGACGAGTTCGACGTGGTCGTTCGCCATGCCAAGATCTTGGCCCATCTTGGTGATTGGGCCTATGACGCAGCCATTTTGATCAACCGCCTCTTGAATGCGGTACGTCGGCGGTTGGGGTTGCCGTACTGGTCGTTCTCCTCCTGGGCGAAACTACGGGTCAAGCAGGCAGTTAATTTCATCGGCGAGTTTCAGCGGGTGGTCGCCGAAGAGGCGCGCCGCCAAAACGTTGACGGGGTCATTTGCGGGCACATTCACCATGCGACCATCGAAGACATGGAGGGGATCCGCTACATCAACTCTGGGGATTGGGTGGAGAATTGCACTGCGATAGCTGAAGACTTCGATGGTGAGATGCACCTTTTGCAGTGGACCCACCCCGAGGCCAAACGTCGAAACGCAAGCCGCCGTCCAGCACTGACCGAGCAAAATGCAGAGACACCCCCGGCGGAGGCGGCCTAACGCTCAAGGCCAAAGGCGGAAAGCGACAATCTAAAAACCGTTGCCGGAAAGCCGCAGGCATCAACCTTCCGACGGGATGGCTGGGGTTTGTCAATGACAGGTGCGGGCTATCTAAGTACTTTTTCCAAATGTCGATGTCGTCCACACATGAGTCGGTGCCATCGGACCTCAGTGACCAGAAATACCAACCGCAGCGGGAGCGTATCCCGCCGCGTATAGAAGCCACCGAGGTCGACGGACAGCCCTGTATAGCGCTTGCAGGCGACTGGCAGCTGCATTGTGTTGCCGAAGTCGATCCGCAAGTCCGTCAGTTTGCCAAGAGCTTTAGCGGAAAATCGGCAGCCATCGACCTCACGCAGGTGCGGCAGCTTGATACATCCGGATCGTTGATCATCGAGCGTCTTCGCATGCAACTGGAGCACAAGGGGGTCGACACCCGTTACATCGGAGTTTCTGGCGATCGTGCCACGCTGCTCGACGCTGTCGCCAATGCCCTTCGGGTTGAACATGGCGACGAGGAAAAGCCGCCACGTCCGACCATAGCCCAGCGGATTTTCGATCCGGTTGGTCACATGGCCTATGGCTTTCGCGACGACTTCATTGCGGCGCTCTATATCCTTGGTTCGGCCGTCCGCGGCGCGCAGCTCAAGCGCAACCGGGCCTCAGGGATCTCGGCTGCCGCCATCGTCAGCCAAATGGACCATGCCGGAGTTCGCGCCGTTCCCATCATTGCACTGATGTCTTTTCTGATCGGCGGCATCATCGCCCAGCAGGGTGCGTTCCAGCTTCGCTATTTCGGCGCAGAGCTCTTCGTTGTCGATCTCGTCGGCATTCTGCAATTGCGTGAAATCGGCGTTCTTCTGACGGCGATCATGATCGCTGGTCGATCAGGATCGGCGATCACCGCTGAAATCGGCTCGATGAAGATGCGCGAGGAGGTCGACGCGCTCAAGGTCATGGGGCTGAATCCGATCAGCGTGCTGGTGTTTCCCCGTCTCGTTGCTCTGACGTTGATGCTGCCCTGTCTCACCATTGTGGCCAATTTTTCAGCGCTTTTCGGTGCCTGCATGACCACCTGGGTCTATTCCGATATTACCCCGGAGACGTTCGTCACGCGGTTGCGTGAAGCGATTGACATGTCGACCATCATTTCCGGCATGATCAAGGCACCTTTCATGGCCCTGATCATCGGCATCGTCTCGTCGGTGGAGGGGCTCAAAGTTGGCGGCAGTGCTGAATCCCTCGGCCAGCACGTGACGGCCTCGGTGGTCAAATCCATCTTCGTTGTCATTCTGGTGGACGGAATGTTCGCCATCTTCTACGGAGCAATCGACTTTTGACCGCGTCGGCAAACCAGGAAGCGGCGAATGGCCTTATGGAGCACCGGGAATGCATTCTGGAAGCCCGCGGGATCAGCGTTTCCTTCGGATCCCATCGGGTTCTGGAAAATCTCGACCTGGACATAATGCGCGGCGAAATCCTCGGTTTCGTAGGCGCATCAGGTGCAGGTAAATCGGTTTTGCTGCGTACGATCCTGCAGTTGAGCAGCAGACAAAGCGGTACGATTCGCATTCTCGGGGTCGACTATGACGCGGCGGATGCTCAGCAGCGGCTTGAACTCGATATGCGCCTTGGCGTTCTGTTTCAGCACGGTGCGCTGTTTTCCGCACTGACGGTGCTTGAGAATATTCAGGTTCCGATGCGTGAGTATCTCGACCTGCCGAATAAGCTGATGGATGAGTTGGCACTGCTGAAAATTGAACTGGTCGGCCTGCGACCTGAAGCAGCGGATCTTTATCCGTCCGAACTGTCCGGAGGCATGATAAAACGTGCCGCTCTGGCGCGGGCGCTGGCACTGGACCCGGATCTGGTTTTCCTGGACGAGCCGACCTCTGGTCTTGACCCAATAAGCGCTGCCGAATTCGATGAACTCATCGCCAAGCTGCGCGACACGCTGGGGCTTACGGTCTACATGGTGACGCATGACTTGGACAGTCTGTTTTCCGTGTGCGACCGCATAGCGGTTCTCGGCAACCGGCATATTGCACTGGCCGGGACGGTCAAGGACATGCTGGCGAGTGACGATCCGTGGATCAAGTCCTATTTTCAGGGAAAACGGGCACGTTCTGTTGTGCGCAAGAATTAAATAGGATCATAATCGCTCGCAGTGGCGGAACCGGACGGGGTAAATGGAAACAAAGGCCAACTACACACTCGTGGGCTTCTTCACCCTGCTCGTCATGGTGGCAGCGTTCGGGTTCGTCTACTGGATGGCCACATTTGGTCGTTCCGGTGAACTGGCGCAACTGGAAATCCGCATTCCCGGCTCGGCCAGCGGGTTGTCCGTCGGTGCGCCAGTCCTGTTCAATGGTATTCGCATTGGGTCCGTGCGCTCGCTGACGATTGACGGCGTCGATCCGAATTTCGTTCTGGCCATGACTGAAGTCCGAGCGACGGCGCCGGTTTATGAGAACACAAAGGCGAAGCTGGGCATTCAGGGCCTGACCGGCCAGTCGCACATCGAACTGAGTGCCGGTAAGCCCGAAACTGGCCAGAAGAACATTCTCGAAGAGGCTGCGGAGAAGGGGAGTTTCGCAGTCCTTACCGCGGATGAGTCCAGTGTGACCAACCTGCTCGCAACGGCAGAGGACATCATGGCTCGGGCCAGCAAAGCCGTCGCCGGGGTCGAGGAGTTCGTCGAGACCGCAAAAGGCCCTTTGATCCAGACTGCCGAAAATGCGGAGAAATTCTCCGCGGCACTCGCCGACAATTCAGATGGCATCAGCGATTTCCTCAAGAACGTGTCATCACTGTCCTCGACCATCGAAAAAGTGTCTGGAACTCTTGAGAGCACGATCACCAAGGTGGAGGCGCTGGTCTCAGCGGTCGAACCCCAAAGGGTCAGTGCCATCGTACAAAACGCCGAAAAGGTGTCGGTCGACGTAGCCAACGCCTCATCGGAACTCAAGCCGCTGCTTGAGGAATTCCGCACCGCGGGAGCAAATGTCGCAAAGCTTAGCGAAGACGCGCGAGAGTCATTGGCTGAGGTCGATAAAGTCATCGGTTCGGTTGATGTAATTGTCGGCTCGGTCGATGCCACCAAGGTCGGAGAAACCGTCGACAATATAGCTTCGGCCAGCGCCCAGGCGCGTGAAGGGATTGATCAGCTGGTGCAGGTGGCCAACACCATCGGCAACCGCAATCAGGATATCAACAACATAATCACCAATGCCAATCAGCTGACGGCTCGCCTGAACGAGGCAGCGTTGCAGGTGCAGACGACACTCAAGAAGCTCGATGGGTTCCTGGGAAGCAGTGGCGATACATCTGGACTGGTGGCTGAGGCCAAGAAGACCTTGCAGACAATTCAGGATGTTGCGAACAAGATAAACCAGCATATCGGACCGATCGCAAGTAATCTGCAGCGGTTTACCGGTTCAGGGCTTCGTGACTTCGATGCGCTGGTTTCCGAGGCGCGTCGTTCTGTGACGCGCATTGAGCGGACCATCACCAATATTGGCGAACAACCGCAAAGTCTGATATTTGGGACATCTGGTACCGTCAAGCAATATGATGGTCGTCGGCGACGCTGACGGGGGTAAAGTGTAGCAGGCGATGACCCTGCAGTTGGTACAAGAGTGAGGGGACCCGCTTGACTGACAGGCGAAACTGGTTACGAGCCGCATTGATAGTGCTCGCGGGTGCGACAGCAATGTCCGGCTGTTCGGTACTCGGCGCGGCACCGCAAAACGATACCTACGAGCTTGCGAGCATTGCACCTGTGCGCGGGCCTTACTCCAGGGGCCGGCAGATTGTCGTGACCGACCCGTCGGCGCTGAAGTCACTGGATGGCGCAAATATCGTCATCCGGACCTCGCCATCTTCGATCCAGTACTTGGCGAAATCGCAATGGAACGACAACCTTCCGGCTATTGTGCAGGAAAAGCTGATCGAGGCTTTCGAGGATTCCGGCAGGCTTGGCGGGGTTGGAAAACCCGGCGACGGCCTGGCGGTCGACTATCTTGTCTCCCCGTCAATCCGCGCCTTCGAGGTGACCACAGGTGCGGCAGACACGGCGATTGTTGAAATTTCGGTTCGCATCGTCAACGACCGCAACGGCGTTGTGAGAGCACAGAAAGTCTTCCGTGCTACCGCACCGGTAAGGGGCGTCGACAACGAGGCTTTTGTGTCCGCTCTCAATCAGGCCAATGGCGAGGTCATCGAAGATATCGTCAAGTGGACGTTGCGGATCGTCTAAGCAACAGGTCCATTCAAACAAAAAAGGGCATGCGCTTGGCGCATGCCCTTTTTTGTTTGTTCATTGCTACCAACGACTACTTCAGTCGTCCGCTGGCATGGGCAAGCATGGTGTAAACCTTGCCGGTGTCGGATGTCAGGTAGGTCTGGGTGACCTTCTTGTCGCGATCGTTCTTGGCGACATCAGTCAGAAGTTTTTCGAAGTCCTGGATGTAGTGATCGACTGCGCTCCGGAACTCGGGCTCCTGCACGTACTTGGCCTTGATCTCCTCGAATGTCTTCTGGCCGTTGAGCGTGTAGAGGCGGCGGGTGAAGATATCACGCTCGCCGGCCTGGTAACGCCGCCAGAGATCGACCGAAGCATCGTGATCGATGGCCCGGGCGATATCGACAGATAGGGAGTTCAAGGACTCGACCATCTGGCGCGGGTTTCGCGAGCGCCCGTTGGCGCTGGGAGCAGCCGCTCGTTGCGGAGCCACAGTTCCCTCTTCTTCACGGGAAGCGCCCCGGAGAAGATCACGGACCCAGCCTTCGCCCTGCGGCTTGCGCGTGTCGATCGACTGCGAGCTGCCTGGTGTGGCGGGCGGTTGTGCAGGCTGCGCTGCCGTGCGCAGATCGGCTGACGGTTTGGGCGGGGCGCTGGCCGGCGCTGCCGGGCGCGGCGCCGCCGGAGCGGCCGCTGCGGTTTGACCGAGGGTCGAGCGCAAGCCTGCTGGCTGCGGTGCACTTTGTGCAGCAGCTGGCTGTGGTGCCGGTGCCGGAGCGACCGGTGCAGCGGCTATTGGCGCAGGTGCGGCTGGCGCTGGTGCCGGAGCCGGTGCAGCGGCTGCAAAAGGCTTAGGCTGCGGTGCGCCGGGGCCGGTATGCTCGAGCATATGGGACGACTGGTCGACAATGCTCGACAGATCCTGCAGGGCCTTGATCTGGTCGGAGACAGCCTTGCGCATCGCAGCCGTGCTTTCGCGGGTCTCTTCCGGCAGATCGAACACACCCTTCTTGATTTCCGACCGCGTTTCGTTCAGCTCTTCGCGGATCTCGTTTGCCGATTTGCGGATTTCTTCGGTTGCTCCGGAGAACCGCGATACGGCATCTTCCACCGCTTCCTTGATGGCCTCTTTCATCTTGTCCGCGGCACTGGCAGAGCGGCTTTCCGTGTCGGAAAGCAGGGAGCCGATGGTGTCGAGCGAACTGTTCAGGCTGCCCGACAATTCGGTTGCCGTCGAGCTGGCCTTGTCCTGAGCCTGACCGAAGGCGCCGTCGATGATCGATTCGAGCGACCGCATGGTCTTCTCGATATCCTCGGACCGCTTGACCAGACCACTGGAGAGGCTGTCCAGCGCATCGCGCCGTTCTTCCAGCGTGTTGGCCAGGTTGGACTGGGCGGATCCCAGAAGATCCGAGGCAGATGCCAGGACCTTGGAATGGTCGTCGAAGCTTCCGGCAATGTTGCTGACCTGACCCAACGTGTCTTTGGAAATGCTGTCCAACTGGCTGAGGTTCGATTGCAGCATTTGCGACGATTCCGTGAACACGTCCGCGGCGCGATTGGCAGAACTGGCGAACTTCTCGGTCGTTGCGGTCAGCTTGGTGTCGACATCCACCAGCGTGGATGCGGTGTCGTTGACCAGGCTGGACATGGCCGAATTGCTGCGGCTGAGTTCCTCGACAAGCTCCGTCACCTCGGACTTCAGGCCACTTCCGGCACTTTCGATAGCGGAAAGCGTCTCGCTTGTGCGCGATGTCAGAGCCTCAACCAGTGCTGCGCTTTGCGCCCGCAGGCGTTCCGCGCTGTCGTGGGTGATGACCTCCAGTTCCTTGGTGATCTCCTTGCCACGCTCCGCGTAGGTTTCCACAAGCGGGGCTGCCTTCTCATCGATGAGCGAGGCAAGTTCGCTTGCACGGTTGGCAAGCAACGAGTTGAGCTCGCGGGTCCGTTCGTCGAGAACCGAAAGAACGGCTTCGTTGCGGACGTCGAGTGCCTTTTCGCTGTCGGCGAATCGCGAGGCAATGGACTTGGCTTGCTTTTCCATCTGGTCGCTTGCGGTAGACGTTGCGGTGGTGATCGACTGAGCTGCCGACAGAATGCCGGACTCGCTTTCGCTGAGATGACCCGTCAGTTCGGAAAGCTGACGGTTCAGCGACTCGGCGCGTTCGGCCATCCGCAATTCGACCGCCTCCGAATAGGAGCCTGCCGCGGTGTTCAACTGCTCTGCGAACTTGTCGCCGATTTCTTCCAGCGACTGGGTCGAACGCAGCGCCTCCGCATCCATCTGGTTGACCGCCTCGGAAACCGCCTCGCGCAGGGTCGTTGCCATGCCACGTGCCTGAGTTTCGATGGTTGTCGTGACGCTGTCCAGACCGGTGTTCAACGCCGTGTTCATTGTCGCCAGGCGCTCATCCATATTGGACGTGCGGATATCGATCGTCGATCCAATCTTGTCGACATTCTCGGTGAGGATGCGATCCATCGATCCGACGGTTTCATCGAGTTTGTTGATCAAGTTCGAAGATTCGCGCGACAACGTGTCGTAAATGGAATTGTTGCCGCTGTTCATCATGGTTTCGATGCGGTCGGCATTGGTCTCCAGTGTCAACTCCAGAGCCTGGGTGTTGTCGACCAGCGACTTGGTGATCGATGTCGCGCCTTCACGCACGAGGTTGTCGATCCGCTCGGAATTGGAGCCAAGCGAACTCGCCAGGGCGCGTGTGCTGTGTTCGACAGAGTTGTGGATGGCCTGGGTGCCTTCGTCGACAATGGCATCAATCTGCTTGGCACCGTCGGCCATGGTGTTGGCGATGGCATGACGGCTGCCGGTGACCGATTTGCCGATGGTGGCGACACCTTCACGCATGATCTCGTCGATCTGGGCAGCGTTGCCGGACATGTTCGTGGCCAACGTCTGTGTGCCCTCCGACATCGACTGGGCAAATGCCTCGGCGTTGTTTTTCATCAACTGGTCGATATGAGTTGCGCTGCTGGCAATAGTGGACGACAGCTTCTGGCGGTTGTCCTCGACCGTGCGTGCAATTTCCTCGGAATTGCCTTGCATGACCTCGCCGATCTGGATGGCGCTGTTGGATACCGTCGACGCCAGATTCTGAGCGCTGGCTGCGACTGACTGGCCGATCGCATCGACATTTTCTCGGATCATGCCGTCGATCTTGGCCGCGCTGTCGGACATCATCGATGAGAGGCTGCGAGCATTGCCTTCAACCGAGAGGGTAATAGCCTCTGCGTTGCCTTTCATCATGCCATCGATATTGGCGGCGCTATCGGACATCATGGATGACAGGGTCCGGGCATTGCCTTCCACCGAGAGGGTAATGGCCTCTGCGTTGCCTTTCATCATGCCGTCAATGTTGGCCGCGCTGTCGGCCATCGAGGCGGCAAGGGATTGGGCATTACCCTCAACCGAGCGCGCAATCGAATCCGAGCTTTCCTTCATGAAGGTGCCGATGCGGATTTCGCTGTCGGACAGCGAACTTGCCAGAACTTCCGCATTGCCTTCAACCGATTGAGCAATGGCGGACGTCCGCTCCTTCATCAGACGGTCGATCTGGGCGCCGCTGTTGGACATTGTCGAAGCAAGAACCTGTACGTTTCCTTCGACGGAACGGCCGATCGCTTCGCTGTTTTCCTTCATCAACTCGTCGATCTGCGAGGCGCTGGAAGCCATCGTGTTGGCGAGGGACTGTGCATTGCCTTCGACAGACTGTGCAATGGCGCCGCTGCTTTCCTTCATCAGGGTGTCGATCTGCGAGGCGCTGGCAGCCATTGTGTTTGCCAGAGATTGCGCATTGCCCTCCACGGACTGAGCGATGGCGCTGCTGCTTTCCTTCATCAGAGTGTCGATCTGCGAGGCGCTGGAAGCCATGGTATTGGCCAGGTTCTGCGCGTTGCCTTCGACGGACTGAGCGATAGCGCCGCTGCTCTCCTTCATAAGCGAGTCGATTTGCGATGCGTTGTCGTTGAGGGCAATCGTCAGATTCTGGGCGTTGCCTTCGACGGATTGCGCAATAGCGGCGGTTCCGTCCTTCATCAGACCTTCGATCCGATCGGCGCTGGCCGTCATGGTGTTGGCAAGCACCTGGGCATTGCCCTCGACGGACTGTGTAATCGCTTCGCTGCTCTCCTTCATGAGACCATCGATCTGCGCAGCGCTGCTGGCCATCGTCGATGCCAGGACCTGAGCGTTGCCTTCGACGGATTCCCGAATCGAGCTCGTGCTTTGCGCCATCAACCCGTCAATCTGGGAACGTGTTTCTTCCATGGTTGTGGAGAGCGACTGGGTATTTTCGATCACCGAAGTGGAAATCGAATCCTTGCCCTCGCGGATGATCCTGTCGATGCGTTCCGCATTGGATCCCAGGGTCACGGCCATGGCGTGGGTGTTTTCGGTGACGGCCTTGCCGACTGCCGCAGCTCCGTCGCTCAGCAGGCCATCGAGCCGTTCGGAGTTTGTGCTGAGCGTATTGGCCAGCGCCTGCGTGCCCTCGTTGGAGGCGGTGCTGAGCGCGTGTGTACCCTCACGGAACATCGTCTGCAGCCGTTCGGCGTTGGAACTCAAGGTCGCTTCCAACTTCTCGGCGCTGTCCGAAGTCGCGTTGTTGATCGCTGCCGCACCGAAGCTCACCAGGCCTTCCATGCGTTCGGCGGTGGTGTTGAGGTTCGTCTCCAAATGCTGAGCGTTTTCGATCGCAGCATTGTTGATCCGCTGAGCGCCACTGTTGAGCAGGCCGGCGATGCTTTTGGCGCTGGATTCCAACGTCGACGCCAGCGCTGACGTCCGCTCGCCGACGGCGCGTCCGATTGCCTCGGTGCCGCCATGCATCAGTTCGTCCACACGGATGCTGGTTTCGGAGAGGGCGGATTCGACAGAGCCGACCTTGACCTCCAGCTTTTGCTGAATCTCCTCGCTGCTGCTGGCCAGCATCTCTTCAAGCAGTTTGGTCCGCTCGACCATACCGTCGGCAATGCGGGTGGCGTTCGAATTGAGAATACCCTCGATCGTTCCGGTGCTGCCGGACAGCGTATCGTTGATGCTGCGCAGGCTGTCGCTGAGTTTGGCAGCCAGCGAGCCGCTGCGGTCTTCGAAAGCGCCGGTGAATTCCGAAACGCGCTCGTCGAAGGTTGCATTGAGTTGGGAGATGGTGCCCTGAAGACGCTCATCGAAGAAACCGGAGCGTGAATCGAGATCGCTCATGGTGTCTTCGGTATGCTGTTGCAGGCTCTGGCGGAAATTGACCGCCTTTTCGTCGAGGCGAGCATTGAGCGATTCGATAACGCCGTCGAGACCAGTGTTGAGCGCCTGCTCGCCTACGGTCAGGCTTTCGGTAATCTCCTTCGTGCGTGAAATCAGCGTTTCGTTGAGCTGGCGCGCCCGTTCGTTGAGAATGGTGTTCAGTTTCTTGGTGTTGTTGTCGATGGACGACGCACGGGTCTCAAATTCGCCCAGCAGTTGCTCGCCGTGGTCCTTCAGGTTGCCCTGAAGGGCATCCAGCCGGTTGTCGAATTCCTTGGCCAGTGCGCGGCCGGAATTGCCGAAGGACAGCATCAGAGCTTCGGTACGCTTCTGCAGCAGGTCGGAAACGGACTGCGTCAGTTCGTCTGCCTGATCCTGCAGTTTGGTCGTGCGTGTATCGAGCAGGGCGGCTACCGCTTTGCCGGAAGTCGAAATCCGATTGGAAATTTCGTCGCCCGCAGTTTCCAGCTCCTCCCGCAATTGCTCGTGGGCACTGACGATGGAGGCGCGAACCCGCTCCGAATGACTGACGATAGCTTCGCGTTCGTTGCTCAGGCCCTCGACGAGGCTGCGCAAGCGCACTTCGTTGTCGGAGTAGCTATGCTCGAGCGCATTGATTTCCGAGTGGACAAGTGTTTCAAGCTCGGACGCTCGGGCAATGGTCCGTTCGATTCCCTCGTTGATGGCGGAGACTTCTCGACGCACCGCCTGGCCGACCCGCATAATGTTGTCGGTGGCCATGGTTTCGGGTTCAAACAGCCGAACGGCGAGTTCCGCCATTGAGCGAGCGACCGAACGCATTTCCTGAGCTCGTGCGATCATGATGCCAAAGGCAAGGATCAGCATTGCCGGAAACAGGATGACTAGAATAGCGGCAAGATATTCGGGATAGGCCGCGAAATCAGACAGTGAACGGATCTGCCAGATGCCGGGGCCGTAGGCGAGGTTTACGAAACCGAGGCCGCCGATGACCCAGAATGCCGCCAGCGCATAGGTGGCAATCTTTGCAGAGCGGCCGCCTTTGCCGTTGAGCGACCGCATGATCGTAGCACGTGACTCCCGGCTGTCGTCATTGGCGGGCGCAAAAAGCGGCGAAGACGGGTGGGTCGGAGAGGGTTTAGGCGTAGCGGGGGCCTGTGCAGCGCGTTTTTGCGGGCGCTGCTGCTGTGGCTGTTGCTGCTGGCGCGATTGCTGCCTTGGCAGACGTCCGCTCGACGGCGCACTTTCTTTTGCAGCGGGTTTTGCAGGCGCGGACTTGCTGGCTGTTCGTGCCGGTGCGGATTTTGCCGCCGCTGTCCGGGATGCCTGTTTCTTGGGTTCCGGTGTGGGCTCGCTATCCGCTTTCGCAAGCTCAGCCGCCGCAGATGCCACCTGAGCCTCAAGGTCATCCAGGGAGGGCTCGTTGGCCAAATCCATGCCGCCGTCTTCTTCAAGGTCCAGTCTCAGCGCTTCTTCCAACGCTTTGATGGGATCCTCGCCGACGGGCTTACTTTGAGCGCTTCTCTTCGCCATAACTGTTCAATGCCTCGTACTCTGTACATACCACCCGACATATTTGCCTGGGCGCCCGTTCCGGCCTGCTGGAGAAGAGGCAATCCGCCGCCGCAAACTCAGTGCGATTTGCCACTTGAAGCGATGCTATCGCACCGGCTCGCTCTCCGCCCGTCTAAAACGGTCGCATGCCAGCTTTCCTTTCTGGCACAGAACGGACCTGGAAACAAATTGTTGTGTGCGATTAATGGGTTCGCTTGCTTAACGAATTTCCCCGGAAGCCATGGGTTCCGATCCGAAAATTCACTTTTTTCCGTTATTTACCATGCGTTAACCATAACCCGAGATTTGCTCGGCCACTCGCGTACAAATTAAGTCGATTGCGACGAATCTGGGTTGCACTGGTGATCGCTACCTTTGGGAAGGGGAAAACCATGGCTATCTATGGTGAGGCGTTTGTGTCTCCGGACTCCTATTGTCCATCCACGCCGTCGAGTGAACGGCCCATCGATCTGGTCCATCTGGCCCGCCGTACAGCGGGAGACAAGGACCGCGAGGCCCAGGTGCTCGGTCTTTTTGCGCGGCAGGCGCGGCAGTGCGTCAATCAGCTTTGCGGAACCAATCATCTGGTCGGTCGGACCGATCGCCTGGCAGTGGTGCGCACCTTGCGTGGGTCCGCATCCAATGTTGGCGCCTTTTGCGTGTCGCGAGTTGCGGAAAGTCTTGAGAAAGATGTGAACGACGGCATTTTGCATGACGCATTGACCGCAGCGGTCGTGGACGTCGAAAACTTCATATCCGGGCTGTCGCGATAAGGCTGACACAGCAAAAACGGCGTCCTTTCGCAGTGATTGCCGTGCTGTCCCGGTGAATTCGTCATGGGACGCTTGACTTCCACGTCAGGCTCTTTAACTCCGCTGTGGGATTTGATGAGCGGAGCCGTATTCCATGACGAAAATTACCTTTGTAGCCCATGGCGGGCAGCGTTTTGAGATCGATGCCGAGGATGGCTCGACGGTCATGGAAAACGCCATCCGCAACGCTGTTCCGGGGATTGAAGCGGAATGCGGCGGCGCCTGTGCCTGCGCAACGTGCCACGTCTATGTCGACGAAGCCTGGTCCAATGTCGTTGGTGACCCCGACGTCATGGAAGAAGATATGCTAGACTTCGCATACGAAGTGCGTCCGACGTCGCGGCTTTCGTGCCAAATCAAGATCACGCCGGAACTCGATGGGCTGGTGGTTCAAGTGCCCGAACGTCAGGCCTGAACAATCTCCGGGCCAGGGGGTCGCAATGGAGACGGAAACCGACGTAGTCATCATCGGCGCAGGGCCGGTGGGCCTTTTTGCAGTCTTTGAACTCGGCCTCTACGATCTGAAGTGCCATCTGATCGATATCCTCGACCGACCAGGTGGTCAGTGCGCTGAACTCTATCCGGAAAAGCCGATTTACGACATACCGGGCTGGCCGGTGATTTCGGGGCAGGAACTCACTGACAAGCTGCTCGAACAGATCGAACCGTTTGCACCGGAATTCCATTTCAATCGCATGGTCGCTGGCTTCGAGCGCCTGGAGGATGGGCGCTTCGCTGTCGAAACGGACGAAGGCGAACTTTTTCTCGCCAGGGTCGTTGTGATTGCCGCGGGCGGTGGTTCCTTCCAGCCAAAGCGCCCGCCCATTCCCGCCATTGATGCCTACGAAGGAAAGAGCGTCCACTATGCCGTTCGCCGAATGGAGGAGTTTCGCGGACATGATGTCCTGATCGTTGGCGGCGGTGATTCCGCTCTCGATTGGACGCTCAACCTGCAACCGGTTGCGGCCTCCACGACCCTTGTTCATCGAAGACCGCAGTTTCGTGCCGCCGACGACAGTGTAAACAAGATGCGTGCACTGGAAAGCGAGGGTGCGCTCACCTTTCGGCAGGGCCAGATTTCCGGACTGACCGGCGAAGACGGCGTTTTGAGCTCAGCCACGCTGAAAAATGCCGACGGTGTGGAAGAAGAGATTTCCTGCACTCGTCTGTTGCCGTTTTTCGGACTGACAATGAAACTGGGACCAATTGCCGACTGGGGTCTCAATCTCCATGAAAACCTGATCGAGGTGGACACCGAGAAATTCGAAACCAATATTCCCGGTGTTTTCGCCATCGGCGACATCAATTGGTACCCGGGCAAACTCAAGCTCATCTTGTCGGGATTCCACGAAGCGGCGTTGATGACACAGGCTGCAAAAAGGATCGTTAGC
This sequence comes from Hoeflea sp., assembly GCA_965228785.1. GTDB lineage: Bacteria > Pseudomonadota > Alphaproteobacteria > Rhizobiales > Rhizobiaceae > Hoeflea_A. The sequence goes on from CBDDIF010000001.1 coordinate 3,582,930, forward strand.
CCCGACGAAAGGGTCGTTTTTCAGTACACGACCTCATCCACAAGCCTGCAGAAGAAGCTTGGCGTCAAATAGGCGCTGACGGTTCGAGATTTGAAGCGGACTGGTGTCATGCTCGAGGGATTTGACAAGAGGCAGTGGAGGCTCGCCCATGGCCGCACACTCGATTTGGGTGAGCGCGGCCATATCATGGGCATTCTCAACGTGACACCGGACTCGTTTTCCGATGGTGGTCGACTTGAGACCGCAGAGCACGCGGTCAATTCGGCGTTGGCAATGGCGGACGAAGGTGCCGCGATTGTCGACATCGGTGGCGAATCGACGAGACCGGGAGCGGACCCTGTCGACGCTGCGACCGAACAATTGCGGGTTCTTCCGGTAATAAGGGAATTGGCGCATGTCAGTGACGTGCTGATTTCGGTCGATACTTATCGCGCGGAAACGGCGCGATTGGCTGTCGAAGCCGGCGCCCACATCGTCAACGATGTGTGGGGTCTTCAGAAGGATCCCGACATGGCGAAGACCGTGGCGCAATTGGGTGCCGGCGCGTGCATCATGCACACGGGACGGGAGCGAACGAAAGCCGACGATGTCATCGTCGATCAATTGCAGTTCCTCGGCCAGTCGCTGAAAATCGCCAGGGGCGCCGGAATCGTCGATGACGGAATCGTTCTCGATCCGGGATTCGGATTTGCCAAGAACACCAATGAAAACATGGAATTAATGATGCGATTTTCAGAAATGCATCAACTTGGCTTTCCTTTGATCGCCGGTACGTCCCGCAAACGTTTTGTCGGCGCAATCAGCGGCCGCGATATGGACAATCGCGATGTCGCCACCGCGGCAACGACAGTGCTGTTGCGCATGCAGGGCGCTGCCATATTTCGAGTGCATGATGTCGCCACGAACATGGATGCGCTATCGATGACCGATGCCGGATTGGCGTTCGAATTGAATGGGGCCACACGATGAGTGAAACGATCGAGATTCGTCTGAAAAACTGCGCATTCTTTGGTCGGCACGGAGCGCTGGAAAGCGAACACCAACTCGGCCAAAGATTCTATGTCGATATCGATATGGAAGTGCAGCCGACAAAGGCGCTGAGCGAGGACGATCTGGAAAGCACCGTCGACTATGGTGCCGTCTTCGAAGTGGCCCGTAGTGTAGTCCAGGAAGAGCGTTTCTATCTCATCGAAGCCTTGGCGCACCGGATTGGTACGGTGCTGTGCGAGACCTTTGCTCCTATTCGCAAAGTTTGCGTTGTCGTGAGAAAGCCCAGCGCTCCGATTGCCGGCATTCTCGACCACGCTGAGGTTCGTGTCGTCTGCACCCAAGATGACTGACCAGCACAATTCCCAAAGTGTCGCGCTCGGTCTTGGCGGCAACCTGGGTGACCCGCCTGCCACGATGGCGAATGCCTTGCAGATTCTCGACGGCCACGCATCCATTACCGTGCGCCAGGTTTCGCCGCTTTATCGAACGCCGCCCTGGGGGAAAACCGATCAGGCGTGGTTCTACAATTGTTGTGCTCTGGTCGACACCACACTCGACCCGAAACCCATGCTGGACGCGTGTCTGGCAACCGAACATAAGCTGAAGCGGGTGCGCCGCGAGCGCTGGGGCCCGCGTGTCATTGATATCGACGTTCTCACCTACGGTTCACGGAAAGTCGACGAGGAGGGTCTGACCATTCCGCATCCGCATATGTTTGAACGTGCGTTTGTGCTGGTTCCGCTTGCGGATATTGCCGGTGACCTGATGGTTTCGAACCGGACCGTGTCAGACTGGCTGGAGTTATGCGACACCGGCGGTATTGAACCGGCGAGCACCGACGGGAATTGGTGGCGATAGGAGCGCTGGTCGTCGAGTTACTTTGATCCGATCCGGCGGCTTCGCTGCAGTGTCATGCCGATAACTGGGATCAGTCGATCGCTGACCTTGACCGAGATGGTTACATCCATCGTATCCGGCGCTTTCAGATGTGCGACCATGGCGCCATTGAGCTTTTTGCGATTGATGCCGACGACGATCTTGTTGCCCTGAACCTTGGCTGAGGTGATGTCGAGGCCTTCGCCCTTTGCACCATCAAGGAAGCGTCCGGAATAAGATCGGCCTTTGCCGTTGATGATCGCCGACATTTTCTGGGAAAAGATGCCCACCCGGCAGTGGCCGTCCAGGGCGATGCCAATCGCGATTTGTGCGGCTTGATCGCCTTTCAGCTTACAGACGAATTTGGTGCCCTTGTATTTGCCGGCAACGATTTCGCCGGGACCTCTCCACTCGCCAGAAACCGACTCGAAGAATGCCTTGTCCTTCGAACCCGCCAAGGACGGCGATACGACGCCGACGGTCAGCATGATAAGCAGGCTCAGGCACAATCGATGCAACATTAGTCAGCTCGCGCGGTTTGAGGACGCCCCAACATCAACCGGAATGGTTAATCACCGGTTGAAATCGTTGTCGGCAAGTGTAGCAGACACGTCGAACCGGGCAAATCACGACTGCTTCAGCGCTGCCGAGCGCGTTGACGACTCGGTTTTTGTCGATATGTATGGCCCTATGCAGACTCCTGATGCCGCCAAATCACTGTCAGCTTTGGGACACGAGGCTCGACTCACTGTCTTTCGACTGCTGGTCCGCGCGGGTGCGGACGGCATGAATGTGGGCGAGATTGGCCGACATCTGAGCATACCGCCCTCGACACTGGCGCACCACCTTTCGGCGCTGGTTGACGCAGGCCTGGTTCGGCAAACCCGGCATGGGCGGGAAATTCGCAATTTTGCGGACTACGATTCCATGGATCGATTGGTCGAGTTTCTCACGGCAGAATGCTGTGCGGGGGTCAAATCGGAAGCTGCGGAACCGCTATAACCTGAAGACCACTAGCTTTCCTTCTTTGCCGATCCTGTCACCTGGCGTGTCAGATCGCCGACGAATTCGCCGATTCCCGGGCGCTTTGCTGCGCGAAATGGCATGGGGCGGCACAGATCCATGGCTGCGATGCCGATGCGAGCGGTCATCAGGCCGTTGATGACGCCTTCACCGAGTTTTGCTGAGAGACGATTGGCGATGCCCTGGCCGAGCAACTGCTGCACCACACCGTCACCCATCGCAAGCGAACCTGTGACTGCAAGATGACCAATCACGTCGCGGGTCAACCGCATCATGCCGAGCGTGCCTGGGCGTCCACCATAGAGATAGGACAGGCTGCGCACCAATCGGACGGCTTCGAATAGGACGTATCCGATATCGACCAAAGCACGCGGGCTGATCGCTGTGACGATGGAAACCCGTTTGGAGGCACCCAGAATGAGACCCCGGGCCTGCTTGTCCAAAGGCAGGAGAAGCTCTGTTTCGGCCAGATCGACCAGTTGTGGCCCATCGATGATCTGCTCATCGAATTCGGCAAGCCGGGCCCGGTCCCGCGCTGTCTCCGGTCGTCCGGCAAAGAGCGACTTTAAACGCCCGACCAGTTGACGGGCCTTTGTCGGGTCGCGTTGTTCGGCAGCGGTTTGCGCAAGGTCGCGTAAGGCCTGGACATCGTTCAGGCGCGCCAATGCGCGCAATTCGCGAACGGCGAGGGCCAGAAGCGAGAGAACACCAATGGCGACAAGCCCGGTTGCCGCCCATCCGAGAATTTCTGAACGCAGGAAAAAGTCTCGAATGAGACTATCGAGCCAGGCGCCGAATGCCAATGAGAACACCAGCCCGAATGCGGCAACGGCGATCTTGAAGAAGGACAATCGTCGCCGACGCGGCGTAGCGACCTCAGGCGTGAGCTCCGCGACGGCGGCTTCTTCATCCAAGGCATCATCATCAACAAACGGATCGAATGTGTCTTCGACGATCGTATCGGCGTCGCTGACCGATGCGGGTTTCCTCGGGAGTGTCGGTGCCGGGTCGGCTACGACCTCGTCCTCGACAGGAACTGCTCTGGGTTTGCGCTGTTTGGTCATGCGAGCCAATCCCCGAACAAGAATTCAAAGGCCCTGTCCAGACGGATGTGGGGCAGGGACAGGGAGACGCCGTTTGCGGTCTTTTCGATCGCCGGAGGACGGAACCGCACAAAATTGAGCTGTGGACGCTCCTCAGCATTTTGGGGAGAAGCTTGTTTGAAGAACAGATCGGCTGACTCCGGCAAGTCTCCCGGAAAAATTCCGGTTCTTGTTTCGCCGTCAAAAGTTTCACCGTCGATCGTCTCGCCCGGTTGCGGAGTGCCGATGATCAGGGGCAGGGCGTTCTTGCCGGGACCGGCCTTGCCTTCCTTGGTGGCGCGGACGGCCGAGAGCGCCAGAACTCCAATCTCCGCACCGGAGTATCCGGCCCGATTCGTCGCCTGGGAGACGAGGCGAGAGACGATGGCTTCAAGCCGGTCATGGCTGTGGTGGTGAAGTTGGTCGGCCTTGGTCGCGGCAACGAGAACGCGGTCGATGCGGCGAGAAAACCAAGAGGTCATGGAATTGCCGCGCCCGGCGCGAAAGCAGGACAGGATGTCGACCAGGGCCTGTTCAAGATCTTGCACGGCGTCGGGTCCGGCGTTCAAGGCGTGCATCGCATCGATCAGAATGATCTGACGGTCGAGACGGGCAAAGTGATCGCGAAAAAACGGTTTGACCACGAGGCTCTTATAGGCCTCGTAGCGCCGTTCCATCATAGCCCACAAGGAGCCGCTCGGTGCGGGGCCATCCGGCACACTGGGCATCGGGCAGAAGGTCAGAGCGGGCGAACCTTCCAGATCACCGGGCATCAGAAAGCGTCCGGGCGGAAGGGTGGACAATGCCCGCTCGTCGCTTCGGCAGGCCTGCAGGTAATCGGCAAAAAGCGCAGCCAGATCTCGTGCGGTGGTTTCTTCCGCCGGTGCGGTGAGATCGTAGCGGGCTGCTTCGGACAGCCATTTTTGAGCAAGATCGGCCCGTGCCGGCGAATTCGCAAGATCGATCGCATTGCTGCTGAAGGTCCGGTAGTCCTGCTGCATCAATGGCAGGTCCAGCAACCATTCGCCAGGATAGTCGACAATGTCGATCGACAATTTGCCGCTTGAAAAGAGCCGCCCCCAGGCACTGGCCGATTCGTACTCGATTGTCAGTCTCAGTTCAGAGATCGCACGGGTCGATTGCGGCCAGATCCGGTCGTTGACGAGGGCGGCTACGTGCTCCTCATACTGAAAACGCGGCACACCGTCGTCGGGCTGCGGCTCCAGATAGGCCGACGATATGCGGCCGTCATGCTGTGCCTTGAACAGCGGCAGGCGCCCGCTGTGCAACAGATTATGGATGAGAGCGGTGATGAAGACGGTTTTTCCGGACCGCGACAACCCGGTCACGCCGAACCGCATTGTTGGCCGCACAAGATCGCCGGCCCGGTCGACAAGATTGTCCAGCGTGATGAGCGCTTCGTCGGAAATACGGGTGAGCGATGTCGCCAAAAGGCACCTGTGCGGATTGATCCTGCCAACGCATATAGGATCGCCTTGCCCCACCGTTCAAGCAAAGGCAATGACTGATATAAAAAGTATCGATTATTCAGCGGGTTGCTAAATCAGGCTGAGAAATCGATTCGGTGCTGCTGAACGGTTCTCAGGATGCGTTTTTCTGTAGTTTCTTCAGCCGTTTTGGTGTCAGAAACTGGCCGAGGTGACCGCCTTGAAGCAAATTGGTCCTTGATCCGTCGAAGTCGACGATTGCGAGGCCTGCTGTGGGATAGCCTTTGTTCAGTCTTTCACGGGGCCATGATTCGGCGCTGCCGGCAAGCTCGCGGGCGGTGTCTTCCATCATCGGATTGTGGCCAACCAGCAATACGGTTGAGGCAGTTTGCGCGGCGAGGAGCTCCAGGTAGCGATCGTGGCTTCGGGAGTAGAGGTCATCAATGTAGTCGGTTTTGAATTCGCTGGGAAAATATCCGACGACGATGTCGCAGGTTTCTACGCATCGACGGGCGGGAGAACACAAAATGACATCCGGCGCGAGATCCTGATCTCGCATGGTTTCGCCGATTAGACAAGCATCTTCAACACCGCGCGCGTCCAGCGGTCTGTCAAAATCGCTCATGCCAGGCCTGGCCCATGCGGCATGGGCATGGCGAAGCAGCATTATTCTGCTGGAAATGGTTTTGGTGTTGCCCATAGAGTCTTGTTCTGACCGGCTGCGAGGTGTGTGTGGTCGGTACAAGATTCCAGTCGCTAGCGGAGACTTCAAGTCGCCAGACTGGCGCTAAGTCGGAATTTTGCGAATTTCAACAAGTTGGCCACAGCTGAGGAGTTGCCGAAGTGAATCCGATGGACGGAAACGGTTTCGGCGAGGGCGGTGTGGCACATGTTGACAGTTTGTATGCGCAACATCTGACGGATCGAGGTCTTCATGCAGGTCTTGAGGGGCGAATCCGATCGGACATCGCTGTCATCGGTGGAGGACTGGCCGGGTTGACGGCGGCGATGGAACTGAAACGGCAAGGCCATACGGTGGTCTTGCTTGAAGCTCGCAGGGTGGGGTGGGGTGCCTCCGGCCGAAATGGCGGATTTGTCGCTCCGGGTTTTGCGGAAAGCCTTTTTGCGGTGGAAAAACGGGTTGGTCTTGAGGCCGCGCGGCAGCTTTACGCTTTGTCGCAAGAAGGCGCTGACTATGTCAGACACCAGATCATGGCCGCCGAACGCCCGGATATCATTGCCGGTTCGGGCTGGATGCATGTCGTTCGCCACCGCAATACAGACTGCCTCCGGCGACAACGCGACCGGATGCTGCGTGATTATGGCGTGGACTTGCAGGTTCTCAGCGAGCAAGATGTGAAAACGCGATTGAGAACCGAGCGTTATCATGGAGCGCTGGTTGATCCGAACCCATTTCATATCGACCCTCTGGCCTATTCGGAGTTATTGGCACAGCAATGCGTGGAGTCTGGTGTTGGTGTGTACGAAAAATCTCCGGTAACGGCAGTAGAGCGCCAGAACAGCCACTTCAATCTGGAAACCGATAGCGGGATCGTGCAGGCGGATCAGGTTGTTGTGGCGACCAGCGCCTATGGCGGGCCGGTTGCGGCAGTCGAAAACTGCATATTACCAGTTGCCACCTATGTCATTGCATCTGAACCCGCGAACGAGACGCTGCAACAGGCGATCGACTGGACTGGCTGCATAGCCGACACGCGGCGTGCCGGCGACTACTATCGTGTCATCGATGGTGCTGAGGGCCGGCGTCTCCTCTGGGGCGGACGGATCACGACCCGACGAACCGAACCCGCGAATCTGGCCACAAAACTGATGCGTGACATCACACAGGTTTATCCCTCCCTTGCCGGGTTAGAGGTGGCTTTTTCCTGGTCCGGCCTGATGGGATATGCGCGGCACAAAATGCCGGTCGTCTGTCAGCATTGCCCTGGTTTGTACGTCCTCACTGGCTTTGGCGGACATGGGTTGAACATGACGGCGGCCGGCGCCCTTGCAGTGGCCGAGGCGATCGGTGGCCAGCCGGACAGACTGGAATTGTTCAAACCTTATGGGCTGGTCTGGGGCGGTGGAACTGTCGGCCGCATCGTTACGCAACTGGAGTACTTCAGATTGCGGTTCACGGATCTTGTCGATGAGACGTAAGTCTGTGGACATTCTCACAGATCAGGAGAAAATTATAAATTAAATGAGGAGTTTAACTTGAAAGGGCGAATCACATAAATCGGCTCCGCGTGCGTTTTTCCCGCTTGTGTCGTCGCCAAGGTCTGGCTATACAGACGCGCAAATTGCACGGCTACCGAGGAATCTCTATGAACGAACGTATTGATCTTGGTTCCTATGTCCCCTCGGAGGACGAGGCGTTCATGAGTGACAAGCAGCGCGCCTATTTTCGAGCCAAACTCAACGCATGGAAGAATGACATTTTACGCGAAGCTCGCGAAACACTGGGAAATCTACAGGAAGACAGCGCAAACCACCCCGATATCGCGGACCGAGCATCGTCTGAAACAGACAGAGCGATCGAATTGCGAGCCCGGGACCGACAACGGAAACTGATATCGAAAATCGATGCCGCTTTGCGGCGCATAGATGAAGGCACCTACGGTTATTGCGAAGAGACCGGCGAACCAATCAGCCTGAAAAGGCTGGATGCCCGTCCGATCGCTACGCTTTCGATCGAGGCGCAGGAGCGGCACGAACGGCGAGAAAAAGTCTATCGCGACGAATAGGTGGCTGTTTGAGAAGATTGCGGGGCGGCATTTTTGCCGCCCTTTTTTAATGTTTTGCTGTCAGGTCGCCTAGAAGCTTCTTCATTTCATCTTCCAAAGTCGCCCCGGCCTTCTCGCTAACCGCGGCCTCTGCCGGTTTCGTCTCTGCCGGTTTGGACACCACCGGTTTGGCCTCTACCGTTTTGGCTTCCAGCGGCTTGATCTCCGCTGGTTTGACCTCCGAGGGTTTGATTTCCGCTGGCTTGGTAGCCTTCGGCTGAAGTTGCTCGACAGTGGCCTTTTTCATCTCGGCCTCCAACACCCGGTCGAAATCGGCGATGAGGTCTTCTGCACTGACGGTTTGCTGGGTTGCCGGTTCCGGTTTGGCTACGGCGGCCTGAGGTTCCGATACTGGCTTCGACGCAATCGGCGCAGTTGACGCTGGCAGTGAAGCTGGCTGGGGAATGGTCTTGGCCGGCTGAGGAACAGCGTGAGCGTAGTTTAAATCGGGTTCAGGCGCTGGAGGAGCTTCACCTGCCGGCGTTGTTGCCGGAATGACGAGTTCGCGGGCAGCGTCCAGCGCATCCTCGAATTCTGTCTTGAGCGCTTCGTGCTCCTCGACAGGTGTCTCGACAGCCAGACTGTCACCGATGTCGGACGCGGGTTTTGCCGCTGTAGTCGGAGGTGCCTTTTCTTCACTCGGTTCAGACATTGCTTGCGGTGTGACCGGTTCCGGCTTCTCCTTTACGGGAGTTGCTTCCGGTTCGGTGCGCGTTCGCGTCTGCTCTTGATCACGAGGCGCCGTCATGGAGGCCATTGAACTAGCGGAAATCGCGGAGGTTGCAGCAACCGTTACAGATGTGTCGGCAACCGGCTCGGAGGCTGGCGGGTTTTTGGAACGCGGCGCTTCCGCACGAGTTTCCGAGCGTTTTCCAGCAACTGACCCAGCCGCAACTGGTTCCGGTTGTTTTGTCTTCGCGACAGGCTCCTCTGCGGATTGCTCCGGTTTCGGGTCCGGATTCGCTTCAGCCACCTGTTTGGGCGGAGCGGTCGAGGTACTTGACTCGGGCGGCGCTTCCTGTGGCCTCGGCGGTGACGGTGGAGCGGCTGGCTGCACGATTTGTGGCGGCGCATGCGATGCAGCGGATTTGACGCGCTGCTGTTGCGCGGCCGGCGTAGGTCTGTTGATTCCGCTTTCAACAACGAGATCGCTCGGTCCACCGATCAATATCAGGTGCTCGGTATCGTCTCGGCGCACAAGTACCAATCGACGACGGGCATCGACGGCCGCTGCGTCAAGAACAGCCAGGCGCGGCTGGCGATTGCTACCGCCACGCATAAACGTCATGTGGCCGCGACGTTTGAAAAACAAGTATACAAGAAGAAGGCAAACAACGACCGCCGCGGCGATCAGCACCGTCGTGTTCAGGGACAATCCGTCCGTTCCGAACAGTGTCTCACCCATGTATTCCTGCCCCGTTCTGCATAAAGCCGCGACCCGCCAAAAAGGGTAGTGGGCAGGAGATCGGCTGGCAACCTCGGGTGGCTGCAAAAACTGTGTAACACACACGTCGGTTTGTGGACGGTTTGCGTGAAGCCGTCAGTCGGGCTGATCTGACGCGGAGAAGGCGATCGGAGGCTAGGATGATTCGCTCGAACCGGTTGCCCCGTTCGTGATTGATGCAGTACAGCCAACGGGTTCCTGACCCCACGGCGCTACCGATTGTGGCAAAATCCCGAATATTCACCGCTATCTGCGGCCCCCCGGCCTCCCTCCCTTTTCTTGGCTCCTGGAATATGATTCAAACGGACAACCAAGGGGAATCAAGTTCGCTTAGGGGACACGGATGGCGCGGAAGAACCCGTCGGACGGCGGCTACCCGACACCGATGATTGACCGGCATTCGCGTCCCGGCACGATCATGCGGCTGATCGTTCTTGCCATTGTGCTGGTCGTCGCTGCAATTGCCTTCGTTTTCCTCGAAGGCCGAGTCAACACCAATTTTGGCCTCGGATTGTTGGGCATTCTGTCGATGATCGGGATCTTCTACCTGGTCTCGACCTTTATCGGGTTTGTTCAGATCATGCCGCGGGCCGGTGGCGATGAACTGTCTCGTCTGTTCATTGACGGTCACCCCGAGGGGACAGTCGTGACCGACAAGAAAGGTCGCGTTGTCTATGCAAACCGCACTTATGCGTCTCTGACCGGGGCTGCGAGCCCCAACGACATTCTGTCGATCGAGGCCCTGCTGTCGAAGGACAATCAGGCTGCTGAGGCGGTCTACCGTCTGACCAATCAGATTCGCGAAGGCAAGGAAGGGCAGGAGGAGTTCCGCCTTCTCAGTCCGCTGGACAAGATCGGTGCAGCAACTGGTGCTCGCTGGTACCGGTTGAGAGCGCGGCTCCTCGACCTCGGCAGTGGCGGCGAAACACTGCAGGCCTGGCAATTGTCGGACATCTCAGACGAGCGCGAGGACCAGGAGAGGTTCTTCAAGGAATTGCAGCATGCCATCGATTATCTCGACCATGCCCCGGCCGGCTTCCTGTCGACCGGCGAAAACGGTGAAGTGGCTTACATCAACGCGACGCTCGCCGACTGGATCGGATTGGATTTGACCGCCTTTACGCCGGGATCGATCGCTCTGAAGGACCTGATCGCTGGCGAAGGCATGGCACTGATCGAGTCGGTCCAGGCCGCACCTGGTCTTAACAGAACCGCGACGCTTGATCTCGACATGCTGCGGCGTGACGGCAAAAGCCTGCCTGTGCGGCTTGTACACCGGGTCAGCGCGGCCCATGACGGAGCTCCGGGCGAAAGCCGCACGATCGTGTTGACCCGCACCGACGAAGGTGGAAGCGAGGCGACGACGGCGGCGGCGGAAATGCGCTTTACGCGGTTCTTCAACAGCACGCCGATGGCGATCGCATCGGTCAACGGCGATGGACGGATCCTGCGCACCAATGCGCCGTTCCTCAAGATGTTTACCGATGTGGTTTCTCGCGACGACCTCGAGCGCGGCACATCTTTCGATTCGGTAATCTATCCGGCCGATCGGGGCAGGTTTGAGCAGGCACTCGTAGCGGCGCGAGACGGACAGGCGGACATCGATCCGGTCGACGCCCGTCATGCGGACGACGGTGAGCGACACCTGCGTTTCTATGTCAGCGCCGTCACCGACAGCGCCGGAAGCGAGGAAGCGGCCATTATCTACACGCTGGAAACCACCGAGCAGAAGGCGCTCGAAGGGCAGATGGCGCAGACGCAGAAAATGAATGCGGTGGGCACGCTGGCAGGCGGCATTGCGCACGATTTCAACAACGTGCTGACAGCTATCCTGCTGTCGGCAGATCACCTGCTGCTGTCGCTGCGGCCCTCCGATTCCAGCTTTGCCGATCTGATGGAGATCAAGCGCAACGCCAACCGCGCTGCCGTTCTGGTGCGTCAGTTGCTGGCCTTCTCGCGCAAGCAGACCATGCGGCCGACGGTTCTGTCGATGACCGATGTCATTGGCGATCTGCGCATGCTCGTCGACCGGTTGACCGGCACCCATGTCAAACTCGATGTCGAGTTCGGCAAGGACCTCTGGCCGGTCAAAACGGATCTCGGCCAATTCGAACAGGTGATCATCAACCTGGCGGTTAACGCCCGCGATGCGATGCCCGAAGGCGGTACGGTGACGGTCAGGACCGCCAATGTCGACAGCAGTGAGGTCGAGGCGCTGAACAACCGAGGGATGGAAGTCGGCGACTATGTGATGATCGAGGTCGCCGATGAAGGTTCCGGCATCGAACCGGACCTGATGGACAAGATTTTTGAACCCTTCTTCACCACGAAGGAAGTCGGCAAGGGCACCGGTCTGGGCCTCTCAATGGTCTATGGCATCGTCAAACAGTCGGACGGCTACATCTATCCGGAATCTGAAGTCGGCAAGGGCACCAAGTTCCGCATCTATCTGCCGCGCCATGTCGAAGCGGCAAGTGAGGTGGACGAATCCGCCGAGGTCGCCGCAAACGCGACAGCAACAGATGACACGAAACAGAAGTCGCCGGCCGAAGATGACCGCAAGGACCTGACCGGTTCCGCCACGGTGCTTCTCGTAGAGGATGAAGAGGCGGTGCGGCGTGGCGGCAAACGCATGCTGGAAACGCGTGGCTATACCGTTCACGAGGCGGCATCGGGGGTTGAGGCCCTGGAAATCGTCGAGGAATTGAATGGCGAGATCGACATCGTCGTCTCCGACGTCGTGATGCCGGAGATGGATGGGCCGACACTGCTGCGTGAGTTGCGCAAGGAATATCCTGACCTGAAGTTCATATTCGTATCCGGCTACGCCGAAGACGCTTTTGCCAAAAACCTGCCGGAGGATGCCAAGTTCGGCTTCTTGCCGAAACCATTCTCACTCAAGCAGTTGGCGACAGCCGTGAAGGAAGTTGTTGAAAGCTGACTTGTCACGCGAAGGTGATACGGAGCGTATTTCTCTTTTCTTTCAAGGTTTTCCACCGCGCCCATGACTAAGCCCGAAACGGAACACAATGGCGCCGTATTGTTGCTATTGATGCAGAATCAGCCTTAAATTCGCGCACTTTTGAGAGGGACTTAACGGGCATGTACAAGAAGATCGCAATTGCGCTGATGTCGGGCGCCTTTCTGGCCGCCTGCACCAGCACCGACCCCTATACCGGACAGCAAAGGGTGTCGCGAACGGCTGGGGGCGCCGCGCTTGGAGCCGGTCTCGGTGCGGGGATTGGTCTGCTGGCCGGCGGCAATGACAGGCGCAACGCGCTGGTTGGTGCCGGCATAGGTGCCCTGGCCGGCGGTGCAATCGGCAATTATGTCGACCGGCAGGAAGCGGAATTGCGGGCACAGTTGCAGGGGACCGGAGTGTCGGTCACCCGTGTCGGCAACAACCTCGTTCTCAATATGCCTTCGAACGTCACCTTTGCGCTCAACCAGGCGCAGATCGACCCGAGCTTTTTCGGGACATTGAATTCCGTCGCCATAGTGCTTTCCAAGTTCAACCAGACGCTGATCGACGTCTATGGATTTACCGACACGACGGGGTCGGCGCAGTACAACCTCAACCTGTCGCAGCAGCGGGCGCAGTCGGTCGCCAACTATCTGTCGTCGCAGGGCATCGACCGCCGGCGCATGTATGTGCAGGGTTTCGGCGAAGACCGACCAGTCGCCAGCAACGCGTCGGAATCGGGCAGGGCGCAAAACCGTCGCGTCGAAATCACCATCGTACCGCTGACCTAGCGGAACTCATGACGGCACCGACCGCGTAACGGTGCCGTCAGCCGCGCAGCTCCTTGCGTATGACGAGCTTGAGGCCGGACCAGATCTCGTCGACGGAGCAGACCTTGATGTCGACAAATCCCATCGGCAGGGCGACGGCGCGGACAACGTCTTCCGTTATGTCGGTGGGCCGTTTCGAGGCTTTTTTCGGCCAGGACACCCACACAAAGCCATTCCTTGCCATGATATCCCGAAGCCGGGCGAGACGGGATTGAAGTTCGGTCTTCTCTGTCACGAAGATATGGGCTGCATCCATTTCCTCATCACCGGAAACGGGCGACAGGGTCAGACCCGCCTCTGCAATGGTTGCCTCGACTGTGTCCGGCATGTGAAGCCAGAATACGCGATGGCCTTCTTTGAGCGAGAGCTTGCGGGCCAGGGGCGTTCCGGAATAGCCGGACACGTTATTTTCCAGCGCCTTGAAAAGCGCGGGCGATCTCGGCCGCCAGGCGGGCATTGTGTTTCACAAGCTCGATATTGGTCGCCAGGCTTCGCCCCTGGGTGATGTCGAATATGTGGCCAAGCAGGAACGGCGTGACTTCCTTTCCTGCGATTGCGCGGCTCTCCGCCTCAGCGAGCGCCTTTGCAATGTGGACTTCCATTTCCGCCCGCGGAATTTCATAGGCCTCGGGCACCGGGTTGGCGATCAGCATTCCACCGGTCGTGCCAACGTGGTGGCGCGCATGGTGAAACCGCACGATGCTGTGCGCATCATCCAACCGCAGCGGCGATCGCAGCCCGGAATCGCGTGACCAAAACGCGGGCAGGGTGTCGCTGCCAACGGTTACGACGGGCACGCCCTTTGTTTCCAGCACTTCCAACGTCTTCGGAATGTCGAGAATGGCCTTGGCGCCGGCGCAGACCACGATGACCGGCGTTCGGGCGAGTTCATCAAGGTCGGCGGATACGTCGAAACTGTCCTCGGCACCGCGATGAACGCCGCCAATGCCGCCCGTTGCGAAGACCTGGATGCCGGCAAGGGCGGCAGCAATCATGGTCGCTGCGACAGTTGTCGCACCGGTGCGCCCGCTGGCGATGGCGAAGGCCAGATCGGCGCGCGAGACCTTGAGGGCGTCGCTGGTTTGCGCCAGCTCGGAGAGCGCTTCCGGTTCCAGCCCGATGTGAAGGCGCCCTTCGAGCACCGCGATGGTGGCAGGTACGGCGCCGACGTCGCGAATGATCGCCTCGACGGATTCGGCCATCTCCAGATTGCCGGGCCACGGCATACCGTGGGTAATGATGGTCGATTCCAGTGCGACGACCGGTTTGCCGGTATCGAGTGCCTGGCGCACCTCTTCGGAATAGGCCGGCGCTGGGAAGGAATGGGTCATGGAGCGGTCCTGACGGATTCGAAAAACCGTCTCATGTCAGAAAAACCGGCTGGGGCACAAGTGCCATCGTTGTCGCAACCACCTCTGCCGACATGTCGGGCGGCGCCGCTGACCTGCTGCGCACTGTAATGAATGCCGCCGCAATTCCCGCACGGACCGCGTCGGTAAAGGCCTGGCCGCGGCCAATCGCATCGAGCGTCGCGGCGCAGAGCGCGTCTCCGGCGCCGGTCACGTCGTTGACATCCTCGGTTCGCGGCGGGTTGATTTCGAACACCGCGTCGCCGCCAACGGCCAGGAGTGGGCGGGCGCCGCGGGTGATCACTGCGCCCTTCAAACCCAAAGCACGAATCTCGTCAGGCCACGCGCGCGGTTTCTTTTCGTCGATCAGCGTGTTTGCCTCGGCTTCGTTGAGGAACAGTACCGAGAGAGCGGGCAGCGCGCCGGTCAGCCGACTGATCTTTGCCGGCGAAATGGCGATGGCCGAAAGCGGCTTTGCAGCTTCGGAGGCTTTTTCCGCCAGCGCGGTCAGGGTCGCTTCCGGCAGGTTGGCGTCACACAATATGTGGTCCGACGCGGCGAGGGCCTCGCGGATCGACTTGCGGGATAACTGGCGCAGCGTGAATTGGTCGTAGAGGTCCATATCGGCGACGCCGATCACCAAGTCTCCCTTGTTGTCGAGAACGGCTGAGTAGGTGGGCGTTGCCCGGTCGAGAAAAACCTGCGCCATGTCGATGATGCCAGCTTCTTCGGCAGCCTCCGCAACGGCTTCTCCCGCCCGATCGCCGCCACGCACAGAGACCATGCGCACGGTATTGCCAAGACGCGCCAAAGTGCGCGCCGCGTTGAGGCTTGCGCCTCCCGGTTCGGCTTGCCAGCGGCCGGGGTTGCTGGCACCTAGCCGCGCCTGCTCCTGCAAGGCGACGCGTCGGTCGAGATGGGCGCCGCCAAGGACGAGGAAACTGGTCATGACCGCTCGTACCCCGTTCAAATCATCTACCTATCCCTCGCAGCTTCGGCCGGGCAGGGCAAGGCTTTTGCGGACGCGCGGTGCCTTTGCTGTCGGGTGGCGTCGTCAGCGCGTCCCGGCCTGGCGTTCGGCCGCGGCCTTCTCCAGTTGCCGCCGCACGCTCAGTGGGCGCATGTCGGTCCAGACTTTATCCACATAGTCGACGCAATCCTGTTTCTTGCCGATCGGTCCAACCTGTTTCCAGCCGTTCGGGATCTCCTTGAAGGTTGGCCAGAGCGAGTACTGTTCTTCGTGATTGACCAGGACCTGATATTGCTGCTTGTCGTCATCCATTGCTGTGCTCCTTTCGCGTCATGGAAATTTGAAGTGCTGGCTATTTGAGCTGATAGACCCGCCCGTCAGTGTCGGCGCTTCGATGACCGGCCCGCGCGACGCGGAGCAAGGCGAGGGCGAGTGCGAATGCCATGATGGCCAGGATTGCGGGCAAACCGGCCATGGCTTCACCCAATCCGATCGCCAGGACCACCGGCAGTGTCAGGGCGAGTTGCAGTCCCGTGGCAACACCGAGAATGCCGCTGCGCAGCACCTTCGGCGACTTCCGTTGAAACAGCGTTTGACAGGTCGGCTCCAGGATGCCGGAGGCCAGGCCGACGAAGAAGCCAACCACGACGCCGACTGAAAACGTTGGCGATACCGCCAGAACCAGGGTCGAAACGGCAAAAAAAGCAAGGCAAAGGAGAAGCACAGGTTTTGTCGCCAGTCGATGTTCCAGCCAACCAAACGCCGCGGAGCCGAGCATGGCGGCCAGTCCCGCAACGATGAAGATGGTAGCCAGCCCATCCGGCCCGGCCCCAGATCGCTCGACCACCAGGGGAGCAACAACTTCCGTCATCACGCTGATTAGCGCCGTAGCGGTGACGGCCGCCAGAAGTACGGGTGCTAGTGCTGCAGACGTCAGCAGGAAGCGGCTCGCGTTGCCGAAAAGCGTGAAGCCACCGGCGCGCGCCAGCCTTTGCCGATAGGCCGTATTGTCGGCGGGAAACCCAAGTCCGACGGTGATAGTTGCGGCCACACTTGCGCCAGCAGCAACACTGATGGCGGTAAGCAAACCGAAGGCGTCGATGACCCAGGCTGTTACAAGCATGCCGCCAATGCTTGCGGCTGCGGCTGAAGTGCTGTCGAGCGCGTTGAAGCGGGCGAGCCTGATGCGGGCGAGGCGGGTGAACTCGGGAAAGCGGGTCGTATCGGCCACCATTGACGGGCCGACGGCGACCGCAGAACAGAAACTCAGCAGCGCCAATACGGGCATGGTCAACGCGTCCAGCGCAAGAAGCACGGCGTCGCCGACGATTGCAAAGGTGGCGGCGCCGCGTGACAGCAGCACGAGGCGGCGTGATCCGATGTGGTTGACCGCAGGACCGGAGATGAGGGCGCCGAGAACGGCCGGCAAGATTTTTGCCGACGCGATGATGCCGAGCCATGCACCGCTGTCCGTGGTCTGAACGACATACCAGAGGATCGCGATATTGGCACTGGTATTGGCGAAGACGCCGACAAATGAATCGCCGATGATGAAAGTCGCGAATAGCCGCCACCGAAACAGCCCAATTCGGCGATTGGCTGGCCCGTTCATTTCGGTTCTTCAGTTTTTTCTAAAATACAAAAACTGTAAATTCTTACAGCGCATCTACAGTACGTATTTATATCGTGAACTATATTTTTATATAGCTGCATTTATTTGGTTTTTCTCTTTAATAATCCTATTAGGGACACAATAATATTTGGGCAGGCATGTCAACGGCGCCGTTCGGTAAGAGCGTTTGATGTGAAGTCAGCCCTCGGCAGGGGATTGGGGTGCTATCGTCCGACGGGTTGTCCCAAACCGATCATTGGCGCGACGTCATGGCTGGCGCGCCCGCTTGTCTCAATCTTCCGTTCGATCGGCCACGGCCCGCCGTCCAGTCGGGGCGCACCGGCCGCTTTGGCCGGCCGGTGCACCCTTTGGTCTCCAGCGCGGTCCTCGGTCTAGCGGATCGGCTTGGCGTCACGCCCTTTGTCGTATTTGAAACCGGGTTGGCGATCACCTGTTGCATGCTTTCGGCCAGCCGCGACGTCGTGATCGGAACGGTGGGGCAGGAATGTTCCCGTTCCGGAGAGTTCTCTGCGTTTCCGCTTCGCCATGCGATTCAGGACTCCAGCACACCGGCCGAACTTCTCGTCGCCGGACAGCGTCAGCACGAGGCTGCGTTGAGAACAGATATGCCGGGTGTCGACAAGATTCTTGCAATTCTCGACCCGCCGCGGCGAATGTCGTTTGCTCCTCTGTTTCAGGTTTTTTGCCAGTTGCGACCGCAGCAGCCCGAAACGCTGGACAGCAATGCAGCGATTTCCAACGGAAGCGTCCCGCTCGATGCCGAGCGGTCGGATTTGGCGGTTGTCTATCATCAGGCAGCCGACGAGTTCGAGGTAACCGTCCGATACGGCTCGGACGTGTTCGATGCTGACACCGTGGAAGGTCTGATCGAACTTCATGACATGCTCTTGGCGATAATGGCGGAGGCACCGCAGGAGCAAATCGGCCGTCTGTGGAAACGGGTGCTCTCCCAAGCCCGATCCAGCGTCGGAACGGCCGCGATGGCATGCCTGGTTGACGCTCCACGGCCGGAGACCGGATCCTGGTATCCGATGTCGTCCGTCCAGAACGATCTGTGGTTCGCCGCACAGGCGGGGTCGGCGGACCCGACGCAGGCATCCCTCGCCGTCCTAAACTGCCCGGTTTCTGTCGACCTCGATCGGTTGGAGAATGCGATGAGGGAGGAGGTGGCCCAAACCGAGGCAGCCTGGCTCCGATTGTCCGATACCGGGTTTCAGGGCACGGGCCGCGGTCCTACCACCGACGTCACGCGGATCGACATACCCTTTGTTCCGGAGTCGTCTTCGCTTCTGGACATGATCCTCGATTGGCACAGACGACGATCCCACGCCGGCGCCGTTCACAGCGAGCTCGCATTGTTTACCGCTCCCGGTTCAGTGGTCGTCGCCGGCAGTGCGGCGCATTTGTGGCACGATGGCTGGTCCATCCTGCAGGGCTTTGAGCTGATCTGCCGGAACTATGCGACACTGGGCGAAGATACCCGGCCTCGCTTCGCGATGGACAGGATGTTCCTGCCGACGCTGCGCGATGAACAGCTTTACCGGTGGTCGGCAGAGAACGCCGAAGACATCTCGTTTTGGCAGCAGGCGTTCGAGGACGAAGCCGGGACCCCGCTGACGGTGAACCTTGCCGACAGGCCGCATCGAGCAGGGATGACGCAAGAGGTTCAATCGCACCGGCGACCTCTGCCCACCGCATTGGCCGAGGCGATTGCCCGGCTTGCCAAGGCGTTGTCGATTTCGCAGGCCGAATTGTTTACCGGCCTGACCGCGATGTATTTGGCCAGAATCACTGGTGAGGAAGAGGTTATCATATCGGTTCCCTTTCTGAACCGCACGAGGGAGACCCTCAAAATCCCCGGCCAGTTCGCCAATGCACTCCCCGTGCGGATGGAGATGCAGGCGGATCGGCCGATCGATGGGTTGCTCGTCGCTGCGTCGCAGGCGTTTCGGACGGCGCTGAAACACGGTCGGGTGCCGTTTGGTGACATAATGCGGACAACCGGGCTCAACCCCCGACATGGCGATGTTAGCGTCAACGTGCTGTTTCACAGACGAGGGTTAGCGCTCGAAGGGCAACTGGCTGAGCTACGGTGGCTGGCGGCGCCGGAATCCGGTCTTTCTTTTCTTTTCACCCAGTTCGGACGGTCGAACCCGATTGAACTTGAGGCGCGCTATAACGCATCGGTTTTCGATACGGATGCCGTGGCAGCGCATACCGAGCGGCTGATTGCCTTCGCTGAAGAGGTGGTCCATCGCCTGGCGACGGTGCCGGATCAGCCGCTCCACGCCGTGCCTCTCGTATCCGAAGACGAGCGGCACGCGTTGGTCTCCGGATTCAACGATACGGATGCGGATTA
This sequence comes from Hoeflea sp., assembly GCA_965228785.1. Taxonomy (GTDB): domain Bacteria; phylum Pseudomonadota; class Alphaproteobacteria; order Rhizobiales; family Rhizobiaceae; genus Hoeflea_A. The sequence continues at coordinate 3,602,682 of CBDDIF010000001.1, forward strand.
TTGCCGAGAATGGACGGTCGTCGACCTGTTCGAAGAACGTGCCGCGGCACGGTCGGATGCGATGGCGACGGTTGATGGCGGGCGGGTCCTTTCCTATGGCGAATTAGGTGCCGCCTCAAGCCAGCTGGCGCGATACCTGATCGATCAGGGCATCGGTCCCGAATGCGTAGTCGGTGTGTGCCTCGAGCGCAGTCAGGAGCTGATCGTGGCTCTGCTGGCCGTTCTGAAGACGGGGGCAGCCTATCTGCCGCTCGATCCGGATTATCCGGGCGATCGTCTGGCTTTCATGCTCAACGATGCACAAGCGGATGCGGTGGTGACTGTGCGGGATCTCGGGGAAACGCTGCCCGAATTCCCCATGCAGGCGGTCCTGCTTGACGATCAGGAGACCGTTGCCGCCCTGGCCACGCAGCCCACCGGCGCCATCGCAGACACCGAGCGTCTGACGCCCGTTACACCCGATAACCTTGCCTATGTGCTCTACACATCGGGATCCACAGGGACGCCGAAGGGCGTGATGATCTCGCACGCGAGCTTTGCAAACTTCCTGCGTGCCGTTCGCGAAGACGTCCGTCTCGGAGGCGACGACATCTGCCTTTCCCTGACAGCCATCGGGTTCGACGTTTCGATGCAGGATTTCTGCCTGCCGCTGATATCGGGTGCCCAGCTGGTGCTTGCAGATCGCCGGCGTCTTGGCGAGCCCGGCTACATGGATAGGCTCGTCGGTGCTCACGGGATCACGTTCTTCGAGACGACCCCGGCGGTGTTGACGCTGCTGTTCAACGACGGATGGCGTCCGAAGGCTGAAATGAAGGTCATCTGTGGTTCCGAGATCCTCGCCCGGGACATGCTCGCCGAACTGTCGGCAACCGACGCCAGGACGTGGAACAGCTACGGACCGACGGAATGCGCGGTCACGGCCGTGTCGTGGCCGACCGACGCGGAAGCGGAGATCATTCCGATCGGCACACCGCTCGGCAATGTCCGAATCTATGTCGTCGACGAACGTCTGGAGCCGCAGCCGGTGGGCGTCGCGGGCGAGTTGCTGATCGGTGGCGTGCAGGTGGGGCGCGGCTATCTTGGCCGGTCAGGCCTGACGGCGGAGAAGTTCATTGCCGATTCGTTCGGCAACGAGACGGGTGGGCGCCTCTACCGTACCGGTGACCTGGCACGCTGGCGACCCGACGGCACGCTGGAGTTTCTCGGCCGCGCCGACTTCCAGATCAAGATCCGCGGCATGCGGGTAGAACCGGGCGAGATCGAAGCGCGTCTGACGGCTTGCGACGGCATCGCGCAAACCGTTGTCGTCGACCGCAAGGACGCACACGGCAATACCCACCTCGTCGCCTATGTGGTGCCCGAAGGCGTTGAGGGCCGTCGAGGCCCCGTCGAGCTCGACGGTTTGCTCGACTTTGAGGCTGTTCGCGGTACGCTGCGGAGCAATCTTCCGGAGCACATGGTGCCCGCTGGCTTCGTAGGCATTGCCCGGGTGCCGCTGACCGCCTCAGGCAAAGTCGATCGCAAAGCGCTGCCGGAAGTCGATGTATCGGTGCAGCGGGCCACCTACGCCGCCCCGCGCAGCGATGAGGAAAAGGTCGTCGCGAAAGCCGTGGCCGACCTACTCGCGGTCGACGCGGCCGTCGGCCTGCAGGACAGCTTTTTCGACCTCGGTGGCCATTCCCTGCTGGCGGTGCGGCTGGTGGCGCGTCTGGCTGAGGCGACCGGCCGCGACCTTCCGGTGCGCTGCGTGTTCGAACGACCTACTGTCGAGGGGTTGGCCGCGGCGCTTGCCGACTTGCATGTCGGTGGCGCGGAAGCGATCCCGCAGGCCAACCGCACCGCGCGCTTGCCGCTGTCATGGCAACAGGAGCGGCTGTGGTTCCTCGACCGACTGGATGCGGAAGCGGGCGCTGCCTATCACATCGAGGGAGCGGTGCGCCTGAAGGGGGCGCTCGATAGAGAGTCGCTGAAAGCGGCGCTGGCGATGGTGGTCGACCGTCACGAGAGCCTGCGGACGCATTTTGTCGAAGTGGATGGCCGGCCGGTACAGGCTATCCGACCATGCGGTGCATTTGCAGTCGATGAGGAGGATGTGTCGGGTCTCGACGAGACGGCAATGGAACAACGCATCTACGCGCTGCTTGCGCGGCCATTCGACCTCTCTTCGGGTCCACTGTTCAGGGCAACGCTGCTGCGCTTCGGCGAAGCGGACCACATTCTGATTGCCGGCGGCCATCATACGGTGCTGGACGGCTGGTCGCTGGATCTGTTGCTGGGCGAGGTGGCGATCTTCTACAGCGCGCAAGCCGGGAGTGAGGCGGCGATGCCCGAGCCGCTGGCGCTACAGTATGCCGATTATGCCGCCTGGCAGCGCACGCTGCTGGATGCGGATCGGCTGGGTGAGAAGGCGGTCTACTGGAGGCAGCAGCTTTCAGGGGTGCCCGATGCTATGACGCTGCCGTTCGACCGGCCGCGGCCGAAACAGGCCGACTATCGGGGCGGACACGTGGAGGTGCGGGTGCCCGGCGATGTCGTTGATCGCCTGTCGGCTCTCGCCCGGTCATGCGATGCGACACTGTTCATGGTGCTGGAGACCGCCTTTGCGTTGCTGCTGCATCGGATCGGCGGCGATGAGGACCTGGTGATCGGCACGGCGGTGGGCGGGCGACCGCGGCTGGAGCTGGAGCGGCTGATCGGTTTCTTCGTCAACACGGTGGCGCTGCGTCACCGGTTCAAGAGCGGCGAGACCTTCGAGGACTGCCTGGTGCGCTTTCGCCAAACGATCCTCGACGCTTTCGAGCATTCGGATGTCCCGTTTGAGGCAGTGGTGGAGGCAGTTCGTCCGGTTCGCTCGCTGAGCCATCAGCCGCTGGTCCAGGTGATGTTCGTGCTGCAAAACACCGGCGATGCAGGCGGTCCCGATCTGGATTCGGCGTTCGAGGGGCTGGAGGTCGAGGTGCTGGGCGACGATGGCCGATCGGACGGTCAGTTCGAATTGTCGCTGAGCCTGGAGGAGGGTGCGGACGGCATTGGCGGCACGCTGAGCTATGCCACGCAGCTGTTCGATGCGGCGACGGCGCGGCGCATCGCGGCGATGTACGAACGAATGCTCAGCGCCATCGCCGACGACCCGCAGATGGCGGTGGCGGCGCTGCCGCTGATATCCAGGCAAGAGCGGCAGGACCTTGTCGCCAGCTTCAACGACACGAGGACGCACTATCCCCGAAACAGGACCGTGATCGATCTGTTCGAGGAGCAGGTTATCAACCGTCGCGATGCGGTTGCGGTGATTGATGGGAACCGCGATCTCTCCTACGGCGATCTGGACGCTGCGTCGAACAGGCTGGCGCGGCATCTGATCAAGCAGGGCATCGGTCCCGAATGTGTCGTCGGCGTTTGCCTGGAGCGCGGCCAGGATCTGATCGTCGCCCTACTGGCCATCTGGAAGGCGGGCGCTGCCTATCTGCCGCTGGATCCCGACTACCCGCGCGACCGCCTTGCTTTCATGCTGGACGATGCTGCAGCGAATGTGGTGGTTACGGTTCGGGTGTTCGAGGATTGCCTGCCCGCGGGCGTACGGCTCGTGCTGGCAGACGATGAAACAACCGCCGTGGCTGCGTTGCCCACAAGCATCATCTCCGACCTGGAGCGCACGGCCCCGCTGACGCCCGATAGCCTCGCCTATGTGCTCTACACCTCGGGTTCCACCGGAACGCCAAAGGGCGTGATGATTTCGCATTCGAGCTTTGCGAACTTCCTGCGTGCCGTGCGTGACGACGTGATCCTGGAAAGCGATGCCGTCTGCCTTTCACTGACGGCCATCGGGTTCGACGTGTCGATGCAGGATTTCTGCCTGCCGCTGATTTCGGGCGCCCGACTGGTGCTGGCGGATCGGCGGCGTCTTGGCCAACCCGGTTTGATGGCGGGCCTGGTCGAAGATTACGGGATCACCTTCTTAGAAACCACTCCCGCGGTTCTCGGCCTCCTGTTCAATGACGGGTGGCGGCCCACTGAGGGCATGAAGGTCATCTGCGGTTCGGAGGTGCTCTCCCGGGATCTGGTCGCCGATTTGATGTCGGCGGGGGCGCAGACCTGGAACAGCTATGGCCCGACGGAATGCACGGTCACGGCCGTCTCATGGGCAGCGGATCCCAGGGCGGAGGTGATCCCGATCGGCACGCCGCTCTCGAATGTCCGGACTTTTGTAGTCGACGACCGTCTGGAGCTGCAGCCGCTGGGCGTTGCCGGGGAGCTGCTGATCGGCGGCGTGCAGGTGGGGCGCGGCTATCTTGGCCGCCCCGGAGCGACCGCGGACGGGTTCATCGCGGACCCTTTCGGGACCGATCCGGGCGGGCGTCTCTATCGCACGGGCGACCTGGCGCGCCGGCGAGCCGACGGCACACTCGAGTTCCTCGGCCGGGCCGACTTCCAGGTCAAGATCCGCGGCATGCGGGTGGAACTCGGTGAGATCGAGGCGCGTCTGACGACCTGCGACGGCATCGCACAAGCCGTTGTCGTCGATCGCAAGGATGCGGACGGCAATACCGGATTGATCGCTTATGTGGTGCCTGAGCGATTGCCGGACCGTGAGGTCAGGGAGACACTTGATCTGGAAGGCCTGGTCGACCTGGAAGCGGTGCGCGGCGCGTTGCGGCGCAGCCTTCCCGAACACATGGTGCCGTCAGGCTTTGCCGGCATCACCCGCGTGCCGCTGACGCCATCGGGCAAGGTCGACCGCAAGGCCCTGCCGGATGTTGAGCTGTCGGTTCAGCGGGCTACCTATCTGGCGCCGCGCAGCGACTCGGAGCGAGCCGTTGCCGCTGCGGTAAAAGAGCTGCTGGAGGTGAAGACGGCGGTTGGCGTGCACGACAGCTTCTTCGATCTCGGCGGCCATTCGCTGCTGGCGGTGCGGCTGGTGGCGCGTCTGGCCGAGGCGACTGGCCGGGACCTGCCGGTGCGCGCCGTGTTCGAGCGACCAACCGTCGAAGAATTGGCCGCGGCGCTTGCCGACATGCAGGCCGGTGAAGTGGAAGCGATCCCTTTGGCAAACCGCTCGGCACCGCTGCCTCTGTCGTGGCAGCAGGAGCGGCTGTGGTTCCTGGACCGGCTGGATACGAAGGCAGGTGCCGCCTACCACCTCGAGGGAGCTGTGCGTCTGAATGGTGGGCTCGATGCGACGGCGCTGAAGGCCGCTTTGGCGATAGTGGTCGGACGACACGAGAGCCTGCGAACGCATTTTGCCGAAGCCGACGGCCGACCGGTTCAGGTGATCGCCCCACACGACGGATTTGCCGTCGGCGAGGAGGACCTGACAGGGTTCGATGAGCCGGCAATTGAACAGCGCGTCGACGCTCTGCTCTCGCGACCGTTCGATCTGTCCTCGGGATCGCTGTTTCGGGCGACGCTGCTGCGGGTCGGGGACACGGAGCACATTCTGGTCGCCGGCGGCCATCATTCCGTGCTGGACGGCTGGTCGCTTGATCTGCTGCTGGGCGAAGTGGCCGCCTTCTACAGCGCCCGTGTGGATGGCGAGACGAACGAACCCGAGCCGCTGGCCGTGCAGTATGGCGATTATGCCGCCTGGCAGCGCACCCTGATGGACGAGGATCGGCTTGAAGAGAAGGCGGCATACTGGAGGCAGCAGCTTGCGGGGGTGCCCGATGCGATCACCTTGCCGTTCGACCGGCCGCGCCTGAAGCAAGCGGACTATCGGGGAGGGCAGGTCGAGATGAGTGTGCCGGAGGATGTGGCTGCGCGGCTGAACGCTCTTGCACGATCTTGTGACGCGACCTTGTTCATGGTGCTCGAAACCGCCTTTGCGGTGCTGCTGCACCGTCTCGGTGGAGACGAGGACCTGGTGATCGGCACGGCGGTCGGCGGGCGTCCGCGTCTGGAGCTGGAGCAACTGATCGGCTTCTTCGTCAACACGGTGGCGTTGCGTCACCGGTTCGGGAGCGACCAGACGTTCGAAGACTGCCTCGGGCGCAATCGTCAGACAATCCTCGATGCTTTCGAGCATTCGGACGTTCCGTTCGAGGCCGTGGTGGAAGCGGTGCAACCGACGCGCTCGCTAAGCCATCAGCCGCTGGTTCAGGTGATGTTCGTGCTGCAGAACACTGGCGATGTGGGCGGCCGCGATCTGGATGCGGCGTTCGAGGGGCTGGAGGTCGAAGTGCTGGGCGACGATGGCCGATCGGACGGCCAGTTCGAACTGTCGCTGAGCCTGGAGGAGAGTGCGGACGGCATTGGTGGTACGCTGAGCTATGCCACGCAGCTGTTCGACGCGGCAACGGCGCGGCGCATCGCGGTGATGTATGAACGGGTGCTGAGGGCCATTGCCGACGACCCGCGGACGGTACTTGCCCAGCTTCCGCTCATGTCCGCAGTCGAGCGGCGCCAACTGATCACCGGCTTCAACGACACCGCGGCGGACTATCCTGTGAACAGGACGGTGGTGGATCTGTTCGAGGAGCAGGCGGCTGCGCGGCCGGAGGTAGTGGCCGTCATCGACGGAGACCGGGAACTCACCTATCGCGATCTGGACGCCGCCTCGAACCGGCTGGCGCGGCATCTGATCACTCTGGGCATCGGCTCAGAAAGCGTGGTTGGCCTCTGCATGGAGCGCAGCCGGGAGCTGATCGTGGCACTGCTTGCCATCTGGAAGGCGGGGGCGGCCTATCTGCCGCTGGATCCGGACTATCCGCGAGACCGTCTGGCGTTCATGCTGGATGATGCAAAGGTGCGGACGGTTATTGCGGCGCAGGGTTGCGAGGACCTGTTGCCGGCCGGAGTACAGGCGATCCCGCTTCAGGATGAGAGAGTTGCCGAAACCATCGCGGCGCTTTCGGGCGTCACGATCGCCGATGCCGATCGGCGTTCGCCGTTCACATCCGAAACGTTGGCCTATGTCCTCTACACGTCCGGCTCTGCCGGCAAGCCGAAGGGTGTGATGGGACGCCAAAGGAACCTCGTTCACCTGTCGCTTGGATATATCGAGGCCGTTGACATCGAAGCAGGACGCAGAGGCGCACAGCGGGTTTCAGCGACCTGGGTGACTTTTCTGGAAGAGGTTCTTCCGATGCTGGTGAGCGGAGGCACGCTTGCGATCTATCGGGAGAAGGAACGTTTCGAAGCGGATCGCTTCTGGTCTTTCATCCGTGACCAGAACATCGATTATTTGGTCACGTTGCCTTCGATTGTCGGCACGGCTCCCGACTGGCTCGACTTTTCCGATCGCAGCTTGGTCGTGACGGGCGAGCGGCCCCGCTGGAACGACCTGCGCACGCCTGCGGAGTCTGCACGGATCTGGAACTCTTGGGGATCGACGGAAACCGCAGCCGTTGCAGGGATCAGTGACATCATATGCGACAGCGGGGATGTATTCGCGTTCGCTCCATTCGGGCGGGCAAAAGTCTACGTTCTGGATGCATCACTGAACGTGGTTCCCGTTTCCGTACCAGGCGAGCTGTTTGTCGGAGGCGATGCGGCGGCTTTGGGCTATCTCGGCCGGCCGGGCCTCACAGCGGATACATTCGTCGCCGATCCGTTCGGGGCGGAAACGGGCGCGCGCCTCTACCGCACCGGCGATCTGGCGCGCTGGCGCCCCGATGGAACGCTGGAGTTCCTTGGCCGCGCCGATTTTCAGGTCAAGATCCGCGGCATGCGGGTGGAGCTTGGTGAGATCGAGGTGGGGCTGGCTGCCTGCGATGGCATCGCACAAGCCGTTGTCGTCGCCCGCAGGGATGCGGACGGCGATACCAGGCTGGTGGCCTATGTGGTGCCTGACGGCGTGGAGGATAAAGAAGGGTCCTTCGAGCTGGAAGGTGTGGTCGATCTGGAGGCGTTGCGCGGCGCGTTGCGGCGCAGCCTGCCCGAGCACATGGTGCCGTCCAGCTTCGTCGGCATTGCCCGGGTGCCGCTGACTTCCTCGGGCAAGGTCGACCGCAAGGCGCTGCCCGATGCAAACGTGTCCGCGACGCAACGGGTCGGCTATGCGGCACCGCGCACCGATGAAGAAAAGGCAGTTGCTGAAATCATGGCCGATCTTCTGGATGCCGAAACTGTCGGCCTGCATGACGGCTTTTTCGATCTCGGCGGCCATTCGCTGCTGGCGGTGCGGCTGGTGACCCGTCTGGCCAGGATGACCGGCAGAGACCTGCCGCTGCGGGCCGTGTTCGAACAGCCGACTGTCCAGGGATTGGCCGCGGCGCTTGCGCAGCTCGGGGCCGGTGGCGTTGAGGTGATTCCGGTGGCCGACCGTTCTGTACCCTTGCCCCTGTCGTGGCAACAGGAACGGCTGTGGTTTCTCGACCGGCTGGATGCACAGGCGGGCGCCGCCTATCACATCGAGGGGGCGTTGCGCCTGAAGGGGGCGCTTGATGCAGATGCCCTGAAAGCAGCATTGTCGCGGGTGGTGGAACGGCATGAAAGCCTGCGCACGCATTTCGCCGAAGCCGATGGCCGTCCAGTCCAGGTCATCGCCGATTGCGATGCCTTCACGGTCGTTGAGGAGGATGTGTCGGGGCTCGATGAAACGAGCCTTCGGAAGCGCGTGGAAACGCTGCTTTCGCGACCCTTCGATCTGTCCGCCGGTCCGCTGTTTCGAACGACGTTGCTTCGTGCGGGCGAAGCTGACCATATTCTGGTCGCCGGCGGCCACCATACGGTGCTGGACGGCTGGTCGCTGGACTTGCTGCTTGGTGAGGTCGCCGCCTTCTACAGCGCCGATGTGAGGGGCGGGACGGCAATGCACGAGTCGATTGCGGTGCAGTATGGCGACTATGCCGCGTGGCAGCGCGCCGCGTTGGGGCCGGACCGATTGGAGGAGAAAACAGCCTACTGGAGGCAGCAGCTTGTAGGGGTGCCCGATGCGATCGCGCTGCCGTTCGACCGGCCGCGGCCGAAGCGGGCCGACTACAGTGGAGGGCAGGTCGAAGTGCAGGTGCCCGGCGATGTCGCGGAGCGCCTGACAGCTCTTGCCCGGTTGCGCGATGCAACGCTGTTCATGGTGCTGGAAACGGCTTTTGCGGCGCTGCTGCACCGGATCGGTGGAGACGAGGAGCTGGTGATCGGCACGGCGGTGGGCGGGCGGCCGCGGCTGGAGCTGGAGCAGCTGATCGGCTTTTTCGTCAACACGGTGGCGCTGCGTCACCGGTTCGGGAGCGGCGAGACGTTCGTGGACTGCCTGGGCCGCAACCGTCAGACGATCTTAGACGCTTTCGAGCATTCGGAGGTTCCATTCGAGGCGGTGGTGGAAGCGGTGCGACCGGTTCGCTCGCTGAGCCATCAGCCGCTGGTTCAGGTGATGTTCGTGCTGCAAAACACCGACGATGCGGGCCGCCGGGATCTGGATGCGGCGTTCGAGGGACTGGATGTCGAGGTGCTGGGGGACGATGGCCGATCGGACGGTCAGTTCGAATTGTCGCTGAACCTGGAGGAGGGTGCGGACGGCATTGGAGGCACGCTGAGCTATGCCACGCAGCTTTTCGATGCGGCGACAGCGCGGCGCATCGCGGCGATGTACGAACGGATTTTGGGGGCCATCGCCGACGACCCGCAGGTGGCGGTGGCGGCGCTGCCGCTGATATCCGAGAAGGAGCGGCAAGATCTCGCCACCGGCTTCAACGGTACCAGCAATGACTATCCTCGAAACAGGACCGTGGTCGATCTGTTCGAGCAGCGGGTAACCGAACGTTGCGATGCGGTTGCGGTGATCGATGGGGACCGCGAACTCTCCTACGGTGATCTGGATGCGGCGTCGAACCGGCTGGCGCGGCATCTGATCAACCAGGGCATCGGTCCCGAATGTGTCGTGGGCGTTTGCCTGGAGCGCGGCCAGGATCTGATCGTCGCTTTGCTGGCCATCTGGAAGGCAGGCGCCGCGTATCTGCCGCTGGATCCCGACTACCCGTGCGACCGCCTTGCCTTCACCCTGGACGATGCCGGGGCGAATGTGGTGGTTACCGCGACGGACTTTCAGGACGTGCTGCCGGAGGGCGAGGTTCAGATGGTTTTGACGGATGATGACGAGACGGATGCCGTCGTCGCCGCACTGCCTTCGATCGCCGTTGTCGATGCCGAACGTACTGCGCCGCTGACGACAGGCAACCTTGCCTATGCGATCTACACCTCGGGCTCCACCGGTAAACCAAAGGGGGTCATGGTGGAACATGGTGACCTGGCTCACTATGCCAGTTTCTCAAACGACGCGTTCGCGCGGCTAGACAGGGAGACCGTTCTGCATCGCACGACGATCGGATTCGACTATTCAGCCGAGGAACTGTGGTGGCCGTTGGCGTTCGGCCATCAGGTGGTTGTGGCGCCGCAGGCGATCTCGTCGAACCCCGCGGCGCTGTGCCGTCTCTGTGCCGAGCGCGACGTGTCGACCATGATCGTGGTGCCGTCGGTTCTGTCGGCCCTGCTTTCGCATGGGGGTCTCGACCAATGCAGGGCGCTGCAACAGATCCTGTGCGGCGGTGAAGCGCTCGACAACCGCCTGAAGCAAAGCCTGCTGGAACAGACCGACGGGATTCGGCTGATCAACCATTACGGACCCACCGAAGCGACGATCAACGCGACCTGGCATGAGTGCACAAACGGGGCCGATGATGATGGCCCGGTTGCTTCGATCGGCTCGCCGGTCGCCAACACGCAGATCTATGTGGTCGACGATCGACTTGAGCCGACGCCGCTGGGTGTCGCCGGTGAACTCCTGATCGGCGGTGTTCAGGTGGGGCGTGGCTATCTCGGCCGCTCCGGTCTGACGGCGGACAGGTACATCGCCGATCCTTTCGGGACCTATCCGGGAAGTCGCCTCTACCGTACCGGCGACCTTGCTCGCTGGCGACCAGACGGTACGCTCGAGTTCCTCGGCCGCGCCGACTTCCAGGTCAAAGTCCGCGGCATGAGGGTGGAACTCGGAGAAATCGAGGCGGAGCTGACGGCTTGCGACGGCATCGCGCAAGCGGTCGTGGTGGCGCGCACCGATGCAGGTGGAGATGCCAGGCTGATCGCCTATGTGGCGCCGGAAGGCGTGGATGACGGGCAGGGCTCCGTCGGGCTCGAGGGTCTGCTCGACCTGGAGGTGGTGCGAAGTGCACTGCGGCGCAAACTGCCGGAGCACATGGTGCCGTCGGGCTTTGTCGGCATCGCCCGAGTGCCGCTGACTTCTTCCGGCAAGGTCGACCGCAAAGCGCTGCCGGCTGCGGATGTGTCGGTGCAACGGGCCGCCTATTCAGCTCCACGCAGCGAGGAGGAAAAGGTCGTTGCCGCGGCGGTGGCCGCTCTTCTCGATGTCGAAGAAGCAGTTGGTCTAGACGACAGCTTCTTCGATCTTGGCGGCCATTCCTTGCTGGCCGTGAGGCTGGCCGCTCGACTGACCGAGATGTCCGGCAGGCAATTGCCGTTGCGTGCGGTGTTCGAGCAGCCCACCGTGGCAGGGTTGGCCGCAGCGCTTTCCGTCGGAACGGACAGGCCGGCAGGAACCGTCGTGCCGGCGACCCGATCCGGAATTTTGCCATTGTCGTCGGTCGAAGAGCGCGCGCTCACCGATGGTCAGTATCGAGCTCATGTCGGGGATGAGGAGATTCAGAACTTCCTGATCAGAAAAGTCATTGCATTGGAAGGTCCGTCCAACCCGAGCCTGATCGAACGAACACTCGCAGCTCTGGTCGACAGGCATGAGATCCTGCGCACGCACTATGAACCCGGACTGGAAAATGGCGGTTTCCGTCCGGTAATCGGTGAGAGGGGGAGCTTCCAGCTTCGGGTCCACTCTCTGCCGGGGTGCGATCGCAAGGACGCGCTGCAATTGGTGCTGGAGGATGTTTCGAAACCACCACCGGTCAACGTGTTCGGAGGCCCGATGGTCTGTGCGAGCCTATTCGTCGTTTCCGAAGACCTGGCCTTTCTGACACTCTGCTTTTTTCACATTTCCGTGGACGCGGTTTCAACGGCTCTACTCGCAGGGGAATTTGTACAAATTTATGCCGCATTGGCTGAGCAAGCCGACCCAGACCTCGATGACCCACCCATGCAATATGTCGATTTTTCTGCCTGGGAACGCCAGGAACTGACGCCGGAGCGGATGAAGACGCTCAAACAATACTGGGCGGTCAAGCTGTCCGACGCACCGGTATTTCTAGAGCGTCTCTGCGACCGGCCCTTGCCCGAGATGCCGTCAGACCGCGGTGGGTATGTGCATCGGCAATTGGATGCTTCAGTGGTTCAGTCGGTCAGGCAACTGGCTGGTCATGGTGATGCCACCCATTTCGTCGTTCTGGAAACCAGTTTGGCAATCGTCTTCAGCCGTCTGACGGATCTGGAGGATATCGTCATCGGCACCCTGACCAGTGGCCGCAGACATCCGGCGTTTGAAAACTGCATCGGCAATTTCGTGAACAACATCCTCTTGCGCCATCGGATGTCTCCCAAGGACACAATTGTCATGTCGCTGGCAGCAGCCATGGCTGACCTGGCTTCCTCCCTGGAAAACGACTTGCTGCCGTTTGCCGAAGTTGCGGCGTCCATCACCAATGGCCACAACGGCTCATTCAGGCCCGCATACGAGGTATTTTGTCAGCTCATCATTGAGGAACAGCCCCACGGGTCCCCACCGGGCTCGCTCGAGTTCACGGACATCGACATCACCAAGCCACAGCCACCCCAGGGCGAAGACCTGGCGATAACGTTCATTCAGTCCGGCGATGAAATCGAGGCAAGGGTGGGCTTCCTCGCCGATCAGTTCGACGTTTCGACGATCGAAGCCCTGTTCGATTTGTATTCGGCCTTCATCGTTCAGTCTGCCAAGTCGCCGGATCGGTCGATCGATGCGGTTTGGCAAAGTTGCGTCGAAGTACTGCTTGACGACAATCGCTCTGCCGCCCTGCAAAGGTTGCTTAGCCGTTCGCTGCACGCCGGCGGCAATCCGAGTGGCGACTCAGGCGCGTCACTCAGCCGGCACTGAGACCGGCAACGCTTTTCCCGCTGGTCGGTCGCCAGGTCAGGCCGCGGCGATCTGGCGGGCTTTTTCCACCTGCACCTCGGCCTGGCGGATGGATGCGTAGTCGATCAGGCGCCCATCCAGCGACACGGCTCCTTTGCCGGCCGCTTCGGCTTCCGCCATCGCCTCCAGGATGCGTCTGGCCTTGGTGACCTCTGCCTCGGAGGGCCCCATCACCTCGTTGGCCAGCGCAATCTGGCTCGGGTGGATGGCCCATTTGCCCTCGCAACCCAGAACGGCGGCGCGCTTGGCTGCAGCACGGTAGCCCCCGGCATCCAGGAAATCACCAAACGGGCCGTCGATTGGGCGCAAGCCATTTGCCCGCGCGGCGACCACCATACGGGCCAGGGCATAGTGCCACATGTCGCCCCAGTGCACATCGCGGCTGCCGTCGCTGGCGGGGTCAGTCAGCACCGCATAGTCCGGATTGACGCCGCCGATGATAGTGGTGCGGGCACGGGTGCTGGCGGCATAGTCGGCGACGCCGAAATGCAGGCTTTCATTGCGCTTCGAGGCCGACGCGATCTCATCGACATTTTGCATGCCGAGCGCGGTTTCGATGATGTGCTCGAAACCGATCCGCTTCTTGTAGCCCTTGGCGTCCTCGATCTGGGTGACCATCATGTCGACCGCATAGACATCGGCGGCCGTTCCGACTTTCGGGACCATGATCAGATCCAGGCGTTCGCCGGCCTGTTCGACAACATCGACCACGTCGCGGTACATGTAGTGCGTGTCGAGGCCGTTGATGCGGATCGATATGGTCTTGCTGCCCCAGTCGATGTCGTTCAGCGCCCGGATGATGTTCTTTCGCGCCTGATCCTTGTCGTCCGGCGCAACGGCGTCCTCCAGATCGAGGAATATGATGTCGGCCTCGGACTGGGCCGCCCGTTTGAACATCTGCGGCTGACTTCCGGGCACGGCAAGCTCGCTACGGTTCAACCGAGCGGGTGCCTGTTCGATGGAAAAGAAACTCATGGTTCGGGTTCCTCGATTTAGATCTTGTCGTAGATGGGGAATTGCGCGCAGAGCTCGGCCACCTTGGCGCGGACGTTCGCCTCGACGTCCTGGTTGCCTTCCTCGCCGTTCTCCGCCAGGCCGTCAATGACCTCGACGATCATGTCGGCGATCAGGCGGAACTCGGCCTGACCGAAACCGCGGGTGGTGCCTGCGGGCGTGCCCAGGCGGATGCCGGAAGTCACCGTTGGCTTTTCCGGATCGAACGGGATGCCGTTCTTGTTGGTGGTGATGCGAGCTCGGCCGAGTGCCTTGTCCACCACGTTGCCGGTCACGCCCTTGGGCCGCAGGTCGACCAGCATCACATGGGTATCGGTGCCGCCGGTGACGATGTCCAGGCCGCCCTTGATCAGCTGATCGGCCAGTGCGTCGGCATTGAGGCGCACCTGGCGCATGTAGTCCTTGAATTCCGGGCGTAGCGCCTCGCCGAACGCGGCGGCCTTGGCGGCGATCACATGCATCAGCGGACCGCCCTGAATGCCGGGGAAGATGGACGAGCTGACCTTTTTGGCGATCGCCTCGTCATTGGTCAGGATCATGCCGCCGCGCGGACCGCGAAGGGTCTTGTGGGTGGTGGTGGTCGCCACATGGGCGTGCGGGAAGGGCGAGGGGTGCTCGCCGGCGGCGACCAGGCCGGCAAAGTGAGCCATGTCGACCAGCAGATAGGCGCCGACCGTGTCGGCGATCGCCCGCATACGGGCAAAGTCGATGACCCGCGGAATAGCCGAGCCGCCGGCGATGATGAGCTTCGGTTTATGCTCCTTCGCCAGGGTTTCGATCTCGGCATAGTCGATGCGATTGTCTTCACGGCGCACGCCGTATTGCACGGCATTGAACCACTTGCCCGACTGGTTCGGCGCGGCGCCATGGGTGAGGTGACCGCCCGAAGCGAGGTTCATGCCCAGGATGGTGTCACCCGGCTGCAGTAACGCCTGGAACACGCCCTGGTTGGCCTGCGAGCCCGAGTTGGGCTGGACATTGGCAAAATCGCAGTTGAACAGCTGCTTGGCGCGATCGATGGCCAGGGTCTCGGCGACGTCGACATATTGGCAGCCGCCATAGTAGCGGCGACCCGGGTAGCCCTCTGCGTATTTGTTGGTCAGAACCGAACCCTGAGCCTCCATGACGGCAGCCGACACGATGTTCTCGGACGCGATCAGCTCGATCTCGTCGCGCTGGCGACCGAGCTCGCCGGTGATTGCGGCCTGAAGTTCGGGGTCGCGGCTGGCGAGGGGTTCGGTGAAAAAGTCGTCAAAGCGGTGGTGGGTGTTCACGATGCAAGTCTCCCGGTGTTTCTAGCCGGTCCAGCCCAGGCCGGCTGAAATGGCGTTCATGGTTTGCAGCAACGGCACGTGCAATGCGGTGCCTGCAATGCAGTCCCGGTCCTGGCGCAGCAGGGCAACCTGCAGCTTGTTGATGCGGTCAAGATCGATCCGTTTGCGGTCGAAGCGCTCGCGGAAAACCGGAAACCGGTGTCCGATCGACTGCGATCCGGTCAGGAAAATTACGCTGTTGCAGGCCAGTTCGAACTCGGCTTCGATAGCGCCGAATATGCTGCGGCCGACGGTCGGATCGGCCACCAGCGAGGCGTATTCGCCGGCGATCGCCATGTCCGCCTGGTAGAGCGACTTTTCGATCTCGTCGACGATGAGCCTGAACAGGCGGGACTGCTGGAACAGGTCATGCAGCACCTGGTCGCCGCCGGCGCCGCGGAACCGGCGAAACTCGGTGATCGCCGCACCGAAGCCGTACCAGCCGGTGATCAGGTGGCGGTTCTGCGACCAGGCGAACACCCAGGGAATGGCGCGCAGGTCGTCAAGGCTCGCGGCGCCGAAACGGTGCGGCGGCCGTGAGCCGATTTTTAGCCGCGCCAATTCCTCGACGGGGCTTGCCTGCTGGAAATAGTCAAGGAAGCCGTTCGTTTGCAGCAGCGACACATAGGAAGTCTGCGACAGGCCCGACAGGGCCTCAAGCGCATCTTCGAATTCGGGCCGGGGCGGCGAAACGCGCGGCTCGGCGGAGTGCCGCAAGGTGTTGGCGAGCAAAAGCTCGAGATGGGCGGCAGCGGTGCCGCGATTGGCATATTGCGCCGACACGACCTCGCCCTGCTCGGTGACGCGCAGACGTCCGGATATCGTTCCGGTGGGCTGTGCGGCGATCGCCCGGCTGGCGGGCGTGCCGCCGCGGCTGACGGAGCCGCCGCGACCGTGGAAGAAGGCCGGGCGAAACCCTTGGGATTCAAGCGCGGAGGCGATTTTCCGCTGGGCCCGATCCAATTCCCAGGCCGCGCACAGGAAGCCGCCATCCTTGCTGCTGTCGGAGTAGCCGAGCATCACCTCGGTGATCCGCCCTCTCGTCTTCAGGCTGCGGCGCGCAAGCGGAACATCGAGCAGTGCATGAAGGATGGTGGGAGCGCTGCGCAGGTCATCGATCGTTTCGAACAACGGAACCACCGCAAGGTCCAGGGTCTCGACGCCAAACCCGGCATAACGGGCGAGAAGGTAGACGCCGAGAATGTCGTCGGCCGACCGGGTCATGGACAGGATGAACGGACCGATGGCCTTCGGATCGAACCCAGTTTGGGTTTCGTGCATCAGCGCGAGCAATTGGAGCAGATCGCTGCCCTGATCCGAGAGCTCGGCGGGGTCCAAACGCTGCAGAGTGGGGTCGGCCAGTTCGCGACGCAGGCGCGCCGACCACTCGCTGCTGCCGTAAGCCGGAACCGGTCCCGGCTGGTTTTCCCAGATTTCCGTCAAAACGGTTGTGGTGACCGTCGAATTCTGGCGAATGTCCAGCGTGGCGGTGCGGAAGCCGAAGACCGATGCGGATCTGCGCAGACGGCGGATATAGCGCTGCGCCAGCGGTTGCGCATCCACGGCACAGAGTGCCGCATCCAGCGTGTCGAGATGGGCGAGGAACTGGCCGATATGGCTGTACGAGCGCCTTTGCAGGCGACTGCCAATCGCCGACAGCGCCTGCCGGAAGAGTTCGTTCGGGTTGCGGCGGCCTCCCGGGTTTTCCTCCGCGATGGCACGCACTCGCGATTGATGGGGTTCGGGCAGCGCCAGGATCTGGTCGCTGATGCTCAACCGGCCTGCGGCTTTGGCAAGCATCTGCTCATACAGCTCGATGGCAATGTCGCGGCCGCGTTCCAGCGCCTGCACGGTCACGGCGGTAGTCACGCCGGGATTGCCGTCGCGGTCGCCCCCGATCCAGCTGTGAAAGCAGATTTCCGGCGTTGCAAGCCCGTCATTGTCGAACAGCTGTCCCGTGGCCTGGTCGAAGCGGTTGAGTACCTGCGGCACCGCTTCGAAGATCGCGTCGCGGAAAAACTGGAAGCCCCATTCGATCTCGTCGTTCAGGCTGGGACGCTCCAGGCGAAGTTCTCCGGTGAGCCAGAGCAGGTCGATTTCCGCTTCGATATCCTGCAGCAGGTCCGCCCGTTCGGTCGGGGTCCAGCGCTGCGCTTCGAGACTGACGAGACAACGGTAAATCCGGCGATGGATCTCCAGAACCGTCACGCGCTTGGCTTCCGTCGGGTGGGCCGTCAGGGTGGGGCCGACGCAAAGCGATCCCGCAGCTTTGCGAAGGCGCTCAGCGTCGGCGGTCTTGCAGGACAGGGCCTCGGCGAAGCTGCCTTCCACCGCATCGGGTCCCAGTTCGGTCTCGGTGCGACGGCGCTCGCGGACCGCTGCATTCTCATCGATGATGCGTGACAGCTGAAACCAGATGGACAGTGCCTGAAGGTATGGCGTGGCTTCCCGGCCGACGGGAATGGCGGTGGGCGAGGGGGCATCGGTCCAGGAGGCGACATGCGGCGCGCGCTTGAGCAGAATATTGCGCCAGAGCGCGCCCAGTTCGGCGCGTAGGCCGTCGGCGTAGACCACACGGTCGTGCGTCTTTTGCCGCAGGTCGTCGCGAACCGCCACGTTCATCAGAACACCCGATCTCTCGGGGGACGGCCATCGAAGAAGTCGCCCAGATTGTCGAGAACACGGAAGCCCATGGCCTCGCGCGCTTCGCGCGTGGCGCTGCCCAGATGCGGCAACATCACCAGATTGTCGCATTGCATCAGGCCTGGATTGATGCGCGGTTCGCCATCGAACACGTCCAGTGCCGCGCCGCCGATCGATTTCGACGTCAGGGCCTCGATCAGCGCGACTTCGTCGATTACCTCTCCGCGGGCGGTGTTGATCAGAAAGGCATCCGGCTTCATCAGTTCCAGTCGCCGCGCATTGATGAGGTGCCGGTTTGCATCGCCGCCCGGGCAGTGCAGAGACACGAAGTCGCACTGCGGCAGCAGATCGTCGACCGTGTCGACCTGGGTCGCGTTGCACTGCGCCAGGATAGCGTGGTCGAGAGGGCTGCGGTTTTGCACGACGATCTTCATGCCGAAGCCGAAATGGGCGCGGCGGGCCATCTCCCGGCCGATACGACCATAACCGATAATGCCGAGCGTCTTGCCGCTGGCCTTGGTGCCGACCAGGTGCGTCGGGCGCCAGCCGGTCCAGTTGCCGGCACGCAGTTCACGTTCGCCTTCGCCGGCGCGCCGTGCCGCCATCAGCAGCAGCGTCATGGCCAGATCGGCGGTGCACTCGGACAGCACGTCCGGCGTGTTGGTCACGGTCAGGCCGAGACCACGGGCGGAGTCCTCGCAGATATGGCTGTAGCCGACCCCGTAATTGGCGAGGATCTTCGTCCGGGAGGAGGGCACATCCAGGGCGTCGGCGGTCAGCTTGTCCGTCACCGTCGGTAGCACCGCATCGTAGCTGCCAAGTGCCTCACGGATATCCGAAGGCGACAGCGGTTTGTCGCCGGTGTTGAGAACCGCGTCATAGTTCTCCATCAGCTGTGCTTCGACGGCCGTCGGCCAGCGGCGCGTCACGAGAACCGAAGGCTTGACCATCAAGCTGCCTCTTTCATGACGCGGGCGATCGTGTCTCCGATCACGGCCGGGTTTTCGGCGACCGTCGCGCCGACGCCCGAGAGGATTTCGACCTTTTCCGAGGCGCTTTCGCCGAAGGCGGAGATGATCGCACCGGCATGACCCATTGTGCGGCCTTTCGGGGCGGTCAGGCCCGCAACATAGGCCACAACGGGTTTGCTGACGTGGTCGCGGATGTATTCCGCCGCTTCGGCTTCCTGCGGACCACCGATCTCGCCGATCATGGCGATCACATGGGTTTCGTCATCCTGCTCGAAGAGCTGCAGGATATCCTTGAAAGACGATCCGTTGATCGGATCGCCGCCGATGCCGACGCTGGTCGAGACGCCGATGTCGTGCTCCTTGAGCTGGGCGGCGGCTTCGTAGCCGAGCGTGCCGGAACGCCCGATGATGCCGACATGGCCGGGCAGGTAGATATGACCTGGCATGATCCCGAGCAGCGCTTTGCCCGGGCTGATCGTGCCGGCACAGTTCGGTCCGGTCAGGATCATGCGCTTGTCGCGGGGATAACGGTACATGTAACGCTTGACGCGGATCATGTCCTGGGCGGGGATACCGTCTGTGATGCAGACGCAGTATCGAATGCCGCCGTCCGCCGCTTCCATGATCGAATCGGCCGCGAAGGGTGGTGGCACGAAAACCAGGCTGGCATTGGCCCCGGTGGCCTCGACGGCCTGCTTGACCGTATTGAAGACCGGCACGCCTTCGACGGTCTCGCCGCCCTTGCCGGGGACGACGCCACCGACGACATTGGTGCCGTATTGCAGCATGTCCTTCGTGTGGAAGCGGGCCATGCGCCCGGTGATGCCCTGAACGATAACGCGGGTTTCGCGGTCGAGAAGGATGCTCATCAGACAGCCCTCATTCTTGTGCCTTGGGTGAGATCGTTGCGCCAGGCGCCGACGGCGCGCTCGGCAGCCTCCATCAGCGTTGTCGCGCGGATGATGGGCAGACCGGATTTGGCGAGGATTTTCTGACCTTCTTCGACATTGGTGCCGGCCAGGCGCACCACCACGGGGATGTCGACCTGCAGGTCGCGTAGCGCTTGGACCACGCCCTCGGCCACCCAGTCGCAGCGGTTGATGCCGGCAAAGATGTTGACCAGGACGGCCTGGACGTTCTTGTCCGACAGCACCAGGCGAAACGCCTTGGTGACCCGCTCCGGCGACGCGCCGCCACCGATGTCGAGGAAGTTGGCGGGTTCGCCGCCGGCCAGCTTGATCGTGTCCATGGTCGCCATCGCCAGGCCGGCGCCATTGACAATGCAGCCGATATTGCCGTCGAGGCCGACATAGGACAGGCCGCGGTCGGCAGCGCGCGACTCGCGCGGGTCTTCCTGAGACTTGTCGCGCAACTCGCTGATCTGCGGGTGGCGAAACAGGGCGTTGTCGTCGAAACTCATCTTGGCGTCGAGCGCCACCACGCGGTTGTCGCCGGTGATCACCAGCGGGTTGATCTCGACCATGGTGGCGTCGAAATCGCGGAACGCCTGGTAACAGCCCTGCAGGGTGCGGACCATGTTCTGCACCAGTCCCGGTTCAACCCCTAGACTGAAGGCGATCTCGCGGGCCTGGAATTCCTGTAGGCCGACAGCAGGTTCGACGGTTGAGCGGACTATGCTGTCAGGCCGTTCGGCCGAGATCTCCTCGATCTCCATGCCGCCTTCGGAAGACGCGACGATCATGATGCGTTGGCTCGACCGGTCGAGCACCAGGCCGAGATAGATCTCGCGATCGATCTGCACGGTGGACTCGACGTAGACGCGGTAGATGCCTTTGCCTTCAGGTCCGGTCTGGTGCGTGACCAGCTTGCGACCGAACATGTCGTCGCAGGCGTCATGGACTTCTTCCTGCGAGCTGCAGAGCTTCACACCGCCTGCCTTGCCGCGGCCGCCAGCATGCACCTGGGCCTTGACGACCCATGTATCACCGCCCAGTTCGCGTGCGCGATAGGCGGCCTGTTCGGGGCTGTAGGCAAGAGCGCCCGCGGGTACCTCGACGCCGAAATTCGAGAGAATTTCCTTGGCTTGGTATTCATGGATATCCATTGGTCCCTCCTATTGCGCGGCAACGGCCGGTGCGTAGTGGCGGTCGAGGACCGTATCGATCGCGTCCTGGTCGACATCCGCACCGAGCGCCCGCATGGCGTCGGCAAAGCGGCGGACGATCTCCCAGATGGCGGCGGGGCGCAGCTGGTTGAGGATGCCGATGCGGATCTGCACTGGCTCGGACAGGGTGGGCCAGATGCCGAAGCCTTCGGCGCGGCAGTTCTGCACCAGCTCCATTTCGCAGCCGGCCAGATCGCCCGGCAGGTTCAGCACGACCAGGCTGGTCGTGTTGGACGTCACCTCGCAGCCCATGGCGGCAACAGCGTCGCGCAGGGCCGCTTCGTGCATGCGGTAGGATTCGGCCCGGTCGGCGAGCCCTTCCAAAAGGGTCAGCCGCAGGGCCTGGTGGAAGGCGGCGACCGCATAGCCCGAATGGGTGCGGTGATAGGTGCCTTTTTCGACGTCGGCCCCGTCAATGATGCCCCAGTGGCGCGCCTCGAAGATCGGGTTGTGCACATAGGTGTAGGCGCCGGTTGCCTTCAGCGTGTCGATATAGACATCGCGGAAGCTGACCGGCGCATAGGTGAGGGGCAGGCAGCACAGGCCCTTTTGCGGACAGGACGCCCAGCCGGCGACCCCCGGAAAGTCGTCGATTGAAAACGCCTCCACCCCGAGGGAGGAGACCGCATCGACCAGTCCCATGACCCCGTGGCGCTCGCAGGCCTCGGAAAAGCCGCGGAGATCGTTGATGCGGCCAGACCCGGTTTCCCAATGGGCCATGAAGGCCCATTTCGGCTTGTGCTCGGCGAGCGCCGCCTCGACGGTTTCGCCGGTGACAGACTGACCGTGCGTCACCTCGATTACAACCACGCTGGCGGCTTGCGGGTTCAGCGAATCCGCGGCCAGCTCGGCCGGGGTCGACGCCTTGATCCGCAGTGTGAGGGAATCGATTCCGGAAAACGTTCCGTTGGAGAAGGCGACGACCTTGTCGCCCGGCATGACCGCCGAGAACATGGCATCCAGGCCGCTCCAGCCGGTGCCGGCAATGGCGAAGGTGTAGATGTTCTTCGTGCCCCAGATCTCGCGCAGCATGTGCTTGCACTCGATCATCCCGCGCAGAACGTCGCCCTGCATGTGATCGGCCACTCCGGCGCCGGCGAATGCCTGAAGGACGCGCGCGTCGGTGTTGCCCGGTCCGGGACCCGCGGCCAGCGTCTCGGGAATTTCGAGCTTGGGGAAGATATGTGTTGTCATCTGCTGGTGTCCTCCGTCGCCGGGCCTTTCGACCCGCCTGTCTCCTCGTGGATAGAAAAGCCCCGGCTTGTCCGAAGAAGCAACGTAAGTTACTACTGCTTTTGGGTATCTAATAGGGTGGGAAAACGCCCATCCATATGGGTAGGTATTTCCGGACGTGGCACGACATTGGCCACCAATTCGGGTAGTTTTTTCGAAATTCGGCTTCAAAAACAAATGGTTGAGAATTCAGCGGCGCCAATCAACACCTTGCTCGCAGACAGCAATTCTTTGGTTCTGTCGGCGATGTCGGAAATTTTTGAACGGGATCCGCGCTTCTCCCTGGTGGCCACATCGGCGACCGCCGAGGGCTGTCTCGGACTTGTCATGCGGGTGCCGGTCGAGGTCTGCGTGATCGATTGGAACCTGCCGGTGCTGGGAGCGGCCAAGCTGATCGAGGTTTTGCGCGAACAGGAAAACGTACCGCGCTTTGTGGTCTATGGAGAGGAAAATGGCGACCAGCCGCGGCTAGCGATGCAGGCCGGCGCGGCAGGGTTTGCATCGCGGTCCGGCGAGGTCGAGAGCCTCCTCGACACCTGTGCCGATGTCGCCGCCGGCAAGATGGTGTTTCCGTTTATCGACGTGCGCCAGATGCAGCAGGATCCGATGAACACACTGTCGCGCAAGGAGCGCGCGATTATGGAATCGCTGGCCAACGGCATGTCCAACCGCGAACTCTCCAAAACGCTTCAGATCTCCACCAATACGGTGAAATTCCACTTGTCGAACATCTACGAGAAACTCTCGGTGAAGAACCGGGCACAGGCCATCGTCTACTATTATTCGGCCCAGTCCCCAGGCGGTAAATCTCGGGACGAGTGAGGGAGTTGGGTCGAGGTGACCGAAAAAGGGCCGATCGACCGCGCTGGAGCGGACATTCGGGCCAACGACATTGTCTGCGCCAGCAACTGGATAGTTGATATTGTCCACACGATCGACCTGTATCGGCAAATGTTCGCCGGCCTCGTTTGACGGTCCTGTCAGTCGGGGGCAACTGCGCTCTCCCGAGAATGCGCCAGAACCCGGCGCGGCGATCCGTATATGCGGCGAAGCATTGACAGCAGGGTCGACAGCATGCGTCCGTTGACAGCGATGTTGACTGGCGGATCGGAAAATAGCCGGGCAATCATCTGGTTGCGGATGGCGTCGTGGTCGATGAACCTCAAGGTCATTTGCCTGCGATCAATCTCGACGACTTCGGCTGCGCACTTCAGTCCGTCGAGGAGACTCACTTCATACCTTTGTCCCTCGGTAAAGCCAGGTGGTGTCGCGCCGATCTCGAAGGTAATATGGTTTATGCTCATGCAGCAAATTGTGCCGGACCAGTTTACGTCTGGTCCTGCCAACGTTCCCGGCGTGTGCATCGGGAAAGTCTGGTCGTCGATCTCTGGCCGTGGCAGCTCTATGCAAATGGTCATGGCTACAAAGGAGTAGATCATGATAACGACGCCCCAGGCGATGCTGAAACCGTCGTGTTCTCCGTATGTCTGAAGCAGCGGGCCATTCACCATTCCGGTGATCGTCAGAGCGATGATGGTGCCGAACAATATGACCAGCGGATACTGTATCTGAACCTCGGAACGATCCTCGCCTTTTGCCGTCACCTTGAAGGGATGGCCGAAAGGTTTGCGGATGGCTTTGACGATGGTCAGGGTCACCGGAAAGGCCGCCAGCATGTGCGAGACCTCGGTGAAGAGCGGCAGGCTCTTTTTGTCCGACACCCAGGCGAGGAAGATCATGCTGCCCAGGACTGCCGGGAGCCCGTACATAAGGAGCGCTTCCGGGGCGAACAGGATTGCTGGCAACCCAAGGAAGTAGAAAAGAATGGGCGCCAACAGCATCGCGACGACGAAGGGTCGGCAAAACCAGAACATCAGTCCGTGCAGATAATGTAACCGCTCCATCCATGAAAAACCTCGACCACGAAACGGCCCGTCGGGCAGCAGAGCGATCTGTATGGTGCCGAGACACCAGCGACAACGTTGGGTGATGTAGCCGGCGAGGCTTTCTGCCGAAAGACCGACACTCAATCGCTCGTTCAACCAGATCGTTTTCAGACCCCGCTGCATCAAACGATAGGTGGTGTGCAGGTCTTCGGTCACCGATTCCTTGGGCATTCCTCCAATCGCTTCCAGCGCGTCGCGACGGACGACAAAGGAGGTGCCGACGCAAAATGCCGTGCCCCAGGCATCCTTGGCTGGCTGCATCACATCGAAAAAGATGCGCTGATCGTCGACCCAGGACCTGTTTGCCATCAGGTTGTGCTGGACCGGATCAGCATTGTAGTAGAACTGCGGAGTTTGCACGAGACCCACCGCCTCCTTGTCAAATAGCCCTACAATGCGCTTGAGAATGGTCTTATGCGGTGCGAAATCGGCGTCCAGAACCAGGATGAGTGGTGCATTGGTTTCTTTGGCGGAAACCGAAAGGCCGTTGTCGAGATTGCCGGCCTTGGCACCGACGTTGTCGTTTCGTCGGACATAACGGGCGCCGAGCTGGGCGCAATAATCGCGAAGCCAATCGCGGCGGCCATCGTCGAGCACCCATACCGTGTAGTTCGGGTAGTCGATGGCCAGAGCAGCCAGGATAGAGCGCTCAAGTACAACCAAATCTTCGCTGTAGGTGCAGATCATCACGTCGACAGCCGGCGGCTCCGCCATATCGGCTAGACGGTTGGCCGCCGCGTCGGCCTCTTCCGACCTGTCAATCCGCCGCACAAAAAAGGCGACCGACATCGCTGTATAGACGACGACGATCATCTCAAGCGTCGCATAGAAGCGAGGCCAAAGCGCGTAGCTGTTCCAATCGAACAGCGGCAGAGTCTCGCTGATCCGGTACCAGCCATAAGCGGCCAGCATCGCAACGACCAGTGCGGCAAAAACCAAGCGATCAAGGAAGTGCCGGTTGGACAGGAACAACGCGCAGGCCGCAATCAAAAGGCCGATGACCCCACCATATAGGGTTGCGTCCTGAAGCGTCAGGATTTCGGGCGACATGCAGCGGCCTCCGTTTCGATGTCGGCGAGAGGTCGGCCAGTGAATGGGTTCCAGCCGGTGCCGGCCAGAGCGGCCCATGCGGTGGCCCCGATATGGGGCAGGCGGAAATAGAAGAACTCCGGCGCATCGGAATCCGGTCCGGTAGTCAGGCCGGTTGTCAGGCGGTCTTTCGAGCTGGCGTAGATCAGACCGTCTCCGACGCGGTTCTCCATCACGATCCTCAGCATACTCCGAGCCTCGTCGTTGCGCCCGAAGGCTTTCAGTACCAGCGCGCCCTGGGCCGTACCCTCGAGCCAAGCTGCGTCCCGGTCCGTGTTGAAATCGAGACCGCCATCGACTCCGAAACCCGACAGGGTTGCGTCGATGGCCCGATCGGACTTTGCGACGACTTGTGGCGCGGCAATCAAAGGCCAGAGCTGAGCGTCAAGGCCGGTCTGTTCGCGGTTCCAGGTCGCCCCGTCCGAACCGGTCCCTATGTGAAACTGGGCGTCGTGGACCGACCAGGCGGCGGCAACGAAGGTGAGGGCTCTTGCGGCGTGCCGGCGCCACACACCTTTTCCTGTCGTCTCTGCCAGCCATCGGTTGGCAGCATAGACGTCGATATTGTGTTCGGTGGATTTCCAGCCGATCCGGCGGGGCGTTGGCTCAAACCCGTAGAAACCGCCTCGGTAGCCGCCAGGTCCGTGGCTGTCGAACGTCAGGGTGTTGATCCACCGCATGATGCGCTTTGCCCCGTCCAGATAACGGGTTTCACCGGTGGTTCGGTGCAGGTTCAGAAGGGCGAGCGCCGCCCAGGCCGTACTGCCAGTTGCCGTTCCGGCCTGATAGGCGTCCTCACGCCAGGTGCCGGTCTCTTCGTCACGGTATCCGGGCATGGGCGCCGGTTTGGTCAAGTCTTCAATCGGGCCGGCCTTGTAGGCGTTGCGCAGCCGACCGTCCCGATAGTGCCGGTCGTTGTCGATGGCATACAGCAATGCGTCGCCAATGGGTGTTGCCGCCGATATTTGACCGCATCCTATGAGTGCGACAATAACCAGGGCGTTATCGTAAACAAAGGCGACGTCGCGCAACACCGGCAGCAACGGGTCACCTTCAGGGCGCGCTTCGTAGCTGGCCAGAAAGGCCGGCCCCTGTCCGAAAAGGGCCAATCGATTTGCAAAGCTCTGGCAGGCGGCACAGGCTACAGTGTCGACAGTCTGCTCGGCCCGTCCGGGGTTTGGTGTGGTTGCAGCGATAGTGGCGGCCAAAACAATGGCGCACTGCCGTGCAGCCCGGAAAACGTGAGACATCGCACCCATTTCTGCTTCCTTGAAGGGGGTTTCGGCATAGGCCTCAATCCCGGGCTTCTGTTTGCCGTGGTTCGTCCAGGCCAATACGTAGCTCAGCCGTTGCGGGTTGAATCAGGGCTGTCTGCCGGGGTCGGACATCGTCTGGTCGATCATCCAGAGCGGCCGGCGAGTCACTCCCGAGCAGCCGGACCACGCGATCGAACAGCGGTTCGCCGAGTGACACGGTGACTTCTTCGCCAACGTGACAGCCGAAGAAGAGATCTTCCTTCTGTCTTGCTTCTTGCGACCAATCCAGTTCGATGATGACGTAGATCTCGTGGCCCTTGGCTGCCGGAAACGCCTTGTAGTATCGGTTCTCCGTGCCATCGCTGAAATAACGCACGGTCTTGCTGATTCGGCCGCGCTGCTTGGTGCCAAGCGAGCGGATGTTGACGACCGCCGGCGTGCCTATCTCCAGACCGGCGACATCGCGGCCGGCGAACACTGCTGCGACGAAGGAGCGTGAACAATCCAGTGAGCGGGCGAGAAGGCCGCCCTGCTGCAGATAGTCGCCGTGGCCGACCTCTACACTGACGATGCGGCCTTTGTGCAAAGCGGTCACCTGCGCCCTGGCTGCGTTTTCGTACCGTCCCTGTTCGCCGCTCATCAGGCTATCCAGTTTGTCAATTCGATCGATTACGTTGGTATGCTGGGTGCTGGCTTTCTTGTTTTCCAGATCAAGTGATTGCTCCTGGAACTCCAACGCCATGAGGTTGGTGGCGAAGCCGCCGGAATAGTCACCGCGGATTATTGACTGTGAAAGCTCCTTGGCGCGCTCCAGCTCGCCCGTTGCGGCCGTGAGTTCATGCTGCGCGGCGGCCAGCTTTTGTTCAAGTGGCTTGACCACGCTGGCGTTCAGAAGTTCGGCTTCGACCAAACCTCTCTTCTGATCGACCAGCGACTGCTGCTCGCCGACACGGGCTTCGTAGATGCGTACTCGACTTTCCGATTTGCTCACCATGGCTGCCAGCTCATCTATGACGCCCTGACGGGTTGCGGCTATCTGGGCGCGAATGAATGTCAGCTGGCGAGCCGTTCGTTCCTGCGTGGAACGGATCATCTTGAGGCGGTCGCTGAGCTGCAAGCGCTCCAGGCGCAGGCTCACCATCAGCGACGCGTCGGCCTCGAAATTCTCGATTTGGGCGGCGCGCTGTCCCGGAGCGACATCATCGCCAATCTGCAAGTCCAGATTGGTCACTCTGCCTGCTATGCGTGACGTGATCGATTGAACCGGCGCGTTGATGATCGCCCGAGACGATACGAGGAAGTAGTATTTTGGTATCGCCGACAGCACCAAGACCAAGACCAGTATTATTGCAAAAAGATAGCCGACCATGCGCGAAGCGTGGAGGAGATGATGGCTTCGTCGTGACATCCGAAACTCCGAAAGGCGTGGATCCAAACGTGGCCATGTACAGCAAAGCCAGCCACTTGGCGTCAGACTTCACCGATGACGCCTGGGTTATGAAATAATATCTCTGAAATATTTTGCACTACAAACTGTCTATAAGTGCAGATTATTTCATATTATCTCTCAGTATTGTAGAATAATTATCGCTGATTCTGTGTTTCCAAAAAGACTGAGGAATCGGTTATTTGACTGGTTTTATCTTGTGTTCATGACGTTGCGGAGTTGGATTGATCAACTCCTGTATTCCCTGAGAGGTGGGTGAAGGGCCTGAGTATTTGGATTAAATTCTGCCAGGTTTGGTGAAGTTCACAAAACCGGATGCTGCCTCCGTCAACTGCTATTCGGGTTAGACCGAATCGTTCACTAATGGTGTTCGCAGTTCCCAATCGCGGGAACCGTTGATCCGCTATCACTTTCGGAATGGACAAAAAAGGAACATTCCTATTTTAATTGTTATAATTCAGTATTTTATGTCTGCATTGCCAAAACGGAACAAATCGAGTACATTCGTCACCATGCGGCATTCGTTGCCAGCAATGCGTATATAACCTAAAGGTGGATGGTAATGGCTCAGAACTCATTGCGGCTGGTAGAGGAAAATTCGGTGGACAAAAGCAAAGCGCTGGATGCGGCGCTAACGCAGATCGAGCGGGCTTTCGGCAAGGGTTCGATCATGAAACTCGGCTCGAACGAGAAAATCGTCGAGATCGAAACGGTGTCAACTGGGTCGTTGGGACTCGACATCGCGCTCGGGGTCGGCGGACTTCCCAAAGGACGCATCATCGAAATCTACGGCCCGGAGAGTTCGGGCAAGACGACCATGGCGCTTCATACCATTGCCGAAGCGCAGAAGAACGGCGGCATCTGCGGTTTTGTCGATGCGGAGCACGCGCTCGACCCGGTCTATGCCCGTAAGCTCGGCGTCGACCTGGAGAACCTGCTGATCTCGCAGCCGGACACGGGCGAGCAGGCGCTTGAAATCACCGACACTCTGGTGCGATCCGGTGCCATCGACGTGCTGGTGATCGACTCAGTCGCGGCGCTGACACCGCGGGCGGAAATCGAGGGCGAGATGGGCGATTCGCTGCCCGGCATGCAGGCTCGCCTGATGAGCCAGGCGCTGCGCAAACTGACAGCGTCGATCTCGCGCTCCAACTGCATGGTTATCTTCATCAACCAGATTCGCATGAAGATCGGTGTCATGTTCGGTTCACCGGAAACCACCAGTGGCGGCAACGCGCTCAAATTCTACGCCTCCGTGCGCCTCGACATTCGGCGTATCGGTTCGGTCAAGGACCGAGACGAGGTTGTCGGCAACCAGACCCGTATCAAGGTCGTCAAGAACAAGATGGCGCCGCCTTTCAAGCAGGTCGAGTTCGACATCATGTATGGTGAAGGCGTTTCAAAGACTGGCGAGTTGATAGACCTGGGGGTGAAATCCGGCATTGTCGAAAAGTCCGGCGCCTGGTTCTCCTACAACAGCCAACGACTTGGTCAGGGGCGCGAGAATGCCAAACAGTTCTTGCGCGACAATCCGGAGATCTCCGACGAGATCGAACTGGCATTGCGGCAGAATGCCGGACTGATCGCCGAACAGCTTCTTGAGGAAGGGCATCCAGGCGAGGATGATGTAGCCGAAGGCTGACGCCTCCTCAAAGACAAGTTGAAGATTTGTGACCGGCGACGGGTTTCCCGCCGCCGGTTTTTGATATCAGTATCCGGTCGGCAGAAGTCGCCAGCTCCGCCGGCTGCTTCTGCTGGACAGTGCAGCGAGCGGCGGATAAAAGCCGGTCTGAAAAAGCGCCGCCCCGAAGGACGGTGCGTCCAGCAAGTTCAGAAGGTTCATGATGAGTGGCGTAAACGAGATCCGCACCGCCTTTCTCGATTATTTCGGCAAGAACGGGCATGAGATCGTCGCGTCCAGCCCGCTGGTGCCGCGAAACGATCCGACTTTGATGTTCGTCAATGCGGGCATGGTGCAGTTCAAGAATGTCTTTACCGGTCTCGAGCATCGGCCCTACACCCGCGCGGTGACGGCGCAAAAATGCGTACGTGCCGGGGGCAAGCACAACGACCTCGACAATGTCGGGTACACAGCCCGCCACCACACCTTCTTCGAAATGCTCGGCAACTTTTCGTTCGGCGATTACTTCAAGGATCTGGCGATCGAGCTGGCCTGGAATCTGATCACCAAGGAATACGGACTGGATGCCAAAAGACTGCTGGTGACGGTCTATCACACGGACGACGAAGCCTTCGATCTTTGGAAGAAGATCGCTGGTCTGCCGGATGAGCGCATCATCCGGATCCCGACCCACGACAACTTCTGGGCTATGGGTGACACCGGGCCTTGCGGACCCTGTTCGGAGATCTTCTACGATCACGGCGAGGGGATTCCCGGCGGACCGCCCGGATCACCTGATGAAGATGGCGACCGGTTCATCGAGATCTGGAACCTCGTCTTCATGCAGTACGAGCAACAGACGCTTGAGACGCGGGTCGATCTTCCGCGTCCGTCCATCGATACCGGCATGGGGTTGGAGCGCATCGCCGCCGTGTTGCAGGGCAAGCACGACAACTATGACATCGACCTGTTCCAGGCGCTGATCGGTGCTTCGGTCGAACTGACTGGCGTTGCAGCGGAAGGCAAGGCGCAAGGCAGCCACCGGGTGATCGCGGACCATCTGCGCTCGACTGCGTTCCTGATCGCCGATGGCGTGCTGCCGTCCAATGAGGGCCGTGGCTATGTCCTGCGACGCATCATGCGTCGCGCCATGCGCCACGCTGAATTACTCGGAGCGCGCGAGCCGCTGATGTGGAAGCTGCTGCCTGCCCTGGTCGAGCAGATGGGGCGTGCCTATCCTGAGCTGGTGCGTGCCGAGGCGCTTATCTCCGAGACGCTCAAGCTGGAAGAAACCCGCTTCCGCAAGACCCTGGAGCGCGGCCTCAACTTGCTCGCAGATGCCAGTGCCGACATGGGTGAGGGTGATGTGCTGGACGGCGAGACAGCCTTCAAGCTCTATGACACTTATGGCTTTCCGCTTGATCTGACTCAGGACGCCCTACGTCAGCGTGGCATCCATGTCGATGATGCGGGCTTCAAGGCTGCGATGGAACGACAGAAAGCCGAAGCACGCGCCAACTGGGCTGGCTCCGGCGAGGCAGCGACTGAGACCATCTGGCTCGAACTGCGTGATCGCGAAGGTGCCACTGATTTCCTCGGTTACGACACAGAACAGGCCGAGGGTGTGGTTCTGGCGGTTGTTGCGGACGGCGCTGAAGTTGGAGAAGCGTCGAAAGGCGAAACTGTCCAGTTGATCGTCAATCAGACGCCGTTCTACGGCGAATCCGGTGGCCAGATGGGTGATATCGGAACGATTTCAGGCGAAGGTTTCAAGCTGACGGTCACGGATACGCAAAAGAAGGCCGATGGTTTGCACGTGCACTACGCCATGGTCGACGAAGGGTCTGTCAAGACGGGTGCCGAGGTGATCCTTTCGGTGGATCACGAGCGCCGCAGCCGTCTGCGGTCCAACCATTCGGCAACGCACCTATTGCACGAAGCGCTGCGCGAGGTGCTAGGCAGCCACGTTGCTCAGAAGGGCTCCCTGGTCGCTCCCGATCGACTGCGCTTTGACATATCGCATCCCAAGCCGGTCGAGGGCGCCGAGATGACTGCCGTCGAAAACCTGGCCAATGAAATGGTGATTCAGAACAGCCCGGTCACGACCCGGTTGATGGCCGTCGACGACGCCATTGCCGAAGGGGCAATGGCTCTGTTCGGTGAAAAATACGGCGACGAGGTACGGGTCGTGTCGATGGGTACAGCCCTACATGGTGGCAAGGAAGGCAAGACCTATTCGACAGAACTTTGCGGTGGCACGCACGTCAATGCGACCGGTGACATTGGTCTGGTTAGAGTAGTCGGGGAAAGTGCCGTCGGTGCCGGGGTCCGGCGTCTGGAAGCACTGACCGGAGATGCCGCTCGCCAATACCTTGGTGAGCAGGACGATCGGGTCAAGGCGCTCGCTTCTAGCCTCCGGGTCCAACCAGCCGAACTCGTTGATCGAGTCGACGCGCTGGTCGACGAGCGGCGCAAGCTGGAACGCGAAGTGACCGAGTTGAAAAAGAAGCTGGCGCTGGGCGGTGGCGGTCAGTCGTCCGACGAGACGCGCCAAGTCGGCGATCTGAAGTTCCTTGGCAAGGTAGTTAGCGGTGTCGCACCGCGCGATCTCAAGGGCATGGCCGATGAGGCGAAGGCATCACTGGGCTCGGGTGTCGTCGCGCTGGTCGGGGTTTCCGATGACGGCAAAGCAAGCATCGTTGTTGGTGTCACCAGCGATTTGATCGATCGCGTCAGTGCCGTCGATCTGGTGCGCAAGGGATCGGAAGCGCTCGGCGGAAAGGGTGGCGGCGGTCGTCCCGACATGGCACAGGCCGGCGGCCCGGATGCCGGCAAGGCCGATGCGGCAATCGATGCCGTGGCGGGTGCACTGGCCGCCTGAATCAGGCAGCTGAGCGGTGCTCAGCGCAGAGATCTGAAATCACCTGATACGCGGCGTCCCGGCTGCGCGGAGACCCATGGCTTGCCGTCAATAGGGCTTTCCAGAGAGCCCAGCCGCGAGCGCGTGCCAAGGTCGCATCGTCCGCTTGCATCGTGGCGCGGAACGCATCTCGGCTTGTTCCACGCAGGAACGTCCACTGGATCGTCAGGTCGCAAGCAGGATCGCCGACGCCACAGCATCCGAAATCGATCACAGCCGAGAGCCGGCCATTGGCGGTCAGGAGGTTGCCGGCCGCCACGTCACCGTGGACCCAGACCTGGGGACGTTCCCACCGGGTTGCGAGTGCCATTTCCCAGACTTCCAGCGCGCTGGCGGCATCAATGTCATCATGCAATCGGTCGATATAGTCGCGGGTCTCCGAATCATAAGTGCGAAGTGGTCCGCCTCGAACGAAGTTGTGCGGTCCTGGCGGCGGACCGGTGCCCGCCGGTGCGGCCTGAAGCGCTAGCAGGAAGCGCGCGAGATCATGAGCAAACTGTTCGGCATCGTCGACGATGTCCAACTCCGCCGGATGTCCGGGCAGCCAGCTTTGAATGGACCAGTGCCAGGGGTAATCCTCTCCCGGCTTGCCGACGCCCAGAGGTTTCGGAATTGACAGCGGCAGGTGCGGTGCCAGGCGAGGAAGCCATTGGCTTTCCTTTTCCACCTGGGCTGCATAGCGCGAAGCGGATGGCAACCGCACCTTCATATCATCGCCAAGCCGGAAACTGTGATTGTCCCAACCGTCATTGTCGACTGGGCGAACCTGCAACTCGGCCCAGTGCGGGAATTGCGCTTCGATCAGGCGGCGAACGGTCGCCGCGCTGACAGGACGTCGATCATCACTATCGCTCATGCCGGGTTTCCGGCGGTGACTTTGCCACCACCACTACGACGCCGTCATGACAGCGTCTTCGTCAGGCGCCCATCGCCTGTTGGAGGTTTTCTTCAACCTTGTCGAGGAAACCGGTGGTCGACAGCCACGGCTGATCGGGACCGATCAGCAGCGCAAGGTCCTTGGTCATATGACCGTCTTCGACCGTCGAAACGCAGACCTCTTCCAGCGTCTGGGCGAAGTTGGCGAGATCCTCGTTGCCATCGAGCTTGGCGCGATGGGCCAGCCCCCGCGTCCATGCGAAGATCGATGCGATCGAGTTGGTCGAGGTTTCCTCGCCCTTCTGGTGCTGCCGGAAGTGCCGGGTGACAGTTCCGTGCGCAGCTTCAGCTTCGACGGTCTTTCCGTCCGGCGTCATCAGCACGGAGGTCATCAGGCCGAGCGAGCCGAAGCCCTGGGCGACGGTGTCGGACTGTACGTCGCCGTCATAGTTCTTACAGGCCCAGACATAACCACCCGACCATTTGAGGTTCGCGGCAACCATGTCGTCGATCAGACGGTGCTCATAGGTGATTCCGGCTTCGTCAAAGGCTTCCTTGAACTCGGCTTCATAAATCTCCTGGAAGATGTCCTTGAAGCGGCCGTCATAGACCTTGAGGATCGTGTTCTTCGTCGACAGATAGACCGGCACCTTGCGCTGAAGACCATAGTTCAGCGATGCGCGGGCGAAGTCTTCAATCGACTTGTCGAGGTTGTACATGCCCATGGCGATGCCGGAGCCGGGTGCATCGAACACCTCGTATTCCTGCTCCTTGCCATCCTCGCCGACAAACTTCATGAACAGCTTGCCCTTGCCGGGAAACTTGAAGTCTGTGGCGCGGTACTGGTCGCCGAAGGCATGACGGCCAACGATGACTGGGCGGGTCCAACCGGGAACAAGACGCGGCACGTTCTTGCAGATGATCGGCTCGCGGAAAATCACACCACCGAGAATGTTGCGGATGGTGCCATTGGGCGAACGGTACATCCGCTTGAGGCCAAACTCCTCGACACGGGCTTCGTCCGGCGTGATCGTCGCGCATTTCACGCCGACGCCATATTCCTTGATGGCGTTGGCCGCGTCGACGGTGATCTGGTCGTCAGTGGCGTCGCGGGCTTCGATGCCCAGGTCGAAATATTTAAGGTCAATGTCGAGATAGGGATGGACCAGCTTGTCCTTGATGAACTGCCAGATGATTCTGGTCATCTCATCGCCGTCGAGCTCGACGACCGGATTTTCGACCTTGATCTTTGCCATAGGTAATGCCTCGTATGTGTGGACCGGATCCCGCGACGGCCGGGATTGTTGGAAAGTGTGCGCTCCTATAACACTGTGCGTCGCGAAGGCAAATACGCCGTTTCGGTAAGGCCCGACAGCGGCCACCGTCTAGAATGAAGGGGACCCACTTCATGCAATTGTCGCATCACATGTTCGACCATGGCGACATCCGTCTGCACTATGCGGCAATGGGCGATCCGGCGGCGCCGCTGCTTCTGTGCCTGCATGGTTTTCCGGAATACTGGGGAGCGTGGCTCGATGTCATGCCTCTTCTCGCCAGACGGTTCCGGGTCGTGGCGCCCGATCAGCGAGGGTTCGGCCGATCATCCAAACCGGAAGGGGTGGACGCCTACCAGACGCGACATCTTTCTGCAGACATGGTGGCTTTGGCGGACGAACTGTCCGCGGACCGGCCCTACCTGCTGTTCGGACATGATTGGGGTGCGTCCGTCGCCTACGCCATGGCCTTTCGCGATGTCGATCGGCTGTCCGGTCTGGTCATTGCGAACGGCGTTCACCCGGTTCCTTTCCAGCAGGCAATCATCGACGATCCGGATCAGCGAGCGGCCAGTCAGTATATGTCGCGTCTGCGGTCCGAGGGCTTCGAAGCGCGGATGCAGGAAGGCAACTTTGC
Organism: Hoeflea sp.; assembly: GCA_965228785.1. Taxonomy (GTDB): domain Bacteria; phylum Pseudomonadota; class Alphaproteobacteria; order Rhizobiales; family Rhizobiaceae; genus Hoeflea_A. Next base: position 3,638,050 of record CBDDIF010000001.1, read on the forward strand.
CCGAACGCTCAACATGATCTCCGGCTTTTCCGCAGACGGTTGGATGAGCGATGCGGCGCGCGAGGCCTATCGGGAGGCCTGGAGCGGCGAAGGCACAATGGAAGCGATGCTGAACTGGTATCGGGCTTCGCCGGTGGTGGTGCCGCCGATCGATCAGTCGGCATTGGATCTTGCCGGCAAGGTGCCAGTGCTCGAGTTGCCGGAGAGGGTGATGCAGGTCAAGGTGCCACATCTGGTAATCTGGGGCGAGCGGGACGAGGCGTTGCGGCCGATCTGTCTTGACGGCCTCGATCGGTTTGCCCAGGACCTGACGATCCGGCGTGTCGCCGATGCCGGCCATTGGATCTTGCACGAGCGGCCGGAGGACGTGGCTACCGCGTTCGATGCTTGGGTCGACGCCAAAGCTCTGGTATGAGCACGCCCGACCCATAAAGAGACAGGATCGGGATGGCCGGAACGGACAGACAGCAGACCCTTCTGACGGGCGGGCCAGTGGTGATTCTCGTCGAACCTCAGTTGGGCGAAAACATCGGCATGGTTGCTCGGGCGATGGCCAATTTCGGCCTTTCAGAACTGCGCCTGGTGAAGCCGCGTGACGGTTGGCCCAGTGACAAGGCCAAGGCGGCTGCCAGCAAGGCGGATCATGTGATCGACCGCGCAACCGTGCATGAAACGCTCGAAGACGCCATTGCCGACCTGACATTCGTCTATGCCACAACCGCGCGGTCCCGTGATGGTTTCAAGCCGGTGCGGGGGCCGCAGGAAGCGGCCTTGACCCTGCGGTCGCGTATCGACGCCGGGCAGGGCTGCGGTGTGTTGTTCGGGCGCGAACGCTGGGGGCTCAACAATGAGGAAATTGGTCTCGCGGACGAAATTGTGACCTATCCGGTCAACCCGGCATTCGCATCGCTGAATATTGCCCAGGCGGTGCTGCTGATGGCCTATGAATGGATGAAGTCGGCGGGGGCTGATGTAGTACCGTTTTCTGGACCGAATATGGAGCCGGCATCGAAATCCGACCTGCAGGGCCTGTTCGATCAGTTGGAAGACGCGCTTGAGGAGCGCGGTTATTTTCGCCCGGCCGACAAAAAGCCCAAAATGGTTGACAATCTGCGTGCTGTGCTCAGCCGCCAGGGATACTACCGGCCGGAGATCCATTTGCTGCGCGGCGTCATTCGCTCGTTGGATCGCTACACTCGGCGAGACCCGCGAGGTTCGGCCGAGAAGAAAGATCCGAAACCGTGACAGCCGCACCGGTTCTCATCTTCGATTCCGGTATTGGGGGGCTGACCGTCTTGCGTGAGGCTAGGGTTCTCATGCCGGAACGTCGGTTCGTCTATGTCGCAGACGATGCCGGCTTTCCGTATGGACACTGGGGCGAGACGGAACTGACCGCACGCATCGTGCAGTTGTTCTCCAGACTGATCGAGGAGCACCAACCGGAACTGTGTGTCATTGCCTGCAACACAGCATCCACCCTGGTGTTGAACGACTTGCGTGCCGCGTTTCCCGACACCCTGTTTGTCGGAACGGTCCCGGCCATCAAGCCGGCTGCGGAGCGCACCCGGTCCGGGCTGGTGACTGTGCTTGCAACACCCGGCACCGTTCGACGCGCCTATACGCGTGACCTGATCCAGTCCTTTGCCTCGCAATGCCATGTCAGGCTGGTCGGTTCGGAGAACCTGGCTGGCCTGTCAGAACGCTATATTCGAGGCGACTTGGTCGAGGGTGAAGAGATCCAGGCCGAAGTCGGACCGTGTTTTGTCGAGCAGGGAGAGCGCCGCACCGACATCGTCGTCCTGGCCTGCACGCACTATCCGTTCCTGGCAAACCGATTTCGAGCCCTTGCACCATGGCCAGTCGATTGGCTCGACCCGGCCGAGGCGATCGCCCGACGCGCCCTGTTCCTCCTGGGGGCTGCGGCGTCGGTCAGCGAAGAGCCCGATTTTGCGGTCTTTACCTCCGGAGATCCTGATTTTGCCGTCCGACGGCTGATGAACGGGTTCGGGCTTGCGGTTTCGCAAGAAGACGGATTGACATGACCGGCGGATTGACCTAAATCCGCGCGGTCCGCGGGATTTCGGTTCTGCGGCGTAACGTGTCCCGTGAACGATCGCTGCGCAAAAGGCGATGGTTCTGTCAGTCGGCAAAAACGGTCGGCAGAGGAGGGCGCGTTTCCTTCGACCGGTTCGGCAACGGACCGGTATGTGTATTTTTGAAAGGGAATGCGATGAGCAAGCGCGAATCTTCCAAGTACAAACTTGATCGCCGTATGGGCGAAAACATTTGGGGACGTCCGAAGTCTCCGGTCAACCGCCGAGAGTACGGCCCGGGCCAACACGGCCAGCGTCGTAAAGGCAAACTGTCCGATTTCGGCGTCCAGCTGCGCGCCAAGCAGAAGCTGAAGGGCTACTACGGCGACATCCGTGAAAAGCAGTTCCGCAAGATCTATGACGAAGCCAACCGGCGCAAAGGCGACACGCCCGAGAACCTGATTGGTCTGCTGGAATCGCGGCTCGATGCGGTCGTCTACCGCGCCAAGTTCGTGCCGACGGTGTTTGCGGCCCGCCAGTTCGTCAACCACGGGCACGTCAAGGTCAACGGTCAGCGCACAAACATCCCGTCCTACCGCTGCAAACCGGGCGATGTCATCGAAATTCGCGACAAGTCGAAGCAGTTGGCACTGGTTCTCGAAGCCACCCAGCTGGCCGAGCGTGACGTTCCGGACTACATCGAGGCCGACCACAACAAGATGGTCGCCACCTTTCAGCGCATTCCGGCTCTTGCCGACGTGCCTTACCCGGTTCATATGGAACCGAACCTGGTGGTCGAATTCTATTCGCGCTGATTTGTTCAAGCGTTCCGAGTTTCAAAGCCGTCGGCCCTGCCGGCGGCTTTTTTGCTATAAGGCGATGTGAAAACAGCGCTATCCAAGCGGGAAAAATCGATGACCCTGATCGAAAAGCCGGACCATGCCCCGCCGGACCCGGACACCGAAAGCCCGGCTGGCGGCGACAACTGCCATCCGATGTTTCGAACCGCTCCGTCCAGCGTGCAATTCAACAAGCTGCGCAAGCGGCTGTTGCGGCTTACAAGGCAGGCCATCGACGATTTTGACATGGTGTCGGCCGATGGGACGCGACCGCGGTGGTTGGTTGCCTTGTCCGGTGGCAAGGATTCCTACGGCCTTCTGGCTCTTCTCCTCGATTTGCAATGGCGGGGCCTGCTTCCGGTCGATCTGTTGGCCTGCAATCTTGACCAGGGACAGCCGAACTTCCCCAAGCACATTCTGCCTGACTTTCTCGACCAGCAGGGGGTCAAGCATCGTATCGAGTATCAGGACACCTATTCGATCGTCACCGACAAGGTGCCCCAGGGCAATACCTATTGCTCGCTCTGTTCCCGCCTGCGCCGCGGCCATCTCTACCGGATTGCCCGTGAGGAGGGCTGCCAGGCACTGGTGCTCGGCCATCACCGTGAAGACATTCTGGAAACGTTTTTCATGAACCTCTTCCATGGCGGACGGCTTGCCTCCATGCCGCCAAAGCTCATCAACGATGAAGGCGACGTGCTGGTGCTCCGACCGCTTGCCTATTGTGCCGAGGATGACCTGGCGAAACTCGCAGACAACATGCGGTTTCCCATTATCCCTTGCGATCTGTGCGGTTCGCAGGAAGGTCTGCAGCGCAATGCCATGAAAGCGATGATCGCCGATCTGGAACGCCGTATGCCGGGACGCAAGGACACAATGATCCGGGCGCTGACCAATGTTCGCCCGTCACATCTGATGGATCGGAAGTTGTTTGATTTTGCCGGCCTTGTTCCCGGCTCGGGGCAGGTCTGATGCAATTCTCCGACCGGCATGTCGCCGAACTCGACGCCCTGCTGCGACATGCGGGCGAGACAGAGATCTTGCCGCGGTTTCGGCTCCTGGAAGCGCACGAACTGGAAGAAAAAGAGTCACCGCGTGATGTGGTGACGGAAGCGGACAAGGCTGCTGAAAACCTGATTGCGTCGGAATTGTCGCTGCGTTTTCCTGGCGCCAAGATTGTTGGCGAGGAAGCGGTATCGGAAAATCCAGCCCTGCTGGAAGGGCTGGCGTCCGCTGATCTGGCTTTTGTCATCGACCCGGTCGACGGCACTTTCAACTTTGCATCCGGCATGCCACTTTTTGGCTGCATGCTGGCCGTCGTGCAGCGCGGCGAATGCGTTGCCGGTCTGATCCATTATCCCATTGGTGGCGAGAGCCTCCTGGCGGCCGTTGGCGGCGGCAGTCGTCTGGTTGCCACGGACGGCAGCGAGACCGTGATGAAGGTGGCGGACCCTGTTGCCTTGAGTGAGATGGTCGGAACGATTTCCTGGAGTTTCATGCCAGAGCCTCTGCGCAGCCGCGTGGCGGCCAATATGTCGAAAATTGCTATGTCTTTCGCATTGCGTTGCTCAGCCTGGGAGTATCGGATGGCGGCTTGCGGAAAGGTGCATTTTGTCGGCGGCCAGAGGCTGATGCCCTGGGATCACCTGCCGGGTGTTCTCATTCATGCCGAAGCCGGCGGTTGTTCGGCCATGCTGGACGGATCCTCCTACCGTCCGGGTGTAACCGACGGTGGACTGATCACTGCACCGGATGAGGCGAGTTGGGCTCTGATCCGTTCCGAAATTGTCGGTATCTGACCGGTGTAGTGCGGCACCTAGATCGGGCGGGTAAACAGACGTCCGCGTTCGGTCCAAAGCACGATGGCAAGGCCAGCCCAGGCAAAGCCCGCGAATGCGATTGCCAACGGAACCAGCGTTCCGTCAAACGCATTGCCGACGAACCCTCCCAGAAGCGCGCCTCCGGTAAAGGTGATGACGCCAACAACAGACGAGGCAGTGCCTGCGATATGTCCCATGGGTTCCATGGCCAGCGAGTTGAAATTGGGCGGAACCAGTGCAAATGCACCGATGTTGGTGCCCAGCAGCAAAAACGCCAGCCAAAACGGAGGCTGCCCCATCAGCGTTACCACAAGCAGCGTCGTTCCAAGGGTCACGAAGACAATCAAGGCGCTGTGGGAAATGAAGCGCATGCCGAGGCGCCGTACCAGTCCGCCATTGGCAAAACTCAGTACGGCCATGAAACCGGCAACAAGGGCAAAAACGTAGGGAAACCAGTCACCAAGGTCGTAAATTGCCGAAAAGATTTGCTGCGCCGAGACGATGAACGACAGCAGGCTTCCAACACACAGGGTTGCGGACAACGTGTATCCCATGGCTTGTCGATTGGATATGACTTCAAAAAATGCGTGGCCGACAGCGCGCATTGAAAACGGCAGTCGTTGCTCCGGCTGAAGTGTTTCTTCAAGACGCACCACCGCCCAAATGGCCAGAGCGCAGGACGCGACACCCAGCAAAACGAAGATCCAGTGCCAGGACAACAGGTTGGCAATCCATTGACCAAGGGCCGGGGCAATGATCGGCACGATCATGAAGATCATGTAGCTGTAAGACATGACGCGGGCCATCTCACGGCCACCGAAACAATCTCTGACGATGGCGATGACGACGATCCGGACAGCTGCTGCACCGATGCCCTGGGTGACGCGCAGGAAAAGCAAGAGCGCGAAGCTGTCCGCAACAGCGGCCAAAACCGACGACAGTCCGTAAAACACGACGCCGCTGATCAGTACGATCTTGCGACCGAAGCGGTCCGATAGGGGGCCAAAGATAATCTGTGCAAGGCCAAAGCCGAGCATGAACAGCACAAGCACGGCCTGCCGGTCGTTTTCGACCGTCACAGCGTAGCTGTTGCCGATCTGCGGCAGCACTGGGAGCATGATGTCGATCGACAGGGCGACGATGGAGCTCAATGCAGCAATCAGGACAATGAATTCCCGAAAGCGCATTCCGGCCCGTTCGACATATTCGGGCCGATGAAAGGATCCGGAGCCGAAGTCCCCCTCGTTTCGCGCGTCCATATCCCCCCAATCGCGGCCGGTTGGTGCGCACACCCGCGCACCACTTGCCGATCTCTTCGCGCCCCTTGGGGTGCTTCAGTCCACACAACCTATGGTGTTATGGATAGATCACCGCTCGCCTGCCGGCAAGCCCTATTGGGTGTAACCGGCCAGATCGCCGTTGATCACATAGTTCAGAATGCGAACTATCTGTTCAGGGGTTTCCACCACAGCAAGTGCTGCTGCGTCAACCTCTTTCAACGCATGCTGGTGGTCAGGGCCGTGCATGATGATCAGGGCCTTGCCCAGCGCCGCAGCGTATCCTGCGTCAAAGGCGGCGTTCCATTGGCGATATTTCTCACCAAAGCGGACAACGACCACATCCGAGTTTTCAATCAAGGTGCGGGTGCGAATGGCGTTCATTCGCGCGCCCTTGTTGTCATGCCAGAACTTGTCGGACTCCGGTCCGAGAATTGCTACACCGCAATCATCCGACGCTTCATGATGGGTCACCGGCGCGCTGGTGTCGACCGGCAGACCGGCTCGCTTGATGCCGGCCTCAATCTGTTCGCGCCAATCGGTGTGGATTTCGCCGGAAAGGTAGACGTTCCAGCGCTTCATCAAGCCGCGCCCTTGGTAGCGATGCCCTTTTCGGTGAGATGGTTCTGCAGCTCGCTCGCCTGGAACATCTCGCGAATGATATCGCAACCGCCCACAAACTCGCCTTTGACATAGAGCTGCGGAATGGTCGGCCAGTTCGAAAATTCCTTGATACCGTTTCGCAAGTCGTCGTCCGCAAGCACGTTAATGCCTTTGTATTCGACGCCGAGGTAGTCGAGGATTTGCACCACCTGGCCCGAGAAACCGCATTGCGGGAAAGCCGGTGTACCCTTCATGAACAGCACCACGTCGCTGTTCTTAACTTCATTGTCGATGAAATCGTTGATCGCCGTCATTCAAGCATTCCTTGTCACTGCCGGATGAAAGGTCCGGTGTTGCTCTTGGCCCGTAAATAGCCTTGATACGGTTCGATTTCCAGTGCCGACCGTCACGGGCGCGTGTGTGCCATGGTCGGCTTCCGACAGAAACGCAAAAAGCCGCGTTGGGCGCGGCTTTTCGATTGAGTTTGTTTGTTGATCAGTAGTTCAGGCACTTGGCCAAAAGAGCGGCATCCGGATATTTGGCGTTGGGACCGAACTCTGCGTAGCAGGCAGAGGTCCATGCGTGCGCCGTATTGTCCGGGATAGCCGTTGGGGTTGCCCCGCCGGAGGTCAGTTTTTTGGCGCTTGGCATAGATGGTTGCGTTGCGCGCTTGGGCTTGGCGCTGATGCGTTGGAAGCCGCGGCAAGCCTGGGCGTCGGTCTGCGTACCGGAGGCGGTGACGACGCGGCCGTCGGGGCAAGTGACCCGGCGAAGGGTGTCGGCCTGTGAGGGAACGGCGGCGGTAAACGTCGTGATTGCGATAACTGCAAATGAAGCGGTGGCGGTAACGAGGGTTTTCATGGTCTCTCTCCAAAGAAGGTTGTGTCGTGTTGACGATACGACCCTAGGAGACCCGGCCTGAACGCAGTTGGAATGCTGCGTTCACGTGCCGTTCACGGATCCGTGAAGAGGTGTTGATGTCCCAAAATTCTGTGAATTGCGCTCTGCGGCGGGCGCTTCTAGACTTCCTGCCGAAATCAGTTGAAACGAGGATCCGACCATGAAAGCGCTCAAGTCCTGCCTGTGTTTCGCACTGCTCATCTCGGCAACGGGTGTCGCCACAGCAGATGAAGCGAACGTTGCGATCGAAGGCAGTTACCTGCTGATTCAGGAAGACAAGTATCAACGCGTCCTGTCGCTCGGTTCTGGCGGTGTTGCTATGCACACAGCCAGCGAGGAGTCGGTCATTGGCTTTACCGGCGGGCAGGGCGCTTGGGCTCAGACCGGCACAGGAAGCGCAAACGCCAAAGTGGTAGACTTCACCTACACCCTTGGCGACGGCAAGCCGATCGGGCCGACCGTCACAAGCTATGAGCTGACTTTTTCCGACGAGGAATCAGGTCAATATCAGAAAGTCGAGGGTGTCTTCACCGGCGCTCAACACGCCGCGGGACAGAACCCACTGACGACAAAAGAGCAACCTTTGCGAACGTTTCAGGTTCGCTTTACCGGCCAGCGCATTTCGGCTGATTGAGCTTCAGGTAATCGGTGATCGCCCATCCAATAAGGGGCGGTCCGACCTATGCGGTCTTGACGAACGGAAGGAACTTGTCGTTGAGAAGGCCGGTCCAGCCGCCTGAATATTGATCGCGCATGGTCTGGGCTTCGTCACCAAGGGCATGCCAGTTGTCCTGGGTGAGTGTGATGTGGGTTCCGCCGGAGTCGGCCGGCCGAAACTTCACCGATACCTTGGTGGCATCCTCGGGAGCGCGGCCGACGTGCCAGGTGAAGGCAACGTGATCGCCTGGTCTCCAATCCGTGACGGATCCCCAGATGCGTTCCATTCCGTCGTCAGAAACCTCGTAGATCCGACCACCTTCGTGCGGCTCCATGACCACTGTCGCCGGCAACTTCTCGTCGGCAGCACCCAATGAGTGGGTATCAAGTGGCCACCAGTCGGCAATCCGACTGGTGAACAGTTCGAAGGCCTTTTCCGGTTCGCGCTGAATGGTGACGTCTACAACAACGGGGTCAATCATCGGTTTCACTCTCCTCGGGGTCATCATCCAGCGACAGAAGGAAACTCTGCCATTGCTGCTCCAGATAGGCTTTCAACTCGCGCAATCCTTCAGGCCGCACGCGATAGATCCGGCGTGTGCCTTCGGCCTTGTCTTCCACAAGTCCGGCATCCTTGAGCGTTTTCAGGTGTTGTGAGATCGCCGGCTGGCTGTAGGGATAATGGTCGGCCAGGCTGCGCACCGAGCTTGGCTGATCGCGCAACCGCTCAAGGATTGAACGGCGGACGGGATTGGACAGCGCAGCGAAAACCGTTTCATAAGACATTCCTTATGATAAGAAAATACTTATGAATGCGCAAGGCTGAAAATGCAGCCCGCTATTAGCGGGCTCCCGCCGCTTGTTCAGTACAGTTGGGCCTCAGTCTGGCGCGCTGGTTTGCAGGGCGAGGGCATGCAGCGCATCGCCCATGTTGCCCTTCAGAGCCTGGTAGACCATCTGATGCTGCTGCACACGGGTCTTGCCGCGAAAGCTCTCTGAAACCACCTCCGCCGCATAGTGATCGCCGTCGCCGGCGAGATCGCGGATGGTCACCTGCGCATCTGGAATGGCAGTTTTGATCATCTGTTCTATGTCACCCGCACTCATCGGCATGTCGATCTCCCCGTTTTTTGCTTTTGTCCAATCCGACGTCAGGCGGCGTCGGATTGGGACGGTTCGCCCATAAAGTCAGGGAACCACGATTCATGGCTGTTGCGCAATTCCTCAACAGATATGGAGAGCACATCCGTTATGGTCAATCCACGGCCGCCCACCGTTCCGATCCGGCGGAACGGCACTCCGGCGGCTTCCGCGTTCATGCATGCGAAATTGGCCAGCTCCGAAGATACCGTTGCCACGTAGCGCCCCTGGTCCTCACCGAAGAGTTGCCCGTGCATTGGGCCAGCGGCCGTATCCAGTGTGATATCCATGCCTTTGCACGACGCCATGCACATTTCGGCGAGGCAAAGCGCAAGCCCGCCATCGGAGAGATCATGACAGGCACTGAACTGGCCATTTCCGATTGCCGCCCGAACGAAATCGCCATTGCGTTTTTCCACAACAAGGTCGACGGGCGGGGGAGGGCCGTCCGCCTGGCCGAGGCAGTCGCGCATGTAGGCGGACTGGCCGAGTTGGGTTCCGTCGCCGCCTAGCAGGATCACCGCGTCACCCGTCTGGGCGGTTCCGACCCGCGCCATCATGCTCCAGTCAGCAATCAGCCCGACACCGGCGATGGTGGGCGTCGGAAGGATCGCCTCTCCATTGGTTTCGTTGTAGAGCGACACGTTGCCGGAGACGATCGGAAATCCAAGCGCGGAACAGGCTTCACCAATGCCCTGAATAGCGCGCACCAACTGGCCCATGATCTCGGGCCGTTCCGGGTTGCCGAAATTCAGATTGTCGGTCGCGGCGAGCGGCAAGGCGCCGGTCGCCGTCAGATTACGCCAGCATTCGGCAACCGCCTGTTTGCCGCCTTCGAACGGGTCGGCCTCGCAGTAACGCGGCGTGACATCGGAGGAAAACGCCAGTGCCTTGCTTGCATGGCCCTCGACACGGACAACGCCGGCGTCGCCACCGGGAACCTGCAGGCTGTTGCCCTGGATCAGCGTGTCGTATTGTTCATAGACCCAACGCCGTGAACTGTTGTTGGGCGAGCCCACCAGGTGCAGGAGCGCTTTGCCGTAGTCTTCGGGCTCATCCACCTGAGCGGCCGATAGAGGTGAGTACAGGCCCGTTTCACGCCACGGTCGATCGTATTCCGGCGCTTCGTCTCCCAGTTCCCTGATGGGGAGATCGGCGACGAGATCGCCACCATGAAGGACGCGGAAACGAAGGTCGTCCGTGGTCTTGCCGACAATTGCGAAGTCGAGGCCCCATTTTTCAAAGATGGCCTGAGCGGTTGCCTCCATTTCCGGACGCAGCACCATCAGCATGCGTTCCTGGCTTTCCGACAGCATCATCTCGTAGGCGGTCATGTTGTCTTCGCGAACGGGGACCCGATCGAGGTCGAGTTCGATCCCGAGGCCTCCCTTAGCACCCATTTCGACGGCGGAGCATGTCAGGCCAGCGGCACCCATGTCCTGGATGGCGATAACGGCTCCGGAGGCCATCAACTCGAGACAGGCCTCGAGCAGGCATTTCTCTGTAAACGGATCACCGACTTGCACTGTCGGCCGCTTTTCTTCAATAGACTCATCGAATTCGGCCGAGGCCATGGTGGCGCCGCCGACACCGTCGCGGCCGGTTTTGGCGCCAAGATAAACGACGGGCAATCCGATGCCCTTGGCCTCGGAGTAGAAGATCGCGTCAGTCTTGGCGAGACCGGCGGCGAAGGCGTTGACCAGACAATTTCCGTTGTAGCGGGCGTCGAACTCCACCTCGCCGCCAACGGTTGGCACGCCAAAACTGTTGCCGTAACCACCGACGCCGGCGACCACACCGGAGACCAGGTGCCGGGTCTTTGAGTGATCCGGCTCGCCAAAGCGAAGCGCATTCATCGCCGCGATCGGCCGCGCACCCATGGTAAAGACATCGCGCAGAATACCGCCGACGCCGGTCGCCGCTCCCTGGTAAGGCTCGATATAGGACGGGTGATTGTGGCTCTCCATCTTGAAGACCACACAGTCCCCGTCACCAATGTCGACAACCCCGGCGTTTTCGCCGGGGCCCTGGATCACCTGCGGCCCGGTTGTCGGCAGCGTGCGGAGCCACTTCTTTGAGGATTTGTAGGAACAGTGCTCGTTCCACATGGCTGAAAAGATCCCCAGCTCGGTGAAGCTGGGCTCGCGCTCGATGAGCTGGAGGATGCGCTCATATTCGTCGGGCTTGAGTCCGTGCGCCTCGATCAGTTCCGGAGTGATGGGGATTTCGTTCGGGATGCTCATGTCTGATCGGTATTGTTCTGTTTGCTCAAGTCGCGCAACTCGTGGATCCGCCGGTCCAGTTGCGCACATCTGCGGCGATGCGATTGCCCAAAGGTGCGGTCAACAAGGGGCCATAGGCCTGTACGGTGGCCGGATCGCCCTTGGCCTCGATCACCGCGAGCGGACGGTCCTCGGGCTTGGCGGCGGGCACCAGCAATATCCGGGGTCGACCGGTATAGGATGTCAGTTCCGGTGCAAGACGATAGGCTCGAAATGAGCCGTCACCCGATTTGAACCAGCAGCGGCTTGCGGCCAGAGCAACACGTTCCATCACCGGCAGTGCCCGATCGGACGCCTGCACCCGAATGCTGCCGGGGCCGGGTGATGAAGATTGGCAACCGACTAGTGCGAACGCAACAAGCCCGATGCCGGCAATGATCCGCCGGCCGGACCAATTTGACGCCGGCCGATCAGGCCGCAATGTCAAGGGCAGCGGCAAAAAGTGGGCGTCCGTCGGATCCGCCATGGGCATCCTCAATCAGGTTTTCGGGGTGCGGCATCATGCCGAGCACATTGCCGCGCTCTGAGACGATCCCGGCGATGTTGTCAATCGAACCGTTGGGGTTGGTACCATTGGCGTAGCGAAAGACGATGCGGTCGTCATCTTGCAGTCGCTTGAGCGTCTCGGCATCGGCGAAGTAGTTGCCATCGTGATGGGCCACGGGGCATTCGATCACGTCGCCCGCTGCGTATCGGTTGGTGAAGACCGTCTGCGCATTCACCACTTCGAGTTCAACTTGCCGGCAGACGAATTTCAGCGATGCGTTGCGCATCAGGGCTCCCGGCAGCAGACCGGCCTCAACCAGGATCTGAAATCCGTTGCAGACTCCAAGTACGCGTACACCCTGTTCGGCTTTTCTGCGCACGGCCTCAAGCACCGGCATGCGTGCCGCGATGGCGCCGCAGCGAAGATAATCGCCATAGGAAAAACCACCCGGTATGACGATCAGGTCAACATCCGGAATCTCCGTCTCCGTCTGCCAAACCGTGACGGGTGGAGTGCCGGAAACCTTGGTCAACGCAGCAATCATATCCCTGTCGCGGTTAAGGCCGGGAAGGAGAAGAACTGCAGATTTCATGATTGCCGTTTCGCCGCCATTGTGTCGGGAATTTGCGGCTCTTGTATCTCATGTTCCGGCCGATTGCGATAGCTGTTGCCAAGCTATCCAAAGCCATCTACCCTGCAGTTAGTTTAGGCTTAAAATATCTCTTGCGACACCGCCACCACGAGTGGTCGGTGTGCTGAAAGGAGCAGATCGATGAGCAGCGAAACCAGCCGCGTCGAAAAGGACATGGCGCTCGATTTCGAGAAACGCATGTCCTATGGCGACTATTTGAAGCTGGACACACTGTTGTCGGCTCAAGCACCGTTGAGCGAAAAGCAGGACGAAACCCTGTTCATCGTCGTTCACCACGTTCAGGAGCTTTGGCTGAACCTGATCATCCACGAGCTTGAGTTCGCCATGTCCAACTTGCGCGAGGACAAGGCCGGAATTGCATTCAAGGCCTTGGCAAGGATCTCGCGCGTTCAGGAACAACTGGTGACGGCCTGGGATGTGCTGTCGACCATGACGCCATCGGACTATCTGACATTCCGCGACACACTGGGGCAGGCATCCGGATTTCAGTCCTACCAGTATCGTCTTGTTGAAATCCTGCTGGGTGCGAAGGATGCGCGAATGCTGATGCCGCACAAGCACCGTCCGGAGGTCTACGAGCGTCTGCTGACGGCGTTTCAAGCGCCCAGCATCTATGACGAAGCCATCGCGTTGATCGCGCGTCACGGCTTCAAGCTGCCGAAAGAGCTTCTGGAGCGCGACTTCTCGCAGAACCGCGAATTCAGCGAGGCCCTAGCGGACGTCTGGCTGCAGATTTACCGGGAGCCTGAGGAGCACTTCGAGCTTTATGAGCTTGCCGAGGAACTGGTGGATGTGGAAGACCATTTCCAGCAATGGCGCTTTCGCCACATGAAGACCGTCGAGCGGATTATCGGCCACAAGAAGGGCACCGGCGGGTCATCGGGTGTCGGCTTTCTGAAGACTGCCCTTGATCGGACGTTTTTTCCGGAATTGTGGGCCGTTCGGACGGAGCTTTGACGTCAGAGAATGTCGACTGCGTAGTCTTCGATCACGGTGTTGGCGAGCAGTTTCTCGCACATCTCGGCGATCTCCCGTTCGGCTTTCGCCCGATCGGCGCCGGCCACTTTCAGATCGAAGACCTTTCCCTGACGGACGGAATCGACTCCATCGAAGCCAAGCGTGTCGAGAGCCCCCTCGATCGCTTTGCCCTGTGGATCGAGAACGCCGTTCTTGAGCGTTACGGTGATACGAGCCCTGATCACTTGCGCTTTCTCCGGTCGACCTACTGCACCAGCACCGGGCCGGTTCCGCGAGGCGGTTCGTTCTGGTTGACGATACCCAGACGACGCGCGACTTCCTGATACGCCTCGACCAAACCGCCGAGATCGCGGCGGAACCGGTCCTTGTCGAGCTTGTCTTTGGTCTCGATGTCCCAAAGGCGACAACTGTCCGGCGAAATCTCGTCGGCGACTACGATGCGCATCATGTCGCCCTCGAACAGGCGCCCGCATTCGATCTTGAAGTCAACGAGCTGGATGCCGACGCCGAGAAACAGGCCGGACAGGAAGTCGTTGACCCGGATGGCCAAAGCCATGATGTCGTCGATCTCCTGTGGGCTGGCCCAACCGAACGCGGTGATATGTTCTTCTGAGACCATCGGATCATCGAGCTGGTCGGCCTTGTAGTAAAATTCGATGATCGAGCGCGGCAGCATGGTGCCCTCTTCGATCCCCAAACGCTTTGACAGCTGACCGGCCGCGACGTTGCGCACGACGACTTCCAGCGGAATGATTTCCACTTCCTTGATGAGCTGCTCGCGCATGTTCATGCGCTTAATGAAGTGCGTGGGAATGCCGATCCGGTTGAGGTTCTCGAAGATATATTCCGAAATGCGGTTGTTCAGGACTCCCTTGCCTTCCACCACATCGTGTTTCTTCTTGTTGAACGCCGTGGCGTCGTCCTTGAAGAACTGGATCAGTGTACCGGGTTCGGGGCCTTCGTAGAGAACTTTGGCCTTGCCTTCATAGATGCGGCGGCGACGATTCATGGTTTTCTCTGTCTTCACAGCCCGATGGTCGGGTCTGCCTTGCATTGGGAGAGTTGCTTAGCTGTTGCTCTATCGGAAACCGCACCTTTTCACAATTGGCCTATGCGCCCAATTGTCCCAAATCCAAACGATTATTTGCCGGTGTCCACGGCGGTGATTGATCTTTTTTCGCGCTTTTGGTTTACAGGACACAATCCTGCGGTATTTGACTCCGCAAGGCTGTGTGATGGAACGAAGGTTCAGGAGAACTGATTATGAGCGGCATGGACGATCGTAGCGAAGCCTACGAAAACAAATTTGCCCATGATGAAGAACTGCGGTTCAAGGCGGAAGCCCGGCGCAACAAGCTGTTGGGTCTGTGGGCGGCGGAATTGCTCGGAAAAGAGGGCGAGGAAGCTGACGAATACGCCAAACAGGTGGTTCTGGCCGACTTCGAGGAAGCCGGTGACGAGGATGTGTTCCGCAAGGTGCGGGCTGATTTCGATGCCGCGGGTGTCGACCAGTCAGACCATCAGCTGCGCCGTACGATGGACGAACTGATGCAAACGGCGATGCAGCAGATCAATTCCGAGTAGGAATGTGGGCTTTGCCGCGATGGCCAATGGGCCGTCGGGTTAGCCTTCCAGCCGTCCAAGAAAACGGGCGAAGACCATGAGCCCTTCGGGCCAGGGTCCGAATCCGCCCTCAGAGTCGATATGACCCGCTTCTCCGGCGTCCATGAACAGGGCGCCCCAGGAGGCAGCGATGTCGTCGGCGATTTCCTGCTTGCAATAGGGATCGTTTCGGCTGGCGATGACTGTCGCAGGAAAAGGCAGTGGGTCGGTCGGATAGGGCCCGAAAGTCATCAGATGTTTGGGGCGTATCTTCGGATTGGCAACATCCGGCGGCGCGACAAGGAAAGCACCGGCTACCTGTCGCTCGAACAGGGGAATGGCCTGAATCGAAGCCGCAACGCCGAGTGAGTGTCCGACAATCACTGTCGGCCGGTCGCCTACGTTGACGGCATCGGCGATGCGTTGCACCCAGTCCTCGCGAACTGGCTTTTCCCAGGAATCCTGCTCGACACGCCGAGCAGTCGATAATTTCGCCTGCCAGCGGCTTTGCCAATGATCGGGGCCGGAATTCTTGTATCCGGGCACCATCAGAATGTCGGCTTCCGATGCCTTCATCGTCGTTTCGCCAATAGTTTGAATTCGATAATGGACTTAGGTCCCAAAGACTCGGCTGAATATGGTGTCGACTTGCTTGGTATGGTAGCCGAGATCAAATTTTTCGCGGATATCGTCTTCCGACAGGGCCGCCCGAACCTCATCATCACCGAGAAGCTCGGTCAGGAAATCCCGGCCTTCTTCCCACACTTTCATGGCATTGCGCTGCACCAGGCGATAGGCGTCTTCGCGACTGACACCGGCCTGCGTCAGAGCCAGAAGCACGCGCTGGGAATGCACCAGTCCGCGATACCGGTCGAGATTGGCCATCATGTTGTCCGGATAAACGAGCAGCTTGTCGATCACACCGGTCATTCGGGCGAGGGCAAAATCCAGCGTGATGGTGGCGTCCGGTCCGATCATCCGTTCCACCGACGAGTGAGAGATGTCACGTTCGTGCCAAAGCGCCACGTTCTCCATCGCCGGCTGGGCATAGGAACGGACCATGCGAGCCAGACCCGTCAGGTTTTCGGTCAACACCGGATTGCGCTTGTGGGGCATCGCCGACGAACCCTTCTGGCCGGGCGAGAAATACTCTTCCGCTTCAAGCACTTCAGTCCGCTGCAGGTGGCGGATTTCAACCGCGAGGCGTTCGATTGATGAGGCGATGACGGCCAGCGTGGCAAAGTACATGGCATGCCGATCACGCGGAATGACCTGGGTCGATACGGGCTCTGCGGTCAGGCCCATGGCTTTGGCCACGTGTTCTTCAACACGCGGATCGATGTTGGCAAACGTGCCGACGGCGCCGGAGATCGCACAGGTGGCGATTTCGGCCCGGGCGGCAACCAGTCGCTCGCGACTGCGCTCAAATTCCGCGTAGGCCTGGGCGAGTTTCACACCGAACGTCGTTGGTTCGGCGTGAATGCCGTGGCTGCGGCCGATCGTCACGGTGTCGCGGTGTTCCATCGCGCGTTGCTTCAGGGCATCCAGCAACGCGTCGATATCCTGAAGCAGCAGATCGGTTGCGCGGGTCAACTGTACATTGAAGCATGTATCGAGCACATCGGACGAGGTCATGCCCTGATGCACGAAGCGTGCGTCGGGGCCGACGATTTCCGCCAAATGGGTCAGGAAGGCGATGACATCGTGCTTGGTGGTGGCTTCGATTTCGTCGATTCGGGCGATGTCGAAAGTGGCGGAACCGCCTTTCTGCCAAATTGTTTCCGCCGCTGACTTCGGGATGACACCCAGGTCCGCAAGCGCGTCGCAGGCATGGGCCTCGATTTCGAACCAGATCCGGAACTTCGATTCCGGTGACCAGATCGCAACCATGTCGGGACGAGAATAACGAGGGATCATAGCGATGCTCGGTTGAGGTGTCTCGGGGAGGGCGGTTCGGCAGAACCGACGATGCGAGGTCGTGCTAGCAGAGAACCAACCTGATCTCAACGGGAATGGCGAGCCATCCAGACGCTGGCGACCAGAAGTGCGACGATGCCCAACGGAAGATAGAGACGCGTTCCGACAACAGCGAACTGATAGAGCGAGGAGGCTCCGGAGTAGGCGAGATGCACCAGCCAGCCGTAGGACAATTGATCGCCGGGCCAATCGGCATATAAATTCAAGTAAACCAGCGCAGAGAGAGCCGCCGTCAGCGCAAGCGTCGTGGACGTCAAAAGGACGAAGGACGCCGCGAACCGGGTTTCTGGCGGTCGCTTCGAAAACATCTGTCGGACCGCAATGAGGGAGATTGGAAAAGAAAGCGCACCGCCACTGAAGTACAGTCCGGCCAAAGCCGCGCGATGTGCCGTCAAACCACCTACCTGCATTTGCAGCCCGATCCAAAGGCTTGCCGTCATCGCAAGCCCCCAACAAAGCGCGCCGAGGGCTAAGTGCCTCGTCAAGACGCGGAATTCAATGGGCATCGATGGTTCGCCGTTGGCGGTTGGTTCATTGGGCGGCGTTTGCCGCATCGCGGATGGCGGAGATGTTGGACCGGTAGGCTTCGATGCCATCACCCTTGAAAACAGCTGAGCCGGCCACGAAGACATTGACGCCAGCTGCTGCCGCGGCTTTTGCTGTTTCCGGGCCAATCCCACCGTCGATCTCGAGGTCAATTGGACGATCGCCGATCAACGCGTTGATGCGACGGGCTTTCTCAACGGTCGCGTCAATAAATCTCTGACCGCCAAAACCTGGATTGACGCTCATTACCAGGATCAGATCGAGCTCGTCCAGAACATACTCGATGACGCTTTCAGGGGTTGCTGGATTGAGTGAGACCCCGGCTTTCTTTCCAAGGGCACGGATGGCCTGAAGTGAACGATGCAAGTGATCGCTAGCTTCTGCGTGTACGGTGATGATGTCGCAACCGGCGTCGGCGAAAGCTCCGAGAAAAGGGTCACAGGGCGAGATCATCAGGTGGCAGTCAAAGACGCGATCGGCGTGTGACCGCAATGCTTTGATGACATCGGGCCCGTAGGAGATGTTCGGAACGAAATGACCGTCCATCACGTCAAGGTGGATCCAGTCGGCGCCCGCAGAAACGACATCCCGGACCTCTTCACCCAACCGCGCGTAGTCGGCGGCGAGGATCGATGGTGCGATTTTGATGGGACGTTTCATGGATGCTCCTGCAGTTTAAGCCTATGCGCCGGATTATTGCTTTGGATCAGCAAATGCATCTTGCCATGTTTGCATGATATCGCCCTCGCGAGGGGTCGCCTCGTAGATTCCACGGGCGATTGCACGCGCCATCACGGCGGCCGCTCCGGCGTTCAGGTCAACGAATTGGTCGAAATCGGGACGAATGTCGCTTCGGCCTGTCGCAGCGGCAAAAACGAGATCGCCATCGGTCGGAAGGTGAGCAGGCCAGATGGCACGGCTGTAGCCGTCATGCGCCGCGATGGCCAGCCGTTTTGCCTCCGCTTTGGTCAACGTCGCATCGGTGGCTATCACAGCAATGGTGGTGTTTGTCAGATCGGAACCGTCTCCGGGCAGGGGCCTGTCGCGGAATTTGATTCGAAGGTCCGCTGCCGTCGGTGGGATGGGGTTTGGAAACCCAAGGCCTCCAAATTCCTTGCCCAACTCAAATGCCGACGCCCAGAAATGTGGCCCTCCGTCGAAAACCGGCGTGCCTATGGAGTTGACGGCGACCAGCGCACCGATTGTGATTCCACTATCGAGCTGTAGGGAAGCAGACCCCAACCCACCCTTGAAATCGGCGACCAAAGCACCTGTCCCAGCTCCAACGGTGCCAATGTCAAAGCTGCGGCCAGCGTTGTTGGCCGCTTCATACCCGAGCTCGCGATAGGGCGGGTAGCGACCCCAATCCTTGTCGCCGCCATTAGCAAGGTCGAAAAGGATGGCCGCGGGGACAATCGGAATGCAATAAGGCCCGGCAAAAAAGCCAATACCCTTCTCATGCAAGGCAGCCTGGACGCCAGAAGCTGCATCGAGCCCAAAGGCGGAACCGCCCGAAAGCACCAGTGCATTGACCTTTTCGACGGTGTTGTGCGGCTCAAGCAGATCGGTTTCGCGCGTTCCCGGCGAGGCGCCCAACACCTGGACGGCTGCCGTTGCATCGTTTTCAAAGATCACGGCCGTTGTGCCGGACTTCAGTTGATCATCGGCCGCATTGCCGACCAGCAGTCCGTCGACGTCGGTAATCAGGTTCAAAGGACCGGTGCGTTTCATTCGGTCGCGGTATCCTGTTGTGGCGTGTTGACAGAGCGTTCGACCGGCAGAAACGATCCGTTGCGCCAGACCATCAGGCGGAAGGGGTTGTCCTTGCGTTCGCCAAAATCGTCGAACTCGACAGGACCCAGGGCTGTGTCGAACGGTGTTGCCTTCAACGCCTGTTGGAGTGGGACGCCCTGGGCGATTGAAGCGCGCTTTGCATCCAGCAAAATCTGACCCGCGGCGAAAGCCGGTAGGCCGTAGCCCTCTGGAGATCGACCGGTGTTTTCGAACTGAGCCTGGGCATTGATCGAACTGTCGAGGAGCATGGGATCCGGAACGGTGACAGCGAGAAAGCCGTTGGGGAGTGTTGGATCTCCATCGGCGGCATTCAGCGCATCGCCACCCAGGAATGTCAGATTGAGGCCTGCTTCCCGGCTATCACGACCGATGATCGCGGCATCCTGCCGGTCGCCGCCGACGAAAATGTGAGTCGCGCCAGACTTTTCCAGCCGCCGAACCAAGCTGAATTGTTTGCTTTGTGACGGCCGGAAATTGTCTATAAACAGTGGTGTTATGCCAATTTCTTCAAGCAATAGTCGAACGGATTCGGCCAGCTCCCGTCCATAGATGGTGCCGTCTTCGACCAAGGCCAGAGGTCTGCCCACCCATTTCGCGGCAATGGTCTCGGTTATTTTCTTGGCTTCGTCGTCGGCACGCGGCGCCAGGCGAAAGAAGGGCCAGCCATTCTTGGCAGCGTCCTCAGCCACAATGGAGGAGCGTACGCCGAGCGTAATCGCGGGAATGCCCGATTCGCTAAGGATGGGAAGCGCAGCCATCAGGCTCTCCATACAGAGAAATCCTATAACCGCGTCGACCCCTGCTTCGACAAAGGCACTGGCAGCGTCGCTGCCTCCGGTCGCGTCGCAGGTATCGGGCTCCCGAACGACATCGGAAACCAGGCCACTGGTCGTGCTGGCAAAGATGGTCACGCCATCGGCGATCTGATCGCCCAAAACTTGAAACGTACCGTCCTCAGGCGCCAGCACGCCGATTCTCAGTCCCTCGTCGCTCTGAGCCTGGACTGGTGCGGCAATCAGCCAAGGCATCATCGCGCAGTAGAGAAGCGCAAGGAGGGACTTTGTGGTGGATTGCATCGGGTTATAGCCTGGCGGACATTTCAGCCTCACTTGTAACTGCGGCGATCTGCATATCCAAGGCAGAAAATCCACACTGTCGTGATGGATGTTTTGTTTCCGACAGCAGTTCGGCAGGCTCTTTGGGATTTTCAAGCCGGTAAATCATGCCAGAATCGTGATTTTGGCAGCGAGCAGAATGGATCGGAAGTTCGTTCGGAAAGGGCTTTGCAACGTGACGGACGTCGGAATTCAGGAGCTGGGCGGTAAACACTCCATTTCAGCAGTGGAAATTGCCCTTTCAAAAACGCCGGATGGGTTTATGTATTGCGCTTGAGCCGACCATTCGACGCCGGAGATAATGCTTGTTGGATCGTAAAACCGTTCAGTCCCGGGAATACAGGGATGCCATGGCCCAGTATGCCGGGCATGTGCAGCTCGTGACAACCGAACATCGCGGTGTGCGGCGTGGCGTTACGGTGACAGCGGCTTGCTCCGTTTCGGATGAGCCGCCAATGGTGCTCGTCTGCCTCAACCGGACCAACCCCAACAACCTCACCTTTCTGGAGAGTGGCTTCTTCGCACTCAATACGCTCGCCGTTCGCCATCAGGCCATGGCTGCTGCTTTTGCCGGGTTTGATGGCCTGTCGGCGGATGAGCGTTTTGCCATGGCTGATTGGGACACCATCGCCACGGGTAGCCCGACGCTGACCGACGCCAAGGCGGTGTTCGACTGTCGTCTGATGGAACACAAGGACATGGCGACCCATATGGTGCTTTTCGGTGAAGTGGTCGGACTTCGGATTGGAGACGACGCGTCCGCCTTGTTGTTCATGGACCGAGAATGGCGCAGCCTTTAGGGTCAAGCCGTAGGGCAGACCGAAAATTGTCAGGGGTAAACAGCTTGATCAATTCAACTCCCACCATTCCTTCGTCGATCGATGAGATGCTCGATCTGCTGATCGGGCAGGATTACGTGGCGGGCCGTTCCCTGGCGACAGTGCTCTACCTCAGCATGAAAATGAAACGGCCGCTCTTTCTTGAAGGGGAAGCCGGCGTCGGCAAGACGGAAATCGCCAAGGTTCTTTCACAGGGTCTGAAGCGGCCGACCATCCGACTGCAGTGCTATGAGGGCCTTGATGTCTCATCTGCCGTCTATGAGTGGAACTATCCGGCTCAGATGCTGGAGATCCGCTTGGCCGAGGCTAGCGGACAGACCGATCGTTCGGCGATGGAAAGGGACATCTTTTCGGAACGCTATCTGATCCGCCGGCCGGTCTTGCAGGCATTGTCGGGTGAGGGTGATGCAGCGCCGGTCTTTCTGATCGATGAACTGGATCGCACCGATGAGGCTTTCGAAGCGTTTCTGCTAGAGGTCCTGGCCGAGTATCAGGTCACCATTCCCGAGATCGGAACCATCAAGGCGGCAGCACCGCCGGCGGTGATCATCACGTCCAACCGGACGCGCGAAATCCACGACGCGTTAAAGCGGCGCTGCCTCTATCACTGGGTCGACTATCCGGATGCAGCCGCCGAACTGGAGATTGTTCGGCGCAAGGTGCCCGGGTGCAATGAAGCCCTGTCGCGCGAGATTGTAGGGTATGTGCAACGATTGCGGCAGATCGATCTGTTCAAAAATCCCGGTGTCGCCGAGACCCTGGACTGGGCCACGGCACTGACCGAACTCGACTGTTTGGCACTCGATCCGGAAATCGTGTCCGACACGATTGGAGCATTGCTGAAGTTCCAAGACGACATTGCTCGCATCGAAGCAGGTGAGGGACACCAGATCCTCAAGGAACTGAAAACGGAGGCGGCGCAGGCCGACTAGGAAGAGGGTTGGATCAGGCGGAACGACAGGTGGCCGACGGCGGCAGGCTGGCCGACAACATCGTGCATTTTGGGCGGGTGTTGCGGCGGGCCGGATTGCGCGTCGGTCCGGCTGCGATCACCGACGCCGTTGAAGCCGTCAAGGTTGCGGGCATCGGATCCCGGGACGATTTCTACTGGGTGCTGCATAGCGTTCTGGTCAGCCGTCGCGAGGACCATGCCGTATTCGACGAAGCCTTTCGACTGTTCTGGAGATCGCGCGAACTGGTCGAGAAGATGATCGCCATGTTTTCTCCTGTCGTGCCGGACCACCGCGAGCCCGAGAAACCGAAGGCTGGGCAGACCCGTGTGAACGATGCTTTTCGGGAGAACCAGCAGGAACGGGACAGCAAGCCGCAGGAACCGGAAATCGAGATCGATGCGCGCTTCACGACTTCCAACAATGAGGTATTGAGGCAACTCGACTTTGGCCAGATGAGCGCTGAAGAGTTGGCTCAGGCCAAGCAGGCGCTTTCACGCCTCATTCTGCCATTCGACCGCGTCAGAACACGCCGATATCGCCCCTCTACGCAGCCGCGCCGTATCGATCCACGGGCAACAATGCGCACCGCTTTCAAAACCGGCGGCGATCTGATCCTGCCGCGTTTTCGCGAGCCGCGCCGCGTCCAACCGCCATTGGTCATTCTGGCCGACATTTCCGGCTCGATGAGCCAGTACACACGGATCTTCCTGCATTTCCTGCATGTTCTGACCGAGAAGCGGCGAAGGGTGCACACGTTTCTGTTCGGCACGCGACTGAGCAATGTGACGCGGCAGATGCGCAATCGCGATCCAGATGAGGCAATCGACGAATGCACCGCTGTCGTCGAGGACTGGTCGGGTGGCACGCGCATCGCGGAGACCTTGCGGGAGTTCAATCACCAGTGGTCGCGGCGTGTGTTGTCGCAGGGCGCGATCGTGCTGTTGATAACCGACGGTCTGGAGCGCGAAACCGGCGATGAGCTGTCACAACAGATGGAACGGCTGCACAAGTCCTGCCGCAGGCTGATTTGGCTCAACCCGCTGCTGCGTTTCGACGGCTTTGAAGCACGCGCCGCGGGTGTGCGAATGATGCTTCCGCATGTTGATGAATTTCGATCCGTGCATAATCTCGAGGCGATCGAGGATCTGGTTGCGGCGCTCGATGAGCGATCGTCAGCCAACACCGATCCTCAACGCTATCTTGCACTGACTGCGGCCTGAAGGAGAGCAAGTCATGGATGAAAGCTCCGAAAATCTTGATCCGCTGAAAACCGCCGAACGGTGGCAGGCAGAAGGGCGGGATGTTGCGATCGCCACTGTCATCGAAACCTGGGGCTCGGCACCACGTCCCGTTGGCAGCCATCTGGTCATCGACCGTGAAGGCAATTTTCAGGGGTCGGTTTCGGGCGGATGCGTGGAAGGGGCCGTGGTTGCGGAGGCGACCGACGCGATTGAGAGCGGCGAGCCGCGGATGTTGGAGTTCGGCGTGGCTGACGAGACGGCATGGCAGGTCGGTCTTTCCTGTGGAGGTCGCATTCGGGTTTTCGTGGAGAGGCTCGGCTAGGTGGATCCTCATCTTCTCAAATCGCTAAATGCAGAGCGCGAGGCCCGGAGGGCAGCTGTGCTTCTGACCGACCTGCAAGACGGTGGCGGGAGACTGATCAAGGAAGGTGATCCGGTTGCCGATCCACTCCGAGATTTGGTCTCGGCAGCGTTCCGTACCGGCAAATCGACCACGTTCGACGTCGACGGAAAATCGTATTTCCTCAATGTTCACCTGCCACCGGCACGCCTAGTCATCATCGGTGCAGTGCATATATCCCAGGCGCTGGCGCCCATGGCGTCGATCGCCGGGTTCGATGTGCGCGTTGTCGACCCGCGAACTGCCTTCGCGACGGAGGAACGTTTCGCCGGTGTCGACCTTGAGGCAGAGTGGCCCGACGAGGCTTTGGCGGCACGTCCTCTGGATGCCTATACCGGTCTCGCGGCGGTGACGCATGACCCCAAGATTGACGATGACGCGTTGCGAGCCGCGTTGGCGGCCAACTGCTTCTATGTTGGGGCTTTGGGAAGCCGCAAGACCCACGCTAAACGTGTCGACCGGTTGAAGTCCGGCGGTATCGAGGAAGCCGCCATCGAGAGGATAGCCGCACCGATCGGCCTTGATATCGGGGCTTCCACCCCGGCTGAAATAGCCACATCGATCCTTGCGGAACTGATCGAGGCCTTGCGGAAGCGGCCGACGGCGACGGCGGTATGAAGTTCGGACCGGTCGCAACGGAAGAGGCGGTTGGCACACTGCTGGCTCATTCATTGAGCGAAGGACCAGTGCGGCTGCGCAAGGGCAGGCTTCTGACGGCAGATGACATTCGCCAGTTGCGGGAAGCGGGCGTTCCTGAGGTTGTCGTCGCTCGGCTGGAGGCCGACGATGTCGGTGAGGACGAGGCGGCCGGTTTTCTTGCAGTGGCACTCTCGATCGAGAGGATTCGTGTGGGCCCAGCAGCAACCGGACGAGTCAATTTCTTTGCCAAGGAGAACGGACTGTTGCGGGTTGATGCCGCGGCGATCGACCGTTTCAACCAGATCGACCCGGCCATCACCATCGCCACTTTGTCGGATTACAGTGCGGTGAGCGATGGCGATATGGTCGCCACAATCAAGATCATTCCTCTGGCTGTAACCCGAGATCGCCTTGATGAGGCCGCGGCCGTTGCGTGCACGCGGGGGATCCTCGAGGTGCGCGGTTACACACCGGCCCAGGTCGGTGTCGTGGCGACAACGCTTCCATCGCTCAAGACGGCGGTTATGGACAAGACAACCCGGTTGCTGCAGCGCCGCCTCGATACGTCGGGCAGCCGGATCAGCACCGAACGGCGGGTGCCGCACCGAGCCGACGATGTCGCCACTGCGATTGCGGATCTAACAGATGACAACGACCTGATCGTCGTCTTTGGAGCATCTGCCATCGTCGACCCGGCAGATGTGATCCCCGAGTCGATTCGGCTGGCGGGTGGAGTGGTCGATCAAGTCGGCATGCCGGTCGATCCGGGCAATCTGTTGGTGCTCGGGCAGGTGAACGATGTGCCGGTCATTGGCGCGCCCGGGTGTGCCCGCAGCCCAAAGGAGAATGGTTTCGACTGGGTGTTGGCTCGCATTCTCGCGGGTGACGCGCCGTCGTCGGAAGCCATCATGAAGATGGGAGTAGGCGGACTGCTCATGGAAATTCCAACTCGGCCGCAACCTCGAAACAAGCCGCCGAAATCAAAGCCCGACACGCTGCCGATCGACATCTTGGTACTGGCAGCAGGGCGGGCGAGCCGCATGCTCAATCCGGATGCCAGTGACGCTGGAGCATCACCGCACAAGCTTTTGGCTGAGTTCGATGGGGAGCCGCTCATTCGCCGGTCAGTATCGACCGCCTTGCAGGCCGGGGGACGCGAAACACATGTTATCGTCGGATATCGCGCGGACGAAATGCGGTCGGCGTTGAAGGGGCTTGATGTCGACATCATCGACAATCACGACTTTGATGATGGCATGGCGTCGTCGCTGCAACGGGGTGTAGCGGCCTTGAGCGCTGGCGCCGCCGGAGTGCTGATTCTGCTGGCGGATATGCCGGCGATCGGCTCCGATGATCTGCAAAAAATGCTTGATGCCTTTGCTCAGGCAGGAGGCGGTTGCGTCGTGCGCGCCGTGAGCGGAGGGGTGCGCGGAAATCCGGTCATCCTGCCACGCGAGACGTTCGAGGCGGTTGCTGCGCTGGAGGGCGATGTCGGCGCGCGCCACATCGTTGCTGCAAGCGGCCTGCCGATAGTCGATGTCGATATCGGTGATGCCGCCTTGCTCGACGTCGATACTCAGGAAGCGGTTTTGGCTGCCGGCGGTGTTTTGAAGGACTGAGTCTATTTCACGTGTACGTCAAAGGCCGCTTTGACGACCGCGTCTATTGATTCGGACGACTCGGCCAGTACGGTGTCCCGCCAAACGGTTGCAATGATGTCCACCAGCGTCGCGTTGGCGTCTGGCACCGCATTGGCATCCAACTCCTCCTGAGTCACGCCGATATGCGGCGGGGCGATGGCGCGAATTTTCTGCGCATCCTGTTTATTGAGCACCCACAGGTCGATACCGGGTGGGTAGCCCACAAAGCCGAGCTTGCTCGCCTGCGCATCCACCGATGCCATGTAGTTGGCCAGAACCAGAGCCGCGGCCGGATTGGCCGCATTACCCGGAATCGCCAGGTAATTCTTGTTCTTAATCATGTTGGTCTTCGGAAAAATCATCGCCTCGGCCGTGGCGGGGTATCTCCCGGTGGCGATCCGGGTTGCTGTACGGTAGGTGCCGAATTCACACGCGAAATGGATTCTTCCTTCGCGAAACAGCCTGCTGGCCGCCACATTGTTGTCGAGATAGCGCGGTTTCCCGCGGTCATCGGTCAGAAGCAGGGATGAGAGCGATTTGAGATACGTCAGACCCGGCGTCATCAGGCGCGTCAATTCATCGGCGCCAAGCTCCTTGGCCGATTTCTGGAAAGGCGCGTGTCCGTCGGGACTGAAGGCGTAAAGCGCCGCCAGAACGAACGTTGTTCCGGCTTCGGCCGGCGGCGAAATATAACTGAAACTGCCTGGATTGACTTGCAGATAGGCTTTGAGATCGGCGAAGGACGAGGGCGTCTTGTCAACTGGCACCGAAGCGCGGTCGACGGCACAGACATATTGCTCGCCCGACCATGGGATTTCCCGATCACTTATCGGCGTGCCAAAATCGAAAAAATTGGGGTGGGTTCGAGCGTCGTTGGCATCCCAGTCGAAGTTCTTCGAATTCGGCAGTGATTGGGCAAAGGCTCCGAACAACAGGCCTCGCCGGGCCAGTTCGAGAAAGTTCTCTCCGTTCAGCCAGATCAGGTCAGCTCCGCCTTGGCCGATTGTCTTCCCGGCAGAACTCTCTTCGGTGACCAGATCAACGGCGCCGCGGGTTTCGGTGAGCCGGTCTGAAACCATCTTGATCCCAAGCTCGGCCATCGCCTGGCCAGGGTGACTGTCCATCCAGACGTTGAGCACGTCGTTGCCGCCCCAATAGAAGAATCTGACCGATCCTTCCTCTCGTGCCCGATCCAGGACGTCCTGCCATGTCCGCTTTCCCTCCAGATAGGCCGTCCGGAACTCTTCCGCCGTTTCAGATGCAGCCGTACCGATGGCCGGCAACGTCCAGCAGGCGAGGATCATCAACAGCCACGGCAATCGGCTCATCAACGTCACTCCGCAGCAGGTGCTTTGCGAACCGCATTTGCGGCTTCAATCCCTCGTTCCAGATCCGCCATGAGGTCATCAACATCTTCCAGGCCGATTTGAAGGCGCATGACGGGACCTTCCTCAGGTCCTTTTGCGATCTGGCGGTCGTCCAGGAAGACGTGAACGGCGAGGCTTTCATAGCCGCCCCAGGAATATCCCAGCCCGAATATCTGCAATGCGTCCAGAAAGGCGTGGGCCTTGGCCTTCCAGAGGTCCCTTTTGCTGCCTTCACCGTCAAGTACGATCGAAAAGAGCCCGCTCGATCCCTTGAAATCCCGCTTCCAGAGTTCGTGTCCCGGAAAATCGGGTAGGGCGGGGTGCAGCACGCCAGCAACGCCCGGCTTTCCAACCAGGTCGCTCGCGAGCTTGAGCGCCGATTTTTGATGATGCTCGAGACGAACGCCCATCGTCCGCAATCCGCGCAGTACCAGGTAGGTGTCATCCGGATTGGCGCAGACGCCGAGGACCATTTGGGCATGCTGCAGTTTGGGCCAATGTTCGCGGTTTGCGGAGACCAGGCCGAGCAGCACGTCGGAATGGCCGGAGGGATATTTGGTGGCAGCGTGAATGCTGATATCGACGCCAAAATCCAGTGGTTTGAAGTAAACCGGAGTCGCCCATGTGTTGTCGAGCATCACCACAGCGCCATGGCGATGGGCAACTTCCGCGATTGCGGGAATATCCTGAATCTCGTAGGTGTTCGAACCCGGAGTTTCGGTGAAAACGACCTTGGTGTTCGGTTTCATAAGCTTCTCGATCGCAGCCCCGATGTGCGGATCGTAGTAGGTCGTTTCAATTCCCAGATCCGTCAGCATGCCGTCACAGAAACGGCGGGTCGGAAAATAGACCGAGTCGACCACCAGAACGTGGTCCCCGGTTTTCAGGAAAGCCAGCAGCGGGATGGTAACCGCCGCCAGACCCGACGGAACAATGATGGTCCCGGCCGATCCCTCAAGCGCGTCAATCGCTTCGGCCAGCGCATCGGTGGTCGGTGTGCCGTGTGTGCCGTAGGTGTATTTCTGGTTGCGGCCAACCATCGTTGCTGAATCGGGAAAAAGGACGGTGGACGCATGAACGACCGGTGGATTGACGAAGCCATGAAAGTCCTGCGGGTTGTTTCCCGCATGAGTCAGGGTCGTGCCGATCCCCCATTTCGATTTGTCGATTTTGCTGGGCATTGCGGGGTCCTGTTGGTGTCGATTTGATCTCATCTACAACGGGGGCGTTGGTCGTTCAAACGGGTTTGCGATCGTTGGTGAGCGATTCTGAAGATAAATGTCTCGATCCAACCGTTTTCCTGTCCGATATGTCGCGCTAGAGTGCCATGATGGGTCGCTGGACTTGAGCTGACGACAAAAAAGAGGGGATGACGCATGGCTGAGGCCAACAGTGAAGACCATTCCGTTGATCGGTCGAAATTGGCCGTGTCCGAAACAGATGTTGCCGTCGAGATCACCGGCATGAACAAGTGGTTCGGTGACTTCCACGTTCTGCGTGACATCAATCTGAAAGTCATGCGCGGGGAACGCATCGTCATCGCCGGTCCATCCGGATCGGGCAAGTCGACGATGATCCGTTGCATCAACCGGTTGGAGGAACACCAGCAGGGCACCATTGTGGTCGACGGAATTGAACTCACCAACGATCTGAAAAAGATCGACGAGGTGCGCCGGGAAGTCGGAATGGTGTTTCAGCACTTCAATCTCTTCCCGCATCTGACGATCATGGAAAACTGCACTCTGGCGCCGATCTGGGTGCGCAAGATGCCGAAGAAGGAAGCCGAGGACGTGGCGATGCATTTCCTCGAGCGCGTCAAGATACCGGAACAGGCGCAAAAGTATCCGGGCCAGCTTTCCGGTGGTCAGCAGCAGCGCGTGGCCATCGCCCGATCGCTGTGCATGAACCCGCGCATCATGCTCTTCGACGAGCCGACCTCGGCGCTAGACCCGGAAATGATCAAGGAGGTTCTGGATACGATGGTCGGGCTGGCGGAGGAGGGCATGACAATGCTTTGCGTCACCCATGAGATGGGCTTTGCGCGCCAGGTTGCCAACCGGGTGATCTTCATGGACCAGGGTCAGATCGTCGAGCAGAACGAGCCCGGCGAATTCTTTGACAACCCGCAGCACGAGCGGACAAAGCTATTCCTCAGCCAGATTCTGCACTGACGGATCTGGTCAGGGTCAATTCCTAACCCCGCGTTCCAGCTCTGTAACCGTAAATCCAGTCCAGATCGCCCGCGAGCGACTGTGGACCGCGTTGCCGCAACACGAGGTCCCGCACCAGTCGCACCGGTCCAGTGGCGTGATAGGCGAAGCGGTTGAAGTCTCCTCGTCGTCTGATTTGCGATATGCGTGGTCGTCGGATCCTTTCGTAGGCGGTAATAGCTCCTCTGACATCGCCGCCGCATCGGCTGAAACAAGCGGCCAGTTCCAATGCGTCTTCAATGGCCATCGCGGCGCCTTGAGCCGCAAAGGGTGTCATGGCGTGCGCTGCATCGCCGAGCAGGACAGTATGGCTGCCGGCGTGCCAGATCTGATTTCGTGCTTCGAACAACGGCCAGCATCTCCACTGCAGACTGCCGAGCGCCTCGGCAACGTCCTTGTGCCAACGACGAAATTGACCGTGAAGATCGCCAGGGTCGCCGACGGCATCCCATTCGGGCTTGTCCAAAACGCCTGGCGTTATCGCGACCGCGTTCACGCCGCGATTGGGATCCAGCGGGTAGGTGACGAGATGTGTGTTGGGTCCGAGAAATGCGCTGACGTCCCGCGGTTCGCGCAAGAACGGCAATTCATCTGGCTGGGCAATCGCGCGCCACGCGATGTGGCCGGAGAAGCGTGCGGGTTCAGCTCCGGTCATCCGATTGCGTTGCTGCGACCAAACGCCGTCGGCACGGACAATGAGATCGGGAGCCCGGCCGAGAAAGTCCCGGAACCGGGCAACAAGACCGTCCTCGGTGTCGGCGGGCATGGCCTTGTCGAGATGCAGTCGGCACTGGTCGGTCTCCTCAACCGCGTCCAGCAGAACCCGTTGGAGCTTTGCGCGATGCATCACCGCGTACGGTGAGCCCCAGCGATGGGCCCCTTCCTGGCCAAATGGAAGCGAGGCTAGTGGTTTCAAAGTGGTTCCGGAAACAAGGGCCAGCCGAGCCGGCTCATACCAGTTTTCAGAAAGCTTCTCCGTCAAACCGAGATCGCCAAGCAACGCTGTGGCGTTGGGCGATAGCTGGAGGCCGGCACCGACCTCTTCCAAAACCCGAGACTGTTCGAAAATCTCGACCTGACATTCCTGACGTGCGAACGCGAGGGCGCTCGTCAATCCACCGATGCCGGCTCCGACAATAGCAATTAATGGTTGCATTTCCGGCTTCCGCCCCCCGACCGAAACCGACAGTGCCGCACCTTGTTTGGCATCACATCTGTCGTCGGAGACTTTAGCAAACCGAAGACAGGGGCACCAGTTGCTCCGGACTGGATCGTCAGCTGGCTTTCAGGATGTAAGCGCAGCCGGGTGGAATCGTTTCCGTTGGAGCCAGGTCGGCGCTGAATCGGTAAAGTGTTGAGCAATAGGGGCAAATGATTTCATCTTCGTCGCCCATATCGAGAAACTCGTGCGGATGATCGAATGGAGGGTTTGCCCCGACACACATGAATCGCTTGACGCCGATGGTGATAACCGGGTGACCCGCATCATTTTGAAAATGGGGAATGGTGTGGTCAGCCATTTCCGTGTTCTCCCTCGTGCCAAGTTTTGCCGGATCATATACGCGCGGTTTTACAATGTGTACAGGCAATAGTGTTCATTGGAATAAAAAACCTAGCTTCCCGCAAAGATTGTGTTTGATGAATAGTGGCTTCCAGTGTTTCGGGGAGTTTGTCGATCAAAGGACCCAAAGTCGCGAGCAACCCTAACGCGTGTGGCACAACAACCCCCGCCCTGCTCCTGGCCATCACAGGGACAAGGCGGTTGTGGAGGCGTTCGGTTTGCAATAACCAGTTATGGTTTGTTGTCCCCCAGCCAGCGAAAAGTCATTCCGAATGAACATAGACCGCATACCGATGTCGAAATTTGACAATGGCGATGTCCGCATCGCCTACTTCGACGTCGGCCCGCGAGACGGAAAACCCGTGCTGCTGATCCACGGGTTTGCATCGACCGCGCACGTCAATTGGGTGTTTCCGGGCTGGGTTCGCACATTGACCGACGCCGGATATCGCGTCATTGCCCTCGACAATCGCGGCCATGGCGAGAGCGACAAACCCCACGATCACACGCTTTACACTCCGCCGCTCATGGCCGGCGACTCCCGTGCTCTGCTCCAACATCTGAGCCTCGATGAGGCTGGGCTGATTGGATACTCGATGGGCGCTCGTCTGTGCGCATTCTTCGGTCTCGCGGAACCTCAAACCGCACGTGCCATCGTATTCGGCGGCCTGGGATCCGGCATGATCGATGGAGTCGGTGACTGGGATACCATTGCGGACGCTCTGCTGGCGCCCTCGCTCGATGATGTCCAGGACGATCGCGGACGCATGTTCAGGGCTTTTGCGGACAAGACGAAATCCGACCGCGTGGCCCTTGCGGCCTGCATTCGCTCATCGCGCACGCTGGTCACGCCGGACGAAGTAAAACGGCTCGATATGCCGTCCCTGGTTGCCGTTGGAACGAAGGATGACATCGCCGGCTCGCCGGACACGCTTGCGGATCTGCTGCCGAACGGACGCGCGTTGCATATCGAGAACAGAGATCACCAGCTTGCGGTCGGCGACCGTCAGTTCAAGGCGGCTGTGTTGGAATTTTTCACGGAATACCTGCCGACATGAATGAGATGGCATCAGCCCGGAAGACCGGTGAAGAGAGAAGTTTTGTAGGCGCAGACGGTAACCGGCTGGCCGCGACCGTGTTTCGAGGCGGCTGTCCGCCGGTGCTGTTTTTTCATGGAGGCGGTCAAACTCGATATGCTTGGGACTCCAGTGCGCGGGCCGTCCAGCAAGCCGGCTGGACCAGTGTTACCGTCGACATGCGGGGTCATGGCGAAAGCGAGTGGTTGATCGACAAGCAATATGCTTTTGAGGATTTCGGCAGGGATATAGCGTGCATCGCTGCAGAGATGGAGCGCGAGATTGGCAGCAAACCGGTTGCTATCGGTGCCTCGCTTGGCGGCATCGCCAGTCTGATCGCCCAATACGATTCCAGACAGACGGCCTTCGCCGCCTTGGTTCTTGTCGACGTAACCCCGAAAATGAAGCGAGACGGGGTGGAAAAAATCATCGGTTTCATGTCCGACAGAATGGAACAGGGCTTTGCAACCCTGGAGGAGGCGGCTGATGTGATCACGGCCTACCTGCCCAATCGAAGTCGACCGAAATCGCTTGACGGCCTGTCAAAGAACCTGCGTCTCGGGAAGGACGGCCGCTACCGGTGGCACTGGGATCCTGCCCTTCTGAATGGTCCGCGGCCGATCAATTCAGGATCAAGCGAGGTGTTTCGGATGGACGCGGCTCGTGCTTTGACCATACCAACCTTGCTCGTGCACGGAAGCAAATCCGAGCTGGTTTCCCAGGAGCAGGCTCAGGCCTTCCAGGATCTTGTTCCACATGCCAGGCTCGCGGACGTCTCGGGAGCAGGGCACATGGTCGCCGGCGATCGCAACGACGCCTTCCAGGCGGCGATCCTGCGTTTCCTGAAAGAGGATATCGGCCTCGTCGGTGCATCGGATCAGTAATCCGAACCACTCTAGCTTCCGCTGAATTGCGGACTTCTCTTTTCGGCGAACGCTTTGCGCCCTTCGCTGTAATCGGCGCTTGAGAAGGTAGCGTCGGCATGTTCGAAGGCAGCAACCCGATTCTCATTCGTCCCCGAAAGCGCTGCCCTTATAGCAGCCTTGGACGCGCGATTGGACAACGGGGCATTGGCACATATGTCGTCTGTAAGCTTTTCGGTTTCTTTGGGCAGGTCTGATGCGTGACATGCGGCAGCCAGAAATCCGATTGCAAGCGCTTCCTTGGCGGCGAGGCGACGGCCGGTATAGAGCAGAACCCTTGCTGTTTGCGGCCCCACCGCCTCAACGATATCGGCCATGGCATCGGCCGGATATGCCAGACCCAATCGGCCAGCCGGCACGCTGAACATCGAATCGTGGCTTGCCAGGCGAATGTCAGAGGCAGCGGCAAGGCCGAGCGCACCGCCGAAACAGACCCCGCGGATCATTGCAACGACCGGAACCGTGCAAAGGCGGACTGCTCGAAAAGCCGAGGCATTGGCATGTTCGTAATCCCGTGCCGTGGCGGGATCGGCGCGTACTGTGTCGAATTCGCCGATGTCGGCTCCAGCCGAAAAGTCCTGATCACCAGCGCCGTGAAGGACGATGCACCGCAGATCCGCGTGACCTCTCAACCAATCGAGCGCGAGCGGAATCTCGCGCCACATTCGGTGATCGATCGCATTTTTTCGTTCTGGCCGGTTGAGTTCGAGAAAACCCTTGTGATCAAGGGTCGTGGCATTCAGGGCACCGTCAGCGAAGACGCGTTGCGATTTCATCTGCAATCATTCCAATTGAAATTTAGCATATCTAGCCTATTTTTACCCAATGCTGGTTTTTGGGATGGTATGCTCCCGCACAGCATTGAGCCCAATGGAGAGACAAGGTCAACCGACCTTTTGTCGGAGGAATATGACGGTGGCTGACAAGGCACTCAAGGCCCAACAGGTCAAGTCGATGGATCCCATCTGGGATGCCATTCGTATTGAAGCACAGCAGGCGGCGGACAACGATCCCGTTCTCGCCACCTACCACTATTCGACGATCCTCAATTTCCGTACGCTTGAGGACGCCGTTATCCACCGGGTCTGTGAGCGTCTCGATCATCCGGACATGCCGACAAACCTGCTGCGGCAGACCTTCGAAGAAATGCTGTCGGACTGGCCGGAATGGAGCACCGTGCTCCGGGTGGATGTACAGGCGGTCTATGACCGCGACCCCGCGTGCCATCGTTTCATTGAGCCGGTACTCTATTTCAAGGGCTTCCACGCGATCCAGGCACACCGCCTGGCACATTGGCTCTGGGAACAGGGCAGGCGTGATTATGCGCTCTATCTGCAGAGCCGGTCGTCCGAGGTTTTCCAGACGGACATCCACCCGGCAGCCCGAATGGGCAAGGGGATCTTCCTCGACCATGCGACCGGCCTGGTGGTCGGCGGAACGGCAATCATCGAGGACGACGTATCGATCCTCCACGGCGTGACCCTAGGTGGCACCGGGAAAGATCCCGGCAACCGTCACCCGAAAGTGCGTCATGGGGTGCTCATCGGTGCCGGCGCCAAGATTCTTGGCAATCTGGAGATCGGCTGCTGCTCGCGTATTGCATCCGGTTCGGTTGTTCTCAAGGAAGTTCCGCCGTCAACGACCGTCGCCGGCGTACCGGCACGTGTGGTTGGTCAGGCCGGATGCAAGGAACCGTCGCGCTCAATGGATCAGATCCTGGGCGACGAATAGGACCCTTTTTTCGCCGGTATAACGCCCGACCTGGCGCTTTGCACAGGGGCGGGCGGCTTCAGGCTTTACAGGCGCGTAAGCGTCGTGCGAGAAGCCGGTCAGATCATTGCAACGACGGAGAGCGCCTTGAAGCCGGAAGAACTGCGGAAGCTCGATTCCTATTTCAAACAGACCTTCAATCCGAATATGCAGGTGCGCGCGCGGCCGCGCAAAGACGATTCGGCGGAAGTCTATATTGGCGACGAGTTTCTTGGCGTTCTGTTCAGGGACGACGAGGACGGCGACCTGTCGTTCAACTTTTCGATGGCGATTCTCGACATCGATCTCGACGATCACTGACGTAGTTTGTCGGCCTGCATGGCATTCGCCACATAGGCGACGATTGTGGGATCCAGTGTCCGCCACTGATCGAGCAAACCTTCCGAGAACCGGTAAGCGACACTCAGACCCTGGCCAACCGCCAGGTCACGTAGGCAACTGCGTGATCCCTTGGGCAAGTCGGACGGGTTGAGACAGCGAACGACAAATGGCGGCTTGTCGCCGCGCTGCCCGATATACAGAAGTTCATCGCCGTAACGGGTGTCTTCCTGAAAGCGATAGCGGGTGAGGCCACCCGACAAAGGCGTGCCGGTCGGGTCGATGAGGCGTTTGTAGACAGGCTCGAACCGTCCCGACATGTCCAGCGGTATCGACGCTTGCTCGATTGTCAGAAACAGCAGCTTGTCGGACGCCACGGTATCGTTGAAGTGCTGTCGGGTTTCGTCGCTGTAGCCTTGCATCTCCGGGAACAGAACATAGAGATCAATACGCTCGAATGTGCCGCCCTGGCGCTGGTGTTCGAAACGAATGGTGTTGGCCGGAAACTGCAGGGCCTGGTCACCGATAAACAGTGATTTTGCATCGGTGGATGTGCTGTGTCCGCCGCTGGCGATTCGTTCACCCATCCATCGTCCTGCCAGACTCAGCAGCATGGTCAAAACGGCCATGGCCAAAATGACATAGCCGGTGCGCCGAAGAAATCCGGCCGAAATCAGGGGCTTGTACTCCGGTGCAGGCGACTCAGTCAGAGTTTGAGCCATGGGGCAGACGGTCCCTGTTTTTTGAGAGCGGCAATCGATCGAAATATTGGGCAAATCCTCACGGATTATGGTTAACGGGCGGTAAATTTTATGCCGTTGCATGGGGCTGGGTGCGGGACTAAGACAGGGTCCGACAAAACCCGCATCTCATTGCGTCGAGGAGGATCCCGATGCCGCTTTACAAATTGGGTGAGCACAGTCCCGAGTTGCCCGAGGGATTTCACTGGATAGCCGACACGGCATCGGTCATCGGGCGGGTTCATGTCGGCGAGGATGTCGGGATCTGGTTCGGCAGTGTCTTGAGGGGGGACAACGAGCCCATCACGATCGGGGCGGGGTCGAACGTGCAGGAAAACTGCGTTTTCCATACGGATATGGGCTATCCACTGACTGTCGGGGCCGGATGCACTATCGGCCACAAAGCCATGCTCCATGGCTGCACGATCGGTGACAACAGCCTCGTGGGCATGGGTGCAACCGTTCTCAACGGAGCCAAAATTGGTCGAAATTGCCTGATTGGGGCTGGCGCACTTGTCACCGAGGGCAAGGAAATCCCGGATGGCAGCCTGGTGATCGGCGCGCCGGCGAAGCCCGTCAGACAGCTGGATAAAGAAGCAATCGGAATGCTCGAGTGGTCAGCTCGGCACTACGTGGAGAATGCCAAACGTTTTGCCCGCGATCTTCAGCGGATCTGATCGATTTGGAATTTGATTGATCAAAGAAGGGTGGGAGCCGGTCGGGGGACCGGCTCCCAAGGCCATGGTCTGAGACGGGAAGGGTGGGGACTGACCAAGGCCTAAAGCGTAACCCCGAAAATTCTTTGCACTGAACACCGTGTCGTAGGCCGCCCGTCCACGGCCATTGTCGTTCCTAGTCGATGCTGCCGACGATTGTCGGCCGGCTGTCCCGGAGCTTTGTCCACTTGCCGGAATGGCGCGAGGATTGACGCTTCAGGAACGTGTATTCAGTTTCCGACCACAGCAGGACCTTGTCCCGCATGTTGTCGAGGATGTAATCGCCCAGATCCGTGCGTACCGTCAGAACGGCATGACCGGAGCCATCCGGCTGCTTTACAACGGTGATCAGCAGGTCTGCCGGGCTGAAACCCGCACGCATCAGCATGTTGCGCTTGAGCAGGACATAGTCTTCGCAGTCGCCGACGTTGCGTGGGAATGACCAACGCTCCTCCACGCCGTGGATTTCGTAATCGGTCAGCGGCTTGATGGCCTTGTTGACCGAATAGTTCACCTGGACGAGTTTTTTCCAGGCGCTACGCGTCAGTTTCATCGGCGCCTTGCGGCGTGAACGCTGGCTGCATTCGCTCGGATACTGCCGACAGAACCGGTAATGGCCGATGGGCTGGCTGGTGTTGCCCAACGTGACCATATTGACGGACTCTGCCGACGCAATCGGCGACAGGCCGAGCAGTGCGGCAAGCAGCGCGCCTTTCAAGCCAAGAGCAATCTTCATGTTTATGTCTCCCCGTCTTATGGGGTGACAATGACATGTATATTTTTACATCACGCAAAAAACCACTGTAAAAACAAGACTTAATTCGCTCCTTGTTTGAATATAATAAGTATAAAACTAGAATAAAATTTAATTCAAATTTTAGGCGAATATTGGGTCGCCGAAGGAAGGATCCGGTCGATTATCCTGCATTTGTCAATCGGTGGGATATTGTCGCAAACTCCACGCTACTTATTGAGTTTGAACCACGTCCGGAGACAAAGCCGCTAATCCGCCTCGTTTCACAATACGTTCCTTGCACCGATAATCAGGTCTGGCTTTTCAGGCCTTTTCGGACGCCGTGCAGACTTTCTCCGGTTTGATAGGTCCGGAGATGCTGCAGCAGAGCAATCATGGAGAAGGATATGCAAGACACCGGCAAGTTGTTTGAGCCGCTAAGGCTGCCCTGCGGCATCAGTTTGAAAAATCGAATAGCCAAGTCGGCCATGTCAGACTCACTCGGTGATGGCACTGGCAATCCGACTGTCGAACAAATCAGGCTTTACGAGCGCTGGGCTGAAGGCGGCTGCGCAATAGCAATCATCGGTGAAGTGCAGGGAACCCCAAAATACGCTGAGAAACCCGGTAATCTGGTTTTGAACCACCAATCTGACTTTACGCGCTTTACTGAACTTGCAAGACGGGGTGGAAAAAACAACACTCAGCTTTGGTTGCAACTTGGTCATGCCGGATCGCTAGCCTTCGCGCCGACCAGCAATCCGAAGGGTCCAACTGCTCTTGACGTTCCGGGGCTTCGTTGCGGAGCGCTTTCAGAAGCCGAAATCGGAAATCTGCCGTCCGAATTTGCCAGGACCGCAAGCTTTGCCCGGCAAACCGGGTTTGGCGGCGTCCAGCTTCACGCGGCACATGGGTTTTTGCTTAGCCAGTTTTTGTCTCCACTCTTCAACAAGCGTACCGACGGGTATGGCGGTTCGATATCCAATCGCATGAGATTGCTACTGGAATGCGTCGATGCCATTCGCGAGGCTGTCGGCCCCAATTTTCCGATTGCCGTCAAGCTCAATTCTTCCGACCAACTGGAGGGAGGTCTGATTGAGGATGATGCGCTTGAGGTTGTTGCAGCGCTGAATCGTTCTTCGATAGATCTCATCGACATCAGCGGTGGAACATATTTTCCTGGAGCAAAGTCCGCGTCGGATGGCACAGGGCGAGGTCCCTATTTTATTGGATTTGCGAAGCGCGCCCGCAATGTTACGACCAAGCCTCTTATGCTGACGGGTGGATTCAAAACACAGGCTCAGGCCATAGACGCCATCGCCAGTGGTGCCGTGGATATTGTCGGGCTTGCCAGAGCAATGGTCCTTCGACCGGATCTTCCGAACCTTTGGAGGGACAATCGGTTTCCGGAGCCCGACTTTCCTAGGTTTGCATCTGCTCCGGAGGGTGGAATCACAGCTTGGTACACGATGCAATTGACCGACCTGGGCCGCGGCAACGAACCGAATCAATCCCTCGACCTCGAGAGTGCAATTGTCGACTACGAGGCACGAGATGATGCTCGAACACAGGCATGGCTCCGTCATTTTGGGGGTGACGGTCCCCCCGAATAAGAACGCGTGTCCTCTTCGATCTACGTAGTCGACGGATATCCTCCTGAAGGTTGCCGAAACAAGAAATTACCTCTCAAAGAGTTGACTGGCATATACTATTCCGGCTGATTCTCCTCAAGAACTCGGCGGGCCACTCGGAAGCATTCGAGCGCCTGAGGAACGCCGCAATAGATCCCGACCACATGGATGATGGCGCGGATTTCTTCCTTTGAAACACCGTTGTTGATGGCGCCTTTGCAGTGGGTTTCCCATTCCTGCATTTTGCCCAGTGCGCCGATCATGGCGAGGTTCATCATTGAGCGGGTCTTGGCGTCGATAGTCTCGTCGCCCCATCCGAAACCCCAGCACCACTCGGTCATTGCCTCCTGAAAGGGACGGGTGAAATCATCTGCAGCCGCCAGGTTCTTGTCTACGTATTCGGCTCCAAGTGTGGCTTTTCGTTTTGCCAATCCTGCTTCAAAGCGTTCCCGGTCCATGTGTTCCTCCGCCTTCTTGTGATGATCGTTGTGTCGAGAAAAATCCACTCAACCGTCGACCGCTTCGCGCATCCATTGTTGCAGAACCTGAATGGAATGTTCCGAGTTGACGCCGCAGTGCGGGTCAACGACGAGCGGTCCCGGCCGATAACCGCGGCTCTTCATGCCGCGCTGAACCGACTCGACCAGACGGATGTCTTCTTCCACCGTGGTCTCTCGGTCCTGAACGGCCAAGCGACGTGGTGTTTCGGTATCTTCCCCGTCCATCGCATACCATCCGCGCCAAACGACCACATGCTCGGTGTCGAGTGCCCTCCAGTGGTAGGTGTTCAAAACGTTGCCGGGATAGACCTGGAACGAAAACATCGGCCACAGGAACCAGGACGAGTAATCGCCAGCGTGGACGTTGGCGCTCAGGTCGATCGGGTAGGTCATCTGGTCCAGGTTCTGGCACTCTGTCGTGTGCCGAAGGCAATAGCCCTGCGGTCGGATGTCGTAGGTTTCCGGCTTGATGACACCGTTGGCGAAGGTGTGGTGGTTGAGCTTGCAGTGGTAGCATTCACTGTAATTTTCGACCGAAACCTTCCAGTTGCAGTGTTCGGGGACTTCCACCCACTCGATCGGTCGTAGCCGGTCGATATGTGGGACGAAGGCCCGTAGTTGTTGTTGAACTTCCGGAAACCAGGTGTCCATCGGTTCTGCCCGGCTGTCGAGATTGGCGAAAAGGAAACCGTTGAAATCCTCGATCAGCACTTCGGTCAAGCAGATTTCGCGCCGATCGAAACCGGGCACGGCTGATGTGTTGGGGCCGGCCCGCAGGTGACCGTTCAACTCATAGGACCATGCGTGATAGGGGCAGACGATCAGGCGTGCGTTGCCGGCACCTTGCAGCAATTCATGAGCACGGTGCTGGCAGACATTGTAGAAGGCGCGAATGATGCCGTCTCGGTCGCGAATGCAGAACAGGTTTTCGCCCGCGATGGAAAAGGTGAAATAGTCACCGGGCTTTTCGACCTGGGAAACATGGCCGGCAAACTGCCAGGTTTTTGCCAGCAGACCGGATTGCTCCTGCCGGAAAATCTGCTGATCGGTGTAGTAGCGCGGGTCCAGAGAGCGGACCGGTTCGTGGATTTTGTCCATTCAGCGTTCCTTGTCCGTAGCGTAGATGCCTAGCTCGTGCCGTCGGGCATGAAATCGATCGATGCTTTCGACGACTTCATCATCAGCGTCCGCGATGACAAATGCCATCAATGTTTCCAACAGTGCGATCGTGGACACCGAAGAGGGGAAGAATTGCGGCGTGTCGGCGGCAATGACGAAGGCATAGTCGCTCCCGATTACGATGGGCGAGGCGGCGCTGTCTGAGATGGCAATGATCGTCACGCCCTGCTGCTTCGCAAGCGCCACGGCATCGACAACCTCTGTGCGGTACGGCTTGCAGGTCATCGCGATCAAGACGTCGTTCGGGCCGGCACGCGCCAGATCGTCGGCGGCCACGCTTCCATGTCGTGGAATGGCCTCAATCGTGTCGACTGCCATATCGGCCAGATATGTGAAGTTCCTGGCGTTGCTGGCATTGACGCCGACGCCGAGCACATATGTGCGACCAGCTGACACAATCGCGTCGGCGGCGGACTTCATGGCTGCGTCGGACGTCGCAGCAAATGTCTCTTCGATGTTGCGGATCGCACTGGAGGCCATATCGGCATAAAGCCCCGCCAGTTTACCGCCGCGCGCAAGGGATTGCAGCCAGCGGGCGCGATCGGGGAAACTGACCCCGCCGTTGCGGATCTCTTCACGAAACGGCTCGCGGAACTCCTCATAACCGTCAAAGCCTACTGAACGGGCAAGGCGAACAAATGTGTTGGGTTTGACGTTGGCCGCATCGGAGATTTCGCGGATCGACGAAACGCTGACATCATTCGGATGTTCGAGCACATAGGCTGCCGCCTTGCGCACCTCCGGCGTCAATGCGTCGAGTTCGCCTGCTAGGTCGCGGAGAAGCCCCTGTGGTCCCGATACGGACAGCTGTGGTACATTCATATTATTCATGGTTGACGATGGTACAAATGTTTGATTAGCGTGTCCATCGGTTTCAACGGCAGAATGGAAAATCCCGTGACCGAAGGCAGTTCTGGCAAACTCCCCTCGACAGCAAAAGTAGTCATCGTCGGCGGCGGCATCATGGGCTGCGGCCTGGCCTATCATCTTGCCCATGAGGGGTGGACGGATGTCGTGTTGCTTGAAAAGGCCGAGCTCACCTCCGGGTCGACCTGGCATGCGGCAGGACAGATCACCCAATCCACATCGTCGTACGGGCTTGGAAAGTGCGTTGATTACAATATCGGCCTCTATTCCGGAAAGCTTGAGGAGGAAACTGGGCAATCGGTGACCTGGCACGGCTGCGGGTCGTTCCGACTTGCCTACGGTGAGGACGAACTGGACTGGCTGCGGCACACACTCAGTGTCGGCCGGTCCCTGGGGTTCAACATCGAGCTTGTCGATCCGAATTTCATTGCCCGTCATCATCCTTTCTACAATCTGGATGGTGTGCTGGGGGCGCTCTACACACCGGACGACGGTCACGCGGACCCGTCGGGCGTAACACAGGCCCTGGCGATCGGTGCCCGCAATCTCGGTGCGCGGATCATTCGGCGATGTCGCACCACCGACATCCAACAACGCGCCGACGGCGGCTGGACGGTGGCGACCGAACACGGCTCGATCGATTGCGAACATGTGGTCAACGCCGGTGGCACCTATGCGCGGCAGATGGGAGAGTGGAGCGGTCTGCAACTGCCCATGACGTCCATGACACACCACTATTTTGTCACCGACACTGTTCCTGAATTTGAAGCGCTCGTGCGTGAGCTGCCAGTGGTTCGCGATGATACACTTGTTTCAGGCTATATCCGCATGGAGCAAAAGAGCGGCCTGATCGGCATCTATGAAAAGCAGAACCCGAACACGGTGTGGGAAGACCACTGCCCGTGGGAGGCTGAGAACGAACTGTTCGAAGCAGATTATGATCGGGTCATGCCCTGGCTGGAAAACGCACTGGATCGGGTTCCGGTGTTGGCAACACTGGGAATCAAGAGGGTCGTGCACGGCGCCATATCGCATCCGCCAGACGGCCATCCGCTGATCGGACCTGCTCCAGGCGTTCGCAATTACTGGTGCTGCTGCGGCACCCAGATCGGCATCGGTTGGGGTCCAGGACTGACGCGCGAACTGGCGCGCTGGATGGTGCATGGTGCCGCCGATATCTCCATGCGCCACTACGACCCGCGTCGCTTCGGTTCCTATGCGGTCAAGGAATGGCAGGTGGTCAAGGCAAAGGAAGACTACTGCCTGCGCCACGAGATTCCGTTTCCGCATTTCAATCGTCTGGCGGGCCGTCCGATCAAACCGAGCCCGCTCTATGAGCGTCTGAAGGCGAAGGGCGCGGTCTTCGAAGAGGTTTATGGCCACGAACGTCCTCGCTGGTTTGCGCGCGACGGCGTCGAACAACGGGACCATTATTCATTCCGCCGAAATGTGGTGCATGATGTTGTCGGCTCTGAAGTGCATGCGGTTCGCAACGGCGTCGGCCTCATGGACGTCACCGCATTCTCCAAGATCGAAGTTGGCGGTCCGGACACCGAGTCTTTCCTGAACCGACTTGTGGCCAATCGACTGCCCAGTCGGGTCGGCGGCATCGTGTTGACCCACCTGCTCAACCGGCGAGGGCGTATCGAGATTGAACTGACGGTGGTGCGTCTGGCGGAGGACCGGTACTACCTTGTCTGCGCGGGCTTTTTCGAGCAACGCTTGCTGGATCACTTGACCCAACGGCTCGACGGAGAGCAGCTGGAAATCGTCAATCGGTCCGAGGAATGGTCGGCCATTTCGCTTCAGGGGCCAAACTCCCGGTCGGTGCTGTCGGCCAACACGGCTGCCCGACTGGACAACGCCCAGTTTCGCTGGCTGACTGCGCAGGAAATAGACATTGCCGGTCACTCCATGTGGGCGTTGCGCATGTCCTATGCCGGTGAATTGGGCTGGGAAATACACGGTCCCCGTGAGTCGATGCGCTCTGTCTACGACGCCCTTTGGGCATCGGGCGAACGATACGGAATCGTCGACTACGGCTCCTTTGCCATGAACGCCATGCGCATGGAGAAGGCATTTAAGGGTGCCGGTGAATTGACCAATGAAGTGACACTGCCGGAAGCCGATGTCATGCGCTTTGTGAAGTTGGACAAGGGCGAATTCGAGGGACGATCTGCGACGGAGCAAAGTGCCGGCGCCAAACTCCCCTGGATCTGCACATATCTCGAAGTCGAACCGGATGGCGTGAATGACGGCAACGGCGGCGAGGCGGTGCTGCTGGATGGTGAGGTGGTGGGTTCGACGTCGTCGATGGTGTTCGGTCACACCGTTGGGTGCATCCTGGCATTTGCTTATCTCAAACCCCATGCTGCGTCCGCGGGTATGGCTTTGGAAGTTGTCGTCGCGGGACAACGGCGCCGGGCACGGGTGCTTAGGGAATCCGCTTACGATCCCCAAAACAAATTGCCGAGGTCCGATGCTGCTATGGCGGAGATGTGAAAATGACCGAGATACAAGAAACCATGCGTGCCTTCGTGCTGACGGGGCATGGGGATATGGACAAGCTCGTCTATCGCGACGATTGGCCAGTCCCGGAACCGGCGCCAACCGAAGTGTTGATCAAGGTGGCGGCCTGCGGGCTCAACAACACCGATGTCAACACACGAACCGGGTGGTACTCGAAGGGAGTGAGCGGCAATACCACCGGCAGCGCCCTGGTTG
The DNA here is from genome assembly GCA_965228785.1 of Hoeflea sp. Taxonomy (GTDB): domain Bacteria; phylum Pseudomonadota; class Alphaproteobacteria; order Rhizobiales; family Rhizobiaceae; genus Hoeflea_A. Next base: position 3,682,779 of record CBDDIF010000001.1, read on the forward strand.
GCGCTGAGGATGAGGACGCAACCTGGGGCGGGGCGCCCATTACCTTTCCGCGTATTCAGGGTGCCGATGTGGCGGGTCAGGTCATTGCCGTCGGATCCGCTGTTGATGAAGCGCATGTTGGACGCCGGGTCATGATCGATCCGTGGCTGCGGGACTGGGACGATCCGGACAATATGGACAAGTGCCGATATTTCGGCTCGGAGCAGAATGGCGGCTTTGCCGACTTCACGGTTGTCGATCACCGCAACGTGCATCCGATCGACAGCAGCCTGAGTGATGTGGAACTCGCAACGTTTGCAACATCCTCGATGACGGCCGAAAACATGCTGAACCGGGCGGGTGTTGGGGACGGGGATACTGTTCTCATACCCGGCGCGTCCGGCGGTGTCGGCTCGGCGCTGATTCAGCTCGCTGGGCGCCGCGGTGCACGCACCATTGCCATGGCCGGCGACGACAAGCGCGACGCCGTGAAGGCGATTGGCGCGACGGCGGTGATCGAGCGGTCGCCGGACAAACTCGCCCGCAGTCTGCGCGATGCGATCGGATCGGAAACCGTGAGTGTTGTGGCCGACGTAGTGGGCGGCAATGGCTGGCCGAACCTGATCGGCGTGCTCGAACGTGGCGGACGTTACACCTGTTCCGGCGCGATTGCGGGGCCCATGGTCCAGCTCGATTTGCGCACGTTCTATCTGCGGGATCTGACCTTTACCGGTGCAACGATCCTGCCCCCGGGCATTTTTGCGGACCTGGTCGGTTACATCGCACGCAACGAGATCAAGCCGTTGCTGGCGGAGAGTTTTCCACTGCGCCAATTGCATGACGCACAGCGCGCCTTCATTGCCAAAAAACATGTCGGCAACATCGTCGTGACAATGGATGAAATCGCATGAAGATTACCCGTATCCGGGTATATCAGACGCCGTTACCCGCATCCACGCCGTTCGAATTCCTGATCAATGCAACAGACCGGCACAACTACAACACCCGCTCGACGGGCACTACCGGTCCAGCAACTCGTCATGGCCTGCTGTTTGCGCCAGATAATCCCGGTCTTGGGGTGGAACCCGAATTTGAAAGTCTCGGCGAACCGGTCGCCGAATTCGGTGGCCGGGCGTGAAGATCGTCGGGATCACTGTCTGGCATATGGATTTGCCCTTGAGCGAGCCCTATCGGCTCTCCGGGGGTCGGCTGCTGTTCGAACGCCTGGATTCGACTTTCGTTCGTATCGAGACGGATGACGGGCTGTTCGGATGGGGAGAAGGATGTCCGTGGGGGCACACCTACCTGCCGGCGCACGGTGCGGGGTTGCGTTCCGCCCTGACCGTGCTTGGGCCTGCCTTGCTTGGTCAGGATCCGCGGGTGCCGCAGGCACTTGGCCGATTGATGGATGAGACGCTGCCCGGTCACAACGAAGCCAAGTCAGCGATCGACATAGCTTGCTGGGATATTCTCGGGCAGTGTGCGGGGTTGCCGCTCTGGAAACTTTTGGGAGGGGCCGAACATCAACCGGTCGCGCTCAATTCGTCCATTTCGACCGGCACGCCAGATGAAATGGTTGCGTTGATCCGACGCGCCAGCGCTGCGGGCTATCGGACCCACTCGGCGAAAATCGGCGGCAGCGATGCTGATGCCGACATCGAACGCATTGAAGCGGTGCTGGCGTCACTGCCGAGAGGCGAGTCGGTTACATTTGATATCAATAGGGCATGGACACCCGGCGTCGCGGTCGGCGTTCTTAACTCGGTGAAATCGAGCGCCTGGATCGAGCAACCCTGCCAGACGCTTGACCAGTGTGCTCATGTTGCCCGACGGGTGAACAATCCGATCATGTTGGACGAGTGCCTGCTCGACCTGCAGGATCATTTCGACGCCTGGAAAACGGGTGCGTGCGAGGGTGTCAAAATCAAACCGAACCGACTTGGTGGCCTGACAAAAGCGCGACGGGCGCGTGATTTCGGCCTGACGGTCGGATGGCAGATGCATATCGAGGATGTTGGCGGGTCGGCGCTTGCCGATACGGCGGCCATTCATCTGGCTTGCTCTACGCCCCAGGAAAACCGGCTGGCCAGTTGGCTCTGTCACGCACACCTGGCGGTCGATCCGGTGCCCGGGCAAGGCGCTCGCAATGTTGACGGCCTGGCAGTTCCTCCGGACTTGCCCGGACTGGGTGTCGCTCCCGATCCTGACGCGCTGGGCGAAGCTTCCATGGTCTTCAGGTGAACCGACATGAAGGTAAAGCGCATCACGTTTTGGCAAGTGCCATTGACCAGCCACACGCCCTACGTCATGTCGGGCGGAAAGGTTTGCGATACGGTCACGACCGGGATCCTGCGCCTTGAAACCGATAGCGGCCTTTCGGGGTGGGGCGAGGTGTGTCCGATCCCGCGCTACCTTCCCGCCTATGCCGACGGCGTGATGCCGGCCATCGAGCATATGGCGCCGGCGATCCTTGGTGCTGACCCGATCGGTCCGGAAGCGCTTATGGCTGACTTGGACGGATTGCTGCCCGGTCACCCTTACGCCAAGTCCATCGTCGACCTGGCCTTGTGGGACCTGACCGCCCAGGCGGCGGATCTGCCGCTGTACGCGATACTCGGCGGAAGGCGTTGCGACCGGCTGCCGGTCTATCATTCCATCACCTGCGTTGACCCGCAGGAAATGGCGCGTATTGCGATCGATGCTCAGCAATCCGGCATCACACAATTCCAGGTGAAACTCGGTGCGGATTCAGACTGGCAGGCCGATGTCGAGCGTCTGGTAAAGGTTCGAGAAGCCGTCGGCCCGGGGCCGCTGGTCTATGGCGACTGGAATTGCGGCGCCAGCCGCCTTGAGGCAATCAGGACGGCGAAAGCGGTCTCCCATCTGGACATCATGCTGGAGCAGCCTTGCCGCAGTCTGGAAGAGTGCGCCGAGGTGCGTCGGGTTTCGGGCCTGCCCATGAAAATAGACGAGGCGGCATTTGACATCGCTTCCCTGTTGTCTGCACGAGATTACGGATGCATGGACGCGGTCGCGATCAAACTGTCGAAATTCGGCGGCGTTGGTGCCTGCCGTCGCGCACGCGACCTGTGCCAGCACTTTGGCGTCCGCATGTGCATAGAAGACACCTGGGGATCGGATATCGTAACTGCCGCGTCGTTGCATCTGGCCGCGGCGACGGATCCATCGGTGGTCCTGAATGTCTGTGATCTATCCGGTTACGTTGCCCCACGGCTTGACGAAAATGGCCCGACGCGTGAGGACGGGTGGATCGCTCCTCCGGAGGGGCCGGGTCTCGGTATCTCTCCTGACCCGAAACAACTCGGTCGGCCACTGGCCGTCCTCGATTGAGGGATTACGATGATGCAAGACGAATGGCTCACTCGGGCGAAGGCGGTATTGCCGGAGGGCGGCTTCGGCAATTTCGATCCGAATATCGTCATTCGCGAGGGAAGGGGCGCTCGCGTTTGGGACGAGGACGGCGTTGAATATGTCGATTTCCTGATCGGTTCGGGGCCGATGATCCTGGGCCACGGGCATCCGGAGGTGATCGAAGCCGTGGAACGACAACTTTCGAAAGGCATGACCTTTTTCGCCAACAACCGTTCCGGGATCGAGTTGGCCGAGGAGATTTGCCGGGCGGTGCCCTGTGCCGACCAGGTTCGATTTGTCAGCACAGGCGGCGAGGCGGACATGTTCGCCATGCGTCTGGCGCGGGCCTTTACGGGGCGCGACAAGATCATGAAATTCGAAGGTGGTTATCATGGCATGTCTGCGGAAGCGCAGATGAGCCTTGCGCCGACAAAACTGGTCGATTTCCCTAACGCAGTACCGGATTCTGCAGGTATTCCGCGGTCGGTTCTCGATGACATCCTGGTCGCACCCTTCAACGATATTGACTATGCCGTTTCGCTGATTGCCGAGAATGCCGATGTGCTGGCCGCAGTGATCGTCGAGCCCCTGCAACGCATTGTGCCACCGAAACCCGGCTTTCTCGAAGCGCTGCGCGAGGCCTGTAGCCGGCACAACGTTCTGCTGATCTTCGATGAGGTGGTGACTGGATTCCGATTCGCCTATGGCGGCGCTCAGGAACTTTATGGGGTCACGCCGGATCTGTGCTCGCTTGGCAAGGTTATCGGCGGTGGGCTGCCGTTGGCTGCGGTTGCCGGCCGTGCGGATATCATGGCTCATTTCGACCCGGGCAAAGTCGGCCGGGAAAGATCGTTGATGCAGATCGGCACACTTTCGGGCAACCCGCTCGCTGCGGCTGCCGGGCTCAAGACAATGGAAATTCTGCGACGGCCCGGCCAGTACGAGAAACTGCACGCTTTTGGCCAAAGGCTCATGGATACGCTGACGAAACGCCTGAGTGATGCCGGCCATCCCCATCGGATCGTCGGCCATCAGGCGATGTTCGACGTGGTCTTTACCGGCGATGACGTTGGAAGTTACCGGGACGTCCTGCGGGCCGATGCTACCCGCAACGCGACATTCAACGCCACACTGCGCCGACACCAGGTGTTCAAGGCACCCGGAAAAGTTTATCCGTGTTTGGCTCTGACTGAAGAGGATTTTCAGGTGGCTGATGCCGCTATCGAACGAGCCGTCGCTTCACTCGATTGATAAGGCGCAGTTTGAAAACAATCAGTTGGCGATTGCTTTAGATGTAGTTTTCAAGTGATTCAGGCGGCTGGATCGTCGCGAATTCAATCGCGATGCCGTCGTCGAAGTGGCGGACGACTCGGGCTCGCATGCTGCCCAGCACGACCTGCGAACCGAGGTCCGGACGCGCATCGAGTTCAAGCGCCGCACCGGACATGGAGAGGTCGACAATACGGCATGGATAGGTGTCACCGTCGGCCAACCGGATTTCGCCGTTGGGGTTACGCGGAACGATGCGCTCGTGTCGGCGGTCTTCCGGCAGTCCCAGTTCGTTCTTGTTGGCGAACCAGGTCAGCTGCGCCGCGAGCTTCTGCCGTTTGCGCTCTGTCGCATTGACGGAAATGACAAACCCGTTGCCGTTGAGCTTCTTTACCTTGCCTTCGATACGGCCGATGTGATCGATGTAGGAAACAATGCGTTCCTTGAGGCGAGGCAAAGCCCCGCACTTGAATTGAACTTCGCCGGGTGACATCTCGACTGCCACACATTCATACTCGTTGAAGTCAGCGCACATGAGGCGACCGTGCAAGTCCACCACCACGTTCTGGAACGTGGCGTCGTTCGACGATTCTTCCCGAAGATGCGGTGCCGAGTCCTTGGCGGTGTTCATGGCTCGTTTTGTTCCAGCGATTTCGACCGGGTTCACAATAGGTCATGTCGGTTAACAAGCGGTAATCGATTGGGCGATTAACCGGCGGGAAACCGATGCCCTTTTGGGGATATGATTAAGGTTCGTCAAACTTCGGTTCGACAATTGGCACGAACCGTGCGGATTAAGGTTAACAAGTGCTTTACGTTGCCGCTGCAATTCGACTGTGCCATTTTCCCGGAGACAGAAGATCGGACTGTTTCTTGCCCGTCTTCAGCACAGATTTGGAACCGGGGTGGGGCTCGGCCAGGCCGCTTGGCAAATTTGCCAAGCGGCTTCTTTTTGTCAGAGGGTGTGTCGACTGTTGACGCGAAAGTGCTACACAGGCGGCTGGTCAATGGACGAGTCATGAATCAACCGCTCAGACAAAACAACGACCCGGCACCAGGCGGGTTCGGGCGTGGACCGCAACGGCCGCAACCGATGTTCAACCTGCCCGCCGTGGTGACTGTCGTTCTGGCAATCATGTGGCTGATACAGATTCTGCGTGAAACTCTGCTGACACCGCAGCAGACGGTTTGGTTGATCTTCGAGGGTGGTTTCATTCCGTTGCGCTATTCGGTCGCGTTCGCTGATCAAAGTCTGGCGTGGATCTGGACCCCCGTCAGCTACTCCCTGCTGCACGCCGATTTCACCCATCTGATCGTCAACTCGGTCTGGCTCATGGCCTTTGGTGCGGTGGTGGCACGGCGTATCGGCATTCAGCGCTTTGTGCTTTTCTGGATTCTGTCGGCGATCATCGCCGCGGCGTTTTACTGGCCGTTTCATTCACAGAGCAATATACCCATGGTCGGGGCGTCCGGGGTCGTCTCCGGTCTGATGGGGGCCGCTGCCCGGTTTGCCTTTCCCAGCGATGGCGGGTTCAATCGCACGAGGGCGCATTTGCTGCCACGTGTCACGGTCACCCAGGCATTGAACAATCGCACCGTTCTGATCTACGTCGCCATCTGGTTTGGCATCAATGCTCTTGCGGCTTTCGGCATTGCGCCGGGCGCGGCGGATGGCGCGCGGATCGCATGGGAAGCCCATGTCGGCGGTTTTCTGTTTGGCTTCTTGGGATTTGCCCTGTTCGACCGTTCGTCGACCTTGCAATAGCTGTAACGTGTTGTGTGTGCGCGAAAAATGCGTAACGCTTGCATTTCAAATGCACTGCGCGCACGATGGTGCTGAAGAGCATCGCTAGCCGGTGGTCGGCGACCGGCAGGGGAGCTCCAGCGAAAGGAGGCCGGTATGACAGTCAAGGCAATTTTGGAAGAGAAGGGGCGCGACGTCGTCACCGTATCGCGTGATATTTCTGTGGGAGATGCTGGAAAGGAACTCTCCAGGCACAAGATTGGCGCGGTGGTTGTGGTGGATGCGCAGGAACATATTTGCGGGATTCTTTCTGAGCGTGACATCGTTCGGGCAATCGCCTCGAAAGGCCCTCATGTTCTGGAGGATTCCGTAACCTCCGTGATGACGTCTGACGTAAAGGTCTGCGACGAAAATCACTCAGTAAACCAACTCATGGAAATGATGACCGAGGGCCGGTTTCGTCACTTGCCTGTCGAAGTTGACGGCAAGATTGGCGGCATGATTTCAATCGGTGATGTGGTACGGGCCCGCATTGAGCAGGTCGAGCGCGAAGCCGAGGAAATCAAGGCTTATATCGCCAGCTGATTGGCGTGTATGATATGCAAATTGTCTGCGCGATTTGTCGCGCGGGCAAATTTGTTGTGAATTCGGTTTCTTAACCGAAGCAACAATCCCGGCGCACCATTTCGGCAAATTTTTGATCTTCCGACTTTCCGAATCAGGATATGGCGATACTATACCTTTAGATGCGTTTGGCTTTACTTCCGCCTGAGACTGGACGAGGAACAGGAAACAAAATTGCTCCACCTGAGATATTGTCGCCCGTATGAGCTCGCGCCCATCCATTCAGATGGTTGACAAGTTCAATGCGGCGTCGAAAACGAACACACTCTGCTCGCGTTGGTCTGTCCCACGCTAAACTGCTCAGCTCAACAATATTGGCTGCTGGTCTTGGCGTTTTGTCTGCAGGTCAGTCAGCGTACGCCTCATGCTCGACATCGTCGGGAACGGAAACGTGTGAGGGCGACCCGGGTACGATCTCCATCCTTGACGAGTCCACCGTTACCACGATCGTTATTCAGAACCTGACAGCCGACATCGATGGGGATACGGCGGTCTCGATTATCGACTCCGGGGACGATGACGGCGACGCAGGCGATGATTTGGAAGTTCAGGGGACCTTTGACGATGGTTACGGCATAAACGGCACCAACATTGGCATTGAAGTGTCTACCTTTGGCACCGCCGGCAAAAAGGGGGACGACAAAACCGATGATGTCGATTCAGCCCATGCCGACAATGGAAAGACAGGCGGCGCCGGTGGCACCGCAACTGTGACCATGAGCGGTTCGACGGCGCTGCAATCCAGTGGCGTGGGAATTACTGCAGAAAGTGTTGGTGGCGCTGGCGGAAACGGCGGAAAGGGCTCCTCAGACATTTTCAATGCGCACGGCGGTGACGGAGCTACGGGTGGCGCCGGTTCAACGGTGGAGGTTGATTCATCGACGGACGTGCAGGCCACTGACATCGGGATTTCGCTTCTAAGCCAGGGTGGCGTTGGTGGAGATGGCGGTGAAGGCAGCACCGACGCCACAGCCTACGGAGGCGATGGCGGAACGGGGGGTGCCGGTGGTGATGTAACGATCACCTTTTCAGGCAGTGCAGCGATGTCGGTCGATGACGAGAGCACTTACGGCATCTTCGTTTCCAGCCAGGGCGGCGAGGGCGGCGGCGGCGGAGAAGGCAAGGTCGACGATGACGCCAATGCCAGCCATGCCGGCGATGGGGGTTCTGGCGGGGACGGCGGAACCGTCACTGTAACAGCGACCAGCGGCACCAGCACCATCACCACGACCGAGACCAACGGTCACGGAGTTTTTGCCCAGAGTTTGGGAGGCGACGGTCACGACGGCCGGGACGGAGCAAGCGAGATCGCCACCAACAGCCATGGTGGAAATGGTGGCCAGGGTGGCACGGGCGGAACGGTGACTGTCGAACTCGATGCGAACATAAAAACGACTGGGGATCAGGCCCAGGGTATCCTGGCGCAAAGCTATGGCGGGGAGGGCGGCAACGGCGGATCCGGATCGTCCGATATCGGCAATGCAAGTGGCGGTGCGGCAGCCGGACCGGGTCCTGGAGGCAATACCAGCGTCACGTTTACCGGCACCATCACAACCAGCGGAGCGGAAACAAACGGCATTCTGGCACAGAGCGTCGGGGGCTTTGCCGGCGATGGTGGCGATGCCTCCGGGCTCTACACGTTCGGTGCCAGCGGCGAGAGCGGCGGCGACGCCGGTACCGTGGGTGTGACGGTCAATTCCGGAAGCACGATCACGACGACCAACGATACCTCAGCGGCAGTCGATGCTCAGAGCGTTGGCGGCGGTGGTGGTAAGGGGTCCAGTTCGTCTGACGGGTTCACCAGTCTGGGCGGCAACGGCAATGCCGGCGGCGATGCGGACATGGTAACCGTCAGTGTGACGGAATCGACCCTTCAAACCGGCGGGACCGTGGCACCGGCAATCTCGGCGATCAGCATCGGTGGCGGCGGTGGCGCTGGTGGTTCACAAACTGCCATTGTGTCGCTTGGCGGCAGTGGCGGCACCGGTGGCGATGGTGGTGCGGTGCAGGTCACTCTCGACGATGCGAAACTCACCACAACCGGGCAATATTCAGATGCACTCTATGCCGCCAGCATCGGTGGGGGCGGAGGTAACACCGCGTCGACATCAGGCGTTGGCGCATTTGGCGGCAGTGGCGGAAGCGGAGGTACCGGCAGCACGGTGACTGTCACGACGAGTGGCACGAGCGGCACGATTTCCACCACCGCGGACGATTCCGATGCCGTCCTGCTTCAGTCGATTGGCGGTGGTGGTGGCAAGGGTTCGAATGCGGTGGCGGTCGGTGTCGAATATTCGGAAGCCTATGGTGGCAAGGGCGGTGACGGCGGGAGCGCCGATGATGTCACCTACACGGATCAAGGCAGTGTAACGATCAAGACCCAGGGGGATCGGTCTGTCGGCATAGCCGCCCAGTCTATCGGTGGCGGCGGCGGTCGAGGTGGGAGTGATTTGTCGCTGAGTGCCGGCATCGGCGTTGACGTCTCGCTTGGGATGTCCGACGGCGGCGGCAGTGGTGCGGGCGCTGGTATGGCCACGGTGACTTCGATCGGTTCAGTGACGACTTCAGGCGATCATGCGACCGGGATCCTGGCACAAAGCATTGGCGGTGGGGGTGGCGCCTCGGGCAGTTCAATCGCTGCCGGTGCCGATCTCGACGGCGTCGGATTGGCGCTTGCGGTCGGCGGCTCGGGTGGTAAGGCTGGCAGCGCCCAGGAGGCAAAAGTTTCCTCGAACAGCACGATTCAGACAACAGGCGACGAAGCGGACGGGATTGTCGCCCAGTCGATCGGCGGTGGTGGCGGTAACGCCGGTTCGGTGTTCAGCGCCAGCGGCGCCACCGATGGAGGCCTGGCGCTGTCGCTCGGCTCGGACGGTGGTGCCGGCGGCGATGGTGCCGAAGCCAATATTGGTGTCTCCAACACGGTATCGACGCAGGGATCGAACTCGATCGCTGTCCTGGCCCAATCCATTGGTGGCGGCGGCGGCAAGTCGAGCACTACAGGCTCATTTGACGCGATGAGCGATATGTCGCTGGCAGTTGCCATCGGTGCGACCGGGGGAGCGGGCGGCAATGGCGGACACACGTTCATCAAGATCGAAAGCGGTGTGGAAGTCAGCACCGAAGGCGCGAATGCCGGTGTTGTCGTCGCACAGTCGATTGGCGGAAACGGCGGCAATGGCGGCACCACAATTACCGGTAGCGGCGGCTCGGCAGACAGCGCGACATTGACTGTCGGCTCGTCTGGTGGCGCTAGCGGAACCGCCGGCAATGTCGGAGTTAATTCCAGCGGTGTGCTGTCTTCAAAAGGCGAAAACGCCTACGGGATATTGGCGCAAAGCATAGCCGGCACCGGCGGCAATGCCGGCTCGGTCATTTCAGTGACAGCCCTCAGCACGGATTCCGCTTCCATGACGATGGGCGGAACGGGCGGAACCGGGGTTTCGGCAGGCCAGGTAATCGTCAACACCGATCATAGTGTCACTACGACCGGCAACAACGCCACAGCGATCGTTGCTCAGTCTATCGGCGGCGGGGGTGGCACCGGTGGATCCAGCTACAGCGGCACCCTCAGCATGAGCAATGTCTCGATGTCTGTTGGAGGAGCAGGCGGCGATGGCGGGACCGGAGGTGAGGTCCAAGTCAACAACAGCGCCACCCTTCAGACCAGCGGTGTGTACGCCTACGGGATATCCGCACAGAGCATCGGTGGCGCCGGTGGCAGTGGCGGTCAAGTCATGAACATTGACGCCAGTGTCGGAGAGGTTGCTGGTTCCGTCAGCCTTAACCTCGGTGGAAATGGCGGCGACGGTGGCAGTTCCGCCTTGACCTCTGTCGACAACAAGAAATCGATTGTGACCGGCGGGTTTGGATCAAGCGCCATCGTTGCACAGTCTATTGGTGGTGCCGGTGGAGCAGGCGGTTCCGTCATATCGGGTGTTGCCACGGCTTCAACCGATGGATCGTTTGGCATGACCGTCGCTATCGGTGGGGATGGTGGAGGAGGCGGCTCCAGCGGCGGCGTGTCGATTTCCAATTCAGATACACTGACCACCAGCGGCGACTATGCAAACGGTATCCTGGCCCAGAGTATCGGTGGAACCGGCGGTGTTGGAGGCGCCAGCTACGCCGCGATGCTCAATGCAAGCGAATCCGACGAAATGCAGGTGGCCTATACCGTCGGTGGCGATGGCGGCGACGGCGGGCAGGCGGGCGACGTCACGGTCGAGAACTTTTCCACCATTGGAACCACGGGCGGTGCGGCAAACGGCATCTATGCACAATCGATTGGCGGCAATGGTGGTGCCGGAGGTATGGCAGTCAATGTCTTCGCCAACTTCACCTCGACCTCATCAGACAGTTTTGCGGGATCCATCAGCTCCGACATCGGCGGCAGCGGCGGCAGCGGCCAGAATGCCGGTCAGGTTTCCGTGACAAACTTTGCACCGATTACAACCGGCGACGACACATCCCGCGCGATTTATGCCCAAAGCGTCGGAGGGGGTGGAGGAGATGGTGGTAGCGCCGGTGGGATCTCCGTCGGGTATGCCCAGGAATCCGAGGACTCTTCTTCCGATTCCTGGTCGTTTTCCTTTACATTGGGTGGTTCAGGCGGCTCCGCCGGTGACGGGGAAGAAGTCACAGTGGAGAACTGGAATGAACTCACCACATCCGGCATCGCATCCTACGGGATTTTTGCCCAATCGGTGGGTGGGGGTGGCGGCAATGGCGGTGACGGGTCTCCCGATCTCAAAGGATGGGCCGCTGACGTGGCCAACATCGCCTATTTCATTTCGGCCGCTCAGTCGATTGACAGCAGCCTGAGCGATCTCTCCAGCCTCTACCAGAACTTCTCCATCGACATCGGTGGCGCGGGCGGTGCAGCAGGTGCCGGACAGAGCGTCAACGTGTTCAGCTACAGTGCGATCGAAACGACAGGAAAAGATGCAACTGCAATCTTTGCGCAGTCGGTTGGCGGTGGTGGTGGTTCCGGAGGCGACGGTACTCAGGGACTCGGGACCGGCTATACGGTCGGCGGACGCGGCAGTGGCGGCGGCGATGGGGGGACCGTCGACGTTACGCTGATCGCAACCCTCACGACCGGCGGAGACCGGGCTATGGGTATCTTTGCCCAATCTGTGGGCGGAGGTGGAGGAGCCGCCGGCGACGTTGAAGTGTCGTTGGGTGCGGCCTTCGACGATCTTGTGTTCGGGACCGGCGTCATCGGTGATGCCGTATCGGGAACCGGCGGCGATGGCGGCGATGTAACCATCACAACGTCGGGCGGCGCAATTGAAACGAGTGGATCCTACGCGCACGGTATATTCGCCCAATCGGTGGGCGGTGGCGGCGGGGGTGAAGGAATGCTCTCGCTGCAAGGCGGTGGATCCGGTGCTCTTGGCAGTGCCGGTGACGCTGGAAACGGCGGCGATGTCGCCATCACAACCGGTGGTGCTATCACGGTTGCCGGTGATTACTCGACTGGCATCTTTGCACAGAGCGTTGGCGGCAGTACGTCAGGCGACGAGGCAGGTTCGATCACGATTGAGGTCAGCGCGGATATCACGGCAAGCGGAACCAATGGCCGGGCCATTCTCGCCCATACGGAGGCGGAGAGCACAAACGGTGTCATCAGCATCGTCGTGGATGAGGGCGCGACGGTCTCCAGCGGCGGCGGTGACGGTTACAACACGATTGGCGTTGTCTTTGGTGTGAACTGCAAGAGCACCACCAACTGCAACACGATCACCAATAACGGCACAATCGAAAACACGTCTGACAATGCTAGCCACGTGATCAGAGCCAGCAAAGCCATGATCATCGACAATTACGGCGTGTTGACCGGCACGGTTTTCACCGAAGGGACGGAATCCACCCTGACCAACTATGATGGCGGCACCTTCAACATGGGGACGGCGGTCAACATACAGGACGCATCCACGACTACTTTCAGCAATGCCGGAACGATCTCGCCGGACGGTGAAGGATCGATCGGAACCACCGAGTTGACCGCCGGTGTGATCGAGCAAACGGACACAGGGGTCTATTGGGTCGATGTGACGCTGAGCTCCGATGCGGATGATTCCACTGGGGATCTGGTGACAGTCCAGAACAGTGCCGATGTGACGCTGGCAGGTTCGGTAACACCGAACGCAGTCGGGACGAATTCAGCTTCGTCTGGCGACTCCGGCAGCATCGAAATCCTCAGCGGTAGCAGTCTTTCATCGCTGGATACGACCAGCCTGACGGCGACTGATACTACCACCGTTGACTACACGCTCACGACCAGCGGCGATGTTCTTTATCTCGAATACTCTGTCGACCTGAGCGGTACCGACTCAGATCTGGAACTGAGTGAGACGGCCTCCACATACGGTGCGCAACTGGTGGAGACGGTTGCATTTACTCAAGACAACCTGGTGGAGGGCTCAGAGGAGCAAACCGCATTCAACGAATACGTCAATGGATTGCTCAACGAACGAAGCGCCGAGGGCCTTGAAGCGCGGCACAACGAACACGTGTTGGACGAAGCAGCTATCGGATTCGTCGGTGCAACCCGAAGCGCGCTCGGACTTCATGACATGTTGCAGAGTTGCCCGCAGATCGGACGCGTTCCCACTGCGGATTTCTACCGGCAACAGGAATGCACATGGATGTTGGGCATCGGCTCCTACCTGAACCAGGACCGAACCGGATCAACCGTCAGCTATGAACAATCGAGCTCGGGTCTTGCGACCGGCGCTCAGCGGGAGATCGGGCAGGACCTGTTCCTTGAGATAGCGGCACAGGGCTCATGGGTTTGGGTCAACGGTGATAATTTCGATCAAAACGGCTATCAGCTTGGGGCAGGCGCCGCGATCAAGAGAGAATTCGGACGCTTTACGTTGTCGGCGACAGCGGGTGGCGGGTTCTACGACTATGATTCGACCCGCAACTACAGAGCGGGCAACACTTGGTATTCAGCCGAAGGAAACCCTCAGGGGCACTACGTTGCAGGCGAGGTGAGGGCGGCTGCCTTGTTCGGTAACGACAGGGTCTATGCCAAACCGGGTGTCGCTCTGTTTGCCATCAACACCTGGCAGAACGCCTATACGGAGTCGGGTATTGGACTTCTGGATCAGAGAATTTCCGGCCTGTCCCAGGCCAATGTCGCTGTTCGGCCAGCGCTTGAAGTCGGCACGACATTTCGGGTGAACGGCATCGACGCAAATGCCTATATCCGCGGCGGCTTGACGGCATTTCTGACCGATCCGGATGTGGCAATCGCATCGGGTTTTGCGGATCTCGGGGTCACGCCCCCCGGATTTTCAACCGTCCTGGCCCAGGACCGCCTCATCGGTGAGTTCGAAGCTGGAGCCAATTTCATTGTCAGTGACGATATGACCCTGGGCGTCAAGGCCAAGGGGGCGATCTCCGACAGCAGTCAGGTCATCGCGGGAGAAGCTCGCTTGCAGATACGGTTTTGACTTGAAATTCTGGATTCTGATTAATTTGCAATGGCTTCAATAAGTTTTTCGGCGTTCTGCTTGAGGATTTCCTGATTCTCCTTCTCGCCCGTATGTGGCCGCAGTTTAACGCCTTCGAAGCGTGGAATGATGTGAACATGCAGATGGAAAACGACCTGCCCGCCGGCCTGTTCGTTGAATTGCTGGATGGTTAGGCCATCGGCGCCGAAGGCTTCGATGGCCGCCGCCGATACTTTCTGGACTGTCGCCATCACGCTTGCGAGATCTTCGGGCGAAACATCCAGAATGTTGCGTGCCGGACGTTTGGGTATCACCAGGCAATGGCCGTCTCCGCGCGGCATGATGTCCATGAATGCAAACGTATCGTCATCCTCATATATCTTGTGACACGGCATCTCACCGCGCAAAATTTTGGCGAAGACATTGTCATTGTCATACGAGGAGGAGGGCATTCGGCGTACCTTTGATCTGTTTTGTCCTTTATCGGCTAGTCGATTTGCCCTGTTGCCGCAACCTCGTCAAGATGAGCCATCCAACCCATTTCATCGCGGCTTTAAGGATTGGGTAGTGTTGCGCAACGTAAGCATGGTATCGCTGATGACAGATGGTGTCCGGAACGGCTGAGCAGCGACCGGGACCCACTTGAAAGTACCGGATCCGGATCAGGAGGAATGAAGCAGATGACGTTCGACTATGCCGGCTACGTTCCCAAGGGCGACAAGAAGAATTCGGCCTTTTTCGATGAATACCGCGGCAAGATCTACGAGCGCCGACATCAAAGCGGAGTGGAGGGTCTGGTCGGTCCGATGCGGGCGACCGTCATTCAGATTGAGCCAGGCGATGCGGTTTCGACCATGGCGGAACTTCACCGCATGACACCATACAGGCACCATTCAAGCTACCGCGGCGACACCCACAAGCATTACGTCCTGACCAACAAGCCGGATTATCCTGCCGTCATTTTGATGGAGCCGAATTCGGATTCCTACGAAGATTACATCCGGCGCCTCAATGCCCTTTATCCTTTGGCCCGAAACAAGCCCAACACTCGATACGTGGGCGAAATTTTTGGTTGTAGCGACTTGAAGAAGCTACGGGACGCGCTTGAAGCCCAGTTCATTCGCTTCGAATACAAGGGAGACACCGAAAACCCGTTCTTCACCCGAGACAACATGCTGTTTTCGACGGTGTCCGATTTCACCGGGAACCGGGTCGGCTATTCAGTCGGCGATTTCGCTGACCCGCAGTCGCTGGGTCTAGGAGAGGCCTTTGACCTGACTGCTGACGAAAAGCGGGAACTGGAGGAAGCGGTCGGGTTTTCAGAGCAGCACGGCCTGATGGAGCTGATGCTGGGTTACGATCATTTCGCGACCCGGATTCTGGCTGGTGAACGGGAAGACGCGATCCTCGAGTTCCTGACGATGGTCCCGTATTATTTCTGGGGTGCCTACAACATCAGCGAAATGAATTCCTCGACCAATGTGACTCGCTGTCCGAGCGTCGCCGATGACAAGCAATCGCCCGCCAAGGTGTTTACCGCCAACAACACGCCGTCCTTCGTCAATTCGTTCGAGGGTCTGCCGATGCCGACGGAGGATTTTGTCCGCAATTTCGGACGGCGGCTGCATCACATGGCGGTCGAGGTTCTGGATGGCGATCACGCCAGCGGCCAGAAGAACGTCGACTATGTCGTCGGCATACTTCACCAACAGGGCGTACCGTTCCTGGCTCACGTGGTAGGCGAATGCAAGGATTCGCCGGACCTCAAACAGATTTTCTCGAAGCACTCCCCGCATACGCTGCTGATCACCGAGTATATTGAGCGTTGCAAGCATTTCGACGGGTTCTTCACCAAGTCCAATGTCGCCGCGCTGACGGAAGCGGCTGGCAAGGACGAACGCTACAAACATGGCCACGTCTTCGACTGACCCAGTGCCTCAGCAACCACCGTCATTATCCTGTCTGGTTAACAAGGCGCTACCGGTATTGGTTAGGATTTGGTGACGAATAGTCTGCTAATGTCGGTCTGGTAGCATGATGTTGTGGGCGAACCTGTGCCCGCAACCGGATTTGTACAGCGTTCCGGGGTATTGGCCGAACGGCCGTTTCCGGGCTAAGGATGATCGTGAGGGCCGCCTTTCGTTGGGCAGGTCGCACGTGGTGGATGCTAGGGAAGGGCATTGCAGACCGGCATCTCGAGCTTCTTGTCGCGAGAGTGTCTCGTCGGGAGCGGTGGTTTGCCCCCGATTGTGAGCCGGGTACTGCGTCGTTTGGGATGAGCAGCTTCGGAAAAAGGGCTGGCAAAGCGGGGGCGGCGACATTGGTCGCAGCGGCTCTGGCTTTGACGTTGCCAGCCGATCCGGCTGCGGCTTTCGAGATTTTCGGAATTCATCTCTGGGGCAAGAAGGACGAGCCCGAACCGGAGGCCGCCGAGGATGTCGTTGACCCGGTCTACTATGATGTCGCCTTCAACGTCGACGATCCTGAGTTGAAAGAGACGCTTGAGTCGGTATCGCTCTTGATGGGCGAAGAGAGCAAGCCGACATCAGGGTCCGTCGGGCTCCTCAGCAGGGCACGCAACGACAAACGCAGGTTGGTTGCGGCACTCTACGCGCAGGCGCGCTATGGCGGCACAGTGACAATCGCGATAAACGGGCGACCTTTCGAGCAGATACCCATCGACACGGTGCTCGACCGCGCCGGCAAAGCGCATGTCGTCGTTCACATCATGACGGGGCCTGCGTTTACCTTTGCCGAGCCCGACGCGGCGACAGTGTCCGGCCAACCGATCGATCTGTCGGAATATGGAGTCGTGACCGGAGCCGAGGCGAAATCAGAGAGGGTCGTTGAAGCAGGGAGACAACTTGTGGCTGCCTGGCGCGACGAAGGTTATGCCTTTGCAAAAGTCACCGAGAGTTCGTTGACGGCGGATCACGACGCGGACACGCTTGAAGTGAAAATGCGGCTCGACCCCGGGCCGAAAGCGGTGTTCGGTGAGGTTACCGTTGTTGGTGCAGTCGAGGTCGATCCGCAATTTATCATTCGCCAGGCTGTCATTCCCCGTGGCGCAACCTTCAGTCCCAAAGTGCTGGCGGACGCCGGGGTGCGGCTGCGCGGCCTCGGCGTCTTCGACAGCGTGATTATTGAAGAAGGCGACACTTCAACGGCGGACGGGGCGGTGCCGATTACCATTACGGTGAGTGAACGCAAGAGCAAGACGGTTGGCGTGGGTGTGACCGCTGCAACGACCGACGGTTTGGGACTGGAGGGCTTCTGGACCCATCGCAATCTGTTTGGTCGGGCGGAGAGCTTCCGGATCGAAGGCGGGGTCACCGGAATTGGCAGGTCGAATTTCTCGACCGGGCTGGATTACAACGTCGCGGCCACGTTCAAAAAGCCGGGTGTCGGAACTCCGTACACCACATTCCGCGCGAAAGTCGAAGCGCAGTTGCAGGATACCGATGCCTACGACAAACAATCGATTGGTGGCAGTGTCGGCTTTGAGCATGATTTCAGTGAAAATCTGTCCGGCGAAATCGATCTGAAATATGAATACGCCGACTACACCAATGCGTTTGGTCCAAGTCGCGCGTCGATCCTCTCGCTCCCAACCCAATTGGTCTGGGATACGCGTGACAACCGCCTGAACCCGACCAGGGGCTTCCGGGTGTTGCTGTCGGGCGAACCGTCCCATGATTTCCAGAACGCCAACACATTCTTCAAAACCCAAGGATCCTTCAGCGCCTACCGTGCGGTCAATGAAGCGCGTACATTCATCCTGGCAGGGCGGGTGGCGGCCGGTACCATCGTCGGGTCGAGCCTGTCCAGCATACCCGCCGACCGGCGGTTCTATGCGGGCGGCGGCGGATCGATCCGCGGTTATCAATACCAGATGGCGGGGCCGCGCAGCGGCGGCCAGCCAACCGGTGGCCTGTCCTTCATCGAGGCGTCCCTGGAGGCACGCTTCAATGTCACCGAAAACATCGGACTGGCCACTTTCATCGATACGGGCGGCGCCTTTGAATCGGCGACGCCCGGCAAGGGTGGCAGCTGGTACACCGGCGTCGGTGCCGGTGTGCGCTACCTGACCCCGGTCGGACCCATTCGTTTCGATGTCGCCGTACCGCTGGACCAGATATCCGGCGAGCCGCCGGTCGGCTTCTACCTCGGGCTGGGGCAGGCGTTTTGAGCCCGAGGACGGGTGTGCCGCTTTAACTGGATACGCCGCCACCTAAATACGCTATATTGAAGTGCGAATCCCTGACAGGGAATGAGGATGAAACGCCTTCGCCGCGTCCTGATATCGATTTTTGTCATCGCGCTCGTTCCGGTGCTGATCGCCCTTTTTCTACTGGCGACCGGACCGGGACTTTCGCTGACGACCCAACTCGTCAACCGTCTGGCGAGTTCCGGGGATACCACCGTCGAAATCAGTGGACTTGACGGCGTGCTCAGCGGTTCGCTGTCACTTGATCAGGTGACCGTAGCGGACGCAAACGGTGTCTGGCTCACAGTAAATCAGATCGAGGTTGAGCTTTCCAGAACTGCCCTTCTGACGGGCGGGATCGATGCTTCCAGGTTGTCAGTGAGCGGAATTGATGTTGCTCGCAGACCGAACCCCGGCGAGCAATCCGGGAACGGTTCAGGCGGACTGCCATCGATCCGTGCGCGGGTCGACAACATCTTTGTCCGCTCCATCGCGCTATCGGAGCCGGTTCTCGGCGAAGCCGCAGAACTGCAGCTGACCGGTTCCGTCCTGCTTCGCGAAAATCCCGTCGACTTGTCCGGTGTGCTGGATCTGGTGCGCATCGATGGGAAGTCCGGCGAGATTTCTTCGAAATGGACGGTGGCGCCGTCCAGCAACGAACTGGCCTTGATGGTGTCAGTGCGCGAACCCGGAGACGGGCTGCTGGCCCGTGCACTGGATATCCAGGGACTTCCAGCCGTTGCCATCGATGTTGACGGGTCAGGTCCGCTCGAAAACTGGAAGGCCACGCTGGGCGTGAGCCTGGACGGGCAAAGAACTGTCGAGGGTTCCGTTGGCCTGGCGCTTGGCGAAACGCGGCAATCGGTCGACGCAATGTTGGAAGGCAATCTCGGGCCGCTCGTACCGCAACGGATTACTCCGTTCTTTGCCGGCAAGACGCAGATCGAGCTTTCAGCGGAGCGCGACGGCGAAAACACTTACCGCTTCCACAAACTCTTTCTCAAATCCGCGCTGACCAGTCTCGACGCCAGCGGACATATTCTTCCCGACAGTGACGAGATCGATCTGACCGCAGATTTGACATTCGGTATGGCCGACAGCCGAATTCAGTTCGATGTCGCGGAGGATACGCAACTCGACATCGGTTACACCACGCTGACGACGACGATGAAGGGTAGCCTGGAGAAAGCCCAATGGACGCTTGACGGGGCAGTGGCGTCCTTTTCGGACGGTGCCAGGTCTCTGGCTGATGCAAGATTGTTGGGACGCTCATCGCAGATCAATTTTCTCAAAGCCTCAGGTCCGCTGGAGGTCTCGCTCCAGACATCGTCCTTTTCAACCGGAAACGATGATCTGGACAAACTGGTCGGTGGTGCCGTTTCGGCATCCTTGAGTGGAGCCATTGACGGCAATGCGCTGACGCTGGATGCGTCGCAACTTTCCGCCGGTCAGATCGAGGCAAAAGCGACCGGGGATATCAATCTGGCAGCCAGCAGTTTTGATCTCGTACTGGATGCTTCTGTTGCCGAACAGCAGGAAGCACCCTGGGATGGATTGCTGGGCCCTCAGGCGACACGCATCGCCGGCAAGGTCGCCCGGGATGAAGATGGTGTTCTTAGGTTGTCGGAGGTATCTGTTGAAAGCGGCAACCTGCAGGTGTCGCTGAGCGGTGAGGTTTCGCCCGATACGCTGCAACTCGATGGCACCGCTGGTCTCGCGGCGCTGCAGTCCCTGAACGACGGATTGACTGGATCACTGGATGCAACGCTTGCCCTGTCCGGAGCAATTGCGGAGCCGAAGTTTTCGGTCAGCGCCAAGGGCAATGACATCACGATCCTGGAAAAACCTCTGGAGGACCTGGCGTTCGATGTGAACGGAATGGCGGGGTCGGCCGGACCGACCGTCGATATCAAGCTGACCGGGCGCTATGAAGCTCAGCCAATCTCCGTGGCGGCCGGGATCCGGTCGGGCCAGGATGGCGGCCCAGTGGTTGAAACACTCGATCTGACCGCTCCGGGTGCGCGAGCCTCCGGCAGGCTTCAAGCCGATACGAACGGGATACTTGTCGGCGCACTCGATCTTGACGTGGCATCATTGGCTGAACTTGGTCCTCTGCTTTTGCAGGACGGCCTTTCAGGCGCATTAAGCGGAACTGTCACATTCGGGGAGCAGGATTCCGTTCAGAAGATCGACGTCAATCTCTCTTCCGAGACTCTCGAACTCGCCGGTGTGCAGTTATCCGGAACCCGGGTAGCGGCGCTGGTGCTTGACCCGCAGCAAGATCTGAACGTTCAGGCCACTGTTACCAATGACGCGGTCGCGATTTCGGGAACAAGTCTGCGCAATGTCAAATCCGTGGTGAACGGCACACCACAAGCCCTGCGCTTTGCTGTAGATGGGTCGTTGGCAAGCGAGCCCCTATCGGTTGCGGGCGAGGTGTCCTCTCAGCACGGCACGACGACGATCGAACTGGACAGGGCCAGCGGCCGCTACGCTTCTATTCCTATCCAGCTCGCAACCCCAGCAACCATCACGCTGGCCCAACAGGGCACACAAGTCGAAACGCTGACGCTCCAAGCCGGGCAGGGGCGCATCGTCGTTGACGGAAGCCTGACCGACCAGCTGGATTTCGACATTCGGCTTCAGGGCTTTCCGCTTGCCCTTTTGGAACAGGTCGCGCCCAGCGATTTGGGGCAGGTCGGCACTGCCAACGCGACCGCAAAGATCAGCGGTACTCCTGGCAATCCTCGCGTATCCTATGACCTTAGGCTTCAAAATGTATCTGTGAAGGCTTCTCGAGAGGCGCAGATTCCTCCAATAGCCGTTACCTCGACCGGCACATTTCAGGCAATGGTGCTGAAAACCAATGTGACGGCCAGCGGTGGCGGCATGAATCTGACTGCCGGAGGCAGCGTAGATGTCAGTGGCGTGCCAGCGCTCAATCTCACGGTCAACGGAAGTGCGCCATTCGAATTTGCCGCGATACCGCTGTCCAGCGCGGGGATTGTCCTTGAGGGTGGCGTTCAGGTGGCCTTGTCGGTGACCGGGACGAGCCAGTCGCCCCAGATCAGAGGTCAATTGACAACGCGAAACGCAACGTTCGTGGAGGTGAATTCTGCACTGACGATTCGCGACATCGTCGGCCAGATTGATTTTGTGGGAACGCGGGCGCAAATCACACAGTTGCAGGGGCGCGTTGGAACTAAGGGACGTTTGACCATCTCCGGATCAATCGACCTCGATCCTGCGAGCGGCCTGCCGGCCGACCTGAAAATCGCAGTGGCCGATGGCACATACACCAATGGCGAAATTATCACGGCACAGTATGACGCGGATCTGACTGTCAGCGGTCCGATGATGCGAACCGGTGCGATCGGTGGGACTGTGTCGTTGCGACGCACCGATCTCTCCATTCCGGAAAAGCTCCCTGCGTCCATTCCGTTTGTTGACGTTCAGCACAAGCATGCATCCAAGGCCATCATCGAACAGGCGCAGGAAATCGCTCCGCAGAGTTCCGTAAGTTCAGACTCCGGATCAGGCGGGGGGCTGCAGCTGGATCTGACGGTTGATGCTCCACGGCGCATCTTTTTTCGCGGACGCGGGATCGATTCCGAATTCGGCGGCTCATTGAGAGTTTTCGGGCCGGTCAGCAACCCGCGTGCCAGCGGCTCTTTCAGCATGATCCGGGGCCGGCTCGATCTGCTGACCAAACGTTTCGACTTTGACCGCGGGACCATAATCTTTGCGGGGCCGATGGATCCATCACTCGATTTCCAGACGACCACCACGGTCAGCGGAACGTCCTATTCCATCGTAATTGGCGGTACGGCATCAGCGCCGGATATTTCATTTACCTCAAGCCCGACCATGCCGCAGGATGAGATCCTGGCCAATCTGTTCTTTGGACGAAACCTCGCTAAGCTTTCGCCACTGCAGATCGCTCAGTTGGCGAGCGCCATTTCGCAATTGAGTGGCGCCAGTTCCGGTGACGGACTGTTGGGTCGGTTGCGCAGTCTGACCGGGGTCGCAGACATCAACCTGATTCAAGACGAGGACGGCAACGGCACGTCGCTTGGCATCGGCAGTTATCTGAACGACCGTACCTATATCAACGTCGAAAAAGGACTGTCCGGAAACTCGGGCAAGGTCACGATCGATATCGATCTGACAGATAACCTCAAGGCGCGTGGCGAAGCCGGTTCCGATGGGGAAACAAAGGCCGGGATCTTTTTCGAAAGAGACTATTAGGCCGGGTTGTATTGACAGAGACTTCCCGCTCAGTGAGATCGCGGATTGCATGAACGCCGCCAAGGCCATTGGCGCAGGCGCTGGGTTTTTTATAAGTTTATGGAGTGTTCTGATGAGCGAACGTCTGACTCGGCGCATTGATCAGGGACGTGGTGAGGAGCCGGCCGACCTGGTGCTCAAGGGCGGACGGCTGTTCGATCTTGTCAGCGGTGAGATCATCGAAACGGACATCGCCATCTGTGACGATACGGTCGTCGGGACCTGTGCCGAATACAGCGGGAAGACTGAAATCGATGTCAGTGGCAAGACATTGGTGCCCGGTTTCATCGACACACATCTGCACATCGAATCGTCCCTGGTGACGCCCTATGAATTCGATCGTTGCGTGCTGCCGCGCGGTGTCACCACGGCTATCTGCGATCCGCACGAGATCGGCAATGTCATTGGCGCAGAGGGTATCCGCTACTTCCTCGATTGTGCCGAAAACACGCTGATGGATATCCGCGTGCAATTGAGCAGCTGCGTTCCGGCAACCGCCTTCGAGACAGGCGGTGCCGAACTTACCATCGAGCAGCTATTGCCGTTTCGTGATCATCCAAAGGTCCTCGGGCTTGCCGAATTCATGAACTACCCGGGCGTGCTCTCCAAGGATCCCGTTTGCATGGCCAAGCTGGATGCATTTCATGGCGAGCATATAGACGGGCATGCGCCGCAACTTCGTGGGCTCGACCTGAACGGCTACCTGTCGGCAGGCATCAGGACCGATCATGAGGTAACGACGGCGGATGAGGCGCGCGAGAAGCTTGCCAAGGGCATGCATCTGCTGATCCGCGAGGGATCGGTCTCAAAAGACCTTGAAGCGCTCATGCCCGTCATTACGGAACGCTACTCGCCATTTATCGCGCTGTGTACCGACGACCGAAATCCGCTCGATATCGCCGAACATGGGCATCTCGATTTTATGATCCGTACGGCAATTGCCGCAGGTGTCGAGCCGTTGGCGATCTATCGCGCCGCAAGCATTTCCGGTGCTCGCGCCTTCGGATTGAATGATCGCGGGCTGCTGGCACCCGGCTGGCGTGCCGATATCGCCGTCCTTGACATCTTCGAGGATTGCCGAGTTGCATCTGTCATCTGTGGTGGTCAACTCGTGACGGGCGATCGCTTTGGCGATAGGCAGATCGTGCCGCCGACCGGGCGCAACAGCGTGCGGGCGAGGCAAATATCCTCGAGCGATCTGGGCGCTCCAGCGCGGTCCGGTCAGAGCTCGGTGATTGGAGTCGTGCCAGGCCGGATCATCACTGAACATCTGCGGATCGACTTGCCGGTTGCCGATGGGCGGCCGCAACTGGATCTGTCACAAGACGTGCTCAAGGTTGCCGTGGTTGAACGTCACGGCAGGAACGGCAATGTCGGTGTTGGTTTCGTCAAGGGCTTCGGAATGCAGCGCGGCGCCATTGCCTCTACCGTGGGGCACGACAGTCACAACATCTGCGTTGTCGGTGCTAACGAAGCGGACATGGCCATGGCGGCCAATCGGCTTGGCGAGATTGAGGGCGGCTTCGTCGTTGTCGCTGACGGAGAGGTCCTTTCGGAAATCAGTTTGCCGATTGCCGGACTCATGAGCCTCGAGCCTTACGAAACAGTGCGAGAAAAACTGGTAGCGCTTCGTCAGGCGGCACTGGATCTGGGTACGGTGCTTGAAGAGCCGTTTCTTCAGGTGGCCTTCCTGACATTGCCGGTGATTCCGCATCTGAAGATCACCGATTTCGGCGTCTTCGATGTCGACCACTTCGAGCACCTGGCACCGGCGAACTGATACTGTTATTCCGCGATCAATTGAGTAAGATCGTCGCGCGACAGCGCGGTCATGATACCGCGCAGTTCGGCCAGGCCCTTGAGGCGACCGATGGCCGGATATCCTGGCTGTGCCCTGCGGGTCTGATCGTCCAGAATGTCCTGACCGTGGTCGGGCCGCATCGGAATTGAGTTGTCAGATCGCCCTTCTGAACGGCGACGGCTCTCCTGTCGGAAAACTGCTGCGATCACGGCAACCATATCCGTGTCGCCACCCAAGTGTTCGGCCTCGTGAAACGAGCCCTTTATGTCTACCGTTTCGCGTTTGACGTTTCTCAGATGAAGGAAATGAATCCGATCGCCGAGGCGATCGATCATTCCGGGAAGATCGTTGTCTGGTCTGGCGCCCAGGGAACCGGTGCAAAGCGTGATTCCATTGGCTGGAGAGTCAACCGAATCCAGGATGAGACGGTAGTCATCCTCTGTCGACATAATACGGGGGAGACCGAGTAGATTGAACGGCGGATCGTCCGGGTGGCAGCACATGCGCAATCCCAGCTGTTCTGCTGCCGGAATGATCTCGCTCAGGAAATCCACCAGGTGGGATCTCAACCGGTTGGAGGTGACTGTACGGTAGTCCGCCAGATGTTCACGGATATCCGATAGAGTAAATTGTTCCGCTGCACCCGGTAGTCCAAAGGCGATGCTCCTTGTCAGTGTATCGCGCTCCTCGTCGCTCATTCGGGAGAAGCTGGTGTCTGCCTGTTCTACGGTCGCGGATGGGTAGTCCAAACTCGCGCCGTTGCGTTGCAGGATGTGGATGTCGAACGCGGCGAAGTCTGAGTAGTCGAATCGCATGCAGGTGGCACCGGTCGGAAGCCGCCAAACAAGGTCCGTTCGCGTCCAGTCCAGCACTGGCATGAAGTTGTAGCAAATGGTTTGAAGTCCGGCGTCCGCGAGATTGCGCATGCTGGTTTTGTAGTTTTCCAGATGAGAACGCCACGCGCCGTTTTGCTTCTTGATGTCTTCGGATACGGGCAAGCTTTCGACAACTTCCCAAACAAGACCCGATTTCGTTCCATTTCCTCTTACCTCGATCTCCGACTGGCGCTTGGATATCTCCTCGACTGTCCAGGGAGCACCGTTCGGTACATGATGAAGTGCCGTGACGACCCCTTCGACGCCTGCCTGAAGCATGTCATCGATCGATACGAGGTCTTTGGGGCCGAACCACCGCCAAGTCTGCCGCATTTGGCTCCTCCCACACCCAGCAAACGGAAACTGCGTTCCCACGGAACGTTGTTATGGCGAAAACCTTAGCATTTTCCATTCTTGTTGACTAGTATGGAAGTATGGTGTAGCTCAATTCCGGGAGGTGCGGAAAATGACATTGCAGCTTAAAGCGCAGCAGGCGTTGGATATGGGTGTCGCGGTGGGGCCGCAGCTCTATCGCGCGTTGCGAGAGCGAATTGTCAGTAACGACATCGAGCCCGGCATCCGCATCTCGGAATCGGAAATTGCTTCGGAATATTCCGTCAGCAGGCAGCCGGTTCGAGAGGCCTTTATCAAACTGGCGGAGGAGGGGCTTGTCGAGGTGCGGCCCCAAAGAGGCACCTTCGTTCGCAAGATCGCAACTTCATCCGTCATGGATGCACGGTTTGTGCGTGAGGCCATTGAAGCCGATATTGTCTGGAACCTGGCTGAAAACGCGGAAGCGGCGACGGTTGAGAGACTTCGGCACGAGGTCGAGGAGCAGAAGCGCGTTTCCGACAAGCCGGCACTTTTCATGGAACTTGACGACCGGTTTCACGCACTTCTGGCGGAATGCGCCGGAAAAGGCCGGGTGTGGAAGTTTGTCGAGGGGCTCAAATCTCAAATGGACCGTGTACGCCATCTGTCGATGATGCGGTTTCCGGTGCCTAAACTGATCATGCAGCACGCCGCCATTATTGATGCAATCGCAGATGGTAATGGCGAAGTCGCGGTAGCCGCGATGCGCGGGCACCTGCGTGAAATCCTCAACGATCTTCCAGCTATTGCTGAAGCAAATCCGGATTTTTTTGAAGAGAGGCCATGACAGGCCTTTCCGCACAACTTCAACCCATAGGGAGGTAACAATGAAGTCTTCGAAACTAGCAAAAACACTGATCGGCGCTTTGGCAGCCGGACTCGTGGCGACATCCGCGCTTGCAGCGGACATGACCCTGAAATTAGGGCACCTCGCGAATGAGGATAATCCGTGGCACAAGGCGTCTGTCAAATTCGGCGAAGAGCTGAGCCGTCTGACTGATGGACGGATGGCAGTGGAGGTTTTTCCGAACGAGTCACTCGGCAAGGAAATCGATCTGATCAACGGTATGCAACTCGGGACGGTCGATATGACAATAACCGGGGAAAGCCTTCAGAACTGGGCGCCGATGGCCGCTCTACTTGCCGTGCCCTACGCCTACAAGTCCATCGACCACATGGATGGAGTAGCGTCAGGAGATATTGGCGACAAGATTAAGGCTCAGGTAATCGAGAAGGCGCAGATCCGGCCAATCGCTCATTTTGCCCGCGGTCCGCGGAACTTGACCTCAAACCGTCCGATAAAGTCACCGGACGATCTGAACGGTTTGAAAATGCGGGTGCCGAACGTACCTCTGTTCGTTGATGTCTGGAAAACGCTGGGTGCGAACCCCGGACCCATGGCATTCTCTGAGGTGTTCACATCGCTTCAGAATGGCACTATTGAATCCCAGGAAAACCCACTGGCGTTAATTCGGTCAGCCAATTTCAACGAGGTTCAGAGCCATGTGAACATGACGGAACATGTTCGCTCCTGGATTTATCTGACCATCGCAGAATCGACTTGGAACAAACTGTCTGATGCCGACAAGGAAGCCGTTCTCGAAGCTGCCGCCGCTGCTCAGGCCTATGAACGCGAATTGTTTAATGCTTCCCTGAAGGCAGACCGTGAGTTTCTCGAAGCAAAGGGCATGACTTTCGTCGAAGTCGATGGCCCGGCCTTTCAGGCAAAAGCCAAGGACGCCGTGCTTGCCAACGTCAATAACGAGATCAAGCCGATCGTGGAACAGTTGTTCGGCAACTGAACGAGACATCGGGTGTCGGAACTGGTCCGACACCCGTCTTAGCGCTTTGGAATGGTGGCGCGTATGGTGACGGGAATAATCACTGCAATAGTGCGGATAAGCCGTTTTGCCACAGCAATCAGCTTTGTTGTCCTTATGGGGGCTGTACTTGTGCAAGTCCTCGGTCGTTCGGTCTTCAACAATTCCCCCGTGTGGACTGAAGAACTGACCCGTTTCTCGCTTCTCTTTCTTGCGGCCTTCGGTGCCGGATTGTCATTCAGAAGCGGAGACCTTGTTAACGTCGATATTGTCAGCGAAGCGCTTCCCGGAGCGTGGCCGAGGCGATTGCGATTTGCAGGCGCTGCTCTCACAGCGGTTCTCTGCCTGAGTCTCATTGGGCCGGCCTGGAAGTACACTTCAATTGGTGCGATGCAAACCTCGCCGGCGCTTGGCTGGAGAATGGACTTCCTGCATGCCAGCGTGCTCGTGTTGATCGTCTCTTTGACGATCTTCTCGGCGGCTCGAGCGCTTGCGATGCTCCTCGGTGACGACGATGGGTTGCCGCAAAACCGACTTGAAGAGTCTCACTGATGAGCTTGGCAATCCTGATAGCAGTGTTCGTAGGCGGCCTGTTGCTTGGTGTTCCGGTGGCAATCACACTCGGCTTGGCGTCAGCTTCCTATCTGATTTCGGCGGGCATCCCCTTGGTGGTCATGCCGCAGAAAATGTATGCCGGCATGGACGTCTTCGTGCTGCTCTGCATTCCCGGCTTTATCCTTGCCGGTAATCTTATGAACAATGGCGGCATTACGGAACGTATCATCCGCTTTGCCAACTCGCTGGTCGGTTGGGCAAGGGGTGGGCTCGGATTGACGAACGTTGCCGGGTCTATGCTCTTCGGGGGCATATCCGGTACGGCCGTCGCGGATGCCGCTTCCATCGGGGGCATGATGATTCCCGGTATGAAGAAGGCGGGATACCCGTCGGACTTCTCCGCAGCTGTCACAGCCGCCTCATCGACTGTTGGTCCGATTATTCCGCCATCGGTCCCAATGATCATCGTGGGTGCGCTTTCCGGCATATCCGTGGGGCGTATGTTCCTGGCGGGCGCGGTGCCCGGCATCCTGATGGGTCTGGCGATGATGGTCACCACCTATATTATCGCTGTGAATCGAGATTTTCCGCGACAACCGTGGCAAGGTTTCGGTGAACTCGGAAGATCGTTTTTCGGCGCATTCTGGGCAATCGCCATGACCGCGCTTATCATTGGCGGATTGCTGTCCGGCATAGCGACGCCGACGGAAACCGCCGTGGTTGCAAGTGTGTATGCATTTGTGGTCGGCAGCTTCATCTATCGAGAACTGAGGTTGAAAGAACTGCCTCGGATCGTGATCGACAGCGCGGTGTCATCGGCAGCGATTTTGGTACTCGTGGGGTTCGCCAATGTTTTCGGCTGGATTTTGGTTTCAGAGCGCATACCACAGGCCATCGCCAGCACTGTGCTCTCGCTGACGGACAACAAATATGTGGTGATTCTCCTGATCAATCTGCTCCTGTTGTTCGTTGGCATGTTTATGGAAACGATTGCGGCGCTGATCATTCTCTTTGTTCCACTGCTGACGCTGGCGCAGGGTGTCGGGATAGATCCGCTCCACTTTGCCACGTTTGCAGTTCTGAACCTGATGATCGGTCTGACGACACCGCCGGTCGGAGTCTGTCTGTTCGTCTGTGCGAACATTGCGAAATTGCCCCTATCTCCGGTCATCCGTGCCATTGCACCGTTTCTGCTGACGAACATTCTGGTGTTGCTTTTGGTTTCGTACGTCCCGGAGATCGCCACGTTTCTTCCCTCTTTGCTGCTCGACTAGGTTTGGTCATCATGGAAACGCGTGTTTGCCGCCTATATGGCCAGAAGGACATTCGCATCGAGACTGATCCGGTCGGCGAACCTGGATCACGTGAAGTCATAGTCCGTATGGGCGCTGGAGGAATCTGCGGATCTGACCTTCACTACTTTCAGGATGGCGGTTTCGGTCCCGTCCGTGTTCGCGAACCGATCATATTGGGTCATGAGATTGCCGGTACAGTTGAGGCCATCGGTGACGAGGTGACCACCTTGCGTGTCGGTGATCGAGTCGCGGTGAATCCCAGCCACCCTTGCGGTGTCTGCAAGTTCTGCTCCGAAGGCCTCTTGCAGCAATGTCTGGAGATGCGTTTCATGGGATCGGCGATGCGCTTGCCACATGAACAGGGCGGTTTCCGCGACCTTTTGGTCGTTGGTGCTGGCCAATGCGTCGTGATCCCCGAATATGTGACGATTGCCGAGGCGGCCTGCGCCGAGCCCTTGGCCGTGTGCCTGCATGCGGCCAGACGGGCTGGTGAGCTCAGTGGCAAGCGGGTATTGGTTACTGGGGCCGGGCCAATCGGAGCGTTATGCGTCGCTGTCGCCAGATCCGAAGGTGCCGCCGAAATAGTAGCCACTGATCTCCAAGATCAAACTCTTTCAATCACTCGCGAGATGGGCGCAGATCGTACAGTCAACGTGGCTTCGGCGTCGGATACTATGCGGGTCTACACCCTGAACAAGGGCCACTTCGATGTCGCCTTCGAATGTTCTGCAGCTCCCGCAGCGGTACTGATGGCAATCGAATCAGTGCGTCCGCAGGGAACAATTGTGCAAGTAGGTGTAACGGGCAATATTCCAGTGCCGTTGAATTTGATCGTCGGGAAGGAACTCGACCTCAGGGGAACTCATCGATTTCACCATGAATTTGCCGATGCGGTTGCACTCATCAGCGCAAACGAATTGAACGTGAAACCCGTAATCACTGCGACCCACCCCCTGGAGGAGGCAGTCCTCGCTTTTGAGAAGGCCGGAGACCGCTCGCGCTCGATGAAGGTTCAACTCGCCTTTACCTGATCAGGCGTTGAGGCAGGAGCCAAGCATCAGGTGGTTGGCATACTGACCTGGACTGCCAGTTTCTCACGCTGGTAGCGTTGTTCGAGCCCGACACAGCCCCAGATTATTCCCAGCAGAATGTAGAAATGGCGCCAGTGGTCGATGTCGATAAACGTGGCCATGAGGATGTGGCCGACAAACACGGTGTAGGCACAAACGAAGTAGGGCTGCCAGGGCCTGTCGCGCAGCAGACAGCGAAAACCGATGGCCAGGGTCCATATGACCAGTGACAGGAAGGCGAAAAAGCCGATCCAGCCGTAGTCGAGCAGCATCTTCAGCCAGATGTTGTGCGTATCCTCACCGTAGATCGCACCGAAGCCGAGCGGGCCGAGACCCAGCGGCCGCTGGATCGCAATATCCAGACCCAGACCATAGCGGGCAAAGCGGCCAAATCGGGCCGTATCGTATTCTTGAACCAGTTGTGCCCTGGTCGAGAACAACTCCGCCACCTGATCGAATTGCACTGCTACCGCCAAACCCAAGACAAGGGTGGCAAAGCCGAACAGTGCGACAAGGAATATGCGAAGGCGAAGTCTCTGTGAGCGCTGCTTCAACAGCATCAGAAACACAAGCAATGCCATGCACAGCGCGTAGAGGCCCCAAGCGGCCCGCGAAAACGACAGGAAGATCGCGAAGCTGAGGACTGCCAGCGCTGCCAGCCTCCAGACCATGCCGGACAGCCGTCCGATCATCATCTGATGGAACAGGAAGCAGCAGGGCAAAATCAAAAAGGGCCCAAAGACGTTCGGATCCTGAAAGGCGCCCTTCGCACGACCGTAACGGGTGTAGTTCTCAGATCCGGGAATGGCGTCGAAATAGGCCAGGATGCCGATCACCCCGGTGAGAAGAGCGCCTGCCAGGTAGGCCTTGAATATGATCGGAAGTCGGTCTCCATCATCTTCGATTACCGCGGCGAAAAACACCGCGGACAACCCCAAAAACAGGGTAACCGCCATATACAGCGGGCCATCCGTTCCCAGCTCGCCCATGGTTGTCAGCGACAGCATGCCGCCGATGCTCATCAATATGACCAGAGACAGCAAAAAGGCGCTGTTCGCGGATATCTTCAGACCAAACAGGAACCAGAAGGCAATCAGGCCAACCATGAAGAGTTCATAGGGTGCCGGTTCGTTGA
This sequence comes from Hoeflea sp., assembly GCA_965228785.1. Classification (GTDB taxonomy): domain Bacteria; phylum Pseudomonadota; class Alphaproteobacteria; order Rhizobiales; family Rhizobiaceae; genus Hoeflea_A. The sequence continues at coordinate 3,714,650 of CBDDIF010000001.1, forward strand.
TGACGAAGCCTGCGAGGAAGGCACCGATGGCCAGGCAGACCTTTCCAATGGCCGGCGTTGCCGACCCGATCGGTGTCCGGACTGTGGCGGTGTCGGCCATTAGTAGGCGTTTTCGGTGTTCAGCAGGCGGATCGGCGTCAATAACAAGATCTTTAGATCGAACAGCAGCGACCAGTTTTCGATGTAGAAGAGGTCGTAGGCTGTGCGCTGTTTGATCTTTTCGTCGTCGTCGACTTCGCCGCGCCAGCCGTTTATCTGAGCCCAGCCGGTAATTCCCGGCTTCACTCTGTGGCGAGCGAAGTAGCCGTCGACCACTTCGGAATAAAGCCGATTCTGGGTTTGCGCCAGGACAGCGTGCGGGCGCGGACCGACCAGTGAGAGGTCACCCTTCAGCGAATTGAAAAACTGCGGCAATTCGTCGATCGACGTGCGCCGGATGAAACGGCCGACCGGTGTAACCCGCGGGTCGTTCTTGGTGACCGCATTGCGTGCCGTCGGGTCTCCCTTATCGGCATACATGGATCGAAACTTGTAGACGTTGATGATCTCGTTGTTGAAGCCATGCCGTTTCTGGACGAAGAGCACAGGGCCTTTCGAGGTCAGCTTGATGGCGATGGCCGTTGCCAGCATGATGGGCCACAGAAGGAGAATTCCGAGTAGGCTGAAGACAATGTCGAAGACCCGTTTGGCGACCGAATCCCAGTCATTGATCGGACGATCGAAGATGTCGAGCATCTTGACCGATCCGATATGGGAATAGGCACGGGGGCGAAAACGCAGCTCACTGGAATGAGCCGCCAGCCGAATGTCGACAGGCAGGATCCAAAGCTTCTTGAGCATCTCCATAACCCGCTTCTCCGCGGTGATCGGCAGTGAGATGATCAGCATGTCGATGCGAACCAGGCGGGTGAACTCGACCAGCTCCGACACCGTGCCGAGCTTCGGATATCCGGCGACAATGGGCGGTGAACGGCGATTTCCGCGGTCGTCGAATATGCCGCAGATGCGGATATCGTTGTCCGGCTGCTGTTCAAGCGCGCGGATAAGCTGCTCCGCCGCAGGACCTCCACCCACAATGACGGCACGTCGTTCCATGGTTCCGTCACGCGCCCAACGGCGTAGTGCAAACGCAACGAGATTGCGGGCGACGATCAGAAAGGCCACGCCGCCGAGAAACCACGAGCCAAACCAGACCCTGGAATAGTCAGCACCGATTTTCAGAAAGAAGGCGACAACGGCCATCATCGCAAACGCGATCACCCAGTTGATCAGAACCTTCGGCAAAATGCGGAAGGGAGATCGAAGCGCCTGTAGCTGATATGCGTCGCTCACCTGGAGAAGAAATACTGCGAGTAGCGCGCCGACGATCGATGCGATCGGGTAGTAGGCCGCAAAGCCGCTCCTCGGCAAAACATAGATCAAGGCGGCGGCAATGCCGATCAATGTCAGACCCGTTACCTCGAACAGGCGCATCATGCCGGTCATGATGGCGGGAGAATAGCTGTCGTCACCCAGCTGGCCCGCGACCTGACGCGCTAACTGGCTGACCTTTTCCGCTGACCGGTCGGAGAGATCAGGAATATCGACGTCGGCTTCCGGTTTGTTTTCCGGCTGGCGCATGGTGTTCTCGGTCGGCATCGATCCTTCGGAGCCCATGTGATGCGTTTCGGTACGACCGTTGCGGGCCAGAGGCCGCATGGTCTCACCAAAGCCGTAACACAAAGCTCTTAATAGTGTTTGACCGCCGCAGTCCCGAGCGGTTCCTGGCCGCCGAGGCAGTTTTCGTAGGTTTCGATCATCTGCTTTGCCATTGTGGTCGCAGAAAATCTTGTTTTGAGCGCCTGGGTCGAGGGCAGGGCCGAGGTTAACTCAGCCGGATCCGACACGGCTGCTGCCATTACGTTTGCCAGCGCATCGGCGTTGTCGGGAGGAACCATGGCGACGCTCTCGTTACCGAGAATTTCGGGGATCCCTCCGACCCGCGATGCAATCAACGGGAGTCCGGACGCCAGCGCCTCAAGCACGATATAGGGGAGAGATTCCGCCCGTGAAGGCACGACCATGACCGACCCATGGCTGAAAGCCGCGCGGATAGGCATCGCCGGATAAAACCGGATGCGTTCTTGCAGCCCGCTGTGAAGGACCGTCTGGCGATAATCGGACAGTTCATCACCGTCTCCGATCATGGCTGCCGACAACGGGCGACCGACCAGTCTTTCGGCTTTCAGAAAGGCATCGATGAAGATGTCGGGGCCTTTCAGGCGCCGCATCATGCCAATATAGAGGAAATCGGCAGCATCCTCTCGCCGGCTCACCGGCTCGAACTCGGAATCGACCAGTCCATTGTAGATCAGAAAAGACGGCGCTCGAGGAACCCCGATCTTTTCGGAGTAAACCTCGCGTTCGTATTCGCTGACGAAAACGAGGCCGTCGGTCTGACGCTCGAACAGCCGTTCCAGCGCGAAGTAAAAACGCCCCGTGGGGCTGGACCTGCTGTAATGCAGGCTGCCGCCATGGGGCGTATAGAGGCGAGCTACGCGAGACCCGGAAACTCGCAACCGTGAGCCGATCAGACGCGCAAGGGCACCACCTTTGGCGCCATGCCCGTGTATAATGTCCGGCTGCAAACTCTTGATTTCACTACTACATTTCAGAATTGTAAACAGGTCGGCCGGGCCGATGGCCCGTCGTATGGGTGTTCGAGTAAGACCCAGGTCGAGATTCGGCTTGATGCCAGCGAATAACTTGTCTTCATGCTGCCCGCCGGTCGTGCTGTCGCAAATGATACCGACCTTGTGCCCCGCCCGGTGATGCTGTTCGGCCAGATCGCGGACGTGACGAAAGATGCCGCCGACTGGCGAACGGAAGCAGTGCAAGATGCGTAACGGTCTTTGTACCGACATCGCGTCCGCGGTCCTCTCGATCAGAACAGGCGTTCACGAACATATATGGTGTCGCCTGCCATGATCGGATCGGAAATCGTGACACGTCCTGTGATGACCTCACCGTTGACCTTGCGCGTGACATCGACGTTCGACTGGTTTGCGCGCGCCGTGTACCCACCCGAGATAGCGATTGCATTTTGAACGTTCATCCCGGGCACATAGGAGTATTGGCCTGCGGAGTTGACCTCCCCGAGGATGAAGAACGAGCGATGCTGATCCACCTGGATGGAGACATCAGGATCGCGCAGGTAACCCTTGCGCAGCTTGACGGCAATCTGTTTTTCAAGCTGCTGTACGGTGCGTCCTCGCGCGCTGACTGAACCAATCAACGGAAATGCAATAAAGCCGGCCTGGTCGACCGCATATGTGTTGGTCAATTCGGCCTGCTCGAAAAACGTTATGCGCACGTTGTCGCCCGAATCGAGGCGATAGGGCTCAATGACTGCCTTGTGGAACGCTTCCGGTGCGGGTCGATAGCCGGAGCACCCGGCCATCGAAACAGCCAAAGCGGCCAGGACAATCGCTGCTGTTGTATTTACCTTTGCCATCGCCATGGTCGTAGAAACTCTGCCAGCTTTGATCGATTGAACGTGCCCCTTTATCGTCTGGTTAAGGTTAATGGGCGGTAAAGTGGCGCCAATTTATGCTGAGTTCGATATTGCCTAACTGCATAAGGACCCTGACACCTTTTGAGGGAAGGGCGTCGCGCGGGCTACAGATGTAAACGATCTGTAAAGGTCGGCTTAACCCTTACGTTACCATGTCGATTTACCTTTCGGGCGACCGAAGATGGAGTGAATGACAATGTCCGCCAGGCATGACAGTGGCCAAGACGCCGACATCGATATCGCGCGCCTGTTTGCGGCTGTGTGGGAGCGGCGTCTGGCCGTCATTTCACTCGTGCTCATTGTCGGGGTCGCTGCCTTCGTCATTTCGGGCATGATTCCGCCGCGTTATCTGGGTGAGACACGCATCCTGATCGAGAGTCGCGAGCCGGTGTTTGCCGAGGTCACATCGCGGGAAGCCGGCCAGGCGCAAACGCTCGATGAGAGAGGTGTGGCGAGCCAGGTCGAGATCATCAACTCGACCGATTTGATCAAAGCTGTCGCAGCCCACCTCAATCTTGCCGAGACAGCGGACTTCAACGCTGCTGCTCATCCATCGATCGTGACCAAACTTCTGGCTCGCCTCGGCCTGGCGACGAACCTGGAAGATGCGGCTCCGGAAGAACGGCTCATCGACACGTTCCGGGAGCATTTGACGGTTTACCAGGTGGCCAATTCTCGCGTCATCGTTGTCGAGTTCTGGTCAACCGACAATCAGCTTGCCGCTACGGTCGCCAACACGATAGCCGAAACCTACCTGTCTATGCAGAGCGGCGCGAAGCTGGTGACCAATTCCGATGCAACGGAATGGCTGTTGCCGGAAATCGAAGAGTTGCGGGACCGGGTTCGCCTGGCGGAAGAGAAGGTTGCCGACTTCCGAGCCGAATCAGGCCTGTTGCTGGTCGATGAAAATGCGACCCTCGTGACACAACAATTGGCGGATGCGTCGGCAGAACTGGCGCGCGTCCGGGCGCAAAAAGCTGATGCTCAGGCGCGTGCGGCGGTGGTCAAGCGTGCTGTTGAGCGCGGCGAAACGTCTGGTCAATTCGTCAATGCAGTCGAATCGGAAGTGATGCAGAGGCTGCGCGAACGGCAGGCGGAAACGCAGTCGACGATTGCCGATCTCTCGGTCACGCTGCTCGAAGGACATCCGCGAATCAAAGGCCTGCGGTCGCAATTGCGCGACATCGATGCTCAGGTCCGGGCTGAAACCGCGAAACAGTTGCGTGGCCTTGAGGCTGAGGCAGAACTGGCACAGATCCGCGAAGATGAGTTGCTGACGCAGCTGAACGCACTGAAAGATGCCTCCGCCCGGGCCGGCAATGAAGAAGTCCAATTGCGGGCGCTGCAGCGTGAGGCCACGGCGCAACGAGACCTTCTTGAAGCCTATCTCAGCCGGTACCGCGAAGCGGCTTCCAGGTCCGACCGCGGAAATCTGCCAGCAGATGCCCGAGTGATCGCCACAGCCATTGTTCCCGCCAGCCCATACTTCCCGAAGACGCTTCCGATTGCCATTGTCGCCGCGTTGAGCACGCTTCTGCTTTCGTCGATCGTCATCATGCTGCGGGAACTATTTGCCGGTAGCGGCCTTAAGCCGGTCGAGCCCGCGTTTGCAACGGAACCGGAGATGGCAGTTATCGAGCCGGTCGTTCCGGAACCGGAAGAGGAATCCGAAGCGGATCGAATAGCGCTGGAAACCCGGCTGGACACCGTCCTGTCGCGTGCTGAAAGCCGTGCACGTCCAGAGGTCGACGAACCGTCGGAGAGTGATGAAAAGCCGGAAGATCTGGCCGCCAATCTGATCGAAAGGCGTCATGCTCGCCTTGTCGGTGCCAATGATTCAAGTGCACCTGAGAAACCGGCACCGGTTGTGGAAGAAACCTCACCGACTGCAGTTGTTCCCGAAGTGACTGACGCGATCATTGTCGAACCGGATGCAGAATACAGTGTCAGTGCCGTTACCAGTCATCTGATTGCCAAGGAAACCGGGCTCGCCGTCGTTGTGTCGCCGGAGGGCGACAAGGGGTCTACCACCTCCGTCATGCTGGCGCGAATGCTTGCCAATGAAGGACTGCAAACCCTGCTGCTCGACATGACCGGGTCAGCCTGTCCCAGCCGCATGATGACGCCGCAGTCGGAACTTCCAGGCATAACCAATGTGCTTGCAGGAGAGTGCTCGACACCGAACGCCGTCCACGCGGACCGGTTGTCGAATGCCCATATCCTGCCGCGCGGCACAGCAGATCCAGCCAAGGCAATGCTGCATTCGTCAGAATTGCCGGGTGTTATCGAAGCGGTTGCCGACGTCTATGACATCGTGGTTGTCGAATGCGGACCAGCAAACAGCGACGGCGTCACGCAATTGCTTGGACACAAAGATGGCGTCGAAATGATCTTCTCAGTGGTTCAGCCGGACGAAAAGCTGATCACCGAGTACCTGACGGATTTCTATTCGGAAGGTTTCGACAACCTGCTGATGATGAGCCCCGGCGCCGGCAAATCGCCGAACAAGCCCGGACGCAGTGCCGCCTAAGACTCAACGCCTGACAAGAAACCGCATCGCTTTTGCCAATCGGAATGTCATCGGGTTTGATTTCGCTAGTCTCTTGGCGATGATAACCGTCCTTGCCGCTGCCGCTGTCGCGTGGCCGAGGGGCGTGACCGCAATCGTCGTGTCATAGTGTTTGGTTTCAAGGTTGCACCAGGAACGTTTGAATTGTTCGTCACCGACCCCGAAATCGAACATCACGTCACCGGCTTCGCAGGCTGAGCGGATTACCAGGAAAAACAACAGTTCGCCTGGGCTGGCCCGCTCCGTCTTGCCAGGTTTGATCGAGCTGAACTGACAGATGACGTGGCCACCTTTGCGGGAAAGGGCCGAAAGGGCACACAGGGTTCCGTCGGCCAGGCGGATCGCGTGCATTTCAATTAGTTTGCGCTCGCTATCGATGCTTTCGGCTGACAGCTCTCGCAGGAACGCTTTCGTAGCAGCCGGCGCAAAAATATCGGGAATGCCCTTCGTGCCGAAGCGTTCTTTCTTCTGGTCGAAGAATGCATCCAGCAGTTGTTGCGCGTCGTCAGCGGATTCGGCTCGAATATAGTCGAAGCCGCCAAGCGCCTCGAGGCGACGTTCCGAGACTCTCACCTTTTTTCGCCGTCGCTTGGCGTTACCACGGGCCAGAACCGCGTCGATGCCGTCCTCCAGGGTCACCTGAAACGTCAGGTTCTGGTTTTCGATGGGGTTCACGAGGGTGAATGGATGCCGAAAGCCCCTCCAATGTGCTGGCTGGCGGTCGAGGACGATGGCATCGACACCGAGCGGCAGCGTGGCGATCTGGCTTTGGATTTGCTGCATGATCGGGACGCTTGCAGATGCCAGAAACTCGGTGGAGAAAAGGCCGAAATTGAGGTTGTTGAAAGGAGCGCTCATATAGCGCGCAACCCTGATCGGCCCGCTTTTCTCGATCATGAGCGGAAGAATGAACGCGAGTTCCTCACTGTCGGTATAGCGAGCTACGATGATCAACGGGGCTTGAACAGAGTGCGCAAGCCAAATGCGACACCAGTCATAGGTCTGGTGGACGCTGATTTCCGGTGCCGCCTCCAGCGCGCGCCAGGCGGTCTCCAGCGGTTCCAATTCCCTGAAAACCTGCAGGGTGAACCGGGTGTCCTTCACACCGTCGCTCAAACCGGCTGAACTCCGTTCCCGTTGTGACAGATTTTGTCACGTCCCGGCCGCAGAATAGGCGTGTGTGGCTAAATATTTTCCTGAGACGTCGTTGCTGTCAGTGAGATCGATGCCCGCACGGTTAACGGATCGCTAACCGGAAGCGTTCGTCCTTTTGCGTTTGGGTCCCTCCATCCAGCGAATGATGAACATTGCCGGGATGACCCAGACCAGACCGCTGATCAGGAAGTAGAGCAGATGGACCCACCATGGGGACTCGGCCAGACGGTACGCGGCCACCGTTGTTGCCGCGAGTGCATAGATGATGACGAGCGTGACGATCAGGAAGGTGCCAATCAGTTTTCTGAGGCGGACGGGCATGGCTTTCTCATTTGCAATTGCAGCTGCAAGTAACGGTATCGCCGCGGCGATCAAGTGTTTTCTTGCAAGAGATCGGTCTGTGCTGAGACAAGATGCGCCTTGCGTTCTCGGTCTGCCTGTTCCAAATGACGCCAAATCCCTTGTTATCCGGGCATAACCATGACTGAAACCACCAATTTCTCCAGCACAGAAGCAAATCGCCGCATGGTCCGTGCCTGGCTTGCCGTGGTGAGCCTGGCAATTTTTGCGTTGGTCATTGTGGGTGGTGCGACGCGTCTGACGGATTCTGGTCTCTCCATCACCGAGTGGAAGCCGATTCATGGCATCATTCCGCCGCTGAGCGAGGCGGAATGGCAGGAAGAACTGGAGCTCTACCGGCAGATTCCCGAATATCAGCAGATCAACAAGGGCATGAGCCTGGCGGAATTCAAAGTGATCTATTGGTGGGAGTGGGCGCATCGGCTGCTGGCGCGCGGAGTAGGTGTGTTGTTTGGCGTCCCGCTTGCCTTTTTCTGGCTGACGGGACGCCTGGAAGACAGGCTGAAGCTGCCGCTTTTGGGCATTCTCGTGCTCGGCGGGCTGCAGGGGTTTATCGGATGGTGGATGGTGGCTTCGGGTTTGGTTGAAAGGGTCGATGTGAGCCAGTATCGGCTGGCGACGCATTTGACACTGGCCGCCGTGATCATAGCGGCGATCGTTTGGGTCTCCCGCGGGCTGGCGCCTCACAGCAGCGATCGGTCGCCCGGGCCGTCTTCGGGCAAGATCGCCGGCATTCTCGTGCTGATGATCCTGGTGCAGATTTATCTGGGCGGTCTTGTCGCGGGCATGGATGCCGGACTTGCCTATAACAGTTGGCCCCTTATGGACGGGGCGATTGTCCCGACCGGCCTGCTGGCCATGTCTCCGGCTTGGCTCAACGTTTTCGAAAACGCCAAGACAGTGCAATTCGACCACCGGATGTTCGGGTATGCACTGTGGCTGATTGCAGGTATTCACATGGTGATCAGCCTGTCACGGGCACCGGCCACCACTCACGCACGGCGTTCGGTGGTGCTGTTCGCGCTTGTGACATTGCAGGCGGCCACCGGCATCATCACGCTGTTGCTGCTGGTGCCCGTCTTCTGGGCCCTGGTCCATCAGGGCCTGGCCATTCTGGTTCTCGGATTCGCGGTGGCGCACTGGCGCGCTTTCCGGGGCAGCTATCCGCTCCCCGGAGCAAGTGTGCCCCAGGCAGCCTGATTCCGCATTAGCTCGCCAGCATCAGATCCATGTTTTGGACTGCTGCTCCAGACGCACCCTTGCCGAGATTGTCCAACTGGGCGATCAGGTTGACGTGCGGCCCATTTGCGCTGCCGCAGACATAGAGCTTCATGATATCGCTGCCCGCGAGCGCAGAGGCGTCGATACGCGGTGTCGATCCGCTCTCTTCTAGTGGCTGAACCTCAACGATCGACTGCCCGGCGAAATGATCGCTGAGGATCTCATGGATGCGCTCGATCGATGCGTTGCCGCTGAGCAAGTCGATGTAAAGCGGAACCTGCACCAGCATGCCTTGCGCAAAACGACCGACACTCGGTGTAAAGAGCGGTACTCGATCGAGCAGACCGTGAGCCCGGATCTCCGGCACGTGCTTGTGTTTCAGCGGCAGGGCATAGGCGAAGTAGGGCGCATCAATGTGATCGGGACGTGTTTCGTCTTCCATCTGCGCAATGAGCTGCTTGCCGCCGCCCGTGTAGCCGGAGACGGCGTTGACGGTGATCGGGTAGTCGGACGGCATAATGCCTTCCATCCGCAACGGGCGGATCAGTGCAATCGCACCCGTCGGATAGCAACCGGGATTGGCGACAAAGCGTGCAGCGGAGATTACGGCCCTTTGGTCGCTGTCCATCTCGGCAAAGCCATAGGTCCAGCCATCGGCCGTCCTGTGCGCCGTGCTCGTATCGATCACACGGGTTGAATTGCTGCCCTCAAGCATGCCGACGGCCTGGCGTGAGGCATCGTCCGGCAGGCAAAGGATCGCCAGATCGGCATGGTTCAGATGCTCGCGACGCAAGTCGTCGTTGCGGCGTTCGGCTTCCGGGATCGACAGGACCTCGATATCATGACGGTCGGCCAGCCGGGTGCGAATTTGCAAACCGGTTGTGCCGTGTTCCCCATCGATGAATATCTTCGGTTTCATGGTCGTCTTCCCTTGACCGTGTTCAGTTTGATTTGACTCAATTTCCGTTAAGGCAATGTTCCCACCGGCAGCCTGTTGGAACGCGACTTCAAGATCCGTGTCTCTGTGTCGCACTTTCCCTTGCATCGGCGTGTTTCATTGCCTGGGCGCAAGCTATAGATTGTAAGTTTCAGAGGTTCAACAGGATTGTGTGCATGGCGATTTCAGGCCGATCGAAGCTGAGCGCTTTGGTTTTGGTAGTTGCGAGTGCCACGCCGATCGCAGCCGGCGAACCCATCGCCACGCGGGAGGACCTTGGCGCCGTTCTGTTTTCCGACACCAACCTGTCGTTCAATCGCACTCAGGCCTGTGCCACCTGCCACGCCCCGACCAACGGATTTGCCGATCCGCGCGACAATGGGTTCGAACATCCCGTTGCCAACGCGGTCTCGCTCGGCGACGACGGCAAGTCCATTGGTGACCGGAACGCTCCAACCACATCATACGCTCGATTCAGCCCGAAGTTTCACCGGGACTCCGAAGGGCACTATGTGGGCGGTCAATTCTGGGATGGTCGGGCGGATAAGCTCGAGGACCAGGCAGCCGGGCCGCCGCTGAACGCGTTGGAAATGGGAATGCCGGACAAGGCCTCGATCGTCGAGCGGTTACGGGAAAATCCCGCCTATATCTCCGCTTTCAAATCGCTATTCGGCGAAAAGGTCTTCGACGATCCGGATGCGGCCTATGCGGCGATGACGGAGGCGATCGCTGCTTTTGAGCGGACTGATGAGTTTTCACCCTTCGATTCGCGCTACGATCGCTACCTGCGCGGTGAGGTAGAGTTCACCAAACAGGAGGAACTGGGCAGGACGCTGTTCTTTTCCGATCAGTTCACGAATTGCAATCAGTGCCATCAGTTGAGGCCATTGCCCGGGAGTGCCGAGGAAACCTTCACCAACTATCGGTTCCACAATATCGGTGTGCCCATCAACAAGGCGGTTCGTGCCGCCAATGAAAGCTCCGAGAATGCCGCCGATTTGGGGCTGCTTGCCAATTCAGCCGTCAACGAGCCATCGGAAGCCGGTAAATTCAAGGTGCCGACGCTGCGCAATGTGGCTGTCACCGGTCCCTACATGCACAACGGCATATTCAGCGATCTGCGTACGGCGGTGCTATTCTACAACCGGTACAATTCGAAGGATCCAACGGCTCAGATCAATCCTGAAACCGACCTTGAATGGGGCGAAACCGAGTTTCTGAAGACAATCTCGACGACGGAACTCACCCATGGTCCGGCGCTGGACGACAAACGCATTGACGCGCTCGTCGCTTTTCTCAAGACACTGACCGACGCCCGCTACGAGCACCTTCTGGAAGACTGAAGTGTGAACCAGGACATTAAAAAAAGGCGCCGCCCCGAGGCAGCGCCTTTTTTGAATTCGTTCGCCTCTGCGTTCTAACGCTTGGAGAACTGGAACGAGCGACGGGCTTTCGCCTTGCCGTATTTCTTGCGTTCGACGACACGACTGTCGCGGGTCAGGAAGCCGCCCTTCTTGAGGACTGGGCGAAGGCTGGGCTCGTAAAGGGTGAGGGCCTTTGAAATGCCGTGCCGCACAGCGCCGGCCTGACCGGACAGTCCGCCGCCAGCGACGGTCGCGACCACATCGAACTGGCCGTCACGGGCTGCCGCGACGATCGGCTGTTGCAGGATCATCTGCAGAACCGGGCGGGCAAAGTACTCCGCGTAGTCCTTCTTGTTGACGGTGATCCTGCCGGTTCCGGGCTTTACCCAAACGCGAGCGACGGCATCCTTGCGCTTGCCGGTGGCGTAGGCACGGCCGTGCTCGTCGAGCTTCTGAACGTGAACAGGAGCCTGGGGTTCGGCAGTCTCGGCAACGGTTCCGAGTTCTTCAAGCGAATTGAGTTCAGCCATGATCAGGCAGTCCTTTTGTTCTTGGAATTGAGCGAGCCGACATCGATGGTTTCGGGCTGCTGTGCCTCATGCGGGTGCTCGGAACCTGCATAAACACGCAGGTTCTTCATCTGGCGCCGGCCCAGTGGGCCGCGCGGGATCATGCGCTCGACGGCCTTTTCGAGAACACGCTCGGGAAAGCGGCCTTCGAAGATCTGCCGCGCCGTGCGCTCCTTGATGCCGCCGGGATACCCGGTGTGCCAGTAGTATTTTTTGTCGCTGTATTTCTTGCCGGTGAACACTGCCTTGTCGGCATTGATGATGACGACGTTGTCGCCGTCATCAACGTGCGGTGTAAACGTGGCCTTGTGCTTGCCGCGCAGCCGCTTGGCGACGAGAGAAGCGAGACGACCGACGACCAGACCTTCGGCATCGATCAACACCCACTTCTTCTCCACCTCGGCGGGCTTTTGGGAGAATGTTTTCATTACGATAACTCACTCTTTCGACCTTCCGCAGAAGGCATTTTTTGTTGCTTGCGGCTGGATTTCCATCCCGCCAAAACAGATCGGCCCCGCTAGGGGACCGATGCGGTTGGACTTATAGAGGAAGCTCTAATGCCAAGCAAGCCACTAAAGCGAATTTTCTTCTCAAAAAAACTAGCAAAAACAATAAGTTATAAAATAGGTATTATAATACCACAAAGCTAAGCTTGGCGCTGAACCGGTTTTTTCGCGGGAGGGATGGAATAGGTGCCTGTAGCGTGCGCAACCACAAGACCGGTTTCGCGTGAAATCATCTCTGCATCAAAGACCATGAGGGAACGTCCAAGCTTCAAGATTCGACACTCGGCATCGATCAGTCCGGCTTCGGCCTTGCGCATAAAGTTGATGTTTAGGTTGGTCGTCACGCTCAACGCCTCCGGGCCCGTATGTGACAGGACACAGGCATATCCGCCGATATCGGCGAGGGTAAACAGAGACGGGCCAGAAACGGTTCCGCCAGGCCGCAGATGTCGATCAGCCGCTTCAAGCCGGACGACGCAGCGCCCGGGCGTAACATCGAGCACAGAATACCCGGCGAATTCACTGTTGAGCTGTGGGTAAACGGAGCCTAGGAATGCGTTGACCTCACCGGCATCCATAACCGGTCGGAAGTTGTTGTTTTGCATATGGATTTTCCGTTTGTAGTGTTGACTACGACTGATTTGACGTCAGTCGCTGCCTTTAACTGAATTGATTGGCCGATTGGCGGTCCAGTCGAAAGTGCCGAGGTCACGTTCCGTGACGGCTTGCTTCCAACCCATTTCTTCGGCTCGTGCCTTGAAATTCAGGCCCTCGGGAGAATGCCGTGTAATGCCATCGAAGAGGGTGGCGAACATTTGCGTTTGCGGAAGCCCCATCGCCTCGATTGCCTGGTTGACCACCATTTTCTGCATCATCAACTGGTTGATTGGCACGCCGGCGATGCGTTCGGCCAGCGCTTCAACTTCGGCGTCGAGCTGTTCCGGCGGGACGGACTTGAGAACAAGGCCCAATTCTGCGGCTTCCCGACCATTGATCGCATCGCCGGTGAACAGCATCCGTTTAGCCTTCTCTGGCCCCAGCCGATAGACCCACATGGCGGTGGTTGGACATCCCCAAACCCGCGTCGGCATATAGCCGATGCGCGCATCGTCAGCCATCACGATCATATCGGCACAGAGCGCAATGTCGGACCCACCGGCCACCGCAAATCCGTGTACTTTGGCAACAACCGGAATGCGTGCGCGCCACAATGACATGAAGGCCTGCGTGTTGCGCATCATGAAGCCGTAGTCCTTAAGCGGGTCCCAGGGCATGTCCTGTGTCATCTCGTGCCCAGCGCCCTCTGTCGCCTGGGCGTAATGGGCGAGGTCATAGCCAGCACAAAAAGCCTTGCCCGAACCGGAGAGAACAATGACGTGGACACCATCATCGGAGCACGCTGCGGAGACTGCCGACTCCAACTCGCGGGGCAGCTCGTCGTCGATTGCGTTCATGACTTCAGACCGGTTCAGGGTAACTCGACCGATACGTCCGTCTTTTTCGTAAAGGACCCGCGCCATTGCTTCTCCCAGGAGGCTCGAAAGGGTTCTATGTGATACTAACGTTAACGTAAGCGTAAGTGGTGGTGCCGCGCTTGCCAAGCGGGGCAGGGGCGATATACCAGTAAAACCTCGTGGGCCGGCGGGTCCGCTCAATATTGCCAATCAGGAGGCTCGAGCATGTCGGACGCAGCAGCCATCAAAGAACAGCCCGAAGGCACGCTGATCGTTAGCCAATTGGCCGACGGCATCCTTCGCCTGACGCTGAACAATCCGCCAGCCAACGCTTTGTCGATTGCCATGTTGGAGCAATTGAGCGCTGACCTGGACGCGGCAAAAGAAGACGATGCTGTCCGTGTGGTGGTCATTGCCGCGGCAGGCAAGGTGTTTTGCGCTGGCCATGACCTGAAGGAAATGACCGCGCATCGGGACGATGACGACCGCGGTAGAGCTTTCTACGAAAAAACCATGCAGTTGTGCTCGCACGTCATGATGTCGATCACCAGACTGCCCAAACCGGTCATAGCCGAAGTCGACGGGCTGGCGACTGCGGCAGGATGCCAACTCGTTGCAACATGTGATTTGGCGATCTGCACGGATACTTCGAGCTTCTGTACGCCCGGGGTCAACATCGGCCTCTTTTGCTCAACCCCGATGGTTGCGATTTCTCGTGCCGCCCACCGCAAACAGGCGATGGAGATGTTGTTGACCGGAGAACCAGTCGACGCCTCGACCGCAAAGGAGTTTGGATTGGTCAACCGGATCGTCCCGCGAGAATATCTGCGAACTGTCGTTGACAAATATGCCGGCGCGATTGCTTCAAAGTCGCAGAAGACTTTGAAGATCGGCAAGGAAGCCTTTAATCAGCAGATCGAGCGGCCACTGGGTGAAGCCTACGAGTATGCCGGTTGGGTGATGACCGAAAATATGATGGCTCGTGATGCCGAAGAGGGCATCAATGCGTTTCTCGAGAAGCGTGATCCGAAGTGGACAGGGCAGTAGTCTACGCTTGCTAGTTGTCGCCCGATCCCTGCCGTCGCTCACACCGCCTGACTCGACAGCGGTTGTTGTCGCTCGTCGGAACGGAGGCCGGCCTTGCGATTTCCCCGTCGGGACAAAAGCGGGAGCTGTGAGCATACATGTCGTATAGTGTGAGCTGCGAGTTGCGCGGAGAGGGGTAACGCAGGATGGCCAGCCCTTCGCTTTCGAGTATCCCCTGAACGCGGGCGCAACTCAGTCCCGGGGTCGCGTAGCGGCTGACTGCATGGGCCGGCATCGTCACCGCCACCAAAACCAATATCAATGCAATTCTAACCATCGGTCACGATATCCCTGTTGCCCTATCCATGAATGATAGGCAAATCCTGGCTCACGGCAATGCCGCTTACCGGCAACACAACAATTGTTGAGCCACGGGTGATCATCAAACACATGATTGCGATGGTCGACATCGGGAGCGAAGGCCGTTAGATGGTGCCAAAACCGTATTTGCCAGGAACCACAGATGGATCACGACCACTATTCGGATGCTTACATTTCGGGGATCTTGCACTCGGTCAGGACGATTGCAATGATTGGTGCGTCTCCGAAGGATACGCGTCCGAGCTATATCGCCATGAAGTATTTGTTGGCGAAAGGGTACCAGGTCTTTCCGATCAATCCGGGGCACGCCGGTAAGGAAATTCTCGGGCAACGAATTTATGCCAGGCTTGCGGATGTTCCTGGTGCCATCGACATGGTGGATGTATTCCGCGGATCCAGCGCATTGCCCGGTATCGTTCGTGAAATCCTGACTCTTGACCCGACTCCCGAGGTGCTGTGGGCGCAGCTCACCGTACGCAATGATGAGGCGGCGCGCATTGCGGAAGGATCCGGAATCAAAGTGGTGATGAACCGATGCCCAAAGATCGAATACGGACGTCTTTCCGGAGAGATCGGTTGGAACGGAATCAATAGCCGTCTGATCTCGGCACGCAAGCCGGTTCGGCGCCAAGGTGTCCAGGCGCTTGGCATCCGTGTCCGCGCTTTCTAACCTCTTGTTGAGCACCGATAAGCCGCAGGCTACCGCAAAACGCCTTTGACCTGTCGCCACTGTTGCGGGATAACGGCCTGATTTCTGATTTTCCAACCGACCGAGGGGAACTTTGATGGCAAACAACGAACCGGGCTTCAGCACTCTCGCAGTCCATGCCGGCGCGCAGCCGGATCCGACCACTGGAGCGCGGGCGACGCCGATATACCAGACGACCAGCTTCGTTTTCGAGGATGCCGATCACGCTGCATCGCTTTTTGGCCTCAAAGCCTTCGGAAATATCTATACGCGGATCATGAACCCGACGCAGGCGGTTCTCGAAGAAAGGATCGCCGCTCTCGAGGGCGGGACAGCAGCGCTGGCAACGGCTTCAGGTCACGGCGCACAGCTTCTGATTTTCCATTCGATCATGCAGTCGGGCGACAATTTCATAGCGGCCAACAAGCTTTATGGCGGTTCGATCAACCAGTTTGGCCATGCGTTCAAGAACTTCGACTGGCAGGTGCGCTGGGCGGATCCGGCGAACCTGGACGAGATCGAGAGCCAGATCGATGACCGCACGCGAGCTGTTTTCATCGAAAGTCTCGCCAATCCCGGGGGTACGTTTGTCGACATCGCTGCGATAGCCGAGGTTGCCCATCGCCATGGATTGCCGCTCATCGTCGACAACACAATGGCAAGCCCCTATCTGGTCCGGCCAATCGAACATGGCGCCGACATCGTCGTCCATTCGTTGACCAAGTTCATTGGCGGTCATGGTAACTCGATGGGTGGGGTCATTGTCGATGGCGGCACGTTCGACTGGTCGCATTCGGGCAACTATCCAATGTTGTCAGAGCCGCGGCCCGAATATGGCGGCCTGGTGCTGCACGAAACCTTCGGCAATTTTGCATTTGCGATTGCGTGCCGGGTGCTCGGCTTGCGTGACTTTGGACCTGCCATCGCGCCTTTCAACGCCTTCTTGATCCTGACCGGTGTCGAAACACTGCCACTGCGCATGCAACGTCACTGTGACAACACACTGGAAGTGGCAACGTGGCTAAAGACCCATTCCAAGGTGGATTGGGTCTCCTATTCCGGCCTTGCGGATGACGATAACCACGCCATGATGCAAAAGTACTCGCCCAAGGGCGCAGGCGCCGTTTTCACTTTTGGACTTAAAGGTGGCTACGACGCTGGCATCAAATTTGTCGAGGCGCTGGAGATCTTCTCGCACCTGGCGAATATCGGCGATACGCGCTCGCTGGTCATCCACCCGGCTTCGACGACGCACCGTCAGTTGTCTCCGGAACAGCAGGAAGCTGCCGGGGCAGGACCCGATGTCGTGCGGCTGTCGATCGGAATCGAGGATGTCGCCGACATCATAGCCGACCTGGAACAGGCCCTGGACAAGGCCTGACGCTGCCAATAGAGCGGGCGGCCTGAGCCGCCCGCATCAGCTCCTCGATCAGGCCTGCCAGGTTAGGTCCAGGCGCTCCAATCCGTGGAAATGATAAGCGTCGCGATAGTGCGGTGGGTTCTTGAGCCGCATATTCGGTAGGCGCTCGAACAATATCGGCAATGATGTCTGCATTTCCAGACGGGCGAGGGGAGCCCCGATGCAGAAATGGATGCCGGCGCCGAATGTCACGTTGGCCTGGTCGGAACGGCCTGGCCTGAAAGAGGTTGCTTGGGCGAACTGTGCCGGATCACGGTTCGCGGCTCCAAGCATCAAGCCGATTTGTTCGCCCTTGGCTATCTTGATCCCGCTCTCGAGTTCGACGTCCTCAAGCGCGTAACGCGTAAACATGTGCAATGGCGCATCGAAACGCAGTGCTTCTTCGATGGTCGCCTCGGTGGAATTTTGATCGGCAAACAGGGTGTCCGGGTCGAGATGGTTCTCAAGGATCGTTTTGACTGCGTTACCCGTCTGGTGAACGGTTGCCTCGTGCCCGGCGTTGAGAAGCAGGACGCTGGTCGAGATGACTTCGTCGTCGCTGAGCATCTCGCCATCGCGCTCTGCTGTCAGCATGTGACTGAGTAGGTCGTCCTGCGGTGCCCGTCTGCGTTCCGCAACAAGGTCGCCCAGGCAACTGGCAAAGTCGCGGGCGGCCTGGTTGGCACTGTGCTCGTCTTCCTTTGAATGATGATACATGTACATGCGCACCATGCGATGTGACCAATCCAGCAGATCATGAGTTCGTTCGAACGGCACGCCGATCATGCGGGCGATCACGGCAACTGGTATCGGTTCCGCGAACTGACGGATCAACTCGACTTCTCCATCGCCCGCGAACCGGTCGATCGTTCTGTGTGTCAACTCGGCGATTTCCGGCCGCAGCTGCTCGACCTGGCGCGATACGAAGGCCTTGTTGACCAATTTTCGCAAACGGGTGTGATGCGGCGGTTCCAACTCCAACAGTGAGTGCGCTTCGACCGCATCGAAATCGGACAGATGCGGTTTTGGCGCCGACAATCCCAATTCCTCGCGGGTCGCGACGTGCAGGATTTGCCGACCGAACCGGCGATCCCGCAGCAGGCGATTGACGTCCTCAAATCCGACGAAGCACCACATGCCGAACTGCTGCCAGAAGAACGCGGCCATGTCCGCGCGGATCTCCTCGTAGTAGGGATAGGGATTGTCGTAGAAGTCCGGATCACGCGGATCGAGATCGATGGTTCTGTTCTGCTTGTCTTTTTTCATTTCCGACCTATGTTCTGTCGGCCATTGCGTTCGGCGACGTGGCTGCGGGTGTCGGTTTGAAGGGGCAACCGCTGTGATGCGGGGTCGACATCATCATGTCTTGAACGTTAATGACAACGCATCCTATGTATGCACCAACAGTTTTCATCCGATTCTCCGATTCGTCCGATTTCGGAGCCAGCATCAGAAGGCCTACAATGTCCAATCCCGTTGATACCGCGATGTCGCTTGTTCCGATGGTGGTCGAACAGACCAACCGCGGTGAACGTGCCTTCGATATCTTTTCGCGGCTGCTCAAGGAGCGCATCATCTTTATCACGGGCCCCGTCGAAGACGGGATGGCCACGCTGGTTTGCGCTCAGCTTCTCTACCTGGAAGCCGACAATCCGAAAAAAGAGGTTGCCATGTACATCAACTCTCCTGGGGGTGTGGTGACATCGGGAATGGCGATCTACGACACAATGCAATTCATCAAACCAGCCGTCTCGACCCTGTGTATCGGCCAGGCTGCATCAATGGGATCGCTTCTTTTGTGTGCCGGACACAAGGATATGCGGTTTGCGACGCCGAACTCGCGAGTGATGGTGCACCAGCCGTCGGGTGGGTTCCAGGGCCAAGCATCCGATATTGAGCGGCATGCCCAGGATATCATCAAGATGAAGCGGCGCCTCAACGAGATTTATGTCTCTCATACCGGTCAGGATTACGAGACCATCGAGAAGACGCTGGACCGCGATCACTTCATGACGGCGGAGGAAGCGCTGGAGTTCGGTCTTATTGACAAGGTGATCTCATCGCGCGATGCGATGGAGAACGAGGCCAAGGAATAGCCTTTTTCGTCTGGCACACGGGTGCGGCAAAACGGCAACATATTTGCGGATTGATGCCTGGAACGATCCGTCTGGTGCATTAAATTTGGGTGTTAAGGGTATATTCAAGGCCTGACGCATAGCCTTGCAGGGTATGCTTAGTATAGTGATTTGGGGTTGCGTTGCGCCAATCACGCCATACAGTGTACCGAATGGCGATGGAATTTATCCGTCTAAGTGTCTGGCGTATGACTAATTGGCCTTGCGTGGGGCGCGGGCCGCTGGAAGGAAATGAATATGAGCAAGGTCAGCGGTGGTAGCGGCGGCGACTCAAAAAATACGCTCTACTGTTCGTTCTGCGGCAAGAGCCAGCACGAGGTTCGCAAGCTGATCGCAGGACCGACCGTTTTCATCTGTGATGAATGCGTCGAATTGTGCATGGACATTATCCGCGAGGAAAACAAATCCTCGATGGTGAAGTCACGGGACGGAGTTCCGACCCCGCAGGAAATCATCAACACGCTCGACGAATATGTCATTGGCCAGGACCAAGCCAAACGGGTTCTGTCGGTGGCGGTTCACAACCACTACAAACGACTCGCCCACGCCAGCAAGAGCAACGATATCGAACTGTCCAAATCGAATATCATGCTTGTCGGCCCGACTGGGTGCGGTAAAACCTATCTGGCGCAGACGTTGGCTCGCATCATCGATGTGCCGTTCACAATGGCCGATGCCACGACCCTTACCGAGGCAGGTTATGTCGGCGAGGACGTCGAAAACATCATTCTGAAACTGCTGCAGTCCGCCGACTACAATGTCGAACGCGCTCAGCGGGGCATCGTTTATATCGATGAAGTCGACAAGATCTCACGCAAGTCGGACAATCCGTCCATTACCCGGGATGTGTCCGGTGAGGGTGTTCAACAGGCGCTGCTCAAGATCATGGAAGGGACCGTTGCGTCGGTTCCGCCCCAGGGTGGCCGCAAGCATCCTCAGCAGGAGTTCCTGCAGGTGGACACGACCAATATCCTGTTCATCTGTGGCGGCGCTTTTGCCGGTCTGGACAAGATCATTTCGGCACGCGGTGAGGGCACGTCGATTGGTTTTGCAGCCACGGTCAAGGATCTCGATGACCGTCGTGTCGGCGAAATTCTGCGCGGTCTTGAACCGGAAGACATGGTCAAGTTCGGCTTGATTCCGGAATTCATCGGCCGTCTGCCAGTGATTGCGACTCTGGAAGACCTGGATGAAGATGCACTGATTTCCATCCTTTCGGAGCCTAAAAATGCTCTGGTCAAGCAGTACCAGCGTCTGTTCGAGATGGAAGACGTCGAGCTGACCTTCCATGAAGATGCCCTGAGAGGCATTGCCCGCAAGGCCATCGCCCGCAAGACGGGCGCCCGTGGCCTTCGGTCGATCATGGAAAAAATCCTTCTCGATACGATGTTTGAACTCCCGTCACTGGAAGGTGTGCAGGAAGTGGTGATTTCGGATGAAGTTGTCTCCGGATCGGCTCGACCCCTCTACATCTATTCCGAGCGCGAGGACGAGAAGGGCAACGCCACCGCGTAGCCGCGGTGGCCCGGCAACGGAATGCCGGATTTATAGACATCAAAGAAGCGTGGCGTCGCTGGTCTAACTCCTTGGGATTGTTCCAAAGCGGGGTTTGACTTGGCGTGGCATAGGCGTAGTTTTTAGCCGTATTTCCAAGCCTGCGATTCGCGCGACAAATTGTGACTTTCCGTGCGTATCCGTCGTGCTCCCGGCGTGTTTGCGGCCTTGAAACGCCGCTTCAAATACTCCACTTAGGGAGCAAGTGACAGCATGGCTGGGCCGGTTCTCGGGCGTTACGCAAACGAGGCCGGCGGTCGAAAGGAAACAAGATGAATGAAGTGACCTCGCAGTGGACCGAATCGGAAGCATATCCGGTACTGCCGCTACGCGATATCGTTGTTTTTCCGCACATGATCGTGCCGCTTTTTGTTGGCCGCGAAAAGTCCATTCGCGCTCTTGAAGAGGTAATGGGGGCCGACAAGCAGATCCTCCTCGCCACACAGATCAATGCCAGCGACGATGATCCTGCTACCGAGGACATTTACGATGTCGGCACGGTGGCCAACGTTCTCCAACTGCTGAAACTGCCGGACGGAACGGTCAAGGTTCTGGTGGAAGGCAAGGACCGTGCGCGCATCACAGGCTTTTCGGAGAATGCCGAGTACTACGAAGCGTCGGCGGATCTGTTGCCGGAGCCTGACGAAGACGCGGTGGAAATAGAGGCATTGTCGCGTTCGGTCGTCTCCGAGTTTGAAAACTACGTCAAGCTGAACAAGAAGATTTCGCCCGAGGTGGTCGGTGCGGCCAGCCAGATCGATGACTATTCGAAGCTGGCCGATACCGTAGCGTCGCACCTGTCAATCAAGATTCCCGAAAAGCAGGAGATGCTTGCCACGGTCAGTGTCAAGGAACGCCTGGAGCGGGCTCTCGGTTTCATGGAAGGCGAGATTTCGGTTCTGCAGGTCGAGAAGCGTATCCGTTCACGCGTCAAGCGCCAGATGGAGAAGACGCAGCGCGAGTATTACCTCAACGAGCAGATGAAGGCGATCCAGAAGGAACTCGGCGACGGCGACGAAGGCCGCGACGAGATGGGCGAACTGGAAGAACGCATCGAAAAGACGAAGCTGTCGAAAGAAGCGCGTGAAAAGGCTGATGCCGAGCTGAAGAAGCTCAAGCAGATGAGCCCGATGTCCGCTGAAGCAACGGTCGTGCGCAACTATCTCGACTGGCTGCTTGGAATTCCGTGGGGCAAGAAGTCCCGCATCAAGGTCGATCTGAACAAGGCCGACGCTATCCTGGAAGCCGACCACTACGGGCTGGAGAAGGTCAAGGAACGCATCCTTGAATATCTAGCTGTTCAGAGCCGGTCCAACAAAATCAAGGGGCCGATCCTGTGCCTCGTCGGACCTCCCGGCGTCGGCAAGACTTCGCTTGCCAAGTCAATCGCCCGGGCGACCGGTCGCGAATACGTTCGCATGGCGCTCGGCGGTGTGCGTGACGAGGCTGAAATCCGCGGTCACCGCCGGACCTATATCGGCTCGATGCCTGGCAAGGTCATCCAGTCGATGAAGAAAGCCAAGAAAGCCAACCCGCTGTTCCTGTTCGATGAGATCGACAAGATGGGTATGGACTTCCGCGGCGATCCGTCATCGGCTCTGCTCGAGGTGCTGGATCCGGAACAGAATTCGACTTTCATGGACCATTACCTTGAGGTCGAATACGACCTCTCCAAGGTGATGTTCATCACCACGGCGAACACGCTGAACATCCCGCCGGCGCTGATGGACCGCATGGAGATCATCCGTATCGCGGGTTACACCGAAGATGAAAAGCTGGAGATCGCCAGGCGGCACCTGCTGCCCAAGGCGGTGCGTGACCATGCGCTGCAGGACGGAGAATTCTCAGTCAGCGACGGTGCGTTGCGGCAGATCATTCGTCGCTATACCCGCGAGGCCGGTGTTCGTAACTTCGAACGCGAACTCATGTCGTTGAGCCGAAAGGTGGTCACCCAAATTCTCAAAGACGGTGTCAAATCCGTCGACGTGACAGATGACAATCTCGACGACTTTCTCGGCGTTCCGCGCTTCCGCTACGGCGAAGCTGAGCACGATGATCAGGTTGGTGTTGTCACCGGACTGGCATGGACCGAGGTTGGCGGTGAACTGCTGACAATCGAAGGCGTGATGATGCCAGGCAAAGGCAAAATGACCGTCACCGGAAACCTGCGTGATGTCATGAAGGAATCGATTTCCGCGGCGGCGTCCTACGTTCGCTCGCGCGCTGTCGATTTCGGCGTGGAGCCGCCATTGTTCGACAAGCGCGATATTCACGTGCATGTGCCAGAGGGTGCCACACCGAAGGACGGTCCGTCTGCCGGTGTCGCCATGGCCACCTCGATCATTTCGATCATGACTTCCATACCGGTCCGCAAGGATGTCGCCATGACCGGCGAGATCACGCTTCGTGGCCGGGTGTTGCCCATCGGCGGACTGAAGGAAAAGCTCCTGGCGGCGCTGCGCGGCGGCATCAAGATCGTTCTGATCCCGGAAGAGAACGCCAAAGACCTGGCTGACATTCCGGACAATGTGAAGAACGAGATGGAGATCATTCCGGTATCGCAGATGAGCGAAGTGCTGCCACATGCGCTCGTCCGCCAGCCAACACCGATCGAATGGGACGCCGCCGAAGCGCCCCTGCAGGCTGACAATGGCGGCGAAGAGGCAGGGGCATCGGTAGCCCACTGATTCTCTTTGCAAAGCGGCCATTTGGCATTTGAAAGCGGGCAATTGCCCGCTTTCGTCGTTTTCAGAGGCCGAATCCCCCGAAAAATGCCGGAAAACAGGGGTTTTTCGGCATATTTGATTGTGATTTTGCCTTGGAGTCGTAAAATCATGTCCGACTTTGTACTGAGTCGTTCACCACACACTGAGAGGGTTGGAAAATGAACAAGAACGAACTGGTTGCTGCCGTTGCTGACAAAGCAGGCCTCAGCAAAGCTGACGCCGGCTCTGCGGTCGAAGCTGTGTTCGACACCATCACGAATGAATTGAAGGGCGGCGGTGATGTTCGTCTCGTGGGTTTCGGAAATTACTCCGTAACGCACCGCGCAGCCTCCAAGGGCCGCAACCCGATGACCGGCGCGGAAGTCGACATTCCGGCCCGCAACGTTCCCAAGTTCTCGGCGGGCAAAGGCCTGAAGGACGCGGTCAACAGCTAAGTCCGTATCAGCAGATGCGGCATTGAAGATGCGGAGCCCGGTGTCAGTGCCGGGCTCTTTTTGATTCGCGCCATGGTGGCAACTTCATCACACACCGTGACTATTGATTACAACGGCACTTAATTCGCGATTGCCTGAGTTTCCGCTTTCCTCTATGGGTTTCGGTCTGCTTTTTTGAACGGATCTTGAAACCATGAGTGCGCTGCGCGACCCGCAGGGGAAGGGCGCCGGACCGGGCCTGTCCTGGACCGGACACACCAAGGCGACCTTGTCGCTTGGCCTGCCGTTGATTGGCGCGCAGTTGGCGCAGATTGCCATCAACGTCACGGATACGGTGATGGTTGGGTGGCTGGGCGCTTTCGAACTCGCTTCCGCCGTGCTGGGTACGCAGACCTTCTTCCTCTATTACATTTTCGGCGGTGGATTTGCGATTGCGGTCATGCCGATTGCTGCGCAGGCGCATGGACGGGGAGACGTGCGAGGGGTTCGCCGCTCTGTACGCATGGGGATCTGGGTGACCCTGCTCTATTGCGTTGTTGTGATGCTGCCGCTCTGGTTCACCGAACCCGTGCTGGTTGCGCTGGGGCAGGAACCGGATATTGCTGCGCTGGCAGGCGACTATGTGCAGGTTGCCCAGTGGTCGATGTTCCCGGCACTTCTGATCATGGTTTTGCGCTCCTATCTGAGTGCGCTCGAGCGGGCGCAGATCATTCTGTGGGCAACGCTCTTCGGCACATTGGCCAACATCGTCCTGAACTATGCCTTCATCTTCGGCAATCTCGGCGCTCCTGAGATGGGTGTCGTTGGTGCTGCCGTGGCATCGCTGGGCACGAATGTGATCACGTGCCTTGCGCTTGTCATTTACGCCGTGAGGAAGCCGGATTTGCGTCGATATGAGCTGTTGGTGCGTTTCTGGCGCGCTGACTGGCAGGGGTTTTTTGAAGTCATGAGGCTTGGCTGGCCGATCGGCGCCAGCATCCTGGCTGAGGTTGGTCTGTTTGCTGCCGCCGCGCTTCTCATCGGCTGGATCGGGACAATTGAACTTGCTGCTCACGGCATTGCACTGCAGCTCGCTGCGATAGCCTTCATGATCCCTCTCGGGCTGTCGAGCGCGGCGACCATTCGAGTCGGCAACGCCTTTGGCAGACAGGATTGGGTCGGACTCAGTCGGTCCGGAACGGTCGCACTTGCGATGTCGGTCGCAGCCACGCTTCTAACGGCGTTGCTGTTTCTGCTGGTGCCTGAAAGTCTGGTCGGACTGTTCCTTGATGACAGCAATCCCGACGCGGAATTGGTTTTGGTCAACGCTGTGCCGTTGCTCTTTGTAGCGGCTGCGTTTCAGCTGGTCGACGGATTGCAGGTGATCGGAACCGGTTTGCTGCGAGGACTGAAGGATACGACGATACCGATGTTTATTGCTGTTTTCAGCTATTGGGGTATCGGTATGACGTCGGCCTACGCCTTCGGAATATTGCTCGATGGGGGTGCAGTCGGCGTCTGGTGGGGGCTCGCGCTCGGTCTGTCCTTTGCCGCAGTCCTCATGAATTGGCGTTATCTGCAGCGCGAGCGGTTCGGCCTGACAGCTCTGCAGAGCTGACTCGGCGGCCGCTGGTGCACATTGATTTTCTTGGGATAATGGTGGGCGGTGAGAGACTCGAACTCCCGACATCCTCGGTGTAAACGAGGCGCTCTACCAGCTGAGCTAACCGCCCTTGGGAAATCTTGGCACCGTTTATGCGCTTCGATCGGCAAGTGCAAGAAAAAAGCGCTGGTTCCGCAAAAGTTTTGCCGGGATTGGGCGGGTTGGAAGGGCGGCGGAATTTTTGTCTTGTTATTGTCGCAAAAGCTTTCGATCAGCGCTTGACAGCCACCAGTGAACGGCTTAATTCACCGCTCACGTTTCGCCGACGCGAAATGAAGCGCGGGTGTAGCTCAGCTGGTTAGAGTGCCGGCCTGTCACGCCGGAGGTCGCGGGTTCGAGCCCCGTCACTCGCGCCATTTTTCCAAAAGATGCTGGCATCGATATTTGACCTAAACCACATTCTGGTGTTCGGGCTTTCTCAGCATGATTCCTGATCCTATGTTCAGACAATCCAGAATGATAGCCAATAGCCCGGAGTCCTAATGCGAAAGGTTGGCCTTGGTGGCGGATGCCACTGGTGCACGGAAGCTGTGTTTCAGTCGCTGAGGGGCGTTTCGCGGGTGGAGCAGGGCTTCATTCGCTCGGACCCGCCGGCCGATGGATGGTCAGAGGCGGTGATTGTCCATTTTGACGAAAGCCAGATCGATCTGGCCACATTGATCGAGGTGCATGTCCGCACGCACACGTCCACATCAAATCATTCCATGCGGGGCAAATACCGCAGTGCTGTGTACGTGTTCGACACCGATCAGGCTGCTGACGCCCAACACGTGATTGAGCTCTTGAATCCTCAGTTTGCCGACAGCCTGGTAACGCAAGTGCTTAAATTCGTTGGGTTCAGGGCTTCCGATGAGCGTTATCACAACTATTATGAAAGCGATCCTGATCGTCCGTTCTGCAGGCGCTACATCGATCCGAAGCTGGATCTGTTGAAGCGCCGCTTTTCGGCTGACGTCCGGCCCTAAGCCGCCGACCGATTGTCGCACCGGCTAGTTGCCTCCGAGCTCTCAGTTGACCGCCTTCTCCCGAAGGCTTGGGCATTGTTGCTCGTTCGCGACGAGCAAACGTCGTGCTTTGAAGCCGATTTGCCTGATTCAAGGGTTGCTGCGACACCCCTATCGGCGGTGCACAAAATCCGGCAATAATGCGGCAAGCGGCGGCCATTTGCGTTGACTGGCCCGGCTTATTGTGTAAACCGACCTTGGAATTATTCGCGACTGCAACATGCGCGATACCGCAAGGAACCGTCATGACCGAGCTGCTCAGTTCATACCTGCCGATTGTGATTTTCATCGGCATATCCTTGGTCATTGGACTGGCGCTGCTGATCGCTCCGTTCGCCATTGCCTTCAAGGCTCCGGACTCCGAAAAGCTGTCTGCCTACGAGTGCGGTTTCAACGCTTTCGACGATGCCCGCATGAAGTTCGATATCCGCTTTTATCTCGTGGCGATCCTGTTCATCATATTCGACCTTGAGGTGGCCTTCCTGTTCCCGTGGGCTGCGTCTTTCGGCAATGTCGGCTGGTTCGGCTTCTGGTCCATGATGGTGTTTCTGGGCATCCTGACGGTCGGGTTCATCTACGAATGGAAGAAGGGAGCGCTGGAATGGGAGTAGGCGACAACACTCCGCCGCTGGTGGCACCGCAACCGCGCGGTATCGTTGATCCGTCGACCGGAAAGCCGGTTGGGTCCAACGATCCCTATTTCGGCGACATCAACAATGAGCTTGCAGACAAAGGCTTCCTGGTCACGTCGGCAGACGAACTGATCAAATGGTCGCGGACCGGTTCGCTGATGTGGATGACCTTCGGGTTGGCCTGCTGCGCGGTTGAAATGATGCAGATGTCGATGCCGCGCTACGATGCGGAGCGTTTCGGCTTTGCACCGCGTGCCTCGCCGCGGCAGTCGGACGTCATGATTGTTGCAGGCACATTGACCAACAAGATGGCACCCGCCCTCCGCAAGGTCTACGACCAAATGCCCGAACCCCGTTATGTCATTTCCATGGGCTCCTGTGCCAATGGCGGCGGCTACTACCACTACTCCTACTCGGTGGTGCGTGGATGCGACCGGGTGGTGCCGGTTGATATTTATGTGCCTGGCTGTCCGCCGACGGCCGAAGCGCTGCTCTACGGCGTGCTGCTTCTGCAGAAGAAGATCCGTCGTACCGGAACCATCGAGCGCTAGGAAGGGGCATGCATGAGTGAAGCACTGAGCGAACTGGCCGCCTACATCAACGAACGCGCCGTCGGTGGCGTCGTTTCCCTGGATATCAAGTTCGACGAGCTCACGCTCGTCTGCAACGCCCAGGATATCGTTGCCATCCTGACCTTCCTGCGCGATGACGCACAATGCCAGTTCATCAACATCACTGATATCTGTGGCGTCGACTGGCCATCACGGGCGCGCCGCTTTGACGTCGTCTACCACCTGATGTCTCCGCGGCAGAATTTGCGAATTCGGGTCAAGGTGGAAGTCGGAGAAGGTGAGACGGTTCCGTCGGTCTTTTCGGTCTTTCCAGGGGCAGACTGGTTCGAGCGGGAAGCCTACGATCTTTACGGGATCCTGTTCACCGGCCACCCCGACCTGCGGCGTATCCTGACCGACTACGGTTTCGATGGACATCCGCTGCGCAAGGATTTTCCCACCACGGGATTTGTCGAGGTTCGTTACGACGACGAGGTCAAGAGGGTGGTCTACGAGCCGGTTCAACTGAAACAGGAATTCCGCAATTTCGATTTCCTTTCCCCATGGGAAAGCGCCGAGTATGTCTTGCCCGGCGACGAAAAGGCCAGCGAGTAGAGAGCGGTCAGGACGGATTAGATGACAGAGCATAACGTCCGCAATTTCAACATCAATTTCGGTCCCCAGCACCCGGCTGCGCACGGCGTGCTGCGACTTGTCCTGGAACTGGATGGTGAAATTGTCGAACGGGTCGATCCGCATATCGGACTGCTGCATCGCGGTACGGAAAAGCTGATCGAATCGAAGACTTACCTTCAGGCCGTGCCGTATTTCGATCGTCTCGACTATGTCGCGCCGATGAACCAGGAACACGCCTTCGCGTTGGCGGTAGAGAAGTTGACCGGCACCGAAGTGCCGATCCGCGGTCAGCTCATCCGGGTTCTCTATTGCGAAATCGGCCGCATCCTCTCCCACCTCCTCAACATCACGACTCAGGCTCTGGACGTCGGGGCACTCACGCCGCCACTTTGGGGCTTCGAGGAGCGTGAAAAGCTGATGGTCTTCTACGAGCGGGCCTGCGGTGCGCGCATGCACTCGGCCTATGTTCGTCCCGGCGGTGTCCACCTGGATCTCCCTGTCGAGCTGGTCGAGGATATCGGCAAATGGTGCGATCCCTTCCTGAAGGTGTGCGATGATATTGAAGGTTTGCTGACTGAAAATCGCATCTTCAAGCAGCGCAACGTCGATATCGGTGTTGTTTCTCTCGATGATTGCTGGGCATGGGGTTTCTCCGGCGTCATGGTGCGCGGCTCTGGAGCTGCTTGGGATCTGCGACGGGCGCAGCCCTATGAATGCTACAGCGACCTCGAGTTTGATATCCCGATCGGCAAGAATTGCGATTGCTACGACCGCTATCTCATCCGCATGGAAGAGATGCGTCAGTCGGTTCGCATCATGAAGCAATGTGTCGAGCGACTTCTGGGCGATGCCAAGACAGGTCCAGTCTCGGCTGTCGACGGCAAGGTCGTTCCGCCCAAGCGCGGTGAAATGAAGCGCTCGATGGAAGCGCTGATCCACCATTTCAAACTTTATACCGAGGGCTATCACGTTCCGGAGGGCGAAGTTTACGCCGCGGTGGAAGCGCCCAAGGGAGAATTCGGCGTCTATCTCGTGTCGGACGGCAGCAACAAGCCGTACCGCTGCAAGATCAAGGCTCCGGGTTACGCACATTTGCAGGCCATGGATTACATCTGCCGGGGCCACATGCTGGCCGATGTCTCAGCCATTCTCGGATCGCTGGACATCGTATTCGGGGAGGTCGATCGATGACGCGGATTCTGTGGGTTGTTGCTGTGGTGGCGGGATTGGCCTTTGGGGGTCTGACACCGGCCCTGGCGCAGTCATCGGGCGGAGAGGGCGTGTCCATGCAGACGCTGCTCAAACGTGGTTATGAGATCAAGGCGGCAGCGCCCAATGGGGCGCAATATGTCGTGTTCCTGCAGAAGGGCAATTCGGCCTATGCCTGTGAATTCGTGACTATTACCAATTCTCGCTGCGGATCAATCAACAAAGAGGCCCAGTAAGCATGTCCGTCCGCCGTCTTGCAGACGAAGCCGTTCAGCCGGAGAGCTTCAAGTTCTCGCGCGACAATGCCGCGTGGGCGAAGGCGACCATCAAGAAGTACCCGAAAGGGCGTGAGCAGTCGGCCGTCATTCCGCTGCTGATGCGCGCGCAGGAGCAGGACGGCTGGGTGACCAAGGCGGCGATCGAATCGGTCGCGGACATGCTTGGCATGCCCTATATCCGGGCGCTGGAAGTCGCGACCTTCTACACCCAATTCCAACTGAAGCCGGTCGGCACGAAGGCCCACGTGCAGGTTTGTGGAACCACACCCTGCATGCTGCGCGGTTCGGAAGAGTTGATTCGCGTTTGCAAGGAAAAAATCAACGCTCAGCCGTTGCAGACGAATGCCGATGGTACTTTGTCCTGGGAAGAGGTCGAGTGTCAGGGTGCTTGTGTGAATGCACCAATGGTGATGATTTTCAAGGACGCCTATGAAGATCTTACCACAGAGCAACTGTCGGAAATCATTGACAAGTTCGAGGCGGGTCAAGGTGCGACCGTGACTCCTGGACCGCAGAACGGTCGGCATCTTTCCGCGCCGCTCGGTGGATTGACGACACTGACTGACGACGTGGCCCCTGCAATAACAGCAGCGGCTACACCGGCCGTTGAAGAGAAGGCCGATGCTCCTGCGGAGAAGGCTGCACCTGCCAAGAAAGCGCCAGCGAAGAAAGTGGCTGCGCCCGCTGCAGCCGTAGAAACGGACGATTCAAAACGGCCCGCGGCGATGGAAAAGCCCGATGTCGTCGACGATTTGAGGTTGATCTCGGGCGTCGGTCCGAAAATCGAAGGCCTGCTGCACTCGATCGGGGTCTACAAATGGGAGCAGATCTCCCGATGGACCGAGGAGGAGCGGGCCTGGGTCGACGGCTTCCTGAAATTCAAGGGCCGCATCGATCGGGAAAACTGGGTCACGCAGGCCGAAGCGCTGGCCAAGGGCGGCGTCGAGGAATATGTCCGCGTCTTTGGCAAGAAACCGCGGTAAGGGGCGATCATGCTGCAGGATAAAGACCGCATTTTCACCAACATCTACGGCCTGAAGGACAAGAGTCTGAAGGGCGCGATGTCGCGCGGCCATTGGGACAACACCAAGGGCTTGATAGAGAAGGGGCGTGACTGGATCATCGATGAGATGAAGACCTCCGGCCTGCGCGGTCGCGGTGGCGCTGGCTTCCCGACGGGATTGAAATGGTCTTTCATGCCGAAGGAATCGGACGGCCGGCCTCATTATCTGGTGGTCAATGCCGATGAGTCCGAGCCCGGCACCTGCAAGGACCGCGACATCATGCGCAACGATCCGCACACGCTGATCGAAGGCTGTGTGGTCGCCGGTTTCGCCATGGGCGCGCATGCCGCCTATATCTACATTCGCGGTGAGTACCAACGCGAACGCGAAGCGCTGCAGGCGGCGATCGACGAGTGCTATGACGCCGGGTTGCTGGGCAAGAACAACAAGTGCGGGTGGGACTACGATGTCTATCTTCACCACGGCGCCGGTGCCTATATCTGTGGCGAGGAAACCGCTCTTCTCGAAAGTCTTGAAGGCAAGAAGGGTCAGCCGCGGCTAAAGCCGCCGTTCCCTGCCAATGTCGGCCTTTATGGCTGCCCAACGACGGTGAACAATGTCGAGTCGATTGCGGTTGCTCCGACCATTCTGAGGCGCGGCGGCGCCTGGTTCGCCGGTTTCGGGCGCGCCAACAACACTGGTACGAAACTGTTTTGCGTTTCGGGTCACGTCAATCAGCCGGCGACTTTCGAAGAAGAAATGTCGATCCCGTTTCGCGAGTTGATCGACCGCCATTGCGGCGGCGTCCGCGGCGGATGGGACAATCTTCTGGCGGTTATCCCGGGTGGATCGTCTGTGCCTTGCGTTCCGGCCGATCAGATCATGGATTGTCCGATGGATTTCGATGGACTGCGCGACCTCAAATCCGGTCTTGGAACGGCGGCGGTCATCGTCATGGATCGCTCGACGGATATCGTCAAGGCCATCGCGCGGCTGTCTTACTTCTACAAGCACGAAAGCTGCGGTCAGTGCACACCGTGCCGCGAAGGCACCGGTTGGATGTGGCGGGTCATGGAACGCATGGTCACCGGCAATGCCCAGAAAAAGGAAATCGACATGTTGTTCGATGTCACCAAACAGGTCGAAGGACACACGATCTGTGCGCTGGGCGACGCGGCAGCATGGCCGATCCAGGGGCTGATCAGGCATTTCCGGCCCGAAATCGAAAAACGCATCGACGAATATACACACAGGGCTGGCACCGGGCCGGCGCTGGAAGCGGCTGAGTAACAGGTTGTTGTTCGCTTAGGGGACACAGGGCTGCGGAACTGGATACAGAATGGCTAAGATCAAAGTCGACGGAAACGAGATTGAGGTGCCGGATCACTACACGCTGTTGCAGGCGTGCGAGGAGGCCGGTTCGCAGATACCCCGTTTCTGTTTCCACGAGCGTCTTTCCGTCGCCGGCAACTGCCGCATGTGCCTGGTCGAGGTAAAGGGCGGTCCGCCCAAGCCGGCTGCTTCCTGTGCCATGGGCGTGCGGGACCTGCGTCCTGGTCCCAATGGCGAATTGCCCGAAGTGTTCACCAACACGCCCATGGTCAAAAAGGCCCGCGAAGGCGTGATGGAGTTCCTGCTCATCAACCACCCGCTGGACTGCCCGATCTGCGACCAGGGCGGCGAATGCGACCTGCAGGACCAGGCAATGGCCTTCGGTGTCGATTCGTCTCGCTTCAAGGAAAACAAACGCGCCGTCGAGGACAAGTATATCGGGCCGCTGGTCAATACCATCATGACCCGCTGCATCCACTGCACCCGTTGCGTTCGCTTCACAACCGAGGTAGCGGGGATTTCGGAACTTGGCCTGATCGGACGCGGCGAGGATGCGGAGATCACCACCTATCTCGAACATGCCATGACATCGGAACTGCAGGGCAATGTCATCGACCTGTGTCCGGTGGGCGCACTGACGTCGAAACCCTATGCCTTCCAGGCCCGCCCGTGGGAGCTCAACAAGACCGAGACGATTGATGTCATGGACGCCTGCGGTTCGGCAATCCGTGTGGATACTCGCGGCCGCGAGGTCATGCGCATCATGCCGCGGGTGAACGAGGCCATCAATGAGGAGTGGATCTCCGACAAGACACGCTTCGTGTGGGACGGGCTGAAGACCCAAAGACTGGACCGCCCGTTCGTGCGTCGCGACGGAAAGCTGCAGGCCGCGACGTGGCCTGAGGCTTTCGCGGCGGTGAAGGGCGCGGTCGACGGTGTTTCCGGAGAAAATATCGGCGCCATCGCCGGCGACTTGGCGACGGTCGAAGAGATGTTCGCGCTCCAATCGCTGATGGGCAACCTCGGATCCGAAAACATCGATTGCAGACAGGATGGCACTGCCCTTGATCCCAAGGACGGCCGGGCAAGCTACCTGTTCAATCCCACTGTCGAGGGAATTGAGGAAGCCGATGCGCTCCTGATCATCGGAGCCAACCCGCGCTTCGAGGCCTCCGTTCTCAACGCTCGCATCCGGAAACGCTGGCGGGCCGGCGAGTTCCCGATCGGCGTGATCGGCGAAAATGTTGATCTGCGTTACCAGTATGAGCACATCGGTGCCGGGCCTGACAGTCTTGCAGAGCTGGCTGGCGGCAAGCACAAGTTTCTGGCCAAGCTGAAGAAAGCCGAGCGGCCGATCGTTGTTGTGGGGCAGGGGGCATTGGCACGCGCCGATGGAGCCGCTGTCGCCTCAGCCGCAGCAAAGCTGGCGATGGACATCGGAGCAGTTTCGGCGGACTGGAACGGATTTGCCGTCCTGCACACTGCGGCGAGCCGGGTTGGCGGGCTTGATCTCGGGTTTGTACCGGGAGCCGACGGTAAATCAGCGGCGGAGATGCTGACCGGCAGCGACGTGCTTTTCCTGCTTGGTGCAGACGAGTTGGACATGACGCAGCGCAAGTCCGGGTTCACCATCTACATCGGCAGCCATGGTGATGTCGGTGCCCACCATGCCGATGTGATCCTGCCTGGCGCCACCTACACCGAAAAACATGGCACCTACGTCAATACCGAGGGCAGGGTGCAACTTGGACTGAGGGCGGCGTTTGCGCCCGGTCAGGCGAAAGAAGACTGGGCCATTCTCAGGGCACTGTCGGATGTGTTGAACATGACCCTGCCATTCGACTCGCTGCAGCAACTGCGCGTTGTCCTTTATGAGGCGCATCCGCATTTTGCCGAGATCGATGCCATCGCGGTTGGAGAGGCCTCCAGTGTCGAAGCGCTCGCTGCAAAAGGCGGCGAGACCGGGGCTGATGCCTTCGCATCACCGGTGGCTGATTTTTATCTGACGAACCCGATTGCCCGGGCTTCGGCTGTCATGGCCGAGTGTTCGGCTCTGGCCCGTGAGACGGGCCGGGTAGCGGCCGAATAAGGAGTTGGCGGGACCGATGGAGAGCTTTTTCTCAACCTATGTCTGGCCTGCGGCGATCATGATCGGCCAGTCGCTGCTGCTCCTTGTGGCGCTGCTGATCTTCATCGCCTACGTGCTTTATGCAGACCGGAAAATCTGGGCTGCGGTCCAGATGCGGCGCGGCCCGAACGTTGTCGGCCCCTGGGGGCTGTTTCAATCCTTTGCCGACCTGCTGAAGTTCGTATTCAAGGAACCGGTCATTCCGGCCGGCGCAAACAAGGGCGTGTTCCTGTTGGCGCCGCTGGTGTCGGTGACGCTGGCGTTGGCTGCCTGGGCCGTCATACCGGTGGCCGACGGCTGGGCCATCGCCTCGATCAATGTCGGCATTCTCTACGTGTTCGCCATTTCCTCGCTCGAGGTCTATGGCGTGATCATGGGAGGCTGGGCCTCCAACTCGAAATATCCCTTCCTGGGAGCTCTGCGCTCCGCGGCTCAGATGGTCTCCTACGAGGTCTCCATCGGCTTCGTGATCATTACCGTGCTGCTGTGCGTCGGTTCCCTCAACCTGACCGATATCGTGTTGTCGCAGCAGGATGGTCTGGGAACCCGGCTCGGTTTGCCCAATTCGTTGCTCGATTGGCATTGGCTGGCACTGTTCCCGATGTTCATCGTGTTCTTCATCTCGGCGCTCGCGGAAACAAACCGTCCGCCTTTCGATCTGCCGGAAGCTGAGTCGGAGCTGGTCGCGGGCTTCATGGTAGAGTACGGCTCCACCCCCTATATGATGTTCATGCTCGGCGAATACGCAGCCATCGTGCTGATGTGCGCGCTGACGACGATCCTGTTCCTCGGGGGATGGCTGCCGCCGTTTGACATCTGGCTGTTCAACTGGGTGCCGGGGATCTTCTGGTTCGTTCTGAAGGTCTGTCTGGTCTTCTTCATGTTCTCCATGGTGAAAGCTTTCGTGCCGCGCTATCGCTACGACCAGCTGATGCGTCTGGGTTGGAAGGTGTTTCTGCCGCTGTCGCTCGCCATGGTGGCGATCGTCGCTTTCGTCCTCAAGCTGACCGGCTGGTCGGCGTGAACCGGGAGGATTGCACATGTCACTGACGCAAGCCGCCAAGTCTCTCTTTCTCAAGGAATTCGTCGAGGCGTTCTTCCTGTCGATGCGCTATTTCTTCGCGCCCAAGGCGACGGTGAACTATCCGTTTGAAAAGGGGCCGGTCAGCCCGCGCTTTCGCGGTGAGCATGCTCTGCGCCGTTACCCCAACGGCGAGGAACGCTGCATCGCCTGCAAGCTGTGCGAAGCGATTTGCCCGGCGCAGGCCATTACGATCGAAGCGGGTCCCCGTCGCAACGACGGAACCCGGCGCACGGTTCGCTACGATATCGATATGGTCAAATGCATCTATTGCGGCTTCTGCCAGGAAGCCTGTCCGGTGGATGCAATCGTTGAAGGCCCGAATTTCGAATTTGCAGCCGAAACCCGTGAGGAGCTTTACTTCGACAAGGACAAGTTGCTCGACAACGGCGATCGGTGGGAGCGCGAAATCGCGCAGAACATCGCCATGGACGCGCCGTATCGGTAGGCGTTCACGTTACCCGGTTGCCTTCCGGTGACCGGATCTTCATCGGCCTGAAGCACCCGAGCGCTTTGGCTGAACGCAGGAAACCGGCCGGACGGGGATCGGCTGAAATCGGGGAACACGCCAGCGTGCGGGTGTCCCGGGAAACAAAAAGGCACCTGTTATGGGTCTACAGGCTCTGTTCTTTTATCTGTTCTCGGCGATCGCCGTGGCGTCCGCGTTGATGGTGATTTCGTCGCGAAACCCGGTTCATTCTGTGCTGTTTCTGATCCTGACGTTCTTCAATGCCGCAGCCCTGTTTTTGATGACCGGGGCTGAGTTCCTGGCGATGATCCTCATCGTGGTCTACGTCGGCGCCGTCGCGGTGCTGTTCCTGTTCGTCGTCATGATGCTCGACATCGACTTCACCGAACTGCGTTCGGGCATTCTGGATTACGCGCCGGTTGGAGCGTTGGTCGGTATCGTTCTCGCCGCCGAGCTGATCATCGTGCTGGCCGGAAACGCCTTCCGGGTTGAAACCGATGCCAATGCTTCGCAGCCGATACCGGATATGAACGAGGTATCGAACATCCACGCCCTGGGTGACATTCTCTACACCGACTATGTGCACTTCTTTCAGATAGCCGGCATGATTTTGCTGGTGGCGATGATCGGCGCCATCGTCCTGACGCTGCGGCACAAGGAAAACGTCAAGCGGCAAAACATCACCGAGCAGGTTGCCCGCTCGCCGGAAACGGCGATCGAGGTGGTCGACGTCAAGCCCGGCCAGGGCATCTAGGAAGGAACGGGGATATGGAAATCGGTCTTTCCCATTATCTGACAGTCGGCGCGATCCTGTTCACCATCGGTGTCTTCGGGATTTTCCTCAATCGCAAGAACGTCATCGTCATTTTGATGTCGGTGGAGCTCATCCTGCTGGCCGTCAATCTCAACTTCGTGGCGTTTTCCGAGCATCTCGGCGATCTGATGGGACAGATTTTCGCTCTGTTCGTCCTCACCGTGGCCGCAGCGGAGGCGGCCATCGGACTGGCGATTCTGGTGGTCTTCTACCGCAATCGCGGATCAATCGCTGTCGAAGACGTCAACATGATGAAGGGCTGAGCGGACAATGTATCACGCCATCGTTTTCTTTCCGCTGATCGGTGCCCTTGTAGCCGGGTTGTTCGGTCGCTCCATCGGAGCCAAGGCCAGTGAGTACCTGACCTGCGGCCTGATGGTCGTGGCGGCGCTGCTGTCCTGGGTCGCCTTCTTCCAGGTGGCGCTTGGTGATGGTGGTACGCTGCAGATCAACATCCTGCGCTGGATGGAATCGGGAACCCTGTCGATCGATTGGGCGTTTCGCATCGATACGCTGACAGCCGTCATGTTGGTGGTGGTCAACACCGTTTCCAGCCTGGTGCATATCTACTCGATCGGCTACATGCACCACGATCCGCACCGTCCGCGCTTCTTCGCTTACCTGTCGCTGTTCACCTTTGCCATGCTGATGCTGGTGACCTCCGACAACCTCCTGCAGATGTTCTTCGGCTGGGAAGGCGTCGGCTTGGCGTCCTATCTGCTGATTGGCTTCTGGTATAAGAAACCGTCGGCCAA
Source organism: Hoeflea sp. (assembly GCA_965228785.1). Taxonomy (GTDB): domain Bacteria; phylum Pseudomonadota; class Alphaproteobacteria; order Rhizobiales; family Rhizobiaceae; genus Hoeflea_A. Next base: position 3,752,216 of record CBDDIF010000001.1, read on the forward strand.
CGCGGCTGCCATGAAGGCCTTTATTGTCAACCGCGTCGGTGACTTCGGATTTGCCTTGGGTATTTTCGGCGTGTTCGTGCTGTTTGGCTCGATTTCGCTGGACACGGTCTTTGCCAATGCCGCGGAATTCCTGCCGGGTGAGGCCTCGGCCGACTCCGGTCCTGTCATTGATCTTTTTGGTATGCAGCTCGACCGCGGCCATGCGCTGACCGCAACCTGTCTGCTGCTGTTCATGGGAGCGATGGGCAAATCGGCTCAGTTCCTGCTGCACACGTGGTTGCCAGACGCGATGGAAGGCCCGACCCCGGTTTCGGCCTTGATCCACGCGGCGACGATGGTGACCGCCGGTGTTTTCCTGGTCGCCCGCATGTCGCCGATTTTCGAACTGTCGGTCGATGCGCTGACCATCGTCACGATATTCGGAGCGATTACCGCCTTCTTTGCCGCGACGATCGGTTTGGTGCAGAACGATATCAAGCGGGTGATCGCCTATTCGACTTGCTCGCAGCTTGGTTACATGTTCGTGGCGCTGGGCGTCGGTGCCTACGGCGCCGGCATTTTTCACCTGTTCACCCACGCCTTCTTCAAGGCGCTGCTGTTCCTCGGTGCAGGGTCGGTCATTCACTCGGTGTCGGATGAACAGGACATGCGCCGCATGGGCGGCCTGAGAACCCATGTTCCGATAACCTACTGGATGATGATCATCGGGACGCTGGCGTTGACTGGCTTCGGGATACCTTTCAGCGGGATCGGCACCGCCGGTTTCATCTCCAAGGACGCCATCATCGAGTCGTCCTTCGTCGGTCACAATTCTGCGGCGCTCTTTGCCTTCTGGATGCTGGTGATCGCGGCCGCATTTACCAGCTTCTATTCCTGGCGGCTGATCTTCATGACGTTCCACGGTAAACCGCGGGCTTCGTCCGACGTCATGCACCACGTGCACGAGTCACCCTGGGTGATGCTCGGGCCGCTGGTGGTGCTGGCACTCGGAGCGCTGTTTGCCGGGATGCTTTTTGTCGGCGACTTCTTCGGGCACCATTACGAAGAGTTCTGGAAGGGCGCGCTGTTCACGCTGCCTGACAACAATATCCTAGAGGAATTCCATCACGTTCCGGTCTGGGTGAAATTGAGCCCGTTCGTGGCGATGGTGATCGGTTTTGTCATCGCCTGGTATTTCTATATCCGTTCGCCAGAAACGCCGAAGGAATTGGCCAAGCGGCATCGTGGCCTGTACCTGTTCCTGCTGAACAAATGGTACTTCGACGAGCTCTATGATCTGCTATTCGTCCGTAGCGCCAAATGGCTGGGACGCTTCCTGTGGAAGTGGGGCGATGGCTGGCTCATCGATGGTTTCGGACCCGACGGTGTCGCCGCCCGGGTGCAGGACATCACCAATCGGGTGGTGCGCATCCAGACCGGATATCTCTATCACTATGCCTTTGCGATGTTGATCGGCGTTGCTGCGCTTGTCACCTGGATGATGCTCGGGGGAGCCGCATAATGACCGACTGGCCGATCCTATCAACGGTCACATTCGTGCCGCTCGTCGGCGTGCTGTTCATCATGCTCATCCGCGATGACAGTGAGATCGGACGTCGCAACATTCGCAATGTGGCGCTGCTCACGACCGTCTTCAATTTCGTTTTCTCGCTCTACATCTGGTTCGCCTTCGACAACAGCAATTACGGCTTCCAGATGGTCGAATACGCTCCATGGATGGGGTCGGGCATCGCCTACCATATGGGCGTCGACGGCATATCGATGCTGTTCATCATCCTGACCACGTTCCTGATGCCGTTGTGTATCCTGGCCAGTTGGGAGTCGGTGCAGAAGCGCGTGAAGGACTACATGATCGCGTTTCTGATCCTGGAAACGCTGATGATCGGCGTTTTCTGCGCGCTCGATATCGTGCTGTTCTACGTCTTCTTCGAAGCAGGTCTCATCCCGATGTTCATCATCATCGGGGTGTGGGGTGGCGGCCGCCGGGTCTATGCGAGCTTCAAGTTCTTCCTCTACACGCTGCTCGGTTCGGTGCTGATGCTGCTTGCGATCATGGCGATGTACTGGAACGCCGGCACGACTTCGATTCCCGACCTGCTGGCACATGATTTCCCGGAAAACATGCAAACCTGGCTATGGTTGGCCTTCTTTGCTTCCTTCGCGGTCAAGATGCCGATGTGGCCGGTGCATACCTGGCTTCCTGACGCGCACGTCGAGGCGCCGACGGCTGGATCCGTCATTCTGGCCGGCATCCTGCTGAAGCTCGGTGGCTACGGCTTTCTGCGGTTCTCGCTGCCGATGTTCCCATTGGCTTCGGCCGATCTGGCGCCACTGGTCTATACGCTGTCGATCGTTGCCATCATCTACACGTCGCTCGTGGCGATGATGCAGGAAGACATCAAGAAGCTGATCGCCTATTCGTCGGTGGCCCATATGGGTTATGTGACGATGGGCATTTTCACGGCCAATGCCCAGGGCATTCAGGGGGCCATCTTCCAGATGCTTTCGCACGGTCTGGTCTCCGCAGCGCTCTTCCTGTGCGTTGGCGTTGTCTATGACCGGCTCCACACCCGTGAGATCGCGGCCTATGGCGGCCTGGTCAACAACATGCCCAAATATGCCGTGGCATTCATGGTCTTCACCATGGCCAATGTCGGCTTGCCGGGAACCTCGGGTTTCGTGGGAGAGTTCCTGACATTGCTCGGCGTGTTCCGGGTCAACACCTGGGTGGCGCTGCTTGCGACAACCGGTGTGGTCCTGTCGGCTGCCTATGCGCTTTGGCTCTATCGCCGCGTGATCTTCGGTGCGCTTGAGAAGGAAAGCCTCAAATCGATGCTGGACCTGACCACGCGCGAGAAAGTCATCCTCTATCCGCTGATCGCCCTGGTCATCTTCTTCGGTGTCTATCCGATGCCGGTGTTCGATGTCACGGCCGCGTCGGTCGATGCCCTGATCAACAACTACAATGCTTCGCTTGAGGCCGCCCGCGGCCTGGCGCTGGCGAACTAGGACTGCGCCTTATGACTGGTGAAATGCTCATATCCAGCCTGCAGCTCTCGACGCCGGAGATCATTCTGGCGGTCGGCTCGATGGTGCTGTTGATGATCGGGGTCTTTTCGGGCAACCGCTCATCATCGCTAGTGACCGGGCTGGCCGTTGCGCTGCTGATCATATCCGGGCTCTGGTTGGTGCTGATCAACGGCGAAGGCGCAGCCTTTGGCGGGGCGTTCCTTGACGATTCCTTTGCCAAGTTCATGAAGGTCCTCACTCTGATCGGCTCGATCACCGCCCTGGTCATGGCTGTCGGCCATGCGCAGGAGGAACAGATCGACCGGTTCGAGTTTCCGGTGCTGATCGTGCTGGCGACGCTCGGCATGATGCTGATGATATCCGCCAACGATCTGATCGCGCTCTATCTCGGGCTCGAGCTGCAGTCGCTGTCGCTTTACGTGGTCGCAGCCATCAACCGGGACAGCACGCGTTCGACCGAGGCGGGTCTGAAGTACTTCGTTCTCGGCGCCCTGTCTTCGGGCATGCTGCTTTACGGTGCTTCGCTGATCTACGGCTTCACGGGTCAGATTGGCTTCACTGCCATTGCCGACGCGCTGGCCGACGGCGAGCGGTCGCTCGGTGTCGTCTTCGGACTGGTGTTCCTGCTCGCCGGCATCGCCTTCAAGATCTCCGCCGTTCCGTTCCACATGTGGACACCGGATGTCTATGAGGGGGCGCCGACGCCGGTGACCGCGTTCTTTGCCGCCGCACCGAAGATCGCCGCGATGGCGATGCTGGTGCGCATAGTCATCGAGGCGTTTGAGCCGGTGACGCCAGACTGGCAGCAGGTCATCGTCTTCATCGCCATCGCCTCGATGGTGCTGGGTGCCTTTGCGGCGATTGGTCAACGCAACATCAAGCGCCTAATGGCCTATTCATCAATCGGCCACATGGGGTACGCGCTTGTCGGTCTTGCGGCCGGTTCTCAGGTTGGCGTTCAAGGCGTTGCGATTTACATGCTGATCTACATGGTCACCACGCTCGGCACCTTTGCCTGCATCCTCGCGATGCGACGCAAGGAAGAGGGCAATGTGGAGCAGATCGATGATCTTGCGGGCCTGTCGTCCACCAACCCGATGATGGCCACCGTCCTGACAATCTTCATGTTTTCGCTGGCCGGTATCCCCTTTCTCGCCGGCTTCTTTGCCAAGTATTTCGTTTTCCTGGCGGCCATCGAGGCCGGCTTGATCGCGTTGGCGGTCATCGGTGTGCTCGCGTCCGTCGTCGGCGCTTACTATTACCTACGCATCGTCAAGATCATGTGGTTCGACGAGCCGGCCGGAGAATTTGTGCCGGTTGCGGGCGAGTTGCGCCTGGTCATGGGCATATCCGGCATTTTCGTTCTGGCTTACGTTCTTGTCGGCGGTCCCGTCGGCCGGGCGGCGAATGCGGCGGCCATGACCTTCTTCTAACCGGGTGGCAGTTTGGTAACCGCAGACGAGTACCGGCATATCGCACTGGCGGACGTGCAATCGACCAATCTGGAGTGTCTCGACAGGGCGCGAGCCGGCGATCCCGGCAATCTCTGGATAACAGCCGATCGGCAACTTCGAGGGCGCGCAAGGCGTGGCCGGAGCTGGGTTTCCGAGCCGGGAAATCTCTATGCATCGCTACTGCTGATCGATCCGGCGGAGCCCAAGGCGCTGGCCAGCCTGCCTCTGGCGGTGGCTGTTGCAGCCCATGCGGCCATAAGCCGGGCTCTTCCGCAAGGTGCGGCCGCAGCAACGATCAAATGGCCCAACGACATTCTGGTCGGCGGGGCGAAGGTCTGTGGTATCCTGTTGGAGAGTGAAATCCTTGCGGACGGCCGCCGAGCGGTGGTGATCGGTTGCGGGATCAACATTGCGCATTCACCGCAGGAAACCCTTTATCGGGCATCGACCCTGCAAGCGGCCGGATCGACGGTTTCGCCGGAAGAGCTGTTTGCGAGATTGTGCCAATCCATGGCCGATTCGCTGAACCTCTGGGGCGGTGGGCAGGGCGTGAAAGCGGTGTGCAATGCCTGGAAGGCCCATGCCGAAGGGATCGGCCACCACATTACAATCAATCTGCCAAACCGGACTGTGACTGGCCAATTCCGCGATATCGACCCCTTTGGCGGCCTGGTGCTGACCGACGATGATGGCGATACGCAGGTCATCGCGGCCGGCGACGTATTCTTCGACTGACTTCAACATATTAGCGATCGGCTAAGAATCATGAGCAAACGCGACGAACTGGTTTTCCTGCCCCTTGGCGGCGTTGGAGAGATCGGAATGAACCTGGCGCTATACGGCTACGGCCGCAAAGGCGCGCGGGAATGGATCATGGTCGATTGTGGTGTGACGTTTCCGGGGCCTGAACTTCCTGGCGTCGATATCGTGCTGCCGGACATTCAATATATCGAAGACGAGAAGATCGACCTCAAAGCGATCGTCATTACCCATTCTCACGAAGATCACTACGGCGCTCTGATGGATCTCTGGCCTTATCTGAGAGTGCCGGTCTACGTAACGCCGTTTACCGCCGGGATGCTGGAGGCCAAGCAAGCCTATGAAAAGGATACGGAGGAGGTTCCGGTAACCGTTTTCAAGGCCGGAGAAACTTTTGAGATCGGACCGTTCCGGATAGAGGCCATCCCGGTCAACCACTCGATACCCGAGCCGGTGTCGCTGGCTTTGACGACACCCGCCGGCTTGGTGATCCACACCGGAGACTGGAAGATCGACGAGGCGCCGTCGCTTGGTCCACTCACGGATGAAGCCAGATTTAGGGCACTGGGCGACGAGGGTGTACTCGCACTGATTTGCGATTCCACCAACGCCATGCGCGACGGTGTGTCGCCCTCGGAATCTGAGATCAGCGAAAGCCTTGCCAATATCATCAGGGCTGCAGAGGGAAGGGTGGCCGTCACCACCTTCTCGTCCAATGTCGGGCGCATACGATCAGTTGCAGAAGCTGCTCGTGATGCCGGCCGCAAGGTGATGTTGCTCGGAAGTTCGATCAAGAGGGTCGTCGACGTGGCGACCGACCTTGGCTACATGGAAGGTCTGCCGCCTTTCATCGACGAGGACGAGTTTTCCTCTTTTCCACGCCGCGAGCTGGTCATCATCCTGACGGGAAGCCAGGGCGAGTCGCGCGCTGCGCTCGCCAAACTGTCGCGTGACGAGATGCGCAATGTTGCACTCGGTGCCGGCGACACGGTGGTGTTCTCATCCCGCACCATCCCGGGCAACGAAAAACCCATTCTCGATATCAAGAACGGCCTGATTGAGCAGGGTGTTCACATCATCACTGACCAGGAGGCACTGGTCCACGTTTCGGGTCACCCGCGCCGGAAGGAACTCAAACGCATGTATGAATGGGTGCGTCCCGAAATACTTGTGCCGGTGCACGGAGAGGCAGCTCACCTGATGGCCCATGCGGAATTGGCGCGGCAGAGCGGCATCGGGTCGGTCCCGCATGTTCGCAACGGTGATGTTGTTCGCCTGGCGCCCGGTTCTGCAGAGGTGGTCGGCGAAGCGCCTCATGGCCGCATCTATCGTGACGGCGATCTGATTGGTGAATATGACGACATGGGCATCGGCGAGCGGCGCAAATTGTCCTTTGTCGGACATATAGCCGTCAATGTCCTGCTCGACGGTCGTCATGAGCTGGTGCGAGATCCAATGATTTCAGCGCATGGCATTCCGGTCGAGGATGAGCACGGCGAACCGTTGGTAAAGCGACTGGCCGAGGCGGCGGCCGGGGCGGTCATCAGCATTCCGCGGGTGCGCCGCAAGGACCTTGATACGGTTCATGAATCGGTGCGTCGCGCTGTCCGATCGACAGCGCGAGACATTTGGGGCAAGAAGCCGGTCATGACGGTTTTCGTCAACCGGGTCTGAGCTCGAAGGATCAACGATGATTGGCAGATTGAACCACGTAGCCATTGCCGTGCCCGATCTGGAGGTTGCAGCGACCCGTTACAGAGATGCTTTGGGCGCCGATGTGTCGGATCCTCAAAACCTTCCCGAGCATGGGGTGCGCGTTGTTTTTGTGGAGCTTGGAAATACAAAGGTCGAGCTTCTTGAACCCTTGGGCGATGAATCACCGATCGCGGCTTTCCTGATCAAGAACCCGGCCGGTGGAATGCATCATGTCTGCTACGAAGTCGACGACATCGCTGCTGCTCGCGACAGGCTGTTGGCCGATGGCTCGCGCGTTCTCGGCGACGGTGAGCCGAAGACTGGCGCACACGGCAAACCGGTTCTGTTTTTGCATCCCAAGGACTTCTGCGGGACACTGGTGGAACTGGAAGAGGTCTGATCAGAGAACGTCATGAGCCCACTGACCGGATTTGCCATCTACTTCATCATCTGGTGGATCACGCTTTTTGCTGTGCTGCCGATCGGTGTGCGCACGCAACATGAAGAAGAGGACGTGACCCTGGGGACCACAGAGAGTGCCCCGCTCAGGTTCAACATGAAGCGAAAGCTTGTCCTGACGAGCCTGGTGTCTGCCGTCATATTCGGGATCTACGTTGTGCTGACCGAAGTGCTTGGACTGTCTGTCGATTCCATTCCGCGCATCGTGCCAGACATGTCCTCAACCTGATACCACTCACGGCAGGCGTTTCAGGAAATACACCCGATCGAAACCGTCCTCACGACGCCGGTCGGTCTCCTGGTATCCCAATGCCCGATAGAGCTCCAGGTTCTCATGCATCAGGACATTGGTGTAAAGGCTGACGCCTGTCAGCTTGCTGCGGACTGCTTCCCGTTCAACCAGATCCATCAGCTGGCGTCCGTATCCGCGCCCTTGCATTGAAGGGTCCATGGCAACGTTTTCGAGAAACATCCTATCGCTCTGCGGATAGAATACGGCGTAGCCGCAAAGCCGGTCATCGTCCTCCAACACCCAGATATGTCGTTGGCGGATCTGATCTTCGAAGTCGGCAATCATCGGGGCGGGTTTCCGGCCGATGCGTTCGACATATTTTTGGTAGGCATGCCGGGCACAGTGACGGATCGCGTCAGCGTCGTTCGGCTCGGCAAGACGCAGCTCCGGCATGCTCCTCTCCTGAAGTAATTCGCAAGCGGGTGGCTCGAAAAGGGCTCTTGCAAATGGGCAAAAAAAAACAAGGCTTGAAGGCCTTGCTTTCAGGTATCGCGTCGATCATTTGACCGGGTTTCACCCGGCGGCTGCAGGTCTAGCCGCGCCTTAGATCCATCCTCCCAAGACTTGACCGCGAAGCGGACAGAGATCGTTGCCTCTGCCTCGTTATGATGGGCGGGAAACTAGCCGATTGTTTTGCCCGTGTCACCAGCAAAAGTGACATTTTTGTCTCTGTCGAGCTTTTTTTCGTAGCATTTCTGATCGTGAAACTTGCCCCGGCCGTATTTCGCCTTTGCCTGGGTCGTTCTACGGTTTGAGAACCGTTGGCGGGCGGGGCTTGCGTGCCTTTCATTATCGGAGCGAAGCAGTTATGACAACGGAAATTTATCGCGTTTTCGCCTGATTCCTCCGCTAGGCGAGCTTTATCACCGGATGTAAAAATGCGCCTGTCCCGCTACTTCCTGCCGATTCTGAAAGAAAACCCCAAGGAAGCGGAAATCGTCTCCCATCGGCTGATGCTGAGGGCCGGAATGATCCGCCAGCAGTCAGCCGGGATCTATTCATGGCTGCCGCTAGGCAAACGCGTTTTGGAGAAGGTCAACGCGATCGTTCGCGAAGAGCAAAACCGCGCTGGCGCCATCGAAATCCTGATGCCGACAATTCAGTCGGCAGAACTCTGGCAGGAAAGTGGTCGCTACGATGACTACGGCAAGGAGATGCTGCGCATAGCCGACCGTCAGGACCGGCCGATGCTCTACGGTCCGACCAACGAGGAAATGGTCACCGACATCTTCCGCAGCTATGTGCGGTCCTATCGCGATCTGCCGCTGAACCTCTATCATATCCAGTTGAAGTTCCGTGATGAAATCCGGCCGCGTTTCGGGACGATGCGTTCCCGGGAGTTTCTGATGAAGGATGCCTATTCCTTCGATATCGATCAGGAAGAGGCGCGCAAATCCTATAACCGGATGTTCGTTGCCTATCTGCGGACGTTTCACCGCATGGGCCTGCAGTCGATTCCGATGCGCGCTGATACCGGACCGATCGGCGGCGACCTTAGTCACGAGTTCATCATTCTGGCCGATACGGGTGAGTCGGAGGTCTTCTGTCACAAGGAGTTCCTCGAGTATGACGTGCCCGGTGTCGACACAGACTTCTGGGATCCGGAAGGCCTGCAGACCATTGTCGACAAATGGACAGGACTTTATGCAGCCACCTCCGAAATGCACGATGCGGATGCGTTCGAACAGGTTGCGGAAACCGACAGGCTATCTGCTCGCGGAATTGAGGTCGGGCACATTTTCTACTTCGGCACCAAGTACTCCGAACCCATGAATGCCTCCGTCACCGGGCCGGACGGCAAGGAGCACACGGTGCATATGGGCTCCTATGGCATCGGTCCGACACGGCTGGTTCCTGCGATCATCGAGGCGTCCCACGACGACAATGGAATCATCTGGCCCGCCAGCGTCGCACCGTTCGACCTCACTCTGATCAATATGAAGATTGGTGACGCGGCCTGTGACGCGGCTTGCGAGAAACTCTACGCCGAACTTACCGCCGCGGGCATGGATGTTCTCTATGACGACCGCGACGAACGGGCCGGCGTGAAGTTCGCCACAGCCGATCTGATAGGATTGCCTAACCAGGTTGTGGTGGGGCCGCGATCGATCGCTTCCGGTGAGGTGGAAATCAAGGATCGTCGCAGCGGCGACCGACAGACCATTCCGCTTGAAGCGGCAATCAACAAGCTGACCGAAGGTAGCTAAGGAGCGGCGATGGGCACCGACATCGCAGAGGCAGGCAAAGCGACGCCGAAGACCGAGGCGGACCGCAAGAAAACCGGAGGGGCTTTTGGAGCTTTCGAGCGTATGGTCGCCTGGCGCTACCTGCGATCTCGCCGGAAGGAAGCCTTTATATCGGTCATCGCCGGCTTTTCCTTCGTCGGCATCATGCTGGGCGTTGCGACACTGATCATCGTCATGGCCGTCATGAACGGATTTCGTGCGGAATTGATCGACAGGATACTCGGCGTCAATGGCCACATGATCGTTCAACCCATCGACGAGCCGTTTCGTGATTTTGATGCGTTGGCCAAGAAGCTGGAGGCCATCGAAGGGGTGCGAGCCGCGATACCGCTCGTCGACGGCCAGACTTTGGCTTCCGGATACCGCGATGTCGGCACCGGAGCCTTGGTTCGCGGCATCCGTACCGAAGACCTGCCAAAGCTGGGCGGCGTTTCGGACAACATCCTCTCCGGTGACCTGGTTGGTTTTGCTGCGGGAGAAGGTCTTGCCGTTGGATCGCGACTTGCGGCCCACCTGGGCCTCACGGTGGGCGACAGCGTGCAGCTGATTTCGCCGGAGGGTGACGTGACGCCGCTGGGTGTCACGCCACGAACCAAATACTATCCAGTGTCGGCAATCTTCGAGATCGGCATGTCAGAATATGATGCGTCGATGATCTTCATGCCGTTGGAGGAGGCACAGCTCTACTTCAATGCCGAAGGGCTCGTTCAGTCGATCGAGCTTTTTGTCGATGACCCGGATAGCGTCGACGCACTGCGTCCGCTCATCGAGGAGGCAGCGGACCGGCAGATCTTCATTTCGGATTGGCGGCAGCAAAACCGCACATTCTTCTCGGCGCTCGAAGTCGAACGCAATGTGATGTTCATGATCCTGACCCTGATCGTGCTGGTCGCCGCGTTGAACATCATTTCGGGCCTGATCATGCTGGTGAAGGACAAAGGCCGCGACATTGCCATCCTCCGCACAATGGGGGCCACCTCCGGGTCGGTCTTGCGGATCTTCTTCATGACCGGTGCTGCAATCGGCGTCACGGGGACGATTGCCGGTGTGGTGCTTGGCGTGATTGTCTGTCTCAATGTCGAGTCGATCCGGCAGTTTTTCTCCTGGTTGTCCGGCACGACACTGTTCAATCCGGAACTCTATTTCCTGAGCCAATTGCCGGCGAAGATGGACCCCGGCGAGACCGTCGCCGTCATATTCATGGCAATCGGGCTGTCCTTCCTTGCAACGCTCTTTCCGGCGTGGCGCGCTTCGCGGCTCGATCCGGTCGATGCCCTTCGTTACGAGTAGGTCTTTTCCCATATGAGCGACATGGTCTTGCAGCTTGAGCAGGTGCAGCAGAGTTATGAGCAGGGAGACAACGTTCTTTCGATCCTCAAGGGGGCGGATTTCACTCTGAAGAAGGGTGAGACCGTCGCGCTTGTTGCGCCGTCGGGGGCGGGCAAGTCCACGCTCCTTCACGTGGCGGGGCTGCTTGAGAAGCCGAAAGGCGGAGAAGTCTATGTCGGAGGGCGGGCGAGTGGCGACCTGGCGGACGATGCTCGCACTGAAATGCGTCGCCAGGACATCGGCTTTGTCTACCAATTTCACCACTTGCTGCCGGAGTTTACGGCGGTTGAGAATGTGATGATGCCGCAGCTTATTGCAGGGCTGTCCGGAAGCGAGGCAAAGCAGCGGGCCATGCAACTTCTCGACTATTTGCGCGTCGGCCATCGCGCCGACCATCGCCCGGCGGAATTGTCCGGCGGTGAGCAGCAGCGTGTCGCCATTGCTCGCTCAGTCGCCAACGCCCCTTTGTTGCTGTTGGCCGATGAGCCCACAGGCAATCTCGATCCGGAAACCGCCGGGTACGTTTTCGAGGCGCTTGAGGCCTTGGTTCGCCAATCGGGGCTGTCGGCTCTGATTGCCACGCATAACCATGATATCGCATCTCTGATGGACCGGCGGGTGACGCTGCAAGACGGCAAAGTGGTTTCCATCTAGGAAAGCCTCCGCAGCCTTTTGCTAGTCGAGGCCAGGCGACGGATCGAGCCGGTAGTGGCCGGTGATCTCGAATGAAAAGAGAATATCCTGCAGGCGTGTGCCTGCGCCAATATTGTGAACGATGAGTGGCCGCTGCCCATCTCGGGTCGGATGATCCGTCACAATACCGATGTGGTCCAGATTGCCCGGCAGTTTCCACGTAACCAGATCTCCCGGCCGATAGTCGGTCGCCTCGTCGGAAACCGGCAAGGACAGTCCCTTTCGCTCAAAGTAACGGCGCAGGTTGGGTACCCGACGGTGATCGATGTTTGAATCGGGCCGCTTGAGCCCCCAGCGAGCAGGGTACGACCCGAAGGACGACTTCATGTCCCGATTGACCAGCTGCTGCAAATCGATGCCGTGGGCATCGCGTAGAGCGCGGATGACGACGTCCGTGCAGACACCGCGCTCGCGCGGAACATCACCCCCCGGAAATTCAAGTCGAGCATAGGCCGGATCGTAGGAGACCGTTACACCAATCTGCTGGTTCGCGGCGCCGACAAGTTGTTTCGCCCATGGAGTTGGCTCGATAATCGGATCGGTCGCAGGGGCAGGCGGCGACGCCAGGGATGCGGTCGCCAATTGCCACCCGATGGCCCAGTGGTGATGCGGGACAAACCCGAGGGCAACAATTGCTGCAACGGTGGTCACTGAAAAGATGGCTAGCCGCTTCATGGCGCGTCCCTCCGATACCAAATACCCTTGTCCGGATTTCCGCCCGTTTTGTGGCCAGGTCGATCAATGCGGGAACAACTTCCGCTGCAGAATCGTTAACGGCAGTCCGACCGGCTTAAAGGCATCTTAAGTATGCTGTGTATTCCGCTTGACTCGTGAACATTAGAGGAACAAAATAAAAACATAGACGGAAAAAGGAGGAACAAATGTCGGACATAGCCAAAGATTGCGCAGCCTTCGCTTCACTCGTGATGTTCGTCGCCAGTGTATCTGTTTTCATGATGGCGCTTTGACGCCAATAGAACCTATGCGGCGCCGGATCCTTTCGATCGCCGCATGAATTCTTCCAGGCCGTACACCAGCAACCCCGCCGCCAATCCCCAGAATGCCGATGCGATACCGAAGGCCGATAGGGTTGACGCCGTGACTGCAAAAGTGGTGATGGCAGCAAATCGATTTTGGTCGTCGGCCATTGCGCCGCTGAGCGCCGAAGCCAGCGGGCCAATCAGCGCAACACCCGCGACCGTTGCGACGAGCGCCATTGGGAAGCTCGCAAACAGAGCCACGAGCGAAGCGCCAAACACTGCCAGCACGACGTAACCGGCGGCATAGAATGGCCCGGTCAGCCACCGCATTTCGCGATCCGGATGGGCGTCCGGTCCGGTGCAGATCGAAGCGGTGATGGCTGCTAGGTTGGTGGTATGAGAGCCGGCGCCGGCCGTCAGCAATGATGCGATTCCGGTGACCCCGAGAATTGACCGTGTTGGCGGTTCATAGCCCGCCGATTTGAGCACCGCAAATCCGGGCAGATTCTGTGACGCCATCGTGACGAGGTAAAGCGGCACTCCCATACCGAGGAGCGTCGTCAGATCGAACTGCGGCGTGATCCAGACAAATCTGGAGAAATGGAGTTCCCCGATCGGCTTCACCATGCCCAGCAGGTAGGCCAACGCAATACCGCCAAAGAGCACGGCAAGCACCGCCCAAATTGGCGAAATCAGCCGGACGACCGCAAACAGCAAAAGCAGCGGCAGGACGAGGTGCGGGGCTTCGTGCAGATGATCAAAGACTGCCAATACGAAACTCAGAAGCACGCCTGCGAGCATAGCCGAGGCCACCGCTGTTGGAATTCGGGATATCAGAGTCGCCAACGGGCGGAAGGCCGCCGTTATGAGGATCAGGACAGCAGCGAGGAAGAACGCGCCGACGGCCTTTTCGATGGTGTCGCCGCTGGTCGCTGCGATCAATGCCGCACCAGGGGTGGACCAGGCGGCAACAATGGGCATGCGGTGGCGCAGGCTGAGATAGGCGGTGGATGCCGCCGTGGCGAGGCATAGTGCTGCGATCCAGGAGGAGGTCTGAGCTGAATTAGCGCCCACAGCGTGAGCCGCAGCCAACACGATGGTGACTGCGCTACCAAAACCCACCAGCACGGCAACGAGTGCAGAAATAACAACTGAGGCGCGCATCGATTCCCCCTTCGGCCTGACGCTATTCCCTTTGTCGGCGCGCGGCCAGTGCCGTCCGTCCACAGCCAGTTGGGTGATTGGACAATTACTCTGATGACTTGGTTGTTTAGACGCGACACACTGTGATGATTCCAACCATGCGCCGCGAAAACCAATACGGGAGTAGGAATGTCTGAAAAGCAGACCGCTGATTCCGGTCAACAAAAGACCGGACCGGGCTTTGTGCATCTGCGGACCCACTCCGCATACTCGCTGCTGGAAGGTGCATTACCGGTCAAGACGATTATTTCGATGGCTGCTGCAGACGGCCAGCCGGCAATTGGAATCGCTGATACAAACAACCTTTTTGGTGCCCTTGAGTTTTCCGTCAAAGCGCTGGAGGCCGGGTTGCAACCGATCCTCGGCTGTCAGGTTGAAATCGACATGGGGGACGCCGAGCCCTCTGATCGCCGCGGTCCCAGGGATGCTATCGTCGATCTGCCGTCCGTCGTGCTGATCGCCGTAAACCAGCAGGGATATACAAGGTTGGTCGATCTGATCAGCCGTGCCTATCTTGCCGGGTCCGGATCGGAATCAACCCATCTCAACCTGTCCTGGCTGACGGAGGATGCCGCGGGTCTGATCTGTCTCACCGGTGCAACAAAAGGGCCGGTAGACAAAGCGCTTATGGCTGGCCAGGAGGGACAAGCCGAGCAGCGGCTGGATGCGCTGAAAGCGGCTTTTGGTGACCGGCTGTATGTGGAACTGCAGCGGCCGCGTGATTTCGACCGCAGCCATGAAAACCGCATTGTGGCGCTGGCTTATCGGAAACACCTGCCGATCGTCGCCACCAATGAAGCTTTTTTTCCGTCCCCGGACGATTTCGACGCGCATGACGCTTTGATGGCGGTCGCGCACAATGCAATGGTTTCGGATGATAGTCGGTTCAGGTTGACCGAGGATCACTACCTCAAGAGCCGATCCGAGATGGTAGATCTGTTCAGGGATCTTCCGGAAGCTTTAGAAAACACGGTGGAAATTGCCAAGCGCTGCTCCTTCATTTTGGAGACTTGCGCGCCCATTCTGCCGCGGTTCGCAGACGCGCTGGATGGCAATGTCGATCCTGAAAAAGCCGAGTCGCTAGAATTGCGCAGACAGGCGGAGGAGGGTCTGGCTGAGCGGCTCAATGCCCTTGGAATGGCCGACGGGTTTGAGGAAAAGGACTATCACGACCGACTCGAAATCGAACTCGGCATTATCGAGAGCATGGGCTTTCCCGGCTACTTCCTGATCGTTGCCGATTTCATCAAATGGGCCAAGGCGCACGATATTCCTGTGGGGCCGGGCCGCGGCTCGGGAGCGGGTTCACTGGTTG
This sequence comes from Hoeflea sp., assembly GCA_965228785.1. Taxonomy (GTDB): domain Bacteria; phylum Pseudomonadota; class Alphaproteobacteria; order Rhizobiales; family Rhizobiaceae; genus Hoeflea_A. The sequence goes on from CBDDIF010000001.1 coordinate 3,767,671, forward strand.
CCTACGCACTGACGGTCACGGATGTCGATCCGTTGCGCTTCTCTTTGCTGTTCGAGCGTTTCCTCAACCCTGAGCGTGTCTCGATGCCTGACTTCGATATCGACTTCTGCCAGGACAGGCGCGACGAGGTGATCCGTTACGTTCAGGACAAATACGGGCGCGAACAGGTGGCACAGATCATCACCTTCGGGTCGCTGCAGGCCCGGGCCGCGCTTCGCGATGTCGGCCGCGTGCTCGAGATGCCCTATGGCCAGGTTGACCGGATCTGCAAGCTTGTTCCCAACAATCCTGCCAATCCGACACCATTGCACAAGGCCATCGAGGAAGAACCGAAGCTGCGGGAGGAGGCGGAGAAGGAGCCGGTTGTCGGGCAACTGCTGGACATCGCCCAGAAGATCGAGGGCCTTTACCGGCACGCTTCCACCCACGCCGCCGGTATTGTGATCGGCGATAGGCCGCTCTCTCAGATGGTGCCGATGTATCGCGATCCGCGATCTGACATGCCTGTCACCCAATTCAACATGAAATGGGTGGAAAAGGCCGGGCTGGTCAAATTCGATTTTCTCGGCCTCAAGACCTTGACGGTCCTCAAGACAGCTGTCGATTTTCTTTCAAATCGTGACATCAAGCTGGACCTCGAAGCGTTGCCGCTCGATGATCAGCCGACCTACGACATGCTTTCGCGCGGCGAAACCGTGGGCGTGTTCCAGGTGGAAAGTGCCGGGATGCGCAAGGCGTTGATCGGCATGCGTCCGGATCGTATCGAGGACATCATTGCGCTGGTGGCGCTCTACCGTCCGGGCCCGATGGAGAACATCCCGGTTTACAACGCCCGCAAGCACGGCGAGGAGGAGGTCGCTTCGATCCATCCCAAGATCGACTATCTGCTCGAAGAAACACAAGGGGTGATCGTCTACCAGGAACAGGTCATGCAGATCGCCCAGGTTCTGTCTGGGTACTCGTTGGGCGAGGCCGACATGCTGCGCCGGGCGATGGGCAAGAAGATCAAGGAGGAAATGGATCAGCAGCGCAGCCGCTTCGTCGGTGGCGCGATCGACAATGGGGTTACCAAGCCCCAGGCGGATCTGATTTTCGACCTGCTCGCCAAATTCGCCAACTACGGATTCAACAAGTCGCATGCGGCCGCTTACGGCATCGTTTCCTACCAGACAGGCTATCTGAAAGCCCATTACCCAGTCGAGTTCCTGGCCGCGTCGATGACGCTGGACATGTCGAACACGGACAAACTGAACGATTTCCGCCAGGATGCGAAACGTCTCGATATCGAAATCGTGGCGCCGTCCGTTCAGACGTCGCATCGCATCTTTATGCCCGGCGACAACCGCATCTACTATTCTCTGGCGGCCATCAAAGGGGTCGGCGAGGCCGCGGTCGATCATATCGTCGAGGTGCGGGGTGAGACGCCGTTTGCCAGCCTCGAGGATTTCTTCCTTCGGATCGACCCCAAACTGATCAACCGTCGGGTTCTGGAAAACCTCATTTGTTCCGGCGCGTTGGATTGTTTCGGTCGCGATCGGGCCGAATTGGTCGGGGGCATCGATCGGCTCGTGGGATTTTCCCAGATGGCCCACGAAAACCGTGTCAGTGGACAGAGCGACATGTTTGGAGCGGGTGCTGCCACCGGTCCGGAAGTGCTTCAGCTTTCGAGCACAACACCCTGGGTTCCCTCAGAAAAACTGCATCGTGAGTATGTGGCTCTTGGGTTCTACCTGTCAGCTCACCCGCTCGACATGTACGAGGAACTTCTGGACAAGATGCGGGTTCAGACCTTTGCGGATTTCTCCAACGCTGTGCGCCAGGGCGCCACCGCAGGACGGCTTGCCGGCACGGTCACCTCAAAGCAGGAACGCAAGACACGGACCGGCAACAAGATGGGTATCGTGATGTTTTCCGATTCGTCGGGACAATACGAAGCCGTGCTGTTCTCGGAAGGACTGGCCCAATATCGCGATCTGCTGGAGCCCGGCAATGCTCTGGTCGTCACCGTCGACGCTGAAGAGCGACCGGAAGGGATCAGCCTGCGGATACAGACAGTGCAGTCACTGGAGGAGAAGGCGGTACAGACCCAGAAAGCGCTGCGGATCTTCGTGCGTGACAGTGGCCCGCTCAGTCACGTTGTTCATCATCTCAATACCAAGGGCGACGGTCTCGTTTCCTTCGTTGTGATCAAGGAAGACGGACGACGCGAAATCGAGGTCGAATTGCCGGAACGCTATCGCATCTCGCCTCAGGTCGCTTCCGCGCTTAAGACGGCAAAGGGAGTGGTGGACGTGGAGCTAGTCTGATTAACTGCCCGCATGAGGTGACTTCCCATGCCGGAGGTATTGAGTTCATGTCCACCGTAAGTCGACCGGACGATCCAGAGTCCGACCCCCGCGTCAAGGCAGTGTTCGATGATATTCGGGAAACCCGCGGCAGCGATTTCGTCAATGAACTCTGGGCCTACCTCGCCTTTGATCCGGAACTGCTGGAACAGGTATGGCGCGATGTGAAATCGGTCATGGCTGCTCCGTCAGCGCTCGATCCGAAAACCAAGGAAATGATCTATATTGCTGTTTCGATTGTCAATTCCTGCAACTACTGTGTTCTTTCTCATACCGCAGCGGCACGCGCCAAAGGCATGACGGATGTCGAACATGCCGACCTTCTTCGGGTCGTCTCCACGGCAGCTCGGACCAACGCACTGTTGAACGGATTGCAAGTTCCGGTCGACGCACCATTCAATAAGGAAATATAGCTGATGGCCTACAGGATCGTTGCGAGCAAGCCCGGCGGCGTCGAGGTGTTGCAGAAACAGGAGATCGACATTCCACCGCCGGTGGACGGTGAGGTACTGCTGCGTCACACCGCGATCGGCGTCAATTTCATCGACACTTATTTTCGCTCCGGCCTTTATCCCTGGCCTGCCGATCACGATCTGATCCTGGGGTCGGAAGCCGCCGGGGTGATTGAGGCCGTGGGGCCCGGCGTCGACGGATTTTCTCCCGGAGACCGGGTGGCCTACACGGTGGCACACGGCAGCTACGCGACGCACAGGACGATTGCCGCATCTCATCTGGTCAAGGTTCCAGAGGGCGTGCCTGATGAAATCGCCGCCGGTGCTTTTCTGAAAGGTCTGACCGCGCGTTATCTGCTGCATGACAGCTTCAAGCTTACCAGCGACCACCAGGTGCTCTTCCATGCGGCAGCGGGCGGTGTCGGCATGATTGCCGGCCAATGGATGGCGGCCATGGGTGTCAAGCCGGTCGGGACCGCCGGCGGACCGGAAAAGTGCGCGAGGGCCTTGGAGAATGGCTACGCGCATATGATCGACTACCGGAGCGAGGATTTCATTGAGAGGTTCCGGGAGATTCATCCCGATGGAGCCCATGTCGTTTATGATTCGGTTGGAAAAGACACTTATCCCGGGTCGCTGAAATGTCTGCGGAACCACGGATCGTTTGTCAGTTTCGGGCAATCATCAGGCTTGGCCAGCGATTTCAAGCTTGCCGACCTTGCCGCTGGATCCTTCCATGCCACCCGCCCGATCCTGTTTCATTTCACAGTGCTTCCCGGATGGCTTGACCGCGCCGCTTCGGAACTGTTCGGACATATCGCCGACGGCTCGATCGCGGTTCATGTCAATCAGCGGTTTGAACTCGAAGATGCGGCGTCGGCGCACCAGGCGCTCGAGGGGCGTGGGACGACGGGCTGCACAGTCCTGATTCCGTAACATCCGGAAGCGCGCAATCGACGTGTGTCCAAACCGTGACAAGGCTGAAACATTCAGTTTCAGTCGTTCACATTCAGCGAGATCTGCGGCAGATTGCGAGAAACGTCGTGGGACAGGGTGACAAGATGAAAGCTGCAGTCTTTGCAATAGCCTCCGTTGCGGTCCTTGGCGGCATCGGCTGCGCTGGCGCGCAGGAGTCTTCAAACAAGGGGCCGAATGTGACCGTAGCCGCGGTCACCAGCCAGGATGCCGGCAGTCGGGGTCGCTATGTCGGTCGGGTGCAGGCGATCAACACCGTGAATTTGCAGGCGCGCGTTGAAGGATTTCTCGAAAAGCGGGAGTTTACCGAAGGTGGATTGGTCAAGAAGGGCGATTTGCTCTATATGATCGAAAAGAGCCTTTACCAAGCCGATGTCGCCCAATCCAAGGCCACGCTCGAGGGTGCGCAAGCGACCCTGAAGAACTCCAAGCTCAATCTTGAAAGACAGACGGTCCTTCAGAAACAGGGCGATGTTCCGCAGGCAACCGTGGACAGCGCGACGGCGCAGGTCGGTTCCGACCAGGCCAGCGTTGATCAGGCGAAGGCCAATCTGGACACGGCCAACATCAATCTTGGTTACACGGACATTTACAGCCCGATTGATGGGCGAATAAGCAAAACCAACGTGGATGTTGGCAATCTCGTCGACAGCAACTCGGGGACGTTGGCCACTGTAACCAGTGTCGATCCGATATACGTGAGCTTCTACGTCGGGGAAAAGGATCTGATCAGGGACCGGGAAAGGGGCCTGATCGGGCAGAACGATGCATCGCTGAAGGTTCAGCTGACGCTGTCCGACGGCACTCCCTATGGGTCGGATGGAAAGATCACTTATGTCGACACAACCGTCCAGGAAGGCAGCGACAGCATCGAGCTGCGGGCGACCTTCGACAATCCTAAAAGCATCCTGATCCCGAACCAGTTCGTCAATGTCACCCTGGTGGACGCCGAGCCGACAAAAGTGCTGGTGGTGCCGCAAGCGGCCATCCAGCTCGATAGCAAAGGCCACTTCGTATACGTGGTCGGCTCGGATGACAAAATCGAACGTCGAGACGTCAAACTGGGTCGACAGGACTCAGGCGTTTGGGAGGTGGCATCAGGCCTCGAGGAAGGCGAAAAGGTGGTGGTGCAGGGCATGCAGCGGGTTAGCCCCGGCGTCACGGTGACCGCCACCGAGCGTAAGCAGCAGGCGGGCTGATCGATGATTTCAGCCTTTTTCATCGACCGTCCGAAGTTCGCGATGGTCATTTCGATCATCTGGGCGCTGGTCGGTGCAATCGCGATCTACCTGATTCCGATTGCCGAATATCCGGAAGTCACGCCGCCCCAGATCGTGGTGACCGCGAACTATCCGGGAGCGAATTCCGGGCTGATCGAGAAGGCGGTTGCGGTTCCAATCGAGGAACAGGTCAATGGCGTCGACGACATGTTGTTCATGTCGTCGGTCAGCTCCAACAGCGGCTCTTACCAGCTGACGATCACGTTCAAAGTTGGCACAGACCCCGATATTGCCGCTGTCAACGTACAAAACCGAGTCTCTATTGCGCAGCCACTGCTGCCTTCGGCTGTTACACAGCAAGGGGTGACGACCAGCAAGCAGTCCTCCAACATGTTGTTGGTGGTCAATCTGATCTCGCGCGACGAATCCCGTGATGCTCTCTACCTGAGCAATTACTCATCGATTCACATGCAGGATACTCTAGCGCGAATTCCGGGTGTGGGTTCGGTCGCTCAGTTCGGTCCGCTCGACTACAGCATGCGCATATGGATGCGACCCGATCAGATGACGGCGTTGGGTCTGACGACGTCCGAAGTGGCGGAAGCCATCCAGGCGCAGAACGTTCAGGCCACGGCGGGGCAGGTCGGCGCACCTCCTTTTGCCGGAGAGTCCGACTTCCAGTTCACGCTGCAGGCCGAGGGGCTGCTTGATTCCGCTGAAGAGTTCGGAAACATCATCGTTTCCGGCGACGCGTCAGGGCAGCTCGTCCGCCTGAGGGACATCGCCCGGGTCGAACTCGGGTCAAGATCCTATGCAGCGTATTCGGCCCTCAACAACAAGCCGTCTGCAGCAATAGCTATCTACCAGTCCCCCGGCGCCAACGCGCTGGATGTGGCGACGGCAGTTTATGCCGAGCTGGAGACCTTGAAGGAGAGTTTTCCGGATGGCGTCGAATACGTGCTGCTCTACGACGTGACCAAGGCTGTGAGGGCGTCCATTGAGGAGATTGTCACCACGCTCGGAATCACCGCCGGGTTGGTCGTTGCGGTGGTGTTCCTGTTCCTGCTCAGTTGGCGTGCGGTTCTCGTGCCGGCCATCGCCATTCCCGTGTCGCTGCTTGGAACGATGGCGGTACTGTTCCTGATCGGGTTCAGCGCCAACCTGATAACCTTGTTTGGGCTGATCCTCGCCATCACGCTGGTGGTCGATGATTCGATCGTCATTATCGAGAACACAGAGCGCATCATGGAGGAAGAAGACCTGCCTCCACGCGAGGCGACGTTGAAGGCGATGGGCCAGGTCACCCGTCCCATCATTGCAACGACCTTCGTATTGGCGGCGGTCTTTGTGCCGGTTTGCTTCTTTCCGGGGATTACCGGGCGAATCTATTTGCAGTTCGCGTTAACAATCTCGGTTGCGTTTGTCTTGTCGGCGATCAATGCGCTCACATTGGCGCCGGCACTCTGCGCCGTCCTGCTGCGTCACCCGTCAGGACCGAAACGAGGGCTGCTTCGTTGGATTCCAAAGGGAGTCGACAAGGTTCGCGACGGATATGTCTGGCTGGTGCGCCGGATGGTGAAGCATGTCGCGCTTTCGCTGCTGATCTTCGTCGCGTTTCTGGCCGGCACCATCTACATGCTGCGCGAGGCTCCGACGGGCTTCATCCCGTTGGAAGACAAAGGCGTGTTGTTCATCAATGCCCAATTGCCTGATGGTGCATCCCTGCAGCGAACCGATGCGGTTGCCAGACAGATGGTCGATCTTGCAAAAGAGGTCGAAGGTGTCATCGACGTCATTTCGGTCACGGGGTTCAGCATCATTTCCGGAGAAGGGTCAAATTACGCGACGGCCATTCCGATTCTTGCACCGTGGGATGAGCGGACCACCGAGAATACCCAGTGGTACAACATTCTGGCCGAACTCGATCGTCGGATGGCGACGATTCCGGAAGCGAATTCCTTTGTCTTTCCGCTTCCCCCGATTGATGGCTTGGGCATTTCCGGCGGTGTTACGGCGCAGATTCAAGACAATATCGGCGCAAGCGTCGAAGAGTTGGGCGCAGTGACCAATGCCGTGCTTTCCGCCGCCAATGCCGAACCGATCTTCCGCCAGGTCTTCAGTGCACTTTCTGCTGGAGCGCCCCAATACACGGTCAATCTCGATCGCGACAAGGCCGAAGCCCTGGGTGTCGACGTCAGCGACATCTTCACCGCGCTACAAGCCAATCTGGGATCGAAGTTCGTCAACAACTTCCTGCTGGACGACAAAATCTATTGGGTCATCCTCGCTGCGGATGCGGCCTACAGAACGTCCCTGGACGATATCGGGAACATCTACGTCAAGGGCTCGGCAGGCGAAATGATCCCACTGAGCACGTTGGTCGAGACGCAACCGATTCTCGGGCCAGAGGCCGTCACCCGTTACAATCTGGTGCGCTCCGCAGCAGTGCAGGGAATGACCAAACCGGGATACAGCACCGGGGAGGGCATTGCAGCATTCGAGAGCGTGGCGTCGAAAACCCTGCCGAAGGGATACTCTATCGAGTGGACCGGTGTGTCTCTGCAGGAGATCGAAGCGGGCTCGTTCGTCATCTATATCTTCATTCTGGCGCTGACCTTTGCCTATCTCTGCCTGGTTGCGCAGTACGAAAGCTGGACGCTGCCCATCTCGGTGATGTGTTCGACGGTCTTCGCCGTCTTCGGTGCCTTGTTGCCGCTCTATTTTATCGATGTTCTCAACAACAACCTCTATGCGCAAATAGGCATCGTGTTGCTGATCGGGCTTGCAGCCAAGAAAGCAATCATGGTTGTGGAATTTTCGAAAAATCGGCGCGACGAGGGACTTTCGATCACCGAGGCGGCGATCAGCGCCGCGCATACGCGGTTCCGGCCGGTGACGATGACAGGGCTCTGCTTCATCATAGGCGTGATTCCTCTTGTGTTGGCATCGGGCGCTGGATCCGCAAGCCGGATATCCATCGGCCTGCCGGTTTTTGCCGGCATGGTGATCGACAGCACCATCGGTCTGCTGATGATTCCCGTGCTCTACACCGCCATTCAGTCCATGCGAGAGCGCAGCGGTCGTAAAAAGGCACCGGTAGTTGAGGGAGAGCCGTCAGCTTGATTTGCCGGCATCCTCAAAGCGTCTCGGATGAGAACCAGATGCGGTCGAAAATGGCGGTTGCAGTATCGTCCGGGGCGCGGTCAGAAACCAGGTGAATTGACCTTGTTTCGCGAATCCGTTCGGCTGTCGGCAGACCGTCCTGGGCGCGAAGACCGGAAGCACCCACACAGGGAATGAACCAAACCGGCATCGTCGGCCTGGCTCTCAGACCCGCTTCAGTCCGGGTGACGAGCAGCGCCACTCCGGCATCCTCCGAAGGACACCAGGGAAACAGCATGCGACCGCCCGGCCGCAACGCTTCCAGCCATTGCTCGGGTGGCGCGGCCACGCCTGCGTTGACGTAAATGATATCGGATGGTTTCAGCGGTGATGTTACAGCGTCGGCGGCGATCAACCGGACGTTTTCAAAGGGCACGAGGTTGCGTTTCGCTGACGCAGCCAGCACCGGTTCGATCTCATACGCATCGACTTGACCGCCCGGAAGGACAAGCATTGAAAGGATGGCCGAGTAGTATCCGGTTCCAGCGCCGATGTGGCTGATCTGGTCCCCAGACTTGGGTGCCACCATGCCGATCCACCGAGCATGTAAAAATGGTTCGCCGTTGTGAATCCCCTTGAGCGGGTCGAGAGCTACGAGGAGGTTTTGATACAGATGTCGAGGATCGCCATCGGGCGTTTGGACATAGTTGCGACCGACCCGGATCTGCCACGGTCCTGGGCCCATGAAAGCTTCCCTGGGAACCAGTTCGAAGATCCGCTCAAGACGCGGGTCGGTCGATTGACTGGCTGCTGCCATGAGGCTTGCGAAAAAGGTTCGTGTGGATTCCAGGTCCGAATGCGTCATTGCGTGTCCGTTTCCGATCCATCCCTTTGTGGTGCGGATGGCTTGCCCTTTCCGAAGGTGTAGCCGGTCTCAACGGCATTGCGTCCGAACTTCTCACGCACCTTGTCGACGGCTTGTTCGGCAACAGCCCGCTTGGCGGCATCGATGTCCACGAGGTCCGGTGGATCGGCCACATCTGCCTTAGCAAGGTCAGAAACGCCGATCCCCAGCAATCGATACTGCGTTCCGTCGATCTCGCGTTCCAGCAGCGAAAGGCCGGTGCGAAAGATCCGATCGGCGAGGCAGGTCGGATCGTCGAGCCGCCGGTTGCGCGTTCTGATCTTGAAATCGGCGCTTTTCAGTTTGAGCACGACGGTTCGGCCTGAAATGCCGGATTTCTTCAAACGCCGGGAAACCGTCTCGGACTGCGCTCGAAGGATAGGCACGAGCGTTTCGAGGTCACCATGGTCGTCGTTGAAGGTCGTCTCGGACGACACGCTTTTTGCGCTGTCGCTGGTATGCACGCGTCGGGCATCCTGGCCGCGTGACAGTCGATAGAGGCGTTGACCAATGGCGCCATAGCGGCGCATCAGCACGCTTTCTTCCATCTGTTGGAGTTGGCCGATCATGGTGATGCCGTCCTTGGCGAGCGAGGCAGCCAGAGCCTTTCCAACACCCCAGATCTTTGTGACCGGTTGGCCTTCAAGAAAGTCCAGTGCCTCGGCCTCGCCAATGACCGAGAAACCGCGTGGTTTTTCCAGATCGGATGCGACCTTCGCCAGGAACTTGCAATAGGAGAGGCCAACCGAAACGGTGATGCCGATTTCATCTTCAACGCGCTTTGCGAATTGCGCAAGCGTGCGGGCGGGCGGGTTGCGATGCAGTGCCTGCGTGCCGGACAGTTCCAGAAACGCCTCGTCGATCGAAATGGGCTGCACGAGGGGCGTCAGTTCCTCCATCATGCGGCGAACTTGCTTGCCGACGGCACTGTATTTTTCCATGTTCGGGCGAACAACCACGGCTTCAGGGCAAGCCTTGAGAGCCTTGAACATCGGCATCGCCGAGCGCACGCCGTTGATGCGCGCAAGATAGCAGGCAGTGGAGACGACGCCGCGCCTGCCGCCGCCAATAATCACAGGCTGGTCAACAAGCTCGGGATTGTCGCGCTTCTCGATCGTTGCGTAAAACGCGTCGCAATCGACGTGCGCGACTGTCAGCCGGTAGAGTTCATCATGGCGCACCACGCGGGGGCTTCCGCAGGAATGGCAGCGCCGCTCGCGACGGGTCTGATAGGTCAGACAATCGCGGCAAAAGCCCAGTTCCGGATCGTGATCGGTCATCGTTCCGCCATAGGAACAAATGTTGAACAAATTGGAGCCTACGACCGAATATCGGTTCGATCAAGCTCCGAAATGGTCTTTTGCAATCCCTTCGATTTCCGTCCAGGTTTGCGCCTGGATCACATGGTCGCCGGGATGTGGGGCCATGGCACGGAATGTTTCATTTGCCATGTAGTGAACGACACGGGCGCGCGGCGCGTGCTCGCTGACCGAAATGAGGTTGTGGGCCATGTCGTCAATGAACATAAGCGGATGATGCCGATCTTCATGCAAGTCGCGAATGAGCGGTCCCTTGGGGGCTTCGGTGGCGACCAGAGGGAAGGGCATCTCGTGGCGATCAAGCAGAATGCGGCGTGCATCGTAGTGACGTGGCGGCATGGCTGTGAGAAACAGGATATCCGCGATGTGGGACAGTTCGTTCAATGTGGATGAAACGGCGTCTGCCGGCGTTTGCCACTCGACCTGGTCGGCAAAAAACGTGTTCACCAGTTCGCGAACCCGTTCGGCGGGGGCTTCCGTGCCGTCGTCCAACGACACCACATTGCCGGTCAGTTTGAAGGACCTCGGCAACAGCTCCAGACCATTGGCCCTGAGGAAGGCTCTGAAAGGATCCACGAACTCCAGAACAACCTCATCGACGTCACAGACGATCAGCGGTCGGTCGTTCAGTTTGACATCGGCAAGCCCGCGAACGCCGTCGATGATCGTCATGGGGACTCTTCGAATGCTGCGCTGGCTTCGATTTTCTGCCAAGCGGCAACCAAGCGTTCAGGCGGGAGCTCTCTATCGGTGCAATAGGCGATCAGTGTCGGTTCGTGACTCATCAGGAACCCCAGAACACCGGCCTCGAATCCGGGCTCTGATGCGGCTTGCCTCAACGTATCCACGCTTAAGCCCGACAATGACAGGAAACGGGTCATCTGGGTCTCGTCCGCAGCGATCCAACTGAGTATGTCGGCACACAGCGAAGCGGTTTCAAGCTGGTTGTCCGGTTTGCTCCGATTTGAATCCACGAGTTTGCTTTTCTTCAACCAAATTGCGCTAGTTTAGGTGGCAGGTGGGCGTCCCCACGCAGCGGTTAGAAACATAGCGGCTGTCGATAAAGGGGCAAGAGCCGGGACGCAGGCGGAGCAGTGAAATGCCGAAACGAGTGATGATTGTTGAGGACAACGAGCTCAATATGAAGCTGTTTCGCGACCTGATCGAAGCTGCTGGCTACGACACTATACAGACCCGTAACGGCCTGGAAGCGCTTGATTTGGCACGAGAGCACCGGCCTGACCTTATCCTGATGGACATTCAGCTGCCGGAGGTCTCCGGTCTGGAAGTTACCAAGTGGCTGAAAGAAGACGATGATCTTCACACGATTCCAATCATCGCGGTAACGGCTTTCGCGATGAAGGGCGATGAGGAGCGCATCCGACAGGGGGGATGCGAAGCCTATATGTCCAAGCCGATTTCCGTGCCGAAATTTGTTGAAACCATAAAGACTTATCTGGGTGATCTTTAACTCAAGGGACAATTTCAAATGACAGCCCGCATTCTGGTCGTCGACGATATCCCCGCCAACGTCAAGTTGCTCGAGGCTCGCCTTTTGGCCGAATATTTTGATGTGCTGACCGCCTCTAATGGCGAGGAAGCGCTGCGTATTTGTGACGGCGGCAACGTCGATCTTGTGCTTCTCGATATCATGATGCCGGGCATGGACGGATTTGAGGTCTGTGAGCGGATCAAGGCAAACCAGGCGACTATGCATATTCCGGTGGTCATGGTGACGGCGCTCGACCAACCGTCTGATCGGGTGAGGGGGCTGCGCGCCGGAGCCGACGATTTTCTCACCAAGCCTGTAAACGATCTACAATTGATGGCCCGGGTGAAAAGCCTGATTCGGCTTAAAACTCTGACAGACGAATTGCGTGTCCGCGCACAGACCGCCCGCGATATCGGTCTTGAAAACCTGCTGAGTTCCGGCGGCAACGACGACAGTGGCAAAGGGTTGACCCTGCTGGTGGATGCGCGTCCGAACTCACAGGAACGTATCTCGCACATCCTGCGCAAAACAGCCGATGTGACGGCGGTCTCCGACCCTCAGACCGCGCTTTTCGAAGCCGCCGAACGACCCTATGAGCTGGTGGTTGTCAGCACCAATTTTCGCAATTACGATCCGCTGCGACTGTGCTCGCAGTTGCGCTCTCTTGAGCGCACGCGTTTCATTCCGCTGCTGCTCGTCAGCGAGCAGGGTGAAGAGAAGACCGTCAACCGGGCGTTGGAGCTTGGTGTCAATGACTACATCATTCGACCGGTGGAACCCAACGAACTGATTGCTCGCTGCAACACGCAATTCCGGCGCAAGCGTTACAATGATCGCTTGCGCTCAAGCGTGCAGCATACGATCGAGATGGCGGTTATCGACCCGCTGACCGGGCTATACAATCGACGCTATCTCGATACCCATATGCAGGTTCTGATCGAACGGTCCGTTGCCCGGCAACGGCCGCTCTCTGTGCTGGTAATCGATATCGATCGGTTCAAGACCGTCAATGATTCCTACGGACATGACGTCGGTGACGAGGTCATTCGTGAATTCGCAAAACGCATTCGTTTGACCATCCGCGGCATTGACCTGGCATGCCGGCACGGTGGCGAAGAGTTCGTCGTTGTTCTGCCCGACACGAACGTAGAGACCGCCGAGGCCATTGCCGAGCGTTTGCGTGACAGCATTGCGTCCGAACCGTTCAGCACCGAGCAGGTGCAGTCGCTCTCGATCACCGCCTCAGTCGGCCTTTCCGCACTGTCTGGACCAGGGGAAACGCCGGACCTTTTGCTGAAGCGGGCAGACCTCGCGCTCTATGAAGCCAAAAAATCCGGTCGCAACCGAGTCGTTGCAAAAATGGCTGCCTGACCTGGGGCGTTACGCTTTTTTGCAACAATACGGGTTGACACGCTGGGCGACCAAGCGCCTAGATTGTGGACAGGCAATTGATTGATTCTTAACGTGTATTGCACGCGCCCTGTGAGGCGCGTTTACCATTTTGTCATGCAGCTTGGCAAAACGGTTAAGAAAACGTTGATTTTTTTCCGCTGATGAGCAAATGTTGTGGATAGAGGCAAGCGCAGAACGCCATAGGTTTTGTCTGCCCCAAGTTGATTCGACTACCCCATGGTGCTCAGGTCCGCCGCATCTCCTGGGTCGTGGGGTTGGCTGGTCGGCGCAAGGTAATGTGGCCTCCTCGTACCGCAGCCTGCGCTGGCCAGCCCCCAACTAAGAAAGCCGCTTCCTCTGGAAGCGGCTTTTCTTATGCACTACCGGAATGTGATCAGCCCGCTATTTGATCTTGGCTTCCCGGAATTCCACATGCTTCTTGACGACCGGATCGTACTTGGTCTTGACCATTTTCTCGGTCATGGTGCGGCTGTTCTTCTTGGTTACGTAGAAGTAGCCGGTGTCCGCCGTCGATTGCAGTCGGATTTTGATCGTCGTTGCCTTGGCCATTGTCTCATCTGCCTGAAAATGTATGACGCCGCGGAAGGCGTTTGCCTCCACGGCGAATTCTGCGCGGAAACTACAATTCGCGCGGCAAATGTCAAGCGCAATCTGATCCTGCCGGTCGGCAATCAGGCCGGTCGAAACAGAATTCGACCAATGGCCAGCCCGACATAAAGAATAAAGAAGAAAACCAGGCTGTAGGCAAAGCCCGAGGCTCCGAAAGCATCCATGGCGAGGCCGATCGTTTGCGGTCCCACCAGCATTCCAATCGCATAGCAAAAGACGAAGGCGGCATTGGCGGAAGCCAGATCGCCGTCGACCAGGCGAGACCCGAGATGGGCAAGGCCGACGGTATAGAGGCCGGCGACCACAGCCCCCCAGACGAACAGGACGCTGGCCAGAAGCCACCAACTGGAGGATAGGACTGGCAGCAACAAACAGCCGATTAGCCCGATGCTTGCACAAAAGAACAACAGGCTGCGGCGATCCCGGACGCGATCGGACAGCATACCGAGAGGGATCTGGAACATCACGTTGCCAAGTCCGATCATGGTCAGAAGCAGTGCACCATCGGTCTCACTGAAACCGATACGATTGGCAAAGACGGGAAACAGGGCAAAGCCACCTGATTCGACTGCCCCGAACACGAAGACCGCTGCTGTCGCCGTTGGTACGAGAACGACGAATTTGAGGAAGGGGCCGCTCGGTCGATTGACGATCACCGGACTTTCTCGGCGGGCGAGGAAGGTCGGAATGGAGGCGGCGAGGATGATTATGGCGCCGACTGCGAAAGGCAGGATCCCGTCACTGCCGAGGACCGAGAACAACAGCGGGCCGGCCGCGAATCCAAGCGACAGCACCGTAGCGTAAACGCCGAGGATTAGGCCGCGGCGGGAGGGGGGCGCTGTCGCATTGATCCAGAACTCCGAGAGAATGAACAACACAGTGACAGCGCCGTGGAAGGTCACCCGTAGCGGAAACCAAACCCAGAAATGCGGCGCAAAGTAAAATCCGATAGCCGAGGCCGCGGCGATGACAACGGCGACCAGCATGGTATCGGCGACACCGAAGCGCTGCGCGAACGGAGTGCAAAAGGGCGCAACGGCAATCGAAGCGAGGCCGGCCATGGCCGAATTGAGGCCGATCATCGTTGCCGAGACGCCATTCTTTTCGAGAACGATGCTCAGCAGAGGAAGACCGAGACCCAATGCAATGCCGACCGCGCTAATGGCCGCAATGGCCGCGGAGATCGACAGCCAATGAATCGCTTCATCCGGCCGAGAACCGGTCGACGCCGGTTGCGTCTGCGTGTCCATCCCGCCCCCTACAAGATTTCGCGCGTAAAACGTCCGTATCGAGCGTGATAGAAAGGTACCGGTCGACCAAATGGAAGGGAAGCGTCGTTTTCCAGTTCCGCACTGAGGTCGGCAATGACAGCCTGGGTGATGCGCGGCATGGGTTGGGCTCCCATTTCCGAGAAAGGCACCCATCTGACATCGAGCAATTCGTTGCTGGCTTCCGCTTCGGTTTCGCCAACTTCATCGCGAAAGCAGGCAAAGAACCGGGTGTCGAAACGCCGGTTTTGCCGAGGTGGCGTTGTTGCTCTGGCAACAAAGCGCAGTGGCGACAGTCGGGGAGCCAGTCCACGTTCCCCGAAAGCGCGCCAGGCAGGCTGCGGATTTGATCGGCCGTCTGATGCGATAAAGATACCGACCTCTTCATGAGTTTCGCGAACGGCGGCAATTGCCAATGCCCGGGCGCGATATATTGTCGCCGGATTGGCCATCTTTTGCATCAGCTTTTCGACAACGGCCGGATGCAATTCGTCGGCAACCGGAACGCGGCCATCGTTTCGGTCGCGTCGGCCGCCGGGAAACACATATGTATCCGGCATGAAAGCATGGGCCTGATGACGTTTGCCCATGAGCACAGACGGTTCCGGTCCTGATCGGTCGATGAGAATCAGCGTCGCGGCATCGCGCGGTCGCAGCAATGGATGAAGCTTCCGGCGGGGATCCGGTCCACCTTCCATTGCATCCGGATTGATCGCGTCGCGTCTGCTCATGCCTGCCCTTGTTCCCAGCGGCACCCGGTCAGTAGGTGCCGTGTGGGGATATCAATGTCGCTGCGTCAATCGCTTGCGACAATCTCGGCTTCGCCTTCCTGGCCGCCGAAACCATGCATATAGTTGGCCCATTGCAGACCGATTACGGCGCCCTTGGTCGGCTGCATTGCGACGAGAGTCAACAGCACAGTGATGGGTGCCCAAATGGACAGATGTTGCCAGCTGTTGAGGAGCATGATCCCTTCCAGCAGCAAGTATGCTCCGACCACGACATGACCGACAACGAAGATCACAAGATAGGGCGGCAGATCGTCGGCTCGCTGGTGATGCATTTCCTCATTGCAGTGGGAACAGGTATCGACCGGCTTGAGAAACGACCGAAACAGCCGGCCTTCTCCACAATGCGGGCAGCGACCGGACCAGCCGCGTTTAATGGCGTTCCAAACGTCTCTGCTTGGGCGCCGCGAGGCTGCTTGAGCCGGGAAGGTCTCGGATTCGGTCATGGTCAAAATCCTCTGCGCTTTCTGGAGCGCCTGTTGGGTGAGCCGCGTCCCGATTTGTGGAAGGAACGGGTGGCCGCAGGCAGTTTGCGGCCCTCGCTCAGCATCTCAAAACGGAGTGCACCGGCCAGCGGAAGAGCTTCCGCAAGCCGAACGGTCACGGGATCACCAAGCCGGTAGCCTTTTCCGGTCTTTTCACCAACCAGCGTCCTGTGCGCGTCGTCGTAGATATAGTAGTCAAGTCCAAGCGTGGAAACCGGGACAAAGCCATCTGCGCCAAATTGCTGCAGGCTGACGAACAAGCCGGCTTTGGTGACCCCGGATATCCGACCTTCAAACTCATCGCCGACGCGGTCTGCCAGGTGATGCGCGATCAACCGTTCGACGGTTTCACGCTCCGCGGCCATCGCCCGTCGCTCGAAGGTCGAAATCTCAGCGGCGATTTCCTCCAACGATTCCTCTTCATTTGGTGTCATGCCACCGTCGCCGAGCCCAAGCGCTCCGATCAACGCCCTGTGGACCAGGAGGTCGGCATAGCGGCGGATCGGTGAGGTGAAGTGCGCGTAGCGCATCAGATTGAGGCCAAAATGGCCAATGTTTTCAGGACTGTAGACCGCCTGGCTTTGCGATCGCAGAACCATTTCGCTGACAATCGTCTCGTGAGGCTTATCCTTTGATTTGGCAAGAACGCCGTTGAAGCTGTTGGCGCGCAGCTGACCACCGCGGGCCAGTGGGATGTTCAACGTCTTGAGGAAATCACGAAGGGCCTCTTGCTTGGCAAGCGACGGAGCATCGTGGACGCGGTAAACCAGGGCCTGCCGCTTTCCTTCAAGGGTTTCCGCCGCGGCCACATTGGCCTGAATCATGAATTCCTCGATCAACCGATGGGCTTCCAGCCGGTCCGGTACGATGACGGTGTCGACGCTGCCGTCTTCCCTGAGTTTCAGTTTTCGTTCCGGAAGATCCAGATCGAGGGGCTGGCGGCGGTCGCGACCGCGCGACAGGATGCCGTAGGCCTGCCAAAGCGGCTTCAGAACCTGTTCTGCCAGAGGCTCAGTGCGATCGTCGGGATTGCCATCGAAGGCAGACTGAGCCTGCTCGTAGGACAATCCGGCTGCGCTCTTCATCATCACACGATGGATGGTGTGGCCGATCTTGCGACCTTCGGCCGAGAACCGCATGCGGACGGCGAGGGCAGGGCGTTCAACCGCTTCCTTGAGGGAGCAAAGGTCGTTGGAGATGCGCTCCGGCAGCATTGGAACCACGCGATCGGGGAAATACACCGAATTTCCGCGTTTCAACGCGTCCTTGTCCAGCGCCGATCCCGATCGCACATAGTGAGCGACGTCGGCAATGGCCACATAGGCGATGACACCTCCGGCGTTTTCCGGGTTGTCGTCCGGTTCGGCATAGACCGCATCGTCGTGGTCCTTGGCATCAGCCGGGTCGATGGTAATCAGGGGCAGGTCTCGCCAGTCTTCGCGCTTGCCCAGCGTGATCGGCTTTGCAGCATTCGCTTCTGCCAGCGCTTTTTCAGAGAACCGGACGGGAATGCCGTGGGCATGAATGGCGATCGTCGATATTGCCTTCTCGCTGGCAACCGAACCGATGACGGAAGCAATCTTGCCGCTGGGCATCCCGTAGCGGCCGGAGCGACTGACATCGACCTCGACCAGGTCGCCGTCTTCCGCATCGGCGACGTGATCCGGGTCGATGACAAGTTCCTTGCCGCGACGTTCGATCGGTTCGATGCGGCCACCGCCACCCGGTGTTGCCCGAAAGACGCCGAGTGTGGCGCCATGACTGCGGTCGAGCACCTTCATGATCCGGCCGGAATAGGGCGGACCTGCGGGGGTTTCCGTTGGGAAAATGCGAGCCAGAACGCGGTTGCCGATACCGGCGACCGGTCCGCGCTTTCGTCCGCTGGATTGCTTGCTCTGGCTGATCAGTACGGCCGGTGCCACGCTTCCGTCGTCCGGCCATTCAGCTGGCCGGCCAATCAGTGCTCCGCCATCCTCCCGGGAGGTAATGTCCAGCACGGTTACCGGAGGCAGAGACCCCGGGCGCACAAGACGCTTTCGCCGGCGCTCAAGCAGGCCCTCGTCTTCGAGTTCGCGCAGCAATTGCTTTAGCGCAACCCGATCATCGCCGCGCACGGCAAAGGCCTTGGCTATGTCGCGCTTGCTGCTGCGCGTCGGATGTTCGGCGATGAACCGCAGCAGGGTTTCGCGGTCCGGCAAGTCTGCCTTTCCAGCCTTTCCCCCGCGATTTCTGAGCAACTTAATCTTCGGCCTTCACGGCCTTGGCGGATTTTGCCTTGCCGTTTGACTTTGCCTTGCTGGTTGACTTGGTCGCCGTCTTCTTACGCGTTGTTTTGGCGCGTTTCTTGCCGCCTTTGGCAGCTTTTTCGGCGATCAGCTCCAGCGCTCTCTCCACGGTGATCGATTGCGGATCGGCGTCCTTCGGCAAGGTTGCGTTGACCCGGCCCCAGTTCACATAGGGCCCGTAGCGGCCGTCCCGAACGGTGATGGCGCCACCGTCTGGATGTTCCCCGAGTTCCTTCAGCGCTGCTGGTTTACCACGCCGCCCCCGCGGATTGGCCATACGCTCGGCAAGCAGAGATACGGCTCGGTTCAGGCCAACGGAGAAAACGTCTTCGATGGTTTCCAGATTGGCATAGTTGCCATCGTGGAGAAGAAACGGGCCGTAGCGACCGAGACCTGCCGATATCATCTTGCCGGACTCGGGATGGGCTCCAACGTCACGGGGCAGAGACAACAGGGCCAATGCCTTTTCGTGGTCGATGTCCTCCGGCTTCCAGGTCTTCGGAAGGCTGGACCGCTTTGCTTCCTTGCCTTCGCCACGTTGCACATAGGGTCCGAAGCGGCCTGTTCTGAGCGAGATCTCTTCGCCGGTCAGCGGATCCTTGCCGAGTTCCTGCGGCTCGTTGGATGCCGCGCCACTGTCGGAGGCTGCGTCGGCCGAAAGCTGACGGGTAAAGCCGCAATCCGGATAGTTCGAACAGCCGACAAATGCGCCGTATCGGCTGAGTTTCAAGGACAGCTTGCCGGTTCCACATTTCGGACAGATGCGGGGATCGCTTCCATCTTCGCGCGGCGGGAAGACCAGCGGTGCCAGCTCTTCGTTGAGGGCATCCAGAACATTGCTGACCCGCAGTTCCTTCGTGCCTTCCAGGTGGCGCATGAACTCTGTCCAGAAGTCGCGCAGCACGTCCTTCCATCTCAGCTCACCGGCGGAAATCCGGTCGAGTTTCTCTTCGAGGCCGGCGGTGAAGTCATATTCCACGTAGCGTTCGAAGAAATTCTCGAGGAAGGCGGTGACCAGTCGTCCTTTGGCTTCCGGGATCAGTTTGCGCTTTTCGATGGTGACATATTCGCGGTCACGAAGGGTGGCCAGCGTTGCCGCATAGGTCGATGGACGACCGATGCCAAGTTCTTCCATCTTCTTGATCAGCGTCGCTTCGGAATAGCGCGGCGGCGGCTCGGTGAAGTGCTGGGTGGCGTCGATCCGCTCGCGTTCGAGATCTTCATTGGCGTTGATGGGCGGAAGCCGTTTTGCATCGTCCGCATCGTCAGCCTGCTCGCCATCTTCTTTCTGTTCGGTATAGGCAGCGATAAATCCATCGAAGCGAACGACCGATCCAGTTGCGCGCAGCCCAGCATAATGCGGGCCGTTGTGGGCCGAAATCTCGGCTGTCGTGCGCTCGATCTCGGCTGACGCCATCTGGCTTGCGATGGCTCGCTTCCAGACAAGGTCGTAAAGCTTGAACTGGTCGGCATCGAGGAATTTCTTCATCGATTCCGGTGTGCGCCGAAAATCGGTCGGGCGAATGGCTTCGTGCGCCTCTTGGGCGTTCTTGGCCTTGGTGGAGTAGTGGCGCGGCTTTTCCGGCCGGTAGCGATCGCCAAATTGCTCAGCAATGGCGATGCGCGCTCCATCGATGGCCTCGACTGCCATCTGAACGCCATCGGTTCGCATATAGGTGATAAGACCCGCGGTCTCTCCGCCGATATCGACGCCCTCGTAGAGACGCTGGGCAACCTGCATGGTTCGCGAAGCATTGAAACCGAGTTTTGACGAGGCCGCCTGCTGCAGGGTCGATGTGGTGAAGGGCGGCGATGGGTGGCGCCGCGTGGGCTTGGCCTCGACGCTGT
Source organism: Hoeflea sp. (assembly GCA_965228785.1). Taxonomy (GTDB): domain Bacteria; phylum Pseudomonadota; class Alphaproteobacteria; order Rhizobiales; family Rhizobiaceae; genus Hoeflea_A. The sequence goes on from CBDDIF010000001.1 coordinate 3,788,176, forward strand.
CGACCACATACAGGGCGCCGTCCAGCATCGTCTTGATCTCGTTTGCCTGATCGGCATTGGAAATCGACAGTTTCTGCAGCTTATGGCCGTTGGCGCTAACAAGGCGCGCACTGAACTCGTCGCCTCGGGGCGTCTTGAGATTGGCCAGAATCTGCCAGTATTCTTCGGAAATGAACCGCTCGATTTCGGCTTCGCGATCGCAGACGAGGCGCAAAGCCACCGATTGCACGCGGCCGGCGGAGCGAGCCCCTGGCAGCTTGCGCCAGAGCACCGGGGAGAGGTTGAAGCCGACCAGGTAATCAAGCGCGCGGCGAGCGAGGTAGGCTTCGACCAGCGGGCCGTCGATGTCGCGCGGGTGGGCCATAGCCTCCAGCACGGCTTTCTTGGTGATGGCGTTGAAGACCACGCGCTTGACCGGCTTGTCACCGAGCACGCCGCGCTTGGCGCGAAGCACCTCGAGCACGTGCCACGAGATCGCTTCACCCTCACGATCGGGGTCAGTAGCCAGAATCAGCCCGTCGGAGGATTTCACCGCGTCGGAGATTTCTTTCAGACGCTTGTTTGAGGCAGTATCGACCTGCCAGCTCATGTCGAAATCTTCGTCGGGCCTGACTGAACCGTCTTTCGCAGGCAGATCACGGACGTGGCCAAAGGAGGCCAGCACCTTGTATCCGGATCCCAGATACTTGTTTATGGTCTTTGCTTTTGCAGGGGACTCAACGACGACGACGTTCATATAGTTACTCTGAATCAATCCTTCTGGGCAGCGATCCGAATCAACCTGGAGCCTAAAATGCGGCTTGGTCCGGGTCCGAAATGAACATCCATGACCGGTTGGTCAAGGGCTGCATTCGTTATTTTTACGGGCATTACAAGTTTGCAACACGTTCGTTTGGTACCATTCGCGCCTTAAAATATCCTGTAAACAGGCGCCGGATGACGTCACATCCTCACATACTTTTCGATGCATTTGCGGAACTTCAGGATACCGCCGGCACGGAAACCAGGCCTCCGGGGTGTCGTTCGAGACGACCTGCGAGGTCCAACTCCAGTAAAACCAGATACACCTCCGACATCGGCAGGTTCGTATAACGCATGATCTCGTCGATTTCCACCGGGGTCGGTCCCAATGCATCAACAATGCGGGACCTGCTTGCGTCAGTGACTTCGGCTGGCAGCGGCGCTGGGTCAGGGACCGCCACTTCCGGGGCGTCGAAATTCAGCCTTGCCTGCGGCTCATTTGTTAATGGGGCGAGGGCCTCGAGGACATCAGCCGGTCCAGTCGTCAAAATCGCACCGTCCTTGATCAGGTTGTTGGTTCCGCGGGCGCGCGGATCGAGCGGAGAGCCGGGAACGGCAAAAACCAGGCGACCGAGTTCACCGGCCAAACGGGCGGAGATCAGTGAACCGGACTTCTGAGCCGCTTCGATAACGACCAGTCCGAGCCCGATGCCCGCAACGATCCGATTGCGACGCGGAAAATCCCGCGCTCGCGGTTCCCAGCCGAACGGCATTTCACTGACCGCCGCGCCCCGTTCCACCAATTCGTCCAGAAGCGGAATGTTTTGCGGCGGATAGGGACGATCGAGCCCGCCAGCAAGCACTGCAATTGTGCCGGTAGCCAGGGATGCTCGATGGGCTTCCGCATCGATCCCGCGAGCCAGGCCGGACGTCACCGAATATCCTGCCTTGCCAACGCCGTTTGCCATGCCCCGTGCCATCTGCAATCCGGTTATCGACGCGTTGCGGGAGCCTACAATGGAGACAGACGGGCTTGAGAGCACCTCCATCTGCCCGCGCACTGCGAGAAGTGGTGGTGCGCCTTCAGACCAACGCAGGGCGCTGGGATAGGTAGCTTCAGCCGAGGCAACAAACCGACAGCCAAGTTTATTGGCGTGCTCCCACTCGGCCTCAGCGCGATCCATCGGGCAGATCCGCAATTGCCGGCCGGCTCCGCCGCGACGTGACAGATCGGGGAGTGCTTCCAGGGCGGATTCTGCTGATCCGAAGCGTTCAATCAGCTTGTGGAAAGTGACAGAGCCGACGTTTTCGCTGCGCGCCAGTCGCAACCAGGAAAGCTTCTGGTCATCCGTCAGGGTCCGGGTTGGAAGACCGTCGCCGGTCACCGTCATCCCTTTTCCCCGATGCGGCTTTCCTCCCCGGCAAGCAGCCTGCCGATGTTCTCCCGGTGCTTGACGATGATGATGGCACTCATAACCGTCAGCAGCTCTGCGACCTGGATATCGCCAAGCAAAAACAGCGCAACCGGTACGACGATCGCGGCAATCAGCGCGGCGAGGGAGGAGTAGCGGCTGACGAAGGCCGTCAGAAGCCAGACCACGCCAAAAATCAGAAAGCCGAGGGGCTGAAGTCCGAGGAGGACGCCGAGATAGGTGGCCACACCTTTGCCGCCCTTGAATTTCAACCAGACAGGAAAGAGGTGACCGATAAAGGCACCAAAGCCGGCGATGACTGCGAGATCAGGGCCATAGAAGCTGCCGAGCAGAACAGCCACGGTTCCCTTGAGTGCGTCCAGGAGCAGAGTTGCGGCTGCCAGTCCCTTGTTGCCGGTGCGCAGCACATTGGTAGCGCCGATGTTGCCGGACCCGATACTGCGTACGTCATCGAGCCCGGCCATGCGGGTCAGAAGCAACCCGAACGGAATGGATCCCAGAAGGTAGCCGACGACCAGGGCCAGCGAGTAGTAGGGCAGGCTTAGCTGCCAGCTGATCGGATCGGGCACAGCGTTCCCTTGCTTGTCTGTCTCACCACAACCGGTCGCTCCCATTTCGAGCGGACCGTCGATCGCGATACAATGCTGCGGTTTCTGTCACTATACAACCGGACCGGGAGTTCCGGAAACTCAACAGCCTTTACGGCGCTTCGTAGACGGCCTTTCCTGCCACCATCGTCAGCGCCACACGCCCCTGGAAGCGTGCATCTTCGAATGGCGTGTTCTTCGACCGCGATCGCAAGGTATCCTTCGTGACGATCCACGGTTCGTCAAGATCGACCACTGTAAAGTCGGCGGGACTGCCCGGCTTCAGCGACCCGGCATCGAGCCCGAAGATGGACGCCGGTTTGGTCGATAAGGCATCGATCAGGCGTATCAGCGGGACTTCTTCATTGTGATGCAGGCGCAGCGCGGCCGCCAAAAGTGTCTCTAGACCGATGGCGCCATCGGCGGCATCTGCGAATGGCAATCTCTTTGTGTCGACGTCCTGGGGGTCGTGCGAGGAAACGATGATATCGATGTCGCCGTCGCGCAGGCCTTCGATCATGGCCTGCCGGTCTTCCTCGGCGCGCAGCGGTGGGGAAAGCCGGAAGAAGGTCCGGTACTCACCGATGTCGTTTTCATTGAGTGACAAGTGGTTTATCGAGACCGCGCAGGTCACGTCGGCTCCGCGACTTCTGGCTGTTTTGACCGCTGACAGCGAGTCCGCCGTCGAAATCTTGGCTGCGTGATATCGAACGCCGGTGAGCTGCACCAGGCGCAGGTCACGTTCCAGGGGGATGATTTCTGCTTCTCGTGGAATGCCCTCAAGGCCCAGCCAACTGGCAAACAGGCCCTCGTTCATCACACCCTGTGCGGCCAGCACTTCATCGTTTGTCTCGCAGGCAACGACCAGGCCGAAGTCGCGGGCGTAGGTCAGCGCGCGGCGCAAAACGAGCGTGTTGGAGATGGATCTGCGTCCGTCAGTCAGGAGCACCGCACCGGCGTCGCGCAGCAGCCCAAACTCGGTCAGTTCCCTGCCGTTCAGCCCCTTGGTGATGGCGGCGGCGGGATGAACATGGATGGAGGATTGTTCGCGTGCAGTGCGCAGGACGAATTCGACAAGGGCCACATCGTCGATGACCGGATCGGTATCGGGCATCATGATCAGCGAGGTGACGCCGCCGGCGGCAGCGGCTTCACTGGCGGATTTGATGGTCTCGCGATGCTCGGCACCGGGTTCGCCGACGAAGACGCGCGCGTCGACAAGACCGGGTATCACCAGCTTGCCGCTGCAATCGACGGCACGCGCACCGTCAGGCACAGGCTGCGATCCAGGTTGGCAGCTCTCGATGCGCCCCTCAGCCACTGTCAATATGCCGGGGCCGTCGAATTCCTGAGACGGATCAACGATGCGGGCGTTGGTCAGGACCAGCTTTGTCACTGGGGTGGTCCCCCTTTGCCCAGAAGCAGTGTTTCCATGACCGCCATGCGAACCGCGACCCCCATCTCCACCTGGGCTTCGATGACACTCTGAGGACCATCGGCGATCTCCGAAGCGATTTCGACCCCGCGATTCATTGGCCCTGGATGCATGACGAGCGCATCGTCGCGAGCGCGGGTGAGCTTCTCAGTGTCCAGGCCGAAATAGCGGAAGTACTCACGCACGGAGGGAACGAATGAACCGGTCATTCGCTCACGCTGCAGCCGCAGCATCATCACGACATCGACGTCCTTCAAACCCTCATGCATGTCATGAAAAACTTCCACACCCATATGTTCGATGCCCGCTGGCAGCAGAGTGGACGGAGCCACGACCCGCAATCGGGCTCCCAGAGCGCCGAGCAGGATCATGTTGGACCGGGCGACACGGCTGTGCAGCACGTCGCCGCATATCGCGACCGTCAGGCCGGCGATGCGCCCTTTTCCACGGCGGATCGTCAGGGCATCGAGAAGTGCCTGTGTCGGGTGTTCGTGGGATCCGTCACCGGCATTGACCACCGAGCAATCGACTTTTTGTGCCAGCAACGCGCAGGCTCCGGCTGAGGCATGTCGGACAACGAGGATGTCGGGATGCATGGCATTGAGCGTCATGGCCGTATCGACCAGGGTTTCGCCCTTTTTCACCGACGAGTTGCCGACCGACATGTTCATGACATCGGCTCCCAACCGCTTTCCAGCGAGTTCGAAAGACGCCTGGGTTCGGGTTGAAGCTTCGAAAAACAGGTTGATCTGCGTCAGGCCGCGCAGCGTGTTGGTCTTCTTTTCCCTCTGTCGGCTCAGCTTGACGGCTTCATCGGCCTTGTCGAGCAGGAAGGCGATCTCCATTTCCGACAATCCGTTGATGCCGAGCAAATGGCGATGGGAAAAAACCATTGATGGCACTCGCTTCTTGGGTCGATTGGCGCTTCTATAGGCGCGATAAGGCCGTACGGCAAGAAACCCGGGAGGAATGTCGTGGCTGGTCCCCAGCATCATTGCGGCCTTGACCGCGATCCACAATGATTGCACGAGAAGCAGGCGCTCCGCACCCCGAACGAAACGGATATTCATGCCGATACAGAAACCGACTCGCAGCACCCATGACGTTTTCAACCAGTCGGCACCTTACGCCGGCATCAACGCCTATCTTGCGGACCCGATTCTGAGCGAGGTCGGGCGCGACATGCCGCAGGCGTTGCGGGACGGTTTCTCTTCCATCGGCAAATTCGTGACCACCCCCGAGGCTCAGGAATTGGCGCGCATCGCCAATCAATCCACTCCGCAGCTTAAAGCCTTCGATTCCCGTGGCAACCGGATTGATGAAGTGGAGTTTCATCCGGCCTATCACGCCTTGATGCGGCGCTCCTGTGCGATCGGCCTGCAGGGCTCAATCTGGGAGAACGTTCCGGATGAGAAGGGCATTGCCCATCGGGCAAGGGGAATTCGCTTCTTCCTGACCGCCGGCCTCGAATGCGGACACCTTTGCCCAATCACCATGACCAGCGCTTCGATGGCATCGATCAAGACCAATCCTGCCGTAGAGGTCAATTGGGCGCCAAAGATCCTGTCTCGAAAGTATGATTCGTCACAACGGCCGGCCAGTCAGAAGAGCGGCGTAACCATCGGCATGGGCATGACTGAGAAGCAGGGTGGAACCGACGTTCGCGTGAATACCAGCACGGCGCTCAAGGCAAGCGAGGGCATTTACCGCCTGACCGGACACAAGTGGTTCATGTCAGCGCCGATGAGCGACGCCTTCCTGATGCTAGCACAGATGGAAGAGGGACTCGGCTGCTTCCTGGTTCCCCGAATCCTGCAGGATGGCGAGCGCAATGGCCTGCAGTTTCAGAGGCTCAAGGACAAGCTCGGAAATCGCTCCAACGCGTCGAGTGAGGTCGAGTTCATCAATTCCTATGGTTACCTCCTGGGCGAACCGGGGAAGGGGGTGCGGACCATTCTCGAAATGGTGACCCTGACGCGGCTGGATTGCGCTCTGGCTTCAGCCGGGATCATGCGCGCTTCGCTGGCTGAGGCGGTGCACCACTGTCGCGGGCGGAAGGTGTTTGGCCAGATGCTGGTGGATCAACCGCTGATGACGCGGGTGCTGGCGGATATGGCGCTCGATGTGGCCGCCGCTACAGCACTGGTCATGCGACTGGCTGCAGCCTTCGATCGCGCTGCCGTCGATCCGCGCCAGGCGGCTTATGTGCGCGTCATGACCCCGGTGATCAAATACTGGATCTGCAAGATGGCGCCGCCCTTGATCTACGAGGCGATGGAGTGTCTCGGTGGAAACGGCTACGTCGAAGAGCGGGCTCTGGCGCGGCACTACCGCGAGGCTCCGGTCAATGCGATCTGGGAAGGGTCGGGCAACGTCATGGCGCTCGATCTGGTGCGCGTCCTGCGCAATGATATCGGCCAGTTCGAAACGGTCGTTGCCACGCTTGCCGGTGATCTTGGAGCGCACTCCAAGAGAACGGTGGACGTGCTGGCCGCAGCGGCCGCGTTGTGCCAACGCGACGAGAGTGCTGCCCGTTTGCTGGTGGAACAGTTGGCATTGTCCGCTGCTGCCGCGGAGCTTCATCGACTGGGCGCCGGTGGCATCGCCGACGCGTTTGCTGAATCACGGCTCGCTGGCGCGCATCGGACAACCTACGGAATGCTGGATCTGCGGTTCAACGCGGCGCAGATCGTCGACCTTCTCTACCCGGTCGACACAAGCGTCGCGAAGTAGACGATCAATGGTAGCGTGAGAAACGATCCGGCTGTTTGCAGCGTTGTGATCGTCGCATAAAGGGGTGCGTCACCGCCGAGTTGACGCGCCAGGAGATAGCCGTTCATGGCTGTCGGAACGCCGCCGCAGAGAGCCAGAATCACAAGATTTTCGCCCTGTAAACCGAACAGCATGCAGGCGGCTGTGAGGACCAGCGGATAGAGCAGCAGCTTGACGGTCGTGAACAACAGCGCCAGAAACCGTGGCCGCAGCGTGTCACGGATGCGCAAGCCCGCTCCAACCAGGATCAATCCCATGCCGAGGGACGCGTTGGCCACTAGTTCGACGGCCTTTTCCACCGGCGCATAGAGGGTGATTTCGAAGTGCCGCATGAGAAGACTGGCAAGGCATGCCATGATCATCGGGTTGGTCAGAATGCGCCGGAGGAACGACAGCAAATCTTGTTCTGAATTCAGGAACCAGCCCATGATGCTGACATTGCCCAGATTGATCGGGATCAGCACGATGGCCATGATCAGGGCGGTCAGTGCCAGGCCATTTGCACCGAATAGTCGGTCGGTGATCGCCAGTGCAACAAATCCGTTCCAGCGCGTTGTCGTCTGAATGACGGTGGTGAATTCCGCTTCCGTCACGCCGCGCGATTTAAAAATGGGCCAGGCCGCTATCAGCGCAATGAACGATATGGCGACCGTCAGCAGGCAGCCCGCGGCGACCTCGGTGATTTCGAAGCCACCGAAATCGGCGCGCAGAAGCGTCAGAAAGACAATCGCCGGAATGAGAACGTAGTAGCCGACTTCCTCCAAGCCATGCCAAACCGAGCGATCGACGATCGGAGCGCGCTTCAAGACTACGCCAAGCACGACGAGCAGAAAAATCGGAAGGATGCTTTCGAATATCGGGATCATGGAACGTCCGGAGGAGGCTGCAGATGTCTTAGGCGCTTCCCGATCGGCTCACAAGGTCAGCCAAGCCGCCAAGATCATCTATGTTTACGCTCTGTTAACCTTAACAATTGGTTTACGTTGCGTCCCATCGGCAAAGCCATCAAGTTGAATCAACGCCCTCGACATCAAGCTCGTTGCGGGCGAGCGCTTCGGCCCGGCGGCAAGGGTCGGGACGATATTTGGCCCACAATCGCCGCTGCAAGGGGACGGACCGCATGAAGTGGCTGCTGCTGGCCTGGCTTATTCCAGTTGCTCTCATTGGCGGTTGGTATGGTCTGTCCTATCACGACATTCACTTCGGTTTCGTGATGCTGTCCCGACGGGCGCACGACCTGGTGTTCCAGATCTACGGCAATATTCTTGGCATGCCGCCGCAGGACATTCCGCCGCTTCTCTTAAAGGCGATTGTGATCGATACGTTGATTGTCATGGGCATCGTTGCGCTGCGCTATCGCAAAGCGATCATGGCCTGGATAAGGGCTAAGCGGTCCGCCTATGCCGATGTTCCGGCCGAAAGCGAAGAAAGCCTGTCCAAGGCGCCCTGAAGGATGAATGCTGCCGCCGCGGCATCGATCCGTTCAGCGCGCTTCTTGCGTGACACATCCATTTCGATCAGCGCGCGTTCGGCAGCAACGGTGGACAGCCGCTCGTCCCAGAACGCAAATCCCAGCGATGTCTTTTCCGCCATGTTGCGAACAAAGGCTCGCGTCGCCTGAGCCCGAGGCCCCTCTGACCCATCCATATTGACCGGCAGACCGATAACGCATCCACCGACGCGTTCACGTTCCAGAAGGGCAAGCAGCTTCTCGGCGTCCTGGCTGAACTTTCTCCGGCGGATCACCTCTCGCGGTGTTGCCAGGGACAGGCCAAGATCGCTGATTGCAACACCGATCGTCTTGGTGCCCAGGTCGAGACCGGCAAGAACCTGTCCAGGCTTCAAGGCGGCCGCCAGATCCTCAAGCGTCAAATCTGCCATGATGGCCCCTTCATTCGAGTTTTCTCCGGTTCGTTCTTTTCACCATCTCTGTCAAGCCATAAGCTGCCGGCGAAGAAAATGCAGGAGGAAACGACAGATGCGCATTCAGTGGTTGGGGCATTCGGCATTTCGGCTGGAGATTGCCAAGGCAAATATCTTGATCGACCCGTTCTTTACGGGAAACCCGAGCTTCGAGAGCCTGGACCGCAAGGAAGCCGTCCGCGACGTGTCCCACATCGTTTTGACCCACGGTCATGGCGATCACGTAGGCGACACGGTGGAGATCGCCAAGGAGACCGGTGCGACGGTGATTGCCAACTTCGACTTGTGCATGTGGCTCGGCCATACCGGCGGGCTGGAGAAGCTCGATCCCGGCAACACCGGCGGCACGATGAGCCATGACGGTTTTTCCGTCACCTTGGTCAATGCGCTTCACTCGTCGGCCTCCATCACCGAAGACGGCGTTTCGCATTGTTTGGGCAACGCCAATGGTGTGGTGCTGCATTTCGAGGACGAGCCGACACTTCTGCACATGGGCGACACGGACATCTTTTCCGACATGGCACTGATTCAGGAACTGCATCAGCCGCAGGTCGGGATCGTGCCCATCGGTGACCGGTTCACCATGGGAGGCGCAGTAGCCGCGTTGGCGTGTCGTCGCTATTTCGATTTTTCGACCATAGTGCCATGCCACTACGGATCATTCCCTATCATCGACCAGACCGCAGACAAGCTGATCGGAGCGATCGGGGATCAGGCCGATCGTGTGAAAGCGCCGGCGCCGGGTGAATGGCTGGAGATCTCTTCTTAAAGGGCCTTCCTAAGCGGCTTGCCCTTGCTCGACAGCAGGGCTATAGCCAGCGTCGAAAAACCGATGCTGCGGAGCCGTTTCTATGTCAGTTGATCAGAAGACCGTCAAACGCGTTGCCCATCTGGCCAGGATCGCCGTTTCCGATGACGAAGCGGCGAAGATGGAGGGTGAACTCAACGCAATCCTCGGATTCGTGGAACAGTTGGACGAGGTCGACGTCGAGGGTGTCGAGCCGATGACCTCGGTGACGCCGATGGAGATGAAGAAGCGTCAGGATGCGGTCACGGATGGCGGCAAGGCCGCCGACATCGTCGCCAACGCACCGGAGAGTGAGGACAACTTCTTTCTGGTTCCTAAGGTCGTCGAATAGACGAACTCCGCGAGTTTTCCCGATACAACACAGCCGCAGATGCGAACAGCATGCTTCCCGAAAGTGATGTGAAATGAGTGAACTGACCCGTCTGACGATCGCCGCAGCCCGTGACAAGCTGCGCGCCGGCGAGATCAAGTCGGCTGAGCTGACGCAGGATTACCTGGACGCCATTGAGGCGGCCAATGAGGCGTTGAACGCCTATGTGGTGGTCACGCCGGACAAGGCTTTGCAGATGGCGTCGCAGTCGGACGAGCGGCTTGCACGCGGCGAGGGCGGGGCGCTTGAAGGTATCCCTCTTGGTATCAAGGATCTGTTTGGCACCGAAGGCGTCCACACGCAGGCCTGCAGCCACATCCTCGAAGGGTTCATGCCACGCTATGAATCGACCGTCACGGCAAATCTGTGGGCGGACGGCGCGGTCATGCTGGGCAAGCTCAATATGGATGAGTTTGCCATGGGTTCGTCCAACGAGACCTCTTGGTATGGGCCCGTTACCAACCCGTGGCGGGCAAAGAACGACAACAAGGCACTGGTACCCGGTGGGTCATCGGGTGGTTCCGCCACATCGGTTGCAGCGCATTTGTGTGCCGCAGCGACGGCCACCGACACCGGAGGATCGATCCGCCAGCCGGCCGCCTTCACAGGCACGGTCGGGATCAAACCGACCTACGGCCGCTGCTCTCGCTGGGGTATCGTTGCGTTTGCCTCGTCGCTTGACCAGGCAGGGCCGATCACCCGCGACGTGCGGGACGCGGCGATCATGCTGAAATCCATGGCGTCCAGCGATCCCAAGGACACAACCTCGGTCGATCTGGCTGTGCCGGACTATGAAGCTGCGTTGGGTCAATCGATCAAAGGCATGAAAGTCGGCATCCCGAAGGAGTACCGGATGGACGGAATGCCGCAGGAGATCGAGACTCTGTGGCAAAAAGGCATTGCCTGGCTCAAGGACGCCGGCGCAGAGATTATCGACATCACTCTGCCACACACGAAATACGCGCTTCCTGCCTATTATATCGTCGGTCCAGCCGAAGCCTCATCGAACCTCGCCCGCTACGACGGCGTGCGTTACGGCTTGCGTCATTCCGGCGAAGACATCGTCGAGATGTACGAGAAAACCCGCTCGGACGGATTCGGCGCCGAGGTCAAGCGGCGGGTGTTGATCGGGACCTATGTGCTGTCGGCCGGCTATTACGACGCCTACTATCTCAAGGCACAGAAGGTCCGTACGCTGATCAAGCGGGATTTCGAACAGGTTTTTGCCGACGGGATCGACACGATCCTGACACCGGCCACACCGTCGGCGGCGTTCGGAATTGCCGATCAGGACATGGCCGCCGACCCGGTAAAAATGTACCTCAACGACATCTTCACGGTCACGGTCAACATGGCGGGCCTTCCAGGCATCGCCGTTCCGGCGGGTCTGGACGACAAAGGCTTGCCACTTGGTCTGCAATTGATTGGCAGGCCCTTCGAAGAAGAGACCTTGTTCCGCGCTGCCCACACAATCGAACAAGCGGCCGGCCACTTTGAAGCTGAAAAGTGGTGGTGAGATAGTCCGTCGGAAAAGCCGAACAATCGTGAGCTGAGGGACCGATTTAGCGGTTTGTCTGAATTCCGGTAATCGGCTCAATTCGGACCGGAAAATGCTCTTTCATAACCTGCCAACTTGGATTTCCATTCGAGGTTTTCCACGATTGCCCTGTTGACGATGCCCTCGGGATGATCCCCGTCCATCAGTGACTCGACTGCTCGGATGTCGGCAGCGCCTATGTTGGCAAAGCACTGATCGGTCCAGCACAGCGAATGGGGGGTGAGGATCACATTTTCCATGGCGTAAAGCGGATTGTCTGTGGCTGACGGCTCTTGTTCGAAGACGTCCAGGCCCGCACCGGCAATGGTCTTGTTCTTTAACGCCTCGATGAGGGCAGCCTCGTCCACGATCGGACCGCGTGCCGTGTTGATGACAAACGCCGTGGGTTTCATCAGCGCCAGTCTTTCTGCATTGACCAGACCGGTCGTCTCCGGCGTCCACGGACAATTCACGCAGACAAAATCGGAGTGTTGAAACACATCTTCAATCGGCGTCAGTTTGACACCCAGGGATTTCGCCACTTCCTCGTCGGCATAGGGGTCGTGGGCAATGAAGTTCATGCCGAACGGGGCTGCCAGGCGGAACATCTCCGCACCGATATTGCCGATGCCGATCGATCCCAGGGTCAAACCGACAAGACCCTGTCCCATATGGTCGATGCGTTTGGCCCAGCCGGGCGGGCCCTTTCGGGTAAGGCTGTCCTTGATCAGCAGCCGTCCTGAGAGTGCCAATATGAATGTCATGATGGCGACCGCAACGGGACGTCGAACGCCGCTGGGCGTGATGACCAGCGCTGCATTGTTTGCGTCACATGCGGGGATATCGACATTGTCGTAACCGACACCGAACCGAGCTACCATCGACAGACGATTGTCACCGGGAAAGCTGTCCGCATCGAAATTTGCACCGAGCAGGATCAGCGCATCGAAGTCCGCCATGTGCGCCTTGTCTATACGACCCTCGGTAACCGGCACGTACGCCCAGTCGATGCGCGGGTCGTCCGTCAGCGGCGACAGGTCGAACGAAGGGAAAGCCGGAGTCCCGTCAGGTTTGACGAAGTCCTGGCTGAGAGCAACGCGGAATCTATCCATGACTCAATCCTTCCCAGTTTGAGCGATTTCTGCGATTTCTGCATGCACCTCGGCATAGCCTTCCTTGAGAGCGCGGCCCAGAAGCCAGAGGTCGCCCAGGTAGCAAATGAAATCGCAGCCCTCCGAATTGAGCCGCGCGGCTTCTTCAGCCGAACCGGCAAGACGACCAACACTCTTTCCATGGCGCTTCGCGGCTGCCATCACTTCGGCTACGGCATCCTTGAACCGAGCATCGTCGAATTGGCCGGCAATGCCGAGAGAGGCGCTGAGGTCGAGATGGCCGATCCACAGGCATTCCACACCCTCGAGCGCGGCTATGGCGTCGCTGTTTTCGACTCCTTCTGCGGTCTCGATCAACGCGGTAAATCCGATCTTCGCGTTGGCCATTGCGATTGCGTCTGAAATGGGTACGGCGATGTAGTCATCATGGGCGATACCGAAGGCGCAGCCGCGTTTTCCCACCGGAGGATACTTGACGGCATCCATGCATGCCTGCGCTTGAGCAACAGTGCTCAACATCGGCGGTATGATGCCTTGGGCGCCGATATCGCATGCCCTCGCAAGATGATGCGGCTCCTGGCTTGGAGGCCGCAGAACGGTGGCAATTCCAGCGTCATGCAAATGACGCAGCAGGGTTGCTGCAGTCTCGAAGCTGAAACCGCTGTGTTCCATGTCGACAAAGGCGAACTCGGTGCCGGCCGCCGCCAGAATCCGGCCGATCCCAGGCGAGGAGAATTCGCCGATATAGGTGCCGAGCTTGAGGTTCCGGTTCTTCGTCAGGTCGGTAAAGCTGGCCAATGTTTCGCTCCCTTTCCGTAATAGCCGGTCAGCGTCCCGGGCTGACGGCCTGATTTGTTTTGGAATCGAAAAACACGGTCCTATCCATGGCGACGCTAAGGCCGATTTCCCGATTTGCGACATCAACGGCGTGGGCGTCGAGTTCCGCGACCATGTGTGTGCCACTTTGCGAGAAACTGCCGTAGGTGCGGGAACCTGTTGGCTGGACGACTTCGATTTTTGCCTGGAATGACCGCTTTGGACTGTCGTCCCGGGCAAAATGTTCGGGCCGGACGCCCCAGAGGTACTGCCCATTCTTCAGCGGGTGGTGTCCCTGGCCGGCCGGATCGAAGGCGATCGCCTGTCCGTCAGGCAGTTGCAACTGGCCGTCATTGATGGTGATCGGCAGGAAATTCATCGTCGGGGAACCAAGGAAACCAGCAACAAATGTGTTGGCGGGCTGTTCGAACAGTTCAAGTGGAGATCCCTGCTGCTCGATGGAACCATCACGCAGCAGCACGATGCGGTCGGCCAGCGTCATGGCCTCGATCTGGTCGTGGGTGACGTAGATGAACGTTTTACCCAGTCGGGCGTGCAGCCGCTTGATCTCCTCGCGCATGCCGTCGCGTAGCTTGGCATCCAGGTTGGAGAGTGGCTCGTCAAGCAGATAAAGGTCGGCGTCGCGAACGATGGCACGCCCGATGGCGACGCGCTGGCGCTGACCGCCCGACAGTTCGCGCGGGAAGCGCTGCAGATAGTCGCTGATGTCAAGCAAATCGGCGGCCCACGCGACCTGCCGGTCGATCTCGGTTTGCGGTGTCTTGCGCGCTCGAAGGCCGAAGGCGATATTTTCGAAAACGTTGAGATAAGGGTAGAGCGCGTAACTTTGGAAAACCATGGCGATGTTGCGTTCGCGCGGCGCGAGATTGGCGATCGACCGACCACCTAGAACAAGATCGCCGCTTGAAATCTCTTCGAGTCCGGCGATGCTCCTCAACAGAGTGCTCTTGCCGCATCCTGATGGTCCGACGAGCACAACGAACTCGCCCTCGGGTACCTGCAGCGAGATGTTCCTGACGGCGTGAACCGATCCGTAATACTTGTTCACCTGATCGATGCTGAGTTCCGACATTTTCTATCCCTTGACTGCGCCCATGGAGATGCCGCGGACGATGAAACGCTGCATGGTGCCAACGACGAGGATCATCGGCAGCACGCCGAGCATGCTCATGGCGCCGATCTTCGACCAGAAAGTCGATTGCGATCCGAAATAGCCGGTGACCTTGACCGTGTAGGTGACTACCTCGGATCGGGTCAGGATCAGCGCGAAGAGAAACTCGTTCCAGGCGAAGATGAAGGTGAAGACGGCGGTGGCGAACAGACCGCCGCGTGCCATCGGCATGACGACCTTCCACAGTACGGCCCAGCGCGACAGCCCATCGACCAATGCGCTCTGTTCAAGTTCCAGCGGGATCTCCTGCAGATAGCCACGCATCATCCAGGTGACATAGGGAATGTTGAAAGCCGTGTAGAGCAGTATCAGTCCGGTGTAGGTGTCGACCAATTCCAGGCTGACGAACAGGAGGAAGATCGGAAAGGCGATGCAGATCGGAGGGATCATTCGCTGCGAGATGATCCAGATCGCCAGATTGTCTCCACCTGTACGATACCGGACAATGGAATAAGCGGCGAGCGTGCCAAAAGCCATGGCGAGCACGGTGGAGATGCTGGCGGTCACCAGACTGTGCCAGACCGACCAGGCATCGCCGTCGCGAAACAGAGTCGCATAGGCGGAGAGATCCAGTCCGGCCGGAAGCCAGACCGGTGGATAGGCGAAGATCTCCTCCGGTGACTTGACCGAAATCGCCGCCAGCCAGTAGATCGGAAAAATGAAGAGGATAGCCGCAGCAATCGCAATTGCGGTGCACAGCGCTAGGCGCCAGCCACGGTCCCAACGTTTCATCGCGCCACCTCCACGCGCCGCAATGCCAGAACGACCAGCACGGTTAGTAGTACGATGACCAAAAAGGCGATGGCTGCCGAATAGCTGATCTCGAATTCTCGGAAAGCCATCTGATAGGCGTAGATGGAGATCGTCTCGGTGCGGGTGCCGGGTCCGCCCTGGGTCATCGTCCAGATGACATCGAACAGGCGGAACAGATCCAGCGCCCGGATCAGCACGGCGATCACCATGACCGGTGCGATCGCGGGCAGGATAATCTTGCGGAATGACATCCAGCGCGAAGCACCGTCTATTTCGGCCGCTTCGAGCTGTTCCTGGTCAACGTTGGACAATGCCGCCAGCAGGATCAGAAACATGAACGGTGTCCACTGCCAGACCTCGGCGATCATGATGGCCGGCCAGACAAGCAGCGGATCGACTGTCCACAAAAGCTTGACGTCGCCACCGGCGATCCAGCCGATGATCTGGTTCACCGGGCCGAAACGCTGATCCAGCATCAGTCTCCACGTCGATCCGGCAACGATTGGCGAGATCACAGTCGGCAGCAAGATGATAGCGACGAGGACCTGTTTGAAGGGAATGTTTCGCAGAAAAAGCAACGCCAGGAGATATCCGAGAACAAGCTCGATCGGCAGCGCAACAGCCGTAAAAAGGACTGTGTGCAGCAGGGATTCCCAGAGGCGCGCGTCCTCGAAAAGTCGCGAGTAATGGATGAAGCCCTGGAAACCGCGAATGTCGTCGAACATGGAAATGTTCTGAAAACTGACGACGACAAGTTTGACGAACGGATAAAGTCCGATCAGCAAAAGAAGCAGGATCGCCGGTGCGATGAGCAGATATTTGAACGTGCGCTCGTTGTCCAGAAAACCGGAACCCGTTGCCGGACGGTTCATCGATCAAGATCCTTCCCATTGGTCCGGGCCGCCCCTGACGAGCGGCCCGAATTAGCGATCAGTACGGGTAGGCGTTGGGCTTGTTGGCCCAGTCCTGGTAGACGCGCTTTTGCTTGTCGACGCCGATCCTCTCGGTGAGGGCGTCCCACTGCGCTGCCAGATCGTCTGCGATCTGTTTCGCGTCGTCACCGGCCCACAGCTTGCCGAGTGCCTGGCGGATGCCTTCTTCGTAGCGGTCAACCTGGATCAGCGACAGGTCGAGCAATCCGGTCTCGGAGCCCTGTTTCAGGGTGGCGAGGTATTCCGGCGCGCTCGGCCAGCGATTGAGGTATTCTTCGCTGGTGAAATGGCTGTCTCGGAACGGATCACGCAGCGCGTATGGCAGTTGCACACGTTGCAGGCTGATTTCCGGGCTGTTCATCCACTGGATGAACAGATAGGCCGCTTCCTTGTTCTTGCTGCCAGAAGCCACCGCCAGTGAGAAACCGGCCGCGAGTTGGGGCCGGCCACCAGGAGGCAGCGCATAGCCGATCTTGTCGGCAACCTTGGTTTCGGGAATCCAGTTCAACGCCTCGGTTCCCTTTCCGTAGCCGGCAGCCCAGCGTCCGACTGGAGGCCAGGATACCGTCATGGCGAGATCGCCGGCAAGGAAGGCGTTGAAGGGTTCGATGAAGCCCCAGCTCTCGACACCCGGCGGCATGAACTTGGTATCGTCGCGCATTTCGGTGAGGACACGCACACCGATGTCGGAGTTAACCGTTGCCTTCATTGTCTCCGGATCGAAGAACTTGCCGCCTTCCACGCGGAACCGCTCCTGGAACAGATAGTGGGCGTTGCCAGGCTGGTGGATACCACCGGCGCCGTAGAGATCAGGCGCAAACTTGTCGGTGAAGAACTGACCGATATCACGGTATTCCCTCCACGTCTTGGGCGGAGCCAGATCATAGCCGTGTTTGGCCTTGAACTCGGCCATGTTGTCGGGGTCTTCAAACAGATCCTTGCGGTAGTAGAGAAGGAGGACATCGCCATCATCCGGGAAACCGTAGATCGTGTCTTCGACCTTCATCTGGTTGTCACGGTAGACCGGTGCGATGGTTTGCAGATCGCCCGCATAGCCGTATTTCTCGACCATCTCGTCGAGCGGCGTCAGGGCGCCTGCAAGCGCCAGATCCGGCATTTGAGCCGGTACCACGTTAAGCACGTCGTAGGCACCGGTTCCGGCGCGGTGGGCCTGCATGATCTTGGTGAAGATCTCGGGCAGGGGGGATTCGATGACATTGACCTTGATGCCCGTGAGTTCCTCCCACATGGGGCCGGTGAAGTTTTTTGGATCCAGCGGCTGAAGGCCTGCTTCGTAAAGCACGTTGATTGTCGTACCCGAATATTGTTTGGCGGCTTCCACTGCACGGTCCGCAGCACTTTCCGCAACTGCCGGCGCGTTGCCGGTGATTATCGCGAAGGCCGCGGCCGCCGTGGCCATAAACGTCC
The DNA here is from genome assembly GCA_965228785.1 of Hoeflea sp. Taxonomy (GTDB): domain Bacteria; phylum Pseudomonadota; class Alphaproteobacteria; order Rhizobiales; family Rhizobiaceae; genus Hoeflea_A. Next base: position 3,806,015 of record CBDDIF010000001.1, read on the forward strand.
TTCGCGCCATCGAGAGTGTCGTCATCGTCTCCTCCTAGGTTTTGCAGCCCTCAGGCCGCCTGTTGTGGATCGCATATGTCCTTGACGGACTTCTTGACTGCCTCGGGATCGAATATGCGATCGAGCCAACCCTCTTTGAAAATCAGAGGCCTGGCGTTTTCGATGGCCAGCAAAGCGCCATCGGAAAACTTGCCTTCCGGGAATGCCCCGAAGGCGATTGCGAGCTCAATGTTGAGATGACCGAGCATGAAATCCATCGCGGCCTGTTCAGGGACACCACGCCGTACGGCTTCATCGACGGCGTCACGCACCGACAGCGCCAGTGTTGCGCCGATCGTTTCCGACAGGGCCGGCTCAAGAATCGCCAGTTGCTCCACCGTACAGCGGTGGGCACGATCGACTGGAGCATAGAATGCGCGGGCGATCGCCTCGCATTCGGCATAGTGGTGTTCAGGCCCCTGCATGAGTGCGCAAACGATGTGCTGAACGGCGTGGGCGCCGCCAAAAAAGTCCCGCTGAGCTTCGGGCGCGGTTTCGAAACCGAATAACGCTGGATGGCAGGGGTGGGAGATGAAATAGGTGACGTCGTCGCGCACCGGCATCTGGTCGGCATGGGGGGCGGCAGCATCAAGAACGATAACCGCAGTGCCGGGGGCGATCTTGTCGATAATGCTCCCGGCTACGGTGCCGATCAGTCGATCCGGAACCGCGAGGATGACGGCGTTGGCGCCATCGATCGCGGTGTCGAGATCGATACACTCTACACCCAGAATCTCCTTCAGTCGGTTTCGGCCTTCCTGAGAAACCTCGACGTGGGTCACCGAGTATGGGCTCTCCTTGAGGTTGGTTGCCAACCGGACGCCCATTTTTCCGCCCGCGCCGACCAAAGCGATTTTATTCATGAAAGTCTCCCGATTAGTGTATTCCGCCATTTCTGACCTGCCCGAAGAAGTCCGGGTCGCCCATCTGGCCCCCCTTGAGCGCCAGTTCGAAGCCGGTTTCCGCATCATCGCGATGCGCAATGCAAAGGGCCGCTCCATGCGCAATTGGCGCCAGCGCCGTTAGTGCGAAAACACCGAGTTCCGCCGTCGCATGGCTTGATGTGTCACCGCCGGCGATAACGGCCCGCTCGATGTCCGCCTCATCCAGCAAACGATGCATCAGCTTTCCCAGTCCGGAGCCGACTCGCGCATTGACCGGCTCAGGCGCTTGCCCGGTTGCCGCGATCGCGCTTGCAAAGGCCGCGTTGGCCGGGTCAGCCGGACCGGTCGCTGTGTAGACAATCGGGTCACCGCCGCTACCCAGAACCGACAGGGCTTTTTCAGTTGTCCGATTGACCTCGTTTTGCCACTCACGCTCGTCGACCGCGCGGGCGACATCAATTCTGATTTGGGTGAAGCCATGCTCCGCCGCCCAGGAAATCTGATCGGCGGTCAATGGCGAACAGGAACCAGAAACAATCGCCAGCCTGTCGGTCTTGCCAGCGGCTTTTATCGGCGGGTTCTTCGGCAAAAAGCCCACGGTGCGCCAATGGGCGGTCAGAGCGTATTCGATGCCTTGCGAGCCGACAGCGAACAGACACTTACCGCGGTTTTCCCAGATTAGTCGTCCAGCGCGAGCGAGCGATTGATCGTCAAGAACATCAAGCGATATCAGTGCGTTGCCGTTTTCTTGCTCGGCTTCGAGGGCGGTTTGCGCCGTATCGTCGACAAATCGGGTGATTTCGATCAGTCCAATGGGCAGCTCGGTCTGGCGACCAAGATGCAATCGGACATCGGCTTCATCCATAGGGGTGACCGGATGGCGGCTCATTGTCGGGTGTCGGTCCAGCCGGACTGCCGTGCCGCCAGCGCTGGCAAAGAGGTTGCCGAAAGCCTGGTACCGACCGATCCGGGGTGCTGCGACAATGAGTGGATGCCAAGCTCCGCCGAGAACAGGCAGGGCCAACTCGATGGCTTTGCCGATCGAGCCGACAGTGGGCGAGGAATCCAATGTCGAACAGATCTTGTAGTGGCTCACCGGTGCGCCGATCCTTTGCATGGCGGCAAAGATCGGAGGCAGGTTTTCCTCCATCCAGTCCGGACCCTGCGAGCGCGCCGCTCCAGCAATGCCGATGCCTCGATAGCCGGCAAACCGGCTCAGGCGTTTCTCATCCGGCTTGTCGAGGAACAGAACCGCCGGCAAACCGGCGAAGGTCAACACTTCCATGACGGCTGCCGCGCCGGTGAAATCATCGCCGTACCACGTCACCAGAGGGCCATCGGGGAGGCTGTCTCTTTCTGGAGTGCTCATGCGGAATAGGCCTCCAGCGCGCGGGCAAGTTCGCTGCGGTTGCGGGCGTAGTCCGGCAGGGGAACGCCATCGATCGCCGCTTGCCAGGCCTGTTTGAGGCTGGCGACGCCGGCAGCCGGCCCATCCGGATGCGCCATGATGCCGCCGCCGGCCGCATAGATGAGGTCAGTGGATTGCAGAGCGGCGTAGGTCGCTGCTGCCTGTTTGGCCGACTGGCCGGACGAGAACACCGGCATGGCGATGCACGGCTTGTCCGCGAACAAGGGTGACAGGCAGGTCTTTGCGGACTGGATGACGCTGTTGTTGTCTTCGCAGAATTTGTTGTCCAGACCGTTGACGTGCATGTGGTCGGCGCCGGCTAGCCGCCAGATTTTCTGCCAAACGACGTAAGACCAGCCAAGCAGCGGGTGGCGGGACAAATATCCCCAGCCATTGCGATGGGCATGAATTGGCAGTTGGCTGTGGCGTGCGAGCTCCAGAAAACCGACCAGACCCACGGAGTTCAGGCTGACCATGACGCAGGTACCACCCAGGGCGAGGACGTGGTCGTGCCGACGGCGCATTTCGTCCAGGTCGCCGGTGATGTTGAGCGCAAACATCGGCTTTCGCCCTGTTCGGTCAGCTGCGTGGTCGACCTCCGCCATGACGGCTTTGGCGCGATCGTCGAAGGGACAAACCTCACCATCGGATTGCAACTCGTCATCCTTGATGAAGTCGATATCTGCATCGAGCAATGTGCGCGTCAGCTCAGCGGTCGCGCCAACATCCAGGCCGATGCTCGGTTTGATGATTGTTCCGATGAGAGGCCTGTCATAGACGCCGCTCAGTTTACGCGTGCCGTCGACCCCAAATTTGGGTCCCGGATAACGATCGGCAAATTCTTGCGGCAGACGGACATCAAGGATCCGCAGTCCCGAGAACTGCTTGAGTTCGAACAGGTTTCCGGCGACCGTTGCAAGTAGATTGGGCAGCGAAGCGCCGGTATTGCCCAGTGGCCATGACAGCGTTACGAGAGCCCGCCGGATCTCTCCCGACCCGTTTGCAGCGCCAGGGAGTGAAGGCGGACCATCATAGTCGGTTTCCCGCAGCTCTTCGATGCGTGCAGCTGAGCGTTCCTTCAACTCGGGAGTTTCTCCGGGCACCGAAACGAAAGTGCCGGAAGACTGTTCCCCAGCCATGGCCTCGACTGCTTCCCGAGGATCGACAGCGGTCTCGATAAGATAATCGGCTTCAATGCGAGTTACTGCTGAGGCACTGGCTGTCTTGGTCATGCCGGTTTCTCGAGGGAGGAGGCAAAAACGACCGAGAACGGTGCGATTTCAACTTCTTGGCTTTCGGTCGGGACCTCCTTGCCAAACCAGTCAGGATCGCAGACGGCATCGGAGAACGTTTGTGCGTTGAGCTGCCGAAGTGCTGCTCGGGTGGGCAATATGACACTTACCGTCCGATCGCTGAGATTGGCCAAGACCATGTCCCACGTATCCATCGAACCGGCGGCGATGCCAAACAGTCCGACCGGCAACCCGGAAATATGGAGGCGGTTGTGGCCGGTCATTGCCGTGGCAGCACGGATCACGTGGAAAATCGGATAGACGATGGCGTTCGGGTTTGCATCGAAATGCGGACGCGGCACCGGCTGGGGACAGGAGACGATACCGAATGGCCCAGCGGGAGCAGCCAGAGCCAGGACCTGAATTGCGTGTCCCTGCGTCGCGCACAACGCGCCGACGGCGAACGCCGCTGCAAATGTACCACATTGCCGAGGGTCGAACCGGGCCATTGTCTGACGGACCTGCCGCGGATTGTGGGCGACATCGGTTCCATAGGGGTTGGACCGCATGCCAATCGAGAGGAGGCCGAGCCGCTGAGGTTTGCCATCGCTCAGGTGCGATGTGCTTTCGAAGACAAAGGGCAGGGCCTCAAGCGTTTCGCACACCGAACGGTCGTCTGCAGCGTGAACGATCGCGGTGCTTCCGTGACAAACGAAATCGCATCCGGCGGGGTCGGGCGGGCAGCGATTGAACTCGGTGAAATTCGTCAGCATGCCGCCACCTACCGATGCGGCGCCGAATATGGCACGGGCGGCTTCGACACAGTCCATAGGGGTGGGGCCTTCCGGCCAGGGCCCGGATGGCTGGTGGCTCATCAGGTAGGGCTCGGGAACAGCCAGGATCCCAGCCGGTGCAAGCTCTGCTTTCTCTAGTGCCGTTGCAACTTTTGTCAGATGCGCTTGAGGGTCTTCGCCCTGCGGGATCACGATCTCCAGATCGACGGAGGCTCCAAGTTCAGCAGCAAGGTGTTTGACCTCTGCAAGGAAACCGGGCTCATCGGCGGCGCGTAGCCTGGCCTGCAGCGTACGGATGCCGGTGCGCGTAATCAGTTCAATGGTGTTCGTGTCCGGCAGCCAACCCGGCTCCACCGCGAGCGCGATTTCCGGATGAACGCCCTCTGGAGAAAGAGCCAGAGATCGGGCTTCAGCAGATGCGCTGGTGCGACCTCCACCCTTCAGTGAAATCGCGATTGTTTGACGGATCGTATCTCCCTTGGTGATGCGGTAGGTAAAGGGAACCACGAGCGGCCGGCAGTATGTTTTGTAGGACGCGTCGGTCCAATTGCGCTGGTCCTCCATCTCGAAGACTTCACCGTCGAAGGCGATGTCAACAGCGATGCCATCCACTGCGTGGCGCAGTCCCGCGATGTCCATGGCTGGTTGAGTCGGCGAAATGAGGCGGGGAAATTCAGAATGTTCGACCGTGCCGTCCGAGTGGAGAATGTCCAGTTTCTCGCCGGCGACGCCCTCTACCGGGTGAAGAACGGTGAAGCCGGCGCGATTGGTGTCGAAATCGCGAGTCGCGCTCATTGAGAGGTCGACCTGGACCGATCCGTTAGCAGTGAGTGTGGCCGAAAGGCTGCAATCGAGTGCGCCATTATCGACCGAGAAGGCCAGGTTGTAACGAACCTCATCATCGTCGAAGTCAAGAGATTCAGCTTCATTCTTCGGGGGCAGTGTGATCCAGCTCTGGTCCCGCACCGGCCATGCGATCGCTCTGACCACTTCGACACCGTTCCAGGTGATCGCCCTGATGGTTTCGCCGTCCATCAGGCAAGACAGCTCTCCAATTTCGACGGGTTTTGCCTCAGTCGGCTCGTCGGTCGTTCCGAACAACGCTGTGCTGGCCGGATTGGCTGCCACGATTATTCCCTCCCCAGAGATTGGATTAATGATTATACCAGTTGAAAATTGACGTCAATGACCCCGGCCGGCAGCCTTTGCGACTTGCCGGTTTTACGGCGATGTTTTCGAGCTAATGGGGATCAGGTAACTGTACGGCTAGTCGTCCGCTTCAGGCGGCCGATCGTGATTTCTGTGGTACAGCGCATTGGCGCGATTGAGGTGATCCATCATGGCCTGGGCCGCGCGCTCGTCGTCCTTGTCGGTTATCGCAGAAACGATCTCCCGGTGCTCCTTGATCGTCAGGTTCTCAAGGCCCTGTTTGCGCACCAAATCGATATGAAAGTGAGCCAGCCATCCGAACATCGCTTCGCTCAACGACGAGAATATCGGGTTGCCGGATATCTCAGCGATGGTTCGGTGGAAAGCCCCATCGCACTCCAGGAAAACACGCGAATTCGTGCTTGCTGCCTCTTGTTCATCAACGATTTGAACGAGTTTGGAAATGTCGGACGGTTGGCGCTTGGCAGCCGCGATCCGCACCATTTGTGTCTCGAAGACGACACGGGCTTCCTTCAGGTGAGCGAGATTGGCCGGCGAATGACGCAGCAGGTGTCGCATCGTGTCGCCAAGTTCATCGACCGTTCTGCTAAACGACGGTTCCGCGACCTTGGGCCGTTCACCGTGACGGATCTCGATCAGCCCCATGCGGGCCAGGTTCTGCATGGCCTCGCGTATGGCCGGACGGCCAACCGAATAGGCGCGCATCAATTCGCGCTCGGAAGGCAGTGGATCGCCGGGCGCATAGTCAGGATTGCGAATGATTTCCAGAAGGCGCTCCTGCACGTCGTCAGAGAGCTTGCGCCGCTTGATAGGTGTATCTGGTGTGATCATCATAATACTGTATGCTCCAAATCCAGCTTGATTTGCAAGCACCGGATGACAATGTAAACCCGAACTCTGTTCAAATATGCGCAAAAAAGAAAGGCCTCCTGCAAGTGCAAAAGGCCTTCCTTGATCGGTTTATCGGCTACGTATTCAACTGCAGCCGCTGGTCGCTCCGCAGGTGTCGCATTTCAGGCAGGTGCCGTTGCGGACCATCGTAAAGTTGGAGCATTCGGTGCAGGCGTCACCGGTGTAGCCCTGCATGATCGCCTTGGCGCGACGATCGGCTTCGACCCGTTCGGCATCTGCCTTCGCTTGTTCATCGAAGAGCTGCTCTTCTTCGGTCGACTCAAGCTCCATTTCCTCGCTGAGTTGGCGGGCGCGTTCCTCGTAGTCGCGCTTGAAAGCCTTGGTCTCTTCGATTTCGGCTTCCTGCGCGACGGCGGCTATGACAGCCCCGCCACCGCTGGCGATGGCCGTGACATTGCCTACGCCGCCGCCTGGACCACCGGAAGGTCCGGATCCCATCGGCTCGCTACCACCGGGTGCGATGAGCTCGAGCTTGTGGCCGCGCGTCCAGCCCTTGGAGACGGGTTCCGTCTTGCCTTCCTGGATGCCTTTACCGAGCGCCGTGTTGCTGAAGTCCGAGGTATCGATATGAGCAAGGTCGTGGCGGTCGAGATAGGATACGGCGAGCTCGCGGAATACGTAATCGAGGATTGATGTCGCGTTCTTGATCGCGTCGTTGCCCTGCACCATGCCGGCCGGCTCAAACTTGGTGAAGGTAAAGGCTTCGACATATTCCTCAAGCGGTACGCCGTATTGCAGGCCAAGCGAAATGGCGATGGCGAAGTTGTTCATCATGGCGCGGAAGGCAGCGCCTTCCTTGTGCATGTCGATGAAAATCTCGCCGATACGGCCGTCGTCGAACTCGCCGGTCCGCAGGTACACCTTGTGGCCGCCGACAACCGCCTTCTGGGTATAGCCTTTGCGTCGGTTCGGCAGCTTTTCGCGTTCGCGCACGACTTTCTCGACCACCCGCTCGACGATCTTCTCGGCCACCGTCACCGCCTTGGCGGCGACCGGTGCCTCGATCAGTTCCTCAACCGCATCCTCTTCTTCCTCGTCTTCGATCAGCGAGGCATTGAGCGGCTGCGACAGTTTCGAGCCATCGCGATAGAGGGCATTGGCCTTGAGCGCGAGTTTCCAGGACAGCATATAGGCGTCCTTGCAGTCCTCGATCGTCGCCTCGTTCGGCATGTTGATGGTCTTGGAGATGGCCCCGGAGATAAACGGCTGGGCTGCGGCCATCATGCGAATGTGGCTGGCGGTCGACAGGAACCGTTTTCCGATCTTGCCGCAGGGATTGGCGCAGTCGAAGACAGGCAGGTGCTCGTCTTTCAGGCCCGGTGCCTCTTCGAGCGTCATGGCACCGCAGATGTGGATGTTGGCGGCGTCGATCTCCTTGCGGGTGAAACCCAGGTGCTCAAGCATATTGAACTCGAGATCATTGAGCTGTGCGGCTTCGATGCCGAGCGTCTCGCGGCAGAACTCTTCGCCCAGTGTCCACTGGTTGAAGGCGAACTTGATATCAAAGGCAGAGGCGAGGGCGTCGTTGAGCGCTTCGATCTTCTCTTCGGTGAAGCCCTTGGCCATCAGCGAGCCGGGGTTGACTGCCGGCGCCTGGTTAAGATTGCCGTGGCCGACCGCATAGGCCTCCATCTCGGCGATCTGGCTTTCCGAATAGCCGAGCGTGCGCAGAGCTTTCGGCACTGCCCGGTTGATGATCTTGAAGTAGCCGCCGCCGGCAAGTTTCTTGAACTTGACCAGTGCAAAGTCCGGTTCGATGCCGGTGGTGTCGCAATCCATGACCAGGCCGATCGTGCCGGTCGGTGCGATGACCGTTGCCTGGGCATTGCGGTAGCCATGTTTCTCGCCGAGTTCAACGGCCTGGTCCCAGGCAGCTTTTGCGTGGTCAACCAGACGCGCGTCCGGGCAATCGTCATGCAGCAGCGCCACCGGGTTGGTCGACAGGTCCTCGTAGCCGGAGGTTTCGCCATAGGCTGCGCGGCGGTGGTTGCGCATGACACGCTGCATGTTGGCTTCGTTTGGCTGGTAGCCCGGGAAAGTGCCGAGCTCACCGGCCATCTCAGCCGATGTCGCGTAGGCCACGCCGGTCATGATCGATGTTATCGCACCGCAGATTGCGCGGCCCGCTTCGGAGTCATAGGGAATGCCCGAAGTCATCAGCAAACCGCCGATGTTGGCATAGCCGAGACCAAGCGTGCGGTACTGATAGGACAGAGCGGCAATCTGGCGTGACGGGAACTGCGCCATCATCACCGAGATTTCCAGCACAATCGTCCACAGGCGCACCGCGTGTTCGAATTCCTCTATGCGGAAGGCATTAGTGCCACGCTCGGCGAACTGCAGAAGGTTGAGCGATGCCAGATTGCAGGCCGTGTCGTCGAGAAACATGTACTCGGAACACGGATTGGAGGCGCGGATCGGACCCGCGGCAGGGCAGGTGTGCCAATCGTTCATCGTGGTGTTGAAATGCAGCCCGGGGTCAGCGGACGCCCATGCGGCATAGCCGATGCTGTCCCACAGTTCGCGAGCCGGCATTGTTTTCGTCACCTTGCCGTCGATACGACCAATCAGATCCCATTCGCGGTCTTCCTCGACCGCCTGCAGAAAGTTGTCCTTGATGGAAACGGAGTTGTTGGAGTTCTGTCCCGATACCGTCAGATAGGCTTCTGAATCCCAGTCGGTATCGTAGGTGGTGAACTCAAGATCCTTGTAGCCCTGGTGAGCGAACTGGATCACGCGCTTGATGTAGTTTTCCGGGACCTGCGCCTTCTTCGCGGCACGAACCTCGCGCTTGAGCGCCGGGTTCTTCTTTGGATCGAAACAATCGCCGTCTGGGCCGTCGCAATTGATGCAGGCCTTCATGATGGCCTTGAGATGTGTGTTTACGGTTTTGGAGCCGGTAACCAGGGCGGCGACCTTCTGCTCTTCCTTTACCTTCCAGTTGATGTAGGCCTCGATGTCAGGATGGTCGATATCGACGACCACCATCTTGGCGGCGCGGCGGGTCGTGCCGCCTGACTTGATGGCGCCTGCGGCGCGATCGCCAATCTTCAGAAATGACATCAGACCGGAGGAGCGACCACCACCGGAGAGCCGTTCGCCTTCGCCACGCAGATGCGAGAAGTTCGAACCGGTGCCGGATCCGTATTTGAACAGCCGCGCTTCACGAACCCACAGGTCCATGATGCCGCTTTCGTTCACCAGATCGTCTTCCACGGATTGGATGAAGCAGGCGTGCGGCTGCGGATGCTCATAAGAGGATTCAGAGCGTGCGAGCTTGCCTGTGAAGGGGTCGACATAGAAATGACCCTGGCCGGGGCCGTCGATGCCGTAGGCCCAATGCAGGCCGGTGTTGAACCATTGCGGGCTGTTGGGCGCGACGCGCTGGGTAGCGAGCATATAGGCCTGCTCGTCGAAGAAGGCGCGGGCGTCGTCCTCGCTGTCGAAATAGCCGCCTTTCCAGCCCCAATAGGTCCAGGTGCCGGCCAGCCGCGTGAAGACCTGGCGGGCATCGGTTTCCGATCCGTAGCGTTCATCTTCGGGGAGGGCTTGCAGGGCTTCTTCGTCCGGCACGGAGCGCCACAGCCAGGACGGAACCGCATTTTCTTCTATCTTTTTCAGGCGCGCGGGGACGCCGGCCTTGCGAAAATACTTCTGTGCGAGGATGTCGCTGGCCACCTGCGAGAACTGGCTGGGAACGTCAATATTGTCGAGCCGGAAGACGATCGATCCGTCCGGATTCTTGATCTCGCTGGTCGCCGTGCGAAATTCGATCTCCGCATAGGGCGACTGGCCCGGTTTTGTGAATTGACGCTCAATGCGCATGTCTTTCCCTCGTCTTCAATTTAACCCGCCGCCGCCATTGACGAACAGGACACGACTACCCCTTACCGCGGCCGATTATCCCAGCAGCGGATCACTTTCGAACCAGCGTTCGTTGCAAATGTCCCCTTGCGACCAAACGCTATATCTTGTGCCGAAACTCGCTGCAAACACTAAAGATAGTATTAACAGCTTCTTTACGCCAATCACATTTTTCCCGCGGCGCTGCCTGAAAAAGGCGCAAAAAAAGGTCCGTGTCCCAACGGGGAAAAACGCCCGCTCAGGACCTCATGTCCGAAACCTTACGCTTGATTTTACTCTGGCAAGAAACTCGCAGAACACGTCGCGGAAACAACGCTGAGACAGTAGAACGCGACTCGTTTTCCACCGTCAAGTGGTTGTTTGCGTCAGATTTGTGAACACCATATGTAGTGGTCAAACGTGTGGAAATCGGGGAAAGCGCGAAGCCTTGAAATCCCTGACCTTGCCGCCTCGTCAAGCCACATTTTGCAAAAGGCCGCATAAATTTTTTTTTGTTACAGCCTGTCGCATTTGGTTGATCGCGGCTGTTGTCGCAAAAGTGAATTACGAATCAGCGTCGGGTGATTCGGCTTCGCTTCGGTGCCGCCGGACGATAAGAATTCAATTTCCCTGAACGAACTCGATCAGTTTCTCTGCGAGGTGTTCGCCGGCATCCTCCTGAAGGAAGTGGGCGGCGTTTTCGGTAATGAAATGTGATTGGCCGGACGCTCCGGGGACTTTCTTCTGAAAAATCGCTTCGCCGCCCCGCATGATCATGTCCTTGTCCGAAAAACAGGTGAGAAACGGTTTTTCAAATCGGCTCAGTGATTCCCAGGCGGCCAATTGTGCGCTTGCCGCCGGATCGTCGGGACTGGCCGGGACCAGCATCGGGAACGCGCGCGCTCCTGCCTTGTAACTCTCATCGGGGAACGGGGCGTCGTAGGCGGCGACCTCGGCGTCTGAAAGACCGCGCACAGTGCCGCGTGAGACAATCCCGCCGATATTGAACTCCGGGCTGGTCTGGCTGAACTGGCGCCACTGCTTGAAAGCCTCGCCAAGGTCATGATGCCCGGTCGGCAGCGCTGTATTGCCAATCATCACTCTGGCGAACCGGTCCGGGTTCTCTGCTACGAGCCGCAACCCGATCAAACCGCCCCAATCCTGGCCGAAGAAGGTGATGTCGGTCAGCGCAAGCTGATCGAGCCACTCTTTCATCCAGGTTACGTGAGCGAGGTAGGAATAAGCCGTGCGATCGGTCAGCTTGTCGGATTTGCCGAAACCGATGAAATCAGGGGCCAGCGCGCGAAATCCGGCATTGGCCAGCGGCGGGATCATCTTGCGATAGAGGTAGGACCATGTGGGCTCGCCATGCAGCATGATAGCGACCGGACCGTCCCGCGGGCCCTCGTCGACATAGTGCATTCGCAACGGCCCAGCATCACTCTCGACTTCAATATGATGTGGCTGGAAATCGTAATCGGGCAGGGCGCTGAAACGATCTTCGGGCGTCCTCAAAACGGCAGCATCAGACATCGGTCATTCCATGGATTGAATTGGGTTGGTCCGGCATCTCAGAGGGAGCGGCGAAGATTGTCAATGGCTGAACAATCAATCGGCTCATTCCATTCGTTTTGAATTCGTGATCGTCAGGAACCAGTACAGCAGCGTCACAGAACGCGGAAGTCGGATCAGTCGCCGGGACCTGTCGTAATGGGTTCCTGATAGGCGAAGCCCATGTCCCAGGGGAAATAGATCCAGGTGTCCTGGCTGACACCCGTTACGAAAGTGTCGACCATTGGTCGGCCTTTCGGCTTTGCGTACACGGTAGCGAAATGCGCTTTGGGCAACATGGAGCGGACCAGTTCCGCTGTCTTGCCGGTGTCGGTCAGGTCATCGACAATCAAAATATCTTCGCCGCCCGAGGCGGTCAGATCGCTGCTGATCTTCTTGAGGACCTCCATATCACCCTGATTTTGATAGTCGTGATAGGACGCGACACAGACCGTTTCGATCAGGCGTATGTTGAGTTCCCGGGCGACAATTGCCGCCGGCACCAGACCGCCGCGCGTGATGCAGACGATGGCCCGCCACTCCTGTTCAGCACCGGCAATACGCCAGGCCAGTGCGCGCGCGTCGCGATGAAACTGATCCCATGAAACGGGAAAGGCTTTCTCGGGAAGAGACATGTTTTTTACACCCCAACCGCCAGGCGGTTTCGCTCGGTTTGAAGTGCGTGCGGACTTAGCGGGTAAAGGCCGCCGGGCGCAAGGGCGGCCTTCGGTTTACCCCCGATATTCCTCTGCCAGGGGCGGCCCCCCAGACCGTAACAATATCAACGGGACATCAAGGTCAGGCATGGCATGGATTTGAGAACAGTGTCGGTTACGCCTCCGAACAGGAACTCGCGCAGCCGCGAATGGCTGAACGCGCCCATGACAAGCAAGTCAGCCTGGGTGTCGCTGACCCGGTTCTCGATCACTGAAGCCACCGGTATGCCGGCGGACACTTCCGAATTGATCGTCACAGTGACACCATGCCGTGTCAGAGCGGTGGCGATTTCGGCGCCGGCGGTCTGAGGACTTTGCTCGGTATTGTCGTCGGCGTCGACCGTCAGGATCTCGACAGCGTCCGCCGTTTTCAGAAGCGGCAGAGCGTCGAATACCGCTCGCGCCGCGACGCGGGTGTCGTTCCAGGCAATGACCGCCTGACGGATCGGTTTGACGTCCGTCGCAACGTAGGGAACGAACAGGACCGGTCTTCCGCTTTCAAAGACCAGCGCCTCGAGATCGTCGTAGTCGTCGTTCTTGCCAGGGCTCTCTTGCTGAACAACCACGAGGTCGGCACATCGGGCGCTGGAAACGGCGGACAATGCGCTGTCGCCCGACAATGACCGGATGGGACGCCATTCATAGGAAATACCTTCCGCTTCGCATCGATCGGCAAACAACTTGTGCATCTGTCCGAGTCTTTCGGCGACCTCGCCAGCATCGACATCAATAGCGGTGGCATCCGGAATTTCCATGGGGGCCGCAAATGACACTTTCACCGTAGGCTCGGCATGGAGGCCGATCAGGTGGCTTTCATAGCGCTTGGCCAAGGCGATCGACCTATCCAGGACGCGGCCGGCGTCATCTTCACCGCGCAGCACTGCAAGAACTGTGTTGTAGGACATGGTCTGCTCCATCGCTCTGCTTTGTCGAAATTCGATTGGTCAGGCGCTCGCCCGACCGCTTGTCTTTTCGACAGTATTGGTCCCAGACGCCTTGATATGTGTCAATTCTCCGATCGGCGGGATCAGGCCTTGGCGGCGCGAATGCGGTCGAGCATCGCCCGGACGTCGACCGCGGCGGCCTCGATGGCTTCCGGCTCGCGGCCGCGAATGACGATCTGGGTCGAATAGGCCTCGCCGTCGAACCGCGGATAAGACCCGATCACTGTTTGCTTGTGGTCTTCCTGAATGGTCGCAAGGTCCTCGCCGATCGTTCCCTCGCCGTAAGGGCAATTGATGGCCGTCGATTGCAGAACGGTTCCGGTTTCAAGCGTGGGGAGCAGGGTGTCGAGCATGGCCTGGAAGATCGACGGCACGCCGGCCATGACATGCACGTTTCCGATGGTGAAACCGGGAGCGGTCGATACCGGGTTGCGAATGTGGCTTGCGCCGCGCGGCATGCGCGCCATGCGCATGCGCGCCTCGGTGAACTCCATGTCGCGATCCTTGTAGACCGCGCCCATCATGTCCATTGCCTTTTGGTCGTGCTCGCACGGCAGGTCGAACGCTTTCGATATCGCGTCGGCGGTGATGTCATCGTGGGTCGGGCCGATGCCGCCTGAGGTGAACACATAGGTGTAACGGGGCCGCAATTCGTTGACCGCACGCACGATCGCGTCCTGCTCGTCGCCGACGATCCGGACTTCCATGAGGTCGATACCCGTCGCCGTCAGCATGTCAGCCAGATGAGCGATGTTCTTGTCTTTGGTGCGGCCGGAAAGCAGTTCGTCGCCGATGGCGATCATGGCTGCCGTGACGACATTATTCGACATTGTGCTTCCTTCTCAGACGACGCCGACAGGTAGCGCGCCGGATCGCTTGTCGCAAGACGTCATTTGCGATCGAACCCGGTCTGCGCCATTGATATCGCCGAGTAAAGCAGGGGCAGAACTTATGACGTTCGAGCAGTTGAGAACTTTCCTGTGGGTGGCGCGGCTCGGCGGCGTGCGCCGGGCTGCGGAGCAGATGCATCTGTCACAGCCGGCGATCTCTGCTCGGATCCAGGCCCTGGAGGCCGCTCTCGGTGCGGAATTGTTCGAACGCGCGCAAAGCGGCATGCGGCTGACCAAACGCGGTGAAAAACTGCTGGGCTATGCTGAGCAGATCCACAAGATCCAGGAAGACATCAAGGCCAACATCGTCGATCCCGCTGGTCTCGAGGGGCTGCTGCGGCTCGGTGTGTCGGAAACCGTGGTCCAGTCCTGGCTTCCGGATTTCGTTGCTGCACTGAATGCCGAATATCCGCTGGTTGACGTGGAAATCACGGTCGACGTGTCGCTGGACTTGCGCGATGCCTTGCTGAATCGAGCGCTGGACCTGGCAATCCTCATGGGTCCGATATCGGAATACAGCATCAACAATGTCGATCTTCCGGCCTTTGATCTGGTCTGGATCCGCTCGCCCGACCTGAAAGTCAACGGCCGCGATCAGGATATCCTGCGCAACACGCCGGTTATCTCCTATGCGCGCAACACCCGGCCGTTTCGCGACCTGCGCGCCAAGCTGCTTGAGCGCTACGGCACCGATGCGCGGCTGTTTCCGTCGTCTTCGCTTTCGGCATGCATCAAGATGGTCGCTTCGGGGCTCGGCGTCGGCGCCTTTCCTGTGCATCTCGTGCGTGAGGCCATCGAGCGTGGCGATCTGGTGGAATTCGATCCCGGTTGGCGGCCAGACACGCTTCGGTTCACGGCTTCCTTCGTTGGAGAACCGAAAAGCGTTCTGGCTGAAAACGCCGCCAGCATGGCCCGTGAGGTGGCTTTGAAGTACATGAAGTGATCACAATTTGTTATCGGAACTGAAAGAAATATACGATTTGACGTGATCATCGACATGGCGAAAGATCAGCGACAACAATATTTCGCTGATGGACGCCCCGATGACTTTCTCTTCGACACAAGCCGATTACGCAGCGTTGCGCAGCCTGGACGTGCACGACGTTCGCCGGATCGTGCGTTCTGGAGCCTATCAGGGGCATACCGCCGGGCTGGCGGCCGGACGGTTGCAGGCCAATGTGGTGATCCTTCCGGAAACGTTTGCCGTGGACTTCATGCGGTTTTGCCAGCGCAATGCCAAATCATGCCCGCTGGTCGGTGTCTCCGATACGGCCAGCCCGATGATGCACACGCTGGGCGACATCGACATCCGCACGGACGTTCCCGCCTACACGATCTACCGCGATGGTCAGGCAGCTGGCACCGCAACCGACATCCTCGATCTGTGGCGTGACGATCTCGTCGCATTCGCACTCGGCTGCTCGTTCACCTTCGAACGCGCACTGATCGACGAAGGTATTCCGCTGCAGCATATCGATCGCAACATCACGGTGCCGATGTATCGCACGGCCGTGCCGGCGGTACCGGCCGGACCGTTCGGCGGCGGCCTCGTGGTGTCGATGCGGCCGATCCGGACATCCGACATCGACCGTGCCGTGGAAATTTCCGCCCGCTATCCGCAGGCCCATGGTGCGCCGATCCATATCGGCGACCCGGCGGCGATCGGTATAGCCGATCTCGACCAGCCCGACTGGGGCGATGTCTGCAGCTTTGCCGAGGACGAGGTGCCGGTCTTCTGGGGATGCGGCGTGACCCCTCAAAACGCAGTCCTCCGGGCGAGGCCGGAACTGTGCATCACCCACACACCCGGCTGCATGCTGATCACCGATGTCGACGAACTCGCGCAGGTGCCTGTCATCGGCGTTCCGTCCGGCTCGGCCTCCCAAGACCAGACCAATTAGCCAATACAAACGCAAAGGAGAACACGTCATGAATCGCATCACAACATTGGCCGCTGGGGCAGGGATTGCCCTCATGGCCGCTACGGCAGCAACAGCCGCCGACAAGCCAGTTTCGATCAAGGCGGTCGGCACCTGGGGCAGCCTGACCAACTACCAGAAGCACGAAGGTCCGTTCTGGAACGACCATATTGCCGATGCATCCGGAGGCCAGATCATTGGTGAAATCCGCCCGCAGACCGAACTCGGCCTCAAGGGGTTCGAGATCATGCGCCTGGTCAAGAACGGTGTCTTCGACTACGCCTTCGGGCTGCCCGGCTACGTGGCCGCGGAAAACCCGATTTTCGAGGGCGCCGACCTGTCGTCGCTGACCCAGGACATCGATACCCAGCGCAAGGTGGCTGAAGCTTATTTCCCGATCCTGGAAAAGGCCTTTGCCGACATATACAACGCCAAGCTGCTGCAGCTTTATCCGTTCCCAAGCCAGACCTTGTGGTGCAATGCCGAAGTCAACGGACTGGAAGACCTGAACGGCAAGAAAATCCGCGTCTACGCGACGACACTGGGTGACTTTGTCGAGGGCGTTGGCGGGACCTCCGTTACCGTGCCGTTTGCTGAAGTCATTCCGGCGCTCGAGAAGGGCGTGGTCGATTGCGGCATCACCGGAACCATGTCGGCCTACAAGGCCAAATGGCACCAGGTAGCGACGCACGCTTATACGCTGCGCGTCGGCTGGGGTCTCGCGTTCGGCGCCATGAACATGGACAAATGGAATTCGATGACGCCGGAGCAGCAGGCGACGCTGCAGAAGGAGCTGGACGCGCTGACCGACGCCATGTGGCAGGAAACCGCGACCGAGGACGCCGTCGCCATCTCCTGCATTACCGGACAGGCCTGTGAGATCGGCGAGCCGGGCGGCATGAAACTGGTCGAGCCGAGCGACGCGGATCTCAAGAAGCGCGATGAAGTTGCGGCCGACGTGGTGCTGGCCCGCTGGGCCGACCGCTGCGGTGCAGACTGCGCCGAGCAATGGAACGCGACGGTCGGCTCCGTGCTCGGGCTCACGGCCAAGGCCAACTGACGACGCCCACATCGGGACTTCAAGAATGGCCGGCATGGCTGACGTGCCGGCCATAATTTTAAGGGGAACAGGTGATGCTGGAAAAGACCCTCACACTTTCGGAACGCTTCAGCCGTGTGCTGGTCTGGGTCGGCGGCGTGTTGATCATAGGATCAGCCCTGATGGTCACGCTGGAAGTGTTTCTGCGCAAGGTCTTCAATATCAGCCTGGGCGGGGCCGACGAGATTTCGGGATATGCCTTTGGCGTGGCCACGACACTCGGGTTCTCTTACGCGCTGTTTGAACGTGCACATATCCGTGTCGACGCGCTGTTTCCGCTTTTTCCCCGCTGGTTGCGGATCTCGGCCAATTTTCTCGGCCTGGCACTGCTCGTCGGGTTCGCTTTCGTCGTGACGAGCATGGCCTGGGGACTGGTCGCCGACACGATGAACCACGGGTCGCGGTCCATCACTCCGCTTCGAACTCCGTTGGCCTTGCCGCAGATCCCCTGGCTGTTCGGCTGGATCTTCTTCGTGTTCTGCGGCGTGCTGATCGGACTGGTCGCGTTGGTGCGCATGATCGGCGGAGACGCCGTCGGCGCGGATCGGCTTATCGGCGTCAAGTCGGTCGAAGAAATGATTGAAGACGAGGCGGTCTGAGATGCTGGTCAAAACGCTCCTTATCCTCATCGCGCTGATCGCGCTGGCGGTGCCGGTCGCCGCATCGCTGGGCTGGTTGGGCCTTACCCTGCAATACATGGACAGCCCCATGCCGCTGCACCGGGCGCTGGGCGACATGGTCTGGCAGACGGGAACCGATTTCCTGCTGGTCGCCATACCGATGTTCGTGCTGCTCGGCGAGATCCTGCTGCGCGCCGGCATCACCGAGCGCATGTATGACGGCATCGTGCGCTGGGTCGGGTGGTTGCCCGGCGGGCTAATGCACTCCAACATCGGCTCCAGTGCGTTGTTCGCTGCCACCTCAGGCTCATCCGTGGCGACTGCCGCGACCATCGGCACGGTGGCGGTGCCGCAGATCGCAAAGCGCGGCTATAACGAGCCTCTGTTCCTCGGCACGATTGCCGCCGGCGGTACGCTCGGCATCCTCATTCCGCCGTCCATCAATCTCATTCTCTACGGCTTGCTGACCGACACGTCGGTGCCGGAGCTTTACCTTGCCGGCTTCCTGCCGGGTTTCCTGCTGGCGGCGCTGTTCATGGCAACGATCGTGGTCCTGTGCTTGCTGCGGCGTGGCTGGGGAGGCGAGCCGATCCGTGCCGACTGGGCGAGCCGCATCGGCGCGTTGCCGGCGTTGATCCCGCCGATCGGTATCTTTCTGGTGGTTGTCGGCTCGATCTATGCCGGTCTTGCGACGCCCACCGAAGCTGCGTCGCTTGGTGTTGTCGCTGCGATGGTGTTGGCGGCCTTCAATCGCAAGCTTACCCTCGACATGCTACGGCACGCCGTTGAAGGAACGATGCGCACAACGTCGATGATCATGTTGATCATTCTGGCGGCGGTGTTCCTGAACTTCGTGCTGTCGGTGATCGGGTTGACGACGGCGCTGACCGATTTCGTCGCCGGTCTGGGGCTCACACCGTTCCAGACGATGTTGATGATCATCGCCGTTTTGGTGGTGCTCGGCTGCTTCATGGAGACGCTGTCGATGCTGTTGACCACGGCACCGATCGTCACGCCGATTGTCATCGCGCTTGGCTATGACCCGGTATGGTTCGGCATCCTGCTGATGGTGCTGCTGGAGACGGCATTGATCACGCCGCCGATCGGGATCAACCTCTATGTGGTCCAAGGCATCCGCACGAATGGCGACATTGTCGATGTCATGAAGGGTGCATCGCCCTTCGTCATCACCATGTTTGCGATGATCGCGCTGCTGCTGGCCTTTCCGCAACTGGCGTTGTGGCTGCCGTCGCTGGTCTACTGACACTACGTCGCGCCGCGCCAAGCGCTTGATCGAAACCAAGATTTGAGAAACGGTGAACGACGGCGTTCGCCGCAGAATGGAGACGTGTGCCATGTGGCAATTCTGGATTGACCGGGGCGGAACTTTTACCGACATCGTTGCGCGGCGGCCGGACGGCGGGCTCTTGACCCATAAGTTGCTGTCGGAAAACCCGGAACAGTATGAGGATGCCGCCGTTCAGGGCGTGCGCGAGCTGATCGGCCTCAAATCCGGCGAGGCGCTGCCGCCGGCGACGATTTCTGCCGTCAAGATGGGCACCACGGTTGCCACCAACGCGCTGCTGGAGCGTAAGGGCGATCCGACACTGTTGCTGGTCACGCAGGGCCTTGGCGATGTTCTGCGCATCGGTTACCAGAACCGGCCGCGTCTTTTCGATCTGCACATCGTGCTGCCCGAACTGCTTTACAGCCGTGTGGCGGAGGTCACCGAGCGGCTCGACGCCGATGGCAACGTGGTGACGCCGCTCGACCTCTCGACGGCGGAAGAGGCGTTGAGGGCGGCCTATGACGCGGGCATTCGCGGTGTGGCGATTGCCTTCATGCACGGTTATCTCAATCCCGATCACGAGCACCGTGTGGCTGAGTTGGCGCGCGAGATCGGCTTCGCGCAGGTCTCGACCAGCCACGCAACCAGCCAGTTGATCAAGCTTGTATCCCGTGGTGACACGACCGTGGTCGATGCCTATCTGACGCCGATCCTGCGGCGCTATGTCGACCGTGTTGCAACGGCGCTCGATGTCGACAACGGCGCTTGCGAGCGGCTGATGTTCATGCAGTCGAACGGCGGCCTGACCGATGCAAGACTGTTCCAGGGCAAGGATGCCATCCTGTCCGGTCCCGCCGGCGGTGTTGTCGGCATGGTCAAGACGGCGGGGCTGGCCGGCTTCGACCGGCTGATCGGCTTCGATATGGGCGGCACGTCGACCGATGTCTGCCACTATGCCGGCGAATACGAGCGCAGTTTCGAGACCGAAGTCGCCGGCGTGCGTATGCGCGCGCCGATGATGAACATCCACACGGTGGCGGCCGGCGGCGGCTCGATCCTGAGCTTTCGCGACGGACGCTACCAGGTCGGCCCGGAAAGCGCCGGCGCCAATCCGGGGCCGGCCTGCTATCGTCGCGGCGGCCCGCTGACGGTGACCGACTGCAACGTCATGCTCGGCAAGCTGAACCCGGAGCACTTCCCGAAAGTGTTCGGTCCCCATGCCGATGAGCCGCTGGATGGGGTCATCGTGCGCCAGCGTTTCGAAGAGCTGTCTGTACAGATTGCCACGGAGACTGGCACGCCGGCACTTTCGCCGGAGGAAACCGCCGAGGGCTTTCTGCGCGTTGCCGTCGAGAACATGGCCAATGCCATCAAGAAGATCTCGGTCCAGCGCGGCTATGATGTGACCGCCTACACGCTCAATTGCTTTGGCGGGGCTGGCGGGCAGCATGCCTGTCTGGTTGCCGATGCTCTGGGTATGAAGTCAGTCTTCATCCATCCATTCGCCGGGGTGCTCTCGGCCTACGGGATGGGGCTCGCGGAAATCCGCGCCATGCGCGAGACGCAATTTGATGGCCCGTTGAGCGATGTCGGGCGCGCCGGCGAAACGTTGGCCGGGCTGGAACGGGAGGCCCGTGACGAGGTAGCCACGCAGGGCGTCGACTCCGACCGGATCGATGCCGAGCTGCGGGCCCATATCCGCTATGCCGGCTCGCATCAGACGCTCGATGTCCTGTTCGGCTCGGAGGCCGAGTTGCAGGAGCGCTTCGATGAGGCGCACAAAGCGCGATACGGATTTGCCTCACCCAGCCGCGAGCTGATCATCGACATGCTGTCGGTCGAAGCGGTCGGCAAGGCCGAGGCGGTGTCGGAGGCCGGCGGGCTGGACGTCGACGAGGAGGCCGAACCGCTGGCGCAGGTCCGCATTCATTGCGACGGCGCCTGGAGCGAGGCGCCACTCTACGATCGCAACACGCTTCGTCGGGGCCAGCCGGTTCACGGCCCGGCGATCATCACTGAGAGCACCGGAACCAACATCGTCGAAAACGGCTGGCGCGCCCGGCTGGACGATTACGGCAATCTGGTTCTCGACCGTGTCGTTGCCAAAAAGCAGGAAATGGCGATTGGAACATCGGTCGATCCGATCATGCTGGAGGTGTTCAACAACCTCTTCATGTCGATTGCCGAACAGATGGGGGCGACGCTCGCCAACACGGCCTATTCGGTCAACATCAAGGAGCGCTATGACTTTTCCTGCGCGCTGTTCGACAGCACCGGGGGGTTGGTCGCCAACGCGCCGCATGTGCCGGTGCACCTGGGCTCCATGAGCCAGAGCGTGCGGACAATCCTCGAGAAGAACCGGGATGCCATGCGGCCGGGCGACAGCTTCATGCTCAACAACCCGTTCGAGGGCGGCACCCATCTGCCGGATGTGACCGTGATCACCCCGGTGTTCGACCGCGCCGCCGAAACGATCCTGTTTTTTGTCGGCTCGCGCGGTCACCACGCCGATATCGGCGGGCGCACACCGGGTTCGGCGCCGCCCGACAGCCGCCACATCGATGAAGAGGGTGTGCTGATCAGCAATTTCAAGCTGGTCGATGCCGGCCGGCTGCGCGATCGCGAAACGCGTGATCTGCTGGCTTCGGCCCAATATCCGTGTCGCAACATCGATGAGAACATGGCCGACCTGGAGGCGCAGATTGCCGCCAACGAAACCGGCGTGCGCGAAGTGCAGCGCATGATTTCCACTTTCGGCCAGAAAGTCGTGCAGGCCTATATGGGTCATGTTCAGGACAATGCCGAGGAGTCGGTACGGCGAGTCGTCCATCGGCTGGAAAACGGCAGTTTCACCTATCCGCTCGACAGTGGCGCAAAGATTTGCGTTTCGGTTACCGTCGATACTGATGCCCGCGAGGCGATCATCGATTTCACCGGCACGTCCGACCAGGACAGCGGCAACTACAACGCTCCGGCTTCTGTCTGCTCGGCGGTGGTTCTTTACGTTTTCCGGACGCTCGTCGGTGCTGACATTCCGATGAATGAAGGCTGCCTGAAGCCGCTGAAAATCATCGCGCCGGAAGGCTCGATGATCAATCCGGTCTATCCGGCGGCGGTCATTGCCGGCAATACCGAAGTCAGCCAGTCGATCGCCGATTGTCTCTACGGGGCGCTGGGCGTGATCGCCGGTTCGCAGGGCACAATGAACAATTTCGTCTGGGGCAACGATCGGCTGCAGAACTACGAAACCATCTGCGGGGGTACCGGCGCCGGGCCGAACTTCGCCGGCACCAGCGCCGTGCACTCACATATGACCAACACACGCATGACCGATCCGGAGGTGCTCGAAAAGCGGTTTCCGGTCCGGGTCGAGGCGTTCTCGATCCGCGAAGGCTCTGGAGGGAGCGGGCGCAATCGCGGCGGTGACGGCATCGTGCGCAAGCTGCGCTTTCTCGATGCCATGACCGTCACCACGCTGACCTCACACCGCGACACCCGACCCTTCGGTGTCGATGGCGGCGAAGACGGCGCTGCCGGGGAAAACAGCGTCGAACGAGCGGCAGGTGGTGTCGATCACCTGGCCGGCAACGACCATACGGAAGTGGTCCCCGGCGACGTCTTTGTCATGAAGACGCCGGGTGGGGGCGGTTGGGGCAGAGCCTGACGTGCTGGCCTGGGTCAGTTCTCTTTCTGAAACAGGATCTGGCCGCGGCGCGCAATGAGCAGGACCTCGAGGGTTACCGGATGGAAATAGGCTTCCACTCTGTCGCCCTCCGGGGTCGTGCCATAGGCCTCGTAGCAGCCTCCATCCTCCTTGATGCGCCGCACCTGCCAGCCATCCTCCAGCATTTTGCTTTCGAGGGCATCGGCCGTCTGCCAGCCCGAGCGATCGCCTGAATCGCAGCTGTAAAGGCCCGTAGCATGGGCTGAGGACGCGGCGAGGACTGCGAGAGTCGCGAGGGCAATAAGTCTGGTCATGGGAGAGTCCCTTTCCGTGATGTTCAAGCGTTGTCGGTCAATGGTTTGCGGCTGGCCTGAGCGGTTTTGCCGATCCGGTAGATTTCAAGCAGGGCAAGCGGCACGAAGTGCACCAGCGCCGGGCCAGGGTTGTTGTGAATGAAGATCCAGTGGACGAGGGTCAGGACTGCGGCCGGATAGACAAGCCGTTGCAGTGGTTTCCACCAGGCGAGCAGGGCGCGCTGAGATGCATCATTGCTGGTTGCAGCGAGCAGTACGAACAGAGCAAACGCCGCCCATCCGGTCCAGATCCCGAACGCGGTGATTTCGGCCAGGATCAATTGCAGCGTGCCCATATCGACCACGTACAGAATCGTATGGGCGAGGGCGTAGGCAAAGGCGGCAACACCGAGATAGCGGCGCCGTCGCATCAGCCACAGCGGCCAACGGGCTTTCGGAAACAGCATCCGCAACGGGGAGATGACCATCGCCAGGATCATGAACCGGGCAGCAAACTCACCTGTCGGATGAAGCAGCGCTTCAGTGATCGGTCGACCGTCTGGTGCAGGCTCGCCACCCGCAAGCGCAACGACCATGGGGATGGCGGGAAGGGCCAGCAGGCCCCAGAAGAAGATGCGCGTGTTGAGGAGGTTGGACAGCATCGCCTGCTCCGGATCGGTCGACCGGATCAAACACTAGCGAAGGATCGATGGCCGCGCGCCTTGGCGGGAGGACGAAACTGTCGCAAATTGTAACCGGCGCCAAGACGACGGATATTTCGTTACATTTTTTCGGAGATAGGCGACAGGCTGACCGGACAGCACCACCGCATTTGCATCAGGACTTGCAATTGCGCCGCGGATAATTACCAGTATGGACGCGTGCCCCCTTGGCGAAATTGGTATACGCAACAGACTTAAAATCTGTCACCCGAATGGGTTTGCCGGTTCAAGTCCGGCAGGGGGCACCACATCAATTTTGCAAGGCCGATGAGCCAGGTGTGTTCCAAGACCTCTTCGTCTGTCCAGCTGTATTTGCTCTTCAGGTCGTTGAATGCATCCCGGAGGGCTAGGTTAAGGTCGGCCGCTAGGTAGCTAGGGCTTCGTCTTCGCCCATGGGGGCGATCCACTCGTTGTATGGATTTGACTCTCGAACCGTGCGAAATGATGGCATCGGGGCTTCTCAAGCTATGTGTCCTGCGAGATCGGTTGCTCCCCATAGAGGTACGAGGGTACGCCCCTATAGATCCCAGAGCGATACATTCCAATACCACTAACTTCTGGGCTGCTCGTCTCCTGCGCACCCTTTGCCAAATTCAGTAGCACCACACCGGTGAAATGGGTTCCGTTCACGCTTTCGAAATATCGAGGCTCCGCAAGCGTTTGAGCCCTTCATTCGTTTGACCCCGTTTTAGTTCGAATGAGCAGCGCCATTCGAATTAAAAGCGGGTGATTTAGCTTTGCCATCACGCCCGGCCGCCTAGGGAACATCGTTTCGGCAGTAGCTATTGAAACCTTCCTTTGATGCAAGATGCGTCATCCAGACATCGATCGCTGTCAAGGTTGGGCGCTCCATAGGTGTGAGCTCCCAGCGATTGGTAGACAGCGCCAAGACAATGTCAGCCAGTGTGAAGTCTTCTCCACAGACAAAAGGACCGGATTGCGCGAGCTGCTTGTTCAACAATGACATCGCAGAATTCCAGTGGCGAACGCTTTGCTCCTGGAGGGAGGCATCCTGGAAGTCGGGATGGCTTCGCACTCGGCCCATGAAAACCGCGCGCCAGGCTGCATTCAACTCGGCTGCTTGCCAGTCCATCCAGGATTCAACCAGGGCACGCTGTTCGGGATCTTCCGGCAGCAGGTCAGAACGCTTCTCGCGCGCGGCAAGGTATCGGCAAATCGTGTTCGATTCCGTCAGGACCAGGTTTTCATCGATCAATACGGGGACAAGGCCTTTGGGATTGATCGCCAGAAAGCTGGCTTCATCTGTTGCTCGGGTTGCTCCGCCCCAATCTTCACATTCCGGAGCCAGACCCAGTTCGGAACAGGTCCAAAGCACTTTTCTGACATTGATCGAGTTGTGTTGCCCGAGAAGTTTCATGACGGATCTATCGGTTGTTGCGTCGATCAATCTAATCCAATTGAATGGTTCGAGCAGCAAGGAAATGGCCAGCTATCCGCTTACCGTTTGATCTTTGTTCGATCGATTAAGTCCGGTTGACCCCACTTCAATTCAGCGCACATCTCTGCCGCATGTGTCTTGGCCGCCTCGATGCTTTCATACCCTGGAAACTCTGCACTAAGTCGGGTCGGGTTCGTCGGGTCGAAGAACTTTAGACAGAAAAACTCGCCCCACTGATCTTCTCGGGGTCAAAGGGATCGCCAGTGCCAAATTGAATGTTGCGTCGCACAAGGTGAACGACGCACTCAGTCATATCGCCGTACAGCCATCTGCCGATATCCACGAGTTCCTCGGTCAGAGCATCCGTCATGCTGATCAGCTGTGTCGGTTCCAATTGTTCGTGGTTGCTTCGGGCACCTGCTTCGGCTCAACGAGTGACGCACAGCGCTTTAGCATATCCGCGTCGTTGGCCTGACGGAAAGAAATCGTCAGCGGCAAGCCGTTCGGCAGTACGGCCGTCGGGCATGTGCTTAACGATCCGCCAGGCTGTGGTCATCCATCTCGTGTTCCACAAATTCGATCCGATTGCCGAATGGGTCGAACACGTAAAACCTTGCGAAACCCTCCAGCAGCTCATCGTCAACGCAAACAATGCCCGCCGCCTCGCAACGTGCTCGAAGCGCGCTCAAATCGCTGACCAGGAAAGCTGGATGTGCCTTGGTTGCAGGGCGGAAATCCTGCATCACGCCGAGATGAACTTTTACCGTTTGATTTTCGAACCAGCAGCCGCCGCGCTTCGCCAAGTTTTCCGGTTTCGAGACTTCAGAGAGCTCGAGCACTCCGACGTAGAAGTTTCTTGCCTCGGTTTCACGACCTTCCGGCATTGCCAATTGAACGTGTTCAATTGCAGTCAGCATGATTACTCCAGCGTGGTTTTTTCGTATTGACCACCGATCAGCGGTGTGCCGCCTTCTTGCTAATGCAATTTTGCACTCATCAGCGAAGCATGTTCAGATCATCTTCAGTGTGTCACACTAATTTAGCGAAGACAGCAGGATAGCTTAACTCGCGGAACGAGAAACCAACTGGTTCATTCTGAAATTTGGATTGGTCCCCATGGGTGTTGCTGCTCTTGTTGCGCTCCAGCAACGTAGTACCGTCACCGGTGATTTCATACAAAGTCTACTGCCGCCAGAGGACTGAATAGGAGGAAGAAGCAATGACCTTGGAAGAACTCGGCTCGCTCCTGATCCGCATTTCAGTCGCCTGGCTGTTCCTGACAGGTTTTTGGTACGATGTGCGCAGCTTCAAATCCACCGAGGAGGAAGCTGGCCTGCTGTTCAAATGGCATACGGACTTCTTTGCCACAGCCGGAATGATGATGATGGGGGCAGGGGCCGTCTCGATCTTGCTCGGCATCTTCCCACGGATCGGTGCCCTGGCTCTCGCGACCTTTCTCATTCCGGCATCGTTCATTCATTTCCGCAGCCGTGACGCGGCCGCTGATCTGAAGAAGAAGGTCCTCGATGGTGGAGCCGCCGACCAGTTGCTAAAAGACGATATCGACGAGTTGGGAACGCTCGGATCCGTCGGGCATTACTCATCGGGATTGAAGAATCTGGCGCTGATTGGCCCGATGCTCTACCTCGTCCTAGCCGGCGGCAAGTTTCCCATGCTTATCGGCTTGTCCGCCGACTTGACATTGCAGGGTCTCCTGGTCGGCAACTGACTACTCAGCTCTTGACCAATGGGAGACGGTGCGTGTAGGCGCGCATTGTATCAGAACTCATGACAGTGGTGCTGGGTATCATGGCTGAACAACTAACGTCGGCGCCCCCGAGCTCCGCCGCCTTGGCGACCTCCGCCGCCGCGTTGCGGTCGGGCCTGTTGGACGCGTTTCCGGTTGACCTGACGATTGCCGGCCTGTCGGCTGCGGGTGTCCCGGCTCAGATGTGATGGCGCTCTGTTGGGCTTGGCCGCCGGGCGCTGTGCGGGTTTCTGGGCCGGGCGTGACGCTTTTTGCTGATTGCCGGTTGCCGGTCGATTGGTTGGTTTGGTGGCCGTCGCGGGACGGTTGGCCGGCCGATTGGTCCGATCACCGGCCGGTCTGTTGGCGAGCGCGGTGCCTGCGTCGTTACTGCCGATCCGGTCGCGGATCTGGCCCTCGGAAGGCTTCTCGACGCCCGACCAGCGCCCGCCTTCGAACTTTTGCCAATTGTCGCCGTTGCGTCGATAGACAGCGCCGTCATTGCCGGCGAATACGTTGCTGCGGCGGTCGAGATTGGCAATCCGGCCGCCATTGTCCCCGGCCTTCCAGCGCTGAGCGGCACCTGCCTGCAAATCCCGTGCGCGTGTCCATTGGCCGCCGCTGACAACGCCGCCACCTGTCCAACTGCCGTATATTCCGCGTGCGCCGCCAACGACCACACGGTTTCCGGTGCGAGGATTGTAGGCGGATATGAAGCCTGCGCTTCCTCGCGGGCCGCTGATCGCAGCACCGCGGATGTAACCTCCGGTGCGCGGATTGTAGATGCCGCCGGCGGCGATACCCCGATACGGACCATAGGCATAGCCGTAGCGGCCATAGGTGCCGCGAATCGGGTTGTAATAGGCGCCGATGCCGTAGCTTACCGGCCGTCCGAAATAGATCGGATAGGGCCCCGGGCGATACCAGGGCCGGTAGTACCAGCCCGTGCCGTAGACAAACACGCCCCAGGCTAGAAAGCCAGTGACGTATCCGAGCGTATAGCCGTACCAGACGGCATTCGGTTCCGTATCGTAGATCCGCACATAGGTGGTGTTGTAGACCGGCGAAGAAGGCGGGATCGTGTAGATCTCATCCGGTACCGAAGTGGCGACCTGGAAGGGACCTTCCGGGCTGTCGCCGACAAACCAGATGCCGTCCTGCAGCACATAGTATTTGTCGCCGACCTGGATCACCTGGTCGTTGGTGTTGACCGCGTAGGACAGCGAGGTGCCTTCGATCGATTCAAATTCTGGGTCCCCGGCATAGGAGACCTCAGCTGATACAGACCCCAGTTCCACACGCGCGGTGCTCGGAATGCTGGCTTTCAGGCGTGCCTGGGCGGCTTCGGATGTGTCGGGAACGGAAGAACGCACGGAGTAGTACGGGGCATCCTCCGGTATGTTCTGGAAGTCGCTTGGCAGGTCTGGAGTCGAAAACACCCACGGCCCGTCCAGCGAGGCAGATTTGAACCAGCGCCCTGAGACGAGGATGTACCACGTGCTGGTCGCGGCCATGTAGAACACATCGCTGTCGGTGTTTGAGGCCCATTCAAGGCCGGTATTCGGCACCGGCTCGAGCTTCGGCTCGCCGTCGAACACAATCAACTCTGCCGGCGCGTCGGAATAGACAACCTTGGGTGCCTTGTTGTCAGGGAACGGCTGTGGCGGAATGGCCGTCCGGGTTTCCTTCCAGTTGTCATCGTCCGGCAGGGATTGGATCGCCTGCGGGAGATCCTTGGTTGGTTCCCATCCGGATGCGATGTCCTTGCTCATCAGCCAGGACTGCTCGTCGCGCAGGTAGAAGGTTGCCGTTTCGTCGACCTTCAGGATGTCCCAGTTGGTGTTCACCACGAACTGCAAGCCCTGAGAGCCTTTGACCGGTGCGAAGATCGGCTCGCCCTCGGTCTGGACGAGAATGGACGGCTCGGTCTCGACAAAAATCGGAGGTGCCTCAGACTTCAGACCGTCGACATCCTCCATGCGTTGATATTCCGCTACGCCGGAGGTGATCCGCTGTTCCTTGACGGTGATCGAACCGGTCGGCATGAGGCGGCCGACCTGCAGGGTCAGGTCTGTCAGGGCTTGCCGGTCGAGCGCCGAGAAATTCAGTTCGGTCACCGATATGTCGCTGACGATCACATTCCCGGAGTCGCCGTCCAGGACGGTCTTGCCGCTGACGCTGATCACACCGAAAACCGGATTGGTGTCCTTTCCCTTGACATATTCGGCAGCAACCATCGCCTTGAGTTCGGAAAAATTGTCCCACTGTGTGAATTGCGGCTGATACAGGATCAGCGTTGCGCCGCTGTCGGTCTCAAAGCTGCGCGGCCAGCCGGTGGTCTGTTCCTGTTCCGCCAGTTGCAGATAGGATCCGCTGACGAAGCCACTCTTGCCGTCCACCGAAATCGCGCACCAGGATCCGGCATCGTCGCATTCGCTGATCTCGACGGTTGTGCCGCTGGGGAGTGTCCCAAAGCTTCCGTAACCGGTGCCGGGGCCTTGCCGAAAATTGACGTTCGCCGTGGTTACGGCCGTTGCGGCCAAGGCGGGTTGCACGGCCATGGTTGCAACCAACAAAGCCGAAAGATACTTCCGCATCACTTATTCTCCCGGGCGGTATACCGACCCAAATGGGCCACCTTTGTGCACCGTGCCGCATTCGGAGGGAGCGATCAAGCATATGGTCGCACTTCGACCCGTCACGGTGGTGACAGGATGAATGAGTCATGCGTCATTGCTCAGATTGTTCAGGTGCGTCGCCAGATTGGCCAGGCTGCTCACCCATCCCTCAAGATGCGAGTCGCGTGAGCTTACGGTTTCGAACGTCGCCTGATGGAGGGTCAGTTCGGTCTTGTCTCCCACAGCCCTGAAATTGAGCGTGATGACGGTTTGCTGAACCGGGTTACCTTCGTCGTTCAGCCAGGCGCTGGTGTTGACGATCTTTTCGTTAGGTACGATTTCCACGTACTCGCCCTGTAGGCGGTAATCGGTTCCGTCGGGTGACCGCATGCAGGAACGCCACTGGCCGCCAACCCGAAAATCGATCTCGGAATAAACGACCGAAAATCCCTCCGGGCAGCCCCAACGGCGCATGTGCTCAGCCTCTGACAACATGCGATAGACCAAATCGACAGGAGCGTCGAAAACGTGGATCAGTTCGAGGGCAAGCGGTTCACTGGTCATTCCTGCTGGTCCTTGTGCTGCAGTTCATCGAGATAAGCGTCGAGACGCGCAAAGTGATCGGTCCAGATCCGGCGTTGCTCGGCGATCCATTGTTCGGCGGGCGTAAGGGCCTCGTTGGCGAGTTCGCAGGTGCGGATTCGACCGGTTTTCGTTGAGCGAACCAGCCCGCTGTCCTCTAGCACCTTCAGATGCTGCGAGAAGGATTGGAGTGCCATGGCATGGGGTTTGGCCAGTTCACTGACGGAAGCGGGACCCGCGCAGAGGTGCTGAATCACCGCACGCCGGGTTGGATCGGAAAGGGCGTGGAAAACGCCGTCGAGGTCGGAAGAATACTCAGGCATGTACCTGATCATGCATGGATCAATAGTCAGGTCAATGCCTGACTATTGAATGAACCCAGACAGGGATCCGGTCCGTTCGTTAAACGGTCAAGGCTGAGGACTACGAAGAATTAATCTAAAGACATCCGGCCATTGCGGCAGCCGTTGCAAGATACCTATGGTTGAGCAATAGTGCCCGCAAAGGGAGCGTCACCTGCCATGAAAACAAGAGCATTCCTATTCGCGATTGGAGCCTGTCTGCTGGCCGGCTCTGCATCCGCGCAGACCATCGGCTATGCCGATGCCATGAAAATACTGGTCAAAAGCTGCGGACCGGATATCGAGAAACACTGCAAAAAGGTGAACCTCGGCAACGGTCGCATCGAATCCTGTCTGGCTGAGCACGCTTCCAGCGTTTCCGCACAGTGCAAGGCCGACTACGCCCAGGTCTATGTCATGCTTGCAGCGCGGTTTGCCGCCCAGGAGGCAGTGCCGAAACTGTGCGCAGGCGATGTGAATCGTTTGTGTCCCGATATCACCCGCGGCAAGGGCTATACACTGCAGTGCCTGCTGAACAAGCGACGTCTCAGCAACAAATGCTCACAGGCCATTACTGACGCCGGTTTCCGTTGAGCCAGGTATGTTCCGTTCCTTGAAAGGTATCACAATGCGCAGAGTAACAACCGCAACCGTGCTCGGCCTGTCGCTGATCGCCGCATCCGCCGGCGCGCAGAACATTATCTCGACTCAGCAGATCGTCGATTCTTTGCGCGGTGTGGAGCGCGAAGCGACACTGCATCCCGACCAGATCCGTGCGATGGCGCTCGACAACATCAAACGTAATCCCGGTGAAAATGCGCCCAAGGGCGTGCCGATGGCCAACCTTCTGGAGAACCTTCGGCAGTTCAACGTCGAGATCAATTTCGACTTCGACTCCGACCGCATCAATCCGGATTCCTACGTGGCGATGGGCGCGATCGCGGACGCCATGCATACGCCCTATCTTCTGCACCAGAAGTTCCTGATCATCGGCCATACCGACGCCCGCGGCAGCCGGGAATATAATCTCGAACTGTCTCAGCGCCGTGCCAATGCAGTGCGCGAGGCCCTGGCCACAACCTTTCGTGTACCGGCCGAAAACCTGCTTGCTGCTGGTCTTGGCGAAGAGGAACTACGCGACCCGGCCAATCCGGATGCGGCGATCAATCGGCGGGTGCAACTGGTCAATATCGGCTTCTGATCCGCCCGCCGGCGGCGTCTGCCGAACTGCCTTCTGCAGGAACCGTTGGTTCCGGTCTCTTCAAGTTGCTTTTGTGAAGCAGCCTGCTACACAGGCGCAGCATTTTGAGGGGAACGGGTATTCATGGCCGGAATCGCGGCGCTGGCCTTTGCGTACATTTTTTCGCAGTTCTATCGAGCCTTCCTGGCTGTTCTCACACCCAACCTGACGGTGGAATTGGGGGCGGACAAAGCAGACCTTTCGCTGGCGTCAGGCATCTGGTTCGCGACCTTTGCACTGATGCAGTTCGTCGTCGGCATCTCGCTCGACCGGTTTGGTCCGAGGCGCACGGCGACATTCATTTTCGCGGTGGGTGCTGGCGGCGGCGCATTTGTGTTTGCAGCCGCCCAGTCTCCGATGATGATCGTCGTTGCCATGGCGTTGATCGGCATCGGGTGCTCTCCGGTGCTGATGGCGGCGTTTTACCTGTTCGCGCGCATGTACTCCGCTGCCCGCTTTGCGGTCCTTTCCTCCTGGTTCATGGCCGTTGGCACTGCCGGAAATGTGATCGGGGCAAAGCCTCTGGCGCTTGCCGTCGACACATTCGGGTGGAGGCCGACGCTGGTGCTGCTCGGGATCGTCACGATCGCAACCGCCGGGGTCATTTATGCGGTCGTCCGGGATCCGGAGATGGAGTCGGATAGGGAGAAGGGAACCGGGCTCGGAGGATATCTGGAACTTCTTCGGCAGCCGGTATTGTGGCTGATCATTCCTCTGGTTTTGCTCAATTATGCCCCGGCGGCGGGCATACGCGGGCTATGGATCGGTCCTTACCTTACAGACGTCTACGGCGCGTCGATCCACGTCATCGGCAACGTGACCCTGTTCATGGCCATCTCGATGATCATGGGAAGTGTGATTTACGGACCGCTTGATACGATTTTCGGCACTCGCAAATGGGTCGCATTCGTTGGGAACCTGGGTTCGGTTGTCGCGCTTCTGTTGCTGGCCTCGCTCCCGATGCAGCCGCTCTGGCAGGTCTCCGGATTGATGTTCGCCGTCGGCATTTTCGGAGCGAGCTACGCTCTGCTTATGGCCCATGCGCGCATGTTTTTTCCAACGCACCTGATGGGTCGCGGCGTCACGCTGATGAACTTCTTCGCGATCGGCGGTGTCGGACTTATGCAATTCG
Source organism: Hoeflea sp. (assembly GCA_965228785.1). Lineage (GTDB taxonomy): Bacteria > Pseudomonadota > Alphaproteobacteria > Rhizobiales > Rhizobiaceae > Hoeflea_A. The sequence goes on from CBDDIF010000001.1 coordinate 3,839,062, forward strand.
TCATGGGTCGGGTTGCAACAGCAACCTTCGATCCGGCCGCGCCCGAGCTGGCTTTCTCGACCGTATTCGCGACCTATGCGGTGCTGCTCGGGGCGACCCTCATCATCTATCTGTTCATACCCGACAAGAAACCTTTTGCTGAATCCTAGGAGCCTGGCAGGGCCTCCACCCACTTGACGACAATGTTGGCGATTTCATCGGTGGTAGAAGGCGACAGTGCGTCTCCGGCAATCACATGGTTGTTCTCGTCGTCGCTGTTTTCGATCAGCGCCACCTCCGTGGCCGCTCCCCAACGGGCGATGACCTCAGCGGTCAGTTCGGGCCGAACCACGGCGTCTTTGTCGGAATAGACGAACAAAGCCGGCACCTGGATGTTGTGGATCTCGGCATTGTTTGCCAGCTTGACGAGCTCCGCCATCGGCAGCACCGCGGATGTCGGGTATTCGTGCGTCCAGAAACGCGCATGCAATTCGTTTTTCGGTTCGAAAGACCGGCGTTTGCCCTGAACCAGTTCCGCAATCTGCTTCGACCAGGGCATGGTCAGCAATCCGGCGCCGAAGGCCTGCACACCATAGTTCGGTGAGATATTGATGATGCCGGCGACACTGTCCATCAGGCGTGGTTGAGCTGCTGCCCAGGTGGCCAGAGTGCCGCCCGTTGATGTGCCCATGACGATGACCTGCTCGCCCAGGCGCCGCCCGATGGCGAGGGCTTCGGCCAGGTCGTTCACCCAATCCTCAACCGTCGCCTCGGCCATTGCATCGCCTGTGCGGCCGTGGCCGCTCAATCGGGCGTAATAGAGGTTTGCTCCCAATCGCTCGGCGGCGATATCGGCCAATGGTTGAACCTCTCCAGAGGACGCTGAGAAGCCATGAATATAGACGATGGCAAGGGGAGTTTTGGCGCGCGATTGCGGAAACGCCCAGACAACGCGCTTCTGAAGGCCATCGCGAATATCATCGAAGCGGGCTTCTCCATCTGCCAGGTAGGTTTCGACATCTTCTCCGATCGCCGCCGGATCGAAGTGGATGCGGGTGCTGACTTCGGTTCGCGGCCCCATCAGAAAAACCCCTCCGGCGACAATGATCAATCCGACGATCAGATAGACAAAAAGCCTCAGCCGCGATCGTTTTGCCATAGTACTCCTCACACGACGGTTTCGATGCCGTTCTAAACCATGTCGACATCAATGTTGGGTCTATCGATGACTTCCCGCAAGGCGAAGGCCGAATTGATGCGCACCACGTGGGGCAGGGCAGACAGCCACTCCTTGTGAATGCGTTCATAGTCCTGCAGGTCCTTGGCCGCAACGCGCAAAATGTAGTCGTATTCGCCCGACATCAGATAACAGACCAGCACGTTGGGGCACCGCTTTACCGCCGACTCGAACTCGGTCAGCGTCTTCTCGAATTGACCCGACAATGAAATATGGACAATGGCGATCATGCCGTAGTCGAGCGCCCGGTTCGAAAGCCGAGCCTGATAGCCGAGAATGACGCCGGATTTTTCGAGAATGTCGAGCCGCCGAGAGCAGGCCGAGGCGGAAAGGCCAACCCGTTCGGCGAGGTTGGCGTTGGAGATGCGGCCGTCTTCCTGCAGTGTGTTCAGAATCGCGATATCAATGGTATCTAACTTGCTCATTCGTAGCTTCTTCGAAAATTTTTGTGACTGCGCAATAATATTCGAAAACGGGCTGCGCCACTAGCCCAATTTGCAAGGACATTTCGGGCCGAATGTGGTCTCATCACGCCAATGGAAATTGACGGCGTGCGGAGGCGCGTCGAGTCATTTTGGGAGAAGTTCGAAATGCGTGTGGGTTGCCCCAAGGAAATCAAGGATCACGAGTATCGTGTCGGGCTGACACCGGGCTCGGTGCGCGAGTATGTGGCGCACGGTCACGATGTCATCATCGAAACCAACGCAGGTGCCGGTATTGACGCCGATGACGGAGTCTATCAGGCAGCAGGCGCCAAGATCGTTTCGACGGCCAAGGAGGTCTTCGAGCAGTCCGACATGATCGTAAAGGTCAAGGAACCGCAACCGGTCGAATGGGCGATGCTGCGGGAAGACCAATTGCTCTACACCTATCTGCACCTTGCTCCCGATCCCGAGCAGACGAAAGGGCTGGTCGATTCTGGCTGTACTGCAATTGCCTATGAGACCGTGACCGATGATCACGGCGGGCTGCCATTGCTGGCGCCGATGTCTGAAGTTGCCGGACGTCTGGCAATCCAGGCAGGAGCAACGGCCTTGCAGAAGGCCAATGGTGGACGTGGCGTTTTGCTCGGTGGTGTTCCCGGCGTGTTGCCGGCAAAAGTCACCGTCATCGGCGGAGGTGTCGTCGGTCTCAACGCGGCGAAGATGGCAGTGGGACTGGGGGCCGAGGTCACCATTCTCGATCGCTCGATCCCGCGGATGCGTCAGCTCGATGACATCTTCAACGGCCGTGTTCGCACGCGCTTTTCGACCATTGAAGCGCTCGAGAACGAAGTGTTCTCCGCCGATGTCGTTGTCGGTGCCGTGCTCATACCTGGAGCGGCTGCGCCGAAGCTCGTCACCCGGGACATGCTGTCAGGGATGAAGAAGAGCGCCGTCATTGTCGATGTCGCCATCGACCAGGGTGGTTGCTTCGAGACCTCGAAACCCACCACGCACTCTGATCCGACCTACGAAGTCGACGGGATTGTCCACTATTGCGTCGCCAACATGCCCGGAGCAGTTCCGGTCACATCGGCCCATGCGCTGAACAACGCGACGTTGCACTATGGACTGGCACTGGCCGACAAGGGGCTGAAAGCGCTGACTGAGGACCGCCATCTGCGCGCGGGCCTCAACGTTCACCGCGGACGCATCACCAACAAGGCCGTTGCCGATGCTCTTGGCTACGAGCTGTCGGAGCCGACCGCAGCCTTGAAGGTCGCCTGAAGTTAAGCGAAGCCCGCGTTCAATCGATCGCGGGCTTTCGTTTCCTATTGGTAGACGATGTCCGTGATCCGCCTCAAGGTGACACGGCGATTTCGCCATTCGGCATATGGTGTGGGCACCAGAAGCTCATCCTCACCGAAACCAACGGTTTCGAGCGCGTATCCGGGAACGCCGAACTGGTACATCAACAGTTTCTGCAGCGACCGGGCTCTACGGCGTGACAATCGCAGATTGCTGCCGAAGGATCCGACGGCATCGGTGTGTCCCTCGATCAGGAACAGTTCATCCGGGCTGTAGTGCAGGATGTCGTGCAGCGCGGCTGCGATACGTTCCACCTTCCAGTGTTCCTGATAGGGGATTTCAGCCGATCCGAAGGTGAAGTTGATGGCCTGGATGTCGATCGACGGCGCGATGTGGCGCAGTGCCTTTTTGCGTTTGATCTCGACAACGGAGCTCTTCATCTGCGGCGTCACCGTGACAGCCGGTTTGGCAGTGAGACGTTTGCGGATCGCCTTCATGGAAGGGATCTGTTTGGTGGCGGCTGGTGCTTTCTCGATGGTGGCCGGTTTGACGCCGGGCGTCTTTGCGAAAGCGCTGGTTGCGGCTGCACTGGCGGCGATGCCAGCCAAAAAGCTGCGGCGGTTCATGGTTCTTGTCCTCTCTTGCGTCAACCGCTCAGTGCGGCAATTGAGGAGAGGCTAGCGAATGTCGCCTGAAAGCGTGATGAACGGGACGTTCATGTTCCTTTTGTTGCGGCCGAAGCCACTTCAATTGCTGCGAGCGATCCGCAAAATGTCGTCATCGGACAATGGAAGAAAGATCGCGTCCGTCTGATTGACGGGCACGAAGCCGAGCTTCTGGTAAAGGGGCAGCGCGGCCGGATGGTCCAGCGTGCAGGTGTTCACCGTCACCTTCAAGGGGTTGAGGTTCCAGGCCGCTTCGATCGCCTGCGAAAGAAACCAGCGTCCGAGGCCAAGTCCCTGCGCCTCCTGCATCGTGCCGAAATATTCAAGGCTGACGATCTCGGGATCCTTGTTGCTGAGCTCGAAAAAGCCCGCCGGAGCGCCGTTAAGGTAGAGGACGCTGATTGTCGTTGCCGGGTCGTGGAGAATTTTGCCGAGCTCCGCATCGTTGAGCCGCAGGCGCGACACCCAATGATAGTTGCGGCCGATCCGGTATTGCAGATAACGGTAAAAGTGCAGTGGCATTTCGGCCTGCTGCATCAGCGCAACCTGCAAATTGACCGGCATGGGAACGAACAGTTTGGGGCGCGCAGTCTGCTCCAGATAGGTGACGACGGTCTTCAGCGCTTCCGGTGCGGTTGCCATCAGGCGCTTCCGGTGGTGACCGGAGCATCATCCAGACCGCCCCATTCCGTCCACGAACCGTCATAGACGGAGCAGTTTGACTGGCCGAGCGATTCAATCGCGAGTGCCAGCGCCGCGGCGGTTACACCCGACCCGCAGGTCGTGACAACCGGCGCTGACAGATTGATTCCAGCGTTCTCAAAGACGGCGCGCAGTTCCGGCAAGGACTTGAGTTCACCCTCGTGCGACAGTTCGGTCACGGGAACGCTGCGTGCTCCCGGCATGTGGCCCGAACGGAGGCCGGGACGGGGCTCGGGGATCTCGCCTGTGAACCGTCCTGCGGGCCGTGCATCGGCAATCTGTGTGGCCTGGGAATCCACGATCCGCAACATCTGATCAAGACGCGTTACTGCCGCTTCGTTGAAGCGGACCTGAAACCGGCCGGGAGGCTGGTCCGAAACTTCATCCGTGACCGGACGGCCGGCGGTCTTCCAGCGGTCGAAGCCACCGTCCAGCACGAAAACGTTCTCGGCTCCCATGATGCGCAAAATCCACCACACGCGGGGCGCCGCGAACATGCCAAGGCCGTCATAGACGACAATCGTATCCTTGTCGGAGAGACCCAGTCGCGCGGCATGCTCCGCGAAGACTTCGGGTGAGGGCAGGGTATGCGGCAAATCGATGCCTGGTTCAACGATTTCATCCTGATCGAAGAAAACGGCGCCTGGTATGTGTGCGCATTCGTATTCCTGTCGCTGATCGCGGCCCATGGGTGGAAGGTACCAGGAGGCGTCGACGATCTTCGGTCCGGTCAGACCGAGTCGATCCTGCAGCCAGTCGGCCGATACGACGAAGGGGCTCTTTTCAGTCATTGCTGCACCTCGTTCAATTGGTTCAGCCCGGCAAGTCACCAAAGCGAATGCGAAAACGCCGGTTTTCACGGCCTTTCTTCTCGATCTTGCCGATATGGATTGCCCCGACTTCCATTGTCTCGTTGACGTGGGTGCCGCCGCAAGGCTGGCTGTCCACTGCAGCCTCGTCGCCGATGCAGACCAACCGGATACGACCGCTGCCGCGGGGAGGGCGCACATTCTTGGATTTCACCAGGCCTGGGTTGGCGTCCAGCTCCGTTTCCTCGATCCACCGAGTGAACACCGGATGGTTACCGTTCACAAGCTCCATCAGCCTGGCGCTGATGTCGGCCTTGTCGACCGTTTCACTCATGTCGAAATCGACCCGACTTTCGTCCTCCCCGACGGAAGCGCCGGTGATCGGAAAGGGACACAGCACTGTGAGCAAGTGGCAGGCCGTGTGCATGCGCATGAGCTTGTAACGGCGCGGCCAATCGATATGCAGCGTCAGATTTTCTCCTGCCTCCGGTACCGGTTGCCCGTTGGCGGGAACGTGAACGACTTCCGCCTTTGACTGACCGTTGACCGTCGCCGCAATTTCGATGCGCGATCCATCTTCTCGTTCAAGAAATCCGATGTCGCCCGGCTGGCCACCTGATGTTGCATAGAAGCAGGTCTGGTCCAGCAGGATGCCGCCGCGATCATTCACTCCAATCACCGAACCCTCCGCTGTCGACAGATAGGAATCGTCGATGAACAGCGGTCGTGTATCGGGCACGGCTCAGACCTCCTCGTAGGGAACGGAAATATTGATTTCCTCTTCGATCCATTCCGGCACGGGAAGCTCCTTGGACCGCAGGAAATCCGGATTGAACAGTTTTGACTGGTAACGGTTGCCGTAGTCGCAAAGTATGGTGACGATGGTGTGGCCAGGACCCATGTCGCGCGCCATGCGCATGGCGCCGGCAATGTTGATTCCGGAGGATCCGCCCAGACACATGCCTTCTTCCTGGATCAGGTCGTAAACGATCGGGAAGGCTTCGTTGTCTGGAACGCGATAGGCGAAGTCAGGCGTGAACCCCTCTAGATTGGCCGTTACGCGACCCTGGCCAATGCCCTCGGTAATCGAGGTGCCTTCGGCCTTCATCTCGCCATTGGCATAATAATTGTAGAGTGCGGCGCCGCCTGGATCGGCGATGCCGATTTTGATGTCCTTGTCGCGATCCTTCAATCCGACACTGACCCCGGCAAGTGTGCCGCCGGAACCGACCGCACAGATGAATCCGTCGACCTTGCCATCCGTGTCGCGCCAGATTTCGGGTGCCGTCGTATCGATATGCGCCTGACGATTGGCCACGTTGTCGAACTGATTGGCCCAGACCGCACCGTTAGGATCCTCAGCGGCAATTTGCTCCGCGAGGCGTCCCGACAGCTTCACGTAGTTGTTGGGGTTTCTATAGGGGACGGCCGGAACCTGAACGAGTTCGGCGCCGAGCAGCCGCAAGGCGTCCTTCTTTTCCTCACTTTGAGTTTCCGGGATGACGATGACCGTGCGATATCCCAGGGACTTGGCGACCATTGCGAGGCCGATCCCGGTGTTGCCGGCCGTGCCTTCCACGATCACGCCGCCAGGCCGGAGCGCGCCGCGCCTTTCGGCGTCACGAATAATGGACAAAGCCGCCCGGTCCTTGACGGACTGGCCGGGATTGAGGAATTCGGCCTTACCGAGAATGGTGCAGCCGGTGAGCTCGGATGCTTTCTTGAGCTTGATCAGCGGCGTATTGCCGATGCCTTCCAGCACTGATTGAAATACGGTCATTCCTGCGCCTCGATGAATTGTGAGCGACATTATTTCGGCGATTATGGATTAGCAACACAGGCTCACCCAAGAAATAGGGTTCGCCACAATCAAACCGGAGTGAAAAACGAATCCAGTATCAGCGCTCGTAAATCAACTGGCGTACACTGATATTCTCGGCGCGAAACCCCGCTTCGCAATATTGCAGGTAGAACTCCCAGAGCCGCTTGAAGCGATCGTCGAAGCCCATCGGTTTTATCGCCGGCCAGGCCTCCCAGAAACGATGACACCACTCTGACAGCGTGCGCGCGTAGTCTTGAGCGAAAGCCCGGTGCCCGGCCAGCTTCAGATTGGCCCTGCCCCTCAGGTCCTCAAGAATCTCGAAGGTCGGAAGCATGCCGCCCGGGAATATGTAGCGCTGAATGAAATCGGGATTGCGCCGATAGTTATCATAGGCCTCTTCACGCACCGTGATTATCTGCAGGCCTGCCCGTCCTCCCGGTTTCAGGCATTCCTGCAGTTTCTCGAAATAACCTGGCCAGTACTTTTCGCCAACCGCTTCGAACATCTCGATCGAGGCGATATGATCGTAGACCCCGCGTTCCTCGCGGTAGTCCTGGAACCGCAGATCGACCCGGTCCGACAGGCCAGCCTTGTCAATGCGGTCGCGCGCGTATTCCAGCTGTTCCTGGCTGATGGTCAGGCCGGTGACGCGAGCGCCGATCGTGCCGGCGACGTATTCGGCAAAACCGCCCCAGCCGCAGCCGATTTCCAACACGTGGCTGCCAGGCTCGATGCCGATGGAATCAGCCAGCGCCTTGTATTTGGCCTTCTGACCACTCTGCAGGTCGTTGGCTCCGGTCTGAAACAGCGCCGAGGAGTAGGTCATGCTCGGATCGAGCCATTTCTCATAGAAATCGTTGCCCAGGTCGTAGTGGGCGGAAATGTTCTTTTCAGCCTGCTTGTGCGTATTGGCGCGAAACATGTGGCGCAGCCGCTCTACAATGGCAGACAGTCCGCGTGCCCGATGGGCGGCCGATTCGCCCATATCGGCATTGACGATAAACAACTCAAGAAAGGTAGGTACGTCGGAACTCTCCCAGTCGCCATCCATGTAGGACTCAGCGACGCCAATGGTTCCGCGTTTGAAGGCACGGGTAGGGAGATTCCAGTTTTTCAGGACCAGATCAGCTTCAGGCCCTGTCTCATCGGCCTCAATACGGACTTTCTGGCCGTTCGGCAGTTGCAGATCGAGCGCGCCATAGCGCATTCTCGACAGCGATCGCAAAATCAGTCGCGCGCGCAACGGCAGTCCTTTAAGCGATTCACGGATATTTGCGGCTGTCACGACCTGCGTCGATGGTGCAGCGTCCTGTGTAACGTTCATGCGTCTTCCCCATGCAACCCGTCTGCGAAAATGTCGGGTGCCGATACCCGACAGTTCTTTCGTGGCTGTTTGTCAGGTCCATTTGTTCATAGAGAAATTCATTTCGCAAGTGCGATTGGTCTGAAGCTACAGCGAGTTCAGGAAGGCGATCAGCGCTTCCCGATCGTTCGCGGACATAGTCGCAAACCGGTCTCGCGACGGCTCGGCCTCGCCACCGTGCCAGAGAATTGCCTCGGTGAGATTGCGGGCGCGGCCATCATGCAGGAAGAAGGTGTGGTCGCTTACTGTCTTGGTCAGCCCGATACCCCAAAGCGGTGGTGTGCGCCATTCGCGGCCGTTTGCGCTTCCCTCCAATTGCCCGTCGGCGAGCGACGGACCCATGTCATGCAAGAGAAAATCGGAGTAGGGCCAAATCAACTGGAAAGCCTGGGCCGCGTCGCTCGTGTCGCGACGCGTCACGAATTTCGGCCTATGACAATCGGTACAGCCGATGTCGTAGAATAGCGACTTGCCGAGCAACACTTCGCGGTTCCCGACTTTGCGACGGCGCGGGACGGCAAGATTCGCTGTGTAGAATGTCACCAGATCAAGGATCGGATCAGGTGCCTCATTCTGACCGAGATGGTCTTGAACCCCGTGGGGGAGGGCGAGGCATGTCGGTTGGCGGTCGGTGCAGTCGCCCGCCGGGGCCGGTTGAAGTGGGGTAGAGATGCCGATGTCGGTGCTGAAGGCCGCTGCATTCTGCGCCTTGAGTGACGGCTGTGATGCCTTCCAACCAAATCGACCAAGGGTCACTTTTCCGGAGAGTGGGTCACGCACCATGGAAATTCGCCCCGAGATTCCATCACCATCCCGGTCGTCTGGATCAGCATGGGCTGCAATGTCGGCTGGATGAATGGCCTCGATCAGGCCCAGACCGATCATTGGTGGTGCGATGCGTGGGGACAGGGTCGTATCCGCGTGAAGCGGACCGTACTGGAGGTCTTTCAGGTCGTACGAAGGTTGGCGCAGACTGTGTATTGTACCGTCTGGAAGGACGAATGGCTGTTCGGAATAACGAATGCCGATGGTCCCTTCAGCGGGCAGTCCGGCAACGGCGCGATCCTGAATTTGACCGCCATAGACTGGATCCGGATGCGCGGCGGTAGCTAGTCGAATGACAAGGGACGCCTTGCCCTCGCCGCCCTCAGTCGGGTGACCGCGTCCGTCACGCACATGGCAGTTCTGGCAGGCGCGCGCATTGAACAGCGGCCCAAGACCGTCCGAGGCCAGGGTCGATGAGGGGGAGGAAACCCAGAGCTTCCGAAACAGGGCATTGCCGAGATTGAAACGTTCCCTCTCGTCAAATCCAAGGTTTTCCGTCGGTTGCGAAAACGCGTTACGGTCCAAGGGTTTGCGGGAAGTTCCGGCGCCGCCTTGGCTTGACTCGAACTTTTCGGGTCTTTCAAACTTGTCGGTTGACCTGGTGACTGCCTGGACGCGATCCTTGTCGTGAGCCGACAGGTCCAGGCGTTCGCTGCTCGTCAGTGTCGGGCCAGCAATCGCCGTCGCTGCCACGCAAAAGTAGACGAAGGCTCCTGCGAGTGGCCGTTTCATACCATCGGCTCCGAAATCTGCCGGGTGTAGAAACCCGGCAGAGAGGACGTTAGCACGGCCTATTCGAAAACGGCGTCCGGGTTGTCCAGGCTGTCGGATCCTTCAAGGTCGACCTGGCCAAGATTGAGAATGGCGATGGCGCGTTCGATGGAGCGCGTCTGATCGACCAGCCCATCGATTGCCGCCTGTACTACGGCTTCGCCCTCTGGATTGTCGTCGCGGATCATCTGGTCGTAGGCTTCGACCGTCTCCGCCCGTTTTGCCATCGCCTTCATCGCTTCGACGGTCACCGCCAGCTTGCCTTTGAGTTCAGTGTCCAAAGTGGCATCGCTGGCTGCAACCAACTCGGAAACCGATGGACCATTGACCACCGAACCATCGGCCCGGGTGTAGGATCCAAGATAGACGTTTTGGATGCCGATCGCGTCGTAAAGGTGCGAGTTATGGGTGTTGTCTGAAAAGCAGTCGTGTTCTTCTTCCGGGTCGTTTAGGAGCAGGCCGAGTTTCATGCGTTCGCCGGCCAGTTCGCCGTAAGACAGGGAGCCCATCCCGGTCAGGATTGCCGTGATTCCGGCATGCGGATTGCCGGTCAAATTGGCACGGGCTGCACCGCTGCTGGTCCAGTTGCCGACCATTTCCTCAAGATCGGTCACAAGCAGGCGCGCTGCCGCTTTGAGGTAGTCGCGGCGGCGTTCGCAATTCCCGTTGGTGCAGTTGTCGAGAGAGAAATCGGTATAAGGACGCGCCCCTGCACCGGGACCTGTGTGATTCAGGTCCTGGCCCCACAGGAGGAACTCAATGGCATGGTAGCCGGTCGCGACATTGGCTTCCACCTCACCGGCCTCGTGCAGCGTTTCCGACAGAAATTGCGGAGTTATTTCGCTCGCGTCGATCTCCTCGCCGCCGATTTTGAGTTTCGGGTTGGCAACCACGTTGGCAACGTAGAGCTCGTTTTCGTCGCTTTCGGTTCCATAGGTTGCAGCGACATAGTCAATCAGGCCCTCATCAAGCGGCCAGGCATTCACGCGACCTTCCCAGTCGTCAACGATCGGGTTGCCGAAGCGGTAAACCTCGGTCTGCTGGTAGGGAACACGGGACGCGATCCACGCATCCTTGGCGGCTTGCAGTGAGGCGTCAGACGGGTTTGCGAGAAACGCATCGATTACCGATTCCAGAGCTTGGGCACTCGAGAGGGAGTCCTGATATTTTGCCAGAGCAATGTCGGAATAGGTCTGCACGACTGCGCTCGCATCGGTTGCTGCCTGTACCGTTGCGATGGCGGAAACAGACAGCGCCAACGCCGCGACCAACGTCCTCAGAATAGTTCTCATGTCGTTAATATCCCTTGCGTTTTGAGTCCGAAAGAGGCCATTGAGGCGGTGTTAGTTCAAGGTATAAGTGGAGTCAAATTGTATAGTTTTTAACTATTCTAATTTGAGGGGTAGTTTTTGTTGATGATGAGGGAATTGCGTATCGACGGCGGACGGCTTTGGCGGCGGCATTTGGAAATGGCCAAGGTAGGCTCCATCGAGGGTGGAGGATGTTGCCGTCTTGCGATGACCGCCGATGATCGGGCGGCAAGGGATCTGCTGCGAACGTGGTGTGCTGACGCCGGCCTAGACATGCGAATTGACCTTGCCGGAAACATGTTCGGGCTGCGCGAAGGCGCTGGGGCCAAGGCGCCGGTCGTGCTCTCCGGCAGCCACCTCGATACACAGCCACATGGTGGCCGATTTGATGGCGTTTCCGGTGTTCTGTGCGCCCTGGAGGTGATTGAAACACTCAATGACGCAGGAATAACCACCGATCTGCCCATCGGGTTGGTCAATTGGACCAATGAAGAAGGGGTGTACTTCCACCCTGGACTAATGGGGTCGTCCTGGTTTGTCGGAGATCTCTCCGACAGGGACCTCCTAGAGGCGGTCTCGACGAACGGAGTCCGTTTTGAGGAAGCCGCGAGGGCGATGGGATATCTTGGCGCCCCCGGATCCATGCACCTGAACATTGCGGCATTTTACGAACTGCACATTGAACAGGGGCCGCTGCTGGAACAGGAGGGGCGGCAGATTGGTGTCGTCGAGAGCGTTCAGGGACTGCGCTGGCTAGATGTGACCGTACTTGGCCGTGATGCTCACGCCGGAACCACGCCGATGGAACAGCGAAGCGATACGCTGCAGGCAACTGCACGAATTCTGGTTGCGTTGAACGAGTTGGGTTTGCAACACCGGCCGCATGCCCGCGTTTCTGTGGGCTATCTGAAACCAGCGACCGATGGGGCCTGCACGATCGCGGGGCGCACGGACTTCGTTGTCGATATCCGCCATCCCGATACCGCGGTCCTTGACCATTTGGCTCAAGAGGCCAAGGTGCTTTGCCATTCGGTCGCAGACAGTCAGGATTGTGAGGTGCAGGTCGCCCTGCGAGCATCCATTGAGCCAGTCGCCTTCGACCGAAGTAACGTCGATCATATTGCACATGCGGCCGAAGCGCTTGGATACCGGACCCGACGTATGGCGAGCGGTGCTCTGCACGATGCAAGCAATTTAGCGAAAATAGCTCCGTCAGCCATGATCTTTGTGCCGTGCAAGGATGGCATCAGCCACAACGTGGCGGAGAGCGCGACTCCGGACGATCTCGAGGCCGGCTGCAACGTCCTAATGCAGGCGATGCTGGCTTCAGCAGGGGTGCGGTAGGTCAGCAGATGGATGCGGTCAATTGGTGCCCAACCGGGTGAGGCCTCCATTGGTTGCGCTGTTGCCGTTACCCCACGAACCTGCATACCCCCCGGCTTGACGCTTCAGGATGCCGCGACCGACGACGTTGCCCAATTGCCAGTCATAGTGCAGCGTATCGCCTTCGATAATCCCCTCAAAATCAGATACACCGAGGCCGTAGCTTGAACGGCCGCGTACTGTGCTACCTGACCGCGCCATCTCGACTTCAAGATCGAATTTTACGCCGTTGACGGTGACTGTTCCGCTAAAGAGCCCGGAAAACGTGCCGGTTGTCGGTGCTGCGTCGCGGCAGTTTCGGCCAAGCTTTCCTCCATGGCGGATAGGGCCGAGATCCTGGGGGCGTATCGTCTGCCCGATCAGGGCAGTCAGTCTTTGAATATCGAGGAAGTTGCGAGCGATCATCCGGATTTGAGCGGTGGTTGTAATGATCTCGAGACGCGTGAGTCCGCTGCCGGCGTAGCCTCCGGCACTGGCATCCAATGCATCAGCAAAGGCGTTGAGGCGCTGGGAAGACAGTGGGTGTGTTCGTGCCGCGAGTTGCAGCGCGTGATTGGAACCGGAGGAAAAATCCGTTCGACTTTCATGCAGATACGCCATCGTCAAGAACAGGTTGACGACGCCCAACGGCACGTCGCCGATGCGCGCCAGTGCATTGAGGGCGAAGGCATCAGCAGCGCGTTCATTGGCGCGTGCGGTCGAAGGTTGGACACCTTCGTACCCACTGTGGTTCAGGTAGATGTGTCCCAGCTCGTGCAAAAGGATGAACACGACAGCGGTGCTGAAACTCTTTTGGGCAAGTGAGTCGACATCTGGGTCCTGAAGCGCATCGGCAGGGATACACAGCGTTGTGAGCAGAGGAGGTGGCGGCTCAGCAGCCTGCCAGTTTCTCAACATGGTGAGATAATTGTAGACGCTCTCGCTCGAGTAGCCGTTGCGCTCGAGCCAGGCGATGGCAATGTTGGCATCGTCCAGGAACTTGAGCGACTGGATTGACATGAACAGGGTCTGGTTGCGCGTGTCGGCGGCGAAGGCAAACGGTTCGCGGCCCGGAATGCGCAAGGGAAACCGAATTCCGACCTTTTCAAGGGCGCGCCGTTCCGCCGGCTCCAGCCTTGGCAATATCACCTCGCGGAGGTTTGAGATTATGCCACGGGGATAACGCTGCTGCCATTCGGCCAGCACTGCATCATCGTAGGGAGGCGGTTCAGCGGCGTGGGCGGACGACCATAATGCGGTTATCACCGAACCGAGCAGCAGAACTCCGGCAATCAGTAGCTTGGCGGTGACGGCGCGGTCAGCCGCCCTGACGGTAGAACGCGGCGACATCCTCATATCCCTGCGGTGGCGGGTCCTGTTCGAATTGTTCGGTGACCCAGAGGTGAAATACCGTGTAGTCACCCCATTCCGGGCTCCAGACTTCGCGCATGAGCGCTAGTTTCGCCTCCCGCACAGCAATCGTTGTGTCGAGCAGTTCGGGGCCCTGCTGAAGTTCGGAGGCGTTCTGCGAAATTCTGTTAAGCCGACTGATCACCGTTGCACGCTCCATTGCAGCAAAGGCCTGGATCTGAGCACCAGATCCGTTTTGCTGACCAAGTCCGGAAAGTGAGCGGCTTCGCTTGATCGTGGTAACGCCTTCGGCACTGGCCACCTGTTCCGCGATGTCCTTGATTTCGATCGGTTTCATGATCGAGTAGATGATCATGCCAACCCCGAACAGGGCAAAAAAAACACCCGGGCCGATGCGTGACAACAGTATAGAAACACCGCCCGGAAGGTCCAGCTTGGCCTCACCCTCGCGGCGACGGGGCATTTCCAGGAACAGTCGATATCCCAGATAGACGGATGTCAGCCCGACCAGAATTGCAATGATGTGCTGAAAACCGTTCAGTAGGATTCCAACTAGAACTTCAGACATGCCTGTTTCCGTGTCCTGCAACCGTTGGGGTCAGTTGGCGGAGCTTACACCGATTGTCCCTTGACGGCGATGCAAGTGGCTTCACGGTTATGTTTCAGGCTGAATACTTCCTTTATCTGGCGGCCCGCGCTGAAACGATCTGGGCACGTCCTCGCAGCCGAACGACAACAGAGGCGAACGACCCATCGTTGGGTGCCGGCAGCGAATGCAGCTGGTTTGTTCAAAAATATCAAAGGCTTAAAGGGAAGGTGGCTCCCCGGGCCGGATTCGAACCAGCGACCAATTGATTAACAGTCAACTGCTCTACCACTGAGCTACCGGGGAACAACGCGCTTGGTGTGGCGTGGATGGGCGTATAACAAAAGAAATTCCCAATTGCCAAGCGATTTCTTGAAAAATGTAAGGCGCCTTGAACAATGGGCGGGAAAACCCGAAATCAGGGCCAGCCGGATCGGCATGCCCTTGAGGAGAAGACGGCGACGAAGAACCACATGACGGTTGATTCAGATACAGACGGTGAAGCCGAACTCGCTAAGCCCGGGCGATTGATTCAAATCGGGAAATGGCAGTTTCGATTGCCTCAAAGTCGCTTCCTGAGGCTGTTGATCGGTATCGGCTTCATTGTCGGCGGCGTTTTGGGCTTCCTGCCGATCCTGGGGTTCTGGATGATCCCGCTCGGGTTGCTGATTCTCTCCAACGACGTCCCAATGATCCGACGCTGGCGTCGGCGACTTGTTGTCTGGTTTATCCGGAGCCGCCAGAACAGAGCCGAAAAGAGATCAGACGAGGCCATCGACTCTTAGCCTGTTGTGCAAAAGACCATTCGCAGATGAGCGGAGTGAGGAGGGGACTTTTTCGAATCGGCCCCTTGCGAACACTGGGGAACCGGTCTAAGTGACCTCGGCTGTTCGGCAAATGTCGGCACGAGGCCTCGTGGCGGAATGGTTACGCAGAGGACTGCAAATCCAGTTCGTGCCCAACAAAATCAACGACCATTCTGAAAAACACCCTCGAAAACCGGGATTATCCGGATTTTTCTGCCATTGATTTCATTTGCTTTTTCGGACTTTCAGAATGGCCGAACCTCGCCTTTGTGGCGTTCAGCACGCGTAGTTCTGTCTCTTTCGCGTACCCTCGGTAGGCCGTCGATGTGCGGTGCTTCGACAGGGCCATTCCCTGTCCCTCGGTCAGCCCCGCTTCCTCCAATTCAGTCAATCCGCCATGCCGTGCCTGGTCGAGCGTAAAGCCATCCATGCCGATCTGCTTCGCAAGTTTCCGAATCGCTTGGGGCAGGGATGAGCCGGACCCGTAGTTCGTCCCGTCCAGCTTGGTGACGATCGAGAGGCCGCGCCGTGGTGCTGCCTTAAGGATTTCCTCGGCATCGGCGTATAGCAAGACCCGTTCACCGTCATCGTTGATGTATTCGAGCGGATGCAAAGCCGTCTCACCGGTCTTCGCGTGGCGAACTTCGATCGATTCGGGATGTTTCTTTGAGCGATACCCAGACCATTGGGCGTGTCCTTGCCCGATGTTGCGAGGTCGCAGGAACCATTCGAAGGCCAACACTGCGGCCGCACCAAGCTCTGGACGGCCATATTCCACCGCTCCGCGGGCGAATCGGTAGACGGTCTCACGGTCGGCATGTGCCTTTCGTGCCTTCTGACGACGCTTGAGAGTCACCCCCTCCCACGGATTCGGAACGTCTTTCCGGAATAATTGCGGATATAGGGGGTACATTCTGCGCCAGGCGGTCGCACAGTACGTTACGGCCTTCTCGGCGGACCTGCGGGCCCCGGACTCGAAAAGCGCGCTGTAGACGCGCTGAGCGCCTTTTACGCCGAATTCGTTGATTCGCAGTTTTCCAAGGGGTTGATCCGTAGATTCGGTCCGGATCTCGCCAACTCGCTCGAAGATCAGGCGATAGTCCTTACGATTCGGTTCTGCGACGTGCTCCTTGAACGCATCCAAGGTCTGATAGTGGTCGAGCAACCATCCGAAAGTGCCATAGCGCTTGTGCGACGTGGCCGCATCGTCGATTTCGGATCGCACTGCATCTGCTTTGCGCTGCATACGCCAATCCGTAAGTGCATCATTCCAGGCCGCCGCCGCTTTGTTTAGTTGGCCTTGCATCAAGTCGACACCAAGTGCGACGTGCTTTTCGGGGAAGCCGGCTTTTCGGTATACGCTCGGGCAGTTCCAGTAGTAGGCGATCGATCCGTCGGCGAGAGGCTTCGGCGTTACGTACTTCGGCAGCTTGATCTGAAAGGTCATAACACTTCTGGCGGGTCTATGCCGCTTCCTTCGGTTGCGCCGATCACGCGATCCAGATCGATCTTGTTCCATATCTGCCGTTTGCCCTTTCCGGTGCCTTCATCGACACAGGGCTTCGGATATTCGGTGCCCACACGCCGCAGGAAGGCCGCTACGCTGCGTTCACCAACATAAGCGG
The DNA here is from genome assembly GCA_965228785.1 of Hoeflea sp. Lineage (GTDB taxonomy): Bacteria > Pseudomonadota > Alphaproteobacteria > Rhizobiales > Rhizobiaceae > Hoeflea_A. The sequence goes on from CBDDIF010000001.1 coordinate 3,856,025, forward strand.
CAGCAAGCTCGGGTGTCATCCTTGGCGGCCAGCAGCCGGGCGGTATGTGGATATCTCTGGGCATAAACCGGGTCTCCTGCCGCTAAACCGGCTCGGTGGTGGCGTTCATTTGCAATCCGGCAGGTATGGGCATGCATCTACGCAACACCACCCCATGCTGCCTGTGTTGTCCTTGTGTCCGCACATCCTGCCCTGTCCCTCGCCGTCTCGGTGTTCCAGGCGATGCGGGCAGACGGATTGCATCCCGGCCCAGGTAGTCTCCATGACTGACGCCAGGCTCTCGACTTCCAACTCCGCTTTCGGCTTCCCGCCGCCCCATGCCCATGGTCGACCCATCAGATCACTCCTTGCTTGCGCAGCGCACGACGGAACCACCGCGGTAAGTCACCCCATGCACCCTGTCGCCGGCAGTGTTTGGCGTAGCGCAGGATCAGCCGTCCATGCAGCTTCTGAAGCCCCTGGTTGCCTTCGCAGTAGATGTCGTGCCAGGCGAAGTCCCAATAGCGGTGGCAATAAGGATCGAGCGGGAACTCGAAGGCATCTGCGACATGGATTGTCACGCGCGGATCCCCGTTGAACTGCGCGCCGAAATGATCGGCGATGCCGGGGTCGATCTCGATTACATCGATATGCTTGACGTCAGGCTTCGTCAGGCACATGCGGACGAAGCATCCCATCCCGAGGCCGGTTTTCAGGACGTGGCCGGTGGCATGGTGCACGGCGTGCAGATGGCGGCGAAGTTCTCGCTCGCTGTCTTCCATGACCGTATACCCACCATGGACATTGTCTTCGTGCTCATCGTGGACCATGTGCAGCCCAGCCAGGCACACATGGGACAGATAGGTGTTTCCCTCCATCGTCCACGCATTCATGTCGCCGCTGTTCCAGGGTGACAGATCGGTTGGGACTTTCCCGGCCCTAAGAAGTTGATCCACGTTCATGGGTATTCACCATGCTCCGCTGTCTCAGTGTGAAACCTCTCTGCAGTAGGCGTCCATGGCGTCCCGCAGGATGGAGTAGTAATTGTCGACTGCATTGCGCGCCTGATCAGGGTCACGGATGACCGAGGCAATCAGTTTGCCTTGGGCCATCAGGGTGCCCATCATGACCACGTTGAGCGTCTTTCCATCGCCGACAGTGAACAGTGCATCGCGCACCTCGAGGATGTTTTCATCGGCCCCATCGGGCAGGTTTCTGAATTCGATGGCGTTATCCATTGAAAGCCTCCGTTGGGTATTCCTGAACCTGCAGATCAGCCGGGAATGACTCCTTGAGGGTCCAAACCTTGCCTGGCTTGTTGGGTGACTGGATCTGCTTCATGAAAAAGCGGGTATCGGTCTGGCGGCACCAGTCGAGGGTCGTTCGATACCAGGTGTGATCCTCAGGGCGGGCGCGCGGCCCGCTCTCACCGCCAGCAACGAGCCAGCGCAGGAACTCCCATCCCGACCAGTCGACCGGACCCAGCGCGGGTTCATAGGAGACCCAGGTGAGCCAGCCAGCCTCGGCGAGCCGACGCATGGGCTCTCGGCGCTCGTCTGCTCGCTTCTGGTCTTCAACGGAACAGCCGAGCCAAATATTGCGTAGCGGCAAGTTACGCGGCTCGAGAGCCCACGGATGGTCCTGCAACTCAAGGAGATTGGCGATTTCGTCCGCGGCTTCCGCCCAAGGATCACCACTCCGCCGCGCTTCAAGATATCCGACGAGCTCCCACGGCCGTTTCGTCAGGATTTGATAGATGTGCCGTGGTGTCCAAAAGGCAGTCTGAAAGACGCGGTCGACAACGTAGTCTGGCACGTTTGGGTGACCCAGGTCGCTGGTCGAATTGGCGAAAATCATCGCCGGCTTGCGCCAGGTGAAGGGCTTGCGCCAAACCGCATCACCCGCAATGCCGATCTTTCCCGTCCAGATGTAGCCGGCTTTCGTCTTCTCGACGGTGCCGTGATATTGCGGTGTGGCCGGGTTTGCCGATAGGCGAGGGGCAGTTCGCCGCATCGCGTAGCAATTGGTGCAACCCGGAGACACCACATCGCATCCGGCAATGGGGTTCCAAGTGTGCGTGGCCCAGCCGATTTTGGTGTTGTCCGCCATCAGGTCACCTCCGTTGGGGCTGCCTTGGCCGCAATCGCTTGTAAACGTTCGGCGACCTTTTCTCGCCACCCGGAACCATGCTCCAGATACAGATTGATCATCCAATGGAGCACGAAAGCTTGTTCGTCCACGCACTTGTTCGGAATTGGCTCGCCGCCCTCTCGAAGGACGCCAGCGATCGGCCCTGTTTGAAAGATCATCAGACCGAGCAATTGGCGAAGCTCCTTGGTGAGTTCTTTCGGGTACTCAGCCATCATTCGTCCCCTCACCGCGTTGGAGGGCGGCGCGAGCGATCTGCATATATTCGAAGGCCTGTGCGCCATAGACGCCATCGCCGACGACGATCTTCTCCAGTGCTTCCCGCATCACAGCCGCGTAGGCCGCGATATCGCGTATGGTGTGGGGGGAGCAGCGAGCAATGTGGGCAGCGTCAATGCGCGCAGATTCCTGATCTTCCGGGTCATGCGCGTTTACGATTGGAGAAAAGGTGACGATCGCATCACCATTGCCGATAACCCAATGCTGGCCCATCTCGAATTTCGCGGACAACATCTTTTGCTTAGACCAGGCTCCTGGCGTCACGCCGTCCAGCCCTGCCATGATCTCATCGAGCGCGGTCTTGCCTTTGTGCTCAGTCATGAATCGCCTCTCTGGTCTGTGATCGCCAACATGTCAGTCGATTGGACACGCTCGAGGACCGTCTCACCGGTCGGCAGCATGATTTGACCAAGGAACGCGCCTTCGAATGAGAGCATCCCGACTTCGACGGCGGTGATCTGCCCCTTGATCCAGTCCCGAAGTATGGAATAGACGGCCGTCTGTCCCTGCCTCAGGGCCCGTTCCTCATGCGACTTTTTGGTGCCTCGGGTTCTGTTCGTGAACGGATGATGGCGGAGCCAGGCGGCTGCGTATCCCTTGGCATTGGCCTTGATGGACACCTGCCGATTGCGCCATGTGAACTGAACCAGAAGGTCGCCGTTTGAGAAATCTTCCATGTAGCCGAACGTGGTGACGCCGAAGGCTTGCAGGATCTTCTGCGTCTCAGCCATCGCGCCCTTGCCGGAGGTGCTGTTTTCGTAGGGAAGGCCCATCAGTCATCACTTCCTTTCCAAATCATTCGAGCAGTGATCATCGCGGCACCACCGTGCCGTCCATCCGCTTCTTCCACCGGTCACGCTTGCTGCCAGGGAAGGGGCGTTTCGCTTTCCGGTAGCCGCGGTGTTTCGCCTCCTGGCGCTTCACCTTGGCGATGTCCTTGCGGTCCTTCGGGGTCTTCTGTTCGCGGTGGCACTTCTCGTGCGCCGGCTTCCGGTTCTCGTCACTGTCGTCGCGCGAAATCTCCCAAGGGAGAACGTGCTCGACTTCCCAGGCTTCGCCGATTTGGATCTTGCCCTTGCAGATGTGGCAGATGCCGCCGTGAAGCTGGAAAAGGCGGGCACGCTCCTTTGCGCTGATCGACTTGCGGCGCGTCATAGTGACGACCCAGAGACGGGCGACGGGGCGCGACCAGAGGATGGGTTGGAACACCCCGCCGCCCGCCCGGTGAGCCCTACCAGGGCGGGGCAACGCCCTTTCTTGCTCACGTTCGAATTCATTCCTGTGGCTCCAGATCTGCCGGTGTGCAGTCCAGCATGTCGGCGTAGAATTCCTTAGCTGCGACCGCATTGGCCTTGCCGTTGGCGATTGCGAGCGCCGACGTGTAGAGCGTCTTGAGATAGGCGTGATTGTCCTTGGTCAGATTGGTTGACCAGAACTGTTTGAGTTCTTGAATCTTGGCAGCGCGGTCCTTGACCGGGATGTCCAATTCTGCCGCCTCAAGCATCTGACGGACGGCATAGATGAACCGCTCATCGACTGCAGGAGATTGCTCGGTATCAACATCGTCATCCGGAGAGGGCGACTCCTGTGCGTCGGCGCTTTCATCGCCCTCTCCGTTGGCGGGAGTATCAACGGAGGCGGCCGCTTCCTCTCCCGCGTTATCCGCCGCACCCTCGGTTGCAGAGGCGTCGGATTCCGTGTGTTCCTGAATTTCAGTCTCGCCCATGGTGGCGTCGATCTCGCCCGCCACATAATCGGGATCGAAGCCCTCGCGCTTGCCTTCGGCTTCCTGATTGCGCTGCCGGAGCCGTTCTGCCGTAGGCGTTACATCCTTCGCCCGGTCCGGACCGCGGTGCGGATAGTCTTCGACTTCCTCGCGGATCTGGATGCCTTTCAGATGGTCGGCATACACGTCACGCAAACAGAGCGCCCGTGCGCGCATCTGCAGCATTCGTTTCGGATACTTGAACCAGGGGCTATCGTTTTCCTTTTCATAGGTCCCGCCGTTTTTCTTGTGCCTCGTAACCATCGGTTCGGTTTGCCAAAGGCCGGCTTTCACCGCGTCGGCGACAGAGAATTTTCTGACGACTGGATCCGCTTCGCCTCGGCGTCGCGTCTCGCAATAGGCAACCATGTCGTCGCCTTCGCCTTCGATCCATTCGTTGATGTATTCGCAGTCGGTTTTCGACCGGACCACACCAATGAGTGCATCACCCCAGAGACAGGGACGGTTGTTGATTACCGCGACAGATTGGATCGCAGTCATCGGGGGAAGCCCGAGCTCGAGCCCTGTCATCATCGCGATCATGATCTTCTGCGGCGTGTCTAGGGCGTAGGGCGCCAAATTCGATTGACTCACTGCCTGCGAAAGGCGGAAGCACTCATCAAGCGTCTGAGGCACGATCGCGTTGATGGTTGCGCCGGCGCTAATCGCTGTCATGGGCTTGTCTTCGACGAAGTCTGTTTGAAGCTCGTTCATTCCGCAGCCTCCATTTGCTCTTTGTCGAACCGCTTCAGCTCGAAATCGATGCGGTCGCCGAGATAGGTTTTCAGGTGAAGGGGCTTTTCCTCGCGCACATAGGTCCGTGCGCCTTCCCAGACGCCCGTATCGAGCCCCTGGCGGATCTTGTGCAGACAGTAATCAATTACCCGCTCGCCGCGGTCGATGGCGAAACTGGACACGTCCCTGTGGTCTGTATCGGCGTAATCGCCGGTCAGGCTGAACAGGAGCGTGAAGCTCTCGAACACCATGCCGAGGCCTTTGCAGATCCGCCGAATGATTGCCGGTTGTAGGTAGTAGCCGCAGTCGCCGAACTGCTTTTCGAGGAAATCATCGTCCAGCTTCGATGCTGTTTTCAGGTCGGCATACATCCCGGAATCCGTTGGGATTACGTCTGGTCTGGCCTTCAACCAGATGCCGGTGGCCGGGTCTTTCCAGAACATTGACCGTTCGATGCGGCCATTCAGCAATCCAGCCTGAACCACTTCGTATTTTGCGGCGTCCTCGGCCATGCGCTTGATCTTCTCAAGCTGTTCACGGGTGACGACGGTTCGGCCGATCTCGGCTTGGTCTTTGAGCCAATCGCGGCATGAGTGGTTGTTGCCGTTCCAAACTCGTCCATCGGGAGCCTTGTCAGGCCGTAGGGCAAACCTGTCGCGGAACACCTCGTCACCCAACAGCAGTGCATGCACCGCGCTGCCGAATTCCATGGCTTTGCTCGGCGTTGTCTCGATCCGATATGGATTGAACGGCCAATAGGCGTGGAACTTCTTCGGATTGCCGGTCGGAGGAGCCATGTGCATCAAGCTCGATTTTGATACGCTCGGGCCATCCAGCAATGTTGACTTGTTGTGGTACTCGTCCAGCGAGATCCCGGTGTAGACGCCGGGTTCGGTGATCGTTTTGCCGTCCCATTGCCTGTCGGCACCGCGGTAGAATTCGTCGGTCATGGCCTCTGGTCTGCCTTCGTGTAAGTTTCAAAAGCATCCCGGATGCGCTGTTTTTCGGCGTTGAGGAGTTCCTTCTGCCGCTGCTCAAACGCGAGGCGGGTCTCGCGAATGATCTCGTTTGTGGCTTGTTCGATTTGTTTACGGAAACCATCGTGGAGAAGCTTTGCGGTAAGCCATTGAATGCGCGGGCCGCCACCGCTGTAGTGGCTCTTGTCGGGCCTACCTTCTCGGTCGACCCGTTGCTCCAGAAAGTCGCGGCCGACAAGTCCGACATAATCGCGAACTGTCACAGCGTCGCCTTTTGATGAGTAAGGATCGGCCAGCATTGGCCGTCCTAGCGCGTCCTTGATCACGGGTTCGAGCGCTTCATTGATCTTTGTCGAGAGCAGTTCAATGCACCGCTCCTCAATCTGCTTCGCGATCTCTCGCTCGTTGTATCGGCCGAGGATTTGCTGCGCTGCCGAGTGGATGATCGCCGTCTCGATATCGTTCAGTTGGTAGTTGTGAAGTTGGACAAAGAACTCGATTCCGGGCTTGCCATCACGATCTGGTTCCTCGGTTGAGGATAGGCCGGGGGTATGCCCCAGGTCCGGATCGTCAATTGCACCTTCCAATTCGGCCAGGTCGCCATCGTCAAAAATGATCTTGGGGTCGGTCATCACACACGTCCTTCGATTGCCTGCCTGGCAAGCTCGATCTCGGCGGCATAGAGCGCCGCAATGACACCGAGGCTTGCGAGGATTGAGAGAGTGATCTTGTCGGGGAGGGAGAGGGTCATGACTGGCTCTCCAGCTCATGCTGGATGCTTTTTTCCAAAGCTGTTTGGAGCCCGCCGGCGTTCTGATAGGCCTTCTGTGCCGCGTCCCAAGCTTCGAATGCTGCCGCTTCTTCGCGGAGTGCCTGGTCGAATTTCTGCTCGGCTTTGCGCCACGTCTTCTCAGCCTCAATTGCAGCCATCTGGAGCTCGGAAATTGCTTTGGTCATCAGCTCGCCCTCAGAACCAGTGCTGCCGCCGGCGGTCCTTGAAGACCTTGACGATGCACGTGTTGACGTTGGTGCCGACCGAGCCAAAGCTGTTGGCCGGAAGATCGCGGAAGCGCCCGCCCATCTGATCCATCAATTCGCGGAAGGCTGTTGCCTTACGGGTCTCGCGGAACTCGGTTCCAGCGGACATGACGGCGACCAAACAACCGTCTTCCTTGAGGAAGGTCAGGGCATGAGTGACATGGTCGATGTCCCGTTCCAGATCGAATGGCGGGTTCATGACGACGACGTCATAGAGGCCGGTGACTGTAGGTTGCAGGGTCAGGAAGTCCTGATGAAAGACCCGGGCATAGATGCCTTCCTGGCGCAGCCCTTCAGCCAGGCCGGCTTGAACCTCGACGCAATCCACCATCGCACCCTTGGCGACGCAAGGTAGGGCAAGGTGGCCGGTTCCTGCTGACGGTTCCAAGACCCGCAATGGCGGCTGTCCATCCCGCTTGTAGAGGGGCGCAGCTTCGATTACAGCGCTCACAACATCTTCGGGCGATGGGAAGAAACCGAACCGGCGGGCCGGTGTCGTCTTGCGGTTGGCAAAGACGTCTTCCTCGGCTTGAGCACCGTCGCCGATGACTTCGCCATACCATTCGCCCAGGATCTTGTTCGCCTTGTTCAGCAGGTCCTTGCGGGTGAACCAGAGGTGGGCGTTACCGTTCTTGAAGATACGGATCTTGAAGAACTCGCCCTCGTGTTCGGACTGACGCGCTTGCCACGAGTTTTCGCGTTCACGGTCTATTGTCGCGACGATGCCGCCATAGAACGCGCGGGCAGTCTGGCCGTCGAGGATTTGAAGCGCACGCTCCACATCGATCAGCGTGTCTTGCGTATGGCGATAATGGGACCAGCGGCCGTTTTCATTGAACACGCTGTTGAGGATGATCCGATTGCCGAATTTGAACCCGTCATGCGAGCGGAACCGGCGATCGAGCTTGGAGAATGCGTTCGCCAGACCCCGGCGAAAGATCATGTCCGCCTCGGCCTGGAACTTCTCAAGCGTGGCATAGACGTTCTCGACCGTGACCGGCGGCATCATCTTGGCGATCTCGTCGCCGTTGATCAGCGCACCGTTGCGGTCATAGCGCTCGGACACGTAACGCATCTGGTCGCGCAACTGGTCCTTGGATTCCTTGTCCATCAGCGCTTCGAGATCGGTCACCGTGACGATGTGTGACCAGACCGAAATATCGATCAGCCGGCGCGCCGTGCGCATGTACCGGTCAGCCTCAGGCATGTTCAACGCGCCATAGAAGGCTCTGACTTCATCGCTGTTGTCGTGGAAATGGCCGCCGGCTTTACCAGGCGCCGTGCGATCCCAAAGGGCGCGGGCGGTCTTGAGCGCGTCGCTCGCTGTTTCGAGCTTGCCGAACGCCTCCTGGTATAGCTGGACGGTCGCGTCGCGGTTGGCGACGATTGTCTCGACCGAGTCGCGGGGCATGAGCATGTTCATGATCACACCGCCTCCCGATGATCTGCCAACTCAGCCGCAAAGCACTCGTTCGCGAATTCATCCTTGCGAAGGGCAATCGAAAGCTTCTTGAAAAGCAGACGGTCAAACTCGTCGTCCGACTTATCGCTGATCGTCACATACCGCGTGTCACGCCAGTCTCCGCCGAACAGGTATCCCTCAAGCTCGATCGCCTTCACGATGAAACCGTAGGAGCCACCACCGAAGTCTGGATCGTTCTCAAGAAAGGCGCGGCCCTTCACTTCAAAGACCGCCGCGTTGCCTATGCAGACCGGGAATTCATCGAGATCGTGGGTAAATTCACACATCGGTTCGCCTCCGTTGATGAGACAAACTTAGTGGGTTTATTCCCACTTATCAAACAGAAAATGGGTAAAAACCCACAAATGCTTGTAGCGGCCATACGCCCGTGCTACGAATCACCGCTGTGCATATCGCACAAAAAAACGCCCCGGCTGCATGAACAGACCGGGGCTCGATACCGAAAATCAGGTGATGAAAACTCAAGTCATGCGATATCAGTTGCAGTCATTGCCGTCAACTCAAAGAGCCGGTATCGGGCGCGCGAACTCCCAAAATGTTGTGTCTGCTCGGAGGTTCCCGGCAATATTTTGTGGGTGAGGCGCGAAGTGAGCGGTCTTTTTGGCAGATGACCCGCTCCGCCGTTCATGAGGACGATGATTTGCCAGCTGGTTGCCGGCTCCCAACTCTGGACCGGATAGGCGGGACGGGTAGACGCCGTCCGAATGGCTTGAACGTGGCTTGAGGAGTTAAACACGGCGACAAACCACCACGAATAATTGGCGCATCTGTGCCAGGTGAGCGCGGGAGGGTACCGCGAGATCAAAAGCCAGCCGTGGATATCCCGCATTGAAAGCGTTCCTGGGTCCGGCATATGGGTGCCCAGATATGACGGCAAGCCGCTCTGCCTGTGGTGAGTTACCGTCTTGATAGCCAGGAGTGTGTCTTATCGACGGAAGATGCCTACCCGCTCGTACTTGCTTACGACGAGCCCTTTGATAACAATTTCAGTATCTTCGTCACCGTTTACGGGTATCGGTTTGTGCTTTTTGTTCGTGCTCAGCGGCGACAGGTAGGCGTCGTCCTCAAGAACCTCGTAGCACTTTATCGTTGTCTCCCTGAGCCCCGCGGCTGTGTAGCGCTCGACATGGACAATCATGCCGGACTCGAGATCCAGTCCAGTGTCGCCCCAAGCAGCGCAAATGACGTAGCTCCCGTTTGGGAACTCCTTGTTCATGCTGTCGCCATCGACGCGCAGGGCATACTGGTGGGCATCTGGATATTGGGCGTCGCGCGGCGCCGGGATGTACTCCCGTTCGTGTTCATCGTCTTCAATCAAGGATATATCCAGAAACTCGCCGGCCTTCGAAACTCCCTCCACCCGTATACCTTCAACCGGAACGGGTTCAATGGCGCTCCTACCGCTCTCCAGAAACTCTGGATTGACACCCAAAGCCCTGGCAAGTTGGACAATATACTTCGGACTTTCGACTTTCCCGCTCTCCAAAGCCTGTATGGATTGCGGGCTCACGCCGATTTTCCGGGCCAATTCGGATTGGCTTAGTCCTTTGCCCTCGCGAAGAAGGCGCGTGCGTTTTGCGATCTCATCAGCAGGAGGGGTGCCGCCGTTTTCATTTTCCACGGCATTGGCGCCCTCAAGCCGCACCATCTGTCTGAGGGCAAGTGCGGCCGGGTCAAGCTTTAAGGCCTGAGCCAGTTTCTCCAGTTTGTCAGATCGTGGATTGCTGTTCGATCGAAGCAGGTCGCGAATATACGTCTTCCCAAGTCCAGCACGTGTTGACGCGGCCACCGCGCCGATCCCCAATTCCTCCAATCGGGTTCGTACGAGTTCCTGATAAGTTTCAAACACTTCCATAGCCATCCTTATAGGACAAATCCCACCTCCTGCAGAAATGGGAAAATACCCATTGCAGAGTGGGTAAAAACCCACTATACAAACTGGCATGGAAAACGAACTCAGAGAAAATCTCCAAGCCCTCTGTGGAGCCTTCTCGGAAGAGAAGAAGCTCAAGGAGTCAACGATCGGACGGCTTTGCGCCGCCGATGGGCGTTTCTTTCCGCGACTGCGTGATGGCAATACGTTCACCGCGAAAAAGTACGACGAGATTGTTCTCTGGTTTTCCTCCAATTGGCCCGATGGGCTCAGCTGGCCGGCAAACATTGAGAGGCCACAACCCCTCTCAACACAGGCTGCCGAATGAGCCGGGCCGCTCGCAAACGCTCCGCGGCAGCACCTGGCGGCACCACGCACGCCAGACTGGCTGGTGCCCGACTGCTCCACACGATGACTGTGGCCCGATCTTTGCCCGGCTTCGCACCATCCAACCGACTTCTACGCGCGACCGATGAGACGATTGAGTACATCGGCCGCCGCCATCCGAACACGAGAACTGCACGAGAGTGGGGATTTCAGGAGGCTGCGGAGTGATGAAGCGATCGGCGAAGGCGAGGCGGCTTCCAGCTGCCAAAGCGATCCACCGGGTCATTCGGAAGGTGCTTGATCGGGACGAGACCATGAACCCGCGCGGCGGTGTCGCCTATGCGGTCGTATCGCTCTCTCGCGTTTCGATCCTGGAGGCGCCAACCCCATGAGCAAACGGGTGAATTGGACGATCAAAAAGCGCGAACAGCTTCTCGATTTGGCCGACCAAGGCATGTCCTACTCGGACATAGCATCCCTATTCGGCGTTTCAGTCTCCGCAATCAGGAGCAACGTCACGCGCTTCCGGGACGAGGGGGTTGCCGGACCTCGATCACGGCTATCAAAGCAACAGCGTAACCCGCCAATGGCGATGCCTGACCCCGTTCCGGAGCGGGTTGCTCCGGGGGATCATCTCGAAAACTACCACCGCGCACGACGCGGCTTTCACGTCCCTGCTCACAAGCAGGATCAGTATTTCGCCCTTCTGAAATCGGGAGTTCCAATTGCCGTTGCCGCGGCAGAGTTGGGGCTTTCAGCGGGCGAGGGGGCATGAGTGTAACCTCCTGATTTTCCAAGTGTTGGTTGCGTCTGATGAATGGACACTACCAACACAGGAGTCGGGAATTCATGGGAATCTCACCCAGGAATACGGAAAAAAATATGTCGGACGTTTCACTTGCAAGGGGTTTGATCAGAGACATCGGCGGCAACTGCTGGGATGGCAAGGCGCGGATGTTGGATCGTGTGTATCTGGCGGTGAACAAGTACCTGCCGGCAGAAGTTTCAAGGCGTTGGACGCGGCGGCGGCTGCGCGCGTTCTGGAACGAAGAAGCGGCTGGCGTGCGCTTTCACGAGATGTGCGAGCTGGCCCATGTGGCGCGAGAAGCGGCGAAGCGCCAGGCAGATATCGAGGAGGCTCGCAGAGCACATGCCGAATACGTTGAGAAAACCGCCAATATTGCTGCGCTTCTTGAGCGTTCGGACCCGGATTTCCATCGCTTGGACATTGAGGGATTACGCAGCGTCACTGGCCGAATGGATCGCACCGGAGATCATCCCGACCAGTGAGAAAGATCATGGACGAACGGGATCAGAAGGACGTGCAGGCGGCGTCCGAACTGATCAAGAGGGTTCTCCCTCGGGATCACCGATCGGTCGGTGATTGGTTGTCTGCAACGGCAATCAAGCTCCGATGGTCACGAAACCGGGTCCATTCGATTTGGTACGGCGAAGCCCGCCGTATCGCAGCTTGGGAGATGGATATCCTGAGGGATTCAACAGCCGCTCGCCTCGTCGACAAGAGTGCAGTGGCTGAATTGACCAAGCGACTAGACCGGCTGGAGGAAGCAGTACTCGCGCGTATTCGCCAGTCTCAAAGCCCATAAGAACGAGGTGAAGACATGGGTAAAGCAGCGGCCGTTGGCCATAATTCTGAATTGACAGAGATCGAACGGAAGTCCGTTTTCTTCTCAAACCTCCGGCCGATCCAGGCCCAGGCTGAGGTTGTCAAAGAGGCGAATGCCGAACTCAAGCGCCTTCGCAAACTGGCCAAGGCGGACGGCATCAAACTTGCCGACATAGACTTCGCACTGAGGTGCGCAGAAATCGACGATCCATCGATCATTCCAGACGATATCAAACGTCAGATCGAGATAGCGGATTGGTTTGCGCTTCCGGTCATGACCCAGGCTGACTTGTTTGCCGATCGCCGTCCTGCCGAGGAGCGCTTCGAAGCGGAAGGCTATTCGGCTGGCATGATCGGCAAGGACGCTGACTCCGGTCTCCAGAAAGGCGCGCCTGAGGATCTGGCCTGGCTCAAGGGGTGGGAGCGGGCACAGGCCGAAATGCGCGACGCCCTGGCCTCTGCCATGGAGAAGAAGAAAGCCGCCAATGCCGAGCCCGATCAATCGGCGCCGAGTACCGGCAAGGATCCGTTCCCCAACAAGAAGGCCAAGGCCGAACAACCGAAATCAAAGCCTGCGGCAAAAGCCGAGGCTGAAAAGGCTCCCGAGCCGGCATGACCGCGGCGGACCTCTCCGACCGGCAACAGGAAGTCCTGAGTTATCTGCAGGGCCTCGGGTCGGTCGGAGAGCCAGTCGCGTTCGAGATCAAGCAGGTCGCGGCGGACCTGCGCGTATCGAGTGACGTCATCCGCCGATCCATTCATCTGCTCACCGCCAACCGGTTCATCGCGTTGGTCGACAAACAAGCAGCGCTGCACACGTACCGCGTCATTCGGCGTTTGGAACAACGAGGTCCAGACCTTTGAAACCGCTTCCTGAAATCCACCGCGACGGGATCAGCAAGGCCAAGTTCATTGTGAGCTGGTCGGTGATCACCGTCACCTTTCTCTTTCTCGGCTACATGGCGCTGGTGACACGATGACCCTGATATTGGGAATCGACCCCGCAACTCGAACCGGCTTCGCCATCTACGATGACGACAAGCCGCCGTCAGCCATTAGGGCGTGGTCCGTGACGCTTAAGGGTGGATCGGACGAATTGAAAGCAGCACAGGCCGGCGCGGTGTTGGTGGATGTGGTCCAAGAATACCGCCCTGATTTCGTCGCGATCGAGGCGCCGCTCAAGAACGTCGTCCAGCACAAGAAGCGTTCTCAGACAATGTTTGGCGAGGAAACCTCGTCGACGATCAACCCGGCTTCGGTGATTTTGCCTTGTCTGATCACAGGCGCTTTCCTTGGCAACGTCGGAGGCTTCGGCCTTCCATGGACCACCATTCCGGTTGCGTCCTGGCGCAAGCAATTTCTCGGCGAAGGCCGAAAGGCAGGTCGGAAGCGCGACGAGTGGAAGCGGCTCGCGCGGCAACGCTGCGATCAGTTGGGCATTTCCGTCAGGAACGACGATGCCGCTGAGGCTGTCGGCGTGGCCTACGCCGCCCCATCAGTCGACGTTTTCAGGATGTATCTGACCCGCGTGGAGGCTGCATAGTGGAACGTCTCGATATCCTCGACGGCCGCATATCGATCTTCACCGGAGACGCGCTGGCAGTCCTGTCCAAAATGAAGTCAGACAGCGTTGATTGCGTAGTGACCAGTCCACCCTATTGGGGTCTCCGCGACTACGGCGTCGAGGGCCAGATCGGATTGGAGCCTACGCTCGGCGAACACATCGAGGTCATGGTCGAGGTCTTCCGCGCGGTCCGGCGGGTTCTGAAGCCGACTGGCACTGTCTGGCTTAACTATGGCGACTGCTACGCTACAGCGCCGAACGGCCGATCAGCGGCAGACACAAAGGCAGGCGGAACCGATGACAGGACCTTCCGAGACAAGCCGTTCTCGACTGTTGGGCCGATCTACGATCCTGCTTATGCGAAGACGCTCCGAGGAAAATTCACAACACCTGTCGGTCAGACCCAGGTTGAGCATGCGGGCCGCGTTGTCGCTGGAGGGCATCTTAAGCCCAAAGACCTGTGCATGATCCCGAACCGGCTCGCGATCGCGCTGCAGGACGATGGTTGGTGGATCCGATCAGAGATCATCTGGGGCAAGAACAACCCCATGCCGGACAGTTCTGGCGCGTTTCGACCGTCAACGGCGCATGAGAAGATTTTCATGCTCACCAAAAGCGGTGGCGCGGATGTCTGGCGAGCCCGCGATACCGGCGAGATCAGTTCAAATCCGGACCTGTCGGAGAAATGCCCGCTCGTCACAAAACCTCATGAAATAGCCAATCGGTGGATCAGGGTCGGCTACCATTTCGACGCGGATGCCGTCAGGAAGGGGGATACGCTTGATCCAGCCGGGAGCAAATATCCCGACGGATGGGACACTGGGGAAGGCGCCCACGGGTCCGCCCACCGCAAAGGACGCGAGAAAGGCAAGGCTCGCGACAAGCAGTCGGGACATTCACGTCGCCATGCTGGTTTCAACGAGCGATGGACAGAAGGTCAGTCACGCAAATACGAGGGTACCCAAAATGGAGGCGGCACAGCCCCTCCGCACCGTGGGTTGCAGGGCGCGCGCGATCGCTACAAGTCGGAGAGAAAACGCGGTACAACTCCACGCCACGAGGGAAACGTTGGAAACGAATTCCTCGACCAGGTCGGACGCGGGCAGGGACGATACCTGCGCAACTACGAACCGGCGCCGCTGACCGTCTGGCCGATCGCCACGCGACCATTTTCCGAAGCCCACTTCGCGACCTTCCCGCCCGAACTGGCCGAGCGCTGCATCCTGGCTGGCTGCCCGAAGGGCGGGCTAGTCCTCGATCCATTCGGCGGGGCAGGGACCACTGCGTTGGTTGCAGCCAGGTATGGCCGGCTCGGCCATTTGATCGAGCTGAATTCCGAATATGTCGACATCGCTCGCCGGCGGATCGAAAACGAGTGGAGGATCCAGCCCCGTGATGATCGGCCGCCGGAGGGCCCACTTTTTGAGGCCCTGGCATGAGCAACGTCGTCGACATGCACCAGGAGAACCGCCGTGAAGCACCAGGCAACGTAGAAGCCGAACAAGCGATTCTAGGGGCCTTGCTGACCAACAACGGCGTCTTTGAGTTGGTCGCCGGCACAATTGAGCCGAACCACTTCGGCGAAAGGCTCCACGGCAAGATCTGGGAAGCCGCAACCAATCTGATCGAGAAGGGACAACCGGCCAATCCCGTCACGGTCAAAACCTTCCTGCCATCAGATGAACTGATCGGCGATATGACCGTATCCCAATACCTGGCCCGTCTGTCCGCGAATGCTGTCAGCCTTGGCAATGCGCAAGGGTATGCCGAGGCCATCCGAAGGTCTGCCGGTCGCCGCAATGCTTTGTCTCTCGGTGACACCCTGGTCGATGCGGCCTTTGATCAGGCAAACGAATTCGCCACGGGCGGTGATCCCACGTTTGATGAAATCCTTGAGGCCGCGCAGGTGCGCCTCGAGGGCATTCGGAACGAGCTCTCGGGCCGCGAGGAATTGACCGGCGGCGACATCGCCGAGAGCTATTTTCAGACAATCAGCAAAGAGACGGACGCACAGGCGATCGAGGGGGTTCCGTTCTGCCTTCCAGAGTTGGGCACAATACTGTCGGACACCCGCTTCCGGCCTGGTCGCCTCTATGGCCTGCTCTCATCGAGTGGCGAAGGTAAGACCAGCCTCGTCATGCAGATCATCCACCACGCTCTGACCGAGGGGCACCCGGTGGTGTTCGTTTCCTACGATCAGAACTGGAAAGAGTGCATCGCGCAGATGGCGGCGCAAAATCTCGGGATCGAGTTTCGCCGGCAGATGCAGCGTGACCTGAGTTCTGATGAGGTCGAGCAATGCCTGAACTTTGCTTTGGAAGTCGGAAAGCTCCCGTTCGAAGTCATCGAATGCACCAACGAGACCGTCGCTGGGCAGGTGCCCATGGTCAAGCGGTCGCTCAAGAAGCTCCGGCGTATCAGTGACAAGACACCGCTCGTTGTTACCGACCACATGCAGGCGATCACGCCGCGGGACAAAAATACTGACGAGGGCACCAAGGCGCGCGGGATAGGCCACGATCAGAAATCGCTGATGAAACAGACCGGATCAGCCGGTTTGCTCATTCAGCAGCGCTCCAGCGCCGGCATGAAGCGGCCCAACCCTCGGCCAACCGTGCATGACGTCTATGGCGGTCAAGCCGCGATCCAGCCATTCGACGCCATCGCCTATATCTTCCGCGCCGAGAAGTTTCGAAAGGAGCAACTCGCGACCGCTGCCAACGGCCGAGACGTAGAAGCCATTCAGAACCGATTTCCGCTATCGACCTGGGAAGGCAAAGCCGAACTCGGCGCGGTCAAAGTCCGGTTCGGGGATCCATCCATCCGGCGCAAGGTCGAATGGGAGGCGACCTATACCCGCTACCGATCCATGCAGAACACAGATCAGGAGGACCTGCCGCTGTGACTGTGTGGAGGTGTGAGCCATGAACGCCTACGAGTGGAAGGCAGAGCCGGTCCCGGAGCAGATCACAGCCGAGTACGCCGCGATGAGCCTGCTTCTGTCCTTCGTCAACGTCGATATCCGGTGTTGGCGGGCGCAAAGGCCAGCCGGACGGAAAGCAGCAGCCGAAGCTCTCTTTCCCAAGCTGGTGAAGCAGCGGGGCAAGACCAAGGCCATTGAGGTGGTGCGCCGATGAGATACAGCAAGCTCGACGCTGCCTTTCTACGCGCTCACCGGTCTGATGCCCGGGCAAATCAGGGTGGCCGCTGCAAATACTGCCTGGACAAGATCACCGCCAAGACGGCTACGGCTGATCACGTCATTCCGAAGAAGCATGGCGGGGTTGATCGAGCCTTCAACATCGTCGCTGCCTGCCGCCCCTGCAACAAGCTCAAAGGCCACAAACCCAAGGGGGAATACATGGCGATGCTGAAAAGCCCGCCACCTGGCGCATCGCTCGAGCTGCTCGTGCGTCACATGTCCTACAGGATCAACAGGGCGGTGCGGAAGGCCGAAATCCGCATTTCAAAGGCAGCGGGGGTCGCTCGATGAAGCAACGGCGCGGCGGATGGACATGGGGACCTAGAGATAATGTGAAACTTCGCGTGCTGTCGCTGGGCGCCGGCGTGCAGTCTACGGCGCTCGCCCTGATGGCTGTTCAAGGTGTTGTGGGCCCGCTTCCGGACGCTGTCATCTTCGCCGATCCCGGTGCCGAGAGCGCTGCCACCATGGAACACCTCGACTGGCTTGAAGGTCATATCACTCGCCACACCAACGGGCGAGTGGCCGTGCATCGCGTGTCTAACGGATCAATCACCGATACGATCGAGCGACGGAGCCGTGGCCAATTGCCTGATCGCCAAGATGGAGAGTCTGGCCGGTTCGTCAGCGCGCCGTTTTACACTGGCAACGGTGGCATGGGGCGGCGCCAATGCACCCGGGAGTTCAAGATTGAGCCGTTGCAGAAGAAGCAACGCGAGTTGATGGGTTACAAGCCCCGGCAGCGTATTCCGGCCCAGTCCTGCGAGGTGTGGATTGGGATCTCGACTGATGAAGTCATCCGCGCAGGAGCGGCTTTCGAGCGTTGGGTAGTCAACCGGTATCCCCTTCTCGAAGAGCGCAAGTCACGCCATGACTGCGAGCTCTGGTTGACGCGCAATGGCTTTCCGGTTCCCCCCAAGTCCGCTTGTGTTTTCTGCCCCTATCGCACCAACGCCGAGTGGCGCTGGATGCGGGACAACGACCCAGAAGGTTGGGCCGAAGCCTGCCGGATCGACGCGCTGGTGCGCAATACGCCAAACATGCGCGAACAGGAATTTCTGCACCGGTCGCTGAAGCCGCTCGCTGAGGTCGACCTGTCGACCCCGGAGGAACGAGGGCAAGGCTGGCTCCTGGAATGCGAGGGAGGCTGCGGCGTATGAACTATCAAGCCTGGTCGCCGCAGGATGTCGAAAGCCTCATCCTCGAGGCTGCCCAGACTCTCATGCTGTGCCCCAATGTGCGGGGCCCGAAAGCCTTCGGCAGCAACATGCCGGAGGCCGTCCGCCTGGCGCGCGATGCCTATGGCGCAGCCAAGACGCGGACACGGAAGTTGCCAGATCCTGCAGCGTTAGATCGTATGGAAACCATATGGGGTTGGATCAATGAACTGCGAGACGAGGATATTCGGCGGGCTCTCTATGGGACATCGATCGCAAAAAAGCGCAAAGGCGACACGATCCAAAAGTATGCAGGAAGAATGGGTACCTCTTACAGCACTTTGCGGAGGCGTTTCGAGCGAGGTTGTTCGCAAATAGCGGATATGCTCAACGAACGCTGCGTGGTGCGATTGCCGTCAGATGAAGTCTCGCCAGGAAAAGCAGCAAACCCAGCAAAGAGGTACGATCTACACTGGCGCCAGCCAGGGTCCGAACCCTCGGTGACCCGCGAAGCAAGGGAAGAGCGCCGAAACAACCGGAACCTCACGAGTCTTGCGCGGCAGCTAGCAAGTGGTGAGGGGCGCCCTCGATAACGTCGTCTTCGGCGTTTTGCTCTACTCGACTGACGCGCTCAGCGTTTTTCGAAGATCTTGCGCCGATGATAATCCATGTAGACCCTCTGCTTGGGTTTCAGCGGATTAGGGTCAATTCTGTTGGTTAAGCCCCATGCAACTATAACTTCGTGCGGAAGATCGGATCCCAGGATCAGTTCACCGTTGTCCCGAAAGGAGATGTATCCCCGATCGAACAGACGATCCACGTGAGGTGACAGCAACAAGCCATTGTAGCCGTCGAGCTTTTCGAGGTCGTTGCCTTTTGCCCATGGTTTGATATGGCTCGCGGTTAGAAATCGGCCATCAACCACACCAGTTATGCGACATCCAGCCTCTTGTTTTTCAACATTCTTTCGAAATTTGCCCTGACCGATTCGCGATAAAACAAGTTGAACTTTTTCGGTCGGTCCGATGTCAGTGCGACCCTGTATTTCGCGAGCGTGCCCTTCCGCAACAGGCGCATCTGACTGCCTGCCAGCCAGTGACAACAAAGCTTCAGCCATGGATGCAGAGATTTCAGCAAGATAGACCTGGTTACCATCGCCATCAGCGCGGATTGGTGAATATTTTTCTGGAAGGAGAGGCGCCAAAACGTCCATGTGGTCCTTTGGTTTTGGGGGGCTGCGAAGCTCATCGTAATCGACTTGCACCAGCCAACCGTCAGCGTTCCAAGCGTCACCGGCTTTACCGAACTCTCCGGGTTTTTCGGCGCTGCGGGCAGGCGCCAAAACCACACCAACCGCTTTGATCAGCCTGTCGGCAAAGGAAAAGACTAAATCGCCCGAACGGACTTCAGTCATATTCTCGTAGAACCGGTTGAATCCGCCATTCTTGTTGGTCTTCGGAGACCACATGTAACCGCCGCTGATCTCTGCCCAATAGGTTTGATTTTGATTGACCCACCAGTAGCGCGACATCTGAAAGGTTCCTTCCGATTGGATTGTTGCGCAGAGCATAGGTGACACTTAGCGCATGGCAATCTGATTGATCCGCTCTGATAGGTTGCCGCAAATCAAAAGCCATACGTTGCGGCCAGAATTATGTTGCACGATCAAAGGGTTCTTACCAAACCGTCAGGCAATGGGTTCGAATAGGATCGTTCAGAAATCTCTGACAATCTGAGCCGTCACAAATCAATTAGGTTGACAGTGACAGATTTCTCGCCAAAATCCGGCGCAAATCACCTACCATCGCAGAAGTATGAGTTGCACTGGCGAGAGCCAGGGAGCGAGCCCGCGACCACGGCTGAGGCGCGCCGAATTCGTCGAAACAATCCAGCCCTGACAAGCCTCGCGAAGGAGTTAACTCGCGGTGATGGGAAACGGCGACAACCACCAAAGAATTCCGCGGAGAAGGCAAACGGTTGAGCCACCGGTCTCATAATCCGGAAAGAGCGGGTTCGACTCCCGCCTCCGCAACCACTTGTCTGCGATTTATGAGAGACAAGCGGCCTTGAGTATCAAATCGCGCCCGGCCTGATACTCAACAGCAAGAACGATGGATATCATGTATGGCTAGCAGAGGCCGCCCCACCATTTTCAGCGAAGAGATTGCCACGCAGGTCTGCACACGTATCGCATCCGGTGAAACGGTCGCCAACATCTGCGAACGAGACGGCATGCCCACGCGGGACACCTTCTACCGCTGGAAGCGCGAAAAGCCCGGTTTTTCTGACAAAGTAACCCGTGCACGGGAAGAGCGTCTTGAGGCGGACCGTGAGCGCCTTCAAGAGCTCGCCGATATGGCCCTCAATCCGGATGGGCTCGACCACAACAGGTTGAACACAGCGATCAACGCGATCGACAAGGCTGCACGGCTTACGGCACCCAAGACACAGCGGCACGAAATCACTGGCAGGGGCGGCGGTCCGGTCCAGCATATCGATCTATCCAATGCGAGCGATGAACAACTCGACGCCCTTGAATCACTCTTCGGACCACTTGCCGCATCCGGCAGCAATGATGAGAGCGATCAGGGCGGAGAGGGCGAAGCGTCAAGCCGCGGCTGAGCGGGAGCGTATTGCCCGCGACTCGGAGCGCATCCGAGATCGCTGCCAATCACTGGCCGGGTTCGTGAAGGAAGCCTGGCATGTGCTGGAGCCAACACAGCCTTACGTCCACGGATGGCATATAGACGCCATCTGCAAACATCTCGAGGCGATCACCGACGGCACATTCCTCGCGATGGGGTTGCCCAACCGGCTGCTGATCAACGAGCCACCCGGGACCATGAAATCGGTCCTGGTATCAGTCTTCTGGCCAGCGTTCGAATGGGGCCCGCGTGGCATGCCGTCCATGCGGTATCTGACCACGTCTTATTCGGAGAACTACGTCAAGCGCGACAGTCGGCGTATGCGCGATCTGGTCAAGTCGGACTGGTATCGCAGCCTTTGGCCGGAAGTTGAACTCGTAAGATCGGGAGAGGCCTCCTTCGCCAATACCAAGACAGGGTTTCGGGAAGGCGTTCCGTTCCAGAGCCTAACGGGCGGTCGCGGTGACCGGGTTGTGATCGACGATCCGCATTCGACGGAGACCGCCGAGAGTGATGCGGAGCGTAAACGAACAACACGCATCTTTCGGGAATCGGTGCCGTCGCGTGTCAACGACCCAGAGAAATCAGCCATCGTTGTGATCATGCAACGGCTGCACGAGGACGACGTCTCTGGCCTGATACTGAAAATGGGTCTCGGCTATCAGCACATCATGCTGCCGATGGAATTCGAACCCGAACGGAAATGCCGAACCGCACTCGATTGGGAGGACCCAAGGACCGAGGAAGGTGAGCTGTTGTTCCCCGGTCGATTTCCGAGGGAAGTGGTCGACCGTGACAAGGTTCCGATGGGATCATATGCGATCGCCGGCCAGTTCCAGCAAAGGCCAACGCCGCGCGAAGGTGGCATGTTCAAGCGGGCGTGGTTCGAGGGCAAGTTCCTGAACGAGATGCCCATGGACGCACGCTGGGTCCGGCATTGGGACCTGGCTGCCACGAAAAAGAGCAACTCAGCGAGAACGGCGGGTGTGAAGATGGGAATCCGGCCCGATGGGAGCTTTGTGGTCGGTCATGCTGTCACCGAGCAGCAAGAGGGCGATGCGGTTCGCAAGATCATCAGGGCGACGGCTGAGTCAGACGGCAGAAACGTTATGATCAGTCTCCCGCAGGATCCTGGCCAAGCAGGCAAGGTCCAGGCCCAGGATTACGTCAAGCAGCTGGCTGGATGGAATGTCCGGGCTGAACCGGAGACTGGTAGTAAGGAAACGCGCGCCGAGCCGTTCGCAGCCCAATGCGAAGGCGGCAATGTCTACCTGGTCAAAGGTTCTTGGGTTGACGACTACATCGACGAGCTTTGCCTGTTCCCGGGCGGGTCGTTCAAGGATCAGGTCGACGCATCGTCCGGTGCCTTTGCCCGCCTGCTGGGTGAAGACAGTCGCGACGGTCACGAGGTCGAGATCACAGGATTCTACTGATGGCTGAAGGTTTCGACATCACCGTCAAGCATCCGGACTACCTTCAGTATGCGGACGCATGGAAAACTATGCGCGCTACGTTGGCCGGTGATGATGCTGTGAAGGCAGAAGGCGAAACGTATCTGCCAATGAAGTCGGCCATGAAGGCGATGGCTGACAATAGCAAGCAGAAGCACGCTTACGAAGCCTATCGAGACCGGGCCGAATTCCCAGAGATCGTTTCTCCGACGGTTCAAGGGGTCGTCGGGTTGGCGTTCAACAAGCCGTCCAAGATCGAATTGCCGTCGGCTATGGAATACCTCCGTCAGAAGGCAACCCGAGATGGATTGCCGCTTGACGATCTTCATCGCCGTTTGGTCATGGAGGTCATGCGGACCGGCCGATACGGTTTGATGCCTGGTGTGGATGGGCAAGGAAACTTCTATCTTGCCGGCTACACCGCAGAGACGATCTTGAACTGGGACGATCCCGATGGCGGTCTGGGATATCTGACGCTTGATGAGTCGGGACGGAAACGAAACCCCGAGACAAACAAGTGGGAGACAGATAACCGAATTCGGGAATGCTTCTTCGGCGCGAGCGGCGGCTACGAATCCCGTGACTGGGTCAAACAGAAGGATGCGGACGGCAAGGAGAGGTGGCTTCCGCAAGAACCTGAGGGTTCGAGTATCAAGGGTAAGAAACCGCTCGAGTTGATCCCGTTTGTGTTTGTTGGATCGACTGATCTGACACCGTCGCCGGATGATATCCCGATGTACGGGCTGGCGAAGCTGGCGCTGCGAGCATATCGCCTTGACGCTGACTATGTTCAGTCCCTTCACATGACCAGCGAGCCGACGCCATACGTCACCGGCGTTAGCAAAGACAAAGCGCCAAAGACAATCGGCGCCGCCGCCATGTGGGTTCTTGAAGCGGCAGACGCGAAGACAGGCTTTCTGGAGTTCTCCGGACCTGGACTTGAGGCGCAAAGAGAGGCGATCCAGAGCACTCTTGAGCGGGCGGTTATGTTCGGGGCCCAGATCTTCGTGGATACTCGCCGCACAGCGGAAAGCGGCGAAGCGAAGAAGATCAGGCTGGGCAATCAGCAATCATCGCTGAAATCCGCTGTACTTGCGGCCGGAGCCGGTCTTGAGCGCGTTCTTCGGCATGCCGCAGTCTGGGGTGGTCATGATCCCGACGAGGTCAATGTGGCTCCCAATACAGATTTCGTCGATCACATTCTGACCCCGCAGGAAATTGTTGGCCTGGTCGGTGGTTGGCAATCCGGCGCTTACTCAAAGCAGACATTGTTCGAAAATCTGCAGCGCGGTGAGATCATCGATCCGGAACGAACTTTCGAAGATGAAGAGGACCGGATCAACGATGAGCCGGCTCCACTCGGATCGATCGATGAGTGATGACAGCAAACGAGGAACTGCTTGACCGCTCGATCCGTCACGCGGTCGGATTGCAGCGCTATTCTGCGGGTGTTGTTCGCAAGATTATCGCTCAGTTGAACCGGGTCGATGAGGACCTTGTCGCCAAACTGCTCAAGCACGACCCAACGGCTGTCTCGGGATCTTACTCACGAAAACGGCTCGAAAAGCTACTCGAGGCGGTGCGGGACGTAAACACCGAGGCATATGCCACACTGCGAAAGGACCTGAATAGCGAGCTTCGGGCCCTTGCAACACACGAAGCGAACTTCCAACGCCAGATCGTAAATGCATCTGTGCCGGTGAATCTCGATATCGTGAAGCCATCGTCGGCCCAGCTGTATGCTGCGGTGCAGGCAAGGCCTTTCCAGGGGAGGCATCTTCGCGATTGGTATCGCGGTCTTGAGCAGGCCGCCCGGGCACGTATCCGCGAAGCTATTCGCCTTGGCTTTATCGAAGGGGAGACCATAGACCAGATCGTCCGGCGAGTACGGGGCACTCGGGCACGTCGGTTCAAGGATGGTGTGCTTGAGATCAACCGGCGCAGCGCACAGACTGTCGTCCGTACTGCGGTCAACCATACGGCCAACGTTGCCCGGTCCGAAGTATACCGAGCGAATGAGGGCGTCATAAAAGGGGTTCGCTGGGTTTCGACGCTCGACACCCGAACGTCGATGATCTGCATCAGTCGTGATGGGAAAGTTTTCCCGATCGATGGCGGCCCGAGGCCTCCAGCTCATCCGAACTGTCGGAGCTCGACTGCGCCGGTTCTGAAATCTTGGAAGGAAATGGGCATCAACCTCCGTGAGGCACCGGAGGGAACGCGGGCGTCAATGGACGGCCAGGTACCAGCGTCCATGACCTATGCCGAATGGCTCAAGAAACAGCCGACAAAGGTTCAAGACGAAGCCCTGGGGCCCAGCAAGGGTGCGTTGTTCAGATCAGGCAAAATGCCTGTTGATCGCTTCGTCGATCAGCGGGGCAGGGAACTCACGCTAGATCAACTCAAGAAGGTAGACCAAGGAGCGTTCGAGAAGGCTGGGTTGCTAAACCCGGTGAAGCCACCACCAGGTGTGCCGAGAGACGAAGTTGCGCGGTTCCTGCGCAGCCCGAAGCAGCAACGGTCGTTGCTGGAAAGGCTGGTTGATCGCTTTCCGGACCAACTCAAGTTCGTTCGGTCCGTAAAAAAGCGGGAACGCTGGAAGATTCCCGACAATCCGCTGGTCGCTATCCGGCACTACACCAGCCCCGCGTTTCTGGGCATCAATCGACGGATGCGGGAGGGTGTTTCCAGGCTAGAGGATCGCCAATTCACAGCGCTAGCCGGGAATGGCGTGGACAAGCTGCCATCGCCCCCGAGGAACATCTGGCGCGCTCCGCGCCGGCAGACGGCCGCAGCAGACGCGTTGTGGAGCACAGCCAAGGTTGGAGATGACTTTGACCTTGGCGATCAGCTGCAATCATTCTCCACTGAGAAGTCGGTCGCGGAAAGCTGGTCCCGAGGGTCCAGACTACTACTTCATGTTGAGAAACCGAGGCGAGGGGCGTATATTGCGCCGGTAAGTCACTTCGAGAATGAGAAAGAGGTATTGCTACCTGCCGGTCTTCGGTACCGGGTTGCTGACAAGCGCACCGAGAAGCGAGACGGCGGCGATTTGAGGATCATAGTCCTGGAGATTGTCGATGAATGATCATCGCGCGAATTATAGCGTGATCGAGTTATATGCGAACGGGAGCCGAATGGTCAGCGACTATTCGGAAGCCGACGCTGTCGACGACTACCTGGACCTTCACCCTGGCGCCGATCGCGCCGCGGTTGAGGCAGAACTCAAGCAAAACCTCGAGCGTATTCTCTCGGATACGCCGTGACCGACCCTCAACGCTTCAAGGTTATCGAAGGTGGGCCGACCGGAGATGGCGCGGCCAAGCCAAAAGCATACCGCCGAAAGCGAGGACAGGTGGAACCTCTGCTGTGCCACATCTGTGAAGAAGATACCGGCGTTGCAACCGCCGTGAGCTTCGAAGCCAAGATGGGCCGAATGATCCGCGATGGTAAGCCAGAGGGCGGAACCAAAGCGATCTACTGCCTGCATTGCCTGACCCGCGGGAAGGTGACCCGCCTAGTCTAGTAGAAATTTGAGCAAATTCAGCTTGCTTGGGGCGCGTCGATTTAATTTCGATGCGCCTCTTTCGTGTGTGCGTATCAAAAGGGCGTGGCAGCCCGCAACCGGTTCGGCGAGGCCGGGCCACAATACGAGGAGAAGTCCCGATGGGAATTCGCGCAATTCTGTCAGCCGAGCAGTTCGAGGAACAGCCGGACGACATCAAAGCCCTGTACAAAAAGAGCGGCGACAAGCACGTTCTCGATGTCGAGGGCATCGACGACCATCCGAAGGTGGTGAACCTGAAAACGGCCCACAAGAAAACCAAGGATGGCTTGAAAACGCTGAAAGACGCAGTGCACGGCCGCGAGGTCGATGAAGATGAGATCTCGGATGATGCCGTTCGCGACGCCGTCGTAAAACTCCGCTCGCGCTTCGACTTCCTGCCGGATGATTTCGATAAGGATGCGTTCGACACGATGAAGAATGCGGCCGACGGGAAGGGCGGGCAACCTACGCAGGAGCAGCTTCAGGAGATCAGCGACCGCGTCACCGCGAAGATCGAAAAGAAGTACTCCGACCGGCATACGGCGGAAATTGAGCCTTTGAAGGCCACAAATAACAACCTGCAGAACTCACTGAACCGCCTGGTGATCGACGGCGGCCTATCTGCCGCAATGGACGAAGCGGACATCGACGGCAAGCACAAGGCGATCCTGCTTCCGTATCTCAAGACCCGAGGCAAGATCACAGTCGAAAATGACGACGGTGCCTTGAACCCGGTTGTCGAGACCGACATGGGCAATGTCAGCTTGAAGGAATGGGTTACGGAATTCGCCGGAACCGATGAAGGCAAGCAATACGTGGCCAAGTCCGAAGGACCAGGCGCACGTGGCGGAGATGGCAAGGTTGCCAATGGCAAGAGCATGAAACGCTCTACATTTGACGGACTGCCGGTCGCTGATCGTCAGAAGACTATTCAGGACGGCGTTCAGATCGTCGACTGATCCGCGCGAGCATCGCGCATCCCGCTTGAGCCCGAGGGGCTGAGCAGCTTTTTAGGCCGAGGGCCTTTCCCAAACACCAACCCCAACGAACATCGTTGACCTATTGAAAGGCTATCCCAATGGCTAACACCCTGACGGGTTTGTACCCCGTAATGTACAACGCAATGAACGTGGTTTCTCGTGAACTGGTCGGTCTCATTCCCGCAGTTTCCCGCGATGCCACAGCCGAGCAAGCGGCAAAGGACCAGACGGTCCGATCGCCGGTCGTCCCGGCCATGGCCGGCGAGGACATTACACCCAACAACATTGCCCCTACTGGCACCGACCAGACCATCGAGTATGTCGATATCCAGATCACCAAACAGCGGAAGGTGCCTTTCCATCTGACCGGTGAGGAAGAACGGGGACTTGGTTCATCGAACCGCACCATCGCCGAGCAGCGGTTTGCCCAGGCGTTCCGCACGCTCACAAACGAGATGGAACTTGATCTGGCGAACCTCTATGTTTCGGCGTCCCGAGCTTACGGCACCGCTGGCACCACGCCCTTCGGGACCGGTGACGACATGACTGATCTTTCCGAGTCCCTCCGTATACTGAACGACAATGGTGCGCCGGCATCGGATCGCCACGTCGTTCTGGGATCTGGAGCAGTTGCCAAGCTGCTTGGTAAGCAGCCGGGCATGTTCAAGGTGAACGAGGCCGGAAACGACATGGCTCGTCGCTTTGGTGAAATTGGGCAGACCTTCGGGGCCATGCTGCACCACTCGGGACAGATCCGGCTGCATACTCCTGGAACCGGCAGCAGCTATGCGGTCGACAACGGCGGTGGATACAGCGCGGGCGACACCACTGTGCATCTGGACACTGGTACCGGCACGCATTTGGCGGGTGACGTTATCTCGTTCGCTGGGGATGCGAACAAGTACGTTATCGCCACAGGCGCCGCTGGTGACGGCGACAAGGACATCGTCCTGGCTGATCCAGGTTTGCAGCTTGCATTGGCTGACGATGCTGCAGCCACTCTGCAGGCGGCCTATACCGCAAACATGGTGTTCAGCCGCGATGCCTTCCAGCTCGCAGCCCGGGTGCCTGCCATTCCGACTGGCGGAGACCAGGCCGACGACCGGACGTACATCACTGACGAGGTGTCGGGCATCGTGTTTGAGGTTTCGGTCTATCGTCAGTATCGGCAGGTCACCTATGAAGTGGCGGCATGCTGGGGCGTCAAGGCCGTGAAGTCTGAACACGCTGCTCTGCTGATCGGCTAACCCGTCGAGAACTGACAACAAATGAAGTCGCCGGGGGTCAAGGCTCCCGGCGATCTCCAATCTATTCGAGGACAATCACTATGCTCATTCCGACCGTGAAGATCGCCCAGGAGGATGGCTTCCTGATCATCAATGAGTCTGACTTCGATCCTGAGAAACATCGGTTGTTTGGTGTCGATACCGAACCCGAAGACGACGATCCGCGCTCGGACGACGAACTACGCGCTGCTCTAGAGACGGCCGCTGGAAAGGCACCACACCCAAGCATGAAGCGCGAAACCATGCTCGCTAAGCTGGCCGAGCTGGTCACCGAGTAGAGCCGGATGGCGATCGAGGTCATCGCTGGCTCTGCGACGGCGGTTGCGTACGACACAGCTGCCAACGCCGACGCCTATTTCACCGCGCGCGGCATAACCGCGTGGACCGGCGACGAAAGCGCCAAGGAGCAGGCTCTGATCAGGGGCGCTGACTATCTCGAACGCAGGTACCGCGGCCGTTGGGTTGGTGTGAAAGCGACGTCCACCCAAGCGCTTGCTTGGCCTCGAGGGTACATCTCTGACATTGATGGCTACGCGATCGACGCGACCACAGTTCCAGAGCAAGTCAAACGTGCCAACTTCGAGGCTGCGCTTCTGGTGCTGACGGGAACGAACCTCGAGCCGGTTCTGTCCAGAGGCAACTCCGTCAAGAAGAAGAAGGTCAAGGCTGCAGTGGTAGAGACGGATACTGAATACGTTGCGGGCGCACCGGCGCGTGACGTGATCACCTCGATCGACGGCCTCCTGGAGGGTTTGGTCGAGGACGACGCATCCGTACCGCTGCTGCGGGCTTGACCGATGACAACCGTCGCTGAAATCGCCGCTGAAGCCTTCACAGGTGCGGCGGCTGAATTCACCGACATCATCAAGGCGGTAACGCTCACGCGTACAGCACAGACCCGTTACAACCCTTCAACGGGTCAGCATGACACTACAGATGCCACAGCCACTGGGCGAGGATTGTTCGACACGTCAACGGCAATCGGTGACGTTTTACCAGGGTTCGTTGCGGGTCCAACTGATGAGCTGGTGTGGCTGGAAGGATTGAGTTTCGCTCCAGCTGAGAACGATTCGATCGACATTGGAGGTTCTGAATACCTCGTGAAGGCGATCGGTGACATTGCCGGCGCTGGAACCTTCTTTGCAGCGGTTGTGGCCAGGAGCTGATGGCAAACGCCCGCCAATTCAGTATCGATCTGCTCGATGAGTTCGACGAGTTGGTCGAGAAAGAGCTGGTCAAAGTCACCAAGAAAATCGCGATCGAAGGCCTGAGCCGGTTGGTCATGAAATCGCCGGTAGACACCGGTCGGCTTCGAGGAAATTGGACGGTCTCGATCAACAACGCGAGCGATGCACAATCCAGCAACGTCGATCCGTCCGGTGGGCCCACAATTGCAGCCGGAACTGCGGTGGCGAACGGGATCACCATGCCGCAGGTGATCTGGCTGCAGAACAATCTTCCATATGGTCCGGCCCTTGAGGACGGCCATTCACAACAGGCGCCGATGGGCATGGTCGCGGTAACGGTGGCCGAGCTCGAGGCGATGTTCGCCAACGCCGGGTGATCACATGGACATCGAACAGGAACGCGAGGTCATCGAAACGCGATTTCGCGATTGTTGGATGCTCGGTGATCCGGACACGCTTGAAACGCAGGTCGGCTTTGACGGGCATGCCTTCCAGCCGCCGACGGACGAGAGCTCGGTACGGCTGTCGATCCTCAACGGAGAAAGCTTCAATGCCAGCATGGGGTCGCCGGGCAGCAACCTCGTTCGAAGTATCGGCGTTGTTCACATCCAGATTTACGTACCTGGCGGAAAGGCCAGTTCATTTCCGAGTGTCGAGTGGCGTCGGTTGGCGAACAAGATCAGGCCGATCTTCACCAACTGGAAATCCGGCGGCTTGTTGTTCCGAACCATGAGCGTCGGTTCGCGTCAGGAGAACAAGCCGCTGTTTAAGCAGCCTGTCACGTTCCCGTTTCAGCGTGACGAGTTCAACGGCTGATCTGATCCAACATCAAGGAGACCGAGATGTCCTTTGCTGACAGCTCAGCCACACGGCTGGCCTACATTGCCGAGTCGACGGAGAACACGATTCCGACCACTCCGACCTGGCAGACGATGCGCTACACCCAGGAGTCGTTCAATCGGGACAAGATCACGAAGGTTTCCGAGGAAATCCGGGCTGACGGAAATGTTCCCAACGTCACCGATGTTGGGTTCCGAGTGCCTGGTGGTTTCGGCTTTGAGCTGTCCTACGGCACCCTTGATCCTCTGCTGGAAAGCCTTCTCTTCAGCACATGGTCATCGGATGTCTTGAAAAACGGCATTACTCCGAAGTCCTTTGCCTGGGAAAAGACCTTCGAGACTGGCGGAACGGATCAGTACCTCCGGTACACCGGTATGCAGATGAACGAGATTTCCTTGGAGATGCAGGCCGAGGAAATCATCAAGGGTTCGGCCACGCTGATGGGTCGCGGTCATGCAACCGATACTGCGATCATTACGGGCGCTACCTACTCGGCGGCCAACACCAACGAGCCAATGGCTTGCTCAGGCGATGTCGGATCGCTTTCGATTGGTAGCCTTTCGCCAACTCCGACGCTCCTGTCGGCGAGCATCACGATAACGAAAAACCTTGGGCCCCGATTGGCTGTTGCCAATGCCGGCCCGGTTGGCATTCGTTCAGGTCGCTTCATCGTTACCGGATCGCTGGAGGCATATTTCGAAAGTCTCGGTCTGTATAACGCTTGCCTGAACCATGACGACCTGGCCATCGCGCTGACGTTGGGGTCGGTCGCCAACGAAAAATACACCATCAGTCTGCCGAAAACGAAACTCATGAATGCGGTGGTTCAGGCGTCTGGCAACGATCAGGACGTCATGGTCAACAGCGAATTTCAGGCGATATATGACAGCTCGAGCTCGGCGACCATCAGCATCACGAGGGCGGTGGCCTGATGGCTGACAAGACTGTCATCCCGCGCGAAGATTTCACCGCGTATCCGTACGGCACCAAGGTGGAATTCAGGACCGGGGTTCCTGAAAAGGTGCCGGCGAAGTATGCGGAGCTTTTGCGACGGAAGGGTCACCTGCGACCGCCTCGAAAAGCGGACGTTGATTCCGACTGACTAGACACTCGCTCTGATTGAGAATAGCTTTCTCCCCCTGGTTGGGGAGAGTGGGAATGAAATCCAGAATTGCAAGCCTATTTGCTGTTGCGCTTGTTTCGGCATGCGCAAAGTCACCAGCGTCCATCGCGCCCGCCTACGTATCGAGCGTCACCTATTCGCATCTGTCATGCGAACGACTGAAACAGGAAGCGGCAAACCTTGATGCGGCGCTGACAAAGGCTTCTGCGCAGCAGGAACAGGCGAGAAGCAACGACATAGCCGGCGTGATTCTCATCGGATTGCCGGTTTCGTCGATGAGCGGTGACAACATCGCACCGCAGATCGCCGACCTTAAGGGGCCGCAAAGAGGCGGTCAGGCAGGCGCGAGCGGAGAAGAACTGCAGCTGATCAGAAGCAAATCCAGCTTCTTTCGAGTATGGCGGTCCGTTGGGCCGCCTTTTTTTCATGGGACCACCAACGAGGTATCACAATGAAAGTTGATGGCTACACGCCAATCGCTTCGGACGTTACGCGTGAATTCGAGTATCGACTGAAATTCGGTGTGATCAGGATCACATCCCGGATGGCGGATGCGCGGCACGACAAGAAGTTCGCAGCAACGCTGAAAGATCATCAGGATTGGGTTGAGAGGGCAGATCAGCTTGGGGGTGGCGATGATTTGGAAATCGCCAAGCGCTTCCTGGGAATCCTGCACGATCATGTCGTCGTATCGTGGACAACCACCATCAAATCCGATGGCAAAAAAATCGCAAGCAATCGTGAGAATTTCATTGCTTTGTTGTCGACGCCGGCATGCGACAGAGCAGCAATGCAGTTTTTCAAGGACAGCTCGGAAGAGCGTCACTTCCGAGCCAAGTCGTCTGAGGAAGACGCAAAAAACTGACCGAGTTCCTGGCGTGGCAGTTCACGTGGACGCCGCGACGGGAACGCTTCCTCAGAAGGGTCAATCCCAACGCCCAAGCGCTCAAGAACAAACCTTCGCTCGATCCGCGATTGACGTTGTTCTGGGAAGCTTTCAACGAATTGACAGGATCACGGCCGCCCGCGGTTGAAGGGATCGCTGAGATACCGGTTTCCGAAATTGAGGCATACTGCCGGCTGTGTGAGTTCGATAATCCGTCGTTCCGGCACGAGCTCTTGACCATGGTGCAGGCTGTTGATCGAAAGTTCGTTGAGCTGGTCAAGCGAAGTCGGCCAAAGCCCGAATGACAATGGCATTTCGATCTACTCGTCGTTT
The DNA here is from genome assembly GCA_965228785.1 of Hoeflea sp. Classification (GTDB taxonomy): domain Bacteria; phylum Pseudomonadota; class Alphaproteobacteria; order Rhizobiales; family Rhizobiaceae; genus Hoeflea_A. The sequence goes on from CBDDIF010000001.1 coordinate 3,888,457, forward strand.
CGGCAAAGATCGTGTTTGGCTTTCTTGCAGTCAACGAAATAGGCGTCGCCCTTTCGGTCTCGCATGTAGGCGTAATGCCAGGCGCTGAGGCCAGGCAATCGTTTCACTTCGTTTGCGTGAAATATGTCGCGGGCCTGAGTGATTCCGTCGGCTGGGATCTTGGCATCATGGTCGTAGATATAGACAGCGGTCATCTGACCATCGGTGTACTTCCGCGTTTCGGCGAAGGTGCGGGCATCCTGTTCGGTGGCCGTTTCACTCATTCGAGCTGTGAATATTCGATCCCGAATGTCTGACTTGAAGTAGCCAACACGTTCGACCGGATCCTCCGATCCTTCGCAGCCGGCAACTGCCAGCAGCATCAACACAATCATAAAGCGCATGCGCGTCACCCCGACCCACAACCTGGAGCGGAGTATACGCGCGACAATGGATAGGGCAACACCGTGGCAAAACTGTCCATCAAGATTGATCCTCGGCAGGCTGGTCGTGAGGCCCAGAGGATCAAGCGTGATTTGCGGGAAATCGGTGACGAGGCGCGTCGTACCGAACAACGGACTGATCGTCTCGGGCGGTCCGCCAACGACAACTTTCGGGCGATCGCTCGTGGCTCGGGTGCCGCCTCGAGGGGAATTGCGGGAATGGCCAGGGCGGCCACCGCAGCGATCGCTGTATTCGCGGGGTTTGCCACCGCGACGTTTTCTCTGCGCAAGTTCATCGACAACACGAGAACTGCCCAGGCCGTTCAGCAGCAGCTTGCCGCAACCATTCAGTCGACGGGTGGCGCCGCCGGACAAACCCTGTCCAGCCTCAATGCGCACGCGGCCTCGCTGCAAAGGATCACGACCATCGGCGACGAGGTGACCAATGGGGCGCAGGCCCTGTTGCTCACCTTCACGAAGATCCAGGGCGATACCTTTCCGCAAGCGACCAAGGCTGTTCTGGATCTATCGGTCGCCTTGAAGAAGGACCTGGGACAAGTCGCTCTTTCGGTTGGACGAGCGCTGAACGATCCGGTGCGTGGTGTGACCCAACTGCGCGAATCCGGAATTTCGTTCACGACAGCCCAGACTGAAATGATCAAGCAGATGGTCGCGGCGAACGATGTTGCCGGGGCTCAGAGTTTGATTCTTGCAGAACTTGAGCGGCAGTTCGGTGGCTCAGCAGAAGCCGCACGCGGTGTCTTCGGCGGCGCACTCGAAGCATTGGGCAATTCCTGGGGCGATGTTTTCGAATTGTCGAAAGGCGCGACAGAGACCTTTCGTCTGTCCATTGAGGATCTGATCAAGGCGATCGAGAGCCCGGCGTTTGTCGGATTTGTGCAGACCATCGGCACTGGTCTTGTGGGTGCATTCCGATTGGCGGTCAGCGGGATCACGATCCTCGTCGACAATTTCGACACGCTTGCCAGGGTCGCAACTGTTGTTGGTGCATCGCTGCTGGCGGCCTTCGGTCCCTCGATCCTTTTGGCGATTGCCGGCGGTTTTGTATCGCTCGCCCGGGTCGTCGTCGCATCGATGAACGTCATTCGACTTGCGATGCTCACCAATCCCGTCGGGGCCCTCCTGGTTGCGTTGACGGCGGCCGGTACAGCGGCGTTCGTCTTCCGAGATCAGATCCAAGAGGCAATCGGGGTCGATGTCATCGGCACGATGAAGGATGTGGCGAATAAGATCGTCGGATCGTTCGTCGGAGCCTACCAGTCGATCATCGCAGTTTGGGGTCAGCTCCCGGCCGCCTTAGGTGACCTTGCGTTTCAGGCCGCGAACACCGTCATTGATGCGATCGAGAGCATGATCAACGGTGCGATCGCAAGGATCAACACACTGATCGGATCGCTTCAGAACCTTCCGTTCGTGGGGGAGAATTTTCAGGGCGTCGGCATCGGCGACGTCAACCTGGGTGATGTCGGGAACCCATTCGAAGGTTCGGCGGCAGGTGTCGGACAAACCATCGGCTCGACTTTCCAGCGCACCTTGAACACCGATTACATCGGTCGGCTCGGCGAAATACTCAGCGGCACAAAGTCGGCGACTGACGCCACCGTTGAAATGAACAATGCCATTCGTGCAGCCAGGGAGTCCGCGGACGATCTCGGCACAGCTTCGACGGGTGCCGGAAGTGCTGCGGCCGGAGGCGCAAAGAAGGCCAAGGACGCATGGAACGGGCTTCAGGGTGCGACGGATGCGGCCCGCGAGTCAATGAACTTTGTCCGTGATGTCGCAGGAGGATTCTTCCGCGATCTCCAAAGCGGCCTACGGAACGGCGAGAGCTTCTGGGAATCGTTTCGGAACGCAGCGGTCAATGCGATCGACAAGGTCACTGATCGCCTGCTCGACGGCCTGCTGAACGCGATCTTTCGTGTGAACAATGCCGGCGGTGGTGGCGGCGGCGGTGGGTTCTTTTCAAGCCTGCTGGGCGGCCTGTTCGGTGGCGGTGGTGGTTTTGATCCCTGGGCGGGACTGCGCTTTGCCGATGGAGCAGCGTTTCGTGGCGGCAACGTCATCCCGTTTGCACGCGGCGGTGTCGTCAACCGACCCACTGTGTTTCCGATGGCCAAAGGAATGGGCCTGATGGGCGAGGCCGGACCGGAGGCCGTCATGCCACTCCATCGCGGATCGGATGGCTCCCTCGGCGTTCGTGCCGCGAACAACAACGGGCGCACCGTTGCCCAGAACGTGAACATCAACGTCAATGTCGAAGGCGCTTCGGGCGATCCGCACGTCATAGACCTGGTCAACCAGGGCGTGGCCAGAGGCCTTCAGGATTACGACCGTGGAACGACCGAGCGCGTTGCCGGCGCCGTTTACGAGGGTCGTTCGCGAGCTTTCATCAGGAGATAACGCATGGCACCTGTCTTCCCGCTTGCCATGCCAACACATCCGATCAAGGCGGTTGAGTTCAAACCCGTCTTCGGAGTGTCGATCAACCAGTACCTGGGCAACGCGACGCAGATTGTCGAGAAGACCGATCCGAGGTGGATGTGCACCTTCACGACTGATCCGCTTTCGACCACCGACACTCAAGAGCGAATTGAGATCGCTGCTTGGATGGCGTTCTGGGCGAACCTCGAAGGCTACAGAACCTTCCTGGCGCACGATCCGGCGCAGGCCTATCCGGCAAACTATCCGGAGGGCCAGGGTCTTTCTGGCTGGAATGGGATCGGCGGCTTTTCCGTCACGTCGGTCTACACCTGCACGTTTACGTCACTCTCGCCCAGCACGATCCAGTTGAAGGCGGGGGACATGGTCTCGCTGGTGCAATCGGGACGATACTCGCTGCATGTCCTGTCTGAGGATCGGACAGCATCGAGCGGAACGATTAGCACCTGCTACGTGCGGCCGGCGATCGATACGTCACGGTTCTCATCTGGTTCTGCTTACTGGATCCGGCCAGAGGTCGAGATGCTTCCAATACCGGGAAGCTTCAAAGCGCCAAAGGATGTTGCGCCTCAGTCCATCAGTTTCCAGGGCATTCAAAAGCCATGGTAGAGACCCTTGGGGCAACCACACGTGCCCAGATGCAGACCAACGGGATTGGTCACCGGCTCTTCACCCATTTCGAGCTTCCGGAAGGCAACTTCGGATTTCACACGGGTCTCGGAACCATCAACTGGAGCGGTGTTGAATTCGTTGGCGCCGGAAGCCTGCTTCAAATCGACAAGATCACTTCGCAGTCGGACGGCACCGCCGTTGGTGTGAAGATTGAGCTGACGTCCATTCCCAACACCGAACTGACGCCCGACGTGCTCGGGAACATCTTCGACTACTCCTACTTCGGTGCACCGGTGACCCTCTATTCCCGGTTCATCAATCTCGAAACCCGTTCGCCAATCGAAACGCTCACGCAGTGGGGCGGCTACATCGACAAGATCGAGGAAGCCTGGATCGTCGGCGGTGAAGCCCGTCTTCGTGCCTTTCTTGAGGGGCGGTCACGTGGGTTCACGCGGGAAGGCTACCGCAAACACAACGACGCAGATCAGCGAGAGATCGATCCAGATGACGGCAGTCTCCGGCACCAAATCGTCACGGCACGTGAGCCCATCTACTGGGGGAGAAATCCGCCGGAGAAGGCGAGCTGATGGCTGGGAAGGTCGCCTCACCGCGACCGATCAAAAACTTCGGGAAATGTCGTTCGATTGGGCATTCCACAACTGTGGCCATGCCATTTCGATGATCGAAGAAGCGCTGGTTGGTGGTGATCATCAATCGGTCGTTCGCGAGTATTGCAGAGGTTCCCGTGGACAGCCCTTGAAGACCGAGCGCGGCATCATGCTTCGTGTCAGAAAGGCCGGTTTCAAAACGCTCGGTGACGCACTTGCGGGGCACTATTCGGAGATCCCTGTGTCGCTCGCTCAAAGGGGCGATTTTGTCGTGGTTCCCGTCAACGATGACGGTGAGCCAGACAAGAGTGGGCGCGAGATCATGGGTTACGTGATCGACGGGCGGGTTCGAGCGCGAACGCTGGATGGTTCTCGCTTGATCCTGCTTGAGCACGCAACGCGGGCCTTCGCGGTCTGACCAATGGGCCTCATCGTTGCCGCCGTAACGGCGATCGCGGGAGTTGTCTCGTCCGCGGGCGCCGCCGTGACTACGTTTGCCGGGACAGCACTCGGCGGTCTGGTGGTGAAGGCTGTCGCCTATGTTGGATTGAACCTTCTGTCTGGCCTTCTGGCCAAGCGGCAAGGTGACGATGAACCGACCGGTGTCCAACTCAATCTTCAGCTGGGCGCTGATGAATATCGATCGGTAACCTTTGGTGAGGTCGCGCGTGCCGGTCATCTGACGTTTTTCAACAGCTACGGAGACAATCGAAAATATCTTCAGCTCGTCTTCGATCTGAGCTCGTCGCACTGCCAGGGATTGAACTCGGTCATCGTCGACGGCCAGGAGAAAAGCCTAACTAGCATCGCGACGGTCTCGAATGAAGACGCCCGGTATCACGTCGCGGATTTCAGCGACAAGATCAAAATCGCTTTCTATTCCGGCGCCAACGGACAGGGCATCAACCAGGAACTGGTCGATAACTCGGGTGGCCGTTGGAGTTCCACCGACAAGAAGACGGGCGTTTGCTATGTCTATGTGCTTCTCGAATGGGACGATGACTATTTCGAGCGGCGGCCGGAGTTCATCTTCGTCTTCAACGGGACGCTCTGCTACGACTGGCGCAAGGACAGCACCAACGGCGGGTCGGGCTCGCATCGGGTGCGGGCATCCTGTTCGGTGGCCGTTTCACTCATTCGAGCTGTGAATATTCGATCCCGAATGTCTGACTTGAAGTAGCCAACACGTTCGACCGGATCCTCCGATCCTTCGCAGCCGGCAACTGCCAGCAGCATCAACACAATCATAAAGCGCATGCGCGTCACCCCGACCCACAACCTGGAGCGGAGTATACGCGCGACAATGGATAGGGCAACACCGTGGCAAAACTGTCCATCAAGATTGATCCTCGGCAGGCTGGTCGTGAGGCCCAGAGGATCAAGCGTGATTTGCGGGAAATCGGTGACGAGGCGCGTCGTACCGAACAACGGACTGATCGTCTCGGGCGGTCCGCCAACGACAACTTTCGGGCGATCGCTCGTGGCTCGGGTGCCGCCTCGAGGGGAATTGCGGGAATGGCCAGGGCGGCCACCGCAGCGATCGCTGTATTCGCGGGGTTTGCCACCGCGACGTTTTCTCTGCGCAAGTTCATCGACAACACGAGAACTGCCCAGGCCGTTCAGCAGCAGCTTGCCGCAACCATTCAGTCGACGGGTGGCGCCGCCGGACAAACCCTGTCCAGCCTCAATGCGCACGCGGCCTCGCTGCAAAGGATCACGACCATCGGCGACGAGGTGACCAATGGGGCGCAGGCCCTGTTGCTCACCTTCACGAAGATCCAGGGCGATACCTTTCCGCAAGCGACCAAGGCTGTTCTGGATCTATCGGTCGCCTTGAAGAAGGACCTGGGACAAGTCGCTCTTTCGGTTGGACGAGCGCTGAACGATCCGGTGCGTGGTGTGACCCAACTGCGCGAATCCGGAATTTCGTTCACGACAGCCCAGACTGAAATGATCAAGCAGATGGTCGCGGCGAACGATGTTGCCGGGGCTCAGAGTTTGATTCTTGCAGAACTTGAGCGGCAGTTCGGTGGCTCAGCAGAAGCCGCACGCGGTGTCTTCGGCGGCGCACTCGAAGCATTGGGCAATTCCTGGGGCGATGTTTTCGAATTGTCGAAAGGCGCGACAGAGACCTTTCGTCTGTCCATTGAGGATCTGATCAAGGCGATCGAGAGCCCGGCGTTTGTCGGATTTGTGCAGACCATCGGCACTGGTCTTGTGGGTGCATTCCGATTGGCGGTCAGCGGGATCACGATCCTCGTCGACAATTTCGACACGCTTGCCAGGGTCGCAACTGTTGTTGGTGCATCGCTGCTGGCGGCCTTCGGTCCCTCGATCCTTTTGGCGATTGCCGGCGGTTTTGTATCGCTCGCCCGGGTCGTCGTCGCATCGATGAACGTCATTCGACTTGCGATGCTCACCAATCCCGTCGGGGCCCTCCTGGTTGCGTTGACGGCGGCCGGTACAGCGGCGTTCGTCTTCCGAGATCAGATCCAAGAGGCAATCGGGGTCGATGTCATCGGCACGATGAAGGATGTGGCGAATAAGATCGTCGGATCGTTCGTCGGAGCCTACCAGTCGATCATCGCAGTTTGGGGTCAGCTCCCGGCCGCCTTAGGTGACCTTGCGTTTCAGGCCGCGAACACCGTCATTGATGCGATCGAGAGCATGATCAACGGTGCGATCGCAAGGATCAACACACTGATCGGATCGCTTCAGAACCTTCCGTTCGTGGGGGAGAATTTTCAGGGCGTCGGCATCGGCGACGTCAACCTGGGTGATGTCGGGAACCCATTCGAAGGTTCGGCGGCAGGTGTCGGACAAACCATCGGCTCGACTTTCCAGCGCACCTTGAACACCGATTACATCGGTCGGCTCGGCGAAATACTCAGCGGCACAAAGTCGGCGACTGACGCCACCGTTGAAATGAACAATGCCATTCGTGCAGCCAGGGAGTCCGCGGACGATCTCGGCACAGCTTCGACGGGTGCCGGAAGTGCTGCGGCCGGAGGCGCAAAGAAGGCCAAGGACGCATGGAACGGGCTTCAGGGTGCGACGGATGCGGCCCGCGAGTCAATGAACTTTGTCCGTGATGTCGCAGGAGGATTCTTCCGCGATCTCCAAAGCGGCCTACGGAACGGCGAGAGCTTCTGGGAATCGTTTCGGAACGCAGCGGTCAATGCGATCGACAAGGTCACTGATCGCCTGCTCGACGGCCTGCTGAACGCGATCTTTCGTGTGAACAATGCCGGCGGTGGTGGCGGCGGCGGTGGGTTCTTTTCAAGCCTGCTGGGCGGCCTGTTCGGTGGCGGTGGTGGTTTTGATCCCTGGGCGGGACTGCGCTTTGCCGATGGAGCAGCGTTTCGTGGCGGCAACGTCATCCCGTTTGCACGCGGCGGTGTCGTCAACCGACCCACTGTGTTTCCGATGGCCAAAGGAATGGGCCTGATGGGCGAGGCCGGACCGGAGGCCGTCATGCCACTCCATCGCGGATCGGATGGCTCCCTCGGCGTTCGTGCCGCGAACAACAACGGGCGCACCGTTGCCCAGAACGTGAACATCAACGTCAATGTCGAAGGCGCTTCGGGCGATCCGCACGTCATAGACCTGGTCAACCAGGGCGTGGCCAGAGGCCTTCAGGATTACGACCGTGGAACGACCGAGCGCGTTGCCGGCGCCGTTTACGAGGGTCGTTCGCGAGCTTTCATCAGGAGATAACGCATGGCACCTGTCTTCCCGCTTGCCATGCCAACACATCCGATCAAGGCGGTTGAGTTCAAACCCGTCTTCGGAGTGTCGATCAACCAGTACCTGGGCAACGCGACGCAGATTGTCGAGAAGACCGATCCGAGGTGGATGTGCACCTTCACGACTGATCCGCTTTCGACCACCGACACTCAAGAGCGAATTGAGATCGCTGCTTGGATGGCGTTCTGGGCGAACCTCGAAGGCTACAGAACCTTCCTGGCGCACGATCCGGCGCAGGCCTATCCGGCAAACTATCCGGAGGGCCAGGGTCTTTCTGGCTGGAATGGGATCGGCGGCTTTTCCGTCACGTCGGTCTACACCTGCACGTTTACGTCACTCTCGCCCAGCACGATCCAGTTGAAGGCGGGGGACATGGTCTCGCTGGTGCAATCGGGACGATACTCGCTGCATGTCCTGTCTGAGGATCGGACAGCATCGAGCGGAACGATTAGCACCTGCTACGTGCGGCCGGCGATCGATACGTCACGGTTCTCATCTGGTTCTGCTTACTGGATCCGGCCAGAGGTCGAGATGCTTCCAATACCGGGAAGCTTCAAAGCGCCAAAGGATGTTGCGCCTCAGTCCATCAGTTTCCAGGGCATTCAAAAGCCATGGTAGAGACCCTTGGGGCAACCACACGTGCCCAGATGCAGACCAACGGGATTGGTCACCGGCTCTTCACCCATTTCGAGCTTCCGGAAGGCAACTTCGGATTTCACACGGGTCTCGGAACCATCAACTGGAGCGGTGTTGAATTCGTTGGCGCCGGAAGCCTGCTTCAAATCGACAAGATCACTTCGCAGTCGGACGGCACCGCCGTTGGTGTGAAGATTGAGCTGACGTCCATTCCCAACACCGAACTGACGCCCGACGTGCTCGGGAACATCTTCGACTACTCCTACTTCGGTGCACCGGTGACCCTCTATTCCCGGTTCATCAATCTCGAAACCCGTTCGCCAATCGAAACGCTCACGCAGTGGGGCGGCTACATCGACAAGATCGAGGAAGCCTGGATCGTCGGCGGTGAAGCCCGTCTTCGTGCCTTTCTTGAGGGGCGGTCACGTGGGTTCACGCGGGAAGGCTACCGCAAACACAACGACGCAGATCAGCGAGAGATCGATCCAGATGACGGCAGTCTCCGGCACCAAATCGTCACGGCACGTGAGCCCATCTACTGGGGGAGAAATCCGCCGGAGAAGGCGAGCTGATGGCTGGGAAGGTCGCCTCACCGCGACCGATCAAAAAACTTCGGGAAATGTCGTTCGATTGGGCATTCCACAACTGTGGCCATGCCATTTCGATG